>NZ_SZVI01000001.1 GCF_013416775.1 Rhodoferax sp. BLA1
GTTGCATCGAATTAAACCACATCATCCACCGCTTGTGCGGGTCCCCGTCAATTCCTTTGAGTTTCAACCTTGCGGCCGTACTCCCCAGGCGGTCAACTTCACGCGTTAGCTTCGTTACTGAGTCAGTAAAGACCCAACAACCAGTTGACATCGTTTAGGGCGTGGACTACCAGGGTATCTAATCCTGTTTGCTCCCCACGCTTTCGTGCATGAGCGTCAGTACAGGTCCAGGGGATTGCCTTCGCCATCGGTGTTCCTCCGCATATCTACGCATTTCACTGCTACACGCGGAATTCCATCCCCCTCTACCGTACTCTAGCCTTGCAGTCACAAATGCAGGTCCCAGGTTGAGCCCGGGGATTTCACATCTGTCTTACAAAACCGCCTGCGCACGCTTTACGCCCAGTAATTCCGATTAACGCTCGCACCCTACGTATTACCGCGGCTGCTGGCACGTAGTTAGCCGGTGCTTATTCTTACGGTACCGTCATGAGCCCCTCGTATTAGGAGAAGCCTTTTCGCTCCGTACAAAAGCAGTTTACAACCCGAAGGCCTTCATCCTGCACGCGGCATTGCTGGATCAGGCTTGCGCCCATTGTCCAAAATTCCCCACTGCTGCCTCCCGTAGGAGTCTGGACCGTGTCTCAGTTCCAGTGTGGCTGGTCGTCCTCTCAGACCAGCTACAGATCGTCGCCTTGGTGAGCCTTTACCTCACCAACTAGCTAATCTGATATCGGCCGCTCCAATCGCGCGAGGTCTTGCGATCCCCCGCTTTCATCCATGGATCGTATGCGGTATTAGCACAGCTTTCGCTGCGTTATCCCCCACGACTGGGCACGTTCCGATATATTACTCACCCGTTCGCCACTCGCCACCAGGATTGCTCCCGTGCTGCCGTTCGACTTGCATGTGTAAGGCATGCCGCCAGCGTTCAATCTGAGCCAGGATCAAACTCTATAGTTCGATCTTGAATTTTTTGCACATTTCTATGCAACTCATAAATTGGAATCAACGTGAACTTCATTTCTGAATTTCACATCTTTTTTACTTCATGAGCGTTTGTAAGCCAATTAAGACTTAGTTCCAAAGAACTTGAGCCTCTCGCTTCAAACGCCCACGCTTATCGGCTGTATGTTTTTAATGATCCCGAAAGCAGCATGTCGCCACTTTCTTTTTTACTTCACCGTGATCAGCGAAGCCTTGTATTCTACAACGCTTTTTTGCGCTTTTCTTAAAAATCCTAAGTTTTTTATTCCTCGGCAAAAAAAGATGGCCGCTAGACACGATACCGATCAGGGCTTGTTTTCACCCTCAAGATGAGCGCCTGCGCAATTTCTGCTGGCGGCAAGACCTCATCAGCAGCCCCTTGCAAAATGGCTTCCCTGGGCATGCCGAACACAATGCAGGAGGCTTCGTCCTGAACATAGTTGTAACTCCCAGCGTCTTTCATCTCTCGTAATGCCTTGGCCCCGTCGCTCCCCATGCCAGTCAGCATCACACCATAAGCATTACGCCCGACAACTTTTGCTGCTGACTTAAACAACACCTCCACTGACGGTTTATGCCGATTGACTGGTTCACTGTCCTCCACGACCGCCAGATAATTGGCACCACTTCGATCAACACGAAATTGCAATCCTCCCGGCGCGATGTAGGCATGTCCAGGCAAAAGTCTCTCACCATTGACCGCCTCTTGCACAGCCAACTTACTCAATCCGTTTAAACGGGCTGCAAAAGTCTTGGTAAAACCAGGGGGCATATGCTGGGTAACCACCACTGCTGGAAAGTCGGCGGGTAACCTGATCAAGATGTCTTTGATCGCCTCTGTCCCCCCCGTTGAAGCACCTATAAAGACCAGCTTCTCGGTAGAAAAGCTAGTCTTTACAGCACCAATAGACGGCACTACCAACGCTCGCTCTCGAGGAGCAGTCACTTCACCTGACGGCGAAACGGTGACACGTCGCACATTGGCCTTTGCCGCAACACGCACCTTCTCAACAATTTGATCAGATAAATCACTGAGACCATCCACCACACCAATTCTGGGTTTTGAAACAAAGTCCACCGCACCTAACTCCAGCGCTTTCATTGTTGCCTCAGCGCCACGTTCGGTTAGAGTAGAAATCATCACCACCGGAGTTGGCCGCAGTCGCATCAAACGGGCCAAGAAATCAAGGCCATCCATACGCGGCATTTCGATATCCAGAGTGATGACATCTGGATTGAGCTCCCGGATCATCTCTCTCGCCATCAAAGGATCATTGGCTACGCCAACACACTCCATATCAACCTGGCGATTGATTATTTCAGAGAGCAGACTTCGAACCAGCGCAGAGTCATCAACAACCAAAACACGAATTTTCTTCACCAACACCTCTCAAAACAAATCAACTGAACCACCGGAAGTCGACCTAACAACTGTCGCAGCGTTTCCTTTGCGCTCTTCTACCGCAAGAGTCTCAGGATGAGCGTGCGCCAATCGTTTGACGAGTGCTTTTCCAGAGGCAGGAAAAAAACAAACTTTTCTAGGGTGAATGTCCAAAACGTCCTGCGAGACGACAGGAATGCGCTCCGTCGCCAAGTAATCAAGCACAAACTTGGTATTTCTTTCACCAACATTCATTGAGGTGAATCCCGCCATCACTTGGGCTCCACCGAAAACCTTCGCCTGCATTGACTCCCTGCGGGCTCCCGACTTCAAAAGATGATTAATTAGCAACTCCATGGCATAGGACCCATAGCGCCCCCCCCCTTCTGCGCCGTCGCCATCAGGCAACATGAAATGGTTCATACCACCAGCGCGAACCCGACTATCCCAAATGCAAGCAGCAATACATGAACCCAAGACTGTCATCACCATCAGGTCTTCGCTAGAAACAAAGTACTCCCCTGGCAGAACTTTGACCGCATCGTATTGGAAATGGTGGTCAGCGTAAAAAAAAGAGGCTTCACCCGGACTACGAGGCAGCGATTTCAAGCGATCGAGCTGAGACACTCGCGCGCCGATCAACAGCTTTGCTCTTCCCTGCCCGTCGTCTGTCTGAGTAGACGTTCGACCTAAACCGGAAGAAGGTGAATTCATAAGAAGGCTACCGTATTGGCTAAAGATAAAGAATGTGGCACAAAGCGGCAAGCACTACAGACTCAGGCTCGCTCATACACCGTTTTGCCTCTCAAAACAAAGAGGTCACGGGACTCACTAAAGTTCTCAGCATGCCCAACAAACAACAACCCCCCAGGAGACATGACGCGATGAATGCGTTCAAGAACGCTACGCTGCGTCGGTCCATCAAAGTAAATCATGACGTTTCGACAAAATACCACATCAAATAACTCTTGAAATGGCCAAGAATCTCGAACCAAATTCACAATCTTAAAATCCACCAGCTTCTGTAGCTCCGGCTTGATTCTGACCATACCAGCATTTGATCCCTTGCCGCGCAGAAAAAAATTACGGAATTGATCGTTGTTGATATTTCTTAAATTCTCAATTCGATAAATTCCGTTTGCAGCCGTGGCAAGTACCTTTGAATCGATGTCACTCGCAACCAAAGTCAAACCAGGATTCGTCCCCAATGCATCAATTGCCGTCATCAGTATGGAGTAGGGCTCTTCACCTGTCGATGCCGCACAACACCACACTTTCCATTTACCTTTTTGCTTATGACGCCTCAAGTATTCATGAAATATTTTGAAGTGATGATCCTCACGAAAAAAGGATGTCAGATTCGTCGTTAAAGCGTTAATGAACTCCTGCCATTCAGGTCCATCACTGGACTCAAGCCACCCTAAATATTCATTAAAACTACGATGTCCGGTTTCACGCAAGCGTCGTGACAAACGGCTGTAAACCATTGCATGCTTGCCATTGTGAAGACTAATGCCGGCACGCTGATAAATAAGCTTCTGAACTCTATCAAAATCCGCATCAGTCCACGCGAACTCCCTGCCTTGAGCCTCAGATGAATTACCGTCTCGGAGGGTTGTGAATGCCAGCGAATCGGTCATGAAATGGTATCGATAAGGTCATCAAGCATCAGCGACAAGGCTCATATCCAAACTAGACATCAGCTTCTCAATATCCAAAAGAATAAGCATCCTATCGTCCAATGAACCCAATCCAATAATTGCATCGGAATCAATGATACTTTCAATATCTGGGGCACCCCGCATCTGGTCAGGCACAAGGCCCATCACATCACTCACTGAATCAACAACAATTCCAACAATACGTTGATGAAGATTCAAAATAATAACAACTGTAAATGCATCATATACCGCATTTGCGCAATTAAATTTCAACCGCATATCGACTATCGGGACAATTGTTCCTCGCAAATTAACAACACCCTTGATAAAAGATGGCGCATTTGCAATACGAGTAGGAGACTCATATCCGCGAATTTCTTGCACCTTCAATATATCAATACCATACTCCTCGCGATCAAGTCGAAAAGTTAAATACTCACAAACCTTTGCACTCGATTCATCAGCTATTTTTTCCATACCAGTTGACTCATTCATAAATCCAGCCTATTAGAGAATCAGTGACGTGAACGACGCACCAATGCACCGGTATCCAAAATCAGTGCCACCTTACCATCACCAAGAATAGTTGCACCAGATACATTGGGGACTTTTCGGTAATTTGACTCAAGATTTTTTACAACGACTTGCTGCTGCCCCAGCAGTTCATCCACCAGCAGAACAACTCTACTACTATCAGCCTCTATAACCACCATAATATCGCTAACTTTATCTGAATCGTATCTTGGCACTTGGAATACCTTCTCCAACTCGATAACAGGCATATATTCATCACGCACTTTTACCAACTGCGCGCCCTGACCCACAGTACTGACTGCATCAGATTTGACTTGGAATGACTCAACCACCGACGACAAAGGCAAGATATAGACCTCATCACCAACGCCAACGGACATACCATCCATAATCGCCAAGGTCAGCGGCAACCGAACAGACACCTTCATCCCGTTGCCCTCGGAGGACTCGATCTCCACCGTGCCATTCAGTGACGCAATATTTCGCTTCACAACATCCATACCAACACCACGACCCGAAACATCCGTCACCGCTTCTGCGGTTGAAAAACCAGGTGCAAATATCAGTTGCCAAACTTCAGCGTCGGACATCTGGTCTGAGACATCAAGCCCACGCTCTCTCGCCTTCGCCAGGATCTTCTGCCTTGACATTCCTTTGCCATCGTCGCGAACTTCAATCACGATGGAACCGCCCTGATGGGACGCAGAAAGTGTGATCGTCCCCGTTTCAGGCTTCCCGGCTCGAACGCGTTCTTGAGGGCTTTCGATGCCGTGATCACAACTGTTTCGAACCAGATGGGTCAACGGATCGGTGATTTTCTCTACAAGCCCCTTGTCCAATTCGGTTGCCTCACCCTGGGTCACAAAATCAACCTTTTTCCCAAGTTTGCTCGCCAAATCACGCAACATCCTGGGAAACCGGCTAAACACAATTGACATCGGAATCATCCGGATTGACATGACAGATTCCTGCAAATCGCGCGTATTGCGATCAAGATCTGTTAGTCCAGTCAGCAACTGCTGGCAAACCGCAGGGTCCAATGCTCGGCTGTTCTGTGCCAGCATAGCTTGGGTGATCACCAGTTCCCCCACCAGGTTAATCAGTTGATCCACCTTGCTGATGGCCACCCGAATGGTCGCGGCCTCAGGCGGTGCAGCACTTACCGCAGGTACTCTGGTGGCGCTTTGAGCCTTGGCCCCCACCTCCACCACTGGAGAAACAACCATCGGCGCCACTTCTGGTGCGTGTGGTTGCGGCGCCCCAGGCGCACCATCAAAGAAGCCAAAAATGGGCGCATCAGCAACCACTCCCCCTGTGGGTTCAGACTGCGCTACGACAGAAGACGCCACCGGTTCATGAAACACATCCGAAGCCCCAGAATCAGGAATATCAGAGATAACAACATGCTCTCTGGAGACATGGAACGCAAACAAATCCAACAAATCCTCATCGGAGGAGGTTGTGTGTACTTCAAAAACTCGAGAGTCCACAGGAGCACCGGAAAGCGTCATGGGTTTGATGTCACCCAATCCAGGGATATCCCGAAACAACTCAACAATGGCTTCGGCCTGAGTCGGCTGATCTAACTTAACCAGTCGAATCTCCAGATGACGCTGATCACCATTATTTTTTTGCACCGCAACGACAGCAGGAGTCGGCTGCAAAACAACTGCTGGTTCAACAGGCATTACTTTGACAGGCTCAGGGGGTGGAGCGACCGAAGCAGGAGGAGGCATCTCCCCGGACACCAAGGCACGAATTCGATTGACGAGGCCTGCGGTAGCAGGGCCTTGACCGACATTTCCAGATTGATGGCAAGCCAGCAAACCGCGCGACGCATCTGCAGACTCCAGCAGGACATCAACCATCGAGGCATTGGGTTTGAGTTCGTGCCGCCGAAGCTTATCCAACAGCGATTCCATCTGATGGGTCAGTTCTGCCACATCCGAAAAGCCAAACGTTGCCGCACCGCCTTTGACGGAATGTGCACAACGAAAAATACCATTGAGTTCCTCGTCGTCTGCCGTCTCCAGATTCAGCCCCAGCAACATCTGTTCCATCAGATCCAGATTTTCACCAGCCTCCTCAAAAAATATCTGATAAAACTGGCTCAGGTCAAAATCCGCACTTGACCCGCTGCTCTCATGATGTGCTTCAGCCATGTCTATCTCCAGAAATCTAATTCATTAAATTGACGAAAAACGTCATTACTTGATAACTTTCTTGATCACCTCAATCAGCCGGTTTGGATCAAACGGCTTGACCAACCATCCGGTAGCACCTGCAGCTCGCCCGGCCTGTTTCATGAGGTCGCTTGACTCAGTGGTCAGCATCAAGATGGGAACTGTTTTGAAGTGAGGATGTTCACGCAATTTGCGCGTCAAACTCAGACCATCCATACGTGGCATGTTTTGGTCTGTGATCACCAGATCTATGGGCTGCGCCTGAGCCTTCTCAAAAGCATCTATACCGTCAACCGCTTCAACGACTTGATACCCGGCTCCAACCAAGGTAAACGCCACCATCTTGCGCATGGATGGTGAATCATCGACAGTGAGAATGACAGGCATGGGTACTCCAACAATATCAAAAAAGCTCAACCGACCCCGCCTGCATTTCATCCTGAGTCACAGGGTTGGGGCGGTCCGGCACATCTTCCACAAAAGGAACAGCTTCACCATCCTCTGAGCCCATGGAGTCCGAGGCCAGGCGGTAAGCACAACCCTGCAAAATCTTGGAGGTATGAACGATCAACTGGGAAGCCATATCCTGAAACTGCAATTCAGTCAGTGCGGCATGCAGACCAGCGCGTACCCCTTCGAGCTCTTGCATGGCGACCAACGCAGGGTCAGACAGATCGGCACTCGCCGCTGTAAATCTCTGCATCAGGTTTTCCATGGTGTGGGTTAACAAGCCATCCAGTCGTTTCAAGTCATGAACCACCACCAACAACGAATCCTGCACTTCAGCCACCAGCATGACTGGCAATGCCACAGTAGGGGTCGAAAATGTTGGCTGAAGTGACATTTGAAATGGGATCTCCGTTCAGAGCACCTTAAAACAAGCAGAATCAGGCCTGCGGACAATCATAGCGCCAATCATGCTTAACGAAAATCAAAAAAAACACGCCGTATTACGGGTGCTCCATTTGGAAGACTCTGCGTCCGACCACCTGCTGGTCAAGCGTGAATTTCAAAAATCGGGAGCACCCGTTGACATCATGCGGGTGGAGAACTTGAAGACCTTCAGGAGCGCGCTACTGGAGAATGACTTTGATGTTGTTTTGGCGGATTATCGCCTTCCAGGCCTCACTGCGCTAGACGCCTGGGCATTGATGAATGAATTGTCTGTTCGCCTGCCTTTTGTGTTGCTGTCTGGTGCCATTGGGGAAACTGCCGCAGTCCAGGCGATCCAGGCTGGTATCAGCGACTATCTGCCCAAGGAAGACCTCTCCAAACTTCGCCATGTGACACAACGCGCCATTGAAATGCACCACATTGTGCTGGCCAGAGAACAGGCTGATGCAGAGTTGAAACACTCTCAAAAACAACTCGCCAGCTTTGCCGAACAGCTTCAGTCCACCATTGAGCAGGAGCGCGCGGCCATCGCTCGTGAAATCCACGATGACATCGGTGGCTCCCTGGCGGCCATCCGTTTTGACCTGGCCTGGATGGAAAGACATGTGTCAGAGACAAACGTGCTGGCCCATGTCCACGCCGCCACGGACATGCTGCAACATGCGGTGGAGGCCAGTCAGCGCATCATGATGAACCTGCGCCCGGCCATCCTGGACCAAGGACTGGTGGCCGCCATCCATTGGCTCGGCGACAGCTTTTCCCGCCGCACCGGCATTCCCACCCAGATCAAAGCCGAGTTGACCAACGACTCCCTGTCCAAAGACATCCAACTCACCGCCTACAGAACCGCACAAGAGGCACTGACCAATGCCGGCAAATACGCCCAATGCACACAGGTCAAAATTGAGTTGGCGGGGGATGAACATTTTCTGACCCTTGAAGTGGCAGACAATGGCCTTGGCATGACCGATCAGCACACAGGCACGTCAGGGGGATTTGGGCTCACAGGCCTCAAGGAACGGGCCAAGACTGTCGGCGGTTGGCTCGATGTCAGCAGCCAACGGGGTCAGGGCACGGCCATCACCCTGTCCATACCCCTCAGCAACAACTCAACCATCAAACAGGAGCGATGAGCCCATGATTCGCGTCATTTTGTGCGATGACCACGCCATGATCCGGCGCGGTATCAAAGAAACGCTCTCTGAAGCGGTAGACATCCAGGTTGTTGCCGAAAGTGGCTCCTACTCAGAGGTTCGCGAAGTTTTGCGCGCCCATCCGTGCGACGTGCTGGTCCTCGACATCAACCTGCCAGGCCGGGGTGGACTGGAGGTGCTGGCCAGTTTGCGCGAGGTGGACTCCCCCATCAAAGTCCTGATGGTGTCCATGTTCCCGGAAGACCAATACGCCATCCGCTGCTTGAAAGCGGGTGCACAAGGCTATTTGAACAAGGCCGGAGACCCGGCTGACCTGATCACAGCCGTTCGCACCGTGGCCCAGGGACGCAAATACGTCACCGCCAATGTGGCCCAAATGCTGGTGGACAACCTCAACACGCCAGAAAACACCAGTGCTCACGCCTGCTTGTCAGAACGTGAGTTACAGACCTTGTTGAAAATTGCCTCCGGCAAACGGCTGTCCGACATTGCCGAGGAACTCATGCTCAGCCCCAAAACAGTCAGCGTCTACCGGGCACGGGTTCTTGAAAAGCTCAAACTCACCAACAACGCCGAGATGACGGTATACGCCATCCGCAACGGCCTGGTCTGAAAACCCGTTACTGGATCGCAAACACCTCAATGGCCCGCTGCATCAGCGCCATCACCGGCTCGTCCAGCATCGGTAAGGTGGCCGCCATGCCAATCAAACCCACCGACAAGGTCACCGGAAAACCGATGGCGTAGATGTTCATTTGAGGCGCCACCCGCGACACAATGCCCAGCGCCAGATTGGCAAACAGCAGCATCCCGATCATCGGCAGCGCGATCCACAGCCCGCTGGCAAACAGGTCCACCCCCAAATCCAGCACTTTCATTTGTTTCAAGGCTTCCAGAAAATTCTGGTCCACCGGAAAGTTCTGAAAACTTTTGATCACCGCCATCAGCACCAGCAGATGGCCATTCATCACCACAAACATGAACAGGGTGGTCTGGCCAAAAAAGCGTGCCACGGCACTGGCCTGGGTGTTCAAGCTGGGGTCAAAAAACGAGGCAAAACTCAGCCCCATCTGAAAACCCACCACCTCACCGGCCAGCTCAACCGCCGAGAACACCACACGAATCGCAAAACCGATGGTCAGACCCACACCCACCTGCTGGAACACGGCCCCCAAAGCGGCGCTGTCGGTGATGCTGATCACCGGTTGCTGGCCCAAACTGGGCTGGGCTGCCAGCGCCACAAAAAAAGCCAAGCCAATGCGGGCGCGCACAGGAAAAGACCTGGACGACAACACCGGAGCCGAGGTAAACACCGCCAAGGTGCGCAAAAAGGGCCAGATCAGGGGCGACAGCCAGGCTGTCAACTGCGCTTCCGTGAAGGTGATCATGGCCTGCGCCAGCTCACATCACCGCCGACGGGATGGCCTCGATGGTGCGCCGGATGTACTCAATCAAAGTAGTCAACATCCAGGGTCCAGCCAGCGCAAATACAGCCATAGCCGCTATCAGTTTGGGAACAAAAGCGAGTGTGGCCTCATTGATCTGTGTCACCGCCTGAAACAGACTGACCAGCAACCCCACCACCAGAATCACCCCCAGCACCGGGGCTGACACCATCAACATCATCCACAGGGCGTCTTGCCCCATGGTCAGTACCATTTGTGCGTTCATGGTTCCACCTCAGGTGACAAAACTGGCCGCCAGGGACCCGATCAGCAGGTTCCAGCCGTCGGCCAGCACAAAAATCATGAGCTTGAACGGTAGCGCCACCAGCACGGGCGACAGCATCATCATGCCCAAGGACATCAACACGCTGGCCACCACAATGTCAATGACCAGAAAGGGAATGAAGATCATGAAACCAATCTGGAACGCCGACTTCAGCTCACTGATCACAAAGGCCGGAATCAACACCCGCATGGGCGCTGTGGTGGCATCGGTGTTGACATCGAGCTTGGCCAGTTTGACAAACAATGCCAGATCGGCCTGCCGGGTTTGCTTGCTCATGAAGGAACGCATCGGCGCCTCGGCCAAAGGCAAAGCCTGTTCAAACGACAAAGTGTTATTGCTGTAAGGCAGATAAGCGTCGGCATACACCTTGTCCAAAGTCGGTCCCATGACAAACAGGGTCAGGAACAAAGACAAGCCCACCACCACCTGGTTCGGCGGTGCCGACTGTGTACCCAGGGCTTGGCGCAACAGCGACAACACAATCACGATGCGGGTGAAGCCCGTCATCATCAACAAAATGGCCGGCAAAAAAGACAGCGCCGTGAAGAACAGCAGCGTCTGGATCGGCACGGAAAAACTCATGCCCGAACCGCCTGTGCCCACCAACAGGGGCAACTGGGCATTGCTCTGGGCCAGCCCCAGCGTGTGCAGACTTAATAGCAAAATTGCCGTCAAGCCCTTTATTATCAAGGCTCTTTCGCTATTATTTTTAATACATTCCATCAACAACTCACTCTCGCACCTGAATGACCGACGGGTCTGGCGCGTGAGCGGCGTCCGCGCTCCCCGAGCCTGCTGCGCTGGTATGCAAACAGGTGATGGCCTGCGCCGTCACCCCCAGCGTCAACCAGACACGGGCGTCAAGCGGCCCAACCTCGACGGTGACCACACGCTGGTGCGGCCCCACCGCCACAGCAGAAATCACCTTGGCACTCACCACCCCGCCCACCGCACCCACACCCATCCGGCGTTGCAACCATTTCAGCCCAAACGGAATCGAGGCCAGCACTGCCACGGCCAAAACAAGAGGAAACCATGCGGACAACATCGTTGACTAACCTTTGCTGACCCGGCGCAAACGCTCCGACGGCGTCACCACGTCGGTCAGGCGAATACCAAACTTGTCATTCACCACCACCACCTCACCCTGGGCGATCAAGTAGCCATTGACCAGCACGTCCATTGGCTCACCCGCCAGTGCGTCGAGTTCAACCACCGAACCCTGACCGAGCTGCAAAATGTGCTTGATTGGCACCTTGGTGCGGCCCAGCTCCACCGACAACAAGACCGGGATGTCCAGCACCCGGTTGATGTCGTTAATCGGCGCGTCGCTGTTGTACCCGGAAGACGACGAGTGGTTGCGCGGCAGGTCTTCAGACAACACCCCACCCGACTCGGGCGAGGCCGCCGTATCGGTGCTCTTTTGCTCCATCAAGGCCTCGGCCCAGTCGGCCAGGCCGTCGTCTTCTGCGGGTTTGTCATCAGTTGCCATAGTGATCACCTTTCCAGTTGAGGTCATTTGTCCTCAAACATTTTTCAATTTTGAGAGCGTACTTTGCATTGTGTGTACCGTATTGGCATTCAAACAGCGGCACACCGTCGACCTTGGCCTGAATCCGGTGCTGGCGGTCCAGTTCGATGAAGTCGCCCGGTTTCATGGCCAGCAGCTGCTCAACCGTTGCATCCGCGTGCGCCAGCTCGGCCACCAGCACCACCTCAGCCGCCTGAATCTCCTGTGTCAGCACATTGACCCAGCGACGGTCCACCTCCATGGAGTCGCCCTGGGTGGAGGAGTACAACACGTCGCGAATCGGCTCCAGCGTCGCATAGGGCATGCAGAAATGGATGGCCCCTGTGATTTCACCAATTTCAAGATGGAACGAGGTTGACACCACAATTTCACTGGGAGTGGCGATGTTGGCAAACTGCGGCTGCATTTCAGAGCGCTGGTAATCCAGCTCCAGCGGGTAAATGCCCAGCCAGGCTTTTTTGTACTCCGCAGTGATCACATCCACCAGTCGGTTGATTACTCGTTGCTCGGTGGCCGAAAAATCCCGACCTTCAATCCGCGTCTGGAACTTGCCAATGCCGCCATACAGCGACTCGATCACCCCAAACACCAGCGCCGGTTCACACACCACCAGACCACTGCCGCGCAGGGGCCGGATCGCCACGATGTTGAAGTTGGTCGGCACCGCCAGTTCGCGCAAAAACGCGCTGTAGCGTTGCACCGTGACCGGGCCCACCGAAATTTCTGGACTGCGGCGGATGAAGTTGAACAAGCCCACGCGCAAGTTGCGGGCAAACCGCTCGTTGACGATTTCCATCGTGGGCATACGCCCACGCACGATGCGTTCCTGGCTGGAGATGTTGTAGGCACGAACCTCACCGGTCTCGGCAACCTCTTCCGTCAGCTTCTGACTCTCCCCGGTGACCCCCTCCAACAGGGCATCAACTTCTTCCTGGGATAAAAACGATTCACTCATGGCCAACCCGGCAAGTCATCATTGAACAATCAAGCTGGAAAACAGGACCGCCACCACCGGGTATTGCACAGGCGCCTTTTTGCGCACCTTTTTGCCCGGCACCGGCTCGGGCTCCGGCTCACCGCCCCCAAACGGTTTGGAACACTCGATCAGGATGTCGTCAATCAGCTTCTGTTTGCCCTCTGCCGTCAGCAAATCGTCGGCCAAACGCTGCGACAGCAGCATCAACACACCACTGCGAATGGTCGGCATATAGGCCTTGACGGTGTCAACGGCTTTTGCGTCGAGCACTTCCAGCGTGATGCCCACCTGGGCCACCCGCTCACCACCCGGGTCGGCCAGATTGACCACCATGTTGTCCATCGGCAAATAAACCGGCGGTGTTTTTGCCACATCATGGGCTGCCGTGGCATGCGCTGCAGGCTCGGCGCCGCCCTCTTCATCGGCCGCAGCCGCGGCAGCACGCTGTTTGCTGATGACAAAAAAGGCACCGCCCCCGCCCAGCACCAACAGCAGGACAACGCCGATGATGATGATCAACATCTTCTTGCTTTTAGGTTTGGCAGCATCTGCCCCTGCTGCTTCAGGTTTGGTCGCCACGATGGTTCCTTTGGTACTTAAACACGGTCATTATTGGGTTGACATGCCTTTCTGATGGGCCGAAAAGCTCCCCAAGCACAAGGTATCTGTCCCCTTAGCGAGTCTAACGTCACACGTACAGGTCCAAGGCCCGTCCCACAGACGGGTTGCCTGGACGAGCGGCAGCGGCTTGCACCGGCTCCATGGTCACCGCCGTGGTCTGGCGCGGTGTGGGTCTGGGCTGGCGCCCCTCACTGGGGGTGTTGCCCTGGCCCGACGTGCCAACCGACATACCGGTCAGCTGCAACCCCTCGCCCGACAACATGGTCTTGAGTTGGGCTGAGGCACTCTCCAGCGCCTGGCGCACATCGGGCTGGTTGCTGCGAAAATCCACCTGGGTCTGGTCCCCATCGATCGAAATGCGCACCTCCACAGGCTCGTTACCCAGACCATCCAGCGTCAACTCGGCGTTTTGCACACCTTGGGTGGCCCAGTAACTCACGGTTTCGGCCACTGGGGTGTCGGGCACCACGGCGGACGCAGCGGCAATTTCATAGGTCGAGCTGATGCCCAGCCGGTCCGCCACCGCACCACCTGCGGCACCCTCCAGACCGGTACGCACTTGCCCGGTGCTTGCCTTGCCGTCCCGGCGCTCTGCCGACGAGAGGGCAGAGACATCGACGCTCAAAAGCGTGCTTGCCACACGGTCGGTCTCTGGCGCAGCCTGCATCAGCTGGTTGCCGGGTTGCAGACGGGCCTCACGAGACTCCAGCTGCCCCTGCAACGCGGCATGCGACTGGGTCGTGCGACGGCTGTTCAACAAATTGCTCACATCCGAAGCCACGGCCGGTGTTGCGCTGGTTGTTGTTGCCGAGACCTCCCCCAGGTCTGCGGCTTGGCGTTTGTCTGCCGTGCCTTTGCCGCCGAGCAGCGCAGGTGTGACAGGGGGCGTGGCAGCTGGAACTAAATTGATAGCCATCAGCCCTTGACCATCAAGGGCTAGAGGCACATTTTGTGCATGATCCTTGCCTGAGGTCAGATCATCCCCTGCGGCACCCTGGCTGGTATCTGACGGCAGACTCTGGACATCTGGCGCTGACAGAGAGGACATCAGGTCAGCAAAACCGCCGCCTTCGCCGCCCTGCCCGCCCGTGCCAGCGGTGCGAGCACTTGTTGCCTTGCCTCGGCCAGCTTCGGTGCTGGTCGTTTTGGCCCCTTCCGGGGCGCGGGTGGATTCGATGCTCATATGTCATTCTCCGCTTGAAGGCGCTGTTGGCGCTGTGATTGTTGGCTGGCAAACTCGTCCATCTGCTTTTGTTCCTGGCGTTGGCGGGTTTTGGCCATGGCCAGCTGGCGGGTCGCCAGCACCTGTTTGAAACTGCTGAGCCGACATCCGGCCTGCATCAGCAGTTGCCGTGCGGCCTCGATCCGTTGTGTGTGGTTGGCCAGCACCCCCTCTTGCATCTGGATCGCTTGGTCCAGTCGCCCGACAAACTGGTAGTGGTGGCGCAGCATCTCTGGCGTGGTGCTGATTTGTGCACCCTGCAGCCAACGCTGCTCGGTCTCCACCGCGTATTGCTGGAGCTGTTGCATCTGGTCTTGGGCATGGGCTTGGGCGTGCAAGATGTTTTGCAAGTGCGCCTGCGCCTCGTCACGCCGGGTGGTGGCCAGGTCGATCGCCAGCAACAGTGTTTTTTGTCCGGACATGGCTTACCTGCGCGCCATCGGGGTCAAGGCATCACGCATGCCGTCCAGGCTCGCGGCCATGGGTGCGGCCTCAAACATGTCCTGCTGCAGGAATTGCACCATAGGCTCATGCAGTGCAATCGCTTCGTCCAGCGCCGGGTCAGAACCGGCGGCATAGGCACCAATCTGCACCAGATCACGCGCTTTTTCGTAACGTGAATACACCGCCTTGAAGTTACGCGCCAACTCAAAATGCTCGCGCGACACCACGTTGTGCATCACCCGCGAGGCAGATTGTTCGATATCGATGGCCGGAAAATGCCCAGCCTCAGCCAGGGTACGCGACAACACGATGTGGCCGTCCAGAATGGCGCGTGCCGCATCCGCAATCGGATCCTGCTGGTCATCCCCCTCGGACAACACGGTGTAAAAAGCGGTGATCGAGCCCACGCCATGTAGCCCATTGCCACTGCGCTCCACCAGATGGGGCAACTTGGCAAAACAGGATGGCGGGTAGCCTTTGGTGGCGGGCGGCTCACCAATGGCCAGAGCAATTTCGCGCTGCGCCATGGCGTAACGGGTGAGAGAGTCCATCAACAGCAACACATGTTTGCCTTTGTCGCGAAAACTCTCGGCCACGGCGGTGGCGTAGGCGGCGCCCTGCATGCGCAGCAAGGGTGGTGCATCTGCGGGGGCAGCCACCACCACCGAGCGGGCACGGCCCTCTTCACCCAGAATGTCTTCGATGAACTCCTTGACCTCGCGGCCCCGTTCGCCAATCAGGCCCACCACAATCACATCGGCCTGGGTGTAACGCGCCATCATGCCCATCAGCACACTTTTGCCCACACCCGAGCCCGCAAACAGGCCAAGCCGCTGACCACGTCCCACCGTCAACAGGGCGTTGATGGCGCGCACCCCGGTGTCCAGCGTCACCCGCACCGGGTCACGGTCCATGGCGTTGATGGGTTTGCGGTCCAGTGGAATGGAGGACACCTCCGACAGCGGGCCTTTGTAGTCCATGGGCAGGCCCTGGGCGTCCACCACCCGCCCCAGCAAGCCATCGCCCAGCGGCAAGCGCAGCGCCCCCAGGCTGCTGGTGCGCTCACTCTGACGGCGCTCGCCCAACCGGGGCGCCACCACATAAGCTGCAGCGGGCTCGACACTGGCGCCGCTAGACAGGCCGTGGACATCGCCCGCAGGCATCAAAAAAGCCCGGTCGCCGGAAAACCCAACCACCTCGGTGAGTACCGGCGCTTGCCCCTTCATGCGAACCCAGCATTGCGAACCGACCGGCACACGGATGCCCACAGCCTCCAGCACCAGACCAGCAAGGCGCGTCAAAGTGCCCCGCATCTCCAGGCTGACGCCGACTTCCACCCGCTTTTGGGCATCGGCCAAAAAGTGGGCCCACTTCAGGGTGGCTTCAGGCGGGTTCACCGGGAACCTCCCAGGTGCTGCTGAGGCCCAAGGTGGCCACCGCACGCTGCCAGCGTTTTTGCAAAGTGCCGTCAATCACCGTACCGGCAGATTCCACCAGACAACTGCCGGGCAACAGCTCCGGGTCAGCACGCAGGCTCAAGCCGATACCGGCAAAGTTGGTCTGGATCTGTGGACCCAGCGCGGCCAGATCCTGGGGGTGGAGTTTGACAACCGCTGTTTTGAACTCAGCCCCGAGCAGGCCAATCGCCTCGGTTAACACGGGCATCACCACCGCCGGGTTTACCGTCACTTCGCGGCGCAGCACCTGGCGGGCCAGTTCACAAGACAGCGCCAACACACCTTGGGCCATGGCCTGCTCAGCGGCCTGCTGTTCTTGCTGGGCCGACTCGAAAAGTGCGGTCAGTTTGTCTGCGGCTTCTTGCGCCTGGTTGTCCAAAAAAGCCTGCATTTGCTGTTGCAATTCAACCTGTGCCTGCAGCTTGCCTTGCTCCACGCCAGCGGCATAACCTTCTTGGTAGGCCTGCTGCAACTGCGACTCGGTTTGAGCGGCAGCGTCTTGCTCTTCGCGTGCTTTGGTTTTGGCTGCCAATAGCTGGGCAGCGGTATCCATGGCGCGAAACTGCCACTGCTGGACCGCGTCAATTTCCTCACCGGGGATAAATCGGGCGTAGTTGTTCATGCTCATACCATCGCGTCATCACCACCACCACCAATCACGATGGTGCCCTCGTCGGCCAGACGCCGCACGGTTTTCAGAATTTCCTTTTGCTGCGCCTCCACCTCGGACAGCCGCATCGGCCCGCGCGACTCCAGGTCTTCGCGCAGCGACTCGGCCGCGCGCGAGGACATGTTCGAGAGAAATTTCTCCTTGAGTTCCGGCTGAGCACCTTTCAGTGCCACGATCAGCACATCGGAAGACACTTCCTTGAGCACGGTCTGGATCGCCTTGTCGTCGAGCTTGATCACATCGTCAAAGACAAACATCTTGTCCATGATCTTCTGCGCCAGATCGGGGTCATGGTTGCGGATCGACTCGATCACCGTGCCTTCAATCGCGGTACCCATCAGGTTGATCATCTCGGCCGCTGCCTTGATGCCGCCCAAGGACGATTTACGCATCTTGTCGCCACCCGCGAGCACCTTGAACAAGACCTCGTTCAAGTCTTTCAGCGCCGTCGGCTGGATGCCTTCCATGGTGGCCACACGCAACATGACCTCGTTGCGCTGGCGTTCTGTGAAGAACTTCAGGATGTCGGTGGCCTGGTCAAAGTCCAGGTGCACCAGAATGGCGGCCACGATCTGCGGGTGTTCATTGCGCAGCAGCTCGGCCACGCTGGAGGGTTCCATCCATTTCAGGCTCTCAATGCCCGAGACGTCGCCTCCCTGCAAGATGCGGTCGATCAACAACGCTGCCTTGTCATCCCCTAGGGCGCGTTTGAGCACCGAACGCACATAGTCGCCCGAATTCGACACCAGCAAACTCTGCGCAGCGGCAATGCTGGTGAACTTGTCCACCACCTCGGTGACACGCTCGCGCGTGATGGTTTTGGTTTTGGCGATGGCTTCGCCGAGTTTTTGCACCTCTTTAGGCGACAGATGCTTGAACACCTCCGATGCCTCGGCTTCACCCAGAGACATCATCAGGATGGCAGCATCTTCCAGACCGTCAGATTGCGACATGGTTTACGTTTCCCCGGTTCATTGCCTGGTGGATGCGGGCCTGGCCATCAAGCCGGTGCCTCGCCATTGATCCAGGTTTTGACAATATTAGCAACTGCGGCCGGGTTGTCACGTGTTAGTTTGCGCGCCTCTTCCAAAGCGAGGTCACTGGCGCTCGGCTCATTGGACAACAAACCAGCTGCCGAGGGGCCCGCCAGCATGGGGCGGTCGGGCTCATCCGACTCGATCGCGTCCAGGCCACCCATGGACGGGGTCTTGAGCTCCTGCATCGGCTGCGCCATCACTTTGAGCGCTGGCCGAATCGCCCCCATCAGCACCAAAGCAGCAAACAACAAGGTGCCCAGCGGCCAAGCCAAACTGCGTGCCAGGTCTTGCAGCTGCGGCTGCTGCCACAGAGGCACATCGTCAACAGACACCTTGTCCAGAGTGAAAGGCGCGTTGACCACATTCACCGAGTCACCCCGGTCAGCGCTGAAACCAATGGTTTCGCGCACCAGTGCAGTCATTTTCTCGAGTTGGGCATCGGTCAAAGGCACGATGGAGGTTTTGCCTTTGGCATCGGTGGTGGTCTGGTGGTTGAGCACCACCGCTGCGCTGATGCGCTTGATCATGCCGGTGCTGCCGCGCACCACCCGTATGGTTTTGTCCACCTCGTAATTGATGATGGATTCTTTTCTGCCACCGGTGCCAGCGGCAGCGTTGGCCCCATTGGCTGCTGCGGGGGTTTGCGCTGCACCGTTGATGGGTGCAGCCGTCGGGCCAGGTGGCTGGTTGGTCACTGCGCCCGGTACACCGGTGGGCACCGCGTTGGCAGCGGCGTTGGTGCTCTCCAGCAGTTGCTGGCTACGGATGGCGGCCGCTTCGGCGGTCTGGTTGGGCTTGAACAACTCAGAGGTGGACTCGGTCTGTGAAAAATCCAGCTCGGCGGTGACCTGGGCGCGCACATTCTGGCGACCCACCACCGGCTCCAAAATATCCAAAATGCGTTTGCTGTAGAGCTGCTCAATCTGCTGGACATGCTGCAGCTGCTGGGCGTCTGCCCCCATGCCCAACTCACCCTCTGGCGTGGCAGACAGCAGTTTGCCGGTGTCATCGAGCACACTCACCGCCTTCGGGTCCATCTCAGGCACGCTGGAGGACACCAGGTGAATGATGCCTGCCAACTGGGCCCGGTCGAGCGAGCGTCCGGCATTCATGCCCACCACCACCGAGGCCGAGGGTTTCTGCTGCTCCCTGAAAAAACCGTTCTGGTTGGGCAACGCCAAGTGCACCCGGGCGCTTTGCACCGAGGACAGCGCCTGGATGGAACGTGTTAACTCGCCCTCCAAACCACGCTGAAAGGTCAGCCGCTCCTGGAACTGCGTCATGCCAAAGCGGTTGGCGGTATCCATCAACTCAAATCCGGTGATGGCCCCTTTGGGCAGCCCCAGCGAGGCCATTTTGAGACGTGTGTCGTAAACCTTGTCCGCCGGCACCAGAATGGCACCACCACCCTCCGCATATTTATAAGGCACATTCAAGGTGGTGAGCTGCGCCACGATGGCGCCACCGTCTTTGTCGGCCAGGTTGGCATACAACACTCGCCACTCGGCTTGACGGCCCATGACCAAACCCACCACACCAATCATCACAAACAGCACCACGCCCACAGCCAGGCGCATTTTTTGGCCTTGATCCAGCATGGCCAGGCGTTGGCTGAAGCTGGGATTGACAGAAATGGCTGGCAGAGCAGTGGCGGCGGGCATGGGGGTCTTCCGTAAGAGGGGTGCTTGACGCAACTCGGATGCCGATGATTATTTGACACACCTCTGAAAACATGAGCTTGATAAGACCGTGTTTTACCCCCCACTTCAAATTTATGTTTTGACAGGGGCACTCTAGCATCCCTCCATCCCAACCTGCGGGCACCCAAACGCCATGAACCTCAGACTCACTCCCAACACCATGCCGCTCAGCAGCCTGCGGCCCACCATGCCGGGCGGCAAAGCAGCAGGTCAAGTGACGGGTGCCGAGTCCGAAGGGTTTGCGGGTGCTTTAAAAAGTGCGCTGGGCTCGGTGAGCGCCGCGCAAAACGAATCGTCCCGCTTGCAAAAAGAAGTGCAGCTGGAGAACCCCAAGGTCAGCCTGGAAGAAACCATGGTGGCGATCCAGAAAGCACAGATTGGCTTTCAAGCCACCTTGCATGTGAGAAACCGGATGGTGCAGGCCTACACCGACATCATGAACATGCAGGTCTAGGTCTACATACAAAAATAGCTGCCAGCCCTTGATCTACAAGGGTCAGCAGCTATTGATATATGACTAGTCAGGTCAGTGCAAGTAGGCGCGCTGCCCTTCCAGGTTTTGCTCGCAGTGAGTCAACCAGGGCTCAGCTAGGTAACGAATCTGCGCATCGTTGTTCAAAATACGCTGCATGATGCGCGTCTTCTCGGCACGCTGTTCCGGCAGAAGCTGCTCGGCGCTGGCGCGAGCGCGCAGTTGTTCGATCAACACCGCACAGGCACCTTCAAAATGGACCACCTGCTCCCAGTCTTCCGACTTGGCGGCATCCAACATGCGGGCGCTGCTGTCTTCGATGGCTTTGTAATAGTCAATGAGTTGTTGTGACATGACTCAGGCTCCCATCAACGACATATTTGAATAACTGGACATGGCCCGACGAGTGGGTGTCATCACTGCAGGCGCAGGCACGGTGTCTACCGGCTCTGGGAGCTTTTGAACCTTGCCAATCTCCTTCCAACCTTGCGCCACGGGCTCGATCAAGCGTTGAACCTCTTGCAACAAGAGATCGTCATTGGTGGCGTTTGCTAGCATCAAGCGTTTGGAACAGTACCCGTACAACGCACCGAGATTTGCAGCCAACTCGCCCCCCTCCACAGGGTCAAGGCCTGTCGTCAGACCCTCTTGCAAAATGCGCAGGGCCTTGGCAATGGCATTGCACTTTGTCGCAACGTCGCCTCGCGCTAAAGCCCCCCGGGCAGTCGCCATCGACTCCAACAAGCCGTCAAACAACAAACTCACGATCTGGTACTGATCAATCGTGTGCATGCTGGTCTCGATGTTGATTCGTTGATAGGCTGATGCGGCTCGCGGGTTGTAGGCTGTGAACATGGTGATTTTTCCGTTGTGTTTCAGAAGCTCTCTCACCATTTATCGGCTGTTGGTTGCCAAACTGAAGGGTCAAAGGTCGATCACCGTGATTAACCCGTGCTCTTGTTCCAAGTCGTCACCTGCTGCGCAATGTAGGCATTCAATCCGTTCAAACTACTCATTTGTTTATCCAAAGCGTTGTACTGGCGGGTAATACGTTGCTCAAAAGCATCCACCCGATCATTCGCCCGCTGCTGGTCTTTGTCATTGCGTTTGAGAGACGCCTGCAAGGTGTCGTCTTTCGACTTGAAAAACCCGTCGTTCGACAACAAGTTGGTGGTCAACGCTTTCACCCTCACGGCGATGCCATCAGCCGCACCACCGCCCGTGCTGCGAAACAAATCTTTGACCTGATCTGGATTGTCATTGAGTGCCTTGCTCAGCTTGCTGGAGTCTACAGACAGGTTGCCACCACGCTCCTGAACGATACCGATATCGGCCAGCCGTTGGAAGGGGCCACCACTCGTGCTGACAGACTGGATGGCCGTGCGCAGCACATTTTGCAAGGTGATAGCAGTGGAATCACCTTGCAGCAAACCAGCGGACTTGGTTGCAGCGTCGTACTTGGTCGCCTCTTGTAGCAATTGATTGATGTCGTTGTACGCCTTGACAAAAGCATCCACCTTGGCTTGCACCGCCGAATTGTCCTTGGACACCGTGATCTCAATGGGTGATGTAGTTATCTGCTCAACTTTGAAAGTCACACCAGAGATGGTCTTGTCAAAGGTATTGGTAGCGGACGTCACCGCAATGCCATTAACCTTGGCCTTGGCATCTGTGCCAGCCTGTGAGACAGTGCCATTGAGCGTTGTCAAACGCGACAGGCCGGTCATATCGGTGTTGTCAGCAGGTACACCACCTTCATCCACTGTGAGGTTGAAGCCAGCCGCCTCACCCGTGGCCTTGCTGCGCAACAGCAAACGCTCACCAGAGGCATCCGTCAACACGGTGGCGGTGACACTGGCATTGGCGCCGTTGATCTTGCTGGCAATGTCAGACAGGGTGTCACTGGCCGTCACGGCAATGTCTAGCGCCTGACCACCACCAGACGTGAAAACCCCGGCTAACCACGCCCCCTGCTCTAGTCGCAAGGTACCCGCTCCGACGGCAGTCCCCACAGGGAGCACTGGCGCCGAAGCCGTGGCTTGCGCCTGGGCCAAGCTCTGTACCTCCACCTTGAAACTGGTCGGCAAGGTACCACCCACGGCAGAGGCGCTGACATACTTGCTATCAGACGACGTGGTAGCCACCCCATTCCACCCCGTCAAACTGGTCAAACTGCCCGCGGCATCTGCCAAAGTCGAAACCAGCGATTTGATTTGGCCAAACGCAGAAATTTTGGTATTAACCGTGGCTGCCTGCACCTTCAAGGTGTCAAGCGGCCTTTTCTCTAATGCCACCAATTGGGAAATGATGCTTTTGACATCCAGTCCATTCGTGGCAAGGCCTGGTGAAGAAATGGTGGCCATACAAACCTCCTGAAAACTAAACTGCTCGCATTTTGCGGCAGTTGACCGATCTGCAAAAGCCAGTCAAACCACGCAGATCACACCTATTTCTGGTTCCTACTGAGCGAACCCCAAAAACCAAAAGAGCGGCGACAGAAAAACCGTCGCCGCCTGGGCATCTGTGACAAGGAATGCAGAGGAGGCACCCTTGCCTGTATCAACCGCGCGTTGTGCGATTAACGCAGCAGAGCCAACACGCCCTGCGGCAACTGATTGGCCTGCGCCACCATCGCCGTACCCGCCTGCTGCAAGATCTGAGAACGCGACAAGTTGGCAGTTTCTGCGGCAAAGTCAGCATCCAGAATACGGCTGCGTGAGGCAGACAAATTCTCTGACGTCACTTGCAAGTTAGCAATAGACGTCTCAAAACGGGACTGTATAGCACCGAGATTAGCCCGTTCACCGCTGATGTAAGCCAGTGCCGCATCGACCGTTTTGAGCGACAGGGTCGCCTTGCCGAAGGTAGTGATATCCAGCTCAGACACCTTTTTGAGGGTCGAATTGAGCGTGCCACCAGCCGCACCAAGCGCTGTGGTGGTGGTCGAAACCGCACTATAGGACTTGTCAGAGTCCAAGGTAATATACCCACTTACACCCACATTCTCCACCGAGGAAGCAGCCAAAAGAGTTTGTGCCGCACCTGCTGTGGCCACGCCGCCACTGCCGTCCCCGACCAGCTTCTGCACAGTCACAGCCCCGCCATTGACCGATGCGGTATCTCCAACCGCAATGGTGTTGCCAGAAGCATTTGTCAATATGATGCCCGTACCCAGTTCGTTGAGCTGGGCTACGACACCTGTCTTGGATGACTTGTCATTGATAGCCGAAACCGCACTGGAGAGGCCATCCGAACCCGCCGTGGCGGTAATCGAGAACGACACCGTTTCTGCAGTGGCGTTGTCAGACAGCAGCGTCACACTATACGCACCAGCAGCACCAAAACCCAGCTGCGCCTGTGTGCGCGCCGTGGCGGTAACCCCGGTCTTGCTGGTCTGCAGATTGATGTCTTCAGCCGTTTTTTTGCTGTGATCGTTAGCTGTTACCGCAATGGCAGCGCTGCCAAGTGCACCATTGATAGCAATAGTGCCACCCACAACACCGTTGGTTCCAAAGGCAGTGCTAGCAGCAGCAACAGTCGCAGATGCTGCGGCCCCAGACGCAGGAGTACCAGAGACTTGGCTATTGCCATAGACATTGGTTCGCAGATTGGCCGTAGCGGCCGTGATGGTCTGGTTGGCGTTGGCACCCACTTGGAACTGTTGTGTGCCAAAGCTGCCGTCAAGCAACTTCGCACCATTGAACTCAGTGGTTTGCGAGATGCGGTCCAGCTCAGACACCAACTGCCCTACTTCAGCCTGCAGTGCCTGGCGGTCACTGGCACTGTTAGAGGCATTGGCAGATTGCACCGCCAGTTCACGCACACGCTGCAGAATGTCGCCAGAAGCTTTGAGTGCACCTTCAGCTGTTTGCGCCAGAGAAATACCGTCGTTGGCGTTACGCACGGCCTGATTCAGGCCCCGGATCTGACCCGTAAAACGCTCCGAAATGGCCAGACCCGCTGCGTCATCCTTGGCGCTGTTGATGCGCAGACCCGATGACAGGCGTTGGATAGAGGTGTTGAGCGAATTCTGGCTCATGCCCAGATTGCGCTGCGCGGTGAGCGATGCCACATTGGTGTTGATGGTAGCTGCCATGATGATCTCCAATAAAGAACTGACTGAATATGGCGTTGCCGCCAGCCCGGGGGCTGCATCATGCAATCCCCTCACGTTTGCAGTGCTTGCGAGCCTTCTGTAAACAACGGGCCATCAAATGGGTCCGTTGCTAGAGTTTTCGGACTCCCAGCAGAAAACTTGAGGCCCCAACACCCAATTTATGCTGTTTTTTTGTTCGCAGCCACCACACCCAGCCCGCCATGGGCATCCGGCAAGGGACAAGAGCAGCACGCACACCCAAGCTCAAAAACCCAGATTTGACGGGCTTTTCGGATGTTTATTGAGGCACTACCGCACGCCGCCATCTCCACAATTCATCCATGTTCTGCGTTGCCCGCCTGGCCCCAATGGAAAGCAATGTGCGTTACGAGTCTTTAAGGAGTTAACTATGGCTTCCACCATCAATACCAATGTTGCGTCGCTCACCGCGCAACGCAATCTGGGCACGAGCCAGGGTTCGCTCAACACCTCTATCCAGCGTCTGTCATCGGGCCTGCGCATCAACAGCGCCAAGGATGACGCAGCGGGCTTGGCCATTTCGGAGCGTTTCACCAGCCAGATACGCGGTTTGAACCAGGCGGCACGCAACGCCAATGACGGCATCTCACTGGCTCAGGTCACGGAAGGCGCCATGAAGTCAGCAGGCGACATTCTGCAACGTGTGCGTGAACTGGCCGTGCAATCTGCTAATGCATCCAACAGCGCCAGCGACCGCCAGGCGCTACAGGCTGAGGTAGGCCAGTTGGTGGCTGAACTGGACCGCATCTCGCAAACCACCGAGTTCAATGGTGCGAAGTTGCTGGACGGCAGCTTTGGTACACAACAATTCCAGGTAGGGGCCAACGCCAACCAGACCATCACTGCCTCCACCGCCAATCTGCGTACCAATGTGTATGGCAACAATCAGGTGTCAGGCACCAACGCGGCTGGCGCGACGGCAACAACAGGTGCCACACCGGCCGCAGCCTATGGCACCAACGGTGTTGCGGCTGGCACCCTGGCCGTCAATGGCGCGCTTGGCAGTGCCGCCATTGCGGTTGCAGCGAACGAACACAGCAAAAAAACGGCCGAGAGCATCAACCTGCAAACCAGCAAAACAGGGGTTACCGCCACGGCGCGCACGCAAGCGCAGCTGGCTTTTGGCGCCACCGGCGCCTACAGCCTGACGCTGCAGTCTGACAATGCAGACGTCCAAACGGTGTCCTTTGCGATCACAGCCACGGCGGGTGCAGAAGGCCTATCTGGCGCCATTTCTTCGATCAACGACAAATCCGCCAAAACCGGGGTTGTGGCTCAGCTCAATGAAACGGGGGACGGCATCACTCTGACAAACGCCGCGGGCAACACCATTGCAGTGGGTGACACCGGGTCCACAAATGGCGGAGCCGTGACTGTGACCAAGTTGGTCGGCGACGGTAGCGGCGGGGTGGCCACAGCAGGCACAGCGCGCACGCTCACGGCTGATGCCGTGGTTGAAAATGTGGGCGTGAGTGGGTACATCACCCTAGATTCTGATAAGTCCTATAGTGTGGTTTCAACCACCACCACAGCGCTGGGTACGGCTGGTAGCACGCTTAACTCGACTCTCAAAAAGGTGTCTGAGTTGGACATCACCAGCTTTGGCAAGGCGACCCTGTCACTTCAGACGGTTGACGCGGCACTGAGCTTCATCAGCGGCGAACGTGCCAAGCTAGGTGCCCTGCAGTCTCGGTTTGAAACATCTATTGCCAGCCTGAACATCACCTCAGAAAACCTGTCTGCCTCACGCAGCCGCATTCTGGATGCTGACTTTGCCGCAGAAACCGCCAACCTGAGCCGCGCGCAGATTCTGCAACAAGCCGGTACCGCTATGGTGGCACAGGCCAACCAGATCCCTCAAGGGGTGCTGGCTCTGCTGAGGTCTTAGTGACGAGGTGTGCCGTCCATAGCTCGCCTGCTGACCTGCGTGTGGGAGAGTCCACCAACCAAGGTAGGATACCCGCACGATGACACAAGCCGATCACGACCCGCTCAGCCTGCGCATACAGTCGGCCATGGCCGCTGCTGACTGGCCTTTGCTTATCCGCCTCTGCAAACAAGCTTTACGCAAGAAGAGTCGCCACTTGGTGGCGCATCGGCTGCTCGGCTTTGCACTCCATCGCCATCATGATCCGGAGGCGGCAATTGCCGCCTACAAACGCGGCGCAGCAGTTTGGCCCGATGACGCAGAACTGCTGATCAACTACGCCAATGTGTTGCTGGAGTTGGCACGCCAACCCAAAGCCCTTGCCATACTGGACAAGGTCGTGCAGTTGCGCCCAGACCACAGCGCATGCTGGAGCAAGTTGGCGCAATCGTGTTACGCGATTGGTTTACACCAAAAAGGGTTTGATGCCAGCCAGAAAGCCCTGGTGTGCGCCACAGACACCACACAACGTGTGGCAGCGCTAACACAGTCTGCCATCCACCGCCGAGAGCTGGGGCAGGTACGCCAAGCCGTCAAAGATTGCGAGGAGGCCATTCACCTGTCGCCCACCGACCCCACTGGACACACCAACCGCATGTTGTTCATGCTGGCTGATCCCGGTTATGGCGCAGCGGACATGCTTGCAGGCGCGCAGACCTATGCACGCACCTTTGAGGAGCCGTTGCGGGCGGGCTGGTCAGATTTTGCCCAACTCGGGCGCGACCCTTGGCGTAAGCTGCGCGTAGGTTTTCTGTCACCCGACTTCCGCCACCACGCGGTGATGTACTTCATTGAAGGTCTGCTCTCGTTGTTGGACCGAGGCCAATTCGAGGTGTGGGCTTTTTACCTCTACCCCAGCGAAGACACCGCCACCGAGCGGATACGCTGCCATACAGATCACTTCGTTCGGCTCGATGGACTGACAGCGCAAGAGCAAGCACGCCGCATCCAGGAAGAACAGATCGACGTGCTGATCGACCTGGCCGGCCATACCGGCAACAACGGCTTGCTGGCTATGGCCCACAAGCCTGCTCCGGTGCAGATCAGCACCATTGGTTACCCTGGCACCACAGGGTTGCGCGCCATGGACTGGTGGATCAGTGACAACGTCACCGACTCGCCTGACGCAGACCTGTTCTATGTGGAGCGGCTGTACCGACTTCCTACACGCTGGGCTTGTTATCGCCCGATGAGCCGCAACCCGCTGTGGCGTTACCAACCGGCCTATCAGGTGCGCCCAACACCCGCTCTCCAGAACGGCTACATCACCTTCGGTTCTTGCAACAACCTGGGCAAGCTGACAGACGAGGTGCTGGCACTGTGGGGACAACTGTTGACGGCAGTGCCCGATGCACGCCTGCTGATAGAAGGCAAAAACCTGGGCAATGAAGAGGCGGCCAACAGTTATCGCCAACGTTGTCTGCGTTTGGGCGTAGACACTGAACGACTGGTGCTCGTGAATCATGATGGTGGCAACCAGTATTTGACCTACCACCTGATCGATATCGCGTTAGACCCGTTTCCACTTGTCGGCGGGACAACATCGAACGATCTGCTGTGGATGGGGCTGCCGCTCGTCACAATGGATGGGGATAGCCTGCGGTCCCGCATGAGTGTTGGCTTGCTGGCCCACCTGGGGCGACACAATTGGATCGCCCGCAGCACCGATGAATACCTGCGTATTGCAGCCGAGCTGGCCTCAGACATGACCGCTCTGAACCAATTTCGATTGGGGCTGCGTGACGAAATGGAGAACAGTGTGCTGATGCGTGAGGACGTCTATGTGTCTGAGTTCGGTCATGCGATGCGCAAGATGTGGATGCATTGGTTAGCCGAGTCGGCCCATCCGGATTGGACACCCGAGCAGGTCTCTGCACAAATCAATGAATGGTTACAGACCCGCCCTTTGCCCATGGGGAATGCACCAGAGTTTCATGTGGGGGTGGCTCCTGGCGAGAGAGTTCCACTATCGAGTGCTTATGAGCGACTGCAAACCCTGCTGGAAAAAGCCAAAAGTGGCCTACAGCCTGTGGCAGGAGAAGCGTCCAACGTGCTGTCCAACCCGAACTGGAAAGCAACAACCGAGTTGGCGGAGCGCATTTTGTGTGCCAAACCACATGACCCGGTGGCACTCACCGTGCTTGCCGAGATTGAAAATGCCCACGGTCACCTCGATTTTGGCCGCGTGTATCTAGAGCAGGCCCTGCGATCCTTGGCCGAACCAGAGCCAGCAGAGCGGGTGCTGGCACGCACACACGAGTATGTGCAAGCAGCTCTTGTGTATTTGGCCCAGCCGCCGCTGCCCTCTTCGCGCCCAGCCACGTCACTACCCGAGAGTTTAGCGACCGCAAACACGGCCTAGCCCTTATCTGGATTGCACTTGGCGCTATAGATCTGAGTCTTTCGGTACGTGGCGGTTTACGTTATTTCTTACGCCGCAAAAACCCCTGTGGTGCCACCGTGATCTGTAATTGCTGTTCAAGCGCCGTGTCCACCTCGAATTCGGGGTGCCCTGACAGCCACTGCCGTACGGCGGTTTTGGGGTTGTTGCCGACATCCCAAGGCCGATCAGCAAAAAACTTCGGCGGCATGTCGTCCACGAAAGTATCAAAGACCACGCAGTAACTTCCTGCGCTGACCAAAGACGCATAAGCGTTCAACTCACCCAGCACATGGTCGTGCGTGTGCATTGAGTCGAGCATGACCAGCACGGTCTTGTACCCAGATGCGGCGGCATGCACCTGTTGCACCACATCATCTGCCACGGACGACCCCTGAACCATCTGAATACGGGTGGCCATGGGATGCGCCTCGATGGCGGCGCGGTTATGCGCACGAATGTCAATATCAATACCGATCACCTTGCGCGCCGAGTCGCGAGGATCGAGCGTGGTACCGGCCTCAATGGCATCACACATGTCCAGCAGCGCCAACAAGGAAGCACTCAGTATGAGCGAGCCGCCATGCGCGATGCCAGTCTCAATGATGAGGTCGGGACGCAATTGCCAGACCAATTGCTGCACGCCCACCATGTCCTGCGGGTACTGAATGATGGGGCGCCCCAGCCAATCAAAGTTGTACACGTATTTGTGCTGCATGGACTCGCGCAACCAAGTCTGGGACAGTGCCCGGAAGGCTTGGTCTTGGGCATAACTCTGCACACGCTCACTACGCTCTTGAGCAAAGACCTGTTCGGGAGATGGCTGTGGTGATGAGGGCATGTGTTGCATCCTGTAATAAGTTATCTGAGGTCAAGCGATAGACGTTGTGAATCTATGGTTGTGTTATCCCGGACGGGTGGTCTTTGGGACGCAGAGTATCCGCCGTAGGCAGTAAACGGGCTGGGTTGCCAACCACCACTGCGTGATCTGGAACATCGCGCGTCACCACGGCGCCAGCCCCAATCAGGGCACCGGCACCAATGCGAACGCGGGGGAGCACGCTGGCACCAGCGCCGATGAAGGCATCTTCACCGACCCAGACACAACCACACAGCGTGGCCCCTGGCCCGACAAACACACCGGCCCCCAAAACACACTCGTGGTCCACGACAGCGCGGTGATTCACGATACAAACATCTCCAAGCGTTGCCTTCGCCGCGACAACGGCCATGGCCAGAACTTGTCCACCGGCACCCACCCTCGCCCATGGACTGACACTGGCCTGCGGATGGATCAGCGTCGGCATGTCAACACCCTGCTGGTTTAGGCTCGCCTGGATGCGCTGGCGATGGTGGCCCTGTCGGCCCACTGCCGCCGCACCATACAAGCGCAGCGCACTCGCCTGTGTCTGGCGCCACTGAAGCCAACCACTACACCCAGCCAGCACCGGCACCCCTTGCCGCAAAGTGGGCACCGGCAGTTCGTCAACAAACGCCACAACGCGGCCTTGCTGCTGCTCAATCATGTCCAGCAAAACAGTGGCATGGCCAGAACAGCCCCAGATGACCCAGGACGTGCACTGCAAAGATGAAACACCTTCACGCTCCAGCATGTTGCAGTGCCTCCCGCACGACCGCCACCACGCGGTCAATATCGTGATCGGTCATGTCGTGAAAGCTCGGCAAGTTCACAGCGCGTTCATAGACACTTTGTGCGTGCGAACCCGTCGGTCCGGGCGGCATCCAAGTCAGCGTCGACAGGGGCGCAAAGAACGGCCGAGCGTCAATATTGGCCTGCTTAAAGCGATGCAGGAGTTCGTCAGCAGACAAAGGAATGTGCTCGGCTACAACCACTGTCGGCATCCACGCACCAATACGAGTCCCCGGCAGTTCAGGATTCATTGTTATGCCAGACACGTCAGCAAAGGCCTCTCGGTAGCGCTGCATTATTTCAAGCTTGCGCGAAATCAATGACTCCACACGCCGCAACTGCGCACACCCGAAAGCAGCTTGCAGGTTGGACATCTTGTACTTAAAACCCAACATGTCGGGCCAGAACTGACGCGTCTGCCCTTTCACTCTGCCATGGTTAGACAGGGAGAGCACTTTGTCATAAAGCGCCTGCTCGTCGGTCACGAACATGCCTCCCTCGCCAGTAGTGATGGTTTTGGAGCCGTGAAAAGAAAACGCACCAAACACACCCAAAGCTCCTGCGCGGCTGCCACCATACATGGAGCCAATGGCCTCGGCAGCATCCTCTATGACCGGAATATCGAACTCACGCCCCAGAGCCAGCAGCGCATCCATGTCGCACAAGTTACCGTACAGATGGACTGCGATGATGGCGCGTGTACGGGGTGTGATGGCAGCACGCACGGCAACCGGATCAATGCACCAGGAATCCGGCTGAATATCAACCAGCACCGGGCGTGCACCCAAATGCAACACTGGAGCCACCGAAGCCACCCAATTGGTATCGGCCAGGATGATCTCATCACCTTCGCCAACCCCCAGGGCAGCAAGCCCCATATGCAAGGCCCCGGTACAGCTCGATGTTGCAATGGCGTACTTCACACCAATGTGTGCAGCAAAGGCTGCTTCAAATCGATCCAAGTAATCGTAGCAATGTGGGCCCCAGCCATTGCGTGCGGCGTCTGTCGCCAGCGCCACCTCTTCATCAGTGATAGATGGGCGAGACAGTGGAATACGTCGATTGCTATTCATTAAAACACCTCCAGGCGCGGCACGGCCACAACAAACTTCCCACCCCATTTGTGCACGTAGTCCAGCTGCGCGGCGACTTCATCTCGCAGATTCCATGGCAGGATTAACACACGGTCGGGCCGGTGGGAACGTAAGTGGGCTCCGTCAACAATGGGGATTCGGCTGCCCGGCAAAAACTTGCCCAGCTTGGCGGGGTTTTTATCCACCACATAAGGCAGCAAGTCAGGTCGCACACCGGCAAAGTTGAGCAATGTGTTGCCCTTGGCGGCGGCGCCGTAGGCACCCACGGTGAGCCCTTGAGCCTGACACTGCAATAAAAATGTGAGCAATTTGCGCTTGATACGTAAGGCCTGGGACTCAAAATCTCTGTAAAAACTCTGCCCCAACATACCGGCTGCGGCCTCGGTGGCCAGCAGTTGCTGCACACGCGCTGCGGCCTCTGGTGTGGCCTGCGGGTGGTGGTGGACATCGGCACGTGTGGCAAATACTCGCAAACTGCCGCCGTGGGTGGGTAACTCTTGCACGTCTATCACGGCCAACCCGTTGGCAGCAAAAATGCGCTGCACGGTGGTGAAAGACAAATAGGAAAAGTGTTCGTGGTAGAGCGTGTCAAACTGGCATTGCCGCACCAATTGAAGCAGGTGCGGAAACTCAAACGTGGCCACACCCTGTGGCTTGAGCAGCACCGCGAACCCGGCCACAAAATCGTTGATATTGGGCACATGCGCCAGCACATTGTTGGCCACCATTAGGTCAGCGGCATGGCCTTGTGCAACAAGCTCACGCGCCAGCGTCACACAAAAAAAACGCTCGATGATGGGAATGCCTTTGGCACGCGCAGCGGCCGCTGTGCTGGCGGTTGGCTCAATACCCAAACAGGATACCCCGCGCTGCGCCACATATTGCAACAGGTAACCATCGTTGGCGGCAACTTCAACCACATGGCTCTGTGGCCCCAATGCAAGACGCGACACCATGTCTGCCACGTAAGTCTGCGCGTGAGCCAGCCAGCTGCTAGCGTAAGAGCTGAAATAGGCATATTCAGCGTCAAACAATTGGTCAGCTTGGGCAAAGTCTTCCGTTTGCACCAACCAGCATTTCTCACATACCAACACGCGCAACGGGTACCAACGCTCGGGGGCATGTAATGCCTCTGGGCTCAGGTAGGCATTTGACGGTGGCGCACTGCCCAAATCGATCAGGGGCAGGGTGACCGGCGCGCCGCAATGCCTGCAGGTCATTGGGGCATAGTTGGCGCAGGTATTCACAGACAAATTCCTTCAAAAACATCGGTGAGCGGGGCATGGGCGGTGTCACGCGCGGATCGCTCAACGATCGCCATTGGCCAGGCGATGCCCAGGCGCGGGTCTAGTGCATCAACCCCACCCTCAAGTTCTGGTGTGTGCGGTGTGGAATGGCAGTAGATCAGTTCGGCATGGTCACTCAAGGTTTGAAAACCGTGGGCAAAACCCGCTGGAATCAACATGGCTAGCCCGTTCTCTGGCGACAACTCCTGCGCATGCCATTGCAAAAACGTGGCTGACCCGGCACGCAAGTCAACCGCCACGTCCCACACCACACCCCGCAAGCAGCTGACCAACTTGGCATCGGCAGCTGGCGAGTGTTGAAAGTGCAAACCACGTACCGTGCCACACCGGGCCGTGTAGGTGTGGTTGATCTGTGCAACAGGCATCGTCCAACCTGCGGCAGCCAGCTCTTGTGAACAAAACAGGCGCGACAAAAAACCACGTGCGTCACCCAGGCGCTGGCGCTCAATACATTTGAGGCCATCTAAAGAACTTGCTCGAACAGCGAAGCGAGTCATGCTGAGGCCTCAAACGCTGCGATATCAGCAAAACACAAGTCGCGCACGTCAGCACCAGCAAACTGCGCCCGGTACCAAGCCATGGTGCGCCCCACCGCGTCTTGCAAGCCCCAGCGTGACTGGACGCCCAACACTGTGCGGACTTTGGCCACTTCTAACGCCAAGGCATTGGCTTCGTGTGGCTGAAAACTATTGTTTTCATAGCTGGTTGTGCAATATTCATGAGGGCTTGAGGCCAACTTAATCACATCTCTGACCGATGCCACCTCGTGGGAAGGCGGGCCAAAGTTGTAGGCACCAGCCAACGTCGGTTGCGCCCATAGCTTTTCGGCCAAGCGTACATACCCCGCCAACGGCTCCAGCACATGCTGCCAGGGGCGGGTGGCGTTCGGATTGCGGATCACCAACGGGCGCTGTGCTTGCCAGGCCCGCACCGCGTCGGGGATCAAGCGGTCAGCCGACCAGTCTCCACCACCGATGACGTTGCCTGCTCTGGCGCTGGCCACGGCCACGCCCGATGTTTGCAAAAATGAAGCGCGGTAACTGGCGATGACAAGCTCAGCAGCGGCCTTGCTGGCGCTATAAGGATCGTGCCCACCCAGTGCGTCATCTTCACGGTAGGGGTAACACCATTCGCGGTTGTGATAAACCTTGTCTGTGGTGACGGCAACCACCACACGCACCGAGTCCAAGCCACGCACGGAATCCAGCAGGTTGGCGGTCCCCATGACGTTCGTGGCAAAGGTATCCAGCGGCTGCTGGTAGCTGGTGCGCACCAGGGCTTGGGCAGCCAGGTGGAAAACAACTTCCGGGCGGGCCACTCTGACCAGATTGGCCAGCGACTGGGCGTCTCTGATGTCGCAAAAGTGGCTATCCAAAGACTGCATATTGCCCAGCAAGGCAAACAAATTGGGCTGAGTGGCAGGCGGCAACGCAATGCCGATCACTTCCGCCCCCAAACGCTGCAACCACAAGGCCAGCCAAGCGCCTTTGAAGCCGGTATGCCCGGTCAACAATACCCGCTTGCCTTGCCAAAAAAGGGCGTCAGGCCGCATTACCAAATCTTCCAAGGCGCTTTGCCAAACGACCACATGTCTTCGAGCATGGTCTTTTCCCGCAGGGTGTCCATGGGTTGCCAGAAGCCATGGTGCTCAAACGCCATGAGTTGACCATCTGCAGCCAAACCAGCCAACGGTGCGGCTTCCCAAGGCGTACTGTCATCAGCAATGCGCTCAATCACTTGGGGGGACAAGACAAAAAAGCCGCCATTGATCAAACCCCCATCACCACGCGGCTTCTCCGTAAAGCCCTGCACCACTGCACCATCCATTTGCAGGGCGCCATAACGCCCGGGTGGCTGTACCGCAGTCACGGTGGCGAGTTTGCCGTGTCGGTGATGGAAAGCAATGGTGGCTGATATATCCACGTCGGAAACACCGTCGCCATACGTAAAACAAAAGGCGTCTTCGTCGCGCACGTACTCGGCTGCACGTTTAAGGCGACCGCCCGTCAAGGTGTCCTCACCCGTGTCAACCAGTGTCACCCGCCAAGGTTCGGCATGCTTGCAATGCACCTCCATGCGGTTACTCGCCATGTCAAAGGTCACATCGGACATGTGCAGGAAATAGTTGGCAAAGTATTCTTTGATCACGTAACCGCGGTAGCCGCAGCAAATCACAAAGTCGTTGACGCCATGGGCGGAGTACATCTTCAGGATATGCCAAAGGATGGGCTTGCCGCCAATTTCAATCATCGGCTTGGGTTTGAGGTGGGTTTCCTCAGATATCCGGGTACCCAAGCCCCCGGCCAGAATGACTGCCTTCATGTCACCACCCGCTCAAGCTAAATAGATGTTTGACTATAGAACCGAAAGAAGCCCATCTAGCGGTGCAATTGGCCAACATTTCACCTTCAATTCCAGATGCAAGACCACCATGTAGGAATTTGCCTTACATGATGCCATCCCAGCGACGACACCCGCAACATCCAAACACTGATTCAAGTTTTTGGACCAGGCTTCCAGAATCGGTCCCAAGGTGATGAACACGGCAATTAGGCCGCAAACACCATCCAATTGATTGACCTATTTTTCTGGAGCCGACCATGAACGACGACCAACTCTCCCGGGAAATCCGTGATGCCAACCTCACCTACTTGATGCTGGCGCAAAACGTGATTCGCCGCGACAAGGCCGAGGCACTGTTTCGCCTGGGCATCTCGGAAGAATCGGCCGACATGATTGCGATGCTGTCTCCTGCGCAGATCTTGAAGATTGCGTCGAGCCCGATGCTGCTGTGCCGCTTCCGCGTGGATGACGACATGGTCTGGAACCTGTTGACCAACCACAACGCCGCCAAGGTGGACAACGACGCCACCACCAAGTTGCATGCCAGCATCCTGATGGCCGGCCGTTTCGCCGAAGCCCTGTAAGGAGTTGCACCATGGCCACCACATCAACCAAAAGCGTCTTGAACGACTCCAAGCAGGTGGAACGCGCTGTCGCGCTGATCCAGCTGGGCGCGCGTCTGCAGGTATTGGAGAGTGAAACCAATCTCTCCTACGAGCGGCTGCTGCGCCTGTACAAAGAGGTGGCTGGCAAGTCGCCTTCCAAAGGCCAGCTGCCGTTTTCTACCGACTGGTTTCTGACCTGGCAGCCCAACATCCACGCCTCGCTGTTTCTGAACACCTACGAATACCTCAACAAGGTCAGCGCCCTGGAGGACATTGAGGCGATCATGAAGGCCTACCGGCTGTACAGCGAGCAAATCGCCAACTGCGGCGTGGAGCCGCTCTTGAGCATCACCCGCGCCTGGCGCCTGGTGAAGTTTGTCGACAACCACATGCTGGCCATGACCAAGTGCAGCAAGTGCGGCGGGCATTTTGTCAGTGAGCCCTATGAGAATTCACGTCACTTTGAATGCGGCTTGTGCACCCCGCCAGCACGCGCGGGCAAGGGGTCTGCGGGTGGCGGCATCTTGCTGCACTGAATTTGCTTCTATTAACATAGCGAATAGCCCATGCCCGATAAGGGCTACGGGCTATTTTTTTATATAGCTCAAGTCGCCTGAAAGCGGGACGATATGATAGAGATGCAGGACGCGCCATGCGTGCGACCCCACTTCTCTAACAATCGCCCCTCTTAAGTAACCCGCCTATGTTCGTTATTGTTGGTTGGCTGATCGTGATGGTGTGCGTCTTTGGCGTGTACATCTTTCACGGCGGCAACATCATGGTGGTCTTGAAAGCTCTGCCATTTGAGTTGATCACCATTGGTGGCGCCACCTTGGGCGCCTTTGTGGCCAACAACCAGATGAAGGTCATCAAGTCCAGCATCAAGGGCTTGGGCACCTGTTTCAAAGGCAGCAAATACACCAAAGCCCGCTACATGGACCTGCTGGCCCTGCTGTATGACATCTTGCAAAAGGCCCGCAAGGAAGGCCTGATGGCTATTGAAAAAGATGTCGAAGACCCCCATTCGTCTGAAATATTCAAAAAACATGGTGCGGTAGGCAGTGACCACCATGTGGTGGAGTTCATCACCGACTACTTGCGCATGATGGTCTCGGGCAACCTCAACGCCCATGAGATTGAGTCGCTGATGGATAGTGAAATCGACACCCACCACGCCGAAGAACATGCCGCAGTGGCTGCGCTGCAACGCGTGGCTGGTGGCTTGCCCGCGTTTGGTATCGTGGCCGCTGTGCTGGGGGTGGTGAACACCATGGGTTCGGTGGGGCAACCACCGGCTGTGCTGGGCGGCATGATTGCATCGGCCCTAGTGGGGACTTTCCTGGGTATTTTGCTGGCTTACGCGTTTGCTGAGCCACTGGCAGGCCTGCTGGAGCAAAAGGTGGAAGAAGCCGGCAAAGAATTCCAGTGCATCAAAACCACGCTCTTGGCCAGCATGCAGGGCTACAACCCTGCGACAGCCATCGAATTTGGCCGCAAAGTGCTGTTCTCGACGGAGCGCCCCTCATTTGTCGAACTCGAAGCGTTCGTCAAGAAGAAATAAACATCTGAATCACCAGCATGGCAACCGACGCCAAAAAACTCCAGCCCATCATCATCAAGCGGGTGAAAAAGGCCGGCCATGTCGCCCATGGTGGCGCCTGGAAGATTGCCTACGCCGACTTTGTGACCGCCATGATGGCGTTCTTTTTGCTGATGTGGCTGCTGGGTAGCACCTCAGAAGGGGATAAAAAGGGCCTGTCAGACTACTTTTCGTCCCCCTTGAAAGTCGCCATGGAGGGTGGCCCGGGTGCCGGGGCCAGCCAGAGTGTGATCAATGCCGGTGGCAACGACCTGACACAGACCGCTGGCCAGTCCAAACGAGGTGATGGTGCCAGCCCTGCGGCGCGCAAACTCTCAGGCGAACAAGACCGGGTTTCCCGCGCCAGGAAAGACGCCCAACAGATGGCGCAGTTGAGCGCCAAGATCAGCGCCATGATTTCGAACAACCCCAAGTTGGCGGAGTTCAGTGACCAGATCAAGCTGACTATCACACCCGATGGTCTGCAGATCCAGATCGTGGACGATCAGAAACGCCCGATGTTTGACAGCGGCAGCGCCAGCGTCAAACCTTATATGCGCGACATCCTGCAACAAATCGGGCTGGCGCTGGTGGACGTGGACAACAAGCTCAGTGTCGATGGCCATACCGACCAGACGCCCTACGCCAGCGGTGTGCGTGGCTACAGCAACTGGGAGCTCTCGGCAGACCGGGCCAATGCCAGTCGGCGCGAGCTGATGTCTGCGGGTGTGCTTGATGACAAGGTGGCCCGCGTCATGGGCCTGGCTTCAAGTGTGTTGCTGGATGAAGAAAATCCGCGCAGTCCGTCCAATCGTAGAATCAGCATTACCATCTTGACTCGCGAGGCAGAAGAACGTCTGCTGGGAGCCAGGCGGGTGGAAGCGCCAGCGACAACTGAAAGTGCAACAAAACCGGATCAAACAGGTGTTGCCCCCACTGTCAATCCCTAAGCTTACGTGACATCATGATCGGAAATCACTTTATGACAATTCCAGTGTGCGCCATTGAAAGGTTACCTTATGGCCAATGATCTCAAGTTCTTGGTGGTTGATGACTTCTCCACCATGCGGCGCATTGTGCGCAACCTGCTCAAGGAAATTGGCTACTCCGAAGCGGATGAGGCCGAAGATGGCGTGGTTGCGCTCAACAAGTTGCGAAATTCAAGCTTTGATTTTGTGGTGAGCGACATCAACATGCCCAATATGAACGGGTTTCAGTTGCTCAACGAAATCAAAAAGGACGACAAGCTCAAGCACTTGCCAGTCTTGATGGTGACCGCCGAGGCCCGCAAGGAAGACATTGTGATGGCAGCCCAGCAAGGCGCGGCAGGCTACATCGTCAAGCCGTTCACCAAAGCCACGCTGGAAGACAAAGTCAACCTGATCCTGACGAAGCTGGGGATGAAATGACTGCAGGCACCCCTTCCGGTTCTGTGACTGGCACGCCAGAGTTGTCTCAAGACATTCACCATCGCATTGGTGTTCTCACGCGCCAGCTGCACGATTCGCTGAATGGCTTGGGGCTGACAGACAAAGTCAAAGATTGGGCAGATGAGATTCCTGACGTCAAAAGCCGTCTGTCCTACATTGCCCGATTGACCGGCGAAGCCGCCGAAAAAGTGCTTAACAGTGTGGATCAAGCCAAGACACACCACGACCACATTGCTGCTGAAACACGCCGCATTGGCGCACTGATTGTCAAGGACCCGGTGGCGGCTGTGGCCAAAGGCCATGTGATGAACTTCATCACCGATGTCGAAGAAGCAACCAAACACATCGACAAAAACCTGACCGACATCATGATGGCGCAAGACTTTCATGACCTGACCGGGCAGGTGATCTCCAAGGTCGTCAATCTGGCGGCCAACATTGAACAGCAGTTGGTGCAACTGCTGATTGTCACGGCCCCGACGCAGCCGGTTAATAAGCCGGTTGAAACACCCACAGGCACTTTTGTGGTGCATGAGCACCCCGTTCTGCAGGGTCCAGTGGTCAACCCCGAAGGCAATCCCGACGTGGTCAAAGGCCAGTCCGAGGTGGACGATTTGCTCGCCAGCCTGGGCTTTTAAGACAGGTCAAAACAAGCAGGGAAACGCCCTGCTTATCGCGCTTTAGTTCCAGAAGCGCAAAAAGACAATGGGAAGAACACGAGGTGTCTTCCCAACATGGAATCCAGCAGTCAAGATCGCAACTTACCCGCATCAGAACGCAAGCTGCAAAAAGCGCGTGACGACGGTCAAGTCGCACGCTCACGCGATTTGGCGCATCTGGCTGTGTTGGGTGGCGGCGCTGTGACACTCATGGCCTTGGCACCCGCCATGTTTGGGCATTTCAAAACCCACATGGGTTTGCAATTGCTGTTTGATGCCCAAACCATCAAAGACCCGATGATCATGCTGAACCGCCTGGGTGCCATGACAGCCGTGGGGCTGGTGGCCAGCGCTGTTTTTGCCGCCATCGTCAGTGTCATCGCCATCCTCGGCACCGTTGCAACAGGCGGCTGGGTGACCAGCCTGAAACCAATCACTCCAGACTTCAGTCGCCTCAATCCACTCTCGGGTTTTGGCCGTTTGTTCACCAAAGACAAGGCCACCGAAGTGGGCAAGATGACATTCATCGCCTTGATGTTGCTTCTGGTGGGCTTCAACTACCTCAAAGGTGGCCTCGACACCCTGGGCGCGCTCGTGCTGCAGCCCTCAGCCAAATCCTTGAGTTACTTGGCCGACTGGATCACCACGGGCATGGGCCTGATGCTGTTGGTGGTACTGGTGGTCGCCATGGTGGATGTGCCGCTGCAATCTTTCCTGCACAAGTCGCGCATGAAGATGTCTCACCAGGAGATGAAGCAGGAAAGCAAAGAGTCTGACGGCAACCCGCAGATGAAGGGCCGCATGCGCCAACGCCAGCGCGACATCGCCAATGGCAACAGCATCTCCAAAGTGCCCAAAGCCGACTTTGTGCTGATGAACCCAACCCACTACGCGGTGGCGATCCAATACGACGACAAAACCATGCCGGCCCCGAGGGTCATTTCCAAGGGCGCGGACCTGCTGGCCTTCAAGATCCGTGACCTGGCCAAGGAAAACGCGATCCCCGTGCTTCAGTCCCCCATGCTGGCGCGCGCTTTGTACGCCAACGCGGAAATTGACCAGGACATCCCCACCAGCCTGTACACCGCCGTCGCCCAGGTGCTGGCCTACATCTACCGGCTCAAAGCCGCCATGCGCGGGGACGGCCCCTTGCCAGGCGAGGTGCCCGTGCCCTTTGTGCCACCAGAACTGGACCCTCTGTCCAAAGTGATTGCGGCTGAAACACCATGAACATAAGCTTCAACACCGTCAAAACCTGGTTTGGCAACAACTCCGCACTGATGCAGGGGGCGGCAGCCCCCATGCTGGTGGTGGCCATTTTGTCGATGATGGTGCTGCCTCTGCCGCCCTGGATTCTGGACACGTTCTTTACCTTCAACATCGCTGTGGCGCTGATGGTGATGATGGTCGCAGCCTACATGCTCAAGCCACTGGACTTTGCCGCCTTCCCAGCGGTATTGCTGCTCACCACCTTGATGCGGCTGTCTCTCAACGTGGCCTCTACCCGTGTGGTGCTGCTGGAAGGCCACACCGGCCCGGGTGCGGCCGGTGCGGTGATTGAGGCCTTTGGCCACTTTTTGATTGGCGGCAATTTTGCCGTCGGTCTGATTGTGTTCTCCATCCTCGTTGTTATCAACTTCATAGTGGTTACCAAAGGTGCAGAGAGGATTGCAGAGGTTTCTGCCCGCTTCGCGCTGGATGCCATGCCCGGCAAGCAGATGGCGGTGGACGCCGACCTGAACGCCGGCCTGATCGATGAGAAGGAGGCCAAACGCCGGCGCGCCGAGGTGTCTGAAGAAGCTGACTTTTTTGGCTCGATGGACGGCGCCTCCAAGTTTGTGCGTGGTGACGCGGTGGCAGGCATCCTGATCTTGCTGATCAACATCTTTGGCGGCTTCACAGTCGGTGTGCTGCAACATGGTCTGAGTGCCTCCCAAGCCGCAGACGCCTACATTCTGCTGGCGGTAGGTGATGCGTTGGTGGCACAGATCCCTGGCTTGCTGATCTCGGTAGCGGCAGCCATGGTGGTGTCACGCGTCGGCAAGGAGCGTGATCTGAGCGGGCAGATCGTCAACCAGATGTTCATCTCGCCACGGGTGTTGGGCATCACCGCCACCATCATGGGCATTCTGGGCATCATCCCCGGCATGCCACATGTTGTGTTCATCGGCATCGCCTTGTTGCTGGGTTATGGCGCCTGGACGCTGGCGCACAAGCCCGCACCCGTTGAAGAGGTCGCTGCGGCACCCGTCGCCGCAGCGGATGGCGAAGCCAGCTGGGACGATTTGCAGCCGGTCGACCAACTTGGCCTGGAGCTCGGTTACCGGCTGATCACCTTGGTGGACAAAAACCGCCAAGGCGATTTGTTAACCCGTATCAAAGGTGTGCGCCGCAAATTCGCCCAGGAGGTGGGGTTTTTGCCGCCGCCAGTCCATGTGCGTGACAACCTGGAACTTAAACCCAGCGGCTACCGCATCACCCTGCGTGGCGTGATTGTGGGTGAAGGTGAAGCCTTTCCTGGCATGTTTCTGGCCATCAACCCGGGTGGCATCAGCACCCCGTTGATCGGCACACCCACCACCGACCCCGCATTTGGCCTGCCAGCACACTGGATCGATGCCCAGCAAAAAGAAGCGGCACAAATGGCCGGATTTACCGTGGTTGATTCCGAGACTGTGATGGCCACGCATTTGTCACACTTGATGCAAGTTCAAGCGGCGAAATTGCTCAGCCGAACCGAAACCCAACAACTGGTAGAACACGTGGCCAAGCAGGCACCCAAACTGATTGAAGAAGTCATCCCCAAAATGGTTCCGATTGCCGTCTTTCAGAAAGTGCTGCAGCTGCTGCTGGAAGAGTCAGTGCACATCCGGGACATTCGCACCATCATCGAGTCACTGGCTGAGCACGCAGGTGCCACCAACGACCCGGCCGAGCTGGCCAAACGGGTGCGCGTGGCCTTGTCACCCGCCATCGTTCAGCAGATTTACGGCCCAACCCATGAGCTCAACGTGATTGCCATCGACCCATCGCTGGAGCGCCTGCTGGTCCAGGCCCTGGGCAACACCACGGGTCAAGGACAGGCACTGGACCCGGGTGTCGCCGACATCCTGACCAAAAAAGCCGCTGAAATGGCCCTCAAACAAGAAGAAATTGGTATTCCCGCCTGCCTGCTGGTGCCCGACCAGATCCGCAGCGCCATCGCCCGGCTGGTGCGTCGTGTCGCACCGCGCTTGCAGGTGTTGGGGCACAGCGAAATACCTGAATCACACACCATCCGAATTGGCCCCATCCTTAAAGGCGCAGCATCATGAACATCCAACGCTTTACTGCCCCCACCGCCCGGGAAGCCCTCGCCAAAGCACGCATGGCTTTTGGGGACGGCACCTTGATTCTGTCCAACCGCCCTACCTCCTCGGGTGTGGAAGTGGTGGCCACCGGAGAGGACACGCTGGAAGCGCTTGACCGCAACGAGGAAGCACGGCAAAAACAGCGTCAGACCCAGACCAAAAGCGCGCCAGCCGCCAACCCGGACAGCCAGGTGATCGAAGACACCGCCCAGCTCGCCATGAGCACCCTGTCGTTTCAGGACTATGTGCGTGAGCGCATGCTGCGCCGTCGTCACGAAGCTTTGGCCGTTCAAGCCGCACCAGCGCCCCAAGAACGGCCAGAACCACCCGCACGTGTGCCGAGCCGTCCCGCGCCCATGCAAGTTGCTCGCACCGTGTCGGCGGCACCAGATATGGCCCCAATACAAGTGAAAAAGGCGGCCCCACGTGCCCCGCTGGCCGCGCCCAGTGCCGCCCCGTCGCAAGGCATTGTGGACGAATTGCATGCCATGAAGACGTTGATTGAGGACCGCTTCAACACCCTGACTTGGCTTGGCCAGGCACGGCAGAACCCGATCCACTCCAACTTGATGCTCAAACTGATCCGCTCCGGCTACTCACCTGCACTGGCCAGAACCATCATGGAACGTATGCCGGAAGACCTGAATGCCGCCGACGCCACACGTTGGGTCATGGACGTGCTGACCCGCAATCTGCGCACCGATGCCGCATCCAGTGCCATCCATGAACAAGGGGGCACCTACGCCCTCGTGGGGGCCACCGGTGTCGGAAAAACCACCACCGCAGCCAAGTTGGCCGGCTTGTGCGCACGCACCTACGGCCCGGCCAGCGTGGGTCTGATCACACTGGACACCTATCGGGTGGGCGCCCATGAACAGTTGCGCGCCTATGGCCGTATGCTGGGGGTGGTGGCCCATCTGGCGCATGATCGCGCCGCCTTGCAAGACCTGCTGGGCCTGTTGTCCAATAAAAAGATGGTGTTAATCGACACCACCGGCATTGCCCCCAACGATCCGCGCAAACGCGACATGATGGATACGCTGGACCTGCCAGAAATCCATCGCCTGCTGGTGCTCAACGCGGGTGGCCACGGCGACACCCTGGATGACATGGTCAACTCGTTCAAAACAACCGGGCTGCAACAAACGATTCTGTCCAAAACAGATGAGGCGGCCAAGATTGGCCCGGCACTGGACGCCACCATCCGGCACCAGCTGGTACTCAGAGGTGTCACCACCGGCCAAAAGGTCCCTGAAGACTGGGAACGCGCTGATGCAAGCAACCTCGTTGCGATGTCGATGCGTGCACCGGCCAAGTCGGCGTTTGATCCCAAGATGACAGACTTGGGCTTCTTCTTTGCCGAGTCCACCCGGATGCAACCGGGACAACTTCATGCTTGAACCTTGCATCAATCAGGCCGCTGGCTTGCAAAGCCTGGCTTTGCAACAGGTGCCCCGACTGATTGCGGTCACCAGCCATGGCCAGCAGCAAGGTGAGTTGCCCTTGCTCTGGGGACTGTGTACCAGTTGGGTCAGCATGGGGTTGTCGGTGATGGTGCTTGACGGCCACACCCCTGAATCACCGGATAACCCGGGCCTGGCGCAATGGCTCAACAACCCGCTGGATCGCCAGGGGGATGAGGGCAACCCGGTCTCGTGGACCGTCATTCCTGCGGCACAAGGCCTTGCCCGCTTGTCGGTGCATGGGCTGCTGACCAGCCCCGTAGGAGAATTGTTCAAGGCCTATGCGGTGGTGCTGGTGTATGCCGACGCCGAATGCTTGACTCTTTTGCTTCGCGGCAGCAGCTTGGCACCCCTGGTGGTTGTTCCACCGGCCCAGGCGGCCACAATCACCGCCTACCAGGCACTGAAACACCTGTTGGTCAATGGCCAACTGCGACCAACTGTTGCTAACATCGTGGCCGACGCCAACACCACCATGCCCAAGCCACTGTCCTCACCCGTCCAAACCGTGATGAACTGTGCCTCGAACCATCTAGGCTACAGTGTCAAACCGGTGACCATCACCGCCAGCGCCCGGGCAGACCGCTCGCAGGACGATGTCACCCGGCTGGCCATGCAACTGCTTGAAAGTGCCATCCAGCTGAACCACGCGCCGCTGGGGAGGGTCCATTGATGTACACCGCCAAGGGACAACTGGACCGCAATGCCTTGATTCGCCAGTACCAGCCCTTGGTGCGCAAGCTGGCGCACCACATGATGGCCAAACTACCTGCCAACGTGCAGGTGGATGATTTGATCCAGGTCGGTTTGATTGGTCTGTCCGAAGCGCTGACACGGTTTGAGGCCACCCAAGGTGTGCAGTTTGAAACCTTTGCCACCCAACGCATCCGCGGCGCCATGCTGGACGAACTGCGCGAAAACGATTGGGTATCGCGCGGCACCCGCAAGAGCCAGAAAGAAATTGAGGAGTCTCTGCGCCGCCTGGAACACCGACTGGGCCGCAGCCCGCTGGAGAGCGAAATCGCAGCTGACCTGGGCATGAGCCTGAGTGACTACCAGACCCTACTGGGCAAGGTCAAAGGCACCCAGCTGGTTTATCTGGAAGACATGAACCACAGTTCAGATGACGAAGACAGTTTTCTGGATCGGCATATGGGTGACACTGAGGCCGACCCCCTGAACATGCTGCGCAACCAACGCCTGCGCGAAGCACTGGTGGCGGCCATCAAGAACTTGCCAGAACGCGAGCAGTACATCATGAGCATGTACTACGAGCAGGACATGAACCTGAAAGAAATTGCGGCCGTGCTGGACGTGACCGAGTCACGCATCTGCCAGTTACACAGCCAGTCGATTGCCCGCCTGCGGGCCAAAATGCGCACCCACTGAGTCGCGGTGGCATTGGCACAACGCCAATCAAAATTGACTGTCTCAGCACACCCATCCGTAAAAGCCCGCGCACACCACGTTGACGCACACAAGCGTGCATCAACCAGCAACAACAAGACGGTTAGGCGCTGACCACCTGAAATTCACCACTTTGACGACCGGCACTGCCATAAGGCTGGCGGGTGAACCTGCCCGCTGCGGGAGCATAGGTGGGGTTGCGGGTGGCCGGAATCAGGGTGCCCAGCGAGCTCTCGGTAAGAAAGCTGCGGCGCATCAAAGCCTCCCGACAGGCATCAAAAGCCGCCATCGTTTGGCGCATACGCAGCTTGAGAGGAGATGTAGCCTGACGGTCTAAGACAGAGAGCGGCGGCAAACGCGACATCGCGATGACGGCTGCCTGCAAATCGGCACTGGCCTGGACCAGATCGCCAGATCCAGGGTCCAGCAAACAACGGGAGACTTGGTTGAGATGAGTGTCAATGGTGTCCAGATGTGACTGGATCAAGCGGCTTGGCATGGTGCACCCCCTGAGCTAAAAGCCGGGGCAGTGTCACCGCCCCGAATCAAACGCTGCTGCGTTTCAACATGTCCTGTGCGTTGGACAACAACTTGTCGGCAATCACGCCGGGGTTGACCACATAGGTGCCATCCGAAATGGCTTGTTTGATCGTGCTGACCTTGGCCATGTCGACATCTGCCACGTCCATTTCCAAGGATCGGGCCAAGCTCGACACGGTCACCGCCACACCTGCTGTTGGCGCGCTTTTGGGAGCACTGGCGCCAGGTTTCACCTGCGCACCCGCCACCTGGCCACTCTTGGCAGGTAAGGAGGCAGCGGTGCTGCTGATGGCAACGTGGTTGTCTGTGGGCTTGATGGTGGTCATGGTGGTCTCCAAAACTACTATAAGAGTAGCCTCGTAGGATCACTTTCGGCAAAAACAGCCGCAACTTTAAACCTATTTGCGAAATCGCCTCAAAACTCACAACACAACCCTCACGGTGCGCTCGTCAGACACCGTCCCGGTGATGACCTGGCCATTCTCCATACGGACCATCGCATTCTGACCAACCACCCCGGCAGACAAGGCTTGCGCCCGGGCGGCAATCTCAAAACCGACCCCCACGGCCACCACGCGTACCTGGGCGCCGGTTTGAAACACCTGCGCAGCCTTGACCATGTCCTGGCGCAGGGCTTGGCCCGTGGACAACAATCGGGTGGCGGTCTTACCCACCCAAGCACTCTGGTTGGCCACGATGGCAGCGTTACCCTCTGCCCAATCGACCTCCATCGCCATGGCATCAGAGGCCTGCAGTGTGGCGCCGGGCGCCACTTGGCCTTTGATCACCCAGGCCGGGCCCATGGCCTTGATCGTGATCGGCAAAAAAACATTCCACTTGACGGCCCCCTGAACACAGCGCAAACCCAGACGTGCTTTACCCCACAGCCGGACATTGGGCGGCAAATAGGGTTCAACATGGGCGCAGGGCGCCAAGGTCAGGCGACGGTCCAGCTGACCAACCACCACCTCCATGCGCAGCGGCAACTCGCTGCGTTGTTGAGACAGCATGTCATTGACCCAACGCTGCGCCGACACATACAGATCATCCCCCTGGGCAGCGGGCGTGGCCATCTGGGCATGGCTGGCATGCCATGAAAAAGCCGCCACCCACAGGGTGGCAAGCATCAGGCGGCGAGACCATCGCAAGAAGTGATTCAACATGACGTACCCCTAGACAATGACAGTCACTGTAATCGTGGCACCCCTGGACAGACGGCACAAGTAAACGGGGTTTGCCCCTTTATTCGGGGTTTAGAAAAGCGACAGCGTTTTCATAATCTGCCAGACCGTGATCCGCCCGCCTCACAAGCAGCGGCTCCACATCACAGAAAGCAGAGGTGTTTGATGTTCGCTAAGTTAACCAGTGGTTTGGACTTTCATGCCAAAGCCTTGGTGCTGCGTGCCGAACGCCAACGCATTCTGGCCAGCAACATGGCCAACGCCGACACCCCCGGCTATGCCTCGCGTGATTTCAATTTCAAGGAAGCCCTGAGCCAGCAGACACAAACAAGTGATAGCGAACTCTCCAGATCTGGCAAGGGCTTCAGCCTCAAAAGCAGCCAAGGCACCACGGACAGCAGGCACCTGCAACTGCCCGCCGTGGTCAACAGTGAACTGAGCGGCAACAACGCCATGGGTTACGGTGTGCAGACCCAACCCAGCGTGGACGGCAACAGCGTCGACATGGACCGCGAACGGGCCAACTTTGTTGACAACTCGGTGCGTTACGAGTCCACCCTGCGTTTTATCAACGGCCAGTCCAAAACCATTTTGGCCGCCATTCAGGGTCAATAGCCCTGACACCTGCGGAGCAACACCATGTCGATGTTTTCAATTTTCAACGTCTCGGGCAGCGCCGTCAGCGCCCAGTCGCAGCGCCTCAATGTGGTGGCCAGCAACCTGGCCAACGTGGATGCTGTCGCCGGGCCGGACGGCCAAGGCTACAAAGCCCGCCAGGTGGTGTTCCAGACCACGCCCATGGGCGGCGACGCCACGGCCGGGGTCAAGGTCAGCTCCATTCAGGAAAGCAACGAGCCGTTCAAGCGCGTGCACAACCCGAACCACCCCTCGGCCGATGCCGATGGGTATGTGAACTACTCCAACGTCAACCCGGTGGAGGAGATGGTGAACATGATCTCCGCCTCGCGCTCCTACCAGAACAACGTCGAAGTGATGAACACCGCCAAATCCCTGCTGCTCAAAACGCTGCAGATGGGCCAATAACTCTTTAAGGACGCCCTCATGTTGACCGGAACCTCCTCTGCCACCAGCACCAGCGCCTCGACCGTTGGCGCCAAAACCACCACCCAATCCAGCTCGGAGGTGGCACAAGACCGTTTTCTGAAGCTGCTGGTGGCGCAGCTCAACAACCAGGACCCGATGAACCCGATGGACAACGCCCAGATGACCAGTCAGATGGCGCAGATCAACACGGTGACCGGCATCCAGCAGGTCAACGACACGCTCAAGAACATGGGCGACCAGTTCACCGCCATGCAGATGCTGCAGGGCTCCAACATGGTCGGGCGCGACGTGCTGCTGGCGAGCAACACCCTGTCCATCAGCGAAGGCAAAGCCGCCGGTGTGGTGAGCTTGGCGGCACGTGCCGAGAGTGTCAAGGTCGACATCCTGTCGCCAGCCGGCACCGTGATCGACACCATCAACCTGGGCGCGCTGGGGGCCGGCCAACACAACTTCTCATGGGATGCCTCCAAATACAGCGCCAGCGGCAACCCCACGTTCAAGGTCACCGCCACCCTGGGTGGCAAAGCCATCGACAACACCGCCATGGTCCGAGCCAAGGTGCAATCCGTCAGCAGCGAAGACGGCGTCATGAATGTGCAGTTGGCAGGTCGCAGCGCCGTCCCCTACAGCAGCATCAAAGCCATTTTGTGAACACCCATTGATTTAACAAGGAACCCACCATGTCATTCCAAACCGGACTCTCAGGGCTGAACGCCTCCAGCCGCAGCCTGGACGTGATCGGCAACAACATCGCCAACGCCAACACCACCGGCATGAAATCCTCGCGCACCGAGTTCGGTGACCTGGTGGCCTCGTCGCTGGGCGCGGCTGGCGGCAGCGCCGGGGCGGGCATTGGTGTCGCTGTGGCGGCCATTGCGCAACAGTTCACCCAAGGCAACATCAACACCACCGGCAACAGCCTGGATGTGGCGATCAACGGTGGTGGCTTCTTTCAACTGACCCAGCCTGATGACTCCATCGCTTACACGCGCGACGGCTCTTTCAAGCTGGACAAAGACGGCTACATCATCACCAACACCGGCGCCAACCTGATGGGTTACCCAACGGACACCGCTGGCAACACCACCAGCACAGAGGCCGGAAAACTGCAGCTGCCAACCACAGCGCCCATCGCTGGCAAACAGACCACCAAAATCACCGCAGAATTCAATCTGGATGCCAGAGCGGTAGAGGCTGCTTCGGTGACCCCACCTACCCCAAGAGGTACCTATGGCACAGCACTGCCGGTGTATGACTCCCAGGGAACACCGGTTCCGCTCAACCTCTATTTCTCAAAAGCAGCCACCACCACCACCGACAACTGGGACGTGTATGACGTCGCCACCGGTGGCACACCCTTGTTCCAAATGCAGTTTGATGGCAACGGCAAACTGGTGTCACCCCTGACCTCCCCGACCCTGACGATTGCAACACCATCGACCACCACCCCAAGCATCACCGCGACACTGGACATCAGCAAGGTGTCCCAGGGTGGCTCGGCCTTTTCCGTTTCCAACTTGACACAGGACGGCTATGCCCCTGGTGAACTGACGGGCATCAGTATTGGTGAAACCGGCGTCATCACCACCCGCTACTCCAACGGTCAAACCCAGTTCAAGGGAAAAATTGCCCTGACCGACTTCCGCAATGTCCAGGGCTTGCAGCCGCTTGGCAACAACGCCTGGGCCGCCACCTACTCATCGGGCGACCCGGTGCAGGGTGAACCTGGTGCGGGGCGCTTCGGCGGCTTGCGGTCTGGCGCCCTGGAAGAGTCCAACGTCGACCTGACCTCCGAGCTGGTCAACATGATGACGGCACAGCGCACCTACCAGGCCAACGCCCAAACCATCAAGACACAAGACCAGATCATGTCCACGCTGGTCAACCTGCGTTGATAGACCTGAACCCTTTGCGATTCTGACCAGGAGCCACCATGGACCGTCTGATTTACACCGCCATGACCGGGGCCAGCGCCGCCGCCAACCGGCAGGCTGTGTTGTCCAACAACCTGGCCAATGTCTCCACCAATGGTTTTCGGGCCGAGTTGTCCACCTACCGCGCCGTACCGGTGCGTGGTGAGGGCTCCACCACCCGGGTCATGGCGCTGGAAGCCACACCGGGCTTCTCGGACCTGCCCGGCGCTCCCCAGCGCACCGGGCGCGGCATGGACGCCATGACCACCGGCAACTCCTGGTTTGGTGTGCAAGGTCTCGATGGCACCGAGGCCTACACCCGCAACGGCTCCCTCGAAGTGGATGCCGAGGGGACGCTCAAGACCAATACCGGCTTGACCATTTTGAGTGATGGCGGCGCGCCCATCGTGGCTCCCATCGGCGCCGAGGTGACACTGGGCAGCGACGGCACCGTGACCGCCAAGGTGGGCAACCAGGCGCCCACCGGCATTGGCCGCCTCAAACTCGCCACACCCGATGCCGAAGATCCGCTCAAACGGGGTGAGGACGGCCTGTTTCGCACCACCTCGGGTGAGCCGATGCCCAACGACACCAACGCCCGCCTGCAACTCGGGGTGATCGAGGGTTCCAACGTCAATGCGATCGAGACCATGGTCGGCATGATCCAGACCGCTCGCCAGTTCGAGGCCCAAACCCGGCTGATGCAGACCGCCGAGCAAGACGACCGCGCAGCGGCTCAGTTACTCAGCATGCAAGGCTGATTTTTTTCAGGACACACCATCATGATCAACTCCCTGTGGATTTCCAAAACCGGCATGGAAGCCCAGCAAATGCAGCTGGATGTGATTTCCAACAACTTGGCCAATGTGTCCACCAACGGCTTCAAACGCGCCACCGCGGTGTTTGAAGACCTGATGTACCAGAACCTGCGCCAGGTGGGGGCCAACAGCACCGAGCAATCCACCCTGCCCACCGGCCTGCAAATCGGCCTGGGTGTGCGCACCGTGGCCACCAGCCGCTCCTTCACCCAAGGCAATATGCAGCAGAGCAACAACAAGCTCGATGTGGCGATCCAGGGCGACGGTTTTTTTCAGGTGACGATGCCCGACGGCACCACCAGCTACACCCGTGATGGGGCTTTCCAGATCAACTCGGCTGGCGCCCTGGTCACCGCCACCGGCCTGGCGATTGCCAACGGGGTCACCGTGCCGGCCAATGCCACAGCGGTCACCATCGCCGGTGACGGCACCGTGTCCGCCACCATTCCAGGCACCACCGCGCCGCAAGGTATTGGCACGATTGCACTGGCACGTTTCATCAACCCGGCCGGCCTGACACCACTGGGTGGCAACCTGTATGCCGAGAGCCTGGCCTCAGGTCAGCCGCAAGCAGGCACCGCTGGCGCGGATGGCATGGGCGCACTGATGCAAGGTTTTCTGGAAACCTCCAACGTCAATGTGGTGCAAGAGCTGGTGACCATGATCCAGACCCAGCGCGCCTATGAAATGAACTCCAAGGCCATCCAGACCTCGGACCAGATGCTGCAGAAGCTGGGCCAACTCTAAGCTCGGAGGTTCACCATGCGCACACACGCTAAAAATTATTTTTATAGCAACAAGCCCTTTCATCTATTGGGCCTAACCTGCTTTTTATCCATATTCATGAGCGGGTGTTCCTCCTTGCCCCAGACGGTGGCAGTGGAATTCCCCGACACCACGCCCAGCCGCCCGATCGCCTCCACCGAACCGATGGCCGGGCCAGCCAGTGGCAGCCTGTTCCAGAAGGCCAGCTACCGCCCGGCCTTTGAGGACGCACGCGCCCGCGTGGTGGGGGACCAGATCACGGTGCGTATTGTGGAGAAGGTCACCGCCAAACAGGTGTCGTCGTCCACCGCCAACCGCACCACCTCGGGCTCGGCCAGCGTCAGTGCGTTCCCGCTGATATCAGACGTCGACCTGGCCAAGCTGAGTGCCGGTGTCGGCACCAAATCGGCCAACGACTTCTCGGGCAAAGGCGGCACCGAGAGTGCCAACACTTTCGAAGGCACCATCTCGGCCACCGTGATTGAGGTACTGCCCAACGGCCACCTTCGGGTGGCGGGAGACAAGCAGATCGGCGTCAACCAGAATGTGGACGTGATGCGTTTCTCGGGCACGGTCGACCCACGTCTGATCCAGCCCGGCAATCTGGTCAACTCCACCCAGGTGGCCAACGCCCGCATGGAATCCAAAGGCCGCGGCGCGCAAGCCGAAGCGCAAACAGTTGGCTGGTTAACCCGGTTCTTTTTCAGCTTTTTGCCGTTCTAAAGTTGCGCAGAATCGTGCCGAGGGGTAATCCACATGCACGCTACAGCCAACACACCACAGTCAACTTTTGCCACACGCTCACGCGGGGTGTGGCTTTTTGCCGGGTTGGCCTTGTTACTGGCCGCCAGCCTGCCGAACACGGCAGACGCCGCCCGCATCAAGGAAGTGGCCGCCGTTGAGGGCGTGCGCAGCAACCAGTTGACCGGCTTTGGGCTGGTGGTGGGTCTGGACGGCACCGGTGACCAGACCACCCAGATGCCCTACACCACCCAAGGCCTCACCAATTACCTGCAGCAACTCGGCATCACCCTGCCTGCGGCAAACGTGTCGCAGTTGCAGATGAAAAATGTGGCTGCGGTGCTGGTCACCGCCGAGCTGCCCGCCTTTGCCCGCCCGGGGCAAGCCATTGATGTGAGTGTGTCGTCGATGGGCAACTCCAAATCGCTCAAAGGTGGCATGTTGATCTCGACCCCGCTCAAAGGGGCTGATGGCGAAATCTACGCTGTGGCTCAAGGCAGCCTGGTGGTGGCCGGTGCAGGTGCATCAGCAGGTGGCAGCAAGGTGCAGGTGAACCACCTGAGTGCCGGGCGTATTCCCAACGGTGGCCAGGTGGAGCGGGTGGTACCGACGCCGCTGCAGGAGAGCAACGGCATCACCTTGGGCTTGCAGGCGTCCGACTTCCAGACCGCCCGCAGCGTGGCGCTGGCCATCAACCGGCGTTTTGGCGCGGGTTCGGCCCAGGCGCTGGACGGCCGCACCATCCGGGTTACTGCGCCCACCGAGCCCGATGCACGTGTCACCTTCATGGCGGAGCTCGAAGAGTTGCCGCTGGAAAACTCGGTGCCCTCGGCCAAAGTGGTGATCAATTCACGCACCGGCTCGATTGTGATGAACCAGGCGGTGAGCCTGGGCGCCTGCGCCATCGCCCACGGCAACTTGTCGATCAGCATCACCAACACGCCCACGGTGAGCCAGCCCAATGCGCTGTCACAAGGGCAGACCGCTGTCACCAACAAGGCAGATATCCAGATTCGCCAGGAACCTGGCATGTTGATTGAGTTGCCTGCCGCACCACAGCTGTCTGACGTGGTGCGAGCGCTCAACTCATTGGGTGCCACGCCGCAAGATCTGCTGGCCATTCTGCAGGCGATCAAGGCCGCAGGTGCGCTCAACGCCGAGCTGGAGGTGATCTGATGAGCATCGGTCAAAGCACGTCGTTGTCCAACGCACTGGCGGCGGATGCCAACTCGTTGGGCAAACTCAAACTGCAGGCGGGTCAGGACAGCCCGGCAGCCATCAAGGAAACCGCCAAACAGTTCGAGTCGCTGTTCATGCGGGAACTGATCAAGAGCATGCGTGAAGCCACCATGAAGTCCGGCATGCTGGACAACCCTGGCAGTGATCTGGGCACCGACTTGCTGGACCAACAGTTTGCGGTGCAGATGTCGGGCCAGCCCGGTGGCCTGTCCGACATGATTGCCGCACAACTGTCGCGCCAGATGGGTGTGGCCATGCCCGACGGCCCACTCAACACCGGCAAACTGACAACGCCGCCGATGAGCACGCTGCAAAAATCGGCGTCTCTGGCGGCTTACAGCGCCAACGCGGTCAAACCGACCAGCAGCCAAAGCGGTTTTGTGGCACGCCACACCGAGTCGGCGATCCGCATCGAGAAAGAAACAGGCATCCCGGCCAGCTACATGGTCGGGCAGGCTGGCCACGAGACCGGCTGGGGCAAACACGAGATCAAATTGCGCAACGGCCAGTCCGCCAACAACCTGTTTGGCATCAAGGCCGGTCCGGGCTGGAAGGGTAAGGTGGCCGAGGTCACCACCACCGAGTATGTCAACGGTGTGCCCGAAAAACGCGTGGCCAAGTTCCGCGCCTACGCATCCACCGATGAGGCGTTTAGAGATTACGCCCGGCTGATCACCCAGTCGCCGCGTTACGCCAAGGTCAGCCAGCAAACCGGTTCGGCCTACGCCTTTGCCAGCAGCCTGCAAAAAGCCGGCTACGCAACCGACCCCAACTATGCGGTCAAGGTCAGTCGCGCCATTGAAACCACCCAGCGCCTGCAAGCCCGCACCCAAGTTATGGCCCAAACATCATGAGCGGCATTCTTAACGTCGCCACGCGCGCACTGATGGCCAACCAGACCATCCTGCAAACCACGGGCAACAACATTGCCAACGTCAACACACCGGGCTATTCGCGCCAGAACGCGGTGTTACAAACCGTGGAAGGCCAATTCACCGGGGGTGGGTATATCGGCAAAGGCGTGGATGTGGTCACCATCCAGCGCAACTACAGCGCCTTCCTGACCCGCCAATCGGCCTTGGCGGGGGCCACTGCCTCAGGCGACAGCGCCCGCGCGGACAAACTCAAGCAGCTCGAAGCCTTGTTTCCCGGCGGTACCAATGGCCTGGGGGCTTCGGTCAACGACATGCTCAACGCCTTTGCCGATGTGGCCAGCGCCCCCACCGATTTGACAGCGCGTACCGTGGCGCTGACTCGGGTGGATGAAGCCGCATCACGCATGCGCAGTGCCTCCACCACGCTGGACGACCTGCAGCGCGCGGTCAAACAGGAGCTGGAGCAAAAAGTCAGCGCCGTCAACAGCCTGGCCAACAGCATCGCTACCGTCAACGACCAGATTGCCCGCGCCCAGGGCACCGGACAGGCGCCCAACGACTTGCTGGATCGCCGCGACCAACTGGTACGAGATCTCAACCAATACATCCAGACCACCTCCATCCCCGCCACCGACGGCACCGTGGGCATTTTTATCGGTGGCAGCCAGGCCCTGGTCCTGGGCACCAGCGTGGCGCCGTTGAGCATCGTCAAAGATGACTTCGGTGACCCTTTGAAGAGCAAGCTGGCCATCACCCACAGCGGACAAACCACCACGCTGGATGAAAACACGCTCGGTGGCGGCGAAGTGACCGGTTTGCTGAAGTTTCAGAACACCGACCTGGCGGAAGGCCGCAACCTGCTGGGTCGGTTGACCCTGGCCATCAGCACCAGCATGAATACGCAGCACGCGCTGGGGCTGGATCTGGACGGCAATCCTGGGGGGAATCTGTTTACGCCAGCAGACATCAATACCTCGAGCAATATCCTCAAGCCAAGCACCCAGGCTGCCAGCACAACCTTGACGATGGGCATTGCCGATGTCACCAAGTTTGAGGCTTCAGACTACGAAATCACCTTTACCGGGGCCGCTGCGGGCAGCATCACACGCAAGTCCGATGGTGTGGTGACGGCATTCACTGCCGTCCCAATCACCATCGACGGTCTGACCATTGCAGCCGCCGGTGCAGCCAATGTGGGTGACCGCTTTTTGATCAAACCGTTCAGCACCGCCGCCAGCGACATCAGCGCCGAGTTTTCAACACCTCGTTCCCTGGCTGTCGCCAGCCCGATAGCGGGCAAGATGGGCAGCACCAACACCGGCAGCCTGCAACTCGCCAGCCTCACCGCCAAAACCAATACACCAACCCCGCCCCAACCGGCCCCTGTGACGATCTCTTTCACGGGTGCCAACAGTTACACCCGCAGCGACATCGCAGGCACCTTCACCTTCACGTCGGGACAAGCCATTGCTTCTGCCGATTGGTCGGTGGTTCTGCAAGGCGTGCCAAAAACAGGGGATACCTTTACCGTGGTGGGCATCAAGGACACGGCCAACAACAACGGCATAGACTTCAAACTCAACTCGGGCAATGCCTCGTCGATGATGGGACTGCGCGACACGGCCATGTTTGACGGTGCCGCGTTGACCGACGGTTACGCCAGCATGATTGCGCAGATTGGCATCCGCAGCCAAAGTGCCAACTACGCGGCCGAGGTCTCCGGCACCATCGCCGCCAATCTGGAAACTGATCGCACCGGTGTCTCTGGTGTCAACCTGGATGAAGAGGCCTCCAAGCTGCTGCAGTACCAGCAGGCCTACCAGGCATCCGCCAAAGTCATCCAGATCGCGCAGAGCATTTTTGACACCCTGATCCAGACCATGAGCCGCTGAACCAGCGCCATCAGGAGCAAGACATGAGCAACTACAGCCGCATTGGCACCGCCAACACCTACGACAGCGCCGTTCGCAACATTGCCAACCGGCAAACCGCCTTGGCCAACCTGCAGGAAAACCTGACCTCGGGCAAACGTGTGGTGCGCGCCAGCGACGACCCGACCGCCGCCGCCAATGCCGAACGGGCCATGACCCGCATCAGCCGCATTGCCACCGACCAGCGGGTGCTCGAATCCCAGCGCAACGCCATTGCCCAGGCCGAAAGCACCCTGGGTGATGTGACCGATGTGCTGCAGCGTTTTCGTGAACTGGTCGTGAATGCCGGAGACGGTGTGCACAGCAGCGCCGAGCGCCGCTCCATCGCGCTGGAGTTACAAGGGCTGCGTGACCAAGTGTTTTCGCTGGCCAACACCAAAGACACCAACGGACTGCCGCTGTTTGGCGCCCTGGCCAGTGCGCTGGCGCCATTTGTCGGACCACAAGCAGGCGCCCCGGATTACAACTTCCAGGGTTTGCCGGGTCAGTCCGCCAGCAACGACGTGGCGATACCTTTTACCCTCGATGGGGATGCCGCGTTCATGCATGACCCAACGCGTGACCGGGTCTTCAACGTCAATGTCAGCAATTCGGTGGACGGTCTGATCTCAGCAGACCGAACCCTGACCACCAGCGCCATCTCGGTGACCAACTCGGCCACCGTCAAGGCCACTGCCGACGCGGCAGCGGCCGTCGCCCCGCCCAACAACGTGCCCTACCCCAGCTACGCGATTGCGTTCACGGCGGTCGACTCCACCACGGTGCCCGGCACCACCACCGCCACTTACAGCATCACCGAAACCCCTGCAGTGAACCCACCTAGCGCCCCGGTCACGGTCAGCTACCCGACCGGCACCACGTTTGACATCACCGGCATTCCGGGCATGTCCTTGACGGTCAAGGGCACCCCCAAGGTCAACGACACGGTCACCATTGACTCCAGCGCCAGCGTATTCAGCGTGCTCGACGATGCCATCAAAAACATCCGGGAAGCCCCCAACAACAATGGCGCGGCACAAGCGGTGAGCCAGGCCTTGAACAACATCGATATCGGCATGGAGCGCATCTCGGCAGCGCGTGGTCAGGCGGGGGATTTGCTCAACCGCGCCGACCGCATCACCGCCAACCAGGAAAACCGCGGTATCCAGCTGGAAGCGGACCGCTCCCGTGCGGAAGACCTGGACATGATCAAGGGCATCTCGGACTTCAACAACCAACAAACTGGCTACCAGGCAGCGCTGCAAACCTACGCCAAGGTGCAGCAACTCTCGCTGTTCAACTTCATCAGTTAAACCATGGCGGTGGGTTTCATGAACGATGTCTCCTTGGCCTACCAGTTTTTGTGGAACGCACAGCGCCAGCCTGACCGGGTCTGGCTGTACCTGGAGCCTCTGGCAGATGGCCCGGTGAACGCCAGTCATCTGCTGGCGGCTTTGCGCCGACAGTGGTCAAACCCCTGCGTCAAACTCACCCTGTCCAGCACCAACGCCGGCTTGCTGATGGACCTGCTGGCACAGACCCCTCCCGACCTGGCCCAGGTGGAAGTCGCCGAGCGGCTGCTCTCCGACCAGGCAATCAAACAACAGGTGTCGCGCGCCCAACAACGAGGCCTGCAGCTGGTCTGGCGCGGCGAACCCGGCACACGCCCCCGGCCCGATCACACGCACAGCTTTGAACAAACCCTGCTGAGCTTGAGTCCAGAGGACGCGCTACAGAACTTGCGTTTGCTGCGTGCACAGTCCATATCGGGCACCCCCACCAGGGTGTCACCGGACACCTTTGTCAGTCACAAGCTGCTCGACGGCGTGGCCAACGTGGGCTTACTGAACTACTTCCTGGACCAGCAAGGTGCCAGCGCCCTGATGGGCTGGCCCTGCGAAGAGGTGATGTTTGCTTACCGCCAAACATCCGCCCAACCCGCTTGGCACGCATTACAAAGTTTGCTCGCGTTGATCGAGGACGATGCCGCGATCGAAGACGTGGCCTGTGCCATGAGCCAAGAGCCTCTGCTGGTTTATCGGCTGTTGCGCTTCGTCAATTCGGCCGGGCTGGGGCTCAAAGGCGAGATCACGGCCCTGCGCCACGCCCTGATGATGCTGGGTCTGGTTCGCGTCAAAAGCTGGCTGCAGGCGCAGTTGCCCCAAGCCTCCAGAGACCTCAACCTGCACCCGATTGCCACGCTGACCGTGATGCGCGCCCGGTTCATGACCGAGCTGCTGGACGCGGGCGCCGCCAGTGAACTGCAGGATGAACTGGCCCTGTGTGGACTGCTGTCACAGATAGACCTGCTGATGGGTGAGCCGCTGCAGGTGGTCTTGCAAGCGCTGGCTTTGGCGCCACGGGTCAGTGCCGCATTGCTGAACCACAGTGGCCCGTACTGGCCCTATCTGGATCTGGCGATCACGCTGGAAAGTGGTCAAGCCCAGGCCACCCAGGCGGCCTGCCTGCGCCATGGGCTGGATGCCGAGAGCGTCAACCTGGCACTTTTACGCACCATCAGCACACCGTGCACCAGCCCGGCCGCAGCCCGGGGCTTTTTCAGGCCACCAGGGCCAGCGCGCCAAAGTCACCCACACGCTCACCCAGGCCTGCACTGACCAGCTCACAGCCCTCGGTCAGCGGCGGCAACTTGCCCTGCACCGCCGCACGCAGGCGTGGCAGCAGGTAATTGCGGTGGTGCCAGTAGACACTGCCGCCAATGCTGATGCGCGCCAAGTCGAGTGTGGCAATCATGCTGTAGAGCATCCGGCCCATCACCTGGCATACATCATCTATAATGGCTATAGCCCTTTCATCACCTGCATAGATTGCTTCAAAAAGAATAGCTGCATTGGCATAACCTTCTGGGGCAAAACGGCGCGCCAGGGCGTTGCCGGCGATCAGGCCCTCAACATCCCCCACATTGCCGCAGCCACACAGAGCGTTGTTGTTGTCACTCACAAAAATGTGCCCGGCGTGACCCGCATTGCCGTTCTTGCCACGCAGCACATGGCCGTCGACACAGACCCCGGTGCCAATGCCGGTGCTCCAGGTCACATAGGCGCAGTTGGCCATCGGTACACCCTGGTCTTGCAAAGCACCCCAACGCCGCTCGGCCTCCAACGCACCAATGCCATCGTTTTCAACCCGCACATGGCCGAAGGCCGCACGCAGCGGGGCTTCCAGCAAAGCGGTTTTCCAGTCATTGGGCAGGCCACGCGCGGGCCCGGCCTGGCCACCACAGATATTGGGAGCAGCCAGCTCCACCAGGCCCTGGTTCAACACAAACGGACCACAGGACGACACACCCACCCGCGCAATGGCCTGCACCGGCACACCTGCCGCCGCACAGCTTTGCCCCACCAGCCGGATGATCTGCAAGGCCAGCGCGTCATTGCCACCGGTGGTGGCGGTCGGTTCGGCCACTTTGCCACGTACACCCTGATCATCCACCACCTGGACGGCCACCTTGGTGCCGCCAATATCGACACAGGCCACCGGCGGGCTGCCAACCGGCAAGGCAAAACTCTCGATCGTGGGGGTGATGGGATGCGTGTTCATGCTGTGAGTTCTCAAAAACGAGGGAAGGTAAGGATGGTCAGATGCGACCGTAATCATCGCTCAAACGGATGATGTCATCCTCACCCAGATAGTCACCAAACTGGACTTCAACAATTTCCACCGGACCTGTGCCCAGGTTGGCCAGCCGGTGCACCTGGCCCAAGGCGATGTCACAGGACTGCCCCACACCCAGGTCAAACACCCGCTCATCCAGCGTGACCCGTGCGGTGCCCTGCACCACCACCCAATGCTCGGCGCGGTGCGCGTGTTTCTGCAGGCTGATTTGCTGACCCGGGAACACACCAATGCGTTTGATTTTGAACCCGGGCGCTTCAGACACAGTTTCAAACCATCCCCAAGGGCGTTGTGTCCTTGGGTTGTCAGGTGGATTCAGGGGCGTCATGTTCCAGGCCATCTTGGTGCGTAGGCCCTGATGCTAACCCTTTCAACACGCGCTGATTACAGAGTGATTTCAGCGACCAGCGGTTTGGCTTGGGGCAATGATCCACCAGCGTGGTGCCTTGCTGGCGCCAGCCCAACGGGCTCGGGGACGACCTGTGCTCAGCGCGGCAGATTGGCCTGTGTCCAGCGCACGATGTCAGCCGCCCCCATGGCACCCGCCTGGCGCGCCACCTCGCGCCCACCGACAAACAGTGCCAACGTTGGAATGCTCCGGATATGGAAGCGCGCACCCAAGTTCTGATGAGCCTCAGTATCGACTTTGACCACGCGCACCTGCGGCTCCAGCTGTTTCGCTGCCTGCTCAAAACCCGGCGCCATCTGGCGGCACGGGCCGCACCACGGAGCCCAGAAATCGACCAGCACCGGGATCTGGTTGCGGCTGATGTGTTTGTCAAAACTGGCCTCGTCCAGCGCAGTGGAATGCGCTTCAAACAAAGGTTTGTGACAACTGCCGCAGTCAGGCGCGCTGTCCAGTTGGCTGCGCGCTACCCGGTTGGTGGTGTGGCAATGGGGGCAAACGATGTGGAGGGAGTCGGTCATAGGAGCACCTTTCTGCCCTTCAAATGCCGCCAGTTCCGGCAAAATCAAGCCAGGGTCAACTCACAACACCCGGGCAATACCCGCGGCGACCAGACTCAGGATGATCGTGGTGGCAAAAGGCAGAAAAATCTCTCTGCCAAAAATCTTGAAACGGATGTCACCCGGCAAACGGCCAAAGCCCAGCTTTTGCAACCACGGTGTGAAACCGTTGAGCACAATCAGCGCCAGCAGCACCACAATCAACCAGCGGATCATGGCCGGGCTCCAGTCGAAGTTCGCTGAAATGGACGAGGCATGGTGTCAGAGCGTGTGGGTCTTGTCGCCATGCTCAAAACCCATCGCCTGCCAGGGTTCCCCCTTGTAAAAACCGATCACTTTAAAAAACTCGCCCATTTCGTGCTCCATGATCAGTTTTTGCGCCATCACCCGGGTTGGCAGGTCAGCGGCTTCCATATAAGTCAGCAGCCCGCAGTTCATCAAAAAACGCGCCTGATTGCAGTAACCCAGCACATCCAAACCGGCGTTGTTACCCGCCAGCGCGATGCCGGTGAAATTGACGTGGGCGGTGATGTCCTTGAGCCCGACCGCCACCAGCGGGTCGCTGTCGGCCTGGTGCGCGTGGTGGCACATCAGGGTGCCCATGTGGCGTTGTGGGTGGTAATACTCGGCCTCGGGAAAACCATAGTCCAGCAAAAACACCGCCCCCGCGCTGAGTTTGTCACTCAGCGTGTGAATGAACGATTCCCCCTGCTGGTGGATTTCGGTCAGGTAGTCGTGTTCACCGGGAATGTCCATCGGTGGCCGCAACTCGGTGGGGCGGTCCTGCCAGACGAAGTTGGGGGTGCCATCGACTGCGGGATCACCCAGAACCACACCCCGCTCAAACCAAGCGCCCTGCACACGGGCCAACAGTTTGACCGGCATCGCATCCAGCACCTCGTTGCCCAGCACCACGCCTTGCAGGGTGTCGGGCAGGGCATCGACCCAGCACACCACATCGGCGAACTCAGCCAACTTGGCTTGTTGGCGCGCGCGCAGGCTGCCGGAAATATCCAAGATAGTGTATTTTGATAGCAGAACACCCTTCTCTTTCAGGGCCTGCAGAACTTGCAGTGCCAAAGCGCCGGAGCCCGCACCAAACTCCCAGACCGCCGATGTGCCCGTTACCTGCAGCGCCTGCGCCACCTGGTTGGCCAGGGTCCAGCCAAACAGCGGTGTCATCTCGGGGGCGGTGACAAAGTCACTGCCCGCCTGGCGTTGGCCGTCCAACACGGTGTAGGGCAAGGGGCCAAATTTGGCACTGCCATGGGCGTAATAGCCCAGGCCGGGCGTGTACAGCGCCTGGCTCATGAAGTGGTCAAAAGGGATCCACCCACCAGCCTGCGAGAGGCCTTGGGCGATGTGCTCTGCGAGCGTGTTCGTTAAACTTGGGGCTGTTGTCATCACCACCGGATTGTCCCCGAATGTCCACCTCCACGCCCCCAGCCCCTCGCCAACGCACGGTTTTGATCACCGGCGCGGCCAAGCGCCTGGGCCGTGAGATCGCCCTGACCTTGGCCAAAGAGGGCTGGCGCGTGGCGGTGCATTACCGGGATTCGGTCGAGGAAGCAGCAAAAACCGTAGCAGACTGCAAAAGACTGGCAGGGGCTTGCGCCTCTTTTCGTGCCAATTTGGCCAGTGAAACCGCAGTGCGCAACCTGCTGCCCACGGTGATTGAAGAATTTGGCCATATCGATGCGCTGGTCAACAGCGCCTCCACCTTTGAGCACGACACCGCCGCCAGCTTCACCTTTGCCGCACTCGAAAAACATGTGCGCAGCAATGCCGGGGCCGCCATTTTGCTGAGCCACGCCTTGTTTGAACACTTACAAACCCAAGGTGACGAGGCCCGTGGTGTGATCGTCAACCTGCTGGATCAGAAGTTGTGGAACCCGAACCCGGATTTCATGAGTTACACCCTGTCCAAGGCCGCACTCGAAGCTGCCAACACCATGCTGGCGATTGACCTGGCGCCACGCATGCGGGTGGTCGGTGTGGCGCCGGGCCTGACCCTGGCCAGCCACCTGCTGCGCCCGGAAAACTTTGACACCCTCAACAAACTCTCGCCGCTGGGCCACTCCTCCACGGCGGCCGATGTCGCCGCCACGGTGTCCTTTGCGCTGAACAACAAGTCGATGACCGGCACCACCCTTGTGGTGGATGGCGGCCAGCACCTGGTCCGCGCGGCATAGTGGTCAAGACGGTCCTGATCACGGGAGGTGCACAGCGGCTGGGCGCGGTGCTGAGCCGCTGCTTCGCCCAGGCTGGCTGGCAGGTCTGGTGCCACTACCAGCGCTCGGGCGCCACCGCCGAAGCGCTGCGGGCTGAGCTGGCAGAACACGGGCAGCAGCTGTACACGGTGCAGGCTGATCTGGCCGATGAGACCCAACGCCAGCAGATGATGGACAAGATTGTGGCGACCACCGGGCCCCTGCACTGCCTGGTCAACAACGCCTCCAGCTTTGAGCCCGACACGGCAAAAGACTTCAACATCCAGGCCGCACGCCAGCAACTCGAGGTCAACCTGCTGGCGCCGATGGCGCTGACGGCGGCACTGGCCCGAAGCATCCCGGCCGATGACACCAGCGGTGAACGCAGCGCGATCCATGTGCTGGACCAGAAGGTCTTCAACCTCAACCCCGACTATTTCTCCTACACCAGCTCCAAACTGGCGCTGGAACGGCTGGTGGCACTGCAGGCGCAGGCGCTGGCGCCGCAATTGCGGGTCTGTGGCGTGGCACCCGGCTTGATGTTTGTCAGTGGCCCACAAACCCAGGCCAACTTTGAACAGGCCAGCCGCATCAACCTGCTGCGCCGCCCGATCGATCCGGCGCAGGTGGCAGCGAGCTGCCTGTTTCTGGCCACCAACCCCTGTGTCACCGGCGTCACCCTCACCGTGGACAACGGGCAGCATCTGCTGCCGCTGCCACGCGACGTGATGTTTGTGGTGCAGGACCTGCAGAAAGGCGACGCATGACCCCTCTCGACCCGAGCACCTTGGCGCTGAGCTGCCGCAGGCTGTTTTTGCGCGACCACATTGTGGACATGACCATCGGCGCCCATGCCTTTGAAAAAGGCCGCAAGCAGCGGGTGATCTTCAACGTCGAGTTATTTGTGCCCTATGCCTGCTCCACACCAACCACCGACCAGTTGGACGAGGTGGTGGACTACGACTATGTCCGCGAGGTGATTCACCAGCGGGTGCAGGCCGGGCACATCCAGCTGCAGGAAACCCTGTGTGACGACTTGGCCACCCGCCTGCTGGCGCACCCGCAGGTGCTGGCGGTGCGGCTCTCAAGTTGCAAACCTGACGTGTACCCGGACTGCGCCGGGGTCGGTGTTGAAGTCTTCCGCGCCAAACCCTCTCTTTGATCAACGACCAACCCGCCATGAGCTCCTACACCCAAGGGTTGCAAACCCTGACCCTCTCCGGGCTGCGCTTTGATGCCAGCCTGGGCATTCTGGAAACCGAAAAAACCGCCCCGCAACCGATCCTAGTGGATGCCGAGCTCAACCTCGGCCCGCAGCCTCTGATGCCCCGTGACGACGACATCACCCATGTGCTGGACTACCGCAAAGTGCGCAAAATCATCATCGACGAATGCACGGCTGAACACGTCAACCTGCTTGAATCGCTGATCGGCAAGTTGGCCAACCGGCTGATGCAGCTGCCCAACGTGAAGGGTGTACGCGTGAAAATTGCCAAACTCGAAATTTTTGCCGACTGCGAAGTGGCCATTCGTATGGAAACCGGGCAATGGTGAAGGACAAACCGATGACAACTCTCTGGACTGAATCCACCAACGACAACAACGACACGGCCCTGGCCGACGAGGCTGTGTCGCCCGCTCCCACCCCGCACAAAAGTGAGCACGAAGCCGCTGTGCGTGCGGCACGTGAGGTCCATAAACTCGAAAAACGCCTGTGCCGCCAGGTCGGCCAGGCGATCATCGACTTCAACATGATTGAAGAAGGTGACCGCGTCATGGTGTGTGTGAGCGGTGGCAAAGACAGCTTTGGCCTGCTGGACATCCTGATCAAGCTGCAACAGCGTGCGCCGATCCACTTTGACATCGTTGCGGTCAACCTCGACCAGAAACAGCCCGGTTTCCCAGACCACATCCTGCCCGAGTACCTGAGCAAACTCGGCATCGAATTCCACATCGAAACCCAGGACACCTACAGTATCGTCAAAAAAGTGGTGCCCGAGGGCAAAACCATGTGCAGCCTGTGCAGCCGCCTACGCCGGGGTATCCTGTACCGCGTGGCCGACGAGCTCAAAATCACCAAGATCGCGCTCGGTCACCACCGCGACGACATGTTGCACACCTTCTTTTTGAACATGTTTTTTGCCGGCAAGCTCAAAGGCATGCCGCCCAAACTGGTCAGTGACGACGGTGGCCACATCGTGATTCGACCGCTCGCCAATGTGGCTGAAAAAGACCTGATCGCCTGGGCCGAACACCGCCAGTTTCCGATCATCCCTTGCAGTCTGTGTGGTAGTCAGGAGAATTTGCAGCGCCAGGAAATCAAGCGCATGGTGCACCAGTGGGAACGTCAGTGGCCAGGCCGCACCGAGACCATGTTCACCGCGCTGCAAAACGTGGTGCCCTCGCACCTGATGGACCGCAAACGCCACGACTTTCACAACATCCAGGTCACCGGTGTCGCCGATGCCAATGGCGACAAGGTGTTTGACGAAGAAGAGTTGCCCTTGGCGACGTTACCAGGCATTGGCCTGGTCTCCGCCAAGAATTAAGTATCAAACTGGCCCCAAGCCCTTATGTACAAAGCGCTATCAGCTCTGCTTTTTATAGTACTCCTGCTGACCGGCTGCAGCGGCATGCGGGTGGTGGACAGCCAGGTCAATAGCTTTGCGCCAAAGGCTGTGCCAGCGGGCAGCCGCTACCGCTTTGAGCGCCTGCCCTCACAAGAAAACAACCCAGGCGCGCAGGAGCAGCTCGAAGCCATGGCCGAGCAAGCGCTGGCAAAGGTTGGCCTGGTGCGTGATGACCAGGGCGCCAGCCTCAGCGTGCAGGTGTCGGTCACCGAACGCGCCGAGCAAAGTGCGATGGATCACCCGGCACTTGGGTGGAACCTGGGCTGGCGGGTTGGCAACGGCGGTGTGTGGATGGGCCGTGGCCCGCTGTTTCCGGGGCTGGATGTGCGCACCAGCTACTGGCGTGAGGTCGGGCTGGTTTTGCGCCAGCGCAGCACCCAGACGGTGGTGTTTGAGTCACGCGCCAGCCACGACGGCCCCTGGGCTGACAGCGAGGCGGTGTTGCCCGCCATGCTGGACGCCGCGCTGCAGGGTTTTCCGACGCCACCCACCGGGGTACGCCGCGTCAACATCGAGATAACACGCTGACACCGGGCCCCGCCTGAGCCAAACCAGCGCCCTGTGGGGCGTTGTTTCGTTTGTATGATCAGGCCAAACTAGAGAATTCGTCGTTCATGGAAGAAACCCTGTCTGAAAGCATTGATGTCGCGCAGTTGTTGCCCGGCATGTACATCGAGCTGGAGGTCGGCTGGCTGGCCCACCCGTTTCCCACCAACCAGTTCAAGATCACCTCCCAAAAGCAGATCGACACCATCCGTGCGCTGGGGCTGCAGCAGGTGCGTATCAACCCGGCCAAAAGCACATTGCCGGGTGACCCCCAAACCGCCACCGTGATTCCGCTGCGGCCCGCCCGCCTCGACGCGCAGGAACAGGCTTTGCGCCAGCTCGAGGCCGAACAGCGGCGCCAGCAACTGGCCACCCAAGAACGTGAACAGATCGCCTGTGAACGCCGCTTTGGTCAGACCGCGCGCCAGTACAAGCAAGCCCTGGAGCAGGTGCACAGCAACCCCCGGGAAGTGATGACGCAATGCCGGGGTATGGTCGATGGTTTTGTGACCGACATGTTGAGCTCGGGGGAGTCTGCCATCCGCCTGCTGTCCGACAGCATGGGCGACAAGCTGGCGCTGCACCCGGTCAATGTCAGCGTGATCGCTTTGTTGCTGGGCAAACAACTGGGCCTGAACGCCTCGGAGCTGAGTGACCTGGGCTTGGCGGCGTTCTTTCACGACATTGGCAAGTCCGAGTTGCCGGATCGGGTGCGCTGGTTGGAAGACAGTTTTTCGGCCCACGAACAAAAGGCTTACCAGGAACACGTGGCCCATGGGGTCATCCTGGGCAAACGGCTGGAACTGCCACCCGCCGCCTTGATCGCCATCGCCCAGCACCACGAAATGGCCGACGGCAGCGGTTTTCCCAAACGCATCCTGGGTGAATCGATGTCGCAGCTCGCCAAAATTCTGGCGCTGGTCAACCGCTACGAGGGCTTGTGCAACCCCAGCCGCCCCGCCGCCGCTTTGACCCCCCATGAAGCGCTGGCGCTGATTTTTGCGCAGTACCGACCGCGCTTTGACGCCGCCGTGCTGCGTGCCTTCATCCGCATGATGGGGGTGTACCCACCGGGCTCGGTGGTGCAGCTCAGCGACGAGCGTTTTGCCACGGTGGTCTCGGTCAATGCGGCCCGGCCGCTGAAACCACGGATTTTTGTGTTTGATCCGCGCGTGCCCAAACACGAGGCCTTGTTGCTGGACCTGGAAACCATGCCTGACCTGGGCATCAAACGCAGCCTCAAACCCGGTGCCTTGCCGCGCGCCGCCTTGGATTACCTGTCACCGCGCCAACGCATCTGCTACTTTTTTGAACGCGCCGTGGACACAGCTTTGGAAGGACCCACACCATGAAACGCATCTCCTGGAAGCCCCTGATCGAAGGGCTGCTGGAATCGGTCTGGCTGGTAGACCCGGTGGATTTGCGTATTCTGGCGGTGAACCAAGCTGGCTGTGACTTGCTGGGCCTGAGCCGGGACCAGATGCTGGGCAAACCCGTGATCGAACTGGCCGCATCCCCCGAAGACCAGTTCTTCTGGGAAGATGTGGCCCAGGGGCTGATCGACAGCATCCACTCAGAAACCCTGTTGCGTGGCGCCGACGGGGTGGCGGTGGCAGTCGAGCGGCGTGTCAGCCTGGTCTGGCCGGAGGCTGACCGCTCGGTCTACCTGGTGGGCCTGCGCGACCTGCGCCAGCAGCGCCACACCGAAAACGAGCTGGAGAAACGCGTCGCCGAGTTACGCGCCACGCTGGAGTCCACCGCCGACGGCATCCTGGTGAGTGACCTTGACGGTGTGATCCGCAACTACAACCGGCACTTTGCCAAACTGTGGTCGGTGCCCGAGGCGATGCTGCTGCACCGCGACGACAACGCCCTGTACGCCCATCTGGCCAGCCAGGTCAGCGACCCGGCACACTACCAACAGCGCCTGCAAGAGATCAACAACAACCCCTTGCTGGAAACCTCCGACATCCTGGTGCTCAACAACGGCCGGGTGCTGGAGCGGGTCACCCAGTCGCAGTACAGCCGCGGCCAGGCCACCGGGCGGGTGTTTTCGTTTCGGGACATCACCCAGAGCCTGCAGACCGAGTCCCAGCTCAAGCTGGCGGCCAAGGTGTTCGAATCCAGCTTGGAGGCGATTTTCATCACCAACCCCGCGCTGGGCATTCTGGCCGTCAACCCGGCCTGCGAGACCCTGACGCAGTGCGCCCAGGGCAAACTGCAGGGAACCACCCCGAGCGACTTCTTTTTTGACCCGCAACACGCCGAGGTGGTCGCCGACGCCCACAGCAAACTGCTCGAACAAGGGCTCTGGCGCGGTCAGCTGTGCATTCGCAAGGCTGACCTGTCCACCTGCGCCGTCCATGTCTCCTGGGTGCTGCTGCGTGACGACCATGGCCAGGTGTCACACACCATCTGCTTTTTCCGTGACCTGACCGAGGAACACGCGGCGCAGAAGCGCATTGAACAACTGGCCTACCACGACGCCCTGACCGGCCTGCCCAACCGCCTGCTGCTGTCGCAGCGCGCCGGTTTTGCGCTGCGCGTGGCCGAGCGCAATGGCTGCGAATGTGGTGTGTTTTTCATCGACCTGGACCGCTTCAAGAACATCAACGACTCGATGGGCCACACCTTTGGTGACCGGGTGCTCGTGGATGTGGCGCAGCGGCTCAAGAGCTGCCTGCGTGAAACCGACACCCTGTGCCGCCTGGGGGGTGACGAGTTTGTGATCTTCATGCAGGAACTCGACGCCCGTGGTGCCGAGGTGCTGGCGCAGCGCATCCTGGACGCGATGGTGGAGGCCTTCCAGATCGACGACATGTCGTTTTCGGTGGGTTGCAGCATCGGTGTGGCGCTGTACCCGGAGGACGGCAAAACGCTCGACACCCTGATCAAATGCGCCGACACCGCGATGTACCTGGTCAAGTCGCGCGGCCGGGGCAGCTTCCGGTTTTACCAACCGCAGATGAATGTCAACCTGCTGTCGCACCTGAAAATGGACCATGCCATGCGCCAGGCCATGGACAAGGGCCTGTTCCGCCTACATTACCAACCGCAGATTTCACTGGCCAACGGCAGCCTGCAGGGCGCCGAGGCGCTGATCCGCTGGACCGATGACGAGCTCGGAGAGGTGCCACCCAGCATGTTCATCCCGCTGGCCGAAGAGTCGGGCTTCATCACCACCCTGGGCACCTGGGTGCTGGAAGAGGCGGTGCGCCAGGCCAGCCTGTGGCAAAACCGGGGTACACCGGTCACGGTGTCGATCAATGTGTCGGCGCTGCAGTTCCATCAGGCCGATTTTGTCGAGACGGTGGCGGCGGTGATTCGCACCGCAGGGCTGGCGCCGCAGTTGCTGGAGCTCGAACTCACCGAATCGATCCTGATCCGCGATGCCAACGAGACCATGGGCCGCCTGCACGCCCTGGCCGACCTGGGCGTGGCGCTGTCGATTGATGACTTTGGCACCGGTTACTCCAGCCTGGCGTATCTCAAGCGTTTTCCGATCTCCAAACTCAAAATCGACCGCTCCTTTGTCACCGGCCTGCCCGACGACGAGGGAGACCGCGCCATTGTCAGTGCCACCATCGGCATGGCGCGCGGGCTCAAATTGAAAGTGGTTGCCGAAGGGGTCGAGACCGAAGCCCAGCGCGACTACCTGGCCAGCCTGGGCTGTGAGTCGTTTCAGGGCTTCCTGTGCACACCAGGCCTGAGCGCACCGGCGTTTGAACGTTTCATCACCCGGTTGCCGGACACAGCCAGCATGCCACTGGACCTCCAGAGACTTACAATTTCATAACCCAAACAGGGCCATAGCCCTTGCGCAAAAAGCCCAAATAGCTGCATTTTTTATAGCATTTGTCCATCCACACTGCCCCCATGCAAGTCACCCGCATCATTGCCATCCGCCACGGTGAAACCGCCTGGAACGTGGACAAGCGCATCCAGGGACAGTTGGACATTGGCCTCAACGACGTGGGCCAGTGGCAAGCGGCACAGGTGGCGCAGGCGCTCGGTGACGAAGAGGTCGACGCCATCTACGCCAGCGACCTGTTGCGTGCCTGGCAAACCGCCCAGGCCATTGCCGAGGTAACGGGCTGCCACCCTAGCCCTCACGTGGGTCTGCGCGAGCGCGGGTTTGGCCAGTTTGAAGGTCTGACCTATGCCGAGATCGAGGCCAGCTGGCCCGACATGTCTCGGCAATGGCGCCAACGCGAACCGCTGTGGGCGCCCCCCGGCGGTGAATCCCTGGTGGCGCTGCGCGAGCGGGTGTTGGCCACGGTCAGCGGCCTGGCAGCACAACACATCGGCGGGCAGATCATTGTGGTGGCGCACGGCGGGGTGATGGACATGTTGTACCGGCTGGCCACCGGGCAGGGCCTGCAAGCCCCGCGCGCCTGGGAACTGGGCAACGCCGCCATCAACCGACTGCTGTGGACACCCGACGGGCTCACCCTGGTGGGCTGGGCCGACACCAGCCACCTGGATCAAGCCGTGCGTGACGAAAGCATCAGCTGACCTCCAGCCGCAACACCCCAGGGTGATTGCGCTCAGGTCACCGAATACCGCCCCGGCTTGTGGTTGACCCACAAAAACAGGCTCATCAGCACCGCCGCCAGGATGGAGTAGGCCACCCGCTGCGGCGTCACCACCAGCAGCGCCAGCAGCACCACCACCGAGTCCACGATCATTTGCACCTTGCCCGCGCGAATGCCATGGGCTTTTTGCAGGTACAGCGTGACGATGGTGGCACCACCCAGGCTGGCCCGGTGGCGCGCCAGAAACAGGCAGCCCGAGCCCAGCAGCAAACCACCCACAATGGCCGCGTACAAGGGGTGGATCTGGCCAATCTCAAACACCTGGGGCGACCACTCGGTCATCAGCGACAACAAGGCAATCGCCAGAAAGGTCTTGAGCGTGAACTCACGCCCCATACGCGTCCAGGAAAACCAGTAAAAGGGCAGGTTCACCACAAAAAACAGTTTGCCAAAACTCACGCCGGTGGCGTAATGCAGCACAAAGGCCAGACCGGCCGTGCCCCCGGTCAGCAAACCGGCCTGGTTGAACATCAACAAGGCGAGTGAGACAAACAAGGTGCCGGTAAAAATGCCTTGTGTGTCGTCAAACACGGTGTGGCGCTCAGGGGGCTGGGGGTGGGGCGTGTCCATGGTCAATGTCTTGCATGATTTGTGCCAAAAAGGGGGATAGTGTCGGCGGGAAACCAGGACAGACTGACCCAATTCGGTGTCATTAGGTGGTCCATTTTTTGCATGCTCAAGCGTTTGGGACATGTCAACTGCTGCTCAGGCCCAATGGGGTTTTCATTTACATTCGGGCCGTGCCCGTCCAAGACCAAGGACCCGCACCACAATCGCGGTGTACAGAGCCGCTAAGGGGAATCACCTTGCATCTGTCAGAGTTGGTTGATATCGGTGAACTGCGCGGCTTGTGCGAGAGCTTCACGGCGATCACAGGCGCGGTCACCGCCGTTCTCGATCTTGAAGGGAATGTGCTGGTGGCAACAGGCTGGCAAGACATCTGCACCCAGTTTCATCGTGTGCATTCGGCCACGTGTGCGCGTTGCCTGGAAAGCGACACCGAGCTTGCCCGGCATTTGAAAGAAGGCGACGCCTACAACGTCTACCAATGCAAAAACGGCATGGTGGATGTGGCGGTGCCCATCACCATTGCGGGCGAGCACATGGCCAACTTCTTTACCGGACAGTTTTTTCTGGGGCCACCCAGCAAAACCTTCTTCATGCGCCAGGCGGACGAATTCGGGTTCGACCAAAGCGCCTACATCGGCGCCATGGCGCGTGCACCCATCTTCTCTGAACAACAAGTCCAATCGATGATGGGTTTTTTCACCCGTCTGGCCAAGGTGATGGGAGAGATGGGGCTGGCCCGGCTGCGCTTGCAGCAGGCGAACGCCCAGTTGCAAACCAGTGCGGCCATCATCCAGTCGTCGGAAGACGCAATCATTGGGAACGCTTTGGACGGCACCATCCAAAGCTGGAACGCGGGTGCCGAGAAAATTTTCGGATACACCGCGTGTGAAGCTGTCGGCAGGCCACTCCAGATGCTGATTCCTGCTGAGCGAATTGATGAAGAACTTGAGCTGGTGTCGCGGATCTCGCGTGGAGAGAGGGTCAACCACTTTGAAACCACGCGACGCCGCAAAGATGGCCAGATGATCCATGTGTCCATGTCCATCTCACCCATTGTGGATGAGGCTGGTCTGGTGATTGGCGCTTCCAAAATTGCCAGAGACGTCACCCAGAGCAAACAGGTTGCCAGAACCTTGCAACACAGACAAATCATGCTGGAACGCACGGAAAGCATGGCGCATCTGGCCAGTTTTGAATGGGAGGTCGCGTCCAACATCGCCACCTGGTCGCCCGAGATGTTTCTGATTTTTGGTCGCGACCCGGGCCAGGGGGTTCCCAACCTGGAGGGGCAGGCCGAGTTGTACACACCCGAGTCCACACACAGGCTGTTTGATGCGGTCAGCCAAGCCGTTTCAGACGGCATCCCCTATGAACTCGAACTGACGGCTGTGCGGCCCAATGGCGAGCAACGGCATTGCTTCATCAAGGGGTTTCCAGAGCGTGACGACAGCGGGCGCGTGGTGCGTCTGGCAGGCTTGGTGCAAGACATCACCGAACGCAAACGCACAGATGACATCATCCAACAACTGGCCTACCACGACAGCTTGACCCACCTGCCCAATCGCAGACTGCTGAAAGACCGTCTGCAACAAGCCATGACGGCAAGCAGCCGCAGCCGACTCTATGGTGCACTGATGTTCCTGGACCTGGACAATTTCAAACCCCTCAACGACACCAATGGCCATGTGGCAGGTGACTTGTTGTTGGTCGAAGCCACCCAGCGCTTAAAAAACTGTGTGCGCGACATGGACACGGTGGCCCGTTTTGGCGGTGATGAGTTTGTCATCATGATCAGTGAACTGGCGCCAGACCGGGACCACTCCATCACACAAGCCCGGACCATCGCTGAAAAAATACGCGAGGCATTGTCCGGGCCTTACCACTTGATGGTCAAAAACAGCCAAGGTGTTGAGACGGCCATCCAACACCACTGCTCCGCCAGCATGGGTGTCGCTTTGTTCTTGGGCCATGAGACCAGTCAGGATGATCTGCTGAAATGGGCCGATGTCGCGATGTACCAAGCCAAAGAGGCCGGGCGCAATCGGGTGCGTTTTTTTCAAGACCCCTAATCTGGAGGACCCTCCATGGCACAGTACCTCGCTGAAATTGTCTGGCAGCGCGATAACCAGAACTTTTTGGACAACCGTTACAGCCGGCGGCACCTGCTGCTTTTTGATGGTGGGGTGGAAGTGGCGGGCTCCTCGTCGCCCCACGTGGTGCCACTGCCGATGTCGGATGCCACAGCCATTGACCCCGAAGAGGCCTTTGTTGCCTCACTGTCGAGCTGCCACATGTTGTGGTTTTTGTCGATAGCGGCCAAACACCGGTTTTGTGTAGACAGCTACCGGGATGCTGCGGTGGGTGTTTTGGCACACAACGCGCAGGGCAAGATGGCCATGACCGTGGTGACCTTGCGCCCGGCCGTTGTTTTTTCTGGGGCGCATCTGCCGACCCGGGCACAGATTGAGGCTTTGCACCATGAGGCGCATGAGGCCTGTTACATCGCCAACTCGGTGACCTCCGAGGTTCGTTGTGAACCCGTTGTCTGAACCCGTCATTCGCTATACAAATAGAAGCTATCAGTCCTTTTATAAAAAGGGCTAGAAGCCAATTTCACATCAAAACACAAACAGACAAAACGGTTTGAACCAACCCGTGGATGACAGGGAACTCGTCTGCTCGGGCCACACTCAAAGTTGTTTTTGACAACAAGGACGCGACCATGCTGTTTTCCACATTTGCCCGCTCATTTGTCGCCGTGGTATGGGCCGCCAGCACACTTGGCAGCCCCGCCTGGGCGCATGACGAGGCCACGCTGGATGCGATGCCCTCGGCCCACGGCGGCCAATTGCGCATGGCAGGCATCTACCACTTTGAATTGGTGGTGGCGCCTGCTGCGGTGGCGGGCCAGGGGGTGCCGGTTCAGGTTTTTGTGACCGACCACCTGGGCCAGAAGATCCCCACCAACCAGGCCAGCGGTTCAGTCAGCTTTCTGAACGGCAAAACCCGCACAAAGGTAACCCTGAGCCCCCAGGGAGACAACGCACTGGTCGGCAACCTGGCGCAACCGGCCAAACCAGGCACCCAAGCCGTGGTGTCGATTGCGCCCGAGCCAGGGCAAGCCCCGGTGCAGGCCAAGTTCACACGTTGGCTGGCCAAGCCGGTGGCGGCTGACGCCCCCAAGATGCCGGAAGCAGCGGGCAAAGCAGAGATGCCGATGGGCGCGGCGCACCAGCATTGAGGCAGGTGGGGGCTGTCGGCCGGGCCGGGTGGTTCGTATTTGTGGCGATCACCCCGTGCGCCAGTCAGGCGCCTGCTGATATGACAACTATTTCTGCGTCTGGTGGATCGGCAGCCAGACGGTGAAAGTGCTTCCCACACCCAGCTGACTTTTCACATCGATGCGGCCACCGTGTTTGTCGATGATGCCGTAAGAGACAGACAGGCCAAGGCCGGTACCCTGGCCAACCGGTTTGGTTGTAAAAAAGGGATCAAAGATACGCGCCAACATGTCTTCGGGAATGCCTTTGCCATCGTCTGTCACCGAAACCCACACCTGCTCTTCGGAACAGCCACTTCGCAAAATGATGCGACCATGCTCGGACATCGCCTGTGACGCATTGACCAGAAGATTCATGAACACCTGATTGATCTGGGAAGGATGGCATTCAACCTTGGGCAGCGTGCCCAACTCGCGGATGACCTCGGACTTGTACTTGATTTCATTCCACACCACATTGAGGGTGCTTTCCAGCCCGGCGTGAAGATCGGCCCACTCCCAGCTGTCGCTGCCGGTGCGGGAAAAATCACGCAGATCCTGAACGATTCGCCGCACACGCGCCGTTCCTTCAATCGACTCCGAGATCAGCTCACCAATGTCTTGTCGCAAAAAATTCAGGTCAATGGCCTGGGTGATTTCATCCATGTGTTTTTTGATGGAGGGATTGCCAGCCAGCAGTGGCTCGACCGATTGGGTCATCGCATCCAGCATACCCAGCAGATCCTTGACATAGATATTGAGTGTTCCCAGATTGGAGTTGACAAAGCCAATCGGATTGTTGATTTCGTGGGCAACACCGGCGGCCAGTTGTCCAATCGAAGCCAGCTTCTCGGACTGAACCACCTTGGTATGGGCGTCTGCAAGTTGTTTGATCAGGATGCGCTGCTCTTCTTTTTCACGCTGCAGATCCCGGGTGATTCGCTCGTTTTCAAACAGCGCCACTTCCAACTCCTGGGTACGCTCGCGAATCTTTTTTTCGAGGATGACGGTGGTATGAAACAGGCCGAACTCCGACCCTTTGGCACTCATGTCACGCTCTGCGCGGTTCATGAGGGCGGTCACCATCTTGTTGAGGCGGACGACCTCCTTCTGCAAAGCAGCTGTTTCCGCTTGTTCGGCAACCGGCTCAACGTCAATCGTCATTGGCATCGCGCAACCTGCCTATGGCAATGCCGGTGAAGGTCTGGTTCACATGGACACCGCCGAATTGCTCGCCATAGGTGCAGAACCCCACCGTGTTGTTGTGTTCCAGGATAACCCCGGCAGCTTCCTTCTGATGCTTCTCGATCATTTCAATGTTGCGCAGAATACAGTCGCAGCCAATCGTCAAAGTGATCGGTCCGACCTCCTCCCGGATACGGTCAAAAGTCTGAGCCAAGTTGGCCAGCAAATCCACCCCGTGGGCGACGCGCAAAACCAGACCTTCGTCGATGGCACAGAAAAACGTCAAAGGACCCGACGCGTCCACCTTTTGGATGGACCGCACATAGTCGGTGCCATCAATGACCACCACAACCGGTGAGGTGGCATAGTGTTTCGGCCCCAGTTCATTGACGTCGATGCCCACGATGCGGGCGTATTCCTCTGCCGCGGGCAGTCCATTGATTTCGGTGACGATGCGCCGGGCGATGTCAGCTTCCGTGACCACCAGCCGCTCGTTGCCAGAGAGGAAGTGTTGCGTCTTGAAAATCTTGAAAGGCACCGCTGTGTTAACAAGCGCCAGCACGGCGCTGTCGGCACGAAAAGCACCGTCGTGGTAAACCCAGGTGCGTTCGAACTTGAAGTCGTCGCCCGCCGAACCACCGCACAGGGCGATGTCACCAAGTGCGCTCTGAAAGGTCCTGACCACCGGTTCCTCACGAATGGACAGTCCGTCAACCAGGAAAAAAGCAAAGGTGTTTGTGGACGAAACCACGTCCGTCTGGTTTTCCAACTGACGTAGAAGGCCTTGGGTAAAACCATGGCCCGCAGAAAATTCGAAGTTCTTGAGGTCCGGCATACAACCGACAGCCGAGGTGAAGTCGCGAGATGAAAAACTCATGCCAACAAGGCTGTTGCTGCAATATCCCGACGGGCCAATTTCACCCGCGGTGGTGCAGCCAATGACCTGGACACCCGCAAACAACTTGCCCATCTCATCCGCCAAGGCATCGAGGTCGTAGGTGCTGGAGCAGAAAAAAATGACCAACCCCAAGTCCGCTTGCATCAGACCAGCGTGCAATTCTCTGACCGCCTGACGTGGTTCAGCGGCACACGAATGTGCACGTTTGATGGCTGAATTGGCACTCAAGGTTTTTCTCTCCTCGTTGTGTGGGCCGCTTGGCCAAGATCACTGGTCTGGCACGTCTCGATCAATTATGCAACCGTGCACAGAACAGCGGGGGGTGAATCAAACACTGGGGCAAACCTCCCCGAAACAGACCGTGATCGTCAGCTTGACGGCCGAAGATCGCTCAAAACTCACGATTTTTTCAATCACCGATTCATCCAAGACATGGCCAGCCGTCAACAGCAGCAGACCGGCTGGCGAGGTGAGGTCACGACACAGCACCATGCCCGGCAACAGTTCGTGTGACTTCATGGATTTGGTGCAGGCCACGTTGCTGGGCAAAGCATCAAGCGAAAAATCCCGATAGATGTCCAGAAACACCTCAACAACTTTCGGGTCGAAATGGCGACCACTGCGCTGATGAATCGCGGCCCTGGCTTCTTGCTGACTGAACTGACGTGGCTCCATCACTCCAATCAACCAACTGTCGTAGGCACTGGCGACAGCCAGAATACGAGCCCCCATGGCGATCTGCCGGCCTTGTGTTCCTTGTGGATAGCCGGAGCCATCAAACCGCTCCAGCTGCGCACCAATGATCTCCACGGGCGATTTGAGCTCCACCAGCGGCATGAGCAACTGCTCTGCGCGAGCCGGGTGCTTGCGGTAGACCTCCAACTGGCGCGGCGTCATATTGGCCACCGGGGTCTGCAACAGCTCGTCGTCAAAACCCACCTTGCCAATGGCATGCAGCAGCCCGGCAACAAAGATCTCCTGGGTCTGCTTGTTGTCCAGTTCCAGGGCCACGGCCAGTTTTCGGGAAATATCCGCCACACGGCGGGTGTGGCCCGCGAGTTTGTTGTCGCGCAACTCAATCAAGGCGGTGAACATCTTGATCGAGGTGAGGAAATTGTTCTTGAGCTTGTCGTTGGCGGTATTGAGCGCCAGATTGGACTGCTTGAGTTCGGCCGTACGCGCCTCCACCCGCAGTTCCAGGCTGGCGTTGATGGTGGTGAGCTCAGCGTTTTTGGCCAGCACCAGCGCTTCCAGGCGCTTTTTCTCTTTCACCAGCGCGCTGCGTTCCAGCGCATCGCGTACCGTCAAAACAATGTCGTTGTCATCCCATGGTTTGGCAATATATCGGTAGATCTCACCCCGGTTGATGGCGCCGACGATGGACGCCACATCTGCATAACCGGTCAGCAGCAAACGCGGAACGTCTGGTTTGCGCGCACGCACGTGTTCCAGAAACACGACGCCGTCCATTTGCGGCATACGCATATCGGAGATCACCAGATCCACCGACTCCAAGGCCAGAATATCCAGGCCAGCCTGGCCGCTTTCTGCCGCCAACACCTGAAATCCGTGGGTTCTGAACAGGCGTCGCAGGGCCGACAAAATGCTGGGTTCGTCATCCACGCAAAGGATAACGGGGCGCGTGGGTTCAAGTGTTGCGGCTGTTTCGGTCATGTGTGGTTAACCTTTATCCGACGATGTTGACCCAAAGGGTCCTGAATCCCTGCCCCCTTGCCAGTGGGGGGAATTCTTCCAGAGAATCCGTGGCAGAACCCAGTGTACTGTTTGACGTAAAAGTGGCTAACCAGACCGTCACAAAGTGCAAACGACCGTCGACATCCAGGGCGGTTGCCACCACCGTCAAACACCAATTCACTATCTAAGCAATAGCTATCAGCCCTTATTAACAAAGGGCTAGAGTCCAATTACTCATATAACCAGTGGGCGACTCAGCCCCACTCACACACTGAACATATCCACCCCACCGGCCTGGTTGGCGGGCGGGGTCACACCCAGATGCCGGTAGGCGGCCAGGGTGGCGATACGGCCGCGCGGGGTGCGTTGCAAGTAACCTTGCTGGATCAGGTAGGGTTCGATCACGTCTTCAATTGTTTCGCGCTCTTCACCGATGCTGGCGGCGATGTTGTCCAGGCCTACCGGGCCGCCGTCAAAGCGGTGGATCACGGCCTCCAACAGCTTGCGGTCCATCAAGTCAAAACCTTGCGGGTCGACGTCCAACATGGCCAGCGCGCGGTTGGCGATGTCCAGCGTGATTTCACCGATGCCTTTGACGTCGGCATAGTCGCGCACCCGGCGCAACAGCCGGTTGGCGATGCGCGGCGTGCCGCGACTGCGGCGGGCAATCTCAAAACCACCCTCAGGGTTGGTCGGCACATTGAGCAGACCAGCGCTGCGTTTGACGATACGCGCCAGCTCCTCGGGTGTGTAGAACTCCAGCCGCGCCACGATGCCAAAACGATCCCGCAGCGGGTTGGTCAACATGCCCGCGCGCGTGGTGGCGCCGACCAGGGTGAAGGGTTGCAAATCGAGCTTGATGCTGCGCGCCGCCGGGCCTTCACCAATCATGATGTCGATCTTGTAGTCCTCCAGCGCGGGGTAGAGGATTTCCTCGACCACCGGGCTTAGGCGGTGGATCTCGTCGATGAAGAGCACATCGTTTTTTTCCAGATTGGTCAGCAGCGCCGCCAAGTCTTTGGGTTTTTCAAGCACCGGGCCGCTGGTCTGGCGCAAATTGACGCCCAGTTCGGCGGCAATGATGTGGCTCAGCGTGGTTTTGCCCAGGCCGGGCGGGCCAAACAGCAGCACATGGTCCAGCGCCTCGTCGCGTTTTTTGGCGGCGCTGATAAAAATCTCCAACTGCTCACGCGCCTTGACCTGGCCCACATAGTCGTCCAGCAGCTTGGGGCGCAGGGCGCGCTCAATCGCCTCCTCATTGGGCGAGGCGGGCGCGTTAGACACCACCCGTTTGGCGGGCGCCGGGGCAAAATCGTCGGTTTGGATACTCACTGCGGGCTCGGTTTCAGGGCAAAGCAGGCACTATAGCGCTCAATACCTCGGCCAGTTTTGCCGATAACAAACCATGGCTCTTTTTACAGGCCGTTGATCAGCGCAGGATTTGATATGACTACACCCCCCACCCCGCAGCAGCCCAGACAACACACCATGGTGTTGGCCGCTGGCCGGTTTCCCGCCCGCTGGTCGCGCCTGGCCTGGGCGCTGATGCTGGGTGGCTTGATGTGTGCGGGTGGTTGGTCGGCCAGCCACGCGGCCGATACCGCTGCCCCTGCCACCAAACCGGCCACCGCAGCCAAAACCCCAGCCCCAAAGGTGTCGGCACCGACCGAAACAGCCACCAATGCCGAGCCCATCGACCTGGGACAGGACATCAAAAAAGCCCTGCGCGACAAATTAATTGACCGCAAAAAACTCACCCTGGTGATCTCGGACAAACCAGAACCGGCGCCCAAAGCCAGTAGCCCCGCCCGGTCCACACCCGCCAGCGCCAGCAGCCGCGCCAAGGCCGAAGAAATTATCATGCCAGAGCCCGCCGCACCGGCTGCCTTGGTGCGCCCGCCCGCTGTGGTGGGGCGACCCAAGGCGGTGACCCAAGGCCCGGTGCTCAACCCGCGCGACAGCCGCGAGTACATCCGGGCCAAGGCCGCCGCGCTGACCGGCCACACAGCGCCAGCGGCTGCGCACGCCAAAGGCGACAGCAGCCACGGCGATGTGCACTGGAGTTATTCGGGCGCCACCGGGCCACAGGCCTGGAGCAAGCTGCAGCCAGAGTTCAGCACCTGCGCGGCGGGCCAGCGCCAGTCACCGATCAACATTGATGACACCAGCACCCTGCAAGGGCCGGCCGAAGCGCTGCAGTTCAACTACCAATCCTCCAACGCGGTGGTGGTCAACAACGGCCACACCATTCAAGTCAATTTGCAGGGCAACAACACCCTGACGGTGCGCGGCAGCACCTACACGCTGCTGCAGTTCCACTTCCACACGCCGTCTGAAGAACAGGTCAATTACCGCAACTTCGCCATGGTGGTGCACTTGGTGCACCGCAATGCCGAGGGTCAGCTGGCGGTGGTGGCAGTGCTGCTGGAGCCGGGTGAGGCCAATGCCCTGATCGACAAGGTCTGGACCTACATGCCGCTGGATGTGAACGATGCGGTGCGCACCCCCGCCGGGCTGATTGACCTGAGTGAGCTACTGCCCAAAGACCAGCGCTATTACCAGTTCATGGGCTCACTGACCACCCCACCGTGTACCGAAGGCGTGTTGTGGATGGTGCTCAAACAACCCACCCAGATCAGTCAGGCGCAGCTGCGCCTGTTCCAGCAGCTCTACCCCAACAACGCCCGCCCGGTGCAGCCGCTCAACAACCGGCCGGTGCGCAGCGCGCAGTAGCACCAACCCCGGACCTCACCAAACGCAGAGCCCATACTGCCTGCGTTTTCAAACGTGTCGGCATGGCCTCAAGCCCGCGTTACGATTGGCGCCAGATAACAGGCAAGCCCCCCTCACAATTGCAGCCAGCTGCAACTAGATGGATAATTGAGCTGTAAATTCATACAGCTTTAGGATATTTGATGAACTCTCTCGAACTCTGTGCCGGTGCCGGTGGGCAAGCCCAAGGGCTTGAACGCTCCGGCTTCCAGCACGAGGCACTGGTCGAGATCGACGCAGCTGCATGCAACACCCTGCGCTTCAATCGCCCCCAATGGAATGTGATCGAGGGGGACTTGTCACTGTTTGACGCCAGCCCTTTTCGGGGCGTGGACCTGGTTGCAGGCGGGGTGCCATGCCCGCCGTTCTCCAAGGCAGGCAAGCAGCTTGGTTCTGAAGATGCGCGTGACCTGTTCCCCCAAGCCATTCGGGTGGTGGACGAAACACGGCCTCAAGCGGTCATGTTGGAGAACGTGCGTGGCTTGCTGGACGCGGTTTTTGTCGATTACCGGCAAAAAATTGCCAAACAGCTGCAGGCCATGGGTTACTGGACAGATTGGCATCTCTTCAACGCCGCCGATTTTGGCGTCAGCCAGTTGCGCCCACGCGTGGTGTTTGTCGCGTTGCGGCAAGACGTCGCCGAGCACTTCCATTGGCCTGTGCCCAGCATGAAGCTGCCACCCACGGTCGGGCAACTTCTGCATGATCTGATGCGCGCCAATGGCTGGCAAGGCGCGGATGCCTGGCGCGACCTGGCCAACGACATTGCACCCACCTTGGTGGGTGGCAGCAAAAAACACGGCGGTCCAGATCTTGGCCCCACCCGATCACGCCAAGCCTGGTCTGCACTGAGTGTGGACGGACGCGGCTTGGCTGATGAGGCACCCTCTGCTGATTTTGTCGGCCAACCCCGCTTGACCGTTCGCATGTGTGCACGCATCCAAGGTTTTCCAGACGACTGGCACTTTGTTGGCAAAAAAACACCCAGCTACCGGCAGGTCGGCAACGCGTTTCCGCCACCTGTGGCGCATGCCGTCAGTGCCGGAATTGCCTTGGCCATCCAGAAGGCAGCCGCTGTACGCCTTTTCAGAAAGGCCGCGTGATGCCAAAAACTGACGCTGCCATCACTCCCCCATCCAAAGGCGCACGCGCCAAGTTACGCGCCCATTTTTTGGCGAACCTGGGGCGAGTGATTGAGGCCGATGAACTTCGATCTGTGGCAGGCAATATCAGCGAGTGGGCCAGACGCATCCGTGAGTTGCGCACCGAAGAAGGCTATTTGATCCTAACCAACCATGACCGCGCCGAACTGAAACCGGGTCAATACCTACTTGAGACGGCCAAACCACAACCCGCTTTTGCCAGAGGCATTTCCAAGGAAACACGCGCTTTTGTGCTGGACCGCAACGGGTTCACCTGCCAGATGTGCGGTGCCGTGGCGGGTGAGCCACACCCGTATGACCCCAGCCGAAAAACCCGGTTGCACATTGGGCATGTGCTGGACAAAAGCCTGGGTGGCTCAGACGACGCCAACAACCTCAAAGCCATTTGCTCGGTGTGCAACGAAGGAGCCGCCAACATCACGCTGCAGCGGCCTGATCTGAACAAGCTACTGGTTCAAGTCCGCCGTGCCACTTCGGCAGACCAGCGTGAACTGCTCAAGTGGTTAAAAACCAAGTTCAGGGACTAGGCCAGCCGGCCTTTCAAACTGGCTACTTCGCCAGGCTTTTGAGCGCCTGCTTGATGCCGTCGCTCACACCCACGTCCTGCGGCAGGGCTTTGAGGGCAGCGGCGGCTTCGCGGTCGCTGTAACCCAGCGCCAGCAGGGCTTGCAGGATGTCGGCCTGAGCGTCGCTGGCCACACTGGCCACCACACCCATATCTGGCCCGAGTTTGCCCTTGAGTTCAAGCAGCAGGCGCTCGGCGGTTTTTTTGCCGATGCCGGGTACCTTGATCAGGCGCCCAGCTTCCTGCAGGGTGATGGCCTGAGAGAGTTCGGTCACACTCATGCCCGACAACACCGAGAGTGCGGTGCGCGGCCCGACACCACTGATCTTGATCAGCTGGCGAAACGCTTCACGCTCAGCCGCATTGGCAAAACCGTACAGAATTTGTGCATCTTCACGCACCACAAAGTGCGTCAGCAGCGTGACTTTGGCGCCAATCTCGGGCAGGTTGTAGAAGGTGCTCATCGGCACCAGCACCTCGTAGCCCACGCCGTGGCAGTCGATGATGACCTCGGGCGGGTTTTTGTTGTCCAGCGTACCGGTGAGCTTGCCTATCATCTTTTTTACCTATTCAATCAAGAAGTCTTTGGGTCTGACGGAAAATCGGCCCACGCAGGCAGGCCCAACAACCCAGCCGCCAGCCACGGCATGTTGGCCCAACCCCACGGAGCGGTGAAACCGCCGCCCCTATTCAGAGAATTATCAACGTGATCCTTCGCCACCTGTTTTCGCCACCCAACAACACCCGCCTGAGCCACCTGTGTGGCCCGATGGACGCGCATTTGCGCACCATCGAGACCGCGCTGCAGGTCAAGATCGCACACCGGCACGAGCAGTTCAAGGTGGATGGCCTCAAGATCCACGCCCAGCGTGCGATGGAAATGTTGCAGGCGCTCTACGAGATGGCGGCGCGCCCGATTGAGCCACGCACGGTGCAGCTGATGCTCTCGGGCGACGGCGACGTGAATGGCGCCGACGGCCCCTCGCTCAAAACGCGTCGTGCCGACCTGAAACCGCGCTCGATGAACCAGGCGCACTACCTGGACTGCATCGCCAGCTGCGACATCACCTTTGGCATTGGCCCGGCCGGCACCGGCAAAACCTACCTGGCCGTGGCCATGGCGGTGGACGCCCTGCAACGCAGCACGGTGCAACGCATTGTGCTGACCCGCCCTGCGGTCGAAGCGGGTGAGCGCCTGGGTTACCTGCCCGGTGACCTGGCGCAAAAGATCGACCCGTATCTGCGCCCGCTGTACGACGCGCTCTATGACCTGATGGGTTTTGAGGCGGTGCAAAAGGCCTTTGAGCGCCAGACGATTGAGATTGCGCCGCTGGCCTTCATGCGCGGGCGCACGCTCAACACCGCGTTTGTGATCCTGGACGAGGCGCAAAACACCACGCCCGAGCAGATGAAGATGTTTTTGACCCGCATCGGTTTTGGCTCCAAAGCGGTGGTCACCGGCGACGTGAGCCAGATCGACCTGCCCGCCGACCAGCTCAGCGGCTTGATCGACGCCGAACGCGTCTTGCGCAGTGTGGACGGCATCGCCATGTGCCGCCTGACCAGCGCCGACGTGGTGCGCCACCCGCTGGTGGCTCGCATTGTGGACGCCTACGACGCGCCCGGCCGCTTCAACCCGCACCCGCGCCTGGACGCCGACCCGATGCCCACCCCGGTGGCACCGCCGCGTGTACGCAGCCGCAAGGCGACACCGTGACAGGCAACACAACTTATTGATAGCTACTAGCCCTTATGAATCAAGGGCTAGAGGCCCATTTCTTATACATATCCGTCTGACCGCACCATGAACCAACTCACCCTGTCCCTGCAATTTGGCAAGCTGCCGGATGCCGAATTACACCGCGCCGCGCTGCCGCGCCACAAGGTCATCAAGTGGATTCGCCACGCGCTGCAGGACGATGCCGAAATCACCGTGCGCATCGTGGATGCGGAAGAAGGCCAGGCCCTGAACCGCGACTACCGCCAAAAAGACTACGCCACCAATGTGCTGACCTTTGACTACACCCAGGAACCCATCGTCACCGCCGACCTGGTGTTGTGCGCCCCGGTGGTGGCCAAAGAAGCCAAAGAGCAAAACAAAACCCTGGAAGAACACTACGCCCACCTGCTGGTGCACGGCACCCTGCACGCCCAGGGCTGGGACCACGACGAGGACGAGGACGCCCAAGTGATGGAGCTGCGCGAAAGCGAAATCATGGCGCGCCTGGGGTTCGAGAACCCGTATTGAGCCGGCACCAACAACACGCTCCCCGGAACTCTGCGCCACCTCCTGACTCTGAGAGTCTTATGACGTTTCAAAAGATGCTGACCCGCTGGCTGATTGCTGTTTTATTCATAGCTATCAGCCCTTTATCCACCTGGGCTCAGGCGCCAAAAAGCATCACAAACGTGGTCACCACCGAGCAGGTGCGCGCCGAGCTGATGGCCTACGCGCCCGATGGGGTGGACCCCGGCAAAACCGTCTGGGTTGGCCTGCAACTGGCCCACCAGCCGCACTGGCACACCTATTGGAAAAACTCGGGCGACTCGGGCCAGCCCACCAGTCTGAGCTGGACCTTGCCCACCGGTGTGTTGGCGGGCGACATTGCCTGGCCCACACCCAAGATCCTGCCAACCGGCAACCTCGTCACCTATGGCTTCAACGGCACGGTGCTGCTGCCGGTGCCGCTCACTATCACGCCCGACTTCAAACCATCACCCCTCTCTTCCGAGCTGGAAGTCAAATTACAAGCCAGTTGGCTGGTGTGCAAGCTCGAATGTGTGCCGCAGGACGGTGAGTTTGTGCTGCGCCTGCCCACCAAAAGCTCCACCGCGCTTAACGCAGGTGTGTTTGAGGCCAGTTTCCAGGCCAGCCCCAAACCAGTGGCTGGCCAAAGCCAGATCAACATCGATGGCCAGCAGCTCAAGCTGACCGTCACCGGCCTGCCAGCCGCGCTGCAAGGCCAGAAACTTGAACTGTTCCCCGAAGTCACCGAGCTGGTGGACGCTGGCGCCGCCTGGACGCAAGCCTGGACCGGTGCGACCTGGACCGCCAGCCTGCCGATCTCTCCGCATCGCAGCGACAGCCCCACGGCGCTGCCACTGGTGCTGGTGGCCGAGGTGGCCGGGCAACGCAATGGCTTCGTCACCACCGCCCCCATCACCGGCAGTTGGCCAGCCAACCCGCCACCCGGCCAGGCTGAGGTGGCGCAGCCCCAACTCAACCCGGCGCTGAGTCAAATCCCCAGCGCACCGACCGTGTCAACCAGCTTCTGGCTGGCACTCGTTGGTGCGCTGCTGGGCGGCCTGTTGCTGAACCTGATGCCCTGTGTGTTCCCGGTGCTGGCGATCAAGGTGGTGGGCTTCACCCGCCACGCCGACGACCGGCGCGGCCACCGTATCAGCGGCCTGGCCTACAGCGCGGGTGTGGTGTTGTCCTTTCTGGCGCTGGGTGCCCTGATGCTGGTGCTGCGCAGCGCGGGTGAACAACTCGGCTGGGGCTTTCAGCTGCAGTCACCCGCCGTGGTGGCAGCGCTGGCGGCACTGTTCACGCTGATCGGGTTGAACCTGGCCGGGCTGTTTGAGTTTGGCCAGCTGCTGCCCAGCCGCGTGGCCACGCTGCAGTCCAGCAACCCAGCCGTCAACGCCTTCCTCTCGGGCGTGCTGGCCGTGGCCATTGCCTCCCCCTGCACCGCGCCGTTCATGGGGGCGTCGCTCGGGTTGGCGCTGGCTTTGCCGCCGTTACAGGCGCTGCTGCTGTTTGCGGCGCTGGGTGTGGGTATGGCGCTGCCGTATCTGGCGGCCAGCTGGTCACCCGCGCTGGCGCGCAAGTTACCCCGCCCCGGCCCTTGGATGGACACCTTTCGCCGCGCCATGGCCTTCCCGATGTTTGCCACCGTGGTCTGGTTGGTGTGGGTGCTGGGTCAACAAACTGGCATCGACGGCGCGGGCGCCCTGCTGGCGCTGCTGGTGGGCCTGGCGCTGGTGGTCTGGGCGTTCACACTGCACGGCGCTGCGCGCCTGCCGGTTGCTGCCATATCCATAGCTATCCTGCTAACACTGACCTGGGCTATTGGCAAAAATGTCGTGCATTTTGCAGAACCCAACAGCAGCATCAGCGCCAGCACCAACAGCCGGTGGCAGGTCTGGGCGCCAGGCAAGGTGGACGAACTGCTGGCCAGCGGCTCCCCGGTGTTTGTGGACTTCACCGCCGCCTGGTGTGTGACCTGCCAGTACAACAAAAAAACCACCCTGGCCAACACCGAGCTGCTGGCGGATCTGGAAGCCAAAAAAGTCGTGCTGTTACGCGCCGACTGGACCCGCCGCGACCCGGCGATCACCACCGCGCTGGCCACCCTCGGGCGCAATGGCGTGCCGGTGTATGTGATGTACCAGCCCGGCAAAGCACCGGTGGTGCTGTCAGAGATTTTGTCGGTGGCCGATGTGCGCGGCGCGATGGTGGGCTTGTGAAGTCGCCCTGCACACACGCCAGCCGGACTGTGGATGGCGCCCACTTGACGACAACACCCATGTTACGAATTTTTACACTGCCTGCTTGAGCACTGCCATCGTCCCCACGCGCAGCGCTCACAGGTGCCTTCTCCCTGCTTTTTTGCCGTGATCAGCCCCAAAAAACCTCCCTCCTGAGGGCCGTTGTGGCCCCTCAACGCTTCACATCGATCCGCGACAATGGTCGCTCCTCCTGAAAACACCATGAAAAACAAGACTTTTTCCCTTCTCCCTATCGTCCTCGCCATCGCTGCTGGCTCCATGTTTCCTGGCTCCGCCAGCTTCGCGGCTACACACAAAGCGACCAAACCCGCAGCTCACGCCACCAAAGCCACCGCCACCAAGAAGGTCGCCGCTGCCGCCAACGCCCTGCCGCCGCTGGCGGCGGACAACAGCTTGGCAGGTACACCGCCCGCACTGCCTGCCAAAGCCTGGTTATTGATGGACTTCGACTCCGGCGAGGTACTTGCCTCGGCCAACGCAGACGAAGCGCTGCCACCCGCCTCGCTGACCAAGATGATGACCAGCTACATCGTCGAGCAGGCGTTACGCACCGGCAAACTCAAACCAACCGACCTGGTCTCGGTCAGCGAGAACGCCTGGTGCCGAGGCTCCAGCACCGAGTCGTGTATGTACCTGCCACTCAACAGCCAGGCCACGGTGATCGACATCCTGCGCGGCATCATCATCCAATCGGGCAACGACGCGTCCAAAGCGATTGCCGAACACATGGCTGCCTCCGAAGAGGGTTTTGCCAAGCTGATGAATGCCGAAGCCCAGCGCCTGGGCATGACACACACCCATTTCATGAACCCCACCGGCCTGCCCGACCCGGACCACAAGTCGTCGGCGCGTGACCTGGCCATCCTGGCGCGCGCCATCATCCGCGACAGCGTGGACTACTACCCGATCTACGCGGAACGCGAGTTCAAGTACAACGGCATCAAACAAGGCAACCGCAACGCCCTGCTCTACACCGACCCGTCGGTGGACGGGCTGAAAACGGGCCACACGGACGCCGCCGGCTACTGCCTGGTCACATCGTCCAAGCGCAACAACATGCGCCTGATCACGGTCATCCTCAACACCCACAGCGCCCAGGCGCGTGCTGATCAGACGCGAACACTGCTGGGTTGGGGCTACAGCACCTTTGAGAAGGCCACCCCGATTCAACCCAACACCGTGGTCACCAAGGCCAAACTCAGCTTCGGCAAGGCAGACACGGTCGACGCAGGCCTGGCCACACCGTGGATGTTGACCGTGCCCCGCGGCCAGCAGGTGCAGACCTCGGTGGAACTCAAGTCGGACCTGGAAGCACCCCTGACCAAAGGCGCTGTGATCGGCAAGGTGGTCGCCACCGCCAACGGCAAACCGATCGGCGAAGCCCCGCTCACCGCGCTGGCCGATGTGGAACGCGCGGGCCTGCTGCTGCGTTTGTGGCAGCACGTGACCCAGTTGTTCGGAAAATAAACCCGGCATGGGGCGGCACGCCTACTGCCGCTTGCTGCACTATCCATAGCCACCTTGCCTGTATTGGCGGGGGCTATTGGCCAAAATGTGCTGCATTTTTCAGTACCCGGCAACGCAACCAGCAGCAGCAACAGCTGGTGGTTGGCCTGGGCACCGGGCAAGGTGGGCGACCTGAAAACAATAAAAATCGTGTTGCGACGCGCCGACTGGAGCCGCCGCTAGGCACCTGATTAGGACGCCGTTGATTCTGTAACTTTAGCCCTGAAGGGCAGAACATTTTCAGGAAGGATTCGGTCCCACTCTTCTCTGAAGAGGTCTCGGTGGACCGTTCTTCGGTACACCTCGTTGAAGTGTTCTTTGGCAAAGTGCTGGATCATCCATCGCTGCTGGTTGTTCGAGTGCTTCAAGCTGAAGAACGCATGAATTCCTACCTCTGCAATCGTTGGGCTCACTTCTTCGAAGTCTTCGCATGAGGCCACTGTGTAGGGCATGGTGTCAAGCCATGTGAGGTCAAGGTTCTTCTCTACCATTTTCGTTCGCACACCCTCTGCCAAAAGGTCTGCTGACGTACCAAGCAAGTACCAGTCTTCGAGCGTCACGACGAGCGGAAAAATTGGCCGGTCGTTTCGCGGCCAGTGCGTGTGGCCCGCCAGTGCGTCAGCTATGTTCTTGTAGATCTGTATGACAGCTTTCGCCAGGTAGTCCACTTGCTGACCAATGATTGCTGGGTCAACCGCTGATTTGGCATCCACGGTCATGCGCTTGGCCTTGCATTCGATAAACAAGTTCGCTAGGTCGTCGGTCAATATCCAGTCTACGCCGTCTTTTCGATGGCGCCCTACCTTGTACTCATGCTCCTCGTAAATCGTGAATTGAGGGCTTGGGAATGTTTCGCCCAGCACCTCACCCAAGTAGGCTTGAAACGAAGCGCCAAACGGGTTGTTGAAGCCCGCAGCTTTATCGATTTCGTAGTAGAGGCCTTGGCTTACTCGCTTCAAGACGTAGTAGGGAATAGGGCAATGGAGACGCTCAGGATGCGTTGGATCCAGTCCAACGAGTGGTTTGGCTTCGAGCGGGTTCCAGGTGTACATCCAGGTGTCGTCGTACCTGGATTCCTTATTGACTTCTGCTCGGAGTTCCTTGAAGGGTTGCGACAGTTTGCCAAACACCGTTTTGGATCGCTCCAGCTCGATACCAAAGGGGCGGTAATCCTGGTGAGCGGATATCCCGCATTCGCGTTGTAGAAGGCCTGCAGCGGCAAAGCCTATGAAAAACCATTCCTTCGTGCTGACACCAGTTTTGTGCACAAGAAGGCGCTCCACGTCGGGTTCTGAAAACACTTTGAAGTAGCGCATGAGCGCATTGAACTGACGCGGGCGCTGCCACGGAAACTGAAGCTGGCCCGTGGGGGTCAAGCTGTTGTACGCGCGGTCTGGCGTCATGTGTTCGCCTGCCATGTCGTTACTGACTCGGCGCAGCATATTGAGCACGGCTACCATGCTAGGCCAGGGACGAAGACGAAGCTTTCCATCTTGTGTCGCGTTCAAAACGATTTCGCGCGCCAGTATGGCTATCTCCCACTTGTAAAGGACTTCCTTGAGCCAGGTAAAGCCTTGGCCGGTCCATACTTTCTCATTAGAGGAGGGGAGGTCTACCGCTTGGAAGTACCACCATATGTCCTCGATTGAGTCCTGTAGGTTGTACTGGCGCAGGAGGTTTCGAAGCGGCTTGTATTGAGGAGGGTAATTGTTCACGGTCTGGTCCAGGTTGGAGTTACACCGATTTCAATGATCGCAACAGCTCTTCCGCGGATGTTGAAATGGGCTTTTTGTGACTACAAGCGTATTTGAATCGGAACACCCGCCAACAGCTGGCATTTTTAATCGGGATTCGCAAAATTGGCACACGTCCTGTCTTGCACAGTTGTTTTGCCAAAGGAAACAGATTTCCTGGATTGCATCCCCTTTTGGCGCATCACCCCATTTGGCAATACCTTGCGCAAGAGCGTACAAGTTCACGAGCCAGTGATCAACCTGTTATTTATAAGAAGTTGACCGCTAGCCCTTATATTTAAAGGGCATGCAGCTATGATTTTTGGCATTCCTTGCGTGCATTGCTGAATTGAGGAGCCCCCTTCCCCCACCGGCCCATCGCTTGGTACGTCCTCCTTTTGAACACACGGCCAAATACGGCGGTTAGGCGCCCTTTCCGCCCCGGCGGGGGTGGAAAGGGCGGGGGGATAGGGGGGATCAACGGCAACACCGATAAGACTTTCTTAAGACGCCCTTTTTAAGCTTGTCCCCAGTTCATCACTGAGGGTCAAGCATGAAATTCCAACACCACTTCCGCACCGTTTTCACCAGCCTGGCAGTTGCCCTGCCGCTGCTGGCCAACGCCAACCCGATCCTGGACAGCTACAAAGCCCAGGCCAAGGCCGAGAACCCCGCGTTCAAGGACTTCAGCGCCGCTGCCGGGCAAAAGCTCTACAGCACCCAGGGGCCGAACCAGTTGTCGTGTTCGTCCTGCCACTCCGATTCCCCCAAAAAAGCTGGCCAACACGCCAAGTCCAACAAAGTCATCGAGCCAATGGCACCCAGCGTGAACCCGCAGCGTTTCACCGACGCGGCCAAGGTCGAGAAGTGGTTCAAACGCAATTGCAATGACGCCCTGGGCCGGGCCTGCACCACGCAGGAAAAAGGCGACTTCATGAGTTATGTGTTGTCGGTCAAATAAGAAGGAAGGGGCACGATGTCACACCACCCACTCTGGACCCTCGCCACAATCTTCACGCTGGCGCTTGGCAGCCTGAGCGCCCAGGCCAAATACAACGGTGAGGACCGGGGCCGCCCGGTGATGCCGGCGCAAAACAACGCCAAATGGCAAGCTGAATGCAGCAGTTGCCACCTGGCGTTCCCGCCCGGTTTGTTGCCCGCAGCGTCCTGGCAAAAGATGATGGGCGAGTTGGACCAACACTTTGGAACCGACGCGTCGTTGTCTGCCGCTGACACCACCGAGATCACCAACTACCTGGTCAAACACGCCTCCAACCGCTGGACGGCCAACACCGCGCCGCTCAAGATCACCGAAAGCGGCTGGTACACCTCCAAACACCGCGCCAAAGAAATTGACCCGGCCGTGTGGAAACGGGCCTCGGTCAAAAGCCGGTCCAACTGCATCGCTTGCCACCGCGACGCCGACAAAGGCGAGTTTGACGAGGACACTGTCCGTATTCCCAAATGAGCCCTGGTAACAAACCTTTGCAGCCCACGCTGATCTGGGACTTTCCGACCCGTTTGTTCCACTGGACGCTGGCCGGCAGTTTTGCAGTGGCCTGGCTCACCGCCGAGTCAGACCCGTGGCTGGCGGTTCACGTGTTTTGTGGTTACCTGATGCTGGGGCTGGTGGGTTTTCGGGTGCTTTGGGGGTTTGCCGGTTCGCACTTTTCGCGTTTTACCAGTTTTGCGCTGAGCCCCTCGCGTGGCTTGGCCTATCTGAAAGAGGTGGTGGCGGGCCGCGCTGCACGTTATGTGGGCCACAACCCGACCGGCAGCCTGGCGGTCTACCTGTTTCTGGCGCTCACCTTGGTGATTGGTGTGAGCGGCATCTTGCTGCTGGGTGCGCAGGAGCGCCATGGCCCGGCGGCGGGCTGGTTCAGCTTTGCCCAGGGGGATGAGTTCCAGCAACTGCATGAACTGGCCGCCATCGTGATGCTGGTGCTGGTGGGTGTGCACATCACCGGTGTGCTGATGGAAAGCCGGGTGCACCGGGAAAACCTGGCGCGATCCATGGTTGACGGCCACAAGCTGGCCAGCCCGGACACCCCGGCGGGCCAGCCGCACAAGCGGGTGGCCGGGTTTGTGTTGCTGCTGGTGCTGGGTTTTGGCGGCTGGTGGTTTGCGTATGCGCTACACAACCAATGGGCGGCCCTGACCGGCCAGACCGTGGTGCGCCAGGTGCCGTTTGTGGGCCCCACCCTGGCCGACAACGCTGTGTGGCGCGAAGAATGTGGCAGTTGCCATGGGGTGTTTCATCCCTCGCTCTTGCCCGCACGCTCCTGGCAGAAGATGATGGCCGAGCAGGACCAGCACTTTGGCTCCGACCTGGCACTGGACGAAGCCACCACCAGCGCGGTGCTGGCCTTTATGGTGGACAACGCCGCCGAGCAGCAGGCAACCGAAGCCGCCTACAAGATCGGGCAATCCATCCCGCCCGAGGCAGCCCCGCAACGCATCACCGAGACACCTTACTGGATCAGGAAACATCGTGAGATTTCAGCCGCCGACTGGGCCAACCCGCTGGTCAAAAGCAAGGCCAACTGCGCCGCCTGCCACACTGATGCCGACGCCGGCACCTTTGAAGACGGTGCCATGCAAGTGCCCCAGCCCAGCACCCAGAGCCGTCCGTCATGAAAACCAGGCCCCCGCGTCTGCACGCCCAGCGGCTACGATGGGGGCCCCACAAACGCCCGACACACACCATGCGTATCTTGCTAGCTGAAGACGACCCCCTGCTGGGCGACGGCCTGCGCACCGGGCTGCGCCAGCAGGGTTTTCTGGTGGACTGGGTGCGTGACGGCTTGGCCGCCGAGCGCGAGATCGGCTACGACAAACACCAGGCCGCCGTGCTGGACCTGGGCCTGCCGCTCAAAGATGGCATGGAGGTGCTGCAGTCAGTGCGGCGCCAGAAGATCACCCTGCCGATCCTGATCCTGACCGCGCGTGACGCGGTGCCCGACCGCATCAAGGGGCTGGACGGTGGCGCCGACGACTATGTGGTCAAGCCGGTGGACCTGTTTGAGCTGGGCGCACGCCTGCGCTCGCTGGTGCGCCGCGCCCACGGCCACACGCAGGACCTGCTGAGTTGTGGTGCGCTGCAGGTGAATCTGGCGGCGCGCACGGTCACGTTGTCCGGGCAGGCCGTGGGTTTGTCGATGCGTGAGTTTGACCTCTTGCATGTGTTGATGCTCAACGCCGAGCGGGTCATGTCGCGCGAACAGCTGGAGCAGCAGCTCTACAGCTGGGGGTATGAGGTGGAGAGCAACGCGGTGGAGGTGCACATCCACCACCTGCGCAAAAAACTGCAGGCCGACCTGATCCAGACCGTGCGTGGTGTCGGCTACACCCTGATGCCCCCCAAAGACACGCCGGTGGCGCACGGCGCATGAACCTGTTCAAGCGGCTGGCCTCACTGCAGGCGCGCCTGCTGGTGCTGTTGCTGCTGCTGATTTTTGGGGTGTGGGTCTCGGCGGCGGTGTTGACCTGGGTTGATACCCGCCATGAACTCGACGAGTTGCTCGACGCCCACCTGGCGCAATCGGCCGCGTTGCTGGTGGCCCAACAAACCGACGCCGATGCCGCCGAGCGCAGCCACAGACCCCATAGCCGCCGCAACGACGACAGCAGCGAGCACCCAGACGCCCCCACCCTGCACAAATACGCCACCCGGGTGGCGTTCCAGGTGTTTCACAACGGCAGGTTGACGCTGCACTCTGACACCGCACCCGAAACGCCGATGTCGCAACGTCTGCGCGGTTTTGCCACGGTGGAACTGCCCGAGAGGGGCACCTGGCGCGTGTTTGGCGCCCAGGGCAACGAGGGCGATGTGCAGGTGTTTGTGGGGGAACAGTTGCGCTCGCGCCGGTCGATCTTGTGGGCGGTGATGCAAGCGGTGTTGATGCCTTTGCTGGCAGCCTTGCCGGTGCTGGCGCTGCTGGGCTGGCTGGCGGTGCGCCGCAGTTTGACCCCCCTGCGCACACTGAGCCAGGAGCTGGCGTGGCGCCAGCCGAACAGCATGGCGCCGCTGGTCATCACCGACACCCCGAGCGAGATGGCGCCGGTGGTGTCCTCCCTCAACAGCTTGCTGGCGCGTATTGGCCAGATGATGGCAGCCGAGCGGCGTTTCACCGCCGACGCCGCCCATGAGTTGCGCACCCCGATTGCCGCGATCCGCGCCCAGGCCCAGGTGGCGCTGGGCGCCGGGTCCAACGTGGCCGAGCGGGATCAGGCGCTGCGCCAGACACTGGCCGGGTGTGACCGCGCCACCCACCTGGTGGCCCAGTTGTTGACACTGTCTCGGTTGGAAACCGCCGGCCACCCGCCACCGGGTCTGCGGGTGGATGTGTGCCAGATTGCCCAGCGGGTGGCCGCCGATCTGGCCCCTGGTGCGCTGGCCCGCAAGCAGGTGCTGACGCTGGACACCAGCGCCACCGGCCCGATCAGCGCCGACGAGATGCTCACAGGGGTGCTGATCCGCAACTTGCTCGACAACGCGCTGCGTTACAGCCCCGACGGCGCCCAGGTCAGCCTGCGTGTGCACACCAGCGCGGGCTTGGTGCGCCTGGAAGTCAACGACAGTGGCCCGGGCCTGCCCGCTGCCGACCTGGCGCGCCTGGGGAAGCGTTTTTTCAGGGGGCTGGGCAGCGGGCAACAGGGCAGCGGGCTGGGCTGGTCCATCGTGCGGCGGATTGCAGAGGTCTACCGGGCACAGGTTCTGGCCACGCCCTCCAGCCTGGGTGGCCTGTGTGTCACGGTAAGCTGGCCACTTGCGCCAGATCAAGAATCAAGGCAAATTTGAGTTTACATGTGTCAACCTGCCACGACACAATGCGACAATTCGAGCATGACTACCACATCCACACCCTCCTTCGCCCCCCTCCAGAACGACACTTTTTTGCGTGCCTGTTTGCGCCAGGCGACTGACTACACGCCCATGTGGATGATGCGTCAGGCCGGGCGTTTCCTGCCGGAATACCGAGCCACCCGCGCCAAGGCCGGCAGTTTCATGGGCCTGGCCACCAATGTGGACTACGCCACCGAAGTCACGCTGCAGCCGCTCGACCGTTTCCCGATTGACGCGGCGATTTTGTTCAGCGACATCCTGACCGTGCCCGACGCGATGGGCCTGGGCCTGTCGTTTGCGCTGGGTGAAGGCCCCAAGTTTGCCCACTCGGTGCGTGACGAAGCCGCCGTGGCCAAGCTTGAAGTGCCCGACATGGCCAAGCTGCAGTATGTGTTTGACGCGGTCACCTCGATCCGCAAGGCGCTCAACGGCCGGGTGCCGCTGATCGGTTTCTCCGGCAGCCCCTGGACCCTGGCCTGTTACATGGTCGAAGGCGCAGGCAGCGACGACTACCGTCTGGTCAAAACCATGATGTACAGCCGCCCGGACCTGATGCACAAGATTCTGGAAATCAACGCCGACGCGGTAGCTCTCTACCTCAACACCCAGATCGAAGCTGGCGCCCAAGCGGTGATGGTGTTTGACAGCTGGGGTGGTGTGCTGGCCGACGGTGCGTTCCAGGAATTCAGCCTGGCCTACACCCGCCGTGTGCTGGCCAAATTGCACAAAACCTGGGATGGCGCCACCATCCCGAGCATTGTGTTCACCAAAGGCGGCGCCCTGTGGTTGGACGAGATGGAGCAGCTCGACTGCAACGCACTTGGCCTGGACTGGACCGCCAACCTGACCAAGGCCCGCATCATTGCGGGTGGCAGCAAGGCCTTACAAGGCAATCTGGACCCGAACGTGTTGTTTGCACCACCCGAAAAGATTGAGGCCGAAGTCATCAAGGTGCTCAACGCCTTTGGCACACCCCACAGCGGCCCGGGTTTTGGCCCCACCCACATCTTCAACTTGGGTCATGGCATCAGTCAGCACACCCCGCCCGAACATGTGGCGGCCCTGGTCGAAGCGGTGCACAAACACTCGCGCCTGATGCGCGGCGCCTGCTAGTTGAGCCGGTGCTAGCTGGCTAGCACTTTTTGGTCTGTTTTTGGCGGTTCCCAACAAAAAAATTTGTTACTTATGCACAAAATTGGTGAACCGCAGTGCGGGCCGTGAGCCCCGCTGTCAAGTACACTATCAAACGCATAGCAGTTGTAAGTGGTTGATTTTAAAGGGTTTTGAATTTTGCATGTTTTTTGGGCAGGCTAACAAAACCCTTGATTTACAAGGCCCGGCAGCCTCTATCGACGAGCTATCAACAAAGTTATCCACAGAAAACTTGGATGAACTTCAAACCCTCGCAGAATCAACGACTTAAGGCGAATTTCGCAAGTTCACTTGAACACCCCCTCCCAAGCTGAGCCAGTCGCCGCCACCCTGGTGTCGGTGCTGGTCCACACCCCAGCACACAGCCAGATGGCCGGTGCCCTGAGTTACACCAGTGAGCATGCCCTGCCCCCGGGCACCCTGGTGCGGGTGCCGCTGGGCCAGCGTGAGCTGCTCGGGGTGGTGTGGGAGCAGCACCCCGCCAGCGAGGACACGCCGCCGCTGGACCCCAGCAAACTGCGCCCCGTGGCGGCGGTGCTGGACGCGCTGGCGCCCTTGACTGTCCACTGGCGAACCCTGATCCACTTTGCCGCGAGTTATTACCAGCGCTCGGCCGGTGAGGTGGCGCTGGCCGCCCTGCCGCCGCAGTTGCGTGACATCAGCAGCCTGCAGCTGGCGCGCAAACTCAAAAAGAAGGCCAAGAGCCAGCTCAAGGCGCAGACCGCGCCCGCCACAGACACAAGTCCGCCTCAGGATATTCCTGAATTGGTAGCACTCACCCCAGAGCAGACAAGGGCTATCGGCCAATTTGATGAAAATCTTGGCCCGTTTTTGCTGTTTGGTGCCACCGGCAGCGGCAAGACCGAGGTGTTCATGCGCTGCGCCGCCGATGTGCTGGCAGGCTCAGACAGCAGCCAGGTGCTGGTGATGGTGCCCGAGATCAACCTGACGCCGCAGCTCGAAGAACGCTTCAAAGCCCGCTTTTGCGCCCAGTACGGTGCCGACGCGGTGGTGTCGATGCACAGCGGCCTGACCCCGGCGCAACGCCTGGCAAGCTGGCTGGCGGCACACAGTGGCAACGCGCGCATTGTGCTGGGCACCCGCATGGCGGTGTTTGCCTCGATGCCGCATCTGGCACTCATTGTGGTGGATGAAGAACACGACCCGAGTTACAAAAGCCAGGACGGCGCCCGTTATTCAGCGCGTGACCTGGCGGTGTACCGCGGCAAGTTGGAGGGCGCCAAGGTGCTGCTGGGTTCGGCCACCCCCTCGCTCGAGAGCTGGTACCACAGCCGCCCGCTGGCCGAGGGCGGGCGTTACATGCGGCTGGAGATGCCGAGCCGCGTGGGCGCCAATGCCATCCTTCCCCTGGTACGGCGCGTGGACATGAACCACCAGCCCAAGGGTTGTGTGATCTCGCCGCCACTGCTGGACGCGATTGGCCAACGCATCACGCGTGGTGAACAAAGCATGGTGTTCCTGAACCGGCGCGGTTACGCCCCGGTGCTGAGCTGCGCCGACTGCGACTGGAAAAGCAACTGCCCACACTGCAGCGCCTTTCGTGTCTTTCACAAAATCGACCGCACGCTGCGCTGCCACCACTGTGGTTTTACCGAACGGGTGCCACGCGCCTGCCCGGACTGCGGCAGCCTGGACATCGCGCCAGTGGGGCGCGGCACCGAGCGGCTGGAGGAACAACTCGCCCTGTTGCTTAGCGGCATGAGTCGCCCGGACGGCAGCGCGGTACGCATTGCCCGCATCGACGCCGACACGACCAAACTCAAAGGTTCGCTCGAGAGCCAGTTGGCGCAGGTGCATTCGGGCGAGGTTGATGTGCTGGTGGGCACCCAGATGATTGCCAAGGGCCACGACTTTCGCCGCATCACCCTGGTGGCGGCGATCAACCCCGACGGCGCGCTGTTCTCCAGCGACTTCAGATCCCCCGAGCGCCTGTTTGGCCTGCTGATGCAGGCCGCAGGCCGTGCCGGGCGCGACGCCAGCAACACCAGCCGCAGCGAGATGTGGGTGCAGACCTTCCACCCGACGCACCCGTTGTACGAGACACTTAAACAACATGACTACCCGGCTTTTGCCGCCTCGCAGCTGGTGGAGCGCCAACAGGCCGGCATGCCACCGTTCAGCTTCCAGGCGCTGGTGCGCGCCGACGCCCGCACGCAGGAAGCGGCGCAGTCCTTTTTGAACAGCGCCAGCAGCGCCTGTGACGGCCTGGCTGAACTGGCGCCCTGGCGCGAGCACATCACGCGGTACCCGGCGGTGCCGATGAGCATCCAGCGTGTGGCCAATGTGGAGCGCGCCCAGATGCTGCTGGAGAGCCCCTCGCGTGCGGCCTTACAACGCTTCTTGAACGCCTGGCAACCCACCCTGCACGCGATGCGCAGCCAGCCCCAGTGTAAAGGCCTGCTGCGCTGGGCCATTGATGTCGATCCGCTGCTGATTTAAAAGAAGATACGGGAACGGAATAACGCAGCAAAGATGTCAGGCAACACCAAACTGGATTTCAACGCGGTTGTCAGGGGAGTTCGGTCCGTTCCATGCGAGATAAACCTCTCTGCTCTCCCCGGTGAAGGCCATATTTGCAGCCACCATGTCGCGCACCAAAGGCTGATAGCCTTGGGTAAACAGTTGCCTCAGCCCGCCGTGGTAAGGGACAAAGGCGCAAGAAAATTGCCCCAGTGACTTGATGGGAAACGCGCCTGCCACAGCGTTGTCGGCCGATGCAATCGGAAGACAAAACTCCACCCGGTACCGGTCCTGGCCGTTTTTGGGCAGCTGGTAAGAAATGAACACCCACGGCCCCACAACCTTCAAATCGCTCTGTTTGGCTTGCGCCATGAGCTCCGGCAGATACGTCTCTGCGTAGCGCCCGACCTCCGGAATTGTGAGCTCCTGCGTCGCGTACAACACCGTCATGGGTTCGACCGTTTTTTTGTCCATTCACAACTCCTTGTTTTGGCATGAGGACTGCGCCGCGACGGCATCCCCCCAAAAAAACAGGCCTTGCGGAGGGTCGATCTGAAGAACACGGGACTGCTCGGCAGCAGACCCATGGGCACCCGACTCAGGCGGATTTGGTCGCCACCACCACCTGGAAGTTGCCAAAAAACACCACATGCCGCTCGCAGCTGACGCCGGGCATCTCATGCAGCAGGTTCACCGGGTCGTGGGTGCTCCACAGCGCCAGTCCATAGGGCTCAAACACCTTGAAATAGGTCCAGCTCAGGGCCCGCAGCAGCCAGGGGCGCGGGCGGTGGAACTCGGCCAGGTAGAGCTTGCCGCCAGGGGTGAGCACCCGCATCGCCTCGGTCAAGGCCTCGATCTTGAGGTGGTGTGGCAGCTCGTGTAACAGGAAAAACATGACATTGGCGCTGACCGAGCTGTCGGCCTGGTTCATCGCGATGGCGTCGTTTTTCTGGTACGTGATCTTGCCGGTGTAGTCGAGCAGCTTGCTTTTGGCGTGGTCGAGTTCGTTCTGGATGATGTCGGCCACCAGCACCTTGGACGCCCCGGCCTGCACCGCCGCCTTGACCACGCGCGGCATCACATTGCCAAAAGCGCAAGAGGTGATCAACACCTGCTGACCGGTCAGGTCGGTGCGTTTGAGGCTGTGGGTGATGATGGACACCAGGCGGCTGTACTGGAACAACAGGATGCCAGCAATGACGGGCTGGTAGTCCACCAGCCGGATCAGGCGCATGTTGGAATAAATCGGGTAGACATGGGCGGCTTCCTGTTGCAAGCGCCCCAAAGCCCCCCGCATCAACAATGCCCCGCGTGTCAGGGTGAAAAAGAACAGCGCAATACTGGCCAAAGCGGCCACCACGCCAAACACGGTATACGTCAACCAGGGGTGCATGCTTTTCCTTTGCGATCACAAGGATCGTGTGTTTTTCAGAATATCGAGCGCCAAGGGTAGCTGGTTGATAGCCACTCGCAATTGAGCTTTGTCAGGCTTCTGTCAAAAAACGAGCCTTGGCAACAACAGGCGACCAAGCTGCTTGACACCGGGCCAGAAGAGGCCTGGAAACCCGGGGCCATCACTCGGCTGGGTATGATTCGCCCCCTTCTGCGCGTTTCACCCCCATGTCCACCTCCTTCAATACCGGTCTCAACCTCGCCCAGCAGGACGCGGTGAACTACCTGCACGGGCCCTGCCTGGTGTTGGCCGGGGCGGGATCGGGCAAAACGCGGGTGATCACGCACAAGATTGGTCGGCTGATCCAGTCCGGCGTGGCAGCCAAACGCATTTTTGCGATCACCTTCACCAACAAAGCGGCGGCCGAAATGCGCGAGCGCGCCAAGGGGCTGATTGGCCGGGCCGCCAAGGACGTGGTGATCTGCACCTTTCACGCGCTGGGCGTGCGGCTGCTACGTGAAGACGGCGCGGTGCTGGGGCTCAAACCGCAGTTCTCCATTTTGGACAGCGACGATGTGACCAGCATCCTCAAAGACGCCGGTGGCAGTGTCGACGCCGCCACCGCCCGCAGCTGGCAATGGACCATCAGCCTGTGGAAAAACCAGGGGCTCAACTCGGCCAGCGCGCTGGCCGCCGCCAACAACGACAACGAGCGCATCATCGCCCGCGTGATGGCGCATTACGAGGAGCGGCTCACCGCGTTCCAGGCGGTCGACTTTGACGACCTGATTGGCCTGCCGCTCAAGCTGCTACAACAACACGAGCAGGTCAGGCAGAAGTGGCAAGGGCTAGCAGGTCATTTCCTGGTAGATGAGTACCAGGACACCAATGCCACGCAGTACGAGATGCTCAAACTGCTGGTGGGTGGCAACGGCCCCGAGCAGGCACGTTTCACCGCTGTGGGTGACGATGACCAGTCGATCTACGGCTGGCGCGGTGCCACGCTCGACAACTTGAAGAAACTGCCGATCGACTTCCCCAACCTCAAAGTCATCAAGCTCGAGCAGAACTACCGCTCCACCTCCGCCATCCTGCGCGCGGCCAACAATGTGATTGGCCCCAACCCCAAGCTGTTCCCGAAAAACCTATGGAGCGACCTCGGTGAAGGTGAGCCGGTGCGGGTGGTCGATGCCGACAGCGAAGAACACGAGGCCGAGCGCGCCGTGGCGCGTATCCAGAGCCTGCGGGCCAACGGCATACCCCACGCCGGGCCGCAGTTCAAGGAGTGGCGCGACTTTGCCGTGTTGTACCGCGCCAACCATCAAGCCAAACCGTTTGAGAAAGCCTTGCGCAAGGCGCAGATCCCGTACAAGGTGTCGGGTGGCACCAGCTTCTTCGACCGCGCCGAGGTGAAAGACCTGTGCGCCTGGTTCCGGCTGTGGATCAACAACAACGACGATCCGGCGTTTTTGCGCGCGGTGACCACGCCCAAACGCGGCATCGGCCACCAGACGCTGGGCCACCTGGGCGACTTTGCCAGCAAATACCGGATCAGCATGTTCGAGGCGCTGTTTTCCAGCAGCCTGGGCTCGGTGATCTCGGGCAAAGCGCTGGGCAGCCTGCACGAGTTTGGCCGCGAGGTCAACGACCTGGAGTTCCGCGCCCGCCACACGCTGGGGGCTGAAGCCGCCAAAACCTTTTTGATGGACTGGCTCAAAGACATCGGTTACGAGCAATACCTGTACGACGGTGAAGACAGTGAACAGGTGGCCAATGCCCGCTGGAGCAATGTGCTGGACTTCATCGACTGGATGAGTGGGCGCTGCGGTGGCCAGATTGACGACGCCTCGGGTGTCAACGCGGTCGGAGAAATCAAGTCGCTGTTAGAGGTGGCGCAAACCGTGTCCTTGTTGTCGACCATTTCCGAGCAGGAAAAAGACCAGAACGTGGTCACGCTCTCGACCTTGCACGCCTCCAAAGGACTGGAGTGGCCACATGTGATGCTGGTGGGTGTGACCGAGGGCATGTTGCCCTTCAAGTTGCGCGACAACCCCGATGCAGAATCAGCGGGGCAGGCCAGCGCCGCCCAGAAAGCCCAGGCGATGGAGGCCGCCAACGCGTCGCTGACCACCCACCTGCAGGAAGAACGCCGCCTGATGTACGTGGGCATCACCCGCGCCCAACGCAGCCTGGCGGTGAGCTGGACCCGCAAGCGCAAAAAGGGGCGCGAGATGGTGCAGGCCCAACCCAGCCGGTTTATTGAAGAAATGGGTCTGGACCAGGCCACCGTGCGTGAAGACCCACGCGCCAAACTCAAGGCGCTGCGCGCCGAATTTGCCCAGAAGGCCGCCGACGGCGCGGCAGCACGCGCGCAAACGCGCTAACTCCGTTGCAGGCTGGCGCACGCGGCCCAGCCCCCAGCAACAGCATCAAGCCGTGGTCAGTCTGGTCTTGGCACTGTTCGCCAGCGTACAGACGACACGGCGGCGTCTTTTTACAGTGTGTCATCCTGAGCTAACGGCTCACCTTTCCGACATCCTTTGAGCAAAGACGCCCATGACCGACGAACAGCGCCCTCCGTTTGACACCCTGCTGCCCGCCCCCCCATCACCCGCTGCCCAGGCCCCTTTGCAATTGCGGGTGGGTTTCGAGATGGTCTACGACTGCCCGGCGCCAACACCGATGATCCTGGCGCTCAATATCCACCATTCGCGCGCGCCCGATCTGGTGCGCCCCGACCTGTTGGTCACCAGCCCGGCGGTGCCGATCACCGCCTACCACGACCTGTTTGGCAACTGGTGCAGCCGCATCGTGGCACCCGCCGGACGTTTTGTGCTGAGCACCGACGCCCTTGTCAACGACAGCGGCCTGCCCGACATCGTGGCCCCGTGGGCCATACAAACGCCCGTAGAACTGTTGCCCGAGTCGACCCTCGTGTATTTGCTGGGCAGCCGCTACTGCGAGACCGATCAACTGTCCGAGACCGCCTGGCAGCTGTTTGGCCACGGCCCCACGGGCTGGGCGCGGGTGCAGGCGATTTGTGATTTTGTGCACCAGCACATCGAGTTTGGCTACCACCATGCCCGGCGCACCCGCACCGCCTGGGAGGCCTACAACGAAGGCCAGGGTGTGTGCCGCGACTATGCCCACCTGGCCATCACTTTTTGCCGCTGCATGAACATCCCGGCGCGTTACTGCACCGGCTACCTGGGTGACATCCGTATCCCGCCGATCCCCTGTGCGATGGATTTTGCGGGCTGGTTCGAGGCCTACCTGGGTGACCGCTGGTACACCTTTGATGCCCGCAACAACACACCACGTGTTGGCCGGGTGTTGATGGCGCGTGGGCGCGACGCCTGTGATGTGGCGCTGGCCAGCACCTTTGGCCTCAACACCTTGAGCAAGTTCACCGTCTGGGCGGACGAAGTCAGGCCCCAATGAACGCAGAGCCACAACACGTGTCCGCCTGTGCCCGGTGGGTCAGCCTCCGAACATGAAGCTCGACGCGCTGATGGCACCAAAAAAGTCATCCTGGTGGTAGACGCAGCGGCCCGCCTCGTCAGCGGCGGCCCCCACAGCCACCATCAGCGGGATCAGGTGGTCTTCCTGCGGGTGGGCGCGGCGCGCTGCGGGCGCAGCCGCCCAGTCCAGCAGGCGCTGCAGCCGCTCTGGTGCGCTGGAAACCACCAGCGTCTGCTGCAGCCACTGGTCAAAGGCCGCAGACGGTGCCCGGCCCACCGGCCCCAGCTCACGCAGGTTGTGGTAACTCAGGCCACTGCCCAGGATCAGCACACCTTCGTCGCGCAACGGCGCCAGCGCACGCCCCAGCGCGATGTGTTGCTGCGGGTCATAACCCACACGCATCGACAGCTGCAGCACCGGCACATCGGCGTTCGGGTAGATCACCGCCAGCGGGGTGAAAGTGCCGTGGTCAAAGCCGCGCTGCGGGTCAAGCCGGGCTGTGAACCCTGCCTCCTGGATCAGCGCCTGCACCTGCAGCGCCAGCTCGGGCGCACCCGGTGCAGGGTACTGGATCTGGTAGGTGTGGGGCGGAAAACCGTAGTAGTCGTACACCATCGGCGGCCTGGGGCTGCTCATGAGCGTGAACTCCGGTTCTTCCCAATGGCCGGAGATCACCAGCACCGCCTTCGGTGTCACACCGAGCTGGCCCGGCATGGCCTGCAACGATGCCGCCAGCGGCGCATAGCGGGTCTGCAGCTGGTCGGCCATCCAAGGCCAGGGGCCACCGCCGTGGGAGATGAAATAAGTGGGTAAACGTCGGCTGTGTGTCATAGGGACATCCATGCAAGGGGGTGAGTCGGGTTGGGCCAAGGTTACGCCAAAGCGGTGCTGGCTGCAGCCAGCGGCTTGGGCACAGCCACAGATTGGGGCGCCTGCGCGCGCGATGTGGGCACCGACACACAAAACCGACGCACCGCAAGGCAAAATGGCGGCTGTTCTCCTCCCATCCGCGCGGCAAGTTTTGCCGCTGCAATCACAGCGCCGTTCGCCATGACCCCTTTATCCAAGTCGTTTTTCATAGCGTTAAGCGCCGTATCCACGCTGGCAACAGCCCAGAATGCGACCCCACCCCAGGCGCGCGACTGGCAACACTGCAGCGCACTGCTTGATGACAGCGCGGCCCGTCTGCAGTGTTTTGATACCTGGGCGGCGCAACAACGCAGCGGGCCAACACCCCAAAGTGAGGCAGCCTCGGCCAACAAGCTGGCGGCCGACGGCGGCTTGCCCGCCACACCCGCGCCAGCCGTGCCACCGGTTCAGATCACGATGACCGCGCCGGAAGAGCACAACTGCAAAAACCCGCGTTTTTCCGAGCTGTCGCGTTTTTGGGAGCTGGAGACTGGCAGCGACTGCGGCACCTTTGGCATCCGTGGCTACAAACCGATCAGCCTGTCGGTGGTTGGCGCCAACAGCGTCAACACCCAGCCCGATTCCTCGCTGGCCAACCACCGCGCCACCAGCGCCACCGACTACAACACCACCGAAGCGCGCATCAGCCTGTCGGTCCGTACCAAAATTGCCCAGGGCTTGCTGACCCACGACCAGCCGCTCAAACGCGACTCGCTGTGGTTTGGCTACAGCCAGCAGTCCAACTGGCAGATCTTCAGCGGCACTTTGTCGCGCCCGTTTCGCACCACCGACCACGAGCCCGAGCTGATCTACATCTACCCGACCGACCTAAACCTGCCGGGCGGCTGGCGGCTGCGTTACACCGGGCTGTCGCTCAACCACCAGTCCAACGGCCAGCCGCTGCCACTCTCACGCAGCTGGAACCGGACGATTGTGATGGCCGGGCTGGAGCAAGGCTCAGAATTCCGACTGCTGGGCAAGCTGTGGTACCGCCTGCCGGAGAGCGCCAGCTCCGATGACAACCCGGAAATCAGCGACACCATTGGCCGCGCTGAATTGACGGGTCTTTGGAGCCCGGATCAGACCAACAGCTTTGGCCTGACACTGCGCCACTCGCTGCGTGAGCAGGCCAACGGCTCGGTCAAGCTGGAGTGGCTGCGCCGCATTGGCGACAGCTCCGGCAACAGCAGCCAGCCCAATGGCCTGCGTTTCCACACCCAGCTGTTCTCGGGGTACGGCGACTCGCTGATCGACTACAACCGCCGCCGCACGGTGCTCAGTGTGGGCCTGAGCCTGGTCGACTGGTAGCTCCTGAATGAATAGCTATCTACCCTTTACCCCATTGGGCTGGATGCCAATTTATCATTCCGTTTCAGTGGAAAATCCGGGCCTGAAGGGCCGGGGCTGGATTTCACGATAGCATCCCACCATGTCCAGCACACCCACCTACCAGTTCCACGTCCAGGTCAAGCCACGTTACCTGCCCGAGCAATCCGACCCCGAGCAGGGCTTGTACTTCTTTGCCTACAGCATCACGGTGCGCAACACCGGCACGGTGGCAGCGCAGCTGATTTCGCGCACCTGGAATGTGAACGACGCCGATGGCCACCACGAAAAGGTCAAAGGCCTGGGTGTGGTGGGGCGCCAGCCGCTGCTGCAGCCCGGTGAGGCTTTTGAATACACCAGCGGCACCCGCCTGAACACACCCACCGGCACTATGCACGGCAGCTTCTTTTGTGTGGCCGAAGATGGTGAAAAGTTTGAGGTGGACGTGCCGATGTTTGTGCTTGATGCTTTGAGTGCCAGTGGTGGCAGCCGCACTTTGCACTGACCGCCGATGACACGCCCGATTGACCTGCCCGAACTGCTGGCGCAACTCGACCCGAACGCCACCCTGGTCCAACGTCACCTGTGGCTGATCCGCCTGGCCGAGTGGCTGCGGGGTGACGCCAATTCGGTGGCCACCACCCACGCCAGACTGGCGCTGTTGCTGGACGCGCTGCAACAACGCCAAGGCACACGGGCGCTGCTGCAGCAGTGGTGGCAGACCCTGCTCGAGACGGTGGACGCCACCGCTTTGTTGGCCGACCACGGCTTTGCCACACGCAGCGCCTTTGCCAGCGAGCTGGCCGAGCGCATTCGCCTCAAGCTGCTGCCAGGCACACCCGAGACCAACGACGCCTCGACCCTGTTTGCACTGGTGCTGCACCACCCCTTTGATGCTGAGTGGATCAGCAGCCTGGATGCACATCTGCTGGCGCGCCTGGCCGAGCTGTTGCAAACCGGGCCCGAACCCGCCCCCAAACGCACGGCCTGGCAACACCCGCTGTTTGCCAACCCGGAGCCGGGCAGCCTGGCTCCCACGGCTTGGCAGGCTACCCTGATGGAGGCGCTGCATTTTTGCACCGGGCAAATCCGCGCCAACGGATTTTCGCCCGAGCTGCGCCTGCGCATGAGTGCGCTGGCGCGCCAGTCTGGCCCGTTCCACGCCCTGGCCGCCGACCTGGAGGCGCTGGAAGTCACCTGGCGCCAGAACCCGCAGCAGGCCACGGCCAACTGCCAACAGGCCCTGCAGCATTTCCAGAAACAGCTTGACGAATGCCGCCATGCGGCGGCCTCGGTCTACACCCATCTGGACGCCCACGGCATCTCGGTCAACCTGGTGTTCCAGCTGCGCCAACTGCGCGAACGTGCGCTGCGCATCCGCGCCCTGCTCGACTGCCTGTTTTCCGCCACACCGCAGCAACACACCGCCCAGCTGCTCGGGCATCTGGTCAGTGTTGGGCAAGACCGCCTGAGTGTGCGCGCCCTGATTGCGGCCAACTCCTCAATGCTGGCGTCCAAGGTGGCCGAGCGCAGTTCGGAAACCGGTGAACACTACATCACGCGCACCCGCGCTGAGTACCGGCAAATGCTGCGTGATGCGGCCGGCGGTGGTGCGGTGATGTCGATCACCACGATGATGAAGTTTGTGGTGCTCTCCTTGGGGCTATCGGCCTTCTGGGGTGGTTTTTTTGCGGGTGTGAACTACGCCCTGAGTTTTGTGCTGATCCAGCTGATGCACTGGACCGTGGCCACCAAACAACCCGCCATGACAGCACCAGCCATGGCCGCCAAACTCAAAGACCTGGGCCGTCCCAGTGCCGTTGAGGGTTTTATTGACGAGGTGGCGCATTTGGTGCGCTCCCAGGTGGCGGCCATTGTGGGCAATCTGGCCATGGTGACACCTTATGTGCTGCTGATCAGCACCGTGTTGTGGCTGACCCTGGGCCGCCCGATGATCGACGCGGCCACCGCGCACCACGTTTTGCACGACCTGACCCTGCTGGGCCCAACCGCGCTGTTTGCGGCGGGCACCGGGGTGCTGCTGTTTGCGTCAAGCATCATCGCGGGCTGGACCGAAAACTGGTTTGTGCTGCAACGGCTGGACTCGGCCCTGCGTTACAACCCCCGCATCACCGCCTTCCTGGGTGTGGCCCGCGCCGACCGCTGGGCCAGTTTCATGCGCAACAACATCTCGGGCCTGACCGCCAACATCTCGCTGGGCCTGATGCTGGGCCTGGTGCCGGCCTTTGCCGGCTTTGTTGGCCTGGGACTGGAAGTGCGCCACGTGACCCTGTCCACCGGGCAACTGGCAGCGGCGGCCTCCAGCCTGGGGGCAGACATTTTCTACATGCCCGCTTTTTGGTGGTGTCTGGCCGCTGTGGCCGTCACCGGTGTGCTGAACGTGGCAGTGAGTTTTTACCTGGCCTTCTTGCTGGCCTTGCGGGCACACAATGTCAGCGGCGTGCAGCGCAGCGCCATTTACGCGGCCCTGCGCCACAGGCTGCGCCATCAGTTGCGCAGTTTTTTCCTACCGGTACCCGAGCCAGTGACCACCACGCAATCCGAGCCCACGACGCCTGCATCTGCGTCGCCCGAGCCTGCCGCGCCCCAAACATCCGGGCAGGACTCCGCCCATGGGTGAGTTCGACCTGATCGCGCGTTATTTCAAGCGCCCGGTGCGCCAGGCGGTGCTCGGTGTCGGTGACGACTGCGCCCTGCTGCAACTGCGCCCCGGCACCCAGATGGCGATATCGAGTGACATGCTGGTGTCAGGCCGCCACTTTTTTGCCGATGTCGACCCGCGCACCCTGGGCCACAAATCACTGGCGGTGAACCTGAGTGACCTGGCTGCCTGCGGCGCCCGGCCACTGGCGTTCACCCTGGCGCTGTCCCTGCCCGAGGTCAACGAGCCCTGGCTGGCCGCGTTTGCCCAGGGCCTGTTGGCGCTGGCAGATGCCCATGGCTGCGAGCTGATTGGCGGCGACACCACCGCTGGCCCACTCAACATCTGCATCACCGTGTTTGGCGAGGTGCTGGTGGTCAACGGGCGCTCACAGGCGCTGCTGCGCTCGGGAGCCCAACCCGGCGACGACATTTATTTGAGTGGCACAGTGGGTGACGCGCGGCTGGCGCTCAATACCTTGCTGGGCCAGATTGACCTGCCGCCCGAGCTACTGACGTCATGCCGCCAACGGCTGGAAACACCCACACCACGCGTGGCGCTGGGCCAGGCGCTGCGTGGTGTGGCCACAGCGGCCATCGATGTCAGTGACGGCTTGCTGGGTGACCTCGGCCACATCCTGGAGAGTTCTGGCGTGGGTGCCTGCATCGAGGTCGACACTGCAACTACTTTGATAGCTGCCAGCCCTTATTCAACAAGGGCTACAGGCCAATTTGGCTTAGAACTCTCACCCGAGCAATGGCGCAGCCTGGCACTGGCCGGGGGCGACGATTACGAGTTGTTGTTCACCGCACCAGCCTCCCAACGCGCGGCCGTGGCCCAAGCCGGACAAGCCAGCCAGACGCCGGTGACCCGCATCGGCCAGATCCGGGCCGAGTGCGGGCTGCAACTGGTAGACAGCCAAGGCCAAACCCTGACCAACCACTACGCGTCGTTTGACCACTTTGCCTGAACGGTCAACCCGCGCACATCACTTCACCACCGCCCACACCAGCGCCAACCCGGCGGCCCACAAGTCCAGCGATGGGCCGTCTTCCCCCAATACCAGGCGGCCACTCTGATTGGCTTTGGCATCGCGTACGGCCTGCTGGCGGTCGCGCTCCAGCATCACCAGCGCATCGGCCAGCTGCGGCAGTTGGACACCCCCTTGCGCCCGGGCCGCTGACTCGTAACCCACCAGCGCCCGCTCCACCGCCTGCGGGTCCAGCAGCGACAACGCGCTTCGGCAATACGGGCAGGCGTGGTCGGCGCGCAGGTCCACCGGCGCGCCGCAGTTGCTGCAGTTGATCACTTTCAGGCGCTGCGCCATGTCGTCAATTTCAGCGGTGCTAAGTTGCCGCACAAACCCTTTTTCGACCATGAACGCGGCAAAGCTGCTGAAGCGGCCATGCCGCTGTGGGCAGCGGTGGGTGATGTAGCGGCCACTTTTGACCACATCAAACCCCTGCACCAGGGCACGGCGGCAGTGTGGGCAGCTCAGCTGCTGTGGCAGCGCCTTGGCACCTTCATGGCGATGTGCGTGTAACAGCTTGAACAGCTGGACCACCGCAGCCGGGCTGAGTTTGAGGTTCTCCTGCGGGTCAAACCAGAGGCCACGGCAGGCAAAACACAGATCCAGCTCCAAGGAGCCTCCGGCCACACTGGCCAAGGTGTGGGTGTGCATCGGGTCATGGCAGGAGGGGCAGGCGCGCGAAGTGGGCATGGTTCGGTGCAAATGCTGTGGCAGACAGCAGCATCCTAATCGCTCGCAGGGGCCTGATCGCGTCTTCTTTGCCAAATCATCCTGCGGCCCTTGTATTAACTGGGCAAACAGCTACGAACAAAATAGCATGTCATTCCCAGTAACGTGACATTGGGCTGGCGGAACAACGCCTCACAGCAGGACGCTATTGGCGACCCGGGCAGCCATTCGGACACCTCGCCGCCCATCACCACACGGCCCGGCTGGATGGTCAAGCTGGCCGAAACACCAGCACGGTCGTTTGGTGGTAGGTTTCACCGGGCAGAAGCCAGCTATTGGCTTCCGGCCACTCGGGGTGGTTCGGGCAATCGGGCAAGAACTCGGTCTCCAGCGCCAGCCCTTGTTGCGCCGAATAGGTTCCTCCGTCGCGCGCCGAGATCCCGGCCAGATAGTTGCCGCTGTAGAACTGCACAGCGGGCTTGGTGGTCAGCAGATCCATGGCCAGTTTGCCGTCGCCGGACACGAGCGTCGCAGCAACCGCCTTCAAGCCCCGGCAGGAGGGATCGAGCTGGAACGCATGGTCGTAACCGAGCGCGGTCTTCTGCTGTTCGTCAACAAGGAAATCAGCCCCAATCTTCTTGGGTGTACTGAAATCAAAGCCCGTGCCGGCCACCTGTGCCAGCTGGCCCAGAGGAATCGAATCCTTGTCGATCGGCAGGTAGTCGTGTGCGGCAATCGTCAAAACGTGTTGGCGAACATCGGTGGCCGCGCCATCCAGATTGAAGTAGGCGTGATTGGTCAGGTTAACCGGGCAAGGTGCGTCCACGGTGGCGGCGTAGACCATGCTCACGCGCAGCCCGTCTTCCAGCCGGTAACACACCGTTGCCGTCAGATTGCCGGGGTAGCCTTGGTCGCCATCGGGCGAGTCGATGCCAAGCAGCACGTGCTCCGCACTTTGTTCGAGGATGTTCCAGCGACGACGGTCAAACCCGTCCGGCCCGCCATGCAGCTGGTGAACACCCTGGTTGGGGGTCAGCTTAAACACGCGGCCATCACGCTCGATTCTGGCGTTGCCAATCCGGTTGGCGAAGCGGCCGACGGTCGCGCCCAGGTAGCCTTGCGCAGAGAAGTAGTCTGCCAGCGTGGCATGGCCAAGCAGCGTCTCGCGCTCCACGCCTGCCACCGGCATCCGGCAGGAAACCCAGGTTGCGCCCCAGTCGATCAAGTCCAATTTGAGCCCCGAAGCATGGGACAGTTGGATCAGTTTGAGTGGCTGCCCGTCCGGGCAAAGGATGTCGGCGTTTGCCATGGGTTGACCTCGATCACAGGGGTGTTGCTTGGGATGAGGGCAAGTATGGCATGGGTTGGGGGCATCCAAATACCTCCAGCCCCAGCTCGCTCGGCGCTTCAGGTATGCACGCCAGATGATGGCTAGTGCTTGCGCGCCATGCCCAGGGTTTGTTCCATCTCCACGTCGTAGAGCAGTTCGCGCAGCTTGCGCACGGGGAGCGCTCGCCGCCGGTAACCAGCAGTTTGGCCACTTGTTTTATTTTTGATTCGAGTCTGGCCCCTTTTCCACGCAACTGCGTCTGATGGCGACAAAGCTTGCTCACAGGCGCACATCCGAAATTCACGAGTTTTATGCTTGTAGCCCAGGTAACACCTGCGCAATAAACTGTAAAACAAATAGCAGTTCAATCTCAGCGCTGCCGCATCGCGAGGCCCCTGATCGGAGGGCGATTGTGCAGACCCCGCCAGCAGTTCCGACTCTCCGGCGCTTTCATCCTTGAGTTGAGGCGAATGCTGCTGCATCCACCACGTCATGGACTTAATTCGAGCCCGGCCCTGAGGTTTCCCCTTTTTCCCCGCCTGTTGGCTACTGGTTTTACAAGTATTTTTTGACTGCGTCCCAGGTATTACAACGGCAGGTTACTATTAACTAAATAGCACACTACACCTGACGCCGTGGCATCGGATCGACGACGAAACCCCTCACAGTAAGAAGTTTTTGGTGCCCCCAGCGAGCAACTCCGTCCCGCCATCTGTCTCGTCCTTGAGGTCCACCCCGGACAACTGGCGATGGCGCGCCTGCGTCAGCAGATAAACCAACTTGTGAACCGCCTCGGCATAACTCAGACCGGCCGGGCGCACATTGGAAATGCAGTTGCGGCTGGCATCTGTGAGGCCCACAAGGGGCTGCCAGGTCAGGTACAGGCCCATGCTGTCGGGCGAACTCAAGCCCGGGCGCTCACCAATGAGCACCAGCACGGCCTGGGCGCCCAGCAGTTCTGCCACCTCGTCGCCAATTGCGACGCGGCCCTGTTCGACGAGACACACCGGGGCGATGGTCAGCTGCTGGGGCACAAGGCGCTCAAACAACTGGGTCAGAAAAGGCGCAGCGTTCTGGCTGATGGCCAGCGCCGACAAACCATCCACCACCACCACCGCAAGGTCATAGGGGCGCTCGGCGGGTGACACGGATGCCGGGAGCGGCAAGGCAGTCAGGCTCTCGCGCGAGGCCGCATCCAGCCGTCGCCCCAGGTCGGGGCGTTGCAGGTAGTGCTGGCGATCGGTGGCGGCGCTGTGCAGAACTTGGCACGGCGCCACCGGATTGGGCAATGCCGCATCCAGCGTCTGCGCCAGCGTGCTTGTGTCCAGCGCCAAATGCACCGCGTCACGGGCCTGGGCGTGGGCCAGCTGGAAATCCAGGTGCGCGGTCGTGGGCAGGCTGACACCGGCGCGCCCCAGCGCAATACGCGCATCGGTGAACTGGCGCAGTGCGGCCCAGGGGTTGGCCGTGACAGGTGGTTTCGGATCGTTCATCGTCAGGTCGCTTCAGTTCAGTCGCAGCAACGCTTTCTGGAACGCGGCAGGCAGGGTCGCGTTGAGCCGGAAGTGCTGATCCGTGCTGAAGATCTGCATCTTTTGTAACCAAGCCTCGAACTCGGGCGCGGGTTGGAGCCCGAGCACCCGGCGCACATACAACGCGTCATGGAACGAGGTGGTCTGGTAGTTGAGCATGATGTCGTCCGAGCCGGGAATGCCCATGACAAAGTTGCAACCGGCCACACCCAACAGGGTGAGTAACACGTCCATGTCGTTCTGGTCAGCCTCGGCGTGGTTGGTGTAACAGACATCACACCCCATCGGCAGGCCCAGCAGCTTGGCGCAAAAGTGGTCTTCGAGCCCGGCGCGCATGATCTGTTTGCCGTCAAACAGATACTCCGGCCCGATGAAGCCGACCACGGTGTTGACCAGCAGCGGCTTGAAGTGGCGCGCCACCGCATAGGCACGCGCCTCGCAGGTTTGCTGGTCCAGCCCGTGGTGGGCGTTGGCCGACAGGGCGCTGCCCTGGCCGGTTTCGAAATACATCACGTTGTCACCGACCGTGCCACGCTGCAAGGACAAGGCGGCGCTGCGCGCCTCGGCCAGCAGGTCCAGGTTCACGCCAAAACTGCGGTTGGTGGCCTCGGTGCCACCAATCGACTGGAACACCAGGTCCACCGGCGCACCCCGGTTGATGGCCTCTATGGTGTTGGTCACATGCGTGAGCACGCAGGACTGGGTCGGAATCTGGTACTGCGCGATGATGTCGCTCATCATCGTCACCAGCTTGACGACTTGCGGCACGTTGTCGGTGGCCGGGTTGATGCCAATCACCGCGTCGCCGCTGCCGTACAGCAGGCCGTCGAGCAGGCTCGCGGCAATGCCGGTGGCATCGTCGGTCGGGTGATTCGGTTGCAGGCGCGTGGCCATGCGACCGGGCAGGCCGATGGTGTTGCGGAATTGGGTCACCACGCGACATTTTTTGGCGACCAGGATCAGGTCCTGGTTGCGCATGATCTTGGAAACGGCCGCCGCCATTTCGGGCGTGATACCGGGGGCCAGCGCCGCCAGCACGGTGCTGTCGACCTCGTCGCCCAGCAGCCAGTTGCGGAAATCACCCACCGTCAGGTGACAGATCGGGGCAAAAGCCTGGGCGTCGTGGCTGTCAAAAATCAGGCGGGTGATTTCATCGTCTTCATACGGCACCAGCGGCTCGTTCAGGAAGGTGCTGAGCGGCAGCTCGGCCAGAGCCATCTGGGCCACGACCCGCTCTTGTGCACTGCTGGCGGCCACACCGGCCAGCAGGTCGCCCGAGCGTGCTGGTGTGGCCTTGGCCATCAGGTCCTTCAAATCGCGAAAGCCGTAGGTTTTGGCTCCGACGATGTGGGTGTACTGATGGTTTTGCACGGTCACAAGCTCAGGTTGGATCTGCGGCCAGATTGTTCAGGGCGATGGCCTTGCTGCGGTGGTGGCTGGTCATCAGGAAATAGCCGTAACCGATGGCCAAAAAGCCCAGAAAAAGACCAAAAATCAAGGGGTTGTAATAAATCATTGTAGCCATGCACACCCCGGCGCCGACCAGCGCAAAGGCCGGGAAATACGGGTAAAACGGTGCCTTGAACGGGCGCACCATCTCAGGTGCGGTGCGGCGCAACTGGAACAGGCTCAGCATGCTGATGATGTACATCAGGATCGCGCCAAACACCGACATGGTGACGATGTTGGCGGTCAGGGTGTTGCCACCAATCTTGATCAACTCGTCGCTGTAGATGGCGGCAATCCCGATCACACCACCAGCCAAAATCGCGCGGTGGGGGGTCTTGAAACGCGGGTGCAACTTGGCAAAAAACGGCGGCAAATAACCTTCCCGTGACAAGGCGTAAATCTGGCGTGAATACCCCAGAATGATGCCGTGGAACGAGGCCACCAGACCAAACAGGCCGAGCCAAACCAGCATGTGCAACCAGCCGCTGTTCTCCCCCACAATCATTTTCATGGCCTGTGGCAGCGGGTCGTTGATGTTGGAGAGTTTGGTCCAGTCGCCAGCGCCACCGGCAAACACCATCACCCCAATGGCCAGCACCACCAGGGTCAGGATGCCCGCGATGTAAGCAATCGGAATCGAGCGCTTGGGGTCTTTGGCTTCTTCAGCGGCCATGGCCACCCCTTCAATCGCCAGGAAGAACCAGATGGCAAACGGAATCGCGGCAAACATGCCGGGAATGGCGGCCAGGCTGAAGCCATCCTGCCCTGACCAGCCTCCCTTGGTGAAATTGGCCATCGAGAAGCCCGGCGACACCACACCCATAAACACCAGCAGCTCAAAAATGGCGAGCAGCGTCACCGCCAGTTCAAAGGTAGCGGCAATCTGGACACCAATGATGTTGAGCGTCATGAACACCACATACGCCCCGAGCGCCGCGAGTTTGGGGTCCAGCGCCGGAAACTGCACGTTCAGGTAAGCCCCAATCGCGAGCGAAATGGCAGGCGGCGCAAACACAAATTCGATCAGCGTGGCGGCACCGGCCAGGTAACCACCCACCGGGCCAAAAGCGCGTTTGCTGTAGGCAAACGGACCACCAGCGTGCGGGATCGAGGTGGTCAGCTCGGTGAAACTGAAGATGAAGGTGGCGTACATCGCCGCGATGAACAGCGAGGTGACGGTGAAGCCCAGCGTACCGGCCGACGCCCAGCCAAAGCTCCAGCCAAAGTATTCACCAGAGATCACCAGGCCCACGGCGATGCCCCAGAGTTGCAGGGTGCTGAGCACCGGTTTGAGCACATGGGTGCCACTGTGGTGAGACGGGTCCAACGGATTCATTTTTGGGGTACTCCTATCAGGTTCAAAGTGCTTGCAGGAAGAAGAAGGGTTTGGGCATGGGGTTTGCTTGTGGTGATCTTTATCCAGAGCGGTGTTCTGGCGTTATCGAAATTTGGCAAAGTTGCCTTGATGCACTTCACACGTCTTGCCAGCAGCGGTGCGCCGGGATGCCCCCCAACCATCCAACTCATGAGGACGCACACACCATGGTTTCAGCCTCTTCCTGTGTGACCACCAGCCCCCTGGCCGCTGATGCGCCAATTGCGGGCAAAACGCACCAGATTCGCACCATCCAGGCTTTTGATGCCGACGAACACGCCCACAACCTGACCGACTGGGAGCAAAGTTACGACCAGATCACGCCGGGCCACTTTCATGGCCGCCTGACCGAGCTGCAACTGCCCCAGATGCAGGTGTTTCGTGAGGACACCAGCCAGGCGGTACACCAGTCCTGCTGCGTCTGGCCCGACACCTTCTGGTTTGGCCTGCCGGTGCAGACGGGTCAGACCCGCATCAATGGCCGACTGGTCGGCCCACATAGCATCATGGTGCGCCCGGGCCACTGCGAGTTTGAGTTACAGACGCCGTCTGACTATGTCATCTACGGCATCGTCATGCGCCAGGACAACTTGCAGCATGCCGCCGAGCGGGGTGGCTGCTTGATCGACTGGGCAAAACTGGCCCAGGCCGAAGTGATGCAGGTGGCGCCCCACCCTCACCAGCGCCTGCTACAAAGGCTGGCCGGGCTGCTGCAGCACGACGGCCCCTACACGGACCCGGCCTGGCGCCAGCAGCTTCTGCTCAACGCGCTGCTGGCACTGCTGGACACAAGCAAGGTGGATCCCGCCGTCAGCAACAGCTTTCAGCGCCGCCAGCGCATCGTGGCCAAGGCGCGCGATCTGGTGCTGTCGCAACACGACCAGACGCTGACGGTGCCAGAGCTGTGTGAGCGCCTGTTTGTCAGCCGCCGCACCTTGCAATACTGCTTTGAGGATGTGCTGGGCATGAGCCCGATGCAGTACCTGCGCCTGGTCCGCCTCAACACCGCGCGCAGGAGGCTGCGGCAAAGCAGCGCCCAGCCCGTCAGCGTGCAAGACGTCGCGACCGATCTGGGCTTCTGGCATGTCAGCCAGTTCTCCTGTGATTACCGCAAACTCTTTGGGCAGACACCCTCGCAGTCACGGCAAATGCATTGACCGGCACACCTGCCTACGTGATGGTCGGGGGCCAAACACACGCGGGATAATCGCGTGATGCAGATCACCCCGGATGACACCCTGGATAGCGCCGCGCCGCGTGCACCCGTGGCCCCCAGCGCGCGCTTCATGATGGCGCACCCGGCCCATGTGCTGGCATTGGGTTTTGGCTCGGGGTTAAGTCCCAAGGCGCCCGGTACCGCGGGCACGCTGTGGGCCTGGCTCAGTTTTGCGCTGCTGCACAACCGCTTGTCCGACCCGCAATGGGGCCTGCTGATTGGCCTGGGGCTTCTGGTGGGCTGGTGGGCCTGCAGCGTGACCGCGCGCAACATGCGGGTGCTGGACCCTGGCAGCATCGTCTGGGACGAGGTGGTCGCTTTCTGGCTGGTGCTGTGGCTGGCCAGCCCGATGGGCTGGTGGGCGCAAGTGGCGGCGTTTGCACTGTTCCGATTCTTTGATGCGGTCAAACCCGGCCCGGTGGCCTGGGCCGACCAGCTTTTTCATGACGTGGACCCAGCCACCGACCCGGGCGCCTGGCGCAAAGCCGGCTGGGGCATCATGCTCGACGATCTGGTGGCGGCCTGTTGCACGCTGCTGGTGATTGCGCTGTGGCGGGTGTGGTGATGTCTGAATCACTCTTAAATCAAGAGCTATCGACCAAGCATTTATGCGGGATAGTGGCTGATTTGTTATCCAAGAAGCAGTGGATGCTGGCCACCGCCGAGAGCTGCACCGGTGGCTTGATTGCCGCTGCCTGCACCGACCTGGCGGGCTCCAGCCTGTGGTTTGAACGCGGTTTTGTGACCTACTCCAATGCCGCCAAAACCGAGCTGCTGGCTGTGCCGACCGAGCTGATTGCGCAACACGGCGCGGTCAGTGAACCCGTGGCGCGTGCCATGGCCAGTGGTGCGCTGGCCCATTCACACGCCCAGGTGGCGGTGGCCGTGACCGGTGTGGCCGGGCCCAGTGGTGGCAGTGCCGACAAACCGGTCGGCACCGTGTGGTTTGGCTGGGCCACACCCACCGGGCTGTTCAGTGAGTGCCAACACTTTGCCGGTGACCGCGCCGCCGTGCGTGCCGCCACGGTGCAGCATGCGCTGACCCGGCTGCTGGCGCTGCTGACGTGACATCTCCAAGCCTGCCAACTGCTATCCTCTCTTTTTTCGGGAACCTGATATGACACCCCTCAAAACCCTGGCTCTGACCGTCTTGCTGGCGACCACTTCTCTGACTAGCGCCTGGGCCGCTGGACCCAGTCCCGCGCCCGCCAGCGGCGTGTTGAGCGGCGAGGTGCTGGAGGTCAAAGATGTCGAGGCCTACACCTACCTGCGCCTCAAAACCAAAGACGGCGAAACCTGGGCTGCCGTGGGCAAAACCGCTGTCAAAAAAGGCACACAGGTCAGCATCGAGAACCCGATGGTGATGGACAACTTTGAGAGCAAGTCGCTCAAAAAGACCTTCAAGACCATTGTCTTTGGCTCTCTGGCCGGTGCCCCCGGCGCCATGCACATGGCCGCGCCCAAACCGGTGGACCTGGGCCCGATCAAGGTCGCCAAGGCCAGCGGCGCCAATGCCCGCACCGTGGCCGAGGTGGTGGCGCAGGCCAAGACCCTCAAGGACAAACCGGTCACGATCAGTGGCAAAGTGGTCAAGTTCAACCCAGAGATCATGGGTAAAAACTGGATTCACCTGCAAGACGGCTCGGGCAGCGCCGCCACCCAAAACAACGACATCCTGGTGACCAGCAGCGCCACAACCAAGGTCGGCGATGTAATCACCGTCACAGGTGTGGTGCGCACCGACAAGGATTTCACCGCAGGTTACAGCTACAAGGTGATGGTGGAAGACGCGACGCTGGTGAAACCTTGATTGCTATATTTATAGCAGCTATTAGCCCTTCAAACACGAGGGCTACAGGGTGATTTTCCATATATCTTCCGGACAAACAAGCCGCGCCAACACATGGATTTTGTAAGCGGTTTTGCCACCGGTCTGGCGCTGATTGTGGCCATCGGTTCCCAGAATGCCTATGTGCTGCGCTGCGGCATCCGGCGCCAGCATGTGCTCGCGCTGGTGCTGTTTTGTGCGCTGTCGGATGCGCTGCTGATCGTTGCCGGTATTGGTGGCGCCGGGGTGCTGATTCGCGGCAACACGCTGCTGATGGACGGGGCGCGGTATGGCGGCGCGTTGTTTCTGGCCAGTTATGGGCTGCTCGCGGCACGGCGTAGCTGGTTAGGCAGCCAGATGCACCTGGACAACGCCGCGCCAGTGACGCTGGCCACCGCGCTGCTGGCCTGTTTTGGCTTCACCTTTTTGAACCCGCATGTGTACCTCGACACCGTGGTGCTACTCGGTGCGATTGCCAACCAGCGGCCCGACCCCGGACGTTGGTTATTTGGCTTTGGAGCCACCACAGCCAGCTTCTGCTGGTTTGCCGCGCTGGGTTTTGGCGCACGTTATCTGGCGCCGCTGTTCCAGACCACGCTGGCCTGGCGCGTGCTCGACGGCCTGATTGCGCTGGTGATGTTCACGCTGGCGCTGACGCTGTTGCTTGGGTAAAGCTCAGGCCGCCTGCACATCCACCAGACAGTCGTAAAAGGTCGGCGCGTTGCCCAGGTCGGTGAGCGCCTGGCTGGTGAGCTGGTTAACGTTGTGGCCATCGAGCCCGAACTTGCGCCACCAGACGCCCAGGCCCACCACCACACCGGGGCGCGCACGCGCGTTCAAGCTGAGCCGACAGCGGTGTTCACCGCGTGTATTGAAAACCCGCACCAGCGCGCCGTCTTGCAGCTGGCGCTCGGCGGCATCGGCTGGGTGCATTTCCAGCAGCGGTTCACCTTCACTTTGGCGCAGGCTGGTCACGTTGACAAAGCTGGAGTTCAGGAAGTTGCGCGCCGGTGGCGAGATCATCGCCAGCGGGTAAGTTTGTGAACTGCCCGCCGACTCGTGGTTGGGCACATGGTCAGGCAAACCGTCCAGGCCCTGGTCGGCCAGACGCTGGCTGAAAAACTCACATTGGCCTGAAGGCGTCGGAAAACCGCCCTGGGCAAACGGCGCCTCAGGCATAGGCAAGGTGGCAAAACCCTGGTCCAGCAAAGTGTTGAAGTCCACCTTGTCGCCATAGGCCTGACGGCACAGTTCCTCGTCGCTGTCGTTAAAACACGGCTCAGTGAAACCCATACGACGGCTGAGTTCGCGAAAGATCTGGGTGTTGGGCCAGGCCTGGCCGACTGTCGCAATCGCCGGGCGGTTCAGCAGTGCGTCGGTATGGCCGTAGGCGGAATGCACGTCCCAGTGTTCGAGCTGGGTGGTGGCGGGCAAGACGTAGTCGGCGTAGTCGGCGGTGTCGGTCTGGAAGTGCTCCAGCACCACGGTGAACAAGTCCTCGCGCGCAAAACCGGCCACCACCTTGGCAGAGTCCGGCGCAATCGCCACCGGGTTGCTGTTGTAGACGATCAGCGCCTCCACCGCCGAGCCAAATGCCGGGCTGGCCGGGCGCAACAAATCGTTGCCGATGGTCGCCATGTTGATGGTGCGTGACGGGCGCCCGCCACGCAGGTCGGGGCGCTCCAGCACCATGCGCTGCACCGGGAAAGCCCCCGAGTTGCTAAGCAAAACACCCCCGGCGCGGTGCCGCCAGGCACCAATCAGCGCGGGCAACAGGGCAATCAGGCGCACCGCATTGCCACCACCGTGCACCCGCTGCAGGCCGTAGTTCATACGGATGGCAGCAGCCTGGTCGCTGTTGGCAAACGCGCCGTAGTCCCGCGCCAGCGATTCGATTTGTGATGCCTCAATGCCACACACCGCTGCGGCACGCTCGGGCGGCCACTCTAGGGCGCGCTCGCGCATCTGTTCCCAGCCCAGGGTGTAACGCGCCAGGTAGTCGTGGTCGAGCCAGTCGTGAACAATCAGCTGCTGCATGATCGATAGCGCCAAAGCCCCGTCTGTTCCGGGCAAGAGGGCAATATGTTCATGACATTTGTCGGCGGTTTCACTCTTGCGCGGGTCGATGCAGATGAGCTTGGCGCCATCACGTTTGGCTTGGCTGGCGTAGCGCCAGAAATGCAAGTTGCTGGTGATCGAGTTGCTGCCCCAGATCAGGATCAGTTTGGACTCGGCAAAAAACTCAACCCGCATGCCGACCTTGCCACCCAGCGTGTGCACCAGCCCGACACCACCGGCCGCGGCGCAGATGGTGCGCTCCAGTTGAGACGCGCCCAGCTTGTTGAAAAAGCGCCCGGCGATGCTCTCGCCCTGCACCAGGCCCATGGTGCCCGCGTAGCTGTAGGGCAGGATGGCCTGCGGGTCACGCGCCGCAATGGCTTTGAGGCGCGCCGCGATGTCGTCCAGCGCCTCATCCCAGCTCACCGGCGCAAACTGGCCCGAGCCTTTGGGACCGGTCCGCTTCATCGGCTGCAGCAGGCGCTCCGGGTGGTAGGTACGTTCGGTGTAACGCGACACCTTGGTGCACAGGCTGCCGCCGGTGTGCGGGTGCGCCGGGTTACCCTGCACCTTGATCGCCACACCGTTTTCCACCGTGGTCAGCAGGGAGCAGGTGTCGGGGCAATCGTGGGGGCAGGCGCCTCTGACTTGGAAGGAATGGGGGGCGGTGGTGCTATGGGGCATGGCGGGTTTCTGAATGCGAAATGGGTGAAAGAGCATATCCGGCTTTGGATACGTCTCTTGCGAAAAGGGTAGCTTTCGGCCCAGCGCGTGCGGCGACGGGTGGCATGGAGGCAGACCGGGCCGGGCGCCTCATACTGGGGTACCAGAAATCGGCGCCCAGCCCGGTCCGCCCCCATGCTGCAAACGTTGGTGGTGTGCAAAAGGCTGCAAGACCATACTGGAGGCAACACGGGCGCGATATGGACTCTGTGGTTGTCTGTATTTCCAGATCGGCGCTCACAAGCCGCAGTTCAAGCCGGGGTGGGTATGGCCAGGGGCCGATTTCTGGTACCCCAGTATGAGGCCCCTGGCCGTACCCGCCCCGGCGCACCAGAACCGCTGAACAACCAGCACGACTGATGGCCATCACCAACGGAACAGGCACCAACAGCATCACCCGCAAGAAGGATTCAGCACCCGCTTCATAATCCAATCACCGCCCTTCGGCCCACACGTAACCTGCCCTGCCCGCCATGAAACTCATCGAAGCCCTCACACAAAACAGCCCCGACATCGCCGCGTTGCGACGAGACATCCACGCCCACCCGGAGCTGTGTTTCAAAGAAGTCCGCACCGCCGAACTGGTGGCGACCAAACTCAGCGAATGGGGCATCCCGGTGCACCGGGGTCTGGGCACCACCGGGGTGGTCGGCATCCTGCACGGGCGCGACGGGGGAACATGTGGCCGGGCGCTGGGCCTGCGCGCCGACATGGACGCGCTGCCCATGCAAGAGCTCAACACCTTTGCCCACGCCAGCACCCACCCCGGCAAGATGCACGCCTGCGGCCACGACGGACACACCGCCATGCTGTTGGCAGCGGCGCAATACCTCAGCAGCCACCGCGACTTTGACGGCACGGTTTACCTGATCTTCCAGCCCGCCGAAGAAGGCGGCGGCGGCGCGCGCGAGATGATCAAGGACGGCCTGTTTGAGCAGTTTCCGATGCAGGCCGTGTTTGGCCTGCACAACTGGCCCGGTTATGAGAGCGGCAGCTTTGCCGCCAGCCCGGGGCCAGTGATGGCTTCGAGCAACGAATTCAAGATCACCGTGCGCGGCAAAGGCGGCCACGCCGCGATCCCGCACAACGCGCTCGACCCGGTGCCGGTGGCCTGCCAGCTGGTGCAGGGTTTCCAGAGCATCATCAGCCGCAACCTCAAACCGATTGACGCTGGCGTGATCTCGGTCACCATGATCCACGCGGGTGAAGCCACCAACGTGATCCCCAACAGCTGCGAGTTGCAAGGCACGGTGCGCACCTTCTCCTTTGAGGTGCTGGACCTGATCGAACAACGCATGAAGGACATGACTGAACAGCTGTGCGCCGCGTTTGGCCTGAGCGCCGACTTCGACTTCCACCGCAACTACCCACCCACCATCAACAGCGCGACTGAGGCCGGGTTTTGCCGGCAGGTGATGGCCGAGATTGTGGGGCCCGACAAGGTGCAGGTGCAGGAGCCGACCATGGGTGCGGAAGATTTCTCGTACATGCTGCAGCAAAAACCGGGCTGTTACGCCTTCATCGCCAACGGCGACGGCAGCCACCGCGAGTTGGGTCACGGTGCGGGTCCGTGTGTGTTGCACAACGCCAGTTACGACTTCAACGACGCCTTGTTGCCGCTGGGTGCAACCTACTGGGTGCGGCTGGCGCAACGCTGGCTGAGCCGAGCCTGATGGCCCCTGGGCTGACCGAGATCACCGAGCTATACAAAAAATAGCTATCAGCCCTTTATAAAAAAGGGCTAGAGGCCATTTTTGCATCAAGCCCAGCATGAACCAAAGCCTTCGCCATCAAGAGGAAGGCCAGCGGGGAGACCGGCAACTTGGCCGTTGACACAGCCGTCGCCAGGTCACCGCAAGAGCGGCCGGGTTCCCACGGTGGAGGCAAGGTGAAACACCGAAACCGCTTGCTCCAGCTCTTGTGCCTGGCGGCGCATGGAGTCTGCGGCGGCAGCGGCCTGCTCGACCAGGGCGGCGTTTTGCTGGGTCATCTGATCGATTTCACTGACCGAGTCACCCACATGGGTGATGCCGCGCCCCTGTTCTTCGGTGGCTTCACTGATCTGGGACACCAGGGCGCTGACCCGTTTGACCGCTTGCATGATGTCGTCCATGGTCCGTCCGGCGCCTTCAACCTGCTCGCTGCCCACGCGCACCTTGTCGCTGGAGTCTGAAATCAGGGTCTTGATTTCCTTGGCTGCCTGCGCAGACCTCTGCGCCAGTGTGCGCACCTCGCCCGCCACCACCGCAAAACCACGCCCTTGTTCACCCGCGCGAGCCGCTTCCACCGCCGCATTGAGTGCCAGGATATTGGTCTGAAACGCAATGCCATCGATCACCGCAATGATCTCTTCGATACGGTGGGATGCGCTGTTGATCTCGCTCATGGTGGTCACCACACGGGACACCGCCTCCCCACCACGCTGCGCCACCAGGCTGGCTTCCTGCGAGAGTGTGTTGGCCTGTCGTGCGTGGTCGGCATTCTGGCGCACCGACTGGGTGATTTCGTCCATGGCGGAGGCCACCTGCTGCACATTGCTGGCCTGCTGCTCGGTCCGGTGCGACAAATCGTTGTTGCCCTGAGAAATTTCGGTGGACGCAGTGGCAATGCTGTTGGTGCCCTGGCGCACCTGGTAAACGATGCGCTCCAGGGAACTGGTCATCTCACCCATATTGCGCATCAGCTCGGCGAACTCGTCATGCCCCTGCACTTGCGGCTGTTGGCTCAAATCCCCCCCGGCAACCGCCCGGGCCACCGATACCGCTGCATCGAGCGAGCGTTTGATGTGCCGCGTCACACCCAAGGCCATCCACAAACCCAACAAACCCAGCACCACAGCAATCCCCAGCTGCCACAGGGCCCGTTGACGCGCCTGCGTCTTGACTTCTGCCACCTTGGCATCCATCAAGCTGCGTTGCAGCGCAGAAAAGGCGGCAATGTGTTCGTTGTAACTCTTTTGGGCAGGGACAAAGCCGTCGTCAAACGCTTTGACAGCCCCCTCCACATCGCCACTTTTGCGCAGTTCTGCCATTTGCCCCAAAGACTTGAGCAAGGCCTCGCGCTTGGGTGTCATGGCGTCAAACCAGGCTTTCTCTTGCTCAGAGGTGGACACCTCGCGAATCTGGTTGAACATGGCGCCAACCGCCTTGACCAAAGGGCCAATTTCAGGGCCAAACAACTGCGCCAGTGCGGGGTCGGTTGACCGATTGACCGCCATCAGACGCACCGTGGTTTCCTGCGACAGAGCCTTCCAGGTCTCCGTCAAACGTAATTTCTCCAGGTCGCTGCTGACCAGTTGGTCCATCGCCCGGGCGGACTGTTGTTGCTGCAACAACGCCAGACCGGCACTGGCAAACAACAGGATCAGCAAGGCGCCAAAAGTCACCGTCAACCGAGCCATGACGCTCAAACCAGATAGAAATTTCATGCGCACTTTCCGCTTCAGTGTTCAAAGTACCCCGACCGTCCTCAGGGCTCAGCGGGATGGCGAGGCATTGGGTTTAACTTCCGTTGCAGTTCAGGCTTTGTGGCCCGTGGGGGCAAAAACCAAACCCGACGAATGTAGCGTCAAAGCCCCAAATATGGCAAGCCATTCGCTGCGGTCAGTGGCCAAAGCGCCGCTCAGCCATTTCCAGCAGGCCATCAAACAGCAGGTTGTCCACCAGCTCAAAAGGCTGGGTCATGCTGGGCGCCACCTTCCAGCCGGCGCCACCGGTCATCAGACACAAAGGCTCGGCGCCACAGTGTTGGCGCACATGCTGCAGCATCCGATCCACCGCACCCACAATCGCAAAGGTGCCGCCGCTGGTGAGGGCGTCGCTGGTGTTGGTGGGGAAATCGACCACATTGCCGGTCGGCACACTCAGGCCTGCGGTGCCGGACTCCATAGCGCGCAACATGATGCCGTGACCGGGCAAAATCAGGCCGCCCAGAAAACGGCCGGTGGCGTCCAGCGCGTCCACGGTGACCGCGGTGCCCACCATCACCACAACCATCGGTCGCGCCGGGCCTTGGGCCAAGCCACGGTGCCAGGCGCCAATCATGGCCACCCAGCGGTCAGCGCCCAGGCGTGCCGGGTAGTCATATCCGTTGGTAACACCGGCCTCTTCGCTGCTGGCCACCACCCATTGGGCGGACACGTCCCACAGCTCCATCTGTTCTTCGACCCGGCGTTTGACCGCCTCCCCCGCCACCAGGCAACCCAACACACAACGCGGCGGCGTGATCTGAGCCCAGTCGCCTTCGGCCAGTGTTTCGATGTTGTCGAGGAATTGCACCCCCTGCGCCAGCACCGGGGCGTCGCGCCTGGGTGCAGCATGCAGGGCCCATTTCAGGCGGGTATTGCCCACGTCCATTGCCAAAAAAGTCATGGCGGGGATTATCAGCACAAACCAGGTGCCCATCGGCGCTGCTGCCAAGCCAGCAGGCGCTGACATCGTGTCGTTTGCGCTACCTCAATAAAACAGTGCACGTTTGTGCCGCGCTTGTGCTTGGGCGTCGACAGGCTCAGCCCAAACTTGCAGCCCACCACCGCCGGACACAGATCAGCGGCGTTAGCTGACACTAACTCTGGCGCCAAGGCAGGCCATGAAAGCGCCAGCCACCGCGCCGGTTGCGCTGGGCGTGCTCGTTGGGGTCGCCCTCAAAGCCTTCGAGGATGTTGTAGGCCTGCAGCCCCAGCTCGGTGGCCCGCTGGGCCGCTGCGACCGAGCGCACCCCGCTGCGGCACAACAACAGCACTTTTTGGCCAGCGGGTACCGCCGCGTGCAACTGCGCATCAAAGTCCGGGTTCATGGCCATACCGGGCCACTGTTTCCAGGCCACAGCAGTCGCACCGGGCACAAAACCGACCCAGGCGCGCTCAGCATCGGTGCGCACATCCACCAGCACCGCTTCACCCGCCTCAAACCATTGCCAGGCCAGCATGGGCGACACATCCCCGGCATAACCGTCAGCCGGGCGCGGCAGCAGGCTCTCTGGCGCCGGAGCGTCATGGCGCAGGCCGGAGCGCAGGTTGGCGGGCACTGCCTCCTGGATGCGTTTGGGCGGCGGCAGTTTCAGCGCGTCCATGATGGCCACAAACTCCGCCTCGGTTTTGCCTGCCACCCGGGCGTTGCTGGCCTTTTCCTGGCCGATGCTTGACTGGGTTTTGCCCTGGTAGTCATGCCCTGGCCAGACGGTGGTGTCGTCGGGCAGCTTGAACAACACCTCGGTCAGGCTGTGGTACATCTGGACCGCACTACCGGACTGGAAATCGGTGCGGCCACAACCGTTGATCAGCAAGGTGTCCCCCGTGAACACATGCTTGCGCCAGACAAAACTCATGCTGCCAGCGGTATGGCCCGGTGTGTGCAGGGCACTGATCTGCTCAGCACCGAAGGCCAGCACGTCGCCGTCCTGGAGCTGCACCGACGCGGTGCTGATGCCACAGCCTGCCGGTGCAGTGGTTTTGGCGCCAGTCAGTTCGGCGAGCTGGCCTGCGCTGGTGATGTGGTCGGCATGGGCATGGGTTTCCAGCGCCCAGATCAGTTTGAGGCCATGTTCGCGCAACACCTGCAGGTCACGCGCGATCTGGGTGTCCACCGGGTCAATGATCACGGCATCACGGCTGGCCGGATCAAACAGGACGTAGGTGTAGGTGCTGGAGGCGGTGTCAAAAAGCTGGAGGGGTGTCATGGCATCAGGTCCGATGAAGTTCAAGGCAGTGGCTGGCGACCACATGGCAATGTAACGCGAAAGCACCGTTTCAAGTACCATGCGGACCAGATTGACGTTGACGTCAACGTCAAGTCAGTTCAAACCGGTGAAATCGCGGTTTGAACCTTAAAACGATAAGTACCCGACTGGAGACAACCATGACCGACCTGTCCGCCGACCTCAAGGAACTGGCCCAATACCGCCCGACCCACAAAGTGCGTTTTGTCACCGCCGCCAGCCTGTTCGACGGGCACGACGCCTCGATCAACATCATGCGCCGCATCCTGCAGAGCATGGGCGCCGAGGTGATCCACCTGGGCCACAACCGCAGTGTGGACGAGGTGGTGACCGCCGCGCTGCAGGAAGACGTGCAGGGCATAGCCATCAGCTCCTACCAGGGCGGCCATGTGGAGTATTTCAAATACATGGTGGACCTGCTCCGGAGCCGGGGTGGCGCCCACATCCAGGTGTTTGGCGGCGGTGGCGGCGTGATTGTGCCCAGCGAGATCGCCGAATTACATGCTTACGGTGTGCAACACATCTTCAGCCCCGAAGACGGCCAGCGCATGGGCCTGGCCGGCATGATTGGTCAGATGGTGAAGTCGTGTGACCTAGACCTCACTGCTTACGCGCCGACCCAGATCGAAGCCATCCAGGGCCACACTGACGCCAGTTGGCGTGCGCTGGCGCAGCTCATCACGGCGCTCGAGAACGAAAACGCCTCGGGAGTAGGTAAAGGCGAGTTTTCAGTGCCTTTTAAGGCTCTAGCCCTTGATATACAAGGGCTAGCAGCTAGAAAAAATATACCAGTTCTGGGTATCACCGGCACCGGTGGTGCAGGCAAATCGTCACTCACAGATGAACTGATCCGCCGCCTGCGGCTTGATCAGAGCGACAGCCTGCGCGTGGCGGTGATCAGCATCGACCCGAGTCGCCGCAAGAGTGGTGGCGCGTTGCTGGGTGACCGCATCCGTATGAATGCCATCAGTCCGTGGCAGAGCGGCCCCAAGGTGTTCATGCGCAGCCTGGCCACGCGCGACTTTGGTTCAGAAATCAGCGCTGCCCTGCCCGACGTGCTGGCCGCCTGCAAGGTGGCTGGTTTCGACCTGATCATTGTGGAAACCTCGGGCATTGGCCAGGGCGACGCGGCCATCGTGCCGCATGTGGATGTGCCCTTGTATGTGATGACGCCCGAGTTTGGCGCGGCCAGCCAGTTGGAGAAAATCGACATGCTGGACTTTGCCGAGTTTGTCGCCATCAACAAGTTTGACCGCAAGGGCGCTTCTGATGCGCTGCGCGATGTGGCCAAACAGGTGCAGCGCAACCGCGAAGCCTTTACCGTGCCGCCCGAACAGATGCCGGTGTTTGGCACCATGGCCGCACGCTTCAACGACGACGGTGTGACCGCGCTGTACCAGGCGCTGAAGCTGCGGCTGGCTGAACTCGGCCTGCCGCTGTGCGACTCACATCTACCCATGGTGACGGTACGCCACAGCACCAACCAGAGCCCGGTGGTACCCGCCGCACGCACCCGCTACCTGGCCGACATTGCCGACACGGTGCGTGGCTACAAGCAAAAAGCCCGCGCCCAAGCCAAGCTGGCGCGTGAAATCCAGCAATTGCGCGCCGCCGCCACAATGCTGCAAGACAACGGCACCAGCGCAGCTGCCGAGGCCGCCCAGCAACTGGCCCATCAACGCGAGCAGACCCAAGACCCCGCCGCCCACAAACTGCTGGCCCAGTGGCCCGAGATGCAACGCGCCTACGCGGGTGACGAATACGTCGTCAAAATCCGCGACAAAGAAATCCGCACTGCCCTCACCACCAGATCCTTGAGTGGAACCCCCATACGCAAGGTGTGTCTGCCCCAGTACGAGGACCATGGCGAGATCCTCAAGTGGCTGATGCTCGACAACGTGCCTGGCAGCTACCCCTACACCGCCGGCACCTTCGCCTTCAAGCGCGAGAACGAAGACCCGACGCGTATGTTCGCCGGGGAAGGCGACCCGTTTCGTACCAACAAACGCTTCAAGTTGCTCAGCTCAGGCATGGCGGCCAAACGCCTGTCCACCGCGTTTGACTCGGTCACGCTTTACGGCAACGACCCCGATCCGCGCCCGGACATCTACGGCAAGGTCGGCAACAGCGGGGTGAGCATTGCCACCATTGACGACCTGAAAGTGCTGTACAGCGGGTTTGATTTATGCAGCCCCAATACCAGTGTGAGCATGACCATCAACGGCCCGGCGCCGAGCATCCTGGCCATGTTCATGAACGCCGCCATCGACCAGAACCTGGACAAGTTTCAGAGTGACAACGGCCGCGAACCCACCGACACCGAAGCCGCCAAGATCCGCGAATGGGTGCTGGCCAATGTGCGCGGCACGGTGCAGGCCGACATCCTCAAGGAAGACCAGGGCCAGAACACCTGCATCTTCAGCACCGAGTTCAGCCTCAAGGTCATGGGTGACATCGCCAGTTATTTTGTGCACCACAACGTGCGCAACTTCTACAGCGTGAGCATCAGCGGATACCACATCGCTGAAGCGGGCGCGAACCCGATCAGCCAGCTGGCGTTCACACTCTCCAACGGCTTCACCTTTGTCGAAGCCTACTTGGCGCGCGGCATGTTCATTGATGACTTTGCGCCGAATCTGAGTTTCTTCTTCAGCAACGGCATGGACCCTGAATACACCGTGATGGGCCGTGTCGCGCGGCGCATCTGGGCGGTGGCGATGAAAGAGCGTTACGGCGCCAACGAACGCAGCCAGAAGCTCAAATACCACATCCAGACCAGCGGGCGCAGCCTGCACGCACAAGAGATTCAGTTCAACGACATCCGCACCACCTTGCAGGCGCTGATTGCCGTCTACGACAACTGCAACAGCTTACACACCAACGCGTTCGACGAGGCCATCACCACACCGACCGAAGACTCGGTGCGCCGCGCGATGGCGATCCAGCTCATCATCAACCGCGAATGGGGTCTGGCCAAGAACGAGAACCCGTCACAGGGCGCCTTCATCATCGAGGAACTGACCGAGCTGGTCGAAGAAGCGGTGTTACTGGAGTTTGAGCGCCTCACCGAGCGTGGTGGTGTGCTGGGCGCCATGGAAACCGGTTACCAGCGCGGCAAGATTCAGGACGAGTCGATGACGTATGAGATGCTCAAACACACCGGTGAATTGCCCATCATCGGTGTCAACACCTTCCGCAACCCGCATGGTGACCCGGTGAATGACAAACTGGAGCTGGCACGCTCCACCGACGAAGAAAAACAAAGCCAGTTGCAGCGCCTGGCCGACTTCCACACCCGCCATGCGGCCGAGGCACCGGCCATGCTGAAGAAACTGCAACAAGCCGTGATCGACAACCAAAATGTGTTTGAGGTGCTGATGGACGCGGTGCGCTGCTGCTCCCTGGGTCAGATCACCAACGCCTTGTTTGAGGTAGGTGGGCAGTACCGGCGTAACATGTAATTGTGATGCAGGGTTACTCTGTTTTTGATAGCTATATGCCCTTTTGATACGAGGGCTAGAGGCTAAAAATGCATAAAAAAAACGGCCCGATTTGGGCCGTTTTTTTGGCGCCGCATGAAGCGGCTATAGCAGGGATCAGCCGCCTTTTTTGCAACGCTTGCCAGGGTTTTTCTTGTTGTTGGTGGCAACGCCGCGCTCCAGGCTGCGCATCTGGCCGTGGCCAGCGGTGTAGCACACGCCCTTGGGGGCAACAGGACGGGGCGTCGCTTTGCGGTCAGCTTCTGTACGAAATTCTTTGGCCATGATGAATGGGCTCCGGCAGGTTGGTAAAAGGGACGATTATCCTATTTTTTAGATTGGCTGTTCCCAAGCCAAAGACGAAGACCTCTCAAGCGCCCAAAAGCGGGCGATTGGTGCGTGATCAGCGCCTTACTTGGGGGTGCTGCGTTGAAAACGCCACCACACCATATAAATCGCCGCCAACAACAAAGGCAGCGACAGCATCGCCCACAACTCGCCCCGGTAGACTGAATAAATCAGGAAACGCACCTGGTGCCCGCCGTCGGTAAACGCGGTGATCAGGCCCAGTCCGGCAGAATCAAAAGACGGTGTCTCTCTGGCCAGTTTGGTGTAGAGCGGCGCCATATTGGAAGCAATCAGCAAAAACGTGATGATGACCGGCACACCGGCCACCACCGCGCGAAACACATTGCCGCGAAAGATCAGCACCGACAAGGACATCACCGAGAACAGGTTGGGCAAATCCCCTAGCGGCAAGACTTTGTTACCAGGCAGCACCAGCGCAATCAGCACCGCCAGCATCATCAGAATCAGCCCGGTGACCATCACCGACTTGTGGTGCATCAGAAAACCGGTGTCCATCGCCACAATCAAATTTTTGCGATGTGGGAAGAACCGCGTCACTTGGTCGCGCAAGGCCACGGTTACCGGCATCATCGCGTCACCAATCAGCCCGGCACTCTTGGGCAACAAGAACATGACCGCTGAAATGTGCACCGCCAATTCCAGCGTGGCACCCAAGTTATAACCTGCGGCCATGGCCAAAACCAGGCCCATCACGGCACCAATGATCATTGGTTCACCCAGCATGTCCAGGCCACTGCCGGCCGACGGCTCGTCACCCTTGCTATGGGGGTTGTAGTTCAGGTTTTTGAGCACCGGAATGCGATCTAGCAGCCAATCCACACACACGGCGTAAGGCACCAGTCCGTTGACCGACACCGGGGAGGCCGAAATACCCACCAGACCGGTTTCCCGCTCCACATCAGGTGCGGTCCATTCGGTCATCTTGAAACAAAACACCGCAATCACCAACACGGCTGACAAGCCCAGCGTCATGCTGCCAGTGACCGACATCACCAGCGCACCCATCAACGCAAAATGCCAGTAGTTCCAGATGTCAATGTAAATGGTGCGGGTCCAGCCCAAAGCCAGCATGAGTAAATTGGCCACCAGCACCAGCGGGATGGAAATAGCCGCCAGCGGCGAGGCCCAGGTGATGGCGGCCAAGGGCGGCCAGCCCACGTCCAGCACCGGGAAATTGAGCCCCCGCACGCTGGTGAGCTGCTGCACCGCCGGGCTGATGTTGGCCACAAAGAAGTTGAAGGCAATAAACACCCCAGCAAAACCCGCCGCCAAGCTGACCGTGCTGAGCACTACCTGGCGCAGCGGCAGCCGAACCGCCAGCGCAATGAAGAAGATGATGATGGGCAGCATCACATAGGCCTTGAAACTGAAAAAGGCCGTCAAAAACGCTTGGAGAGACTGCATGGTGTGGCTTGGTTCAATCTGGGAGGAGAAAGCGGGAGTGAAGGTTTGGCTAGGCAGGCGGCGCCTGGCTCAGCCCGCAGCACATGGGTCCATGGTGTCAAACAGGCGGTGTGTGTGTGGACCACCTGCTGCCAAGCTGTTACGCCGCTTCTTTGTAAAACATGTTTTTTTGCAGCGTGCGCCCGACCATGGGCGCCACCTTGTCGTGAATGGCGCCAATGTGTGCAGGGGTGGTGCCGCAGCAGCCGCCCACAATGTTGACTAGGCCTTCTGCCGCAAACTCACCAACCAGGCGGCTGGTGACATCAGGGGTTTCATCAAAGCCGGTGTCGCTCATCGGGTTGGGCAAGCCGGCATTGGGGTAACAGCTGATGAAGGTATCAGGTGCGGCTTTGTTCAACTCCTGGATGTAGGGGCGCATCAAGGTGGCGCCCAGTGCGCAATTCAGGCCAATGGCCAGCGGCTGCGCGTGACGCACGCTGTGCCAGAAGGCCGTCACCGTCTGACCGCTGAGAATCCGCCCCGAGGCATCGGTCACCGTGCCGCTGATCATGATCGGCAGGCGCTCACCACTGGCTTCAAAAAACTCGTCAATGGCAAACAGTGCGGCCTTGGCGTTTAACGTGTCAAAAATGGTTTCAACCAGCAGCACGTCTGCCCCACCCTGCACCAGCGCCTGCACTTGCTCGTAGTAGGAAGCACGTAACTCCTCAAACGTCACATTGCGTGCACCTGGGTCGTTCACATCGGGGCTGATGCTGGCGGTTTTGGGTGTGGGGCCCAGGGCGCCGAGCACAAAGCGTGGTTTGTCGGGGGTAGAGAACTTGTCGCAAGCGGCTCGCGCTAATTTGGCCGAGGCCAGGTTCATCTCGAAGGCCAGATCGGCCATGTCGTAGTCAGCCTGGGCGATACGGGTGGCGCCAAAGGTGTTGGTCTCGATCATGTCGGCACCTGCGGCCAGATACCGCTCGTGGATGTCGGTGATCACGTCCGGGCGGGTCAGGCTCAACAACTCGTTGTTGCCTTTGACATCCTTGTGAAAGTCTTTAAAACGCTGGCCACGGTATTGGGTTTCGTCAAGCTTAAAGCGCTGGATCATGGTGCCCATGGCGCCATCCAGCACCAGGATACGGGTTTCAAGCAGGGCGGGCAGTTGTTGGGCGCGGGTGTAGGTCAGGCGTGTCATGGCGCTATTGTAGAAAGCCGTCTTCTATCTGGCTCTTTGCTGGCGGTTCACCCCGTTTGGCCCATGGACGTGCGAACGCGGACTCAATGCAGCGAACAGCCGCCCGGCCCTGCCGCGTTCGGGCAGCCGCCACAGGGGCTCGGTGGCATAGCCGCCATGTCTGGGCCGGAGGCTGTGGTGGCAAACACCGACAGCTGTTTCTCGAGCACTTTGGAATGACAACTCGGGCATTCAGGAACGGTGTCTGAACGCACCAAGGCTTCAAACTTGTGGCCGCAATCGCTGCAGGCGTATTCGTAAATGGGCATGACAACTCCTTGTGTGGTGCGGAATTATCGATCTGCCGAAAGCCCTTCCAGCAACCAAACAGCCAGACACCGACTCAAGAAAAAATCAAACAGTACACAGCGGCACAGGCAGGTCTACCACAGCAGAACATTCAGAGCCCGCCCACTCACCTCCAGCGCGTGCGCCGTGTGGTTGTAGGCGATGCTGCCGTGTGTCTCGGCTTGCCTGGCATCACCCGTTTCGTGGAGCAACGCCGCTTGCCGATGGTGTTTGACGGCTTTCTCCAGTTGTACGGCCGCTTCACGGTGGAGAAACTGCGGGGTCACGATGGACACCGGGGAAACGTTTGCGTCTGTGTAGCTCATGTTCACTCCATGATGGGTCAAAAGACCATCTTAGAGTGGCGCTTTTGGGTTAACAGTGCGCCACCACACAAACGATCACAGCAGGAACTGGTACATTGGATTCGGGTCTCCAAACCCCCACGCCTCTCCTCCCTGAGCGTGGCCCCGCAAGGGGTTACAAGCCCGGACACAGCGCCGGGCTTTTTTTGGGCCTCACGCCGATGTTCGGCACCGCACAGAAGCGCGGGCGAGTACCTTATACAGTCAACAGGTCACACATCCATGGACAGCCACCGGCGTATTGGCCGGTACCGAGGACTAAACCCAGCCTTGAACCGCTGGGTTTTTTTACGTCTGGCGTCAGAAAGCAAAAAGCCCATCGCAATGATGGGCTTTTGCTATATCAACCATATGGAGCGGGAAAAGAGGTTCGAACTCTCGACCTATACCTTGGCAAGGTATCGCTCTACCAACTGAGCTATTCCCGCATTTTTCACTTTTGGCGGAGTGGACGGGACTCGAACCCGCGACCCCCGGCGTGACAGGCCGGTATTCTAACCAACTGAACTACCACTCCACTCGGTTTCTTTTGCATCACAAAAAAATATGGCTCCTCGACCTGGGCTCGAACCAGGGACCTACGGATTAACAGTCCGGCGCTCTACCAACTGAGCTATCGAGGAACAATGTGGCACAAAGAAAAGCCCATCACAGGGATGGGCTTTTACCATTTCTGGTGGCCTGGGGCGGAATCGAACCACCGACACAAGGATTTTCAATCCTCTGCTCTACCGACTGAGCTACCGGGCCTAAGCCTCATAGTATAGCAGTTTGAATGCGCAGTTCTAGGACAAGGCGCCAGATTTTCAGTTGCGTTTGGTACGCGACAGATTCACACCCAGCTGTTTGAGCTTGCGGTACAGGTGCGTGCGCTCCAGACCAGTCTTTTCGGCAACACGTGTCATGGAGCCGTTTTCTTTGGTCAGATGAAACTCAAAGTAGGCTTTTTCGTACTCGTCACGGCCTTCACGCAAGGGTTTGTCGAGCATGAAGTTCTGCGTTGACTGCGGACCGAGATCGGCCACCGCCTCATGGTTGACACCGACGATCTCACTGACCTTGATCAGGCTGTCGACACGTGGACTCATCAGACCCGGTAGTGGCGCAACCTGCTTGCGTGGCGAGCCCCGCGCCAAGCCCTGCTCCACCGCTTTGAGCAGCTTCTGCAGGGTGATGGGCTTCTCAAGAAACGCCAACGCGCCAATGCGTGTCGCTTCGACTGCGGTGTCAATGGTGGCGTGACCACTCATCATGATCACCGGCATGGTCAGCGCACCGGTGGCGGACCACTCCTTGAGCAAGGTCACACCATCGGTATCGGGCATCCAGATGTCCAGCAACACCAAGTCAGGCCGCTCACGGTGCCGGGCAGCACGCGCTTGTGCGGCGTTTTCGGCCAATTCGACGGTATGGCCCTCGTCGTTGAGGATGTCACACAACAAATCACGAATGCCCAGTTCGTCATCCACCACCAAAATGTTTGCCATGTTGTGCCGTTTCCCTTAAATGTGCCTGCTTTGTGCAGCCTTACGTCGTCTGATGCGTCTGTGCGCGTTCCACACTGAATGATAACGACACCTGAGCCCCCACCACCTGGCCATCCAGCAGCTGATTGGTGATTTCGACCCGTGTGCCGTGCTCGTCTGCTATCTTTTTCACCACAGCCAGCCCCAAACCGGTGCCTTTGTCCTTGGTGGTGACGTAGGGCTCGAAGGCGCGTTTGAGGATGTGATCAGGAAAACCGGTGCCACTGTCTTGCACACTCAGGCGCACACGCTGCGCACCGGGCAAACACCGGGTTCTGATCAGGACCGGGTGTTGTGGGCCTGTCCGGCCGGCACTGACGGTCGCATCCTGTGCGTTTTGCAACAGGTTATGCAAGACCTGGCGCAGTTGCTGGGGGTCACCCAGCACAGGGACGCAGGCGGGATCCAGCTCGGCAAGAATGGGCACCTGGGCGTGATCCGGGGCATACAGGTTGAGCACCTCTTGCACCAGCGCATTGAGGTCAAGGGATTTGAGTTCAGCTGCAGGCAAACGGGCGTAGTCGCGAAATTCGTTGACCAGCCGTTTCATGGCCTCGACCTGGTCAACAATGGTTTTGACAGACTTGGTTAGCAGGGTCTGTTCTGTGGCGGCCAGCTTGCCGGTCAGTTTCATCTCCAGGCGCTCTGCCGAAAGTTGAATCGGGGTCAAGGGGTTCTTGATTTCATGGGCCAGCCGCCGCGCCACCTCGCCCCAGGCCTGGGCGCGCTGGGCAGACACCACCTCAGAAATGTCGTCAAATACCAACAAATTCTGGTTGCCGGGCAGTTCGGCCCCCCGCGCAATCAAGGTGATGGTGGTGTTACTGGGGCGGCCTGTTGGGTCCAGGCTGGTATTGCCCAGCTCAAACGACTGTTGCCAGTGGTCCAGGTTGCGCTCACGACCATAGGCCAGAAAAGCCTCGAACTGTTGCTGCACCGCTTGACCAAATGCCGCCAGCCCATCGATGTCGGCCAAGCGCTTGCCTTCATAGGCCGCCAGTGGCAACTTCAGGATGCGGGTGGCGCCGGGGTTGGAGGAGGTGACGGTACCGTCAGGCTCCAACACCAGCACCCCAGCGGTCAAGTTGTCCAGAATGGTTTGTAAGTTGGCGCGTGCTGCATTGGTTTGCGCCATGCTGGTGTGCACCGCCTGGCGCGCCTCCAGCAGCTGCTGGGTCATGTCGGCGAAAGAGCGGGTCAGGCCATCGAGCTCGTCTTTGCCGCGCAAAGAGGCTTTGGGCGAGAGGTCCCCCGCAGCCACCTCGCGCACCCCATCGGCCAACACCAGCAAAGGCCGGGCAATTTGGTTGCCCATCACCACCGCCAACAACACACCGCCAAATACCGCCATGAACAGGCTCAGCGTCAAAGTACCGATGTACATGCGACGCAGGCCTTCCCGCGCCAAGGCGCGTTCTTGGTACTCGCGGTTGGCCTGGGTCACGGCCAAAGCGTTCTCCACCAGCGTGCTTGGCAAGGTTTTGCCGGCCAACACAAACCGAGCTTCACCCAGCGTGCCGACCGCCGCACTGTTGACGAACGCAAGAACCTTGATCCGTGCGGGTGTTGCACCGGGCACCAGACCCTCGTCCAGTCCTTCAATCCAGGTGATGGCACGTTGGCTGCGGGCGGCTCGAAACTGCTGCGGCGTGGGCATCTCCGGGGTCAGTTGGTAACGCGAATCACCGGCGGCCGCCACCAGACGCCCCGAAGCACGCCACAGCTGCAGGTCGTCCGCCCCCATCGCGTCGCGCGCACGCTCCAGCGGCAGCGCCACGCTGACGTCGGCCTTGTCAGCCAACTGCGCTGCCGCAGTGCGGGTTTTACCGACCAAGTCGGCCGACAAGGCCTCCAGCGTGGTGCGACCCAGATTCAAACCCGCAGCCAGCGCACCTTCGACCTCCACATCGAACCAGCTCTCGATGGAGCGAGACACAAACTGGTAAGACACCACATAAATCAGAACACCTGGTGCAAACCCGGCCAGGGCAAACACGGCGGCCAGTTTGACCAGCAAACGGCTGCCGAACTTTTTTTGCCGCAAGCGTTTCACCAGCCGCCAGGCAATCCAGGCAATCGCCAGCAGCAGCAACACAGCCACCACCACGTTGACGGCAAATAGCACCTGGTAGTTGCGCTCATACAAGACCCGGTTGCTGGTGGCTTGCGTCAATAAAAACATGAGCACCAAACCCACAGCCACCATGGCTGTCAGGCCAAAACCAATGGTCCAGCGCAGCGCCTTGGATTTTCTGGATGCCTCAGCGCCCGTGGCACTCACTTGACACGCTCCAGGTCAAGTGGCTGCGACAGCCGCAGTTCAATCAGCCAATCTGACTGTCCCAGGGTGCCAATCTGTAGTGGCCGCGGCAGTTGTGATGTGTCCAGCTCAAAGCTGAAATCCACCAGGTAGTTGCTGGCAGAAGGCAGGTCTTGCAGCTCCGCAATCTTCCAACGCGAAATGCGGCGCACCACTGCCATGGCGTCGTCCAGGCTGTCGAAACTTTGACCCAGCGTGAGCCCCTGGGTGGTTTCGTTCATGTCGGCGGCACCGATAGTGAGTCGCCAGCGCCGTGTCAGGGGGTGGTAGGCCAGCCGCAAACGCCGCTGCGCGGTGGCGATGGTCTTGCTGGTCCAGTACCAGCGTTCGCGCAGCAGCTCGGACTGCACCACAAAATAGATAGGGATACCTTTGTACAGCGCGTCTTCCACCACCACAGGCAGCTCAAACTTGAGCTGGACCGACAGCAGCAAGCTGTTCTCCGAGCGTTCCAGCGTCAAAGACGTCCGACCACCCGACTCTGCCGCACTGGCGGCTGCAGCTGCCACAGGCGTCCAGCCCTGCAACCAACACAGCAGGACAGCCGCCAACAGCCCAGCCCAGCCGCTAGGCCGCTTGCTTTTCGAGTAAGGCGTAATAAAAGCCATCATGGTCACCGATGAGATTGTCAGCGGGTGTTGCACCTTGTAGGTCGCCGTGGGGCAACAAATGTCCAGGGGAGCTCAGCATTGTGACTTGGCTGTGGTTGGCAAGAAACGCGGCCACCTGCTGCGCCCCTTCCTGGCGGAACACCGAGCAAGTGCAATACAGCAGCCGACCACCCGGTTTCACAAGCGGCCACAGTTTTTGCAGCAAACGCGCCTGGATGGCGGCCAGTTGGGCAATGTCGGTCTGCCGCCGCAGCCAGCGAATATCCGGATGCCTGCGCACAATGCCCGCAGCCGAGCAAGGGGCGTCCAGCAAAATCGCATCAAATGGGGTGCCATCCCACCAGGCCGACACGTCCGCGGCGTCGGCCGCCAGCACCTGAGCCTGCAGGCCCAGGCGGGCCAGGGTCTGGTGGATACGTTCACAACGCAGCGGATCCACGTCCAGCGCGGTGACCTGGGCCTGGCTCAGCTCCAGCAGATGGGCGGTCTTGCCACCGGGTGCGGCACAGGCATCCAGCACCCGCAGTCCGTCCACCGGCGCCAGGCCGGACAACAACATGGGCGCGGCCAACTGGGCCGCACTGTCCTGCACCGACACCCAGCCTTGCTCAAAACCGGGCAAGTGCTGCACCGCACAGGCGTTGGCCAGCAGCACACCATAGGCCCCAATGAGGCTGGCCGGGATGCCGACCTCAGACAGTTTCTCCAGATACTGAGCTGGTGTGCCCAGGCGGGCATTCACACGCAGCACCATGGGGGCGTGCTGGTCAGCCGCCGCCAGGATGTCTTGCCACTGGTCGGGCCAATCGGATTGCAGTTGCTTGATCCACCAGGCCGGATGGTTCCAGCGCGCCACCGGGTCGGTGTCCGTCTGCGCCACCAACAGCTCACGTTCACGCAGGAAACGGCGCAGACAAGCATTGACAAACGAGGCTTGCGCCTTGAGGGCTGGCGTGCGTTTGGCGCACTCCACAGTCTGGTTGACCAGTGTGAAGGCATCGTAGGACGCATTTTGGGGGCGCCACAACAAGGCCAGTGCCGTGCACAACAGGGCATCCACGGCAGGCGGGGGGTTGCGGGAGGCCAGCAGTTTTCGCAGCGCCTGCGCACGGCCCAGGGAGCGCAACACCTCAAAACTCAAGGCCTGCACACCAGGCCTCAGCGCTGGCGCCACTTCCGCCAAGGCGGCCGTGCCGGACTGGCCCTGGCGGATGGCATGTAGCACCTGGGTGACCGCTTGGAGTTGGCGCCACAAAGGCAATCGCTGTTCGTCATTCATCACAGATTAGGTATAAAAAACGCCTCAGGCCCTTATGTATCGGGCGTGAGGCGCTATATATTACAGAGCGATCAGCTTATTCGGCTGCAGCGCCCTCACCCAGCTCAGCTTCAGTTTCACCGGCCAGTTCAGCGGCTTCGGCTTCGGCAATGGCACGACGTTCGGCATCGTCCATGTTTTCACGCACATTGCGCGCTTCGTGGTAAGCCATACCGGTACCGGCCGGAATCAGACGACCCACGATCACGTTTTCCTTCAGGCCGCGCAACTCGTCGCGTTTGCCCATGATGGCGGCTTCGGTCAACACGCGGGTGGTTTCCTGGAAGGACGCCGCAGAGATGAACGAGTCGGTGGACAACGATGCCTTGGTGATACCCAACAACAGGTTGGTGAACACGGCGGGCACTTTGCCTTCGGCGCGCAAGGCGTCGTTGGTGTTGAGCATTTCCGAGCGTTCGACCTGTTCACCATTGATGTAGGTGGAATCACCCGCGGCTTCCACCACCACACGACGCAGCATCTGACGCACGATCACTTCAATGTGCTTGTCGTTGATTTTCACGCCCTGCAAGCGGTACACGTCCTGCACTTCATCCACGATGTAGCGCGCCAGTTCTTCGGCACCCAGCAGGCGCAGGATGTCCTGCGGATCGGCCGGGCCGTCCACCACGGACTCGCCCTTGTTGACGATCTGGCCTTCGTGCACCAGGATGTTCTTTTCCTTGGGCACGAGTTCTTCCCAGACCTTGCCTTCGGGGTCGGTGATCTGCAGGCGGATCTTGCCCTTGGTTTCCTTGCCGAAAGAAATGGTACCGGTCATTTCGGCCAGCACACCCTTGTCCTTGGGTGAACGGGCTTCGAACAACTCAGCCACACGCGGCAGACCACCGGTAATGTCGCGGGTCTTCTGACCTTCGACCGGGATACGCGCCAGCACTTCGCCAGGGCCCACGTCTTGGCCGTCACGCACTTGCACCAGCGCACCAATTGGGAAGCCGATGGTCACCGAGTGGTCGGTGCCGGGGATCTTGACTTCGTTGCCGTTGGCGTCGATCAGCTTGACCTGCGGACGCACCACCTTGGCGGAACCACGGCGTTTCGGGTCGATCACCACCAGGGTGGACAAACCGGTCACTTCGTCGACCTGTTTGGCAACCGTCAGACCTTCTTCCACATTTTCGAAGTGCGCCTTGCCGGCGAATTCGGTGATGATGGGACGGGTCAGCGGGTCCCAGTTGGCCAGGATCGTGCCAGCCTTGATGGTCTGATCCGCTTTGATCGTCAGAATCGCGCCGTAAGGCACTTTATGACGTTCGCGCTCACGGCCATGTTCGTCTTGGATGATGATTTCACCGGAACGGGAAATCACCACCAGGTCGCCCTTGCCATTGGTCACATAACGCATGGTGGCGTTGAAACCAATGTTGCCGTTGGACTTGGCTTCCACGCTGGAGGCGATTGCAGCACGCGAGGCCGCACCACCGATGTGGAAAGTCCGCATGGTCAGCTGGGTACCGGGTTCGCCGATGGACTGCGCAGCAATCACGCCCACGGCTTCACCGCCATTGACTAAGCCGCCGCGGCCCAGGTCACGACCGTAACACTTGGCACAAATACCAAAGCGGGTTTCGCAGGTCAGCGCGGTACGCACCTTGACTTCGTCCACACCAGCGGTCTCGAGCATTTCAATCGTGTCTTCATCGAGCATGGTGCCAGCCGGTGCCAGCACCGCGCGGTTTTCCGGATGCAAGATGTCGTCGGCAGCGGTACGGCCCAAGATACGGTCACGCAAGGACTCGATGGTTTCACCACCTTCAACAATGGCGCGCATCAGATAACCGGCGTGGGTACCGCAATCCTGTTCGGTCACCACCAGATCCTGCGTCACGTCCACCAAACGACGGGTCAGGTAACCCGAGTTCGCGGTTTTCAATGCGGTATCGGCCAGACCTTTACGCGCACCGTGGGTGGAGATGAAGTACTCCAACACGTTCAGACCTTCGCGGAAGTTCGCGGTAATAGGCGTTTCAATGATCGAGCCGTCGGGCTTGGCCATCAGACCCCGCATACCGGCCACCTGACGAATCTGCGCTGCAGAACCGCGGGCACCCGAGTCGGCCATCATGTAGATGGAGTTGAACGACTCTTGTGGCACCTTGTTGCCATGACGGTCAATGACGGTCTCCTTGGAGAGTTGACCCATCATCACCTTGGACACTTCGTCACCGGCTTTGCCCCAGATGTCCACCACCTTGTTGTAGCGCTCACCAGCAGTCACCAGACCGGAGGTGTATTGCTGGGCGATTTCCTTGACCTCTTTTTCAGCGCGTTCGATGATGCCCGGCTTTTCAGTCGGCACCAACATGTCTTCGATCGAGATCGAGATACCGGCACGGGTTGCCAAGCGGAAGCCGTATTGCAGCAACTTGTCGGCAAAAATCACCGTTTCCTTCAGACCACATTTGCGGAACGAGGCATTGATGAGTTTGGAGATTTCCTTCTTCTTGAGCGCCTTGTTGATGAACTCAAACGGCAGGCCCTTGGGCAGAATTTCCGACAACAGGGCACGGCCAGCGGTGGTTTCCCACAGCTTGGTCGAAGGCACCAGTTCACCGGTTTCCTTGTTCTTGGTGTACTCGGTCAGGCGGACGTTGATACGTGCACTCATCTCGACTTCACCCGCATCAAAAGCGCGCTGGACTTCGCTCACATCCGAGAAGATCAGGCCTTCACCCTTGCCGTTGATGCGGTCACGGGTGGTGTAGTACAGGCCCAGCACCACGTCTTGAGACGGCACGATGGACGGCTCGCCATTGGACGGGAACAACACGTTGTTGGACGCGAGCATCAGGGTGCGGGCTTCCATCTGGGCTTCGACCGACAAAGGCACGTGGACGGCCATCTGGTCACCGTCAAAGTCGGCATTGAAGGCCGCGCAAACCAGCGGGTGCAGTTGGATCGCCTTGCCTTCGATCAGGATCGGCTCAAAGGCCTGGATGCCCAAACGGTGCAGGGTTGGCGCACGGTTCAGCATCACCGGGTGTTCTTTGATGACCTCTTCCAGAATGTCCCAGACCACCGGCGTGCCGGTTTCGACTTCCTTCTTGGCCGCCTTGATGGTGGTGGCAATCCCCATGGCTTCCAGGCGCGCGAAGATGAAGGGCTTGAACAATTCCAGCGCCATCAGCTTGGGCAGGCCACACTGGTGCAGTTTGAGCGTCGGGCCCACGGTGATCACCGAACGGCCGGAGTAATCCACCCGTTTACCCAACAAGTTCTGACGGAAACGACCGCCCTTACCTTTGATCATGTCGGCCAGTGATTTCAGCGCACGTTTGTTGGCACCGGTCATGGCTTTGCCGCGACGACCGTTGTCCAGCAAGCTGTCCACCGACTCTTGCAACATCCGCTTTTCATTGCGTGCAATGATTTCCGGCGCCTTGAGTTCGAGCAAACGGCGCAGACGGCTGTTGCGGTTGATCACGCGACGGTACAGGTCGTTCAAATCCGAGGTGGCGAAACGGCCACCGTCCAGCGGCACGAGCGGGCGCAGGTCGGGCGGCAGCACCGGCAACACGTCCAGCACCATCCACTCGGGCTTGATGCCAGATTTTTTGAACGCTTCAAGCAGCTTGAGACGCTTGGTATTTTTCTTGATCTTGAGTTCTGAGCCGCTGGGGTCGTTGCGCAGCTTCTCGATTTCGCTTTCGATATCGAGGTTTTGCAACAATTCCTTGACGCCTTCGGCACCCATCTTGGCCTGGAATTCGTCGCCGTATTCCTTGAACTTGGCGTCGAAGTCGTCTTCGCTCATGATGCTGAATTTTTTCAGCGGGGTCATGCCGGGGTCAGTGACCACATAAGCTTCAAAGTACAACACGCGTTCGATGTCACGCAGGGTCATGTCCAGCACCAAGCCCAAACGGCTCGGCAGGGACTTCAGGAACCAGATGTGGGCACAAGGTGCGGCCAGATCAATGTGACCCATGCGTTCACGACGCACCTTGGTCTGGGTGACTTCAACGCCGCACTTTTCACAGATCACACCACGGTGTTTCAGGCGTTTGTACTTGCCGCACAGGCATTCGTAGTCTTTGATGGGGCCAAAAATCTTGGCGCAAAACAGACCATCACGTTCAGGCTTGAACGTACGGTAGTTGATGGTTTCGGGCTTTTTCACCTCGCCAAAAGACCACGAGCGGATCTTTTCGGGCGAAGCCATACCAATCTTGATCGCATCAAAATGTTCGTCGGGCGTGAATTGCTTGAACAGGTCGAGTAATGATTTCATGAGACAAATTCCTTTTAATCAGTGGAAGGCAACATCCGCTCGCAGAGCGAAGCGGATGCCACCCAGCAATACTTTTCGCTATTCAATTAAGAGCGTTCAAGCTCAATATCCAGGCCCAAGGAACGGATTTCCTTGACCAGCACGTTGAACGACTCGGGCATGCCCGCTTCGATCGAGTGTTCACCCTTGACGATGCTCTCGTAGACCTTGGTACGACCCTGAACGTCATCTGACTTGACCGTCAGCATTTCTTGCAAGGTGTAAGACGCGCCATAAGCCTCCAGTGCCCACACTTCCATTTCACCGAAGCGCTGACCACCAAACTGGGCTTTACCACCCAGAGGTTGTTGTGTGACCAAGCTGTACGGACCAGTCGAACGGGCGTGCATCTTGTCGTCCACCAAGTGGTGCAGCTTCAGGTAATGCATGTAACCGACCGTGGTCGGACGCTCGAAGCGGTCACCGGTGCGGCCGTCGTACAGGTAAGCCTGGGTACGGGTTTCAGTCAAGCCCTTGAGCTTGGCGATGTCGTCCGGGAACGCCAGTTTCAACATGGCGCGGATTTCGTCTTCCGTCGCACCGTCAAACACGGGTGTCGCGAATGGCATACCGGTGGTGAGGTTCTGCGCCATCTCCAACAACTGGTCGTCGTTGAGTTGGCTCAGGTCTTCCTTGCGGCCGGTCGTGTTGTAGATCTCTTCAAGGAACTTGCGCAGTTCGGCCACACGGGACTCGGCTTGCAACATGTCACCAATGCGCTGACCAATGCCCTTGCCTGCCCAGCCCAAGTGAACTTCCAGCACCTGACCCACGTTCATCCGTGACGGCACACCCAACGGGTTCAGCACGATGTCACACGGGGTGCCATCGGCCATGTGCGGCATGTCTTCCACCGGGACGATCTTCGAGACCACACCCTTGTTACCGTGACGGCCGGCCATCTTGTCACCCGGTTGCAGGTGACGCTTGACCGCCACATACACCTTGACCATCTTCAACACACCTGCGGGCAAATCGTCACCTTGGGTGAGTTTCTTGCGCTTTTCTTCAAAAGCCAGGTCAAAACTGTGGCGGGTTTGTTCGTTGGAGTTCTTGATGCTCTCCAGTTGCACCGACACATCATCTTCAGCCGGACGGATGTCAAACCAGTGGTAACGGTCCACCGAAGCCAAGTACGCTTTGTCGATCTTGGTGCCTTTGGCCAGCTTTTGTGGGCCGCCATTGGCGACTCTGCCAACCAACAACTTCTCAATTCGGTCAAACGCATCGTTTTCCACAATCCGCAACTGATCGTTCAAGTCCAGGCGGAAGCGTTTCAGTTCGTCGTCGATGATCTGCTGGGCACGACGGTCGCGCACAATGCCTTCACGGGTGAAGACTTGCACATCGATCACGGTGCCTTGTGAACCTTGGTCCACACGCAGCGAGGTGTCTTTCACATCGCTGGCTTTTTCACCGAAGATGGCGCGCAGCAGTTTTTCTTCAGGCGTCAGCGTGGTTTCACCCTTGGGTGTGACCTTGCCCACCAGCACATCGCCAGGTTGCACTTCGGCACCCACGTAGATGATGCCGGATTCGTCCAGACGGTTGAGCTGTTGCTCACTCAGGTTCGGAATGTCGCGTGTGATTTCTTCGGCACCCAGCTTGGTGTCGCGCGCCATCACAACCAGCTCTTCGATGTGGATCGAGGTGTAGCGGTCTTCTGCCACGACTCGTTCGCTGATCAAAATCGAATCTTCGAAGTTGTAGCCGTTCCAGGTCATGAAGCCAATCAGCATGTTCTGGCCCAGGGCCAACTCACCCAGATCGGTGGAGGCGCCATCCGCAATCACGTCACCCTTGGCCAGCCGATCGCCCTTTTTCACAATCGGACGTTGGTGGATGTTGGTGTTCTGGTTGGAACGTTGGTACTTGATCAGGTTGTAGATGTCGACACCGACTTCGCCAGCTTGTGCTTCGGCGTCATTGACACGCACCACCACGCGGGTTGCGTCGACATAGTCCACCACACCACCACGGGTTGCCGTCACGACGGTGCCCGAATCAATGGCGGCCACGCGTTCAATACCGGTACCCACCATGGGTTTTTCCGGACGCAGCACCGGCACGGCCTGACGCGACATGTTGGCGCCCATCAAGGCGCGGTTCGCATCATCGTGCTCAAGGAACGGCACCAATGAAGCAGCCACCGACACGATCTGTGCGGGCGACACGTCCATGTACTGCACACGTTCGGCACCCACCAAAATAGATTCACCGGCTTCCCGTGCCGAAATCAGGTCACCCGACAGGCGGCCTTCTTTGTCCAGCGCGGCGTTGGCCTGGGCGATCACGTATTTGCCTTCTTCGATGGCTGACAGGTAATCGATGTCCATCGTCACCTTGCCATCCACCACGCGGCGATACGGGGTTTCGATGAACCCATATTCGTTCAAGCGGGCGTACAAAGCCAAGGAGTTGATCAGACCGATGTTCGGACCTTCGGGCGTTTCAATCGGGCACACACGGCCGTAATGGGTCACGTGCACGTCACGCACTTCAAAACCTGCACGTTCGCGGGTCAAACCACCTGGGCCAAGAGCAGAGACACGACGCTTGTGGGTGATTTCCGACAGCGGGTTGGTCTGGTCCATGAATTGCGACAACTGCGACGCACCAAAGAACTCTTTCAAAGCAGCTGAAATCGGCTTGCTGTTGATCAGGTCGTGCGGCATCAGAGGTTCTTGCTCCGCCTGACCCAGACGTTCTTTCACGGCCTTCTCAATACGGGCCAGGCCCATGCGGTATTGGTTTTCGGCCAATTCGCCCACACAACGCACACGGCGGTTACCCAAATGGTCGATATCGTCCACTTCGCCATGGCCGTTACGCAAGTCAACCAGAATCTTGACCACAGCCAAAATATCTTCGTTGGTCAACACCATCGGGCCAGTCGACTCAGGACGCCCCATTTTGGCATTGAACTTCATCCGACCAACACGCGACAAGTCATAGGTGTCGGGGTTGTAGAACAAGCGCTGGAACAAAGCTTGCACAGCATCTTCTGTTGGCGGCTCGCCAGGGCGCATCATGCGGTAGATCGCCACACGGGCGGCGAACTCGTCAACGGTTTCGTCGGTGCGCAAGGTCTGAGAGATATATGCGCCTTGATCCAACTCATTGGTGTAGATACACGCCAGATCCTGCACACCCGAGGTGCGCAGTTTCTTGAGCAAGGCTTCGGTCAATTCTTCATTGGCTTTGGCCAGAATTTCACCGGTGTCGCCATCCACCACATTGCGGGCCACAACACGGCCAATGAGGAAATCCTCAGGCACCGACACGTGGGTGGTAGCAGATTGCTCCATCTCGCGGGTATGGCGCGCCGTGATACGTTTGTCCTTGGCGACAACTACCTTGCCGTTTTTGTCGGTGATGTCAAAACGTGCAACTTCACCGCGCAGGCGTTCGGCCACGAACTCCATCTGCGCACCACTGTCCATCAAGCGGAAGTTGTCGTTGACGAAGAAGTTGGCCAGGATGGATTCGTGGTTCAAGCCGATGGCTTTCAACAGGATCGTCACCGGCATCTTGCGGCGGCGGTCCACCCGGAAGTACAGAATGTCTTTCGGGTCAAACTCAAAGTCCAGCCAGGAACCGCGGTAGGGAATGATGCGTGCCGAGAACAGCAACTTGCCGGAGCTATGGGTTTTACCCTTGTCATGCTCAAAAAACACGCCAGGAGAACGGTGCAACTGCGACACGATGACGCGTTCGGTTCCATTGATGACGAAAGAGCCCTTTTCAGTCATCAAGGGCACCTCGCCCATGTACACCTCTTGCTCCTTGACCTCTTTAACGACCTTGTTCTGCGTCGTGGAAGACTCGCGGTCATAAATGATCAACTGCACCTTGGCGCGAACGGCCGAGGCGTAGGTCAAACCACGGGTTTGGCACTCGCGCACATCAAACGCTGGTTTCGCCAGGTTGTATTCGAGGTACTTCATCTCGACAAAACCATTGTGCGAGACGATCGGGAAGGCTGCACTGAAGGCAGCCTGCAGGCCTTCGGTCGAACGCTTCTTGGGAGCAACATCAGATTGCAGAAACGCGGTATATGCGTCCTTTTGCATCTGCAACAGGTAAGGAATTTCAAGCACGCTGTCGCGATTGCCAAAATTTTTACGGATTCGTTTGCGTTCGGTGTATGAGTAAGCCATGAAATCTCCGGGCAACTGAGGAACCTGGCGGGTCCTGGACGACTTTTTTCTTGGCGATTGGCCGCTACCAATCTATGGCGGACAGTTGCACCTTGCGTGCAACCCGAACCAAGGCATCTTCTTCTGTCGGGATGAGAAGACACTGAAAAACGATTGTTTGCTAGGTTTTGAACTAGCTTTTTTAGGCTAGCCAATGGGGCAAAAAATGGCTTTACGGTGCGTTCTTTAGAAACACCAAAGGCTGGAGGCCTTTGACAGCACTCCAGCCCTTTGACCTAACTCAATTATTTGAGTTCAGCCTTGGCACCAGCTTCAATCAATTTCTTCAGAGCGGCATCAGCGTCAGCCTTGGCCACGCCTTCCTTGACGTTCTTCGGAGCGCCGTCAACCAGGTCTTTCGCTTCCTTGAGACCCAGACCGGTGATTTCACGCACGGCCTTGATGACCGACACCTTTTGGGCGCCTGCATCCAGCAGAACAACGTTGAACTCAGTCTTTTCTTCGGCAACTGCAGCAGCAGCACCGCCGCCAGCAGCGGGAGCCGACATGGCTGCTGCGCTCACACCAAATTTCTCTTCGATGGCTTTCACCAGATCGTTGAGTTCCATGACCGTCATGCTGTCGAGCGCGGTCAAAAATGCGTCTTTATCGAATGCCATTTTGATTTCCTAACAATATTGATTACTAAATGCCGCAAGCGGATCAGGCTGCCACGGCTTCGGCGGGTGCTTCTGCACCGCCGCCTTTTTGCTCTGCCAGAGCCGCCAACACGCGCGCGGTGCGCGAAATAGGCGACTGCATCAAGCCCAACAACTGCGCCAACAACACTTCCTTGGAAGGGATACTGGCCAACTGCTTCACACCCTCGACGTCCAGAGCTTTACCGCCATATGCACCACCACGAATCACCAACTTGGCATTGGTTTTCGCGAAATCAGCCACCACTTTCGCGGCAGCGACTGCATCTTCAGAAAAGCCATAGATCAGCGGCCCGGTCATCTGGGCAGACACAACTTCAAAGCTGCTGCCGGCAACAGCACGGCGAGCCAAGGTGTTTTTCAACACGCTGAGGCTAACGCCATTGCTGCGCGCGGTGGAGCGCAATTTGGTCATGTCGGCAACCGTGATACCCCGGTATTCCGCCATCACGAGCGTTTGAGCTTTAGCGGCGAGGCCAGTCACATCACTGATGACCGCTTCTTTCTCACTGCGATTTAAACTCAAGGTCTACTCCTTCAAAATGTGCCTTCGGGCAAAGATCAAATCCATGCCACCCAACACGCCATATTTCAGCGACCAACTGTTAAGAAACCCAACGATTCTTTAGCAGCGGGGTCGCCATCTGCGTTGGCGAGTGATTCATTAAGTGCAAACATTGCAAAGCAAATCATGCACACCAACGGTCTTGGATGGCCTGCTGACATCTTGCGACATCAGCAACCCACCACACCAGGCACCCTTTTCAGGACGCCCAATTTTTCACATCAAGCGGCGATGGTTTGCAAATCAACGCGGACACCGACACCCATCGTGCTGGACACGGCAACTTTGCGCAAATACAAACCCTTGCTTGTTGCAGGCTTGGCTTTAGCCAACGCATCAACCAATGCCGCCAAGTTGCCTTGCAGCTTGTCGTTGTCAAAAGAACGACGGCCAATGGTGGAATGCACAATACCGGCTTTGTCCACACGGAACTGCACTTGACCGGCCTTGGCGTTGCGAACCGCGGTTGCCACATCAGGCGTCACTGTGCCGACCTTGGGGTTAGGCATCAAACCACGTGGGCCCAGGATTTGACCCAGAGTACCAACGATACGCATGGCGTCAGGTGCGGCAATCACAACATCAAAAGGCATGTCACCGGCCTTGACCATGGCAGCCAGATCATCCATACCCACGATGTCGGCACCAGCAGCTTTGGCTTCTTCAGCCTTAGCACCTTGGGCGAACACAGCCACACGTTTGGTTTTGCCTGTGCCATTGGGGAGCACCACAGCGCCACGCACCACTTGGTCAGACTTCTTGGCGTCAATGCCAAGTTGAACCGCCACGTCAATCGACTCGTCGAACTTGGCATTGGCGCATTCTTTCACCAAACCAAGCGCGTCACCCAGGGCGTACAGCTTGCTGCTGTCGACCTTACCTTGGAAGGCCTTTTGTTTTTTAGTCAAGCGTGACATTTAGACACCCTCCACATTCACGCCCATCGAGCGAGCTGAGCCAGCAATCGTCCGAACCGCGGCATCCATGTCAGCAGCAGTCAGGTCCTTCATCTTGGTCTTGGCGATTTCTTCGAGCTGAGCGCGTGTGATCTTGCCGACCTTGGTCTTGAGCGCGTTGGCTGAACCCTTGTCAATCTTGACAGCCTTTTTGATCAAAATGGATGACGGGGGCGACTTGATGACAAAAGTGAAACTCTTGTCAGCAAAAGCCGTGATCACCACAGGCAAAGGCAGACCTGGCTCAACACCTTGGGTTTGCGCATTAAATGCCTTGCAAAACTCCATGATGTTCAAACCACGCTGACCCAACGCTGGACCAATGGGGGGGGATGGATTGGCTTTGCCTGCTGGTACTTGCAGTTTGACAAAACCGACGATTTTTTTCGCCATGGTTTACTCCTGACGGGTACTAACGCCGAGGCTTGTTTTCAACAAACACTGGCTCCCCGGTATTAACGACTCCACTTATCAGCATTCACACCGAGTCGGAAAGTGCGAACGCCTCTAGCAAAGCGGACAAAGGGAACCCCCATCCACCAAGCAATAATTCAACTCAGGTTTTTTCGACTTGCGAAAACTCCAACTCAACAGGTGTGGAGCGACCAAAAATAGTCACAGCAACACGAACTTTGCTCTTGTCGTAATTAACTTCTTCCACCGACCCATTAAAGTCAGCAAAAGGACCTTCTTTGACACGCACAAATTCACCCACCACAAATTCAATTTTGTGACGGGGCTTTTCTGTACCCTCCTGCATCTGGCTAACGATCTTCAAGACCTCAGCTTCAGAAATTGGAGAAGGACGAGTCTTACCACCACCCACAAAACCAGTGACCTTATTGGTGTGCTTTACCAAGTGCCATGTGTCATCGTCCATGACCATTTCCACCAGAACATAGCCTGGAAAAAATTTGCGCTCGGTGGTTTTTTTCTGACCATTCTTGATTTCAACCACTTCTTCCATGGGAACCAGAATGCGTCCAAATTTGGCTTGCATACCTGCACGGTTGATGCGCTCAAGAATATTGCGCTCAACCGCTTTTTCCATGCCGGAATACGCATGAACAACATACCAACGCAAATCTGGATTGGTAGGTGCGGTAGCCAGGGTTTGTGCCGCAGTGGGCAAACCCGGAACAGGTTCTGCTACAACATCGTTCATTATTTTTTCCATCCAAGGATCAGGTCGTAAAACACCCATTCAAGCGTTTTGTCTGTCAGCCACAAAAACAAAGCCATGACAAAAACAAACCCAAACACATACAAGGTCATTTGAATAGCCTCGCGCCGTGTTGGCCAGACAACCTTCTTGATTTCACGCACCGAATCTTGACCAAAAGCAGTCAGCGCCTTGCCAGATTCCGATGCCAAGAAGACGACGGTCGCCACCGCCAGACCCACCAAGAGACCCAACCACTGGTACAGCGGACCCTGTTTGGCCAAAACGTAGTAAGCAACCAGCGACAAAATCACCAAAACAACAGCCGCCGCCAATTTGGCTTTGTCTGCAGTGGTGTTGACGGTTTGAACTTGAGGAGTAGCCATTGTCAGTTGATGTCGAGCATGTTAGTTAGCCGTATTTTTGGCGCTTCCCAGACGCACAAGCCCGCCGTTTTCACAGCGGGCTTTTTAGCCACCTCTTGGCCAATTCAGGTGGCAGGGGCAGTAGGAATCGAACCTACAACCTTCGGTTTTGGAGACCGACGCTCTGCCAATTGAGCTATACCCCTACTGACAATTAAGCAAGAATCTTGGCAACCACACCGGCACCAACGGTCTTACCACCTTCACGGATAGCAAAGCGCAGACCTTCTTCCATGGCGATGGGTGCAATCAGCTTCACAGTGATCGACACGTTGTCACCAGGCATCACCATTTCTTTGCCTTCTGGCAATTCAATGGCACCGGTCACGTCGGTCGTACGGAAGTAGAACTGAGGACGGTAGTTGCTGAAAAACGGGGTGTGACGACCACCTTCGTCTTTGGACAGCACATAGACTTCACCAGTGAAGTGGGTGTGCGGCTTGATCGAACCCGGTTTGCACAGCACTTGGCCGCGCTGGACGTCTTCACGCTTGGTGCCGCGCAACAAGATGCCAACGTTGTCGCCCGCTTGACCTTGGTCGAGCAGTTTGCGGAACATTTCAACACCGGTGCAGGTGGTCTTTTGGGTGTCATGGATGCCGACGATTTCGATTTCTTCGCCGACTTTGACGATGCCGCGCTCGATACGACCAGTCACCACAGTACCACGACCCGAGATGGAGAACACGTCTTCCACTGGCATCAGGAAGGCACCATCCACAGCGCGCTCTGGCGTGGGGATGTAGCTGTCCAATGCGTCAGCGAGTTTGAAGATGGAACCTTCACCCAATTCACCTTTGTCGCCTTCCATGGCGAGCTTGGCTGAGCCATGGATGATGGGGGTGTCGTCACCTGGGAAGTCATACTTGTCCAGGAGTTCACGCACTTCCATTTCAACAAGTTCAAGCAGTTCAGCGTCATCCACCATGTCGCACTTGTTCAAGTAGACGATGATGTAAGGCACACCGACCTGGCGAGCCAACAGGATGTGCTCACGGGTCTGAGGCATGGGGCCGTCAGCAGCAGAACAAACCAGGATAGCGCCGTCCATTTGAGCAGCGCCGGTGATCATGTTTTTCACATAGTCGGCGTGTCCAGGGCAGTCAACGTGGGCGTAGTGACGTGCAGCGGTTTCGTATTCAACGTGGGCGGTGTTGATGGTGATACCACGAGCCTTTTCTTCGGGCGCTGCGTCGATTTGATCGTAGGCTTTGGCTTGACCGCCAAATTTAGCTGCCAGCACGGTGGTGATGGCTGCAGTCAAGGTGGTTTTGCCGTGGTCAACGTGACCAATGGTGCCCACGTTGACGTGGGGCTTGGTACGTGTGAATTTTTCTTTTGCCATTTTGTGACTCCGAAAAGTAAAAAACCGTCGAACTAATAAATCTGGTGCCCATTCCGGGAATCGGACCCGGGACCTCTCCCTTACCAAGGGAGTGCTCTGCCACTGAGCCAAATGGGCGAAATCTTGTCAAATCGATCAAACTGTGGAGCGGGGTAGGAGAATCGAACTCCTCGCTTTAGCTTGGAAGGCTAAGGTATTACCACTATACGAACCCCGCACAAATCAGCTCTACAAACAACTTCTGTAGAACCCCCTGCCTTGAGCACGCGCCCCAATCAGCTACACAACAATCAATTTATCACTGGTGGAGAGGGATGGATTCGAACCATCGTACTCGTAAGAGGGCAGATTTACAGTCTGCTGCCATTAACCACTCGGCCACCTCTCCAGGGTGAGCACAAGATTATGCCATGTAGTTTTGCTTTTTCACACTGCTCTCCATGTTTTTACAAAACTGCTCAAAAAAATTGGTGTCTGCATGATGAGTCCATCTAGGTTTGTTGCGTGCCGTGATACTTCTCTCGCCAGGCTTTGGCTTGGGAAAAGTGTCCACACCCGATAAACGGCACCGGCGGGCGCAAGGCCGACAACGGCGAGGGATGGTTGGCGCACAACACCAGATGGCGCTTGGCATCAATCAATGCCCGCTTGCTTTGCGCGTGACTACCCCACAACATAAAAACAACCGGAGAGGTGTTGCGCGAGACAGCCTGAATGATGCTGTCGGTCAACACCTCCCAGCCTTTGCCCGAATGGCTGACGGGCTGCCCCTCCTCCACCGTCAGACAGGTGTTGAGCAACAACACACCATGGCGCGCCCAGCGCACCAGACTGCCACCTGGGCTGGGAAACACTGGCGGAGGTTCACCCAGATCACGCTGTAACTCTTTGAAGATGTTGCGCAAGGAAGGCGGCAGCGCCACACCGGGCGCGACCGAAAACGCCAGCCCTTCGGCCTGGCCCCGGCCATGGTACGGGTCCTGGCCCAGGATGACCACTCGCACCGCGTCGGGCGGGGTCAGCTCCAGCGCGCGTAGCGGCGCGGGGGGAAAAACGACCGCCCCGCTGTCCAGGCGCTGGCGCAGAAACGCGAGCAAGGTCGCGCCCTTGTCAGATTCAAAAAAGTGAGCTACCAGCCCTTGCCAACCGGGGGCTACAGGCCAATTTTCTGGATCAGATGATGTCAGTTGCGTCGTTTCAACCATGGCGCGTGAGACTCCCTGGGCTCAGATCAACCAAACAACGCCGCCAGTGCCTCACCCGGCTCGGGCACACGCATAAAGGCTTCACCGACCAAAAAGGCGTTGACACCCGCCGCCGCCATGCGCAACACATCGTCGCGGGTGTGGATGCCGCTTTCACACACCAGCAAACGGTCTGGGGGGATGTCTTTCATCAGGGTCAGCGTGGTGTCGAGTGACACCTCAAAGGTTTTCAGGTTGCGGTTGTTGATACCAATCAGTGGCGTTTTGAGCTTGAGCGCGCGCTGCAACTCGTCTGCGTCATGCACCTCCACCAGCACCGCCATGTCCAGGCTGCGGGCGATAGCCTCAAACTCCTTCATCTGCGCGTCATCCAGGCAGGCAGCGATCAGCAGCACCGCATCGGCCCCCATGGCTCGTGACTCATAAATTTGGTAGGCGTCCACCATAAAGTCTTTGCGCAACACCGGCAGCTGGCAGGAGGCGCGGGCCTGTTTCAGGTAGTCGACGCTGCCCTGGAAAAACTGCTGGTCGGTCAGCACCGACAAACAAGCAGCGCCAAATTCGGCATAACTCTGGGCGATGTCGGCCGGGATGAAGTCGGCACGGATAACGCCTTTGGACGGACTGGCTTTTTTGATTTCGGCAATCACCGCCGGCTGGCCTGCGGCGATCTTGGTACGCAGGGCACCCACAAAGTCGCGGGTCAGCACCCGGCTCTCAGCATCGGCGCGCACCACATCGAGTGGTTTGCGATTTTTGGCGGCGGCCACTTCTTCGTGTTTCACCGCCACAATGTTGTTCAGGATATCAGTCATGTTTAGATGCCTCAGGGGTGGCAGAAAAAGAGTCGGCAGGGGTGGCGCCTTGTTTCAGGATGTTGACAAACACACGTTTCATCAGCACCCCGACCACGATGAAAAAGACCGAAATGCCGATAGCAATCCAGGCGCCGTCGGTATGGAGCAGCTGCATCATCCGGCAGCGCTCAAGCTGTGGGCTACCGTCACCAGTTGATCAAGCTTGGCTTTGGCAGCGCCTGATTCAAGAGCAACCCGTGCTTTCTGGATACCGGCTGCCATCGAATCCACAACATTTGCCGCATACAGCGCAACACCGGCGTTGAAGATCACAATCTCCTTGGCCGGGCCGTCCACATTGTCCAGCACACCCAACAACATGGCACGCGACTGCTCTGGTGTCTCGACCTTGAAGGCGCGGGTGCTGGCCATGGTCAGGCTAAAGTCTTCGGGGTGGATTTCATACTCGGTGACCTTGCCGTCTTTGAGTTCCCCCACCAGGGTGGCGGCGCCCAGACTGACCTCGTCCAGGCCATCCTTGCCGTACACCACCACCGCGTGTTCGGTGCCCAGGCGCTCCAGCGCACGCACCTGGATACCGACCAGATCGGGGTGAAACACGCCCATCAAGATATTGGGTGCACCCGCCGGGTTGGTCAGTGGCCCGAGCAGGTTAAAAATCGTCTTGACACCCATTTCACGGCGCACCGGCGCCACGTTTTTCATGGCCGGGTGGTGGTTTGGCGCAAACATGAAGCCCACCCCCACCTGCGCGATGCACTGGGCAATCGCTTCGGGCTTGAGGTTGATGTTGACACCGAGCGACTCCATCACATCGGCGCTGCCACTCTTGCTGCTGACACTGCGCCCGCCGTGTTTGCTGACCTTGGCACCTGCGGCTGCGGCCACAAACATGGCACAGGTCGAGATGTTGAAGGTGTGGGAGCTGTCGCCGCCGGTGCCCACGATGTCCACCAGATGGGTTTTGTCGGCGACATCGACCTTGGTGGCGAACTCGCGCATCACTTGCGCGGCGGCGGTGATCTCGCCGATGGTTTCTTTCTTGACACGCAAGCCGGTGATGAAGGCCGCCAGCATCACCGGCGACCATTCACCGGCCATGATCTGGCGCATGATGTAGAGCATCTCGTCGTGAAAAATCTCACGGTGCTCGATGGTGCGCAACAGCGCTTCCTGCGGGGTGATTTTGATGGTGTGTGTCATACGCGCTCCTGGTGCGGTCGATACAAAAATCTACGAGACGGGATTGTCGGTCAGGGCCAGTTTGAGGCCGAAGGTGATGAACAGGGCGCCAGCGACCCGGTCCAGCCAGTGCATGCCACGCTGCACCAGGCTGGCCCGGCGCGCCATCCAGGCCGCGGCCAGTGCCCAGCCGGTGTTGACCGGAATGGCATTCACATTGAACAGCACACCCAGTGCCAGAAACACCCAGGTGGTGTGGGTTGTGCCGGGGGTGATGAACTGCGGCACAAAGGCCAGAAAAAAGATCGCCACCTTGGGGTTGAGCACATTGGTCCAGAAACCGCCGCTGTAGACGCGCCACAGATCGGCGGGCAGCGGGGCACCGGCATTGATGCTGGCACTGGGCAACACGTTACCCTGAGCACGGGAGAACAGCAGCCGGATGCCGACATACAACAGGTAGGCCGCACCCGCCCACTTGAGCAGGTTAAACGCGGTGGCCGAGGCCGCCAGCAAGGCGCCCACCCCCAGCGCTGCGGCAAAGATATGCACAAAACAGCCGGTGGTGATGCCCAGCCCGGCCACGATGCCAGCGCGCGCACCACTGCGCAGGGCATGGGTCACGATGTACAGGACATCGGGGCCGGGCGTCAGGTTCAGCAACCAACCGGCGGCGATGAACAGCAGAAGTTGGTGGGTATCGGGCATGGCGCGTGCTCAGTGGTGTTCAAAATAGGCACGTATCACCGACACCGCGTGGTCGATGCCCGCGGCATCCACATCCAGATGGGTGACAAAACGCAACCGGTACAAGCCGGTGGCCAGCACCCCGTGCGAGGTGAGATGCGGTATCAGCCCGACCCCGCGCGCCTTGGCGCTATCCACCAAGTCCACAAACACGATGTTGGTCTGCGGCGGCTCCACCACCACCCCAGGCAGGCCCTGCAGGCCGTCGGCCAGACGGCGCGCCAGCGCATGGTCGTCGGCCAGCCGTGCCACGTGGTGGTCCAGCGCGTGACTACCCGCTGCGGCCAGAATGCCAGCCTGGCGCATGCCGCCACCGACCATCTTGCGGATGCGATGGGCGCGGGTGATGAAGTCAGCGCTGCCGCAGAGGACCGAGCCCACCGGTGCACCCAGGCCTTTGCTCAGACACACCGACACACTGTCAAAACACTGGGCGATGCGGCGTGCCTCGTTAACGATGGCGTCATAAGTGATAGCTACTGGTCCAATATTCACGAGGGCTTGAGGCTGATTTGACACATTCATGCCAGCCAACTGCGTGGCCTGCGCCACCGCCGCGTTGAACAGTCGCGCGCCGTCCAGGTGCCGCGCCAGACCGTGGCTTTTGGCCAAATCGGTTGCCGCTTGCACATAGTCCAAGGGCAGCAGCTTGCCGCCAAAGGTGTTCTCCAGCGTGAGCAGCCGGGTCTTGGCAAAGTGGGCGTCGTCGGGTTTGATGGCCGCGTCGATGTCGGCCAGCGCCAGCGTCCCGTCAGCTTGATGTTCGAGCGGCTGGGGCTGGATGCTGCCCAGCACCGCCGCGCCACCACCCTCCCAGCGGTAGGTGTGCGCCATCTGGCCCACGATGTATTCGTCTCCGCGCTGGCAGTGCGCCATCAGGCCACACAGATTGCTTTGTGTGCCAGTAGGCACAAATAATGCGGCCTCAAAACCCAGCATGTTGGCCAGCTTGTCCTGCAAAGCATTCACGCTGGGGTCATCGCCAAACACATCGTCACCCACGGGTGCCGCAGCCATGGCGGCACGCATGGCGGGAGTGGGCTGGGTGACGGTGTCACTGCGCAGATCAACAGTTTTCAGCATATTTATGAGATTTTGGCTTCTAGCCCTTATTTAACAAGGGCTAGAAGCTATGGTTACTGAAGCAGCTCGCGCATCAAGCGCGCTGGTTATCGGCGGGACGCGGGGCCAGGAAGTTCTTCAGCATCGCGTGGCCGTGTTCGGTCAGGATGCTCTCGGGGTGGAACTGCACACCTTCGATGTCCAGCGTGGTGTGTTTCACACCCATGATTTCACCGTCATCGGTCCAGGCGGTCACCTTCAAACAAGCCGGGCAGTTGTCGCGCTTGATCGCCAGCGAGTGGTAACGATTCACGGTGAACTGCGCGGGCAGGCCCGCAAACACACCTTCCTGCGTGGTGGTCAAAACACTGGTTTTGCCGTGCATGAGCTGCTGCGCCCGGATGATGGTGCCGCCAAAAGCCGCACCAATCGCCTGGTGGCCCAGGCAGACGCCCAGAATCGGCAGCTTGCCAGCAAAGTGCTGGATCGCCGCGACCGAGATGCCGGCCTCAGCTGGTGAACATGGGCCGGGCGAGATCACCAAGCGGTCCAGTTGGCCCGCTGCCAGCATCGCGTCGATCTCGTCAATCGTGATTTCGTCGTTGCGCGCCACAGTGACCTGCGCCCCCAGCTCGCCCAGGTACTGGACGATGTTGTAGGTGAAGCTGTCGTAGTTGTCGATCATCAGGAGTTGGATAGGTTTGCTCATGATTTACTCCAGACCTTCTTCAACCAGTTCTGCCGCCCGTAACAAGGCGCGCGCCTTGGCTTCGGTTTCTTTCCATTCGAGCTCAGGCACCGAGTCGGCGACCACACCGGCTGCCGCCTGCACATAAAGCATCTGGTCCTTGATGATGCCGGTGCGAATCGCAATCGCCACGTCCATGTCGCCCGCGTAACTCAGGTAACCACAGGCGCCACCGTAGATGCCGCGTTTGGTCGGCTCCAGCTGGTCGATCAACTCCATCGCATGCACCTTGGGCGCACCGGTGAGCGTGCCCGCCGGGAAGGTGGCTTTGAGCACGTCCATGCTGCTCATGCCGTCCAGCAGCGTACCTTCGACGTTGCTCACGATGTGCATCACATGGCTGTAACGCTCCACACAAAACGCGTCGGTGACCTTGACGCTGCCGATTTGGGCGATGCGGCCAATGTCGTTGCGCGCCAGGTCGATGAGCATGACGTGTTCAGCGCGTTCCTTGGGGTCGTTGATCAGCTCCACCTCGGCGGCCTTGTCCAGCTCGGAGGTGGCGCCGCGCGGGCGCGTGCCGGCCAGCGGGCGGATCGTGATTTTCTGAGCGGCTTGGCCTGCCTCCGTGACCTGCTCCTGGCGCACCAGAATCTCCGGGCTGGCACCGACCACATGGAAGTCCGCACCACCCTGCACTGCCCCGCTGAAGTTGTAGTAATACATATAGGGGCTGGGGTTGAGCGAACGCAGCGCGCGGTACAGACTCAAAGGGCTTTGTGTGTAGCGTTTCTTGATGCGCTGGCCGACCTGCACCTGCATGAAGTCGCCACCGGCAATCAGCTCCTTGGCGCGCTCCACGGCAGCGATGTAGTCGACCTTGGCAAAGTCGCGCTGCGCGGTCTGACCTGCGCTGGGCCGGATCTCGGGCGCCTGGACACTGCCACGCAGCAGGGTTTTTAATTCCGCTAACCTTTTTGTAGCTTTCTCATAAGCACCCGCCTGGGTCGGGTCGGCATACACCATCAAATGCAAGGTGCCAGACAGGTTGTCGATCACCGCCAGCTCCTCACACTGCAGCAGCAAAATGTCGGGCGTGCCCAGCTCATCGGGCGGACAGGTGGCTTGCAGTTTTTTCTCGATGTAACGCACCGCGTCGTAGCCAAAATACCCCGCCAAGCCACCACAAAAACGCGGCATGCCGGGCTGCAGCGCGACCTTGAAGCGCTTCTGGTAGTCGGCAATAAAGTCCAGCGGGTTGGCTTGGCTGGTTTCCACCACCACACCATCGGTCACCACCTCGGTACGCGCTTGTTCACCAAAACCGCTGGCACGCAACAGGGTGCGTGCGGGCAGGCCAATAAAGCTGTAGCGACCAAAGCGTTCGCCCCCCACCACCGACTCCAGCAAAAAGCTGAAAGCAGCGCTGCGGGTGAGCTTGAGGTAGAGCGAGAGCGGGGTTTCCAGATCGGCAAAAGCCTTGGCACTCACCGGGATGCGGTTGAAGCCCTGGCTTGCCAGTTCATCAAATTCGGATTGAGAAATCACGGAAGAGGTTCTTTCCATCAAGTGCCGTTGGCCTGAGCCATCCTCATACAAGGGAGAAGGCCTCAAAACCATCCGGCTGCAGCACGGGGCTGCGGTTCATACAAACAGGACAAGGGTGTCAGCGCAGGGCCAACGACGTGTGCAACGGACGCCAGGGCCAGGCTCCCCGGTCGCTGCAACCTGTGAGGATGATTTTGTGGATGAACATGGCTTGAGTGTAGCAAAGCACCTTGCTGGCACGGGTGATGCTTGGACAAATCCACCCACATAACGCGGCGTCATCTGGCTATTGCGGATGAGTTCATGTACTTATGGCAACAAGCCTTGATGCATTGCAATAAAACAGCCATGCCGCGTTGGGACAATGGATCTCGTCACGCTCGTTTTCACTCTGAAAGTTCTTAGGCCATGTTTTCTTTTTTTGATACCCTGCGCGGCAAAGTGGTCGGTGTCACTGGCACCCTGGTTCTTTTGGGGCTGCTGGTCCTGACGGCGACCAATCTGTGGATGGCCCGGCAAAACGCCATGACCTCGATGGCCGACCAGACCCGTGCCCTGGCCCACGCCCATGCGGTGGGTGTGGCCGACTGGATGGCGACCCGGCACCAGGTGGTCAAATCTGTGGCGAGTCGGATCGCAGAGGCCGACCCCGTTCCCTTTTTGCAAGATGCCAAAGTTGCCGGCAGCGTCGACACCGTGTACATCGGCTACCCGGACAAACGCATTGTTTTTTCAGAGCCACAGAATCTTCCGCCGGACTACGACCCAACCGCCCGGCCCTGGTACAAAAAGGCCGCTGCCGCCACCGGCCCGGTGGTGACTGATCCCTATGTGGACGCTGCGAGCAAAAAGCTGGTGATCACCTTTGCCTCGGCCATCCAGTCTGGCGGCCAAGTGCAGGCCGTGACCGCTGCGGATGTGTTCATGGACGGGGTGGTTCACAACATCGCATCCATCCGCCCAACGCCCGGAACCTACGGCATGGTGGTGTCCAAAGACGGGCGCATTGTGGTGCATGAGGACAGCACCCTGCTGCTCAAACCCCTGTCTGACCTGGCGCCAGCGCTGGCCAACCGGACCATGGATTCACTCACTCAGAGTGAAGGTCTGCAGGCATTGGAGATCAACCACGAAAGTCGGCTGGTTCAAGCGCAAGCCATTCCTGGCACCGACTGGGTTCTGTTGGTGGCATTGAAGCCCGATGAGGCCCTGGCCGGCATCACCGCCATGATGTGGTCGTCCATCATCAGCAGCTTGGTGCTGGCGGTGGTCACTGTGTTAATCATTGCCGCGTTGCTGACCAGCCTGCTCAAACGCCTGCCGATCCTGCGTGATGCGATGGATGACGTGGGTGCAGGCCATGGGGATCTGACCCACCGCGTGCCGGTCAGCGGCAACGATGAACTGGCGGCTATTGGCTCGGGCTTCAACCAGTTTGCCGAAAAAGTACAGGCCGTCCTGATCAGCGTGCGCCAACATGCCGAGGGCGTGGCCACTGCCAGCTCCGAGATCGCCCAGGGCAATCAGGACCTCTCCAGTCGCACCGAATCGCAAGCCAGTGCGCTGCAGGAAACAGCGGCTTCCATGGAAGAGCTGTCTTCCACCGTCAAACAAAACGCGGATAACGCGCGCCAGGCCAACCAGTTGGCCCTGAGTGCCTCGACAGTGGCGGTGCAAGGTGGTGAAGTCGTCGCGCAGGTGGTGGACACCATGAAGGGTATCAATGAAGCGTCAAGAAAGATCAGCGACATCATCAGCGTGATCGACGGCATTGCCTTCCAGACCAACATCCTGGCCCTGAATGCTGCGGTAGAAGCCGCCCGCGCTGGCGAACAGGGTCGTGGTTTTGCAGTCGTCGCCTCAGAAGTGCGCAGCCTGGCCGGGCGCAGTGCCGAAGCCGCCAAGGAAATCAAACTGCTGATCAACAACAGCGTAGAACGGGTCGAACAAGGCACTGCCTTGGTGGACAAGGCTGGCAGCACGATGACCGAGGTGGTGACCTCGATCAAACGCGTGACCGACATCATGGGCGAGATCAGCGCCGCCAGCCATGAACAAAGCCAAGGCGTGAGCCAGGTCGGTGAAGCCGTCACACAGATGGATCAGGCCACGCAACAAAACGCGGCTTTGGTCGAAGAAATGGCCGCAGCGGCCAGCAGCCTGAGGAGCCAGGCGCAAGATCTGGTGCAAACAGTGGCGGTGTTCAAGCTGGGGGCGGGGGATAGCAGCTTGGGTGGCATCCACACGACAGCCGTGCGGGTCCAGCCAACAACAGCGACACCCATCAAAGGGCCTGCACCACGGCCAGCAGTTGCCAGCAAAACACACCGTCCCCAAGCGCGACTGCCCGCAGCCAATGCAACACCGGCACGCGCCGCAGCACCGGTTGCCAAAGCGCCCAAGGCAGCCGCCAGCGAAGAAGGTGACTGGGAGAGTTTTTGATCCGGCGCACAGTGGCCACAGGACAACTACTTAATCAATAGCTACCAGCCCTTTACACATAAGGGCTATCTCGTCTTTTTACACACAATCAACCCTGGTCGCGTTACCCAACTTGGCCGATAGTGGTTGGCCCATCTGCTTGTGCTAAAACACATGAAGAAGTGCAGCACAATAACCTTGTTAGCCTTGTTGGATTGCGAAAATAGGCGTTCTTGACATTTTTCCTGAACTGAGGGCTCTTCACCATGTTTTCATTCTTTCGTACCTTACGTGGCAAAGTGGTCGGCGTCACCGGCGCCCTGGTTCTTTTGGGGCTATTGGTCCTGAGCGCGACCAATCTGTGGATGGCCCGGCAAAACGCCCTGACCTCCTTGGCTGACCAGACCCGGGCCCTGGCTCATGCCCATGCGGTGGGTGTGGCGGACTGGATGGCGAGCAAGCACCAGGTGGTCAAATCTGTGGCAGGCCGAGTCGCTGAGGCAGACCCCGTTCCCTTTTTGCAAGACGCCAAAATTGCGGGCGACGTTGACACCGTGTACATCGGCTACCCCGACAAACGGTATGTTTTTTCTGATTCACGGGTCCAGGCTCCAGAGTACGACCCAACCGCCCGGCCCTGGTACAAAAAGGCAGCCGCCGCCACCGGCCCGGTGGTGACTGATCCCTACATCGGCGCCAAAAGCAAAAAGCTGCTGATCACTTTTGCCTCGGCCATCCAGTCTGGCGGCCAGTTGCAGGCGGTGACGGCAGCCGACGTGCTGATGGACGCGGTGGTTCACAACATCGCCTCCATTCGCCCCACACCAGGCACCTACGGCATGGTGGTGTCCAAAGACGGGCGCATTGTGGTGCATGAGGACGGCGCCTTGCTGCTCAAACCCCTGTCTGACCTGGCGCCAGCGCTGGCCAGCCGGAACGTGGAATCACTCATCCAGAGTGAGGGCCTGCAGGAACTGGAGATCAACCACGAAATGCGGCTGATCCAGGCGCAAGCCATCCCGGGCACCGACTGGGTTCTGTTGGTGGCTTTGCAGCCCAGCGAAGCGCTGGCGGGTGTCAACGCCATGATGTGGTCGTCCATCATCAGCAGCTTGGTGCTGGCGGTGGTTACCGTGTTAATCATTGCCGCGTTGCTGAGCAGCCTGCTCAAACGCCTGCCGATCCTGCGCGACGCGATGGAAGACGTGGGTGCAGGTGATGGGGATTTGACCCACCGCGTGCCGGTCAGCGGCAACGATGAACTGGCTGCCATTGGTGCTGGCTTCAACCAATTTGCAGAAAAAGTGCAAGCGGTGCTGATCAGCGTGCGCCAACATGCCGAGGGCGTGGCCACCGCCAGCTCCGAGATCGCCCAGGGCAACCAGGACCTCTCCAGTCGCACCGAATCGCAAGCCAGTGCGCTGCAGGAAACCGCCGCGTCCATGGAGCAGCTCAGTTCCACCGTCAAACAAAACGCGGACAACGCTCGTCAAGCGAACCAGCTCGCTCTGAGTGCGTCTACCGTTGCGGTGCAAGGTGGTGAAGTTGTTGCCCAGGTGGTTGACACCATGAAAGGCATCAACGAAGCGTCTCGCAAAATATCGGACATCATCAGTGTCATCGACGGTATCGCGTTCCAGACCAATATCCTCGCTTTGAACGCTGCTGTCGAAGCCGCCCGCGCCGGTGAACAGGGCCGTGGTTTTGCCGTGGTGGCCTCAGAAGTGCGCAGCTTGGCTGGGCGCAGTGCCGAAGCCGCCAAGGAAATCAAACTGCTGATCAACAACAGTGTGGAACGGGTCGAACAAGGCACTGCCTTGGTGGACAAGGCTGGCAGCACGATGACCGAGGTGGTGACCTCGATCAAACGCGTGACCGACATCATGGGCGAGATCAGCGCCGCCAGCAACGAACAAAGCCAAGGCGTGAGCCAGGTGGGTGAGGCAGTGACACAAATGGACCAAGCCACCCAGCAAAACGCGGCTTTGGTCGAAGAAATGGCCGCTGCGGCCAGCAGCCTGCGCTCACAAGCACATGACCTGGTGCAAACGGTGGCGGTGTTCAAGCTGGGGGCGGGGGACAGTGGCGGTACAGGCAACATGGGCAACACAGCGCCGGTGCGGGTATCACCAGCAGCGCCAGCTCAGATCAAAGGACCGGGCCTGAGCACAACAGCAGCAAGCAAGGCGCGCAATACCCCCATGGCCCGGCTTCCTGCGGCAAGCGCCACCCCGGCGCGGCCTGCTGCACCGGTTGCCAAAACGCCCAAGACAGCCGCCAGCGAAGAAGGGGACTGGGAGAGTTTTTGATCCGGCGCACGGTGGCCACCGGAAAACTACTTAATCAATAGCTACTAGCCCTTTACATATAAGGGCTGAATCGGCTTTTGGCATCAAACTCAGCCCGCTTCCAGGGCCTCAATCACCTCCAGCACCGCCGCGCCGTAGGCCTCCAGCTTGCGCACCCCCAGGCCGCTGATGCCTTGCAGTTGCTCCAGCGATTGCGGCGCGGTCTGGGCAATCGCCACCAGCGTGGCATCGTGAAAAATCACATAAGCGGGCAGGTTGTGCTCTTTGGCGACTTCGGCGCGCCAGGTTTTGAGTGCGGCGTAGCGCTGTTGCTGGGCGGCGTCCAGCACTGCCGGGGCTTTGGCCGTGCTGCCGGGGCTGCCGCTGCGGCGCGACTTGCGCTCAGGCTTGGCCAGCGCCTGGCGCAGGCGGATCGGCACCTCCCCTTTGAGCACCGCACGTGAGGTTTCGGTGAGCGCCAGCGTCTGGAACGCCTGTGCGTCCACCGCCACCGCGCCAATGGCCAGCAATTGGCGCAAGACGCTGCGCCATTGGGTCTCGCTCAAATCGGCACCAATGCCAAAAGTGCTGAGCGCCTCGTGGCCGCGCTGTGTCACCTTCTCGGTAACCTTGCCACGCAGGATGTCCACAATGTGCCCGGCACCAAAACCAAAACCGCTCATCTGCTGCACACGGTAGATGGTGGACAGCAGCTTGCGCGCGGCGTCAGTAGCGTCCCAGACCTCAGGCGCTTGCAGGCAGTTATCGCAATTCCAGCACTTGGCCCCCACGCTTGCCACTTCGTGTGCTGCGCTGCCCCCCGAGGGGGCCGTGCCTAGCTTGGGACGGCCCGGCGCGTCGGCGTGCGCTTCGTAGGTCTCGTCGAAGTACGCCAGCAGTCGCACACGACGGCAGTCGGTGGCTTCGGCCAGGCCCAAGAGCGCATCCAGCTTGCCGCGCAGGCCTTGTTTGAACTCTTCCTCGGCCGGGCTCTCGTCGATCATGCGGCGCTGGTTCACCACGTCCTGCAAGCCGTAACACATCCAGGCGTCTGCAGGCTCGCCGTCGCGCCCGGCGCGACCGGTTTCCTGGTAGTAGCCTTCGATGTTTTTGGGCATGTCCAGATGTGCCACAAACCGCACGTCGGGCTTGTCGATGCCCATGCCAAAAGCGATGGTCGCCACCATCACAATGCCCTCAGACCGCAAAAACCGGTCCTGGTTGGCTTGGCGCACCTTGGCATCCAGCCCGGCGTGGTAAGGCAAAGCGGCAATGCCGTTGTCACACAACAGCTCGGCCGTGTCCTCGACCTTTTTGCGCGACTGGCAATACACCACACCGGCGTCGCCCATGTGTTCGTCGCGGATAAAGCGCAGCAATTGCTGGCTGGCTTCGCGCTTCTCGACAATCGTGTAGCGGATGTTGGGCCGGTCAAAACTGCTGATGAACAGGCGTGCGTCCTGCAGTTGCAGCCGCTCAATGATGTCGGCACGGGTCAGCGCGTCGGCGGTCGCGGTCAGCGCGATACGCGGCACGCTGGCGTAGCGCTCGTGTAATACGGTGAGCGCGCGGTATTCGGGCCGGAAGTCGTGGCCCCACTGGCTCACACAATGGGCCTCGTCAATCGCAAACAGGCTCAAATGCCCACGTTCTTGCAAGGCGTCGAGTTGCGCCAGAAAACGCGGTGTGGTGACCCGCTCGGGGGCCGCGTACAGCAGGGTGATGTCGCCCTGCATCAGGCGGCGCTCGACCTGGCTGGCCTGCTCAAACGACAGCGTGGAGTTCAGGAACTCGGCCTTGACACCGGCCTCATGCAAGGCGCCGACCTGGTCGTGCATCAGCGCAATCAGCGGCGAGATCACCACCGTGATGCCCTGCCCGGCCTGCTGGCGCGCAATCGCCGGGATCTGGTAACACAGGCTTTTACCGCCCCCGGTGGGCATCAGCACCAGCGCGTCGCCGCCGCGCGTGACGTGTTCAATGATCTCGTGTTGCGGCCCGCGAAAGGCCTGGTAACCAAAGACGTCTTGGAGAATGGAGGTGATGGACAAGGTGGTCTACTGATATTTTGATAGCTACTCGCCCTTTTTACATAAGGGCTGGAGGCCAAAAAAGCTTATAACTTGGACCTCAGAAGCCGGTGCAGCTCAGGCGAGCGGCGCTATTGTCCCATTTGGCGCAGTTGGCCAGTGTCCTTACACAGCCTCGGACCGCCTGTTGGCGAGGGATCACGCCGCTGATATTGGCCATGTGCAGCACGTCAAGCGCCCTCAATGCACCGGATCAGCATTGTCTTCAAATGAGAACTGTTGTCATTTACAATCAAAACATGAGCCAAATTACCCCACTCAATCTGGCACAGGCCGCCCACAAGCCCAAGATAACGGTTTGAGAAAGACACCACGCCATCCTCCACGCATCGGGGCACCCATGAACCTGAACCCACACGACATGGACCAATTGATCAGTGAACACCATGCGCTGATGCGTCACTGCGGCCAGATTCAGACACGCTGCAGCAATCTGGTGCAGGCACAGGCCATCACCATCCATCAGCTAAGTGCCCAGGTCATGCGCCTGCGCGCGGCGGTTATCGTCCGCGACACCACGCTGGCATGGGCACGCGAGGATCGCGCCGAACTGGAGGCCACCATGCCCGGTCTGCCCAGACGGGTCTCGCTGTCGCGACACGTGGACACACTGCTCGCACGCATCCAGGACTTGATGCGTGAGCGGTTTCACTGGCAGCAAGGTGGTCTGGCAAAACGTGTGGCGGCCAGCGACGACTTCCCGCCCCCGGTGCGCGCCAGCGCCCTCGGTAGTCCCGAAGATGTCGCGCCAGTTGACGACTTGGCCAGCCTCGAAAACAGCCTGGTTGCCGCTGATCTGGTAATTTGCCAGACTGGCTGCCTCAGCCACGGTGCGTACTGGCGCGTGCAGGACCATTGCAAACGCACCGGCAAAACCTGCGTGTTGGTCGAACAGCCCGATGTTGTCCGTATCGTCCACATCCACAACCCGCTGACGCGCGAAACGGCCGCCGACGCGGCTTCTTCGCTGGACATGGCCCCGTCATGATGCGGGCAGACACCCGCCAGAGGCAAGACATGTGTGGAGATCGGGCTATGAAGCGGATCTATCAAAGATTGAGGTTCAGGCAGACCACGCCAAGCACGATGAATGCGAGACCCATCAGCCGTGCAACATGGAAGGCCTCGCCGAACCACAACATGCCCACCATGGCGGTCAGCGCGGTGCCAACACCGGCCCATACCGCGTAGGCCAAGCCCATCTCAAGCTGCCGCACTGACACAGACATCAACCAGACCGCCAGCGCATACAACGCGCCAACGGCCAGTGATGGCAACAGCCGCGTGAACCCATCGGCATAACGCAAGGCAAGGCAAGGGTACCGGCCACTTCGGCCGCGATGCTGGCTGCGAGCAACAACCAGGCGAGTGTTTGGGAATGCATGGCATACCTCTCCTTCAACCCCGCGCTGTACCGGGCAGGGTTGGGAAGAAGAAAAGCGGTACCCCAACGCCAAAATTGTAGTCTGAAGCGCTTCTGCCACACCGACGGCACAACACCCAGTTTGACTCAAGGCAGGCCCAGTTTTTCCTTGAGTTCTCCGAGCAAACGGCGGCTGACCGGGATGCGCCGTTTGTGGCGGGTCAGGATTTCGACCGCGCCGGTCTCCAGGAAGCTGATTTCCTGGATCTGCTCGGGGTTGACCAGGTACTGCCGGTGGCAGCGCAGAAACGGGGTTTTTTCCTCCAAGGTGCGCAAGGTCAGTTCGGTGAAGTGTTCCGTGCCTTCGTTCGTGGTGACATACACACCGGCGGTGCGCGAGGTGGCGTATTCGATGTCGTCGATCTTGATCAGCAACACCCGCTGATGCCCCGGACACGGGATCTGTTTGAGCGGTGCCGCTGCGGTAAACAGGGCGGCGCTGGGCTTGCGGTCACGTCGCAGGCGTTGCAAGGTGAGCGCCAGGCGCGCCGGGTCAATCGGTTTGAGCAGGTAGTCAAAGGCGTTCTGGTCAAAGGCCTGCAAGGCGTATTCGTTGAACGCGGTCAGGAACACCACGCTGGGCATTTTCTCGGGGTCGAGCATGCCCAGCATCTCCAGCCCGCTGATGCGCGGCATCTGGATGTCGAGAAAGATGACCTCGGGGTTGAGCCGGTGGATGGCCGAGATGCCTTCGATGGCGTTGCTGCACTGGCCCAGGATCTCGATGTCGCTCTCCTGACCCAACAGCCTGGCAATCTCTTCGCGCGCGGGCAACTCGTCGTCAATGATCAGGACTTTCATGCCGGGTACACCTCCATGGTGGTTGAAACCTCGCTGGGTGCCAGCGGCAGTTGCAGGGTGACGCGGGTGAACACCTCACGCTCACAGCTCACCTCCAACCCGTAGGCCGGGCCGTAACGGGTGGCAATCCGCCGACGCACCAGGTGCATACCCAGGCCGCTGCCGGTGCCTGGGGCGGGCTCCACATACAGGCCAGCGTTGTCCTCGACACTGAGCAGCAGCATCTCGTCCTGCGCCCGCGCCGATATCCGGATGCGGCCAATGCCCAGCAACTGCGAGGTGCCGTGTTTGATGGCGTTTTCGACAATCGGCTGCAGAGAAAAAGCGGGCATACGAACATGGCGCAAACCGTCCGGGATGTCAAAGTCCAGCACCAGCTGGCCGAGAAAGCGTGCCTGCTCGATTTCGAGGTAAGCGGTCACATGCTGGACTTCCTCACTCAGGCTGGCCTCTTCGCTGGGGCGTTTGAGGTTGTTGCGGAAAAAGGTCGAGAGGTTCAGCACCAAGTGGCAGGCTCGCTCCGAGTCGCGCCGGATCACGGCCGACAAGGTGTTGAGCGCGTTGAACAAAAAATGCGGGTTGACCTGGGCGTGCAACAACTTGATCTCGGACTGCGCCAGCAACTCGCGCTGGCGCATGTAATGGCCCGCCAGAATCTGGTTGGAGAGCAGCCGAGCAATGCCTTCACCCAAGGCGCGGTTGATGGTGGAAAACAGACGGGTGCGGGGCTCATACAGCTTGACGGTGCCAATCACATGGTTTTCCTCACCTAGCAACGGGATGATCAGCGAGGCCGCCAGCGGGCACTTGGGGTTGATGGAGCAGCGGTAGGCCACCTCGTTGCCATCGGCATAAACCACCTCGTTGTTGGCGATGGCCCGTTGTGTCAACGCCGAATTGATCGGTGTGCCTGGCAAATGGTGGTCGCTGCCGATGCCGATGAAGGCCAGCAGGTTCTGGGTGTCGGTGATGGCGACCGCACCCACCCCGGTTTCTTCGTAAATGATGCGGGCCACCTGGTGGCTGGTGTCGCTGTTGAAACCCGAGCGCAGCAGCCCCTCCACCCGCGCCGCAATCGCCAGCGCCTTGGTCGAAAACACGCTCGACTGGCGCTCGTAGAGCTGGCGCCGGTCCAGCAAAATACGCATGAACAGACCCGCCCCGAGTGAGTTGGCCAGCAGCATCGGCACCGCAATCTGCTCAACCAGATGTCTGGCGACCTCGGGAGGCTCCACCAGCCAGAGCAGGATCGACATCTGCGCTATTTCGGCACACAAGGTCACCAGCGCAATCGGCACCGGCCGAAACAGGGTGCCAAAACGCCCGCGCCGGATCATGTACAGGTGAAACAGACCACCAATCAGCCCTTCCACCACGGTAGAGACCATGCAGGCAAACGCCGAAGACCCGCCCAGCGAATACCGGTGTAGGCCACCGGTGAACCCCACAGCCAGCCCCACCGACGGCCCGCCCAGAACCCCACCGAGAACGGCGCCGATGGCGCGTGTGTTGGCAATCGAATCGTCGATCCTGTGACCGAGATAGGTGCCCATGATGCAAAACAGCGAGAACACCACATAACAGGTCACCCGGTGCGGCAGCCGGATGGTGACGTGCATCAGCGGGATAAAAATGCGGGTGCGACTCAGCAGGTAGGCAATGACCAGGTAAACACAGGTCTGCTGCAGCAGGGTCAGGATCAGTTCGATGGAAGCAAGGCTCATGGGCTTAACTTTACTGGCAGATGCCTTGCGTCACCCGGCCACATGGGTTCTGCAACCATGTGGCCCGGGTTCTACGCCCTGATCAGGCGTCTTTGAAGCTGCTTTTCTGCGTCGCCGCCTTGCTCGGCTGGCCGCGGCGGTAAATCGCCCAGTACACCCCACCCACAAGCAAGGCGCCCCCCACCCAGTTGCCCAAGGTCACAGCAACCATGTTGATCGCAAAGTGGTCAACCTGAATACTGGGCCGGGCCATCCCGTGGCTGGCCAGATCAGCCCAGAACGAGTCCGGTGCCCACCATTCGATGAACAGGCCCATCGGAATGAAATACATATTGGCCACACAGTGTTCGAACCCGGCGGCAACAAATGCCGCAACCGGGAGAAACATGGCCATGATCTTGTCACCGATGCTGCGCGCGGCCATCGCACACCAGGTCGCCAAACACACCAGCACATTACACAGAATGCCGAGGAAAAACGCATTCACCGGTGGTAGCGAACTCTTCGCTGTTGCAAAGTACAAAGCAGAAGCCCCCACCTCACCGTGGCCAAAGGTGTACTGCCCCGAGAGGAACACCAAGGTCGCCACGCCAAGGGCCCCGACAAAGTTGCCGAGCCAGACGGTGACCCAGACACGGAACATGTGACCGGTCTTCACGCGGCCACTGGCCCAGGCCATCACCATCAAGGCGTCACTGGTGAAAAGCTGCGCCCCGGCAATCACCACCAGGATCAGCCCGAGCGAAAAAGTGGCCCCCATCAACAGCCGCATCACCCCAAAAGGCAGGTGGTCTGCTGCGCCAGAGATGGTGACCGTGGCAAACAGGCCACCCAGGGCAACAAAGGCACCGCCCAGGATAGCCAGGCCGAACAAGACCCAAGGTGCCAACTTGGCTTTTTTAACGCCCACATCTTCAGCCGCCAGGGCAACGGCATCGGGCAGCAAGGGGTCCATGGAGAAACCGGCGCTTGCGCCGGGAGTGGCCGAGCTTTTGGCGTGCTCAGCATGGTGCTTGGGAGAGCATCCGTCCTCAGTGTTTTTGAACATGACAGTCGTGTGGTGACAAGGCCGGGCTGATCAGCCCGGCCTTGGGTTCTTTGGTGGAAAACTCAGGCTTGGCCCAATGTGTGCCCCAGCACCCGGATGGTGTGTTTGGCGATCATTTTTTCTTCGTTGGTCGGAACAATGAACACCGGCACCTTGGCGTCAGCGGCAGAGATGTCATAGGCCTTTTTCGCATTGGCAGCGGCATCGACCTTGACACCCAGCCAGGCCAGTTGTTGAACCACAGCGGCACGGATTTCTGGCGAGTTTTCACCAATGCCGGCGGTGAACACCAGCGCATCAAGCCCGCCCATGGACGCGGCCATGGCCGCCACTTCCTTGGCCACGCGGAAGCAGAACAAGTCCACGGCCTTCTGGGCTGCGGGCTCACTCGACTCTTGCAGCACCTTCATGTCGTTCGAAATCCCGGAAATGCCGAGCAACCCGGACTGGCGGTACAGCAGGTCTTCGAGCGCTTCGAGTCCCATGTTCTTCTCGCGCATCAGATAGAACAAGACACCGGGGTCGATGCTGCCGCTGCGGGTGCCCATTGGCACGCCGTTGAGCACCGAGAAACCCATCGAGGTATCCATGCTCTGCCCGCCCTTGACCGCACACAGGCTGGAGCCATTGCCCAGATGGCAGATGACCACATGGCCCTGGGCCAAATCGGGACGGGTTTCCCGCAAATGGCTGGTCACGTATTCGTAGGACAGGCCGTGAAAGCCGTAGCTGCAGACACCTTCGTCGGTCAGCGCCTGGGGCAGACCAAAGTGGCGCGCCATGGCTGGCTGGGTGCTGTGGAAAGCGGTGTCAAAACAAGCCACCTGTTTCAGATCAGGGAAGTTCTTGGCCAGGATACGGATCGGCGCCACATTGTGTGGCTGATGCAGCGGGGCCAGGGGCACCAGGCTGTCGAGCTCGTCGAGCAAGGTCGGGGTCACCTGCATCGGCTGACCCAGGTTCATGCCACCATGTACCACGCGGTGGCCCACAGCCACAATGTCGTAGTCGACCAGGGTGGTGCCGAGCCAGTCCAGCACATACTGGAGCAGGGTGTCGCGGTTATCGGAGTCTTTGGCGTTCCAGGTATGGGCACCCAGCGGGCGGCGGTCGGCACTTTTGGCTTCGAAGCGGGCCTCGCTGCCGATGCCTGAAATCTGCCCAGACAGCAGAGTTTCCAGGTCGTCACCCTGTGCGTTTTGGCGGAAGGCCGAGAATTTCAGGCTCGACGAACCGGCGTTGAGCACCAGGTAAGCGGCTTGTTTGGCAGAAACGGTATCAGCTAACACGTGATTTTCCTCTTAGTGAAAAGGGCTTGACCCAGCCGGGACGAGCAAACGCCGACAGGTCAAGCGACTTTGGCTGGACGCAGCCCAGCCAGTCATAGCGGTCACGGGCACTTGGATATGTGTTGGGTGACCAGGCGGCACTAACACGCCCTCACCCTCGCCCGTGACTTGCCGCCATCTATACAGGATGGCGGCGGAAGACCTCCAACCGACCTCAGTGACCGGCGTGGAAGGTGCGATTCACCACATCGAGTTGCTGCTCACGCGTCAGCTTGATGAAGTTCACCGCGTAGCCTGACACGCGGATGGTCAGTTGCGGGTACAGCTCGGGATGGTCCATCGCATGCAACAGGGTTTCACGGTCCAACACGTTCACGTTGATGTGGTGGCCATTGCTCTCGAAGTAACCATCCAACATGCCCGCCAGGTTCTTGACCCGTTCACCTTCGGTGCGGCCCAGGGCGCCTGGCACCACGGTGAAGGTGTAAGAGATACCGTCTTGCGAGCAGGTGTAGGGCAGCTTGCACACCGAAGACATCGACGCCAGCGCGCCCTTTTGGTCACGGCCGTGCATTGGGTTGGCACCCGGTGCAAACGGCTGACCGGCCTTGCGGCCATCGGGCGTGTTGCCGGTCTTCTTGCCATACACCACGTTGGAGGTGATGGTCAGCACCGACATGGTGGGTGTGGCGTCGCGGTAAGCGCGTTGTTGCTTGAGGTAACCCATGAAGGTCTCAACAGCCCAGGTGGCAATGCTGTCAACACGTTCGTCGTTGTTGCCGAAAGCCGGGTACTCACCTTCAATCTTGAAGTCGGTCGCCAGGCCACGTTCGTCACGAACCACCGAGACCTTGGCATAACGCATGGCCGACAAGGAGTCAGCCACCACCGACAGGCCGGCAATACCGCACGCCATGGTGCGTAGGATGTCGCGGTCATGCAGTGCCATTTCGATACGTTCGTAGGCGTATTTGTCGTGCATGTAATGGATGGCGTTGAGCGATTTCATGTAAACGCCCGACAGCCACTCCATCATTGGCAGGAACTTGGCCACCACATCGTCGTAGTTGAGCACGTCACCCAGGATCGGCTCGAACTTCGGACCCACCTGGTCACCACTGAGCTCGTCGCGGCCACCGTTGATGGCGTAAAGCATGGTTTTGGCCAGGTTGGCGCGGGCACCAAAGAACTGCATCTGTTTGCCAATACGCATGGCGGAGACGCAGCAGGCGATGCCGTAGTCATCACCCCAGTACGGACGCATCAGGTCGTCGTTTTCGTATTGCACCGAGCAGGTGTCGATCGAGGTTTTGGCACAGAATTCTTTGAAGCCTTGTGGCAGTTTCTCGGACCACAACACGGTCAGGTTTGGCTCGGGTGCAGGGCCCAGGTTGTACAAGGTGTGCAGCACGCGGAAGCTGGTTTTGGTGACCAGGGAGCGGCCATCTTCACCCACACCACCGATGGACTCAGTCACCCAGGTCGGGTCGCCAGAGAACAATTGATCGTATTCTGGCGTACGCAGGAAACGCACGATACGCAGCTTGATCACCAGGTCATCCATCATTTCCTGGGCGTCTTTTTCGCTGATCAGGCCAACCGCCAGGTCACGTTCGAAATAGATGTCGAGGAAGGTTGAGACACGGCCAATCGACATGGCGGCGCCGTTTTGCTCCTTGACCGCAGCCAGGTAAGCCAGATAGGTCCATTGCACGGCTTCGCGGGCGTTTTCTGCCGGGCGACCGAGGTCAAAGCCATACTTGGCACCCATTTGTTTGAGCTCGTCGAGGGCACGGAATTGCTCGGAGACCTCTTCGCGCAAACGAATCACACTTTCGGTGAACTCCACACCGTCGAGTTCGTGGAACGAGGCTTTCTTGAAAGCACGCAGCGCGTCGATGCCGTACAGGGCCACACGGCGATAGTCACCAATGATGCGGCCACGGCCATACGCATCGGGCAGACCGGTCAGGATGGCCGATTTGCGGGCCTTCATGATTTCTGGCGAGTAGACGTCAAACACGCCGCTGTTGTGGTCTTTGCGGTATTTGGTCCAGGTCTCTGTCACTGCTGGGTCCATCTCGAAACCAAAAGCGTTCAGACCACCTTCCACCATGCGCAAACCACCGTTGGGCATGATGGCGCGTTTGAGCGGCGCATCGGTTTGCAGACCAACGATGATTTCTTTGTCTTGATCGATGTAGCCAGCGTCATGGGCGGTGATGCTGGAGGGTTTCAGGGACACATCGAGAACCCCCTTTTTCTGTTCCTGTTTCAGCAACTCTTGCAGCTTGGCCCAGAGGGCGGTGGTACGTGCTGTTGGCCCCTCGAGGAAAGAGGCGTCGCCGAGATACGGCGTGTAATTGGCCTGGATAAAGCCCCGAACATCCACACTTTCCGTCCAAGCACCGGTCGCAAAACCAGCCCAGGGATCCTGACGACTTGCAATTTTTGTTAACGCGTTCATTGACATTCCTATAAGGTTAAGTTGGCTTGTGGCTATTGGATGCATTAACCTGGTAGATCAAGACATCCTGTTATCGCGACAAAGGCCGGGTGGGCCTTTGTCGTAGATGGCATATCAAGCGGCGGACGGCAACATGCTCGGAGGAATCGCTGTAGATTCACCCCGGGCTTTCCATAACTCGGCCCAGCGCTTGAGTGAGGCAAACATGATGACCATGCCCAGGACCATCATGGCCGAGGCGATCACCGCATTGAACAGGCTGTACCCTTTGACAGCAGCATTCAGATAAACATTGGCAATCATCCAGTAGCCGGCGTAGTTCACCGTGACAAACAGGTAAGCCAGAGGAATCAGGCAGGTCAGGGCATAAATGCGTTTCTTGGAGATGCGCATGATGATGGTGGCACCGATCATCAGACCCACCGAGGCCATCAACTGGTTGGACACACCAAACAGCGCCCAGACCGAGCTGATGTCACCCGAGAGCAGCAGGTAGCCCCACAACACACAGGCAATGACACTGGCGGTGATGGCCGCAGGCATGGAGTCCAGGCGTTTCATGGCCGGAAATACATCACCCAGCAAGTCCTGAATCAAATAACGTGACACACGGGTGCCGGAGTCCACTGCGGTCAGAATGAACACCGCTTCGAACATGATCACAAACTGGAAGAAGTAAGCCGCCAGATCGGTGAACCAAGACAACTTGGTGAAGATGTAGGCCATGCCCACAGCCAGCGTCACCGCACCACCGGTGCGACCGACCAGGTCAAGGCCCATTTCCTGGCTCAGACGAGGCAAGTCCACCACGGTCATACCCAGGGTCTTGAACACTTCGGGGGTGGAGTTGATGGCAAAGTAGTCAGCGGGATGCAAGGAGGTTGCAGCAATCAGGGCCATCACGGCCACCAGACATTCCACCAGCATGGCGCCAAAGGCCACAGGAAGGATATCGCTCCACTTGTCAACCAGTTTGGGCGTGGTGCCCGAGCCAATGAAGGCATGGAAACCAGAGATCGCACCACAGGCAATGGTGATCGAAATGAACGGCCAGACCGAGCCCTTGATGATCGGGCCACCGCCGTTGATGAACTCGGTCACCGCTGGGAATTGGATGGTTGGGTTGATGAACACCACACCCACCACCAAAGCCGCAAACACACCAATCTTCATGAAACTCGACAGGTAACCACGTGGTGTCAGCAACATCCAGACCGGCAAGGCGGTCGCAAAGAAGGCGTAAATCGGCAGAATCCAGCTCACAGTGGTCTTGTGTAGCGTCAGCCAGTCACCCACCATCGTGCCTTGCAAATGGGGGCCGTAGGCAATAGAGGCCACGATGGCCGCCAGCCCCAGGTAGGTTGCCCATTTGGAGGAGCCAAAGTAACGCTCAAACAAGCCCAGCGCAATCGCGATTGGCACCGTCATGAACACCGCAAACGTGCCCCAGGCGTTGCGCTCGAGCGCATGAACCACCACAATCGACAGACCCGCCATGGTGATGGTGATGATGCACAACATCGCTAGGCCGGTACTCCAGCCAGCCACCGGGCCAAGCTCGGCTTTGGCGACTTCCGAGAGCGACTTGCCCTGGTGCTTCATGGAAGCAAACAGCACCACGGTGTCGTGCACCGCGCCACCGATCACCGCCCCGACCAGCAGCCAGATGAAGCCCGGCAGATAACCGAACTGCGCCGCCAGCACCGGGCCGACCAGTGGTCCGGCTGCCGCAATCGCGGCAAAGTGTTGACCTGCATTCACCCACTTTTTGGTGGGCACGTAGTTTTTGCCATCTTGCAGCTGGTGCGATGGCGTCACATCCCTGTCGTCGGCAGCCAGGACCTTGTTGACAAAGAATACCCCGTAAAAGCGGTATGCAATGGCAAGGACGCAGACTGTAACGATCACGAAATATATCGCTTGGTCCATTTTTACTTCCTCAATAAATGCTTAAGTGTTTGATCACGGGGCGCATGTTAGGAGGGGTCAAATGGCCTTGGAGGCTTTTCCAGAGAGCGGTAAAAAGACGGGGGTGAACGGTCAAAACAGCAGGTTGAACGGAAGCTTGCATCTCGGTTCGGCACGGTGTTTCAAAAAATTTTATTTCCGTTTCACAATGTGGCTATCTTACCTCAAGCTGACACCGTTTTTCCAAAAACCGGCTTGGCTCGATAGACGCTCTTTAATTGATATCTATAAACCCTTGTTACAAAAGGGCTACAGCCGAATTTGATATAGAAGACACGGCCAAGCAGGCCCATCGGATTGGCCGTCACCCACACCGACAGGGAGCTTTCAGGGTTAGTCTGTCAGGCCAATAAACGGCCATCTGCGGCCAGGGTTTCACCTTTTCTGGCCGTGATCAAGCCATAAGCCTGCGGCTGGCGATGCAGGTCGAAGTTGAACGTGGTGCGTTTGTAAATGGCACAGAAGTCCAGGTCGCAGCGGGCAATAGCCATCTCATCACCTTTAGTCAGGCAGCGCGCCACCACCTCGCCTGAGGGCGCAATGATGCAGCTGCCTCCAATGCTGTCCACCCCTTCTTCGACCCCGGCTTTGGCCACCCCCACCACCCAGGTGCCGTTCTGGTAGGCCCCGGCCTGCATCGAGAGCTGATTGTGAAACAGTGACAAATCGTCATGCTCGGGCGCGGGTGCGTTGTGCACCGGGGTGTTGTAACCAATCAGCACCATCTCAACACCTTGCAAGCCCATTACGCGGTAGGTTTCAGCCCAGCGCCGGTCATTGCAGATGGCCATGCCCAAAACACCACCAAAGGCCTGCGTCACCTGCCAGCCCGTGCCGGGAGTGAAGTAACGTTTTTCCAAATGCTGGAAACGGCGCCAGGGTTCGTGCTCAGAATGGCCGGGCAGGTGCACCTTGCGGTACTTGGCCACGATCTGGCCGGTGCGGTCCACCAGAATCGAGGTGTTGTAGCGCACCTCGCCTGCGGCCTCCTGCGCCAGTTCGGCGTAGCCCAGGTAGAAGCCTACCCCCAGTTCACCCGCCAGGTCAAACAGCGGCTGGGTGGCAGCATTGGGCATGCTGCGCTCAAAAAAACTGTTGAGCTCGGCCTCGTCTTCGATGTACCAGCGCGGGAAAAAAGTGGTCAGTGCCAGTTCTGGAAACACAATGAGCTGGGCGCCCACGGCGTGGGCCTGGCGCATCAGCGCACACAGGCGCGCCACCACCTCGGTGCGGGAGTCTGAGCGCTGGATGGGGCCAAGTTGCCCGAGGGCGACATTGAGATAACGTGACATAAGAGGGATGACTCCAAGTAGGTTCAAGACGGGCGGTTGGCCAATGCCAGCACCACCTGCAACAGCAGCTGCGCGCCGCGTTGCAAATCGGCGGGTTCGGTGTGCTCACGCACGTTGTGGCTCAGACCACCCACGCTGGGCACAAAAAACATGGCGGTGGGACACACACGGGCCAGCATCTGGGCATCGTGCCCTGCCCCGCTGGGCAGTCGCTGGTAACTGCAGCCCAGGGCTTGTGCCTGCTGCTCCACCAGATCAACCACGGCGGGGTCAAAGGCCACCGGATCAAAACGCGCCAGGGTGCGGGTGCGGATGGACACGCCTTCAGCCTGCGCTACGCTGTTGGCATAGGCAAGAAGATCACGCTCCGCTTGCGCCAGCGCACTGGCATCGGTGTTACGCAGGTCTACGGTAAACACCGCCTTTTGTGCGATGACATTGACCAAGTTCGGACTGAGCCGCAACGCCCCGACGGTGGCCAGTTGGCGGCCACCCATGCGCTGACTCAACGCACGTGCAAACACCGCCACTTGCGCCGCCACCAGCGCGGCATCGTGGCGCATGCCCATCGGCGTGGTCCCCGCGTGGTTGGACTGACCCTCCACGGTGAACTCGGTCCACGAGATGCCTTGCACCCCTTCGACCACACCAATCTGCAAGTCCATTTGCTCCAGCACGGGGCCTTGCTCAATGTGCAACTCCACATAACTGTCCACCTGCGGTGCACCCACCGGGACGCAGCCCAGGTAGCCGATGTGTTGCAACTCGCTCTGCACCGATACACCCTCGGCATCACAGGTGGCCAAAGCGTCAGCCAGAGGCAGACCACCCACATAGACCAAGCTGCCCATCATGTCGGGCTGAAAGCGCGCACCCTCCTCGTTGGTGAACACCGCCACGGTCAAAGGGCGGCGGGTCTGTATACCGGCATCAATCAGCGTGGCCACGAGTTCCAAACCGGCCAACACACCATAGTTGCCGTCGTACAAACCGCCGGTGCGCACGGTATCGATGTGGGAGCCCACCATCACCGGTGGCAAGTCTTGCGTTCCGGACAAGGTGCCAAAGATGTTGCCAATCGCATCCACCTCAACACGCAGACCCAATTCGCGCATGCGCGCCACGGTCCAGTCGCGGCCCTGACCATCGGCCTCGGTGAGTGCCAGGCGATTGACACCACCACCGGGCAAGGCGCCGATCTGTCCCAGCGCCTGCAGACTATCCAAAAGACGCTGACCATTGATTTGTGGGGTGCTCATGCTGCAACCACATCCTGGCGTACCTGGCTGGCACTGCGGCCCACCAGTTGTTGGTACAAGGCTGGGTCGGTGTCGCCCTCGCTGCCAAACAACAGCACCCGACTATCGGGTGTCAGGTCCAGGGCGGTGCGGGCTGCGCTGTCTTGCGCCATCAGCAGCAGCGCCGCCAGACCGGCCACCGCAGACTCACCAGCCACGATGGTGGGGTCCCCCTGCGGCGGGCTGGCCAACAAACGCATAGTTTCCACCGCCGCCGCATCGGGAATGGTGCAAAAGGCGTTGGCACCGCTGGCCAGCACCTGCCAGGCCAACAAAGACACCTCGCCGCAGGCCAGGCCAGCCATCAGGGTGTCCAGATCCCCCTTGACCGCCACCACCTCACCTGCACCTGCACGTGCACTTTGCAACAGGCAGTCGGCCCGCTCAGGCTCCACCACAACAAACACCGGGCGCTGCTCGGGGTTGCGTTCCCAGAAATAGGCACACACCGCCGCCGCAAAACCGCCCACACCGGCCTGCACAAACACATGGGTGGGCCACTGCGGCAAGGCGTTGACCGCCTCATGCACCATCAACTGGTAACCCTGCATCACATCACGCGGGACGTCCATGTAACCCGGGTACGAGGTATCCGAGATCACAAACCAGCCATGGGTCTTGGCATCAAGATCAGCCTGTTGCACCGCCTCGTCGTAATTGCCGCTGGTACGCACCACTTGGGCGCCGTAGCGGGCAATCGCCTGCTTGCGCCCCTCACTGACGGTTGCGTGGATGTAGATGACACAACGGCAACCCAGCATCTGCGCGCCCCAGGCGACGGAGCGGCCGTGGTTGCCATCGGTGGCGCAGGTCACGGTGATGTCGCCACAGGCCTGGCGCAAGGCCGGATCACGCTGCAACTCGGCGTGACTCACCGGGCGGCCCAGACGTTGACCCAGTTCACGACACAACAGGCGTGCCACCGCATAGGCACCACCCAGCGCCTTGAAGCTGCCCAAGCCAAAACGCGAACCCTCGTCCTTGTAGTGGATGCTGCCCACACCTGCAGTGCGTGCAAGGCTAGGTAAAACACACAAGGGCGTGACCGCATAACCCGGCCAAGCGGTGATGACGGCTTGCGCTTGTGCCAGTGCCGGGGCACTGAGCAGGCTGGCGCGCTGTTCACCATACAGTTCGGCAGGCTGAAAACGGGGATTAACGAGCAAAGTAAAAGGGTGGGTAGTCAATGGATTCATGGGTGGGGTTTCAAAAAGAAGGTTCAAGGTCAGCCAATTGCGCATGGGCCTGCTCGATAGCAGCCATGCGGGCGCGGGCTTTGGGGGTGAGTTTGGTCAAGGTGGTGCTGGCCAGGTAATTGATCAGGCTGATGGCGCCCACATAGGAGTCAAAAACCGCGTCATCATCGGCCGGACAGACAAACAGCGCCTGTGCACGCGACGACAGGGCAGACACATGGGCGTCGCTGACCAGCACCAGCACCGCACCCGCATCACAGGCGAGATTCACCACCTGGCTCAGGCGACGGGTGCGGCGGCGAAAGTCCATGGCCAGCAACACATCACCACGGCGGATGTCGGCCAGGCGCTCGGCATCGGCCCCGGCGCCATCGTTGAGCAGAAACACATTGCCACGCAACTGCGACAACAGGGCCTGCGCATAAAAAGCGGCCATGTAGCCATTGCGGTAACCCACCACCCAGACCCGTGGCGCGCCTGCCAGCCACTTGGCGGTCTGCTGCACCTGACTGTCTTGCACACTGTCGGCGATGGCCTGCAACTGCTGCGCATCCTGCGCCATGTGCTGCTGCAGCGGGCTGGCGCGTGTGCCCTGCTGCGCCATGCGGTACAGCGGCGAGGGCTGGGGCGCACCGTCACGCAGGTGTTGCCGAAAGGCCTGAAAGTCGGCAAACCCCAGGCGCTTGAAAAAGCGTGCGGTACTGGCCTTGGACACACCTGCCAGCGCCGCCAGTTCGGTGGCGTTGTAGGCCAGCAGGTCTTTTTCATGTGCCAGTACCACATCGGCCAGTTTGCAGTCCACCTGCGACAGGTCTGCGTACTGGCTCTGGATACGTTCTTTTAAGGAGGGGATCTGGGTCATGGCAAGTTGGCTGGCTGGTTTTGGTGCCTATCTCCCCAAAACAGGGCAGTCGGCGCACCATCAAGAAACATATTTTTCATAGTTTAGTTTTGTGAAACATATTTTCCATATTGTCCACGATCTGTTTGCAAGGGTGGTGCCAGGCGGAATTCAGGCGGCACACATCTTGCGTCAAGCCCACTGTGTCCCATTTTTTTACAGGAACCCCCATGACATTCAAAGCGATCTCCACCTTGGCTGGCCTGTTGGCTAGCGCTGTTTTGTCCCTGGCAAGTCCCGCGCATGCGGCCGATGACTCCCTCACTGCGGTGTTGGCCAAGAAGTCCATCGCCCTGGGTGTGGCCTCTGACTTTCCCCCTTATGGCTACATGGGACCTGATTTCAAACTCACCGGTGTGGACGTTGCCACAGCGCAACTGATCGCCGACAAACTCGGCGTGAAAGCCGACTTTGTGCCGGTCAGCACCCCCAACCGTATCCCCTACCTGCAGACCAAAAAGATTGACTTGATCGTCTCGGCTCTAGGCAAAAACCCGGAGCGTGAAAAAGTGATCGATTTCACCGTTGCCTACGCACCGTTCTTCCAGGCGGTGTTTGGCCCCAAGGCGCTCAGCATCAAGAGTTTTGACGACCTGGCTGGCAAAAGTATTGCCGTCACTCGCGGCACCATCCAGGACGACGTGTTGCAAAAAGTGGCCCCACCCACGTTGAAGATCCAACGCTTTGAAGACGACTCCACCACCGTAGCCGCCTTCCTGTCGCAACAGACCCAACTGCTGGCCACCGGTGCGGCCGTGGCTGCCGCCGCCATTCAGAAAAACCCACAGATGCAGGCCGAATACAAGCTGCTGCTGAAAGACTCGCCCAACTTCATTGGTGTGCGCAAGGGTGAAACCGCGCTGCTGACCAAGGTCAACGAGATCCTGCGCGCCGCCAAGGCCGATGGCACGCTGGAGCAGTATTCCCAAAAATGGCTGGGCCGCGGCACCGGCGTTTTGCCTGACTAAACAGCAGTTGCTCGCCAGCCCCAGATCACCATGATTGAATTTGACTTTGGCACCGTCCTGGCCCAGTGGCCCATGCTGCTGCGTGGGCTGGTGCTCACCGTCATCCTGACCGCCATCTCGGCGGTGCTGGGTGCACTGCTGGGCACCGCCTGTGCCTGGGCGCGGCTGCATGGTGGTCCGCTGCTGAAACGGGGGGTGGGCGCCTATGTGGAGCTGGCGCGCAACACGCCGTTCATCATCCAGCTGTTTTTTATCTTCTTCGGCCTGCCCTCACTGGGCTTGCGCCTGTCGGTGGAGGTCGCCTGTGTATTGGCCATGGTGCTCAACCTGGGCGCTTATGCCTGCGAGATTGTTCGCGCCGGTCTGCAGACCACGCCCAAAGGCCAGCTCGAAGCCGCTTTGAGCCTGGCGCTCACGCCCTGGCAAACCTTCTCACGGGTGGTGTTGCCACCGGCGCTGGCGCGCATCTGGCCGGCGCTGGTGAGCCAGATCATCATCGTCATGTTGGGTTCGGCGGTGTGTGGGCAGATCTCGGCCGAAGAGTTGTCGCAGGCAGCCAACCTGATCTCCAGCCGCACCTTCCGCAGTTTTGAGTCCTACATCATCGTGACCGCCATCTACCTGCTGCTGGCGATCGCGCTGCGCCAGTTGTTGTACTGGGTCGGGCCACGTTTCATTTTTGCCAGACGTTAACAAGCAGGCCACCATGGTTCAGTTTTCTCTCTGGGACATCTTCACCTTTTTGCTGGGGGCCGCGCGCTGGACAGTGGCACTCTCGCTGATCGCCTTCATCGGCGGCGGCCTGGCCGGTCTGGGCCTGCTGATGCTGCGTTTCTCCAAGCTGCCGGGTGTGTCCACGGCGGTGGTTTGGTATGTGCAGATTTTTCAAGGCACCCCCTTGCTGATGCAGCTGTTTTTGGTCTACTTTGGCCTGGCGCTGCTGGGCATGGACACCTCGCCGCTGGTGTCTGCCGCCATCTGCCTGACTTTGTACGCCAGCGCCTACCTCACCGAAATCTGGCGCGGCTGTGTCAATGCGGTGCCCAAGGGGCAATGGGAAGCCTCCACCAGCCTGGCGCTGACCTACACCGAGCAGATGCGCTATGTGATCTTGCCGCAGGCGATGCGGGTGGCGATTGCACCCACCGTGGGTTTTCTGGTGCAGATCATCAAGGGCACAGCGCTGGCATCCGTCATCGGTTTTGTCGAGCTGACCAAAGCCGGGCAGATGATCTCCAACGCCACCTACCAACCGTTTCTGGCCTACTGTTTTGTGGGCCTGTTGTACTTTGTCCTGTGCTACCCGCTCTCGTGGTGGAGTCAGCGCCTGGAAAACCGCCGTCTGGCCTGATTTATGACCTCATCCTCCGCTCCCCCCTTTGCCCTGGTCGACATTCGCGGCCTGCACAAAAGTTTTGGCGCCACCGAAGTGCTCAAGGGCATCGACCTGCAAGTGGGCCGCAAAGAAGTGGTCTGCATCATTGGCAAAAGTGGCTCAGGCAAAAGCACCTTGTTGCGTTGTATCAACGGGCTGGAAAGCTTCGAGCGCGGCAGCCTGTCGGTTGACGGCCAGGCGCTGAAACATGGCGACGCCAATGCCATGCGGGAACTGCGCCAACAGGTCGGCATGATTTTCCAGAGCTTCAACCTGTTTCCGCACCTGAGCGCCGGGCGCAATGTGATGCTGGCGCCAACCCTGGCCAAAAACATCCCCAAGGACGATGCACGTACCCGGGCCCTGGCCTTGCTGGAGCGTGTTGGCCTCGGGCAATTGTTTGACCGCATGCCCGACCAGCTTTCGGGCGGGCAGCAACAACGTGTGGCGATTGCGCGTGCGCTGGCGATGTCACCCACGGTGTTGTTGTGTGACGAGATCACCTCGGCGCTGGACCCGGAGCTGGTGGGCGAGGTGCTGCAAGTGGTGGAAATGCTCGCGGCCGATGGCATGACGCTGATCCTGGTCACCCATGAGATGGCTTTTGCCCGCAAGGTCAGCGACCGCGTGGTCTTCATGCACCAGGGCCTGATCCACGAAGCGGGCACCCCCGACGAAATCTTCAACCACCCGAAAACCCCCGAGCTGCGGCAGTTTCTGTCGATGTAGCCTGGCTGAACCAAGTGAACGATGGCGCTTTGTGCTGACCAGAACCAGCTGCAGCAGACATATCGCTATAGCTTAAATAGCTTCTAGCCCTTTTAACAAAAGGGCTAGAAGCACAAAACACCTGAAAGTTTGACCTACACAAAGTGTGGACCAACCTACGCCATCTGCCACGCCTGGCCACCCTCACCCTGCGTGCAAAGCCCCACACCAACAAGTCACTCGCCACGTCTAAGGATGCTTCCGGCCTTCATGCTTGTGCCAATAGACCAAAAATGCCTTTGAATTGATGGCCGGGCTGTAGAGGTAGCCCTGAAACTCGTCACAGCCCAGTTGCGCGAGTTTGTCACGCTGCGCAGCGGTCTCCACAAACTCGGCCACCACCCGCACCCCCTGCTTCTTGCCCAGCATGCCAATGCTGCGAATGATGTCCGAGCAAACGCTGTTGTTCATCACGTCCCGGGTCAGACTGCCGTCGATCTTGATCGCGCTGACCTCAAAACGCTGCATGTACAACAGCGAACTGCTGCCCATGCCGAAGTCATCCACAGACAAATGCACACCCAGAGCACACAACTTCCTGAGCGTGGCATCGGCCTGCGGTGTCGTGGCCAGGGTGCGGCCCTCGGTGACCTCCAGCTCAAGCTCTGAGGGGCTCAGGCCAAAACGCGCCAGACACTGCCCCACAAACGCGGCGAAGCTCGCGTCCTCCAGCTGCACTGGCGACAGGTTGACCGACATACAAATACCCCCAACACCCTGGCGCTTCCAGTCCTGCAGCGCCGCACAGGCTGTCTCCAGACTCCAGTTGCCAATCTGGTTGATGAGCCGCGTCTCTTCCGCCACATTGATGATCGCCGCAGGCATGATGGCGCCGTGCACAGGGTGGGTCCAACGTAACAAGGCCTCCACACCACAGACCCGTCCCTGCACATCATGTTTGGGCTGGTACATCTGAAACACCTGCGGCGTGCCCAGGGCGGCCTCAAAATCAGCATGTAACGCGCGCGCAAAATCGCCCAGCTCATCAAATCGGTGGAGAACCTGGCGTCGGGGAGCTTCCAGATGACATAGCTGCACCAGAGCCTGGGTCACCGTGTCCGCCTGGACGCGACTGCGCTCGGCTTGCAGCCGCTTGACAAAAGGCCAATACAAGGCGGTGCTGACCAACACCCCTACCAGCTGTGTGAACACACCTGCAAGCCCACCGGAAACCACATAACCAGAAATGAAGATCGGCGTGCTCCATGTGACGGCATGCCCGGACAACACCAGCCACCCGGCGCCGTGCGCCAACAAGGCGATCGAGGCACAGACCAGTGGCGCCAAAAGAAAAGGCATCAGCAGAATCGGGCTGAAGATGATGGGCAGGCCAAACACCAGAACTTCATTGACATTAAAAACCGCAGGCACCACCGAATATTTGCCAAGCCGCCGCATCTGGGCGTCTTTGCACACCAGCCACATCGCCAACAGCAGGCCATAGGTGGCGCCAGAGCCGCCGAGGTAAGCAAAGGTGTTGACAAAATTCGCTGAGGCCAAGTGGGCATCAAACACCACATCGGCTGGGGCCAACAAATTGCCACCCACGGCCTCTACCAGAATGCCGCCATGCAAACCAAGCAACCACAGCAGCTGGTTGACAAAAACGATCAACAGATTGAGGGCATAGGCCCCACCCAGCCGAAGAGGGTCAAACACCACCAACATCTGCAACAGATGCGTGAGTCCAGTGCCCAATAACGACAGCAATGCCATCACCAAGCTCGTCATGACACAGACCAATGCCGCCGGAACCAACTGGTGAAAAGAACGCCTGAAGAGCAGACTGCCGTCCAGCCCCACCGTGCGCATGGCGACAGGCTTGAGCCGAATGTAGACATGAAACACCTCAACAGTGAGGATGCCCGTCAGAATGCCCAACAGCAGTGATTGCCCGAGCGAGTTTTCCAGACCACCCACTAAAAACACCATGCCGACTGAAAAATTCACCAGACACAAGAGATTGACCAGCATCGGCGTCAGCCAACTGCTTTCCACACGTTTCAAAGCCACATAGAGCCGGTTGCCAACACACAGCGCCATGCCCAGCCCCATGATGACGCCCAACGAGGCATCCAGCCGGGCGGCCACCAGCAGCCAGGACGCTGTTGACTGCATCCCCCATGCCTGGGGCCAATCGTTCCACGGAAAGTTCAAGGCGATCGTGATGACGACGCGGATGAATGTGAGGGGAAGCAGCATAACCAAACCATCCCGGCTGGCAGACAGCCACAACTGGGCGCGTGTTTTGGCCCGCTCAAGGTTCATGGTTTGCATAGAAAAAGAATGGCGTTCAAACCGCCTGGACAGTTTTGTTGTTATGCCTGTTCAGGCCGCCGTGATGTGACTGGGTTTGGCCAATGCATCGCAGCGCGACGCCCTTCCCGCTGACTTGGCCACCTCCACTCAACCACCAAGAAAGACATTCATTTTAGATAGCAATACCCCCAGACAAAGCATGGGCTACAGGCTCATAACGTTAACAAAGTCACGCTAAGCTGCAATAGCTGGCACATCATGTTTCTGATCTCCGGCCAAGCGCCTGCGCGCACTCTGCGCGTTGCACCGGTCTGGCTGCCAGATACCGCCAGGTCGCTGTGTTACTTGGTATAAAGCACCATCTATAACCACCACACAAGGTCAGTCTTGCCATGAAAAAAGTTAACTGGGGCGTGCTCAGCACCGCCAAGATCGGCCGCGAAAAAGTCATTCCGGCCATGCAGAAAGGCCTGCACAGCCAGGTGAGCGCGATTGCCTCGCGTTCGCTCGATTCGGCACAAAAAGTGGCTACCGAACTGGGCATCCCCAAGGCCTATGGCTCGTATGAAGAACTGCTGGCCGACCCCGAGATTGAGGCCATCTACAACCCGCTGCCCAACGACCAGCATGTGGCCTGGACACTGGCCGCCGCACGCGCTGGAAAACATGTGTTGTGTGAAAAACCCTTCTCGATGACCGCGCAGGAAGCCGAACAGCTGCGCGAGGTAGCGGGCCAGGTGCACATCATGGAGGCTTTCATGGTGCGGTTTCACCCGCAGTGGCAGCGTGCACGCGAGCTGGTGCGCAGCGGCGCTTTGGGGGAGCTGCGCACGGTGCAGGCCTTTTTTTCGTACTTCAACCGCCAGAGTGACAACATCCGCAACCGCGCCGATGTGGGCGGCGGCGCGCTCTACGACATTGGTTGTTACGCCATCGTGGCCGGGCGTTTTCTGTTTGAGGCAGAGCCACTGCGTGTGATCACGCTGATCGACCGCGACCCGGAGTTCCAGACCGACCGCACCACCAGCGCCATACTCGACTTTGGCGGCGGGCGCCGCTTGGACTTCACCGTCTCCACCCAATCGGTGCCGTTCCAGCGTGTCCAGGCCGTTGGCACCAAACAGCGCCTGGAGCTGGTGATCCCGTTCAACGCGCCGCTGGGCGGCACGACCGACTTGTTGCTTGACGATGGCAGCCAGATCGGCGGGGTGTCGGCAGTGCGTGAGACGCTGCCTGCGTGTGACATGTACACCCTGCAAGGGGACGCGTTTTCACAAGCGGTGCGAGGTGAGATTCCCCTGCCCTATGGACTGGATGACGCGATCTGCAACATGCGCATCATCGACGCCTTGTTCAAGTCAGACCAGAGCGGGCAGTGGGAACAGGTCTGAACACCTGAATGATCAGGCCGCTGGCCGCAGCGGCCCAAACACAGCCAAGCAAGACGTGCACGGCCACACCCAGCCGGGTCAGGTATCTTGCCGCCAGGCCCGTTTGCGCTCATACATCTCCTGGTCGGCCCGTTCAATCAGCAGCTCGGCGGTGTCACCGTCCAGCGGGAACATCGCCAAACCGACCGCCCCACCAAAACCGGCACCATCTGGCACCGCACCAAGGTCCACCTGCTGCACTGGTTCAAGCAAGGTGGCCTCCAACTTTTTGCGCACCTGATCCGCAACCTGCCGCGACGGGATGTCATTGATCAGCAGCACAAACTCATCACCCGCGTAACGAGCCACCACATCCCCGGGGCGCACCGCCTTGCTCAGGCGCGTGGCGATCTCCATCAGCACCCGGTCACCGGCGTCGTGCCCCAGATGGTCGTTGATCAGTTTGAAGTTGTTCAGGTCCACAAACAACACCGCAAATGACAAGGCGTCGCGCTGGCGGCGTTTGTGTTCGATACGTTGGGTGATGCTGCGCAACAACATCTCCCGGTTGCTCAGCCCGGTCAGCACATCGGTGCGCAGCCGGTACTGCATTTTGCGGAAGGTGTTGGCCAGCACCCCAATTTCGTCACTGCGGTACACCTCCAGCGGCGCCTCCAGACGCCCCTCACCCACTTGCTTTGCCGCCTCGGTCAGGCGTTTGATGTCCCGGTCCACCCAGCCCACAATGCGCAAGCCCAAGACCACCGCCGCCATCACACCGAGCAGCCCGATCAAGGCGGTGCGAAAGATATTGTCAGTGATCCCTTCCATGAAATCGCTGCGCGGCACCGCCACCACAATCAGCCAGTCCAGGCCCGCCTGGTCCAGCACGCGGTCAAACGCCAGTTCAATCACCTCGCCGTCAGGTCCGTTGAACTCTAGCGTACGCGGGCCCACGCCCAGGCTGGCTGACTGAAGTCGGTCCCGCACCTGCTGGTAAGCGGCACGCTGCAAGGCGCTGACGCTGTCGATGGCCATCATGCGTTCACTGCCACCGTCAGGAAGGCGTTTGATATTGGGTCCACTGGACGAAGCAATCAGTTTGCCATCCGGCTCGATGATGAAGGCCACGCCGTGTTCACTGAGCATGAGGCTGCTGACAAACTGGTTCAGCCGCTGCAAGGAAATGTCGGTGGCCACCACCCCTCGCAAACCACCTTGTTCGTCCAGCACCCGCCGGGCACGGGTGGCCACCAGCTCCGCGGTGGTGAAGTCGATGTAGATGGCGGTCCAAGCCGACAACACACTGGTCTGCGCCGCCTTGTACCAGGGACGCTCGCGCGGATCAAAGTGTTTTGTCTCGAAAGTCTTTGGCCCCAACGCCCCGTTGATCCCGCTAAAACGGCTGAAACTGCGGAATTGATCGGCCCGCAACTTATAGCGCAGCTCAGCCTCGTCGGAACTCAAACGCAGCAGACCAATGGCCTGGCCGTGCCGGTTGCCGTAATAGACAAAGTTGTTGGGGTCGGTGTGTAAAGAGGTGGCGATCCAGAGCCGGGTGCGTAAAGTGTCCAACTCGGCGTCGATGGTGTCGGGCACCTCCAAGCCTGTGGGGAAGGCCGCCTCCAGCACCGCAGCCGACCCCACCACATGCCTGTTAACAGCCTGGCCCACGCGGGCCACCATCTCCTGCAGCAGGTGCTGCGAGACCGTATTCACCGCCTGGCTGCCGGTGAAGTACGACAAGGCGCCCATCAGCACCACCACACCGACCATCAAGACGGTGAATGGCACAGTCAGCCACTGACGCAGCGTCAACGACGACAACACGTTCATCCAACAAGCCTCTTAAAGTGAACACAGGTCCGGGTAAAACATCAACACACCACAACCACGGCTCAGGACAAGGACGGGCAATTTGGCAGGGCGCGCATCTTACCTGTCAACCCGCTTTGGGCGCCCTTTTTTGGCAGTTAGCCCCCATACCATGCGGTGGTTAGCAATGGTTCTTGCGGCTTCACACCCTGGTGGGCAACCCAAGCATGCGGGGTGGTGGATTCGGCCGCGACACGTGGTGTGTGATGTGAAGGGGCGCCCCGCTAAAATCGGCGCCTTCCAAGGAGCGTTGCAGCGGGCCACACGACCCGTCAGGCTTGGATATACACAACGACGCTCACCTGCCATTCTGAATTTCACAGGTGAGTTACATGTCTGAAACTGTTGTCCCCCCCCTGAAACTGTCCGGCCTGGAGCCATTGACGATTGGTGTGGCTGTGGCCGCCGACGCCGCGCCGAGCGCCACTTTTGTCAACGTGGGTGAACGCACCAACGTCACCGGCTCCAAGGCTTTTGCCCGCATGATCCTCAACGGTCAGTTCGACCAGGCGCTGAGTGTGGCGCGCCAGCAGGTGGAAAACGGCGCCCAGATCATCGACATCAACATGGACGAGGCCATGCTCGACAGCCAGGCGGCCATGGTGAAGTTCCTGAATTTGATAGCATCTGAGCCAGACATCTCCAGGGTTCCGGTCATGATCGACTCCAGCAAGTGGAGTGTCATTGAGGCCGGCCTGCGTTGTGTGCAGGGCAAGGCGGTGGTCAACTCGATCAGCATGAAGGAAGGTGTCGACGCCTTCAAACACCACGCCAAATTGCTGCGCCGTTATGGTGCCGCAGCGGTGGTGATGGCCTTTGACGAACAGGGCCAGGCCGACACCTATGAGCGCAAGATCCAGATTTGCGAGCGCGCCTACCGCCTCCTGGTCGACGAGGTGGGGTTCCCTGCGGAAGACATCATTTTTGACCCGAACATCTTCGCGATTGCCACCGGCATCGAGGAGCACAACAACTACGCGGTCGACTTCATCAACGCCACACGCTGGATCAAAACCAATCTGCCGGGCGCCAAGGTCAGCGGCGGCGTCTCGAATGTGAGCTTTTCCTTCCGCGGCAACGACCCGGTGCGTGAAGCCATCCACACCGTGTTCCTGTACCACGCGATCCAAGCGGGCATGGACATGGGTATCGTCAACGCCGGCATGGTCGGTGTCTACGACGACCTGGAGCCTATCCTGCGCGAACGTGTTGAAGACGTGGTGCTGAACCGCCGCCCCGACGCCGGTGAGCGCCTGGTCGAAATCGCCGAGACCGCCAAAAGTGGCGCCAAGGACGAGAGCAAACGACTCGAATGGCGCGGCACACCGGAACACCCGGTCACGGTCGAACAGCGTCTGAGCCACGCCATGGTGCACGGCATCACCGACTTCATTGTGGAAGACACTGAAGAGGCTTACCAGGCCATCGTTGCCAAAGGTGGCCGCCCCCTGCATGTGATCGAAGGCCCGCTGATGGCGGGCATGAGCATCGTGGGTGACCTGTTTGGCCAGGGCAAGATGTTCCTGCCGCAGGTGGTCAAGTCGGCCCGCGTCATGAAGTCGGCCGTGGCGCACCTGATCCCGTACATCGAAGAAGAAAAGCGCCGCGACGAGGCCGCAGGGCGCGACGTCCAGACCAAGGGCAAGATCGTGATTGCCACCGTCAAGGGTGACGTGCACGACATCGGCAAAAACATCGTCACCGTGGTCTTGCAGTGCAACAACTTTGATGTGGTCAACATGGGCGTGATGGTGCCCTGCCACGAGATCCTAGCCCGCGCCAAGGCCGAGGGCGCCGACATCATTGGACTAAGTGGCCTGATCACCCCCAGCCTGGAAGAAATGCAGTACCTGGCCGGTGAGATGCAAAAGGACGACTACTTCCGCATCAAAAAAATCCCGCTGCTGATTGGTGGCGCCACCACCAGCCGGGTGCACACTGCCGTGAAAATTTCGCCGCATTACGAGGGCCCGGTGGTCTATGTGCCCGACGCCTCGCGCAGCGTCGGTGTGGCGCAGAGCCTGCTCGGTGAACATGCCGATACCTATCTGGCCGAGTTGCAGACCGACTACGACAAAGTGCGCCAGCAACACGCCAACAAAAAACAGATTCCGCTGTGGCCGCTGGCCAAAGCCCGCGCCAACAAAACCCCGATCGACTGGACGACCTACCAGCCCACCCGGCCTAAGTTCATTGGCCGACGTGAGTTCAAGAACTTTGACCTGGCAGAGCTTGCCCGTTACATCGACTGGGGCCCGTTCTTCCAGACCTGGGACCTGGCCGGGCCGTTTCCCGCGATTCTGGACGACGAGGTGGTCGGGGTGGAGGCCCAAAAGGTCTACGCCGATGGTTTGGCCATGCTCAAGAAAATCATCGAAGGCCGCTGGCTCAGTGCCAACGCGGTGGTCGGTCTGTACCCCGCCAACGCGGTGGGTGACGACATCGTGCTCTACACCGATGACAGCCGCAGCACTGTCGCGCTGACTTGGTACGGTCTGCGCCAGCAAGCCGTCCGCGAGAAGGAAGACGATGGCAGCTACCTGCCCAACCGCTGCCTGGCCGACTTTGTGGCTCCCAAAGACATTGCTCCTGACAACGTAGCATCCAGCCCAGAAGGTATAAGGGTTAAAGGCCAAAAAGACTTACAAGAACCAGCATCATCCGGCGTCACACCCCCCAACTTGCAGGACTACGTCGGTGTGTTCGCGGTAACCGCCGGCCTGGGTGTCGAGAAAAAAGAGCAGCAATTCCTGGCCGCCCATGACGACTACAGCGCCATTCTGTTCAAAGCCATGGCGGACCGGCTGGCCGAGGCCTTTGCCGAGTACCTGCACCACCGGGTGCGCACTGATTTGTGGGGGTATGCCCCAAGCGAGGCCTTGGGCCCGCAGGAGCTGATTGCCGAAAAATACACTGGCATCCGCCCGGCACCTGGTTACCCGGCTTGCCCGGACCACAGTGTCAAAAAAGACCTGTTTGCGCTGCTGCAATGTGAAGACATCGGCATGAGCCTGACCGAGAGTCTGGCCATGAGCCCGGCCGCCAGCGTCAGCGGCTTCTACATCGGCCACCCGCAGGCCAGTTATTTCAGCGTCGGCAAAATTGGTGACGACCAGTTGCAAGACATGGCACAGCGCCGTGGCCTGGAGGCCAAAGACCTGCAGCGCCTGCTGGCACCTAATCTGTAAACCTCGCCTACAAAACCCTAGCCTTGTGAAGGACCGCGCAGAATGACACTCGCCAAACTCGCTACCACCCTGGCCCTTGGCCTGGGTTTATGTGCCCCGGTGTTGGCGACCGACTGGCCCCAGACCCTGGCACAGGCCAAGGGACAGACGGTGTATTTCAACGCCTGGGGCGGTGGTGAGGCCATCAACAGCTACATCGACTGGGCGGCCAAAGAGGTACAGAGCCGTTATGGCGTCACCGTCAAACACGTCAAGATCGTTGATGCGGCCGAGGTGGTGAAGCGGATTCAGACCGAGGTAGCTGCGGGTCGCAACAGCAATGGTTCGGTCGACCTGATGTGGGTCAACGGTGAAAACTTCCGCAACCTCAAACACGGCATCCTGCTGTACGGCCCGTGGGCCGAGTCGCTGCCGAACTGGGGGCTGGTGGACCTCAATAAACCGGTGCGCAGTGATTTCTCGGTGCCGACCGACGGTTACGAAGCGCCCTGGGGCACAGCACAACTGACGTTTATTGCCGACAAGGCGGTCACACCCACACCACCCCGTTCAGCGACCGAATGGCTGCGTTTTGCCAAGGCAAACCCGGGCCGGGTGACTTACCCCAAACCGCCGGACTTTCACGGCACCACTTTCATCAAACAGCTGCTGCTGGAGCTCACACCCAACCCGGCGTTACTGCAACAGCCCGTGACGTCCCAGGCCTTTGCCAGCGCCACACCGGCGTTGTGGGCCTATCTGGACGAGTTGCACACTGCGGCCTGGCGCGCTGGCAAAAGCTTCCCGGCCAGTGCGGCGGCCATGCACCGCATGCTGGCCGATGGTGAACTCAAGCTGTCGCTGACCTTCAACCCCAACGAAGCCGCCAACCTGATCACCAGCCGCCAGTTGCCAAACACCGCCTACAGCTTTGGCTTTACACGCGGCACGATTGGCAATGTGCATTTCCTGGCCATTCCGTCCAATGCCCGCGCCAAAGCCGGTGCCCAGGTGTTTGCCAATTTCTTGCTGTCTGCACAAGCCCAGGCCCACAAGGCCGACACCCGGGTCTGGGGTGATGGCAGCGTGTTGGACCTGGGCAAGTTGCCTGCTGACCTGCAGGCACAGATGCGCAACAAGGCACCGGGCGTGCTGACTGAGAACGTGCCGACCCTGGCCGAACCCCACGCCAGTTGGGTCGAGGCACTGGAGGCCGAGTGGCTCAAGCGTTACGGCGCTCGCTGAAAACCTGGGCCGGACCACAGAGCGCCAGACCGGGTTGGATTTCCCACCCAGCGTTTGAGTTCAACCAGTAAAGCCTCATGACCACCGCGCTGCGACAGGCCCCGGCACCGGAAAAACACCGACTACCACGATGCAATTGGGGTGCGGTGACGGCGCTGACCCTGGTCGGACTGGTGTTTGTGCCGCTGCTGCCGGGCCTGTATTGGGCGCTTGGCCCTAGTTTCAAACTGGACGTGTGGCAGGCTTTGCTGGTCGATCCGCAATGGCCGCAGGCGGTGTCTGCCACGCTGATGTCGGCACTGCTGGGCACCTTGCTGGCGGGGCTGATCACCGCCGGGTTGGCCACTCGCCTCTACCCCAGTCCCACCTGGCAGCGCCTGCAGCAGCGCCTGCCTGTGTTGCTGTCTGTGCCGCATGTGGCGTTTGCTGTGGGCCTGTTTTTTTTGATAGCACCTTCCGGTTGGTTGGCAAGGGTTACAGGCCATTTTTTATCATGGGCCAGCCCACCGGACTGGGTCACGGTGCAAGACCCGTACGGCCTGAGCCTGGCACTGGCCCTGGCGCTCAAGGAAAGCTGGTTTCTGCTGTGGGTGCTGGCGGCGCTGATGGGTGAGCAGGCGGTGACACGGCAACTCGCGGTGGCGCGTTCACTGGGTTACAGCCCGGCACAAACCTGGCGCCAGGTGTTGTGGCCGCTGCTGCTGCCGCGACTGCGCTGGCCCTTGGCAGCGGCCCTGGCTTACAGCTTATCGGTGGTGGACATGGCGCTGATTCTGGGGCCGGGCACTCCCCCCACCCTGGCGGTGCTGACCTGGCAGTGGCTCAGTGACCCAGATACCAACGTGCAAGCGCAAGGTGGTGCCGCAGCGTTAGCGCTGTTGCTGTTGTTTGGGGTCATCAGCGCACTGGCCTGTGGCGTATGGTGGCTGCTGCGGCGTTGGCGGGCTTACCCCAGCGGGCAGCGTCGGGCTGCTGTGCCACACCCTTGGCCGTGGCAGACACCGCTGCTGGCCATCAGTTATGCGGTGTTGGCTGTGTTGGTACTCTGGTCGGTGGCAGACAGCTGGTTTTTCCCGGCGCTGTGGCCGGATGGGCTGTCCTGGGATGCCTGGCGCAACGCCAACCTCGCGCCATTCTGGACCACCCTGTGGCTGGCGCTGGTAGTGAGCCTGCTGGCCATGCCGCTGGTGCTGATTTGGTTGGAGTGGGGGCCACAACGCTGGAACGCGGTGTTATATCTGCCGCTGATTGTTCCGACACTGCCACTGGTGGCGGCGCAATACGCGGCCCTGCTGCGTTTGCAGCTGGACGCCACCGCGCTGGCGCTGGTGTGGAGCCACCTGCTGTGGGTCTTGCCCTACATGTTGCTCACGCTGGTGGGTGCCTACCGGGCTTTTGACGCCCGGCTGATGACCAGCGCCCGTGCGCTGGGCTGCTCCTCGCTGCAAGCCTGTTTACGCATCAAGTGGCCGCTGCTGCTGCGCCCCATGTTGACAGCCTGGGCGGTCGGGTTCGCGGTGAGTGTGGCGCAATACCTGCCCACACTGTTTGTTGGCGGCGGGCGTTTTGATACGGTCACCACCGAGGCGGTGGCCTTGAGTGCGGGAGGCAGCCGACAGGTGCTGGCGGTGCAAGCCCTGTTACAGGTGGCGCTGCCTTTGGCCGCTTTTGTGTTGGCGACGGTATTGGCACGGGCCTGGGGCCGCCATCACCAAGGGGTGCGCTGAGATGCTCAAGATCATTGACCTGAACCTGTTTCTGGGGCGCCAAGCGCTGCTCTCGAACTTACATCTGAGTATCCAGCCGGGCGAGATCGTGACCCTGGCCGGCGTCTCCGGCTCGGGCAAATCCACCCTGCTGAGTTGGCTGCTCGGGGATCTGGCACCGGCGTTTAGCGCCCAGGGTGAACTTTGGCTCAACAATCGCCCGCTGCACAACCTGCCAATCGAGGCGCGTGGCATCGGCATTCTGTTCCAGGACGATTTGTTGTTTGCACATATGAGCGTCGGCCAGAACTTGGCCTTTGCCCTGCCCGCTGGTCAACGCGGCGCAGAACGCCGTGAGCGGGTCGAGCAGACATTGGCCGAGGTTGGCCTTGCGGGGTTCCACGACCGCGACCCGGCCACACTCTCAGGTGGCCAGCGCGCCCGCGTGAGCTTGATGCGGGCATTGCTGGCGCAACCGCAGGCGCTGCTGCTGGACGAGCCGTTTTCGCGGCTGGACGCCGTGTTGCGGGAGCAGTTTCGCAGTCTGGTGTTTGAACAGATCACCCGTCTGGGCATCCCGACCCTGTTGGTCACCCACGACGTGGCCGATGTGCCGCCGGGCGGGCGGGTGTTGGACATCAGCAATTGGCAAGCAGACCATGTTTGACCGCGCCCTGAACGCCCTGCTGAAACGCCCGTTGACAGCGGTGGCCACGCACTTGGTGCGCCAAGGCTGGTCGGCCAATCAACTCACCTGGATCGGATTTGCCCTGGGCCTGCTGGCGCTGCCGCTGATTGCCCTGGGCCACCCGCTGTGGGCGCTGGCGGCCATGGCGCTGAACCGGCTGGCGGACGGCCTGGACGGCACGGTGGCGCGCCTGACCCGACCGACCGACCGTGGTGCGTTTCTGGACATCACGCTCGATTTCCTGTTTTACGCGTCGATTCCCCTGGCCTTTGCGCTGGCAAACCCGGCGGCCAACGCCCTGCCAGCAGTTGTGCTGATCTACAGCTTTGTGGGCACAGCGGGCAGCTTTCTGGCGTTTGCGGTGCTGGCGGCCAAACGGCAGATCAGCAGCGAGGCCTACCCCAGCAAAGGTTTGTATTACCTGGGGGGCCTGACCGAAAGTGTCGAAACCATGGCCGTGTTCACGCTGATGTGCCTGGCACCCGGCTGGTTTGCACCACTGGCCTACGGTTTTGCGGCCTTGTGTGCGCTGACCACGGTGACCCGCATCGTTGCAGGCATCCGCACCTTCAGGCCAGATTGAGTATTCAAGCGGCAGGCATCTGGGGTGGCGTCAGGCTGACTTCAGTGTCCTGCGGTACTGCATGGCCTCGGCCACATGGGTCACCTGGGTGCTGTGTGCACCGGCCAGATCGGCAATGGTGCGAGCCACTTTGAGCGCCCGGTGGGTGCTGCGCGCTGACCAGCCCAGACGGGTGGCGGCCACGTTCAAAAACTTGGCGGCAGCCTCGTCCAACAGCACAAACTGGTCGATCTCCTGCCCCTGCAAGGCCTGGTTGGGCTTGCCCTGGCGGGCCATGGCGCGTTCACGTGCGGCCATACAACGGGCACGCACCACCGCGCTGGCCTCCCCCGGCGGCGCCTGCATCAGCTCGTTGGACGTCACGGCAGGCACCTCCACATGCAGGTCAATGCGGTCCACCAGCGGGCCACTGAGTTTGCCCTGGTAACGCTGTAGGTTTTCAAAGTACATGAATTGGCATCCTTAACCAAATCAATGACTTACACAACAACGGTGAAACCCCATAGTTTTAACAGTTCACAGTAATTGATGTAGAGCCATTTACTGGTCAAAGTTACTGATCTCATAGCCGAGAAACTCAAATAGCCTTTGGCTTATCGAACCTTTTCCGGAATTAACTTCTTAATTTCAGACTCTGCGCAGAGAGGATCACTTTCTCAGCCTGCTTAATAGCCGAGATCAAATCTAACACACGCTTTGGCGCGACCTTGGAGGTGTAACAAAACGGACAAAATCACCGACGAGCATAGCCCAATTCCCCTGACGTTTCGCACTAACTGAGACCTTACCTTGAATGACCGGAACCGGGGAAAATGTAGTTCGGATCTGCAGCGTTTGCAGACATACAAGTGCGTTCTCCACTGGGGATATAGTTCTTAGCAAATGAAACCAATGTCGAAGCTTGTCGGTTATCTTGCTGTAGGCACAATGACGGCGGTGAATGCCATTGTCTTTGGATTCTTCTCGTTGTTCGCGGTGCGCGGTGATGGCGGGCCTCAATTCATTTCGACCGTCTGGATATTCGGATTCATTTGGGTGGCATTTTTTGCGGCGTGGGGATTTAGCCTAGTTGTGCGAGGCGAGCCACAGAAGGGGCTGAACGCAACGGCGCGCGCCCTCCCTATCATTTTTGGTTTGGCCCTAGCTTGGGGCGTAATCGCTTCATTCGTTGGAAAGTAGCGTCAAGCCCCTCTTTGAATATCCAACTCGTTGGTTGGCACGACCGTCCAGGCGCGGACTGCTGCTGTGCGCAAGTGCGTGGACGTCGGTCAAATCGAACGCTGTGACCGCATTGAAGAACGCCTTATGTCCGCTTCCAGCCTATTGCAGTAGTAGAAACAGGTACTCCAATTCTCAGTCCGGGTGTCACCAACATCACTTTCTGTGACTGTTTCTGGGCTACAACAATCTTTTTGCGGGTGCTCATCGACCATCTTCCAGAGGAATCGCCCCATGTCTGAAGATGGCATCTATAAAGCTGGGGCACATTACGAAATTCAATCCGGAGTGCCATTTGCACGAGAACGATCTTGAATGAGTCCATCAAGAGCGGCTTCATGGATCTCAAAATCGCTTTACCAGCATGTCGCGCAGCGGCCCCGTTTGCGTCGTCTGGAAGCCCTGCACGGTGTCAGTTAAAAACAAGTTCGGGCAATTGGGTTGAAACCACGATGGGCGGTCGTCTATGGCGAGCCATGGCGTACCTGGTGGGCGATTGGTCGCCAGCCAGGCCATGCACTCACGCTCTCGCACGAATGCAGGCGCTAGTGCCTGGTCCCAAAGGTTGGGCGTGACACCGATCACGCGGCTTTGCATGTCTTGGGAGAAAAACTCCCGCATATCCTCAAGCCCATGATATTCCCGCCAACTGCTGCTGATGACGATATGGACGCCTTGCAGTTCGCGCTCGCGCAAAACCGCCTCGATCAGATGCAACTGGCAAAAGACGTTTTCATCACCACAGGGTTGCGGGTGCGTGACACCATCGAAGTCAAGAAACAGGATCATCGCCGGGCAGTCCAATGGGTCGAGCTGGTCGCCTGCCTCAAAAAACACCACGTAGCTTTAATTGCAATCGGGTCCATTCATCAAAGAGATCACACCATTGCCAGGTGCTTTGTCCTGTCTCTGTATCTAGTGACTCGATCCACGAGTGGCCTTCATCCCGGTCGGGCTTCTCTGGGCTTCGGGACGCCAGCAATGCTTTGGTGACATTTGCCAGAAGTTCCGAATCTGTCAATGCACGCATGGTCATTGAATCCTCCTGATTGGTGCCATAAACTGATCCCAGGCTTGGTAGCCTGCCCTAAGTGCCCGTGCGTCGGCCAGCGCATGGTGTGGGGGCCAGTCCTGGGTGTAGGTGAAATTTAGCGCCTTCTCAAAAACAGGGTGCGTGATGGTGTGGCTGTCCAGGTGGCGTTTGTCGCCAATGTTGGGCGGCGGTTTCTGGTGAGCCGCGTCCAGCAGGGCGGACGCCAAGAGCAACCAGTCACCGCCAAAATCATAAACAAGCGTGACCGGTTCCGGCAAGTCGTTAAACCATGCGTGCAGCCGGTTGGTGAGCTGTCTGCGGTCGCAAGCTGCGCCAGGTACACGGTGCAGCACTGGCAAGACTTCTTTGCGCACAAATTCGCTGCACGCGTCCCGGTGATAGTCAGTGCGTTCGGCGTAAAACTCGCGGCCATCCTCACCCACAAGTGCAATGCTGATGAGGTCGGGGCGGTCGAATTGGGTGAATTCGGTATCGAGAAAAATTAGCATGGCGGTTCCGGCACAGTATCGAGTTCGCGAGCACGAACCACCTGCCCGGTCATGTCGGCAATCCCGCGCAGGCCGACGCCAACGGCGTCGAAACCAAGCCGGGCGCGTTCTGTGCTGTAGTCAAGCTGCTCGTGGTGGTGACCGTGGAATGTTGTTCTCACGCCCAAGCGGCGGGCCAGCTCGTCAATGGCGGCAAAACCATGTGGGTGTGCGCTGGGGGCCTCGTGCGTGACCAGGATGTCGGCACGCTGCTTTTTCAAGTCCTCGTAATCGACCGGGAAGATGGTGCTACGGTGCTTGAGTGGCAAACCGCCGCGCCAAAGGTTGCCCTTACCGCATTGGGCCAGATACTGTTGCGGGGTGTCAAAACGTGCCGGTGCCGGGGGGGTCCACACTTTGCCGCGAAACACGCCACCCAATCCTGCAACGCGCAGGCCAGCAATTTCGACCACTCGGCCATGCAAGTTCCGGTCGGCAAGGTCAGACCCAAACAGGTGATCGTGGTCGGCTTCGGAATCGGTGTCATGGTTGCCGTGGATGAACCAGAGTTCGGTCATGGCCAGGATCGGTGCCAGCTCAATCTCCAGGGGCCTTTGCGGTTGCAGGTCGCCCAAAAGGATGACGGCAGCAGGCCGGTACTCCTGCACCGCCGCGATGATGTGCTCGAATTGGCCATGCGGGTCGCCGCAGAAGAGGATCATGGCACCCGCCGTCGAAGGCTTAAAACTCGGGCCTCCGCTTGGGCGACGGCATCACGCACTGCTTGAGTTTGGGTGGTAGGCGCGGCCTTGCCTGCCCGCCAGTAAAGTCGCAACCCGCCAAATTTCTCTTTGATCTGAAAGCACCCCGGCAGATCATCAATAGCTACGCCACCGGTTACCATTTCATTGAGTGCCGATTCAATAGCGGTGACCGCATCTAGCACGATTTCAAGCCAGACATCCGGGCACTCTATGCCCCAAGTGTGGATGGGCGGATACCGGCGTTCTTGCACATACTCGGGGAGGCCGAGTTCGGCTCTGAGGGCGTGATCATCCTCCGTGAATACATCATCCGGGTCAAAATAGCCCTCTGTTTTGTGCCTGAAGAACAGTGGCGCGGCGTTGAAAATGGTATGGTCTGAGATAGCCATGCCTACCTCCGAGGGAAAGCTAACATTTGGACGCCAGTGTCGCCTGCAAACTGGCATACTTCTGACTTTCTAAGGACTTCCAAGCGTGCCTCCAGCAGTGCCAGCACGACAGGATCCGAAAGCCCAGTCTCGCTACGGGTGTGAACCAGCTTGTCCAGGTCGTCGGCGCTCCAGCTTTCCGGCTGATCGTCGATGGCAACCCAATCAGTTAGCCCAGCGCGGCTCGCGTATCGCTTTATTTGCTGGTAGCGCGTCGCCTCGTCCCACCAGGTGGAGAGACTGCGAAAGCCGTCGTGCTTAAACGACATGGCACTGTGCCAGGTAGATCCAACGACACGGGTACGCAATGCCTCTGGCAACCAGCGACGGGCACGCGAAAACGACAACTCCCTTACCCAACTCGTTGATAGTACGATTTGCACCTCTGGGAAGTCGGCCAGCGCCTCCACCAGAAGCGGTGCCCACATGAACAACTCACCTTCTGCTTTGAGCGTGGGTCTCCCCTTGACCAAAAAAGCTGAGTCCGGGTGCAGCACCCCGTCGTAGTCAAGAAATAGGATCACAGCCATTTTTCGGCAGACAAGTTGCTCGCCAGTGAGCCCTTGGACATCCCATCGGCCAGACCACCAGCACGCGTTCGAATTGTGCTCAACAGGATGTCCACCAGCAGAGCGGTCCCACGTCTTGCCGTACACCACCACGCAATCGAGTAGCCGCCATCGCAGTCCAAAATCATGAGAAATTTGCTCATTTAACGAGCAGGGCCTTTCCGCAAATAGCACTTTCGCCGCCCACGCGATCGTTTGCGCATGGCTGGAGAATTGGAAACAATACCAACATATTTTGAATTCATCGTAGAACCCACTCGCCGTGCGCTTTGATTTCGTCATACATCGCATCAGGTGCCAGGTCCAGCTCTCCCGGCCACGTCACAACACCAGTATCCAAACGCACCTGATTGAAGAACGCCGGGTCGTTCAAGACCTCGAAAACGCCGGTCAGGTGGGTAGGTTCAAACCTAACCATGCCTTGCACCCCGTCGGCAAAGCGTACCTGCAAGCTCAAGTTCCCTATCACCTGAACCTCCACCACGCGCCAAGCTTCCCTCAGGTGACTTTCCAGGGGCGCAATGCGCAAGTTGCTTTCATTGACGAATTCAATTGCTTCGTCAATCGAGGCGATTGAGCCATCAGTGGCACTTTTGGCTTCATCCGCCAACAAGTCTATTGCCGTGACATTGGTTTTTGACTTGCCCCGGTGTTTATGCATTTTTGCTCTAGCAAGGTTCCTGTGGAACTCTGCGCTCGCGGCATCGGCGACGGCTTTGTTCATGTCGTCATTACTGACGGTCCGGCAGACTTGTTGCGCAAAAAGGCCTTGGAGAACTGGCTCGACACCCGGAACGGGGATTGCAATCTCTGCATCCAGCATTTGCGCATGCAAAGCGTCAAGGGTGCCGAGTCCAAGTAGCAGCAGTGCTTGGCTACTGCTGATAACACCATAAGAATATAGATCCAGAACTTCAAGGCGTTCGTAGTCCGGACTTCCAAACTCCCTTCCAACCGGGGTCACATTCAACCATTCGCAATCCTCAGCGGACCGCCAAATAAATGCTGAGTGAAATCGTCCGTGAAAAAGATTCAGGACGCGCCGCTTGTTTGATCTTGAACTCATGATGCGGCCCTGGCTCTGAGCGCGTCCAACTCAGCTTTTGAAACAGCACGAAGTTCATCCTGAGTTGGAAAGTCGTCATCCGTGAATAGGCGTTCAAGAATAGCGCCACGCGCGTCCATGGTGGCGATGGCGTAATCAAGCCAGGAGTTGAATCCTGTCGGCAGAGGTATTGGTTTCTTCATGTTCGAGTCTCCTCTATCAAGTTCATGTCGACAGTCGCTTGCAGTGCAGATCAAGGCAGGTTACTCGTCGACATTCCCTGCATCTGAATTGAAAGACTGCATTTCGTTGAAGAGGGACATGCTCTGTGGGCATTTCTCAAGTTGTGAGGTAAGACCTCCATCTTTGACAAGCAGCCGTACCCCGGCCCCCCAGTCATTTACACCTGCCCGGCGCAAAAGGTCTGCAAATCGAGCAGCCAATCCATTTCCACCACTAGGGCGACCAAAGCGAGTAATAAAATACCGATTGGTCTTCTGCTGGTATAGACAAAATCTGTGCCTCACGCCATTTGCATAGAGGTCTCCCCACCGGCAAAAAATCTGTGCCAATCGAATTTCATGGGTGCTGATAAGTTGTCTGCTGGTTTCGTCTCGTACTACAAGCGCCTGCCATGTTCGATTCAGCGCAAGGCCATCACTCAAAGTCAATTCACAAACTTTAGTGAAACTCAAGCCCAGCCATGTCGCCGCCGCGATACAACAGGCATCTCGTATCGCACTGGCTTTTGCCTCCCTGGCAGAGGTTGTAGTCTGAATATCCACTTCCAGCATGCCCATAATCGTGTAGATGGTGTCGTGGGACAGCGCCTTCAGACGTGCTGGCAGCAACGCATCCAATGCCTTACCTTCCGTCACGCCCAGCTGGCGTTTCAACGCGATTTTAGAAATCGGCTTTGTTGATTTGGACATCGCGGCTTTTGCTGCCCGGACCTCCTCTTGATTAACCTGGTATCGCTTGCCGTAGAGTGATTCGTTGACTACCGCATATAGCCAGTAAGGCAACCCGAACTCCATGGCGCTAAAGTCGCAGGCTGTGATGCCCGCCGCTTTCACTGTCCCAACGAAATTTGCGGGCCAGTCACGGGTTAACCAGGCAGCCATACGCAAGAGGTCATGCCGGACGGAAAGCGAATGCCGCGCGAAATCGACTCGTGGGGACTGTGCAATCATCCGCAAAGTGGGAAGATATGTCGATGGTACTTTCGACACGGCAAAACGCGTCGCGCGACGAGGGATGCAGAGTACGAAAAACAGCGCACGTAAGCCCGCCCACCACAGCCGGGGGTCAATCACTTTCAGCGGCAGGTGTTCTTGAAGAACAGCCAACGGCGCCATTTCAATCCATTCGGATCGGGAATGGCGATAGGTTCTTTCCCTGCGTTCAGCATAGGCCGTGCCGCAGGATTCGCATTGGTCCAACGGTGTCTTGCGTTGATGTGCCAAAACGATTGGTTCCCCACACACGGGGCACCGGTCGATCAACGCATGGTGGTGTACTGGGCAACGCACCGCCGTCGCCAATCGCCAAAATTGGCGCCAATAAGGGACTGCGTCTTCGCGAAGGCAGGTAGTACAGATGGCGTGGCGTGCACCCTTGCGTTTACTGGCTGGTGGGACGTAATTGAGAACCCATGGATGCCCCATCAGACTTTCTTCTACACCAAGATACTGGAGGTTTTTCGTTAAGGTGAGGCTTGCCACTTCCTGCCGTGGCAACAGCGTCAAGTTGGAGAGCACGGCGGTAGCAATATGGCAAGTGGGTCCAAGATCAAGGCGTGAGAAATCCTGCAGCTTCGTCCCTCCACTGCGAAGCAAATTCCATGCATCCAAGTACCCGTTGGCCTGGGCCAGTCGCCATACCCAGGATGCCATGGATTCGCATAAAGTGGGGTCATTGCCCTCAATGGGATCGACGCAGAAGAGTAGTGATGAAAGACCCAAGCCAGTCTCGAAAGGCAAACCAGCATCGTCCAGTTCAGCGGCAAGGATATTGACAGGCATCATTGCCTCGCAAATGTTTGATTACTCGTCTGCTGTTCTGTCCACTGAAACAATGGAACTTGCGCATGAAGTAACTCACAACCCAGCCATTTAGTTAAATGCCTATTGTTTAGGCGCATTGCTAACCTCTGCAGAGGGATTGAGCTCTTCCTTTCAACCGTGGCATGGAGATGTTGCACGCAAGATGTCCACGCGTTTATCGTTTGCAAGGCTTGTTTCAGCGGGTCGTCCTGAGCGACGCCTGGATTGCCGTCTATGCAGGGGCCTAACGCACCCCGTTTCAAAATTATGGCTTTAGCACCGAGGATGAACCTTAACTTTGATTCCACCGAGCCTGACATTGCCAACACCCTTGCATTGAGCGCCCTGACAACGCGAACCGTGTAATCTGGTGTCCATCGATGTGCAAGCGGGTTGTTCTGCCCTTTGGGAACGGTTCTTTTCCGATGTTTAAATACTGGCACGGAAATGCATGCGACTGGCTGGGAAAGCAAGGGACGTTGGCGCTGTCGGGAAGGTATGTTAGAGGCTCTTGTACGCAATTCCAGCTGCGACAGCGCTTCTTTAATCCACTGCGGCTCAGCCTTGGTTAAACACATTGCTAACTTGTAACTATCCCCCGCACATGCCAACAGGTTTACGAAATTATTGGGCCAATTTTTTGTCAACCAATCCATGCATCGCAGAGCGGTATGCCGGTTCCGGACTGACCATTCCTCGAAACAACGCCTGGTGTTCTGACTGATATGGAGAAACAGGCCTCGAAACTCAACTGGAAGCTCACCATGCACTAGCGAGCCTGCTCTTCTAGGATCCTCAAAGTAGGTCAGTATGTGCCGGACCCCGGACCACCAGTGGTGCTCGCTGCTTTGAGCGACGGGTAGCGTGGAGGGCTGATTGTGCCCAGCCTTTCGCGCAAATGTCGGAGCCGCGTTTGTAGTATTGCATGCTTCGACAGGCATCTCGCTGAAATGCAAATTGCAACATTCACAGCGGTCGAGCGGTTGGGTTCGCTTTCCGTGTATTACGAAGTGCGCATCGCAATTGGAGCAACTATCCAGGAGCAATATATTGTGAAGATGACACTCTGTGGTCGTCGACAGGCGCCAGGATTGCAACCAAAATGGATCTGCGGCGTCCAGGACACACAGTGGACAAATGACATGGCGCATGCAAGGCCCAATTCGTTCGATCTTTCCAGACCTCAACATCCACTGACCTTTCTTATTCTTGGGCTTACCTTGGAACGCAAGTAAAGCTTGACTAAGCATGAGCCTTTCTACCTGTTCAAATGAGACGTTCGCTACAGCTGCGATCAGTTGAATATTGGCCTGCAATTTGTAGGGCGCATCCGTCGAGGCTCCCATAGTCAATGCACGGGGTCCAAATTCCGTAGAAAAGAGGCTGTTGATACCTGGATAGCCATTGGCATGGCAAAAGCGAAACAACCATGACCCGAGCGATTCCTGAAGTGGCACTGGACTATCTGGTCTGGTTTGCGGCGTCACCGGAAAAAGCGGCGCACTGAAAGTGTGATATTCACCGGCACAGAACGTCATGCTTCGTTCCTTCGCATGTAGTCATTGGCCCCTTTGGCGTGGTTGTCACCGTCTAATGCCGTTGCCGAGTAAGGCTCTCCGGGTTCACACAGGCGACGCAATGGAAAAGTGTCGCCGAATGGGTTGAGCCCAGGCTGAACACCCTCCCAAAAGTAATCCTTAAAAACTCGTGTCAAAAGGGTGAAGTTCAAGGAGCCTGATCCATTGCGTATTGCGACCCCGACCTGAGCCACAAAGCGGGCAATTCCACGGTGTATGCCGTCGGTGGCGAAGAAGATGCGACTTGCAACCTCTGGGCTGGCCAGCCAGTTTGCGGTTTCTTCATCTTGATCTATTTCTGACAATGCGAATATGAATCCGCGCAGGTCCTCGAATCGTTCCTCCAGATTGAATGCACGCAAGGTCAACGAGGCCATAACTCGAGAGCGCAATTGCATGTTGGTATCAAATAGGACGTGAGACCTGGATGCACCGGAAAAGACCGTGGGTAAGTTCAAGGACTCCAGCATTTCTTTGAGCGCGTCCCCAACGGCCTCCCTGGTGCGAATTTGCCCACGATCCGTCAGGTGATTGAGTTCATCCACCAGAAAGAGCTCAACTCGGCAAGCGCTGCACAGTACCCGCGCACGGTGTCGAAGGGCTTCAACGGTGCCATTGGCGCCGTGTAGACCCAGACTTTCTAGGAACGCAATATAGATACCCTTCACGGTTGGCGCTGACGGGATCGTTAACAACGCAACCGGCACGTGCGTTCCCCTCGTATTTCTAACTGCAGGGAAAGCATCGCGGTACTCTTTCAGGAGAAACGTTTTGCCGAGACCGGACTGCCCAAGCAAACGCAAATGCACTGGCCCAGAATCACGCTTGCCACTTTCGTGGCACTCCTGAATGCGCGCCCATGCTCGCTGAAAATCAGGGATTTCAATGCGAGTGGGCATCTGCATTCTTTCCTGAGCTTGAAGGGGGCTGGTTTCGTGTTGATCCTTGCCGTACGACTTTGAATTTTGGTGGGGATGATGCCGGAGTGCTCTTTTTCGGAGGCATCTCGATATCTGCGGCCACGGCGTCTACTTTTTCCTCTTGAACCGCGTTAGCAGCGCCGTTTCCGGAAGCCTTCACTTTTGACGTTGCTTTGGGCGCATTCACTTTTGTTTTTTCTGGCGTGATGTCGTTGGCGATCAAACCCAGAATTTTGAGTGCACGTCGGCGTTCCAGCATGGTCTTCGCGCGCACCAAAGGGCTGTAAATATCTTCCATTCGCTTGCGCGCCTGTGCGCGCGTGATAACCGTTCCGATGGGTTGGGACTTGTGGCGGATGGACTCCAATATGGCGACCTGTTTGGCGCTTAAATCCTTGGTGGCTGGATCATGATTTAAGACTTCAAACCGATGCAGTGTTACAGGGTCCTGCACCCAGATGCGATCCATCCGAGCGGTGTTGTACCTGAGCTGAACCATCGTCTGACCGCCAGGGGCAACGCGCCGACGCAATTGTTGTAGCTCCGAATTGTTAAAAGTACAGTTTCCCAACTCGATGCCGGTGTGCGACACCCTTCTTGTGTCGGACTCACAGCAGGTCACGGAGAGTTCATCGATGTCTCCGGGCAGGCGCACCTGCTCCAAAGTACAGCGTTCTTTCCAGGCGTCAAGAGAACTTGTCATACGCGCCCCTTTCTTGGCATGGTCATGTACACATCGACGATCCAGATGTGCAAGATGCGCTGCAATGAGTCGAGATCAAGGACTGGCAAGTTGGCGTCCTCAACATCTTTCCTACGCTGGAGGTTGATACCTGTGGCACCAGGAAGGGAGTTCAGCAGGCTCTCATTCAGTGTTCGGAAGAACCGCTCAATTCGCCCCTTGAACCAAGGCTGAGCAACTGGACAGAACTGCAATTCGATACCAAGTTCAAAGCATGCGTCTTTCAGTGACTTTGAATGGAACTCGACGCCGTTGTCCATTTTCAGAACCATGGGCACACCATGGCACGGCCATTCACCTTGCACTTCAGGGAATCGCTCTTTCAGGTATGTTTTTGGAGTGATGGCATGCTTCAAACAATTCAAAACGGCTTGTGCTGAGGCACCTGAGAAATCAATGTCGAATCCCATCAATGACCCCGTTGAGTATTCAGCTACAGCAGTAACGCGGGGACGACCCAGAACCAATTTTGTTTTAGGGTCGACCACCATGAGATCAAGTACGGTGTGGTCAATCTCCCAACATTCGTTGAACGAATAAATCTCTGAAGATCTGTTGGTGCTGCGGAACATGCGTTCTGCTGCCTTGGCACCATTTCGTGATGCTGCAACTTCAAATTTGTTTCTGGCGAGGATGGCGCGTCTGAAGGTGCTGTAGGAAGGAATCTTTGTCTTGTTGAATTGGGATGACGCATTTAACTTTTCTTCAACTCGGCGAACAAGGTCCTCATACGCGGCCAATATCGTGTGACCTTCAGTGGTTAGATACATGTTGTCAATGACAGCATTCATTTCATTCTGAACGTCCGGCGGCATGCGCGATTTATTTCGCCCACCACGCAGGTCGTAACGAGGCATGACTGCGGCAACATCGCCACCGCTACGGTAAGCCTTGGCTTGCCAGCGCTTCAAACTGCTGATGGAGGGATTACGCTGGCGTCCGGTGCTCTTCGTCACCTCGCCTAACAACTCTGTCAGGGCCGGTCCGGCTTTCAGTGGTATGTGTTCAGATGCAAGAGCACGAAGGTATTCATAGCATGCAAAACCCTCGCTCTGGGATTTTGGGCTCATGTCCGAGACGAATCGCCGCGTCACGCGGCGGACGACCGCTTTTTCACCTAACCCGCGTGGTCTCGGATGGAAGGCCTTGAGGTTTCCAGCCGTGTAGTGCTTGAGTAATGTTTCAATTTCGAGCGTGCGTGTGGCGCCTGTGTCCGAACGAAGTGTCAGCAGTTGGTCGTTCTCAACGCCTTGAACCACATAGGACTCACTGAACAGTCTAATTGGTTGATTTGCGATAAATGAAATTTGCAGCATCAAAATTCTCCTGAAAGGGTTGCAGCGCGGTGGTTCTGGTCAGGCGCTGGTGGGTATCAAAATAGGACATGCCTCGGGCCAATGCAACAAGCGCATAGTCATGGCCAACAAGGTCGGCCAGTTCACCAAAAGCCATTGGTTGAATTTCCGAGATTCGGCGATTCAGCGTCGCTTTCGCACTCGCAGTTATGAGTGTGCGGATGCCACGCACCAGATCCCTCGAATTGAGCCGGCTAACCTCACACGCGAGGTCGTTGTCCGTAACAACGACAAACCTAATGCCGACTTGTGCTAGCCACAACTTGACGGCGGCGTGTTTGGCTTGAATGTCTGGCTCATCGGCAAAGCATTGGGATTTGCATTCGCCGCATACCAGGTGATCGTGCCAATCTATGAGTGCAAAGTCTGGGGTGTAGTCGAAAGGAGTGCCCATCCGCTGCCAATGAAGGTATGCGCATCGTGAGTGGCTGCATCGCTGCCTCAGCGATCCGCCAGGAGGCTTCCAGCCGATTGATCAGTTCGCGTTCGATGGCGGATTCCCAGTGCATCTCACAATCGAAACGTCTGGACGGGAAAATGCCGCGAACGCGCACCCCAGATCGGGTGACGACTCGGCGTGGCCGCAAATTGGGATTCAGGTCAAGTAAGTAGGCGAGTTTTTTGACTATTGATGAGGTCATTCACAGCTCCGTTGCATTTTGGGCAAAGAAAATCCATCGCGAAGCAAAAAACTTCGCTAAAGGTCATGGGAGGGCTTGACTTTGCTTGCAGCAAAGATGGATACTGTGAGTGTCGAAGTCGACAGATTCATCTTGTCGCTGAGAAGCGCCGTATTGCCCTTGGGTAATGCGGCGTTTTTTTATGGGCTTTTCATATCTTTCCCTTTCTTGTATTGGGCCGGTGTGGGTTGCACGAGCTCAATGACACATTGGACCAAACGAAGGACTTGCCTCCAAGATAGACGGCATGGGTATTTTCGCCATGTGACTGTGGTTCACTGGTTGCTCAATTCAAAAGTAGACCGATTTTCCTGAGTAGGGGCCGCGCCACTGTGTGCATTGAAGGCAGATTCCATGTAGGCGGCAATCTGCTCGGTCAGTCCAAAGTAGCCTCGGCGTCCTTCTAATTCAGCCAACTTAAATGTGACACGTCCACGCGCCTTGGCAGCCAGAAGCGCTGCAACACTTGGATAGCGCAGCACTTTGCACATGTCCTTCGAGTCCATCATCGGCCCATAGGTGGCCAACATCATTTCTCTTAAATTTGCGCTCATTTGTGAGTATTCGTTGGCGAACGTAATTGAATTTTGTTTGAGGATCTATCCATTGATCACAACCAAATCGTATTGGAAATGGATAAGTATTGCAAGTAAAAGATCGCCTATTTGAGTTGTATTTATATTAAACAGTTGTCAGCATATTTTAAAATATACATACTACATTTATTAATACAACTTTTGCAGCAAAAGATGGCTTTATTTCTATGCAATATATTAGTATGTATACAGAAAATAATAGGGGTAGCTAATGTGACAAATCTAGAGATTTAAGCTTCCCACAGATTGCTGAAGTCAAATTGTGGCTTTGTATGAGTCAGAATCAGCATGGGGATCTATTGCCGAGGTGGTTCGATGCAGGAGGGCATGCCTGTGTGTTAGAAATGACCGAACCGGGCGCGGTACGTGTCGGATTGCCATCGACAGGACCCGACCCAAAGCGGAATCCGGTTGGCCCAGACTCATTGCCTGATAGCAGACATCCAGGACTTGCCCTCCAAGGAGGTACGATGAACAGCCGAACAGGACTGATTGGCTTCTTCCAGTCTGTATACGCCTCGGCAAAGAACCCTAACCGGTAGTTCGCGGTTCAGCTTAAACATTAGGTCGCATGAAACCACCAATCCTCCACTTCCCGTTTACTGCGTCCGATGGAATTCACGAGTGCCGAATAGAACTCGATTGGCTAGGATCGGAGCGCTACTACGTAGATGATTCACTAGTCCTAGATCAGTGGTCACTTCTTGGCAAAACCGCAACTTTCACCGCCCACGGTGTAAAAATTCAAGTGCGTACTCGAATTGAGATGCGCCATGGCGTCATGGAAGTACTTCTAGACGAGCAAGTGGTCATTAACAATCTGCTTGCGGACTACAACACCGAATTCAGTGCAAGTTTGAAGAAGTTTTGGGTGGCGGAAAAACCCATGGTGCTTGGCTCTTTGCGTGCAGAAGTGGGCATATGGATAGTCTTATTCGTCGCGTTCTTCATTTTCTTCAAGTGGTTGAAGTGACCTGCCCCCTATAAGGAAAAGCCTTTGCCAACGAATGAGACGCCCAAAGCAGTTATTGACCGATGACTCCAACTGGCCGCAAAGAGTCATTCGCTCACGGAATAAACGAGTCTTGTGCCGGTACATCGGCACCAGCCAATAGTTGGCCTGTTGGATACTGCCGCATAAAGTCCATGCTCTGCTCAGGTTTGGCTTTAAGCCAGGCGTCATAACTGTCCGTTGGCAGGATCACCACCATGCGTTTTTCGTCAACTGGCTTGTGAAACCGGCCCATCAGTTCATGACCATCGGCGTTGATGGTCAACATGGTGAAACTGTGCAACACGCCTTTGGCTGACTTCCATGACGACCACAAACCGGCAATGCCCAACGGCTCACCGTTCTCACTGGCGATCCGTGTCGCAACAGCCTTGCCATTGCGCCAGTCGGGCTCATAAAAGGCATCCACCGGAATGATGCAGTGTTGGGCATGATTCCAGGCATCCCGGAAACTGGGTTTGCTTGCCACCGTCTCGGATCTGGCATTGAAGGTCTGGCGGCCAATCTTGGTATCGGTGGCCCAGTGCGGGATCAGGCCAAAGACACCAGAGAGCGCTTCCCGCTCAGGTACAGCCTCATCACCCAAATCGGCTTCTCTGGGCCTGTGAATGAAAGAAGCGGCATATCCCGGCCAGACATCGAACTTGCCCGGCTCGGCAGGTGGCTCCACACCAAAATGGCGGATGTAACGCTCACGCTCCTTGACGGCTTGATAGTGGCTGCACATTTGTTTGACCTTGAGCTAGCCCTGCACGGATTCACCAGTGGCATAAAACTGCCCACCAGCAACATGGTGAATGGTTCGCAGCTCATCCGGCGCCGCCTCGAAATGCCAGCGGCCACCCTGAAACACCCGCTCATCGGCCCATGCCGAGACAACTTCCCCGATGAACAGATCAAAGGTTTGCTCGTTGTGGGGTTCCGGCACCCGCTTGCACACCAACCATCCGACGCAACCGGCCACCAGGGGGACATTGGAGCCAGTTGCGGTAAACAGCTCAACGCCATGCTTGCTCAGTTTGTCTGGCACCTCTTTGGCGCTATCGCTGCCGACACCCACTGTCAGGCTGACCATGGCCTTGGTTGGCAGTTGCAGTGCAAACTCACCGCTGGCCATCAGCAACTCGCGTGTGTAGGTGGCCTTGTCCAGCACCACTGTGACCTTGGGCGACTGACCGAAGTCGAGCACACAGGCCCAGGCAGCAGCCATTACGTTTGAAATGCCACCATAGGCGGCAGACACCAGCACCGTTGGCCCATGGTTGAGCAGCCGGTAGGATTTGTCGAGAGGGACGGCAGTGAAGTGTTCTGGTTGCATGGCAGTCCGGGCTCATCGTTTCAAAGTAATGGACATCGTATCTCAGCCCTTGTCCCCAATAAGCGGGACCAAGCCTGTGGACAAGAGCATGAACAAGTCGGCAAACCCAGGCCAGCTCTGGCCTGGCGAAGGTGTGCTTAAACAATAAGCAAAATACTCATGGAAACTTGTCTTCAAGCAGGGCAGTGAAATATACTGGTTAAATGTACAGTTATATTTCTGCCCTGCAGCCGGTGCCCACCTCCGAGGCACCGCTGCAGGTGCTGCTTCTCAACAATCGGGTCCATGCCGGTTTCCCGTCACCCGCTGAAGACCTCGGTGGCCAGCGCATTGATCTGACCCAGGTCCTGATCACCCATCCCCAGGCGACGTACTTTCTGCGGGCCAGCGGCCACTCCATGGTGGAGGTTGGTATCTTCGACAAAGACATCCTAGTGGTGGACCGCGCCATCAAGGCCCGGCACAACCACATCGTGGTGGCCATTGTGGATGGTGACTTCACGGTCAAGCAGTATTACCAGCGAGCCGGGCGCATCAAGCTCAAAGCCGCCAACCCCACTTTTGCCGACATCGTCCCCAGAGAAGGTCAGACCCTCGAAGTCTGGGGTGTCGTCACCAGCAGCATCAAGCAGTTCCCGGTTTAACCCCCCGACCGGCCCACATTCAAATTCAAAGCATAGTCATGTACGCCCTGATTGATGGCAACAACTTCTTTGTGAGTTGTGAGCGGGTATTCCGTCCCAGTCTCAACGGCCTGCCGGTGGTGGTGCTGTCCAACAACGATGGCTGTGCCATTGCCAGATCCAACGAAGCCAAGGCCCTGGGTATCGCCATGGGTGCCCCCTGGTTCCAGATCAAACACCTGTCAGAAGAGGCAGGGCTGGTCGCCCTGTCCGCCAACTTCGCCCTCTATGGTGACCTCAGTGACCGGATGATGAGCCTGGCCGCCGGTCTTGGCCCGCATCAGGAGGTGTACTCGATTGATGAAAGCTTTATTGACCTCAGCGGGGTTCGCGGTGACCTGGTGGCACGCAGCCACAAGATCCGTTCACGCATCCTGCAGTGGGTCGGCATTCCCTGCGGCATTGGCATCGGGGTCACCAAGACCCTGGCCAAGCTGGCCAACCATGTTGCCAAGACGGCAGAGCGTAAACCCGGCAGCTATCCAGCGCATCTGGCACAGGTGTGTGACCTGTCAGCACTGAAGCCGTCAGAACTGGAAGCGGTGTTGGCAGCCACCCCGGTCAATGAAGTCTGGGGTGTGGGCCGGCAAATCTCGAAGCAACTGACGGCAGCCGGTGTCAACACCGTGTTGGACCTGATTCGTCTTGATCCGGTGATGGTCAAAAGCCGCTGGTCGGTGGTGCTGGAGCGCACCCTGCGTGAATTGCAAGGCACCCCCTGCATTGACCTGGACCATGCACCGGCCCCAAAAAAGGAAATCGCCTGCACCCGTTCCTTTGGCCATCCGGTTACCGAACTGTCCGACCTGGCTCAGGCGGTGACAGAGTTTGCCAGCCGAGCTGCAGAGAAGGTGCGCAAGCAGCACAGCCTGGCTACTCAGGTCATGGTCTTCATCCGCACTAGTCCCTTTCGCAAGGATGCCCAGTACAGCCAATCGGTGATCGTGCCGTTGGTGCGGCCCAGTGCCGATACCGCTGTCATCCTCTCTGCAGCCTTGTCTGGCCTGAAGACCATCTACCAACCCGGGTTCCAACTGGCCAAGGCTGGAGTCATGCTGCTGGACCTGCAGTCCGACACCGTGGTTCAAGGTGAACTGGACCTGCAAGACGACGCGGATCATCATCAGGGGCAAGACTGTGACAAGACCCAGCTCATGTCGGCCATGGATGGGTTGAACCGGCGTTATGGCCGTGGCACGCTGAAGATGGCCAGTGCCGGTCTGGCCGGAGACAAAAGGATCTGGTCGATGAAGCAGCAACGCCGCACCCCGGGCTACACCACCTGTTTTGACGACATGCCGGTGGCCAGGGCCTGAGAGGAGGGCGGGCTGGAGCACGCCCAACGTCAACGGTCACGACCTGGTGCGGGTCACCGATGCCAGTATTGCCCATCAGGCCCAAGCCACCCAGGTCAACCACCAGGCCCGCTCGAACCACGAAAACCTGAAATCTAGCTGAAACGGAAATCACTGGGCAGGCTGATCTGACGGCTGATGACTTGACAACGTGGGCAGGTCTATTCACCCAAATGCGTCTTCAGGCCACTTGGCGCTAATTACCATTAACGTTTTCCAACTGATTCACCTCGTGCCACATTTGCTTCGCTTTGTCATTACCCTTTTGCTGTGGGTGTCCGTGTCCACCGGCCACGCCGCTGAAAACTTTGCAGCCTGCCCACAGTTTTTTGCCAATGGCAAGCCACCGGTACTGAAACTACACCCCACAGATCGGGCTTTGTGTTACGACTCTTTTGCGATTCTGCATTCCAGTCAAAGTAAAACGCCGGTGTATGTTGCCGAGAAACTGAACCGGGCGGTGATGGCTGAGCCACCGCAGCAACGTTCGGACCACTTTTTTGAAGAGGCCAGGTTACGAGAGGCAGAGCGAGCCACGCTTGATGATTACAAAGGCAGTGGTTATGACCGGGGTCACATGGCCCCTGCTGGAGACATGAGAACGGCAGAGGCGATGGCACAAAGTTTCTCGCTGGCTAACATGGTTCCGCAGGCACCTGAACACAACCGGGGGGCATGGGCAAAGTCTGTTGAGACACCCACTCGAAAATACGCATCCAGAGCCACTGGCGATGTGTTTGTCATCACCGGTCCGGTGTTTGTGCCCAATATTGCTCAAAGTCCGAGCATTGGGGCAGGACGGGTGCATGTTCCCAAATACCTGTTCAAGTTGGTTTATGACCAGAGCAAAAACAGGGCCTGGGCTTACTGGCATTTGAATGACGACGCCACCCGTGGCTCGAAGCCGATCAGCTATGGTGAATTGGTCAGGCGAACTGGGATTGAATTCTTGCCGGGAATGAGCCCTGGGGAGTGAGAGGCTGGTGGAATCAGCATGTTGTTCGCTATCGCCCTCATTACGGGCTTCGCAGCGGAAGCGGGCATTCAGTGACATCCCCCAATTGGGGGGTGTTCAGGTCACACACACAGACAGTCACAATGCAGCGAAGGCAGTTTTTTATTTTTCCCGAATGAAATTTGCAACTTTGAAGTCGGTTGGTCATAGCATTGCGGATTCCCTTGCAAATGGAATCTGCTTACTGATTGGGTACACGAAGTTGACATTTTTAGCGAAGCTGCTGATTCCGACTCGGGCAATATCGAGATTGATTTTGGTTTCGTCATTTTTGTTCATATAAGAGAAAAACAAAGCGCATCAAAACCGCGGTTCCTGCGCCGGATTTCGCCAATCAGACTTGGAATTGAATTTCACGAGCTCCACGCCACCAGGACGAACCACGACAGAGTTGGCCATCTTGTCGTGCCAGCCTTGCTTACGGCGATCAAAAGCGACCCAGATGAACCCTACGCCCAGCGGGATCATGGAAACGAAGTAGCCCACGTATCGGATGACCGATTGCATCGTCGTCAACGGCGCTCCGGTATCGGCATCAACAATGCGCGCTGACAAAGCCATCTTTCCGGGGGTTGCGCTCTTGTAGACCCAGAACGCAATGACCGCGGCGGCGGGCAAAAGCAGGTTGATAAACATATCCCCGACGCCCATGAACGTCCGGCCTGGATCGGAAAGTCGACCATAGACTGCGTAGGTCAGCGGCAGCATGATGGCGAGCTGCAGCAGCATGTCGATGACAGATGCGCCGACACGAGGCCAGAAGCCCACGTACTCAAGATCATTTTGTTGCATTGAATTTTTGCCTGGTTGTTTTGGTTGGGATCATCATAATTTAGCGGTCGCCGCCAAAATAGCCAAATTTCGTCGCCGCCGCCAAATCTCGCCATTTTTTGGCGCTTGGTCAACCCAGGTAAGTAACCCTTACGAAATGCTGAGATGCCCTGCGTTATCGGCGAGCCTTTAAAGTCGTAAACACAACAACTTTTTGTCTTGTGCAGCAGGTGGCTGTGGTGCCTGCTGTGGGCCAGTTGCTGTCAGTGGTGAGTGACAGCTTTGGGGAAGCAAATTTAGTGGTTCCGCGTACACTGGTTGTTGCGACTAAGTTTCCATAGTAGGCTGATTGCGGGCCATCGCCCAAAACGCGGCGATGACCGCTGCTGTTGCAGTTCGTCATTGGCCTACTCAGTTTAATCTATGCCGCATTGCTGGCTGGCTGACAAGGGCCCTTTTGATGCAACCCGGACGGCTCGCAAAGAAAATGCTACGGTTAGGTCTCCGATTGGCATGCGCGCGCGGAGATACGAAGGCATTGCGCGATACTGTGGCCTATGGTTGCCGACTATGGTCAAGAACATTGCGCAAAAGCGCGTCGGATGGCAGGGCCATTGACCAGATTGTTGCCGGTGAGTAAACCGTGAGTTCGCGCAGATATCGCTGGCTAAAGCGGGTCATCGTGAAGGCGGTACGCAGGTTCCTATCGTGGATTGAGGAGCAGAATGTGGCGGTGATTGACGTGAGAAGCTTGGTTGGCCAAGAGGTGCAGGGTTGGGCCTTGTGGGAAGTCTTGGGAAAAGGCGCAGACGGGATCGTATACGTGGGCGAGCGCGCCGGCGAGCAGGCAGCTGTGAAAGTGTTTTTTCCTGAGCAATTGGAGCGGTATGGTTTTGAGCAACAGCAGCAACGACTCGAACTCCAGCTTCAACTCAAAGGTAGGAAGCATCACCCCAGCCTTGTAGAGATATTTGATGGTGGTGTTGATGCAGAACTACAGACACTTTATTTGGTAATGGAGTACGTTCCCGGTCAGTCTCTTGACAAAATACTGGACAAACTGCCCTACGAAGCCATAGCACCTCTAGTCAATCAACTTGCCGGTGCGGCGCAGTTTCTGGAGGAGCGAGATCTGGTTCATCGCGATATCAAGCCAGCGAACATAGTGATTAGTGATGACTTCAAGACGCTAACGCTGCTTGACCTTGGAGTTGTACTGCGTCCACCAGATGCCATGGATGACCGCATATCAGGCGACGAGTTTGTTGCATCGGTTCGCTACAGCCCCCGTGAGTTTGTGTGGCGGGACGAACTGGGAACGGACCGAGACGCGTGGCGCGCGGTCACTTTCTACCAAATCGGCGCAACGCTACATGACATGATCATGCGTTATCCGATCTTTCGTGGCCGTGACACGCCGCCGGCCAAGCTTTATGAGGCGGTCAAACTTCACACGCCGGAGATTTCTTCGTCGGATTGCGAACCGTGGCTGGTGAAGTTGGCGGAGGCGTGCCTAATCAAGAGTTGGCGCGAACGCCTGAAGCATCTAGACTGGGCAAGCTTCTCAGGGCCAGCTCCAGCGGGAGACAGGTCTCAACTGCGCGATGTTCGGCTGAAGCAGATTCAGGCGGATGAACGGCGACTCCAGGTACAGGAGACGCTAAGCGCAATGCCGCCTAGGGCTTCTCGTGCACAGGAGCTTTGGAAGCTTCAGAACGGCGTCTTCCTTGAACTGCGTCAGTTCTTAATGAGCGACCCCGTTTTCCCAACCTTCAGTGGAAGCCATTCCGCCTCCGGTGGTGTCTACGAGCTTCTGTTTTCTTTTGATAAAAACGCTGATTTGCTGTTTTACAAGGTTGTCACAGTCAGCATCGTTCTCCGCATTGCTAGCGACACCGAGGCGGCCACGGATATTGGCTTTACTGGCAAGATGGATTCACAGGAATTATTCGCGGCGAGTTGGCGTGAGATGTTCTCTGTCGAAAGGGCGGCAGAGCTTTGTGAGCAGGCGTTTGCTCAAACAGTGGCAAAGGCACTTGAAAACTGAGAACCCCAAGGATCGCGCTCATGAATCACACGTTCTGGATTAACGATAAAGACCTCGACAAAGAGCAGGGGCGAGCCGTTCAAAATATCGGCATTGACGAGAGTTTTCTCATCCGTGGCCCAGCTGGGTCTGGGAAGACCAATATTCTTTTGTTGCGCGCCAAGAGGCTGGTCTTGAAGAAGCTGAGCAACCTCAAGGTGATAGTCTTCACATCGAGCCTAAGAGACTTTGTAAGGCTGGGATGCGCGCAATATGGAGTACCACCGGAAATTGCGACGACGGGAATTCGCTTGTTTCGAGATTTGCTTGATGAATATGGTGTCTCATACTCGCTAACAAAAGATTTTGAAGTAGATCGCAACCTATTGGCTGGCAAGGCCAAAGCATTGCTGGACTCACACGGCATCGAGAACACTTTTGATTCTTTGCTTGTCGATGAAGCGCAGGACTATACCGATACAGAGTTGCTGGTACTTCGAAAATTGACTAAGAGGTTGGTTCTGGTTGCAGACACGCGACAGTCAATTTACAAGATGACACACACGCCCGGCGTACTGGAACAACTGGTTGGCGATAACGTTGTGAACTTGAAGTATCACTACAGGAGTGGTCTGCATATCTGCAAAGTTGCCGACGGGATATTGAAGGACTCGAAGAACTTTCCAGCAATTGCTGCTGAGTCAAAGTACGACGAAAAATCGAAACCTTCATCTGTCGTTATTGTTCGATGTGATGGCTTTGATGAGCAAATCGCAGCGATCCTCAAGAAGTTGGGTCCGCAACTTAACCTTTACCCCACGGAACACATTGGAGTGCTCTTTCCGAAGAAGGAGCAGTGCGTGGCCTTCGAGAAGTTTCTAGCTGACTCCTCACTGGTTGACAAAGGGCGTATATGGTCGGACACGTTGCATGGGGGGAAGGGGTGGGAGTTTCGCGCTGTACACATTGGCGGATGTGAAGCGCTTTACAGGATGGGCGCGACACAGAAGAGATTGGTCTATACAGGGGTCCTTCGGGCGAAAACATCGGTAAGCCTCTACTACACGGGGAGTGTTCCAGGCTACCTAGACTCCGCAGTTGCATTGTTGTCGCCGCCCCCTGACGACACCGAACTTAGTGATCTATTTTAACGAGTTGGCAATTTGATGCGTATAACCAAGCTCACCACCTCAGCGATCTTCGGCGCTGACCTAAAGTCTGCTCAAATTCCCGAAGATCTATTTTCTAAGAAGGGCCGACAAGCGCTTCACGAGTGTTTTTGGTCTGAATATGGAGATGGGCTGGAGCTGCCCGTGGCGCTTCGGCCAGCATTAGGTGATGCTGAATCGCTTTTTGCGGACGCGGCGACGTACTTTTCCGCGTTTGTTCCGATCACAGCGTACCTTCGTGTTTTGGACAATGATTCATTAAAGGAACCATTGCACCGATTTAAAGAGATATCTCCCGATCTAAGTACTCACCAACTTAGATCAGCGATTGGATTGGCCATAGGCGAGCTTTTGACAGCCTCACTGAGGAACTCCAAGTCGCCCACTGAGAGTGCCAGCTATGGAGCGTCAAGATGGACACTTTCCTTCGCGGTATATCGATCGGCAGCATTGCACGGAGACTTGTCGTCCGATGTAGTTGTAGAGCGGTGGTTGCGCATTCGGGAAATTATGAAAATGGACTCCCCAATGGAGCACGCCGCTTCGATCTCGTGGATAAGAACTCTGCAGGGTAAAGGCGCTTCACCGCAATTGGGAGACGGGCCGCAGGCTGCTATAGCGGAGACAGTCTCCGGGCGTCAATCTCTAAGCTGGCTTGGAGGCAAGTTGGCGGAGTCACTCGGGGGTATCCGTCGCGAGGTTGAAGCTATGCGCGGTCCCTTCGATGACAGGTCGGTGGCATTCAGCCAGTTGGTGCAAGCCGTGACAACCAAGCTCCCAAACGGGGAGCTTGGCGCAATTTGCATTGCATTCTTCTGCAATGAAATACTTCCGGGTTCTCTGTCCCACTTCAGGTTGTTGGCGCCCTTGATTTCCGCCTATCCCACTGTGGTGATTTGGTATGGCATGTTTGCAAGCCTATCGGAAGGATTTGACTGGCGGGAGGCATTCTCTGGATTCGGCCTCAAGATGGCTCGTGATCTACTTCAGCCTTTCTCGCCGGGGCGACGGCCAACCTGCGATATCGCATTTGCGGAGTTAGAAGTTCTATCTCGCCTGCCGCTGAAGGCAGATGTCATGAAGCCGACGCACCCCAGGGCCTGTTCGGTAGAGCTGTTCCCGGGAGTGGATGTTTTCTTCAGGTTCGGCAATGATGACGATTCGAGAGCGCAGGCAGGCGATGAGAGACAGCTAATGGAGGACCATGCGAGGCGGGATGGACTATTGAGACGTCTGCTGCACGAAGCACTGGAATTGGTGCCAGAGCGGAAGTTGCCAACGCCATCTCCCGCACTGAACCGCTCTAAACGTTTGCGTGGTTAATTGGACCGGTATATATGGAGTCCTTTGAAACGCTCACGTTCTTGCGAGGAATCGCCACTGTTATCTCTCATCCTTTCGTTGCGCCGACACGCAAGGACCGCAGGCCGAGGGATCTAGCATTAGATTTGCATGAAGCTGCGGACGATTGGTTCCTCAAGCGCTTCGGAGTCAGATTCCGAAGTCAGTCGATATTTGTTACGAGCCTGCGTGTCGTCGCATCAGGTTATGGCCAGCAGACGGTCCGCATCCTACCGCTGGGCAACTACCGATACTGCTGGTCAAGGTCCACCTCGGACTTGCTCTATATTCTGAAAGGCGCAACCGTGGGACAGGTTCAAGGACTATTAGATGCTGCACAGTATGTGGATGTGGATTTGGCAGCCGCTCACCGCGAGGGGCACGAGGTGATGTTGCATTGCGACGACTACGTCGCGATTCCGTTCGAGAACTGTCCCGATCCGGTTTCGGTAACTACAGCCAATGGAGCCAAATTGATCATCTTTTAGAGGCTGGCTTGTACTGTTGATTTGCGGGCAATGTGATTTGTTGCCCCCCCAAAATACTTCGCCTGAATAGATGAATGTTTGCTTACGCTCGATTAGATTGAATGAGGGCCTCAGCTATGGGTAGGTCAGCACCAGTGAGTTAAGAGACACCGAGAGACCCGGATCCGCCACTGGCGAGTGGCAGCTTTCATGCATTGAAACTGATCGTTCGGAATTCCACTTTCGGTCGGTAGCTGAGGTATCCAGAACGCTGAGATTCTGTTGGCTTTGGTTGAATATTTGGTGCCCAGGCCACTTGCTCATTAGCACATTGAATACTTGCCACCATTTTTTTCAGGATTTCGTAGCGGAAACTGGCAGCAACTTCGAATGAACCAGCGCAGCAACTCTGAACAGATGTCACTAATTACGAAAACCAACAAACGCGCCACCTGGTCAGGGGTGCAACGGCAGGCCTTCTGGTTGGAGCCCAGGTAACCACAGGGGCAGGGGTTCATCGCACCAATCAGCTGGAAACGCGCCGGAAACTCGCTGCGCCGCGCTGCGCGCGAGATGGTGATGGTGCCGGTCTCCAGCGGCTCACGCAGGGCCTCCAAAGCGGCTCGTGGAAACTCCGGAAATTCGTCCAGGAACAAGACGCCATGATGCGCCAGCGAGATTTCGCCGGGGCGCGGTGGTGATCCGCCACCCACCAGCGCCACTGCGCTGGCCGTGTGATGTGGCTGGCAGGTAGGCCGACGCGCCCAGTTGGCCAGCGAAAAGCTCCCACCCAGGCTGGCGACGGCGGCACTTTGCAGCGCTTCATCGGTGCTCATGGGTGGCAGCAGGCCCACAAAACGCTGCGCCAACATCGATTTGCCCGCGCCCGGAGGCCCCATCAGCAGCAGGCTGTGGCCACCTGCGGCGGCAATCTCCAGCGCCCGTTTGGCGCCCAACTGGCCTCTGACATCGGCCAGATCGGGGTAATCGACCACTTTTACAAAAGGCTCAGAATCGACCCTGACCCAACCATCACCTGGCTCGGCCGCTCTGTTTTCTGAAGCAGCTGGCAAGAAGTTCTGTACCACATCGAGCAGATGCCGGGCACGGTACACCTGGGCACTGGGCACCAGCGCGGCCTCTTCGGCGCTGTCTGGCGGCAACACCAGCTGGGTGACAACACCGCTGCCATGCAAGGCCAGGCTCATGGCCAGCGCACCCCGCACCGGGCGCAATTCGCCCGACAAGGACAACTCACCGGCAAATTCCCAGCCCGTCAAAGCAGCTGCATCAATCTGGCCACTGGCGCCCAGAATACCCAGCGCAATCGGTAAATCAAACCGGCCCGAGTCTTTGGGCAAGTCGGCCGGCGCCAGGTTGACCACAATTTTCTTGTTGTTGGGAAACTCCAGGCCCGAGTTCTGGATGGCCGAGCGCACCCGCTCACGCGCTTCTTTCACCTCGACATCGGCCAAACCCACCAAAGTGAAACTTGGTAAACCGTTGGCCAGGTGGACTTCGACGGTGACAGCCGCCGCATCCAGGCCCAGCAGGGCCCGGCTTTGCACCAAAGACAGACTCATGAAACCTCCTGACTAAAACGGTGCACGACCAACAGGCAGCGCCTCCGATTGATGCACCACGATGGTGCTTACTGGTTATTTATACAGATATCTTAACCCACAGTTTTCATGCTGATTTACAAGGCTCCAGCCAGGCAAAACCAGGCGTCTGGCACGAACCCTGCTTTACAAGCTCGTCAACCCACTTGTTGGAGAGGCCGATGACTCTGAACCCGCCGAGTGTGACCCACTCTTTCCAAGCCAAGGAGAACTCATGAAACTTGTCACTGCTATTGTTAAACCCTTCAAGCTCGATGAGGTGCGCGAAGCGCTCTCCTCCATCGGTGTGCAGGGCATCACCGTTACCGAAGTCAAAGGCTTCGGTCGCCAAAAGGGACACACCGAACTCTATCGAGGTGCTGAGTATGTGGTGGATTTTCTGCCCAAGGTCAAGGTCGAGGCCGCCGTGTCTGACGAGATGCTCGACCAGGTCATCGAAGCCATCGAAGGCGCCGCGCGCACCGGCAAGATTGGTGATGGCAAGATTTTTGTCACACCGGTTGAGCAGGTGATCCGCATCCGCACCGGCGAAACCGGCAAGGAAGCGCTCTGACGCCCACTTCTCACTTCACACGAGATTCACAACATGAAAAAACTACTTGCATCCTTTGCGCTGGGCATGAGCTTGTTGCTTGGCGGCACCGTTGCCTTGGCGCAGGCCCCCGCCCCAACCACGTCTGAAGCTGCGGCAACCACCGCTGCACCCGCAGCCCCTGACGCCGCTGCTCCGGCGGCCGCTGCGCCTGCCGAGGCACCTGCTGCAGCCGCTGCTGCTGCCCCAGCCGCCGCCGAAGCGGCTGCGCCCGCTGCCGCGCCCGCACCTGTTCCAAACAAGGGCGACACCGCCTGGATGATGGTCTCCACCCTGCTGGTGATTTTGATGACGGTGCCTGGTCTGGCGCTGTTCTACGGCGGCCTGGTCCGCTCCAAGAACATGCTGTCAGTGCTGATGCAGGTCATGGTCACCTTCTCGATGATCGTGGTGTTGTGGTTCGTTTATGGCTACAGCCTGGCGTTCACCGAGGGCAACGCGTTCTTTGGCGGCTTTGACCGACTCTTCATGGCGGGCGTCTGGGACAACGTTGCAGGCACCTTTGCCAACGGCGCGACCTTCAGCAAGGGCGTGGTGATTCCTGAAATCGTGTTCGCCGCCTTCCAGGCCACCTTTGCCGGTATCACCGGTACCCTGATCGTGGGCGCTTTTGCCGAACGTATGAAGTTCTCTGCGGTGCTGGCTTTCATGGTGCTGTGGTTCACCTTTGCTTACGCACCGATTGCCCACATGGTCTGGTTCTGGATGGGCCCCGATGCCTACAGCGCTGCGTCCGTGGCTGAAGAAATGACCAGCAAGGCCGGCATGATCTGGCAGTGGGGTGCGCTGGACTTCGCGGGTGGTACGGTGGTGCACATCAACGCCGCTGTGGCCGGTCTGGTGGGTTCCTACATGGTTGGCAAACGTATTGGCTACGGCAAAGAGTCGATGGCGCCTCACAGCCTGACTTTGACCATGGTCGGCGCCTCCCTGCTGTGGGTGGGCTGGTTTGGTTTCAACGCTGGCTCCGCTCTGGAAGCCAACGGTTTTGCGGCTCTGGCCTTCATCAACACCTTTGGTGCCACCGCTGCGGCCATCCTGGCCTGGTGTATCGGTGAAACCCTGATGCGCGGCAAAGCCTCCATGCTGGGTGCAGCTTCCGGTTGTGTGGCGGGCTTGGTTGCCATCACACCCGCCGCTGGCAACGTCGGTATCGGTGGTGCGCTGGTGATTGGTTTCCTGTCTGGTTTTGCTGGCCTGTGGGGTGTGAATGGCCTGAAGAAACTGCTGGGCGCTGACGACTCGCTGGACGTGTTCGGTGTGCACGGTGTCTGCGGTATCTTGGGTGCCATCCTGACCGGTGTCTTCAACAGCCCCGCCCTCGGCGGCCCCGGCTACGTGGCGGACTGGGTCACAGCCACCATGGTGACATCGGCCGACTACTCCATCGCAGCCCAAGTCTGGGTGCAAACCAAGGCGGTGTTGACCACCGTGATCTGGTCGGGTGTGGTGTCGTTCGTGGCCTACAAGATTGTGGACATGACCATTGGTCTGCGTGTCAGCGAAGAAAGCGAACGCGAAGGTCTGGACATCACCTCCCACGGTGAAACTGCCTACGGCCGTTAAGGTCTGGCGGGTTGCAGGCCCCGTGCCTGCAACAGGTATTTTTTTTGAGTGCTTCCTAGAGAGTTGGCCCACCGGGTGTTTGCGACCCCGGTGGGTTTTTTTTGGTCAAGTCGGTGGCCAAACTGGGCCAAGCACTTTGGCCAACACCCTCTTCATGCCATGTTGAGATCACGCCACAAGCACATCGCGGCGTTTCAGAGGGCATAGGTCCTCAGGGCTTCAGAAACTCTCCCAATTGGCATCCGTCGTGCTGCGGTCCTGTGCCAATGATGTGACTGAAGCGGGGGCAGCCAAAGACACTTGAACTGGCTTGCGCGCCTGGACACCCACAGCAGGCGTCGACAAAAGGGAGGCTCGGCCGTGGTCGTTAACACCCAGCTTGAACACCGCCACCGTTTGCACCAGGTCATGTGCTTGTGAGCGCAGGCTGCTGGCCGCTGCGGCCATTTCTTCGACCAAAGCCGCGTTCTGCTGCGTGGCTTGGTCCATCTGTGTGACTGCTTCACCGACCTGGCTGACGCCTTGGCTTTGTTCGTTGCTGGCGGCACTGATCTCGCCCATGATGTCGGTCACCCGTTTGATCGAGGTCACCACCTCGGTCATCGTGCTGCCAGCCTTGTCCACCAGGGCCGTGCCTTGTTCGACCCGTTCCACACTGTTGTTGATCAGCAGTTTGATTTCCTTGGCGGCTTCGGCGCTGCGCCCGGCCAGGCTGCGCACTTCTGAGGCGACGACTGCAAAACCTCGGCCTTGTTCACCGGCGCGGGCTGCTTCAACAGCCGCATTCAGGGCCAGGATATTGGTCTGGAATGCGATACCGTCGATGACGCTGATGATGTCCGATATTTTGCGAGACGCTTCGTTGATACCCTTCATGGTGTCCACCACCTGCGCGACGACTTCACCACCTTGCGCCGCCACTGTCGAGGCACTCAGGGCCAACTGGTTGGCCTGGCGCGCGTTATCCGCGTTTTGTTTGACGGTGGAAGACAGCTCTTCCATGGACGCGGCGGTTTCCTCCAAAGCGCTGGCTTGGGATTCGGTACGCGAAGACAAGTCGTGGTTGCCCTGCGCGATCTCGGAACTGGCGGTGGCCACAGACTCGGAGCCTTGGCGCACACGTTGAACCACCCCAACCAGATTGGCTTGCATTTTGGAGAGGGCTTGTAACAGATGGGCGATTTCGTCTTGGCCGTCCTGCGGCAGGGTCTGGCTCAAGTCGCCTTCGCCAAAACGCTCGGCGGCGCTGCTGGCCAGCGTGATACCTTTGGCAATACCGCGTGAGATGCTCCAGCTGGCAAACACTGCGATGCCCACACACAGGGCCAGCAGCGCACCACCCACCAAGTAGAGCTGGTTGAAAATGGCCTCAATGTCATCCTGTGTTTTGGCGATGCTGACCAGCTGGCCGTTCACCAAAGCCTGGGTGGCCCGCACGTACTCGGCGGCGGCCGGGGCGAACTTGCTGCGCACCAGTTCCTGGGCACCCGCGCCATCACCCGAGTCCTTCAGCGTGATCGCTTCTTCACGCGCCTCCAGATAGGCCTTGCTCGCCTGATCCACAACGCCTACCTGCTGGAGGATACTGTCGTCCTTGGCCAGTTCCAGGAACTTCTTCTGTGTGGCAACCGTCTGCGCGGTAGTGGCATCCACGTCAGCCTTGAAAAATGCCAACATCACCGTCCCCGGGCCATAAGCCATGGCCAGCGCGCGTGCCGAATTTTCGCGAATGTCGGCCTGCCATTTTTCGGCCAGATCCAGCAACTGGGTCTCCGACTCCATACGCTCTGTTGCCAGAGACACTTGGTGTATCCGCCATGCAGCAAACGCAGACAACACCAAAAAAGCGAGTGTGATGACCGCGAAGCCTAGGGACAGCCGCGTGGAGATTTTCAGCTTGTTCATGGGATATCTCTCGAAAGGCGCTGACGCCATCAGGCGTTCAGGCCAATTGAAGCCGAGCTTGTCGGCGAACTGATCAGAAAGCCAAGCTGCAGCGCTGCTGTGCAGCGAACAGACTTGGCAGCCAGGGTCTCCCTTTGCCCATCTTGGGTATGGACAAAACCTTGATGCAGATGCTCAGGGCAAAAAGCACCGTTCAGCGCACCAGGCTCGGGCGTTTGTTGTCAAACTTCCAGCCGGGAATCAGGTACTGCATGGCAATGGCATCATCCCGCGCCCCCAGGCCATGCTGCAGGTACAGCTGGTGCGCTTTTTCAACCTCCACCATGTCCAGCTCAATGCCCAGCCCCGGCTTGACCGGCACGGTGATGTTGCCGTCCACAATCTGCAGCGGCGCCTTGGTCAGGCGCTGGCCGTCCTGCCAGATCCAGTGGGTGTCGATCGCGGTGACCTTGCCGGGCGCTGCGGCAGCCACATGGGTGAACATCGCCAGCGAGATGTCAAAGTGGTTGTTGGAATGTGAGCCCCAGGTCAACCCGTTCATCTGGCACAACTGCGCCACCCGTACCGAGCCCTGCATGGTCCAGAAGTGGGGATCGGCCAGCGGGATGTCCACGCTGTGCAAGGCCACCGAGTGCGCCATTTCGCGCCAGTCGGTGGCGATCATGTTGGTGGCGGTCAACAGACCGGTTTCGCGCCGGAACTCGGCCATCACTTCACGTCCCGAGAACACACCCTCGGCACCACATGGGTCTTCGGCATAGGCCAATGCATCGCGGTGGTCACGGCACAGGCGGATCGCGTCTTTGAGCAGCCAGCCACCGTTCGGGTCAAGTGTGATGCGCGCGTCAGGAAAACGTGCATGCAGCGCCTCGACCGCTTCCATTTCCTCCTCACCGCGCAGCACGCCGCCTTTGAGCTTGAAATCCTTGAAGCCATAACGGGCATAAGCCGCTTCGGCCAGCCGGACCACCGCTTGGGCATCCAGGGCTTTTTCGTGGCGCAGGCGCAGCCAGTCGTCGGCCTGGTCGGGCTCACTGCGGTAGGGCAAATCGGTTTGCTGGCGGTCAGCCACATAAAACAGATAGCCGAGTACGGCCACGCTGGTCCGTTGCTGCCCCTCACCCAGCAAGGCAGCCACCGGCACCCCCAGGTGTTGGCCCAGCAGATCCAATAAGGCACTTTCGACTGCGGTGACCGCATGGATGGCGATACGCAAGTCAAAGGTCTGTTGCCCACGGCCACCACTGTCGCGGTCAGCAAAAGCGACACGCAGGCTGTTGAGCACCTGGTTCCAGTGGCCAATCGACTGGCCAACAATCATGTCTTGCGCCGCTTCCAGCGTCTGACGGATTTTTTCACCACCAGGCACCTCGCCCACGCCGGTGTGGCCCGAGCTGTCGGTCAGGATGACCAGGTTGCGGGTGAAAAATGGCCCGTGTGCCCCGCTCAGGTTGAGCAGCATGCCGTCATGTCCGGCAACCGGGACAACACGCATGTGGGTAACAACGGGGGTGTGATGGGGGGCAACTGCTGGCATGACGACGCTCTTTCTCAATGGATGAAGGTTGATGGAAGGATCTACTTAGCAGACATCGTACAACTAAAGAGCTGTAATTGACAAGAGGACCAACCCTCACCCACGCGCCGCAGCCGCCAGCATGCACTCAGGCTCAAGCGCCCCTGGACCCAACACCATCACAGCTTGTGGACAAGCCGTTCACATATGAAAAAGGGGAAATTGGGTCGCGCCACCCCCATGGGCCACCATTCAGAAAAGTGGCTGTTTTTTGCCCGCAGCCCTTACACCAAAAGGGAAACATGCTATGGATACGATGGCAATCACTGCACTTGGCTGAGTTGCGCCCGGCGCAGGCGTTCGCGGCTGTTGCTCAGATGCGTGCGCATCGCGGCGCGCGCGCCATCCGAATCACGGTTGCGGATCGCGTTAAAAATGTTTTCGTGGTCACCATGTGCCTGCTGCAAATACTTCAGCCGCCCTTCTGGCGCACTGTTCGAGGTGTTGATCCGGGTGCGCGGGATGATCATGGTGCCCAGATAGGTCATCAGGTCGGCAAAGTGGCGGTTGCCCGTGGCGCGCGAAACCTCCATATGGAACGCAAAGTCTGAGGGCACAGCCTCGGAGTCGTGCTCAATGGCATCCGAAAACGCCTTGAGGGCCAGCTCCATGGCGGCCAGATTGGCATCGGTGCGGCGCTGAGCAGCCAGGCCAGCGGCCTCGGTCTCCAGGCTGATGCGCAGCTCCAGCAAGGCAATCACATCGGCCAGCGTCGAAAAATCGCAGCCGGTGATTCTGAAGTTACTGGTATCGGGCAGCGCCAGAGCAAAAGTGCCAATGCCGTGGCGGGTTTCCACCAAACCCGAGGCCTGCAAATTGGACAAGGCTTCACGCACCACCGTGCGGCTGACCTCAAACCGGGCCATGATTTCCGACTCCGTGGGCAGTTTGTCGCCCGGTTTGATGGCACCTTCGCGGATGCTGGCAGCCAGGCTGTTGACGATTTCTTGCACCAGCCCACGCGGCCGCCGTTGACGGCTCGCCGGGGTACTAGGGGTTTTCCATGATTCCATAAAAAAACGATTGACTCCCTGATTTCTGCGGATCACAATTTAACTCGTCAGACAACATACAACTGACAAGTTAAGCCGATATCGAACTGTAAAGCGTTAAACCATTTCCGTCCAGTGACCTGATGAATAACCTGCCACAAGAGGGCGATAGCCCCACACAGAGCAACACACCAGCGTCCATCTTCCAACCGAGCCATGCCAGGAGACAACCCATGCAAGAGACCTCGATCAACCCGCGCCGCCGCTTTTTGAAGCTGGCCGCCAGCACCAGTCTGGCAGCTGCCAGCACAAGCGCTTTGGCGCAAGCCTTCAGCTTCAGCCCCAACCAGCGCTACCCAGACCCCTCGGTGTTGATCCTGGACCCCAGCTTTGCCAAATACCGGCTCTACAGCAGCACGGTGGAGCAGGTTGGCACCGGCATGCGTTGGGCCGAAGGTCCTGCCTACTTCCCCAATGTGGTGGCGGGCCAACCAGGCTACTTGCTGTGCAGTGACATTCCCAACAACCGGCTGATGAAGTTTGATGAAGCCACCGGCAAATTTTCCGTGTACCAGCAAAACGTCAACTATGCCAATGGCAACACGCGGGACCGCCAAGGCCGTCTGATCACGTGTGAACACTCCGTCACACGGCGCGTGGTTCGTACCGAGAAAAACGGCAAGAAAACAGTGCTGGCCGACCGTTTTGAAGGCAAACGCCTCAACGCGCCCAACGATGTGGTGGTCAAGTCAGACGACAGCGTCTGGTTCACCGACCCACTGTTTGGCATCAACGGTGAATGGGAAGGCTCACGTGCCAAACCGGAGCAGGCGACCACCAATGTCTACCGCATCGCCAAAGGCGGCCAGATCACGGCGGTGATCACCGACCTGGTCAACCCCAATGGTCTGGCCTTCTCACCCGACGAGAGCAAGCTGTATGTGGTCGAGTGGAAAGGCACCCCCAACCGCAGCATCTGGAGCTTTGATGTCAATGCGGATGGCACGGTGAGCAACAAAACCAAACTGATCGACGCCAACGGCACCGGTTCCCTGGACGGCTTCCGGGTAGACCGCGACGGCAATCTGTGGTGTGGCTGGGGCCACAGCGGCGCGTTTGCTGCCGAAGCCACCGATGTCGGTGGTGGCCTGAAAGCCCATTTGCCCACCGGCAACTCCGAAGAAATGGATGGCGTGAAAGTCTTCAGCGCCCAAGGCAAAGCCATCGGCTTCATCAAGCTGCCCGAACGCTGTGCCAACCTCGAATTTGGCGGCCCCGAGCGCAACCGCTTGTACATGGCCAGCAGCCATTCTCTGTATGCGTTGTATGTGGAAACACACGGCGCTGTTTAGTCCAGTCACTTTCTTTTTTCTCACCTACCAACCGGAGATCATGATGACGTTTCGTAGAACTTTTCTGGCTGCAGCCGTGGCGGCTGTCGGCATCACAACCGCGCTCAGCAGCGCCTTTGCCGCTGACGCGACCAAATGGCCGACCCGCCCCGTGCAGGTGATCGTGCCCGCTGGCGCGGGTGGTGACACCGACTTCAACGCCCGCCAGATGGCGCGTTTTTTCGAGAAGATCACAGGCAAACCGATGGTCGTCACCAACGTCAACGGCGGTGGTGGCACGATTGGCATGTCCCAAGTGGAAAGCGCTGCACCCGATGGCAACACGCTGTTTTTTGCCCACACCGGCATGATGATCATCAACGAGGTGTCGGGCATGAGTGACCACAAGTTTGACACCAAGCTTGATGTGGCCTGCATTCCCGCCATCGACAAAGGGGTGGTTTTGATCGGCAGCAAAAAGTCCGGTTTGAAGACCGTGAAGGATGTGGTGGACAAAGCCAAGGCTGCGCCGGGCACGGTGATTTATGGCACAGAAATGGGCGGTTACTCACACCTACAAGGCCTGATCTTCCAGAAAAAGGCGGGGATTCAGTTGAAATTTGTCGATGTCGGTTCAGCTTCCGACAAGATCACCTCCCTGCTCGGCGGGCGCATTGATCTGTCCTCGATCTCTTTTGGTCCGGTCAAAGACTACGCAACCACCGGCGACATGACCATGCTTGCGCAATACAACGATGCGCCCAACCCGCTGTTGGGCAACATCAAAACCTTCAAAGACCAGGGTACGCCTTTGGATATGAGCAAGCCTTACATCATTGCCTTTCCGAAGGGAACCGACCCGGCCATCATCAAAAAAATGGCTGACGTGATGCAACAGATCACCAAAGACCCGGCCTACGCCAAGGCACTGGAAGATGGGTTCAAACAACCGGTGTCTTTCCTGCACACCAAGGAAGCCAACGACATGCTCAACAGGGTGCGTGACGACTTCCTGCAGTACAAAGACGTGCTGCGTCAGAAGAAGTAAGCCACGCAGACTCACTATCAGGGTGCAAGCGCGCAACAGCGCGCTTCACGCACCTGTCCTTTCTTCTCTCAAGGCTTCACCATGGACAACATCAAAAAACGGGAAATCGCCGTTGGGGCGATATTCCTCCTGGTTGGTATCGGTTATCTGTATCTGACAAGCGCCATTCCGCGCAAACAATTCATCGACGCAGCCTTCGTTCCCTATGTGCTGGCCATCACGATGTGCCTGCTGGGCGTTCTGCAAATCAGGGAAGCCTACAAGCTGGCGGGTGCCAAGCAGTCCGGCAAACAGGACGTGGCGGACTACCGCACGGTCTGGAAAACCCTGGGGCTGATCGTGGCCTACGCCGCTCTGCTGGAGTCTGTTGGTTTCCCCCTCATGACGGTGGTTTACCTGTTCGCGCAGTTCATTGTGCTGACCCCGGGTGACAAAAAGGTCAGCTACCCCCTGTACGGGGCCATCGCGGTGACAACGTCCATCGTTGTGTACCTGACCTTTCGCCATGCCTTCGACATGCTCTTGCCTGTCGGGCTGCTGAGCGCGTTCATCGAGTAACAGGAGCCATTGCATGTTTGACTTATTCCTTCAGGGTGCAGAAGCAGTCTTCACCTTCCAGATGCTCGGCCTGCTGTTCTTCGGCACCGTCGTGGGCATCATCTTCGGCGCCATTCCGGGCCTGACGGCCACCATGGCGGTGGCGCTGTTTCTGCCCATCACCTATTCCTTGAGCGCCAGCGCCGGCATTGCGCTGCTGGTCGGGCTGTACATCGGCGGCGTTTCGGGTGGTCTCATTTCAGCCATTTTGCTCAAAATTCCGGGGACACCGGCCTCTGTGGCCACGGTGTTTGACGGTGGCCCCATGATGGAACGGGGCGAAGGCGCCAAGGCGCTGGGTGTCGGCATCTTCTACTCGTTCATCGGCACACTGCTGAGCATTTTTGCGTTGATGTTCATTGCGCCATCGCTGGCCAAGATTGCCCTGGCGTTTGGACCGCATGAGTATTTTGCGATTGCAGTCTTCTCCCTCACGCTGATCGTCACCCTGTCCACCGGTTCGATGGTCAAGGGCCTGTTCTCCGGCTTGCTGGGTTTTGCGTTCTCGACCGTTGGTATTGCACCGGTGGACGCCACCACACGCTTCACCCTGGGTCTGACCGAACTCAATGGTGGCTTTGACATTCTGCCGGTGCTGATTGGTCTGTTTGCGATCTCCGAAATCATCAAGGTCGCAGAAGACGTCAAAACCGAGACCCATGCCAGCGTCACCGTCGTCAAGCTCAAGGGCTTCGGGTTTTCGGTGAAGGAGTTTTTTGAGCAGGGCTGGAACATGATCCGCTCCACCCTGATCGGCACCGGCATCGGCATCTTGCCCGGCATCGGCTCAGGCACCTCCAACATCGTGTCTTACATGGTGGCCAAGAAGCAGTCGAAATACCCCGAAAAATTCGGTACAGGTGTGATCGACGGCATTGTGGCCTCCGAGACAGCGGCCTGTTCTGCAGTGGGCGGTGCCATGATTCCGCTGCTGACCCTGGGCATCCCGGGTGACACCGTGACGGCCATGCTGCTGGGTGGCTTCATGATCCACGGTATCCAGCCTGGGCCGCTGCTGTTCGTCTCGCAAGGACCGCTGGTGTACACCATCTTTATCGCCATGATGGTGTCGGCCGTGATGATGTTATTTGCCGAGTTGTTTGGTGTACGCGTTTTTGTCAAGCTGCTGGCGATTCCAAAACACATCCTGCTGCCGATCATTCTGGTGCTGTGTTTTGTGGGCGCCTTCGGTCTGGGCAACCGGATCTTTGACGTAGGTGTCATCGTGTTCTTTGGCCTGATCGGTTATGGCTTTGTGAAGTTTGGCATCCCACAGACGCCCTTCATCATCGGCCTGATCCTCGGCCCCATGGCCGAGACCAACCTGCGCCGTGGCCTGATGCTGTCAGACAACAACTTCATGGACTTCCTGACCTCACCGATCTCAGGCAGTTTCATCGGCCTGGCGGCAGCCTCTGTGGTCTGGCATGTCTACAAGACACACAGCAGCAAAGCCACAAAAACCGTTGCAAGCACCTGAGTCGGCAACACACCGCCCCCAGTCCTCGAGCGGGGGCGGCCTGCACAAGCCCTGTTTCTCCCTTATTTTTATCTGAGTCATCGTCATGAAAATCACCGCCGTCCGTGTGACCCCGATTGCCATCAAAGACCCCGCCCTGCTCAATGCGGCGGGTGTACACGAGCCCTTTGGCCTGCGCTCCATCATCGAGGTGGTGGGTGCCAACGGTCTAGTGGGCCTGGGCGAAACCTATGGCGATGCGCCGGTGCTCGACCTGCTGACACGCAGCGCGCCCACCCTGGTCGGCCTGTCGGCCTTTGACCTCAATGGCATGCTGGCCCGTGTGGCCGCACTCGCGCCCAAAACCAACACCGGCCATGTCGAGATGGAACTGGCCCCGGGCTCGCTCGCCAGCAACCTGGTCACCAGCGCGTTCTCGGCGTTTGAGGTGGCCTTCATGGACCTGCAGGCGCGCACCATCGGTATCCCGCTGGTGGAGCTGCTGGGCGGTGCGGTGCGCGACAAGGTGTCGTACTCGGCCTACCTGTTCTACAAATGGGATGCGTCGGTCGACTCCGAATACGCACCCGACGTGTATGGCGAGGCGGTCAACGCCGAGCAGATCGTCAAACAGGCCAAACAGATGATCGACCAATACGGTTTTGAGAGCATCAAACTCAAGGCCGGTGTGTTCGAGCCTGATGAAGAAGCCGATGCCATCCTGGCCTTGCGCGCGGCTTTCCCGAAGCACCAGTTACGCATCGACCCCAACAGCAACTGGTCGATGGCGGCCAGCCTGCGGGTGGCCAAAAAGCTCGATGGTGTGCTGGAATATTACGAAGACCCAACCCCCACATTGGAGGGCATGGCCGAGCTGCACAAGCTGACCAATCTGCCCCTGGCCACCAACATGGTGGTGACCAACTGGGCTGAGTTGAAGCGTGCGATTGAGCTCAATTCGGTACAGATTCTGTTGTCTGACCACCATTTCTGGGGCGGTCTGCGCGCCACGCAAGCGCTGGCGCGCACCTGCCAGACCTTTGGTTTGGGGCTGTCGATGCACTCCAACTCGCATCTGGGCATCAGCCTGATGGCGATGACCCATCTGGCCGCCTCGGTGCACCACCTGAGTTACGCCTGCGACACCCATTACCCGTGGCAGCAGGACGAGGTGCTGGTCGGTGGCCGCGTGCCGATCGTCGGCGGCTGTGTGCACCTGAGCGACAAACCCGGCCTGGGTGTCGAGCTGGACCAGGACAAGCTGGCCGAGTTGCATGAAGCCTTCAAGGTCTGCCGCATTCGCACCCGCAACGACGTGGTGCAGATGCAGCGTTTCCGGCCCGACTGGACACAGATCAAACCACGCTTTTAAGTGCCAAATCACCTTCTAGCCCTTGAATACTATGCTTAAGCCGCTCTACATTTTGATGCACCCAAGCGACAATGTGGCCATCGTTGTGAATGACGGTGGCCTGCCTGCCGGTGCCACATTCGACAACGGCCTGCGCCTGGTGCAAGCCGTGCCACAAGGCCACAAGGTGGCGCTGGTTGACTTGCCCCAGGGCAGCACGGTGCGGCGTTACAACGTGAGCATTGGTCAGACGCTCAAAGACCTGCCCGCAGGCAGCTGGGTCAACGAGTCGGTGTTGCTGATGCCCGATGCACGTTCGCTCGACAACTTGCCGCTGGCCACCCAAGCCGCGCCAAACTTGCCGCTGCTAGAGGGTTATACCTTTGAGGGTTATCGCAATGCCGACGGCTCGGTCGGCACGCGCAACATTCTGGCCATCACCACCACCGTGCAATGTGTCTCGGGCGTGGTTGCGATGGCGGTGAAACGCATCAAGGCCGAGCTGTTGCCCAAGTACCCCAATGTGGACGATGTCGTGGGGCTGGAACATACCTACGGTTGTGGGGTGGCGATTGACGCGCCCGACGCCATCATCCCGATCCGCACGCTGCGCAACATTTCGCTCAACCCCAACTTTGGGGGTGAGCTGATGGTGGTCAGCCTGGGCTGCGAAAAACTGCAGCCCGAACGGCTGTTGCCAGCGGATGCCATTGCTATCAATAACGTATCTGTCAGCCCTTTGGAAACAAGGGCTAACGGTAGTTTTGATGCAAAAGCGAGCGAACCTGAGTCGCTGGATGTGGTCTGCCTGCAATCCGAGCAGCATGTGGGTTTGATGTCGATGATCGACGCGATCCTGCAAAGTGCCGACAAACACCTGGCCCGCCTGAACGTCCGCCAGCGCGAAACCGTGCCCGCCAGTGAACTGGTGGTGGGTGTGCAGTGTGGCGGCAGCGACGCCTTCTCGGGTGTCACCGCCAACCCCGCCGTTGGCTTTTGTGCCGACCTGCTGGTGCGCGCCGGAGCCACCGTGATGTTTTCCGAGGTGACCGAGGTGCGTGACGGCATCGACCAGCTCACCGCCCGCGCCAGCACGCCAGAGGTGGCGCAAGCCATGGTCCGCGAGATGGCCTGGTACGACGCCTACCTGGCCAAAGGCAGCGCCGACCGCAGTGCCAACACCACACCGGGCAATAAAAAAGGCGGCCTATCCAACATCGTGGAGAAAGCCATGGGCTCAATCATCAAGAGTGGCAGCGCGGCCATCAGTGGTGTGTTGTCACCGGGTGAGAGCCTGCGAAACAACGGCATCACCAGCGGCCTGGTGTATGCCGCCACCCCGGCCAGCGACTTTGTCTGCGGCACCTTACAACTGGCTGCGGGCATGAACATGCATGTGTTCACCACCGGGCGCGGCACGCCGTATGGCCTGGCCGAATGCCCGGTGATCAAGGTCGCCACCCGCTCCGACCTGGCGCGGCGCTGGCACGACCTGATGGACGTGAACGCCGGTCGTATTGCCGAGGGCAGCGCCAGCATCGAAGACGTGGGCTGGGAGCTGTTCCACCTGATGCTCGATGTGGCCAGCGGTCGCAAACAGACCTGGGCCGAGCAGTGGCAGCTGCACAACGCTTTGACCTTGTTCAACCCGGCCCCCATCACCTGAGCCTCGACCCTCGAGCGCTCAGCCCCCATTCAACCAACCAAGTATTGCCATGACCCAAGCCACCCCCTACCAACCGTTTCCCAACAGTTTCAAACGCGACCTGCTGGCCGGCAAAAAACTCATCGGCTGCTGGTCGGCGCTGGCCAGTGCTATCACCACCGAGGCACTCGGCGTTGCCGGATTTGACTGGATCCTGCTCGACGGCGAACACGCGCCCAACGACATGGGCACCCTCATCCCGCAGCTGATGGCGCTCAAGGACAGCCCCAGTGCGCCGGTGGTACGCCCCTCCTGGAACAACCCGGTGGAGATCAAACGCCTGCTCGACGCCGGGTTTTACAACTTCCTGATCCCGTTTGTGGAGAACATCGACGAAGCCCGCAAAGCGGTGGCCGCCACCCGTTACCCACCCCAAGGCATGCGTGGTGTGTCGGTGTCCCAACGCAGCAACCGCTACGGCACCGTGCCCGACTACTTCAAAGGCGCCAACGAGCAGATGTGTGTGATGGTGCAGATTGAAGGCCCGGCCGGTGTCGCCGCCGCACCCGAGATTGCCGCGTTGGACGGTATCGACTGTCTGTTTGTTGGCCCGTCCGACCTGGCCGCAGGCATGGGCCATTTGGGCAACGCCAACCATCCAGAGGTGCAAGCGGCCATCACCAGTGTGTTTGCCGCCGCCAAGGCAGCGGGCAAACCCTGCGGCATCCTGGCCCCGGTGGAGGCGGACGCCCGCCGCTACATGGCCATGGGCGCCACTTTTGTCGCCGTGGGCAGTGACCTGGGCGTGTTCCGTGCCGCCACCCAGGCGCTGCGCGACAAATACCGGGACTGAGCCGCCCCCTGGCTCACCCCTTTTTTAATTCGTCAATCTGTATTGGAGTTTCACAATGAGCAAATTAGGATTTATCGGCTTGGGCATCATGGGCACCCCCATGGCAGCGCACCTGATCAAGGCTGGCCACACGTTATTTGTCACCACGCTGGGCCCGGTGCCCGCCGAGCTGACTGCTGCCGGAGCCACCGCATGCGCCAGCGCGCAGGAAGTCACCCAACACGCCGACATCATCTTCCTGATGTTGCCCGACACCCCCGATGTCAACAAGGTGCTGTTTGGTGAGAACGGCGTGGCCTCTGGCCTGACTGCTGGCAAAACCGTGGTCGACATGAGCAGCATCTCGCCGATGGAAACCAAGGTGTTTGCACAAAAGATCAACGCCCTGGGCTGTGAGTACCTCGACGCACCGGTGTCCGGTGGTGAAGTCGGCGCCAAAGCCGCCAGCTTGACGATCATGGTCGGGGGTTCACAAGCCGCGTTTGACCTGGTCAAACCATTGTTTGAGCTGATGGGCAAAAACATCACCCTGGTCGGTGGCAACGGCGACGGCCAGACCACCAAGGTGGCCAACCAGATCATCGTGGCGCTCAACATCGCTGCGGTCGGTGAAGCCCTGCTGTTTGCCAGCAAGGCCGGTGCCGACCCGGCCAAGGTGCGCGCCGCACTGATGGGTGGGTTTGCCTCCAGCCGGATTCTCGAAGTGCATGGTGAACGCATGATCAACCGCACCTTCAACCCCGGCTTTCGCATCAAGCTGCACCAGAAGGACTTGGGCCTGGCGATGCAAGGCGCCCGTGAACTCGGCTTGGCCTTGCCCCAAACCGCCGGTGCGGTACAGCTGATGCAAGTGTGTGCCGCCAACGGCATGGCTGACCTGGACCACTCGGCACTCGTGAAGGCCCTCGAACTCATGGGCAACCATGAGGTCGCCAGCGCCAAATAAACCAAAGAGCCGGGCCACACAGCTGTTGGCCCGGCCTTTTTGCACTACTATTTCAATAGCTTTCTACCCTTGATGAATAAGGGTCACAAGCCATTTTGACGTATAAACGCAGTTTTTCTGCCAAAGCCCACCCCAACCGCCCATGACGCCAAGCCCAGTCACCCAGCAGCGCGCCCTGCTGCGCCAGATGTTCGATGCAGCCGTTGCCGCCGCGCAGCCCGCGTTGTGCCTGCCACCGCATCTGCCGCCGCCACCCAAGGGCCGCACCATCGTGATCGGTGCGGGCAAGGCCTCGGCTGCCATGGCGCGTGCGCTGGAGGACCATTGGCCTGGCCCCCTCGAGGGCCTGGTCATCACTCGCTACGGCTATGAGGTGCCCTGCCAGCGCATCGAGATTGTGCAGGCCGCCCACCCGGTGCCCGACGCTGCCGGACTGCAAGCCACACAACGTCTGCGCGGCCTCGTCACCGGCCTGAGCGCCGACGATCTGGTCATTGCCTTGATCTCGGGCGGTGGCTCGTCCCTGCTGGTGGCACCAGGCGCTGACCTCACGCTGCAGGACAAACAGGCGGTCAATGCCGCCCTGTTGGCCAGCGGCGCCAGCATTTCAGAGATGAACTGTGTGCGCCGCCACCTCTCAGACATCAAGGGTGGCCGCCTGGGCGCAGCCTGCCACCCGGCGCAGCTGCTCACGCTGCTGATCTCTGATGTGCCGGGCGACAACCCGATGGACATCGCCTCTGGCCCCACCGTGGGCGACACCACCAGCTGTGCCGACGCGCTGGCCATCATCACGCGTTACCAGATCAAGCTCCCCCCGGCCGCACGTGCATTGCTCGAGAGTGGCGCGGGTGAAACCGTCAAGCCGGGTGACCCGCGTCTGGCCCACAGTGTGGTCAAGCTGATCACTGCACCGCAGATCGCCCTGCAGTCGGCAGCCCAGGTGGCCCAGGCCGCCGGGTTCAGACCCCACATCCTGAGCGACAGCCTGGAGGGCGAGTCGCGCGATGTGGCCAAGGTGCTGGCGGGCATGACCCACCAAGTGGTCCGCCAGGGCCAGCCGTTCCCCGCGCCCTGTGTGTTGCTCAGCGGCGGCGAGACCACGGTGACCCTGCGCGGCACCGGACGGGGCGGGCGCAATGTGGAGTTTTTGCTGGCGCTGGGCATCGCACTGGCAGGCACCCCGGGGGTCTACGCGCTTGCGGCAGACACCGATGGCGTCGACGGTGCCGAGGAGATTGCCGGTGCCCTGCTCACCCCCGACACCCTGGCGCGTGCTTGGGCGCTGGGCATGAACCCGCGCAGCTATCTGGACAACAACGACGCCCACAGCTTTTTCCAGGCGCTGGGCGACTCGGTGGTCTGCGGGCCGACACTGACCAATGTGAACGATTTCCGCGCGATTCTGATCAACCCGCCCACGGCCTGAGCCGCTACAGGCCACGGTTTGCCGGGCACAATGGCACCTCCCTTTGATGCCACTTTGCCCCACATGAATCCTTCCGTCCCCGAGCACCAAGCCACTTGGCAAACCGTCGCCCCCCACCGCTGCCAATTGGGTGAATCCCCCTTCTGGCACCCGCAAGAGCAGATGTTGTATTGGCTCGACATCCCGGGCCGCCAGGTGTTACGCGCAAACACCTACATGGGTACGGTCGAGACCTGGGACTTGCCGAGTGATCCCGGCTGTATCGCCCCGGCAAGCAGCGGCGGGCTGGTGATCGCCCTGCGCCACGGCGTGTTCCGCGCCCGCGAGTGGGGCGGTGAGTTACAACTGCTGGCCACGCTGGACTACGACCCCACCCAGATGCGCGCCAACGACGGCAAATGTGACGCCCAGGGGCGCCTCTGGATCGGCACGCTTGACGAGACGCGCCAGCTCAAAAACGTGGGCCTTTACTGCCTGGACACCCAGCACCCCGAGCACCCGGGCCAGGTCCATATCAGTTGCAAGATCGCCCCCAACGGCAGCTTTACCACCGCCAACGCCCTGGCGTGGAGCCCCGACAACCGCACCCTGTACTGGGCCAACTCCCCCAGCCACACGGTCTGGGCCTGGGACTTTGAGACCAGCAGCGGCGCCATGTCAGCACAGCGGGTGTTTGCCAGCTTTGAGCCCAAACCCGAGGGCTGGCCAGGCACAGCCGCCGCACCCCTGGTCTACGGTGGCCGCCCGGATGGCGCCGCCGTCGACGTGGCGGGCAACTACTGGGTCGCCATGTATGAAGGCCAGCGCGTCTGCCAGTTTGCCCCGGACGGCCGCCTGCTGGCCGACATCCCGACCCCGCTGGTCTGCCCCACCATGCCCTGTTTTGGTGGCGAAGACCTCAAAACCCTGTACCTCACCAGCGCCAGCAAAAACCGCCCGGCCGACGAACTGGCCACCTACCCGCTCTCGGGCCAGGTGCTGTCGATGCGGGTGGACGTGGCCGGGCTGCCGGTGCAGTTTTTCCGCGACTGAGTCGGCTCGCCCGCACCAGCGGGCGGGGTGCCGGGCCGACAATTTTTCGAACACAGACGTTTCAAAAAATTCAAGCCTGCCGTCAGGACTTGGCCCTAACATGGGCCACCTTTTCCTGCCCGCACTGCCATGACCGACACCCTGCCCGCCCTGATCGACACCATCCGCGCCGCCGCCGCAGCCCACACACGACTGCGCATCCGGGGCCACGGCAGCAAGGACTTTTATGGCGAACTGCTGCAGGGTGAGTTGCTTGACACCAGCCTGCACACCGGCATCGTCAGTTACGAACCCACCGAACTGGTGGTCACCGCCCGCGCAGGCACCCCGCTGACAGAGCTGGAGGCCACGCTGGCACAGCAGGGCCAGAGCCTGGCGTTTGAGCCACCACGTTTTGGCGGGCGTGGCACTGTCGGTGGCATGGTGGCAACCGGGCTGAGTGGCCCGTCGCGCGCCAGCGTAGGCGGTGTGCGCGACTATGTGCTGGGTCTGCAAATGGTCAACGGCCGGGCTGAACACCTGATTTTTGGTGGCCAGGTCATGAAAAACGTGGCCGGTTACGACCTGAGCCGCCTGATGGTGGGCAGCCTGGGCATCCTGGGCCTGCTGACCGAGGTGTCGCTCAAGGTGATGCCGCTGCCTGCGGCCGAAGCCACCCTGGTGTTCGAGGTTGACCAGGCCCGTGCGCTGGAACAGCTGCACCGCTGGGGCGCGCAGCCGCTGCCACTCAACGCCAGCCGCTGGGAACAAGGTGATCACGAACCCGGCGAGGTCGGCCAACTCTTTGTGCGCCTGCGCGGCGCGGGCGCGGCGGTGGACTCGGCCATCACCAAAATGACGCAGGATCTGCCCGGCCAAACCGTGGACCCCGCCCAAGCCAGCGCCGACTGGACTGCCTGCCGCGACCAGACCCTGCCGTTTTTTGACGCCGCCGCCCACCCGGGCCTGGCCCTGTGGCGCCTGAGCCTGCCGCAGACCGCCCCGGGGCTGAACCTGCTCTGGCCGCAGCTGGTGGAATGGCACGGCGGCCTGCGCTGGGTCTGGGCACCCGAGTCGGCCGCCGCCAAGTTGCGCGACCTGAGCCAAGCCGTGGGCGGAACAACTATGCTTTTCAGAGCAAATGGCCCAGATACAACAAGGGCCAGCGACCGATTTGAACCATTGGAGCGGCCACTCGACCAGATCCACACGCGCCTCAAGGCCGAGTTTGACCCGGCCAACATCTTCAACCCCGGGCGCATGTTCCGTTCGCTCTGAGCCGCCGTATCCGCCATGCAAACCCAACTCAGCCCCCAATACCAAGGCACGCCCGACGGCTTGACCGCCGAGGCCATTTTGCGCAACTGTGTGCACTGCGGTTTTTGCACCGCCACCTGCCCGACCTACCAGCTGCTTGGTGACGAACTCGACAGCCCGCGTGGCCGCATTTACCTGATCAAACAGGTGCTCGAAGGCGCCAAACCCACACGAAAAACCCAGCTGCACCTGGACCGCTGCCTGACCTGCCGCAACTGCGAAACCACCTGCCCCAGCGGTGTGCAATACGGCCACCTGCTCGACATTGGCCGCAAACTGGTGGACGCACAGGTGCCGCGCCCGGCCAACGAAAAGGCGATGCGCTGGACACTCAAGGAAGGCCTCTCGTCCCCGCTGTTTGCACCGGCCATGGCTATGGGCCAACTGGCACGTGGCCTGCTGCCCCAGGCACTGCAGAAAAAAGTGCCTGCCAAACAAGCTGGCGGCACCTGGCCCACACGCCAGCACCCACGCCAGGTGCTGATGCTGGCTGGCTGTGTCCAACCCAGCATGAGCCCCAACATCAACAGCGCCACCGCCCGTGTGCTGGACGCCGCAGGCATCCAGACGGTGATCGCGCCCAAAGCGGGTTGCTGCGGTGCCCTCAAATTCCACCTGAACGACCAGGACGGTGGCAAGGCCGAAATGCGCGCCAACATCGACGCCTGGTGGCCCTACATCAACGGTGTGGCGGGCCGCCCCGGGGTCGAGGCCCTTGTGATGAACGCCTCAGGCTGCGGCGCCACCGTCAAAGACTACGGCCACATCCTGCGCGACGACCCGGCCTACGCGGCCAAGGCGCAACGCATCAGCGAGCTCACCCACGACATCAGCGAATGGCTGCCCGAACTGACCGAGAAGCTGCGCGAGCGCGTCAAACCACGCGCCAGCACCATCGTCTGGCACCCGCCGTGTTCACTGCAACACGGCATGAAATTGCGTGGCGGGGTGGACAAATACATGGCTGAGCTGGGTTTCAAACTCAAGATCACCGGCTGTGAGTCGCACCTGTGCTGCGGCTCGGCAGGCACCTACAGCGTGCTGCAGCCCGAGATCGCCACCCAGCTGCGCGACCGCAAACTGGGCCACATCAACCACACCTTCGAGAGCGGCCCACCTGACAGCATTGCCTCAGCCAACATCGGCTGCATCAACCATTTGCAAAGCGGTACCAAAACGCCGGTGCGGCATTGGATTGAGCTGCTGGATGAGGCGCTGCAGGCTGGGGGGTGAGGGCTGATTTGCGACGGGAGCCGAGACTCAACTCAATCCATCGGCCAATCGCATGCCATACAGCAGAAGAGCCAAAGTGCCTTCAATACCATCCATCAGCCCGAGCACCGACCGCACCCCTGCCATCGTCAGAACAACAGGAAAACGCGTGCGCTCGGGTGGTCGCCCAATGACTGCATCAATGTCAGATCCTGTCCGAGGACCTGCATTTGGAGATATAGCAAGGCGTTCAGCGCCTGACGATGGGTGGCAGGAGAGACAGGCCTTGCATTTGCCAGAGTCGTGAAAGAAGACTCAACCTCCGGCTTCCCCACATCCTTAAGGTATCGCATGATGCCGTTGCATCCATGCCAACGGATGAAAACCAAGCTCAATAGAGGTAGTCCTTCTCAGTTTGAAGGCTATAGTGCAGATAGCGAATGCGCTCGTGGAGCTGGGCAAGGAGGCGAACAATGCGCAAAGCGGGAGTGGCAACTTTGTCAGAAGCAAATTGCCTGTAAATAAAACAGCACATTGCTGTAAGCCTATGAAAAAAGGAGATTCTTTTGTGGCACATGAAATGGGCTATCTGACTGGCTGCCTTCTTATCCCGCAAGACTGCGGGATACATCAAAGTTAGCCCTAACGTGTCCTCCAAACCACAACACGAACCCTCCACTGAGACGCCCAGCCTTCTCAGGTCGGAAAGCTTGATGCTCGCGTTGATCCCTTTTCTCGGCTCTCTGCTTGCGCTGACCTACGAGGCGGGCTATCTATCCTTCTACGATGTTCCCATCACACTGGTGCAGCTGGACTTCGTTCGCATCGTCAGAGCGTCGGCGGTAGTTGGTTTCTTTGCACTGCTGTACCTCCTTTCTTTTGTACTCGTTGGGCTCTTCGTTCAGGGCAAACACCCTGTGCGCCGTGCGTTCGGACTGCCGTTCGCACAGGCTCTACTACTCGTTCCAATCTTCCTCGTCATCCCGGGACCAGTGACCCGTTGGTGGGTCTTGGCTGGTTTGATGATCTTGAGCGCGGCGGTTAATCTTGTCCCACCTCTGTTCCGCGGCATCCCAGGCACCACATATACCCAACGCTTGTCGTCCATGCTTGCAAAGGAGCGCGTCGCTAGCGATACCTACAAACAAGAACGCCCGATCGCCTATGCCGTTAACAATCGGCTTTTGGTGCCTCTTGGGGTTCTCTTCTTCGCGACGCTAATCGTCTTCGCCATGGGCCGTAACTCGGCAAGCGAAAAGACTGTGCACTGGCTAACAAAAGAGCAACCCCGATGGCTTCTTGTTGCCAACTACGGGGACACATTGGTTCTGCGCTCTTATGACGTCACCACACGTCAGGTGGGGCCAGAATTGCGTCTGGCAAAGGCAACTGAGGTACCTTCAATCGTTCTGGTTCGCGAGCGCACTGGTATCGTCCGGCCGCACACGGTGGAGCAGAGGTGAGGGCAAACTCCAACGCTGACTGACTGCTGTCTGAAAGTTTGACTTTCAACCTTAGACTGCCTTCGGCCGTATGGCAAAAGTGACGCTCATAGTCAGCCCAGCATCAGCCTGCTCAATCGCTCAATTGGGCAGTAAATGACAGAACGGGTGTTTGAGCGCACCGGTACACGTCAAGCCTCTGCCACCCCGCCACAACTACAGCATCTGTAGCTGCCACCCCTTGCGAAATAAGGGCCATTGTCAGTTTTGACACAAACCCCAGCAAACACCACACGCGGCATGGCCCGCAGACAACCCGCCTACGCCCGGTCCGGCGCGGTTGAGTGCTCGCGCTCCCAGTAGCTCGGGCGTTCGTAGTGGTGATAAAGCGCCTGCTCTTGCTCACGGGTCAGTGGGGTTGATCCATCAAAACGCGGGCTGGTCTGGATGGCCTGGCGGCTCAGGTTGACGCTGACGCGGGAATCGGCCCAGCGGATGTCGCTGACCCAGTCTGGCGGGATCAGCACCTGGTGCCCCAGCCACCAATTGCTGGTGTCGGCCACCAGGTAACGGATGGTCCAGCTGTCTTCATCCACCAGCATGCCTTGCACATGGCCGATGTCGCCGTCGCTGGCTTCCAAGTGATCCCCCAGCACCGCCTGGCAACTGCGCAGGTGCGGGTCGTCGTTCTGGCGCAGGGTCTGCTCGGCGCGGGCGTAGACACCAGCCACCTCGGACCGCACTTGGGCCAGCGCCTCAGGGTTCAGCCCAGCCGGTGGTGCCAGCACCGGGTTGTACAGGCCGTTGCCCCACAGGTCGTCGCTGCCCCAGTAGTAGGGGTAACCGTAGTAGTCGGCGTATTGCACCTCGTGCTGGCGTGACACCGGCTGGTTGGTGTCGATGTCGGGGCTGTTTTTGACCGACTCGCGGGTGATGCGCACCGGCAGGCGTTTGTGCTCCCAGTCGGCCTGCATCAGTGAAAACGGCGAGATCAGCACCTTGCGGCTCAGCAGCCAGGAGCCGGTCTCAACCACCAGAAAACGGATGGTCCAGCGCTGGTCGTCAAAGAAAAAGTCGGTGACGTGGCCAATTTCGCCATCGGTGGCGCCAATGGTGTAACCCTTGAGGTCGTTCATGCTTCGCAACATCGCACATCCTTCAGTGTGGTGAACAAGGCCCCACTGTGGACGGTTTGCTGGGTGGGCTCTGTGCGCCAGCGCGCTAAGGGCCACACCCGGCAAACACCTGCGCTACATGATCAGTAGCTACCCACCCTTATCATAAAACGGCTAAAGGCCGATTTGACTCATGCATCAAAGACTTTGGCACATGCCCAAACCCTTTAACCCAGGCCGGATGCAGCCAGCTGCTGGCCAATTGGTGTATCAACGCCAATGCCCATGACCGTGGCCATAGTTGCCACCCCAGTATCCCCAGCCCAGGTTCACGGACACCGGCGGGTAATAGGGCCGGGGCGCATACACCGGGTATGGTTGCGTCACGATCACGGTGGTGGGCTGCACCTGGTCGTAAGACAGCTGCGCCGTGGGGGCGGCAGCGGCTGGCGCAGCGCCCACGGGCGTGACCTGCAGCTGCAGTGTCGGCCCGGGGTCTTGGGGCATTTGCACGCTGTATTGTTTGCCCGCGTACTCGTAGACCACGTTGTAAGCCACGGTGCGGTTCTCGTAAAAGGTCTGGCTGCTGCAACGCTGCACGTTTTGCAGCTGGGTATCTCCCTGGCCTTCAATCCGGTCGCCCAGGATGGCGCCGCCCATAAGACCCAGCATGGTGGCAGCCGCCTGCCCACCACCGTGGCCAATGGCATTACCCATGGCGCCACCAGCGATGGCGCCCATGACCGCACCCGCACCTGACTTGGGCTGGGCCACCGCCACCTGTTCGGTGCTGCACACCTGGCGTGGCACCGCCACCTGCTGGATAACCGGTGTGCTCGAGACCACACGCCCCACTTCCTGGGCAAAACTGGTGCCGCAGACAAGCGCCAGGGCGGCCACAAGAATCTGTTGTTTCATGATGAGACCTTTCTCAAAGAGAGCCTTGATTGGATCACCGGCTGGCAGCTCAGTTCTGCAAAGTCTTGTAAAGAAAAATCGCCTGACTGATACTGAACGCCCGCCTTGTCTGCACCATGGCCGCCAGAGCACTATATTTAGCATAGCTGCCAGCCCACGTAAAATCAGGGCCAGAGCCACATTTTTCATCACACCATCATGACCTTCCCGAACGCCTTTGAAAACCTGAACGTGCTGTCGCAGCAAACCCTGCTGTCACCCACCGCGCTGCACGACGCGGTGCCCGCCAGTGACCGTGCCATGCGCACCGTCAGCCAGGCGCGCCAGACGGTGGCCAACATCCTACAGGGCAGCGACCCGCGCCTGCTGGTGGTGGTGGGGCCGTGCTCGATCCACGACATTCCCGCCGCCATGGACTACGCACAGCGCCTCAAGGCATTGGCGGCCGAAGTGCAAGACCAGCTGTTTGTGGTGATGCGGGTGTATTTTGAGAAACCACGCACCACGGTCGGCTGGAAGGGCCTGATCAACGACCCGCACATGGACGACTCCTTCCGCATCGAAGAAGGCCTGCAGATTGCCCGCAAACTGCTGGTGGACCTCAACGACATGGGCCTGCCCTGCGGCACCGAGGCGCTGGACCCGATCACGCCGCAGTACCTGGGCGACCTGATTGCCTGGAGCGCGATTGGCGCGCGCACCACCGAGAGCCAGACCCACCGCGAACTCGCCAGCGGCCTGTCGAGCCCGGTCGGCTTCAAAAACGGCACCGATGGCAGCCTGGACGTGGCGGTGAACGCGATGTTGTCAGCGGCCCAGCCCCATGCGTTTCTGGGCATCAACGAGTTTGGCCAGGTGGCACTGACCCACACCCGTGGCAATGCGTTTGGCCATTTGATCCTGCGCGGTGGCAGTGTGCCCAACTACGACTCGGTGTCGGTGGCCGAGGCGGCCGACGAGCTGGCTGCGGCCAAGCTGCCGGTCAACATCGTGGTCGACTGCAGCCACGCCAACTCGCGCAAAAACCACAACCTGCAAAGCCTGGTGCTCAAGGACGTGGTGGGCCAGCTGGTGGAGGGCAACCGCGCCATCAAGGGCGTGATGTTGGAGTCCAACATTCAGGAAGGCAACCAGAAACTGGGTAAACCAGAAGACCTGCGTTACGGCGTGTCGATCACCGACGCCTGCCTGGGCTGGACGGCCACCGAAGACGCCTTGCGCGACGCTGCCTTGCGGCTGGCAAGCCGTTCCATGTGAACATCGCGTAGCGACTGCTCTCCCCCTCTCACGCAACGGGAGAGGGTCGGGGTGAGGGAGGCTGAGGCGCCGGATCAGGCCGCTAACGCGGCCTCGATGTCCTTGGCCAGGCTGGCGGGAGTATCGGTGGGGGCGTAACGTTTGAGAACGGCGCCGTCTTTACCCACCAGGAACTTGGTGAAGTTCCATTTGATCGCCTTGCTGCCCAGCAGGCCAGGCGCTTCCTTGCACAGCCATTGGTAAAGCGGGTGGGCACCGCTGCCATTGACATCAATCTTGGCCATCATCGCAAAACTCACGCCGTAGTTGCGCTGGCAAAACTGAGCAATCTCACCATTGCTGCCCGAGTCCTGCGCGCCAAACTGGTTGCACGGAAAACCCAGCACCACCAGCCCTTTGGCGCCATAAGTTTCATGCAGCTTCTCCAGCCCGGCAAACTGCGGCGTGAAACCACAGGCACTCGCCGTGTTGACGATCAGCATCGCCTGGCCCTTGAACTGGTTCAGGCGCACCGGTTTGCCGTCAATTGACAGCGCCTCGAAGTCATACACAGTGGTCATGGGAGCCTTTCGAATCTACGTGAAAACACGCCGTGGCATCACCCGTGGGCTTTGTCGTTTCTGGCTATCGCTAGAAGCCGCTCCACCTCAGTCGCATGGTCGCGACAGTTGCGGGCATGCCAGCGTTTGATCAGCCACATGAAGCCGGCAATCACCAGGCCAAACATGGTGATGGCGCCAAAGGTGGGCAGCCCAAGGCCGGTGGACAGGCTGTAGAGCGCGCCCAGCACCAAAATACAGGCCTGTTCGTTGAAGTTTTGCACCGCAATCGAGCGCCCGGCGCCCATCAGGTTATGGCCCCGGTGCTGCAGCAGTGCGTTCATCGGCACCACCAAAAAGCCACCCAGCGCGCCCAACAAAATCAAAAACGGCGCCGCCACCCAGACATTGGTGATGAAGATCAGCATGATGATCAGCAACCCCATGCCGATGCCCAGGGTGATCACACGCGGGCCGTCTTCGAGCCGCATGCGCATCGAGGCCACCACCGCGCCCACCGCCATCCCAATCGCCACCACCCCTTGCAGGGCCGAGGCCTGGGTCACACCGTAGCCCAGCGCGGCAGCCGCCCAGGCCAACACAATAAACCGCAGGTTACCGGCCACACCCCAGATCAGGGTGGTGGCAGCCAGCGAGATCTGGCCCAGCTTGTCGCGCCACAGGCGGGCATTACACGACCAGAAATCGGGCAGCAGCGAGCTCATTTTTTTGGGCAGCGGGCGCATCAGCACCCCGGTCAGCGGGATGCGGGTGTTGAACCAGGCCGCCAGCAGGTAGACCAGGATCAGCACCGCAATGGCGGCCTCGGCCCGGGTGTTGATGCCCAGATAGGCAATGGGGAAATGCACCGCCAGAATCTTGTCGGCCACCATGGGCGCCACCAATTGGCCACCCAACAGCACCCCCAGGATAATTGAGCCGATGGTCAGGCCCTCGATCCAGCCATTGGCCTTGACCAGTTGGGAGGCCGGTAGCAGCTCGGTCAGGATGCCGTATTTGGCGGGTGAATAGGCCGCAGCACCCAGGCCGACAACCGCATAGGCCATCAGCGGATGGGTGCCAAATAACATAAATAAACAGCCCGCCACCTTGATGAAGTTGCTGATCAGCATGACCCGGCCCTTGGGCATGGAGTCGGCCAAGGCGCCCACAAAAGGCGCCAAAACCACATAAAACAGTGCAAACATCGGCACCAAAGCCGCTTGTTGCCATTGGGGAGAGTGGTTGGAGCGCAGCAATTGCACGGCAGCCACAAACAAGGCGTTGTCGGCCAGCGAGCTAAAAAACTGCGCCGCCATGATGGTGTAAAAACCGCGTTTCATCAGGGAAGGGACATGCCTGGCTTGCAGGCTCCAATCGAGGTAAGTTGTCTCCGAACAGGCCGGAGTTATAGCACGGTAGAGCGGTGTCAAAATCTGGCCTGTCGCTATTGTCCCCAAGCCCCCTCTGCCATGCCACGCCCTATCCTCGCCACCATCCATCCTGCTGCACTGCAACACAACCTGATGCGTGCCCGCCGCGCAGCACCCGACGCCAAAGCCTGGGCGGTGGTCAAAGCCAACGCCTACGGCCATGGCATCGAACGCGCTTATGAGGGCCTGCGCAGTGCCGACGGGTTTGCCCTGCTCGACCTGGAGGAGGCCCAGCGTGTGCGAACCCTGGGCTGGCGCGGGCCGATTCTGCTGCTCGAAGGTGTGTTCGAGGCGCGTGACCTGGAGCTGTGCTCGCGCCTGGACCTGTGGCATGCGGTGCATTGCGACGAGCAGATCGACATGCTGGCGGCGCACAAGACCAATGTGCCACACCGGGTGTTCCTCAAAATGAACTCGGGCATGAACCGCCTGGGCTTCACGCCCGAGCGTTTTCGTTCGGCCTGGAGCCGCCTCAACGCCCTGCCCCAGGTGGACGAGATCTCGTTCATGACCCACTTCAGCGACGCCGATGGCCCGCGTGGCATCCAACACCAGATCAAGGTTTTCAACCAGTTCACGCGTGATTTGCCGGGCGAGCGCTCGGTGAGCAACAGCGCGGCCACGCTGCGCCACACCCGAGCCGACGACGAAACCAGCCCAGACAACGACGAGGCCCTGGCCTCGGACTGGATCCGGCCCGGCATCGTGCTGTATGGCAGCTCGCCCGACTTTCCAGAGCACAACATCAGCGACTGGGATTTGTTGCCGACCATGACGCTGTCCTCAAAGATCATAGCTACCCAATCAATAGATACGGGGGCTAGCATCGGATATGGCTCCAATTTTGTGGCGGAACACCCAACCGTTGTGGGCGTGGTGGCCTGCGGTTATGCCGACGGATATCCGCGCATCTGCCCGACCGGCACACCGGTGCTGGTGGCCGGCGTGCGCACCCGCACCCTCGGGCGCGTCAGCATGGACATGCTCGCGGTGGACCTCACACCGCTGGTGGCGGCAGGCCAGGCGGTTGGTTTTGGCACCGAGGTCACGCTGTGGGGCCGTGCCAGCAATGGGGCCGTGCTCAGCATTGACGAGGTGGCCCAACATGCGGGCACCCTGGGGTACGAGCTGATGTGTGCACTGGCGCCACGGGTGCCGGTGCAAGTCCAGGTCCAGGACTGATGTCCAGCTATCGGCCAGTGCCTCTGGAGCGGGTGCAGCTGGGCAAACCGCTGCCGGTGGACATCTGGAGCCCGAGCGGGCGGCTGTTGCTGCGCCGCCAGCAGGTCTTGCAGTCTGAGGCGCACCGCGAGATGTTGCGCAGCCACCAGGCCTGCATGACCGAAACCGACGCCCAGGCCTGGCAAAAGAGCCTGGAGCGCCAGATGCGCGCCTTCTACAACGAGGGCGCCGACATGTTGCTGATTGCCCAGTTGCCACTGCCCTGGGTGATTGAGGAAGAAGACTTTTTGTCCGGCCACGAGCTCAACGGCGGCTGGATGGATGTGCAGGACGTGTTGCGTGGCCTGCTTTACCAGGGTGAGCTGGCGGTTTGCCCGCTGCCCCGGCTGCAGGCGCTGGAAGACCGGGCGCTGGCCTTGCTGACCCAGGACCCCGACGAGGGCCTGTTTGTGCTGTTCCAGGCGCTGCCCGAGCTGCAGCTGGGCTACTGCGCCAGCCATGCGCTGCTGACCGGTGTGGTGGCGGTGCTCACCGCCGACAAGCTGGCGCTGCCTCTGGCGGCACGTTTCACGTTGTTGCGCGCGGCGCTGGTGATGAACATCGGTATGGCGCGTCTGCAGGACACACTGACCCACCAAAAAACCAGCCCGACCCCGGCACAACGGCAAGACATCAACCAGCACGCGGGCCTGAGTGTGAGCATGTTGAGCGCGCTGGGTGTCAAGGACAGCAGCCTGCTGGACCTGGTGCGCTGGCACCACACGCCTGACCTGCTGACGGATGACCCCAACGCCTTGATGCTGGTGCGCCTGCTGCATCTGGCCGACACGCTGACCGCCAAAATGGCACCGCGCCGGGTGCGCCAAGCCATGTTGCCGCTGGACGCCACCAAGATCCTGGTCAAAAACAGCTCACCCGACACCACCTTGCTGCGCCACGCCATGGCAGCGGCGCTGGGCTTTTACCCACCCGGCAGTTATGTGCAACTGGCCAACGGTGAGACGGCGGTGGTGATCGCCCGTGGCAGCAAGGCCAACAGCCCGCATGTGGCCAGCATCATCAATGCCGCCGACATGCCGGTCAGCGCCTATGCTTACCGCGACACCAGCCAAGCCAGACTGGCGGTGAAAGCACCGGTGGCCGCCCACACGGTGCAGGTCAAGGTCAACCTGGACAAGGTGCAACGCCTGCGCCAGCTGCACGGGGTTTAGCAGCCAAGGCCTCAGCCTCCCCCGGCTGCACGGAAGCGCCCGGCAGTTTTGACCGCCTCAAACACCCCCACCAGCAGGCCACCGAGCCCCAGCGCGACGGCCAGCCAGGGCAGCGGCAACACTTCAAACATGAACAGGCCTGCCAGCCATGGCAGGTACAGGGCCAGCGCCATCAGGGCCAGCGCAGCCGCACACACCCACCACAAGCTGCGGTTGGGCACCCGCAAACTCTTCACCAGGGAGCCACTGCGTGAACGGTTGACCAGGATCAGCGCCAGGTTACCCGCCACCAGGGTGGCAAAAGCAAAGGCCCGCGCCGCACCTTCGCCCAAATGGGCAAATCCCCACCAGGTGGCCAACAGCACCACAGCCAGCGCGCCCAGGCCCTGCAGCAGCGCCCACAGCAGGGTCACACCACCAAACAGCGGCGTCGTCACATCACGGGGTGGGCGCTGCATCAGGTCGGGCTCGGGCGGTTCGTTCTCAAACACCATCGAGCAGGCCGGGTCAATCACCAGTTCCAGAAAGGCAATGTGCAAAGGAAACAACACCGTGGGCCAGCCCAGCAGCACCGGCAAGAGCGCCATGCCGGCAATTGGCACATGCACGGCCAGGATGTAACACATGGACTTGCGCAGGTTGTCAAAAATGCGCCGCCCCAGGCGCACTGCCTGCACCAGCCCGGCAAAGTTGTCATCCAGCAGCACCATCGACGCTGCCTCTCGCGCCACGTCGGTGCCGCGCTCGCCCATGGCCACCCCCACATGGGCGGCTTTCAGGGCTGGTGCGTCGTTGACGCCGTCACCGGTCATCGCCACCACCTCACCGTTGGCTTTGAGCGCCTGCACAATGCGCAGCTTTTGGGTCGGGGCAATACGGGCGCAAACACTCACCGTGTCCATGCGCTGCTGCAAAGCAGCATCGTCCAGCTGCGCCAAGACATCCCCGGTCAACAGCCAGCTTGGGTTTGCCTCGGCCACCGCAGGCACTGGCAAACCCGCCTCCAAGGCAATCGCTTGCGCGGTGGCCGGGTAGTCACCGGTGATCATCACGACCCGGATGCCCGCACCGCGCGCCTGTGCCACCGCCTCGGGAATCTCCGGGCGCAACGGGTCGGCCAGGCCCAGCAGACCGATAAATTCAAAAGCGAAGTCGTGCTCAATGGCAGGCCAGTCCATGCCCTCAAAACGGGACCGTGCCACACCCAACACCCGCAGGCCCTGCGCCGCCATCACCTCCACCGCGGCCGCCACGCGTGCCTGGGCGGCGCTGTCCATGTGGCACAAATCCACAATCGCCTCGGGTGCACCTTTGGCAGCCACCACATGGGCCTGGCCTTCGACCGCTTTCCAGACGTGCGACATGGCGCGCAACTCGGGCGTCAGGCCGTAGTGCTGCATCAGGGTCCAGTCGCGGTGCAGGTGTTCGGTGTCTTTCAAAAAATGTTGGCCCAGGCGGTGAAAGGCTTTCTCCATCGGGTCAAACGGGTCGCTCATGCTGGCCAGGATCGAGTACTCCACCAGCGTGTGGAAGGCTTCCGGCAGCTCGGTGCTGCGGGCGTAGTCCACACCCAGGCTCTCCCCCTGGACCCCACCACCCGCAGGTCCGGTGGCCGACTCGGCATACAGCTGGGCCACGGTCATGCGGTTTTCGGTCAGGGTGCCGGTTTTATCGACACACAACACACTGGTGGCGCCCAGGGTCTCAATCGCGGCAATACGTCGGGTCAGCACCTTGTGTTTGGACAAACGCCAGGCGCCCAGCGCCGGGATCACCGTGAGCACCACGCTGAACTCCTGCGGCAACAGCGCCATCGCCAGCGCAATACCCGCCAGCAGCGCACCCAGCCAGTCGCCCTTGAGCAAGCCATAGGCCAGCACCAGGCACAGGCTAGCCACCACCGCGATCAGCGCCAGTGTTTTGACCAGTTGCGCGGTTTGCTGGCGCAGCGGTGAGGCCTCAGCGCTCAGGCCTTCGAGCGCGCTGCCAATGTGACCAATCTCGCTGCGTGCGCCGGTGGCCGTGACCCGCGCCCGGCCATGGCCACGCACCAGCAAGCTGCCAGAAAACAGCTGCGAGGACGGTGCTGCTGGCAACACACCTGCGTCCACCGCCGCCTGCTTGTCCACCGGCAAGGGCTCCCCGGTGAGCAGCGACTCATCCACCTGCACCTCCTCGCCCTGCACCAGCAACGCGTCGGCGGCAATGCGGTCACCCTCGGCCAGGATCAGCAGGTCGCCCTGCACCACCTCACGCCCGGCAATACGGCGCGGTTCACCGTCGCGCAACACCAGCGCACGCGGGCTGGTCAAATCACGCAGGCTGGCCAGCGCGTGTTCGGTCTTGCCTTCCTGGTACAGGGTCAGCGCCAGCACCACAAGCACCAAGCCCAACAGGATCAGCCCTTCCTGCAAGTCACCGAGCACCAGGTACAAGACAGCGGCGCCGAGCAACAGGGCAAACATCGGGTCGGAGAGGGTCTCGCGCACGATGGCCCACAGGCCACGCGGTTGGTCGGTCGGCAGGCTGTTGGGGCCGTCCTGCTGCAAACGCTCGGCTGCCTGCGCGGCAGTCAGACCGGGCGCTGCCAGCGTGTCATCTGACGGCGATCCACCCGGTATGTGTTTATCAGTCATTTTGGCTCCTAGCCCTTATATATATTGGCCTAGTAGCTATCAAAAAACATCAGATACCCACCCGGTCATCCCAGCAACAGCAGGTCGCTACAGCCCCTCTGTCCACGCACCCATTATTGGACAAAAGTGGCGCACCAAGCGGGCTCTAGCGCACCGACAGACACTCAGCGGATGGTAAAGGCCAGGCTCAGCGCCACCACCACCAGCAAACCCAGCCCCACCAGAAACACCACGTCAGCCCAGCGCTCATAACGCCGCCCACCCACACGGGCACGCATGGCAGCAAACGACAAAAAGGCGCTGGTCAGAAAAATCAGCGCGTCCACCGCCAGCGCCTTGTCGATCAGCATGTGCCAGCTGGCGCCCGCACCCACGCGCCCGATGGACAGCACCGTCATACACACCCCAATCATCGTGGCCGAGGTGGGCAGGATGTGGGCCGACAAACCCGCCGCATCGGGTGCTGCGGGCTCTGCCGCGCCACGTGGGCGCGGTGTCAATGAAGACCGGTGCCACATCAGCCCAGCCGCACCGGTACAAAGATCCGGCTGCCGTCACGCGCAATCAGCAGGGCCACCGACTTGTTCGACTTGGCCACCTGGCTGCGCACCTGCTCCAGGCTTTGCACCGGCGCACCATTCACCGCGAGCAACACATCCCCGGCCTGGACACCGGCCAATGCGGCGGGACCAGTGGTGTCTTCAACCAACAAACCAGCCGCAACACCGGCCGCGCGTTTTTCCTGCGGTGTCAAGGCACGCAAGGCCAGGCCCAGACGGCCTTGACCGGCAGCGCCGGGCGCTGCCGCTACGTTCTCCGTCTTGTCACTGGCATCGCTCACCTTGGCACTGAGGTGCTCGGGCTTGCCCTGGCGCCAAATGTCGAGCTCCAGCTTGTCGCCCGGTGCGGCGGCGCCAATCAGCGCAGGCAAGTCGCTGGAAGCCACAATCGGCTGGCCATTGACCTTGAGGATCACGTCACCACTCTGCAACCCGGCTTTGTCAGCGGGGCCACCGGCGTCCACACTCGACACCAGCGCACCCTCGGGGCGAGCCAGGTGGAACGAGTCGGCCAGCGCCTGGTTGACCTCCTGGATCGCCACCCCCAAACGGGCATGGCTGGCATGGCCGGTGGCCACAATCTGGTCCTTGATCTTGCTGGCCAGCTCGATCGGGATGGCAAACGACAGGCCCTGGTAACCGCCGGACTGGCTGTAGATCTGCGAGTTGATGCCCACCACCTCACCGCGTGTGTTGAACAGCGGCCCGCCCGAGTTGCCCGGGTTCACCGCCACATCGGTCTGGATGAAGGGCACCAGGCTGTCGTCGGGCAGGGAGCGGCCCTTGGCACTGACCACCCCGGCGGTGACACTGTTTTCAAAACCAAACGGTGAACCAATCGCCAGCACCCATTCCCCCACCTTGAGGTCCTTGGCCTGGCCCAGCGGCACGGTCGTCAGGTTTTTTGCATCGATCTTGATCACCGCCACATCGGTCTTGGGGTCGGAGCCCAGCACCTTGGCGGCAAACTCGCGCCGGTCGGTCAGTTTGACCATGACCTCGGTCGCATCACGTACCACATGGGCGTTGGTCATGATCAGGCCATCGGCGCTGACGATGAAGCCCGAGCCCTCACCACGTGTGGGTGTGGGGGAGGCATCGGGCCCGGCCAAACCACCGGGGCCTTGAAAACGCCGGAAAAACTCGTAAAACGGGTCATCCGGGTCCAGCCCCGGAAAACCACGCTGGCGCAGCGCCGCGCCGCTGCCCTGGTTGGATACCTTCTTCAGGGAGGTGACGGTGATGTTGACCACCGCCGGGCCATGCTGCTGGGCAATCTGCGAGAAGTCCGGCAAGCCCATCGGAGTGTTAGGCACAGAGTTTGACACGGCGGGCGCAGAAGACACCAGCGAGGCGGCCTGGGCGTGGGTCAGGCTGAAGGTGGTGACAGCAGCGCCACCCAGAACACCCCCGAGCACCAACGACAACACCACACGGCTGGCAACAAACGGTTTTTTCATAGCGGTTTCTCCACACTTTGTTGAACACCCGTTCAGTGTGTGAACCCCAGCTTAGAGCGGGCTTAAAGCCGCTTAAACCAGGCTTAAGAGGCTTGGGTCGACCCGTTGGGTGCCAGGGGCAACACCGAAGTGGGCCATTCAACCCTGACCCGCAAACCACCCAGCAGCTCGGAGGTGTCGAGTGTGATCTGTGCCTGCTGGGCATCGGCGATGGTTTTGACAATGGCCAGCCCCAGGCCGCTGCCACCCACCTCGGAACCGGCCACGCGGTAAAAGCGGTCCAGCACCCGGCTGCGGTCGGCGGGCGCAATCCCCGGACCGCTGTCATGCACCTCCAGCCGGGGTGGACCGTCTTCGGTCAACACCGCCACCAGGATGCGGCCCGTGGTCGGGGTGTATTTGATGGCGTTGTCGACCAAGTTGCGCACCAGAATCTGCAGGGCATCCACCTGCCCAGACACCCAGGTCGCCGGGCTGATCTGGCTGTCGATGTGGATCTGCCGGGCCTGGGCCGCTGGCGCCAGCTCGGCCAGCACCAGTCCCAGCGTGGCGCCCAGATCCGCGGGGGTGCTCTGGGTCTGCGTGCCGGACTGCTGGCGTGCCAGCACCAGCAGTTGCTCGATGAGCCGGCTGGCACGGTCAATGCCGGCGTTGAGCCGGTTGATCGCGATGTCGCGGCTGCGCTCGTCTGCCGCGCGGCGCAACATCTGCACCTGTAACTTGAGCGCGGCCAGCGGGGTGCGCAACTCGTGCGCCGCATCGGCCACAAAGTTTTTCTGTGCCTCAAACGCCTGCGTGACCCGGCCAAACAAGAGGTTGAGCTCGTGCACCAGCGGACGGATCTCGTCGGGCAACTGGTCTTCGGCAAGTTCACCGAGTTCATCGGCCTCACGTGCCGCCACCTGCTGGCGCACCCTTGTCACCGGAGCCAGTGAGGAACTCACAACCCACCAGACCAGCAGCATCAGCAGCGGCACCAGCGCCACGGTGGGCAACACGGTGCGTAACGCCAGCTTGGCCGCCATGGCCTGGCGCACCTGTTCATCCTGCGCCACCTGGATCACCTGCGAGCCAGTGTCAAAAGAGTACAGCCGGTAGGTGGTGCCACGCGCCTGGATGGTGGAGTAACCCAGCACCGCACGCTGGGGCAGGGTTGCATGCGTGGTGGACTGAAACAGGCTCAGCCCGTCAGAAGTCCAGACCTGGATCAAAAAATCATACTGATCACCACTGCCGTCGCTGGGCACCAGTTGCCCCCCCTCGGGCATGCCGGGGCTGAGCGACAAAGCCATTTGCCGCATCTGGATGTCAAACAAGGCGTCGGCTTCGGCCAGCGCGGCACGGTAGGCCACAGCAGCCTGGAGCAAGGCCGTGGCCACCACCGCCACCAACAAAAACAATAACAACCGGGCCCGCAAAGAATGGGTATGTGGCAGCTTCACGGCACACCCTTGGGCATCATGTAGCCGACACCCCGCACGTTCTGGATCAGCTCGGCCCCCAGCTTTTTGCGCAGCCCGTGGATGTACACCTCGACCGCATTGCTGCTGACCTCGTCGCGCCAGCTGTAGAGTTTGTCTTCGAGTTGTTTGCGCGAGAGCACCATACCCGGACGCGCCAGCAACAGCTCCAGCACCGACCATTCACGCGCCGACAGCGACACGGCCTGCCCACGCACCAACACCTCCCTTGTGGCGGGGTCGATGCTGACACCCAGGTGTTCATACACCGGCTCGGCACGCCCGGCGGCCCGGCGCAGCAGCGCCCGGATGCGCGCCAGCAGTTCGTCGAATTCGTAGGGTTTGATGATGTAGTCGTCGGCACCTTTGTCCAGCCCGGCCACACGCTGGTTTAGCGCGTCCCGAGCGGTGGCGATCAACACCGGCACCCGGTCCTTGCGTGCACGCAGGCGCTCCAGCACCGTGAGGCCGTCGCAGGTGGGCAAACCCAGGTCCAGCAGCAGCAGGTCATAACCGTGCTCACGCAACACCTCATCGGCGTGGGCGCCGTCCTTGACCCAGTCGACCGCGTAGCCCTCGGCGCGCAGCAGGTCCAGCACGGCCTCACCAATCATCACATCGTCTTCAACCAGAAGTAATCGCATGGGTTTGAGAAAAGCAGAACCAAGATTTTGCCAAGCCCGACCGTCTGGCGGGCGCTTGGCGCAGTCACACACATGTGCGTCACCCGGATACTGCCAGCCCTGGCTTAGATCAAGCTTAAAACCAGGCCGGTGACACCGCCGGGCAAACCCAACGGCGGAAAAAATCTGGTGATTTATACAGTAATATCCCGGCATGGCCAAAGACAAAACCGTTTTCGTGTGTTCAGAATGTGGTGGCATCAGCCCCAAATGGCTGGGCAAATGCCCGCATTGCCACGCCTGGAACACTCTGGTGGAGTCTGCCCCCGAGAGCACAGCACCCACCAAAAACCGCTTCGCCTCGCTGGCCAAAACGGCTGAACTGGCGATCCTGGGTGACATCGACGCGGTCGACATGGCGCGTATACCCACCGGGCATGATGAGTTGGACCGGGTGCTGGGTGGCGGCATGGTCGAAGGCGGTGTGGTGCTGATCGGTGGCGACCCCGGCATTGGCAAATCCACCCTGCTGCTGCAGGCGCTCGACTCGCTGCAGCGCAGCGGTCAAAACACGCTTTATGTCACCGGAGAAGAAAGTGGCGCCCAGGTGGCGCTGCGGGCCCGGCGCCTGGGGCTGGACAACTCGCAGGTTCGGGTGCTGGCCGAGATCGGGCTGGAAAAAATCCTCGCCACGCTGGAATCGACCCGGCCCGACATCGCGGTGATCGACTCGATCCAGACGGTGTACTCCGAGCAACTCACCTCGGCGCCGGGTTCGGTGGCCCAGGTGCGGGAATGTGCTGCGCACCTGACGCGTGCCGCCAAGGCCAGCGGTGTCTGCATCGTGCTGGTCGGCCACGTCACCAAAGAAGGCGCACTGGCCGGGCCACGAGTGCTGGAGCACATGGTCGACACCGTGCTGTATTTCGAGGGTGACACGCATTCGAGCTTTAGGCTGGTGCGCGCGATCAAGAACCGCTTTGGTGCGGTCAACGAGATTGGTGTGTTTGCCATGACCGAGAAAGGCCTCAAAGGCGTGAGCAACCCAAGCGCCATCTTTTTGAGCCAACATGCTGAGCCGGTGCCTGGCAGCTGTGTCATGGTCACGCTCGAAGGCACCCGGCCGATGCTGGTGGAAATTCAGGCGCTGGTGGACAGCGGCGGCCCGAGCCCGCGGCGCCTGAGTGTCGGGCTGGACAAAGATCGGCTGGCCATGCTGCTGGCGGTGTTGCACCGCCACGCCGGGGTGGCGTGTATGGATCAGGATGTGTTTGTCAACGCGGTTGGGGGCGTCAGGATATCGGAGCCCGCAGCGGATCTGGCGGTGTTGCTATCAATTACCTCAAGCCTGCGTGGCAAACCTCTGCCCAAGGGCTTTTTTGCATTTGGTGAGGTGGGCTTGGCCGGGGAGGTGCGCCCTGCCCCGCGTGGTCAGGAGCGCCTCAAAGAGGCCGCCAAACTGGGCTTCAGTGTGGCGGTGGTGCCCAAGGCCAACCTGCCCAAAAACCTCCAGTCCAAAGACTTTGAGGGCCTGACGATCCACGCGGTGGAGCGGGTCGAACAGGCCATGGAGATCGTTCGGGACCTGGCTTATTGAGCGCCAGCGGTCTCCAGCAGCTTCAGCACCCGGTCGGTCACATCGTTTTTCGGGTCGACAAAAATCGCGCTCTGCAAAACAAAGTCCAGCTTTTCGGTGGCTGCGATCTGCTTGACGACTTTGTTGACGCTGGCGATGAGTTTTTGCAATTCTTCGCTCTTGCGTTTGTTCAGATCTTCCTGAAAGCTGCGCTGGGTGCTCTGCAGGTCACGTTCCTGCTCCAGCAACTTCTTTTGTTGTTCAAGACGCTGTGCTTCGGCGAGCACCGGAGAATCGGTCTGGTACTTGGTCACGGCGGCCTTGAAAGCGGCGTCCTTGGCGGCGCCATCTTTCTGGCGTGTTGAAAACTCTTTTTCCAGTTTGCCCTGGCTGACTTTGGCCGGGCTGGATTCTTTCAGCACCCGCTCCATGTTGACAAAAGCAATGCGCCCAGCCGAGAAGTCGGCTGCCTGGGCCAGACCCACGCCCATGGCACACACACAGCCGAGCAACAGGCTGGTGCCCCAGCGGCGAAACGTACGGGGCGAGTCAAGAAGTGAAGGGCTGCGTTGGGTCATGATGTGTGGAGGTGAAGTGAGTGAAAGAGTGGGATTGTGCGACGAAAGTCTCACTGACGAACCAAGGTGTTGCCCGATTTCCTGACGGCATCACCCACTTTGAAGCCCGGGTCCTGCGCAAAGTCAAATTTGGCGCTGCCACCCTGGGTGTAGCTCACACTGACTTGCCAGACCTGGGTGGTGTTGATGTGTTCCTGGATTTTTTTGCCCGCATACGCACCACCGGCGGCACCGGCCACGGTGGCCAGATCTTTGCCAAAACCGCCCCCGATCTGACGCCCCAACACCGCACCCGCCACGCCACCGGCGATCAGGCCGACGGCATTGCTGTCACCCTCTCTTTCCACCACCTGCACAGCAGTGACGCGGGCGCATTCGGCGCAGGCTGTCGCCGTCGATTTGGTGCTGTACGTGCCCTTGGCACGCAGGCTGGCCAAGGCCTTGTCATATTCCGACTGGGCATCACGACGGCACTGCAGACGCGCCTGGGACGAGGACTCGTCGGCGCAGAGTTTTTTGTCGGCTTCAAAACGTGCCTTGGCAGCCTTCGGGCTCTCGACTGCTGCGGGCTCGGACGACCAGTTGGTTTGTGCAACGGCAAGCCCGCCGGCCAGGGCCAGCAAAGCGCCCGCCAAATAACAGACAAAACGGACAGAGCGGGCGGGGTGTGACATGAGAAGCTCCAGATCAGAAAGGTGGCAAACCACCGGGGAAACAATAAGGATACTCCGAACCGCCGACTTTACCGGGTTGGACTTGTGAGCAAATGTCAGCGGACAGCCTCCACAAGTGGGGAATCCAGCCCCTTAAAATGACCGATTTGACCTTCAGCGGTGCGCTGACTTTTAAGGAATACACCATGAGCCCCCTTCCCCCCTCGATGTCTGACCGCGACGGCAAAATCTGGATGGACGGTCAGATGGTCGACTGGCGTGACGCCAAGATCCATGTGCTGACCCACACCCTGCATTACGGTTGCGGCGCATTTGAAGGGGTGCGGGCTTACAACACGGTCAACGGCCCGGCGATCTTCCGGCTGGCAGAACACACCGAGCGCCTGTTCAACAGCGCCAAGATCCTGCGCATGAAGATTCCGTTCACCCCGGAGCAGGTCAACGAAGCCCAGTGCGCTGTGATCCGCGAGAACAAACTCGACTCTGGCTACCTGCGCCCGCTGACCTGGATCGGTGACAAAAAACTGGGGGTCTCGCCCAAAGGCAACACCATTCACCTGATGGTCGCCGCCTGGCCCTGGGGCGCCTACCTCGGTGAAGAAGGCATGAAACGCGGCATCCGCGTCAAGATATCTAGCTACACCCGCCACCACGTCAACATCACCATGACGCAGGCCAAGGCGGTCAGCAACTACACCAACTCGATCCTGGCCAATATGGAAGCCACCGACGACGGCTACGACGAAGCGATGCTGCTCGACGCCAGCGGTTTTGTCTCGGAAGGCGCGGGGGAAAACCTGTTCATCGTCAAGGGCGGCGGGGTCTATACCCCTGACCTGTCGGCTGGTGCCCTGAACGGCATCACCCGCAACACCATCCTGCACATCTGCAAGGACCTGGGTCTGGAGGTGGTACAAAAACGCATCACCCGCGACGAGGTCTACATCAGCGACGAAGCTTTCTTCACCGGCACCGCTGCCGAAGTCACCCCGATCCGCGAAGTCGACCGTCTAGAAATTGGTTGTGGCAGCCGCGGCCCGATCACCGAGAAAATCCAGAGCGCGTTTTTTGACATCGTCAACGGCCGCAACCCCAAATACGCCCACTGGCTCACGAAAGTCTGATCACCATGAGCAAACCTGTTGTCGAACTCCTGGCCAAAGATCTCAACCATGCAGGCGGTGTCTACTGCCCCAGCCCGCTGGCCGACATGAAGCAGTGGGACACCCATCCCAAGGTGTACCTGGATGTGGCGCACACCGGCCAAGCCAAGTGCCCGTACTGCGGCACCGTGTACCAGCTCAAGCCCGGCGAACACGTTCACGGCCACTAAATGCCACTCAACGTGGCAGGCGCCACCCCCTTGACGCCTGACTTGGCAAGGGGCCAGTTGGTGTGCGGATCGAAGCCGCTGAGCACAGCCTTTGAGGTGCTGCCGTGAAACCGTCTTCGTCCCCGGTCAAACGCGCCCTGGTCATTGCCCCGCAATGGATTGGTGACGCGGTCATGACTGAGCCGCTGCTGCGCCGCCTGCAGGCGCGTGGTGAGCGCCTGACTGTGGGTGCCCTGCCCTGGGTGGCACCGGTGTACCGGGCCATGCCACAGGTGGCCGAGGTGATCGAGTTCCCGTTTGCCCACGGCGGGCTGCAACTGCGTGAGCGGCGGCGGCTGGCTAAACAGATGGATGGCCAGTTTGATGTGGCCTACATCTGCCCCAACTCATTAAAAAGTGCGTTGCTGCCCTTTCTGGCGGGTATCCCAGAGCGTGTCGGTTACCTCGGTGAAGCGCGTGTGGGCCTGCTCACGCACCGCATGAAAAACCCGGCCAAGGGCCAGCGCCCGCCGATGGTGGCGTTTTACTCGGCACTCAGCGGTGAGGGTGATGTGGCCAGCGACCAACCCCGCCTACACCTGGATACCACCGAGGCCGATGCCTGCTTGTCTGCGTTGGGGCTGCAACGCAATGGCTATTACGTGATGGCCCCTGGCGCCGAATACGGCCCGGCCAAACGCTGGCCAACCTCGCACTTTGCCGAGCTGGCACGCCAGCTCAAAAAACCGGTGGTGCTTCTGGGCTCGGGTAAAGAAGCGGACTTGTGTGCCGAGATCGCGCAAGCCTGCCAAGCTGCTGACGGCAGCAGCCAAGCCACGATCCTGAACTTGGCAGGCAAAACCTCGCTGGCCCAGGCGTTGTGCCTGATCAGCGCCACCCAGGGCCTGATCAGCAACGACTCGGGTCTGATGCATGTGGGCGCCGGGTTTGGCGTGCCACAGGTGGCGATTTTTGGCTCCAGCAGCCCCTTGCACACGCCCCCGCTCAATGCGGCAGCGCATGTTTTGTGGCTCAAGAATGACCCCGCGTACCAACCACCGCTGGACTGCGCGCCGTGTTTTGAGCGCGTCTGCCCGCTGGGCCACACCCGCTGCCTGAACGACATCGACGCAGCCAGGGCACTTGCTTTTTTATAGCTGCTAGCCCTTTTCTCAAAAGGGCTAGAGGCCATTTTGATGTCAATCCGGCAGATCAAGCTGGGTGACAGCGCCCGCGTTGAGGCAAAAAAAAGCCACCCGAAGGTGGCTTGTAAAGTTCCCCCGAGAGGGAACGTCGTTGGAAACCTTGCAAAACTGAAAACACCAAACGATCTTTCCAGGAGTTTTGCTTCAAGACTGTGACAGCAGTGGGGTGAACTTTACAGACTTGACACAGTCTTGGGTATCCCCCATTTGGGGGATATTGCGCGTTTTTCTGCAGAAAAATTGACTATTTTGCAAGCAAACGTTAATTTTTTGGGGTTTGCAAGGGCAACTCAATGACAAAACAGGCGCCGCCCTCGGGTCGCGCTTCGCAAAACACGCGGCCACCGTGGCGCTCAGCGATGGATTTCACCAGTGCCAGACCCAAGCCCACCCCACCGTCACGTTCGGTGGCGCCGGGCAGGCGGTAAAACGGCTCAAAAATGCGCTCACGTAACTCAGGCGGCACGCCCGGCCCCTGGTCACACACCCGGATCTGCGCCAGGGTGCTGGTTTGCAACAGGCTCAGACTGACCTCCCCTGCGGCATGGCGGCGCGCATTCTCCAGCAGGTTGCGCACCGCACGGCGCAGCAGCTTGGCCACCCCCTGCACCGGCAACTCCTGAAACGCGGGGCCACCACCGTCTGCGGCATCCTTCTCGGGCAACAGCAGCTCAGCGTTGACGCGGGCACACTCCTCGGCCGCCAGGCCCACCAGATCCACCGACTCCACCGTCCCCATGTCACTTTGGCGCGCATCGAGTCGGCTGGCCAGCAAAATCTCTTCAATCAGCTGGTCCAGCTCGTTGATGTTGCGGGCAATTTCGCTCTTGAAGGCAGCCGAGGCGCTGGGGCCCAGCAGCTCCAGGCCCATGCGGATACGGGTCAAGGGGGAGCGCAGCTCATGCGAGGCATTGGCCAACAGGGATTTTTGTGAGGCCAGCAAAGCCTCGTGCGACTTCACCAGGGTTTCGACCCGCTCGGCAGCCTGGTTAAAACGTTTGGCGAGAAAAGCCACCTCATCCGAACCCGCCTCAGGCACACGGGTCGACAGGTTGCCCTCACCCCACTGCTGCACTCCGTCTTGCAGGCGCTCCAGCCGTCGTGTCAGGGTGCGCACAATCGGGTAAGTGGCCAGAGCCACCGCAATGCCCACCCAGACCAGCATCCAGGCAAAACCGAAGGGCGGGCGGCTCCAGACAGAAGGTGGTGGGCGCGTAAGACGCATGCGCATGGTTTGCCCGTCGCGCATGCGCACGACAAATTCGGGGCTTGCCGGGCGATCAGGCTCAGCTTCCGAGGACGCCGCAGCCTCCTCCGGGGCCAGAGCGCGGGGCTCAGCGCCGGACTCATCGCTGGCAGGTCCGACGGCCGCAACAGCCTGGTCAGACGGCTCGGCTTGCTGCCGCGCCTCACGAGCGGCACGGCGCTGCTCACGCCACTCGCGACTGGACAGATCATCCGGCAGGTGGTGTGGCCGCCCCCGACCAATGATCAGCCCAGCCTCGTCACTCACCACCACCTCGCGCGGTGGCGGGTCAGCTGACATGCGCCAGATCCAGCCCACCAGCAAGATCAGCACCGCCACGGCCAACACCACCGCGAGCCAGATGCGAACGTAGAGCTTCTGGAACATCAGTCTTGCTGCCGGGCAAAGACGTAACCCACCCCACGCACCGTCAGGATGCGTTTGGGGTCTTTGGCGTCGAGTTCAATGGCGGCGCGGATGCGGCCCATGTGCACGTCGATCGAGCGGTCAAACGCGTCAAGCTCGCGCCCGCGTACCGCCTCCATGATCTGGTCGCGGGTCAACACCCGCCCGGCCCGCTCGGCCAGGGCCACCAGCAGGTCAAACTGGTAGGAAGTCAACTCGCAGGGCTCACCGCTGACGCTCACCACACGCGCGTCGCGGTCAATTTCCAGCGAGCCAAAACGCAGCAGACTGGTGGCCACCGGCTGGGCGCCTTCGACATGACGGCGCAACACCGCGCGGATACGCGCCAGCAGTTCGCGCGGCTCAAAGGGTTTGGGCAGGTAGTCGTCGGCGCCCATTTCCAGGCCAATGATGCGGTCCATCGGGTCGCCCTTGGCGGTGAGCATCAGCACCGGTGTGGTCGCCAGCGCGCCGGGCAAGGCACGGATGCGGCGGCACACTTCGAGGCCGTCCATGTCGGGCAGCATCAGGTCCAGAATCACCAGGTGCGGCGGCTTGCCTTGCAACGCGGTCAACCCGCTTTGGCCATCTCCCGCATGGGCCACGGTGTAGCCGGACTGGCCCAGATACTCGCAGACCATGTTGGCCAGGCGGGCATCGTCTTCAATCATCAAAAGGTGTTGGTTCATCATGGCAGTCTAGTTAGCCAGCGCTTCGCAGGCTTGAAGTGTGCGTAAAGATAGGTAAACACGCCGACATAAATATTTCAAAATAAATAGCTATAAACCCTTTATTCATAAGGGCTAGAGGCCACTTTGAGCCTTGAGGCCAGCCACACCAGCAGCAACACCGGCACACCCAGCAAAGCGGTTGCGACAAAAAAGCTCGGGTAACCAAAGCTGTCCACATAACGCCCCGAATAACCCGCCAGAAACTTCGGCAGCAAGAGCATCATGGAGCTGAACAACGCGTACTGGGTGGCCGAATACGCCACATTGGTCAGACTCGACAGGTAGGCAATGAACGCCGCCGACGCCATGCCACCGGCCAGGTTATCGGCCGAAATCACCACAATCAACCAGCTCAGGTCGTGCCCCAGGGTGCTCAGATACGCAAACAGCAGGTTGCTGGCGGCACTGAGCACCGCGCCCAGCATCAGCACCCGCATCACCCCCAGCCTCATGGACAAGACACCACCAACAAACGCGCCCACCAGGGTCATGATCACACCAAACACTTTGGTCACCGCAGCCACCTCGTCCTTGCTGTAACCCATGTCCACATAAAACGGGTTGGCCATGATGCCCATCACCACGTCGCTGATGCGGTAGGTGGCGATCAGCGCCAAAATCAGCGCAGCCTGCCAGCCAAAACGGCTCAAGAAATCGGCAAACGGCGCCACCAGCGCGCCGTGCAGCCAATCGGTCAGGTTTTTGCTGGGCGGCAAAACTCGGCGCAGGGGTTCGTCCGACAGCAGCACCGTCAACACCCCCAGCAACATGCTGGCCGCCATCACCAGGTAGGCGGTCTGCCAGGCGCTTTGCTGGTAACCCAGCACACCGTCAGGCTGGGCCCGTGCCGCCACCCACAAGACACCGGCACCGGCCCAGATCATGGCCAGGCGGTAACCGGTCTGGTAGGACGCAGCGAGTGCGGCCTGCCGGTCCACATCGGCCGACTCGATGCGAAACGCATCCAGCGCAATGTCCTGCGTGGCCGAGCCAAAAGCCACCGCCAGCGCACCCCACACCACCGGCGCCAGCGCCACTTGCGGGTCGTTGAAACTCATGGCCACCAGCCCGGTCAGGATCGCCAGCTGTGACAGCAGCAGCCAGCTGCGCCTGCGCCCAAGCCAACGCGTCAGCAACGGGATCGGTAGCCTATCCACCAGCGGCGCCCAGACCCATTTAAAGGCATAGGCCAGGCCGACCCAGCTCAGGTAACCGATGGTGGTGCGGTCGATGCCCGCCTCACGCAACCAGAAACTCAGCGTGCCCAACACCAGCAACAGCGGCAGGCCTGCCGAAAATCCCAGCAGCAGCATACGCAGCGAAGCCGGTTCCAGATACACCTTCAGGGTGGCCAGCCAGCCCACAGGCTTGGGTGTGGCGCTTGAGTCGTTCAAAGTCATCGCGGCATGATAGCGGGGCGACAACAGCACCCTATGCACCTCGGGTGTCTAAAATTTCCGCATGTCACTCCACACAATGCGTCTGTTTTTCCTCGGTGACGGAAGACAGGTCTCGCAACCCATCGTCTGGCTGATCGGTTTTTTTGCCTTCTTGAACGTTTATGCCATCCAGGCCGTGCTGCCGATGGTGATGAGCGACTTTGCCGCCTCGCCGTTGCAAGCCGGCCTGACCGTGGGCGCCACGGTGCTGGCGGTGGGGCTGATCTCACCCTTCATCGGCATGCTCTCAGACGCGGTGGGGCGCAGGAATGTGATCTGTGTCTCGCTGTTTGCGCTGACGCTGCCCACCGCACTGATTCCGCTGACACAGGGGCTGAACGCCTTGATCACCCTGCGCTTTTTGCAGGGGCTGGCCATTCCCGGCATTGTGGTGGTGCTGATTGCCTACATTGGCGAAGAGTTTCGCGGTGGTGGTTTGGCACGCATGATGTCGATTTATGTCGGCGGCACGGTGATGGGCGGTTTTTGCGGGCGGTTTATCACCGGGCACGCGGGGCATTGGCTGGGCTGGCGCGGCGCCTTTGTGGTGCTAGCCGCCATGACCTTGTTGGGTGCGCTGCTGGTGTGGTGGCGTCTGCCTGCCTCGCGCCACTTTGTGCCCAACCGACAGGTCAAGGGCGCGTTCACCACCCTGTGGCGGCATCTGCATAACCAGCGCCTGATGGCCTCTTGCGCCGTGGGTTTTTGTGTGTTGTTCTCGCTGGTGGGCACCTTCACCTACGTCAACCTGCATCTGGCGGCGGCACCGTTTCACCTGTCGTCGGCCGGGCTGGCCAATGTGTTTGCGGTCTATCTGGTGGGGGTGCTGGTGACGCCGATGACCAGCCGCCATCTGGAGCGGCTGGGTTTCATGAAAGCGCTGCTGTGGGCTTTGGCCACCTCCGCCAGCGGTCTGCTGATGACGCTGGTGCCATCGCTGCCGGTGATTGTGATCGGCTTGGCGGTGTGTTCCAGCGGTGTCTTTTTGTGCCAGTCAGCCACCATCAGCACCCTGGCCAAAGACGTGACCGAGGGGCGATCCCTGGCCACCGGCATTTACTACATGAGCTACTACGCGGGTGGTGCGGTCGGCACCTGGGGTGCGGGTCTGGCTTATGAAGCCTGGGGCTGGAGCGGCTCGGTGTTGACCATCGCGGCCGTTCAGGCACTGGCGGCTGCCATCGTGCTCGGGATGTGGCGCAGAGCCAGCTGAGGCCCTCAAGGTGTTTGGCCTTTGGGTCAGGCTTTGGCAGGCGCCAAGGCCGCGCCACTTTTGCGCAAAGCCAGGGCCAGCAGCAACATCACGGCCATCAACACCGCCACCACCTCATAAGCCACACTAAAGCCCTCTGCCCCCTGGCCACTGAAGTCGGCCAGAGCCCCAATCGCGGCAGCCGACAACAAGGTGCCAATGCTGGTACAGATGTTGATCAAGCCCTGGGCGGTGCCGCGAAAGGCCAGCGGCGCCTCTTCAATGGCGATGGTGCGCAGCGCCCCACTCACCACCACCCCCACACCCAAGCCCACCGGCATGGTGGCCAACAGGAAACCCCACAAGCCAAAGCCGGTGTAGGCACACGCACCGTACCCCAGACTGAGCAGGGCAAAACCAGCCACGATCAACACGCGCGCGCCCAGGCGATTGAGCAAACGCCCGGCGCCCATGGAGCCGATGATCGAACACAGCACCATCGGCAGCAGCACAAAACCGGCGTTCTGCCGCGCCACCGCATACGCCAAGGTGGCGATGGAGGTCAAGAAGACCACGCTGCCCATGCCAAAACCGGCCCCCAGCGTCAAAAAATAGGTCAGTGACAGCTGCCGGTTGGCAAACATCGAGATCGGAATCAGCGGCTGCTCGGCACGCTTTTCCACCCACAGGAACAAGGGCAACAAGACGACCAGGGCGGCCAGGGTGAAGGGCCAGACACGCAGCCCGGTCATGTCGTCCAGCACCCGTGTGACACTGAGCACCAAGGCCGACAACAACAGGAACAGCACCACAATGCCACGCCAGTCCAGCGCAGGCAACACACCTGCCGGGCGCTGGGTGGGCAAGGCACGCGCGCCCAGAAACAGCACATAGGCCGCAATCGGCAGGTTGGCCAGGAAAATCCAGTGCCAGTCCAGCGCCACCATCACCAGACCGGCCAGCGGCGGGCCCAGCACAAAGGCCATGCCATAGGTGGCACCAATCAGCCCCAGCGCGCGGCCACGCTCCTTGGGCGGCAAGGCGTCGGCAATCACCGCACTGGCGGTGGGAATGATGCCGCCACCACCGACGCCCTGGATCACTCGGCCCAGCACCACCGCCCAGAAGGTGGGCGCCAGCGCAATCACCAGGGAGCCCAGGGCAAACAGCGAGATGCTGATCAGGTAGATGGGGCGACGGCCATAGCGGTCACCCAGGCTGGCCAGCGGCGCGGTGCTGCACAGCGAGGCCAGGATGAACGCAATCATCACCAGGCCCACACGCCGGTTGTCGATCTGGAAAGCCTCCCGAAGCGCGGGGATGGCGGGTGCAATGATGGCGGTGTCCAAGGCCGACATGAAAACACCAATAAACAGCACCGTCATCAGTCGCCGGTACGCTGGTGTACCGGCCGGGATGGAAACAGACGACATCAAAACCCCACTCATTACAAACAAGCCATTCGAAAAGCTGGCAGTGTATAGTTTTTGGGCGTTTTGATTCCTCAGCACCCGCTGTGCCCTGTTGGCGCGAAGATGCCGTGCAGACTCAGAGACTGGCTTGCGCGTGGCTGTAACACTTCTTGGGGCAGATCTTGGAGCAGGCGGTGCAGCCGATACACAGCTCCTGGTGCGCGAGGGTCATCACCTTCTTCTCGTATTCCCCATCGTCGTCATCGTCGTCATCGTCGTCCATATCTACCGCAATGCGCTCGCCGTCTTCGGTCAGGCCGACCAGTTCCATCACGCCGCGCGGGCACACTTTGAAACAGCGGCCGCAGCCGATGCACTTCTCGTCATCGATGGCCGTGACAAAGGCCGGGATCCAGGTTTCGCCACTGGGCAGGGTGACGCTGAAGGGGGTGCTCATGGTGGGTTCTCTTTCTAGTGATGTACTCAGGCCTCGGCCGCCGCCAGGGCTTTGCGCGCGTCCATCAGCAAGACGTGGGCGTCAAAACAGCGCTGCGCCACCTCGGGAATTTTTTCCCAGTGGGTAGGCAATTCTTCAGACAGGTCATGCAGGTCCATCTTGGCCTGGGTGGCGCGGGCATTGAGTTTCTTCAGCTGCGCCTTGTGTTCTTCAATGTCCATGGTCAGGCTCCGTATTGCGCCACATCGGGGTAGGTGCGGATCATGGTGACCGCTTCGTTCAGGAACTTGGTGCCCGCCTCGGACAGTTTGGCAAGCGAAGCAAAACCGAAGCGGTGCACATCGCGCAGCTGTTTGTTGACCACCACCAGACGGCCCGCCAGCAAAACCATCCGGCCAAAACCTTCATGGCTCATCTTCATCATGGGCGATACCATCTGTCCGGTTTCACGCTCGATGGCCACCGCAATCGCGTTATAGAACAGCTCCAGGCGCCACAAGGTCTCAGGGTCAGGGTCCCCCAGGATCGGCAGCGCACGGCGCTCCTCTGCGGTGTGGATATAGGGTTTGAGCAGCTGCAGGTCGCTCTTGTTGTCCCAGGTGCCATTCATGTCCTGCGCACGCAACTGCTTGATCAGTTGCTGCACAAAAGGCGTGCCCACATAGACCTCGTCGCTGCTTGGCTCGGTGGGGATGTCCAGGGTGCTCTGTTCGTTCATGGGGTCACCTCGTCTTCTTCAAAGTCAAAGCTGCGCACGCCGTCCTTGGCCAGCGCCTTGCGCAACCAGGGTGGTGGTGTGCCCTGCAGCACCACCTGAAGTTTGTCCAGAATACCGGTGATGGACTCGGGTTGCGGCACCTTGATCGGGTGGATCTTCATGGCCACCACACGCGCGGCGCCCGAGCCACCAATGGCGGCCACATACACGATGGCGCAGTCCTTGATGGCTTCGAGTTTGGGTGCGAGTTTGTCCTCGTCGCCGTCCTCTTCGAGCTTGTCACCAAACTCAAAACTCTCGACAAAATGGTGCCCGGTGGGCGAGACCTCATACACCACGATGCTTTTGGCCCAGCCAAAATGGGCGTCAACACGTTCCTTGTCCTGGGTGGCGAAGGCAATTTTCATAGAACCTCCCGCAAAAATGCCTGAGGGCTGAGACCCACCCCATCCGGGGCAGGCAAATACATCACACGGTGATCAAGGGGGCTCATGGTTCCTCCTGGGTGGTTCAGGCGCTGGCGACAGCCAGACCGGTTGGGGTGGGTGTGGCAACAGGTGCGGCGGCGCGCAGCGCTTCGGGGCTCAGCGGCCAGTCATCGGCGTGGTGGTGTTTGATCTGATCGATCATGAGGTTGGCCACCTCAAAAATCAGTGCCATCGTGCCGCGGTAACCCACCAAACAGCGGTGGGCGTTGCCAACACGGTCAAACACCGGGAAGCCAATACGCAGCAGCGGTTTGTCCAGCCGCTCGGCGGCCTGGCGGCCATGGGAATGGGTCACGATGAGGTCGCAATCCACCGCACCGCGCTCCAGGTCTTCTAGGTCACCCAAGATCACTGTTAGCGCGGGCAACAACGCATGTGAGGCCGATTTGGTGGTGCTGACGCAGCAACGCAGTTCTGCGCCCATCTCGTGTAACAGGCTGCCCACTGCCAGCAGCAAGTCGGGCTCGGCGGCGATCGCCACCTTGACACCACCGGTGTAAAAATGGCCGTCGAGCATGGCGTCGAGCAGCTGGCTGCGTTGGCGGCGGTATTTGGCGGGGACGGGGCGTCCAGAAAGTTGGGCCAGACACTGCAGAAAGCGGTCGTTGACTTCCAGGCCGGTGAGCCGGTCAAACATCTCGAATGGTGTCCCGGCAATGTCTTGCAAGGACAAGGCCGCTTCACGCGTCTGTTCGCCAACACCCAAGGTCAACGCCGAGGCACCGGCTGCCCGGATGTCCTGCAGCGAGGTGCCGCCCAGGGTGGTGCCGCGCCAGTCCGGCGGAATATGGCCGTCCAGCGAACCCGACACATCGGGCAACACAATTACTGACAGGCCAAAGGCTTCGATGATCTCGCGCAGCTCAAAAATATCACCGGGCGACAGGTGGCTGCCCGGCAACAGGGTCACCTGGTCGGTTTGGCGCGGCAGGGGCTTGACCAGCGTGCGCGCGATGGCCGTCACCGCAACACGGTAACCATCCTCAAAACCACCCACATAGTCGGGCGTCGAGGCATACACGATCTCGGTGTCGGCCAGTTCGGGGTGGCGCTTGCGGATGGTGACGAGGTAACCCTCCACATCGTCACCCTTGGTCTCGGTCAAACCGGTGGAACAGATGGCAATGATTTTGGGGGCGGCGCGTTTGCGGATATTCAGCAGGGCGGCCTCGATGTTGTCGTAACCGCCCAGAATCGAAGTCACCTCGTTCATCGCAGTGGTTTGTAAGGGGATGGCTTCCTTAAAGTGACGCACCAACAACACCAGGCCAAACGAGGTGCAGCCCTGCGAACCGTGCATCACCGGCATACACGCGTCCAAGCCCAGAAAGGCCAGACTCGCCCCGAGCGGCTGACTCATCTTGAGCGGATTGACCGCACAGGCTTTTTTGGATTCAACAACTAGGGCCATGGCAGAGGGGTCTCGTTGCGCATGTGGTTTATGCAGGCACTTCTTCGGGCGCCAAACCCAGTGCATGCGCCGCGACCTCCGTCAGGAACCGATTGGCTTGCAGGTCAGTGGCTGGGGCCGCAAGCACCGGCACCGCACCCAGGGTCTCGCCATCGTCCCCCCAAGGGGCGGGTAGACGCACCTGTTGCCACACCGGATTGGACAAAGCTCGGTCAATCTCACTCACCAGCTCGACCATGCCTTCGTAACCGGCATAGGGGTGGTAACGCTCCTGGTTGATGTCGAGCCAAGGCATGCGGGCCTTGAGTGCCACAAACTGGCTGCGACCACCAGAGAGCATGATGTCGGCGCGGGCGTCGCGCAGCATGTTGTACATCTCGCGCGGGGTCATGTTGTCGATCATGTGGGCATCGTCCCCCATGATCTCCTTGATCTTCTGTTTGTCTTCCTTGGTCGACTTCTTGACGCTGGTGCCCACAATCTCGAGCCCGGCCTCTTGCAGCGCGGCCACCACCGACCAGGACTTGACCCCGCCGGTGATCAACAGCACCCGTTTGCCACTCAGGCGCTGTTTGTATTGCTCGATGCGTTGGTAAGCGCGGGCTTCTTCCACCGCAATCAGCCGTTCGGTGCGGCCAATCAATTCATCGGGTGCACCCTGCTGCACCAGCAGTTTGGCGATCTGGCGCAAACTGTCACTCATGTCACCAATGCCGTAGAAAGAACCTTCAAAGTACGGGATGCCCCAGCGCTTCTCCATCTTGGTGGCGATGTTGATCATCGACTTGGAGCACACCATCATGTTCACCTTGGCCCGGTGGGCGCTGGCGATGTCCTTGTACCGCCCATCCCCGGCCATACAACACAGGATACGGATACCCAGCGCATCGAGCAGCGGCTTGACCTGCCACAACTCCCCCACCAGGTTGTATTCACCAATGATGTTGATGTCGTAGGCGGTAGTGAACTCGGGCTCCACCGTGCCAATCACATAGTCCAGCAAAGCCTCGGCGCCAAGTTTGTTGCCCAAGTTTTTGATGCCCGCAAAACCCGGCGCGTTGACCGGGATGATGGGTTTGCCGAACTTTTCGGTGGCACGTTGGCATACCGCTTCAATGTCGTCACCGACCAGGGCGGTGACACAGGTTTGGTAAACAAACACCGCAGGCGGGTCGTACTTCTCCAGAATCTCGCGGATCGACTTGAACAGGCGTTTCTCGCCGCCGTAGATCACATCGAGTTCGTTGATGTCGGTGGTGAATCCAGTGCGGTAAATCTGCGGACCGCTGGATGCACTGTGCCGGTTGTCCCAGGAGTTGCCTTCACAAGCAATGGGGCCATGCACCAGATGCGCCACATCCGCAATCGGCTGCAAGGCGATCTTGGCACCATCAAAGGCGCAGCCACCCGCTGCAGCACCGGGTGCCAGTTGGGCTGAACAGCCCTTTTTGCGGTCTTTCTCACTTTTGCCCTGGTTCTTGTCGCAACCAGGTTCTTCAAACACGTCGGCAATCCTGGCTTTGAGCGAAGTCGACATGGCATGCTCCTGATGGGGTGAATACAGGAGTCATCGCATTTTTGGTGCCAGGGTCAAAAAGCCTCTAAATGCAGCTTATTGGCCGGGTCCGTCCTCTTTGCGGTCTGAATTTGGCAGGTTTGAAGGAATTGCGACAAAAAAAAGCCCCTTTGCTTGAGACAAGGCTCAAGCAAAGGGGCAGTTGACGGGTGAAAACTGATCAGGCTTTAATTCACACCAAACACCAGATTGGGCAGGTACAACACACTGGTGGGCCACACAATCATGAGGATCACCAAACCAATGACCGCAGCCAGCAGCGGCATGGCTTCTTTGATGTACTCGTCCATCGGGCATTTGAGAATGCCGCAGACGGTGAACATCGCCACACCCACGGGCGGTGTCATGCCACCCAGCGTGACGCAGGTCATCATCACCAACCCAAAATGCACCGGATCAATCCCCACACGCATGATGATGGGCATCAGGATCGGGGTCACCAACAGCACAATCACCGTGGCCTCCAGGAACATGCCCAGCACAATGATGAAGGTGATCAACAGCAGCATCAGGGCGATCCTGTTCTCGGTGATGCTCACCAGGAAGGAGGCCGCATCCTGTGGCACACCTTCGAGCGTGATCATGTAGCCAATCATCGAGGAGAACATGATGATCAGCATGATCATGCCGATGTCAGACACCGCATGGCGCAGCGCGTTGAGCAAGGCTTCCAACGACAGTTCCCGATAGATGACCATACCCACAAAGATCGCATAAGCCACCGCAAAAGCACCCGCTTCCGAGGGGGTGAAGATCCCGTAACGAATCCCCACAATCAGCAGAATCGGGAACATCAGCGCCCATTTGCATTCCCACATGCGTTTCGCGATCTCTTTGAACGTCGGGGGTTTTGCGAGCTCGGCGGTGTAACCACGGCGCCGTGCCACGATGTAAGCCACACTCATCAGCACAATGGTCATCAACACACCTGGCACGATGCCGCCGACAAACAGGCGACCGATCGACACATTGCCCATGAAACCGTAGAGGATCAGCCCGATGCTGGGCGGAATGGTGGCGGTGATCAGTGAGCCCACCGCGATCACCGCACTGGTGTAACCACGGGTGTAGCCCCGTTTGATCATGTCCGGACCCAAAATGCGGGCTTCCATCGCGGCGTCGGCCACGGCCGAGCCCGACACACCCCCCATCAAGGCGCTGAGCATGATGGCGACCTGTGCCAGACCACCACGCATCCAGCCGGTGAGCACGGTTGACAAGGAGATCAAGCGGCTGGTGATGCCCGATGCATTCATCAGATGCCCGGCGAACACAAACAGCGGCACCGCCAGCAGCGGAAAGGACTGCGTTGCAGTGGCAATCTTCTGGATCGCAATCTCAGGTGGAACCGGGCCAAAAATGTAGAACATCACGGCCGAGATGCCAATCGCAAACGCCACCGGCATGCCGAGGAACATCAGCACCAAAAATAGAAGAGTAAGGATGCCGCTCATATCGCCGTCCCGTCATGACCTTCAAGTGAAAGAACCTCGCGCCCGGTCAGACCGCGCCACAAACGTGTGACAGCGGTGGCCAGCATCAGGAATGAACCTACCGGGATACACGCGGTGACCCAGCTGTAGCTGATACCCACGTCACCCAGCACACGCTCCATGTTTTGCAGCGTGAGCTTGGTGCCGTACCAGACCAGGAAGCTCAAGAAACAGATGATGGCAACCAACCAGATCACGGCCAGCACCTTGCGAACTTCACGCGGAAATTTCCGGATCAAGATATCGATTTCGATGTGTGTGTTTTTCTTGAGCGCCAGATCGGCGCCCAGCACACACGCCCAGGCAAAACTGAGTTGGGCCAAGTCCACCGCCCAGATGACGGGCACACCCGCCGTCCGGGTGGCTGCCCCGATCAGTACAAAGATAGAGGTGGCTGCAAAGAACGCCATGGCCAGGCGTTCCTCCAGCTTAAATAGCAGATGTGCCACAAAACGTCCTTACTTGGCCAGTACAGCATTCACCTGCTTGCGCAGATCGGTGTAACCCAGCTTCTCGTAGACCACGCTGGTTGAGGCGACGAAAGGTTTGGTGTCAATGTCCACAATCTGCACGCCTTTTTCACGCATCAGCTTTTCATAGTTGCCAATGGAGTCGATGGTGGCTTTGGAGGCGGTATCACCGGCCTTGAGGGCTTCATCGCTCACCACTTTTTGCAGGTTGGGTGGCAGCTTGTCGAACCAGATCTTGGAGCCGACCAAGCCGGTGATCAGGCTGATGTGGCCGGTCTTGGTGATGTACTTCACCACCTCAAACAGACGCTGGCCGTAGGTGGCAGGTGCTTGTGCTTCGGCGGCGTCGATGGCCTTCATTTGCAGGGCCGAGTAGACCTCTGCCCATGGCATCGGGGTGGGGGTCGCACCCAGGCCACGAACGGTTTCCAGCCAGACCGGCGCACCAGGGGTACGCATACGCACACCAGCCAGATCGGCAGGTACTTTGACCGGCTTCATGGTCAGCAACTGGCGGTCACCCTGGTACCAGTTGAAGGACAGAATCTGGTGGCCACTGGCAGCACGCAGCTTGTTGTTCCAGTCATCCATCAACGGCGAGGTCACCACCTTGCGCATTTCGGTGTAACCGTGGGTCAGGTAGGGCGCGCCAAGCACACCAAACTCCTTGACAAACGGTGCCAGACGGCCACCATCCACCAGCACCGCCACACCGGCACCGGAACGGGCTTGTTCAAGCACGTCTTCGTCTGAACCCAGCTGAGAGCTCGGGAACAAACGAACGGAGATCTTGCCACCCGAGTTCTTTTCAACACTGTCCTTGAACTGCTGCAGACCCTTGAACATCGGGTCATCCACTGTCAGGGACGAGCTCACATTCAGGTTGAAATCTGCCGCGTGGGCCGCAGCGGCCAGCAAAACGCAGGCGGCTGTCAATGACAACAATTTGATCTTCTTCATAGTTGCTTCCTCGATCGTTGGGTGTTTAAAACTTGCTGCCCTGCGGTTACCCCGCTGGCACTTGTATGGTAGTATACTTTTCGAGAGCTTGCAACATATTTGCACTTTTTTGATGGGAAAGTTAGGTGGTGGTCGCAGTGGTTTTGAGGCTCCGGATTCACGTGCCAGCGTGAGCGGCTGAACCAGCTTTTCCCTCTGTCTGAATTGATCTGAACAGGAGTGATGTGATGAAAATTATTGATGCCGAAGTGATTGTTTGCTGCCCAGGCCGCAACTTTGTGACCTTGAAAATCACGACCGATGAGGGTGTGACCGGTCTTGGTGATGGCACGCTGAACGGACGCGAGTTGTCGGTTGCGTCCTATTTGAAGGACCATGTCTGCCCCTTGCTGATCGGCCGTGATCCGCAAAAGATCGAAGACATCTGGCAATACCTTTACAGAGGTGCCTACTGGCGCCGCGGTCCGGTCACCATGTCGGCCATCGCTGCGGTGGACATGGCCTTGTGGGACATCAAGGGCAAGCTGGCCAACATGCCGGTCTACCAGTTGCTGGGTGGTGCTTCCCGCGAACACGTGATGGTCTACAGCCACGCCACCGGCCGCGACATCCCTGAAACGCTGGACGCCTTTGCCAAATACCAGGAAAAAGGCTTCAAGGCGATTCGCGCCCAGTGTGGTGTGCCGGGCATGAAATCGGTCTACGGCGTGTCCAAAGGCGGCGCTTATGAGCCTGCCACCAAAGGCTGGCCTGAAGAACAGGTCTGGAACACTGAAAAGTACCTGAATTTTGTGCCCAAGCTGTTTGAAGCGATCCGCGAGAAATTTGGCTTTGACACCCACCTGCTGCATGACGCCCACCACCGCCTGACACCGATTGAAGCGGCACGCCTGGGCAAGGCGGTGGAAGACTCGCGCCTGTTCTGGCTGGAAGACCCGACACCGGCAGAAAACCAGGAAGCCTTCCGCCTGATCCGTCAGCACACCACCACCCCGATTGCGGTGGGTGAGGTGTTCAACAGCATCTGGGACTGCAAACAGCTGATCGAAGAGCAACTGATCGACTACATCCGCATGACGATCACCCACTCGGGCGGCATCACCCACATGCGCCGTATTGCGGACTTTGCCGCGATGTACCAGGTGCGCACCGGCAGCCACGGCCCGTCCGATCTGTCACCCGTGTGTATGGGCGCAGCCCTGCACTTTGACCTGTGGGCTCCCAACTTCGGCATGCAGGAGTACATGGGTTACCACGAGCAGACCATGGAAGTCTTCCAATGCGGCTGGAGCTACAAGGATGGCTTCATGCACCCGGGTGACAAACCAGGGTTGGGTGTGGAAATCGACGAGGAACTGGCCAAGAAATACCCGTACGAGCCAGCCTACCTGCCGGTGGCCCGCCTGGAAGACGGCACCTTGTGGAATTGGTAAAGGTCTGATTCGGCCGCTGCTGACACCGGGTCAGCAGTGTGCCGCAGCCGCCATCAGGCGGACTCGAACAGATCCGGGAACTGCGCTGCGATATCGGGCAGCGACACAATGATTTCGCGCAGATGGGCGCGCGTGGCTGCCGCCGCAGCCACCGGGTCACGCGCCTCGATGCCATCGACAATGCGGCTGTGCTGCTCGATGATCAGGTGGATGGGCGTGGCGTCATCCAGGCTCAGGTAACGGATGCGGTCCATCTGTGCCTTGATGCTCTCCACCATCCGCCAGGCGTAGGTGCGACGCACCGAAAGCGCAATGGTGCGGTGAAACTCCTCGTCAAGCACCAGAAACTCCTGGTTCAACCCGGGCGCCACCTTGGATTGCTGCGCAATCAAATCACGCAGGTCCTGAATGGCACTGGGCGGCGCCGAGGTGGCGGCCTCTTCGGCCACGGCGACCTCGATGGCTTCACGCACAAAGCGGGCATCCAGCACATCAGCCACAGAAATCTTGACCACAAAAGTGCCACGCTGGGGCAGGATGACCACCAGCCGCTCTTCGGCCAATTTGATGAACGCTTCGCGCACCGGCTGGCGGCTGGTCTCATACTGTTTGGCGATTTCAGATTCGGACAGGGCCTGGCCTGGGCGCAACTCACCACGGATGATGGCGCCGCGCAGGTGCCGATGCAGCTGGGTGCCAATGGAGACAGGTTCAACGTGCTGGAAAGCGCGAACGGATTTGGTTTTCGAACGCATGGGCTCGAGTATCGCACCTAGCTTGCCAAAACAGGCCGTCACAAGGCCGCAAGTTGGCTCTTGTATGGCAGGTGTTGGCTCCATACCACCGTCTGCCGTTCCTGTGCCATGCGGGGAAAGCCACAACGCACCAGCCAAGCGCGGCGCGTGGCCAACGCAGTAGTCACAGAACGCTATGAAATCAATTGCCACCTGCCCTTATAGATTAACGGCTAGAGGCACTTTTTTCATATAAGACAGGGCAGATCCAACTGGCCTGCCCTTTGCGTTTTTGAGACCGTGGTGAGAGCGCCAAGCGGGGCACCCTTCACCTGGCGTTTTGGGTTCAAAACTTGACCAGAATATCCTCGTCGCGCACCACCATCTGGCAGGCCAGCCGCCAAGGGGGTGGCAGGTCTTTGGTCTCGGCATCGGCGATCTGCTGGGCGGTGATCTTGCCCGCGAGCTTGAGCACCAGTTTTTCCTTTTCGGTCAGCGCCACACCAATCGGTGTTTTGCCCGACAGCACCGACACCTGCACTTGGCAGGAGCCACATTCGCCGTTTTCACACTCGGACTGCAGCGGCACGTCGTTGGCCTTGGCCACGGCGAGCAAGGTCTTGGTATCGCCCGCCACGGCATACACCGTCAGGTCTTTTTTCATGCGAGGGGAACTGAAAGTTACATTGGCCATGATGTTCTCAATTGGTTGTCGGGACCCTCTGAGGGGATGCAATTCCCGTCGCGAGCCGATTGAGCTTGCGTTGAGCAGCACAGCCGTACTCCCGTACGGCGAGCAGCGCAGACGCAAGATCAACCGGCGCAGCAGGGAAGTGCGCCCCTCAGCGGACGATGTCGTAGCTGTAGTCGGTCTTACCGATACCCATGGTGTTGGCATCCAGCGCTTCGAAGAACTCGTCGAGCAGCATCACCAGCACCCGCATGCCGCCCTCATAACCCCAGGTGGGGTAACGGTGGTGGTGGTGGCGGTCGTGGATCGGGAACACCAGGCGCACCAGCGGCACCTTGGTGTCGCGCTCAAGGAACTTGCCATAGGTGTTGCCAATCAGGAAGTCCACCGGTTCGGTGAACAGCAGCGAACGCAGATGCCACAGATCGCGCTTCGGATACACCTTGCAGCCCTTGCCGTAAGGCGTCGAGTCAAACAACGCCTGCACCTTGGCCGCCCATTCGTTGGTGCCGTTGGTGGACAACACATGGGTCGGCTCGGCACCCAGCTCCAGCAGGAAGGCGGCGTAACCCAGCAACTGGTCCGGGTCACCGTAGAGCGCAAAACGCTTGCCATGCAAATGCGCCTGGCTGTCGGCCAGCGCATCCACCAGCTGGCCACGTTCTTTTTCCAGCTCGGCCGGAATCGGTTTGCCGGTCAGGCGCGAGATTTCCATCAGGAACTTGTCGGTACCCGCCACACCCACCGGGGCATTGAGGGTGACCACTTCCTGGCCGTGTTCAGCGATGAATTTGCTGGTTTTTTCGCAGCAGAATTCCTGGAACACGATGGTGGCCTTGGCGTGCAGGGCGGCCACGACTTCTTCTTTGGTGGTGCCACCGGCGTACATGCGGAACTCGCCATCAGTGGGCGTGTTCCAGCTCTCGGACGGGTCACAAATGATGTTCACCTGGACACCGAACAGGTCAAAAATGCGGCGAATTTCCTTCATGTTGCCAACAACAAAGCCATCAAAACCACCGATGAAGTTGATGCTGTCGTTGGGCACACGCACCAGCGGTTCGGTGGTTTTGGCCTTGCCGTCCCAGAAGTGGCGCAACACACCCAGCAGGGCGTTGTCGTAACCGGTGATGTGGCTGCCGACAAACGCCGGGGTGTGGGCAAACGGCACGTCAAACTCTTCGGGAATGCTGCCCTTTTGTTTGCTGGTCTTGATGAAGGCGTCGACGTCATCCCCAATCACCTCGGCCATGCAGGTGGTGGACACCGCGATCATGTCGGGCTTGTACAGGCTGTAGGCGTTGGCCAGGCCGTCGACCATGTTGTTCAGGCCACCAAACACCGCCGCGTCTTCGGTCATGGAAGATGACACACAGCTGGTGGGCTCCTTGAAATGGCGCGAGAAGTGGGCGCGGTAGTAGGCCACACAACCCTGGCTGCCATGCACAAAACTCAGGGTCTTGGCAAAACCATTGGCAGCAAACACCGCACCCAGCGGCTGGCAGGCCTTGGCCGGGTTGACCACGAGGGAATCGCGGGCGAAGTTTTTGAGTTTGTAGTCTTCGGTCTTGGTCCACTCCACGGTCTGGCCGATGGTGGCTTCGGAATGGTTGAACTCAAAGGCCTTCTTCTTCTCGAAGAGGTCTTGGTACTCGGGTTCACGAAACAACATTTCGTGGTCAATGACTTTGTCGGCAACTTGAGGCATGGTGGGCTCCAAAAGTGGTTAAAGGTTGGCGGCTGGCAGTTTTGCGTGGCACCCACGGAACCGGCTAAGCCGGGCCGTTGGGTGCGCCCCTTGAGGGGTATGCGGCTACACGCAGTGAGCAAGCAACGGGGAGAATCAGGCCTTCCAGGGGGCCTTGGTCAACCCCCAGACCGGGCTGGAGATCGCCATGTCCATGTCACGGGCAAAGATGGCAAAGCCGTCGTAGCCGTGGTAAGGGCCGGAGTAGTCCCAGCTGTGCATCTGACGGAAGGGCACACCCATCTTCTGGAACACGTACTTTTCCTTGATGCCTGAGCCCACCAGGTCGGGCTTGATGCCTTCCACAAAGTGCTCGAACTCGTAACCCGTCACATCGTCATAAATCAGCGTGCTGTCCTTGACGTAGTGGGTGGTGCGCTGGTAGTCGTCGTTGTGGGCGAACTCGTAGCCGGTGCCCACAATTTCCATACCCAGGTCTTCGTAGGCGCCAATCACGTGACGCGGACGCAGACCGCCCACATACAACATCACTTTCTTGCCTTGCAGACGGGGTTTGTATTTATCGATGACAGCCTGCATCAGCGGTTTGTACTTGGCGATCACTTCTTCGGCCTTGGCCTTGATGCTGTCGTCAAAGTGGCTGGCGATCTCGCGCAGGCTGGCTTCGATTTTGCTCGGGCCAAAGAAGTTGTACTCCACCCATGGGATGCCGTATTTTTCTTCCATGTGCCGGCTGATGTAGTTCATCGAGCGGTAGCAGTGCAGCACATTGAGCTTGGCCTTGGGGGTGTTCTCGATTTCAGCGATGGTGCCGTCACCGGACCACTGCGAGATCACACGCAGACCCATTTCTTCGAGCAGGATGCGGCTGGACCAAGCATCACCACCGATGTTGTAGTCACCAATGATGGCCACGTCATACGGGGTCGACACAAACTGCGAGGTGTGGCCGGTGTCGGTGCGGTCAAACACCCAGTCGCGAATGGCGTCATTGGCCAGGTGGTGGCCGAGCGACTGGCTGACACCCCGGAAACCTTCACAACGCACGGGTACGATGGTCTTGCCTTCGTACTCCTTGCTCTTTTTCTTGGAGACGGCCTCGATGTCGTCACCAATCAGGCCAATCGGGCATTCAGACTGGATCGAGATGCCTTTGTTCAGCGGGAACAGCACCTGGATCTCGTCAATGATTTTGTCGAGCTTCTTGTCGCCGCCAAAAACAATGTCTTTCTCTTGAAAGTCAGAGGTGAACTGCATCGTCACAAAGGAGTCGATGCCGGTGGTGCCGATGTAGTAATTGCGGCGGTTGGCCCAGGAGTACTGGCCGCAGCCAACCGGGCCATGGCTGATGTGCACCATGTCCTTGATCGGGCCCCAGACCACCCCTTTGGAGCCCGCATAGGCGCAGCCACGAATGGTCATCACGCCGGGCAGCGACTTGATGTTGGACTTGACCCCGCAATCGGGGCGGCCTTCTTCAAAGGTGCTGAGGTGTTTGGCGCGCCGTTTGGCCATTTTTTCGGGGTAGGCCTTCAGCACTTCTTCAATCAGGGCCTTGTTGGTGGCCTTGCGCTCTTCAACGGTGGCGGTCATGGGGTAACTCCAGTAGGTGATGTTGTGGGTGTGGTGAAAGTCCCGGCCTGGTCACGTAGCGCAACGCAGACCGGAATTCACACCTCTTAGGCAGCGGCGAGCTGCGCTGCGGCGGCTTGAGCGGCGGCCAGTTCTGCGGCGGCCTTGCCGACCAGGGACTCGTCGATCACATCCATGATCCCGAACTCCATCAGCATGTCTTCGAGCTGGTCCATCGTGATGGGGGTGGGGATGGTGCCGTTGCCCGCGTTGTTGTGGACCTTTTGCGCCAGCGTGCGGTATTCACCGGCCTGTTTGGAGTCAGGGGCGTATTCGATCACCGTCATACGGCGCAGTTCAGCGTGTTGCACCACGTTGTCACGCGGCACAAAGTGGATCAGTTTGCTGCCCAGCATGCCCGCCAGCGCGTCGGCCAGTTCGTATTCCTTGTCGGTCTTGCGCTCGTTACACACCAGGCCGCCCAGACGCACACCACCCGAGTTGGCGTATTTCAGAATGCCCTTGGAGATGTTGTTGGCGGCGTACATGGCCATCATTTCGCCAGACATGACGATGTAGATTTCCTGCGCCTTGTTTTCACGGATGGGCATGGCAAAACCGCCACACACCACGTCACCGAGCACGTCGTAGGACACATAGTCCACACCGTCGTAGGCACCGTTTTCCTCGAGGAAGTTGATCGAGGTGATCACACCGCGGCCAGCGCAACCGACACCTGGCTCTGGGCCACCGGATTCAACACAACGGATGTTTTTGTAACCAATCTTCATCACGTCTTCGAGTTCCAGATCCTCCACCGAACCCGCTTCGGCGGCCAGTGACAGGATGGTGTCCTGCGCCTTGGCGTGCAGGATCAGACGGGTGGAGTCGGCTTTGGGGTCGCAGCCGACGATGAGGATTTTCTGGCCCAGGTCAGACAAGGCTGCCAGGGTGTTCTGGGAGGTGGTGGACTTGCCGATGCCACCTTTGCCGTAGAAGGCGATTTGCCGAAGTTTAGCCATTGCAGTACTCCAATCAGGAAGGGTTAAAAGAACCAAGCTTGCGTAGCCGCGACTTGTGTCTGCCTGGCGTGTCCGATGGTCTTCTTCTTGTAGTCACGTTTGGCTGGATGTGAGCCCGCGCAGCCTGTTCATTGCAGCTTCCGTGCCATGCCGTTTGGGCCACGCCTCAAAGCCGGTGTCACACCCTGTTTTCATTGGGAAAAGCTGTTTTTCTCAGGGCAAAAACCTGGCGTTCCGGGTTTTGTTAACTTCCCGACAAAACCCCTGACCGTGTCGCAAAAATCCCGGTCGCAGGCGCTTGGGATGTGTGTTTGTGTCGGGTTTGCAGCGGGTTTCAGGTTGGTACGGTCATTGCAGTTAGAGAGGGGCTTGTATCAAAGCTATCTCTGCCAGCTCAACCACCCAAAGGACCTCCCATGACCGCCACCCTCGCCCGACCAGAGATCGACGACACCGCTTTTGCCCGCCTTGAGAACGAAGGGCGGCTGCTCAACCCCTTGCACAAAGCGATCACCGGCGTGCCCGGCCGCGTTGGTTTTCGGGGTGAGCTGGCGCTGCGCTTTGCCCCCAAGCTGGCCGACGAGGCGCGCCCACCCGAGCTGATGTGCCCCCAGGTCATGGCGATTGCCAATGTGGGCGAAAGTTTTGTGCCGTTTTTTGCCGGTTACCTGCTGAGTTTTGAGAGTCTCAAGGACGTGGCCGAGGTGTTGGGCGACACCTTGAGCGCCAGCGGCAAGTACTTCTTGTTTTGCGACAACATCGACCTGTCCAAAAAGTACCAGGTGCCCTACAACGGCGCCACTTTCTACGTGTTGCCGATTCTGGAGTCCACCGTCTACAACGAGTTGCTTGACCTGTTGTACCTGGAAAAGAACTACCTGAAGAAAAAGGACACCGCAGGCAAGCTCGACGCGGTGGCCAATGCCGCGCTCAAGTTCAGCGCCAACTTTGAGACGATTTCTTACGAAGAGGGGCTCAAGCTCATGGGGCCGGTACGCAACCCCAACGAGAACCGTCCTGTTTGAGCGGTGGCTGGCAGCTGCGCAACCCGATCTCAAAGCTGCGATGCTCGCCGTACGGGAGTACGGCTGTGCGCCTCGCTCTGACCTCGGGCTTCTCGCGACGCCATCCATTCGCTCAAACGTGAGCAACTGCTCATGGATGTCGACTCCGATGAACTTGATCAGCCCCAGCGCTGGTACGGCACCAACCTGGTGGGGGTGCCCTCGCTCTTACTCGGCAGCGCGGCGTTCAACGCCCACCCGGTGCCCTTGGCCATTGCGGGCACACGTGAGTCGCACATGGGGCTGTTTGCGCTGCTGGAACGCAGCCAGGACCTAAGCGAGGCGCAGGACATGTTCACCCACTACATGGCGATTGCGTTTGGGCTGCGCAAGCCTGATGCGGATGAGCTGCGCAGCATGGGTGCCTCGGAGCAACGGCGCTGGCACAGCAGTTGGCGCAAGCTGCTGCAGGGTTGGGGCATGGATGCCAACGGGGTGGCGGGTGCGGTGCTCAAGGGTTGGGTCGAGAGCCGTTTTGGGCTGGTGCCGAGTTTTCACAAAGCGCCTCTGGTGCGTTTCCCGTCGCCGGCCTGGGTGACCTACCTGCAGGAAAAAACCGCCAGCCGCCACAACAATAACAACATCCACCAGCAGCTCGACCTGCTGTACGAGTTCTGCCAATGGGCGCTGCGCCGTGGCCTGCTGCCGGGGGTCACACCGCAGAGCAAACACCTGCAACTCTGGCGTGGCAGCAACCGCTGTGAAGAGCAGGTGATCCATGGCCGGCTGCAAAACCGGCGCTGCACCGTGCGACTCAATAACCTGGTGTCGTTCAGCCTGAGTGCGCAGGACGCCTCGGTGTTTGGCGACTGGGTGTTTGAGGTGCAGGTGCCGGTGTGCAAGGTGCTGGTTTTTCCCGGCCTTTTGCCCGGCCAGGTGCTGCAGGGTGAGCAGGAGGTGCTGGCCCTGGGTGGCAACTACGAGGTCACGGCACGTTATGCGTGAACCCCTCGACCGCGCCCTGGGCGCTTACCTCGGTTTGGCCATTGGCGACGCACTGGGCGCCACCGTCGAGTTCATGCGCCCGCGCGAAATCGCCCACCAATACGGTGTGCACCGCGACATCATCGGCGGCGGCTGGCTCAAACTGGCGCGTGGTCAGGTCACCGACGACACCACCATGAGCCTGGCCCTCGGTGAGGCGCTGCTGCAAGCGGGTGCACCCGCGCTGATCGCCCATGCACATGGCGACGAGACCCTGACCCGGCGCATCGGCCAGGCCTATGTGCAGTGGTTCAGAGCCAAACCGGTGGACTGCGGCAACACCTGTCGGCGCGGCATCATGCGCTTCATGCACGAGGGAACACTCTCGGGTGAGCTCAACCCCGGTGACGGCGGCAACGGCGCGCTGATGCGCAACCTGCCCGCCGTGCTGGCCACCCTGGGCCACGACGGCTTGTTTGAGCGCCTGTCGATCACTCAGGCGCGCCTCACCCACCACCACCCCTTGTCCGATGCCGCCACGCTGGGCCTGGGCCAGTTGCTGCGCCTGCTGCTCACCGGCGCCAGCCACCCAAGCTGCCAGGCCTGGGTGGCCCAGTGGGTGGCCAACAACCCGAGTTTTGGCTTCACCACCTACCGAGGCCGTGCCACCGCCTATGTGGTCGACACGGTGCAGACCGTGCTGCACTTCCTGACCCAACACGAGGACTTCGAGGCCGCGATGGTGGCCACGGTGAACCAGGGCGACGACGCCGACACCACCGGCGCGCTGCTGGGCATGTTGGCCGGTGCCCGCTGTGGCGCCACCCGGCTGCCTTCGCGCTGGTTGCAACGCCTGCGCCCCGACGTGGTACGCGTCATCACCGACCAGACCTATGGTCTGCTGGCCCTGGCGGCCAGTCTTGACCCCGAGCCAATATCCGCCTCCACCTGAGAATCGCCATGGCACACATCAGCTTTTATGAAAAACCCGGCTGTGGCGGCAACGCCAGGCAAAAGGCTTTGCTGCTCGCCGCCCACCACACCCTTGATGTCAAAGACCTGCTCCAGACCCCATGGACAGAGGAGGAGCTGCTCCTGTTCTTGAGCCCTCTGGCGGTGCCGGACTGGTTCAACCGCGCGGCACCCCAGGTCAAGTCCGGCGAGGTGGTCCCCGAGTCGCTCAGTGCCGATGCCGCGCTGGCGCTGCTGTTGGCACAGCCTTTGCTGATCCGTCGGCCATTGATGGCTGTGGGTGAGCAGCGGATGGTCGGCTTTGACACCGCTGCGGTGCACGCCTGGGTCGGCCTGGGGGACCAGCCACCACCTGGCTCGCTCGAAGGCTGCGCCGCAGCCGCTGGCCACTGCAGCTCACCCCTTTGAACTGGAGATCACCATGCCCCTGTATGACTACCAATGCCAGGCCTGCGGCCACCACTTTGAGGCGCTGGTGCGCTCTGGCAGCACCCCCGCCTGTCCAGCCTGCGCCAGCGTGGCGCTGACCAAATGTGTCTCACCGATTGCTCCTGCCGGCAAGATCGAAGCCATCCGTATGGCGCACCGCCGTGTCGCCGCCGCCCAGGGCCTGTTTGACAACTACAGCCCATCCGACAAAGCCAAACTGCTGCAAGGCAAGAAAAACATCTGATCTGACATGAACACCGTTGACCGCTACCGCAGCTTCAAAGGCATTGACTTCGACGGCCAGGCCGCCCGCATGATTGCCCGCATCGAGGCCCACACCCAGGGGCTGGACGACCCGTTCTGGGCCTATTTCTTCCAGCGCCGCAACGCCACCGAGGGCATGCGTTACGACGACCAGTTGCTGCTGTCGAGTTTTGTCAACCAGATCCGCGAGCTGCTGGAAGCCAGACACGACGAGACCGGTCTGGCCTGGCTTGACCAGCTCGAAACCGAGTGTTTCTGAGCCGTTTGCCCTGGCGGGTTTGCCACGACCCTGGCGGTTTTGCCACACCGATGCGACGGCCTTGGCCCGCGCCAGAAGCCTATATCGCTATCTAATTAAAAGCATTCAGCCATTCATAAATAAGGGCTAGAGGCCAATTTCCTCCATAACCTCTCCAAAAAACCGGCTTGGGCGCGCTATTTGCTTTTATATACAGCGAGCACAGGATGTGTCGGCTTCGCTCCATCTGCGCCAACACCCCACCCTGTTTCACCACCGACGCTGGCACCTGCCACACGCCGGACCACCTTGGAGGCTGGAATGTTCCCTACACAAGCTGCATCGTCTTCTCTCGAAGTTCAGGCCCACTGCCCGTTTGCCCCTGAGCCCCAGGTGGCCTGGAGCGAGGCTTTGCCCGCGCTGCTGAAACCGCTGGTGGTGGCACCGGTGCACTTTCGGGTGTTTGAGGACTATGAGCTGCGGGCGGGTCGTATCACCGGCTGCGACGAGGCCAACCAGCCTTGTTACTGTGCCTCGTTTTTTGTGCTGACCGATCTGCGCTCGGACGACGACGAGGTGTTTTACGAGACCCCGGTGTACACCGAATTCGTCACCGCCTGGCGGTTGATTGACCAGCGCTGGCTGGTGTGCCACACCAGCTTCAACCGACTCAAGCCCGGCGGCAAAACCACCCGCTTTTCCGTCAGTCAGACGATGCCCAGGTAAAACCCGAGCCCAGCCAGACTGTGCCGTTTGTCAGTGACTGTGTGCCATTGCCGACAAGGCTTGATATCGTTATGTAGGCATTGATACATTGCCTTAGACAATGCTTTGGGCAACAGGACGCCTCTGTGCCTGTATGTTCAGGGAGGAACCCGCAAACACCAGGGAAAACCTCAGTCATCAACTTATCAAGCTCACGTGGCACGTCGTTTGCTTTTGTATATAACGACAACCAAGGAAAGATGTCCATGCACACCGCCCAGCCCCTGCCCCAACAACTGGCCAGCATCACATGAGCCCCACGTCCACCCAACTCACCGGCAAGTTACACATCGACACCGCTTTGGGCAGTTTTCTGGGCGACAAACGCATCCGCCTGCTCGAGGCCATCGACAAATGTGGCTCCATCTCTCAAGCCGCCAAGGCGGTGCCCATGTCTTACAAGGCGGCCTGGGACGCGGTGGACGACATGAACAACGTGGCGCCTGAGCCGCTGGTCAACCGCTCTGCGGGTGGCCGCCACGGCGGTGGCACCGAACTCACGACCTTTGCGCGGCGGCTGATTGCGTTTTACCGTGCGCTCGAAAAAGAGTCCCAGCTGGCGCTTGAGAAACTCACCAGCAACCTCCAACAAAGTGGCGTCTGCGATGTGGACGACTTTCGGCAAGTCTTGAGGAGAATGTCCATGAAAACCAGCGCGCGCAACCAGTTTGCCGGCACCGTCACCGCGCTCAAGGAAGGCGTGGTTGACACCGAAGTGAGCATCCGCCTGGCGCCCGACCTGCAACTCACCGCCATCGTGACCCGTGAGTCGGCCGAAAACCTCGGGCTGGCACTCGGTCGTGATGTGCTGGCCTTTGTCAAAGCCTCTTCCATCTTGCTGATGGCCGGTGAAGATGGCCAGATCTCGGCACGCAACCGCTTTGCCGGCACCATCACCCACCTCCACCAAGGGCCGGTCAACGCCGAAGTCACGCTGGCCATGCCGGGTGGTCGGCATGTGATCACCGCGGTGATCACCGACGACAGTGTCAAGCGGCTCAAGCTCGCCGTGGGCCAGCCTTTGACCGCGGTGTTCAAAGCTTCCAGCGTCTTTCTGGCCGCTGTCGACTGATGTTTGTTTTTTCCACAGGAGTTCCCATGAAAGCTTCCCGCCTGCTGCCAGCCTTGCTGGCCTCCCTGATCTGTGCCGCCGTTGGCGCCCATGCCGACGAGGTCTCGGTCGCGGTGGCCGCCAACTTCACCGCGCCGATGAAACAGATCGCTGCCGATTTTGAGAAAAACACCGGCCACAAGCTGGTCGCTTCGTATGGCGCCACCGGCAAGTTTTACGCCCAGATCAAAAACGGCGCACCGTTTGAGGTGTTGCTGTCGGCCGATGATGAGACCCCCACCAAGCTGGTGAAGGAAAACGCCGCTGTTGCGGGCAGCCAGTTCACCTACGCGATTGGCACCCTGGTGCTGTGGTCGGCCAAACCGGCCATTGTGGACAGCCAAGGCCAGGTTCTGAAAAACGGCGGCTTTGACCACCTGGCACTGGCCAACCCCAAACTCGCCCCGTATGGCGCTGCGGCGGTGCAAGCCATGCAGGCACTGGGTGTGTATGACAGCCTGGCAGCGAAGGTGGTGATGGGTGAGAACATCAGCCAGACCCACCAGTTCATCAGCACCGGCAATGCTTTGCTGGGTTTTGTGGCGCTGTCACAGGTGCTGGTGGACGGCAAGATCGAGGGCTCACACTGGGTGGTGCCGACCAAGTTGTATTCACCGATCCGCCAGGACGCAGTGATCCTGGACAAAGGCAAAGGCAAACCAGCGGCAGAAGCGCTGATCAAGTACCTCAAATCCGACAAGGCCAAAGCCGTCATCAAAACCTTTGGTTACGCCTTGTCCTGACAGGCCCCGCGTGGTCGGCATGAAACTGGCTAGGCTGATGCAGGATGTACTTCACAAGGATGTCAGGCCATGAAGATTGCCATTGCCACCAAGGCCAACGGCACCCAGGTGTCCGGCCACGCCGGGCAAGCCACCGACTGGCTGGTGTATGACTGCCAGCCCGGTGCCCCCTTGCCCGAGCCGCAGCACATCCAGCTCACCAAGGCCCAGTTGCCGCACCACTTCCAGGACGACGGGCCGCACCCTTTGCATGGGGTCGAGGTGGTGGTGGCCGCCAGCGCGGGTGATGGCTACATCCGCCACCTGGAGAAATGGGGCGCACAGGTGCTGCTGACCGGCGAGAGTGATCCGTTAACCGCCCTCCAGAAGATTCTGGCCGGTGAGGCCCTGGCCGACACCCGCTTTGACATCACCACCACGCTGTGCAAGCTGCGTGACCTGTTCTCGCGTCATTAACATGCTTGTGCTGAACGACGCCCAGCTCAACGCCCTGCTGCAGGACGACGTGCCTTTTGGCGACATCACCACCGACAGCCTGGGTATCGGCGGCCAGCTGGGTCAGCTCAGCTTTCAGACACGCCAGGCCATGACCGTCTGTGGCTCCGAAGAAGCCTGCCGCTTGTTTGAACTCGCGGGCGCCCAGGCCACGCGGGTGCTGCCATCAGGCGCAGTGGCCCAGGCGGGTGAACTGCTGTTGCAGGCACATGGCCCGGTCGCTGGCCTGCACCGCGCCTGGAAAGCCGCCCAGACTTTGGTGGAGTGGGCCAGCGGCATCAGCAGCGCCACGGCTGCCATCGTGGCAGCGGCCAATGGGCTGGCCGTGGCCTGCACCCGCAAAAATGTGCCGGGCACCAAAGCCTTGTCGGCCAAGGCGGTGAAGGCTGGTGGCGGTATCCTGCACCGGCTGGGCCTGTCGGAAACCATTCTGGTGTTTGCCGAGCATCGGCTGTATCTGGACGAGGCCCCTGCCGACACCCTGGCACGGCTGCGCCGGACCCAGCCTGAGAAAAAACTCGCCGTCGAGGTCGCCAATGTGAGTGAGGCGCTGATGTGGGCACAGGCCGGTGCCGAGGTGTTGCAGCTCGAAAAATTCACGCCCGAGGCGGTGGCCGCCTGCCGCTTGGCTTTGGCAGAGATTCAACTGCCGACCCGCCCCTTGCTCGCCGCTGCCGGTGGCATCCACGCCAACAACGCAGCCGCTTATGTGGCTGCCGGGGCAGACTTTTTGGTGACCTCCGCACCCTACTGGGCACCGCCCAAGGATGTGCAGGTGGTGTTTGGAGCCCACCCATGAACACCCCCTTGGCTCACCGGCCCGGGCTGATGGCCGAGCTACTGGCCCGGCCTGCCACTGCACCCGCCACCGCCGACCCGCTGCGCCCGGTGCTGGCCAGTCTGCTGGTGGGGCGCGCCTTGCAGCAAGGGGTGTTGAGCGCCACCCTGGGTTTGTCACAAGCGGATTTCGCCGCACTCTTGGACGCGTACTTTCCGGGTGAGCCGATGCCGTTACAAGATGGCCCCGGCAAAGACTCGCTGGAGCTTGACGACATCCACCAGCTGCTGCTGGGCCACCGCGCGGGCAACCAGGTGTCTGAAGTCTGGCTGGCGCGCATTGTGGCCTGCGCCTGCTGCGGACGCGACCACCTGTGGCAGGACCTGGGGCTGGCCAACCGCACTGAACTATCAAGCCTGATGGACTTGGCCTTTCCGACACTGGCGGCATTGAATGTGGGCGACATGAAGTGGAAAAAGTTCATCTACCGCCACTACTGCAGCACCGAGAGCATTTACCTGTGCCCGGCACCCAGCTGCGGGGAATGTGCCGACCACGCCAAGTGTTTCGCCCCAGAGGAATGAAGGCCGCTGCGGAAAGCCTCTTGTGAACACGCTAAGCTGACGACATGTTGTTGACCCCTGATGACTTACAAGCCCTGTGGCTGACCGTGCGCCTGGCTGGCACGGTGACACTGATCCTGCTGCTGCTGGGCACGCCGCTGGCCTGGTGGCTCGCGCGCGCCAAAGCCTGGTGGAAAGGGCCGCTCAGCGCGGTGGTGGCGCTGCCGCTGGTGTTGCCCCCTTCGGTCCTGGGCTTTTATCTGCTGCTGGCCATGGGGCCGAACGGCCCGGTGGGGCAGCTGACACAGACGTTGGGGCTGGGTCTGCTGCCCTTCACCTTCTGGGGGCTGGTGGTGGCCTCGGTGTTTTATTCGCTGCCCTTCATGGTACAGCCCTTGCAAACCGCGTTTGAGGCGATTGGTGAGCGTCCGCTAGAGGTGGCAGCCACCTTGCGTGCCTCGCCGCTGGACGCCTTTTTCACCGTGGTGGTGCCATTGGCGCGACCCGGTTTTATGACCGCGTGTATTTTGACCTTTGCCCACACCGTGGGGGAGTTTGGGGTGGTGCTGATGATTGGCGGCAACATCCCGGGCGTGAGCCGTGTCGCCTCGGTGCAGATCTACGACCATGTCGAAGCTTTGGAGTACGTGGACGCCCATCGCCTGTCAGCGGTGATGCTGGTGTTCTCGTTTGTGGTGCTGCTGGCGCTCTACGCCCGGCGGCCAAAACCTGTCCGAGAAAGCTGAGATGGCGGACATACAGGCGCGTTTTCACATCGACTGGCCGGGCTTCACGCTGGACGTGGACCTGGACCTGCCCGCGCGCGGGGTGACCGCGCTGTTTGGCCACTCAGGATCTGGCAAAACCACGCTGCTGCGCTGTATTGCCGGGTTGGAACGCGCGCCGCATGGGCAGCTGCGGGTCAATGATGAGGTCTGGCAGGACGACACCCACTGGCTGCCCACCCACCAACGCCCGCTGGGCTATGTGTTTCAGGAGGCCAGCCTGTTCCCGCACCTGACGGTGCTAGGCAACCTGCGTTATGGCCTCAAGCGCACAAACGCTGCGGCGCGCGTCAGCCTGGATCAGGCGATAGCTTTGCTGGGTATTGCGCATCTGCTGGATCGCCAGCCCGAGCATCTGTCAGGTGGTGAACGCCAGCGTGTCAGCATCGCACGCGCCCTGGCCTTGAGCCCGCGCATCTTGCTGATGGACGAACCCCTGGCCGCCCTGGACATACAACGCAAGCAGGAGATCCTGCCCTACCTGGAACGCCTGCACCACGAGCTAGACATTCCGGTGCTGTATGTCAGCCACGCGCCCGACGAGGTGGCGCGGCTGGCCGACCACATCGTGGCGATGGAGGGTGGCCGTGCGCTGGCCTGCGGGCCGCTCGGTGAGACGTTGGCGCGGCTGGATTTGCCGATTCGCCTCGGTGAAGATGCCGGTGTGGTGCTGGATGCGGTGGTGGCCGAGCGCGACGCCACCTGGCACCTGGCGCGTGTAACGTTCCCCGGTGGCAGCCTGTGGGTGCGTGATGGCGGCCACGCCCTGGGCAGCGCGGTGCGGGTGCGCATCCTGGCGCGTGATGTCAGCGTCGCCCTGCACCCGGTGCTTGATACCAGCATCCTGAACTGCCTGCCCGCCACGGTGGACCAGCTGGCGCCAGATGACCACCCGGCGCTGATGCTGCTGCGTCTAAAGCTCGGGGACTCACCGCTGATCGCCCGACTGACCCAACGCTCGGCCGCTGGCCTGGGCCTGGCCCCCGGCCAACCGGTGTGGGTGCAGATCAAGGCGGTGGCGCTGATTGGTTAGCGCCTGGTTTAACGATAAAAACTAGCTGTAGCCCTTTTTGAGAAAGGGCCATATGCTGCATTTGTCGTAGCAAGATGGTCGCTTGTGACCTGCCCGTTGAAGCACACCAGCGGCGGCACCCATTGGTGGGTGACAAGCGACAAAACCGACAAAGCGGCGCTGCCACAGTTCTTGCTTGACACCCCCCGTCTGCGCATTTGGCCTGTGGCACGGGGCCACAGCAAGTCACCTTGGCAGCACGGCATCCGGTGCAGCATGCACTGCAATTCATAGCACATTACCCAACATTCATAAGGGCTACAGCATGGTTTCTCACACAACCCCTGCCGACCACACCCCCATGGCGCCCACCGACCTGTTTGTCCACAACCGGGTGATCCTCACCCACTTTGACAGTTACAGCGCGGCCTTGCTTTTCCCGCGCTGGGACCAGACCTTGCTTTGGCCCTCTGCCCTGCCGGGCGACGCCGTGCCGATGCGTTCACCCGCAGTCATCACAACCGAGTTTTCGGGCCAGGCAGTGCGCCAGGCGGTGATCGACTGCTGCGGTTTTGATCCCGCCACGCTGGAACGTGTCCAGGAGTTCAACCACTGGGCCAGCACCGAGGACGGCCCGGTGCGTATCCACCTGCTGCGTTTCACCACCCGCGACGCGCCCAAGGCAGCCATTGAGGCGTTGGGCGGCGAGTTCAAGCCAATCAGCCTGCTGCGCAGCAGCGCGATGAGTGAGCTGGTGCTGCTGCGCGAGGTGTTCAACCTGATCGTCAGCGCGGGCATGCCCTGAGTTCTGACCCGGCCGACAATGGGGGCATGAACACTTTTTTGCCCTCTATCGCACGCAGCGCCCTGCCATCACGCTGGCTCGCCCCCTGTGTGCTGGCCTGCCTGGGCCTGGCCGCGTGCACCACGCCACCCCAACCCACCGCCCCCCAAACCGCACCGCCAGCCCAGCAGACCACTGCGGCAAACGCAGCCTCGGCAGACCTGGACGTTCATGCCCAACAGTTTGCGCGCTGGGTGGCGGAGTTCAGCGACAGTGCCCGTGCCGCTGGCATCGACGAAGCCACGCTGCACAGTGCGTTTGACACCGTTCGTTTTGTACCTCGCGTGATTGAACTCGACCGCGCCCAGCCCGAGTTCAACCGGACGGTGTGGGACTACCTTGACAACGCGGTGTCCAAACAACGTGTGATACGCGGTCAAGACAAGCTCCAGCAATCGCGCACGGACATCGAGGCCGCAGCGCGCCGTTACGGCGTCCCAGCGGAGATCCTCGTGGCGATCTGGGGCATGGAGAGCAACTACGGCAGCTTCATGGGCGACATACCCACCATCGATGCACTGGCCACATTGGGCTTTGAAGGCCGACGCGGGCCCTGGGCGCGTGGGCAATTGCTTGCCGCGCTAAAGATGCTGCAAAACCACGAGCTTGAACGCGACCAGATGATCGGATCGTGGGCCGGCGCCATGGGCCAGACCCAGTTGCTGCCGTCCAACTACCTGGCCTATGCAGTCGACGCTGACGGCGATGGCCGCCGAGACATCTGGGCCAGCCTGCCCGATGTGATGGGCTCAACGGCCCATTTCCTGGCCAAATCCGGCTGGCAGGCCGACCAGCCCTGGGCGGTTGAAGTCCGGTTGCCAGCAGGATTTGACTTTGCACTAGCCGATGGCGACCTGCGTCAGCCAAGCTCAGCATGGCAGCAACAGGGTGTGCAGTCGCTCGACGGCGGCCCCTTGCCTGATCTGCCCGACAGTGCGCTGCTTCTGCCAGCCGGTGCACGCGGCCCGGCCTTCCTGGTCGGCGCCAACTTCCGCGCCATCCTGCGTTACAACAACGCTACCAGTTACGCGCTGGCGGTGGGCCTACTGGCCCAACAACTGGCGGGCGGCCCCGGCGTACAAGCCCCTTGGCCGCGCGATGTACAAGCCTTGTCTCGCACGCAATTGCAGGCTTTGCAGACCGCCCTCAGCGCGCGTGGCTTTGACACTGGGCCTGCCGACGGGGTGATGGGCCCGGCCACGCGCCGCGCCATTCGCGCGTACCAGCGCAGTGTGGGCCTGCCGCAGGACGGTTACCCCACACTGGAGCTACTGACCCAACTGCAGTGAACGCGTGGATAGGCGCGGGCTGGCCCACCGACTAGCTGATGCCCAGGCGTTCCTTGATCTCTGGCAACAGGCGTCGGCTGATCGGAATGACGCGACCCCGTTGCGTGACAAACTCGGCCAGACCACTCTCCAAATATTGCAGTTTGTGCACCAGGTCGATGTTCACAAGGTACTGCCGATGGCAGCGCAGCAGCTTGGTCCGCTGCTGCAGGATGTTCAGGCGCAAGGCGGTGGGGCGCTCCTGGCCATCGGTGTCTGACACATAAATACCGGTGTTGCGTGCTTCGACAAACTCGACCTCATCGGCCTTTACAAAAATCACACTGCTCTGGCTGAAACACGGGATTTGCCGCAAGTGGCAGGCCTCGGGCAATACACTGAAATCCTGCTTTAAAAAACTGTTGCGCAGGCGTTCCAAGGTCAGCTCCAACCGGTCTGCGGTGACCGGTTTGAGCAGGTAGTCAAACGCGTTTTTCTCAAACGCCCGCACCGCATACTCGTCATAAGCGGTCAGAAAAACAATCTGCGGCATGGTCTGCGGGTCCAGCATGCCCAGCATCTCGATGCCGGTGATCTGTGGCATCTGGATGTCGAGAAACACCACATCGGGCTTGTCGACATGGATGCGTGTCAGGGCGTCGATGGCATTGCCACATTCGCCCAGAATCTGGATGTCTTTGGATGGCTCCAGGGTGCGCCGCAACTCGCGCCGCGCAAAGGGTTCGTCGTCAACGATCAGGGCGGTCATCATCTCAGGTCAAAGCCTCCATGGGGATGCGGACAGTGGCACGGGTCGACACCTGGCGCTCACAGGCCATGGTCACACCGAAGGATTCACCGTAGCGGTTTTTGATGCGCCGATCCACGATGTTCATGCCCAGGCCGCCACCGCCGGGCTGGGGATCATAAAGGCCGGCGTTGTCCTCCACCACCAGGAAGACGGCCTGCCCGTCCTGATGGGCCCGGATGCAAATCCGTCCGACGCGGATCATTTGCCCGGTACCGTGTTTGATCGCGTTCTCGACCAGCGGCTGCAGGGTGAACGCGGGGACATGCACACCCAGCAGCGGCTCGGGGATGTCGATCTCGACCGAGAGCCGATCTTCAAAACGCGCCAACTGGATACCCAGATAGGCCTTGGTGTGCTCGATTTCTTCAGACAACACCACGTCCTCGGTCGGGCGCTTGAGGTTTTTGCGCAGAAACACCGCCAGGTCACTCAGCAAGGCGCGCGCCTTGGCGGGGTCGTCATGGGTGATCGCAATGATGGTGTTCAAGGTGTTGAACAGAAAGTGCGGGTTCACCTGCGCATGCAGCAGCTTGAGCTCTGACTCCAGCAACAGGCTCTTCTGCCGCTCGTAACGTCCGTCCAGGATCTGACTGGACAGCAGCTTGGCAATGCCTTCGCCGAGCGTGCGGTTGATGGTGGAGAAGATCCGGGTCTTGGGCTCGTAGAGTTTGATCGTGCCGATGACCTGCCGGTTCTCGCCCACCAGCGGAATCACCAGCGAGGAGCCGAGTTTGCAATGTGGGCTGAGTGAACACTGGAACGGGACTTCGTTGCCGTCGGCAAAAATCACCTCGTTGCAGCTGATGGCGTGGAGGGTGTGCTGCGACGCAATCGGGGTGCCTGTCAGATGGTGGTCGGCACCGATACCGATGAAAGCCAGAATTTTCTCGCGGTCGGTGATGGCCACCGCACCGACACCGGTTTGTTCGTAAATGATGCGCGCCACACGCATGCTGTTCTCCTGGTCGAAACCATCGCGCAACACACCGTCCACATGCGCGGCAATCTCCAGCGCCTTGGCCGAGAACGCGCGCGACTGGCGGTCAATGCTGTCGCGCCGATCCAGCAGGATCTTGACAAACACCGCCGCACCGGCGGAGTTGGCAATGAGTTCGGGCAGTGCAATCAGGGTGACGATATCCAGCGCCTCGGCGAAGGGTCGCGACAGCGCCAGATCAATGCCCAACTCGATCAGGATGGTGACAAAGGTCAACCCACCTGCCAACAAGGGGCTGAACAGCAGCCGCGTCTTGCCACGCTTGATCAAATAGCGGTGGGTCAGGCCACCCGCCAGCCCTTGCATCACGATATCGATGGACGCCGCCAGACCAAAGGAGCCGCCCAGGGTGTATCGGTGCAGCCCCCCCGTGATGCCAACGGCGAGGCCCACCACCGGCCCACCAAGCAAACCGCCCAGCACCGCGCCAATCGCCGGGGTGTTGGCGATCGCATTGCCACTGACCACGGGCAGCCCGAGCAAGGTCCCCATGATGCAGAAGGCCGAAAAAATCAGATAACAGGCGATCCGGTGGGGCCAGCGGATGCTGGCCCGGGTCAGGGGTATGAACAAGCGTGTCCGGCTCAGCGCATACGCCACCACCAGATAGACGCACATCTGCTGCAGCAGCAAGACCGACAGTGAGGCAATCGATTGCAAGTTCAACGCGGAACCCTTTGTGATACGGGTGAGGCAGCGGCTTGTGTCAAGGCGCCCAGCAAATGCACTCGGGCTCGAGGTCAGCTGCCACCGAAGGTATCGGTGCCAACATTTTCAGGGCCAAGCCGCCACAGGAGGTTTCACGGTATTTGGGATTCATGTCTTTGCCAACTTCAAACATCACCTCGATCACTTTGTCGAGGGGAACAATCGGCTCACTGGTACGACACAGCGCCATGCGCGCCGCATTGATGGCCTTGACCGCACCCATCGCATTGCGCTCGATACACGGGATTTGCACCTGCCCGCCAACCGGGTCACAGGTGAGGCCCAAATTATGTTCCATGGCAATTTCCGCGGCGATGCAGACCTGCTCGGGCGAGCCGCCCAGCAACTCGGCCAGACCGGCAGCCGCCATCGAACACGCCACCCCGACTTCCCCCTGGCAACCCACTTCGGCACCCGAGATCGACGCATTGCGTTTGAACAAACCACCAATGGCGGCGGAGGCCAGAAAGAAGCGGTTGCAGCTGTCTTCGTCGAGCTTGTGGATGAACTGGTCATAGTAGGCCAGCACCGCCGGCACGATGCCACAGGCACCATTGGTCGGCGCGGTGACCACGCGGCCGCCAGCGGCGTTTTCTTCAGACACCGCCAGTGCAAACATATTGACCCAGTCAATGATGTTCATCGGGTCTTTGGACAGTGGTCCGGCCGAGCTCAGCCGCCGGTGCAGCGCCACCGCTCTGCGCGGCACACGAAACGGACCGGGCAACACACCTTCGGTCTTCATGCCCCGCTCCATACACTGGGACATCCGCGCCCAGATGTTGCCAAAGTAGCTGCTGATCTCTTGCTGGGTGTGCAGACACAGCTCGTTCTCCAACACCAGACCAGAGAGAGACAGACCTGTGCGGCGGCATTGGGCCAGCAGCTCTGCGGCATTGGTATAGGGATACGGGGCGGCGGTCTCTGAGTCATCCGCGCTGGTGGCGCAGCCATCCTCGATGACAAAACCACCCCCAATCGAGTAGTAGTTTTTGTCCAGCAACAGGCGCTCTCCCGCAAAGGCTTTCAGGGTCAGGCCGTTTTCGTGCCTGGGCAGGTTGGAGTGATGAAAGGTCATGGCTGTGCGCCCGAAATCCACCTCGGGGCCATCCAGCCCCAGCTGGATGCGCTGGGTGCTGCGCACCTTCTGGATCAGGCCGGGGATGGCACCCACATCAATGGTGTCGGGCAGCTCACCCATCAGGCCCAGCAGCAGCGCCACATCGGTCTTGTGGCCCAGCCCGGTCAGGGCCAGCGAGCCATACACATCGATCACGACCGAAGTGGCTTGGGCCAGTTTGCCCAGCCCACGCAGATCATCCACAAAACGCCTGGCGGCATTCATCGGACCCAGGGTGTGGGAGCTGGAGGGGCCGATCCCGACCTTGTAGAGGTGAAACATGCTGATCATGGTGTGAATTCCAGTTTGAAACGGAGGCTCTTGCCAGCGCCACCAACCCAGTTGGCTTGGGGCGCAAAGGCAAAAGGAAGCGTTGGTTGACGATCAGAGGCCAAGCAGGGAGTAGAAGATCGCCGACATCGCCACGGCACCGATGAACAGCACCAGGACATTGGTCGGGTTGTTGGCATATTTGCGCATCGACGGCACTTTGCGGATCGCATACATCGGCATCACAAACAGCAGGGCTGCAATGACCGGACCACACAGGGATTCGATCATGCCCAGGATGCTCGGGTTGAGCGTGGCCACAGCCCAGATCGTCACGAACATGAACAACATGCTGTAGCGGTTGATGGTCTTGGTGCTGGCAGACTTGTTGCGGCTTTCGAGTTGCTGTGCAATAAAACCGTTCAGGCCTTCACGTGCACCGAGGTAATGGCCGAGGAAGGACTTGGACATCGCAATAAAGGCCACCATCGGCGCGATCAGGGCCACGTAGGGGTTCTGGAACTTGTTGCCGATGTAGGACAGGATAGAAATGTTCTGGTCTTTGGCTGCGGACAGATCGGCCGGAGACAGTGCAAACACACAGCTGAAGACAAAAAACATCACCACCACCACCATCAGCAAAGCCGCGTATTTTTCAATGCGATCGGCCTTTTTGACCGCGCTGTTGCCGTACTGCAGCTGTTGCGCCACCGCAAAACGGGAGATCACCGGCGAGTGGTTGAAGGAAAACACCAGCACCGGAATGCTCAGCCACAGCGTCACGCTGAACTTGCTGGCCGACGGCACACCTTGCAGCACCGCGCCATTCCATTCGGGAACCAGGAACAAGCCAAGACCGATCAGAACAAAAATGAACGGGTAGACCAACCAGCCCATGACACGTACCACCATCTGCTCACTGGCGCAGACAATACCAATCAGCCCTGCCGTCAGGACAAAGGACAGAAGCACACGTGGCAAAGCCGCCATGCCCATCTGGTGCACCATGAAGGATTCGACCGTGTTGGTCAGGCCAACACCGTAGAGCAACAGGATCGGCAGGATCGTGAAGAAATAGAGCAGCGTGATGAGCTTGCCAGCCATCGGGCCAAAATGTTCGCCCACCACCTCGGTGATGTCGCTGCCAGGTTTGGACGACGACAGAATGAAGCGGATCAAACCACGATGCGCCAGGTACGTCATCGGAAAAGCCAGGACCGCCATGACCAACAGGGGCCAGATGCCGCCCAAACCTGCGTTGATCGGCAGGAACAAAGTGCCCGCACCAATGGCGGTTGCAAACAGGCCCAGAACCCATGTTCTGTCGTGGGCTGTCCAGGATGACGCGGCGGCGGGGCGGAAGGTGCCGCCGTCTAGGGTATTGCTGATGGACATAACTACTACTCCTTTTTGATGGCCGTGATCGTTGAAGCTGACCTCGGATGCGGCGCAGTGTAGGAATGCCAAATTGGCCTTGTTGGCCTAAATTCGGAGCGGCAGAATAGGCAATGGAATGGTCGATTCAGCACACGAGCGGCGGCACTCGGCGCACACTTTGTGCATGTCGACACAGGCGCAAGAGAGGGCAGCAGTTGCCCGCCCCAAGCGCATGGACTTGCCAGACAAGCAGGTGTTTGTGAGCCCTTTGTGTGATCTGCCTGGTTTTTAAGCACCCCTCACCAAGCCAAGCCTGGCGCGGGTTCTGGCAGTTGTTCAGCAGCTTGTCCACAGCTTTGGTCCCGCGTTTTGGGGACAAGGCAGCGCGTCCTGCCCCAGCAGATCGTCAGCGTGGGGCCAATGGCGCCTGCGGTAAGCTCAACCCATGCCTCAAACCCACGTCCGCAAGCTGTTTTCCCAAGGTCCCTTCATGCGTTTCTGGTTCGCCCGACTGGCGGGTGTGAGCGCCAATCAGATGCTGATGGTGGCGGTGGCCTGGCACATGTATGACATCACCTCCAGCGCCTGGGATCTGGGCCTGGTGGGTCTGTTCCAGTTTGTGCCCGCCCTGCTGCTGATGCTGCCCGCTGGGCATGTGGCCGACCGATTCCACCGTGCCCGCATCTTTGCGGCCTGCCTGGGGCTCCAGGGCATGGTGGCCTTGGTCTTGATTGCTGCCACCCAATACCACCTTGCCTCACGCGAGCTGATGCTTGGCATCTCGATCCTGCTCGGGGTGGCGCGGGCTTTTCAGATGCCGGCCCAACAAGCCTTGGTGCCACAGCTGGTGCCACAACAGCTGTTGCAAAGCGCGGTGGCCTTGAGTTCCAGCGGCATGCAGGTGGCCATCATTGGCGGCCCGGCGCTGGGCGGCCTGTTGTACACAACCGGTGCCACCACCGTGTATGTCACCTGTGCAGTGTTGCTGGTGCTGGGGGCCGTGCTGGCCCTGACGGTGCGATACCAACACCAGCTCGCGCCACTGAACACCACCTGGCAGACCGTGCTGGCGGGGTTTACGTTTGTCTGGCAACACAAGGTGATCCTGGGCGCAACCTCTCTGGACCTGTTTGCGGTGCTGCTGGGTGGTGCCACCGCCTTGTTGCCGATTTATGCCCGCGACATCCTGCACACCGGCCCGGTCGGTCTGGGGGTGTTGCGCTCGGCCCCGGCGGTCGGCGCCCTGTGTATGTCGCTGGCCATCATGCGCTGGCCATTGGCCCGGCATGTGGGGCGACACCTGCTGGTGGCGGTCGCGGTATTTGGTCTGGCCACCCTGGTGTTTGGGTTGTCCAGCCATTTTGGGCTGTCGCTGATGGCCCTGGTGGTGACCGGTGCGGCCGACAGCGTCAGTGTGGTGATCCGCTCCACCCTGGTTCAGTTGGAGACACCCAACGAGATGCGGGGCCGGGTGTCGGCGGTCAACTCGATGTTCATCGGTGCCTCCAACCAGCTGGGGGAGTTCGAGTCGGGCGCCACCGCCGCCCTGTTTGGCGCTGTGGGCTCCGTCGTGCTGGGAGGTGCTGGCACCGTGTTGATAGCCGCATCTTGGCTCAAACTGTTCCCAACCCTGGCCCGCCGTGACCACATGCAGGTTTGACAGCTGACAGTCTGCCCCCAGGCAGCCAAGGGCGCTCTAGAAAACAGAGCTATCAGCCCTTTTAGGTATTGGGCCAGAGGCCGATTTTGTCGAAATGTTCCCAATGGAGGCGACCGGTGTGTGGCTGGGCAAAAAGGCGTGACCAAGCCTCACGCAGCCACGCTGGGCTGCATTGCGCCGATCAGCAGCGGCGCAAACTCGGCCAGCGGCATCGCCACGCGGGTGATGTTTTGCTCGGCCAGAAAACGTGCTTCCATGCGGGTCGGCTCGTTTGGCAACACCGCCCAATGCTGGTCGCTGGTGCGTTTCATGATCTGGCGGGCAAACGAGCGGGTCAGTTGGTCGTCAAAACGGCAGCCCAGAAACAAAAAGTGGCGCCCGCTGCGCCAGGCCTGCACCTGGGGCGGGATCGGTGTCTGGATGTCGATCTCGGTCAGCACCTCGACATAGTCGCTGTCCGACACCAGATAGTTGCCTGCCGGGCTGTGTGCGCCCCAGGGTTTGTAGAGCAGCCGCCCGGGCGCCTCTGACAGCTCGGCCAGCGGTGTGCCATCTGCCGCGTAGGCACCGGTCCACTGACCAAAGTGTTCGGACTGCGACAGCCCCTGCACTTGCACCCAGGGCTGCTGGCTCTGCACCAGCGCGCTGGCAAAGCTGTCGTCGTACCAGGTGTCCACCCACAGCTTGGCGCCACTGCTGGCCAGCGCCAGCTGCAGGGCCGAGGGGCTGGGTGTGGTGGCAAAAGCCTCGTTCATCAGGTGCACCACCGACTTGCGGTGTTTGAAGTTCTCGATGAACTGCGCGGTTTGCGTCAGGCGCTTGCGGATCTTGTGCGGCACACTGACCTTGGCCGTCATGCTGTCGGCCAGCGCCAGCGGCGTCATCGGCACCGCCACATCGCTGCACAGCGACAACATCTCCGGTCCCATGTAAGGGATGACCGAGCCGGTGGCCAGTTGGCTGGCAATGTCGTTGATCAGATCAGTCATAAGTTTCTTTCAGTGACAGTGGAAGTGGCAGGAATGGGGCAACTAAGCCAGAAATGCCGCGGAACTGGCTTTGCCAGGCCGCTGGCATTGCCCCCTGAGGGGGTATGCGGCTACGCGCAGCGAGCAAGCAACGGGGGGGAGCCATCAATAAATCGTAGCACCGGCGCCGACATTGGAAGCCGTGTCCTTGAGCGTTTTGACGATGTACTGCACCTGTTCTTCGTCCAGATGTGTGTGCAGAGGCAGCGCCAGCGCGCGGTCGCCGATACGTTCGGTGTCGATCAGCAGACCACGCGGCTGCCCAGTGGTCTCGCTCGTGTTCATGTAATAAAACTGCTGGTGTAACGGGTGGCTGTAGGCAGCGGACTCGATGCCGCAGGACAGCAGGTCATCCATCATCTGGGCGCGTGTGCTGCCCGAGAAACGTTTACCCAGGTGCACCACGTAGAGCATCCAGTGCACTTCGTCCACGTCCTGCCCGATGTAGGGCGGCTTGATGCCTTCAAAACTTTGCATCTGCTCGTGGTACCAGGCCACCACCTGCTGGCGCGCCGCCAGCCGATCATCCAGCCCTGCCAGCTGCGCCAGACCGAGTGCGGCGGTGAGTTCACTCATGCCCGCCTGCAGCGGCACCCGTGCGCCGACCGAGACCGACGCCCGGTCAGCCAGCCGACGCTGGCGCAGGTAACGCAGCTCATGCACCAACGCGTCGTTGTCGGTGACCAACATGCCGCCCTCACCAGTACACAGGGCGCAGGGCGCCGAAAAATCAAACACCGACACATCCCCAAACGTGCCCACCACCTGCCCCTGGTAACGCGAGCCCAAGGCCTCGGTGCTGTCTTCGATCAGAGCCAAACCATGCGCATCTGCCAGCTGGCGCAGCGCCTGCCAAGCCGCCGGGTGGCCGTTGGTGTTACCGGCCAGCACCGCACGCGTCTGGAGGCTGATCTTGAGCGCGGCTTTGTCGGGGCTCAGGCAACCAGTCCAGTAGTTGATGTCGGCAAACACCGGCGTCGCCCCGGCCAGGGTGATGGCTTGTGCCACCTGGTGCCAGGTGTGGGCGGTGCAGATCACCTCGTCACCGGGGCCAATGCCCAACGCACGCAGCGTGATCCAGCAGCCCAAGGTGCCGCTGCCCACCGCCACCGCGTGTTGGCGCCCAACCCAGGTCGCAAAGGCCGACTCAAACGCCTGCACCATCGGGCCGTCCCCCCAGCAGCCAGACTGCAGCACCGCGCGCACCAGATCGTGTTCACGCGCGCCACAGTCGGGCTCAAACAAGGGGATGACGTCAATGTCCATGGCACGGCTCAGTCTTGCGTCAGGATCAGTGCAGTGGCCTCTTCGGGCTGCGCGGTGGTGCTCCAACAATGCCCGTTGGAGGTGGCCAGGTAGATGCTGCGCGCACCACAGCGCAGTGCGGCGGTTTCACCACGCATGTCCATCGCATCCACCACCACCACGCGCTGCTCGGGGTGGCTGGCACGCCAGCTGGCGGCGGCCTCGCGCACACTGGCGGCCGAGACCAGCAGCTGCGCGGCGCTGTGTAAATCAGCCTGGGTGATAGCCATGCTCAATCACCCGCGTCTTCGGTCAAGGCCAAGCGGCGCGCCTCCACCGTGATCGGCAGCGGGGTGTCGGCTGGCATCTCGGGCAGATCAAACTGCCAGCCGTTGCCCAAGGTGACCACCCCACCCCACATGCCGGGATTGGCCATGGCCACAATCGGTTCCTCCAGGTCTTTTTTGGCGACATAACCGGTCAGCGTGCCTTTGCTGTCTTTGCGAATCATGAGTTTCATGGGTGGGTGTCCTGGTGAGTTTGTGAAAATAAAGGGGGCGTTTCAGGACGCAGTCAGCAGGTCTTCCTGCAACAGGGGTGCCAGCAAGGGGGGCAATTCGCGCAGCACATAGGCCACATCCTCCGGCGTGGTGGTGGCACCCAACGAGAACCGCACGGCCGCCAGCGCCTCATCGTCCGGCACCCCCATGGCGCGCAACACATGGGAGGGCTCACTGCCGCCCGAGGAACAGGCGGCACCGCTGGAGGCTGCGACATGCAGGCGCTCCAGGCGCTGCAGCACCACATCAACCGACAGGTGGCCAAAACGCAGATAACTGGTGCCGGGCAGGCGCGCTTGGCCCTGGCACCACACATGGGTGGTTGGCAAGGCGTTTTGCAAACCAGCCTCCAGGCTGTCACGCAGCTGGGCCACCCGCGCCGCCTCGGCCTCCAGGTCACCAAGCAAGTCCAACGCAGCCGCCAGGCCCACAATGCCAGGCAGGTTCTCGGTGCCGCCCCGGCGACCGCGCTCCTGGCTGCCCAGACTTTGCGGCACCAGCGGCACACCCTGGCGCAACAGCAGCGCCCCTACCCCCTTGGGGCCACGGAACTTGTGCGCCGACAGCGACACCGCATCGGTCCCACAGCGGGCAAAGTCAAAAGGCAGCTTGCCAATGAACTGGGTCGCATCCAGGTGCAACAGCGCGCCCGCCGCATGGGCCAGATCAGCAACTTCAGCCACCGGCATCAACACACCGGTTTCGTTGTTGGCCGCCATCAAGGACACCAGCGCCACATCGGGGCCCAGCATCGCCTTGGCCGCCACCAGATCAAGCTGACCACTGGGCAGCACCGGGAAAAAATCAACCTGTACACCGGCTGCCGCCAAGGCCTTGGCCAAACGCAGGTGCGCGCTGTGCTCAACACGGCTGAACAACACCCGCTGGCGGCCGGGCGCAGCACCCGTCAGCAGACCACGCACCGCCAGGTGGTTCGACTCGGTGGCGCCGCTGGTGAAGATCACCTCCACCGGCTTGCAGCCCAGCACCCTTGCCACCGTGGCGCGGGCACTGGCCAACACCCGTTTGGCCTCCTGCCCCGGGCCATGTTGTGACGAGCTATTGGCCCAGACACCCGTCATCACCGGCAGCATCGCAGCGATGACGCCGGGGGCCAGGGGGGTGGTGGCGTTGTGGTCGAGGTAAATCATGGCAGAAACAGCCGAGGCCTCAGAGCCAGAAGACGCGCTCGGTATCCACACACAGCGCCTCCAGCAAGACCTCCAAGGGCTGGTCTTGCAGCTGCGGCACCCAGGCACTGATCGCATGGTCGCGCGAACTCAGGCTCCAGTGGCCACAAGTCATGGGCATCAGCAAGGCAATGTCGATCACCCCACCCTGCGGGTCCACATGGCGCGAGCAGCAAGGGCTTTGAATCAGAAAACCCTCGCCTTGGACCGTGACACGCGGTGTGACATAACGATAGCGCTGGCGCTCACGCAGGGCGCGTTGCAGGCGCAGCTGGATCAGGTCCAGCACCTGGGCCCCGGGCGCCACCTTGACCGCGCTGTCGGTGGTCACACCGGCTCCTCGGTTTCCGGCAGCAGACCCGGCGGGGCTGGTACCAGCTCGATCTCCAGGCAGCCCACCACACAGTCGGCAAACTGCACCAGGTACACCGGCTCATTGAGCTCGGGAGCGTGGCCGATGTTGACCACCTCCCCCACCGTGCCACGCGCAGCCAGCAAGGCATCAGGTTCACGCTCGGGATAGCTGCCGTCGTTGACCAGATCGTCCAGCGCAATCACACGCTGGCCCCAGGCATAGGCGGGGGCACGCGGTTCCAGAACCGGCAAATTGGATTCAGTCATGGTGTGTCCTCCAGGGGTTGGGCCGAGCCCAGGGTGGCCAATGCGGCGGCTTTGTCGCCCAATTGCGCCAGCACCTCGGGTGGTAACTTGTCCAGGGTGCAAAGTTCCTTGGCACGCATGCCCACACGGTGCCCAGACTCGATGAAGTCCACCGCGTAGATGTAGTACTGCTGCAAAAAGGTGTTGATGCTGTTCACATAACCAATGTCGCCCTTGTGCACCAGCACGTCACCGATGTCGTAACCCCGGTAGGTGCCGTCGTTGCGCACCACCGAACGCGCGACCACCCGCTCGCCAAAACTGAAACGCGGCGGGTAGGCGGTTTCCAGCTCGTCGTCATCGCGGTTGATGTCAGCCATGGTCAACCCCTTCAACTGCCCCTACCACCTCGCAGCGTGCCTTCACGGCCGCACGAACCTCCTCATCCGGGTCGTCCTGCAGCTGCTGTAACAGCGCGTGATCGGCGCGCTGGGCGACCTCCCAGCGCACGCGCCAGTCGGTGTCGTGCACCAGTTGAAACAACAGCGGCACCGGCAGGCGCTCGGCCACCACACGGCGCACCTCGGGTTCGGCATCGTCGACCATACGCAGCAGGGCCGGCATGGCCAGGCGCTGCGCCACACACAGGCGCACCGAGCGATCGGGGTCATGGACCATGGTGGGCAAAATCGCCAGCGGCAGCCGCTGTGCCACCCGCTCACGCACACCGTAGTCGGAGTCATGGCGCAAACGCGCCAGTTCAGCCGCGGGCAGCCGATGCGCGACCCGGATGCGGACCTCGCGGTGCGGGTCATCGGCCAGCCGCGCCAGCTGGGTCAATGGCAGGCGCATCGCCACCTGCATGCGCACAGTTTCATCGGGGTCATCGATCAGGCTACCCAGCCGGAAGACGCTGACATAACGCGCCGCAACCGCCCGCACCTCGAAGTACGGGTGCGCCAGCTGCCCATCGGCCAGTTCAGGATGCCAACGGAAGAAGCGGTCAATACGCCGCGCATACACATCCTGCATACAGGCGTGACCCGGGGCACAACCCTGCCGGTGTGGCAAAGGCCGCAGCGCCACAAACGCACACGCGGCACAGTGGATGGGCCCACCCTGCCAATCCTGGGGCGCGATGTCGTTGTCGGGCAGGTGCGCGCTGTCTGCGGCCTCGGTGTGGGGGGTGGGGCTCAGCAGCAAGCTCATGGGGTGGCACTCCCCCAGCCACGCAGCGGGTAGTCGGCTGGAGCATCCAGCGGGGTGCCGTTTTCATGGCGGCTCAACACATGCCACAACAAGGCCGCACCCACATGGTCTTGCGGGTCCAGGCGGCGCAACTCACCCAGCATCAGCCGGGCCTCGTCCAGCTCACCCAAGCGCAGGTTGAGGTAGGCCAGCCCCTTGAGGGTGAACAGGTAAAAACGCACGGCAGCGTTGTGCCGAGTGGCCTCGTCACCGGGCGGCACATCGCCAAAGTCTGGCCCCAGTGCGGTGCGCGCAATGGCCAAGGCATTCTCACCCATGCCCTTGGCCTGATTGAGCTGATGACTATAAAAATAGTAGCGATACAAGGCAATCACCGGGGCCGGGTGGCGGGGCGCGGCGGCACGCGCCTGCTCCAGCAGGGCCAGGGCCTGTTGTGGCTTGTCGCGGCAACGACCCGCCTCGGTGATCAGTGCCTCCACCTGCGGGCTCAGGCCGCCACCAATGACCCCGTCGGCAAAAGCCGCCAGGTCATTGGCAAACTGCAGGCGGTCAGCAGGCATGGTGCTGGAGCCGCCGTCAGGACGGCTGCACAGGCGCCACCGGGCGGCCCCGGCCAATCGCGCTGATGTTGATGTGTGTCACACCCGCCTGAGGGGCGCCCGCGCTGCTGCAGGCGCAGGCCTCCTTGTTGGGGTCGGTGAAGCTCAGTCCCGACTCGGTGGCGGTCTCGACAAAGTCCATGGTCAGGCCATTGAGCAACAAACGACTCTCAGCCGCCAGAAACAGGCGCACACCGCCCACCTCACACAGCTGCTCGTCGGCAGCGGGCGCCAGCTGGGCGCTGAAGTCGCTGGAATAACCGGAGCAGCCACCCGGCTTGACCGCCAGCCGCAGGCCTGCGCCTGCGCCCAGGCCAGAGAATCGCACAACACGGTTGATGAATTTCGCTGCAGCAGGGGTGACGGTGAGGTTTGGCAACATGGCAGGGGGCTTTCAGAGAAAGGGAATCAGACTTCGGTGATGCAGTCGTCCACCGGACAGATGGCCACACACTGCGGGTCGTCAAAGTGGCTTTCGCAGTCGTTGCACTTCTTGGGGTCAATCGCGTAGATGCCACTCTTGACGCGGATGGCGGCGTTCGGGCACACCGGCTCGCAGGCGTCACACGAGGTGCAGATGTCGGTGTTGATCTTGTGGGTCATGGCTAATCTCCTGTCGGGTTGGCTAATGAAAAAAGTTAGGCGGCCAGCGCGGTGTAGGCGCCCTGGCGGATGGCGGCGTCACCACGGTGCTGGTGCAACACGGCGCCGCTGGCCACCCGGGCGCGGTAGTCGTTGAACCAGTCGAGCGCGGCTTTTTCGATGAATTCACCGACATAAGCGTCCACTGGCTCAACACCGGCCAACATCAGTTCGTCGCGCGGGCAGGCGCCGATCTTGGCCACCAGCACCGCGTGACAGTCGTTGATGGCACGCACCACCGAGGGCAGTTGCTCGTCGTCACCGGCGCCGCCCTGGCAGTACTGGTCCACCCGGCGATGACCCACAAAATGGGCCTTGGCAGCGGAGACCTCATAGACCTGGAACTCGGTCACATGGCCAAAATGTTCGTTGACACGCCCGCCGCCCTTGGTGGCGACCGCCACCAGCACCTTGAGATCCTGCGCGGCCTGCAGCGCACTGGCCGCCGCCAGGGCCTGCTGTTTGGCGGCCTGCTGGGCACTGCGCTCCTGCTCAACCTTGTCCTGGTAGGCCTTGCGTTTTTCCAGGTCGTAGACCACCTCCATGGCGTCCAGCTTGTCCAGCGTGAACTCGTCGCTGCGGTCTTCACCGAGCAGGCCCACCGCGTCGGCACGGCATTGGCGGCAGTGGCGCATCAGGTTGGCACCGCCCATGCAGGCGTCCTGCACGGCTTTGAGTTCCTGGGCACTGGGGCCACGCTGGCCGGTCAGGCCAAACACCGTGCCGTGTTCGGGCTCGGAGATCAGCGGCATGATGTTGTGCAGGAAAGCGCCGCGTTTTTTCACCTCGCGGTTCACATCCATCAAATGCTGGTCATTGATGCCGGGGATCAGCACCGAGTTGACCTTGGTGAGCACACCACGTGCGGTGAGCATCTCCAGGCCCAGCATCTGCCGCTGGTGCAAAACGGTGGCGGCCTCAATGCCGGTCAGCCGTTTGTGGTTCCAGAAAATCCAGGGGTAAATCTTGGCACCGATCTCGGGGTCCACCATGTTGATGGTGATCGTCACGTGGTCAATGTTGTGTTTGCAGATCTCGTCCACCAGGTCGGGCAAGGCCAGCCCGTTGGTCGAGAGACACAGCTTGATGTCCGGTGCCCTCGCTGTGAGCATGCGCATGGTGTCGAAGGTCTTCTTCGGGTTTGCCAACGCGTCTCCCGGGCCGGCAATTCCCAGCACCGTCATCTGCGGGATGGCGCTGGCCACCGCCACCACCTTCTTCACCGCCTGCTCGGGCGTGAGCTTTTGCGAGACCACACCTGGGCGCGACTCGTTGCTGCAGTCGTACTTGCGGTTGCAGTAATTGCACTGGATGTTGCAGGCTGGCGCAACCGCCACATGCATGCGGGCAAAGTGGTGGTGGGCTTCCTCCGAGTAACAGGGGTGGTTCTTGACCTTGTCCCAGACCTCGGCCGGCATGTCCTGCGGACCGTCCGACGAGCCGCAACTGGCCTTGCCCTCCCCACCGGTGGTGCTGCAGCCACCACCGTTTGAGGCCAGTTCGAGCTTGATCTTCAGAGGTTTGAGCTGACCCATGCTGACATAGGTCGTGCCGGGTTGGCTACCGGTGAGCGCGCTTGTTGGCATGGAGAAACCCTTCATGCGGTCGACCGTGACCGCTCTGGGCTTGATTAGCGATATCCATGCCACGCCAAAACACCGGGTTTTGGCTGGATTTTGTCGGTTGTGACACACCCGACCCGGCGCGGCCAGAGCTACTTTGCGGGCGGCTTGTCAGTGATGCGACAAAGCTGACACAGCGCCGGAAGTCGGATGTACCTGTCTTGGCGAGGGCCGCCAGCAGCGCAAGGTAAGCGCGTACTCATTGCGCGGGATGCAGAAAAACGATGAACTCGCGGTCTGCGGTGAGCATGTGGCGCGCCACCACTTCCTGGGTCAGGTAGACAAACAACTCACCCACCAACAGCTGCCCCCCCTTGAACTGCACCGCCAGCGTGTGGGCCTGGTCCAACAACTCGCGGTGTAGTCTGGCGTGCTCGACCGCACCGGGATAACCGGTTTGGTGAAGAAACACCTCTTCTTCACGAAAGTGTTCCGCAATGTCGGCCACAAAGTCGTCGATATGTTGTGCGATTTCGGCCACACCGCGCCCGGCCACAATCACATCCAGAATTCTGTTGGCCTCACTAAACAGCCTGTGGTGGTGGCTATCGATGACCAGATTGCCACTCTCATAACGCTGGTGCCAGACCAAGGGCAGCAGTCTGCCGGGCACCTGCGCAGACACGGCGACCGTCTGCGCCAACTGCACCCGATTGCGCCCGCCCTGTTTGGCCAGGTACAGCGCCTCATCAGCGGCACTGAGCAACGCCAAAGCGTCAACATAACCACCGTCAACCATGGCCGCCACCCCCATGCTCACGGTCAGACGCCCCAAAGGCGCCTTGGCATGGGGCAGGTTCAACTGCTCCACCGATTGCCGCACGGCATCCGCCAGGCGCTGGCCATCCTCGGCAAGGGTGTTGGGCAGAATCAGCAGGAACTCTTCGCCCCCATAACGCGCCGCCAGATCACCGGCCCGGCGCATGCCCGACTGGATCACCTGCGCAATGTGCCGCAGGCACTCATCACCGGCCAGATGGCCATAGTGGTCGTTGTAGGGTTTGAAGAAATCAATGTCGATCATCACCACCGCAAAGGGCTGCTTGGAGCGCTTGAACCGCGCCCACTCCTGGGTCAGCACTTTGTTGAGGTGGCGGCGATTGGCCAGCCCGGTGAGTTCATCCTGGGTGGCCAGCTGGCGGTTCTGGTCATCGGCCCGATCTTTGGACATCAGCACAAAACCAATCGACAGCAAGACCAGGGTCACCAGCGCCCCCAGCAAACTGATGACCTGCACAGGGTTGGTTCCGGCCGCATCCCGCAGCCCAACAGACCCGGCACGCAGCACCTCCAGCATCCGAAAAGTCAACAAGGCCATCGCCATCACCAGCCCGGTCATCAAAAAGTACTGGCCGTGTCCGGGTGTCTGACGGCGAGCCTGCAACATCAGCCCCAAGGCCAAACCGGCCTGAAACAACGAGATCAGACTGACCAGCAGCGAGCGGTAGGCTGGGTGCTCAAAAAGGACCACAAAGGCCACCGCCTGGGCCACCACAGGCGCCCAGACCAACACCCGGGGTGCTGGCCGCCGGTAAAACTCGAACAAACCCTCTGCAAACAAAGCCCAGGCACTGGCTCGCAACAACACGGCAGAAAACAAACCCACAAACTGGCCCAAGGTGCCAACCTGGCTGAAAAACACATACGACGCAATGTGCAGAGCCAGCCCAACTGCCCAGTACCGCATGCCATCACGTTGGTCCTGATGCGCCACAACAGCCACCGATACGGCCAGTACGGCCCCCATCAGGACGATCACCAAAAGCAAGGTACGGATATCAACTGTCATGCGCCTATTGTCTCGCATGGTTGCTATGAGATTGGAAGTCCATCGCGTGCTGCCGGAAACTGGTGAACGTGGAGCTGTTTGCGCCCTTGATGGTTTGATTTCTGTGGGTTCAATCCCGCTTTCTCGAACCCCTGGGGTGCCATACCGAGGCAATGTCCTTTTGGCGCGGCGGCTGTGGGTGGCAGGAGATGGGCAGGGGCGGCGGCCTCATACTGCCAAATGCGCAGAAATCGGCCGCCACCCCTACCCATCCCCTGCTGGCGAGCGACATTTGAACGCGAAAAAGAAGACAAAAGGCAAGGAGGGGCAGACGACCGAGATGCAGCGGGAGGGGTAACCCAGTCAGTCATTGCATGGAACATGAGGGGCTGCGTAAACCGGCTAGATCCTCCACGTGAGCCCCGAATGCGCTATCCGATTTGAGTTTAGATGGTCGCCTGCCGGTCGCCGCTGGCAGCGTTGCCATTGCGGACTGGTGTGAAGCCATCGGCTACAGCGAGACTGGGATGAGCTTCGCCTTCAAGTGCTGAATCGACACCAGCGGCTCTGTGTGGCTAAACGTCACTTGCGCCGTTTCGACTCATGGATAGAGTTGATGCAGAAGCATCATGATGGGCCCCCACTCGGGGAAGTCCGTGCGCGTGAAGTACACCCGTTTCAGGATTTGCCGCAGGATTGGCAATGGGCCGGCCTTGGGGCTCAGCATCCTCAATTCGTGTTCGTGCGCCCAGTCGGAATGCTTGATGGACACGGCTCGTGACATCGAGCGTGCCATCCACCTTGCAATGAATTCATGAGTTTGCGAGTGCTTGTGAAGTTGCTCCACTGTCCAGTCCGGATGCTTGTCCCCCACAGCGAGCAGCTCTGCCCGCATGTCCTCAAAGCGATCATGAACGCGCGGCTGGTCGGTGTAGTGGACGAACGTGGGCCGCAGGCTGAACTGTTCGATCACATCCCTAGGCCACTCGAACTCAAAGCACACTCCGCGCCCGTCGTTGCAGTAGTAGGCCCACATCGGCTGGTTATCGGGGCGCTTGGTGCCGGAGAAGATGCCCACGCGCTGGCAATTGGCCGCGAAGGTCTGGTCCTCCTCTCGGATCAGTTTTGAGAGGTACTCAGCACTTTCCTCCTCTGGCTCGTACTTGGCGGGCTCCTTGCGTTGAATTGCCAGTTCTGTGAGCGTTTGCGCCAAGGTCCGGGCGTAGGAGAAGGGGTCTGCCGGAGCGAACTTGGCCTCCAGTGAGTCGTTTAGTTCGCCAGCGTGGGCGAAGTAGCAGGCGCCGTCCGACAGGCCACGTAGGGCAGCTGCGCCTGAACGGTACTTGAAGTTCACGAGCAGACGGTCTGTCATTTAGATAGATTTGTGGTCGCAGTTACGCGGAGGCCCTTGCAGCGCCAGTTTACAACTCGCTTCGTGGAGTGTCGGCTGCCAGCGTCAAGCTGACTTGTCTCCACCATCAACGCATCCAGGTATGTTGAAGGCGGGTGGTGGGGTTGCCGGGCGCAGAACCTATTCGCGTGATGAGACTGGCGGCGCACCACCCTCAGCGGCAACACCCCAACAAGCGCTCAACCAACACCGTATCCCGCGAGGGGGCCGGAGAACGGCAACCCCACCGCCCGACTGGCGCCACGCGAACCCAAGAGCCAAAGACACTGCGTAATCAATAGCTACTAGCCCTTATTCCAAAAGGGCTAGAGGCCAATTTCTCTTAGAACTCTCAAACACAGCCGCGAGCGGCTTTGGCCTGAACCCAGCAGCAGCGCTCCATGGACCAGATCGACCTTATCAGGCGCGTAGCGTGGTCAGCAGTGTGACCAGTTCGTGCAAGGCGGTGAAGGGTTCGGGGGCGGTGTAGGCACTGAACTTCGCGGCCAGTGATTGCGCCCGTTGCGTCGCAGTTTCCAGCCGTGTGCGGGTGGTTGCAAATGCACCGCCTGCGCCCTTCTCGTAGCCGAGAATGTGCTGCTTCAAACGCGCCATCACCTCGTCGCGGTGGATCGGTGCCTGAATATCCTCGTAGTGCAACAGCAACCACAGCTCGAAGCAGGGAATGGATGCGATGGCCTTGAAGCTGGCCACCTGCCTGTCGTCATTGCGTAGCTTGCCGTTGAGCGATTTCGCCAGATTCAGTGCATCGAAATAGCTGTCGTGGTCGTCGCGGTCAAACACCGCATAGACCTGATCGAAGCTCTTGGGGCGAATGCCTTTGACCAAATCGCCTTCGTCAAACAGTTGCTGGGCGTAACGCACCACCTGGATGGGCGCGGTGCCCAGTTGCCCCGGTTGCACTGCCACGTTGGCGGAATGCAGCTGATGCGCGGTGCGAATCTCTTCCAGATACAGCGGTTCGGTTTTGCTGCCCTCGGTCACGATCAGAATGCGGGCGTAACTGGCGCGCCGTGCCTGTTTGACCGTTTTGCGGCGCAACTGACGGTCTTTGGCCTGGTTGTCGCGCCCCATCAGCGTGTCGCTCCCAGGGCCTGATTGCGCAGCAAGGGCAGTGCCCCGTAGCGCCCTTGCAGATAACCGCGCTCCAGCGCTTCATTCTTGCGCGGGCTGAAGTCGAGCAAGGGATACAGCGATGAGCTTTGATCCGGGCGCTTTTCCACAAACCAGACCTGATCGCGGCGAAACAGGCCGTAAGCATCGAGCAGCGAGGTGTCGTGCGTGGTAAAGATCAGTTGCGCACCGCCAGTGTTGGCTTCGGGGTTGTGGAACAAGCGCACCAGCGCCTGCACCAGCAGCGTGTGCAGGCTGGTATCGAGCTCATCCACCACCAGCGTCAAGCCCTTGTTGAGGATGTCCAGAATAGGCCCGGTCAGGAACAACAGGTTGCGGGTACCGCTGGATTCGTCCATCAGGTCAAACACCGCCTTGCCGTGTTCGGTGATGTGGTGAAACTTCACTTCGTCCACCGCCTGCTCACTGGCTGCCTCCTCGCGTTTACCGGTGGCGAGGTCGAACTTGATGCTATGCACCATGGCCTGCTTGGTGGCCACTTCAATGTCGGCAATGCTGATGTCGGCGGCACGCAGAAACTCACAAATGGCCTTGCGCTGCGTCTCTTGCTTGAGCAATTGCACCGAAAACTGCGGCGATAAAGGCGACTGCTCATTGATGATTACCAGCCGGTTGGCGAACCAGTCAAACACCGGGCGCAAGGCCTCACTGTTGAGCTGCACCGCCACCGACAGAAACAGGGCATTGGGTCGGGTGGCGCCCTCCCACAGGTTCTTGGCGCCCTTCAGGCTGGGGGCGGACTCATACACATCCTTGCCACTTTCGGCATCGAAGTGGCGCTCGACCCAGCGTTGTGGCTTGAAGGCCTTGTAGACCAAGAGATGCTCGCTGACGATGCGTTGCGCATTCATGGCAAATCCATATTGGTAGCGCACACCGGCGAGGATGAAGGTGACCTCAAACTCGGTTGGTTGGCTACCTGATGTGGTATCCAGCTTGAAGGGCTGGAGTTTGTCAAAAGTCTGGCCCGGCTGCAGAGCGGCCGACTCCAGCACCACGCCACGCATGTACTGCAGCGCCTTGATGAGGTTGGACTTGCCACTGGCGTTGGCACCATACACCACCGCGCTTTTGAGCAAATGCGGTGCCGCCTTCAGCCCGGTAGCCAGTGCATGGGTGTCCAGCAAGGTCTGGTCCGTGGACGCAACCAGGCTGAGCACCTGCTCGTCGCGCAGGCTACGGAAGTTCTTGACACGGAACTCGGTCAGCATTGAATTCACCTACCAAATATAAAAATATATTCGAATTATGAACCAATACTGCAAATTGTTTATTTATTTTTTAATCTACATGGATTTTCTGATGAACTGCAAACTGACCAACGCCAGGTGCGGATTAACACCAACTGAAGGCGGGCGGTGGGGTTGCCGGGCGCAGAACCCATTCGCGTGATGAGACTGGCGGCGCACCACCCTCAGCGGCAACACCCCAACAAGCGCCCAACCAACATCGCATCCCGCGAGGGGGCCGGAGAACGGTAACCCCGCCGCCCGCCTGGCGCCACGCGAACCCAACAGCCCAAGAGCCCAAGAGCCCAAGACACTACGCAATCAATAGCTAAAAGCCCTTATTAAAAAAGGGCTAGAGGCCAATTTTCCTCACAAAATGACCAAAAAGCCAAGCCTCAAAACTTACGCACCTCGATGCCGTTTTTCTGCAAGGCGTAGCCCATCTGGCGCGGTGATATTTTCAGCAGGCGGGCAGCTTTGGCCTGAACCCAGCCGCAGCGCTCCATGGCCCAGATCAGGCGCTCGCGTTCACCCTCGGGTTTGCCGTCGTTGTCGGGTGCGGCGGCAGGGACCGGGCTGCTGGCGCTGGCGGCCTCCTCGGCCGTAACGCTGTCGGGTGCGGCAGCGGCCGGTGCGGGTGGTACGGCGCGGGCGGGCACCGGGCCTTCCACCACCGGGATCTCACTGATGCGCTGCGGGGTGACTGCGTCCAGCCGCTCAATGTGGTGCAACACCTGGGTCAGGCAGCCATTGCCCTGGCACGGGAAGGCCAGGTTGGTGATGGCGTCGTCGTGCGCCATGGTGGCGGTGCGCTCCACACAGTTCTCCAGCTCGCGCACATTGCCGGGCCAATAACAGCTGGTCAACACGCGCATAGCGGCCGGGCTGAACTGGGTGTTGCGGCCGTTTTCCTTGTTGAAACGGTCCAGAAACAGCTTGGCCATGGCGGGGATGTCTTCGCGGCGCTCGCGCAGCGGCGGCAGCTGGATGCTGACCACATTGATGCGGTAGTACAGGTCGGCGCGGAACTCGCCGGCCTGCACCATGCGCTCCAGGTTGCGGTTGGTGGCCAGGATCAGCCGCACATCGACCTTGACGCTGGTGGAGCCACCCACACGCTCAAACTCGCGCTCTTGCAACACCCGCAGCAGCTTGGCCTGGAAGGACGGCGAGATGTCGCCAATCTCGTCCAGAAACAGTGTGCCGCCGTGTGACATCTCAAAACGCCCCTTGCGCTGGCCCTGGGCACCGGTGAACGAGCCTTTTTCGTGGCCAAACAGCTCACTCTCGAGCAGCGACTCGGTCAGCGCGGCGCAGTTCACACGCACAAAGGCTTCACGTTTGCGGGGCGACAGGTTGTGCAGGGCGCGGGCAATCACCTCCTTGCCGGTGCCGCTCTCACCACGCAGCAGCACCGTGGTGCGCGAGGGCGCCACCTGGTGCACCTGCTCAAACACTTGCTGCATCGGCTTGGACATGCCTACCACTTGGTCGATCTGGTGCAGCGGCTTGAGCTCCTTGCTCATGCGGCGCACCTCGTCCTGCAAGGAGTCGTGGGCCGCCGTGACACTGCGGTGCAGCAGCAGCGCCTGGCCCATCAGGGTGGCCACCATCTTGAGCAGGCGCAGGTCGTTGGAGAAGCTGCGCTGCTCGCCCGGGTTCAGGCAGTCGATGGCCAGCACACCAAAGGTACGCCGGTCGGCGCTGATGGGGGTCACCAGCATCGCAATCGGGATGTCAGGGGTCTGGTCGGCGCCACCGGTGCGGTTCAGGAACAGCGGCTCGGTGCGCACATTGGGCACCACCACCTGGATGCCGTTGGCATACACCCGCCCGACAATGCCTTCGCCTGACTGAAAGTGCAGGCGCTGCTGCTCCTCACGGGTCAGGCCCACGGCACACAAGCCGTGCAAGCCACCTTCGGTTTCGCCCAGCACCACAAAGGCACGCCGCCAGTCGTAGGCATGCATCAGGTAATTGAGCGCCTCGCGAAAGGTCTTGGCCACGTCCAGCGACATCGCCAAGGTCTTGCTGACTTCATAGATCGCATTCAGCTCGCGCTGAGAGTCATTTGTCTGTGTGTTCACCATATGAAACTCCGTGTGACGCAATGCGGTACCTCTGCACAGGCCCTGGTACCCGTTCTAGCAATAAACGCACCAGCAAGAGGGTTTTGTCAGCCGGTTGCGCGGTGATGGCGAGCGTTCACGACAAACATGACAAGGCCGCAGGGCTTTGACTGGCGCCAACTGACAAAAACAACAAACCCACAGGTCCAAAGTGCCTGCCAAGTGCCCATTTGGCGTGGCACCGAAATTGCGGACGGGGGCTGTCACCCCTTTTTTTGGAGCAGCCCATGTCAGAGTCCCGCCAAGCCAAGCCCGCCACCCGCTCGGCCCAGCCTGTGTACCTGGACTACGCGGCCACCACCCCGGTGGACCGGCGTGTGGCGGCCAAGATGGTGCCGTACCTGACCGAGATGTATGGCAACCCGGCCAGCCGTTCCCACGCCTATGGCTGGGCTGCCGACGAGGCGGTGGAGTTGGCACGCGAACAGGTGTGTGCGCTGATCAATGCCGACCCGCGCGAAATCGCCTGGACCTCGGGCGCCACCGAATCGAACAACCTGGCGATCAAAGGCGCGGCCCATTTCCACAAAAACAAAGGCAAACACCTGGTCACCGTGGCCACCGAGCACAAGGCGGTGCTCGACAGTATGCGCGAGCTGGAGCGCGAAGGTTTTGAGGTGACGGTGTTGCCGGTGTTGCCCAGCGGCTTGTTGGACCACGCGGTGTTTGAGGCAGCGCTGCGCCCCGATACGGTGCTGGCTTCCGTGATGTATGTCAATAACGAGACCGGTGTGATCCAGGATGTGTCCGCTTTGGGTGCCATTTGCCGCGCCAAAGGGGTGCTGTTCCATGTGGATGCCGCGCAGGCGGCGGGTAAAGTGGCCATCGATCTGGCGCAGTTGCCCATCGATTTGATGTCTTTGTCAGCGCACAAAATTTATGGCCCCAAAGGCATTGGTGCCTTGTATGTGCGGCGCAAACCGCGCGTGCGACTGGAGTCGCAAATGCATGGCGGTGGCCACGAGCGCGGCCTGCGCTCGGGCACCCTGCCCACGCACCAGATTGTGGGCATGGGCGAGGCCTTCTGGCTGGCGCGCGACACCATGGCGGCTGACAACGCCCGCATCAAAACCCTGCGCGACCGCCTGTGGGCCGGTTGCCAGAAGCTGGATGCGGTGGCCCTCAACGGCGACGAAACCCAGCGGGCGGTGCAGTACCTCAATGTGAGCTTCAACTATGTTGAAGGTGAATCCCTGCTGATGGGCATCAAGGGGGTGGCGGTGTCGTCCGGCTCGGCCTGCACCTCGGCCAGCCTGGAGCCCAGTTATGTGTTGCGCGCCATGGGGCGCAGCGACGAGCTGGCGCACAGCTCGGTGCGTTTTTCGATTGGCCGTTTCACCACCGAGCAAGACATCGACTATGCCCTTGAGCAGGTGACCCAGGTGGTGACCCGGCTGCGCGCGATGAGCCCGCTGTGGGACATGGTGCAGGCGGGAGTCGACCTCAACTCTATCCAATGGTCAGCGCATTAATGAACGCCCCCCTCAACTGACAACAGGAGAACACATATGGCCTACAGCGACAAGGTGGTGGACCACTACGAAAACCCGCGCAACGTCGGCTCGTTCGCGGCGGACGACGAGAACGTGGGCACCGGCATGGTGGGTGCGCCCGCCTGTGGTGATGTGATGCGCCTGCAGATCCGGGTCAACGCCCAGGGCGTGATCGAAGACGCCAAGTTCAAGACCTACGGCTGCGGCTCGGCGATTGCGTCAAGCTCGTTGGTGACCGAGTGGGTGCGCGGGCGCACGCTGGACGAGGCGCTGGCGATCAAAAACTCGGACATCTCCGAAGAGCTGGCGCTGCCGCCAGTCAAGATCCACTGCTCGATCCTCGCCGAAGACGCCATCAAAGCGGCGGTGGCGGACTTCCGCGCGCGCCACCCGGCGGGTGCGGCCACCCTGGTGTCGGAGCAGATCGCGTGTGCTTCGAGCACCCGCTGACCCCTTGCCCACTTTAACTTTTGTAGCAAAGGACTCACCATGCAAGCGGCCTTACTCACCGAAAGCCCCGTGTCTGTGGGCGACATGCCCAGCCTGCTCGAATTCACGCCCGCCGCGGCGGCCAAGGTGGCAGAGCTGGTTCTGGAAGAGGGCAACCCCGAACTCAAGCTACGCCTGTACGTCACCGGTGGCGGCTGTTCGGGCTTTTCCTACGGGTTTGCTTTTGACGACACCGTGGCCGCCGACGACACCCTGACCGTCACCGAAGGGGTGACGCTGGTGGTGGACGCGATGAGCCTGCAGTATGTGATGGGTGCACGGGTCGACTTTGAGGAGGGCCTGGAAGGCTCCCGTTTCATCATCCACAACCCGAACGCCCAGACCACCTGTGGCTGCGGCAGTTCGTTTTCGGTCTGAGAGGTTTGCCATGAGTGTGTCCCTCACCCCCGCAGCGGCCAGGCATGTGCAGAAGTCGCTGTCCAAGCGAGGCAGTGGTTTGGGTCTGCGCCTGGCCGTCAAAACCAGTGGCTGCAACGGTTTTGCCTACGGGCTGGAGTTTGTCGACGCCACCAACCCCGAAGACGCCTGTTTTGAGCAACACGGTGTGAAGGTCATTGTGGACCCACGCAGCCTGAGCATGCTGGACGGCACCGAACTCGATTTTGTGCGCGAAGGCCTCAACGAAGGCTTCAAGTTCAACAACCCCAACGCCAAGGCCAATTGCGGATGCGGCGAGAGCTTTACTGTATGAGGCTCCCCCCCGTTGCTTGCTCGCTGCGCGTATGCGCTGGAGGACGCAGTCACAGCCTGCGTCACTGCAGGCACGTCCAAACCTGCGCAGGCAGGTTTGGAGCCGCGGCCTTCAGCCCCCTCAATGGCGCAACACCAGTGGCCCGGCGGAGCCGGTTCCACGGTGTTTCTGGCTTGGGCCTGCTGGTGCCTCTACTGGCAGTGGTCTTCGGCTCGGCCTAACGGAGAAATCATGGCACTGTTGCAAATTGCCGAACCCGGTCAAAGTGCCGCACCACACCAGCACCGGCTGGCGGCGGGCATTGATCTGGGCACCACCAACTCGCTGATTGCCACCGTGCAAAGTGCCCAGGCGCGGGCTCTGGCCGATGAAGACGGGGCGCTGCTGCTGCCCTCGGTGGTGCGTTACCTGCCGGGCAATGGCATTGTGGTCGGGCGCGAGGCGCAAGAGAGCCAGGCTGACGACCCCGAGAACACGATTGTGTCGGTCAAGCGCTTCATGGGCCGCAGCCTGGCCGACGTGACCCAGGCCGCTGGCCTGCCTTACCGTTTTACCGACGGACCGGGCATGGTGGGCATCCACACCGTGAGTGGTGAACGCTCGCCAGTGCAGGTGTCGGCCGAGATCTTGACGGCCCTGCGTGAACGCGCCGAAGTGTCCTTAGGCGGGCCGCTGGCGGGCGTGGTGATCACCGTGCCGGCCTATTTTGACGACGCACAGCGCCAGGGCACCAAAGACGCGGCCAAGCTGGCCGGGCTCAACGTGTTGCGCCTGCTCAACGAACCCACCTCAGCCGCCATTGCCTACGGGCTGGACAAAGCCGCTGAGGGCATTTTTGCGGTGTACGACCTGGGTGGCGGCACCTTTGACATCTCGATCCTGCACCTGAGCAAAGGTGTGTTTGAGGTGCTGGCCACCGGAGGTGATTCGGCGCTGGGGGGTGACGACTTTGACCACGTCATTGCCGAGTGGTTTTGCAGCCAGCACGGCATCGCTGGCTTGGCCGCCTTGCCACCCGGCGCGCAGCGTGGCCTGCTGGCGGCCTCGCGCCAAGCCAAAGAAACCTTGTCAAACCACGAGTCAGCGGCCTTGGCGCTGACCAGTGCCGACGGCAGTACCCAACAGGCGATCCTGTCGCGTGCCCAGTTTGCCGAACTCGGCGAACCGCTGATCAAGCGCACCATGGCCGCCACCCGACGCACGCTACGCGACGCCAAACTCGGCATCGAGGCCATCACCGGTGTGGTGCTGGTGGGTGGCTCCACCCGCATGCCGATGGTGCGCGCGACGGTGAGTGAGTTTTTCGGGCGCGAACCGCTGGTGGACATTGACCCCGACCAAGTGGTGGCGATTGGCGCCGCGCTGCAGGCCAATGTGCTGGTGGGCAATGGCAGTGGTGAGGACTGGCTGCTGCTCGATGTGTGCCCGCTGTCCCTGGGGCTGGAGACCATGGGCGGCCTGGTCGAAAAAATCATCCCGCGCAACTCCACCCTGCCGGTGGCGCGCGCGCAGGAGTTCACCACCTTCAAGGACGGCCAGACCGCGATGTCATTACACGTGGTGCAGGGGGAGCGTGAGTCGGTGTCGCACTGCCGCTCGCTGGCACGCTTTGAGTTACGCGGCATTCCGCCAGCGGTGGCGGGCTCGGTGCACATCTGCGTGACCTTTCAGATTGATGCCGACGGCCTGCTGTCGGTGACAGCGCGAGAGCGCATCAGCGGCATTGAGGCCCACATCGAGGTCAAACCCACCTACGGCCTGGCCGACACCCAGATCTCGGCCATGCTGCAGGACGCCATCAGCGCCAGCCAGGAAGACATGCAGTTGCGATCTCTGCGCGAGGCGCAGGTGGATGCCCGGCGCCTGCTCGACGCCACCGAAGCCGCACTGCACGCCGACGCCGCACTGCTGTCTGCACAGGAAATCCAGGCCATTCACCTGGCCATGTACCGGGTGGGCGAGATGCTGGAAACCGATGCGCCGCTGGCTGACCTGCGCCGTGCCACCAGTGCGCTGAGTTCGGCCACCGATGAATTTGCCGCCCGGCGTATGAATGCCTCGATCAGCCAAGCGCTGGCCGGGCAGACCATGGACAGCCTCGCCTAAACCCCAGCCTTCCGCCAGAGTCACCCACCACCACAAAAAACACCACATGCCCAGAGTCCGCCTGCTGCCCCACCCCGAACTGTGCCCACAGGGGCTGGACATCGAGATCAAACCCGGCAAGTCTCTGTGCGAAGGCCTGCTCAAGGCCGGTGTGGCGATTGAACACGCCTGCGAGATGGTGGCGGCCTGCTCTACCTGCCATGTCTATGTGCGCAAGGGCAGCGATTCGCTGGCTGAGGCTGATGACAACGAAAACGACCAACTCGACAACGCCTGGGGCCTGGAGGCGCAATCGCGCCTGTCGTGCTGTATCAAGCTGGGTGAGGCCGACATCACGGTTGAGCTGCCCAAACACACCCGCAACCATGCGCGGGAGCATTGAGGCCTTTGCACCGCAGCTGCCCATCTGAGAGCAAACTCAGCCCAATACTCAAGCCGCTTCACTCTCCAACTCAAGCGCAGCAACCAAGCCCAGCCGGTTCACCCCGCTGAGCAGCGCCTTGACCGAGGCGGTGACGATGTTGGTGTCCATGCCCACACCAAAACGCTCAGGGCCACCTGCGCCGGACACCAGCTCCAGAAAAGCGCAGGCCTGGGCGTCCCCAGCGTGGGTGCTGGCGCGGGTGGAGCGCTCTTCATAACTGCGCACCTGCACCTGGATGCCAGCGCCCTGGAGCGCATGCACCGCCGCGTCGATCGGGCCATTGCCCTCACCGGTGAGCAACATGGGCTGGCCGTTCACCTCCACACCGATACGAATGCCCTGCACACGGTTTTTGCTGCCCGGTGTGACATGGTCAAACAGGTGGTGCTCCACGTAATGCATCGACGCGCTGGGGGCGTCCAGATAGGTGCTCTCGAACAGTTTCCAGATGTCCTGTGCCGTCATCTCACCGCCGTGGCTGTCGGTGTAACTCTGCACCTCACCCGAGAACTCCACCTGCAAGCGCCGCGGCATCACCACACCAAATTCGGCCTCCATCAGATACGCCACGCCGCCCTTGCCAGATTGGCTGTTGACACGGATCACCGAGTCGTAGCTGCGGCCCACATCGGCCGGGTCGATCGGCATGTAGGGCACATTCCACAAGGCGCCCGGCCCGGCGGCCTGCTGGGCGGCAAAGCCTTTCTTGATGGCGTCCTGGTGCGAGCCACTGAAGGCGGTGAACACCAGGTCACCCACATAAGGGTGGCGTGGGTGGATCGGCAGCTGGTTGCAATGCTCCACCGTGCGGGCCACGGCGTTGATGTCAGAGAAATCCAAGCCCGGGGAAATGCCCTGGGTGTACATGTTCAAGGCCAGCGTGACGATGTCCACATTGCCAGTGCGTTCACCATTGCCAAACAAACAGCCTTCGACCCGGTCGGCGCCCGCCATCAGGCCCAGTTCAGCAGCGGCCACGGCCGAACCCCGGTCGTTGTGCGGGTGCACGCTGATGAGCACGCTGTCACGGCGTGCCAGATGGGTGTGCATCCACTCGATCTGGTCGGCATGCACATTGGGCGTGGCCACCTCCACCGTGGCAGGCAGGTTAAGAATGACCTTGTTATCAGGCGTGGCGCCCCACTCGGCGGTGACCGCGTCACACACCTCGCAGGCAAAGTCCAGCTCGGTGCTGGTGAACACCTCGGGGCTGTACTGCAAGACCCATTCGGTCTCAGGATGCTGCGCACACAAGTCCTTGATGAGCCGCACGGAGGACACTGCCAGCGCCTTGATCTCATCCCGGCTCATGCCAAACACAATCTCACGAAACGCGGGCGAGGTGGCGTTGTAAACGTGCACGATGGCACGGCGTGCGCCCTTGAGCGACTCGAGGGTGCGCCGGATCAGGTGTTCACGCGACTGAGTCAGCACCTCGATGGTCACGTCATCGGGAATGTGGCCACCCTCAATCAGGTTACGCACAAAGTCAAAGTCGGTTTGCGAAGCGCTCGGGAAAGCCACCTCAATCTCCTTGAACCCGACCTGGCACAGGGTGCGGAACATACGCATCTTGCGCTCGGCATTCATCGGCTCAAACAGCGACTGGTTGCCGTCACGCAGGTCCGAACTCATCCAGACGGGTGCCTGGGTGATGCTGCGCGAGGGCCATTGGCGGTTTGGCAAGTCGATGGTGGGAAAGGCGCGGTATTTGGTGGCGGGGTTGGACAACATGGAGCAAGTTCCTCTGGAAACGATAACGGACATTGATGCTTATCGTAGGCTTGAAGTCGGGGTGAATGATTGCGTATTTGTCGATCAATCAACAAATTAAGGCAGTTTATTGCTGATGTTTAATTTTTCCAGCAATTTATTTCAATCAAACCGCCATTTGAGCAAAGAATGCCTGGGGCAGAACCTCGCAACGCCTCCACATCCGAACCAGAGATCAAAATGACCTCTAGCCCTTATCCTATAAGGATCAAAAGCTCTCCAAAAAATAGCAATCGACACAACACACTTTCACAGCGCACCACTTGCCACCGACAGCGTCATCCGGCTAACCACCTGGCGCAACATAAAGCTGGAGTGCACACCGGTCACGCCCTCAATGCGGTTGATTTTGTTGAGCAACAAGGCCTGGTAATGGTCCATGTCGCGCACCACCACCTTGAGCTGGTAGTCGGCCGACTGGCCGGTGATCAGCAGGCACTCCAGCACCTCGGGCAGCAGGCTCACCGTGGTCTCGAAGTTGGCAAAACGCTCCGGTGTGTGCCGGTCCATCGAGATATGAATCAACGCCATCAGTGACAGGCCGAGTTTCTTGGCGTCCAGCACGGCGTGGTAACCGGTGATCAGGCCCGACTCCTCCAGCGCCCGCACCCGACGCAGGCAGGGCGACGGCGACAGGCCAATGCGGTCCGCCAGGTCTTGGTTGTTGATGCGGCCATCGGCCTGCAGGATGTCGAGGATTTGCTGGTCGTAGCGGTCAAGCTTCATTTTTCTGCCAATTTATATATTGATTGAAGCATGTTATGCCATAACTAACGACATTCAAAGCAACAACGCAATCTTCTGCCCTGACCTGCGGCCTACACTGAAAGCATCTGTTATCCACAGCACCCAGCAAGCCGGTCACGAGCCAGCCTTGCGCAGTAAGGTCTCACAAGGGCCACATTTGCAAGTCATATCCCCCAGGCAAACCCACTGCCTGCGGGGCACGGCCTTTGAATCACAAGGCTGGCTTTGGCGGCACGCGCAAAGCCCCAACAAATCTCCCGGCGGCCCCTACCCACACTCGCCCATCAGCGACAACAAGGCAAGTAGGTGCCACCCCATCGTTTTAGTATTCGATAAGAATCAACGCGCTCTTGGAGTCAGTTTTGATGGCGCTTTGATCGTTCATGATCGTAGTCTTTGAGATGGGCGTTGTTGAATCGTTCGGTTTAGGCCGCATGGATGGCTTGATGCTGACGGAGGTGTTGCTGGAACCGCTCGGCGTAGTCTTTCCCCACGGCGGCGATAACGCTTTGACGAGTCGCCAATCCCGCCCGCCACGTTGACACGCGGGGAAGGTTCTCAAAGATCGGCTGCGACACCATCGGATCCAGGATGTCGAAATAGCGAAAGAGGGGCGCAAACACTGCATCGACCATGCCAAAGGCGGCACCACCGAAATAGGGGCCCTGCACCAACACCGACTCCAGTTGCTGGAGCCTGCCCCGGAACGCCGCCTGCTTTGCATCTGCGGTCGGGCGATCCTTGGCGTTGAGGAACTGCCAGGCCTCGGCTAGGGTTGCGGTGCCGAACTCAATCCAGCCCCGCTGACGGGCACGGGCCAGCGCATCGCCTGGATACAGCCCTGGGCCGGCCTGAGATTCCTCGAGATACTCGCAGATCACCATGCTTTCAAAGAGAACAGCGTCCAGCCCATCCGCCTGGCTAACCTTGAGCAATGGCACCTTGCCAGTCGGCGAAAGTGCCAGAAACCAGTCCGGCTTGGCCGCGAGATCGACGTCGATCCTGTCGAATGACACGCCCTTTTCCAGAAGGACAATCGCCGCCCGTTGAACGAACGGGCAAAGCGGGTGGCTGATGAGCGTGAGGCGGGTGTTGGGCATGGTGGTCTCTCGAAGTGCCGGCAAAGAACGGGTGCTACAGCAACTGCCCGCCAGAAATGTCGAAGGTCGTGCCGTTTGCCCAACCCATGTCGTCGGACAGGATGGCGGCGACTGCGCCGCCCACATCGTCCGGCAGGCCGACGCGACCAAGGGCAATACCCTTTGCCACATAGGCGTTCACATCGTCGTTGTCGCGCACCGCACCACCGCCGAAGTCGGTGGCAATGGCGCCTGGTGCGATCGCGTTCACCCGGATACCGCGTGCGCCAAGCTCGACTGCCAGATACCGGGTCAGGACCTCGACCGCGGCCTTCATCGACGCATAGAGGCTGTAACCCGGCAGCGTGAAGCGGACAAAACCAGACGAGACGTTCAGAATGCGCCCGCCATTCTCGATACAAGACAGTAGCTTCTGGGTCAGAAACACCGGTCCGCGCAGGTGCGTGCTCACCAGCGATTCGAATTGCTCTTCGGTCGCGTCGGCAAAGTTGGAGAAAAGACCGTTGCCAGCATTGTTGACCAGAAAGTCGAACCGCTCGCGACCGAAATGGGTCTTCAGGGTTGCTGCCACCTTCTCGGCGAATGCCGGAAAGCTCTTCGAATCGGTGACATCGAGCGCCAGCATGGACGCCTTGCCGCCCAGCGCCTCGATCTCTTGGCGCAGCGCCTCGGCTTCCGCCGCACCGCTGCGGTAGGTGCCGATGATGTGGACGCCGCGTTTAGCCAGATGCAGGGCCATGTTGCGACCTAGCCCACGGCTTGTGCCGGTAATCAGTGCGATCTTTGTTGTCATAGCTGTACTCACTTCACTTTTGTGTGGTTGAAATGGCGGATATCGCCAAGAGCCCATAATCTATTTCGACGCGCGTTTTAGGGCTTGCCCGATGCGCTTGTTCTTTTGCACGATTGACTCATTCACTTCGATACCCGCAGAGCCACCCTATGGACACCCCCCCTTCAAGCCTGCTGGAAACCGCGTTGCGAAACATCCGACCCGGTACGACAACGTCGGGCATTCCTCGCATCGAGTTGCACGTCGACCAGGGGCAGGTCAGTGAAAGCGCGTGCCAGTACCGCGCCATGGCGTGTTTCGTTCTGCAGGGGAGCAAGCGCGTCTCTTTTGGCGACAAGGTGCTGCGCTACGAGGCGGGCCACTATCTGGTCAGCGCACTGGATCTGCCGCTCATGGGGCAGGTCTACGGGGATGGCCGCCAGCGGCCCTATGTCGCTCTGACGCTGGTGCTGGACCCGGTGCTGCTCAATGAGCTGATCCTGTCCATGCCTGTTGCGCACGATGACGAAGGCAGCGAGTCGGGGCTGTCAACTGCGCCCATGAGCCAAGCGCTTGAAGATGTCTTGGCTCGCGCCTTGGCGCTGATGGATAGTCCCGAGGACATTCCCGTTCTGGCCCCGCTGGTTGAGCGAGAGCTGCTCTATCGACTGTTGTCGGGCCCGCACGGAAAGCTGTTGCGCCAGATTTCGAGTGCCAAGGGCCCGCTGCCGAAGGTCCGAAAGGCCATCGGCTGGATTGGTCAGAACTTCGCCCGGCCCATCAAGGTCGAGGACGTCGGTGCAGCATGCGGGATGAGCCGGGCGAGTCTGAACCGGAGTTTTCGGGAGATCACGGGTCTCAGCCCGTTGCAGTATCAGAAGCAACTCCGGCTACTGGAGGCGCGCCGCCTGCTGATAGGCGGCGAGCACAACGTATCCGGTGCTGCGTTTGCCGTTGGCTACGAGAGCTCTTCGCAGTTCAGCCGCGACTATCTGAGGCACTTCGAAACTAGCCCCAGCCAGGACTTGCGACGAACGGTGCATGCCAGAACGGTTGCTTAGGAAACACTCAAGGGCATATCAAACCCTTCATTCCGAGGCTTCTGCCTACGTCCATCCGGGCACGCTGCACCCGATCCGACCCGTCAATCTCTGATCCTCATCGCGGTCGTTTGCCATTCCGTGACAGCGGCAAAAAGGCCTGTTGATCCAGCTGTCCATCAATCGTGCATGCTGGCCTTTGACGTGAAATGGCACCCGCCAAACGTTCGGATGCGGCGGCAGCTACAACACCCCCTGTAAATGCTCACAACAACCCAGTCACGACCTGCCCCAGCCGCCTGAGTGCCTGCTCCACCTCCCTGTCCACTGGCCAGCCGCAGCTGATGCGCAGAAAGGCGTCAAAACGCAGCGAGTTGGAGAACATCAGGCCAGGGCTGACCAGAATCTGTTCTTTCAAGGCCGCATCAAACACCCGTTTGCTCGACAGCTGCTGCGGCAGCTCCACCCACAGCGACAAACCACCCTCGGGCAGAGTCAGGCGGGTGCCGGGTGGGAAATGGCTGGCAATGGTTTCCGCCGTGTGTTGCCGCTGCACCTGCAAGGTGGCGCGCAAGCGGTGTAAATGGCGGTCATAAGCGGGGGAGGCAATGAAGTCTGCCGCCGCCAGTTGTGACAGCTCCTCGTTGCTGCGGGTCTGGGTGAACTTGAGCATTTCGACCCGGGCTTGCCAGCGCCCGGCGGCCATCCAGCCCAGCCGCATACCGGGTGCCAGGATTTTGTGCAGCGAGGCGCAGTAAATCACGTTGCCGGTGGTGTCCCATGACTTCATGGCCCGCAGCGGGGTGTCGCCGCGTTTGCCTTCATTGACCAGCTCGCTGTAGGTGTCGTCTTCAATCAGCGTGATGGCGCTGGCCTGGCACAGCTGCACCAGCCGCTGCTTGTGGGCGTCGGGCATGATGCTGCCCAGCGGATTTTGCAGGTGCGGCACCACCACCACGGCCTTGATGCTGTCGTCCGTCTGGATGGCCAGTTCCAGCGCGTCGATCGACATGCCGGTGTGCGGACTGGTGGGGATCTCCAGCGCGCGCAGGCCCAAGGCCTCCAGCACCTGCAGCAAGCCGTAAAACGACGGGGACTCCACCGCAATGGTGTCACCCGCCTTGGCCACCGCGCGCAAGGCCAGGTTCAGCGCTTCCATACAGCCGTTGGTGATTTGTACCTGGTCGGGCGACAGCGTCATACCCAGCGCCAAGGCGCGTTTGGCCAGCACCGCACGGGACTCGGCATTGCCCCTGGGCGATGTGGCGGACACCAGAATGTCTGGCCTCTTGCGCAACACCCGCATGGCGGCCTGTTTGAGGGCTTCACCGGGGTAGAGCGCGGGTGCACAGCGGGCCACCGCCAGATTGGTCTTGACCATGTGCAGTCGACCGCGTGCGACGAAATCGGACACCCGGGCGTGGATACCGACGTACTGTGCCGGGTCGGGGGCGCGGTCCATGCGCGGCTCCGTCACCGCCGCGAGTGTGCTGCGCAGTGGGCGACGTACAAAGTACCCCGAGCGGGGACGCGCCTCCAGCCAACCCTCACTCTCCAGATGGCGGCTGAGTTGCATGGCGGTGGACAGGCTGATGTCGTGCTGGCGCATCAGGGCGCGCAGCGAGGGCATGCGGTCGCCCGGCACCAGAGAGCCCGCATGGATGGCGCCGCGGTAGTGTGAGGCCAGCCGCTGGTAGAGCGGCGGCAAAGGGGTGGGGGTGGCCAAAGTTGGTGTGTCCATGCGCCATGATCCTTGATGCGGTTTACAGAAAACAGATGCAGATAAGTGCAAAACGTACCGTAACAGATGCCGAATAGGTGTGCTGTTTTGGTCCAGATACAGCCCGTCTGTGGCTGTTGGTTTTGGCCCCTGCCCCCTACGATGCCCAGACCAGGACGTTGAACCATCGACGACCACCCACCACAGCAGCACCGGGCCAGACCATGCAGACAACCGATACACCGATGGCGCTTTCACGCGGGCAGTCTTATGCCGCCCACTTCAAGCGGGGCGCCGTCATCACCGTGGCCGCAGGCTCGGTGCGGGTGATCAGCCGGGTGTGGCTGGACCACACCTCGCTGACCACCCAAACACCGGTGCTGCGCGGCGGCGTGTTGTGTGTGCCTTGCGCGGGCTGGCTGGAGATCAGCGCCGACAGTGATGCGCAGGTGGGTCTGGGGCAACCATCGGGAGGACTGAAGTTGATCAAACGCGGGTGGCGGTTTCTGGCCGGGATTTGTGAACGTTTTCGGCCTCTAGCCATTGTGTTGTCTGGGCGAGAAGCTATGAACTAGGTAGCATCCATCACGGGGGCCTTGGGCAACAGCTTTTCTGGCAAACTGCCGGGCGGTTTACCCACCTATCGCCTGCCACCACATTCCATGGCAAGACGGTGATCGTGGCGCAAGCCATCATCTGGCCCAGCCAGCAGCACGCCTTGTCACAACACTGAAGCACCTTCCTCATGCCTTTCCCACTCGAAGAACGCAGAGCCTTGTTGGCCGTGAAAGGGGTTGGCCCCACGGTAGTCGCCCGGCTGGAGCAAATGGGCTTTGAATCATTGGCGCATCTGGCCAAAGCCAACGCGCTGGATATCGTTTCAACAGCGGCCGACATCGTTGGCTCCACCTGCTGGAAAAACAGCCCGCAGGCGCGGGCGGCGATACAGGCGGCCATCGCCCTGGCGCAGTCGCGCCAAGTCTGACGCTGCGAAAATTCACCGACACATCAGCGATGGTTCACGACCATCCTTCTTTTTAACCATCTCAACATGAAAAATATTTGCGTTTATTGCGGCTCCAACCCTGGACGGCTGGAGGCTTATGCAGACGGTGCGCGCTCACTGGCCAAGGCTTTGGTCGACCGTGACCTGGGTCTGGTGTATGGCGGTGCCAGCGTCGGCATCATGGGGCTGATCGCCAACTCGGTGCTGCAGTTAGGCGGGCGCGCCGTGGGCGTGATTCCCGAAGCACTCAAACGCAAGGAGATCGAGCACACGGGGCTGACCGAGCTGCATGTCACCCGCTCCATGCACGAGCGCAAAACCCTGATGGCCGAACTGTCCGATGGCTTCATTGCGCTGCCGGGCGGCATCGGCACGCTGGAAGAAATTTTCGAGGTCTGGACCTGGGCGCAACTGGGCTTTCATGCCAAACCTTGCGGCCTGCTCAATGTGGCGGGTTATTACGACGGTCTGACCACCTTCCTGGACCACACGGTGGCCGAGCAGTTCGTCCGGCCAGCACACCGCAGCACCTTGATGGTTGAACCCACACCCGACGCACTGCTGGACCGTTTTGCCAGCTACCAGGCGCCCACGGTCCACAAGTGGGTGGAAAAGAGCCAGACCTAGTCGCGGCTATCGGGCTGCGGCCCAGATTGCGAATGAAATCACCTTCTAGCCCTTGTCAATCAAGGGCTAGGCACTATGGAAGTCGCAGCAATTCTGCTTCCACCACAGGCAGGGCCAATGTCTGTTGCTGCGCAGCCCCACTCTGTGCGAAACACCACAATTCCGACAAGCGCCGTCGGCCAGCTGGGCTGAAAGTGCCACCCAGAACCGACAAACGGGCCCGCCAACCGGGCTAAATGGCTGAAAAAGGGCGCAAAAGCAGATGGCATAAGCCTTGCGAAGAGGTAGGCAAAGGACGCCACACCATGCCTCTGAACCCCATCATCAACGACACCACCTTGCGCGACGGCGAACAAACCGCCGGTGTCGCGTTCACGGTGGCCGAGAAGTGTGCGATTGCCAGCGCCCTGTCCGCTGCGGGGGTGTCGGAGATGGAGGTCGGCATCCCGGCCATGGGTGAGGAAGAAATCGCCTGCATCAACGCCATTGCCGCTTTGAGGCTGCCGGCCCGGTTGATGGTCTGGGGCCGTCTGACCGACGTCGACCTGGCCAGCGCGCTGCGTTGTGATGCGGAGATCATCCACCTGTCGATTCCGGTGTCAGACATCCACCTGCAACACAAACTGAACCAGTCGCGCGACTGGGCGCTGGCGCAGGTCACCCGGGTGATCAGCCAGGCGGTGGCCAGTGGCCGCACGGTGTCACTCGGCTCCGAAGATGCCTCACGCGCCGACCCAGACTTTCTGGCGCTGGTGGCGCGCCGGGCGCAAGCCTGTGGCGCCAGCCGCCTCCGTTTTGCCGACACGCTGGGGGTGCTGGACCCGTTCACCACCTATGACGCCATTGCCCGCCTGCGCGACGCGGTGGACATCGAGATCGAAATCCACGCCCACAACGACCTCGGCCTGGCCACCGCCAACACCCTGGCCGCGCTGCGCGCTGGCGCCACCCATGCCAACACCACCGTCAACGGCCTGGGTGAACGTGCGGGCAACGCTGCCCTGGAAGAAGTGGTGATGGGGGTGCGCCACCTGCACCATGCCTGCACCGGCGTTGACACACAGGCGCTGGTGACCATCTCGCACCTGGTGGCGCACGCCTCGGGCCGTCAGGTGGCGTTCAATAAAAGCATTGTGGGCGAGGCGGTGTTCACGCATGAGTCCGGCATCCACATCGACGGTCTGCTCAAAAACGCATCCACCTACGAGAGTTTTGACCCGTCGGAGCTGGGGCGCCAGCGCCGCACCGTGCTCGGCAAACACTCGGGCTCGCAAGCCGTGCGCCAGGCCTATGTGCAAATGGGTGTGGTGCTGGACGACGACGCCCTGACCGCCCGCCTGCTGGCACGCATCCGCGACCACGCCATGCGGGTCAAGCAGGAAGCCACACCCGACGAATTGCGCGGCTTTTTGCTGGAGTCGCTGGCGCAGCCGACACCACTGGCCTTTGCCCGGGCCGCCTGAACCACTGATCGCACACACCACACCGGAGGACACACCATGGAAACCTTTCTTCAGCAACTCAAAGCCCTGTCGTCGGCCGAGGACTTCCTGCAGTACTTTGGTGTGCCGTTTGAGCAAAGTGTGGTCAACGTCAGCCGCCTGCACATCCTGAAACGTTTCTTCCAGTACATCCGCCAGGAGAACCTGCTGACCGAGGGCAACGAGGTGGGCTTGTACACCTCGTACCGCGAGCAGTTGGTCAAGGCCTACAACGACTTCGTCAAGTCCACCCCGGCGCAAGAAAAGGTGTTCAAGGTGTTTCAGGACGTCAATGGCCGCCAGCATGTGTCGCTGGACAGCCTCAAGTCTTCGCTGCCGCGTCACGCCCTGGCCTGAAGCGCAGCACCTCGACAAGCCCCAAGGAGTCACCGTGTCCCACCGCCCTTCAAACCCTGTCACGGCTGTCAGTCAGGCTGTTGTTGCGCCCCGGCAGGGTCTGCTGACCCGGCGCCGCCTGATGCTGATGGCTGCGGCGGTGCCACTGGTGGCTTGGCGCGTTCAACAAGGCGCCCATGCCGCCCCGTTGCAGTGGCAGGGTGTGGCCATGGGTGCGCCCGCCTCGGTCACCCTCCACCATGGGGGCGACACGACACGCGCCCAGGCGGCGCTGTCGGCCACGCTGGCCGAGGTGAACCGGCTGGAGGCCATGTTCAGCCTGTTTCGTGCTGACTCACAGATCTCTGAGCTCAACCGCTCGGGCCGCCTGAACAATGCCCCACCCGAATTCGTGTCACTGCTGCGCACCTCTTTGGACATGGCATCTGCCTCCAACGGGGTGTTTGACCCCAGCATCCAGCCGCTGTGGCGCCTGTACTTTGACCACTTTGTGACCGGTGGCAACACCCAGCCACCCGCAACGGACAAAGTGGCACGGGCGCGTGCCCTGGTGGACTGGCGTGCGGTGCAGCTGTCTGGCTCGGAGGTGCAACTGGCACGCCCTGGCATGGGCCTGTCACTCAACGGTGTGGCGCAAGGTTTTGTGACCGACCGCTGCAGCGAAATACTGCGTGCCCACGGTTTTAGCCACATGCTGGTCGACATGGGTGAACCCCGCGCGGTAGCCCCCAAACCCGATGGCTCGGCCTGGCAAATTGGCCTGGCTGACCCGCGTGAACCGAGCCGGGCCATCCACACGCTGTCGGTGCTGGACCAGGCGGTGGCCACCTCGGGTGGCTACGGCACCCGGCTGGACGACGCAGGCCGCTACACCCACCTGATCAACGCCCGTACCGGTCGCACCGCCCCCGCTTATGAAAGCGTCACGGTGGTGGCTCCCACGGCCACCCAGGGTGATGCCTTGTCCACCGCACTGGCGCTGATTCCCAGCACCGATGTGTCAGCGCGGCTGGCCCTGTTGCGCACCCAACCGGGCTGCCGTGCCATCTGCATCAATGACGCTGGCCAGGTCAGTGAGTTGTCATGAACACGCGCACCCAAGCCGATGAAGCCTTGATCAAGGGCCTGGCCCGTGTGGTCGGGGTGCAGGGTGACCAGGTCTGGCTGGCCACCGAGGCGCCAGCGGCCTGTGGCAGCTGCGCCACCCAAAGTGCCTGTGGCAGCGGCAAGGCCAAACGCGGCGCCAGCTGGTGTGTGCCGCGCGACCTGGGGCCAGGCCAGCCCCTGCTGGCCTTGGGTGAGCAGGTGTTGGTAGGCGTGGATCGCGCTGCGTTGACTCGCGCCTCCCTCACCGCCTATGCCCTGCCTCTGGTCACGATGCTGGTCGCCGCCAGCGCCCTGCAGACGGCAGGCGACGCGGTAGCGGCGGTCGCCGCGCTGGCAGGTTTGTTGGCGGGGGCGGCAGCAGCCCGCGTACTGGCGCGACGTTGGCGTGAGGCGCTGGTGCCGGTGGTGCTGGGGCGCGCCAGCAATGCATCGGGTTCCTCATGCCCATCGTCCAGCGCCGAGCCCCTGCGCCAGGTGGCCATTCCCGTGATTGAGCGGCGGAGCCTGTGATGCATGACTTTTTACTCGTGTTGCTGAGCACCGCCATTGTCAACAACGTGGTGCTGGCCAAGTTTTTGGGCCTGTGCCCGTTCATGGGCACGTCCTCACGCATTGACACCGCGATTGGCATGGGGCTGGCCACCACCTTTGTGCTGACCTTGTCGACCGGTTTTGTCTGGGTGGCCGAGGCGATGCTGCTGGCGCCGCTGGACTTGCCCTTTCTGCGCACCATGACCTTCATCCTGGTGATTGCGGCGGTGGTGCAGTTCACCGAGATGGTGATCCGGCGCATCTCACCGCCGCTGTACGAGGCGCTGGGCGTCTACCTGCCGCTGATCACCACCAACTGCGCGGTGCTGGGCATTGCGCTGCTGACGATCCAGGCCGGTCACGGCTTTGTCGCCAGTCTGCTGCGTGGTTTTGGTGCGGCCTCGGGTTTTGGTCTGGTGCTGGTGATTTTTGCCGGCCTGCGTGAACGCCTGGCCCTGGCCGAGGTGCCCAAGGCTTTTGAGGGGGCGCCGATTGGTTTCATCACCGCCGGGGTTTTGTCGCTGGCGTTCATGGGTTTTGCCGGACTGGGAGGCCACTGATGGACGCGACCGCACTCAGCCATGCCGCGCAGGCGGTGGGCGCCATCGGTGTGCTCGGCACGGTTCTGGGCGTGATTCTGGGCGTGGCCTCACGTTATTTGTCGACACCGGTGGATGACCGCGCCGAGGCGGTGGCCGCGCTGCTGCCAGGCTCCAACTGTGCCCAATGTGGTTTTGCCGGGTGCAAACAGGCCGCCGCTGCCATGGTGGACGGCCGCGCCGCCCCCAGTGCTTGCCCACCCGGTGGCGCCTCCACCGCACAACGTGTGGCCGACCTGCTGGGTGTGCGGCTGGTGATGGATGGCTCAGAAGAGGCCTTGCCCACAGTCGCCTGGGTGGAAGAAGCGCGTTGTATTGGTTGCACCCGCTGCATCCGCAAGTGTGGTTCTGACGCGATTGTGGGGGCTGCCAAACAGATGCACACGGTGCTGCCCGAGGCCTGCTACGCCTGCGGCCTGTGTGTGGCCGAGTGCCCGACCCAGGCGATTGTGATGAAACCGGTGCTGCCCACCCTGGCCACCTGGCATTGGCCCAAACCCAAGCCAAAAACGGCCGTAGCCACCCCTTTGACAACCGAATAACGAGGACGTTTCAGCATGTGGTCTTTTCGTGTTCGTGGCGGAGTCAAGCTGCAGTACCACAAGGAACTGTCCAGCGAAAAAGCGGTGGTGCCCATGCCGCTGCCGCGCAGGCTCTACCTACCGCTGCAGCAACACATTGGCGCCCCTGCCCTGCCCGTGGTGGTCGTGGGTGACACCGTGCTCAAGGGCCAGTTGATAGCCAAGGCGGCGCCGGGTTTGTCGGCGCCGGTGCATGCCTCCAGCTCCGGCACGGTGGTCGCCATTGAAGAGTATGTGGCACCGCACCCGTCGGGTTTGCGGCAAAAGACCATCATCATTGCCACCGACGGGCAAGACCGCTGGGCCGAACTGCCCAAACCCATCACCGACGATTTTCCGCTGGGTGTGACACCCAGCGAACTCAACAGCCGCGTGGCAGCCGCTGGTATTGTGGGCATGGGTGGTGCGGCTTTCCCGTCTGCAGTGAAGCTTGACTTGAAGAGTCGTTACCAGCTCGACACCCTGCTGATCAACGGGGCCGAGTGTGAACCCTACCTGACCTGTGATGACCGCCTGATGCGCGAAGAGGCTGCCGCTGTGATCGACGGTGTGCGTATCCTGGCCTATGCGCTGGAGGTGCAGTCGGTGGTGTTTGCGATTGAGCGCAACAAACCACAGGCCTTGGCCGCCATCCGCGAGGCAGCCCGGGTAGAGCCCTGGATCAAGGTGATGGCCCTGCCGACACGTTTCCCGATGGGCTCCGAGCGCCACCTGGTGCTGGCCTGCACCGGGCGCGAAACACCCTCACGCAAACTCACCGCCGACATTGGTGTGGTGGTGCACAACGTGGCCACCGCACGCGCCGTGGCGCGCACCGTGCGCAGCGGTGAACCCCTGATCAGCCGGGTGGTGACGGTGTCTGGGCGCGGCATCCGCGAGCCGGCCAACATCAATGTGCCCTTGGGGACACTGGTGGAAGACCTGCTGGTGTTCTGTGGCGGCCTGCACCCAGTACCTCACAAACTCATTGGGGGTGGCCCGATGATGGGTGCGTCCCTGCCCTCGGTGCAGGTGCCGGTGGTCAAGGGCACCAGCGGTGTGCTGGCGCTCACCGCCGACGAGGTCAACGACGGGGCCGAGTCGCCCTGCATCCGCTGTGGCAGTTGTGTCTCGGCTTGCCCCTGCGGGCTGGTGCCACTGGAGATGGCGCAGTTGGTGCGCCGTGGCGACCTGCAAGGGGCACAAGCCATCGGCCTGCAGGACTGTGTGAGCTGCGGATCCTGCTCCTTCATCTGCCCCTCCCACATCCCGCTGTCGCATTACTTCAACTTCGCCAAAGGTCAGTTGGGTGCGCTGGACCGCGACTCAAGGCGGCAGGACCGCATCCGATCCCTGATCCAGGCGCGCAACGAACGCGCGACACGCGAGGCCGAAGCCAAAAAGGCCGCAGCCGCTGCCCGCAAAGCCGCGAAAGCTGCCGCCGCAGCCGCCAGCGCCGCCGCGCCGGTCGACACACCTGCCAGCCAGCTGGAGGAATCCACATGATCACCATGGCCACACGGGCTGGGCCCTTCACCCACACCGTCAACAGCATCAGCCGCACCATGCTGTGGGTGATGGCGGCACTGCTGCCAGCCACCGCCTACGGCTTGTGGCTGTTTGGCTGGCCTGCCATTTTTTTGTTTGTCATCACCCTGGCCACGGCCTTGGCGGCAGAGGCGCTGATGTTGAAGCTGCTGGGCCAGCCGGTGCGCGCCCGGCTGGCGGACGGCTCGGCCCTGCTGACCGGCTGGTTGCTGGCCCTGAGTTTGCCGCCCTGGGCGCCGTGGTGGATCGGGTTTCTGGGCGCGCTGGTGGCGATAGTGCTGGGCAAACACCTGTTTGGCGGTTTGGGCCAAAACATGTTCAACCCCGCGATGGTGGCGCGCATCGTGTTATTGATTTCATTCCCGGTGCAGCTCACGGTGTGGGTGGCACCGGCCCCCTTGGGCAGCGCCAACGCGCCCTCCTTCAGCCAGGCCCTGACCTATGTGGCAGGCCACAGCACTCTGCCGGAGCACATGAGTGCAGCCACCTCGCTGGGTGTTCTCAAAACCGAACATTCACGCGGCATCTCTGTGGCCAAGACCACTGAGCAGCTGCCGCCCCCTGAGCAGCTGGCCATTGGCCGCGAACCGGGGTCGATGGGCGAAACCTCGGCTGGCCTGCTGCTGGCAGGCGGGCTGTTGCTGCTGGCCTTACGCATCATCTCCTGGCATATCCCGCTGGCGATGCTGGGCACCCTGGCCACGCTGGCGCTGGTCTCCAACGCGCTGGACCCCAGCCGCTTTGCTGCGATGCCGATCCACCTGCTGTCGGGGGCCACTTTGCTGGGCGCCTTTTTCATCGCCACCGACTACGTGACATCGCCGGTGTCACGCAGCGGGCAGCTGTTGTTTGGTGCGGGCATTGGTGCCCTGACCTGGGTGATCCGCTCACTCGGGGCGTATCCGGAAGGGGTGGCCTTTGCGGTGGTGCTGATGAATGCGATGGTGCCGCTGATTGACCGAGGCTTTCGCCCGCGCGTGTTTGGCCGCAGTCGGCGTGGCCAGTCGCTGGACACCAAAAAACCCAAGATACCCCTATGAATGCCACCGATCACACCGCTTCACCGGCTCTGCCGGGCTCCTTGTCTGAGCGTGTGGCTAGGCTCCTGGAGCTTGGCGGCGCCAAACACGCCGTCGTGCTGGGGGGCTTCTCGCTGGCAGCGACCCTGCTGCTGACGGTGGCCTACAGCCTGACCAAGGCACCCATCGAACAAAGTGCGCTGGAAGACCTGCGCCACTCGCTGGAGCAGGTGATTCCGGCCAGCATCCACGACAACAACCCGGCAGGCGACACCTTGGAGCTGCTGGTGGATGGTGCACCGATCCTGGTGTACCGGGCGCGCCAAGCCCAACAGATCGCAGGGGTCGCGTTCGAGACCCGCACCACCGGATACAGCGGCGAGATCCGCTTGCTGCTGGGCATTGACAAAAACGGCCAACTGCTGGGTGTGCGGGTGCTGCACCACACGGAGACGCCCGGTCTGGGTGACAAGATTGAAGTGACCCGCACCGACTGGATCACCCGCTTCACCGGGCGCTCCTTGAGCGACCCGCCCGAAGAAAAATGGGCCGTGAAAAAAGACGGCGGCCCGTTTGACCAGTTTGCCGGGGCCACCATCACCCCGCGTGCGGTGGTCAACGGTGTGCGCGACGGGCTGCGGCTGTTTGCTGCGCACCGTGACGAGTTGCTTCAGGAGGCCCAACCATGAGTCAAGTTCGTGACATCATCTCTGACGGTGTGTGGCGCAACAATGTGGTGTTCAGCCAGATGTTGTCGCTGTGCCCCACGCTGGCGGTGACCTCGGCCGCCACCCAGGGGCTGGGCATGGGGGTGGCCACCATGGCGGTGCTGATCGCCTCCAACGCGCTGGTGGCCCTGTTACGCGGCCTGATCACCGAAGAGGTGCGTATCCCCGCCTTTGTGCTGATCATTGCCACCCTGGTGACGATTGTGGACCTGGTCATGAACGCCTGGCTGCATGAGTTGCACAAGGTGCTGGGCCTGTTCATCCCGCTGATTGTGGTGAACTGCCTGATCCTGGGGCGCGCCGAATCCTTTGCCAGCAAAAACAGCGTGGCCTTGTCGGCATTGGATGGGCTGGCCATGGGCGCGGGTTTTACCTTGGCGCTGACCATGATGGGTGCAATACGCGAGATCGGTGGCAGCGGCACGGTGTTCTCAGGTGCCGCCAACTTGTTGGGGCCAGCCATGGGGGTGTTGGAGACTCGCCTGTACCCGGGCGACGGCGCGCTGGTGATGATCCTGCCTGCTGGCGGCTTCATTGTGCTGGGGCTGATGATTGCCGCCAAACGCACACTGGACGCACGCAAAAAGGCGCCACGACCACTGCCCGCGCCGTTGGATGACACCACCAGCCTGGCTGCCGCATCATGAAGGTCAGTGTGACCTACGCCTTGCCGGACCGGCAAACCTGGCTGGAGATCGAGGTGCCCGAACACGCTACCGTGCGCGAGGCCATTGAACTCAGCGGCATCACCCGCAGCTTTCCATCGCTGGACCTCAGCACCCAGAAAGTGGGCATCTTCAGCAAAACCGTGTCGCTCGAGGCGCGGCTGGAGCCCGGCCAGCGCGTGGAGATCTACCGCCCGATCACCGCCGACCCAGCAGCTTTGCGGGGCAACGCCGAGGATGACGAGTAAGCCCCTGTCGACACAACAACCGTTGCCGCAAGTTTTAAGTCAAATTGGCCTGTAGCCCTTATATCAAAAGGTCTAACAGCTATTTAATTCAAAGCATCCTGAGCGAACCCAGCGGCGCCAGGACTGCGCCCACCCACCGGGTTGGCGGACCACACCACCCACGACAAACCAAACCTGGCCCCGGTCAGCGCTAACATACAAGCCCGCTGTCCCAGCCCTCCCGCCAGCTGACAGCCACGGGGTGGCGGCCATTTTCTAGACCATTCAAAGAGAGTTTGTATGCAATACCGTCCCCTTGGCCGCACCGGCTGGAACATCTCGACTGTGAGCTTCGGCGCCTGGGCCATTGGTGGCACCTGGGGTGATGTGGATGACGACGAGTCCATGGACGCGCTGCACTCTGCGCTGGACCTGGGGGTGAACTTCTTTGACAGTGCCGACGTGTACGGTGATGGCCGCAGCGAGCGCCTGCTGGCGCAATTACGACGCGAACGCAGCGAGCCCTTTTATGTGGCGACCAAAGCCGGGCGACGCCTGGACCCGCATGTGGCCTCCGGCTACAACCGGGCCAATCTGAACGCGTTTGTCGAGCGCAGCCTGGTCAACCTCAACACCGAAGCGATTGACCTGCTGCAACTGCACTGCCCGCCCACCGAGGTGTTTTACATGCCCGAGGTCTTCGGCGTGCTGGATGACCTGGTCAAGGCGGGCAAACTGCGCCACTACGGCGTGAGTGTCGAGAAGGTGGAGGAGGCGCTCAAGGCCATCGAGTTCCCTGGCGTGCAAAGTGTGCAGATCATCTACAACCTGTTTCGCCAGCGCCCAGCCGAACTGCTGTTTGAACAGACGCAGAAACGCGGCGTGGGCATCCTGGCGCGGCTGCCCCTGTCGTCGGGCCTGCTCAGCGGCAAGATGAGTGCACAAACCAGCTTTGCGTCCGATGACCACCGCCTGTTCAACCGCGAAGGTGCCGCGTTTGACCGAGGTGAGACCTTTTCCGGGCTGGATTTCAATGTGGGCCTGCAGGCAGTCGAGGCCATGCGGCCACTGGTGCCAGAGGGTCAGAGCATGGCCCAGATGGCCTTGCGCTGGATCCAGATGAACCCGGCGGTGACGTGTTCGATTCCCGGTGGCAAACGCGCCAGCCAGGTGGGCGACAACGTGGCAGCAGCCGACCTGCCGCCCTTGACGGAGGCCACAATGAAGGCTCTGGCCGACATCTACAGCCACTACGCCAAGCCGCTGGTGCACCAGCGCTGGTAAACCGGCGGATACCCGCCTGAGGGGGCCTGAGCCACCCTCATCTGGCCACACCCCCCTGGGTGAAGGGCCGATCTGCTGCTGCGCGATGTTCACAGCAACATCCGTCAAAAATCGCCCATCTGCACGCTTCAGCCACAAGCGGGTTTACCCCAATGCGAATTTACATATTGATATTGGCCAAATCTCTATCACTTGATATCCCCCCCAGACGGGCTGCGCGGACGTACCATGAGAACCCCAAAATGAGGGACAGCATGGGTCACCGAGTACGGGCGGTGCCTCAAGTTCTATTTCCCGTTCAATCCAATTGTTATGGAGAAACCATGAAAAATAATCGGCGTTCCCTGCTTGCCACCCTGGTAGCAGCCAGCTTTGTGGTGATGGCCCCCATGAGCGCATTTGCTGAAAAGAAGATTGTGCTGGGCTTCAGCCAGATTGGTGCGGAAAGTGAATGGCGTACCGCCAACACCAACTCCATCAAGGAAACAGCGGCCAAAGAAGGCATTGACCTGAAATTCTCTGACGCACAGCAAAAGCAGGAAAACCAGATCAAGGCCCTGCGCTCCTTCATCGCCCAAAAAGTGGACGTGATCGCCTTTGCACCCGTGGTGGAATCGGGCTGGGACACCGTGCTCAAAGAAATCAAGGCAGCCAAGATTCCCGTCATCTTGACCGACCGCTCGGTCGACTCCAAAGACACCTCTTTGTATGTGACCTTCATGGGTTCTGACTTCACCGAAGAAGGTCGCAAAGCTGGCCGCTGGCTGGTGGAAAAAGTGAAGAACACCAAGGGTGATGTCAACGTGGTTGAGTTGCAAGGCACCGTGGGTTCGGGCCCGGCCATCGACCGCAAGAAAGGTTTTGAAGAAATCATCAAGGCCGAGCCTCGCATCAAGATCATCCGCTCACAAACCGGTGACTTCACCCGCGCCAAGGGCAAGGAAGTCATGGAAGCATTCCTGAAAGCAGAAGGCAAGAAGATCAATGTGCTCTACGCGCACAACGATGACATGGCCATTGGCGCCATCCAGGCGATTGAAGAAGCCGGTCTGAAACCGTCCAAAGACATCACCATCATCTCGGTGGATGCGGTCAAGGGCGCTTTTGAAGCCATGATGGCAGGCAAACTCGACGTGACGGTGGAATGCAGCCCCTTGCTCGGGCCACAGCTGATGTCGGCGGTCAAAGACCTGATGGCTGGCAAGACCCTGCCACGTCGCATCGTGACGGTGGAAGGCATCTTCCCGATGGAAGTGGCAGCCAAAGAGTTCCCGAATCGGAAATACTGATTGGTCGTTGTGATCACAGCGGTGCGCAGCAGGTGCTGCGCATCCGTTTGTAGACGAGCCGCCCAGGCGATTTGTCTGGCATGAGGTAACGGGATGAGCAACACAAACAGCACCAAGCCAACTTCGGGTCGAGGCAGTTCTGCTCCGGTACTGGAGCTCAATGGAATCAACAAACAATTTGGCGCGGTCCAGGCACTACAGAATGTCAAACTGAGGCTTTATGCGGGCGAGATCCATGCGCTGATGGGGCAAAACGGCGCCGGCAAATCCACCCTGATCAAGGTGCTGACCGGGGTCTACCCGGCCGACAGCGGCGAGATCCGTTTGCGCGGCCAGCCCATTCGCCCCACGTCCACGCTGCACGCGCAGCACTTGGGCATCAGCACGGTTTACCAGGAAGTCAACCTCTGCACCAACCTCTCGGTGGCGGAGAATATTTTTGCCGGACGTTATCCGCGTCGCGGCGCTTTAGGGGGTTGGTCCATCGACTGGGCACGTATGCAGCAAGAAGCCACAGCGCTGCTGCAGCGGCTCAATCTGGACATTGATGTGACCCAGCCGCTGTCGAGTTTTTCGGTGGCGGTGCAGCAGATGGTGGCAATTGCCCGGGGCCTGAGCATTTCGGCCCAGGTGTTGGTCCTCGATGAACCCACCTCCAGCCTGGACGACGACGAGGTGGAGCGCCTGTTTGTGGTGCTGCGCCAGCTGCGTGACCAGGGCATGGCGATTGTGTTCGTCACCCATTTTCTGGGGCAGATGTACGCGTTGTGTGACCACATCACGGTGTTGCGCAACGGTGAACTGGTGGGGGAATACGCTGCCGAAGAACTGGGACAGGGCGCGCTGATTGCCGCCATGATCGGACACGAGCTCGACGCCAGCCTGGGCGCCACACCCGCCGACCAGGCTGGCACAGCGCCTGCCGCAGACTGGCTCACCACACGCGGGCTGGCACGCGCTGGCAGTGTCAAACCCATGGATTTGAGTGTGCGCCCGGGTGAGGTGGTGGGCATCGGCGGCTTGCTGGGCTCCGGGCGTACCGAGCTGGCGCGCCTGTTGTTCGGGCTGGATCGCAGCGACGCAGGAGAGATCACGCTCAGTGGTCAGACGGTGCACATGGACTCACCGTCGACCGCCATCAAGCTCGGTTTGGGCCTGTGCCCGGAAGACCGCAAGGCCGAGGGCATCATCGCCGAACTCTCGGTGCGTGAAAACATTGCGCTGGCGCTGCAGGCCCGTCAAGGCCTGTGGCCGTTCATCAGCCGTGCCCGCCAGACCGAGATGGCGCAGCACTATGTCAAAGCGCTGGGCATCAAGACCTCGGACGTTGACACCCCGATTGGCCAGCTCTCTGGCGGCAACCAGCAAAAAGCCGTGTTGGCGCGCTGGCTGGCCACGCAGCCCAAGCTGCTGATTCTGGACGAACCCACACGCGGCATTGACATTGCCGCCAAACAAGAAATCATGAACGAGATATTGACCTTGGCCAAACAGGGTATGGCGGTGTTGTTTATTTCCTCGGAAATGTCCGAGGTGGTGCGGGTGGCAGACCGCATTGTGGTCATGCGTGACCACGCCAAGGTCGGTGAGTTGCCCGCAGGCAGCAGCGACCATGCGGTCTACGCCCTAATTGCGGAGCACGCATGAGCACCTCTTCTTCTGAACCCCTCTTCAAGCGCCTGCTGTCGCATTCCCTGTTCTGGCCGCTGGTCACACTGGCCCTGATCCTGGTGGTCAACGCCAGTCTGAACCAGGGTTTTTGGGTGTTGCAGTGGCGTGACGGCCACCTCTACGGCAGCCTGATCGACATCCTGAACCGCTCTGCCCCGCTGATGCTGGTGGCGCTGGGCATGACGCTGGTGATTGCCACACGTGGCATCGACATCTCGGTCGGTGCGGTGGTGGCTATCAGTGCCTCCGTCGCCGCCCTCATGATTGGCGGCACCCTGGTCATCAACAACGGTGTGCCCACCCATGTGAGCCGTTTCCCGATGCCGCTGGCGATTGTGTGTGCTTTGCTGGTGGCGCTGTTTTGTGGGCTGTGGAACGGTGTACTGGTGGCCAAGATTGGCCTGCAGCCGATCATTGCCACACTGATCCTGATGGTGGCCGGGCGTGGTATTGCGCAGCTGGCCACCGGCGGGCAAATCGTCACCGTGTATTACGCGCCGTATTTCTACATTGGCAACGGTTTCCTGTGGGGGCTGCCGTTTGCCTTGTTCATTGCCGGGGGCACCTTTCTGGCAGTGCATCTGCTGGTGACCCGCACCGCCCTGGGCCTATTCATCCAGGCCATTGGCATCAACCCGGCGGCAGCGCGGCTGGCGGGTGTGCGTGAGCGGCTCATCACCGTTTGTGTCTACGCCTTTTGCGGGCTGACCGCCGGCATTGCCGGGCTGATCATCAGCTCCAACGTCAAGAGTGCCGACGGCAACAATGCGGGCAACCTGATGGAACTCGACGCCATTCTGGCGGTGACGCTGGGCGGCACCCTGCTCAGCGGGGGCCGTTTCAACCTGGCGGGCACGATGGTTGGTGCGCTGATCATCCAGACATTGACCTCGACCATTTATTCGATAGGTGTGCCCCCCGAGATCAATCTGGTGGTCAAAGCGGTGGTGGTGTTTGTGGTGATGCTGTTGCAGTCCGCAGATTTCCGGCGAACGGTACATGGCTGGGTGGTGCGACCCGCAGCGACCGGGGGTGCCGTATGAAGCTCAACGCCAAATACCTGCCACTGGTGGCGACCGTGTCCCTGTTTGTGGCGATGGCCACCTTTGGCTCGGTGTCCTACAACGGATTTTTCTCGGCCCAGGTGTTTCTGAACCTGCTGATCGACAACGCGTTTCTGGTGATTGTGGCGGTGGGCATGACCTTTGTCATCCTGACCGGCGGCATTGACCTGTCGGTAGGCTCGGTGGTGGCCCTGAGCACCATGGTGCTGGCCGAGCTGGTGGAGCACCAGCACTGGAACCTAGGGCTGGCCATTCCGCTGGTCTTGCTGATGGGCACCGGTCTGGGGGCGTTCATGGGCTGGCTGATCCAGCGTTTCAGGCTACAGCCGTTCATCGTGACCCTGGCGGGCATGTTTCTGGCACGTGGCCTGTGTTACGTGATCAGCATCGACTCGATCAGCATCACCGACGAGACCTACACCGCGCTGGCGCAAACACGGGTGCCTCTGTGGCCGGACGCGGCGGTGTCGCTGAGCGCCATTTTGGCGGTGCTGGTGCTGCTGGCGGCCATCTTTATGGCGCATGCGACCGAGTTTGGCCGCACCGTCTACGCCATTGGTGGCAGTGAGCAGTCGGCCATGCTGATGGGCTTGCCGGTGGCACGCACCACGGTGCTGGTCTACAGCTTGAGCGGTTTTTGCTCGGCCCTCGGTGGAGTGGTGTTCACTTTCTACATGCTGTCGGGTTATGGCCTGCACGCAATTGGCCTGGAGCTGGATGCGATTGCGGCGGTGGTGATTGGTGGCACGCTGCTCAGCGGGGGTGTGGGATATGTGGTGGGCACCCTGTTTGGGGTGCTCGCGCTGGGCCTGATCCAGACCCTGATCATGTTTGACGGCTCACTGAGCTCCTGGTGGACCCGCATCGTGATTGGCGCCTTGCTGCTGGTGTTCTGTGTGCTGCAGCGGGTGTTTGAGGTCAGAAAAAAATAGCACGCCCAAGTGCCAAAAGTGCCTCATACCCTTATGAAATGAGGGCGAGGAGCTATGACTATTGAATCCAAAAGATGGCTGGATGTTGGTTTGCCAAAACGCAGCCCTGTGGGTGACTTGCACTGAGCTTGGGCGCCCGGGGTTGTTGTGGCGTCCGCTTGACAATGGTGATGCCGTGTTGATGTCCTTGAACGCTCCCACGCCTCATTGCCCGCCTTGAGGGCGGCGTTGTTGTGGCCCAGGCTGGCGGGTTTTGGCGCAGGCTTGTCCGTCAACTTTTTGCTGGGTACCAAGGCCTTGGGTGCGCTGACGAACGGACTTGGTCGACTGGATCAACGTCAATCCAGGTATGTCACCCACCCAACCCAAATGGCCAAAGGCCAAGAACGCTGCGACAAAGCGGCCGCTGAGTCTTGCGGTAGCGAACATGTTTAGGCCCCCGGAACCGCTCTGTGTGCCTGCGCTTGATGTGTTGACAACCACGACACCCGTGCCTGACGCCTCAGACTTTCCCGAAGGCCAGGAGGACCCGGCGCAGTCTGCCGAGTTGGAGCGACAACAAGACGCCTAGCCACGACACACCCCGCCCACGCCCCAAGGAGAACCCATGCCCAAGAATCCCTGGAGCGCCAAGCGCCAGCGCCAGTACACCCAGATCAAGGACAGCCTGCTGGCACATGGCCGCAGCGAGTCATTGGCTGAGGAAATTGCCGCGCGCACCGTCAACAAAGAGCGGGCCCAACACGGCGAGTCCACCGAGGCCAGCGCCTCGTCGATCAAAGACATGTCGGCCAGCCGACGCGGTGGGCTGCGTTCACACCAAGGGCCGGGTGGCCGCACGCTGCTGCAGCTTCGCAACGAGGCGCGCCAACGTGGCCTTGTCGGACGCTCCAAAATGAACAAGGCCCAACTGGAAGCCGCGTTGTCTTGAGGCGGGCGATGTGCCTTGGGGTATGCCCCGATCGATCTAGGGGTTTGGGCATAAAAATAGCTTCAAGCCCTTATCCATAAAGGGCTGATAGCTATCATTATCAAAACACGCCCACAAGACTCAGGATGGCGGGCGGGGGCGCCTCCCCCTCCCCCGCCCCCTCCCCCTTACCTACACCGTCAAACCGTCGACGCTGTCTCGGTGAAGCGCCATTCCAGGTGCAGCGTCAGGCTCTCACCCTTGTGCAACACCTTCAAACCCGGCAGCCCAGGCATGTGAAAGGCGTCAATCGGGTGGGTGACTGGCTCAAAACAGAACGCCGATATGACGGGTGAGCGGTACAACAAACACATGCCGTCATTTTGGCCCCGGCCCAGGATGCTGGGCTCGCGCATGGTCAGCGCCAGCTGCTGCTCTGGCCAATTTATGCGGGCTTCACCCGACCAGCCGGTGTAGGCGTTGTCGATCAACGAGCCATGGACATCCATGCCTGCACGCGGGTCCCAGCTTGGCGGAAATTGGGTGGTGTGTTGGGTTGGCAGGCAATCAGGCCTGCTAAGCCAAACCCCTTGCACCTGCGTCGTCAGCCGGGTACCGACCGGGCGCGGAAAAAACGGGTGTTGACCCAGGCCGTACGGCAAGGGTGTTTCGCCGGTGTGGGTGACCGTCAGCGTCTGGTCCATGCCACCGTCGATCAGCACAAAACGCTGCAGCGCCCGGTAGTTGTAGGGGTTGCCGTCAAACGCCTGTGACTCCAGTGTCATCTCCAGCATGTTGTCTTTTGGCTGGTGCAACGCCCAGGGCTGCAACCAGCCGTCGCCATGGATCGGATAGGGCTCGCCAGCCCGGTTGGGGGCCATCGGGTGATGCACACCGTCAAACTCGAAACCACCCGCGCTGATGCGGTTGGACCAAGGCACCAGCGGAAATGAGGCCAGGGTGTAACCAGTGGATGGGGTGTTCGGTGGTGTGCATGGTGGATCACGATCTCAAAAAGGACAGCCCGACCCAAGCCACCAGGGCCGAGTCAGGCACAGGGTCTGTTCATTTTCTTTTCATTCAAGATGCTAACAATTGATCAATCACACCTGGGATCAATTATTTAGTGTCTAACATACACAAATTGCAATACTTGCCTGTTGATACAGGAACCGACATGTCGACTAAGAAGAGAGCTTTGGCCGTTTACCCCAGTCTTCAAGGGCAGCGTGTGTTTGTCACGGGTGGGGCGACATCGGTTGGTGCCGCCATCGTGGGTGCTTTTGCCGAACAAGGTGCACAGGTGGCGTTTGTGGACATCGCCGACGCCCAAAGTGCCGAACTGGCGGCCAACATCGAGGCCCAGGGCTGGGGGCGCGTCTGGTGGCGCAGTTGTGATGTCAGCGATGTGGTGGCCTTACAGGCAACCTTGGCCCAGGCCCAGCAAGAACTGGGCGACTTTTCCATCCTGGTCAACAACGTCGCCAGTGACGACCGCCACACGCTTGAATCGGTCACACCCGACTACTGGGACGAGCGCATGGCGGTGAACCAGCGCCCGGCGTTTTTTGCCATCCAGGCGCTGGTGCCCGGCATGCGCCGCCTGGGCGGCGGTTCGATCATCAACCTGGGCTCCACTGGCTGGCAGGAAAAAAGTGGTGTCTATCCCTGTTATGCCGTTGCCAAATCGTCGATGAATGGGCTGACCCGGGGTTTGGCTGAGACCTTGGGTGCGGATCGCATCCGCATCAATACGCTGTCGCCGGGCTGGGTCATGACCCAGCGCCAGCTGTCCAAATGGCTCAATGAGGAAGACATCAACACCATCCGCCGAAGCCAATGCCTGCCTGACATGATTCAGGCCAGCGATGTGGCACGTATGGCGCTGTTTCTGGCCTCGGACGACGCGGCGATGTGCACCGCACAGGAGTTCAAGGTGGACGCGGGCTGGAACTAGTCGGCCACCGGCGCAAACTGTTTGCCATACACCGCCTGCGCCGAGGTTTTCAAGGCGGACAACAGCACCTGCGCCGCCGGTGACAAGGGTTTGTCGCGCCGGGTGATGAAACCAAAGGGCTCCAGCTCACACGGCAAATCCACCGGCAGGATGCGCAGCAAACCGTGGTCGGCGTAATAGCGCGCCACATCGGTCGCCATGATGCTGACCATGTCGCTGTCTTGCATCATTTTGGTCAAAAACAGCAAGGAGCTGGTTTCGATCCGGTTGCTCAGCTGCTGCAGGTCCAGCTCCTGAAACATCAGGTCAAATTTGTGGCGCATGACGCTGCCAACCGGTGGCACGATCCAGCCATAAGCCAACAAGTCGGGAAACAGCAACGGTGTTGTGCCAAACAGCGGATGACCAGGTCGGGCCACCGCGCAGACCGGCTCATCGGCAATCGATTCGTAACGCAGGTCGTCGGTGTCATGCTCTTCGGACAAGCGGCCAATCATCACATCCAGCGTGCCACGGTACAGCTGCTCCAGCAGCACATTGCTCGACTCAATCTGGATCGTGATACGCAGGTGGGGATGGGCTTGCTTCACGGCGGCAATCGTCGGGGGCAGCAATACCACTCCCGGCGCGGTGATGGCCCCGAGGTTGACTTGCCCAAACTGGCCATGTTTGGCGGCCTGCAACTCGTCGTTGGCCTGGTTCAGGCTGTTCAGGGCCGCTCGGGCATGGCGGATCATGGTCTCGCCATACCAGGTCGGGCGCATGCCGCGTGGCAGGCGCTCAAACAACTGCACCCCCAGCACATCCTCCAGGTCCTTGAGCAGTTTGGAGGCCGCCGGCTGAGTCATGCTGAGCACCTGTGAGGCACGGTGGATATTGCCTTCTTCGGCCAGCGCCACGATCAGCAGCAGCTGCCGGGTTTTCAAGCGTGCACGGATCAGCCAATGGGTGTAATTTGTCATATCAGGGTTTCTACCAATCCGCTTTTAGATATCGGAATAAGCACAAAATATATTGGAATATATCCAGCATTGTCCCTATGATCCGAGCCATCCGAGCCGTCTGGCGAGGACATGACAACAAATAGTCGATCACCCTACAGGAGTCTTATTTTGAAAGCTCGCAGAACAACTTTAAAAGCACTGGCCATCGCTTTGGCACTGGGTTTGGGCGTTGCAGCACCGCTGGCACAAGCCCAGGACAAGGGAACCGTTGGTATCGCCATGCCGACAAAGAGCTCAACTCGATGGATCAACGACGGCAACAGCATGGTGGCCGCCTTGCAAGCCAAGGGGTACAAGACTGACTTGCAATACGGTGACGACGACATCCCGAACCAGTTGGCACAGATCGAAAACATGATCACCAAAGGGGTGAAGGTGCTGGTGATTGCTGCGATTGACGGCACCACCTTGTCCAATGCGCTGCAAAAAGCGGCCGACAAAGGCGTCAAGGTCCTGTCCTATGACCGTCTGATTGTGGGTAGCAAGAACGTGGATTACTACGCCACCTTCGACAACTTCCAAGTCGGTGTCCTGCAAGCTCAGTCATTGGAAAAAGCTTTGGGGTTGAAAGAAGGCAAGGGCCCGTTCAACATCGAGCTGTTCGGCGGCTCGGCTGACGACAACAACGCCTACTTCTTCTATGACGGCGCCATGTCCGTGCTGCAACCGTACATCGACAAAGGCAAGCTGGTGGTGCAGAGCAAACAAGCCGGCATGAACAAGGTCTCAACGCTACGCTGGGACGGTGCCACTGCCCAGGCACGCATGGAAAACCTGCTGAGCGCCTATTACGGCAAGGCCAAACTGCATGCGGTGTTGTCACCTTATGACGGTATCAGCATCGGGATTTTGTCGGCACTCAAAGGTGTGGGTTATGGCAGTGGCGGTCAAGCCATGCCTTTTGTCAGCGGCCAGGATGCTGAAGTGCCGTCCGTCAAGTCCATCATCCGTGGTGAACAGTACTCCACCGTGTTCAAGGACACCCGTGAGTTGGCCAAGGTTGCGGCAGGCATGGTCGATTCCATGCTGAGTGGCAAAAAGGTCGAGATCAACGATACCAAGACCTACAACAACAAGGTCAAGGTGGTGCCTTCTTACCTGTTGAAACCAGTCAGTGTTGACAAGTCCAATTACAAGGAAGTTTTGGTCGGCAGTGGTTACATCAAAGAAGAACAACTCAAGTAGTTGACTTGGCTAGGGTAGAAGGCCCTGTGCAGACAAGCGCAGGGCCTTTTTCATTTTCAGAGGCAATATGGCTGATCCGATTCTTGAAATGCGCGGGATCCACAAAGCGTTCCGCGGCGTACGTGCGTTAAGTGATGTGAATTTAACGGTCCAAGCTGGCCAGATCCACGCCATCGTGGGTGAAAACGGGGCTGGTAAATCAACACTGATGAAGGTTCTCAGTGGGGTGTACCCATACGGCGAATACGAAGGCAACATCCGGTTCCAGAACCAGGACTGCCAGTTCCGCGGCATTGCCGACAGTGAGCACCGCGGCATCATCATCATTCACCAGGAGTTGGCACTGGTGCCGCTGCTGTCGATTGCTGAAAACATCTTTCTGGGCAACGAGCCAGCGCGCCACGGCATCATTGACTGGAACCAGGCCTATGTCAAAACACAGGCCTTGTTGGCCAAGGTCGGGCTCAAAGAGTCGCCCAATACCTTGATCACTAACATTGGTGTGGGCAAACAACAGCTGGTTGAAATCGCCAAGGCTTTGTCCAAAGAAGTCAAACTGCTGATACTGGACGAACCCACAGCGAGCTTGAACGAGACCGACAGTGACGCGCTGCTGGAACTGTTGCTGGAACTCAAACGCCAGGGCATCGCCTGCATCCTGATCTCACACAAACTCAACGAAGTGTCCAAGGTGGCCGACGCCATCACCATCCTGCGTGATGGCACCACGGTGGCATCACTGGACGCCCAAGGCACCAAGATCAGTGAAGACCTGGTGATCAAACACATGGTGGGTCGCGAGATGGCGGACCGTTATCCCAAACGTGTGCCACATATCGGTGACACCGTGTTTGAGATCAAAAACTGGCACGTCCACCATGAAGAACATGCCGACCGCGAAGTCATCAAGGGTGTCGACCTGCATGTGCGCAAAGGCGAAATTGTTGGCATTGCGGGCCTGATGGGTGCCGGGCGCACCGAGCTGGCGATGAGTGTGTTTGGCCGCACCTACGGTCGCAACATCACTGGCGAAGTGTTGATGCATGGCAAGCCGATTGACACCAGCACCGTGCAAAAAGCCATCAACTCTGGGCTGGCCTACGTCACCGAAGACCGCAAGGGTTACGGACTGGTGCTGGAAGAAACCATCGCCTGGAACACCACACTGGCCAATCTCGACGCGGTATCCAAACACTCGGTCATCGACGAGGGCGAGGAATACAGTGTGGCCGAGGACTACCGGAAAAAGCTCAACATCCGCAGCCCCAATGTGTTTGCCAACACCGTCAACCTGTCGGGTGGCAACCAGCAAAAGGTGGTGCTGAGCAAATGGCTGTTTTCAGACCCGCAAGTGCTGATTCTGGATGAGCCCACGCGTGGCATCGATGTGGGTGCTAAATATGAGATTTACACCATCATTGCGCAGTTAGCCGAGCAAGGAAAATGCGTTCTGATGATCTCATCGGAAATGCCCGAGTTGTTGGGCATGTGTGACCGAATCTGTGTGCTAAACGAGGGCGCTTTTGTGGCGGAATTCACCGCCGCCGAAGCGTCTCAGGAAAAAATTATGCGTTCTATTGTGACCTCAGGAGCAAATTGACATGGCGACCGTCTCTTCAAAAGCCACCCCACCCGCAGCGGCCTCCCCAGGCTTGGGTTTCTTGAAAAACAACCTGCGCGAGTATGGTCTGCTGATGTCGTTGGTGGCCATCATGGGGTTCTTCCAGGTGATGACCAATGGCACCCTGTTCCAGCCCCTGAATCTGACCAACCTGATTCTGCAAAACAGCTACATCATCGTGATGGCCCTGGGCATGTTGCTGGTCATTGTGGCTGGCCACATCGACCTGTCGGTGGGCTCAGTCTGCGGTTTTGTCGGTGCTGTCGCCGCCGTTTTGATGGTGGAATACAACCTCAACTTTGCGCTGACCGCCCTAATCTGCCTGGTGCTTGGTGGCGTGATTGGTGCCGCGCAAGGTTACTGGGTGGCTTTTTACAAGATACCCGCCTTCATCGTGACGCTGGCGGGCATGCTGGTGTTTCGGGGTCTCACCTTGGTGGTCCTGGGTGGCTCGTCAGTCGGTCCTTTTCCACCCGAGTTCCAGTTGCTCAGCACCGGTTTTATTCCAGACCCGTTTGGGGGTGAAAGCCTGAAAGTCCTGTCGCTGGTGCTCGGCTTGGCCATGGCCTTGATCTTGTTGTTGGCCAAAGTGAAAGACCGTGCCGCCCGTGCCAAACACGGCATGGACAACGAACCCTATGTCTTTTTCCTGTTCAAAAATCTGGCGTTTGCCGCCATGATTGCCGCGTTCAGCTACCTGCTGTCGTCTTACCGTGGTTTGCCCAATGTGCTGATCGTGATGCTGGTACTGATGCTGGTGTATGACTTTGTCACCTCCAAGACCACCGTGGGCCGTCGCGTTTATGCTCTCGGTGGCAATGAAAAGGCAGCGCGTCTGTCCGGCATCAACACCGAGCGCCTGACCTTCTACACCTTCATCAACATGGGCGTGCTGGCGGCCTTGGCCGGTTTGATCTTTGCCGCTCGGCTCAACACCGCCACACCCAAAGCAGGCCTCGGCTTTGAGCTGGATGTGATTGCCGCTTGCTTTATCGGTGGCGCCTCCGCGTCGGGTGGTGTTGGCAAGGTATTGGGTGCGGTGATTGGTGCGTTCATCATGGGTGTCATGAACAACGGCATGTCCATCATGGGGATTGGCATCGACTGGCAACAGGTCATCAAAGGCTTGGTCTTGCTGGCAGCGGTGTGTGTCGACGTTTACAACAAGAAAAAATAACCTGATGGCGGACAACACGGTATTGCAACTGCTAGGGCGTCGGCTGCGGCTGGCCGTGATCGGTGGCGGACCGGGCTCTTTTATCGGAGCCATGCACCGCCAGGCAGCGCGGCTGGATGACCGTTTTGAGCTGGTCGCCTGCGCCCTGTCCTCTGACCCTGAGCGCGCCCGCAGCGCCGGGCTGTCCATCGGCATGGCGCCCGAGCGCAGTTACCCCAGTGGCCAGGCCCTGATCGAGTCCGAGGCACAGCGCCCTGATGGTGCCGAGGTGGTGGCCATCATGACCCCCAACGACAGCCACTTTGTGTTGGCCATGTTGGCGTTGGACCACGGCATGGATGTGATCTGCGACAAACCCATGACCAACACGCAGGCAGAGGCACAGGCGCTTCACCAGAAGGTCCAAGACACCGGACTGGTGTTTTGTCTGACCCACAACTACACCGGTTATCCGATGGTGCGCCAGGCCCGGGCCATGGTGCAGGACGGCCAGTTGGGCGAGATCCGGCTGGTGCAGGTCGAGTACGTCCAAGGGGGTCGCGCCAAGGCAGGACCAGGCCGACGCGCCTGGAAAGACGACCCAACGCGAGGTGGCCCCTCTCTGGTGCTGGCCGACATCGGCACCCACGCCCACAACCTGCTGCGATTCATGACCCTGCTGGAGGTAGCGCAGGTGGCGGCCGAGGTCGGCAGCATCGTGCCGGATCGCCTGACCCACGACTACGCGGGCGCGATGCTGCGTCTGAGCAACGGGGCACGCGGCAGTTTTTGGGTGACCCAGGCGGCGGCAGGTGTGGAAAACGGTCTGCGTATCCGTATCAGCGGCGCTTTGGGTAGCCTGGAGTGGCAACAAGAGCACCCACAAGTGCTGCACTTCAAACCACTGGATGCGCCAGCACAGATACGTACACCCAATGGCCCTGGCACCCTGCCGCTGGCCGCGCGAGCCTCACGCATCGTGGCCGGGCATCCCGAAGGTTTTCACGAAGCCTTTGCCAACCTGTACACCGACGCGGCCGATACGATCGCCGCGCGCCGCTGTCATCAGGCGGTGGACCCGCTGTCCACACATTTCCCCAACGCCAGTGACGGTCTGCAAGGTCTGCGCTTTGTCACCGCCGCGCTGGTCTCCAGCCAGCAACAAGGTACCTGGACAGCCGTTGAAGGTACAACTGACCATGTTTGACCCCAGTGACCATTCCCATCGTCGTTACAACCCCCTGACCGGTCAATGGGTGCTCGTCTCGCCACACCGTGCCAAGCGCCCCTGGCAAGGCCAGCAGGAATCACCGGATCGCAGTGAACGACCCAGCCATGACCCGCAGTGTTATTTGTGTGCCGGCAACCTGCGGGTGACCGGTGAGCGCAACCCTGACTACCAGCACACCTTCGTCTTCACCAACGATTTTGCGGCCATGATGGCGGACACGCCCGAGGCTGAAGCTTCGAAAGACGAGCTGTTCCAGATCAAAAGTGCCCGGGGCACCAGCCGGGTGATCTGTTTCTCGCCCGACCACAGCCTGTCCTTGCCAGAGTTGGCTTTGCCCGCCATCGGTCAGGTCATCCAAACATGGATCTCCGAGACCACGGAGCTAGGGCAAACCTACCCAGGCATCCAGATCTTCGAGAACAAGGGTGCCATGATGGGCTGCTCCAACCCGCACCCACATGGTCAGATCTGGGCCACCAGTTACATCCCCAGCGAAGTGCATCAGGAAGACCTGCACCAGCGAGCCTACTTCAGCGAACACCAGCGCCCCCTGCTGCTCGACTATGCCGAACGCGAGGCGGCCAGTGGCCAGCGTGTGGTCGTCCAGACGGCGCATTGGCTGGCGGTGGTGCCGTTCTGGGCCACCTGGCCTTTCGAGATTTTGCTGTTGCCACGCTTTGCCGTGCAGCGCATCACCCAACTTGACGCTATACAGCAGGCTGATCTGGCGCTGGCATTAAAAAAACTGACCAGCCGTTATGACAACCTGTTCCAGTGTTCCTTCCCCTACTCGATGGGCTGGCATGGCGCCCCGTTTGACGGTCGCAGCACCGAAGGCTGGCAGTTGCACGCCCATTTTTACCCCCCTCTGCTGCGCTCAGCCAGTGTGCGCAAGTTCATGGTGGGGTTTGAGATGCTGGCCGAAGCGCAGCGTGACCTCACGCCAGAACAGGCCGCTGATCGCTTACGCGCGGTCTCTGACCTGCATTACCGCGAATCATCCACATGTCCCAAGCTTTGAAACACGTCGCCACTGAGGCTTTTGAAGCCGCGTTTGGCAGCCCACCGCAACACTGGGTGCAAGCCCCCGGGCGGGTCAACCTGATTGGTGAACACACCGACTACAACGACGGTTTTGTCCTGCCCTGCGCCATCAACTTTGGCACGCTGATCGCCGCCAGCGCACGCGCTGACGCCGTCGTGCGGGTGGTGGCGGCCGACTACGGCGGCGAAGTCGACAGCTTCCGCCTTGACCAGCCCATCCTGCCTTTGGCTGAGGGCGCTTGGCCCAATTACGTACGCGGGGTGGTCAAGTACCTGCTTGAAACTGACTTGCCGCTGAAAGGTGCCGATTTGGCACTCGCTGGCAATGTGCCGCAGGGTGCTGGCTTGTCGTCCTCCGCATCGCTGGAAGTGGCGGTGGCTCAGGCTTTCAAAACCCTGCAGGGGCTCAGTGAGCTCAGTCCTACCGACATGGCCTTGATTGCCCAACGCGCCGAAAACCGGTTTGTTGGCTGCAACTGCGGCATCATGGACCAACTGGTATCAGCACGCGGGGAAGCCGGTAGCGCCCTGCTGATCGACTGCCGCTCCCTTGCCACACAGGCGGTGCCGATGCCTGCTGATGTGGCGGTGATGATTGTGCATTCCCGGGTGCGCCGCGGGCTGGTTGGCAGTGAGTACAACACCCGGCGCCTGCAGTGTGAAGCGGCGGCCAAACACTACGGCGTCAAGGCCTTGCGTGATCTGGACCTGGCCCGGCTGGAGACTGAGGCGAGGGATTTGGATGCCATCGTGCTGCGCCGTGCCCGGCACATCGTCACCGAAAACCAGCGCACGCTCGACGCCGCAGTGGCTTTGGCAGTGGGTGATTTACGTCAGATGGGGCAACTCATGGCGGCCTCCCATGTCTCGATGCGTGACGACTTCGAAATCACTGCGCCCGCGGTCGACCAGTTGGTGGACATCCTTCAGACCGCCATTGGCCCGGTGGGTGGCGCCCGCATGACCGGCGGCGGCTTTGGCGGCTGTGCGGTGGCACTGATGCCATCAAGCCATGTCGAAGCGGTCCGCCAAGCCGTGGCAGAGCAGTACCGATCACCCACTGGCGAAGCGGGTACCGTCTACGTCTGCCAGGCCTCACAAGGCGCCGGCTCACTGAGCTGAGCCCATCCAACGACTCGCTCCCTGCGGGTTTGCGGCATGTGTTTATTGGTATCAATAGTCTCCTAATCTCTATTGGATCAATATACCCCCCATGGCTATCATGCCCTCACTCTTTGGCCTTTGATCGGTTGCATGTGCCGCTGATCCCAGGCCAAAGAGCTGTTTTTCTGTGATCGGACACCCTGGCCTGCGCACCGCTTGGCCAGGTCTGTTGTCCCCTCACGGTTCATGCTTGTTTCAATTCCTGGATGTTTTATGAGCTCTTATGCATTGGGTCTGGATTACGGCAGTGATTCGGTCAGGGCGCTGTTGGTGAATGCGCAAACCGGCGAAGAAGTGGCGAGTGCCGTGGTGTACTACCCACGCTGGAGCCAAGGCCTGTTTTGCGCGCCCGCCAAAGACCAGTTTCGCCAGCACCCGCTGGACTACACCGACAGCTTGGTGGAAGCCGTGCAGGCCCTGTGGCAAAAAGCCCCGGCGGGTGCTGCCCAGCAGGTGGTGGGCCTGAGTTTTGACACCACCGGCTCGACCCCAATTGCCTTGAACCGCGACGGTGTGGCACTGGCCTTGCTGCCTGAATTCGCCACCAATCCCAACGCGATGTTTGTCCTGTGGAAAGACCACACCGCCGTCAAAGAGGCGCAGCAAATCACCGCAGCCGCTCACCAGGCACCGGAAAACTACCTGAAGTTTGAGGGTGGCATTTATTCCTCGGAGTGGTACTGGGCCAAAGCCTTGCACGTGATGCGCGCTGACCCGGCGGTGGCCAAAGCTGCTTATATGTGGGTCGAACACTGCGACTGGATATCGGCTGTGCTGACCGGCACCACCCACCCCGACACACTGCGCATGGGCCGCTGCGCCACCGGGCACAAGCTGATGTGGCATGCCAGTTGGGGGGGTTACCCACCCGATGCCTTCTTTGCCGGTATCGACCCGCTGCTGAGCGGTCTGCGTGACCGGCTACCGGTCGAGACCTTCACCGCTGACCAATTGTGCGGCCGACTCACCGCAGAATGGGCTGAGAAACTGGGCCTGCCCGTGGGCACAGCGGTCGGTTTTGGCGCTTTTGATTGCCACATGGGCGCAGTGGCCGCCAACGTCAAACCGGGCGTGTTGACCAAAATCATGGGCACCTCCACTTGCGACATCACCGTGGCCAGCTACGCCGACATCGGTAACAAAACAGTGCGTGGTATCTGTGGCCAGGTGGACGGCTCGGTGATGCCCGGCCTGGTGGGGCTGGAGGCGGGGCAATCCGCCTTTGGCGATTTGTATGCCTGGTTTCGCAACCTGGTCAACTGGCCCACGGCCAACCTGCTGCAGCGTAGCACCCTGATCGACGAGGCCACCAAGCACAAGCTGATCCAGGAGATTGAGGACCACACCTTGGCGGCACTGGGAGTTGAAGCGGCCAAACTCGCGGTCGGAGAAACTGGTATCACCGCGTTGGACTGGGTCAATGGCCGCCGCACGCCCGATGCCGACCAGACCGTGGCCATGGCCCTCACCGGCCTGAAGATGGGCAGCCAGGCACCGCAGGTGTTTCGCGCACTGGTGGAAGCCACCGCCTTTGGGGCTCGCGCGATCATCGAACGCTTCAAAGACGAAGGCATTGCGATCAACGCCGTGGTGGTGATTGGCGGCATTTCCAAGAAGTCAGACTTTGTCATGCAGGTCTGCGCCGACGTCTGGAACTGCCCGATCGACGTGTTGGAGAGTGAACAGAGCTGCGCCCTGGGTGCCGCCATTTTTGCCGCCACCGTCGGTGGGGTACACGCCAATGTGGCCAGCGCCCAGGCGGTGATGGCATCACCGGTCTGCAAAACCTACGTACCCAATGCCGAAGCCGCTTTGGCCTATGAACCGCTCTACGCCCAGTACCAACAACTGGGCGCTTATGTGAACGAAGGAAAGCCATGAGTTACACCGAACTCAAACGCGCGGCCTATGAGGCCAATATGGAGTTGGACCGGCGCAAGCTGGTGGTCTACAACTTTGGCAATGTGTCGGAAATCGACCGTGCCAAAGGTGTCATTGCCATCAAACCCAGCGGTGTGCCGTATGCCGAGCTGACACCGGATGACATGGTGATTGTGGACCTCGACAACACCGTGGTGGAGGGCAAACTCAAACCCTCGTCCGACACCCGCACCCATACTTATTTGTACCGGCACTTTGCCAGCATTGGCGGTGTGACCCACACCCACTCCACCTTTGCCACGGCCTGGGCGCAGACCCAGCGGCCCATCCCTTGCTTTGGCACCACCCATGCCGACTTTGTTTACGGCGACATCCCCTGCACCGCATTGATTACAGACGCCCAGATCGCGCGCGACTACGAAGAAGAAACCGGTGTGCAGATCACCGACTGCTTCGCTGGTCGCAGCCCGGACGACGCACCCATGGTCATCGTCGCTGGTCACGGCCCTTTCACCTGGGGCAAAGACGCCGCCAAAGCGGTGTACAACGCGGTGATTCTGGAAGAAGTGGCGCACATGGCCTACCTGACCCAGACCCTGCGCCCGGACATCAGGTCCTTGAAGCAAACCATCATCGACAAACACTTCTTGCGCAAACACGGCAAGAACGCTTATTACGGTCAAGCCCAGTAAATAACTGGTCTATTAGCTATTTTTTGAGGAGCATTCCATGAAAGTTTTCGATACCAAAGAAGTCTGGCTGATCACCGGCTCACAACATTTGTACGGCCCTGGCGTGTTGGCCCAGGTGGCTGAGAACAGCCAGACCATTGCCAGCAGCCTGAGTGCCTCTGAGGCCATCTCGATCAAGGTCGTGGCCAAAGACACGGTGGTGTCCCCCTCCGACATCCTGGCGGTCTGCCAGGCCGCCAACAGCGCACCCAACTGCGTCGGTGTGATCCTGTGGATGCACACCTTCTCTCCCGCCAAGATGTGGATTGCGGGCCTGAAGGCGTTGCGCAAACCCTATATGCATCTGCACACCCAGTTCAACGCCGAACTGCCGTTTGCCGATATCAACATGCATTTCATGAACCTGAACCAGAGTGCCCACGGTGACCGCGAGTTCGGCCACATCAGCACCCGCCTGCGCCAAGACCGCAAGGTGGTGGTGGGGCATTGGGCCGACCCACGTGTGCAGGCCGACATCGACAGCTGGTGCCGCGTGGCCATGGGCTGGTTTGAGAGCCAGAACCTGAAGGTCGCGCGTTTTGGCGACAACATGCGCCAGGTCGCGGTGACCGAAGGTGACAAGGTCTCGGCGCAAATCCAGTTTGGTTACGAAGTCCACGCCTTTGGCCTGGGTGACTTGCAAGAAGCCGTGGCCACCGTCACCGATGCCCAAGTGGCCAGCCAGATTGAGCTCTACAAGGCGGACTACGAGGTGTCACCCGCCCTGCTGGCCGATGCCCACCAGTTTGAGATGTTGCAAAACGAAGCTCGCCTGGAACTGGGCCTGCACAAGTTCCTGACAGAGGGCGGCTTTGGTGCCTTCACCAACTGTTTCGAGAACCTGACCGGCACCACCAACCTGCCCGGCCTGGCGACTCAACGCCTCATGAGCCAAGGTTTTGGCTACGGTGGTGAAGGTGACTGGAAAACAGCCGCCATGGTGCGTATCGCCAAGGTGATGTCCAAGGGCCGCCCTGGTGGCACCTCGTTCATGGAGGACTACACCTACAACTTTGGCGCTGTCGGCCAAGTGCTGGGCGCACACATGCTTGAAGTCTGTCCGTCGATTGCCGCCGCGAAACCGAAGCTGGAAGTGCATTTGCACACCATCGGCTGCCGAAAAGACATCGCACGCCTGCTGTTTACCGGCAAAGCGGGCTCGGCCATCAACATCTCGGTGATCGACATGGGAACGCGTTTTCGCATGATCATCAACGAGGTCGATACCGTGACCCCGGCACAAGAGTTGCCGAACTTGCCGGTGGCCAAAGCCCTGTGGCAACCCCGCCCGAACTTGGCGGTGGCAGCAGCAGCCTGGATCCATGCCGGTGGCGCCCACCACAGCGCCTACACCCAAGGCATCACCGCCGACGAGGCGGTGGATCTGGCCGAGATGGCGGGCATTGAAGCGGTGGTGATCGGCGCCGACACCACGGTGCGCGGCATCAAAACCGAGCTGCGCCACAATGGGGCTTATTACCACTTGAACCAGGGACTCTGATAACAAGGGTTTCTGCCTATAACCCTTATGTATGATGATTATGTAGCTCTCATTTTTGATATGGATGGCACACTGGTCGACAGCGGCCAGTTGCACGAGTTCAGCTGGAGAGCCACACTCAACAAGTACCACATTCCCATTGACGGACCGCTGATGCGCTCCTTGGCCGGTGTTCCGACCAAGGAGACATTGGTTTTTCTGATCGAAAAGTTTGACTGCACAGTGTCGGCCAGCCTGGACGAGATGAACGAGTTCAAGGAACAGTGTGTGCGTGACAACGTGCGCCGTTTTGTCAAACCCACCGCCTTGTTCGACCTAGTCAAACACTACCACGGCAAAAAACCCATGGCCATTGGCACCGGCGCCAACACCGCCGAGGCGCTGCTGGTGTTGCAGCAATGTGGCATGGACACCTATCTGGACGCCGTGGTGGGTGCAGACCAGGTCGACCACCCCAAACCGGCACCCGACACCTTTTTGCGCTGCGCCGAACTGCTGGGAGTGGACCCCCGCCAATGTGTGGTCTTCGAAGACGCCCAACTGGGCCTACAAGCCGCCACCAGCGCCGGTATGGCCGCTGTGGACGTGTACCTGACCCACCACATCTACAACGACTATTTTTGAACTGGCGGACGCGCCTGGCCGCCCGCAGAGACCATTGGCCTCGACCGGTTGCGGCATGCCACAACTCTTGTCACAAACATAAAAAAACCCGCCGGGTTGCCCAGGCGGGTTTTTTGGTTTCTAAACCTCAGCTGGCTTACGCCAGCCTGGGATTAGAAGCGGTGTTGCACGCCGACAGCGAACACGTCGGTCTTGGTGTCAGCCAAGGTGACGTTGTCGGTCTTGGCATGACGGTAACCACCGTACACGAAGGTGCGCTTGGACAGATCATACTTTGCGCCCAGGCCATAACCAGTGCGCTCTGCGTCACCCGCTTTTGCGTTGTCGTCCGACTTGGCAATATTGCCAGACAATGTCAGAGCAGCAGAGACGGGGAAGTCCACACCAATTTGGTATTCAGAAGTGTCTGCACCACTGACGTTGCCAAGATTGTCAACGGCACCGTAAGAAGCCTTGAGGGTGGCGACGCCAAAGTTATAGGAAGCACCCAGACGAGTGAACTTCTTGTCAGCATTCAAAGCGACCGTGTTGGTGATGTCTTCAACTTGGTAACCAAATTGCACAGCCAAAGGACCAGCCGCATAGGTCAGGTTCATGCTGGTGGTAGAGGTAGCGCTGGTGGCCGCTGTCTTGTCTTCGCCCAAGCTGTAGCTGATAGCACCGCTGAAGCCACTGAAATTAGGTGCTTGGTAGAACAACGAGTTGTCAGGACGAACGGTGTAGCCACCACTGAGGAAAACATCATTGGTTGCCGACAATTTGGAATCAAAAACGGCATTCGAAGCTCCGTTCACATCATCCAAGGCGGTAGGCATGCGACCCAGCTTGACGGCACCAAAACCACCAGACAAACCAACCCAGGATTGACGAGAGAACGCAGCAGCTGTTTTAGCATTTGTCTCGCCACCCTTACCGTCATCGATGTTGAAACCTTGTTCCAACTGGAAGTTGGCCTTCAGACCACCGCCCAGGTCTTCGGAACCCTTGATGCCCCAACGTGAACCATTCACGCCACCACTTTCCAATTTGGTCTGTGTCAGGCTGGAAGTACCGTTGTTGGTCTTGACAGTACCAAACCAGACGTCAGCAATACCGTACATAGTCACAGAAGATTGGGCCATGGCGGCGCCAGATGCTGCCAGAACGGCCAGCGCGATCAACGATTTTTTCATTTCAGATTTCTCCAAGGTTAAACGGAGGATCCCAGACAGAAGGTCTCAGAACCCAGGGCCAACCTCCTTGTTAAGGAAGTTAAAGCCGATTGAAACAGAGGAAAGTGACAGTTGCAGCTACAGACACCGCAAAAGCGCGCAAATTTGGTGCATCCGTTGCTCCTTTGCAACACATCGAAGCACCCGGTGGTGCACCTAGCCTGTGCCCGTCCCTATACAGCTCCGAGTCACTGACAGACTTGGCTAGAGCAAGCACCGCTGTAACACAGGTCAGAACTACATCCTATGCACTCGAGGGTCCTTCTAAACAAAGCCTGCTGCATCAGCACAGACATTAAAAAACCCCACCCGGTTGCCCAAGTGGGGTTGATCGTTTTAAGCTTTAACTGACTTACGTCAGCATCAGATTAGAACGTGTGCTTGACGCCCACAGCCAACAAGCTGTGTTTTGCGTCAGCAGCATTTTGAACCGTTGCCTTGTCAGACTCATAACCACCGTACACGGTTGTGCGTTTGGACAAGGAGTAAGCAGCACCAACACCGTAACCCTTGCGAGTGGCTTCGTAGACACCGGCGGGGTTGCTGTCATCCGACTTGGCGTAACCGGCAGACAGTGTCAAAGCAGAGCTCACAGGGAAATCGACACCAATTTGGTACTCTTTGGCATCCCGATCAACCGCATTACCAATGTTGCTGACCTTGCCGTAATTGGCATAGAGCTTGGCAACGCCAAAGTCATAAGTGCCGCCCAAACGGGTGAACTTCTTATCGTTGGCAAACGCATTGCTGTCTTCAACTTGGTATCCAAATTGCACAGCCAGGGGGCCAGCGGCGTAAGTCACGTTGTAGCTGGCGATGGAAGAAGCGCTGACAGCAGCGGTCTTGTCTTCACCCAAGCTGTAGCTGACGGCACCTGCAAAACCGCCAAAAGATGGAGTTGCATAGTACAAGCTGTTGCCTGGGTTAGAGTTGTAGTCGGTGCTCTTGAACACTTTGCCCATGGGCGACAGAGCAGAGTCAAACACCGCATTTGCTGCACCACTCACATCGTCATAAGCCGTCCACATTTTGCCCAGTTTGACTTCACCAAAGCCACCTGAGAAACCAACATAGGATTGGCGAGAGAAGGCTTGACCAGGAGTAGCCTGTGCGCCGGTGTCAATCTTGAAGCCTTGTTCCAACAGGAAGTTGGCTTTCAAGCCACCACCCAGGTCTTCAGTACCCTTGATGCCCCAACGGCTACCGCTCACGCCACCAGAGTCGAGCTTGGTGTCACGGACATTGGCAGTCTTTTCAGAACCAAGCCACACGTCAGCAATACCGTAAAGGGTCACGGCAGATTGAGCCATAGCGGCGCCGGAAGCAGCGAGAACTGCCAAAGCAATCAGACTTTTTTTCATGAGTAAAACTCCAAAAAATTAACAAAACATTTGAAAGCAGCCATTGAGCTTGTTCAAACGGGCGGATGAAACATCCCGTGTTTGATTTGACCACTGTCTCTGCAAAAAACACCAGCACAACCATGTTTCATTTTTGTTTCGCAGGTAAAGAGGGGTAGTTTGTCGCGTGATAGCAACACGCACCACATCGGGGATTTCCCTACAAGACAATGACGGGCAAGTGAGCGTTTTGCTGTCTTGCACCACAGGCATCCCCTCAGAAGGAGCTGACAACCTTGCAGAGGTGACAGGGAAAACCCCTGCCATGGGGATTGCCAAAAACATGCAATATTCGGCCAAACAGCACGACCGTTCTTTTTTACTCTAGACAGCACACACGACAACTTGTGGCGTGACATCTGGGCTCGAATGAAACACGGCACCCCACGAGGGTGTACCAATGGTGGTGTTGTTTTGATAAGTGCTTTTTTAGAACCCATTACAGAGGAAACAACATGACCATCCCCACCCCAATGAAACTGATCCCGGCGCTGATCCTGAGCCTGTTTGCTGGCCATGCGTCGGCCTCCGGCTTTCAGCTGATTGAACAAAATGCGAGCGGCCTGGGCAACGCCTATGCGGGCTCAGCGGCAATTGCCGACAACGCCAGCACCATTTTTTACAACCCGGCGGGCATGACGCAACTGCAGGACCGCGAGTTCTCGACAGGTTTGTCAGCGGTGGGGACCAGTTTTAAGTTCACAGACAGGGGCTCCAGTGTTGGACAGTTCAATGGCACAGGCAATGGCGGGGATGGTGGCGGCTGGGGTTTTATTCCCAATGCCTACATGTCCTGGGCCTTGAACAAGGATCTGTATGTGGGCGTGGGCATGGGTGCCCCGTTTGGTCTGAAGACCGAGTACTCCACCCCCTGGATTGGCGCTGCACAGGCCACCATGTTTGATGTCAAAACTTACAACATCAACCCATCCATCGCTTACCGGGTGAATGACAAGGTGTCGGTGGGTGCAGGTTTGAGCTGGCAGCGGCTGACGGCGGACTACCACCGGCAGGTGGGGGTGGCAGGACCCGTGGTTGGAGGCGTTGTGACCACCGTGCTAGCCAACTCACCTCTGAAACTGGATCTGCAAGATGACTCATGGGGTTGGAATGTGGGCGCGCTGTTCACTGTGTCGCCAGACACCAAAATCGGTGTCTCTTACCGATCAACGGTCAGTTACGACCTCACTGGCGCCATCAATGTGACTGGTCCCAACGCGACTGTCAACGCCGGAGCTTCCAGCGGTGCAAAAACCACCCTGAAACTGCCTGACATGTTTATCCTGAGTGCCACGCATCAGCTCAACAACAAATGGCAGTTGCTCGGTGATGTGTCTTGGACGGGCTGGAGCACCATTCCAAAGATTGACATCATTCGCACCTCTGGCGCGTTGTCTGGCCAAAACGCTCAAACGCTGGATACTGAGTTCCGCGACGCTTGGCGTGTGGCGGTGGGGGCCAATTACCAGTACAGCAGCGATGTCAAGCTGAAGTTCGGCGTGGCTTATGACCAGACGCCGGTCAAGTCTGCCGCTTACCGCCTGGTGTCTTTGCCAGACAACAACCGCCTTTGGCTGTCGACCGGTGCCCAATGGACACCCAGCAAAGGCTCGGTGTTTGATTTTGGTGTGACCTATTTGTACCTGAAGGACTCGCAAATCAACAACAACCAGTCCGGTGCATTGAACCGTGGCACCGTCACCGGCGACTACGCGGCCAGCGCCTGGATTCTGGGTGTGCAGTATTCACACGCATTCTGATCTGCATTGCAGCCTTAATCAAAAGAAGCCCCTTCGGGGGGCTTTTTTCTTGGCTGGGGGGACGCAGTTCGCGCAGAGAAGAAGCACATTGAGGGTGTGCGGCAACGCCCAGCGACCATCACCCTACAATTTGCCACCCGCCAAACCCGCCCCACCCCCACATTGGACAGCCCACCATGATTGACCGTTTTCTCATTGCCGCTGACTCCGCTTTGCGCACAGTGTTTGCGTCCCATGCGGCGGCGCAGCCCTGCCCCACTCTGCCGGGTGAAGTGACCCAGCTGTCAGAGCAGGAGAAGAAAGAGGCCGGCGCGCTGATGCGGGTCAACCATGTCGGCGAGGTCTGTGCCCAGGCGCTCTACACGGCGCAGGCTTTTGCTACCAAAGATGCAGCATTACGCGCCCATTTCATCGAGGCTGGTGCCGAGGAAACCAACCATCTGGCGTGGACCGAACAGCGTCTGAAAGAGCTGGGCGAACACACCTCGCTATTGAATCCGCTCTGGTACGCCGGGGCTTTTGGCATCGGGCTGATCGCGGGCAAGCTCGGTGACGCGGTGAGCCTGGGCTTTGTGGTGGAGACCGAAAACCAGGTCGAAGCCCACCTGGAAGGCCATATGAGCCGTCTGCCTGCTGGCGACCACGCCTCACGCGCCATCGTCGCGCAGATGATCGACGACGAGGCACGCCACGCCTACAACGCGATGGAACTGGGCGCCATGACGCTGCCCGCGCCGGTCAAAGGGCTGATGAAAGCCGCCGCCAAGGTGATGACCACGGTGGCGCACCGGGTTTAGTCCGCCCCAAGGGCTGAATCAGACCTCCAGCACCTCAAAACTGGTGCTGATCTGCGCGGTTTTGCCCAGCATCACGCTGGCTGAACAATATTTTTCGTGGCTCAGGGCAATGGCCCGCTCCACCGCAGCGGCGGGCAGACCCTTGCCCGTCACGGTGAAATGCATGTTGATGCGGGTGAACACCTTGGGCTCGGTCTCGGCGCGCTCGGCAGACAACTTGACGCTGCAACCACTCACCTCGTGGCGACCACGTTTCAAGATCAGCACCACGTCATAAGCGGTACAGCCACCGGTACCGGCCAGCAGCAGCTCCATCGGGCGCGCGGCCAGGTTCTGGCCACCGTTCTCAGGTTTGGCCGCGTCGGGCGCGCCGTCCATCATCAGCGTGTGGCCGCTGCCGGTTTCGGCCACAAAACCCATGTTGGAGCGGGTGTTTAACGCGCCGGTCCAGCTGACTGTACATTCCATGTTTGATCCTATCTATATGCTCCGCGCGGGGTGAAAATTCATGCCGCTACAATAGCCAAAAACACCCCGCGCGGAGTAAATTTTTTGCGTTCATTCACTTTGAAAGTGTAGCCCGATGCCCACCTCTTCTGCCACACCGTCCCTGAGCCCACAAGACTATCTGCAAAAAATCCTCACCGCCCGTGTGTACGACGTGGCCATCGAGACCGCGCTGGAGCCCGCCCGCAACCTGAGCCGACGCTTGCACAACACGGTGTTGCTCAAACGCGAAGACCAGCAACCCGTGCGCAGCTTCAAGCTGCGCGGCGCCTACAACAAGATGGCGCACCTGACAGCGGAGCAACTCGACAAGGGGGTGATCTGCGCCTCCGCAGGCAACCATGCCCAGGGTGTGGCCTTGAGCGCCAGCAAACTTGGCACCCGTGCGGTCATCGTCATGCCCACCACCACACCGCAGGTCAAGGTGGATGCGGTGCGTGGTTTTGGTGGCGAGGTGGTGTTGTTTGGCGAGAGTTATTCAGACGCCTACAAGCACTCGCTGGAGCTACAGATAGAAGAGGGGCTCACCTTTGTCCACCCCTTTGACGACCCCGATGTGATTGCCGGCCAAGGCACGGTGGCCATGGAGATGCTGCGCCAGGTTCAGACGCTGGTGGCCGACAAGGCCGCCAAATCGGGCCAAAAGTCCAGCCACATCGCCGGGCCCCGGCTGGACGCGGTGTTTGTCGCCATTGGCGGCGGTGGGCTGGTGTCGGGCGTGGCCAATTACATCAAGGCGGTGGACCCGCGTATCAAGGTCATCGGCGTGCAAATGAACGACTCGGACGCCATGATCCAGTCGGTGGCCGCCAAGCAGCGTGTGACACTGCCCGATGTCGGCCTGTTCTCAGACGGCACGGCGGTCAAGCTGGTGGGGGAAGAAACCTTTCGCATCGCCAGCAACCTGGTTGACGACTTCGTCACCGTGGACACCGACGCGGTGTGTGCCGCCATCAAGGACATTTTTGTCGACACCCGCAGCATCGTCGAACCGGCCGGGGCGCTGGCGGTGGCCGCCATCAAGCAGTACGTGGCCCAGCACAAGACAAAAGGTGAAACCTACGCGGCCATCCTGTGTGGCGCCAACATGAACTTTGACCGGCTGCGTTTTGTCGCCGAACGCGCCGAAGTGGGTGAAGAGCGCGAAGCCCTGTTTGCGGTGACCATCCCCGAAGAGCGCGGCAGTTTCCGACGCTTTTGTGAACTCATTGGTGACCTGCCCGCTTTTGGTGGCACCAAAACCACGCGCAATGTGACCGAGTTCAACTACCGCATCAGCGATGCCAACAAGGCCCATGTGTTTGTCGGCCTGACCACCACCAGCAAAGGTGAATCCGCCAAGATCACCGCCCATCTGGGCAAACACCATTTCACCGCGCTCGACCTGACCCATGACGAGCTGGCCAAGGAGCACATCCGCTACATGGTGGGCGGGCACTCGGCACTGGCGCAAAACGAACGGCTGCTGCGTTTTGTGATTCCCGAGCGCCCCGGCGCGCTGCTGAAGTTTTTGAGCCAGATGCGCCCGGGCTGGAACATCAGCCTGTTCCACTACCGCAACCAGGGCGCGGACTATGGCCGTATTCTGGTCGGCCTGCAGGTGCCCGCAGCAGATGATGCCGAGTTCGCGGCCTTCCTGAGCACACTGGGTTACCCCTGTGTGGAAGAAACCGGCAACCCGGCGTACCAGATGTTCCTGCAACAATAAGCCCATACCAGCCCTCACCCAGACCCTTGCCCAAGGGTGGCAGGGCGGGCACAACTCAGACTGGGGGGGTCTCATGCCAATGACACTGGACGGCAAGTTGGTGGTGGCCATCAGCAGCCGCGCGTTGTTTGACTTTGAGGAAGAAAACCTGGTCTTTGAGCAAAGTGATGACCGGGCCTACATGGACTTGCAGTTGCAGCGGCTTGACCTACCCGCCAAGCCGGGTGTGGCGTTTTCGCTGGTCAAAAAGTTGCTGGCGTTCAACCATGTTGCCGTATCCGCTTCCCTGACTGATCCTCTCCTGGTCGAGCCGACTGAACCACCCATCACCCCACCCAACCGACCGGTCGAGGTGGTGATACTCTCGCGCAACGACCCGGTCTCTGGCATGCGGGTGTTTCGTTCGGCCCAGCACTATGGCTTGACGATTGAGCGCGGCAGCTTCACGCGTGGCCAGGCGCCCTGGCGTTACCTGAAGCCGCTACACGCCAACCTGTTCCTGAGTACCCACCTGAGCGACGTGCGCGCCGCACTGGCTGCCGGTGTGCCCGCGGCCCAGGTCTACCCCAACTCGGTCCACGCCAGTGACGCACATCCGTCGGAAGTGCGTATTGCCTTTGATGGCGATGCGGTGTTGTTCAGCGACGAGGCCGAGCGTGTTTACCAAGCGCAGGGCTTACAAGCCTTTCAGCGCCATGAACTTGAAAAGGTTGGACAACCTTTACCCGACGGCCCCTTTAAACCTCTGCTTGTTGCGCTACAAAACCTGCAGCGCTCTGGTACCCCGCAGATGCGCGTCCGCACCGCGCTGGTGACCGCGCGCAGCGCCCCGGCGCACGAACGCGCGATCCGCACCCTGATGAACTGGAACATCGAGGTGGACGAGGCCATGTTTCTGGGCGGGCTGGCCAAGGGCGAGTTCCTGCGCGAGTTTGAGCCTGACTTTTTCTTTGACGACCAGACCGGCCACATCGAATCCGCCGCGCAGCATGTGCCGTCCGGCCATGTGGCCAGCGGCGTGGCCAATTAGCCGACAGTTCACCCAGCGGGGAGGCTACGGGTAGCATCGCGGCCTGCACCGCTGGAACTGCCCCATGACACTCGCTGACAAACTCGCTGCTTTCAAAACCTTCACGACCCAAGCCTGGGCACTGACCCGGCCGTACTTTGCCTCCGACCAGAAGTGGAAAGCGCGCGCACTGCTGGCGGCCATCGTGCTGCTGAACCTGTCCCTGGTCTACATGGCCGTCCTGTTCAACGACTGGTACAAGGTGTTTTACGACGCCTTGCAAGAGAAAAACGCCAGCGTGTTCTGGGCGCAGATGACACGTTTTGCCTGGCTGGCCTTTGCCTTCATCATCCTGGCGGTTTACAAGTTTTACCTGACGCAGTTGCTGGTGCTGCGCTGGCGCGCCTGGATGACCAGCCACTACCTGACACGCTGGTTGTCCAACCAGGCCTTCTACAAGATGGAGCTGCTGCGTTTTGCCACAGCGTCCAACGCCGCCGGCCACAACCCGGACAACCCCGACCAGCGTATCCAGGACGACATCAACCAGTTCACCAATGACAGCATCGCTCTGAGCATGGGCCTGCTCAATGCGGTGGTCACACTGGCCAGTTTTGTCGGCATCCTGTGGGGGCTGTCGGGCAACTTCGCCTTCACCCTGGGCGGCCAGACCTTTGACATCCCTGGTTTCATGGTCTGGATGGCGCTGCTGTACTGCCTGGTCGGCAGTGTCATCACGCACTACCTGGGCCGCCCACAGATCCAGCTGAACTTTGAGCAGCAGCGCCGTGAGGCCGACTTCCGCCACCACATGGTGCGCGTGCGTGAGTACAGCGAGGCGATTGCGCTGGACCGTGGCGAAGGGGTGGAACGCAGCCAACTCGAGCGGCGCTTTGGCCTGGTGCTGGGCAACTACCTGAATCTGATCCGGGCGCAAAAACGGCTGGTCTGGTTCACCAGTTTTTTTGGTCAAGCGGCGGTGGTGTTCCCGTTTGTGGTGGCGGCGCCGCGTTTTTTCAGCGGGGCCATTCAATTGGGCGAACTGGTGCAGATCTCCAGCGCCTTTGGGCAGGTGCAAAACGCGTTGAGCTGGTTTGTGGACAACTACAGCAGCTTGGCGGCGTGGCGCGCCACCACCAACCGTCTGACCAGTTTTGAAGCCTCTTTTCAGGCTCTAGCCCTTTCTGATAAAGGGCTGACAGCTACAGATTCAGAAGTATTGAGCAGCGCCGATCTGCATCTGGCACTGCCCAACGGCAGCGTGTTGCTGGACCAGGCCCAACTGCAGGCGCAGCCAGGCGACAGCATCCTGCTCAGCGGGCCCTCGGGCGCGGGCAAGTCCACGCTGTTTCGGGCCTTGGCGGGCATCTGGCCGTTTGCCACCGGCACCCTGAACAGACCAACCGACAGCATGTTCCTGCCACAACGGCCTTATTTCCCGAACGGCCCGCTGCGCGAGGCACTAGCCTACCCACAAGAGGCCAGCCTGTTCACTGATGACGAACTGGCCAGCGCCTTGCACCGCGCACTGTTGCCCGAGCTCAGTACCCGGCTGAACGAGGTCGGCGCCTGGAGTCAAACTCTCTCGGGTGGAGAGCAGCAGCGCCTGGCCGTGGCCCGGGTGCTGCTCAAAAAACCGCGCTGGATTTTTGCCGACGAAGCCACCAGTGCACTCGACGAGGCCAGCGAGAGTTTGATCTATAAGACGCTTCTAGCCCAAATACAAAAAGGGCACGGAGCTATTATTTCAATAGCTCACAAACCCACAGTGGGGGCATTTCATACAAGCCGTTGGGTATTGGAGAAATTGCCAGAAGCTGAGGTGGCCAGCCACCGCTTGCGCGCTGAAGCAGCGCCAGCTTGAACGCAGGCTTGGGGCGGGTAGGTTGGCTGCCTGCCCGCGCACGCTCAGGTCTGGGTTTTGTCGGTTTTGTTGATCTTGGTCGGTGAGTAGGTGTAGACCTCGGACGAGATCACACCCGGGGCCACGGTGGCAGCGGCTTTGGCCGGGTCTATCTGGTTTTTGACCTGCTCTTGCACCTGCACCGCACTGGCACTGGCCTGCCACAGTGATTTGATCTGGTCCAGCAGCACCTTGGACAGCGGTTCGGGAGGCGGCTCCTGCGTTTTTTCTGGCACAGGGCGCTTGATGGTCCAGTCCTTGGGCACCGCGTCATCCAGTTTTTGCCGCGCCGGGTCGGACACGCTGCTGTAGACGCCCTCGCCCGAATTGGGCTTGTCACCGGTGTTGATTTTGTTGATCACACTGGGCTGCACCTCGGTAGGGGCTTCCACCTTCTGCGGCGGGTTCACCGGCACCACGGGCACCACCCGCCCGGTTGCCAATGCAGCGGCTTCAGCGGCAACAGGCCGCACGCTCTGGATTCGGTCAATGGGTGCTTGGCTCATGATGTGTCAGCCTACAAATGGGTTGGAGGGTCTTTCTCTGCTCGTAGTCCTGTTAACGGCAGAAATGAGGGGTAATTTAGGTCTATTTCTCACGCATCTAACGTTATTCGCGGTTTTTCCTCGCAAAAGAACATAAATCCTGTGGTCTGGCGCACGTGCCCCCGTAGAAACCCGGGGGTAAGATGGCCGCACTTTCACGCTTTGCCCTCGCAACATGACCTCCCCTTTGCCCCCTGCCCTGGATGCTGCCGTCCATACGCTCCCCCACACCACCAGCAAAGTGGTGCTGTACACCGCAGGTTCGGGTGCGCCCCTGCTGCTGATCCACAGCATCAACGCGGTGGCCTCGGCCGCCGAGGTGCGTCCCTTGTTTGAGCACTACCAAGGTAGCCGTTGTGTTTATGCGCTGGATTTGCCGGGTTATGGCCTGTCTGAGCGCAAGGACCAGGCTTACACGGTGCGAGTGATGACCGACGCCATCGTTGCCGCGGCCCAGTGGATACAGGCCCGCCATGGGGGTGTCGCCCTGGATGCTGTGGCGGTGTCACTCTCGTCCGAGTTCCTGGCGCGTGCGGCGGTTGAACACCCGTCGCTGTTCAGAAGTTTGACCCTGGTGAGCCCGACCGGTTTTCAAGGTGGGCAAGAATTGCGCGAGGCGCCGGGACAAACCCGTTACAAACCGGGTCTGGACAAGTTTTTGCGCGGCCCAGGCTGGGGCGGCTTTTTGTTCAAACAGTTAACACGCCCGGCGGTCATCCGTTATTTTCTGGAGCGCACCTGGGGTGGCAAAGAGATTGATGAGGCACTGTGGGCCTACAACTGCATCAGCGCGCGCCAGCCCAACGCAGAATGTGCACCGCTGGCTTTTCTGAGCGGCATCCTGTTCAGCACCGACATCCACAGCGTGTATGGGCAACTCACCCTGTCGGTCCTGGTGGTGCACGGCACGCGCGGGGATTTCACCAACTACAAAAATCTCAGCATCGTCAGCAGCCAACCCAACTGGCAGGTGCAGGTGCTGCAAACCGGGGCCATGCCTTATTTTGAGGTGCCGCAAGCCTATGTGGCCTTCCAGGATGCTTTCTGGCAGGCCATTCCTGGCTGACAGTCGGCCCAATTTACACAGACAGTCTTTGTGCGTCTGCCTCAGCGTGAACTTCTTCAGGCGCCGGGGTCAACCCATAAGGCTTGACCAGCGCCCACACATGCTTGGGCACCATTGACTTGAGGCGGCGGGGTTCTTCGCGGCGCAGGTGGATCACCGTCTCCACCGCCTTCATCTCCAGCCGCGCCCGCGCAAACTCCAGCCCCCGGGGGCCCACTTTGGGCATCAGCCAGCCCACCACCGGGCGCATCCACTGCGGCATGCGGCGCAACGGCAGGCCACCCGCCGCGCGCTCGGTGTTGGCCAGGAAGCCTTTGACCGGCCCCTGGCGTTTGCCCGCGCTGCCGGGCGCAGTCAGTTTGACCTCGTCACCCAGCAGTTTGAGCAATTCTTCACCACGCTCGTTGCGCACCAGCAGCCACTGCTGGCCCTCACCGCCCATGTAGCCCACGGTGATGTCCGCCAGCGCATTGGTGTAGTCCACACAGGTGCGGCAGGTCAGCGGGAAAAAGTCGCGCGGCAAATCGGACAGCGGCAGCATCAGAAACGGCACCTTGCGCTGGCGGCCATCGGCATAACGCAACTCCACGTGGTAGTCGGCCAGAAACTCCAAGTAAACGATGTCTTCGGGCTTGTCGTTCGTCTGGGCCGCCACCAGCGCCAGAAATTCATGAAACCGCTCGGTGGTCGTGTTGTCCGAACACGGGGTGCCAATCACATACAAGCGCTCCAGCCCGAGCTGCGCCTCCAGCGCACGTAAGGCGTAGACCTGGCACGGGATGCCAATCACCGCCAAGCGCTTGTAGCCTTGCTGCAAAGCGGGCTCCAGCAGCGCCAGCAAGGGCGCGTAACCCATGCGCATGCCGCGACACTGGACCATGCCTTCGGCCTGGGTCACGAGCACCGGCACCGGGCGCCAGCGGTCATTCGGGTCAGGCGCCATGGTCAGCACCGCGTCCACCGCGCCGGTTTCCAGCAGGCGTTGCGCCAGTCGCGTGGTGATGCCAGTCCACTGTGCACCAGGGCTTGCTGGCTGCAAAGCGGCGCGCCACATGCGCTGGTGCACCCCAAAAAACATCTCGTCGCCTTTGTGCGGATCACGCACCCGGCCGTGGATCTTGGCCTCCAGGCGTGGGTAATCGGGTTGGATGAACTGGCAGGCCTGGCCGCACCGTTTGGGCTCGCTGGAGCGTGAGATGCCGCAGTCGGTGCACAGATCGCGGTGCGGTGCGGGGCCAAGCACCGGGCGCCAGACGGTTGGGGGCGCTGTGGAAGGGTCAGGCATCTGCATCAGTGGGTCACTCCAGGTGCATGATGATAGCTGTGGCCCGGCGTTCTTTTGCCTCAAAATAGCTCAATGCAGCATCTCAACATCACCGCAGACGACGGCGAAACGCTCCATCTGCACTGTAGTGGTGAAGGCCCGCCGGTTTTGTTGCTGCATGGGTGGACTTCCAGCCACATGGCCTTTTCGCCATTGGTTGAGCAGCTATCAAAAACATACCAGGTGTTGCGCCCGGATGCACGCGGCCACGGTGGCCATGCTCTGAGTGCCAACCCGGCGCCGGATGTGAAACGGCTCGCCCGTGACATCATCAACCTGCTCGACCACCAGAAGCTGGACTGTGTGGCGGCGGTCGGGCATTCGATGGGGGCGCTGACACTGTGGCAGTGTTTGCGCGACTTTGGCTCGGCGCGTTTTTCACACCTGGTTTTCATCGACCAGTCCCCCAAGCTGGTGACCGACGCAAGCTGGAGTGGTGGTATTTACGGTGACTTTGACAGCGCCCGCTCACAGCAACTGATTGAAGACCTGGAGCGCGACTTTGTCGAAGCAGTGCTGCGCCTGGTGGCTTTTGGGCTCAACAACAAAGCGCGAGCCAGCTACTTGCGCAACTCCTCGGGCTGGCGCTTGATGCGCGAATCCTTGCAAACGATACACCCGGCCAGCGCCATCGCCATCTGGAAAAGCCTGGTGGCCGCAGACTACCGCGATGTGCTGCCAAAGATCGATGTGCCTACGCTTTTAACTTATGGCACCTGCAGCAACTTCTACACAACAGAAACTGCACGTTTTGTGAGCTCGCAGATACCGCAGGCACGGCTAAGCTTCTACGAAGGTGCAGACCACGGCCCGCATCTGGCGCAGCCCGAGCGGTTTGTGAGCGAGCTGCGAGCGCTGATCGAATCAGGCCAAACTGAGCCTATTTCTCCATGACGTAGCTGCCCGGCGCATCGGCCAGCGCTGGGTATTTGCGGTTGGTGGAGGCATAGGCTGGCACCATGTCGCCGGTGCGCTGGTTCAGCCAGGTGGTCCAGTCGTCCCACCAGCTACCGGGCTTTTTGTCGGCATGCGCCAGCCAGTGCTCGGCATCGTCTTTGGATGTTGGCTCTGCCACCCAATAGGCACGTTTGGGTGGATTCACCGGCGGGTTGACGATGCCCAGGATATGGCCAGAAGTGGAGCGCACAAAACGCACCGGCGCCTGCGGGTGGACAACTTTGCGGATCTGGTAACAAGACGCCCAGGGCGCAATATGGTCCTCCTCGGCCGTCACCGCATACAGCGACTGTTGGATGCGACCTAGGTCAATTGACTCGCCGCCAATGGTCAGAGCATCAGGCTGGACCAATTTGTTGTGCAGGTACATCTGGCGCAGGTAGTAGGAATGCATGGCCTGCGGCATGCGGGTGGCGTCCACGTTCCAGAACAAGACGTCAAACGGCGGCAGCTTTTCGCCCAGCAGGTAACTTTGCACCCAGTAGTTCCAGATCAGGCTGTTGGAGCGCAGTAGCCGAAACGACGCTGCCATCTCCGTGCCATCCAGGTAACCCTTCTTGGCCATCAACTCATCGAGTCCATCCAGGCAGGCCTCGTCAATGAAGATACCAATCTCGCCGGGCTGAGCAAAGTCCGTCAGGCTCGTGAACAACGTCCAGTGCGCCACCGGCATCTTGTCCGCGCCAAAACGTTTGTTGGCCCAGGCCATGTAGGTGGCTACCAGCGTGCCGCCAATACAGTAACCCACCAGATGCACCTGGGGCACTTTGCAGAACTCGGTGGTCACCCGCACCAGTTCGCTGACACCTTCTTGCAGATAGTCATCAAAACGCACGTCGTGCATCTCGGGGGTCGGGTTTTTCCAACTCGAAATAAAGACTGAGAAGCCCTGATCGGTCAGGTATTTCACCAAGCTCTTTTTCTCGGTCAAGTCAAGGATGTAGAACTTGTTGATCCACGGTGTGACGATCAGGATGGGCATGCTGCGCACCTGGTCGGTGGTGGGCGCGTAGTGGATCAGCTCCACCAACCGGTTGCGGAAAATCACCTTGCCCGGGGTGGTGCCCAGATCTTTGCCAACCACAAAAGCATCGGACTCAACCATCTGGATATTTTTGGCTTCCACATCGCGAGCGAAGTTCTTCAGCCCCTGGCGGACACTCTCCCCGTCCGTTTTGGCGTATTGCGCCACAGCCTGCGGGTTGAGCCAGAAGTAGTTGGTGGGCGACAGCATGTTGAGGGTGTTGCGCTGCCAGAAAGCCGCACGGTGGCGCTCATGCTCGGACAGGCCGGGCGCTTCGAGCGACAGCTTTTGCATCCGGCTGCTCAGCGTCAGGTACCACTCTTTCAGAATGTCCAATGGGGCGGACTCGGTCCAAATCGGGTCGGCAAAGCGGGCGTCAGCCGGGTTCGGGACATACACCTCATCGGCGGGCAGGCCCATCGAGCGGCGTATTGCGTGCCCGGACAAGGCCACGATGTCGGCAGCAAACTCGTCTGCCGCCCGCCAGAAGGCCTGCGGATGCTGCAGCCACGCCAGCTGGGCGTCCAGCTGCGAGGTCATCATGCTGTAGGGGTCTATCGACCTCCTGAAGGTCTGGATGGCCGCACCCAGAGGTGTCAGAGGGCTTGGTGTGGACTCAGAACGACCCGGCGTTGAAGAATCAGACATGGTGAGCAACCTCGCTTCCTTTTCACGTTTTGACAAACCGTGCACTTGGACGATGTGGCAGGCCAGACAGTGCCTGCTGGTCAAGAACAGCAATCTACACCTCTTTTTTCAGCTGTCAACGCACCGATAATTGACTGTTTTTTACAACTCTGGACATTCACATGAACAAACGTGCTTTTTGGATGATGGCCGGTCTGATGGCGGCATTGGTGGTGACCGGCTGTGGCAAAAAGGAAGAGCCCGTGGCCGCAGCACCTGCACCCGCACCAGTGGCGGCCAAGGCCATCGTCATTGGCCTGGACGACAACTTTCCGCCCATGGGTTTTCGCGATGACAAAAACGAGCTGATCGGTTTTGACATCGACTTGGCCAAGGAAGCCGGCAAACGCCTCGGGGTGGAAGTGAGCTTCAAACCCATCGACTGGAGCGCCAAGGAAGCCGAACTCAACGGCAACCGCATCGACGTGTTGTGGAACGGTCTGACGATCACCGAAGAGCGCAAAGCCAACATCTTGTTCACCAAGCCGTACCTGGAAAACCGCCAGATCGTGGTGGTGACCGACAAATCATCAATCACCAACAAGGCGCAGCTCAAAGGCAAGGTTGTTGGTGTTCAAGACGGCAGCAGCGCTGTAGAAGCCGTGCAAAAGGACGAAGCCACCGCCAAATCGCTCAAGGAACTCAAGAAATTCGGCGACAACGTGACGGCACTGATGGACCTGTCCGCAGGACGTCTGGACGCCCTGGTGGTGGATGAAATTGTGGGGCGCTACTACGCTGGCAAGAAGCCGGGTGAGTACCGCGTGCTGGAAGACAACTTTGGCACCGAAGACTACGGCGTGGGCACGCGCAAGGGCGACACAGAACTGGCCGCCAAGCTTGACAAGGCACTGGACGACATGAAGGCCGACGGCACCGCCGCCAAGATTTCGACCCAGTGGTTTGGCAAAGACATTATCAAGAAATAAGCTGCTGCGGGCTCTGGCCCAACATCCGGTCGTAAGACAGGCTGCTGCGTTGACGCGCTGCCACTGCTACGACCGGATTTTTTTCGGGCACTGACACTCATCCATGGACTACATCACCACCATCTTGCCGCCCCTGTTGCAGGGCAGCGCTGTCACGCTCCAGGTGTTCCTGATCACCCTGGTACTGGCTGTGCCGCTGGGTCTGGGCCTGGCGCTGCTGCGGATTTCCCGTTTTGGCATCCTCAGTGGCCTGGTCAACGGCTACATCTGGCTGATGCGCGGCACACCGCTGATGCTGCAGATGTTGTTCATCTACTTCGCCCTGCCCTTCATCCCGATCATTGGTGTGCGGCTGCCAGATTTTCCGTCTGCGATTTTGGCCTTTGTGCTGAACTACGCGGCTTACTTTGCCGAGATCTTCCGCGCTGGTATCCAGTCGATTGATCGGGGTCAGTACGAGGGCGCCAAGGTGCTGGGTTTGAGCTACCCGCAAACCATGCGGCGCATTGTGCTGCCACAGGTGCTCAAACGCATCCTGCCGCCGATGAGCAACGAGACCATCACCCTGGTCAAAGACACCTCGCTGATTTACGTGCTGGCCATGAACGACCTGCTGCGCGCCGCGCGTGGCATTGTGCAGCGTGATTTCACCACCTCGCCGTTTGTGGTGGCTGCTGCTTTTTACCTGATCATGACCCTGGTGCTGACCTACGGTTTCCAGCGCCTGGAAAAGAAATACGCTGTTTATGATGAATAGTCCGATGATCCGTGCCACCGACGTGCACAAGCGTTTCGGCGCGGTCGAGGTGCTCAAGGGCGTCTCGCTGGACGTCGACAAGGGCGAGGTGATCGCCGTCATCGGCCCCTCTGGTTCGGGCAAAAGCACCTTCCTGCGCTGCCTGATTCACCTGGAAACCATCCACCGCGGCAACATCGAGATCGAGGGTGAGCCGCTGGTGACCACCAACGCCCAGGGGCTCTGCCACTACGTGCCGCCGACTGACATCAACCGCGTCTGCCGCAAGATGGGCATGGTGTTCCAGCACTTCAACCTGTTCCCGCACCTGACGGTGTTGCAGAACCTGATCGAGGCACCACTCACGGTCAAGGGTGCCCGCCTGGAGGAGATCGTGCCCAAGGCCGAGGCCTTGCTGCGCAAGGTCGGCTTGTTTGACAAACGCGACAGCTACCCGTCGCGCCTGTCGGGTGGGCAAAAGCAGCGTGTGGCCATTGCCCGCGCGCTGGCGATGGAGCCCGACATCATGCTGTTTGACGAACCGACCTCGGCGCTCGACCCCGAGCTGACCGGCGAGGTGCTGAGCACCATGCGCGAGCTGGCCGAGGAACACATGACCATGATTGTGGTCACCCACGAGATGGCCTTTGCCCGAGAGGTGGCCGGGCGCGTGGTTTTTATGGACGGTGGTGTGGTGGTCGAAGCGCGCCCAGCGCGAGAACTGTTTGCCGCCCCCGAACACCCCCGTACCCGGGCGTTTCTGGAAAAGATGCTGTGATGGCACAGGGCGGTCGCGGTGTAGAACCATGCGCCACGACAATTTTCTAGTGCCAAAACAGGCTGCAGCCCTTATAGATCAAGGACCAACAGCTATCTTTAGTACAGCAACCACACAAGATACGGCTGCCTAAGGTCGACTCAGCCAAGCGGGCAAAGCCGTAGACAACAGCGGCAAGCAGGAGATGACCAGCGTGCCCAGAAAAATCGCCAGTACCGCAGGCAAAACCGAGCGCGCCACGTAGCGCAGGGGTTTGCCAAACATCGCCGAGGCAAAGTACAGGTTCATGCCTGCTGGTGGTGCCAGGAAACCCATCTCCATGTTCGCCAAAAAGATGATGCCAAAGTGCACCGGGTCAATGCCATAACTCAACGCCACCGGCAGCAGCAAAGGCACCAGAAACACGATGGCGGCGTAGATCTCCATCAGGGACCCAGCAGCCAGCAAAAACACATTGAGCGCCAGCAAGAACAGGTACTTGTTGGGCAGCCAAGCCTGCACCCAGTCAACCACCTCGTTGGGCAGGCCACTGTCCACCAGATAGTTTGTCAGACCAAGGGCCATGCCCAGGATCAGCATCACCCCGCCGATGATTTGGGCGCAGTCGCTCAAAGCCTGTCCCAGCAGGCGCCAGCTCAGCTCCCGATGGGCCAAAGTCTGGGTGGCCACCGCGTAGGCGGCGGTCAGCGCGGCGCTCTCCATCGGTGTGGCCAAACCACTCACCAGTGAACCCATGGCGATCACGGGCGCCAGAATCTCCCATTTGGCGGCCCACACCGCGGGCAGAACATGCCGGGCGCTAGGTTTGTGTGGGGTACTTGCCCTGGTGTCGGCCACCAGAGCTGGGACCGGCAACAAGCCGCCGCGGCGCAGGTAGCCCCCCAACAACACCAGGCAAGCCACCATGACCAAGGCCGGTACCAGTCCGGCCAGAAACATGGTGTTGATGGGGACCCGGGCAATCACGGCGTACAAAATCAAGGGCACAGATGGCGCCAGCAGCACCCCGAGCGCGCTGGCGCTGGTGACCAGGCTGATGCCACGCTGCTCGGGCAGCCCGGCGTTGCGCAGCAGTGGTAACAACAAACCTCCCAGCGCCAGAATCGTGACGCCACTGCCACCAGTGAAAGCTGTAAAACATGAGCACAACAACGCCGCAGCCACCACCGTGCCGGTGACACCTCCCCCAAACAGCGCCATGAACACCGCCCCCAGACGCGCCGCCGCACCGGTGCGCGCAAACACCAGCCCCGCCAATGTGAACAGTGGCAAAGCAGGCAAAGAGGCGTTCACCGTGATCTGGTAATGCGACAGCGCCACCGAGGCCAGCGGTTGCCCCTCGTGCCAGAACAGGGCCAGCGCCAGCCCACCCAGCACGGCAAAAATCGGCGCACCACCCAGCAAGGCTGCCAGCAGCCACACCACGGCCGGCCAGAGTGGTGGTTCAAGACCTTCGTAGCTGCTGCCCAGCCAAAAACCCAGGCCCGGCAACAACAAGGCAAACACGCCCTTGAGCCAATGCACCTCAGCACAACGGGCACCTAATTTGGCCCCCAGCAAGGCAAAACCAACAGGCATCAGCATCTGCACCCACCAGGTCGGCAGCCCATACGCCAGGTTATGGGCCACCTCGATCTCAGTGGCCACCAAGCGCCAGCTGGCCAGCGTCAGCACACCACACACCAGCGCCGCACTGCCCTGGGCTAAAACTTTGATGCCGATCTGAAGGCGCTCACCACCCAGCTTGGAAAACGCATTACCCAAGCTGCTCAGGTGGCCGTGGCGCTCTGCAGCCACCGCGCCCAACATGGCCAGCACCAGGCCCAGGTGTTGCACCAGCACCGGTGCGTTGTCCACGCCACGCCCCATCATCGGGCGCAGAGCCATTTCCAGCAGCGGAATCAGCACCATCAGCATCAGGGCCAATGAAGCCAACAGCTCGTCACATCGTTGCAGGCGCGGCCAGCGAGCCCAGTTTGGCGCTGTCACAACTAGCGCCCTTGACTGGCCCGATAGGCTTTGAGGTGAAAGAACACCTCATCAAAGGTGTCAGCCGGGACCATGCGCCCACGAATGCGCGGGTAAAGTTTGTCGGCCAGGGCGGACCACTCTTTCATCTGCTCAGGCTTCGGTTTGTTGACCACCAGACCCCGTTGTTTCATCGCGGTCACGGCGTCTTCCACTTCCTGGCGAGCCTGGGTGCGCATGATCTGCCCGGCCTTGTCACCCGCACTGCGTAGCGTTTGCTGGGCCTCCGGGCTCATGTCGTCCCAGGCTTTTTGGGTGAGCACCAAAGCACCCACAATCGGCGCCCAGTTGATCTCCAACATGTTGGGCGCGGTGTTATAGATCTGACTGGCCAAAGCAAAGTACGGGGTGGAGGGCACCACCGAGATCATGCCGGTCTGGATCGCCGGGAGAATGTCGCTGGTTTCCAGCGGCACCGGGGTGTAACCCAGGCTTTTCATGATCTCTTGCTGCTCTGACTCGGCACCCCAGGCAAAGAACTTCATTTTGAGGAAGTCAGCAGGGCTGAACGCGGGCTCTTTGGAGAAGAAGCGTACCCAGCCCGAATCACCCCAGGCCAGCACCACAAAACCTTTGTCCAGAAATTTCTTTTCCATAGCGGCGCGCATCTTCTCGCGCACGTAGTCCACTTCCTCCCAGTTTTTGAACAGCAAGGGCAGGTTTTGTAGGGCTGCAATGGAGGGTTCAATCTCACGCAGCCCCACCACCGACATCAACGCAGCTTGCAGTTGGCCAATACGCATGCGTCGCGCCAGTTCAGCTTCACCACCTTGGCTGCCGTCCGTGTAGATCAGGTATTTGGCATCACTCCCCTGGGCTGTGCGCCAGGCCTCACCGATGGCTTGCAACTGGCGGTGGTAGAGCGAATTTTTGGGTGCCAAAGTGCCAATGCGCAGCTGCTTGGTGGCAGCGTGTGCGGGCAAACTGCTCAAGGCGGCCAAAACGGCAAAGGCCGTACCGAGAAGCTGGCGCCTCATTGTTGAAAAATACATCATGCAAACACTTAAAAAAGATCGTCTGTGTTGTCCAGTAACCAAATCGCTCGTTCACGCATCACACTGTTTGACAAGTCGGGGTTGGTGGCGCTGGTGACCAAGGCCTGCTTCAGCAAAGACTCAAACGCTGGCCGATCGCCCGCAGGCAAGGCAATCGCCTCGGCCTTGGCAACATACGCCGCCGCGCTGACGCGACCATCCAGTCCAATCGCCTCATCAAAATAGTCCACCGCGCGCTGTCCTGAGCCACCGGGCCGAGCCGCCTCAAACGTGCCCATCAGGCTGGCCAATGCACCCCGGCTTGCTTGCGGCGCTGCCGCATAAGCCAATTGAGCCAAGCGCATGGCCAATGGCAGATCGGCAACCACATGGGGCTGGTCTTTAGACAAGGCAATTTGCCCGCCCCAGGATGCGGCAGCCCAGTACGCCAAGTCCACCTGATCTGGCACCAAACTCGGCCATTGCTGTGGCGTTGGACTGGCCAGGGCTTTGGTAAAACCAGGGATGTGAAGCTCAAGCGTGGTCATGGCATGACGCCGAGCGCGCTGGTACAGCTTAGCCGCACGTTCACGCAGTTTTTGTGCCGCCCGGGCGTCTTTGACATCAAGGCGATCGGCGTCGAACTGCACAAAGGCGTAAGCGTATTGGGTGAATCCAGAGGCGACAGCCACCGCCAAGGGCACATTGCTCGGTATTTCGCGCAGCACGGATTCAGACAACTTGAGGTAGAACGCGCTGGCTTCGCGCGCCAGCACCAGGTCGTCCTCTGGCGCCTGACCCTGGGTGGCCAGTGCGGTGGCGGCTTCTTGGAGAATCAGCTGGCGCGGTGAACAGGCGGCCAGCGCCAACAACAGCGCCAACAAGCCCAGACGAAGCGCTGGTTTCAGAGGCCGCTCTCAATCACGTCTTCGGCGCTTTCACTGTCCATGACAGCAATTTCAGCGTATTGCACCCCATTGAGGCGTTGACGGTAGGCCAGAAACGAATGGCGATCGGCGGTCTCGGTATCACCTTCGTCATCTGCCGCGGCCGCAGCCAAATGGTGCCGCGCCGCAGCGGCAAAATGGTGAGCCGCCGCACGGTGGTGATCACCCACCGACTCAAAATCAACGTCCGTATCCTGCGGCAAAAATGCATCGTCGGCGCCGAATGCGGTGTCGGTGTGTTGGTTCATGCTGTTTTCTCCACGGGTTCGCTGAATCTGGCAGGATGCCGATGGCAGTATGCAGAGACAACATGAAGAATTCGTGACACGGCAAAGACTGCGCACGCGTCGAAATAACGGACGTCGTAGCTGAATCACAGCGACGTTCAGACCAGGCTCCACAGGCTAACAATGGCATACGCCTGCGATGAGCAACACAAAACCAGCGTCGAATGCGCAATCAACGAGGCTGTGCCAACACAAAGCAAAAAGCCCGCATAAAGCGGGCCTTTGATACAAGCTAAGTGCTTGATTTGATTGGTTGCGCGAGAAGGATTTGAACCTCCGACCTTTGGGTTATGAGCCCAACGAGCTACCAGACTGCTCCATCGCGCGGTAGCTTTAAATTATAACCTATTCTGCGGCTTCAATCGGCTCAACAGCTGCAGGACGATCAACCAATTCAACCAAAGCCATAGGCGCGTTGTCACCGACGCGATAACCCATCTTCAAGATGCGGGTGTAGCCGCCCGGACGCGCCTTGAAGCGTGGGCCGAGCTCGTTGAAGAGCTTCACAACGCTGTCACGATCGCGCAAACGATCAAAAGCCAAACGACGGTTGGCAACCGTGGCTTCTTTGGCCAATGTGATCATCGGCTCAACAACACGACGAAGTTCCTTGGCTTTAGGCACAGTGGTCTTGATGACTTCATGCTCGATAAGCGAGTTCATCATGTTGCGCAACATAGCCAAACGATGAGAAGAGGTGCGATTTAGTTTACGAAGTCCGAGTCCGTGACGCATGGTAATTTCCTTAGTTTATTTAACAAGCAGCCGTATCAGGTACTGCCCGAGGCGTTTTAAATCAACGCTTTTCAAGTGCGGCCGGAGGCCAGCTTTCAAGTTTCATTCCCAGGGTCAAGCCACGAGACGCCAAAACTTCCTTGATTTCATTCAGAGACTTACGTCCCAGGTTAGGTGTCTTCAACAACTCGTTTTCAGTGCGTTGGATCAGATCACCAATGTAGTAAATATTCTCTGCTTTGAGGCAGTTGGCTGAACGAACCGTCAACTCCAACTCATCAACCGGGCGCAACAACACCGGGTCAAACTGGGCATTACCCCGAGAAGATGGAGAAACGATGGCATCAATGTCGCCACCTTCCAGCTGTGCGAACACGGCCAATTGCTCAACAAGAATTTTTGCTGACGCTCGCACGGCATCTTCAGCTGAAATTGCGCCGTTGGTTTCAATGTCAAGAATCAACTTGTCAAGATCGGTACGCTGCTCAACACGAGCGCTTTCCACGGTGTAACTCACGCGACGAACCGGGGAGAAGGACGCGTCCAAGACAATACGCCCGATGGACTTGGAAGACTCATCACCGTGACGGCGCAAAGTGCCAGGCACATAACCGCGACCTTTTTCAACCTTGATCTGCATATCCAGCTTGCCACCGGCTGCCAAATTGGCAATCACATGCTCAGGGTTCACAATTTCAACGTCGTGCGGCGTCTGAATGTCTCCTGCAGAGACAACACCTTCACTGTCTTTGCGCAAACTGAGTGTCACCTCATCACGGTTATGCAACTTGAATACAACACCCTTCAGGTTCAAAAGGATGTTGACAACGTCCTCATGTACACCATCGATAGAAGAGTATTCGTGCAACACACCGGCAATCGTCACTTCAGTTGGCGCATAACCAGGCATGGAGGACAACAGCACCCGACGCAACGCATTTCCCAAAGTATGGCCGTAGCCGCGCTCAAAAGGTTCAAGCACCACTTTTGCCCGGTGCGCTGACAGTTGTTCAACTTGAACTGCTTTTGGCTTTAACAAACTACTTTGCATGAATTTTCCTCTCAATACCCCCGACTCGTTACATCGGTAAGGCTGACTAGACGACCAAAGGCCTGTACAGGCCTGTATCTCAAACCCGTAACTGACTCGGCTTAGCGTGAATACAGTTCAACGATCAAGGATTCATTCACATCTGCCGCAAACTGGTCACGGTCAGGGATAGCCTTGAAAACGCCTTGCACCTTCTCTGCATTGACATCAACCCAGGCGGGCATGCCAACCTGTTGAGCCAACTGCAACGCCTCAACAACGCGATTCTGCTTAGCTGACTTTTCACGCACAGACAACACATCACCAACCTTCACCATGTAAGACGGGATGTTGACTGACTTGCCGTTGACGAGAACAGCTTTGTGCGACACCAATTGACGCGCTTCAGCACGTGTAGAACCAAAGCCCATGCGATAGACCACATTGTCCAAACGCGTTTCCAACAAGAACAACAGGTTAGAACCTGTATTGCCCTTGCGACGATCAGCTTCTTCAAAATAACGGCGGAACTGTTTTTCCAACACACCGTACATGCGTTTGACTTTTTGCTTCTCCCGCAGCTGCAGACCGAAGTCGGAAGTACGAGCACCAGAAGTCCGGCCGTGCTGACCAGGCTTGGAGTCAAATTTTGCTTTGTCCCCAATAGAGCGACGTGCGCTCTTCAAGAACAAATCGGTGCCTTCACGGCGAGAGAGTTTGGCCTTTGGGCCTAGGTAACGTGCCACTTGAAATCCTTTAAATCAGCTACCGCAAAAAAGCGGGAGCCACGGTAGAACCGTGGCGGTGGGCTTGGTTGAAAAATTAGATACGACGACGCTTTTGAGGACGGCAACCGTTGTGCGGCACCGGCGTCACGTCTGCAATCATATTGATGCGAATACCGAGCGCGGCAAGTGCACGAACAGAAGACTCGCGTCCTGGACCAGGACCTTTGATTTCAACATCAAGGTTCTTAATGCCCTGCTCAATAGCAGCCCTGCCAGCAACTTCAGAAGCAACTTGAGCCGCAAATGGTGTCGACTTGCGTGAACCTTTAAAACCTTGACCACCAGATGATGCCCAAGACAACGAATTGCCTTGTCTGTCAGTGATAGTGATGATGGTGTTGTTGAATGACGCATGGACGTGGGCGATACCATCAGCAACATTCTTGCGGATTTTCTTGCGGACACGTTGTGCTGCGTTATTGGCGGGTGCTTTTGCCATAGTTATCTTTCAGTCAATGTCATTTTTTGAGGGACGCTGCGGCCTTACGCGGCCCTTTACGCGTACGCGCGTTGGTACGGGTGCGTTGACCACGCAACGGCAGCCCGCGGCGGTGGCGAAACCCCCTGTAGCAACCAATGTCCATCAAGCGCTTGATGTTCATGGTTGTTTCGCGACGCAAGTCGCCTTCAATCGTGAACTTGCCAACTTCATCACGCAGTTTTTCGAGCTCTGCGTCCGTCAGATCTTTGATCTTCTTAGAGAAGTCGATCCCACAGGCCTCACAGATCTTGCGTGCGCGACTACGACCAACACCAAAAATGGCAGTCAAACCAATTTCAGAGTGCTTTTGCGGCGGAATATTAATACCAGCGATACGTGCCATTTTGTTCCTCTATAACTCTTGCAATTAACCCTGACGCTGTTTGTGGCGAGGATCTGTACAGATCACGCGAACAACACCTTTGCGCCGAATAATCTTGCAGTTACGGCAAATTTTCTTAACCGAAGCCGAAACCTTCATTTCATTCTCCTAAACAATTCCAAACAATAACTTGTTACTTGGCTCTAAAGACAATTCTTGCTCTGGTCAAATCATAGGGTGTTAACTCAACCGTGACTTTATCCCCAGGCAATATCCTGATGTAGTGCATCCTCATTTTCCCGGAGATATGACCCAGCACAACATGGCCATTTTCCAATTTCACTCTGAAGGTTGCATTAGGGAGATTTTCAACTATCTCACCTTGCATTTGAATAACATCGTCTTTTGCCATAATCAACATTTCAAGAAGACTTGAAATTAGCCTTCTTTAATAAAGATTCATATTGCTGGGACATCAAATAGTTTTGAACTTGTGCCATGAAATCCATAGTCACAACAACAATAATCAACAGTGAAGTACCACCAAAATAGAATGGAACGTTGTATTTCAAAATCAAAAATTCAGGCAACAAGCAAACCAACGTGATATAGATCGCGCCAACAAATGTCAAACGCAGCAAAATCTTATCAATGTACTTAGCGGTATTTTCACCAGGGCGAATACCAGGAACAAAGGCACCGCTCTTTTTCAAGTTATCTGCAGTTTCTTTGCTGTTAAACACAAGCGCGGTGTAGAAAAAGCAGAAAAATATAATCGCTGCTGCATAAAACATCACGTAGACAGGCTGCCCCGGTGACAAAGAGCCAGCAATATCTTTCAGCCAACGCATTGACTCACCGGAACTGAACCAACCTGCGATAGTAGCCGGCAACAGAATAATCGACGACGCAAAGATCGGAGGGATAACACCTGCCATGTTCAGCTTCAAGGGCAAATGAGAAGACTGACCACCGTAAACCTTGTTACCGACCTGCCGCCTGGCGTAATTCACAAGAATTTTTCTCTGTCCTCGCTCAACAAATACCACAAAGTAAGTCACCAAGGCAACAAGAACAATGATGAACAAAGAAACAATGATACTCATCGCGCCAGTTCTAACCAGCTCCAGCAATCCACCGATGGCGTTAGGCAAACCTGCAGCAATACCACCAAAAATCAAAATCGATATACCATTACCCAAGCCACGTTCAGTAATTTGCTCGCCAAGCCACATCAAAAACATCGTACCCGCAGTCAGGGTCACAACCGCTGTCACACGAAAACCAAAGCCAGGAGAAATCACCAAACCAGCTGAACTTTCCAAGGCTACTGCAATCCCCAGAGACTGGAACAAAGCCAAACCGAGCGTTCCATACCGCGTATATTGAGTGATTTTGCGACGACCAGCTTCACCTTCTTTTTTCAACTGTTCAAAGGCTGGCAATACATACCCCATCAACTGCATGATGATCGATGCAGAGATATAGGGCATGATGCCCAATGCGAAGATAGTAAACCTGGACAATGCGCCACCTGAGAACATGTTGAACATGCCCAGAATGCCGCCCTGTTGGCCGTTGAAGAATTGTTGCAACTGCGCAGCATCAATGCCAGGCACAGGGATATGTGCACCAACACGGTAAACCACCAATGCCAGCAACAAAAATATAAGACGACGACGCAAATCGCCGTACTTATCTGTCTTAGCTACGGATGCCGAACTCGTTGCCACGTGCAATTATCTCGAATACGAATTAAGCCAAGGAGCCGCCAGCGGCCTCGATAGCCACTTTTGCTGCTGCAGTAGCACCAATACCGGTCAGTTTGACTGCTTTTGTCAATTCGCCAGTTTTGATGATTTTGACCACTTTGGCAAGTTCGCCCACCAAACCAGCTTGCTTGAGAACAACCAAATTCACTTCAGCAACATCAAGCAGGTTCAGAGCAGACAACGTGACTTCAGCGTTGAATTTGAGCAAAGCAGATTTGAATCCACGCTTGGGCAAACGGCGTTGCATAGGCATTTGACCGCCTTCGAAACCCACCTTGTGGTAGCCACCAGCACGAGATTTTTGACCCTTGTGTCCACGACCAGCTGTTTTACCTAGACCGGACCCGATACCACGGCCAACTCGCCGCTTGTAATGTTTAGCGCCATCAGCAGGCTTAATGCCATTCAATTCCATCATGAACCTCTTAGAGCACCTTGACCAGATAACTGATCTTGTTAATCATGCCACGCACTTCAGGCGTATCAACCAACTCGCTGGTGCTACGCATCTTGCGCAGGCCCAGACCACGAACGGTTGCTCGGTGGGACGCTGCACAGCCAATCGGGCTACGCACCAGTTGAACTGTTACTTTTTTTTCGATCGTCATCTAGATTCTCCAATCAAGCAAACAGGTCTTCGATGGTCTTGCCGCGTTTGGCTGCAACCACCGACGGGGTTGTTGCATGCGACAGGGCATCGAGCGTTGCACGAACCATGTTGTAAGGATTGCTGGAGCCATGGCTCTTGGCAACGATGTCAGTGATACCAACCACTTCAAACACCGCACGCATAGGACCACCAGCAATGATGCCGGTACCTTTAGGAGCAGGCGCCATCATCACAGATGCTGCACCGTGTTGACCCATCACCTTGTGATGTATCGAACCGTTCTTCAACGAGACTTTCGTCATGTTGCGGCGGGCCTCTTCCATTGCCTTCTGGACAGCTGCAGGCACTTCTTTCGATTTGCCTTTGCCCATGCCAACAGTGCCATCACCATCACCAACAACAGTCAGTGCTGCAAAGCCAAGAATACGACCACCCTTGACGACTTTGGTCACACGGTTGATCGCGATCATTTTTTCGCGCAAACCGTCCTCAGGACCCTCAGCCTTACCCTGCATCTTCGCTTGTACTTTAGCCATCTTAATTTCCGATCTGCTTAGAACTGCAAGCCAGCTTCACGTGCTGCATCTGCCAGCGCTTTGACGCGGCCATGGTACGCAAATCCCGCCCGATCAAATGCCACCTTCTCAACACCAGCTGCCTTGGCTTTTTCTGCCACACGCTTGCCGATAATTTGAGCTGCAGCCACGTTGCCACCTTTGCCCGATGCGCCCAAAGACTGACGCACTTCTGCTTCGGCTGTTGAGGCAGTGGCCAATACTTTGGAGCCGTCGCCAGAAATCACGCTGGCATAAATGTGCAAATTGGTGCGATTCACTGTCAAGCGCGCTACACCCTGGTTCGCGATCCTGATACGGGTCTGACGAGCTCTGCGAAGACGCTGTTCTTTTTTGGTCAACATAGTGCGGCTCCTTATTTCTTCTTCGTTTCTTTGATCGCGACTTTTTCATCCGCATAACGGATGCCTTTGCCCTTGTAAGGCTCAGGCGGCCGAATGGCGCGAATTTCAGCAGCAACTTGACCAACGCGCTGGCGATCAGCACCCTTGATCACGATTTCAGTAGGTGTCGGTGTTGCCACAGTAATGCCCTGAGGCATATCTTTGTTGACAGGGTGTGAATAACCGACCACCAAATTGAGCTTGCTACCTTGGGCTTGCGCCTTGTAACCGACGCCCAACAAGGTCAGCTTCTTCTCAAAACCTTTGCTGACACCAATCACCATGTTGTTGACCAACTGGCGATAGGTACCGGACATGGCATCCGCTTCACGAGAGTCGTTAGCAGCTGTAAAGCTCACCTTACCGCCTTCGCTAACCACTTTGACCAGGCTGTTTTGAGCCAACGACAACAAACCACCTGCACCCTTGACGCTCACTTGCGTCTCAGACAAAACCACTTCCACCCCAGCAGGAATGGCAACCGGCATTTTTCCAATACGAGACATGTTCTGTTACTCCTAAATGTCACGCATCAGGCGACGTAGCAAAGCACTTCGCCACCGACACCGGTAGCGCGGGCTTTGCGATCAGTCATCACACCCTTGGGCGTTGTGACAATCGCGACGCCCAGGCCGTTTTGCACTTGCGGAATCGCATCGCTACCGCGGTAGACACGCAAACCAGGGCGGCTAACGCGCTCAATACGCTCAATAACCGGGCGACCAGCGTAATACTTCAAAGCAATTTCAAGCTCTTGTTTACCGTCTACGGTATTGACTTTGAAGTCATCGATATAACCTTCGTCCTTCAGAACTTGGGCAATTGCGACTTTCACCTTGGAAGAAGGCACGCGAACAGAAGTCTTGGCAACCATCTGCGCATTGCGAATGCGCGTCAACAGGTCGGCAATAGGATCACTCATACTCATATCTATGTCTCCTGCCGCTTACCAGCTGGCCTTGACCATGCCGGGGATTTCTCCAGCAAAAGCCATTTCACGAATTTTGGCCCGAGCCAAACCAAACTGCGCAAAGGTGCCACGCGGGCGACCAGTGATTGCACAACGGTTACGCTGACGAGTCGGGTTGGCATTACGAGGCAACATTTGCAGACCCAAGCGGGCAGCAGCACGCTCTTCATCGGTGCGCTTGGCATCGTTGGAAATCGCCTTCAATTCCGCATGTTTTTTTGCGTACTTGGCAACCAGTTTGTCTCTTTTGAGCTCACGCTCGATTAAAGCCATCTTAGCCACAGATCACCTCAGTTCTTGAAGGGGAAACGGAAACCTGCGAGCAGCGCCTTGCACTCATCATCGGTTTTGGCCGTTGTTGTGATACTGATATTGAGACCGCGCAGGGCATCCACCTTGTCGTACTCAATTTCAGGAAAAATGATTTGCTCTTTCACGCCGATGTTGTAGTTACCACGGCCATCAAAAGAACGACCCGAGATACCACGGAAATCGCGCACCCGAGGCAAAGCCACAGTAACAAAACGATCCAGGAACTCATACATCTGAGCGCCACGCAAGGTCACCATGCAACCAATAGCTTGGTTTTCACGAATCTTGAAACCAGCGATCGCCTTCTTGGACATCGTCACCACAGGCTTCTGACCAGCAATCTTGGTCAAATCGCCCACAGCGTGATCCATCACCTTCTTATCAGCAACCGCCTCACTCACACCCATATTCAAGGTGATCTTGGTGAGGCGAGGCACTTCCATTGGTGACTTGTAGCCATATTTGGCCATCAACTCAGGAGCCAGCTTTTCCCGATAGAGTTCTTGCAAACGAGCCATGTTCATGCCACCTTGATTTCTTCGCCGCTTGACTTGTAAACACGAACATGTTTGCCGTCAGCCTGCAACTTGATACCAACCCGATCAGCCTTGCCAGTTGTCGCATTAAAAATGGCAACATTGGACTGGTGAATCGGCATGGTCTTTTCAACAATACCACCAGCCTCACCCTTCATAGGATTGGGCTTGGCATGCTTTTTAACCACATTGACACCCTCAACCACCAGATGAGAGTCATCACTGCGCAGCGCAACCTTGCCGCGCTTACCCTTGTCACGACCCGTCAACACGATGACATCGTCGCCTTTGCGAATTTTGTTCATGAGGAGTCCTTACAAAACTTCAGGAGCCAAGGACACGATCTTCATGAACTTCTCAGTACGCAGTTCACGGGTTACCGGCCCAAAGATGCGGGTGCCAATAGGCTCCAGCTTGGCATTCAGCAGCACCGCTGCATTGCCATCAAATTTCACCAAAGAGCCATCACTACGACGGATACCCTTGGCAGTGCGCACCACAACAGCACTGTAGACATCGCCCTTCTTGACGCGCCCACGTGGAGCAGCTTCTTTGATGCTCACTTTGATAATGTCGCCAACACTGGCGTAGCGACGCTTGGATCCGCCCAGCACCTTAATGCACAGAACGGACTTCGCGCCGGTGTTGTCGGCGACTTCGAGTCGAGATTCGGTTTGGATCATTTGTTTATTCCCAACTTGCACCAGAAACCTAAGCCTGCACAACGCAAACCGCTTTCCGATCAGTCTTGGGCCCGTTGCACTCGGCGTGAACCACTCACACCGTCAGCTTTGGGCAGACACTTCATGCTTTTTCAAGCGAAGCCACGTATTATGCATTGAAAAGTTCAGTCAGTCAAAACTTTTTTGCAAGTTACAACAAAAAGCCTTGGCAAAGTCATCCACAACATCTCACGACATCCCGCACGCGGTGGCTCTTTTGCACATAACCCGGGCTTCTGGATGCGACGAAGTCAAGTCGCCCCCCAAGCAGCGACAGATCAGCACAGGGGCACGCGGGAGACAACTTGCATTCAACCTCGCAGATGAGCTACGGTCTTCTTCCGACTTGACGGCTGGCCCAAAACCGATCCGTTTTCAAGCGTCTTGCCCACCCCAACTCCGAAGGAAATGTGTAAGCCCAATTGATTAGACTCGTTGTTTTCCACAATCAAGCAGCGGTCCTGTCACCGCCTATATTTATGAGCGAGCGCATTGCATTTATCGGTGGCGGCAACATGGCCAGCGCCATCATCGGCGGACTGATCAAACAGGGCGTTTCACCGCAAAACATCGACGTGGTTGAGCCGTCAGAGGAAGCGCGTCAGCAACTCAGCGACAGTTTTGGCATCACCGCCCAGGCTCAGGCCAACCCGAGTCTGGCCACAGCTTCCCTCGTGGTGTGGGCGATCAAACCCCAGGCGTTCAAGGACGCCGCCGTGGCGGCTGGCCCTTTCACCGGCAACGCCTTGCATCTGAGCGTGGCTGCGGGCATCCCCACGGACAGCATGGCCGCCTGGCTGGGTACCCAGCGCGTGGTGCGTGCCATGCCCAATACACCCGCGCTGATTGGCAAAGGCATCAGCGGGCTGTTTGCCCGCGCGGGCGCCAGCGCGGAAGACCGTGCCCAAGTGGAACGGGTGATGGCAAACACAGGTGAGTTTCTCTGGCTGGATACCGAAGACAAACTCGACGTGGTCACCGCCCTGTCCGGTTCCGGTCCGGCCTATGTGTTCTATTTCATGGAAGCCATGACCATGGCGGGCACCGAGATGGGGCTGAGCCGGGAACAGGCCGAGCACCTGGCAGTCGCCACGTTTGCCGGTGCCAGCGATCTGGCCCAAACCTCGGCAGACAGCCCCCAGGTGCTGCGCCAACGTGTCACCTCCAAGGGGGGCACCACGTTTGCAGCCATTTCCAGCATGGAAGACAACGACGTGCGCGCCCTGTTCATTGATGCCATGTACGCCGCCCGCGAACGCGCCAAAAAACTGGGCGCCGAATTCGGCACCGCATAAAACGGGGCTCGCACTGACTAGGCGCCCGAAATCACAGTGCCTCGGCTGCCGAAGGACTACGGCAAGCGCAAGCTGTTTGTGGCTGAAACAGCTTGCGCTGCCCTCTCCACCCTGCGCCGCCGCCGCACCCAGCCGTTTGGGGCTCACCCCAGCAGCACAATCAGCCAGATGGCCGCCATGTTGAGCAGGCTGACCAGCTGGGCGGCGCTGCCCAAGTCCTTGGCGCGCTTGGCCATCGGGTGAACTTTGAGCGAGGTGTGATCCACAGCAGCTTCGATGGCCGAATTGATGAGCTCCACCACGATACTGAACACATGGGCAAACACAATCAAGACCCGGTCATGGGCTGACAGGGGCAGCCAGGCCATCAGCACCAAGCCGACCAGCGCCAACAGGCACACCTGCCGAAAGGCTGCCTCGTCGGCCCAGGCGGCTTGTAGCCCTTGGAGGGAATAGGTCGCGGCGTTCACGATACGGCTCAAGCCCGTTTTGCCCTTGAATGGGCTCTTTTCACTGTCTGACATAGACACTCCAGAAGCTTGTGATGTGGTTTTGAATCAGGCCAACAACTTGGACCTGAACCGCCAGGTGAGACCCGGCGACGTGGGGAGCATGCGGCGTCATGACACGGCGTAGCCAGCCGCAATACCAGCAAACACCGCAAACCCCAGCCAATGGTTGAGCCGAAAAGCCTTGAAACACCCCTCACGGCTTCGGTGGCGGATCAGGCTGTAATGCCAGGCAACTTGCACCAGGGCCACACCCATTGCCACCAAATAAATAGCACCCAGCCCTTTATGCATAAGGGCTACATGCCAAATTCCTATGAATAACAGGTAAAACAGCAGCACCGCCGGCACATCCAGGCGCCCCAGGGTGATGGCCGAGGTTTTGATGCCAATCTTCAAGTCATCGTCGCGGTCGACCATGGCGTATTCGGTGTCATAAGCCAACACCCAGAACAGGTTGCCCAGCATCAACCACCAGGCCAGCGGCGGCACCGCACCCTGCACTGCGGCAAAGGCCATCGGAATGCCCATGCTGAACGCCAGCCCCAGCACGGCCTGTGGCATCGACACCCAACGCTTGGCAAAGGGGTAGATCAGCGTCACCGCCAGCGCCGCAAATGACAGCAGCACCGTGATGCGGTTGGTGGTCAACACCAGAGCAAACGACAGCAGCGCCAGCACCGCCCCCACGCCCAGTGCCTCTTTGACCGAGAGCACCCCACTGGTCACCGGGCGCTGCGCCGTGCGTTTGACGTGGCGGTCAAACTCGCGGTCGGCCACGTCGTTGACACAACAACCCGCGCTGCGCATCAGCACCGTGCCCAGCACAAACACGGCCAGCAAATGCCAGCCCGGAAAACCGCCCGCCGCCACCCACAAGGCCCCCAGTGTGGGCCACAGCAGCAGCAGCCAGCCGGCCGGGCGGCTCCAGCGGATCAGATCCAGATACAAGCCCAATTTCTTCTGCCAGACACTCACGCTGCGCCCCTCACAAACCCACTTGCCGCAAATCCAGACGGCCACCCAACATCGGCGGACACCAGAAATGGGCGCCGGTAACGGGACGTGAAATAACAAACATGGCATCCACCAGACCATCATCCAGCCCCGCCATGCGCCGCATCTGAACCTCAAACGCATCAAACGAACGGCCAAACGCCACAAACACCAGCCCAGCCTGCTCACCCTGCACCCAGGGCATGGAGCGGCGCAACACGAAAGCCTCGGGGGTGAAACTCTCTTGCGCCGTGCGTTTGACGTGGGCAGATTCGGGGGCGTCATCCAGCTCCTCACTGTCGCTGCGACGGCGGCCCACGGTGTGGTCCTGCTGCTCGGGGCTCATCGCCTCAAAGGCATCCAGGTTGTGCCGCCATTGCTGCACCACCATAAAACTGCTGCCATCGAGCCCTGGCCCAGCGCCCTGTACCAATGCCGCCTCTAGTGCTGCATCGTCCACCGGGTTTTCCAGGCCGTCTTCATAACCCGTCAGATCCAGCCCGTGGCCTTGTGGCCCCCGCCCGTGGCGAAAACCATCGATCACCTGATCAAGCGTCAAACCCGGTGCCAGCGCCTGCTGCAGACGGCGGGTCAGGTGCATCAGGTCGCCCAAGTCGTCACCACGCAGCCAGCAACACAGGGCGCTGGGCGTGGCTGGCACAAACACGCCCGGGCCGGACAAAGCGGTGAACCCGCGCAGCCCCGGCACCTCGGCGCCCAACAACTGCACCAGCTCCGGCCCCAGACCGACCAGCACCTGCGTACCGTTGGCCAGCGCGGCCAGCCGGGTCAGGGCACTGCGCACCAGATCGACCGACACCGACGCCACCGAAAAAAACACATACCGCCCCAACTTGGGAACCTCTGCCAGCACCGCTGGTTGACACTCGACCATGAACTCCACTCCAGATTGATTCAATATTGATAGCTATTAGCTCAGGAAAGACGGCGAACACCGGGCAATTCGCACGCATAGATGGCGTTGCGCAGTGCGGCAATTGCCTCGTAGCGGGTGAAACTGCGGCGCCAAGCCAGCACCACCCGGCGGGTGGGCGGGTCACCGGCAAAGGGCAGGTATTTAATGAACGGCTCCTCATCGCGTTTGCGTTTGGAGCTGGGCTCCAGCGCCTCCTTGGGAACACTCAAGCGTGGCACCAGGGTGACGCCCATGCCAGCGGCCACCATGTGTTTGATGGTTTCCAGCGACGAACCCTCAAAACTTTTGCGGATGCCCTCGGCATTGGCCGAAAACCGTGCGAACTCGGGGCACACCTCCAGCACATGGTCGCGGAAACAATGGCCCGCGCCCAGCAGCAGCATGGTCTCGTTTTTGAGCTGCTCACTGGTCACACTGGCCTGGCTGGCGAGCGGATGGTGGGTGGGCACCGCCGCCATGAACGGCTCGTCATACAGCGGCGCCAGCGCCAGCCCGGCGTCGGGAAAGGGCTCAGCCAGAATGGCACAGTCAATCTCGCCGGTGCGCAGCATCTCCAGCAGCTTGACGGTGAAATTCTCCTGCAGCATCAGCGGCATCTCGGGCGTGTGCTCGATCACCTGGCGCACCAGCGCAGGCAACAAATAGGGGCTGATGGTGTAGATCACCCCCAGGGTCAGCGCCCCGGCCAGCGGGTTTTTGCCACGTTTGGCGATCTCCTTGATGGCCGCAGCCTGCTCCAGCACACTTTGCGCCTGGCGCACGATGGCCTCACCCAGCGCGGTAACCGACACCTCGTTGGCGCTGCGCTCAAACAGCTTCACATCCAGTTCTTCTTCGAGCTTCTTCACTGCCACCGACAGGGTCGGCTGCGACACATAACAGGCCTCGGCGGCTTTGCCAAAATGCCGCTCACGCGCCACCGCCACGATGTATTTGAGTTCAGTCAGGGTCATGGGGCTATTGTCTTATCAGAATGGTGGCTTGCTTTGGGGCTGGATCAAGAGGCGGCAAGCACCCATCAAGCCTTCAGAAACTCGGCCTTGCCACCGAGCCAACGCAACACATGCTGCTGGGCCAGCGCCGGGTGCTGGTCCAGCATCAGGGGTGCCAGCTCGCGCGCCCAGGCCAACAGGCCCGCGTCAGCCACCACATCGGCAAATCGTAAGAGCGCCGCACCCGACTGGCGCGCACCCATGAATTCGCCCGGGCCACGGATCTCGAGGTCGCGCCGGGCGATCTCGAAGCCGTCGTTGCTCTCGGCCATGGCGCGCAGCCGCTCACGCGCGGTTTCACTCAGGCGCGGTGCATCCCCGGTGGAATACAGCAGCACACAGGCGGATGCTGCCGCACCGCGCCCGACCCGGCCGCGCAGCTGGTGCAATTGGCTCAGGCCGAAACGCTCGGCATGTTCGATCACCATCAGGCTGGCATTGGGCACATCCACCCCGACCTCGATCACCGTGGTGCTGACCAGCACACCCATCTGGCCACCGGTGAACAGGCTCATCACCGCCCGCTTCTCGGCCACCGGCATGCGCGAATGCAGCAGGCCCACCATCACCCCGGGCAGCGCGGCGCTGAGCTGGGCATGGGTCTCGGTGGCGTTGCGCAGGTCCAGCGCCTCACTTTCTTCGATCAGCGGGCAAACCCAGTAGATTTGCCGCCCCTCGGCAATCTGGGCCCGGATGCGTGCCACCACCTCATCGCGGCGGGCGTCGTTGACCACCTTGGTGATGATCGGTGTGCGTCCGGGCGGCAGCTCGTCAATCGTGGACACATCCAGATCGGCGTAATAACTCATGGCCAGCGTGCGCGGAATCGGCGTAGCCGTCATCATTAATAAATGAGGTTCCCCCCCCGTTGCTTGCTCACTACCCCGATATTGGCCGACGCCAATATCGCTTGTAGCCGCCTCCCCTCTCGAGGGGGCGACACCCTGTGGCCCGGCAAAGCCGGTTCCACGGTGTCCCTGGCTGAATACCGCAGCATCGCCGTCGTTGGTCATCTTGCCACGCAGGGCCAGGCGCTGGGCCACCCCAAAGCGGTGCTGCTCGTCGATGATGGCCAGCGCCAGCCGGTGGAATTGCACCTTGTCTTGGATGATCGCGTGGGTGCCCACCACCAGCTGCGCCTGGCCACTGGCAATCAGCGCCAGCATCTCGCGCCGCTCTTTGGCCTTCTGGCTGCCGGTGAGCCAGGCCACGGTGATGCCCAGCGGATGCAGCCAGCCGACCAGTTTGGCAAAGTGTTGTGTCGCCAAAATTTCGGTGGGCGCCATCAGCGCACACTGCCAACCGGCGTCGATACACACCGCGGCCGCCAATGCCGCCACCACGGTTTTGCCGGAACCCACGTCACCTTGCAACAGGCGGTGCATGGGCATGGTCTGGTGCAGGTCGTGGGTGATTTCTTCGCAGACGCGGCGCTGGGCGCCGGTCAGCGCAAACGGCAAGGTCGCCAGCAGGCGCTCATACAGCGGCTGGCGCGCGGGGTGGCCGCTGTCTTCGCCCTGCAGGAGCGATGACAAAGTAAGCGCATCGTCCGTTGTCAGCGCGGGTGCGCGCAAGACCGCGCGCTCGCGTTTAGCCTGCAATTGCGAGAGCTGCTGCGCCAGCAACTCCTCGGCCTTGAGCCTCTGCCAAGCCGGGTGGCTGTGGTCCTGCAGCGCGGCCAGCGTCACATCCGGCGTCGGATGGTGCAAAAATGAGAGCGATTGGCGCATATTCCACTTGGGCTGCAGGCCAATTTGACTCAAATACACCGGGGGAATGGTGTCGACCAACTCGGCACGCGCCAGCCCGGCGTCCACGGCCCGACGCAGGTAGGCCTGGGACAAACCGGCCACCGTCGGGTACACCGGCGTCAACGCGGTGGCCAGTGGCCCACCAGCGGGCTTGAACGTTGGGTGCATCATCGTCAGCCCGGCAAAACCACCCCGGATTTCACCACGCACCCGGATCTGGTTGCCCACCGCCAGGGCCTTTTGTTGCGAGGGGTAAAAGGTGAAAAAGCGCAGCAGACAGGTGCCGGTGCCGTCGTCCAGCGTGACCAGCAGCTGGCGGCTACCGGAGATCCGGACCTCGCAGTGGCGCACCGTGCCTTCCACCTGGGCCTGCTCACCCTCACGTACATCGCGCAGCTTGACCAGGCGGGTCTCGTCCTCGTAACGCAGCGGCAGATGCAGTGCCAGGTCAATCGGCCGATCCAAACCCAGCTTGCGCAGGGCTTTCTGCGGGCCGCTCAGCGGCTTGGTCGGCTGCGCGGCGGCAGAGGTGGCGGACGGCTTGGGCATGTGCCGATTTTGCACGCGCTGCAGGTGGCGCTGTGGCCTCGTCCTCTCACGGGGATACAGCCTGAGCGCGCAACCGACTCAGGCTGACAAAGTCTGCGGCGCTCTGGGCCGCCCCAGCCGACTGAGTTTTTGCTCCACCAGATGGTAAAAAGCCGCCCCCGCCAGATTACAGGCCAGCCAGGCCACCAGCACCCCCGCCGACTGCACCCAGACATCGTCCGAGCCATACCGTGTGAACCAGGCGTTGACCACCAGCGCCACCGGGAAATTCAGCAAAAACACCGAGTAAGAAATTTTGCCCAGGTAGGCCAGCACCGGGCTGCGTGGCCAGCTGTAGAGCCAACCCTTGCGCAAGGACCAAGCCAGCACCACGGCCACCGTGAGCGCCAAGGCAATACGTGTGCGGAAGTCAACCACCAGCGCCAGCAGCGTCAACAGCACCAGCGCCCACATGCGCCAGCGCCGCGCCCGCCCCGAGGGCAGTTGGCTGAACCAGTACGCCAAAGCCCCCAGACCATAGGCACCAAAAAAATAGACCGCCCAGTTGTCCCAATCGGCATCGCGGTTGAAATAGAACAAGGAGGCCAGCCCCAGCCCCCACACCAACGCCCGGGCCAAACGACGCCGCCGCGTGGACGGTCCGTCAGACCAGCGTCGGGCGGCCCAGAGTAACAACAACAACAGGGCAAACAACTGGAAATCAATCGCCACATACCAGACCCCGGCTGAGAGCGCATCCACGTCCAGCACACTCTGCAGCAGCAACACATGGCTGACAAACTGCCAGAGTGTGGGCGGGTCGGGCAAGGAGTCGTGCTGCATCCAGTGGCCGGCCAGTTGGGTGCAGGCGATGGCCACCAGCAGCGCGGCGATGTAGGGCAAGGCCACCCGCACATAACGCTGCCATAGCTGGGTCAAGGGCTTGGCAGTGACCAGCACCGCCTCGGGCGCCAAGCTGCGCGCTGCCAGAAAACCGGCAATCACCAGGAACACCTGCACCGCCATACGGGCGTCCTGGCTGAACCAGGCCACCAGATCGGGGGCCAGCAGATAGGCGCCATCGGACAGCGGGCCATAAAAGGCCAGGTGATGCAGGACGATCAACTGTGAGGCGACCGCTTTGAACGCGTCCACCAAGGGCAGACGCTGGCGCGGCGCCGGGCGGGCGAGGGTAAGAAGTGAAGACATGTGATGGGGAAAGAGGCTGCTTGCGAACGGTGCGCATGGCCAAAGCAGCGTGGCCGACCTGGACCAAACTGAGCCGCGAGCCACCAAGCACAACGGCGCGCACAACACCACTCAACACTGGCAGCACGTCCTCTGACCCATGGCCGACCCAAGCTCGGCAAGCACCTTCGCAAAAGGGTCTACTTTACTTGATGAACAACCTGGCCTGGACCAGGCAGCCCCCTCAGCCTCGACCTGCTGAGCCCCTCCTGTGACGGCATTCAAGCAACCGGATGAGACGCCACTTCCGCAACAGCGGGCAACCCCAGCGGCAAGATGGCCTTGATGGTGGTCCCGTGGCCAACGGCAGAGTTGAGTTCCAGCCGACCTTGCAGCGCATGCATGCGCTGGCGCATGCCCGACAAACCATGGCTCGCGTTTTTGGTTTGCCCTGCGTCAAAACCGACACCATCGTCGCTCACCACCACCTCAATATGGTTCCAGTAGTTTTTGACCAACACCTGCACCCGCGTGGCTTGGGCATGTTTGGCAATGTTGGTGAAGGCCTCTTGCACCAGACGGTACACCCCCAGTTGTTGCCCCTCGTCCAACTCAACCTCATCCACACTGGTTTCCACCGTCAACTGCGTGTTGGCTCTGAACTCCTGCGCCAAAATCTCCAGCGCAGCGGACAAGCCCAGGTTGGACAAAGACGAGGGGCGCAAATCCTCGATGATTTTTCGCTTGATGGCGATGCCGGCATTGAGTGTGCTTGTCAGGTGGCTCAGTCGCTCGTGCAGGTCGGGTGGGTCAGCTGGCAACCTGGATTTGACACGCGCCACATCGAACTTGGCCGCCGTGAGCAAGGAGCCCAGCTCGTCATGTAGTTCCCGTGCCAGTCGCTCGCGCTCACGTTCCTGCACATTGATCAGATGGTTGGCCAGCCGCTCCAGCTCAGCGGTACGCAGTGCCACCAAGCCTTGCAGTTTGGCTTTTTCATGCTGCAGATCTTGGGCACGCTTTTGCGAGGCCTCGTGCAACTTGGTCGAGCCGCGTAAATACAGGCCAAACGCCAGCAAACAAAAAAGCGCCGAGATCAAGAAGCTCAGGCGCGATGCCTGCAAACTTTGCTGGAGCTTGCTGGTTTGCCGTGTCAAATCTTGGGAAGCCGACTTCAGCAACGCATCCGAGGCCGCACGCACGGCGTTCATATACTGCCGCCCCAGTCCGGTTTCCATCACGGTCTGCCAGGGTTCGTGTTCAGCGCCGGACTGGCGCAGCTGGATCGTGAGCTCCAGTTCTGCCAATTTGCGCGAAATGGCGCGCGACAACACAGCGAACTCAGCCATCATTCGGCCATTCGTCATGACCAGCGCGCGCAGGTTGTTGAGCGATGCCTCGACCGCAGTCACGGCTTGGGTATACGGCTGCAAATAACTCGGGTCGCCGGTGAGCATGTAACCCCGTTGCCCGGTTTCGGCATCCAGCAACAGGCGCTGCACATCGTAGATCCTGGTCTGTCGCTCAGCGACAACAGCATTGTTGTGAGAGGCTTCACTGGCGGCATCAAAATTGAGTTCATTCGCTACGATCAACAATACAGCGACCATCACCGCCAAGCCCAGAATCACGGGTTGCTTGGACAACCACTTGCGGGCCACTTTAGTCCAACCGTGTTGGCGGACACTGTCAATCACACTGAACCAATTCCCGTATGTACGCATCATTCGTCTCACTGCCAGCCCTGATGCAAATTGCGCTTGACCGCAGGGCGCTACGGACTTGAGCTGCGCCGCCATCATAATTGGCCCCCTACCGCATCATGACAAACATCAAAATTGCCATCATCGACGACCATGCTTTGGTGCGCAGCGGTCTGCGAGGTTTCTTCACGGACCAGCCCGACATTGAAGTTGTCGCCGAAGCCAGTGATGGCGCACAGGCGCTGGACGTGGTGCGTCAACACCAGCTCGATGTCTTGATCCTGGACATCTCCATGCCCAAACAGTCGGGCATGGACGTGTTGGCCCGGATCCAAGCGCACGCGCCCGATTTGGGTATCCTGATCTTGAGCGGTTACCCCGAGGAACACTACGCCGTGTCCTTGTTACGCCGTGGCGTCAGTGGGTACCTCAACAAACAATGCGAACCCGAAGACGTCTTGACGGCGGTACGCCGTATTGCGGGTGGCAACCGCTACATCACGCCCCAGATTGCTGATCTGCTGGCAGGCCAGCTGAACCGGCCAAACGACGCAGCAGCGCATGAGCAACTGTCCGCGCGCGAGCTGCAGGTGTTGTTGCGCCTGGCCAAAGGTGAAACCGTGGGGGATATTGCCCAGTCCTTGTTCCTGAGCGCCAAGACCGTCAGCACCTACCGCACCCGCATCCTGGAGAAAATGGGCTTGGCCTCGAACAGTGATCTGACCTACTACGCCCTGAAAAACGGGCTGCTGGATTGAGGGCGGCTCAGGGCAGCTTCACATCTTGACCCACTTGACGGCAGTAGTCGATCAGCGCATCGACGTCTTGCGACTTGTCAAACACACGATCCACCCCCAAACGCAAAGCCTGTGCACGCATCTCAGACGTGGCGTAGTTGGACAACACCAGCACCCGCTGTTTGGGTGAGCGCCCAGCGCAGGCACTGAGTACAGGCAGACCTGATCCACGCTTGAGAAAAATGTCCACGATAGCCACGTCCCATCCGTCAGGGTGTTCGCTCAGCCACTGAGTCGCATCGGCCTGTTGCTCCGCAACACCCACCAGACAGGCATCCGCAAGGTCCGTCAGCATGTCCATCAAACTGACACGGATCGTCAAGCTGTCTTCAACGAGAAAAATGCGCAAGCTCACAAAAAAACGACCTCTCGTTTGACAAAACAACCGGCCAACGGGCTGGTTTGTGACATTCAGGATATCGGAAAACCAGCCCGAAAGCTGTAGGACAGAGCCGCAATTTGTGCGAATGAGGTCGTTGCAAGAAGGGGCCGGTCCAGTCACTTTGTAGGACAAGGCCCACAGCGCTTGGGGGTGGTGGCTGATAGCCCGGAAACAGGTCGGTGGGCATCATCCAAACCGACACCAACCACCAGGAGAGCACGATGCACATCCCCTCACGCCCCACTGGCGATCCACAGCAAAACCACTTCTTGGCTGCGTTGCCCGAGTCGGTGTGGACTCGCTGGCGTAACCAACTCGAGTTCGTCGACCTGCCTCTGGACAAATCCTTGTACACATCTGGCACCACCCCGGCGTACGTGTACTTTCCGACCACGGCCATCGTGTCCTTGCTGTACATCACACGCGACGGCGCATCCACCGAGATTGGCGCGCTGGGCAACGACGGTGTCATTGGCATCGATGCACTGATGGGCGCAAGCACCACGGCCACCCAAGCTGTGGTGCAAAGTACCGGGCACGGTTACCGCTTGAACGCACATGCGGTGCGACACGAGTTATCGCAAGGCGGCCCGGCCTTGCCTCTTCTGCTGCGCTACGCCCATGCCCAGGTGGCACAAATGGCGCAAATGGCGGTGTGTAACCACTTCCATTCGGTCGAACAGAAGTTCTGCCGACGCCTGCTGATTGGTCTGGACCGGTCAACCCAACGCGAGTTGACCATGACCCATGAACAATTCTCCAACCTGCTGGGGGTGCGGCGTGAAAGCATCACCGCTGCGGCGCACAAACTGCAGCTCAGTGGTGTGATCCGTTACCGCCGAGGTCACGTCATGGTGCTGGATCGGCAACGGTTGGAACGTGGGGCCTGCGAGTGTTATGCCGCAGCCAAGAAACAATACCAAAGCACGATGCCTCTGTCCTTGCCACTGGCAGCATAAAAAAAAGCGCGGGCCACAGCGGCCCGCGCTTTTGTCAGATTCGTCCTTAACGTGCAGCGGTCGCGCGTTCGGCCAGGAAGATCTCGATACGGCGGTTTTTGGCACGGCCCGCCTCGGAGTTGTTGTCCGCAATCGGTTCACGCGAACCCCGGCCATCGATCTGGATGCGGCGCGCATCCACACCACGCGATGCCAAGTACTCACGTGCGCTGACCGCACGGTTGATCGACAGCGGGTTGTTGATGGCGTCCGAGCCGGTGCTGTCGGTGTGACCAATGATGCGGATCTCGGTGTTGGGCTGACTCGACAGGCCCTGTGCAAACTGGTCCAGGATAGGCTGCAGATTGGACTTGATGTTGGCGCGCCCGGTGTCAAACGAGATATCGCTAGGGATGTTGAGTTTGAGCTGGTTGTCGTCCGTTTGGGTCACTGCCACACCTGTACCGGCGGTGGCCTGCTCCATGGCGGCTTTTTTCTTCGCCATCTGGTTCGACCAGATGTAACCACCCAAAGCGCCCAGGCCGGCACCAATGGCTGCGGACTTTTTGCTGTCACCAACGGCGGCGCCTGCCAACACGCCCACACCGGCGCCAATGGCCGTGCCACGTTGTGTATCAGACATGTTGGCGCAGCCACTGGCCAGCAAAGCAAAGGCGCACAGACCGGTGGTGGCCAGACGGGCAGGAGATGTAAATGAGGTCATGGTGATTCCTTGTGAGTTCGAAAACAAAACTTATATCACCCACAGGTGGCAACTTGCCGTGCGCCAGCGCACACAGCGCCAGCAAATCCCCGATATACAGACAGCGCGGAGCCTGGTGACAGCGGGCCTGCGAGAATGGCGGGTTGATCTACTTGGCACGGGGCCTGTCCGCCCCTCAAGCACCATGAACACACCCTCCCCAAGCGCCCCGCGCAGCTTCACCCTCAGTGACTTTGATTTCCAGCTGCCGCCCGAGCTGATTGCCCAACATCCGGCGCCCGAGCGCAGCGGCTCGCGCCTGCTGGACGGCCGCGGCGCCAGCCCGGTAGACCGTGTTTTCAGGGATTTACCGGCGTTGCTGCAACCCGGCGACCTGATGGTCTTCAACGACACCCAGGTCATGAACGCCCGCCTGTTTGGCGAAAAACCCACTGGCGGCAAGCTCGAACTGCTGGTGGAGCGGGTGTTGGGTGGCAACCAGGTGGCCGCCCACATGCGGGTCAGCAAAAAACCCGAGGTGGGCACCACCGTGGCCCTGGTGAGTGCACCCGGCAGCCAGGACCACCTGAGCGCCACGCTGCTGGGCCGCTGGCCAGATGAACAAGGCGCGCTGTTCCGCTTTGTGTTGTCCAACGACGCGGGTGACGACCCCTACACCCTGATGAGCCGCCATGGTCATGTGCCTTTGCCGCCCTACATCACCCACACCGACTCGGAAGAGGACGCCCGGCGTTACCAGACGGTGTTCGCCAAAAACCCGGGGGCGGTGGCCGCACCCACGGCGGCCCTGCATTTTGACGAGGCCTTGCTGGCGCAGATTGACGCCATGGGTGTGCAACGCGCCCAGGTCACGCTGCATGTGGGCGCCGGCACGTTTCAACCGGTCAAGACCGAGAACCTGTCCGAACACCAGATGCACAGCGAGTGGTACGAGGTGCCTGCGGCCACCCAGCAGGCGATCACCGATTGCCGGGCCCGTGGTGGTCGCATCGTGGCGGTGGGCACCACCACCGTGCGCACGCTGGAGTCCTGGGCGCAGTCGGGCACCAGCACTGGCGACACCCGCATCTTCATCACCCCGGGTTTTGAGTTCAAGCTGGTCGACGCACTGGTCACCAACTTCCACCTGCCCAAGTCCAGCCTGATGATGTTGGTGAGCGCCTTTGCGGGTTATGAGCACATCATGGCGCTGTACGCCCACGCCATCCAGGAAAAGTACCGCTTTTTCAGTTATGGCGACGCCATGCTGCTGACCCGCCAGCCTTAACGCAAACCAGGCAACTGGCCCAAACGCAGGAACTGCGTTTCACCACTGGCGCCACCCTCCACACCGTCGTTGTCGGTCACGGCAAACGCCTGACCGGTTACGTCCACCGCAAAACTCTCGACCTTGTCGAGCACATGGCCGTGCTGCTTTTGCAAATCGGGCACCAGATCACGCACCAGGCGCTTGTGCACCACCGGCACCTTGCTGTCGCCAGGCGCAGCAGGTTGCAACCCGGTCACCGAGAAGGCTTTGAGTGTTTTGAGGGACTGGTCGCCAAACTGGTTGTCACGCTCGATCACCACAAAGGTGTCGTTCCCCACGGCCGTGATCTCCGACAACCCGACCCAGCCACCGGCCACCGCCGTGTTATCGAGCGGGTAATGCAGTACACCCCAGGTCTGGGTGGCCGGGGTGTAGCGCAGAATCTTCACCATCCCCTTGGGGTCGTCCTTCCACTCCCGCTGTACCGCCAGCCACACCTGCTCCTGTGCACCTTCACCGGTGGTGGTGACCCCTTCCAAGCCAAACCGCACGGCGTGGCGGCTCAGGCTCTCGGGCAAGCTGATTTCTTCCTGCACTTCACCCTTGGCATTGACCCGGACCAGCATGTCTTTGAGAGGACCTGACTTCTTGTCAGGGTCACCCTCGGAGGCGATCCAGAAACCGCCGTCGGCACGCCGCGCGATGCCTTCACCGTCAAAACCCACCGGTTTGCCATCCTTGGTCACGCTGATCGCAGCGGTGACCAGTGCCGGGCTGAAACTGGCGTCGATCTGCAGGATGCGTGTTGTGGCATAAGCACTGTCGGTCACCGCCCACAAACGCCCTGCTTTCTGGCGATCGGCTGAGAAGCCAGACAGCGCACCCCAAGGAATCGGTGTGCCGCTGGCGCTGTCGCTCGACATCAGCGTGGGATAGGCAGGCAGCTCGGCGCCACGCTGGTAAATCATCACACTGGCACGGGCCGCACCGTCGTTTTCACTGGCCACCACCAGCAGATTGCGTTGCGGGATGGCCAGCACACCTTCGGGGCCACTGCCAGCGGGCAAGGCCTGCAGGTACTGCGGTGACTGGCCAGCGCCCCGATCACGCCACACCGTGACCAGTGAGGATCGTTCCGAACCCACAAAAATCAGACGCTCCTTGCCAAACATACCCACCTCCACACTCTCGGGCTCATTGCCCTTGGCGCCAGAGCGTGCCTCCGGATAGTGGCCCAGGCGGATCGCCTCATGGTCCAGGAAGTTGCCGCTGTCCCAGGCCAGTGTGCCGTCGGTGTTAAAGATGGAAAAGCTGCGCGAGCCACCCTTGTAATCCCCTTCGTTGGCGGTGACAAAACGTTTGTCATCCAACCACGCCACCGCATCGGGTTCACGCAGCACACCGGTCAGGGAGTCAGTTGGTTGGATGTTGCCATCACGCTTGGTGTCGACCTCTTTGAGGTTCACCGTGCCCGCAGAGAAATGTTTAAGCACCGCCCGTTTGGCCACGTCCACCAGCACCAGGTGGTTGTTCTCTTGCAAGGACACCACAGCCACCCCCTGGCGATTGACCTTGACAAATTCGGGCTCCGGGTCCGTCGGCGCAATCTCGGCCAGGCCTGCCAGCGACACCGGGTGCAGCCGTGTGCAATCCGGCAAACCTTTGGCATCCAAGGGCACGATGCTCAGGTTGCCACCGGGCAGCTGGGGAATGGCGCCCTTGTTGCGCTTTTCATCACGTTCGTTCTCGATCACGATCACCGCATGTTTGGCCCCAGCATCCAGGGCAATCGAATCGGGCTGGCCGCGCAGCGGGCATTGGGCCACCAGCTTGCGGCTGGCAAAGTCCAACACCGCCAGATGACCTTCGGGCTGGTCAAACTGGCGCGTACTGCTCACCACAGCCAGGACCTTGCCGTGGGCAAATACCACCGAGGTCGGCTCACCCTCCACCGGCACAAAACCTGCTGGTTTGGGCTGAGACGGCTTGCTGATGTCAATAAAACCAATCCCCTGCTGTTCGGCATCGGTGTAGGCCAGCCAACGGCCATCGGCACTGGCGGCCACAATTTCAGCCACCGATTTTTTGCTGACGGCGCGGCCTTCGGGCACATTGCGGTAGGCCTCGAAAGTGGCCACGCGGTTGAAATAGCTACCCGTCGTGGCGGCGGGTTGTGCCAGAACGGGCATCAGGGCTTGTGCGCAAGCCAGCACCAGGGCAACCTGGATCAGGGAACGTGAACGTGGCATGGGGTTTTCCTAAAGTAGAAGGCAGGTGAGACAGCGCCTGCTGCCACCTGCTCAAGAGAAAATCCTATGTCGATCACGTGACGATTTGGTGACACTGGCCCGCGAACCTGCACCCGGCACGCGACGATGCCACGATCAAAGACAATAGCCCCATGCTCACATTCGACCTGCTCCATACCGACCCCGCCAACGCTGAAACTGGCTACGCGGGCTCCCACGCGCGCCGTGGCACCCTGACCCTCAACCACGGCGTGGTGCAAACGCCGATCTTCATGCCCGTGGGCACCTACGGCACCGTCAAAGGTGTGATGCCATCCAGCCTGGAAGACATGGGCGCACAAATCATCCTGGGCAACACCTTCCACCTGTGGATGCGCCCGGGCCAAGACGTGATGAAGAGTTTCGGCGGCCTACACGGTTTTGAGCGCTGGAACAAACCGATCCTGACCGACTCGGGCGGTTTCCAGGTCTGGAGCCTGGGCGCCATGCGCAAGATCACCGAACAAGGGGTGCACTTCTCCAGCCCGGTCAACGGCGACAAACTGTTCATGTCGCCCGAAGTGTCGATGCAGATCCAGACCACGCTGAACTCCGACATCGTGATGCAGCTTGACGAATGCACCCCATATCTGTCGGTGGAGCCCAAAACCAAGGGCCAGATCACCACTGAGCGCGAAGCCCGCACCAGCATGGAAATGAGCCTGCGCTGGGCCAAACGCAGCCAGGACGAATTTGCCCGGCTGGAGAACCCCAACGCTTTATTTGGCATTGTGCAGGGCGGCATGTTCGAGCACCTGCGCCAGGAGTCACTGGAAGCCCTGGTGGCAATGAACTTCCCAGGTTACGCCGTGGGCGGTGTCAGCGTGGGCGAACCCAAGGACGAGATGCTGCGCATCATGGCACACAGCCCACACCGCCTGCCGACCAACAAACCGCGTTACCTGATGGGTGTTGGCACACCGGAAGACCTGGTCGAAGGTGTGGCCCAAGGCGTGGACATGTTCGACTGCGTCATGCCGACCCGCAACGCGCGCAACGGCACGTTATTCACGCGTTATGGCGACCTCAAAATCCGCAACGCCCGCCACAAAACCGACCACGGCCCGCTGGACGCCACCTGCACCTGTTACGCCTGCAAGGGCCAGACCCGACCCGACGGCACAGTGAGCGGTGGCTTCAGCCGCGCCTACCTGCACCACCTGGACCGCTGCGCCGAAATGCTCAGCCCAATGCTCTCGAGCATCCACAACCTGCACTACTACCTGAACCTGATGAGCGAGATCCGCGCATCGCTGGAGAGTGGCACCTTTGGCGCCTTCCGCGCCCAATTCAAGGCAGACCGAGCGCGCGGGGTGTGAGGTTCAGGATGTGTGTGCTTGTGTTTATTTCCCGACCTTGAGCACACCGCCCTTGCCTAGGCCGCCCTTAACTTCTTGCGCCTTGTAGTTGCGCAACGAGATCACCATGCTGTTGTAGGCATCCACAAACGCAGCCACCGTGGCCTTGCCAGCCGGTGTGCGGGAGAAACCGCTCAGCCCGCCCGCCGCACCACCGCCAAACGCGCCCAGGGCCGCACCAAAGTTGGTGGCGGTGGCATTGCCTTGTGAAATGGCAATCTGCACACCCGAGCGGATGTCAAACATCGTCATCGTCACCACCGAAGCCTTGCTTTCCATCGAACCCGCAATGGCGCCGAAGGTTCCACCCAACATACCGCCCAGGGAGCCAGCCAGTTTGCCAGTGGAGTCGTTGTCGATGATGATGGCTGGCTCCAGGTAGTAGTCAGCCGCCACACGCTGACCTTTTTGCTGCTTCGAACCGGCACGGAACTCACCCGAGTTGCGCTGCTTGTCGGTGATCGACGAAATCTTGCTCTCAGTCTTGTTGTTGCCAATGGAGGTGATCACAAAACAGTTCGACTGCTGCACAGCCAGGCGCAGCAGCGGCTCAATGGTGGTGACCTGGGTGGCTGCGCCAAAGCTGGCGAACCACTCCTTGCCGCGACCATCGTCCACCGCCAAGGTGCCCAGCGGCGCATCGCAGCGCTCCAGACTGGGATCGGCCCCCACGCTGGTGCCGCCAGCTGCTGCGCCTTTGACGGCCGTGGTGCTGGATGAGGCTTCGGCACCCGTGGTCACGGTACCACCGGGTGTGACACAGCCGGCCAAAGCCAGCAAAGCAGCCAATGCGGTCAAACGCAGGGAGGACGAGGACTTGTTCATATGGATCGACTTTCTCTCAAGGTAGTTGGATAAAGGGCGCTTCGGATTATCGGTGGCTCAACGGTAATACCAGCCATTCGGGGACCAGAACCAGTGGTAGGTGTAAGCGCTGCCCCACCAGCCAGACCATGCTTTGCGGTCAGCTTCACGTTGCTGATACGCCTCCTGTTCGGACTTTTGGGCGGTACGCGCTTGTGACAGCAACTTGCGGGCTTCTTTGTTACCCCGCTCGGCGGCAAGTGACAGCCATTTTTCGGCCTCGGCCGGGTCAGAGCCCATCTCCTCCAGCCCCATCAGATACAAACGACCCAGTGCCAACCAGGCCGCAGGCACACCCCGCTCACCCGCGTCACGCATCCACTGCAGCCCCTGATAGCTGTCTCGTCGCACACCGTCACCGCGAAAGTAGCGCAGCGCCAAGTCATAAGCGGCGCGTGGGTCTTTGCTGGCGATGTCGGTCAGCGCTGCCAGGCGGCGCGTTTCCTCCGGGTTGTCGTCGCGCAAAGGGTCAAAGGTGGCGCTATCGCGCGGTCGGTCCGAGCATCCGGTGTTGTCACAAATGCGAATCGTCGATTCAGGCGTTTGTGCGCTGGCGGCGCCAACCATCAGCAACAAACCAAACAACAAAAACCTCATCAAGCAGTCTCCCTTCAATCAAACGTATGGGGCTGGCTAAGCCAGCAAAGATTCAACCACATGCAATCCAAAATTGGCACAAACCCGGCCACTTTTGCGACTGACTGTTGGTCTTGACCGACAGCTGAGCTGTTGTCAAAGCCGTGCCATCGGCGTCAGCATGACATCGTCTCCACAACCCAGAACCACTGTGGGCACATACCCGCCCAGGGGTTGCCACTTCTCTTTCCAGGTACAAAGTGGCCATGCGCACAACACCGCCCTCACCCTCCCGCCTCGCTTCGTTGCTGTCTCGCCTGCTCAAAACGCTGTTGGGTGGCCTGCTGGCGCTGCTGATCCTGTTTGAGGAATGGGGTTGGGAGCCGCTGCAGCGGGCGCTGGCCTGGGTTGGCCAGTTGCCGGGCTTGCGCTGGCTGGAGCGGCGCATCACCACGCTGCCGCCCTACGCGGCTCTGGCGCTGTTTCTGGTGCCCACCCTGATGCTGCTGCCGGTGAAACTGCTGGCGCTGTGGACGATCAGCCGGGGCAAGCTGGTGCTGGGCACCCTGGTCATCCTGGGCGCCAAAGTGCTGGGCACCGCCATCGTGGCCCGGCTGTTCACGCTGACCCAGCCTGCGCTGATGCAACTGCCCTGGTTTGCCCGGAGCTTCACGCGCTGGACGGTCTGGAAAAATGCGTTGCTGGCAAAGGTAAGGCTGAGCTGGCTCTGGCGGCTGGGCCGGGTGATCAAGCGCCACGTCCAGCGGCGCTGGCAACATCTCAAAAGAGGATGGGCGCCGGACTGAACATAGGTTTTCTGCAAGCGTCAGAAAACTACTAAATACATAGCTATACGCCCTTTACACAAAAGGGTCAGAGGCCAATTTTATGTAAATACCGTGAGCACCCCGGTGTAACCATACAAATGGTTGCGGGCGATTTCGCCACCGGCAAAAAAGCCGACCAGCGGCACGTCGCCCAACGCGTGGCGGATGATCTGCAACTCCGCACTCGGGCCGCCAAAATGTTCGCCGCCGCGCCCGGAGCAACTCACATAAATCGCCCCGGCGATGCCACGTGCAGGATGTGGTGCTGCCTCGGCCTCACTCGCGGCCAGCGCGGTGGCGGACTCCAGCGCCAGCTCCTGCGGCTCCAGCTCCTCACGGATCTCGGCACACACCCGGCGCAGGTCGGCGCGGGCGGCCTGCACATTACGCTGGCAAAACGCCAGCTCCATGCCTTCCTTGACCGGGGACGCCAGCGCAATGCCCAGACGCGCCGGATCCAGGCCAATGATGTGACGCACAAGCACGTCGCTGCCAAAGTTGCCGGTCCGGGTGATGGTAGGTGCATCACCCGCCAAGCCAGTCTGTGCACCCCGTTCGGTCAGGCCGGCCAGCGTGGCACGCACCGCGTGCAGGGCCTCACGGGGTTGGTCGAGCGACACATCCAGCTCACGCAGCAGCACCTCCAACGCAGGTTCGCCGTCGAGCCCCAGCACCACGTTGTGCTGCGCGGCGGTGATCTGGTGCGCCCCCGCCAGCGGCAGGCAGCCCTGGGTCACACGCGACACCAGGTTGATTCCCGGCCCGAAAGCCACACCACTCAGGCCACCACTGAACACCCCGCTGGCAGCCCCCTGGCCTTTGACGTTGCCGTCTCCCGCCACCGCAAACTGCACCGTCTTGCCGCGACTGCTGGACAAACCACCAAACAGGTAACCCGAATCGGTGCGGGCCGCCATCTCGTCCACCAGTTCGGTCATGTCCACCGTGTGCGGATCGGCATGCACCAGGGCGGTGTGCGCCTCAAACGCCATGCCCAGCGGCGCCACCCCCGAAAACACCCGGTATTGATCACTGGGCAGCTCACACAACATGACCGCCATCGCGGGCTCGTCAAAGTACTCGACGTTGTTGGAGGCAATGCCCACCCCCACGGTGCCGGACCAGTCAGTCACCTCCGGCAACTCAGCACTCAGGTAGGCCAGGATCTCCTGCGCCTGCGACACATAGGGGTCGGTGATGTAGAGCAGCGCCAGTGTCGGGTTGGCGGCGTAGCCATGCAAGCTCATCTGGGCGCGCAACTGCGCCAGCACCAGACCGGCGGCCATGTCCCAGCGCGGGTGGGTGGCGTGTGCGTAAGGGAAAAGTTTCATGTCAGGGCCCGCAGGCTTAAAAAGGTAGGTTAGGGTGAAGTCTCACCGTCTGCGCGCACCACGGGCGCTGGCCTCAGCTGTTTTCTTGGCGGCTGCCTTGGCAGGGGCCTTGGCCGCAACCCGTTTGGCCGCTGCCTTTTTGGCGGGTGGGCTCACCGCCGAAGCTTTGCTGACCTGTTTGGCCACGCCCTTGGCCGCGCCCTTGACCAGGTTTTTGCCGACATCCTTGGCGCTGGCTTTGCCGACCTCGGCCATGGCGCTGGCGGCAATCGCCTGGAACTGGTGAGTCAGCGAGTTCCACAACTGCATCGGGTCAACCAGACCAGCCACCGCAGCGGCCGCAGCAGGTTTGGCGGCCTCGCCGACTTTTTTGGCCATGTCTTCGGTTTTGCCGGCCACATCACTCACGGTTTGCACGGTCGCGGCAGCGGTGTGGCTGACTTTCTGCAGGCCCGAGGCCACGGTGTCGGCGGCCTTGAGCTTGAAGGCGTTGGCGACATCGGTCATGTTGAAATTCATGCCCTTGAGGGTGGCAAGTGTCATTTTTTGCACTTCAAGTGCCTGCACGGTGGCGGCCAGCGCCTTGGAGTTCTGGTCCAGCCAGAAGTGCACCGCCTTGAGTTCGGAGATGCGTTTGTCGAGCTCTTCCACGCTGAGGGTGGGCGCAATCCAGTTGGCCATGTTGGGCATTTGCGGAATGGCCTGCGAGGTGCTTTTGGCCAAGTTCTGCAAAAAGTCAAAGCCCGGAACAAACTGGCCAAATCCGGTGCTGGATGTGTCGCTCATGAAAGTCTCCTTGTTGGGTGCTGGGGTGGCCACAGCTTACCCCAATGCGCTGCGCCCCAGCGGCCAATCAGGGCACCTGGTTTTAGACGCCCGGTGCCAGCACCGTGGACAGACCCGACATCTCCTCCAGCCCACCCAGCACCTGGCTGCGCAACCGCGCCTTTTGCGGGCGCCGGGCGGCCAGAAAGTCGCCAGAACGCATGCTGGCAAAAGCACGCGACGCGGTTTCGGGGGCGATGTCCAGAATGTCGCTCAGGTCGGCCAGATGCGGCACCGCAAAGTCCTGTGTGGCCAAGCCCTGATCCACCCCTTCGGCGACACCACGCTGGGCAAACATCAACAGCAGCGCCTGGATGCGCCGCGCCGCCGGACCGGTGCGCAGGCTGACCACCTCGCGGCAACGCTGGTGCGCCACCACCACGGTCTCCATCAGGATCTGCATCATCGCGTCGCCACTGGCGTCCACCGGTGTCAGCCGGGCGGCGATCACCGCGCGCAGGCGCAGGCTGTCGTTGCTACCAACCCAACGCTCCACCCCCACCACATCACCAGGCAGCGCCAGGCGCACAAAACGCGCAGGCTCCCCCTTGGGCGCGCTGTCGACCCGAAGCACCCCCGAGACCACACGCCAGGGCAGGCGCAGCTCATCAGGCACCAGCGCCTCGCGCGCTGTCAAGTTGCGGGTGGGTGTGTCGGGAAGCTGCTTGTTCATGCCGTCCTCCATGGATTAAATCGACCTCTATCCCTTACTCATAAAGCACACATAGCTATATTATCCATAGCATTCATGTGCTTCGGCACAGCCCGCTTGGGCACCAGCACACCGGTGCCATCCGCACAGCGCAGCGCCTCGGTCTCCACCCCAAAAGCCTGCGCCACGTTGGCCACCGTCAGCACCTGGGCCGGGCTGCCACAGGCAAGCAGTTGGCCACCCTTGAGCAGAGCCACGTCGTCACAGAAGCGGGCGGCGGCATTGAGATCGTGCAACACCAGCAGCGTGGTCAGACCCTGCTGGCGGGTGGTCTGGTGCACCACCTCCAGCACCTCCAGCTGGTGGCAGATATCAAGCGCGCTGATCGGCTCATCAAGCAACAGCACCTTGGGCTGAGACACCAGCGCCTGGGCCAGAAACACCATTTGCCGCTGGCCACCGCTGAGTTCGCGCACATCGCGCCCGGCCAGGTCCTCGATACCCAGGCGCTGCAGAACCCGGCGCACCGCGGCCAGGTCGTCAGGCTGCACCTTCAGGCGCAGCTGCTGCAAACGCCCGAGCAGCACCACCTCCAGCACACTGAGCGCAGCCAAGCTCAGCTGGTCCTGCGGCATGTAAGCAATGGATGCCGGCCGCTGTGCGCTGCCGTTGAACAGCAGCTGGCCGCTGGCCTTGACCTGTCCGGCGACCGCCTTGACCAGGGTGGACTTGCCCGACCCATTCGGCCCGACGATGCCCAGCACCCGGCCCGGCTGCGCGCACAAATCAATCGGGTGCAACACCACACGTGAGCCATACGCAACGCTGAGAGATTGAAGAGAAATGTTCATGGTCTCACCAGTAACTCTTGCGGTTGCGCAAGACCATCCAGATAAAAAATGGCACCCCGATCAAGGAAGTGACGATGCCAATCGGGAAAATCGCGCCAGGTGAAATGGTCTTGCTGGCCACCGAGGCCAGCGACAACAGCACAGCACCAAGCAAGCCCGAAGCGGGTAAAAAACCACGCTGGTCTTCGCCAATGAGCATGCGCGCCAGATGCGGCGCCACCAGGCCGACAAAACCGATGGTGCCGACAAAGGCCACCGCGACACCGGTCAAGGCCGAGATCAGCACAAAGGAACGGATGCGCAAGGCACTGACGTTGACGCCCAGCGCAGCTGCCCTGGCATCACCCAGTTTGAGCGCGGTCAGGCCCCAGACATCCCGCGCCAGCCAGGGCACGCACACTGCCAGCACCGTGAGCATGGCCCAGAGTTTGGGCCAGGTGGACTTTTGCAGGCTGCCAAACAACCAGAACACCACCTGCTGCAGCGACTCGGGTGAGGCCATCATCTGCAACAGGCTGGACAGCCCCTGAAACAAAAACAGCAGCGCAATCCCCGCCAGCACCAGACCTTCGGCAGACGCATTGCGAGCGCCACCAATCCAGTACACCCCGGCGCAGGCCACACCGGCGAACAACATCGCATTGGCGGCAATGGCGTAGTTGTCAGGCACCGGCAGACTGATCCCCAGCACAATCACCAGTGAAGCACCAAACCCGGCTCCAGCCGAGATGCCCAGCGTGTAACTTGAGGCCAGCGGGTTGTTCAAAATGGTCTGCATGATGGCACCCGACAGGCCCAGCGCGGCACCTACCGCGAGTGCCATCAGGGCCACCGGCAAACGGATCGACCAGACGATGGCCTGCACCGAGCTGTCGGCCGGGTAACCGAACACAGCGCGGGCCACTTCCCCCACGGGCAGCATGGCCGGCCCGGTGGCGGCGTCGAGCAGCACGCCCAGCAGCAACAGCCCCAGCGCCATCAGCAGCACCAGCGCACGGCGTGCCGTGCTGCGCCGGTATTCGGTGCTGACGGCATCAGCCGCCAGACAGGCAGACATCGCAGCACTCATGGCTTGAGCGGCAGCATCCAGGTGCCTGCATAAGCGACTGGCAGGTATTTGGCGTGGTAGGCCTTGAACGAGGCTTCGGGGTCCACATCCTTGAAGGCGTCGGGGTACAGGCGCTTGGCGATGTACTGCATAGCGACAAAGTCAAACAAGGTGCGGCACAGGCCGTGTTCAATCGCATGCACCTCACCGTTTTTGACCGCCTTGATGTTGGCCCAAGCCGGGCGCTGGGCGTAGGGCAACAGGGTCTGACGGGTCATCTCAGGCGTGGCTTCATAACCGGTTTTAACCGCCTTGGGTTTGTTGACCCAGCTGGAGCCCGCGATGAAGATCAGGTCCGGGTTGTCGGCAATCACCGCCTCGGGATTCACCGGGCCCCAGGGACCTGGCAACTTTCCATCGGCCACGTTGACCGCACCCAGGGTGGTCAACATCTTGCCCCACATGGTGCCGCTGTAGCTGTTGCCCACGGTGTCGGTGCCAGCCTGACCCAGCTCGACATAGACCTTTTTGTGCGATGGACCACCAGCCTTGGCAATACGTGAGAGCACACCGTTGAACTCACGCTCGTAGAGTTTGGTCAGTTCCTCGGCACGCGCCTCGGTGCCCATCACCTTGCCGATGGCGCGGGTGGAACTCAGGTGGCGCTCCAGCAGCTGGGCGTTGTAGTCAATCACCACAATCGGGATGCCAGCGGACTCGATCTGCTCACGTGCGGTCTGCAGTGACTTGTAGGTCCACTCGGCGATGAACAACACATCGGGCTTGAGCGCGATGACTTTCTCTGCGCTGAAAGTGCCGTCATCCGAATGGCCAATGTCGGGCATGGCCTGCAGGTTGGGAATGACCGCAGCGTAGCGGCTGAAGATCACCGGGCGCCAGCCCTCAAACGGCGCGCGTGAAATACCCACCACCTTGGCCCAGTTGTCCTTGCCCGCTACCGCGGTGAACTCCTCAAAGTTGAAATTCAGCGCAATCCGCTGTACCGGGCTATTGACCTTGACCTTGCGGCCCAGGGCATCGGTGACTTCCACCGTGGCAGACCAGGCACACAGGGCAAAAACGGCCAGCCAAAGCCCAAATAAGCGCCGCAACACAGACTTGGTGACAAAAAAACGCATGGATTCTCCAGATAAAAAAGTAGGTCACTACAACGGAAGCTTTGGCACTGCGCACCACTCGTGTGGCAACGCAGCCAACACCGGGGTTCAGAACTTGATGTTCAAACCCACATAGAGAGAACGACCCGGCCCCGGCACCGCGATGCCATAAGGAATGCCGTTGATGCTCATGGTGGTGCCCTGGCCGGTGTAGGCGCCCCCTGTGGGCAGGTAATAAAACTTGTCGAACAGGTTCTCCACACCAAAGTCCAACCGCATCGTTTTCCAGCTGTGGCTGGCACGCAGGTTGACCAGGCTATAGCCGGGGGTCTTGATCTCGTTGCGCACGCTGGAGACGCTGTCTTTGGCCTGCACCATCACCAGTTCGGCCCTGTTGTCCCAGCCACCCAATGTGTGGGTGAGTGCCAGCTTGGCGTTGAGCGGCATGGTGTTGTACAGCGTGTTGCCGGTGTCCAGGTTCGTGCCGTGGGTGTAGTTCAGCAACCCTTTGAGTCCGAACACACCCCAGGCTGTGCTGCCCAAAGGCAGGTGGCCGGAGAGATCCACACCATACAGCCGCGCTGACTGGTTGGTGTACTTGAGCACGCTGTAGCGGTTGGTCGCCAAGGTGGTGGCCGCCGTGTTGCTGGTGCCGTTCCACTGCACCGCATCGATGTAGTCGCTGACCCGGGTGTAGAACGGTGTGGCCTTGAAGCCCCAGTTGTTGTCTTCAGCATGCCAATCAAAGGTGGCCGACAGGGTGTTGGCCTTCTCTGGCTTGAGGTTGACGTCGCCCAGGTAACCGTTGCCATCGCCCACCGTGTTGTTCATGATGGCCATCATGCCCGCCGTCGACCAGGTGTAGCGTTCGTACAAGTTGGGGGAGCGGACCTTGTGGGCAAAACCGAATTCGATGTCGTAGTTCGCGTTGGCGGTGTACTTGGCCAGTGCGGTCAGATCGACGTTGTTGTCGGTCTTGTGGCGCTCGGAACTGTTGAAAAGCGCCGCATCACGCGCCTGGTTCATCATCGTGGTGTTGTAGCCTTGCACGGGGTCTGCATCGGTACTCACCTGCTCAAAACGCAGTCCCAACAGCGTCATCCAGCTCGGGTTGTGACGTTTTTCCAATTCTCCAAACAGGGCGACGCGGTCACGCTGGCCGTTGTTGATGTTGAGGAAGGTGTTGGGCGCCATGCCGCCAGTGCCTGAGGGTGGCCACCAATCGTTCAGACGGTATTGCTGGACTTCTCCACCCACACGCAACAGATCCTGGGGTGTCAGGCTGATGTCTGCCTTGACCCGCACACCGGTGGTTTTGCCCTCGGTGTTCATCGGCATGCCGGGGGCGGTGCCGTATTGGAACTGTTTGTCGGCACCAAAGTCCATGGTGTGGTCGACCGTCTCGTGATAAACCCGTGCCTCCAACGCACCCCAGTCATACTGGCCCAGGTAACGCAGATTCACACTGTTCTGGTCGTTCTTGAGCAGGTCCATACGCTGGTTCGGGTACAGCTGGTAGGGCATGTCCTGGACACCCAACTTGGCCTCGAACAGGTGGTTGTCGTTCTTAAAAGCCAGGCCCAGGGTCTGGTTGCGGGTGTCATAGGCGCTGGAGCCGACTTCGTCCAAAGGCAGTGTGTGCCCGGTGCGGCCGGTGGACGTGCTGGTCTTGAAGTCCCCGGCGGCCGTGTAGTTGTTGGCCTTGGCGGTGGCGGCGCTGTAGCTGATGTTGAAGGTGTCGGTGGCGTAGGTGGCCGACAGGTTCAAGCCGCGCGCGTTGTTGTTGCTGCGGTAGAAAGTGCCCACCTCGCCCTTGCCGATGGGCGCTTGCCCCGGCGCGGCAAATTCCGGCGCACGTGATTCAACCGAGATGCTGCCACCAATGCTGTCACCACCCACACTGACCGGGGTGATACCGGCATACACCTTGATGACTCCGACCTGGCTCGGATCGATGTAGGAAAGCGCCGGGTTCATGTGGTTGGGACAAGAGGCGATCAGGTCCATGCCATCCACCTGAATGCGCAGGCGGTCATCGGCCAGGCCATGGATGACCGGCAGGCTGGAGACACCACCCGCGCCATACAGGCTCAGGCCGGGAATATCGGTGAGCAGGCTGGCGGTATCACTGGTGGCGGCCGGTTTGGCGGCCAGGGTTGACTTGTCGACCGAGGTGGCGCCTGGGGCGGCAGTGACGTTGTCTGGTGTACCGGTGACGACGACCGTGGGCAGCGTGGCCACGACCTCGTTGGCAGCCTGGGCCTGGGTGCACAGCAGGCACAGGGTCGGCAAGGCCAGCGCCATGGCGTGATGGAGGGTTTGAAGTTTGGGGGATGACATGGGGATTTCCTGGGGTCAGAAATGGGGTGTGTTCAAGCTCAGTGTTCGGCATGGCTGGCCGGTGACGTGCGCGGGGTCTGCACCCACACCTGCACGGTCTGGCTGCCCGCGTGTTCAAAGTTCAGCGTGACGTCAAAGCGGTCGCCCTCTTTGAGCGGCGACTTGAGGTCGAGCAGCGTGAGTTGGTAGTCACCGGTGTGGCGCAGCCGGATGGTGGTTTTGGCAGGCAGGTTGATGGCCGACACCGCATCAGTGCGCAGGCCATGGGCCTCGGGAATCAGGCGCTCCAACACCACCCGGGCGGCCTGGGGTGTGCTGGCGCCCAACAGACGGTCAGCCTGCGCACCCTTGTTCTGAATGCCCCGAAGGTAGACCATGCCCTGCGTTGCGCCCGGCGCACTGGGCCCCGCATAGGGGTGATCGATCAGTAAGTCACCTTTGCTGACACCATGCGCTACTGCCAGCAGCGGCAGGGTGAAAAACAGCAAAGCCATCCACCAGCGCATCAACTGGCGGCGCAGGCCGACACACACCAGCGAAAAAACAGCACCCTGGGGGCGCGACAATGCACACATAACTCGCTCCTGAATTACTAACAAATATGCCTGCAGCCCTTATATAAACTGCACATAGCACTATGGAATTAGAAGTTCAGGTGAGCAGGTGGTCCGCGTGGTGGCGGCGCAAAAACAAACGATGACAGTGATACAAAACCCTGCCGACTCTGCGGCGGCACGGCCTGTCCGAGTAAAACAAAGAGAGGGAACTGCGTCGGTGGCAGGGTGCTGAAGCGCTCAGCCGACAGCAGACAAAACGGGCAGTGGTTCAGCCCTTGGGCAGAGGCAGGCTCACCCGGCGCATCGGCCGTGCGCCAAGCGCCATCGGCCTGCACGTGATCCAACACCACCCAGCGTTGCCCGGTGGTGGTGCAAATCTCCACCAGAGTTGCATCCCCGCGCGACCACACCAGCGCATGAGATACGGTTGGCACCAGCGCACCCAGCAGCGCGATCCACAGCGCCAGCCACACCACCAAGGGGCGGCGCAGCGCAGTCGTCAGCGGGCTGGGCATGGCGTTTTTGGTCAGTGTGGGTGGTGGTGCTCAGACAGAAGTCAGGGTTTGGCGGCTGGCATGCTGTGTTTGGAGTGGTCCATGCCAGCCATCGCGCCCGGTGCCGTGGTGGCCACCGGCAGTTTGAGTTCAAGCTTGCTCTCGACCCCTTTGGCGTCCTTGAAGGTGAGTGTCAGCGGCACCGTGCTGTCCTTGACCACCTGCTCTTTCAGGTCCATCAGCATGATGTGGTAACCACCGGGTTTGAGCGCAACGGCCTTGCCTGCGGGCAAGTCCAGGCCACCTTTGACCTCATTCATCTTCATCAAGCCACCCTCCATCTTCATCTCGTGCACCTGCGCCACACCGGCAACGGGAGAGGCCGCGCCAACCAATTTGGCACCGTCTTTGGCGGTGAGGGTCATAAACGCACCGGTGGCCATCTGGCCTTTGACGGTGGCACGTGCCCAGGCGTCCTGGACATCGATGGCGCCATCGGCAATAGCACTCAGGGCAACACAGGCCAGGGCGGCAGCCGTCATCAGAGATTTCAACTTCATGGGATTTCCTTCAGGTTAAGAATGGCACGCTGTGCCGGGAGACAAAGGCACTTAGGCCGACGCAAACCACACCGGAGCCAGCCTGTGGGGCTGGGGTGTTTTTGCGCCAATAGTAATGAAATCAGCCTCTAGCCCTTATGGATAAAGGGCCGATAGCTATAGATGGTGTAGCTTAGAGCAAGCTGGGCGGGCCACGCGAGGGTGGCGGTGGAGCGGTCAACGCTGCTATGCGCGCCGCAGGAATGCTTTGCAGCACCCGGCCCAGCGGCAACACCGGCTCAAACACCAGGCTGACAAAGCTGGTTGGCAAACCACCTGTCATACACAGCGGGCAGTGAGCCTGGTCTACCGAACTGGTGGTGACCGAGCCGTCGTCATGCAACACCACCTTGGCCATGCCGGTCGAGGTGCAGATCAGCAGCTCCTGCTGCGGGTCCACCAGGGGGGATGCCACCGCCACACCCAGCGTCAAGGCAAACCACAGCAGCGCCAGTTTGGCGAGCCAGGGGGTGTTGCGCAGGATGTGCAGAAGGGACATGGTGGCGGATGATAACTTGACCTCAGTCAAGCTTGGCCAGCCATGAGCGATACCTTGACCTCCGTCAAACCTGGGCGCCCGCGTGGTAACGCGCAAAAAACTGCTGGGTGGCGCTGTGCTGCGGGTTGTCGATCACCTCTTTAGCCGGGCCACTCTCCAACACCACACCGTCGCGCATAAAAACCACTTGGTCGGCCACCTCGCGGGCAAACGCCATTTCATGGGTCACCAGCACCATGGTCATGCCATCAAGCGCCAGTTCGCGGATCACACCCAGCACCTCCCCCACCAGTTCGGGGTCGAGCGCCGAGGTCACCTCGTCAAACAACATCACCTGGGGTTGCATGGCGAGGGCGCGGGCAATCGCCACGCGCTGTTTTTGGCCCCCAGAGAGTTGCTCGGGGCGCTGGTCCACCTTGTCTTGCAGGCCCACTTTGGCCAGCAACGTCTGCGCGCGTTCACGCGCCTGGGCCTTGGGCAGGCGCAGCACGGTCAGCGGACCTTCCATCACGTTCTGCAACACCGTCATGTGCGGAAAGAGGTTGAAATGCTGGAACACCATGCCGGTGTTGGCCCGAAAACGCGCCAGCGCCCGGTCGCCGGGCAGGCGGGTGGCATCACCCGAGTAATGCATCTCATGGCTGCCCACGCGGATGCTGCCCTGGTCGGGAATGGTCAGCAGGTTGATACAACGCAGCAGCGTGGATTTGCCCGAGCCCGAGGGGCCAAGCAGCGCCACCACCGCCCCTTTGTTGATGTGCATGTGGATGTCTTTGAGGACCATGTGGTCCCCAAAACTTTTCTGTAACCCGTGGATGTCGATCATGGCGTGGCGTCTGGCGTGTTTCATTGTCAGGTAGGTGGCTTACTTGGCGCGTTGTGACTCCAGCCGACGCACCAGCTTGCTCGCGGGCAACAAAATGGCGATGTACATCAGGGCAATCAGGGTGTAGGCCTCCAGCGGGCGATAGGTTTCGTGCGCCACGGCCTGACCCTGGTACACCAGATCGGGCAGCGCCAGCACAGAAAGCAGCGAGGTGTTTTTGAGCTGCATGATCGACTGGTTCATCAGCGGTGGGGTCATGCGCCGCAAGGCTTGTGGCAACACCACCCGGCGCATCACCTGAAACCGGGTCATGCCCAGCGCGCGTGCGGCGTCACTCTGGCCCGCGTCGATCGAGACAATACCGCCCCGGATGATCTCGGAATAAAACGCCCCGCCGTAGAGTGACAAAGCCAGGACCGCCGCCACCGAGGCCGTCATGGCCACCCCAATCAACACCGGCAGAGCGTAATAAAACCAGATGATCAGCACCAGCACCGGCGTGGCGCGAAACAGCTCCACATACCACTTCAAAGGCAGCGCAAGCAACCGGGTCTTGGCCAGGCCACCGATGCCCGCGATCAGTCCGACCGCCATGCCCAACACAATACACAGCAGGCTGTAGCCCACGGTGACCATCAGGCCATTGGCAAACAGCTGGCGGTATTGCCAGAGGTAGCCAAAGTTCCACTCGTACATGCCCACTCCTTGGTTCAGCGCTGTCTCAAACTTGCCATCAGGTTGCGCCTCAGAAGCTCACGATGGCCGGAATCTCTTCACGTTTGATGTTCATGAGTTTGTCCAGATTGCCCAACACGATGGGGTTGATGGCATCGGTGCGGCGCAGCTCGGCGATCCACTCGTCCACATAGGCGCGCCAGCGCTGGTCTGACTCCATACGCAGGCCCGCGTTGGTGGAGGTGCTTTTGATGGGCTCAGGCACCACCACCTGGCCAATACCCGGGTTCTTTTTGACAATACCGGCCGACAGCGTCACCACCAGCGGCTGCACATCGGCACGCCCGGTTTGCACTGCCAGCGTGGCATCGGCCGACTTCTCAAAACGCAGGATATTGGCCTTGGTGTACATCGTGGTCACCAGGTTGTCGTAGGACGAGCCCACATCCACCGCAATGGTCACCGCCGGTGTGTCCATCTCGGCCCAGGTTTTGGGACTGAAGCCCTTTTTGGCGATCAGGCTGTAGGCGTTGTTGAACAGCGGCTGCGAAAAAGCGATGACTTTTTCGCGCTGCGGCGTCGGGTTCAGGCCAAAAAAGATGTCGATCTTGTTGGACTGCAGGTCCAGCACCGCGTTGCCCCAGGTGGTCTCGGAAATCTCCAGCTTGGCCCCTAATTTGGTCGCCAGGTTTTTGGCCAGGTCGATCATGATGCCGCTCCACTCCCCGGTGGCCAGGTCTTTCTGGTAGTTGGGGGCACCACCCGCCACCGCCGCGATGCGCAGGGTTTTGCTGTTGCTGATGCGATCCCAGGTGGACAAATCGGCGCCCGCTTGCGCCCAGGCGGGGGCACTCAGTGCCGCCACAGTGAGTGCGGCGGCAGCCAGAACAAGTCGGCGGTGGGGGTGGGTTGTCATCACTTTTCTCCTTCAAAAAAAGGCAGCTCCGTGCCGGGGTTTAAACAGATTCGTTGTCGGTATAGGCCGCCAGTGCGGTCAAGGCCACCGGGCGCAGCGGCCAGCGTGGCACCTCACCGTTGAGCGCACCGGGCTCAAACAGCACACCGTGCTCCTGCGCCAAGGCGCTGACAGCGTGGGCGCAATACCGTCCCTGGCAGTTGCCCATGCCAAACCGCCCGACCAAACGCAGCTCATGCGCAGACCCTGCCAGCTGCAGGCGTTCAAAATCAGCACGGCGCAAGCCCTCACAACGGCACACCACGGTGTTGGCCGTGGGCACGCTGGGTGGTGTCTGAAACAGCTGGGCCAGGGCGTTTTGCGTTCGCCGGGCAGAGGCGATGGCTTGGTCGAGTTGGGCGTTTTCTGCGCCAGGTTGGCCCAGGGAAAGCAGCACCTGCCAGGCAGCGCGGCGACCATCGTCCACCGCCGCGGCCGCACCCAGCACCTCGCGGCAGTCCCCGGCGTGCACGATACAGCCCGACTCGTTGTGGCCCGCCTTGGGCAAGCCGGTGGTATTGGGGCGAAGACCGTCGTGTAGGGCCAGCTGCTGCACCTGAAACTGGCGTCGAATGCCGCTGTTGTGTTGCCCGGTGACCCACAGCTGATCACCCTCTGAGGTGACCGACACCACCTGCCAGCCCATCAGGTAGGGAACACGGGCGCGCCACAGTTCACGGGCGTACAGCGCAGCTTCTTGCACATGGGGCCAGCTGCGCAGCGCCTGAATCACCGCGCGGCCCTGCCACCACATCGCGGCCAGCGGCTGGGCATGTTCCAGTACCGCCAAAGGTGGGTTACCCGCCGCAGCCAGTTGGGCCGCCAGCGCCAGCAGCAGCGGGCCACTGCCCGCCAGCACCACCGAGCCAGTTGGCACACGGCCCGTTTCCTTGAACTGCACCTGCATGCCACCCACCGTGACCACCCCCGGCAGCTCCCAGCCTTCACGCGGGGTCACCTGCTCAACCGCGCCCACCGCCAGAATCACTGCCTTGGGCCGCACACTCTGCACCCGCCCCAGCGGCCGGTTGTCAATCAGAAACCGGCCATCGCGGTCTACACCGATCAGCACCGATTGCATCTGCTGGGTGATGTGTGCCCCCGCCTGCGCCACGGCTTGCATCAAGGCATCGCGTCGGCGGCGCTGGTGTTCTGGCATCACCCACTGGCTGAGGCCGGCACCCACATGGCGCCGAAAAATGGCCCCGCCAACCTGGTCGCGCTGCTCCACCAACAAACTGCTCACGCCGTGGCGCGCCAGTTCCGCGGCCGCAGACAGCCCCGCCGGGCCCGCCCCCACAATCAGGACATCGGGCAACTGGGTCATGACGTACCCCAAGGCGGGCTGCCCGCCTGCAAAGCGGGCGTCAGGCGCATACCCGGCTGCGCGGGCGTTAAACAAGCCTCCACCGGACTGCCACCGTCTACACACACCAAACAGGCCTGGCAGTTGCCAATACCGCAAAAATAACGCCCCTGCAGACCCCCCACAGCCGCGCCCAGCCGAAACACCTCGCTACGCAGCAAGGCAGCAGCAATGCTTTCACCCGGGTCAAACGATATGACCAACTGGTTCCAGAAAAACGTAGAGGGCTGCGTGTTTTGCATTTTCATTTGCACAAATGTATTTGCAAGGATAACAGCTTGTGCATGCCCGTCATCAGGCCAAACCCTTGGGTGGCGCCGGGGCGCCCGCTCAGCTCAGGTCGGCCAGGGGCAAATCACCAAAGCGACCAGGGTCCAAGGCCGAGACATCAAGCGCCCCCACGTCTTCTTCGAGCACCATCCTGGCCAACGCCGACCCCATCACCGGCGCCAGGCAGATACCGTCACCCTCCATGCCGGTGGCGATGAAGAGACCAGCCAGCGTGGGATGCCGCCCGACAATCGGCAGACCATCCTGGGTACCAATGCGAATGCCGGCAAAGGTGCGGATCACCCGTCTTTGAGCCAGCGCGGGCACCACCGCCAAAGCCTCTCGCAACAGGCTGGAGACAGTGTGGATGTCGGTCTGACGGTCGGCAAACCCGGTCTCGCGGCTGCTGCCAATCAGAAACTGGCCGGTCTGCAGCGGGTCAATCACCAGGCTGGCGCTGCGCTGGCCCAGCACCATGCGCCGTTTCGCCGCCAGGTACCCGGCAGACATCAAAGGCCCGGGCAAAGCCGGGCCCGACAAGGATGCGCGGTCGGTCACGATGAGTTGCCCCTTGCGCGGGATCAACACCTTGTCCAAGCCCACCAAGGCCCCCGTGCCCAGGCCTGCAGCGGCCACCACCATATCGGCTACCAACGTGCCATTGGGTGTCACAACACCCACCACACGCTCACCCGACAGGAGCAGGCGTTGCACCGGGGTAAAACGGTGAATGCTCGCGTTGGCCACTTGCAGCAAGCGATCCACCACGCGGTAACCCAGCGCATGCCCATCGTCAGGCACTTTCATGCCCGCCAGCACATGGCGCCCCAGGCCCGGCACCCGTTGCATCAGCTCGGCATGGGTCAGCGGCAAAATGCGTTCCCCCAGGTCCATCAAGTCGGCGCCCTGCTGGGCAATCACGGCCACTTCTTCGTCCGTTCGCGCAAACAAGTAGGTGGGACGGGTGTGGTAGATGTCGGTCAAGACACCCTGCTGCACCCACTGGTGATAGAGGGCACGCGACGCCTGAGCCAAGCTCATCATGGGGCCTGGGCGTTTGCTGGCCACCGACACCGCCCCATCCGACGCGCCCGAAGCCCCTGCTGCGGGGGTATGGGCATCCAGCACCGTGACCCATGCGCCAGAGCGGCTCAGGAAGAAGGCAATCGATGCGCCCACAATCCCCGCGCCGATGACGATGACATGCGGCGCACGCACAGAGCGGTGAACGTCAGCGTGAAACAAAGTGTTTGAAACCCTTGGCCATGACCAAGCTTAACCGCTGACGCCGCAGCCCGCGCCAGGAAACAGGCATGCCCTGATATCCTGTGGCCCATGAACAGCCTCTTTCACCTTGCCTTCAACGTCACCGACCTGGACCAGACGCGCGCCTTTTACGGTGGTGTGCTGGGTTGCCGCGAGGGCCGCAGCACAAACACCTGGGTCGATTTCGACTTCTTTGGTCACCAGCTCTCGATGCATCTGGGTGAGCCGTTCAAAACAGCGGCCACGGGACATGTGGGGGACCACCTGGTGCCGATGCCGCACTTTGGTGTGATCCTGGCCTTGCCAGACTGGCAGGCGTTGGCCGAGCGGCTGCAGGCTGCCCAACTCGATTTCATCCTGGCGCCACAGCTGCGTTTTGCTGGTCAACCGGGCGAGCAGTGGACCATGTTTTTCTGTGACCCGTTTGGCAACCCGATCGAGGTCAAGGGTTTTGCCGCGCTGGACACGGTCTACGCGGCATGAACTACACCTTTGTCTCGGCCACCATCCTGCTGATCCTGATCACCGATCCGATCGGCAACATCCCGATATTTGCCAATGCACTGAAAAACGTCGCGCCCGAGCGCCGCGCACGGGTCATCCTGCGCGAGATCCTGATCGCCTTTGTGCTGCTGCTGAGTTTCATGTTTGTCGGCGACAGTTTTCTGCGGGTGATGAACCTCAGCGAGCTGTCCCTGCAGATTGGCGGCGGCGTGATCCTGTTCCTGATCGCGCTGCGCATGATTTTTCCGCCGCCCAAGGTGGAGGGCGCCGAGCCGATGGGGGAACCGCTGATCGTGCCGCTGGCGATCCCCGCCATCGCCGGGCCGTCGGCGCTGGCCACGGTGCTGCTGCTGGTGTCGCAGGCCCCCGAAAAACGCCTGGAGTGGATTGCCGCACTGTGTGTCACCATGACCGTGAGCGCGGTGGTGCTGGTGCTGGCCGAGCGCATCCAGCGGGTGGCGGGAGACCGCTTTGTGGTGGCGCTTGAACGCTTGATGGGCCTGGTGCTGGTGGCAGTGTCGATCGAGATGATGCTGCGTGGTGTACGCACCTTCGCCAAACAGCTGGCAGGCGTCTGACGCCCCACACGGATAAGCTCAGCGCATCATGCCTGCCCGCTCTGCCATCCAACGCTGGTTGTTGCTGACAGCCGCTGTTGTGCTGGCCCATCTGGCGCTGATGGGTCTGGTCTCTGACACCCTGACACCACTGAACCAGGCAGCTCGCGCAGAAAGCACGTTTGTCACGCGCACGGTGACCGAGCCCCTATCCCTGCAGCCACTGGCCCCCACGCCAGTGGAGGCAAGCAAGGTCAAGCCCCAAGCCAAAGCCCGCGTGGCAGCCGTTCAACCCAAGCAACAGGTCGACACAAGCGCAGTCGTGTCGGACACCCGCAGCACTGACATATCGCCCGCCGAAGCGGTGGTGCCAGAGCCTCCGGTGGCAGCGGTTGAGCCCGAACCTCCTGCGTCAGTGCCTGAAGCGAAGCCAACACCCGATATCACGCAGGCCCCAGCCGTCAAACCCCTACATGTCGATCCAGAGCGGCTGAGCGGATCCAAACGGCTGACCTACACCCTGATGACCAGCAAATTCCCGTTCAGTCTGAATGCCGAGTTGCTGTGGCGCAACCTGGGCGACCACTACAGTGCGCGGCTGCGTTACAGCGCCTTTGGCCAGTCGCGCATGCAAACCAGCCAAGGGCAGATCACCAGCACCGGGCTGGCGCCAGACCGCTTTGCCGACAAATACCGCAGCGAACTCGCCACACATTTCAACAGGGCACAAGGCACGATCAGCTTCAGCGCCAACACGCCGGATGCACCTTTGCTGGCTGGCGCGCAAGACCGACTGAGTGTGCTGGTGCAACTTGGCGCCCTGGTGGCCAGTGACCCGGCGCACTTTGAACCCGGCACCACCCTGAGCCTGCAGACCGCCGGACCACGCAATGCCATCGTCTGGCTGTTCACGGTGATGCCAGCCGAGGCACTCGAGCTGCCTGGGGGCCCGCTACAGACGGTGAAACTGGAGCGCCAACCGCGTGAGCTCTATGAGCAAAAGATTGAGGTCTGGCTGGCACCCCAGCTGGACTACCTGCCCGCGCGTATCCGCGTCACCGACGCCAATGGCGAAAGCGCTGACCAGCAATGGCAGTCAACCGAGTTGGCGACTGAAGCCGACTGATCTGGTGCGAATGCCCTGGGGCTTGAAAATCCGGGTTTGGCACCCAACTGCAGCAACAACTTGAATCAAGCATAATTTGTCCATGCACACCCTATACGACTCTGACACCTTCTCTGTGACACACATGTTGGCCAATGCCGTGGCCGCTGACGTGCCAACAGACAGCTTGGGTGAAGGTGAGCAACTGCTGATCGTGCCAAGACTGGCGCGCCACGGTTTTGAGATCGTGGACAAACGCAACGGCAAAGAGGTGTACCTCGACGGCTCCTGGGCCGAGCTGTTTCAACAGCATATTTCAGCCTGGCAGCTCAAGACTCCGACCCAGGAAGAAGTCGAAGACACACTTGAGCAATACGCCGAGCTGGCACAAAACCCGGTCGTCTTACATTGAGACATCCCTTGCCCGGCGCCCCGGTGTGGTCGCTGCTGGCAAATCGGGGCTGGTGATAACTTGTGATGCAGCCTTGGGGTGACTGAGGCAAACCGTTGGGCAGTCACGTCTTGCTGGCCTGCGACAATATCGGCCCTATGAACCCTGTTTACATCCTCACCCTCTCCTGCCCGGACCGCTTGGGTCTGGTGCACGCGGTCTCCGGCTTTTTGCTGGAACGCAGCGGCAACATCGAAGAAGCCGCCCAGTACAACGACCAGAGCACCGGTCTGTTTTTTATGCGGGTGCAGTTCGCCTGCGCCAAACACAGTTTTGAAGAACTCAAGACCCAACTGACAGATTTTGCGGCACCATTTGAGATGCAATGGCGATTACACGCGCAGGCCGAGCCGATGCGCACAGTGATCATGGTCAGCAAAGAAGGCCATTGCCTCAACGACCTGCTGTTTCGCTGGAAGAGTGGTCTGCTGCCACTGGACATTCGCGCCATCGTCTCCAACCACCGCGAGTTCTACCAGCTGGCGGCCAGTTACAACGTGCCGTTCCACCACCTGCCAGTCACCGCAGCCACCAAGGCACAGGTCGAGGCCAAGCAGCTGGAGATCATCCAGAACGAAGACGCCGAACTGGTGGTGCTGGCGCGTTACATGCAGATCCTCAGCAACGATCTGTGCCGCGCTTTGTCGGGCCGCGCGATCAACATCCATCACTCGTTCCTGCCCAGTTTCAAAGGTGCCAAACCCTACTACCAGGCGCATGACCGCGGTGTGAAACTGATTGGCGCCACCGCCCACTACGTGACTGCGGACCTGGACGAAGGCCCGATCATCGAACAAGACGTGGCTCGTGTTGACCACAGCAAAACCGTGGAAGATTTGACAGCATTAGGCCGCGACACCGAAAGCCAGGTGCTGGCCCGCGCCGTCAAATGGCACAGCGAACACCGTGTGCTGCTCAACGGCCACAAAACGGTAATTTTCAAATAACAGTAGGCTGAGGTGAAGGCCTGCGCCTTGGCGCCAAGCCTGTTTCACGCAACTGTCATGGCGGGCCGCCATAGTGGTGTTTTCATCAACGATGTCAACATCACCTATGACACCCACTACCAAACTTGGTTTGAACCTGGCTGCTGCCGCACTGCTTTCACTCCCTGTCGCCAGCTGGGCACAACAGGCCTACCCGGCCACACTGGCAGGTCATGCGGTGCTGCCCGCGGCCAGTTTTGTCTCGGCCCCCAAGGACGCACCAGCCGACCTGCAAACCAGCGGCAAATTCACCACCGGCACCCGGGTGGACAAATTGGCCAGCGTTGAAGGCCTGTCAGCGGGTCGCCCCACCGACATCTCCCTGCCTTTCAAAGGCCAGCCGCTACAAGGGCATTCGGGCATCAAACACATGCCAGACGGCAGCTTCTGGGTCCTGACCGACAACGGCGCGGGTTCCAAAGCCAACTCACCCGACTTTGCGCTGTACCTGAACCACTACAAAGTGGACTTCAAAACAGGTCAATTCAAACGCCTCGACACCATCTTCCTGCACGACCCGGACAAAAAAGTACCGTTTCGCATCGTGCACGAAGGCTCCAAAGCGCGTTACCTGACCGGCTCGGATTTCGACACCGAAAGTTTCCAGTTTGCGGGCGGCGCCTTGTGGATTGGCGACGAGCTGGGCCCGTTCCTGATCAAGGCCGACCTGAAAGGCAAAGTGCTGGCAGTGTTTGAAACCCAGGTTGATGGCAAAGTGGTGCGCTCCCCCGACCACCCGGCCATCACCACACCCGGCGCGCCCAACCAGGAGGCCAAATTCCAGGTGCGCCGCTCCAAAGGCTTTGAAGGCATGGCAGCGTCCAAAGACGGCAGCAAGTTGTACGCGCTGCTCGAAGGCGCGCTGTGGGACGACGCCACCAAAGCGCCCGAAGTGCTGGACGGCAAACAGTATCTGCGCGTGCTCGAATTCGACGTGAAGTCCGAGCAATGGACCGGGCGCCACTGGAAATACATGCTCGAAGCCAACCACCACGCTATTGGTGACTTCAACATGGTCAACGACAGCACCGGCCTGATCATCGAACGCGACAACGGCGAAGGCACGGCTGACAAAGCCTGCCCTGAAGGCCAGAAGCGCAAGGACTGCTTCCACGACCTGGCCAAGTTCAAACGGGTCTACAAGATTGAGCTGAGCGAGACCAATGTGGGAGGCCCCCTGCGCAAGATCGGCTACATTGACCTGATGGCCATCGCCGACCCGCACAAGCTGGCGCGCAAACCCTTGAACGACGGTGTCTTGACCTTCCCCTTCTTCACGATTGAAAACGTGGATGTGGTGGACGCCACCCACATCGTGGTCGGCAATGACAACAACCTGCCGTTCTCCAGCAGCCGCGAGCCCAACAAAGCGGATGACAACGAACTGGTGCTGCTGGAAGTGGGCGAGTTCCTGCGCGCCAACTGAAACAAGGCCTCACAGCCGCATGGTGCTGAACAGCGGCAGCGGCTGACGCAGCAACAGGGAGTGATGCCGCGCCGGGCTGCGGTCAGATGTCAGGCAAAGGGGGTAGGCGGCGTGGTGCTGGCCATAACCTCACCCAGCCGGATGGCGCCGCCCGGCTGCCAGACCGGGTTGAAAGCCAGCGCCCCCTTGGGGAACAACATCACCACCGTGGAACCAAGCAAAAACCGGCCCATCTCCTCTCCCTGCTTGAGGGAAATGCTATTATTTTCATAATTCCACTGCGTCAGCTGACCACTGCGTCTGGCGTTCACCACCCCATGCCAGACGGTGGCCATGCTGCCCACAATGGTAGCCCCCACCAGCACCAGCACAAACTGCCCATGCGGGCCATCAAACACACACACAACCCGTTCGTTGCGCGCAAACAGGCCCGGCACACCACGCGCCGTCGCCGGGTTGACCGAAAACAGGTCGCCCGGCACGTAAATCATGCGGCGCAACACCCCGTCACACGGCATGTGGATGCGGTGGTAGTCGCGTGGACTGAGGTACAGCGTAGCAAAGTGGCCATCCGTGAACTGGGCGGCCAGGCTGGCATCGCCGCCCACCAGGGCGGTACAGCCGTAGCTGTGACCTTTGGCCTGAAAAATCTGCTGACCTTGGATCGGGCCAAACTGGCTGATGGCGCCGTCCACCGGACAAATCAGCTCGGCCTGCGCCAGCGGGCGTGCGCCGCTTTGTAATTCACGGGTGAAAAAGTCGTTGAAGCTGGCGTAACTGGCGATGTCCGGGTTCGCTGCCTCGGCCATGTTGACCCGGTAACGTTTGACAAACCAGGCGATCAGCGCGGTGGTCGCCGAGCCGCCCTGCCAACTGGCCACCTTGCCCGCCAGAGCCGTGAGGGCCTGCTTGGGCAACAGGTACTGCGAAAGCACGGCAAGACGTTCAGACATGGGGCAAGGTGGGGAGTGAATGGGGAAAGGCATTCTATCGGTCGGCCTGCCAGACAGATGGCAAGCCCAATGCCAAAATGCCAACAAGCCCGACGCACCTGCGTAACGCCCAACCAGAGCACGACCCCACCATGAACACCCCCGCCTACACCGCCCTGACCGACACCTTCACCCGCCTGTACCGCTTGGGCCACCTGGGCGCCTTGGCCGGCTGGGACCAGGCAGCGATGATGCCCACCAAAGGCAATGCGGCCCGGGGTGCGGCGCTGGCAGAGCTGCAGGTGGTCATGCACCAGATTTTGAGTGATGCCGCTTTGACCGGCCTGCTGCAGGCCGCCAGTACAGAATCCCTGGACGCCCTGCAGCAGGCCAACCTGCACGAAATGCGGCGCGACTGGACCTTGAGCACATTGCTGCCCGAGCGACTGGTACAAGCCCAGAGCCTGGCCACCTCGCGTTGTGAACACGCCTGGCGCAACCAGCGCCAGAACAACAACTGGCCGGGCTTTCTGGACAATTTCCGAGAGGTGGTGAGCAACGCACGGGAAGAAGCACAGATCCTGTCCCAGGCCCAAGGCATCAGCCCCTTTGATGCTCTGATGGACAAGTACGAGCCTGGCAGCCGCAGCGCCGACATCGACACATTGTTTGACGATGTCAAAACCTGGTTGCCCGATTTGGTGCAGCAGGTGTTGGCCAAACAAGCCAGCGAGCCCGTGTTGGCACCTGTTGGCCCCTTCCCCGTGGAACAACAGCGGGCGCTCGGGGTCGATCTCATGGGGCTGCTCGGCTTTGACTTTGAGGGTGGGCGGCTGGATGTGTCCGCCCACCCGTTTTGCGGCGGTGTGCCCGAGGATGTACGCATCACCACCCGCTACACCGAGGCCGATTTCATGCGCAGCATGATGGGCGTCGTGCACGAAACCGGCCACGCGCGTTACGAGCAAAATCTGCCCGCAGACACCCGCCATCTGCCGGTCGGTCGGGCGCGCTCGATGGGCATTCACGAGAGTCAGAGTTTGCTGTTCGAAATGCAACTGGGCCGCAGTGCCGCGTTTCTGCAACACATCGCACCACGCATTGCCCAGCACCTGGGCCACCAGGCCGCCTTCGAAGCCGACAACCTGGCTCGCCTCTATACGAGGGTGCAGCCAGGCTTGATCCGGGTGGACGCGGACGAACTGACCTATCCGGCCCATGTCATCCTGCGTTATGAGATTGAGCGGGATCTGATCAACGGTCTGATGGCGCCCGAGGACATTCCGGCACAGTGGGATCAGAAAATGGCGCAATACCTCGGCCTGGACACACGCGGCAATGTCAAAGACGGTTGCCTGCAGGACATCCACTGGCCCAGCGGCAGCTTTGGTTATTTCCCTAGCTACACGCTTGGTGCCATGTATGCCGCACAGTTTTTTGCGTGCATCCGACGCGCCCACCCCGACCTGGACACACGGGTAGCAACAGGCGATCTGTCTCCGATCTTTGACTGGCTGCAACAGCACATCTGGCAACAGGCCAGCCGCTGGCCCACCCAGGACCTGGTACAACAAGCCACCGGCGAAAAACTCAACCCACAGCACTTTCGCTCGCATCTGGAACAGCGTTATCTGTAGCGCGCAAGGCCCGTCCTGCCGCCCTCAAACGGGGGTGGAACGGCAAAACAACCCAGCAGCATCCAGAACGGGTGAGCGATACACTTCCATCGACAAACTTCGATAGGGATGGCCATGAGTCTCTTGCGGATCTTCAAACAATTCACCCGTTCCATTGCGACTGTGTTGGGACTGATGTGTCTGATGGTGGATCTGTCCGGAGCCCAGGCACTTGAGAAACCGGGTGACAAGGTGGTGCTGACCCTTTCCGGTCAGATCAACCGGGTGAACGAGGGCAAAACAGCGACGTTCAGCCTGCCGATGCTGAGCCGATTGCCGCAACACACCGTGTTCACCAAGTCGCCGTGGTACCCGGCGGGCGCCGAATTCACCGGCCCGCTGCTGCGCGATGTGGTACGTGCTGCGGGCGGCCAAGGCAAAACCATCACAGCGTATGCACTGAACGACTACAAGACCGAGATACCCTTGGAGGACGCCCTCAAGTACGACGTGATCCTGGCCCGTCTGATGAATGGCCAAGCCATGGCCGTGCGCGACAAAGGACCCTTGTTTGTGGTTTACCCGTTTGATGCCGTCGCCGAGCTGCGAACCCAGGTGTATTACAACCGCTCGGCGTGGCAAGTGAACCGCCTGCACATCCACTGACGCAGCACAAGCACCATGGGCAGCGCACGGATGAAACGCAACAAGCTGCTGCTGCTCCTGGTGGCGGGCCTGGCGACGCTGTATGTCGCGATCGCGGTCTTGCAGGTGCGCCAGACCGACAGCCTGCAGCGTGTCATGCTGCGCAACGACCGTGAAGCCCTGTGGACCTTCCTGCAACTCGAAAGTGAATACCTGCGCTTCAGCAACGCCCTGGACCTGCGCCTGCTGGACCCGCAAAACCTGCCCGCCGACACCTTGCAGCTGCGTTTTGACATCTTCGTCAGCCGGGTCAATGCGCTGGAGGGCACCGGCATGCGTGAACTGATCGGAGATGCGGCCTCCTTCGACGAGGCCAAGACCCTGATCCAGCAATTTGTCCAACATGCCGACGCTATGTTGTCGGCCTCATCTGCCAACACACCCAAAGTGCTGCCCGCCCTGCGACGTGAGCTCGACACCCTCAAAACACCGATCCGGGAGTTGTCGATCCGTGCCGGCCAGACCTCGGCCTTGTTGGTGGATGCCCGCACCAAGGAGATCAAGACACAGCTGCAGGTGTCTGCGGCCTTGACGGCTTTTTTGTGTGTGCTCACGTTGTTGTTTGCGCTGGCGATGCTGCGCCAGCACCGTCGCCGTATCGCGGCACAGGCGCTGAACCTGCAGGGTCAGATGGCACTGGCCAGTCTGACTGCACGCCAGGAGAAAGACGCAGCACTTCGGGTGGTCCAGGACGAGTTGCACGAAATCACCGAGGCCCTGCCCCTGGCCATTTTCAGGGCGCGCCGCGACCCGGCGGGCCACCTGGTTTTGACCTACCTGAGCCATCAGATTGAGGCACTGTGGGGTGAGACCGCACAGGCCATGCTCGACGACGTCAGCGTGTTCATCCGCCGGGGTCACCCAGAGGACATGCGTGCACTCAAGCGCTGCATTGACGCCTCGGCCGACACCTTGGCACCCTGCAGCCAGGATCTGCGCATCCAGCACGCACCCGATCAGTGGCACTGGGTCAACTTGGCGGCCTCCCCCAAGCGACAGGACGATGGCAGCATCCTCTGGACCGGCTTCATCCAGAGCATTGATGCCCTCAAACAACGTGACGACAAAGTGCAGGAGGTGCTGGCACAGCAAACTGTCCTGTTTGACAACATCCCCTCGGGCCTGGTGTTTTCTGCCGACGGTCTGATCCGGCAAATCAACACCGGTTTTGCGGGCATGGTTGGTGCCCCGCCCGTCGACCTGATCAACCACAGTGCGGCCTTCCTGTTTGGCAGCCGCGAGGCACAAGATGCTTTTAACGCCCGCGCAGTGCCACAACTCAATGCGGGCCATCGTGTGGTCGAAGAAGGTGTTTACCACCGCTTTGACGGCACGCCGTTCCATGCCCGGCTGGCTGGTCGCCGGGTGACTGTCCGCGGCTTTGACCGCGCCACGATCTGGGTGGTGGAGGACATCAGCGAGCGCCAACAGATGGCGTCCCAGCTGGCCAACCAGGCCAGGTTCCAGAGTGCACTGATCGACACCATCCCCTACCCGGTGTTTTACAAAGGGGCCGACACCCGCTTTTTGGGGGTCAACCGTGCCTATGAGGAATACATGGGCATCCAGCGCGACAGCCTGCTGGGTAAACGCGTGTTGGATCTGGACTACCTGCCGCAAGCAGACCGCGCCACCTACCAGGCCGAAGATGAAGCCACCATTGCCCAATGCAGCCGGGTGCAGCGCGAAATGTTGATCCCGTTTGCCGATGGCCGCCTGCACGAGACCCTGTATTTTGTGGCCGGTTTTGCAGATGCAGACGGCACACCGGCCGGATTGGTGGGCACCTTTGTCGACATGGCCGAGCAAAAGGCAGCCGAACGTGCCATCACCGAAGCCGCCCAGGAACAGAAGGTGATTTTTGAGGCCGTCAGCCTGGGTGTGCTGCTCACAATCCAACGCCAGATCAAACGCTGCAACAGCGCCATGGAGACCATGTTTGGTTATGCCCCGGGCGCCCTGTTGGGGCAATCTACCGAAGTTCTCTACAGCGACTCCAGCGCCTTTGAGCAGATCGGCCAGTTGGCCTATGCCGCGATTGAACAGGGTGAGCTGGCGTTTTATGAGGCGCAGTACCGGCACCGTGATGGCAGCCTGTTCTGGGCCAGCGTCCATGGTCGGGCCCTGGACATGGCACACCCGGACTGGGGTTGCGTCTGGGTTTTTGAAGACATCACCCCCAAGAAACTAGCGGCCCAGGAATTACAACGCGCCAAAGAGGCGGCCGACGCCGCCAGTCTGGCCAAGGGCAACTTCCTGGCCAACATGAGCCACGAAATCCGCACCCCGATGAACGCCATCATCGGCATGTCGCACCTGGCCCTGAAAACCGAGCTGACACCACGCCAGCACGACTACGTCAGCAAAATCCAGCAAGCGGGCCAGCAACTGCTGGGCATCATCAACGACATCCTGGACTTCTCCAAGGTCGAGGCTGGCATGCTGACGGTGGAACAGATCCCGTTCGAGCTGGACAAGGTCTTGCAGAACGTGGCCACCGTCATCGTGGATCGGGCCAGTGCCAAAGGTCTGGAAATCATTTGCGAGGTCGCGCCCGACGTGCCCCAGAACCTGATCGGTGACCCGCTGCGCCTGGGGCAGGTGCTAATCAACTACGCCAACAACGCGATCAAATTCACCGAGCAAGGCGACATCAGCATCGTGGTGCGTCTGGCAGACGGGGCATCCACGCCCGGCTTGCTGCGCTTTGAGGTGCGAGACACCGGCATAGGCCTGACCCAGGAGCAGATCGGTCGCCTGTTCCAAAGCTTCCAGCAGGCCGACAGCTCCACCACCCGCAAATATGGCGGCACCGGCCTGGGCCTGGCCATCAGCAAAAACCTGGCCGAGCTGATGGGTGGCACCGTGGGGGTGGACAGCACACCTGGCGTGGGCTCCACCTTCTGGTTCACCGCCCGTCTGGGTCTGGGAGAGGCCAAGCCGCGCCTGCATTTGTCGCGGCTGGACCTGCAGCGCCGACGCATCCTGGTGGTGGACGACAACGAACACGCAGCCCATGTGCTGAGTGATCTGCTGGGCTCATTTGGTTTTGTGGTCGAGACCGTCCTGAGTGGTGCTGCCGCCATCGAATACATCACACAAGAGGCCAGCCATCAACAAGGCTTTGACTTTGTTTTGCTCGACTGGCAGATGCCCGGCATGGACGGGGTGGAAACCGCCCGCCGCATCCAGAACCTGGGTTTGGCCACCCTGCCACACTTGGTGATCGTGACAGCGTATGGCCGCGAAGAAGTCATCCGCAGCGCCCACGACGTTGGCATTGATGACATCCTGGTCAAACCGGTGGGTGCCTCGCTGTTGTTTGACACCATGCTGCGTCTGTTGGGTCACAACACCAACCAAGCCGGGTTGACGCCTGCGGCCCACGACAGTGCCGCCCTGGATGCCCAACTCGCTCCACTGCGCGGCGCACGCCTCCTGGTGGTGGAGGACAACGAACTGAACCAGCAGATTGCCTTGGAGTTGCTCGGTGATGCCGGTTTTGCGGTGGACCTGGCCGGCGACGGCCAGATCGCCCTGACCATGCTGGCCCAGATGCAGCAAGTCGGCAGCCCGTATGACCTGGTCCTGATGGACATGCAGATGCCGGTGATGGACGGCCTGCAGGCCACCCTCGAGATCCGAAAAAACCCTAGCCACGCCGATCTGCCCGTGGTGGCGATGACGGCCAATGCCATGGAAGACGACCGCCAGCGCTGCCTGGCTGCGGGCATGAACGACTTTGTCACCAAGCCGATTGAGCCACTGGATCTGTGGCGGGCGCTGCTGCGCTGGATTCGCCCACGCGAGGGCCTGGGCCAGTCGGTGACCCAGCAGCGCCAGACCTGGACACCCACCACGCAGGACGAAGAGATGCCGCCACAGATTCCCGGTCTGGACCTGCGCCTGGGGCTGCGCCATACCATGGGCAAAAAACCTTTGTACCTGAGCCTGCTGCGCCGCTTTGTGCGTGGCCAGCAAGCTGGCCTGCTGCCGATTGAGCAGGCGCTTGAGGCCGGTGACACCACCGCCGCCGAACGGCTGGCGCACACCCTCAAAGGACTGGCTGGCAACATTGGCGCCAGCGCCCTGCAGGTCGCCATGGAGAAGGTGGAAACCGCTGTTCGCGACAAAGCGCCGCAGACCACCGTGCACAGCCTGCTGGCCCCTGCAGCAAACCTATTGACAGAACTTCTGAGCCAGATCCATGCCCACCTGCCTGAGCCAGCCGCCCTGCCCGCGAGCATCGTGGTGGACCCGGCACAAGGCCAGGTGATTTGCCAACAGCTGCAAGCCCTTCTGGCTTACGATGACCCGCAAGCGATGGAGCTGCTGCGGGACCACGCCCCTTTGCTCCAAGCGACATTGGGGGCCAGTTATCACACCATCAGAACCGCCGTGGAAGATTTCGACTTTGAAGAAGCCCTGCGAGTCCTGACATCTGCCACTCAGGCCAAACTCTCTCTTTGACAACAACCGATGACCATGAACAAATCTGTCCACACGGGAAAATCCACCATTCTGGTGGTGGATGACACCCCCGAAAACCTGACGCTGATGTCCACCCTGTTGAAAGACAGCTACCAGGTGCGGGCCGCCAACCATGGTGAGCGGGCGCTCAAGATTGCGTTCTCAGACCAGCCGCCAGACCTGATCCTGCTCGACATCATGATGCCCGACATCGACGGCTACGAAGTCTGCCGCCAGCTCAAGGCCCAGACGGCCACCCGCGACATCCCGATCATCTTCCTGACCGCCCGCTCGGACATGGAGGACGAACAAAAGGGCCTAGCCCTCGGCGCGGTCGACTACATCACCAAACCCATCAACCCGCCCATCGTGCTGGCGCGGGTGGCGGCGCAACTCTCGCTCAAGGCACGCACCGATTTCCTGCGTGAAAGAAACGACTTTTTGCTGGAGAAAAACGACTACCTGAGGGAAAAAAACGACTTCCTGCACGACAAGAATGCGTTTCTGGAGCACGAGGTGGCCCGACGCACCGAAGAAGTCACCGCGATTCAAGACGTGACCATTCTGGCCATGGCCTCACTCGCCGAAACCCGTGACTCCGAGACCGGCAACCACATCCGGCGCACCCAGAACTATGTCAAGGCCCTGGCTGAAAACCTCAAAACCCACCCGCGTTTTGCCCACTTTCTGACCGACCACAACATCCAGATGTTGTTCAAGTCGGCCCCCTTGCACGACATTGGCAAGGTCGGCATCCCGGACCGCATCCTGCTCAAACCCGGCCGTTTCACGCCCGAAGAGTTCGAAATCATGAAAACCCATACCACCCTGGGGCGGGATGCCATCGCCCACGCCGAGGCCTCGCTCGGCACCCGGGTCGAGTTCCTCACCATGGCCAAGGACATCGCCCTGTTCCACCAGGAAAAATGGGACGGCAGCGGTTACCCGGCCGGTTTGCAGGGGGACGCCATTCCGATCTCGGCGCGCCTGATGGCCGTGGCCGATGTGTATGACGCCTTGATCAGCCGCCGCGTGTACAAGGAAGGTATGCCGCATGAGCGCGCGGTCGAGATCATCGAGCAAGGGCGGGGCAAACACTTCGACCCTGACCTGGTGGACTGCTTTCTGAGCATCCAGGGCGAATTCCAGGCCATTGCCTTGCGGTTTGCCGATTCCGACATCGACATGCACAAGAAGTCGATCTACCTCAGCTTGGCCTCTGCCAGCGCATCGAGCTGACCGCAGCTCTGTGGCGCAGCCTGGCTAACGCGGCGCCTGCCACAATGCTGGCATGTCTGCCGCCCGCATTCCCCCTGTCCAATGCCTGCTGACCTTTGAGGCGCTGGCGCGCCTGCGCAGTGTGACCCAGACCGCCGAGGAGCTGTGTGTCACCCCCAGTGCGGTGAGCCACCGTGTCAAACAGCTCGAGCAGATCATTGGCACCAAGCTGTTTGGCCGCGCCGATTTTTCGCTGACCATCGAAGGCGTGGAGTACCTGGCGCATGTGCGCGAAGGGCTGGCGATGCTGCAGCGTTTTCCAAGCTCGGCCATGGCACCGGGCAAACGCAAGCTGCGCCTGGCGGTGACGCCCACTTTTGCCCGCTCAATCCTGATCCCGCGCCTGCGCCAGTTCACCGAGGCCTACCCCGAGATTGACCTGACGCTGCAGGTCTCGATCCCGCTGCTAGACGTGGTGGCCGAAGACGCCGACCTGACAATTCGTTTTGGCGCTGGCCGGTATGCCGACATGGAATACACCTGCCTGACCAAGGACGATGTCACCCCGCTGGCGTCCCCGGCCTATGTGCGTGAACACGGGCCGTTCGAGGTGGCGCAAGACCTGGCAGGTGAAACCCTGCTGCGCAGCCCGCTGGAGCCCTGGCGCACCTGGTTTGCAGCGAATGGCCTGGACTGGCCTGAGCCGGTGGACGGCTCGCAGTTCAACGACATCGGCCTGATGTGTGACGGCGCCGCCGCTGGCATGGGCATCGGCCTGATCCGCCTGAAACTGGCGCAACCCTGGCTCGACAACGGCTCCTTGGTGCGCCTGGGCCACAGCAGCGTGTTCAGCGCCAACGTGCCCAGCCCCCACGCGCATTACTTGTGCTGGCGCACCGGCATGATGGACCGTTGGGAATGCGCCGCCTTTGCCGAATGGTTAAAAACCAGCCCGGCCTGAGTTGGATGCAAAAAGTGCCTCCAGCCCTTATATATAAAGGGGTAACAGCTATGTTTGTCAGAGTGTTTTTATTTCAAGCGCTGTTGCAAAAATCATCACACCCCAGGCGCGCACAAGGGTTTAGAGTCACACCCTGACCACACAGCTCCGCCAAAGCACCGCCATGAACAGTCCCGTTGCTGCCATCAACACCACACCACTACAAAGATCAGAGCAACAAGCCCAGGTTGTCAAAGGGCTACAAGCTGATTTGCCACCACACGCCTTGCTCTGGCAGGTCGAAGACACCACCCCCTACGAATGTGATGGCCTGACCGCCTACCGCCAGCGCCCGCTGGTGGTCGCCCTGCCCGAGAACGAGGCTCAGGTGCAAGCCGTGCTGCGCACCTGCCACCGCCTGGGCGTGCCGGTGGTGGCGCGTGGTGCGGGCACGGGTCTGTCCGGCGGCGCCTTGCCCCATGCGCTGGGCGTGACGCTGTCGCTGGCCAAGTTCAACAAGATCCTCAAGATCGACCCCAAGGCCCGCACCGCCACCGTGCAGTGCGGTGTGCGCAACCTGGCCATCAGCGAAGCGGTGGCGGGGCTGGGCCTGTATTACGCGCCCGACCCGTCGAGCCAGATCGCCTGCACCATCGGTGGCAATGTGGCGGAAAACTCGGGCGGTGTGCACTGCCTGAAATACGGTCTGACGCTGCACAACGTGCTCAAAGTCAAGGGTTTCACCGTCGCTGGCGAAGAACTCACCCTGGGTTCCGACGCGCTGGACAACCCCGGTCTGGACCTGCTCAGTGTGGTGATTGGCTCCGAGGGCATGCTCGCGGTGGTGACCGAAGTCACCGTCAAACTCATCCCCAAACCGCAGTTGGCGCGCTGCATCATGGCCAGTTTTGACGACATGCGCAAAGCCGGTGACGCGGTCGCTAGCCTGATTGGCGCAGGCATCATCCCGGCCGGGTTGGAGATGATGGACAAACCCATGACCGCTGCGGTCGAAGACTTTGTGCACGCCGGTTATGACCTGACAGCCGAGGCGATTTTGCTGTGTGAGAGCGACGGCACCCCCGAAGAAGTTGAGGAAGACATTGGCCGCATGAGTGATGTGTTGCGCGGCTGCGGCGCCACCGCGATTGCGGTCAGCCGTGACGAGGCGGAGCGCCTGCGCTTTTGGAGCGGGCGCAAAAACGCCTTTCCGGCCAGCGGGCGCATCAGCCCCGACTACATGTGTATGGACAGCACCATCCCGCGCAAACGACTGGCCGATCTGCTGCTGGCGATCCAGGAGATGGAAAAGCGCTACGGCCTGCGCTGTGCCAACGTCTTCCATGCCGGTGACGGCAACCTGCACCCACTCATCATGTTTGACGCCAACGACCCCGATCAGCTGAAACGTTGTGAGCTATTTGGCGCCGAGATTCTGGAAACCAGCGTCGCCATGGGTGGCACGGTGACCGGGGAGCACGGCGTGGGTGTCGAAAAACTCAACAGCATGTGTGTGCAGTTCAGCGCGGAAGAAAACGAGCAGATGTTTGGTGTCAAACGTGCGTTTGACCCGCCCGGCCTGCTCAACCCCGGCAAGGTCATCCCGACCCTGCAACGCTGCGCCGAGTACGGCAAGATGCTGGTGCGCAACGGCCAACTCAGCCACCCCACTATCTCACGTTTTTAATAGCAAACTATGCAAGCAATACAAGGGCTAGCATGGCTTCTGGCCATGCAATCGCTGGGGGAACTGTTGTCCCGCGGACTGTCACTGCCGATCCCCGGGCCGGTGATCGGCATGTTGCTGTTGCTGCTGGCCCTGCGCTGGCCAGCAGTACGTTTGCCGGTAGCCAGCTGCGCCGGTTTTTTGTTGTCCCACTTATCCCTGCTGTTTGTGCCGGTGGGGGTGGGGGTGATGACCCATCTGGGGCTACTGGCTCAGTTTGGGGTGCGCATGCTGGTGGTGATTGTGTTGTCGACCTGGATCGGCCTGGCAGCCACCACGTTGGTCTTGCGATATGTCCGGAGTGCCAGCGATGCCTAAGTTTGTGGAACTCTGGGTTTATCTCTCAGCCACACCGCTGTTTGGCTTGACCGCCACACTGGTGGTCTACGTGCTGACCCAAGCGGTCTATGCTCGCCTGGACCAGGCGGCGTGGGCTAACCCAGTGTTGTGGTCGGTGATTGTGCTGGCCTGCCTGCTGACCCTGACCGGGGAGGACTACCAGACCTACTTCTCGGGCGCGCAGTTCATCCATTTCCTGCTGGGCCCGGCCGTGGTGGCGCTGGCCTGGCCGCTGTGGGAGCGCCGCACCGAGCTGCTGCTACGCTGGCGGGCGCTGTTGCTGGCGGCCTTGGTAGGTGGTGCGGCGGCCAGCAGCTCAGCACTGGCTTTGGGCTGGGCGCTGGGTCTGCCCCATGATGTGGTGCTTTCACTCGCGCCCAAGTCGGTGACCTCGCCAGTGGCCATGGGCATTGCCGACAAGATCGGCGGCATTCCGGCGCTGGCGGCGGTGTTTACCGTGATCACCGGCATGGTCGGCGCCCTCAGTGGCAAGGCGCTGCTGAGCTGGCTCAAGGTGCCGCCCACCGCACACGGTTGGATGTCGCAGGGCTTTGCCTTGGGAACGGCAGCACACGGCATTGGCGCCGCTCGCGCCTTGCAGGTCAACGCCGATGCCGGCGCTTATGCCGGACTGGCGCTGGGCTTGCAGGCAGTGCTGGCGTCCCTGTTGATACCGCTGTTGTTCTGGCTGTTTTGAACCTCAGACGCGCTGGTTGAGGCGCCGGGCGGGTTCGTCATCCGCCAGAATTGCTTGCGCCCAAGGGGTGAGCTTGCTGGTGTCGGCACGCAACACCTCTTGCTTGACCGCCAGAATCTGCGCCGGATGCATCGAAAAACTGCGCAAGCCAAAACCCAGCAGTAGCTTGGTCAGGCTGGTGTCACCGGCCATTTCGCCACAGACGCTCACCGTCTTGCCCTGCAACCGCCCCTCTTCGATTGTGCTGGCCACCAGCCGCAACACGGCTGGATGCAAGGGGTCGTAGAGATGTGCCACCGACTCGTCGGCACGGTCGATCGCCAAGGTGTACTGGATCAAATCGTTGGTGCCGATGGACAAGAAGTCAAAGTACTTCAGAAACACCTTGAGCGTCAAGGCGGCGGCCGGGATCTCGATCATGGCGCCAATTTTCACGCTGCCATAACTCACACCCCGGTTGTCCAGCTGCACCCGGGCATGGTCGATCAAGGACATGGTCTGGCGGATTTCGCTGGCGTGCACCAGCATCGGAATCAGCAAATGCACCGGACCATGCACTGCTGCACGCAAGATGGCGCGCAGCTGGGTCAGGAACATGGCAGGCTCGGACAGGCTCCAACGGATGGCGCGCAAACCCAGCGCCGGATTGAGGTGGCCGATGTCGCGCGCGGTGTCGTCCAGCGGTTTGTCGGCACCAATGTCCACCGTGCGGATGGTGACCGGCAGGCCTTGCATGCCTTCGATGGCACGCCGGTAGGCCTGGTACTGTTCATCTTCGTTGGGCAACTTGCCGTGGCGGCCCATGAACAGGAATTCACTGCGAAACAGGCCAACCCCCATTGCCCCGGCCTGAACGGCCGCAGCCGCGTCGTCGGGCATCTCGATATTGGCCAGCAGCTCCACTTTCTGGCCATCCAGCGTGACAGCTGGGGTGTGCCGCAAACGAGCCAGGCGCCCGCGGGCCAGTTCACCCTGGCGCTGTTTAAAACCATATTCCGCCAAGATGATGGGCGAAGGGTCAATCACCGCCACACCGGCATCCCCGTCCACGATGACCCAGTCGTCCTGGCGGATCAACTGGCTCGACAAACGTGCGCCCACCACCGCCGGTATGTCCAGACTGCGCGCCACAATCGCGGTGTGTGAGGTTTTGCCACCCACATCGGTGATGAATCCGGCAAAAATGCTCTGCTTGAACTGCAGCATGTCGGCAGGTGACAGGTCATGCGCCACCAGGATCAACGGCACATCCACCGTGTCGTCCAGCAGCAGGTCTTGCTGCGAGGCTTTGCGCCCACCACGCCCGAGCGGCTGGATCAACGGAGAGGAAATACCCCGCATGGCGCGCAAGATACGCTCGGTGATCTGCTCCAGGTCGGACTTGCGCTCACGCAGGTACTCGTCCTCCATCTCGTCAAATTGGCGGCCCACCACCTCCAGCTGGCTGGTCAGCGCCCATTCGGCGTTGTAGAGCCGGTCTTTGATCCAGTGTTTGACACCTTGTGTCAGCTGCTCGTCCTGCAGCAGCATCAGGTGCACTTCCAGCAGAGCCGCCAGTTCGTGTGGTGTGTCCTTGGGCCCCATTTGACCAATGCTGGTCTGCAACCGGTGGATTTCCGCAATCACCGCATCACGACCATCACGTACCCGGTTGATTTCGGCAGCGACCTGCGTTGGTTCGATGAAGTAATGGGCGACGTCCAGTCGGCTCGAGGCAACCAGCACCGCACGCCCGATGGCGATGCCCCGTGCGACTGGCAATCCATGGATGGCAAACGTCATAGGTGGGACACCTGGGTCATTTATTCACCTTCGCCGAATTTGTCATTGATCAGGGCCAACAGCGCGTCCATGGCCTCTTGCTCACGTTCCCCGCTGGTTTCAACGTCAACCTCCACCCCTAGACCGGCCGCCAGCATCATGACACCCATGATGCTTTTTGCGTTGACACGGCGGTCACCGCGTGACATCCAGACTTCACACGGGAAGCTGCCTGCCAGCTTGGTCAGTTTGGCCGAGGCTCGGGCATGTAAACCCAGTTTATTGCTGATAGTCGTGGTCGTTTTGATCATGTGGTCTTCGTTTTTGATTCTGAGGTGCGGTCACGGCAACCTGCATCACACCTTGTGTCCCGCCAGCCAAAACCCGCGCCACCAAGGCATCCATGGCTTCCTGTCGGTAGGTCACGGCCCGCAACAACATGGGCAAATTGACGCCGGTGATGAGCTTGGAGTTCACACCATCTGCCATTTTTTGAGCGATGTTGCAAGGCGTGGCACCAAACAGGTCGGTCAGGATCAGGGTGCTCGGTGTGTTGAGCAGCGAGAGTGTCATCCGCGCCGCAGCCAGTGTCTCATCCGTGGGCATGTTGGGCTGGACATCAAACACAGCCAGCGATGTCGCTGCGTCTGGAAACACATGCAACACACATTGACGCAAGGCACTCGCCAGGGGTGCATGGGCAATGATGAAGATACCGTTGTTCATAAGATGAAAGAGGCGCCGGATGTGCAGCGATGTGCGAGGTGGATCCTGCTTGTAACAGTATGGGTGTGATTATGGCGTTGTCGCAGGTGTGTCTGGGTGGGCTGCACAGGGCTATTTCATCGCACCAAAAACCCTCTGCAACACGGCGCTGCCGGTGCCAACGGGATCTTGCCGGATTTTCTTCTCTTCTTCCCCGATCATGAAATAGAGACCATCCAGCGTTTTACCTGTCACATACCGCTCCAGACTGACCTCTTCCCCTTTGAGCAAACCGAAACTGGCGGCTTGGCTGGCAATGCGGTTGTATTTGTCGGCCAGTCTGACCTGCTGGGTGGTTTTCTTGACCATCGGCAGAAACTTGTCGCCCAATTGGACCCTGGTCTTGTCGGCAAAAAACTGCGTCACCGATGTCTCGCCACCCAGCAGAATATTTTTGGCATCTTGAACACTTATCGACTTGACAGCCCCGACCAACACATCACGAGCCAGCGGCACGGCGGCTTCTGCCGCGTGGTTCATGGCTGCAGAGAGTTCATCCAGCCTCGCACCCTGCCCCAATCGGCGTAACAATCCAGCGGCGTCTTCCAGGTACCCAGGCAAAAGAATGCGGACCTTGTCATTACCCAAAAATCCGTTGTTACGCCCCAGGGAGTCGATGGCAAAACGAACCCCGTTCTCTAGCGCGGCCTTCACGCCCTGCGTCGCTTGTGCACGGCTCACATCGTTCAGGGTCACGCCGTGGCTGGCCGTGGGAAGTGCACACAACAAGGCAGCGTATGCAACAGTGAGGCGGCTGAAGTGACGGCGTTTCATAGGCTCAAGCTCGCAAAAAGGGGCGAAAGATGGCCGCAGGCCATCTCCGCCATCAACCCCATCCGGACAGCAGGCTGTGCCCTGGAAGTAAATCACTTGTTTCTGAAATCGTCGTGGCACGACTTGCAGGTGCCACCCGTGGCATTCACAGCTGCCTTGATGCTGTCCAGGTTGCCAGATTTGGCTGCCACGCTGAGTTTGGCCATTTCAGTCTGCAGCTTGTTGGCATAGTCATCAAATTTTCCTTTGTTGGCCCAGATCTCAGGTTTGGCCTTGCTCTCGCCTTTGTCCATGCCAGGACCAAAGCCTGCCCAGGGCAATTTGGCCATGAAGTCAGCCACAGCAGCACTGTCAGCAGCGACCTTGGCGTCAAATGGGATTTTCCCAGCAGCCATACCCGCAACACGGCCAAAGTTTTGCTGCATAACAAACAGAGAACTCTGGCGGTATTTGATAGCGTCTTCCACCTTGGCGAACTGTGCCGAGGCCGGGGCCAATACACAAGCAGCGACCGCTGCCAGAACAAAAGTACGTAGCTTTTTCATCCCATTGCTCCAAGAGTTAAACTAAATCTGACCATCTTCATTCTAGGGTTTTCCTAGCTGAATCGCGTCGACAAGGATTGCTGAGATGTCCAAGAAATTTGTAGTTCGTGTATGGGATGCACCCACCCGTTTATTCCACTGGGCGCTGACCGTGTGTGTAGTCGCGGCGGTGATCACCGCACAAATCGGCGGAGCGGCGATGGACTGGCACTTCAGAATCGGTTACACCGTTTTCACCTTGCTGTTGTTCAGGCTGATCTGGGGCTTCGTGGGCGGGCATTGGTCACGTTTCAGCACCTTCCTGTACCGCCCGGCTCAGATCTTGGCATACATAAAGGGTCACAAAGACCCGCTAGGCGTCGGACATAACCCTTTGGGCGCACTGTCCGTGTTTGCTTTACTGGGCTTTCTGGCACTGCAAGTGGCATCTGGTTTGTTCAGCGACGACGAAATCTCGGCCACTGGACCGCTGGTGGCATTTGTGTCGTCAACCTGGGTTGCCAACGCCACCTATTACCACGCCGAAATAGGCAAACTCATCTTGATCGCACTGGTCACACTGCATGTGCTGGTGATTGGCCTGTATTTCCTGAAGAAGCGGGAGAATCTAGTCAGCCCCATGATTACAGGTGATAAGACCTTGGATAACAACGTAGTGAGCTCCGAAGACCATACCCGAAGCCGGATCAAAGCAACACTGGTCTTGGCAGTTTGTGTCATCTCTGTCTGGGGATTCACGCGCTGGTTGACATAAAAAAAGACTCGCAACAAGCACCCTTGCAGGGCAGCCAGCGCTCAATCTTAGAAAAAATTTTGTCCATAAAAAAAGGCCCACAATGTGGACCTTTTTTTGAGAATGAACGCCTATGGTTGGCGTCTACAAGCTATTTAAACAATAGCGGCTTTTTGCACCAAGCGGGTTGCAACCCAGTTCTTGGTCTTTGAAATCGGCCGACTTTCGGTGATCTCAATCGTATCGCCCAACTTGAACTCACCTTTTTCATCGTGAGCGTGGTATTTGCTGGACTTGCCAACAATCTTGCCATACAGCTCGTGCTTTACGCGGCGTTCAATCAGAACGGTCACTGTCTTGGCACGTTTGTCGCTAACGACCTTGCCAATCAAGGTGCGTTTGAGGGATGTTTTAGCTTCCGTCATTTATCGCTCCTTATTTGGCGGATGTGTCAGCAGCCAGCTTCTCAACCAAAATGGTCTTGGCGCGGGCAATGTCACGGCGCGCAGTGCGGATCGTGGCTGTGTTGGTAAGTTGTTGCGTGGCCTTTTGCATACGAAGACCAAAGTGCGCTTTTTGCAGCTCTTTGACTTCCGCTTTCAAACCGGCAACATCTTTTTGGCGTAATTCAGTCGTTTTCATATCATTTGCTCCTGATTACTGACCGATCATGCGGGCCACAAAAGTGGTGCGCAAAGGCAGCTTGGCCGCAGCCAAACGAAACGCTTCACGAGCCAACTCTTCTGTCACACCGACAATTTCAAAAACGATCTTGCCAGGCTGAATTTCAGCCACGTAGTACTCGGGGTTACCTTTACCGTTACCCATACGCACTTCAGCAGGCTTCTGGGAAATTGGTTTGTCAGGAAACACCCGAATCCAGATGCGGCCGCCACGTTTCACGTGACGAGAAATGGCACGACGGGCGGCTTCAATCTGACGCGCTGTCAAACGGCCACGATCAGTACATTTCAGACCAAAGTCACCAAATGCGACCGAACTGCCTCGGGTCGCAATACCGGTGTTACGGCCTTTTTGCTCTTTGCGGTACTTGCGACGAGCGGGTTGCAACATAGTTATTCTCCTTTACCGTCAGCTGCTGCAGCTGGCGCGGCTACCTTGCGGACGCGCTGAACGGCGGGTTTGTTGGCGTCGGCACCAGTGGCCTCAGCGGGTTTGTCACTGCCATCGGCAGGTGCGTTGTTGCCACCAAGCGGACGACGTGCACCACGAGATGCTGGACGGTCTGCACCAGGACGACGGTCATCGCGACGCGGGCCACGAGGACGACGTTCTTCTTCGGTGCGCTGTTCCACTGCCGGCAAATCGTTGCGACCCAAGGTATCACCCTTGTAGACCCACACCTTGACACCAATGATGCCGTAAGTGGTCTTCGCCTCTGATGTGCCGTAGTCGATATCGGCTCGCAGTGTGTGAAGTGGCACGCGACCTTCGCGATACCACTCGCAACGAGCGATTTCAATACCATTCAGACGGCCAGACGACATGATCTTGATGCCCAAGGCACCCAGACGCATGGCGTTTTGCATGGCGCGCTTCATGGCCCGACGGAACATGATGCGTTTTTCGAGCTGTTGTGTGATCGAATCAGCAATCAGCTTGGCATCGATTTCAGGCTTGCGCACTTCTTCGATGTTGACCGCCACTGGCACACCCAATTGACGACCGAGGTCGCGCTTCAGGTTTTCAATGTCCTCCCCTTTTTTACCAATCACCACACCCGGGCGTGCCGAGAAGATGGTGATGCGGGCGTTCTTCGCAGGACGCTCGATCAGAACGCGAGAAACAGAGGCGTTCTTGAGTTTGGCTTTCAGGTACTCGCGCACCTTGATATCTTCAGCCAGCATGCCCGCGAAATCGCGGTCATTGGCGTACCAGCGAGATGACCAGTTGCGGCTAACCGACAGCCGAAAGCCGGTTGGATGGATTTTTTGTCCCATAACTTCCTGGCCTCTTTCAGTTACCAACCGTCACGTACACATGGCACGTGGGTTTTCTGATTTGGTTGCCACGGCCTTTTGCGCGGGCCGTGAAGCGCCTGAGCGAAGCACCTTGCTCGACGTAGATGGTTTTCACCTTCAACTCGTCAATATCGGCGCCGTCGTTGTGTTCAGCGTTGGCGATGGCAGATTCCAGAACCTTCTTAATGATCACAGCAGCTTTTTTCTGCGTGAACTGCAAAATGTTCAGAGCCTGGTCCACCTTTTTGCCGCGAATCAAGTCCGCGACCAGACGACCTTTGTCTACCGACAAACGGACGCCACGAAGGGTTGCACGTGTTTCCATGGTCGCCTCCTTATTTCTTTTGGACTTTTTTGTCCGCAGGGTGGCCCTTGAAAGTCCGGGTCAGAGCGAACTCACCCAACTTGTGGCCGACCATTTGGTCAGTGATATACACAGGCACGTGCTGCTTGCCATTGTGCACAGCAATGGTCAAGCCGATGAAATCGGGCAGAACCATTGAACGGCGCGACCAGGTCTTGATCGGCTTTTTGTCTTTCGTAGCGACCGCTTTTTCGGTTTTAGCTACCAGATGATGGTCAACGAATGGACCTTTTTTGAGAGAACGAGTCATTACCTACCCCTTACTTCTTGCGACGCGACACGATCATGACCTGCGTGCGCTTGTTGTTTCGGGTACGGTAGCCCTTGGTCAGATTACCCCAAGGATCCACTGGATGACGGCCCTCGCCGGTCTTACCTTCACCGCCACCATGCGGGTGATCCACAGGATTCATCACCACACCGCGAACGGTCGGGCGAATACCCATCCAGCGTTTAACGCCAGCTTTACCGAGTTGACGCAGGCTATGCTCTTCATTGGCGACCTGGCCCAAAGTAGCACGGCATTCAATGTGGATCTTGCGAACCTCACCGGAACGCATACGAACCTGAGCATAGGTGCCTTCGCGCGCCAGCAAAGTAGCCGAAGCACCTGCGGAACGAACAACCTGGGCACCTTTGCCAACTTGCAGCTCAATACAGTGAACAACCGAACCCACCGGAATATTCCGAATAGGCAAGGTGTTACCTACACGAATTGGAGCTTCTGCGCCACTCATGATGGATGCACCAACTTCCAGACCACGCGGCGCGATGATGTACTTGCGCTCACCGTCGGCATAACACACCAAAGCGATGTGCGCAGAGCGGTTTGGATCGTACTCAATACGCTCAACCTTGGCTGCAATGCCATCCTTGTTACGCAAGAAGTCAACAACGCGGTAATGATGCTTGTGCCCACCACCCTTGTGACGGGTCGTGATATGACCATTGTTGTTGCGTCCAGCGTGTTGGAACTGAGGCTCCAACAAAGCTGCGTGCGGCGCACCTTTGTGCAGGTGGTCACGCGAAATCTTCACCACGCCACGACGGCCTGGAGAAGTGGGTTTCATTTTGATAACAGCCATGATTACGCAGCCTCCCCACCAAGGTTAATTTCTTGACCTGGCTTGAGCATCACGTAGGCTTTGCGAACATTGTCGCGACGCCCAACAGACTTGCCAAAACGCTTGGTCTTACCCTTGGTGTTCACCACAGACACGCCCTTGACTTCTACCTTGAACATCAATTCCACAGCGGCCTTGATTTCGTATTTGGTAGCATCTTGGAGCACCTTGAAGGTCACAGCATTGCTCTTTTCCGCAACCATCGTGGCCTTTTCAGACACGATAGGCGCAACGAGAACCTGCATCAAACGACCTTCGTCAAATTTTTGATTGGGGTTATTAGCATGGCTCATGCGAACATCTCCTGCAATTTACCCATAGCCGCTTTGGTCACCAACACCTTGCGGTAGTGAACCAGCGACACCGGATCAGCATAACGAGGCTCAACCACCAAGACATTCACCAGATTGCGCGAAGCGAGGTAAAGGTTTTCGTCAACTTCATCAGCAATCACCAACACCGAATCAAGGTTCATCGCCTTGAATTTGGCAGCCAGTGCCTTGGTCTTGGGCGACTCAACGGTCAACGAGTCGACCACCGCCAGACGACCTTCGCGTGCCAGCTGCGACAGAATCGAAGCCATACCAGCGCGGTACATTTTTTTGTTGATCTTCTGAGCGAAGTTTTCATCGGGCATATTCGGAAAAATCCGACCGCCGCCACGCCACAACGGCGATGACGTCATACCCGCACGAGCACGACCTGTACCCTTTTGCTTAAAAGGCTTCTTGGTAGAGTGACGGACCTGCTCACGATCTTTTTGAGCACGCGTGCCTTGACGAGCGTTAGCCTGAAAAGCAACAACAACCTGGTGAACCAGATCTTCGTTGTAAGCCCGACCAAACACAGTTTCCGGCGCATCCACTGTGGATGCCACTTGACCTTGATCATTAAGGAGTTCGATCTGCATCAGTTCGCCCCTTTCGATTCAACGGTTTTTGCTTTGATGGCGGGACGCACGGTCACAAAACCACCAGCAGAACCAGGGATAGCACCCTTGATCAACAACAACTGACGAGACTCATCAACCCGGACAATATCCAGATTCTGCGTCGTCACCAGATCAACACCCAGGTGACCCGTCATGCGCTTACCAGGAAACACCCGACCCGGATCTTGAGCCATACCAATGGAGCCAGGAACATTGTGCGAACGGCTGTTACCGTGAGACGCGCGCTGCGAACTCATATGGTGCCGTTTGATGGTGCCAGCATAACCCTTACCAATCGTGGTACCTTGGATATCCACTTTTTGACCGACTGCAAAGACAGCAGACACAGGAACCACGGCACCCGCTTGATACGAGGCGGCAGCCTCTGGGGTCACACGAAATTCGCGAATGATTTCACCCGCCTCAACACCCGCCTTGGCAAGATGCCCAGCGGTCGGCTTGTTGACACGAGAGGCTTTTCTCGCGCCAAATGTCACTTGCAAAGCAACATAGCCATCGTTCTCTTGGGTTTTGACTTGAGTCACTCGGTTGTTGGACACATCAATCACAGTGACAGGAATTGCATTCCCATCATCTGTAAACAGACGCATCATGCCAACTTTGCGACCAAGCAATCCAAAGTGATTGCTTAGACTCATTGTTTTCTCCATAACTTTCACCAGCCCCACTTCAATTGGTGAGACTGTTTGGTTGTGAAAGAGGGTTGATAAAAATCTGCGACATAGACTTTTGCAAGCCCATCTCAACAGAGCCAGCGAGTATAACCACAGATCGCCGCGTGCGCAAGCAAATCAGTTCTCGCCGGAAACTGCAGTTACTGCAATTTGATCTCTACATCCACACCTGCCGGCAAATCAAGCTTCATCAGTGCGTCAACGGTCTTGTCAGTCGGATCCACGATGTCCATCAAGCGTTGATGGGTGCGGATTTCGAACTGGTCACGACTGGTTTTGTTGACGTGAGGTGAACGCAAAATGTCAAAACGCTTCATGCGTGTTGGCAAAGGCACTGGGCCTTTGACAATGGCACCCGTGCGCTTGGCGGTGTCCACAATTTCAGCGGCCGATTGGTCGATCAGCTTGTAATCAAACGCCTTCAGGCGGATGCGGATTTTTTGTTTCGTTGCCATAATGTTCCCTTATTAAGCAAGAATCTTGGCAACCACACCGGCACCAACGGTCTTACCACCTTCACGGATAGCAAAGCGCAGACCTTCTTCCATGGCGATGGGTGCAATCAGCTTCACAGTGATCGACACGTTGTCACCAGGCATCACCATTTCTTTGCCTTCTGGCAATTCAATGGCACCGGTCACGTCGGTCGTACGGAAGTAGAACTGAGGACGGTAGTTGCTGAAAAACGGGGTGTGACGACCACCTTCGTCTTTGGACAGCACATAGACTTCACCAGTGAAGTGGGTGTGCGGCTTGATCGAACCCGGTTTGCACAGCACTTGGCCGCGCTGGACGTCTTCACGCTTGGTGCCGCGCAACAAGATGCCAACGTTGTCGCCCGCTTGACCTTGGTCGAGCAGTTTGCGGAACATTTCAACACCGGTGCAGGTGGTCTTTTGGGTGTCATGGATGCCGACGATTTCGATTTCTTCGCCGACTTTGACGATGCCGCGCTCGATACGACCAGTCACCACAGTACCACGACCCGAGATGGAGAACACGTCTTCCACTGGCATCAGGAAGGCACCATCCACAGCGCGCTCTGGCGTGGGGATGTAGCTGTCCAATGCGTCAGCGAGTTTGAAGATGGAACCTTCACCCAATTCACCTTTGTCGCCTTCCATGGCGAGCTTGGCTGAGCCATGGATGATGGGGGTGTCGTCACCTGGGAAGTCATACTTGTCCAGGAGTTCACGCACTTCCATTTCAACAAGTTCAAGCAGTTCAGCGTCATCCACCATGTCGCACTTGTTCAAGTAGACGATGATGTAAGGCACACCGACCTGGCGAGCCAACAGGATGTGCTCACGGGTCTGAGGCATGGGGCCGTCAGCAGCAGAACAAACCAGGATAGCGCCGTCCATTTGAGCAGCGCCGGTGATCATGTTTTTCACATAGTCGGCGTGTCCAGGGCAGTCAACGTGGGCGTAGTGACGTGCAGCGGTTTCGTATTCAACGTGGGCGGTGTTGATGGTGATACCACGAGCCTTTTCTTCGGGCGCTGCGTCGATTTGATCGTAGGCTTTGGCTTGACCGCCAAATTTAGCTGCCAGCACGGTGGTGATGGCTGCAGTCAAGGTGGTTTTGCCGTGGTCAACGTGACCAATGGTGCCCACGTTGACGTGGGGCTTGGTACGTGTGAATTTTTCTTTTGCCATTTTTCAGTTCCTTAAAAGAGCAATGCCCGTGGATTGGTTTAATGTTTGCATGTCGTCACTGGATCCCTTGCCACGGGCAGCGCGGGGTGCGACATCGCAGACAGATTTTTTTACTTGGCGCGAGCTGCCATGATGGCTTCAGACACGTTACGCGGTGCTTCCGTGTAGTGCTTGAATTCCATCGTGTAAGTCGCACGCCCTTGAGACATGGAACGCAGAGTGGTTGAATAACCAAACATTTCAGACAGCGGCACTTCAGCCTTGATGGCCTTGCCACCACCGACCATGTCTTCCATACCTTGAACCATGCCACGGCGTGAGGACAAATCGCCCATCACGTTGCCAGCATAGTCTTCAGGGGTTTCCACTTCCACAGCCATCATGGGCTCAAGAATCACCGGACCAGCCTTGCGGCAGCCTTCCTTGAAACCAAAGATAGCAGCCATCTTGAACGCCAGTTCATTGGAGTCCACATCGTGGTACGAACCGAAGTGCAACGTGACCTTGACGTCAACCACAGGGTAGCCAGCCAACACACCTTGTGTGACGGCTTCGTGAATACCCTTTTCGACCGCCGGAATGAACTCGCGCGGCACCACACCACCCTTGATCGCATCAACGAACTCAATACCCTTACCGGCTTCATTGGGTTCAATCTTCAGCACCACGTGACCGTATTGACCCTTACCACCAGACTGACGCACGAATTTGCCTTCAGCATCTTCAATGGTTTTGCGGATGGTTTCACGGTAGGCGACCTGCGGCTTGCCAACGTTGGCGTCCACGCCAAATTCGCGCTTCATGCGGTCAACAATGATTTCCAAGTGAAGTTCACCCATACCGGCAATCAGCGTCTGGCCAGACTCTTCGTCGGTCTTGACGCGGAATGACGGATCTTCCTGAGCCAAACGCTGCAAAGCGATGCCCATCTTTTCCTGGTCAACCTTGGTTTTTGGCTCGACCGCCTGGGTAATCACTGGCTCAGGGAAAATCATGCGTTCCAGCATGATGATGGCATTTGGATCACACAGGGTTTCACCAGTGGTGACATCTTTCAGGCCAATACAAGCAGCGATGTCGCCGGCGACAATTTCGCTCACTTCTTCGCGCTTGTTGGCGTGCATTTGCACGATACGGCCAATACGCTCTTTTTTGCCGCGAATCGGGTTGTAAACCGTGTCACCTTTGGTCAAGACACCCGAATACACACGCACGAAAGTCAACTGACCCACAAACGGATCGGTCATCAACTTGAATGCCAGCGCAGAGAATTTTTCTGTGTCACTGGCTTGACGCACGATAGGTGCATCATCTTCATCGATGCCCTTCACCGGCGGAATATCCACGGGCGACGGCATGAACTCAATCACTGCATCCAGCATCCGCTGCACACCCTTGTTTTTGAAGGCCGAGCCGCAATACATCGGCTGGATTTCACTGGCGATGGTTCGCGTACGAATACCAAGCTTGATTTCTTCTTCAGACAAATCGCCTTCTTCAAGGTACTTGTTCATGAACTCTTCAGAAGCTTCAGCAGCAGCTTCAACCATCTTCTCGCGCCACTCCTTGGCCAACCCAACGAGTTCGGCCGGGATGTCACGGTAGTCAAACAACATACCTTGCGAGGCTTCATCCCAGATGATGGCTTTCATCTTGAGCAAATCAACCACCCCAGTGAAGTTTTCTTCAGCACCAATCGGGATCACCATGGGCACAGGGTTGGCCTTCAAGCGCAGTTTCATCTGATCGACAACCTTGAAGAAGTTGGCACCCGTGCGGTCCATCTTGTTCACAAAGGCCAGACGAGGCACCTTGTATTTGTTGGCCTGACGCCAAACGGTTTCAGACTGCGGCTGCACACCACCCACAGCACAGTAAACCATACACGCACCATCAAGCACGCGCATGGAGCGCTCAACTTCAATCGTGAAATCGACGTGTCCAGGGGTGTCAATGATGTTGATGCGGTGCTCAGGCAAGGACTTGTCCATACCCTTCCAGAAGCAAGTGGTTGCGGCTGACGTGATCGTGATGCCGCGCTCCTGCTCTTGCTCCATCCAATCCATGGTGGCCGCACCATCGTGCACTTCACCAATCTTGTGGTTGACACCGGTATAAAAAAGCACGCGCTCGGTAGTGGTGGTTTTACCAGCGTCAATGTGAGCAGAAATGCCGATGTTGCGATAACGCTCAATGGGGGTATGGCGGGCCATGATGGATCCTTGGTTGATCTATATTTTCAAACTACTACGCCGCTGAAGGCTTGTGACCTCAGCGGCGCAGGGAGCAGCTTTCAAACCGAGCAGTCTTGCAGGCAGTATCGAGGACACAACCAGAGACTGCAGCGACGCATGAAAACCGCGCAGTAGCCGCTGCTTAGAAGCGGAAGTGAGAGAAAGCCTTGTTGGCTTCGGCCATGCGGTGAACTTCGTCACGCTTTTTCATGGCACCGCCACGACCTTCGGTAGCCTCCAGCAACTCATTGGCCAGACGCAGGGCCATGGATTTTTCACCACGTTTGCGAGCAGCTTCCTTGATCCAGCGCATGCTTAAGGCCAAACGACGGACCGGACGCACTTCCACCGGCACTTGGTAGTTAGCACCACCAACACGGCGGGACTTCACCTCAACCAGCGGCTTCACGTTGTTGATAGCCACGGTAAACGCCTCGAGAGCGTCTTTATCGGGGTGCTTCTTGGCGATTTGCTCCAGCGCGCCATAAATGATGCGCTCAGCAACCGCTTTTTTGCCGCCTTCCATGATCACGTTCATGAATTTGGACAGCTCGACATTGCCGAATTTAGGATCCGGCAGGATTTCACGTTTAGGGACTTCGCGACGACGTGGCATTTTTTTACCTCTATTGCTTCAGTTGGTGTTTCAACAACACCGCGAGAGTTAACAAATAAGACTCTCACTTACTCGACCCGAACCTTGGGTCACTACGTTTGCCGACTGCGCCACGCAGCAACAAACACCTCTTTAAACCAACAGACCAAAAGCTTATTTAGCCTTAGGACGTTTTGCACCGTATTTGGAACGCGACTGCTTGCGGTCTTTCACGCCTTGCAAGTCAAGCGAGCCACGCACGATGTGGTAACGCACACCAGGCAAATCCTTGACACGACCACCACGAACCAGCACCACGCTGTGTTCCTGCAAGTTGTGGCCTTCACCGCCGATGTAAGAAATCACCTCAAACCCATTGGTCAAGCGCACTTTGGCAACTTTACGCAAAGCCGAGTTGGGCTTCTTGGGGGTGGTGGTGTAAACGCGGGTGCAAACACCGCGGCGTTGTGGAGAATTTTCCATCGCCGGGCTTTTGGACTTGATCGTTTCGACCGCGCGCCCCTGACGAATTAACTGATTAATGGTTGGCACCTGAGCCTCCTAAAAACTAAACGTCCCTAAACGCTTAAGAAAACATGAAAATAACGAGAACGTGAACCCCTTCGGAAATTCCGAAAAGCCCGCTACTATATCAGGTAGCCTTGATGAGGGCAATGGACTTTATTTGATCCAGAGCCGCACGGCATCCCACGCGCGGCCAAGCACCCCTGCCTGCTCAACCTCTTGCAGGGCCAGCAGCGGCACCTCGGCCACCAGTTGACCCTGGCTGCTGACCTTGAGCGTTCCGACGGCTTGCCATTTGGTCAACGGGGCCACCAGCGGCTCCGGACGCGCCACCTCGGTGGACAATTTGGTAGTGCTTCCAGCTGGCACCGCCACAATGATCGGCCGGGGTTGCCCCAGGCCAACGGTGGACTGGGTCCCCTTCCAGATGGCAGGTGTCACCACCGCCTGGTTGCCATCAAACAGCTTGACCGCCTCAAAGGCGGTGTAACCCCAATTCAGCAGCTTCTGTGACTCGTTGGCGCGGGCGTTTTCGCTGGCCGTCCCCAACATCACAGACAACAGGCGCCGACTTCCGACCCCTGCCACATCACGGTGAGCAGTGGCAATCAGGCAATAACCCGCCGCATCGGTGTGCCCGGTTTTTAAGCCGTCCACCGTCGGATCGCGAAACAGCAGGGAATTGCGGTTGTTGTCATTGGCCGCAGGGGTGCCCGGATAGCGGTAATGTTTGATTGCGTAATAGTGCACATAGTCGGGAAAATCACGCATCAGCCGCGTGGCCAGCACACTCAAATCACGCGCTGTGGTGGTGTGGCCCGCTTCGGCCAGACCTTCCGGGTTCTTGTAACTGGTGGACTTCATGCCAAGAATCTTGGCCTGCTCGTTCATCATTTGCACAAAACGCTCAACATTGCCACCCACACCTTCGGCCAGTGCCATGGTGGCGTCGTTGCCACTTTGCACAATCATGCCCTTGATCAGGTCTTCCACCGGCACCTGCATCTTCGGGTCAATGAACATGCGTGAACCGGGCATCTTCCAGGCGCGTTCACTCACCGGCAGGGTTTGTTTGAGGTCGATTTTTTTGTTGCGCAAGGCATCAAACACCAGGTAAGCCGTCATCAGCTTGGTCAATGACGCCGGCTCCACCGGCATGTCGATGTCTTTTTGCGCCAGGATCTGATTCGCCGTCACATCCAGCAGCACATACGAGCGAGCGGCAATTTCAGGGGCTTGCGGGGTTTGTGCCGCAGCCGTCAGTGCAACCCAGGCAACCAGAGTCAAGAAGACTTTTTTCATGAGGGGTAAGGCGTCGACCCAGCCACAGGCAGGTTACTAACTATAGTTAATATAGCTATGAGCCCTTTATACATAAGGGCTTGAGCACAAAATATCTTGAATCAAATCAATGCCCCACGTCTGGCGGCACCAGCAGTCGCTCGACCACCTGCCCGTGTTTCAGGTGGGATTCCACAATCTCTTCAATGTCAGCTTTGTCCACATAGCTGTACCAAACTGCCTCGGGGTAAACCACCGCCACCGGCCCCGCTGCACAGCGGTCCAGACAACCCGCCTTGTTCACCCGCACCTGACCTGGGCCCGCCAGCCCGGCCGTTTTCACCAACACCTTGCAGTGCTCAAAAGCGCCTTGGGCGTCAAACTGCGCGCAGCTGGTCTGACCATTGGTTCGCTCATTGGTACAGAAAAAAATGTGCCGCTGAAAATAACTGGCGGCGGGTGCCACCGTGGCAGTGGCAGCCTCTGGGGATGTGGAGTGTGTCATGACTGAATTTTAGTTGCGCGGCTCTTTTCCCCACACCCGACTCAGCACATAGAGCAGTGTCGCAAAAGGCCACAACCAACCCAGCCACTGCGCCAACCCGTGAAAGCGAATAAAACGGCCCTGCTCCCACATGAACAAGGTCTGCTCAAAATAAGGGTCGGTCGAGGTCTGGTTGATCAGGCTCAGATCCACCCCCAAAGCCAACACAGCGAGGGCGGCGGCAGCACGCGGTGGCACCGCCAACAGCAACGCGAGCAGTACCAACGCGACCACCAAAGCACCCCGCACCGATTCACTCAACCAGACCCAGGCGTGCTCTGGCCCAAAACTCAGCGTTGCACTCAAACTGCTCACCCCCACACCCAACATCACCATCCAGATCAGGAACCACAGCCGCTTGCCAGCCTGAGCCATGATGCAATACCCCAACAGACCCGGAACCAGCACCCCCAGCAACACACACAGCCATTCGGTCACCGGCCACAGCGGCTGCAACTCAATGTCACGCACCGGCAACCACTCGAGAAAAGGAGTGTCGGCAAGCAAGTCAGCCAGCGTCGCCTCCAGGCGCTCCATCACCTGACCCAAGCCAAACGGCACCGTGGTCGGAAACAACAAGGCCAGGGGCCACAGCGCCAACAACACCAAGGCACCGCGCGCGTCCGGCACAAACCAATTGGCCCGAAACCGGCTCCAACGCTGCAGCATCCCCAGTTTTTCCAGACCCCAGGCCACCAACGCACCCAAGGCCGCGCCTGAAATGTTCAAGACCAAATCCAGGTTGGATGGCACCCGCGCGGGCAGGTAGATTTGCAAGGTTTCCATGGCCATCGACAAGATGGCGGCGGTTGGCACCGCCAGCAAAATCGCCCAGCGCAGGTGGCCGGTGCGCAGAGCGCCCAGGGTCATGAAAAAACCCAGCGGCATATAACCCAGCACATTGGAGATGACATCAAACGCGGTCCAGTACCTGGGCCAGGGCGCTGTCAGGAACACCCAGGGCGACACCCCCTGGTCGCGCCAGCCAAGAAACGGGTACAGGCTGGCGTAAACGATCAGGCCAACATACACGGCCGCCAACGGCCAGGCCGAGGTTTTGTGCGCAGGCATGCTGATGTCACAGGAAAGGGATCGGGGTCATGCGGCCAGTTTAGGGGAGAACACAGAGCGGCCCAAAAAAAACCCCAGCACAAGGGCTGGGGTGGTAAGCCTATTTGCTGTCACACATCAAGGCCCCGCTCAGGGAGGAAAAGCGGGGGGCAGTAAACTGCCCGGGTCGTAATTTAACAAAATTTTTTCCTTGTTTCAAGTCAAGCACGAAATAATGTCTTTACGACGACAAAATCATGCAAAGGAATTTAAAAATGACCCCTTACGCGCCTTTTCCCCTTGGCCGTGCGCGCCGTCTGCGCCGCGACAGTTTCACCCGCAACCTGGTCCGTGAACATGCGGTGACGGCCAATGATTTGATTTACCCGGTGTTTGTGGTGGATGGCACACAACAGCGCCAGGCGGTGTTGTCGATGCCCGGTGTGGAGCGCCTGAGTCTGGACCTGCTGCTGCCCGTGGCCGAAGACTGCGTGAAGCTGGGCATCCCGGTGATGGCCTTGTTTCCGGTGATTGACCAATCCTTAAAAACCCCTGACGGCCGTGAAGCCCTCAACCCCGACGGCCTGGTGCCACGGGTGGTGCAGGCGCTCAAGAAAGAGTTTCCCGAGCTCGGCATCATGTGTGACGTGGCGCTGGACCCGTTCACCAGCCATGGCCAGGACGGTCTGATTGACCCAGACCCGGCCGAAGACGGCTACATCACGAACGACGCCACGGTGGAGGTGTTGGTCAAACAGGCGCTGACCCAAGCCGGGGCCGGGGCCGACATCGTGGCACCGAGCGACATGATGGACGGCCGCATTGGTGCCATCCGCCAGGCCTTGGAAGCCAACCACTTCGTCCACACCCGCATCATGGCCTACAGCGCCAAATACGCCTCGGCCTTTTACGGCCCGTTCCGTGACGCGGTGGGCTCCTCGGGCAACCTGGGCAAAAGCAACAAAAAGGTTTACCAGATGGACCCCGGCAACAGCAACGAAGCCCTGCGCGAAGTGGCGCTGGACATTGCCGAAGGCGCCGACATGGTGATGGTCAAGCCCGGCATGCCTTATTTGGACGTGGTGCGTCGTGTCAAGGACGAGTTCCAGATCCCGACCTTCGCCTACCAGGTGTCCGGTGAATACGCGATGCTCAAGGCCGCTGCGCAAAACGGCTGGCTCGATCACGACGCCGTCATGCTGGAGAGCCTGCTCGCCTTCAAACGTGCTGGCGCCGACGGTGTACTCACCTACTTTGCCCGCGACGCTGCTCGCTTGCTCAAGAAATAAGAGCTACTGGCCCTTTATCCATAAGGGCTAGACAGCTTTTTCTTATACAACTACTGGGCATGCGCATCTTTGCCATCCACGCGGGCAGCGTGACGGAGAAACTCGGCACCACGCTGGAGGAGTTGCGCCTGCCCGCACCCGGCTTTCTGTGGCTCAGCTGCACCCGCGCCGAATTCGAACAGATGCAACACAGACTGCAAGCCACACTGCAGCGTCTGTGTGGCCTGCAGTTGCTGAACCTGCATGTCTCTGACCTGCTGAACCAGCAACTGCCCTCGCGCTTTGACTACACCTCGCAATACGACATGCTGGTGTTTCGCCGTCTGGCAGAAAGCCAGGTCGACGCGGCCCTGGCGCCAGCTGCGCCACGCACCAACAAGCGCAGCGGCCCCCCCTTGCTGCGACGCATCGACACCCGGGCCGTCGGGCTGGTGGTGTTTGACCAGCTCCTGCTCAGTGTGCACCCGGACGACTGCAGCCAGCGCGACAGTTATGCCCAACGCCTGCTGGCCGCAGGTGGCAACCCGGCCCCGGCCGCTCTGCCCGAAGGCCACACAGCTGGCGCACGTGATCTGCCCGGCAGCCCGGCCGATTTGATGCTGCGCATCGTCAACCACATGGTCGACGGTTTCCTGGCTTTGCGCCGTGAACTCAGCCACCAGCTCGACCACTGGCAAACCGAGTTGATCGACCCCAAAACCCGTTTCACCAACTGGCGCACCGTGCTCGACGCGCGCCAGACCCTGCACCAGCTCGACGAGATCTGCGACGACCAGCGCAGCGCCATCCAGGACTGGATCGAAGCCGTAAAAACCTGGCCGCAGAGTGAAGGCCACCTGGGCCAGCAAGAGCGCGACCTGCTGCAGGTGCGCAGCCGTGACGTGCTGGAGCACATTGACCGGGTGGTGCACCATGTCAGCCAGCTTCAGCGCAACGCCGAGACCGCGGTGCAGATCCACTTCAACGCACAAAGCCACCGCACCAACGAGATCATGCGCACCCTGACTGTGCTGACCGCGGTGTTCCTGCCGCTGAACCTGATTGCCGGTATTTTTGGCATGAACTTCGACTTCATTCCGCTGTTACACCGCGCTTATGGTTTTTGGCTGGCCATGGCCACCATGGGCCTGACCGCCCTGGCCCTGGTTGTTTTCTTCTGGCGCAAGCGTTACCTGGACCGCTCGGCGGCGCGCTAGTTTGTTGCTTGTCATGCCCATGCTGATCCTGCTCCTGGCCCTGTGGATGTTGTGGACCCCCGATCTGGACCGGGCCGACCTGGAGCGCCGTTACCTGGCCGCCCCGAGTGACTTGGTTGAGGTGCAGGGCATCAGGCTGCATGTGCGCGACAGCGGCCCGCGTGAGGCGCCCGCCGTGCTGATGCTGCATGGTTTTGGTGGCAGCCTGCAGACCTGGGACGCCTGGGCCCAAGATTTGTCGGGGTCGCTGCGGGTGATTCGCCTGGACCTGCCCGGCAGTGGCCTGAGTGAGCCCGACCCCACGGGCGACTACAGCGATGGCCGCTCCATCACGCTGATCCTGGCGCTGATGGACCAGCTGCAGCTCAAGCGTGCCAGCCTGGTCGGCCACTCGATGGGTGGTCGCATCGCCTGGACCCTGGCCGCCACCCACCCGCAGCGGGTCGACAAACTGGTGCTGGTGGCGCCCGATGGTTTTACCAGCCCGGGCGAAGTGTATGGGGCCCAGCCAGAGGTGCCGATCACGCTGCAACTGATGCGCTTCACCTTGCCCAAATGGCTGCTGCGCCAGAACCTGGCGCCCGCATACGCCAACACCAGCACACTGACCGATGAACGAACCACGCTCTACCACGACCTGATGCTGGCGCACGGTTCGCGCCAGGCGCTGATGGCACGTTTGCAACAACGGGTGCTGGTGGACCCGCGGCCATTGCTGCAAAGCATCGACGCACCCACACTGCTGGTCTGGGGCCAACAAGACGCGATGATCCCGTTCACCAACGCGGCCGACTACACCCAGGCCATACCACACAGCCAACTGCTGACGCTAGAGGCGGTGGGCCATTTGCCGCAAGAAGAAACGCCCGAACTGTCCCTGCCCGCAGTGCGCGACTTTCTGACTCAAAAGCCATAGCTGTCAGCCCAGACAAATCAAGGGCTAAGCCGAGTTTTTCTCTATAAGGATGTATCTTGTGCTGGCCCGCGTGAGAGGCGGCACAAAAGGCTGTCTTGAGGGCCGACTAAAAGCCTGCCGCAGCCCGGCATGGCGGCTGCGCAAGCAATGTAAGAATCAGGCCTTACCCATAGGCCCGCCATGCAGTTTTTCAAAGACCTTTCCCCCAGTGCTTTCACCGCCGGTTTTGTCGCCGTCCTGGTCGGTTTCACCAGTTCGGTGGCCATCGTGTTCCAGGCCGCGCTGGCGTTTGGCGCCACCCCCGAACACATCACCTCCTGGATGTGGGCGCTGGGCCTTGGCATGGGTTTTTGCAGCGCGGTGCCCTCGCTGATCCTGAAAAAGCCGGTGATGGTGGCCTGGAGCACACCCGGCGCGGCGGTGCTGGCCACCGCCGGTGTGGCGGGTGGTTTCAGCATGGCGGAAGCGGTGGGCGCTTTCATGCTGTGTGCGGCGCTGATCACGCTGGTGGGCGCCACCGGCTGGTTTGAACGTGCCATGAACCACTTGCCCATGGCCATCGCTTCGGGCTTGCTGGCCGGGGTGTTGGCACGTTTTGGCATGCAGGCCTTCACCGCAGCACAAACCAATTTGCCGCTGGTGTTGATCATGCTGCTGACCTATCTGGTGGGCAAACGCTGGCTGAGCCGTTACGCAGTGCCTGTGACCTTGCTGGTTGCTATTGCCTATGTAGCTATGACCTCAGGATTCACGGGGGCTAGCGTGCAATTTGGCTTGGCAATGCCGGTGTTCACCCAGCCGCAGTTCAGCTGGAGTGCGGCCGTCAGCCTGGCGCTGCCGCTGTTTGTGGTGACCATGGCCTCCCAAAACCTGCCGGGAGTGGCGGTGATCAACGCCGCCGGTTATGGCCGCACGGTTGACCAGCGCGGTATTCCGGTGTCAGGGGTGATCACCCTGACCGGCCTGGTCACACTGGTGCTGGCGCCGTTTGGCGGTTATGCGCTGAACCTGGCCGCCATCACCGCCGCCATTTGTATGGGCCGTGAGGTGCACCCGGACCCGGACAAACGCTACACCGCAGCGGTGTCGTGTGGCCTGCTGTACATCCTGATCGGTATTTTTGGCTCCGCCATCACCGGCGCCCTCACCGCTTTCCCCAAGGAGCTGATCGCGGCGATTGCCGGCCTGGCCTTGCTTGGCACCATTGGCTCGGCGCTGACGACGGCGCTGCGCGACGACTTCCACCGCGAGGCTGCACTCATCACTTTTTTGGTCACCCTGAGCGGCGTGGTGATTGCGGGTGTGGGCTCGGCGTTTTGGGGGGTGATTGCCGGGGCGCTGGCACTGTTGGTGCAAAGGGCGGGAAAATCGCACTTTGACCTGCCGCCGCGCTGATCTTTGCAGTGCGCGGCAGTCTCGTTTTGCGTCCCAGGCCCGATGTGGCCCACCCAGAAAGTGATGTTTCCATGAAGTTGTTGTTTGTTGCCGACCCGCTCGAATCGTTCAAGATTTACAAGGACACCACCTTTGCAATGATGCGAGAGGCACAACAACGTGGCCACAGCATCAGCAGTTGTGAACCCACCGACATCCTGTGGCAGCGTGGTGCCCCCGTGACCGCCAGCGTGCGCCACATCACTCTGACCGGCCAAAGCCCTGACTGGTTCACCGAAGCGCCACAAGCGGCCGATGCGCCACCGCTGGCCCTGAAGGACTTTGACGCCATCGTGATGCGCAAAGACCCGCCGTTTGACAGCGAGTTTTTCTACGCCACCCATTTGCTGGAGCAGGCTGAGCGCGAAGGCGCCCGGGTCTTCAACAAACCCCGTGCACTGCGCGACCACCCGGAAAAACTGGCGATCCTCGAGTGGCCGCAGTTCATTGGCCCCACGCTGGTCACCCGTGACGCCCAGGCCATCCGTCGCTTTCACGCGGAGCACAAAGACATCATCCTCAAGCCGCTCGACGGCATGGGCGGCATGGGCATTTTCCGCGTCAAGGAAGATGGCCTGAACCTGGGCGCCATCATCGAAACCCTCAACAAAGACGGTGCCGAGACGGTGATGGTGCAGGCTTTTCTGCCCGCCATTGCCCAGGGTGACAAACGGGTGCTGGTGATTGGCGGTCAGCCAGTCCCCTACAGCCTGGCGCGTATTCCGCAAGGTGGGGAGGTGCGTGGCAATTTGGCCGCCGGTGGCAAAGGTGTGGCGCAGCCCTTGACCGAGCGTGACCGCGAGATTGCCCAAGCCATCGGCCCGGTGCTGGCGGCGCGCGGTTTGCTGCTGATCGGGCTGGACGTGATTGGGGACCACCTCACCGAGATCAACGTCACCAGCCCGACCTGTTTCCAGGAAATTTTTGACCAGACCGGCTTTGACGTGCCTGCCATGTTTGTGGACGCCCTGGAAGCCGCCTGCGCCATCGCTTGATCCACGCAGCGGGTGCTGGTGCAAGTTGCCTGTACCAGCCCGTGTCAGGTCGTGGTCGCCATCCTGGTGCAGGCGCTTGAGGCCCCACAAGCCCGTTGGCACTGAGGCGCCGGTCCTTCGGGCACCACCGGCACCGGACCCAGCGGGTCGGTGATCGGCGCCGGGCGGGGTGGTGCGGCGCACTGGCAACTGCAATGTGCCAGCGTGCCATCCACAAACACCTTGAGCTCACCTGGGGTAAAGACCGTCCAGTCCTCATCGGTGGTTAAGGGCTCGGTCACGATGATGGCCAGACGGTCCTGCGGGCTGTTGAGCTGCGCCAGGTTCACCGTCACGTCGTCGTCTTTCAGGTGCACCTCGTAAAACGGGTGGCCGCGCAGCACATAACACAACTTGGTGGTGGCATGCGCCCACAGCGCCTGGCCGTTGCTGAGCAGAAAATTGAAGGTGCCGTGTTTGGAGATCTGCGGCACCAGCTCCTGCAGGGTACGGGTCAACTCATCCACCGAGGGCACATCGGCATGCGATTTGTCCAGCTCCTGCATCAACCAGCAAAAAGCGCGCTCGCTGTCGGTGTTGCCGACCGGCTTGAAATGGCCGTGCAGGTAGGGGTTGAAGTTCTTCAGGTCACCGTTGTGGGCAAACACCCAGTAGCGCCCCCACAACTCGCGCACAAAGGGATGGGTGTTTTCCAGCGAGACCTGGCCCACCGTGGCCTTGCGCACATGGGCCACCACGTTGTGGCTCTTGATCGGGTAATTCTTGAGCATCTGCGCAATCGGTGAGGTGGCGGCGCTTTGTTTGTCCACAAAATGCCGCACACCTTTGCTGGGCAGGTCACCGTCACTCTCAAAAAACGCGATGCCCCAGCCGTCGCCATGGTGGTCGGTGCAGCCACCGCGCTGTGAAAACCCGGTAAAGCTCAGCGTCAAGCTGGCTGGCAAATGGCTGTTCATTCCGAGAAGTTGGCACATGGTGGGTGTTCTGGTGGCTTGGCACTGGCAAGCGAAATGTTGCACTGAGGCCCAAAGCTTATAGATTTCCTGCTATGTTTTGTTTGAAAGGGGCAAGATGGCAGAAAATAAAGCTGTCTTGCGAGTATGCTTTCAGGGTATCCATTTGGACTTCATTTTGTCAGATCAGCTGGTACACCTGTGCCGGTCACCGGGTCTTTTTCGATGCGTCAATCAACACAACGTGGAACAGCTGTCTTGAAGAACAGAGTCAGTTATTTTGTTGCCTTGATGGCAGTCCTGACGGGTGCAGCGGCACCGGGCCACGCCTTTACCCTGGGTGATTTGCGCGGCAATGCGGTGGTTGGCCGTTCTCTGGATGTGTCTATCCCGGTGTTGCCCGGCTCCGGCGAAGAAGCTCTGGCGTCATGCCTCGCAGCCGATGTTCTGTTTGCCGACGCTCCGCAGGTCAACCCTTCCGTGACCGTGACACCCGTCACCACCGGGCCGGTTCCGATGGCCATGGTACGCATCAGGTCAACAGCTGCGGTTGACGAACCGGTGGTGTCCGTGGTGCTTCGCGCCACCTGTGGTGCCGCCACCTCGCGCCGCTATGTGTTGTTGTCTGACTTTCCTGCGCCAGACCTGCCCAGGGCAAGCGCCGCATCCCTAGCGGAGGCCACCTCATCAACCCCGTTGAAGGCGCCACAAGCTGGCACGGCTGACACCAACTCCTCAACATCATCAGCAGCGGCATCCCCTGTGGTGCAAGAGGCCGCACCGGCCAGAGCACCGGTTGTTGGCAAGCTCACGCCCAAGCCGGTGGTCAAAAAACCAGCTGCGCCGATCAAGCGAGTGGTTGCGCCAGAACCGGTTGCAGCCAAGCCGGTGCTGAAGCTGGATGCGCAGCCCGTTGCGCCGGCCCAAGTGCAAGCCCTGCTGCCTGCAACATTGCCTGCGTCTGCCCCCGCATCTGCACCTGCACCCAGCGATGAAGTGGTGCAGCAAGCCTTGCTCATTCAGGCCTTGCAGAATGATGTCAAAACCCTCAAGGACCTGGCGGTGATCAATCAGGCCAGCTTGGCGGAGTTCCAGTCCAAGCTGCGCCAGGCCGAGGCCGAACGTGTGCCAATGACCTGGTTTTACCTGGTGGTGGGGCTGCTGCTGGCCTCACTCGGTGCACTGACGTGGGTGCTGCGCAAACAACAAAAAGCGCAGCAGGGTGACTGGTGGCAACACGCCCAGAAAGACGCCTCCGAAACACTGGTGATCACACCCGCCTCCACCATTCAACCCTCGGCACCGGTGTCTGATTTTGGCAAGTTCATCCACCAGCAGGCCGCACCACTTGCTGTCGTGGCGCCCAGCACACAACCCGAAGCGGACCCCGATCACGACCTGGACATTGATCTGGACAGTCTGGCACCGTCCAACACGGAGCCCTCCATCTCGACCGAACCTCTGGCCGTGGTGCCGGTGGATGGGTTTGGCAGCGGCCACAACATCAATGTGGAGAGCATCTCCGACATTCGCCAACAAGCCGAATTTTTTGTATCCCTGGGGCAAACGGATCGTGCACTCAACATCCTGCGCCGCCAGATCATGGAAAGCACCGAGCCCAACCCACTGGTCTATCTGGACCTGCTGTCGCTCTACCACGTGCAGGGTTTGAAGGCCGATTTCCGCGAGCTGCGCGTCGCCTTCAGCCAGTTTTTTAATGTATCGGTGCCTGATTTCCCGGCCTACAACAACGAAGGCCGCGACCTGTTGGCCTACGCCGAACCACTGGCTGTGCTGACCCGGTTCTGGCCCAACATCGAAGCCATCGCTTTTCTGGAAGCCTGCATCTTCCACAACGACGCCGCCCCGATGCAACTGTCCTTTGACCTGGCTGCGTTCCGTGACCTGCTGATGCTGCACGCGGTGGCCGAAAAAGTCACCTCAGACTCGCCCTGGAAGATGACCTCACACGGCGGCCTGGGTGCATCCAGCGCAGCGGCGGAAATGGCCGAACTCGCCATGACCATGCGCGGACAATTTGATGAGGCCCCTGCAGGCGCCAGCCCCCTGGACGCCATGGACATGGACACCAGCGGCGACAGCGGCCCGCTGACACTGGACCTCTCGGTGACCGACCAACCGGCGCAAAGTCTGGACCTTGATCTGGACCTGGACGCACCGGGCTACTCCCAGCCTCCTCGCCCCTCGGGCCCGGTGTAAACACCAACAACAGAGAAACACTCTGTCGCGCTTTAGTCATAGACCATCCAGCGCCACAGCCTATTCACCCACAGTGACAGCGCCCTGACCTGGCCTGTTCACACCTCTTTTTTTGTGGCGCACGTGGCGCAAACACACGCGAGGTGTTTGCCTGTGGCAGGAATGCTGTCGAGCAAACTCTGGCTGAACGTGACCTGAGTACACCAGCAGGGCGCTTGCTCCTGACCGGTGGCACGCTGCGCCTCCATCGCGCACTGGTTGGGTTGACCGCAGAGCGGGCACAAGGATGCGGCGCTTGGTGTCGAGGGGATGGCACTGAGTGGCATGGGATCTGCTCCGGTAAGGCCGTTGATCAGCGGAGTGTAGGGTGGGATAGGTTCGTCGATCCCTTGGCTCAGGCCGTCCGTGACATGGTGGAAGCCACAACAAACGGCACCCGCAGGTGCCGTTGGCCTATCCACTTGCAAGAAAAATCAGGCTCTAGCCCTTGTTAAACAACGGCCAGCAGCTACTGATTAAATAGTATTTAGCAATCGCTGCATCAAGCTGCAGCCTTGACCTTCAGCCGCCAGCCATGCAACAGCGGCTCGGTGTAGCCGCTGGGTTGGGCCTGGCCTTTGAACACCAGGTCACAGGCGGCCTGGTAGGCTTTGGAGGTGTCAAAGTGGCCCGCCATCGGTTGGTACAGCGGGTCGCCCGCGTTTTGCGCATCCACCACAGCGGCCATGCGCTGGAAGGTTTCGGTGACCTGGGCTTGGGTCACCACACCGTGGTGTAACCAGTTGGCCATGTGTTGGCTGCTGATGCGCAGCGTGGCGCGGTCTTCCATCAAGCCGATGTTGTGGATGTCGGGCACCTTGGAGCAACCCACGCCCTGGTCCACCCAACGCACCACATAACCGAGGATGCCCTGGGCGTTGTTGTCGAGTTCCTGCTGTTTCTCGGCGGCGCTCCAAGTGGGTGTGGCAGTAACCGGAATGTGCAACAGGCCAGCCAGCAGCGCGTCGTGCTCACTCTGTGCGTCACGTTTGGCGTGGGTTTTTTCGATGTCTTTTTGCACCTCGCTGACCAACACCTGGTGGTAATGCAGCGCATGCAGGGTCGCGCCGGTCGGGCTGGGCACCCAGGCGGTGTTGGCACCGGCCTTGGGGTGGGCAATTTTCTGCTCGAGCATGGCTTTCATCAGGTCGGGCATGGCCCACATGCCTTTGCCGATTTGCGCCTTGCCGCGCAAGCCACATTGCAGGCCCACCAGCACATTGTTGCGCTCGTAGGCGTGAATCCAGACGCTGGCTTTCATGTCGGCTTTGCGAACCATCGGGCCGGCCAACATGGCGCTGTGCATCTCGTCACCAGTGCGGTCCAGGAAGCCGGTGTTGATGAAGGCGACACGGCTTGCGGCTGCCGCAATGCAGGCTTTCAGGTTGACGCTGGTACGGCGCTCTTCGTCCATGATGCCGAGTTTGACGGTGCTCTCAGGCAGGCCCAGCAGTTTCTCGACACGGCCAAACAGCTCGCTGGCAAACGCCACTTCCGCCGGGCCGTGCATCTTGGGTTTGACGATGTAGACCGAACCTTTGCGCGAGTTGCGGATGGCGTCCTTCTTGGTCTTGGCCAGGTCGTGCATCGCAATCGTGGTGGTGACCACCGCATCCAGAATGCCTTCTGGAATCTCACGCACTTCACCGGCTTTGTCGGTGTAGAGGATGGCCGGGTTGGTCATCAGGTGGCCGACATTGCGCACAAACATCAGGCTGCGGCCATGCAGACGCACCGGTTTTTTGCCGTCGGGCGCGGTGTAGAGGCGGTCGGGGTTGAGGCCACGGGTGAAGGTTTTGCTGCCTTTGGCCACTTCTTCGGTCAGGGTGCCTTTGAGGATGCCGAGCCAGTTGCTGTAGGCCAGCACCTTGTCGTCGGCATCCACCGCCGCCACCGAGTCTTCCAGATCAAGGATGGTGGAGAGGGCCGCTTCGACCACCAGGTCAGCCACACCGGCTGGGTCGCTGGCGCCAATAGGTGTGGCGCGGTTGATGATCAGGTCCAGATGCAGACCGTGGTGCACAAACAAGACGCTGGTCGGCGCTTTGGCATCCCCCTGAAAACCCACCAGTTGGTCGTGGTCGGCCAGGCCGGTGGTGCTGCCGTCAGCGAGTTTGACGGCCAGCTTGCCACCCTTGACGCTGTAAGCCACCGAGTCGATATGGGAGCCTTTTTTGAGCGGAGCACAGCGGTCCAACACATAACGTGCGTACTCGATCACCTTGGCACCGCGTTTGGGGTTGTAGCCACCCGTTTTGCCGACTTTTTGACAGCCCTTGGCCTCGTCGATCACATCGGTGCCGTACAGCGCGTCGTACAGGCTGCCCCAGCGGGCGTTGGCGGCGTTGAGCGCGTAGCGGGCGTTGAGGATTGGCACCACCAACTGCGGGCCCGCCTGTTTGGCCAATTCGCTGTCCACATTGCTGGTGGTAATGCGGGTTTTGGAGGGCACCGGCACCAGGTAACCGATGCGCTCCAGAAAGGCACGGTAGACGGGCATGTTGGTGATCGGGCCGGGGTGGGCTTTGTGCCAGGCATCCAGCTCGGTCTGCAGACGGTCACGCTCCTTGAGCAAGGCGATGTTTTTGGGTGCCAGGTCGGCCACGATGCCATCCAGTCCTTTCCAGAACTTGGCGGGCGTGATGCCGGTGCCAGGCAAAACCTGCTGTTCAACAAACTGGCACAAGTTGGATGCCACTTGCAGGCGGTGTTTGGAAATGCGTTGAGTCATGGTGGTGGGTGTCAATTGATGAAGCCAAAGAAAAGAAAACCTCAACAGGGCAAGCGCGGCTTGGAGTAGTTTGTGGCCGTTGGGGCCTGACCGCGCTGACCAGAGCCAACATCCTCTGGTTTTGCCAACATTTGTTGCATTTTAGTGAGGTAAACCGCCGAATTGAACGCCTACCCGGGCACGCAGTTGTGACAAAAAAGGAGGTAATCCATCGGATAAACGCGGGTTTGGGAAATAATCTGCCGCTCATCACCCCCACAGCCCCATGACACCTCCCACTAACACCGCCCCAACCTCTTCCCGGCTACCCCTGTTTGGCTTGCGTGTGGTGGAGTTCACCCACATGGTGATGGGCCCGACCTGCGGCATGGTGCTGGCCGACATGGGCGCCGAGGTGATCAAGGTAGAACCGATCGAAGGGGATCGCACGCGCCATCTGCTGGGCGCTGGCGCCGGTTTTTTCCCGATGTTCAACCGCAACAAAAAGAGCATTGCCATCAACCTGCACCAGCCCGAGGGCGCGGCTGTGGCACGCCAGCTGGCCCAGAGTGCAGATGTGGTGCTGGAGAACTTCAAACCCGACACCATGGCCAAGTACGGGCTGGACTACGGAGCGTTGTCACAGGTCAACCCGAAGCTCATTTACGTCAGCCACAAGGGTTTCCTGCCGGGGCCGTATGAACACCGCACCGCGTTGGACGAGGTGGTGCAAATGATGGGTGGTCTGGCCTACATGACCGGCCGCCCCGGTGACCCGCTACGTGCCGGCACCAGCGTCAACGACATCATGGGCGGCATGTTCGGCGCGATTGGCGCCTTGGGTGCGCTGATCCAGCGCGGCATCACCGGGCGCGGCCAGGAGGTGCAAAGCGCGCTGTTTGAGAACAATGTGTTTCTCGTCGGCCAACACATGCTGCAGTACGCCATGACCGGCCAGGCCGCCGCACCGATGCCTGCACGCATCTCGCCCTGGGGCGTGTACGACGTGTTCACCGCCGGGGATGGTGAGCAGATCTTCCTCTCGGCGGTCAGTGATGCCCAATGGCGCACCTTTTGTCAGGTGTTTGAACTGACCGATCTGTTGGCCGACCCGCGCTACGCCAGCAACAACGACCGGGTGCGTGAGCGCCCGAGCCTGATGCCGGTGCTGCGTGAACGCCTGGCGCGGTACCCCGCAGCGCAGATCGCCCAGATGATGGAAGCCAACAAGCTGCCCTATGCCCCGATTCGCAAACCCGAAGAATTGTTTGACGACGAACACCTGCTGGCCACTGGTGGCCTGGCCGACATCACCCTGCCCGACGGCGCGCGTGCTGGCCAAACCAGCAAGGCGACGCTGTTCCCATTCACGATGGACGGCCAGCGCCTGGGGGTGCGCCTGGACCCGCCCAAGCTGGGCGCCCACACCCACGAGTTGCTGAACGGGCTCGGTTTGGATGACCACCAGGTGCAGGCGCTGCGCCAGGCCGGGGTGGTGGCCTGAGCCGGAGGCCGACACCTGATGAGCAAACTCAAACAACTTGAAACCTTTGTCACCGTGGCCGCACGCGGTGGTCTGACCGCCGCCGCCCGGGCCGAGGGGGTGGCACCGGCCATCATTGGCCGACGCATCGACGCACTCGAAGAGCGCCTGGGTGTCAAGCTGCTGGTGCGCACCACCCGGCGTGTCACCCTTACGCAGGAAGGCAGCGCGTTTCTGGAAGACTGCCAGCGCCTGCTGACCGATCTGGACAACGCCGAGGCGAGTGTCTCAGCCGGGGGTGTACGGGCCACTGGCCACCTCAACATCACCGCCCCAGCGGGTTTTGGGCGCCGCCATGTGGCACCGCTGGTGCCCCGTTTTCGTGAGTTGCACCCCGATGTGACGCTGTCGCTCAACCTGAATGACAGGGTGGTGGACCTGGCCGCAGAAGGTTTCGACTGCGCGGTACGCGTGGGGGACTTGCCCGACTCGAGCCTGGTGAGTGTGCGGCTCGCTGACAACCGCCGCCTGTGTGTGGCCGCGCCCCTTTACCTCAAGCGCCACGGTTTACCCCAAACACCGCAGGATCTGGCCCGTTTTGACTGCCTGACGCTCTCCAGCGACGCTTCCCAGACCCGTGGCTGGGCGTTTTCACAAACCTCACAAGGCGGTACCGAAGTTGTCTACCTGAAACCGGGCGGGCCGCTGAGCTGCTCGGATGGTCAGGTGCTGTTCGACTGGTGTCTGGCGGGCTACGGCATCGCTTGGCGCAGCACCTGGGAGGTGCAGGCCGAGGTGGCTTCGGGCCTGCTGGTGCCGGTGCTGGAGGACTTTGCTGCACCACCCAATGGCATTTATGCGGTGTTTCCGCAGCGCAAACATTTACCGTTGCGCGTGCGCCTGTGGGTGGACTACCTCAAGCAGCAGTTTTCCCGCAAAGCTTATTGGCAAGGCTCGGCTTGACACAGCCGCCCCAACCTAACTTAAAACCATAGCGCCAGACCCTTACAGAATAAGGGCTTAAGCGGCTTTTTATGCAAAACGCCCGACCCAGGCTCGCACCAACGGCCTGGGCCAACCCCACTCAGATTTCGATCTTGGACCCGAGCTCCACCACCGCATTGCTGGGCAGGTTCAGGAAACCGGCCGCACCGCTGGCGTTCAGGTGCATCTGGGCGAAGAGTTTTTCTCGCCAAGGCGCCATGCCGCTGCCCAGCGTGGGGGTGACGGTGTCGCGGCTCAGGAAGTAGCTGGTGGTCATCGGGTCCAGATCACAGCCCCGGCCCTTGATGCTTTGCAGCGCCTTGGGCAGGTCCGGGTCGTTTTTGAAGCCGTAATTGACAATCACCTGCCAGCAGTCATGCCCAAGTGATTCAATGGCCAGGCGTTTGTCCAGACCAATCCACGGCACCTCCTGGCTCACCACGGTGACAAACAGGTTGGTCTCATGCAGCACCTTGTTGTGTTTGAGGTTGTGCAGCATCGCGTTGGGCACGGTGCCGGTTTCTGCCGTCAAAAACACCGCAGTGCCGGGCACACGGGTCGGCGGGCTGACAAACACCGCTTCCAGAAAACTGGTCAGATCGATGGCTTCGGCCTTGATCTTCTGTTTGAGCAGGCGCCGACCGTCTTTCCAGGTCAGCATGATGGTGTAGATGCCCCCGGCAATCAGCAGCGGGAACCAGCCGCCGTCCACCAGCTTGAGCATGTTGGAGGTGAAAAACGCCATGTCCACCACAAAAAACACACCGGTGGCTGCCAGGCACAACAGCAGCGGGTAATGCCAGGCGTAACGGATGACAAAAAACGTCAGCACGGTGGTGATCAGCATGTCCAGCGTGACCGCAATGCCATACGCCGCCGCCAGGTTGCTGGACGACTTGAACAGCACCACGGCCAGCACAATCATCACAAACAGGCCCCAGTTCACAAAGGGCATGTAGATCTGGCCGGTGTCCTTGACGCTGGTGTGCAAGACCTGGAAGCGCGGCAGATAACCGAGCTGGATGACCTGCTTGGTGACCGAAAACGCCCCGGTGATCAGCGCTTGTGAGGCAATCACCGTGGCCAGGGTGGCCAGGCCCACCAGCGGCAACAAGGCCCAGTCCGGCGCCATGTTGTAAAACGGGTTTTTGACCGCAGAGGGATCACTCAGCAGCAAGGCGCCTTGGCCGAAATAGTTGAGCGTCAGCGCGGGCATCACCACCGTGAACCAGGCCAGACGGATCGGCTTTTTGCCAAAGTGACCCATGTCGGCGTACAGCGCCTCGCCCCCCGTCACACACAGCACCACCGCACCCAAGATCAGAAAGGTGATCATGGGGTTGGACCAGGCAAACCCCAGCGCATAGTGCGGGCTCAGTGCCCACAGAATTTCAGGGTTGTGCCAGATGTGGGACACCCCCAACACCGCAATGGTGGCAAACCACAACAGTGTGATCGGGCCAAAAAATTTGCCGATGTCGGCCGTGCCACGCTTTTGCACAAAAAACAGGGCAAACAGAATCACCAGGGTCAGCGGAATCACCGCCTTTTTCAGGGCGGGTGACACCACCTCCAGACCTTCCACCGCCGACAACACCGACACCGCCGGGGTGATCACACCGTCACCATAAAACAGGCAGGTGCCAAAAATGCCCACGTACAAGAGCACCCGGCGCAGTTTGGGTTTGTCCACCACCGATTGGGAGGCCAGTGCCAGCATCGCCACCAGACCACCTTCGCCGTTGTTGTCGGCGCGCAGCACCAGCGTCACATACTTCAGTGAGATGATGACGGTGAGGGTCCAGAAAAAGATCGACAGGACACCCATCACGTTGTCCGTGGTGAAAGGAACGTGGCCTGCGCCAAACACTTCCTTGACGGCATACAGCACGCTGGTGCCGATGTCGCCATACACCACACCGATGGCGCCCAAGGTGAGCGCACGCAAAGTCGTTTTTGAAGTTACCAAGAATCACCAAGCCCCGGAATCATCAGGCTCCATGTCATAACAGGGCGCCATTTTGCGTCAGAAAGGCCCGCAGGTTCTGATGCCCATCCAAGCGCTACTTGATCCAGGACAAGCCCAGGCCCCAACTTGTGGCCTGAAACCAACACCCGAGGCTAGTCGTAGACCTCGGCTTCGGGGTCGGTGGCTTCGAGTTCATAGCTGGCCGCCAGCATGGCCAGGCGGCCCACCACGCCATACATGTAAAAACGGTTGGGCAGGCTGGCCCCAGGCTTTACCCCTGGTTGGGGCAACTGGGTGCTGTGCTCGAACGCCAGCGGGGCATAGTCCGAGCCCGGGGCGTTCAGCGCCTCGTCCACCCCGCGCCCGGCATGCACCCGGTAATAACCACCCACCACGTAACGGTCCATGGTGTAGATCACCGGTTCGGCCACGGCATCGTTGACATGCTCTTGTGTCATCACCCCTTCTTGCACCATGAAGCCATGCGGCATCAGCGGTGTCTTGCGTTCTTTGACCAGGGTATGGACCCGTTCACTCAAAGCCTGCATGTCCTTGGTGTCACGCACGGTGACGATGCCCAGCTCATGCGTGCCATGGTCGGCCTTGACGACCACAAACGGCTTTTCCTTGATGCCGTATTCCTTGTACTTGCGCCGCACGCGGGTCAGCACCAGATCGACCTGGCCGCGCAGGCAGTCCAGCCCGCTGTCTTGCGACAGATCGACCGCCTCGCACTTCTCAAACAAGGGGTTGATCAGCCAGGGGTCGACCCCCATGAGTTTGCCCAGCCGTTTGGCCACTTCCTCGTACGCCTTGAAGTGGTTGCTTTTGCGCCGGGTCGGCCAGCCTGCGTGCAAGGGAGGCAGCAGGTACTGCTCAAAAATCTCTTCCAAAATGCCGGGCACACCGGCGCCCAGGTCGTTGTTGAGCAGGATGGTGCAGGGGTCAAAGTCTTTGAGACCCAGGCGGCGTTTGCCGCGAATCACCGGCTCCAGGGTGACAGACGAACCACTTGGCAGATCCAGGGTGATGGTTTTCTTGAGGGCCGGGTCAATCGAACCCAGCCGCACATTCAGGCCCGCCATGTTGAAGATACGGGTGAGCTGAACCAGGTTTTCGAGATAGCGGACGCTGTGCGGGCCGTTTTTGGGAACAACCAGCAGGTTGCGCGCTTCGGGGCAGATCTTTTCGATCGCGGCCATGGCCGCCTGCACGGCCAACGGCAGCATTTCCGGGGTGAGGTTGTTCCAGGCGCTGGGGAACAGCCGGGTGCTCACCGGCGCAAGCTTGAAACCCGCGTTGCGGATGTCGACCGAACTGTAAAACGGTGGGGTGTGCTCCATCCATTCCAGGCGGAACCAGCGCTCGATGGCGGGCATGGAGTCCAGCACACGCTGCTCTAACTCGTTGATGGGGCCCGTCAATGCGGTAATAAGGTGAGGGACCATGGACGACCTTGCGAAATAGTTGCTTTGATTTTAGGTCGGGGCGATGTCGCTCCAACCCACCTGACGTGACAATCTGTCTGGCACCGGCTCAGAGCAGGCTGCGGCCCGATAGTTCCAGACCCAGCCCCCGTTGGCTGTCGCCCAGCACACACAAGCGGCTCACCCGGGTCAACACTGGCTCATGTCCGAACTTCGCCCTGCCCCAGAACCACGTACTTGAGCGAGGTCAGGCCTTCGATGCCGACCGGGCCACGCGCATGGAACTTGTCGGTGCTGATGCCAATCTCGGCACCCAGACCATATTCAAAGCCGTCAGCAAAACGCGTGCTGGTGTTGACCATGACACTGGCTGAGTCCACCTCGCGCAAAAAAGCTTGCGCATGCACATGGTCACGCGTCAGGATGGCGTCGGTGTGGTGGCTGGAAAAGTGGTTGATGTGGGTTATGGCCTCGTCCACACCAGCCACGATCTTGATGCTGATGATGGGTGCCAGGTACTCTTCAAACCAGTCAGCCTCGGTGGCAGGTGCCAGTTTGAATGCTTCTCCATTTATAGCATCATGCCCTTGATTAACGAGGGCTTGAGCACAGTTTTCTTTATAAGACTGCAGCAAAGCCAGCGCCTCAGGATCGCAGCGCATCTCGACCCCTTTGGCGGCGTAGATGGCGGCGATTTTCGGCAAAAACTCGGCGGCCACGCCGCGCGCCACCAGCAGGCTCTCGGTGGCATTGCACGGGCTGTATTTGTTGGTCTTGGCGTTGTCAGCCACGGTCACGGCCTGGTCGATGTCACACGGGTCATCCACATAGGTGTGGCAATTGCCGTCCAGGTGTTTGATGACCGGCACCTTGGCGTCGCGGCTGATGCGCTCGATCAGCCCCTTGCCACCGCGCGGAATGATCACATCCACAAACTGTGGCATGGCAATCAGCTGGCCCACCACCTCGCGGTCGGTGGTCTGCACCAGCTGCACCGCGTTGTCTGGCAAACCGGACTCGGACAAGGCCTGCTGCACCAGCCGCGCCAGCGCCTTGTTGGAGTCAATCGCCTCGGAGCCACCGCGCAGGATGCAGGCGTTGCCACTTTTGATGCTCAGTGAAGCGGCTTCAATCGTCACGTTCGGGCGGCTCTCGAAAATCATGCCAAACACACCAATCGGCACCCGCATCTGGCCAACCCGGATACCGCTGGGTTGCTCCTTCAGCCCGATGATCTCGCCAATCACATCGGCCATGGCGGCCAGCTGCTCGCAGCCCTGGGCGCAGGTCTCGATCACCTTGGGCGTGAGTTTGAGCCGGTCCACCATCGGCGCCGCCAGCCCGGCGGCCAACGCGCGCGCGATGTCTTTGGCGTTGTCGGTCTGCAAAGCCTCCACATTGCTGCGCAGCAGCGCCGCCAGTTTTTTAAGAGCTGCGTTTTTGCTAGCTGCTGAGGCTTTTGCCATCAGGGCTGAGGCCTGTTTTGCCTGAATACCCAGGGTCTGGATGTACTCGGAAAGCGTAATCTCGTTCATGCGGGTATTTTGGCACGCGGCAGTGCCAACAGCCAGCCTGCAAAGCACAAGCTGGCGCGCGGCAAGATCGGGCCAAAACCCCGATAACAGACCATCACCCTGGACGGTACCGGATACCGCTGTGTGTCATGGGGAGTCTCCCCCCGGGCAGGCTTGCCGCTTTGTGATGGCCGCATACAATGAGAAGTTGTCCTTGGACGGTCCACCCGGGTGCTCAGAGTGGGCGGTTTGTTTATCAATCTATTGAATATCTGGAGTTATTTGTGTTTATTTCTTCTGCATTTGCGCAAACCGCGCCCGCCGCTGCCGCTTCGGGTGACATGCAATCGACCCTGATGGGCATGTTGCCGCTGGTCCTGATGTTTGTGGTGTTGTACTTTGTGATGATCCGCCCGCAAATGAAAAAGGCCAAGGAACACAAAAACATGGTGGAGTCTCTGGCCAAAGGGGACGAAGTGGTGACAGCCGGTGGTTTGCTGGGCAAGGTGACCAAGCTGACCGAAGGTTTCATCAGCGTTGAGATTGCCAACGGCGTTGAGATCCAACTCCAGCGCAGTTCCGTGGTGCAAGTGTTGCCCAAGGGCACCATCAAATAAGCCGTCTTGAAGCTGGCCTTGGCCAGCGTTTTGTTATCTGAAGGGCGGTCATGAATCGTTACCCGGTCTGGAAATACGTGATCATCGTGATCGCGTTGGTGGTTGGAGCGCTGTATGCATTGCCCAACTTTTTTGGTGAATCCCCGGCGGTGCAGGTGTCTGCCGCCAAAACACTGGTCAAGGTAGATGCCAACACCTTGGCCCAAGTGGAGGCGGCCTTGAAGGCAGCCGAGATCACGGTGGACCAAGTTGTGCTGGATGGCACATCGATCAAGGTGCGCCTCAATGACACCGACGCCCAACTCAAGGCCAAGGACGCCATTCAAAGAGCCCTGTTGCCCGACCCCAGCAACCCCGCTTATGTGGTGGCCTTGAACCTGGTCTCGCGTTCACCGGCCTGGCTCACGGGGCTGCATGCGGCGCCGATGTACCTTGGTCTGGACCTGCGCGGTGGTGTGCACTTCATGCTGCAGGTGGACATGCAGGCGGCTTTGAGCAAACGCGCGGAGTCGCTCTCGGGTGATGTGCGCACCAGCTTGCGTGAAAAGAACATCCGGCACAGCGGCATCAACCGCGAAGGCCAGACCATCGAGATCAAGTTCCGGGACGCGGCCACCCGCACACTGGCGCAAGCGGTGTTCCAGGACCAGTTCACCGATCTGCAAACCGCTGAGTCCGCCGACGGCGTGGACTTCAAACTCACCGCCTCCATCAAGCCCGATGCCGCCCGGCGCATCCAGGACCAGGCCCTCAAACAAAACATCACCACACTGCATAACCGTATCAACGAATTGGGTGTGGCTGAACCGGTGATCCAGCAGCAAGGCCTGGACCGCATCGTGGTGCAACTGCCTGGTGTGCAGGACACGGCCAAAGCCAAAGACATTCTGGGGCGCACCGCGACCCTGGAAGTGCGTATGGTGGACGAAAGTGCGGAGGCACGCGGCGCTGAAGCCGGTACCGGCATGGTGCCCTTTGGCTCCGAGCGCTACCTGGAACGCAGCGGCCAGCCCGTCATTGTGAAAAAGCAGGTCATTTTGACTGGCGAAAACCTCACCGACGCCCAACCGGGGTTTGATGGCCAGACACAGGAACCCACGGTCAACCTGAACCTCGACGCAAAAGGCACTCGGATCTTCCGCGACGTGACCCGTGAAAACGTGGGCAAACGCATGGCGATCCTGCTGTTTGAAAAAGGCAAAGGCGAAGTGGTCACCGCCCCGGTGATCCGCACCGAAATTGGCGGCGGTCGGGTGCAAATCTCGGGCCGCATGACCACGATGGAAGCCAACGACACCGCGCTGTTGCTGCGCGCAGGCTCCTTGGCCGCGCCGATGGAAATCATCGAAGAAACCACCATTGGGCCGAGCCTGGGCGCTGAGAACATTGCCAAGGGCTTCCACAGCGTCGCCTGGGGTTTCCTGGCGGTGGCGGTGTTCATGTGTCTCTACTACATGCTGTTTGGTATTTTCTCGAGCATTGCGCTGGCATTTAACCTGCTGCTGCTGGTGGCTCTGCTGTCGATGTTGCAAGCCACCCTGACCTTGCCAGGCATGGCGGCCATGGCTCTGGTGCTGGGCATGGCGATTGACTCCAACGTGTTGATCAACGAACGTATCCGTGAGGAGCTGCGTAACGGCGCCTCTCCGCAAGCGGCCATCCACACCGGGTATGACCGCGCCTGGGCCACCATTTTTGACTCCAACATCACCACCCTGATTGCGGGCCTGGCGTTGCTGGCCTTCGGTTCGGGGCCGGTGCGGGGGTTTGCCGTTGTGCACTGTTTGGGTATCATGACCAGCATGTTCTCAGGCGTTTTCTTCTCTCGTGGCTTGGTGAACCTCTGGTACGGGCGCAAAAATCGGCTCAAGAGTGTCTCCATCGGTACCATTTGGCGGCCTGAATCTGGCGCCACCATCAAAGCGGAATAAGGGAGAACACGATGGAGTTTTTCAGAATCAAGCGTGACATCCCGTTCATGCGCCATGCTCTGGTGTTCAACGCGGTGTCCTTGGTCACCTTTTTGGCCGCCGTTTTCTTCCTGTTTTCCCGTGGTCTGCATCTGTCGGTGGAATTCACCGGCGGCACTCTGCTGGAAGTCACCTACGCCCAGCCTGCCGACGTGGGTGTGGTGCGCGACACGGTGGCCAAACTGGGTTTTGCCGATGTACAGGTGCAAAACTACGGCACTGCCCGTGATGTGCTGATCCGCTTGCCCGCCCAAAAGGGCGTGAGTTCGGCACAGCAAAGCTCCCAGGTGATGACCGCGTTGAAGGCCGTGGATGCCAGTGCCAGCATGCGGCGCACCGAATTTGTCGGCCCGCAGGTGGGTGATGAACTCGCTGCTGACGGCCTCAAGGCGCTGGCTTTTGTGGTGGTGGGCATCATGATCTACCTGGCGATCCGCTTCGAATGGAAGTTTGCGGTGGCGGCGATCATTGCCAACTTGCATGATGTGATCATCATCATGGGGTTTTTTGCCTTCTTCCAGTGGGAGTTTTCCCTGCCTGTGCTGGCTGCGGTGTTGGCGGTGCTGGGCTACTCGGTCAACGAGTCGGTGGTGATTTTTGACCGGATTCGTGAGAACTTCCGTCGTTATCGCAAGATGAACACGGTGGAAATCATCAACAACGCCATCACCTCCACCATCAGCCGAACCATCATCACCCACGGTTCGACCCAGATGATGGTGTTGTCGATGCTGCTGTTTGGCGGCGCAACCTTGCACTACTTTGCGCTGGCGTTGACCATCGGTATCCTGTTTGGCATTTACTCCTCGGTATTTGTGGCCGCATCGATTGCGATGTGGCTGGGCATCCAGCGCGAAGACCTGGTCAAGGGCACCGTGGTCAAGAAAGACACCGACCCGAACGATCCCAACGCAGGAGCCACGGTCTAAGCCGTTGTTTTGAGCATGGCCACCACAGCGCAAACGCCCTCGCAAATGCAGTTGTCTGCACGCGTGCGCCAGCGCCTGGTGTCTCAGACCGGCGCCTCCCTCAACAGCTTGCTTGCCAAGGTACAGGAACGCTTAACGCAACTGATGGATGAGGCGGCGCCATCACGTGAAGTGCAGGTGCGTCGAGATGCCTGGATGGCTTTTCAACGCCAGAAGACGCGTTGGCTTGATGGCACCCTGTCTGCCTGGGAGTCGGCGCTGCTTGCCGAAAAAAAAACGGCCCAGCCATCGAGCCGGGCTGCGTTGGCCGCCGATTTTGAGTTGCAGGGCACGGATGAGGTGGAGAACAAGATCATCGCATCCCGCATGGCGCTGAACCTGATGGAAAAAGGCGCCGAACCGGTCAATGACCTGCGCAAGCGACTCAAGTACCTCAACAACAACCAGGCCTTGTCAACACGCGATATTGTTCACCCTGAGGTCTTGTTCCTCTTGCTGGTGGAGCAATGGGAGGCCGCCGATCTGTCGCGCGAAGCCTTGCAACTGGTGTCGACGGTGGTGCAACGTCATTTCAATGAACACCTGGAGAAAGCCTACACCGCGTGCAACGAGGAACTCATCAAGCTGGGTGTGCTGCCGGTGATCGAGTTTGGGGGCCCCACCAGCGCATCCTCCTTGGAAGACGAACGCGAACCGCACGCCCAGGTGCCAACACCACAGCCCCCGCCCGCCCCCAACCAACAACGCCGCGCTTCCGATCAACCTGGGGGGGCCAACCCGGCGGAACAAAGACGCAGCGGCGGTGTGCGGATAGGTTCACCCGCCGGACGGGTTGGCGGCATCTATGGGCGCGCCCAAGGTCTGATGGAGCAGGTGGGCCGTTTGCTGAGTGGGGCGTTTCTGGAAAATCCACCTGCAGCAGGAGGCTTGAGCGGCGCGTCTGCTTATGCCGCCCAAGGGTTTGTGGGTGCGGAGGGCTACCCCGGGCAAGCCGTGGTCAGTGGCCCCGGTGGGATGCTGTTGCCTGCGTCAGGCGCAGGCGCCGCGCGCCTGGCCTACGCCGGACCGTCCGCCCCCCTGATGATGGCCATGGCACAGCAACCCCGGCTGCAGGAAGTGCAGTTTGTCACCACGGACGGTGGCAGGCAGGTTGTGTACCCGGTGGCAGTGGCCCAGGTTGCTACCGAACTGCGGCAGTTGTCCAGCGAACTCAAGGGCAAGGCCGAAACCGACAATGAAAAAGCCATCATCGAACTGGTGGCCTTGATGTTTCAGTCGATCCTGCAGGAGGATCGTATTCCGCCGGGTGCACGGGTCTGGTTTGCGCGGCTGCAAATGCCGGTGTTGCGCATCGCCCTCGCCGACCCGGACTTTTTCAACAAGCTGGACCACCCGGCGCGCCAACTGATTGACCACATGGGCTCGTGTGTGCTGGGCTTTGACTCGAGTGGCATCAGCACCGACGCGCTGGAGACCGAAATCAAGCGTGTGGTTCAGGTGGTGGAGCAGTACCCCGAGACGGGTGACCGGGTCTACCGACGAGTCTACGAAGAGTTTCAGCAGTTCCTGAAAAAACACCTGGCCAAGAAGCCGTCGACGCAGAAGGTGATGGGGGTGGCCGAACAGCTGGAGCAGAAGGAAACGCTGGCGATCCAGTACACCATTGAGCTGCGTGACCAGCTCAAGGACATGCCGGTGCGTGAAGAAATCCGCTCCTTTTTGTTCAAGGTCTGGACCGAGGTACTGGCGGTGTCCACGGTGCGCCAGGGCAAGCAGCATGAGGAAACCCTGCTGCTGAAAAAGACCGCCACCGACCTGATCTGGGCGGCCAGCGCCAAACCCAACCGGGCCGACCGCACCAAGGTGATTGCCGGTCTGGCCGCCCTGTTGCAAAACCTGCGCGACGGCATGAACCGACTCGGCATCGTGCGAGGTGCCCAGGAAGTGCACATCAAAATCATCAGCGACACCCTGGCCGATGCCTTCATGGCCAAAACCGAAACCGTCGCCGATGCGCAGATCCAGGCCCTGGCCAAACGGCTGGCAGAGTTGGACGACTACATCAGCGACGATGGTGGTGAAGAGCTGCCGCTGGACACCGAAAACATCGAGGAACTGCTGGGTTTTGAAGCATCCGAGCTGGATGTGGTCAGCGAAGGCGGTGAGACCGCCAGCCAGGACATGGCCGAGTGGGCACGTGAACTGGCACTGGGTTCGTGGTTTGCCCTTAACTACAAGGACGTCACGGTGCAGGTGCAGTATGTCTGGCGCAGCCCCCTGGGTCACCTGCACCTGTTCTCCAACAACGTCGGTCACAGCTACCTGTTTCAGACCGCGCGCCTGGCCGCCTATTTGCAGGCCAACCTGCTGACACCGCAGGAAGACGAACCCCTGACAGCGCGGGCGACCCGCTCGGCGCTGGATGAGATCCACGCCCATCCGCAGCGCCTGCTGGGCTGAGGCCTCAGTTTGCTAGGCGTGTGCTCTGGCTGTCGCAGAGTTCGTCCAGCACCAGCACATCTGGCGTGCGGCGCAGGCCCCAGAACACCATCAGCACAATCAGTTTGAGATCGTCCACACCGATGGGACCCGGGCCAGCGGCGGTGACCCGGTCCATCACCAGCTCCAGCTCCAAGGTGGACAGCGCACCCACCGACACCAGAAAAGCCAAAAATCCCCAACCGGCCACACCGAGCCGAGTCCACTCTGGCTGCGACAACACCCGCATCGCGGCGGCACCGGGCAGCGGGGGCACGGCAGCCACAGGGGTCTCGGGCAGCTGTCGCGTGGCGAATCTCAAGTCCTCCAGCCACAACAACGCAGCGTCGACTTCGTTGGCGGCGAAGCCCTGGGTGTTCAAGCTGCGGTGCAAAGCCAGCAGTTCAGGGCATGCATCGCTGTCAAGGTAGTTGTCGTAAACAAACGCGAGGACTTCAAACATGGCCTCAATATACCGCCGCCCGATCACCCCTAACCCTCAAACTGGGCCGGGAATCAGACCTCAGTCGCCCTGGCGTTGAAACAGGCCACCCGCCAGCCGCGCCACCAAGCCGTCCAGCTCCAAACCCATCAACTGGGCTTGGAGATCGGCGGTGGTAAGCCCGGTGCGGGCTTGCAAGGCCTCCAAGCCAACCGGGTCAAAGCCCATGGCCATCAGCAGCGGGGAACTGTGAGGGAAATCGGCCTCGGCCCTGACGTCCTCTGGGTCACCAGCTACAACGGTTGTAGCTATTGGCAAACGACCAGGCCACCGCAACTCCTCCAGCACATCCTGCGCCGACTCGACCAATTTGGCGCCCTGTTTGATCAGCGCATGGCAACCACGTGACTGCGCGGCGTGAATCGACCCGGGAATGGCAAACACCTCGCGCCCCTGTTCGGCCGTGAGGCGCGCGGTGATCAGGGAGCCCGATTGCAGCGCGGCCTCCACCACCAGTGTGCCCTGCGCCAGCCCGGCAATCAAGCGGTTGCGTTTGGGGAAATTGGCGGTGAGCGGTGGGGTACCCAGCGGGTACTCACTCAGCAGCAGCCCGTGCTGGGCAATGCGGTGCGCCAAATCCCGGTGCGCCCGAGGGTAAACACGGTCCAAGCCAGTGCCCACCACCGCAACGGTGACGGCCTGGTGGCTGGCACTGGCGCCGTCCAGCGCGCCTTCGTGGGCGGCACCGTCAATGCCCAGCGCCAAACCACTGACCACGGTCAACCCGGCCTGGGCAAACGATTTGGCAAACAGACGCGCGTTGGCAGCACCTTGGGGCGTGGGGTTGCGGCTGCCCACCATGGCCAGGCTGCTGCTGGTGTCGATGGTGTTGCAAGTCGCTATGTTTTCAGCAGCTATCTGTCCTTTATCCAAAAGGGCTGGAGGCCTATTTTCCTTGAACGCTGCGTTGCCCAGCAGGTACAGCATCAACGGCGGATCGTCCAGGTTCAGCAAGGCATTGGGATAAAGCACATCACCCAGTGTGGCAACCTGACGGCGTAGGCCGTGTTCTGCGTCCTGCTGCAGCCAAGTCCAGGTGCGCTCCAGCAGCTCAGCCAGTTGGGTCGGTTCGGTGCCCAGTGCCTGGGCTCGGGCGGGACTCACCACCTGTTTCAAGGCGGCGCTGCTTTGTTCAAAGATCGCCTGCGGCAGACCAAAAGCGGCCAGCAGTTTGCGGGCACTGTCGTTGCCCACGCCCGGGGTCAGGCTCAGTCTCAGCCAGGCAGCTAGTTCGTCACGTTCCACAACGTTGCGTGTGTCTGTGGCTCAAGCCAGAGGGCCTGCGGCGCCGATCAACGCGGGTTGACGAGCCGGTCACCCACCTTGACACCGCTGACAATGTCCAGCACCAAGCCATAGGACAGCTTGTCGAAGGTGCGAAACACCATCAGCAAACCGTTGCGCTCATCGGGCAGCTTGATGTTGGTCAGCGCCTGATCGGTCTTGTCAACCATGCGGGCGCCGCTCTGCAAAATAGCCAGCACATGCCCATTCTCCAGCCCGTCCAGGCTACCTTTGTTGAGGATCACCACCTGGTTTTGCGCCGCATTGACCACGCCCGTGCCGTAAATCGAGACGATGCGTGCATCCACCGGGCTGGCCGGGGCGTGGGGTACATAGTTCAGCAACTGCCGGGGTGGTTCAGGCAAGAGACGGTCACCGACGCGGATTTCTTCCTTCACATCCACAACGTCGAAGGTCGCAGGGATCACCTCTGAGGGCGCGTCGACCGCTGACGTGGCCGAGGCCTGAGCCCCTTCGCTGCGTGCCAGCAAGGCTTTGCCCAGGTAAGGCGCCTCAAAACCCAGCACTTCCCCGGTCACCGGGTCTTTCAGCGGCTTGGTGTCGCGAAAGATGCGGTAGGCTTTTTGTTTTTGCGTCGGGTCATCCATCAGGTCGCCCGAGCTGCTGCGCACATAAGCGCGGTCACCACGCGTCAGGAACACCCGGCCATCCTGGGTGGCAACAATACGCGGGGCCTGGTTCATGGTCTGATCGTCCACCACGATGCCCTCGGACAGGAAGGGTTCGATCAGGTGGTATTGCACGGTGGGCAAGGCGCTACCGGCCAGCCCTTCAATGCGCGTGCGTGGTGACAGCCTCACCGTGGGGGTGCCGCCGCCATTGTTGGCCTGGGTGCTGAGCCGGGCTCGGCCATTAGCGGTATCCAGATACAGTGTTTGCCCTGGGTAAATCAAATGCGGGTTACGAATGTCGGCCAGGTTCATGCCCCACAACTCGGGCCAACGCCAGGGCGATTTCAAGAACAGGCCGGAAATGGACCACAAGGTATCGCCCGACTGGATGGTGTAACTCTGCGGCGCATCAGGCCGCAGCTCGGTCAAGGCCACCCCGGTTTGTGCAACCTGGTTGGCGGTGGCACGCTGCTGCGCGGTGACGGGAAAGTTCTGCGCCTGGGCAGCCCCAGCGGCCAGCCAGCCAAACGCCAGCGTGACACAAGCCAGAGGGGTGACTGCTGCTCGAAGGAAAGTATGAGGCATGTGGTTCGTACCTTGTTGTATCGCGTGAGATTTTGCGCCCAAGCCCTTGATTGGACAACGATTCTCACCCGGCGATTGTGCAACCAGACAAAAATATAGCGAAAATAACGACATCGCAGGACACATACTATGGCATTACTGACAATTATTTGCTACCCAGACACCCGGCTGCACACGGTGGCCAAACCCGTGGTGGCGGTGGATGACCGCATCCAGACACTGGTCGATGACATGCTGGAAACCATGTACGAGGCCAACGGTGTGGGGCTGGCCGCCACCCAGGTCGATGTGCATGAACGGGTGGTTGTTCTGGACACCTCGGAGGGGCGCGACAGCCCGCTGGTGGTGATCAACCCCACGCTGGTCTGGACCAGCCCCGAAACACACCTCAACGAAGAAGGCTGCCTGTCGGTGCCCGGCATTTACGATGGTGTGATACGCCATGATGCGGTCAAGGTCGAGGCACTGGACCGTGAAGGCAAATCCCGCGTGATCGAAGCCGATGGCCTGCTCGCGGTGTGCCTGCAACACGAGATGGACCACCTGCTGGGCAAGGTGTTTGTCGAGTACTTGTCGCCACTCAAACGCAACCGCATCAAGACCAAATTACTCAAAGCGCAGCGCGACGGCCGCGTTGCCAAGCTGGTTTGAAGCTGGTTTTTGCCGGTACGCCGGAATTTGCCGCCGTTGCACTGGCCAAGCTGCTGGCGGCGGGCCACCAGATCACGCTGGTGCTGACCCAGCCGGACCGCCCGGCCGGGCGCGGCCTCAAATTACAAGCCTCCCCGGTCAAACAACTGGCCATGCAACATGGCATCCCCGTGGCCCAGCCGCGCAGCCTGCGACTGGATGGCAAGTACCCCGATGAGGCGCAAGCGGCCCACGCGCTGCTGCAAGCCGCGCAAGCAGACGCGATGGTGGTGGCCGCCTACGGCCTGATCCTGCCGCAGTGGGTGCTGGATCTGCCCCGGCACGGCTGCTTCAATATCCACGGCTCCTTGCTGCCGCGCTGGCGTGGTGCGGCGCCGATCCACCGCGCCATCGAGGCCGGGGATGCGCAAACCGGCATCACCATCATGCAGATGGACGCCGGGCTCGACACCGGCGACATGCTTCTGGCACAAGCGCTGCCGATTTTGGCCACCGACACCACCGGCAGCCTGCACGACCAGCTGGCAAACCTGGGTGGGGTGTTGATGGTGCAGGCACTGCAGTTGTTGCAGCAAGGCGCACTCCAGCCGGTGCCCCAGCCCACGGAAGGTATCACCTACGCGACCAAGGTCGAGAAGGCCGAGGCGGTGATCGACTGGCGCCAGAGCGCAGAGACCATCACCCGGCGGGTGCGGGCCTTCAACCCGGCACCGGGTGCCAGCACCTTGCTGGCCGGTGAGCCGCTCAAGGTGTGGGCCGCTTGCATCGGCCCGGGTCAACCCTCGGCCGACCAAGTTTGCGGGCAAATTGTGGCTGTAGCCCAGGACCACATTGCCGTCGCTGCTATGGATTCCATTGTCCACATCACCGAACTGCAACGCGCCGGTGGCAAACGCCTGAGCGTGGCCGACTTCCTGCGTGGTGTGCCGCTGCGGCCTGGTACGCAGCTGGGTTAGGTTACGCCCGTGTTTTTGAAGCCCTCTTTGTTCCGGCACCCCGAATTTCGGGTGGGGGTGATGGATGCACTGGGGGCGGCACCGGGATTGGCCGCCTGGGCGCTGATGACCGGTGTGGCCATGGTGAACTCGGGGCTGAGTACCTTTGAGTCCCTGTTGATGGGCCTGATTGTGTTTGCCGGCAGTTCGCAGCTGGCCGCCATTCCGCTGATCGCCGCTGGCGCACCCGCCTGGGTGGTGCTGGCCACCGGCTGGTGTGTCAACCTGCGCTTTGTGGTGTTCAGCGCCCACATGCGTCCCTATCTGATGCATTTGCCACTGCGTGAGCGGCTGCTCACCGGTTATCTGCTGACCGACCTGAGTTATGTGCAGTTCACCCGGCGTTACCCGCAGCATGGCAACAGCCCGGAGCAGCTGCAGGCACAGCAGGCCTATCTGGCGGGCAACTGCGGGCTCAGCTGGGCCTCCTGGGAGAGTTTCACGGTGCTGGGCATTGTGCTGGCGGGCCTGATCCCGGCGAGCTGGGGTCTGGGTTTTGCCGGTATTTTGGCGCTGCTCGGGGTCTTGTTGTCGCTGGCATCGAGCCCGCTGCGCTGGGTCAGCGCCGGTGTCGCCGGAGCCGCTGCGGTGGCGGCATTTGCCTTGCCCTTCAAGCTCAACATCCTGGTGGCGATTGCCGCTGCGGTGGCCATGAGCCTGATGCTGGAGGCGGCCCAGCGGGCCAAAAACACCCAGGTGGAGACCACGCCGTGAGCGCCGAAACCGATCTCTGGACCGTGCTGGTGATCCTCGGTCTGACCGCCATCACGGTGTTGACACGTTCGCTGTTTTTCCTCTCCAGCCGCCCCTGGCAGTTGCCCGGCTGGGTGCAACGCGGTTTGCAATATGCACCGATTGCAGCCCTGGCGGCGGTGATTGTTCCCGAACTGGTCATGACCCAGGGCCAGTTCATCCACAGCTGGCAAGACGCCCGGCTGTTTGCCGCGCTGGCAGGTACGGCCTGGTTTCTGACACACAAGACCCAGCGGCAGGCGGTGCTGGGCACGATTGTGGTGGGCATGCTGGTGTACCTGCCGCTGCATTTGCTTTTGGGTTGGTAGAAGCCCTGACGGCGCCGCAACGGGGCGGCCCCTAGAATGGACTGAGCCCCTCTGACACCCACCGCTGGCTTGTCCAGACGTGTTTCTGGGGCTGGCTCTGAGGCCCAACCGCCTGTCTCAGGCTGATCTGAAAGAAGCCCATGAATCTGTTGTCGCCGGGAATCACATTGCTCAGGCCCTTGTCGGCCCGCTGGCGCTTTTGGGTGTTGCCGATCCCGATGCTGCTGGTAGGGCTGGTCATGGGGTTCATGTGGTTGACAGCTTCGGCGCCCCACGCACCAGCAGGCGCGGTGTTGGTTTGGCTGGTGCTGGCCGGTTTGGCCATCTGGCTGTATTTGCAGCTGGCCTACGTCAGCCTCATGGATGGCGAGACCCAACACATGGACAGCGCCATGACCCGGGTGTCACACGGAGACCTGTCGCAAGCGGCCTCTGGCAAGGAGCCGTCCTTGGGCGGATTTGGCCGACAGTTGCAGCAGATGGTCACCAACATGTCGAGCATGGTGGCCAACATCCGCACCGCGGCCGTGTTGTTGGGGGACACCGGCAAAACCCTGGTCGAAGACACCCGCGGCCTCGCAGAACGTGCGCAGGCCCAAGGCCAGCACTTGCAGCAGACCTCGGTCCACGTCAAACATGTCAGCGAAACGGTGGCGCGCAACGCCCAGGCGGCACAACAGGTCAGCCAGATGACATCCAGCCTGCACCAGGAAGCCGATTCGGCCGGCAAAAAAATGACCGAAGCCATGCAGAGCATGGGCCCGCTGGAGGTGACCTCCAAACGCATGTCCGAGATCATCGGGGTGATCGACGGCATCGCATTCCAGACCAATTTGCTGGCGCTCAATGCCGCGGTGGAAGCGGCACGCGCCGGAGAGCAAGGCCGGGGTTTTGCCGTGGTGGCGGCCGAGGTGCGCAACCTGGCCAAACGCAGCCAGGGCGCGGCCGCTGAAATCCGTGACCTGATTGCCGAGTCGTCCAAACGCGTGGGTGAAACGGTGCATGGCATCAAACAGATCAACGACAGCATGGCCAGCCTGATTTCCGGCATAGGCGGCATTGCCACCAACATCAATGTCATGGCCGAGGGCAGTGCCTCGCAAAGCGCCGCGCTGGAAGAAGTGGTGCACGCGGTGGGCGACCTTGACGTGCTGACCCAGGAGAACGCGGTGCTGGTCAGCCGCGCCGGTGTCAACGCCGAGCGCCTGATCAACCAGGCCTCGATCCTGGAGGTCTCGGTCGGTGACATCCGCTTGCACCAGGGCACCGCCGACCAGGCGCGCCAGATGACGCTCAACGCCCTGGCGCACCTGCGCCAGGTGGGCTACGCCCAGGCGGTGCGTGACTTCCATGACCGCAGCAAACCCTTCATTGACCGCGACCTCTACATCTTCATTTTTGACCGGGCCGGGATCTACCAGGTGCACGGCGCTTTGCCCGAAAAAGACAACACCGACTTGCGTGTGATTCCCGGTCTGGACGCGGAAAAACTGATCACTGATGCCTGGGCGGTGTGTGACAGGGAACAGGGTGGCTGGGTCAATTACGTGATCACCAACCCGGTCAGCCGCGAAACCCAGGCCAAGACCTCGTACGTGGTGCCGCTGGACCAGCAGCACCTGCTGGGCTGTGGTTGTTATCTGAACTCTGAATGGCTCAACGTCTGACCGGGCCCGCCCCAACAAGGCACCCAGCCTGATCACCCTCAACCGGCAGGTGCACAAGACGCCGACGCGATGGCGCCACCACAGCCGGGGCACCCATTGCTATTGAGTAAATAGCAACATACCCATGATTTGTAAGGGCTAGAGCCCTAAAAAACCTGCAATTTCAGACCTGCGGGGTCAGGCGGATGCCCGCACCTACTGGTGTCGTCCGCGCCATGCGAGCAAGCTCTGTGGCAGCGCCTAGTCCGCGTTGAAGCCCGCGCCAAGCTGCTGAACAATATTTTTGTCAAATGCAGTTAACAAAAATCGGTTTTCTTGCGTTTGAACAGTTTCAGGTAAGGTGAAACGCTCAAAATCAGTAGCGTTTGATGCAATGAAACGGTTTTACCAGGAGGTTCAATGAACGCCGAAACGCAGCATGACTTATCCCACAAGGCTCCCGCTTATGTGCGCAACCAAGGTCTGATTTCCTGGGTGGCAGAGATCGCCGCCCTGACCCGCCCCGACGCCGTGTACTGGTGTGATGGCTCGGAAGAGGAATACACCCGCCTGTGCCAGCTGCTGGTGGACGCAGGCACTTTCAAGAAGCTCAACCCGGTCAAACGGCCCAACAGCTTTCTGGCCTGCAGCGACCCCAGCGACGTGGCCCGGGTTGAAGACCGCACCTTCATCTGCTCCGACAAGAAGGAAAACGCCGGCCCCACCAACAACTGGATGGCCCCGGCCGAAATGCGTGCGCTGCTGCAGACCGGCCAGGCCGACGGCACCAAAGCCCTGTTTGAAGGTTGTATGCAAGGCCGCACCATGTATGTGATCCCGTTCAGCATGGGGCCGCTGGGCAGCCCGATTGCGCACATCGGCATCGAACTCTCCGACAGCGCTTATGTGGCGGTCAACATGAAGATCATGACGCGCATGGGCAAGGCCGTTTATGACGTGCTGGGTGCCGACGGTGAGTTCGTCCCCTGTGTCCACAGCGTGGGTGCGCCTTTGACACCTGGTCAAAAAGATGTGACCTGGCCGTGTAACACCAACAAATACATCGTGCACTACCCCGAAACCCGTGAAATCTGGAGCTTTGGCTCGGGTTACGGTGGCAATGCGCTGCTCGGCAAAAAGTGTTTTGCGCTGCGCATCGCCTCCAACATGGCGCGTGACGAAGGCTGGCTGGCCGAACACATGATGATTCTGGGCGCCACCAACCCCGAAGGCAAAAAACACTATGTGGCGGCGGCGTTCCCGAGCGCCTGTGGCAAGACCAACTTTGCCATGCTGGTGCCACCTGCCGGTTTTGAAGGCTGGAAGATCACCACCGTGGGGGACGACATCGCCTGGATCAAACCCGGTGCGGACGGCAAACTCTACGCGATCAATCCTGAAGCAGGCTACTTCGGTGTGGCGCCGGGTACCAACATGTTGACCAACCCGAACTGCATGTTGTGCCTGGACAAAAACGTGATCTACACCAACGTCGCCCTGACCGATGATGGGGATGTCTGGTGGGAAGGTCTGGAATACGACACCCCCGGTAAGGCCCTGCCATCGCATTTGATCGACTGGAAAGGCAACGACTGGACACCCGAAATCGCCAAAGCCACCGGTGCCAAGGCAGCGCACCCGAACTCGCGTTTCACCGTGTCAGCCACCAACAACCCGGCGCTCGATACCGAATGGGACAACCCGGCCGGGGTGCCGATCGACGCCTTCATGTTCGGCGGTCGCCGTGCCAACACGGTGCCACTGGTGACCGAAGCCCGCAGCTGGGTCGACGGTGTCTACATGGCCGCCACCATGGGTTCGGAAACCACGGCTGCCGCTGTGGGCCAGGCCGGTGTGGTGCGGCGTGACCCGTTTGCCATGTTGCCGTTCACGGGCTACAACATGAGTGACTACTTCCAACACTGGTTGACCCTGGGTGCCGAACTCGAAGCCAAAGGTGTCAAGCTGCCCAAGATCTACACCACCAACTGGTTCCGAAAGGATGCGGATGGCAAGTTTGCCTGGCCCGGTTACGGTGAGAACATGCGTGTGCTCAAGTGGATTCTGGACCGTCTGGACGGAACGGCACCCGCAGGGGAAGAGTACTTCTTCGGCCTCACACCGACCTACGCGGCAATCAACTGGAAAGGCCTGGACTTCTCTGAAGCGCAGTTCAAGACCGTCACCAGCATCGACAAGGCCGCCTGGAAAGACGAGATGGCCTTGCACAACGAACTCTTTGCCAAACTGGCTTACCACCTGCCCAAGGCCTTGACCGACACCAAGGCGCGTATCGAGGCCGAACTGGCCGCCTGATAACCCAGGGTGACCTGGGGTCAGCCGTCACAAAGCCACCGCGAGGTGGCTTTTTTGTTGGTGACGCAGTGCCAAGGACCAGATCTGGCCGATGCCAACAAGCTGTCTCTGAGCGCTACACCCTGAATCAGGGGCATTCATGAAAACGATTACATTATTGTTTGATGTTGGTTAAGCTTTGCCTTGGCCGGAGCGCGACAATCAGCGCGCAAGTGCAGATTTTTTGATACGTGACTTGCTGGAAATCATGTGGAGCGGGTTGGTGCTGAGCAGATGCCAACCCGTTGTTGCCCTTGTCAAATTTGCCCAAAATGACCGCTACACACTGTTTTACCTCAGCCAGACGGCCCTGCGCCGCACCGGGTCGTCCAGAGACGCGCGACTTGCTGGGGTTGACCGTGTCAGCATGGCCCCGGTTTTTTCTTCCTCAACTCAACTAACTGAAAAGGATCGTCAATGTCTCAAAAAATTCTCGACGTGGTTCAACCTGGCGTGGTGTCGGGTGACGATGTGCAAAAAATCTTCGCCATTTGCAAAGCCAACAAGTTTGCGATGCCCGCCGTGAACGTCATCAGCACCGACTCCGTCAACGCGGTGCTGGAAGCGGCAGCCAAGGTCAAGGCCCCGGTGGTGATCCAGTTCTCCAATGGTGGTGCGGGGTTTGTGGCCGGTAAAGGCTTGAAGCTCGACGGCCAGCAAGCGGCCATTTTGGGTGGTATTTCTGGTGCCAAACACGTGCACCTGATGGCGCAGGCCTACGGTGTGCCAGTGATTTTGCACACCGACCATGCCGCCAAAAAGCTGCTGCCCTGGATTGACGGTCTGCTCGACGCTGGTGAAAAACACTTTGCGGAAACCGGCAAACCCCTGTTCAGCTCCCACATGCTGGATCTGTCGGAAGAACCCCTCAAAGAAAACATCGAAATCTGCGGCAAATACCTGGCCCGCATGGCCAAGATGGGCATGACGCTGGAGATTGAACTGGGCGTGACCGGCGGTGAAGAAGACGGTGTCGACAACAGCGGTCTGGACCACTCCCTGCTCTACACCCAGCCCGAAGATGTGGCCTACGCTTATGAAGAGCTGAGCAAGATCAGCCCCCGTTTCACCATTGCCGCCTCGTTTGGCAATGTGCACGGTGTCTACAAGCCGGGCAACGTCAAGCTCACACCCAAGATCCTGGACAACTCGCAAAAGTACGTGTCCGAGAAATACAAGGTCGCGCCCAACACGCTGGACTTTGTGTTCCACGGTGGCTCGGGTTCCAGCGCTGACGAGATCAAGGAAGCTATCAGCTACGGCGTGGTCAAGATGAACATCGACACCGACACCCAATGGGCGACCTGGGAAGGTGTGATGAACTTCTACAAAAAGAACGAAGGTTACCTGCAAGGCCAGATCGGCAATCCCGACGGTGATGACAAGCCCAACAAGAAGTTCTATGACCCACGCGTCTGGCAACGTGCTGGCCAGCTTGGCATGATCGGCCGACTGGAACAGGCCTTCAAAGAACTCAATGCGGTGAACACCCTGTAAAACAGGCCAACCGTGTCAAAAAGGGCCGATGGAAACATCGGCCCTTTTTTTATGGCCACGATGTGGGGAAGATGTCTTTTTGGCCAAGGTCTTTGCCGGAAACCGCCACGCCAAGGCCTGGCTTAGGGTTTGCCGTAAGGGTTTTGTTTGCTTTTGTATTTCAAAATACACATTTGTCAAAACCCTCACCAAGGACATCACGATGGCACTTGTTTCTATGCGCGAATTGTTGGACCACGCGGCGGTCAACGGCTACGGCATTCCGGCGTTTAATGTGAACAACCTGGAGCAAGTCCAGGCGGTGATGTCCGCTGCCGACGAGGTGGGCGCCCCGGTGATTCTGCAAGCCAGCGCCGGTGCCCGCAAATACGCGGGTGAACCCTTTATCAAACACCTGATCCAGGCAGCCATCGAAAGTTACCCGCACATTCCGCTGGTCATGCACCAGGACCATGGCCAGAACCCCGGCGTCTGCCAGGGCGCGATCAACCTGGGTTTCAGCTCGGTGATGATGGACGGCAGCCTCGAGGGCGACGGCAAAACCATCGCCAGTTTTGAATACAACGTGGAGGTCACCCGCAAGGTGGTCGACATGGCCCACGCCGTGGGTGTGACGGTGGAGGGTGAACTCGGTTGCCTGGGCAGCCTGGAAACCATGAAGGGTGACAAGGAAGACGGCCACGGCACCGACGCCACCATGACGCGCGAGCAGATGCTGACCAACCCCGAACAAGCTGCCGAGTTTGTCAAACGCACCCAGCTCGACGCGCTGGCGATTGCGATTGGCACCAGCCACGGCGCCTACAAGTTCAGCCGCCAGCCCACCGGTGACATTCTCGCGATCGACCGCGTGATGGAAATCCACGCGCGCCTGCCCAACACCCACCTGGTGATGCATGGCTCCAGCAGCGTGCCGCAGGCCTACCTGGCCACCATCAACCAGTACGGCGGCAAGATGAAGGAAACCTATGGCGTGCCGGTGGCAGAGATCCAGAAAGCCATCCGGTACGGCGTGCGCAAGATCAACATCGACACCGACATCCGCCTGGCCATGACCGCCGCGGTGCGCCAGTTCCTGTTTGAGAACCCCGACAAGTTCGACGCCCGCGACTGGCTCAAACCGGCCCGCGAAGCCGCCAAACAGCTGTGCAAACAGCGTTACCTGGAATTCGGTTGTGAAGGACAGGCCGCCAAGATCAAAGGCGACAACCTGACGGTGGTGGCCGCCAAATACGCACGTGGCGAGCTGGCGCAAGTGGTCAACTGAGTCGACCCCAGCGCTGTGCGAACAAGCCACCTGCGGGTGGCTTGTTTATATAGAAAATATGCCTCTGGCCCTTTTAAATGAAGGGGTTATAGCTATGAAGTTTGTCAACTCAAAATACCATTCCGTGCCGCGCCAACGTGTGTGGTCGGCCATACCTGGCCAGGCAGCAGGCCTCAGACGCGCTGCGCTTTGCGACATCGGCCCACTGCCTGGCCCGGCATGGCCTGCGGCGGATGATGTCATCGGGAAAAGAAGGCCGGTGAGCTGGCATGCATCCAACGGTGGGTGGGCCATTGGGGTACGCCGATGTCGCAAAGCGCAGCGCGTCTGAGGCGGGCCCCAATGGCCCATCCGCCGTCACCACAGGCAGACAGCGTCAAAGACCTCATCCAAGCCGATCAATCACAGTCACCAGCGTAGAAAATCGACCCATTGAACCTAAACTCGACCCCTGGCCTGATTGACTCTTTTGACTGATGCCCACGTTATGACCACCTCTGCTGAAACCACCGTTCACACCTCTTCCCTGACCTCGCTGACCCTGCTGGCTCGCGGCAAGGTGCGCGACAACTACGCGGTGGGGGACGACCGCATCCTGATGGTGGCCAGCGACCGCATCAGTGCCTTTGACGTGATCATGGGCCAACCGATTCCTGGCAAAGGTGTGTTGCTGACCCAGATGGCGCTGTTCTGGTTTGACAAACTCGGCCCCAAGGGGCTGAACCTGTGCCCGATCCACCTTACCGGTGAGGCGCCCGAAAGTGTCGTCACACCCGCCGAAGTGCCCCAGGTCACTGGCCGCTCGATGTTGGTCAAACGCCTCAAACCGATTCCGGTTGAGGCCGTGGTGCGTGGTTACCTGGCTGGCAGCGGCTGGAAGGAATACCAGGCAAGCCAGTCGGTCTGTGGTGTGCCACTGCCCGCAGGCCTGAAAAACGCCAGCAAATTGCCCGAACCCATCTACACCCCCGCGGCCAAAGCCGAGATGGGTGAGCATGATGAAAACATCACCTTTGAGAAAACCGTCGAGATGATTGGTGCCGACCTGGCCACACGCATCCGCGACATCAGCATCGCCATCTACAAAGCCGCCAGCGAGATCGCTGCCACCAAGGGCATCATCATTGCCGATACCAAGTTTGAATTTGGCCTGGACAAGGACGGCACCTTGGTGCTGATGGACGAGGTGCTGACGCCCGACTCATCCCGTTACTGGCCAGCCGAGAGTTATGTGGAGGGGATCAACCCGCCCAGCTACGACAAACAGTTTTTGCGCGACTGGCTGGAAACCGCCCAGGTGGGTGGCCGACTCTGGAGCAAAACACCGCCAGCGCCGCATCTGCCACGTGAGGTCATCGACAAAACCTCGGCCAAATACCAGGAAGCGCTGACCCGGTTGACCAGCTGAGTGATACGTGAAATCAGCCTCTAGCCCTGATACCGATTGGGCTGACAGCTACATTTTTTGAGGCAAAGTGCTTGTCAAGAACAAGCCCTTATTCCATCTCTACTTCCAGATTTTCGTCGGGCTGCAGACGTTTGATGGTCTGTTTGCGTGAGATCAGCATCGGGATGGCCACCCCCACCGACAGCGCCAGCATCACAAAAAAGGCCGACAAACCGTTGTTGACCGTGGCAAAAAAGATCTTGCTGTAGAGCACCGGGTCTTTTTCAACCGTTAACTCAATCATGCCCACCATGGCCTGGTAGGCAAAAAAGCCGGGAATCATCGGGATCACCGCCGGAATCGCAAAAATCATCGGCGGCGCCTTGCGCTGGTGCGCCGCCAGCACACTGAGCAGGCCAATCAGCGCCGCACCGGCCAAGGTGGCCAGGGCCGCCACCGTGCCCTGCTGCACCAGGCCGATTTTGAGCAGCCCGCCCAGAGCGGCGATCACAAAAATGGTGCCCAGCGTGCGCCGAGGCACATTGAACAAGACCGCAAAACCGATGGCGGCACAACCCAACCAGATGCCTTTTTCGAGAAACAACAAGGTATTCATGGCTCAGAACTTGTAGGCCAGCAGGGCAACCGTCAGCCCCAGGGCAATGGCAAACGCCATGATCATCACATTGACACCACGCACGATGCCGTTGAGGGTGTGGCCATCCATCAGGTCAGAAATCGCATGGATCATCGGCACACCCGGAATCAGGAACAACACCGAGGTAGAAAACGCGTGGCTGTAGACCTCGTCAGGGTGAAAGTGGAAATAGGCACCGGCCACCAGCGCGGCGGTGGCCGCAGCGAAAAAGATCGAGACGTAAAAATTGAACTTGAGCTTGATCGCCTCCTGGCGCACATACAGGCCACAAAACGAGGCCACAAACACCGCCAGCATTTCGGTCAGGTTGCCGCCAAACAGCCGACAGAACGAGGCACCGGCCAGCGCCACCAACAGCAGCACCAGGTACCTGGGGTACAGCGGTTTGCGGTTGAGCACTTTGAGCTCCTCGGCAATCCGCGCCACCGACCACTTTTCCAGCACGATCTGCCAGCTCATGGTGCTGATGTCGGAGATCAGGTTGAAATTCAGGTGCATGCCGGGCATCCACTTGACGCTGGTGAACACCTTGTTGCTGTCCGGGTAGGTCAGGGTCAGCATGAGCGCGTGGTTGGTGATCAGCAGATCAGGCACACAGGCAAAGGCGTTGGCGATGCGCTCCACGGTGATCTTGATGCGCTCGGTATTGGCGCCCGAGATCATCAGCATCACACCAATGTCCAGCAACAGTTCGCCCAGTTCATCGTAGTCGGATCGGTGGCTTGTGGGCATGGGTGGGTACAAGTGGCTGCTGGTTGAAGAAAGCGATGCATTTTACGTGCCGGGTGAGCCGCACCCCACAAGACAGACGCGGCTGTCACAACCCGCTACCACCACAAGCGCAGCAGCCCACCCAACAATGCACGAGCCAATCAACCAACAGGAGACAAACATGGCAGCCAAAAAGATACTGATGATCTGTGGTGACTACTGCGAAGACTACGAAACCATGGTGCCGTTCCAGGTGCTGCTGACCGTGGGCCACACGGTGCATGCGGTGTGCCCCGACAAAAAGGCGGGTGATCAGATCAAAACTGCCATCCACGACTTTGAAGGTGCGCAGACCTACAGCGAAAAGCCGGGCCACAACTTCAGCCTGAATGCCACGTTTGCCGACATCCAGGCACAAGACTACGACGCGCTGGTGATCCCCGGTGGCCGTGGCCCCGAGTACCTGCGCACCTACCCGGCGGTGGTGGCTTTGGTGCAGCACTTTTTCACAACCAACAAACCGGTGGCCGCGATCTGCCACGGTGCCCAGCTGCTGGCCGGGGCAGACGTGCTCAAAGGGCGCAGCTGCTCGGCCTACCCGGCCTGCCGTTACGAGGTGGAACGGGCTGGCGGCACCTATGCCGACATTGCCATCGACGGCGCATTTACCGAAGGCAACCTGGTCAGCGCCCCGGCCTGGCCCGCCCACCCGGCCTGGATGGCGCAGTTCCTGGCCCTGCTGGGCACCCAGGTCACACCGTAAAACGACATCAGAGGGTGGCGGTGGGTGGTGGAGGATCAACACACAACCTGCCGGGACGGCCCCTGGTTTGCCCGGATTGACGCCCTCCCACACGGTCGGCATGCTGGCCCGTGCCACCACCTCTCGGAGTCGCCCATGTGCCAGGTCTTTGTCAGCGCTGATCCGCATCTGTACCAAAGTCGCGCACGCTCGGTGCGCCTGCACGGCGTGGCCACCAGCATCCGCCTCGAAAACCTGTTCTGGAATGTGTTGGATACCATCGCCCGGCGTGATGGTTTGGGTGTGCCGCAGCTGTGCACCAAACTCTATGACGAGCTGATCGAGGCGCGCGGTCAGGTGGATAACTTTGCGTCATTTCTGCGGGTGTGTTGCGGGCGTTACCTGGCGCTGCAACTCTCGGGCGGCATCCCGAGCGACGTGTCGATTCCGATTGCCAGCCTGAACGCGCAGCGGGTATTGGCCACCGAACACTGGCCGATGGCCATGCTGGCCGCCGTGCCCGCCAGCGCTGCCCAGGTGCGGGCCGCCTGAACTCGTTCAAAACGAGACGCCTGCCCGGTGGCCAGATGGCCCAGCCGGTCAACGCGGTGCGAGTCGGTGGCGCGGGGTGGTGTCGGTGTGGGTGATCAGCACGCCGGTGTCGCCATCCCATTCCAAAGGTGTCACCGTCATGGTGAACCAGATTTGGGCGCCAGGGGTGTGGCAGGGGTAGGTCATACAGAAGGCTTCCATGCGCCCCGATAACACGTCACGAATACCCTGCACAGCGCGGCTGGCGCTGTCCTCAGGGCTGTGGCCGCGCAAAGCCACCTCAAGGTAGTTGGCACCCAGGTCGGAATCGGAGGCGGGTAGCCCGGACTGGCTGCTGTAAGCCATGGCGTATTGCCGCCAGGCGATGTTGGTCATGACGATGACGCCCTGTGCGTCCAGCACCACCGCGTTGTCCGGCAAGGCATCCAGCGCGGCGCGCAGCAAGACCTTGGGGTCTGGGTGCTTGTCCGCCGCAGGCGGCTTGTTGACATCAGATAAAGGATCGTTCACGACAGATACCCTTCACGGGTTGATCAACCCAGAATCATTCTATCGACTGAATATGTCCGCCACCTGACGTCGGGGAATGGACCCTGGCACATTGACGCGCTGGTGAATCGGCAGCGCGGATGGCGGGTGGGTGACTACCGCAAGCCACCACCCGCTACACGTCAATTGAGCATCATGCTCAGCCGTCGGCGGTAGGTCGAGACCAGGGCAGCCTGCGGGTCCTCGGGGGCTGCCACCTTGCCCAGCACCTCGATGCTGGGGGTGGTTTTGCCCGGCACCGGTGCCGCGGTTTTGGGTTTGGGCGGGGTGAGCAATTCCAGGATCGCCACCATGGCCTTGCGCGGGGCCTCGTCAGCCCACTTCTTGTCACGCATGATGATTTCCAGCAGCTCGTCCATGGCAGCAGTCCATTCACCCACCGCCATCAACAAGCGGGCTTTGGCAAAACGGATGTCAAAGTCACGCTTGTTGGCAGCAATCCGCTCGTCAAATTGCGCCTCGTCCCACATTGCATATGGGCTGGTAGCTATGAATTTGATGGCATTAAGCCACTGTGACAACGCCTCAAAACGCAGCTTGCGCGGGATCTCGGCCAGCTTGGGCGCCAGCGCGGCCTCGGCCTCCTCGTGGCCACCGAGCTGGATCAGCAGGCGCACATAGTCGTAGCGGGTGTCGTCGTTGCCGGGGTCAGCGGCCAGCGCATCACCCAGCTTTTCGAGCGCGGCCTGGGCGTCGCCCGACTCCAGCAACGCCATGGCTTCGTCGGCCTCGGCCTCGCCAATTTCTTCTGCCTCGCTGGGCAGGTGTTTGTCCAGAAAGGCCTTGATCTGGGCCGGCGTTTGTGCACCGGTGAAACCATCCACCGGTTTGCCGCCCGACATCAGGATGCAGGTCGGGATGCTGCGGATGCCAAAGGCACCGGCCAGTTGCTGCTCGTCGTCGGCGTTGATCTTGGCCAGGGTGAAGCGGCCCTGGTAGTCCTCTTCAAGCTGCTCCAGCGCCGGCCCCATGGTCTTGCACGGGCCGCACCAGGGCGCCCAGAAGTCGATCAGGATCGGCTGGGTCATGGAGGCGGCAATCACCTCGGTTTCGAAGTTTTGCAGGGTAATGTCAATCATGGCGGTGGGGGGCTTGGGGGTTGAACGGGGTCAAACGTAAAATTCGGGGATGAAAAACATCCAAATCGGTGTGCTCATGGGTTCCAGCTCGGATTGGGACACCATGCAACACGCAGTCCATATTCTCCAACAGTTCGGTGTGCCACACGAGTACCGTGTGGTGTCTGCCCACAGGATGCCTGATGACATGTTTGCCTACGCGCAAGACGCGGTGGGCCGTGGCCTCAAAGCCATCATCGCCGGAGCCGGTGGTGCGGCGCACCTGCCGGGCATGCTGGCGGCCAAAACCACGGTGCCGGTGCTCGGTGTGCCGGTGGCCTCCAAACACCTCAGCGGGGTGGACTCCTTGCACAGCATCGTGCAGATGCCCAAGGGCATCCCGGTGGCCACCTTTGCCATCGGCGCCGCAGGCGCGGCCAATGCGGCGCTGTTTGCGGTGGCCATGCTGGCCAACAACGACATCGTGCTGCGCGCCCGGCTGGAGGATTTCCGCGCCGAACAAACCCAGACGGCGCGCGACATGACGCTGCCGCCCACACCATGAGCCAGCCCCATTGTTTGCCGGGCAGCACCGGCTGGAGTGACGACGGACAACCCGCCACCCTGGGGGTGATGGGGGGTGGCCAGCTCGGGCGCATGTTTGTGCACGCGGCGCAGAGCATGGGCTACTTCACTGTGGTGCTCGACCCCGACACCAGCAGCCCGGCCGGGCTGGTGAGCCACCAGCACATCCAGCGGGATTACCTGGACGCGCAGGGCCTGGCAAAGCTGGTGCAACACTGTGCGGCCGTCACCACCGAGTTCGAGAACGTGCCCGCCGCCGCCCTGGCCACCCTGGCCGCGACCCGGCCCACCGCGCCAAACGCCGAGGCGGTGGCGATTGCGCAGGACCGCATCCAGGAAAAAGCCCACTTGGCACGCAGCGGGGTGCCGGTGGCGCCTTATGCGGTGATCGAAAACGCGGCCGACCTGGCGACGGTGGCTGACACCCTGCTGCCCGGTATTTTGAAAACCGCCCGCCTGGGTTACGACGGCAAGGGCCAGCTGCGCGTGAGCAGCCGGGCCGAGTTGGCCAGCGCCTGGGACGCCCTCAAACAAGTACCCTGTGTGCTCGAGCAGATGCTGCCGCTGGCCGACGAGTGTTCGGTGATTGTGGCGCGTGGCTGGGATGGCGCTTGTGTCCACTTTGCGCCGCAGCGCAACCTGCACCGCCAGGGCATTCTGGCGGTGACCCAGGCTTATGAAGAAAATCTGCCACCAGCCCTTGTTGATAAAGCGGTAGCAGCTACCAAAAAAATAGCTGATGAGCTGAACTACGTCGGTGTGTTGTGTGTCGAGTTTTTTGTGCTGGCCGAGGGTTCACCCGAGTCGACCGCACTCGGTGGCCTGGTGGTCAACGAGATGGCACCGCGCCCGCACAACAGTGGCCACTACACGCTCGACGCTTGTGACCAGTCGCAGTTTGACCTGCAGGTGCGCACCCTGGCCGGTCTGCCGCTGGTGCAGCCGCGCCACCACAGCGCCGCTGTGATGCTCAACCTGCTCGGGGACCTGTGGGTGGATGGATGCATCCCGCCCTGGGACGCGGTGCTGGCCTTGCCCGGGGTGCATTTGCACCTGTACGGCAAGTTGCAGGCCAAACCCGGGCGCAAGATGGGCCACCTGACCGTGACCGCTGCAACGGCGGCTGAGGCCAATGCGGTGGCCTTGGAGGCCGCCCGCCTGCTGGGGATCGAGGCATTTTGAAGCGACTCCAGAGGACAAGGGGGCGCCTGTGATCCTGCCCGGCAACAACGCGCCATCTATAGCAGAAGCAGCAGACAGCATCAGGGCTGGCAGGTTGTTGGGCTTGCCTACCGAGACGGTCTATGGGCTGGCAGCCGACGCCGACAACGACGCCGCCGTGGCACAGATTTTTGTCGCCAAAGGCCGCCCGGCTGACCACCCGCTGATCGTGCATGTCGCGGATGCAGCGGCGACAGCCCATTACGCGGCAGACATGCCCGACTTCGCGCACAGACTCATGGCGGCCTTCTGGCCCGGCCCGCTGACCCTGATCCTGCCGCGCCAACCCGGTGTGGCCCAGGCCGCCGCCGGTGGCAACCCCACCGTGGGCCTGCGTTGCCCGTCACACCCGGTGGCGCAAGCGCTGTTGCAAGCCTGCGCGACACAAGGGGTGTGGGGTGTGGCCGCGCCGAGCGCCAACAAGTTTGGCCGCGTCAGCCCCACCACCGCTGCCCATGTAGCGGGTGAGTTTGGGGAGGAGCTGCTGATTCTGGACGGTGGCGCCTGCAGCGTGGGCATCGAGTCCACCATCATCGACTGCAGCCGGGGCCAGCCGGTGCTGCTGCGCCCGGGCGCCATCACGCCGGAACAGGTACAGACGGTTTGCGGCCTCAAAGTGCTTCAAAAAGAAGAGCTATCAACCCTTGATACACAAGCACCCAAGGCCTCTGGCACCCTGGAGTCGCACTATGCACCCCGCGCCCGGGTACGCCTGATGGATGCGGCGGCGATGGACCAAGGCGCCCCCTTGATGCTGGGTGAGGCGAGTTCTGCGACTGGCCCGGTGCTGGGCATCTGGTCCCACAAACCGCTGGCCTTGTATGATACCCGCTGCCTGTGGCAGGCCATGCCCGCTGATGCGGCGCAGGCGGCCCAGCAGCTGTTTGCCACGCTGCGTGCGCTGGATGCCCAGGGGGTGTCTCAGATCTGGGTGCAGACCCCACCGACCACGCCCGAGTGGGACGGTGTGCGCGACCGGCTGCAGCGCGCCGCGTATTGAGCGCCAGCGGCGCTCAGCGGTAACGCAGTTTCATCCCCAGGATCATCGCGGCCAACGACACCGTGATGGCATTGGAGATCACGATCGGCCAAGCGTCCATCAGCAGGCCATAGACCAGCCAGCACGCCACACCGGTGGTGAACACGCAGTACATGCCCAGCGAGATGCCGCTGACATCTTTGGTGCGGAAGGTGTGCCAGGCCTGGGGTAAAAAACTGATGGTGGTCAGCGTGGCGGCGACCGAGCCAATGATGTCAATCAAAGTCATGGGAATGGGGTTTAAGGGAAAACCCGATTGTCGGTCAAGCATGTGTCCATTTGTGTCGGCTCTGCTCAACGTCCCAAGGTGGTGTTGCCGGACGTGCTGGCCTCAGCCGCCGCCCAGTCCACCACCGCCTCCAACACTGGCCGTGCGGCGGCCGCATTGGGGTGGTTGACGATGGCCACCAGCGTCAGATGGCGGCCGTTGATGCCATGCACATACCCGGCCACCGCCTGCACATCACGCAGGCTGCCGGTTTTGAGGTGGGCACTGGCCAGGGCCGCACGGCTGCGTTTGAGGGTGCCGTCCAAGCCCACCAGCGGCAGCGAGGCCATCAGCTCGGGCATGTAGGGCGACAGGTAAGCCACCTGCAGCATCCGGCCCAGAGCGGCAGCGCTGATGCGTGCCTGGCGCGACAGACCGGCGCCGTTCTCGATTTGCGGCACCGCGAGCGCCTGGGTGGCCGTGCCAGACAGCGCAATGCGGCGCTGCCACCAGCCCCGCAGCACCTCACGCGCGGCCTCAAAGCTGGCCGGGCTGCTTGCGTCAGCCTGGCGTGCCAGTGTCAAAAACAGCTGCTGCGCCATCACGTTGTTGCTGAACTTGTTGATGTCGCGGATCACCTCGGCCAGGGTGGGTGAACTCACCCAAAAACTCGGGCTGGTGGCCGGGGCGCGGCCATCCAGCACACGGCCATCGAGCTTGCCACCCTGGTTGCGCCAAAGGCCTTCGATCGCACGGGCGGCGTAGCTGGGTGGGTCGATGTAGGCCACCGGCCAAAGTTTTTCACCACAGCCCATCGGGTAACCGCCCGCCAAACGGATGCGGGCCGGGTCAGAAAAATCCGCTTGCAGCCCACCACGGTAGTCTCCGCAGCCGTCTGCGCTGGCACTGCTGAGCAGCGGCACGCTGGTGGGCATCTGCACCCCGGCCAGCGGCGGGTCGATCTGCACCCGCGCCACCCGGTTGGCCGGGTCGGGGGTGAAGGTCATCAGGATGGACTTGAAGTTGATCAGCAGCGCCTCGGGGCTGGCGTTGTAGGGGCGCAGCGGCTCCCCGTCAAAATCACCCGGCTGGCTGGTGGGTGGGGCAAAAGCGCTGCGGTCGAGCACGATGTCACCCGCAATCCGCTGCACCCCCAGGCCTTGCACCCGGCGCAGCAGCAGCCAGAGTTTTTCGAGCGTCAGCGCCGGGTCACCCTGGCCAGCGATCACCAGGTTGCCCTTGAGCACACCGTTGACCACCGGGCCGTCCAGCCAGACCGGGGTGCGCCAAGTGAAGGCCGGGCCGAGCAGGTCCAGCGCGGCCGTGGTGGTCACCAGTTTCATGACCGAGGCCGGGTTGACCAGCACCTCGGCCCGGTGGCTCAGGCGTGGCGCCGAGAGGCCGTTGGCATCCACCACCAGCAGGCTGATGGCGTCCAACGGCAACTGGGCACGCGCCAGGGCGCTGCTGATCGGCTCGGGCAACGCCTGGGCGCCAGCGGCCAGCGCGCTGAGACCAAGCCAGAGGGGTAACAAACAGTGGGCCAGTTGGTGGCATCGACGTGAGGGTGATCGGGTCATGGCCGGATTATCCGGGCCACGGATAATGCCGCTCATGACCGATGTCCCCCACCCTCTTCTGGCCCGTTTCCCCCCCCGCACGGTGGGCATCGCTGCGGCTGTGATCACGGTGCTGATCTGGACCTCGTTCATTGTGATTGCCCGTGCCTCGAACGACCCGGCGCGCGGTGGCCTGCTGACCCCGTTTGACATCGCCTACTGCCGCATTGTGGGCGCCAGCCTGATCCTGCTGCCCCTGGGGGCCTGGCTGGTGCACCAGGACCGTGTCCGTGGCATCCGTGGCTCAAACTGGCTGCGCATCTCGCCCTTGCCGGGCCACATCACCATCAAGACCGGCTTTTTTGGCGGCCTGCTCTACGCCTTGCTGGCCTACAGCGCCTTTGTCTATGCACCGGCGGTACACGCCTCGGTGCTGATGCCGGGCAGCCTGCCGCTGTGGACGGCCTTGCTGGCAATGTGGCTGCTGTCTGACCGGATCACGTCAGCACGCGCTGCGGGTCTGGCGCTGATTGTGCTCGGTGACCTGCTGGTGGGTGGCCTGAGCCTGCTGCAGGTGTTTGAAGGTGGCTCGGTCTGGATCGGTGACCTGCTGTTCATGACAGCGGCCATGTGCTGGGCCTGTTACAGCGTGCTGGCGCGCCACTACCGGCTCGACGCGGTGCGCGCCACCATCGCCATCACCACTTTTGCCTGTGTGGCCTATTTGCCGATGTACACCGCGATGGCCTTGACCGGGGTGGTCAAGTCGCAGCTGTTCCATGCGCCCTGGCGCGACCTGCTGTTTCAGGCGGCGTTTCAGGGCTGGGGCTCGGTGGTGATCTCGGGGGTGACCTTCACCCAGATGATCCGCCACTTTGGCCCGGTGCGCTCGACCATGATCACCGCCCTGGTGCCGGGCCTCTCAGCCCTGAGCGCGGTGCTGCTGCTGGGTGAACCGCTGCACTGGAACCTGGCTGCAGGTCTGCTGCTGGTGACCGGTGGCATTTTGTTTGGGGTGCGCGCGGCAGCGCCAAACCCCTCTAAAAACATAGCTGTCAAGCCAGTATCCAAAGGGGCTGGCGGCTGATTGGATGGATAGACACATGAACCTCTTGGCCCTGGACACCAGTACCGAACAGATGTCGATCGCTGTGCAGCGCGCTGGTGTGGTCACGCCCTGGCATCACAGCGCAGTCGGTGGCGCCCACAGCTCCACGCACCTGATTCCCGAAATCCAAAAGCTGCTGGCGCAGGCCGAGCTGTCTTTTGACCAACTCGACGCGATTGTGTTTGGTGCCGGACCGGGCTCGTTCACCGGGCTGCGAACCGCCTGTTCGGTGGCGCAGGGCCTGGCTTTTGGGGCGGATGTGCCGGTGCTGCCGGTGGACACGCTGCTGGCCGTGGCCGAAGAAGCGCGTTGGCAGCTGTCTGGCGCAAGCGGCTTGGTGGTCACCAGCCTGCTCGACGCACGCATGGACGAGCTGTACACCGCCAGCTACATCTTTGAGAGTGATGTATGGCGACAGATCAAGGGCTGTAGCCTGATCAAGCCTGAGAGCCTGGACTGGGACGGCGTGGGTGTGCTGGTGGGCAATGGGTTTGCCGCCTATGGTGCGCGCCTGCCCGATGGCCCCGGTCTGCGCCTGCTGGCCTTGCCCACCGCAACGGCCATGCTGCGTCTGGCGCCAGCCTTGCTGGCCGCTGGCGGCGCGGTGCCGGCGGCACAGGCGCTGCCCACCTACATCCGCGACAAGGTGGCGCAGACCACGTTGGAACGCGCGGCCGCCAAATCTGCGACCTGAACCCGCCATGAACGCCCAACTGCAGCCTGTGGAAGTGCGCTTTGAGCCCATGCGTGAGGCCGACCTCGACGCGGTGTTGGCGCTCGAGCAGCAGGCCTACAGCCACCCCTGGCAGCGGCGCCACTTTGCCGACTGTCTGGCCGGGGGTTACCAGGCGCAGCTGCTGCTGGCGGGCGACACCCTGCTGGGCTACTTTGTCGCCATGCAAGGTTTTGAAGAGGTGCACTTGCTCAACCTGGCGGTGGCGCCCGGCCACCAGCGCCAGGGCTGGGCCAAGGTGATGCTCGACGCGCTGGTGTTGTGGGCGCGAGGCCAGGGCCTGCAATGGGTCTGGCTGGAGGCGCGCGCCAGCAACACCCGCGCGGTGCAGGTTTACAAGGCGCACGGCTTTCGTTATGTGGGCCTGCGCAAGCAGTATTACCCGGCGGAACTCGGCCAGCGCGAAGACGCGCTGGTGATGAGCCTCAAACTCGACAACACGCCATGAGGGTCGGGCCACAGCCCAGTCGGCCCAGTCGGTGAAAATCAGCCCATGAGCCTTGACCTTGATACCCGCCAACGCGCCATGCTGGCCGAGATGGGGGTGCACGTCTGGTGGCCCGACAACACGGCCCCCGATGAGGTGTTGGCCCAGGCGGCCGCAGCCGATTTACAGGCCGACAGCGACCGCCACCACGATCTGGAAAATGTGGCACCCAGCCCAGACAGTGAAAGGGCTGGAGGCCAATTTCACTCACAAGCTGCGGCACCACAGCCGAGCAGCGCCCGGTCTGCGCCGCCTGCCGCGACGGCGCCACCCGCAGCGCCCGAGCACCCAGCAGATCAGCGGCCAACACCCCCCACCCGAGCGCGCCAGGCCCCGAGCGGCCCAGCCCCCACCGCGCTGACCCCGCTGCCACCAGGCATCGAGACCATGGACTGGCCCACGTTGCAGGCCACGGTGACGGCCTGTCAGGCCTGCGCCATGTGCCTGGGCCGACGTGGCCCGGTGCTGGCCGCCCCGCCAGACAGCCTGCGGGCCGACTGGCTGGTGCTCGGTGAACCACCTGACGACGCGCAGGAGCGCGCTGGCGAACCCTTTGTGGACGACGCGGGCCTGTTACTCGACAACATGCTCAAGGCGGTGGGGGTGCAACGCCACCAAACAGGCCTAGCCGAAGAGAACAACCCGGCCCAGACCGCCTACCTGAGCCTGGTGCTCAAATGCCGCCCGGTGGTGCCCACCACGCCCGACGCGCAGGCGCTGGCCGACTGCGCGCATTACCTGCGCCGCGAAATCGCGCTGGTGCAGCCCAAGGTGATTTTGGCCATGGGTCGGCTGGCGATGCAGGTGCTGCTGAGCCAGGACCACCCGCAAGGCCTCAAACTGCCACTGGGCAAGTTGCGCGGTCAGGTCTGGCATTACCAGGGTGTGCCAGTGGTGGTGACCTACCCACCCGCCTACCTGCTGCGTAACCCGCTGGACAAAGCCCGCGCCTGGGAAGATTTGTGCCTGGCGGCCGAGGTGGCACAAGCCCCAAGCCGCTGAGGGGTCAAACCGCCTCAGGCGCCGGGTGCCTGGGTGTGGTCCAGGTCCGGGCGATGGTAGGGGTCGACGTGGGTCAGCAGGTGCAACACGCGGTGGTGCTGCATCACGCGCTGCTGCGCGGCCACGGTGATGTCGTGCGCCTGCTCCACCGTCAGGGTGGCCAGCACCTCCAGATGCGCGTCCACCACAATCATGTCGCCCATCATGCGGGTGCGGATGTCGTGCACACCACTCACACCGGGGGTTTGCTGCAGGGTCTGGCGGATGGCCTGCAGCTCGGCGTCGTCCACCGCGCGGTCCATCAGGTCGTGCAAGGCGGTCCAGCCAAAACTCCAGCCCATGCGCGTCACCATGAAACCCACCAGCGCCGCCGCAATCGGGTCAAAAATCGGGTAACCGGCCAGGTTGCCGATGATGCCCACGCCCACCACCAGCGAGGACGCCGCATCAGATCGGGCGTGCCAGGCATTGGCCACCAGCATGCTGCTTTTGACCTTTTTGGCCACCAGCAACATGTAACGAAACAGCAGCTCCTTGGCTGTGAGTGCACCCAGCGCCACCCACAGTGCGCCGATGTGCACCGTGGCAATCAACTCTGGGTTTTGCAACTTGCTGGCCGCCGACCACAACATGCCCAGCCCCACCACCAACAGCAGCAAGCCCAGCACCAGGGAGGCAGCGTTCTCGAAGCGTTGGTGGCCATAAGGGTGGTCGGCATCGGCCGCTTTCTGGCTGTGGTGGTTGGCAAACAGCACCACGAAGTCGGCCACCAAGTCTGAGAGCGAGTGCAGGCCGTCGGCCACCAAGGCCTGCGATTTGCTCAGCACCCCGGCCACGATCTGCAGTGTGCTCAACACCAGATTGACCCCAACACTGACCCAGGTGCTGCGCGAGGCCGCACGCGCACGCTCGGCGTTGTTGTACTGGGGAAGGTCCTGGGGGTCGGAAATCGGGTCGTGTTGCATGGGGCACCAAGGGGGCGAAACGAGGGGCAGTTTAGGCGCTTTGTGGCCAAGGCATTCTTACAATGTCGGGCATGAACTTCCTTGACCAACTGGGCGCGGCAGAGCGCCAGAACCAATCTCTGCTGTGTGTCGGTCTGGACCCGGACCCGGCGCGGTTTCCGGCGCACCTCAAAAACGATGCCAGCAAGATCTACGACTTTTGCGCCGCCATCGTCGACGCCACCGCCGATCTGGTGATTGCCTTCAAACCCCAAATTGCCTACTTTGCCGCCCACCGGGCCGAAGCCCAGCTGGAGCAGCTGATTCAACACATGCGCCGCACCGCGCCGCAGGTGCCGATCATTCTGGACGCCAAGCGTGGTGACATCGGCAGCACCGCCGAGCAATACGCGATCGAGGCTTTTGAGCGTTACGGCGCCGACGCCGTCACGCTGTCGCCTTTCATGGGTTTGGATTCGGTACAGCCGTATCTGAAGTACCACGGCAAGGGCGCATTTTTGTTGTGCCGCACCTCCAACCCCGGTGGCGACGATTTCCAGAACCAGCGCCTGGCCAGTGTGCCGGGGCAGCCGCTGCTGTATGAACACATTGCGCGGCTGGCGCAAGGCCACTGGAACATCAACGGCCAGCTCGGTCTGGTGGTGGGCGCCACCTACCCGGCAGAAATTGAGCGGGTGCGGGCGCTGGCACCGAGCCTGCCGCTGCTGATTCCGGGGGTGGGGGCACAGGGTGGGGATGCACTGGCCACGGTCAAGGCGGGCTGGCGCAACCAACGGGCCGCAGACGGCACGGCACAGACCACCGGGCCGATCATCGTCAACTCCTCACGGGCGATTTTGTATGCCAGCGCTGGCGGCGACTTTGCAGCGGCGGCGCGGGCCGAGGCATTAAAAACCCGCGATGTGTTGCGGGCCGCTTGCCAAGCCGCATAAGCTCTTGCATTTATAGCTATCAGCCCTTTTGGGAAAAGGGCTAGAGGCCAAAAAGGCTTATAACTTGAAGACCGAAACCGTTTCCACCAGACCCTGAGACTGCTGGCTCAGGCTGGTGGCGGCGGCGGCAATTTCTTCCACCAGGGCCGCGTTTTGCTGGGTGGTTTTGTCCATCTGGGCGACGGCTTCCACCACCTGGGCCACACCGTCGGCCTGCTCTTTGCTGGAGCTACTGATTTCCCCCACGATCTGGCTCACCTCGCGGATGCTGGCCACCACCTCGTCCATGGTGCTGCCGGCCTGATCGACCAGCTGCGTACCGTGTTCCACGCGCTGCACACTGGCGCTGATCAGGCCTTTGATCTCTTTGGCAGCCTCGGCGCTGCGCCCGGCCAAGGAGCGCACTTCACTGGCCACCACCGCAAAGCCCCGGCCCTGCTCACCGGCGCGCGCCGCTTCCACCGCTGCATTGAGCGCCAGGATGTTGGTCTGAAAGGCGATGCCGTCGATCACACCGATGATGTCGGCAATACGCTGCGACGACTCGTTGATGTCTTTCATGGTGTGCACCACCTGGCCCACCACGTCACCCCCCTTCACCGCCACGGCGCTGGCAGCTTGTGCCAGCTGGTTGGCGCGTTGTGCACTGACCGCGTTTTGCTGGACGGCGGCACCCAGCTCTTCCATGCTGGCCGAGGTTTGCTCCAGCGCGCTGGCCTGAGACTCGGTGCGGCTGGAGAGGTCGTTGTCGCCCTGGGCAATCTCGACACTGGCGGTGGCCACCGCCTCGGAGCCCTGGCGCACCTGCTGCACCACATGAGCCAGCTTGTCACGCATGCTGGCCAGTGCCTGCATCAGCTGGCCGAGTTCGTTGTCGCCGTGCGACAGCACCTTGACCCGCAGGTCACCCTGGGACACCGCATGGGCCACCTCCAGCGCCTGGTTCACCGGTTCGGTGATGCTGCGAATAAAGAGCCAGGACAACCACAGAGCAGCCAGCAGGCCGCTGAGTTGCAACAACGCCACGGCAGCCAGGATGCGGTATTCGGTCTGCAGGCGGGCCTGGAGCTCAGCCACCATGGTCTGCATGGCCAGGCTGTTGAAGGCAAACAGGCCGTCAATGGTCTGGGTGAAGGTGTCAAAGTAGTTCACCGCAGGCAGCGTCAGCTCGGTGGCATTGATGACGCCATCGTTGGCCAGCGCCAGGGTTTTCTCGACGGCGGCGTTGCTGCTTTTGGCGGCGGCATCCAGCGCGCTGTGCAGGCGCGGGTTGGCCTGGGTGGCCAGCGCCACCTGGCGGAACATGCTGGCCTGCAACTCCAGGGCGCGTTTGTTCAGGGCACGCAGCGTGGCTCGGCCTTCGGGCGGGGCGTTGGCCTGGGTCAGGAAGCCGCTGCCCAGGGCGCGCATCAGCCCCAAGTTCTCAGCCAGCCAGGGCATGTCGGCCATGGTGGCGCGGATCAGCGCGGAGGTGTCGGGGTGGGGCTCCAGGCTCAGGCCAAATTCGTCCAGCAGTTCTTCACCGAGTTGCAGCTGGCTGGTGACGATCTGGGTGTGGCGCTGGGTGCTCTCGGCGGCGGGGATGCTGCGGCCCGCCACACTTTGCTCCAACGTGGTCCAGCCTTGTTTGAGTTCTGCCCAGCGCTTCTGTAAAGCGGGCGAAACGCCAGCGGTGGTGAATTCACCCTCCATGGCGCTGATGGCAGCATTGAGCTTGTCGCGCAGGGCCGGGCGGCGGGCGGCCAGTTCCTCGTTGCCATTGAGCATGCTGGCCGACATGCCGCGGTGGGTCTGGCTGAGCTGGATCACCTTGTTGAGCGCCACCAGCGGGCCGGTGCCCAGCAGCTCACGCTGCGCCACCTGGATGTCGGAGAAGGAACGCTTGAAGTACAAACCCGTCGGTATGGCCACCATCACCAGGGCCACCAGCCCCAGGATCAGGAACTTGTGGGCGAGCTTCATGTGTTGCAGCAGCGGCATAGGGGTCTCCTGAAGTGCGGTGTGTGACGGTCTTCTCGACGCATCATACGGACAAGCTGCCCAATGCGCCAGCAGGACTGCGCTTGATGTGGGGTAAGCAACAAATTAGCCTTTAGCCCTTATATATAAAGGACCAAGCGCTATTAAAAACACATCACATCACCCCATCAAAAGGGCGCAACAGCCGCTCAGTCGGGCGGTACAGCGGGCTTGTCCAGCGCCAGCTGGGCTTTCAAAAAACCACCGCTGCCGTAACGCGTGACCTGGCTGTAAAAACGCTCGGACAGCCCCTGCACCATGCTGGCGTAGGCATCGAGCAGCGTCGGCGGGATGCTGAAATTGTCGTAGTTCACCACCACCGCCACACGTTGGCCCAGTGGCGCCAGCAAGTCGGTCACCTGGGCCTCGATCTCGCTGATGTCATCCAGGCTGTCGATGGACAAACCTTCAAAGTTGATGAACAGCAGCCGCTGCTCGACATTGAGTTCCAGGCGCTGGGCCAGCGGTGTGCTCAGCAGGCGCTCACGCAGGCCCAGCGGCTCGGGGTGGAACAAGCTGGCGTCCATCAGTTTCAGATGCGGGCTGATGGCGGGACTGAAGTCCATCTGCCCCAGCACATCGCGCTGCAGGTCCACACCTGGCGCGATCTCGATCAGCTCCAGCGCGGGTGCCTCGACACTGCCGATCAGGCGCAGCACACAGCGCTCGGTCACATACAGCACCTGCTGACCGCGCCGGATGGCCTCGCGTGCGCTGAACGTACGGTGTTCCACCTGGGGCACAAATTTGCGTTGTGTGCCTTCACCCTCGATCTGCAGACGACCTTCGGCCACATGGGTCACCAGCTCACCGGCGGTGAAGCTGCCAACAAACACCACTTTTTTGGCGTTCTGGCTGATGTTGATGAAGCCACCGGCCCCCGACAGCCGCCCACCAAATTTGCTGACATTCAGGTTGCCTTGTGCGTCAGCTTGTGCCAGCCCGAGAAAGGCAATGTCAAGCCCGCCGCCGTCGTAAAAGTCGAACTGGTTGGGCTGGTCAATGATGGCCTGGGCGTTGATGGCAGCGCCAAAACTCAGGCCACCGGCGGGTACACCACCAATCACGCCGGGCTCGGCGGTCAGGGTCAGCAGGTCAAACACCTTCTCTTCAGCGGCAACGGTGGCCACGCCCTCGGGCATACCAATGCCAAGATTCACCACACTGTTGGGGCGCAGCTCCAGCGCGGCGCGGCGGGCAATCACCTTGCGCTCGTTCAGGGGCATGGGCGCCATGTGATCCAGCGGCACCCGGATTTCGCCCGAATAGGCCGGGTTGTAGGCCTCGACAAAGGTCTGCATGTGGTAGGCCGGGTCGCTGGCCACCACCACCGCGTCCACCAGCACACCGGGCACCTTGACGCTGCGCGGGTGCAGGGTGTTGCGCTCGGCCAGGCGCTCCACCTGCGCAATCACGATGCCGCCGCTGTTGCGCGCGGCCATGGCAATCGCCAGCGCTTCGAGTGTGAGGGCTTCGCGCTCCATGCTCAGGTTGCCATCGGGGTCGGCGGTGGTGGCGCGGATGATGCCCACCTGGATGGGCAGCGCCTTGTAAAACAGATAGTCGCGCCCGTCGATGCTCATGCGCTGCACCAGGTCGACCGTGGTGCGTGCGTTGACCTTGCCGCCACCGTGGACCGGGTCGACAAAGGTGTCGAGCCCGACATGGGTCAGCGTGCCGGGTTTGCCCGCCGCGATGTCGCGAAACAGGTGGGTGATCACGCCTTGGGGCAGGTTGTAGGCCTCGATCTGGTTGGCCATGGCCAGCTGCTGCAACTTGGGCACCAGGCCCCAGTGCCCGCCAATCACCCGTGTCACCAGCCCCAGGTGGGCCAGGTGGTTGAGCCCGCGCTGTTGGCCGTCGCCCTGACCGGCGGCGTAGATCAGGGTCAGGTTTTGCGGCGCACCCTGGCCGGTATCAGCCTGCGCCAACAAAAAACGTTGCTCCAGCGCCACCGCAATCTCTTCGGCAAAACCGATGCCCACAAAGCCGCCGGTGGCCACGGTGTCGCCATCGTGGATCAGGCGCACCGCCTCGGCCGCGCTGACCACCTTGTTGCGTCGCGCACTGGCGGCCTGGAATTCATCAAGTCGGTTATGCATGCGCGTCCCCTCCAAAAAGTCCCCGTGCTGACAACTGACCAGGTGGCCGCAGCAAATGTCAGCGCCATAGGGGTTTGTGCCAGCAGTCTACTGCCGAGCGTCTGCCGTGGCGCAGGTGCCTGCTTGGCCTGTCTGGTGGCTGGTTTTCACTGGCTCGATGTGCTATGGTCATCAGCGGCAGCCAGCGCCTGATCCGCTGGTTTTTTGACCCTAGCAGGAGAACACCATGTCACATGTGAATGAAGCCGCTGCTCTGAAACAACAACAAACCGTCAATGACATCAAGGCTGTGATTGCCGATGCCGAGGACGTGTTGTCGGCCACCGCTGGCCAGGTCGGCGAAAAAATGGACAGCTTGCGTGCACGGGTGCAAGCGCGCTTGCATGACGCCAAGGCGCGCCTGGTCGAGGCCGAAGCGCTTCTGGTGGCCAAAACCAAGGCAGCCGCGCGTGCCACCGATGCCTATGTGCATGAGTCACCCTGGGTGGCGGTGGGTATTGCTGCGGGTGTCGGGTTTTTGATCGGCGCGATTGTGAGCCGCCGCTGATCGGGTGCCCGGCCCGTGATAAAAGATGTCGCCAGTTCCCTGTTGGCCGCAGCGCAAACGCGCCTGGCCTTGCTGGGCAATGAGTTAGCGGTCCAAAAACACCTGGTGCTGCAGCAGCTTGCTTTGCTGTTGGCCCTGCTGTTTTGCCTGGGCCTGGCGGTGGTGATGCTGATGGGCCTGGCCTTGGTGCTGTGGTGGGAGTCCCGCCTGACGGTGCTGGCGCTGGTCAGCCTGGTGTTTGTGGGTTTGTCCGCTTGGTTGTATGCCCGGCTGGTGGGTTTGCAGGCGCAGGCCGAGCCGGTGTTTGCGGCCAGCCTGGCTGAGCTGCAAGAAGATGTGCGCCAATTGCGCGAGGCGGCCGGGCATGAAGACAAGCCTCGCTGAACTCGCGTTCGAGCGGGGCCGCCTGATCGAGCGTATTGCCCATCAGCGCAGCACGTTGGCGCAGCAGCTGCAGCCTTTGCAGGACGCGCAAGTGACCAGTCAGCGCCTGATGACGCGCTGGCGCATTGGCGTGGACTACCTCAGTGCCCGGCCTTGGTTGTTGGCGCTCGGTGCGCTGGCGGTGCTGCTGCTCAAGCCCCGACGCGCACTGGCGTGGGGTTTGCGCGGCGTGGTGTTGTGGCGGTATGTGCGCAGGCTGCGTGCGTCCGTGCCACCGGAGCTGTGGGCCTTGGCGACACGGTGGTTTCGTCTGTAACGACTGCAGGGGTGGTTTAAGGCACCAGCAGGTGGCGCAAATACCGCCCGGTGTGGCTGGCCGGGTTGGCCGCCAGAGTCTCGGGCGTGCCCACACCCACCACGGTGCCACCACCACTACCACCCTCGGGGCCCATGTCAATCAACCAGTCGGCGGTTTTGATCACGTCCAGGTTGTGTTCGATCACTACGATGGTGTTGCCCGCGTCGCGTAACTGGTGCAACACCTGCAGCAGCAGCTTGATGTCGGCAAAGTGCAGGCCGGTGGTGGGTTCGTCGAGGATGTAGAGGGTGCGCCCGGTATCGCGTTTGGACAATTCGAGTGCCAGTTTGACGCGCTGAGCCTCGCCACCCGACAAGGTGGTGGCGGCTTGGCCCAGGCGGATGTAACTCAGGCCCACGTCCAGCAGGGTGTGCAACTTGCGCTCGATGGTGGGCACGGCCTTGAAGAACTCGTGCGCGGCTTCGACGGTGAGGTCCAGGATCTGCGCGATGTTTTTACCTTTGTAGAGCACTTCCAGGGTTTCGCGGTTGTAGCGTTTGCCCAGACACACGTCGCAAGGCACGTACACATCGGGCAGGAAATGCATCTCGACTTTGACCATGCCGTCGCCCTCGCAGGCTTCACAACGCCCGCCGCCGCTGGCCTGGCTGACATTGAAACTGAAGCGCCCCGGGCCATAACCACGTTCGCGTGCGGTCGGCACCTCGGCCATCAGCTCACGGATCGGGGTGAACAAGCCGGTGTAGGTGGCCGGATTGGAGCGAGGTGTGCGGCCAATCGGGGACTGGTCGACGTTGATGACTTTGTCGAAATACTCGATGCCTTCGATGCTGCTGTGTTCGGACGGCTCGTCATGTGCGCGGTAGATGGTGCGAGCCACCGCTTTGTAAAGGGTGTCGTTGACAAGGGTCGACTTGCCCGAGCCCGAGACACCGGTGACGCAGGTGAACAGCCCGACCGGAAAGGCGACGTCGACGTTTTTCAGGTTGTGGCCGCTCGCGCCAATGACTTTGAGCGCCTGCAAATCACCCAGCGTGGCGTTGTGTTGCGCCTCACGTTCGGCGCGCCGTTGTGCCGCCGGGCTGGGCGCAAAACGGCTGGGTTTGCCAGCGTTGAAGGCTTTGGGAGCCTGGGTCGGCAGCCAAGCGGTGCGCTGCACTGGCACCTCAATTTTCAGAGTGTGCGCCAGGTACTGGCCGGTCAGCGACTGGGGGTTGGCCTTGACTTCATCAAAGCTGCCCTGCGCCATGACACGCCCGCCGTGTACACCAGCGCCGGGGCCGAGGTCGATGATGTGGTCGGCGGCACGCATCATGTCTTCGTCATGCTCGACCACCAGCACGCTGTTGCCAATGTCGCGCAGGTGTTTCAGGGTGTCGATCAGCCGGTCGTTGTCGCGCTGGTGCAGGCCGATGCTGGGCTCGTCGAGCACATACATGACACCGGTCAAACCCGAGCCGATCTGGCTGGCCAGGCGGATGCGCTGGCTCTCACCACCGCTGAGCGTTTCGGCGCTGCGGTCCAGGCTCAGGTAGGTCAGGCCCACGTCGTTGAGGAACTTCAGGCGCAGGCTGATTTCGCGCACCACCTTGGCGGCAATGTCGCCCTTGGCGCCGGTCATGCTCAGGCTGCTGAAGTAGGCAAAACACTCGGCCAGGGTCTGGTGGCTCAGTTCAAAAATGGCACGGGCTTGTGCACCCTCACCAATCTTGACATGGCGTGCCTCGGTGCGCAGGCGGCTGCCAGCACACACCGGGCAGGGCTGGGTGCTTTTATAACGCGCCAGGTCTTCGCGCACCACCGACGAGTCGGTCTCGTGGTAACGCCGCTGCATATTGGGGATGATGCCCTCGAACGGGTGTTTTTTGTTGAGCTTTTTGCCAGCGTTAGCGCCTGAATCGAGGGTGTAGGCAAACTTGATCTCTTCCTCACCCGAGCCCTGCAGCACCGCCTGCTGCACATGGGGGGGCAGGTCCTCAAACGCCTGGTCAATGTCAAACTTGTAGTGCGCCGCCAGGCTCTCCAGCATCGCAAAGTAGTAGGCGTTGCGCCGGTCCCAGCCCTTGATGGCGCCGCTGGCCAGGCTCAAAGTCGGGAAGGCGACGACCCGGGTCGGGTCAAAAAACTCCTGCTGGCCCAGACCGTCACAACTCGGGCAGGCGCCCACCGGTGAGTTGAACGAAAACAGCCGCGGCTCCAGTTCGGCAATCGAATAATTGCAGACCGGGCAGGCGAACTTGGCGTTGAATACATGCTCTTTTGGCTTGTAGCCCTTATCAGATAAGGGCTGAGCGCTATCCATTTCGAGAACAATGGCGCGGCCATTGGCGAGCCGCAGCGCGGCCTCGAAACTCTCGGCCAGGCGCTGTTTGAGCGCGGCATAGTCGGCGTGGGCGGCTTGCACCGCCGCATCAATCTCGGGTTCGTCACCCGCCTCGGCATCACTTACCAGGGCGCTGGGTGGGGGGGCGTAGCGCACCTTGATGCGGTCGATCACCACGTCGATGTCGTGTTTTTCGGTCTTTTTCAGCGCGGGCAACTGATCAAACTCATAGGCCAGACCGTTGATCCTGAAGCGCACATAACCTTGCGCCTGCATGTCGGCAAACACCTCGAGGAACTCACCCTTCTTCTCACGCGCCAGCGGCGCCAGCACCATCAGCCGGGTGCCTTCGGGCAGCGCCAGCGTGGTGTCGACCATCTGGCTCACGGTTTGGGACTGCAACGGCAGCTGGTGGTCCGGGCAATACGGTGTGCCCGCGCGGGCAAACAACAGGCGCAGGTAGTCGTGGATTTCGGTCACCGTGCCCACGGTGGAGCGCGGGTTGTGGCTGGTGGCTTTTTGTTCGATGCTGATGGCGGGCGACAGGCCCTCGATCATGTCCACATCGGGTTTGTCCATCAGCTGCAAAAACTGGCGTGCGTAGGTGGACAGGCTTTCCACATAACGGCGCTGGCCCTCGGCATACAGTGTGTCAAACGCCAGGCTGGACTTGCCCGAGCCGGAGAGGCCGGTGATCACCACCAGCTGGTTGCGCGGGATGTCGAGGTCGATGTTTTTCAGGTTGTGCGTGCGCGCACCACGGATGCTGATGTGCTGGTGCTGCAGGGCCTTGGCAAGGTACTTGCCATCTTCAGGTGTGTTCAAAGCGGTAGCTGCTCAAAAAATGCTGGTGAAGATGCACCAGGAAACCCGCCATGATAGTGAAGTCTGGCTCGCCCGTCTCTGGCGGTGTGCTGGATCAGAGCGGGCTGCCCAGGGCCCTGCGCCCGGCTCAGTGGCCACCGAGGTAAGCGGCGAACTTGCGGTCCTCGATCAGCAGGTGCTGCGCGGTGAACTCAAACACCACAAAGTGCAACAACTCTGTGGTGTCGAGCTGGTCGCGGGCATAACGCGCACGCAGCAGTTGAGCGCGCGCCAGCAGTTGCTGATGCCGCGCCGCGTGGGCGGCGCACCCGGGGAAGTCCGAGCGGGCCAAGATGACCTCTTCGTCCTGCATGTGTTGTGCCGAGAGGGCCACAAAGGCGTCGATCTTCGCGGCGATGGTGTCCTTGGTAGCACCACTCACCATAGCGTCGATCAGGGTATTGGCAGCGTCAAACAGTTGGCGGTGCTGGGCATCGATGGTGGTGTGACCCAGGGCATACACCTCACGCCAGACCAGGCGCAGCAATTCGGTGCCCTGGGGTGAAGACGCGCTGGCTGGCAGCAAGGGCAGTTCAGCAACAACCCGGTTGCGCCCCTGCGCTTTGGCCTGGTACAGCGCCTGATCGGCACGTTGTAACCATTCGTCCCAACTGTCGGTCGAGCGGTAGGAGGCAAAACCAAAACTGGCGGTGACCTTGTGGCCCTCACCATAGACACTGGTTTCGATGGCGCGGCGTATGCGTTCGGCGCTGTCCGCTGCGGCCGAAAAGCCGCTGGCGGGTAGCAGCACCACAAATTCCTCGCCACCCCAGCGACCCAACACGTCGGTGTTGCGGATGCAGACCTGCGCGGTTGCCGCAACCTCCTGCAGGATCAGGTCACCCACCGCATGGCCATAGGTGTCGTTGACATCCTTGAAGTGGTCGATGTCGATCAGAATCAGCGACACCGGCGTGGCGTAACGCTGCAGGCGCAGCATCTCGTACTGCGCGGTCTCTTCGATGCGAAAACGGTTCCAGCAACCGGTCAGCTTGTCGGTCATCGCCATCAGCCGCGTTTTTTCATCGGCGGCTTCCTTGGCCATCAGGACAAAACCGATGGCCACCAGCGTGAGGGACACAAAGGCCGAGAGGTACACCAGCGTCTGGGATGTGCCCGGATCGGTGATGTGCGCGACCAGGTGCTCGTCCGTGAGAGCCATCCAGGCACGGTAGACCATGGTCAAGAGGTTGAGGGTGACCCCCGCCATGAGCAGGTGCTGGCCGCGACCAACTGTCCGCTTGGCGCCGTCAAGCAGCAGCCACAGCAGAATCAGGTCCTGGACACCGTACACCACACTGGAGATGGCAATGCGGATCACAATATTTGGGAAGAAAGCCCCGAGGCCCAGCGCAAACACCAACATCGGTAGCCACAGCAAAAGCAGCGACAGCCGACGATGCTGAAACTGGGCGAGCGCCAGAGCCACCAGGGCATAACTGCCAGTGACGGCCATGTTGGCGACAAAAATCGACAAAAAGTCGGGAATACGCCCCCGCAAGGCGTACAGGACGTAAGCCAACGCTTGCAGCGTCAGCGCAAAAATGAGGGGCCGCAGTCCATCATGGCCCTCGTTCGCCGCGACCCAGCCGATGGAGATCGCCAGTGTCAGGCACAAGGCGATGTTCACCAGGAACATCGTGGGGATGTCGATCAGCATGCTGTGTCCACCGCGGCGCGCCAAGAATGGTGGCGCCAGAAACTTATGTAAATCCGCGATGATAGTGACATCGGGTTGGCGCTTCAGTCGCGCTGACCCCGGCCCACGCTCACACCAGTTTCCAGCCGTCAATGGCCAGGAACTTTCTGCCCAGCACTTTCCTCGCACGAATCGACAGCGGCAGCATGCTGGGAAAATCGTGTGGCACAAAGACATCGGCACCCTGGATCTGCTGCAAGCTGTGCTGATCAGGGACGCGTGGTTTGCCCAAACGCACGCTGGGGCAGGGCGTGATTTCGATGCAGCAACCGTGCACAGTTTGCGGCACATCAATGACAACAGACTGCCTGCGTTCGGCAATGAGTTCGAGGGCGTCTTTTGAAAGGGTCAGCATGGTCTTCATGTCAAATACGGGTGATTGTCCGGGCAGCGTGACTGTGTGGCAACACGCCCGACACCGATGGCAGACCAGAAGCGCGAGGCTGGTTCCGGTCTGTAAAGGGGTCATCTTAGACAGGCCGTGGCCTTGAGTGGCCATCTTTCTGCCAGCGGCAAGCCGCCACGCTTGTGCGGTTATCTAGACGTTGCGAACGGTTGCGGCGGCTCCCACCAGCTGACGCACTGACAGGCCAAGTTCGTCTGGTGACGCGGGCAAAGATCCGTGACAATGCCGCGCCATGGCTTGCCCTGGCAGGCGCATGATGTTTCAAACCAAGCTGACCCTGCCACCCCAACATGCCACCCACCTTGTCACCCACCGCCTCCAGCGCTTTGACACGTGCTGAATGGCGTGCCAACTTGTCTCTGGCGTCGATTTTTGGCCTGCGCATGCTGGGCCTGTTCATGGTGGTGCCGGTGTTTGCCCGCGAGGCCGCGCAGTACCCCGGCGGTGACAACACCAGCCTGATCGGGCTGACACTGGGGATTTATGGCCTGACGCAGGCGGCGCTGCAGTTTGTCTATGGCCTGGCCTCGGACCGTTTTGGCCGCAAGCCGGTGATCATCGTCGGGCTGCTGGTGTTTGCGGCAGGCAGCACGGTGGCGGCGCTGGCGCCGTCACTGCTGTGGCTGTCGGTAGGGCGAGCGCTGCAGGGTGCAGGGGCGGTGTCGGCGGCGGTCACCGCCTTGCTGGCCGACCTGACGCGGGACGGCGTGCGCACCAAGTCAATGGCTTTGCTGGGCGCCAGCATGGGGCTCACCTTTGCGCTGTCGTTGGTGGTGGCGCCGGTGCTGGCGGCTTGGGGCGGGCTGGTCGCGATCTTTGCGCTGACGGCGCTGCTGTCATTGATGGGCATCGCGGCGGTGCTGTGGTGGGTGCCGCCCGAACCGTTGCAGCACCGCTACCAACAAGAGGGCCGGGTGCTGGATGTGCTGCGCCTGCCCGAGCTGCTGCGGCTCAACTACGGCGGTTTTGTGATGCACGGGGTGCAGCTCGCCATGTGGCTGGCGGTGCCGTCGATGCTGGTGGAGGCCGGTTTGCCCCAGTCGCAGCATTGGCAGGTCTATTTGCCGGTGCTGGTCGGCTCATTTGTGGTGATGGGTGGCAGCTTTTTTCAGCTCGAGAAGCGTGGTTATGTGCGTGCCGCGTTTTTGACCGCCGTGGCGCTGATGGCGCTGGTGCAGCTGGGTTTATGGTGGCAAATTGGCATCCAACCCTCTATCTACCTGATCGGATTGCTACTGTTTTTGTTCTTCTATGGGTTCAATGTGCTGGAAGCCTGCCTACCCAGCATGGTGTCCAGGCTGGCACCACTGAGCGCACGCGGTGCGGCCATCGGGGTCTACAACACCATGCAGTCAATTGGTTTTTTTGCCGGTGGGCTGCTGGGGGGCTGGGCCATGCAATGGGGCGGGCCGCACGCCCTGTTTACCGGCTGTGGTGTCTTGATGACGCTGTGGTTGGGGCTGGCCTGGCCAATGCGAGTTCCCCCAGCCAGGCCAGTGGAGTTGGCGCACAAAGCCTGATAAAGTGCGCGTTTTCAGGCAGCGTAGCCTGACTCTCAATATGGAAAGCAAACTATGGCCTCGGTAAACAAAGTGATTTTGGTGGGTAATTTGGGCCGTGACCCGGAAGTGCGTTATTTGCCCAGCGGTGACCCGGTGGCCAACGTCACCATCGCCACCAGCAGCCGCTACAAGAACAAATCCGGCGAAATGGTCGAAGAAACCGAATGGCACCGCGTGACCTTTTTTGGCCGCTTGGCCGAAATCGCCAGCCAGTACCTCAAAAAAGGCCGCCCGGTGTATGTGGAAGGTCGCATCAAGACCCGCAAATACACCGACAAGGACGGCCAGGAAAAATACGCCACCGACATCATTGCCAATGAAATGCAGCTGCTCGGTGGCCGCGAAGGCATGGGTGGCCCTGCGGGTGAAGACGATGGCTACGGCGGCGATGCTGGCGACAATTACAACAGCCGCCCGGCACCGGCCCCACGTCCCAGTGCCCCACGCCCCAGCGCCCCAGCACCACGCCCGGCACCCGCCCCGGCCCCAAGCCGCCCAGCCAGTGGCTTTGATGACATGGATGACGATATTCCGTTTTAATTTATACCTAAGACCATTAGTGTAAATTTTCTCCCCAAAAAGCCCTGCAATAGCAGGGCTTTTTTCATTTGAGGATCAAAAAATTATGTAAAGTTGCATTGAATACTAATCCTGAATGTGTTACCTTAAGAACTGTATTGATTCATCAAGATAATTGCGTTTTCAATGCTATTCAGGAAGTTCCAAATCAAGAGCTTTGTGATGCAAAGCGGCGAACGCTATTGTCTGTTGATTGATAAGGCAACCGGGATGCCATTGTTCTACCCGAACCTGTTCGTGACGACACAGGTGAGAAACCATTCCAAGTCGGTAGCTATGATGGAAGCGGCTTTATCCGGCATCAACGTTCTGCAGAGTTTTTGTGATGAGCGCGGAATTGATTTGACTGACCGCTTTTTGAAGCGGGAGTTTTTTCTCCATGGTGAAATGGATGCGATCCGTGACTATTGTCAGCAGGATTTTGGCAAGAGACGTACCGACTCACTTGAAAAAGTAAGATCCATCACTTCCAGAGTGAAGCAGAAGCCAACTCGTAAGATCGGGCTTACGAGCGAATACAAGCGCCTTACACACATTGCCAAGTATGCGGCATGGTTGGCGACAATCTTGTTGGAGCGTACTGGTGATCGCAAGACCTCGCAAGATATCGCCGATATGAAAAAAGGGTTTGAGTCACGGAGGCCTTCCAATAAAGGCCGCAATCAAGTGGGTAGAGAAAAGGGACTTACTCACGAACAAGAGGTCGCCCTTCTTGATATCGTTCGACCTGGCTCCGAGCGAAATCCTTTTGAGGACGAGGCCACACAGGTCCGCAACCAGCTATTGATCTTATTGCTATTGCACCTGGGTATTCGCAGTGGTGAGTTGCTCAACATCAGGGTGTCTGACATTGATTGGTTGAACAATCAGATTGTCATTGCACGGCGAGCGGATGAGAAAGACGACCCACGGCGCAGGCAACCCTTGGTGAAGACACTGGATCGGCGAATACCACTCAAAGACACGCTTGTTCAGGCGATTCACAACTATGTGATTCACTTCCGCCGAAAGGTCCCAGGCGCAAGGAAGCGTGAGTATTTGTTGGTGACACACAAGGCAGGCCCAACGCAGGGACAGGCCATGTCACGGTCGACATTGGTCAAAGTGATCAACATGGTGGCGGAGGCCGATCCGAGCCTATCTAGTCTGCATGCCCATGAACTGCGCCATACATGGAACAACCGGTATTCAGAGTACATGGACACCAAGATGGACGCGCCAACACCAGAGGAGCAGGAAAGCCAGCGCTCCTACCTGCAGGGTTGGAAACCAGACTCAGGTACTGCAGCAACCTACACCAAGCGATTCACGCGCGAGAAGGCGATTGAGGCGGGTCTCAAGTTGCAAGATGGCATAGCAAGAGTACCGGAGAATTTGCAGAATGATTGAGAGGAGTGGATCAGACGCCAACCAACAGTCAGAGGGTGAAACAATCCATCCTGTTGCGAATCAGGGCTACAAGCGATATCAGTCGAGAGCTGGATATTGGTTTGATGAATGCGAGCCCATTTGGAAGTTGGACAAAAACAATGACGTCTATATTTCTAAGATATTCGAGTTCTTGCCGGCCGAAGCTAAAAATGGATTCATCTCAACTCTTGTCTACTATGCCGTAACACTTTCTGCAGCCCATACAAGGAACATCTTCGAATCGTTTCTAGTAATGCTACGAGATACCAAGCCAAAGAAAATTGACACTATTGCTTTACTGAACTGGCGTGCAAAACTTAGTCGCCAAACGGAATGGAAGCTGGCCACCGTTCGCGGATTCTTATACAAGTGGCACGACCTTGGCTATTCAGGTGTTGGGGAGGATGTCATTGATCTGTTGGAAAGCTGGACGCTAAGAGGAAATATCAAGGGCGATGCGGTCAAGCGACTTGATCCAACTGAAGGGCCACTTACAGACAATGAATTGTTGGCTTTCAATGAGGGCGTAATCCGCGCATTTGAGCAAGCCAAAATTGAGTTGAGCGAATTGGCAATCTGTTTGCTGTTGAGCCATACGGGGCGGCGTCCAAAGCAGCTCACCCATACGAAAATTTGCGACCTAGACGGAACCAAGGTAAATAAGAAGGGTGAACCGATGTTCCTCATCCACATTCCTCGTGCCAAGCAGCGTGGCGAAGTGTTCCGGGACAGCTTCAAGACCTTTGCGATGACACTGGAACTTTGGACTGTACTTAGCGCACAGCGTAAATATGCAATTTCGTCAGTTGAACGGTTGTTGGGGTACGAACTTCAAGAGGCGGACCGAGTGGCGTTGCCCTTATTTCCCGACTTGGCGGCGTTTGATGGCATTGAATCGGTGAACTCGCTTCGTTCGCTGCTTGCAACAGATAACCTTCATTTGCAGTCTGACGATGTGACTGCGACGGTAAAGATGGTTGTTAAGGCTGCGGGGATTACGTCAGAGCGAACGGGCGAGCTCATTGAGCTTGTCGCGACGCGCTTTCGGTACACCAAGGGCACTCGAGCGGCGAGGGAAGGATTTGGGCAAATGGTGATCGCAGAGCTCCTAGATCACACGGATACCCAAAACGTGGATGTTTATACACAAAACGTACCTGAGCACGCGCGGGCTTTGAACAAGGCGATGGCCCTGCAGCTTGCTCCTTACGCACAAGCGTTTCAAGGGGTTCTGGTGGACCGTGAATCCGATGCAAAGCGAGGCGACGACCTGGCCAGTCGGATCAAGTTCAAGGGCAAAAACACGGCGACTTGTGGACAGTACGGTTTTTGTGGGGCCAACGTACCGATTCCTTGTTACACGTGCCAACACTTCCAACCTTGGTTGGAAGGGCCTCATGAAGAGGTTCTTGCAGACTTGCTGGCGGAACGAGAACAAGTAGAGCACATAACCGGCGATGTTGTGGTCGCTGCGGTGAATGATCGAACCATATTTGCTGTAGTCGATGTCATCCAGCGATGCCACATCCGTCGCGCTGAACTAGCAAAAATGGCCAAGAAAGCAGGCAAATGATGGCTGATCTCAAACACTTTGCGCCGAGGTCCGAACTAGTAGCTTCCGAAAATCTAAACGAGTTCATTCGCATGTGTCGAGAGGACTTGACGACTTTTGGCTCTGAGCTGAATTGGTCTGACGTTAGTTGGCCTGGTGCAATGAATTTCACAAAGTTAGGCGCACATGGCCGAGGGTATCAAGAGTCGGATCGAATGAATGATGGGTTCATAGACTTTGCCAAGGCCTACTTTCGCTATCAACAGGGGCACAAGCCAACGGAGACAAAGAATGAATCCAAGGCTCTGCGCGTGATTGAAGCAGCGTTACTTCAAGCCAACGAGTTGGCCGATGTAGCCCGCATTAACTTTGCAGTTCTCGACGAGGCTGCAGTGATAGCCAGGGGCCACTACTCACCCGGTGCGGACTATCAGTGCGGGCGAGAAATTGAGAGACTAGCTCGCTTTATTTCGGAACGACAGTTGATTGCAAATGGGCTGAGTACTTGGAGAAGTCCAATCAAGAAGGCTCGTGACATCACCATCCAAACCGGCAGCAAGGCAAAGGCTATCCAAGACAGGAAGTTACCAAGCCCTGAGGCTACGGGCGCTCTTGCAGAGATTTTCGCGAACGAGCCGACCAATCCCAAGGACAACTTCACTTCCAGTACCTTTGCGATGACCATGTGTGCCCCGTCACGCATATCCGAGATTATGGAGTTGCCTGTGGATTGCGAAGTCGAAGAACCCGACTCGAAAGGCGATATTCAATACGGTTGGCGTTTCTACTCCGCTAAGGGCTTCGAAGGAGACATTAAATGGATTCCAGAGGTAATGGTTCCCATCGCAAAGGAGGCTATCCGGCGAATTCGAGCGCTAACCGATGAACCGAGAAAGCTCGCAAAGTGGCTTGAAACGAATCCAGAAAAACCTTATAGACACTCTGACTGCCCTGATGTGGCAGATGACGATCCGCTGACCATTTTTCAAGCATGCGCATTCTTAGGTCTTGCGAGACATACACGCAAGGCCTGCACAACTAGCCTCTACCAGATCAAACTGGCACAAAAAGACAACGTGCATACGTTGAACAGTCTGTGGCAAAGAACTTTGATGAATCAACCACAGACGCATCCTTGGTTAAATGAAAAAAAGCGAATTAAGTACAGTGAAGCCCTTTTCTGTATGACTCGCAATCTCATCGGTGATCAACGCGGAACCAGCCCTGTAGTTCTCTGGGCACCCTCTCCTGACGTTTTCAACAATACACTTTCCCCGCGTGAATCGCTCGGAAACCATAAGAGCATATTCGATCGTTATGGATACAAAAACGGGAGAGGTCAACCGATTAAGTTGACATCACATCAAGCACGCCATCTACTCAATACGCTTGCCAATCGAGGTGGACTTTCGCAAGAACAACTCGCCAAGTGGGCTGGTCGTGCGGAACAGAAGCACAACCGCGTCTACAACCACATGAGCGAGTGGGAGATGGTTGCAAAAGCCGAAACCTTGGATACCACGCTCACGCTCTTTGGTCCTCAAGGTGAAGTCAGCCGACATGTTCCGGTGACAACTCAGGATGTCAACTTGATGGAGCGCGGTGCGATGCATGTCAGCCCGTGGGGTGTGTGCAGCCACGACTTCATCATGTCGCCCTGCGATAAATTTCGCGACTGCCTTAACTGTGAAGAGCATGTGTGCATTAAGTGCTCAGGACCAGACAATGCCAACCGTTTGACACGTATCAGAGAGCGTTTGACTCAGGTTGAACGAGACTACGCCTCGGCCAGACTTGCATTGGCTGAAGGCTATTCCGGCGCCGATCGTTGGTTTGAATACCATCAGAAAACTGTGGATCGCTTGCGTCAATTGATCGAAATTCTGGAAAATCCTGAGGTTGAAGACGGGGCACAAATTAAGCTGCGCGACGGCAAAGATTTCAGTCACTTACGGCGAGTCATCAGAATGAAGGCTATAGACGCTTTAGCGCGGGATATGCCCAATGCGGCTCTTCTGTCTGATATGAAGGAGATGTTGGGAGGCCGTCTTGGCTAAGCATCTGCGACCTAGGGATATCGATGCCATCGTCGACATAATTATTGGCTGGCCCACCGAGAAGCTGACTTGGCAGGGTATTTGCGAAGCTGCATCCAACGTCATTGGAAGCACGCCAACCCGGCAGACGTTGAATGCTCACGCAACAATCAAGGCTACCTATGATGCCAAGAAAAGTGGACTGAAGATTCATGGACCGAGAACGGCGATGCCCAGTAGTTTGGCTGCGGCGGCTCAAAGAATCGCCCGACTACAGTCGGAGAACGACGATTTGAGATCGAGAAATGATGCGTTACTAGAGCAGTTTGTGAAATGGCAGTACAACGCGTATAAGCGTGGCGTTAAAGGGCATCAATTGAACGAAGACCTCCCTCGCATTGACCGAGAGCGGACAGAGGATGCCAATATTCCCAAATAAAGCTGAGTCAAGCTAACAGGTTTTTGCGTTGCATGTCTTCTACAACGCGGAAATGCTGTCAGATCAGTTCTGTGGATGGCAATCGGAAATCGTCAACTGGCTCGGCCCTGATTTGGGAAAAGTGAATCCGACAGTAAATCACAGATATCGACATTCAACGCCAACGCCAGTTTTTCTATATTGTCTAGCGACACGTTTCGCTCGGAACGTTCGACTGAACCCACATATGTCCGGTGCAGTTCAGCCAAGTCTGCCAAGGTCTCCTGCGACAACCCGTCTCGCGCACGCAATAGTCTTAAGTTTTTGGCTAGCCGCGCTCTCGCGGACAAGGAAGTCTTCACCTGCTTTTTCATGCAGGTAGCTTCTTGGTATGATGCTTTTAAGTCTACAGACTTAAAGTAGCATTTGCATTATGAAAATTCCAAAAACTGATCTATCCCTCGTCGCCAAAGCCATTGAATCGCGTTCAGCAGACGCAGCACTTCCGTCCAACCTTGATGATGTGATCCTTCTTCAAATCGCCAGAGATCTGCGACTGATTGAACTTTCCGCAACGGTGGACGACAGTATCAAACCACCCATTGCTGGCCCTATGTATCTGATCTTGCACCTGATGTCCAACCTAGCGACCAACCTCAAAGGCAACCCGACCTTGCAAATGACTGAGGAACGCTTGCGGCATTGGTTGCAGAGATACATGTATTACATCGAGCGGGAATTAGTGTCCCGCTCGCTAAAGATGCCATGTCAGCTCGACGCGATTGACTTGATGACTGAGATTCGAGGTGATCTGGCGACTTCCTGCTAAGTTCACATTGAACTTCATCCACTTTCAACGCCAATTTTCAGTTTCCAGTTCGACGCTGCACGAATGCCTGCTGGCTCAGTTTCATGCGCCATCCCGTCAAGCCATTTGATCGCAAAACCTCAACAAGCTTCACCTCGGTCGTCTTGTTCCCACGCGACTTGATCTGCCCCATCAGGGCGGACCTCGTGGCGGGATCGAAGACGTCTGCCATCGCTATTTCGGCAAGGCTTTGAGCAGGCCGAGAAGCGAAACGATTCTTGGGACGCCACGCTGGGCGCCGACGTTGCCGCCATGTCGAGCCAAGTTTGTGGCCTCGAATTCGCGCACTGCCCGCAGGATCGTCTTCGCTGGCCATGTCACGCCAGCCCAATCCGGCTGATCGGCGACGTCGAACAGCGCATGGACCTCGCCGATCGCAGGCGACGGATAACCCATGGCGACCAGATCTACATCGGTCAGGATTCGATAGCCGGGAGCGGTCAAACGCAAAAGCCCCGCGGAAGGGCCTCCAACGCGATTTCGAAGCAACAAGTGCCTCGCCCTCGATAAATCCGATTGAACGTGCCACACGCCCGCGACAGGTCCAAGACGGGCCACGCCGACTTTGTTGACGCGCATCCACGCGAGCTGTTCGTCTTCGTAACCCCATGCGACCAAGACCATGTGTTCGGCCGGAGGCAGCGCTCGATAGGCGTCCCCAAAGACATCCAACTCGGGAAGCGCCAATCCGGCTTTGGGCGCGACGTCGGCCTTGGATCGATAAGCCTCCATGAGGTAAAAGCTGCCGCGTTCTTGCGCGGTTGTCCTGTCGCACAAGTGGGCGAGCATTTCATCGAGAAAAAGCGATAGGCGATCCATCCCCTGAGCCCGGCCCGCATCGTCCGGCGACACGCTGAAAGCGCCCAAGCCTGGCAAAATTTCATGAAAGCCCTCGAACCGCACGGGCTTCGACGAACTACCTGGATACAAAACGTAGGCTCCCTGCGAGCGTTTGATGGCATCTCGGTAGGCGTGCATCTTCAACAGATCCTGCCTCTTGTAATTACCGTCGGTTTCCTCATCGGCGTCGTCCGAGCTCTCCGTTCCAAAAAGGCCTTCGATGTTCTCCACCCGATATTTCGCGTCGAAGTGGACGTGGACCAACAACTCGTCGCACTCCGCCTTTTGTTCATCAATCCCCTCGGGCCAGAACGTCAGCGTGTAGTCCGGGTGCAATGCCCTCGTCCAACTTCCGCCCGCGCTCCGCTCCTTGGTCGGCCCGAAGCGCTTGTTGTAGGAGAAGCGCGCATTGAGCCTGCGTTGACTCCCGGCTACCATGCCTACGAACGGCCCCAACTCGATCCGCTTTCGGAGCCGCAAATTTGGCTCCCCCTCATTGAGCCCGTCGACCAACTCTTCGACCGCTGGGCGATCGCCTCCTTGGCACCTGCCATAGAACCACTCCAGCAGCTCGAAAAACAGCCAATACTCATAGAGGCTCGCCACGTCGCGTTGCCCAGCCTTGAACAAATCTTCGCCGCCCTCCCAAGACAATTCCGCCGCCGTTCGGAAACGCAGCCACCAGCGAAGAATCTCCCGGTAACCCGCTTTGCGTTGGAGAACAGGACTGCCCAAAGGGGCTAGGCTCATTGGGCCAACTTCGCGAAACAACGATCGGCCAAGCCAGTCCTCAACGGTTCCCGCGAGTCGTTTGGCTAGAGACGAGGAAGCGCCCCATCCTTTGCGCGATTCGAAAACCACTTGGGCATGGGTCAAGAACGAGCGGAACTCGCCCAAGGCGAATTTCACAAATCTATTCTCAGGCGTGTCGAGGTCGCGCGATCGGCGTGGAATCAGCACCCTCTCGGCGACACTCTCCAATCCCGTGGCAACCCGCAGCGGGTGTCCGGCCGGTATCGCTCGTCGCGGGTTGCCGCCCACGAGTTGGCGCACAGCTGATGGCGTCCAACGAATGGGTCGTTCGGTGGAAACCGAATCGACCACGGTCGTCAGCCGCTCATGCGGATAACTAAGGATGCGCTGCATGGCCGACGAAAAGTCGGAGCAGTCGAGCGTTTCGCGGAGCAATTCAAGCTGTATTTGCAGCCACCCCTCGTCGGTCCTCTCTTCGAAAGACGATTGAAAGCCCACCTTCGCGGAGGAGCGAGAGTCGGCCACTAAACCTGCGAGCTCATCGGCCAAGCGGCGAAGCATGCCTCGGTATTCAGTCCGGTAATCGAGTTTGAGCGAACGGACGTCGATCAACGCTGACGCCACCGGAGCCTTGTCGTTGTCCACAAGGCCTTGGACCAGCTCCAAAAGAAGCGTCCCGCAAAACGTTTTAGTCTCGATCAATCCCTCGTCGCGCGCACCTGTCGCCGCCAAGCTGCTGCGCCTGCTCGACAAGCTGCAACGCAAGCGCAGGTCGTCGCCATTTTCAGGAAACACCTTGTATTCGTAACGCTCGGACTCTCGCAACTGGACCGTGGTCTCGCCATGTTCGCGTGCCTCCGCCTCGTCTATTTCGACCAGGGGGGCTGATTCGTCGCGCGCGGTCGCCTTTGCTGGCGTCAGCTTGACGCGGGCGAGCAACGCTCCCGAAGAGGCTCGGAAAAGGACTTCGTGATCCGAAAGCGGACGCACGATCTCACGCCTCGGCGAAAGAGGCGAATCCGTTGTCGTTGAGCAAGCGCCACATGCGAGCGATCTTCTCTGCACTCACCGCATAGGGCGCGCCATCTGGAACCACCGGCGACGGCTCAAAGGTCTTCACAGTGGACTTGGCAGCGGCCTCCGCCGCGGCCAGAGCGTTATCGCCCCGAGCAACCGTGTCGGACACGCAAAGGAACCAGAGCTTTTTGAGCAGCGGGCCAAGCTTGGCTCGCGAACCATGAAGCTTCGGCAAAAATTTCTGGGCGACCAAACAATCGAAAGCCTTGGCGAACCACGCCAGATCGGAGTCGGCGTGTCCTCCGAGCAGCTTGTAAAAGTGTATAAACCGAGCAGCCTCATGCGCCACCCTGTAGCCAAACTCGGCACCGTTGCCGCTAAGCGCCTTGAAGAACAACAGCATTTCCGCCTCGTATTGGCTTTTGAGCGGATCGGCGAATTGGGGAACTTGGCCACCAGCTTGCGCCACAAAGGCAGGGCCGAACGCCGCACCCTTACCAGCGATTTTCAACAAGTCAGGTTTGCTCGGATTTCCTAGGAAAATAGCGAGCTCTTCGGCATCCATGCGGAACTCGATCACGCTTGCCCTGTCGAGAACCTTTGGCGAAAACATGTAGGTCGTTTCGTCGACATTGACCGTGCCTATGATGAACAGATTCTTGGGCAGGCCAATCTCATTGGGGACCACTACGCCATCAGACTTGCGCTCGGCGTCCCTGTGCAAGTTGATCTTCTCGTCGGACTCTATGACGGAGAGCACATCGGCGAAGTAGCGTTCCACATGCGAGAGGTTCATCTCGTCCAATATCAGGATATGTGGGACCGAAGGATTTGCCTTGGCTTGAAGCATCAGGTCCAAGGCTGGCTTGGACACGTAACTCTTGACATCCAACCCGTTGGCGTATCCGAGGATGTTTTCATTTCCGGTCCAATCGGCGCCGACCGGGACGACTTCGTAACATTTATCCCCGCCTTTTTTGACGCGAGCCTTGATTAACGCGAGTGCAGCCAATTTCAGGAACGGGCGGAAGCGATGCAAATATGGGCTGAACAGGCTCGTTTTTTCGATCTCATTCGATATCGTCAAGATCGGCACATCTTCTGCATTTTTGTTGGCTTCGAACCAATTGGCCCACTCTTCGATGATTTCACGCGGCACCATGTTTTTTATGGTTCGCTTGCCACCCTCACCCTCACCCGCATCCGCATCCGCATCCTTTTCGCTTTTTTCATCATCTGCGTCGCCATCGGCCTCATCGGCCTTCGCCTCGCTGGCTACATGCCCATTCTCATTCCAAAATTCAACGCCCACCGAATCGGACTTCTTGACCACATACTTCACGCGATCAGATTCGAAAATTGTTCCGGGGACAAATGGATCAGCGATCGACGCCGATGGCGTCAGCCATGTCGCGAATGCTTGCGCAAGCTTAGTCTTTCCCGATCCAGCAAGTCCCGAGGCGATCAAAAACCGCTTAGACAGAAGGCTGGCCAAAAAGCGATGGGCTTCGGCCGGATCGATGCGCAGTTCGGCGACATCAGCGTCGGCTTTAAATTGCTTGACGATGTTGGCGAAATCGACGGGGCCAGAGCTGCTTGACGGGCTAGAAGGCGCGGGAGCGGAGCTTTCCCCTTTGGGATCAGGCGGCTCATAGGCGAACAAGTTCTCCAATTCAGGATAGGCCGCGACCGTCTCCGCTCGGAACGTTGGGTGAATCGCGTTCAAGCCATAAACGAGCGCCATGACGTTTTGATTGGGCTCGGTTCTCTTGATCATCTGCACCGTTTGATTTGCATGGGTGTCCACGCCAAGGACCGGCACGTCCGAGCACCAGTAGTAGGCCACCGGGGCAATGCCAAGCAAATCCTTCTGGTTCACCGACTGCGGCAAGATGACTTTGATCTCGACGCCCACCACCCACTGATCCGCGTAATTGGGGCCACCGCTCTTTTTTGTGACGGTGCCAAGAGCCCGGAGTCCACGCGTCCAGTCGATGGCTCCGCCCTTGTTGTTGTCAGAGCCAAGGCAAATGAACGCGAAGTCGCCAAGGGCAAGCTCCGAAGGAACCTGGGTGCAGCTCACGTCGATCAACACGGGAGGCGTCGGCGACTTCTTCCACGCGTCTATCTTCTTGATGTCTGCGACGCTGTCTTTGCCCAGTCTGATGATCGCAAAATTTCCCATGGCCACGCTCCCTATCTTATTCTGATTTGATTGATCAGTCCCCATGAGTGTCGCCTAGATTTCATGGGGCCTTTTTCGCCAACCGCTGCAATGCGGCTTCCAAGGGCTGGAACAATGTCCGATCCTGGCTGTTCACCCTGCGCAGGATTCCAGTCGCCGCGTTCGGGCTCAGGAAATAACGCGCAGAAGGCTTGACCTTGTCGAGCGAATCGACCACCCGCGAGTGCACCGGCTTCTTGGGCGCGGGAGACACTGGCGACATGTGGCACAAGCCATCGAACATCACTCCGCCGTTGTTCCACTTGATCTTCGGCGCGTTGTCGCGGTCCACGAAAGTCTCGATCTGAACTGTGGTGGCCTTGGCGGAAGCAAAGTCTGGCACGCGGCTCTTGGCGTAATCGATCACCGCGTCGGCAGGCTCCGCCCCTTTGGCCTTCGGTACGGCGACTTTGAGCTCCGCCCGAATGCGCTTGGCGACCCACTCCACAACCGGAACCGAGACGGCGTTGCCAATTGCGTGATAGCGCATGGTGTCGATAGCGTCATCGCTCAAATGAAAATCTTCGTGCGGGAAGGTCCATCCCTCAGGGAAGCCTTGAAGCTTCTCGCATTCTGTGGGCGTCAACCGACGAACCTCGTCGTGATACGAGATATAGGAGCGACTCCAATCGGTGCCTGTGTGGCGCCCCGACGTCGCTGCAAGGCAAAACGCCACTTCGGGAACATGAGCGCCGGTTTCTTCGCATACGGTTGGGCGCAAGAAGCCCAAACGAGCGCTTTCGGGCAAAGCCGTGTGGCCCGCCTCATAGAGAACGTTCAACGCGTTTATGGCCGAGCCCTTCCACGCGCAGATATAGACCCGCGGCCTCGACTGGGGAGCTCCGAAGTAGCGGGTGTTGAATATGCGCCAAGCCACGCCGTATCCAAGCATCTGGAAGGTTTGCAAGATGACGGCGAAGTCGCGGCCATCGTGCGAGTTCAGCAAGCCCGACACGTTCTCCATGAGAACCACGGGCGGCAATTTTTGCTTGACCAGCTCAGCGAAGGGATAAAACAGGCCCGTGTTCTTGCCGCTCAAACCATCGCGCCCCAGCCAGCCGCGGGCGACCGACACGTCCTGGCATGGAAAACCACCGCACCAGACCTCCGCATCGGGAATCTCCTCGGCCTTTAACTCCAAGATGTTCGGGACACATGGGACAGCGGGCCAGTGGCGGCGCAGGACGCTAGTGCAAAAACTGTTGATCTCGCAATGAAACGAAGTCGATATCCCCGCCCGATCAAACCCTAGATCGAAGCCCCCGATCCCCGCGAAGAAGGAATTCACCCTTGGCTTTTTCGAACTTGTCTTTGGCGCCTCGCCCTTGATATGTTGAGCCGCTTTCGCTTTTTTGGTTGCCATCAGAAATTGAAAAAAATGCCTTAAACATAGCCACGAGGACTCTCAAGGCCAAACGTTGCCTCTCACCGCTCACGCCACGGGAACCCTCGCACGATCGAATCCGCACATGCGTAGACGCCCCATTGTCCGCTATGGACAACGACTCGATGCAGAGGAGATCGTAGTGAACCGCCGTCCAATATAACTGGTTTAATTTACACACTGTTTGTTTGAACAGTATAAGCGTAAGCGAGTCGTGGCCTTCAAGCGACGTTCCCTCTCAAAACCTCCCATGGCCCGCAATTTCCCATGCGCGCATGGGAGCACAATTCAGAAAAAAGGGGGGGTTTGTGACGATTCTTCAAGAAATACACAAATGGTCGAAGGCGCAGCCTGCTTGGCAACAAGACGCGATCCGGCGGCTTTATGTCGATCGGACGCTTTCCGGGCCTGACATAGACGACCTCTATGCCTTGGCCAAGTCCGAACATGGCATCGAGGACCCAAATGAACGCATGCCAGCGGCGCTTGCCGATACCGATCTGGCTCCGCCGCCCGTCCCCGACCGACTCGTCCAGATCTCCGCCATCAAAAATCTGGTGAACGTGAACGCATTGGCTGAGGGCCAGAGCCTTCCAATCAGCCTGACGGGCCTCACCGTCATCTATGGAGAAAACGGCACGGGAAAATCAGGATACAGCCGGGTGCTCAAAAAAGCGTGCCGGGCGCGCAATCAAGCAGAAGCGATACTGCCCAACGCACGAAAAGAGACTGGCAAGTTCGGCCCGCCGGAAGCTGAATTCGTCGTCCACGTCAACGGAACGGAATTGCCTTTGGCGTGGAAAGGCGGACACGCTTCGCCGGAGGAACTGTCCGAAATCGCTATATTCGACTCGCACTGCGCTCGAGCCTACGTGGACAACGAGGGAGACTTCGCCTATGTCCCCTATGGGCTAGACCTTCTCGAAGGGCTTGCCAAGGCATGCACCACCATTAAAGGGTTGGCCCTTCATGAAATCGCAGCCAACAAGCCCAACTTAGAGCCGTTCGCTTCAATTGCGAAGACCGCCACAAAAGTCGGGAAGTTGCTTTTTGGACTTTCAGCAAAGACCAAAATCTCCGATGTCGATGCGCTCGCCACGCTGTCCGAAGGAGATTTGGCACGGTTGGCCGTCCTCAACAAGACCCTCGCCGAAGCCGATCCAAAGCAAAAGGCGCAAGTTTTGCGGCTTCGCTCCACCCGCTTCACTGGACTGGCCACACGGGTTGGCGCCGCGGCTTCGAAGGTCGACGACGCCAAGATCAACGCGTTACACGCATTGGTAAACAAATCCAACGCAGCCAAAGCGGTCGCCCAGCTCGCGTCCAAGCAATTCAAAGAAAAACCAGGCCAATTGGCCGGAACTGGCGATCAGCTTTGGAAAGATCTCTTTGAAGCTGCCCGCGAATTTGCGACTGTTTCGCATGCGGGGCATATCTTTCCGCATCTACCGCCCGATTCAACTTGCCCACTTTGCCAAAACTCGTTGGGGAACGATGGCGTAGCTCGACTTATTGCATTCGACACATTCATTCAACAGGCTGCGGAGACCGCCGCCAAGGCCGCTAAGAAGACAGCCGCAGACGCTTATAGGGAGCTCGAAACGGCCACCCTTGATCTCCTTATCGATGAAGCCTTGGCCAACGAAATCATCGATGCGTTTCCCGAAGATCTGACCGCGTGCTCCGGATTTCAAAATGCAATGCTGGATCGCCGGAACGCCGCCTTGAAGGCCTGCGGCGCCACCTCGACATGGGAATCCATCTCGCCATTGCCGACAAACCCGAGCACCTTGCTGACAGCCAAAGCGACGGCGCTGCTCGCAGAGGCCAAAACGCTCGAAGCCTCCATGGACGAAAAAGCCAAGGCGGCGATGGTTTTAGAGCAGGCCGAACTTGAAGCTCGGACCAAACTTTCCGATTTAAAAACGACTGTCATGGACGCCATTGGCAAGCTGGCTCTGACCGCAAAACTGCAAGCCTGCGTCAACGGTCTTTCAACCACTGGAATCTCTCGAAAGTCGACGGACCTCTCCAAAGACCTCGCGACACAAGAAGTCGCGGACGCCCTCAACGATGAATTGAAGGTTCTCAACGTCCATGAGCTTCAAGCCGTCATGAAACCGGTGTCGGTTGGTGGCCGGACCCAATTCAAACTCGCGTTGCAGCTTCCCGGCGGCGGAGCCCCCTCAGCCATTCTCAGCGAAGGCGAACAGCGGGCCATCGCGATCGCATCGTTCCTAGCGGAGGTGAAGCTTGGAAAAGGACTCGGAGGCGTCGTTTTTGATGATCCAGTTTCATCCTTGGACCACCGCCGGCGCGCCCATGTTGCCAGTCGACTGGTTGAAGAATCCAAGCAGCGGCAGGTCATCGTGTTTACGCACGACATCTATTTCCTTTGCATCATCCAGCAAGAGGCTGACCTTTCTGGCTCGCCCGCCACAACCCAGTGCATTGGCAAGGGAACCGCCGGATTTGGTGTTCAAGCCGACAGGCTACCCTTCGACACGCTCAGCACCTCAAAGCGCGTGAAAGCGCTTCGCCAACTTTGCGACAACGTCGCAATAATTCACAAGACCGGCGACGAAGCCGAGACCACGCGCCTCACCCGCGAGGCCTACGCACATTTGCGCATGGCTTGGGAGCGCGGGGTTGAAGAGGTCCTTCTTCAAGGGGCCGTCACACGATTCATCGAAGGTGTGTCTACCCAAAAGCTCAAATATGTGATCGTTGAGGATAGCGACTATCAAGCCATCAACGCGGGCATGACCAAGAGCTCGAAGTATTCGGGACACGATCCCGCGACACCGGCCCAGTTAGCCACACCACACTACGACGACCTACGCGCCGACATCGATAAGCTGGAAAGTTGGCGAGCTGCGGTGGAGGCGAGAAAATCGACTGTCGAGGCACGCCGCAAGTAATGGTCTCAACCGAAAGTTAGCATGCCACGTGACGAAGAACCTTGCTGACCCTTGAGACGATCACAGATCAACTCGACAGTGTTTTCTTCTACCGCCCAGACTCCTAGGAGCTGTCATATGAACTGATGCCTGCGTGTGGGTACTTTCTGAGGTCATCTTTCATATCTACAAGCGCATTTTCTTTGCCTTCCTACAATCCGCTTCCGATCAGAACAAAAACCTGATGCACGGGCAACCGCGAACCAGATCGTCTTCTATTGATCCATCCGGTGTCCTACCCCGTTTGACGTTGTTTCTCTCTTTCTCCAAGGACCTGCTCTCCATGCCAATCTCTACTTCCACCCTCACTGCTCTGCAAAAGGCCGGTACCGCCATCTTCCATGCCGACGAAAAGTTGAAAAGTGAAGTCGCTGCCTACGCCCAACGCGCCAACGCCGCCGTCCTCAACACCCCCTACAGCCTGGGCAACGCTGCCCTGATCGAGAGCTGGCAAGTGGTTGCCCGTCTATCCAAGAAGCTGTCGGGCATCGAAGAGGAACTGCGCGAGCTCTATCGCATTGCCGGTGAACTGACCGAAGAAGACCTGCCCATCGTGCGCGAAACCCGCGCCCTGAGCGCACCGACCAGCGTACCAACCAGCACAGGCACCAAGAAGGCGGCCAAGAAGACTGTCTCCAAAGCCGTCGACCTCAGCGCCACCACCGTCAAGGTGAAAAAAACGACCCAAAAACAGACGGCCAAGGCAACCAAGGCGCCAACGGTTGTACCCACCACCAAAGCAGCTACACCGCTTGCCAAAGGCAAGAAGTCCGCAGCCAAGGCCCCAACAGGCAAACCGACCAGCAAAGCGTCTGTGACCCAGCCCGCAACCAAAGCCATTGCCAAGGGCGCCAAGGTCACGGCCGGTACCACAGCAGTTGCCCCCCAGGAGCTCCAAGGCAACCCCGCCAAGCTCCTGGCCTATCTGTTGAAGATTCTCAACACCGACAAGTTTGAGCACATCAACCAGACAGCGATTTCCAAAGACACCAACATTCCCGTGGGCTCCATGACTGCGGCGCTGGCTCGCCTCACCAAGGTAGGCCGACTGGTGGCCGGTCCTCAGGGCAGCTACAAGCTGGTCAAGGTGGCGGTCAAGGCAACCAAGAAGAGCCCGGCACCGGCAAAAAAACCGGCAGCAGCTCCTGAAAAGACCCCGGTACAGGCAACAACCCCTGCACCAACTGCGACAACAGCAGCTGCACCTGCACCGACACCAGCCCAGCCCGAAGTCCAGGCAGTAGCGACGCCTGAGGCACAGGCCTAAGCTGGACGATCTCTCAGGCGTATGAAGCTGCTTGCCCGTCTTCTGGGTTTAGGCTTGTGCCTGAGTCTGTGGCTCGGTGCCTCCCAGGTCCAGGCCTGGGGCGTACAAGGCCATCATGTCATTGCCAATCTGGCCTGGGATCAGCTGACACCACAGGCCAAGGCAGAAGTGTCCCGGCTACTGGCACTGGAGCCCGGAGAAACACTGGCCTCCATCTCCACCTGGGCTGATGAGCACCGCAGTCCCAGTACGGCACGCTGGCACTATGTGAACTTCCCCAGGGAGTCCTGTGTGTACCAGCGTGAGCGCGATTGTCCCGATGGCCAATGTGTGGTGGAAGCCATCGAGAGGCAAACCGAGGTACTGGCTTCAAAAGCTACCGATGACAAGCGCCTGCTGGCTCTCAAGTACCTGGTTCACTTTGTCGGAGATGTGCACCAGCCCTTGCATGCCGGGTATGGTGATGACCGGGGTGGCAACAGCTACCAGCTACAGGCATTCGGAAAGGGCAGCAACCTGCATGCGCTATGGGACAGTGGTCTGATCAAGATGGTGCAGGAAGACACGGACACGCTGAGCCAGCGTCTGCTGGTCAGGACCCCAAAAGGTACGACAGCACCCTGGAGCGCTGCCCAGGCAGCCCAGGCGTCCTGCCGGATTGTGGCCAGTGAGGGTTTTTATCCGGGTCGGTTTGTGGAGCAGGACTACGTTCAGGCATTCACACCGGTGATGGAGAACCAGTTGGTGACGGCTGGTGCAAGGTTAGCGGAGTTGCTCAATCGAGTGCTGCGTTAGTAGTTGATTGGCGGGTCTGGGACGGTGCTGGATCCAAGTTCAGTCAAAGCCAATGGTCGCGTCACTTTCTCATACAGAAAAATCGCCGGTGGCAACGCGGTACTGCGGTGATCAATGGCAAGGTTTCTGAGTGGCTCGGGTTAGCTGACAGATTTTGCACACTCAAGCGCATAGCGCTGTATCGCCAGGGGATCGCTGTCAATACGACTGCTTTTTGGGTGGCGCTGCATAAACCACCCAACCAAATCGTTGATGGATTTCTCGCTCACATAGACTTGACGCTCCAGGTCAGGGCGGCCCACGCTGGGCGGCAATGCCTCATCCCAAGACTCAAACGCACTTGGAGCTGGGGCAATGAAACAACCACCATGGGTGGCAGATTGAATGAGCACCCAGCATTGGCCCTCACCTACACCATACGCAAAAAGCGAGGAAGGCTCTTTCTTCAGACTCGCCCATGATGGCGTGGGAGTTACTTCCAGATGCGTCTGCTGGGGCTCCAATGGTTCTGTGTAGGCTGGTTGCATAGCGCGAGTGGATGGATTTCGTAGCTCAAACAGGGCTTTTAGCGACCTCAGTTTCTCAACCATCGCCTGTTGTCTGGCGGCCTCTTGCGCTTGGTCCTGAAGGCGTTTTTCTTCTGCCAATTCCATGGCCTTGCGGCGCTCGGCCTCAAACTGCTCCAGCAACGCTCGTGTGTTGTTGACCAACAGCTCACGTTCTGCTTCGGTAAGCACCCTTCCGCCGCCTCCCTGCCCATGGACACCAGACGTCTGGACAGCACCATACCGCTTTGCAAAGCAGTCCGATCCCAAGACAAGCAGTTGACCACCCTCTTCGACAACATGAATCCGAGCATAGACACCGTGCCCGCAGTGCGGTTGTTGACAGCGAACGCGGTGTGCTTGATCGACAGCCACAATGGCGAGCAATCTATGCGACTGATCCGTCATCCAACATCTCCAGCTACGAGGATTGAGCAAGTTTTGCGAACTAGGGTATGCAGATCATGCAGTGCCAAAGACACTGCATGGGCAGTGACATTTTGCATCTGAGTCATGGTTGAGCCAACGGTGCAGCGGCCAATTTCATCCGCGCCGAAGAAACACCGCAGCGGCTGAGTTAACCCTTACAAGCTCCGTTCTGCTGGAGAACAAGGGGGCAAAAGGCGGATTGCTACGTCCCACGACTTCGACGTTTGTTCAGTTCATTCAGCCGGTCGTCGCAGCCCGGCAATGGTCTGGGCACCCTACTCAGCGCGAATGAGGGGAGGCTATTGCAATTTCTATCTTCTGTTGCTCAACAGCCGAACTCTTCGCGGGCGAGGTGTCACCAAAGGTCGACGAGAGACTCGCATCTTGTTCGTCTTCTCCTTTGCAACCTCCTCAGAAACAGGCCGCGTTGCGACCCAGAGGCCAAAAACACTAATGAGACCAGCAACGATGCTCAAAACAAGAATGTCCATGTCGTGCCCTTTGCCTGTTGCGCCCGGTTGGGGTTGCGCAGCGCAACCCTTTCTGAGGCGAATCAATCAACTCATTTCTGCGAAAGTGACTCAGAATCACCACTCAAGTCTACCAATCTCACTGTTGAGAAAAGCCACGTTGGGCTTAGACTTACGAACAAAATAGCGCGGCGTCAATGAATATGACCTTAACCCGTGATTTCAAGGCAACCGATGTTGAGCGTGTTGAGCATGATCCCACGTTTGCAAAGGCTCTCCTCGACGAAGCCGCAACGCTTTTTCTCAGTGGTGAGCCCGAAGTAGCCCGCCTGATCCTCCGGGATTTGGTGAAGCCAGAAGCGAAGAAGTACCACCTCAAACACGACGAATAGAGGATCGCCAAAGTAGTTTCCGTAAATAGCTGGCTACACAAAATGTCAAACGAATTGCTGATTGCTTTTGGTATCTTTACCTTTGTTCTGTGCGGAATTGGGCTTTACGTCAACACGCACAGGTTAGAGGATGTGAGCCCCAACTCGAAGCCCAAGAGCGATGCTGATAACGCTGAATGAGTCACATCCTGGAGACTGACTGATGTTCGATTACTTGCTGCTTTTCATTGTTAGCTGCATCATCTTTGGTGGTGGCCTCTATCTGATTTCTGAGGCGAAAAAGTACCGAATCAAACGTGATAGCGGTTCGAATGAGCCACAGCATGTGCAATGTGACGCTGAATAGCCGAAGTCTGGCGACCACCCAAGAGATGAGTCAACAGATGGCCGAGGCAATTGAAGTTGGCACTGCCAATGTGTATGCAGATCTGGGCTATGTCGACCCAGAAGCTATGCAACGCTAATCTTCACTGGTAGGGAATGCCACTGTTGGCACCAATGCACTCATTTACTTCCTGGGTTTGAACCCGAATCTCCAGGCAGACGCTCACGGTGCATGATGGCGAACACCGCCAATCCGACACCGCCAATGGCTATCAGTGCAAATGCGATGACAAGTCCTGCAGCAGTGGTCATGGCTTCAATGTTAGCCCAACACTTTGACAACGTGTGCAATGGCCAATCAGAGTCATTTTGGCCGTCACCACCGATTCAGCACCAGCCATCCAGGTGGCTTTCAGTGATTGGGAATAGTGACGCCAAACTTCGACAGCCACAGCTGTGCTGACGTCATGGCCCAATTCCAGCAGCGCTTTCTGGACGTTGATTGCGGCTTGGGAATCCCATTCATCCGAGTTCGGAACCCCACTCGCTTGTTGCGTTGATATGGAGACAAGTTCGTCCAAGTTGGCCTGCCTCCTTTGATGGTCTTCCTGCTCCAGTCGTTCGTAATCCGGACTTCCAAATTCACGGCCAATTGGCACCATATCGAGCCAAGCTCGTTCCTCCTCGGAACGCCAGATAAAGCGCATGGAATGAAATCGGCCATGCAGAAGATGGCCTATCTGACGTTTACGCTTCCAACTTTTCACATGCGACTCCGGTCCAGGCTTGGGATTGATTGAACAGCCTCGAACGAGGCATGCTGCAGATGAACTGTTTCAAGAACTCGTCAGAGCGAAGTGGCCCTTGCAAGTTTTCATCCGTTCGACACGTTGCTGTTGTCGAATAGAGTTTGAAGACATCCGGGCGACTTGTAAAGCCCGGTTTGAACCACAGCGTACCGGATTCGCCCCTTAAGCCTGTCACACCCCATATCAATCCTCGCGTAGGTCTATTTCCAGTTCCACTTCTAGACTCCTGGCTCGATCATAGGTCTGCGGGTTGTACATGGCATAGAGCTCTGGGAACAGGCCCCCCAAACCACTGCGCATATTGGTTGGCCTGATTCCCTGTCTTGTGTTTGCCAAAGCGCACATCCGGGTACAGTCGGTCATGCCGACATAAGCAAAGGGTTTGCCATCCTGATAGTCTGGGTTTGGCCGCATGAACCGGGCGTTGTCCAACACCTCCATGGACAACTCGATCACATAGACGTGATAGTGCTTGCCACGCGCCATGTTGAATTTGTCGCCCCGCCTATTCCGACCCAGCTGCTTCAGTCCAGCAATGAAGCCTGCGCAGGCCGCTCAGCAGACGCCACCAACTGCCCGGCATAGACCCGCATGAAGTCCATGCTGTCCTGCGGCCTGGCCTGTAGCCAGGCGTCATAACTGTCGGGCGGCAAGATTACCACCATGCGTTTTTCGTCCACCGGCTTGTGAAACTGGCACATCAGTTCATGGCTGTCAGCGTTGACGGTCAGCATGGTGAAGCTGTGAACCAGCCCCTTCAGTGACTTCCAGGCTGACCACAGACCCGCAATGCCTAGCGGGTCACCGTTCTCACTGCTGATGCGGGTCGGCACGGCCTTGCCACTGCGCCAATCGGGCTCGAAGAAAGCATCCACCGGGATGATGCAGTGCTGGGCATTCTTCCAGGCATCTCGAAAGCTCGGCTTTAAGGCCACAGTCTCACTGCAGGCGTTGTAGGTCTTGCGTCCAATCAGGGTATCGGTAGCCCAGTGGGGGATCAGACCAAACTGACCAGACACTGCTTCACGCTGGGGAACGGCATCATCACCAACATCCGCTTCTCTGGGGCGCCTGATGAACGATGCGGCGTAACCCGGCCAGACATCGAACTTGCCTGGCTCAGCAGGCGGTGCCACGCCAAAATGGCGGCGGTACCGGTCCTGCTCCTTCATGGCTTGGTAGTGGCTACACACGGCGATCACCTACCCCCGTACCGGCTCACCGATGGCATAAAACTGCCCCCCTGCGACATGGTGAAGGGTGCGTAAGTCATCCGATGCCGATTCAAACTGCCAGTGACCGTCACGAAAGACACGCTCATCAGCCCAGGCACCAACCACTTCACCGATGAACAGGTCATAGGTCTGCTCGTTGTGGGGTTCGGGAACCCGTTTGCAGATCAACCAGCCCACACAACCTGCAACCAGGGGAACGGTGCTGCCGGGTGCATTGAACAATTGGACTCCGTGTTTGGTCAGCTTGTCCGGCACCTCCCGGGCGCTGTCAGTGCCCACACCCACGGTCAGTGTTACCAGCGCCTTGGGTGGCAGCTGCAGGGCGAACTCACCGCTGGCCATGAGCAGTTCACGCGTGTAGGTTGCCTTGTCCAGCACCACTGTGACTTTGGGTGACTGACCAAAGTCGAGCACACAGGCCCAAGCTGCAGCCATCACATTGGCCACACCGTCATGAGCAGCAGACACCAGTACGGTTGGCCCATGGTTGAGCAGGCGATAAGACTTCTCTAAAGGGACGGCTGTGAAGTGTTCTGGTGTCATGGCTGGGTTCAATGTGTCGGTGTTGCGGACATCGTAGCGCAGACCTTGTCCCCAATATGTGGGCCCAACCCTGTGGACAAAATAAGGGACAAGTCGGCAAACCCACACCGGCTGTGGCCTGGCGAGGTGTGCTCAAAGATTGGGCACAGTGGCTGGTCGGGTATTGTTTGGACACAGGGTAGCGGCATATACTGTACAAATGAACAGTTATATCTCAACCCAGCAGCCGGTGCCCATCTCCGAGGTACCGCTGCAGGTGTTGCTTCTCAAAAACCAGGTTTGTGCGGGTTTTCCGTCCCCCGCAGAAGACCTCGGTGCCCAGCGCATTGACCTGACCCAGGTCCTGATCACCCATCCACAAGCCACTTACTTCCTGCGTGCCAGCGGGCACTCCATGACCGGTGCCGGTATCACTACCGAGTCATTGAGCGGGTGACCCCATTGAAGACCCCATCGGGGGCAACGGATGTGTATCGCGCAATTTATGAGGTGCACTATGAGTCAGACGGACGCCCGGTAGCTTACAGCGAGCATCCGGCGACCATCGGGTGGGACCCGTCCGATGGCGATGATGCCCCGTTGGCGATCCTTGACCGCATGCGTGAGGCATTGACCAAGCCAGTATTGACCGAGCAAGACTTTCAGTCGCGTGACGCAGGCATCGAAGCCGTGGAGTTGGCCAATGTAGGGATGAAGTCTTTCGAGGCTGAAATTCTGGAATCACTCAATGACTTGAAAAACCATCCGGAATCTGTCACACCTTACAAGTTTGGGTAACGATCCCTCGACTTTGAGTCCTTGCCTGGCAACGTCCAATCCATGCCGATGCGTTCATTCATCCGCACATAAATCGCATTGGCGGGAATGATGCAGCACTGGTTTCGCTTGTAGGCATCGCTGAAACTGGGCTTGATCGCAGCGGTCTCTGAGCGGCAATTGAAAGTGCTCTTGGTGATTTTGATATCCGTTGACAAGTGTGGCACCAGACCAAAGAGCCCAACCATGGCTTCAGAAGGTGGCACAGCCTCATCGCCCACATCAGCATGGGGATGGCGGCGAATGAAGGGCCCCATGTAACCCGGCCAAAGATCCAGCTTGCCACCTTCAGGGGGCGGGGTCACACCGTAGATTGGCCGTGAACTCAAGGATCGAGGCCTGTTCATGCGACTGAGAAGCAGCAAATGTCATCTTGAACTTCCTGGGTTTGAACCCGAATCCTCAGGCAGCCGCTCACGGTGCATGATGGCAAACGCCGCCAGTCCGACACCGCCAAAGGCTATCAGTGCAAATGCGATAACAAGTCCGGCAGCAGTACTCATGGCTTCAACATTAGCCCAACACTTGGCCGACAAATAAACTTCCTTAACGTTTTGATCTAGCCCGCATCAGCGCGTGCTTGGACCTCTTGGCTCGGCCAACAGTTGCCTTCAAGACTTCTTGGTTTCGTTGAAACTTTTTCGCTTCATGAAGGGCGAAAAACCCAAAGGCAATCGAAACCGTGGCGAATATTGCAGCCAGTATGTAATCATTCATGATGCCGCGCTCTGAGTTTAGTCACAGGCATTGTGGCACCGCCCCAACTGGATGCTTCAAATGTCAGCCCGAATTTGACCGTTTAACCCGACTAACAACGTTCATCGAGGTGAAACTCGAGCGCCAGGAAACTGCCCGTCAATTGACCACATTGCATTCACTTTGTTGATATTGGCAATGCCTCTGCCTAAGACAGTTCAGCAGCGGGAGCTGACTTAAAGATTTGTGATCTGACTGCTCCATAGCAGACGTTGGCATCCAAGAAATGACTGGCGGCTATATAGCAAGCACTTCGTTAAAGTGGGCACCCGCCATCGACCAGTTGCAGTCTTTGGCCAATGACAGCAATCAGAAAAGAGAATGAAAAGATTTAGTGGCCAAAACGGCCATTCCGTTGGATTCAAATCCAAGGCCAAACGCTACTCAGTCCCAAGGGGAGGTTGCGGGAACTACCCAAAAATAGCAACGTTCTGTCGGGCAACAAGTACGGGGTTACCGTCTGAATTCCAAATCACCGTGCTTTGCGCTGAGTACCCCTCTTGCGAGGTGTCCGCCTTTGCTTGGACAAGCCACCAACCATCACCTGTGGAGGGCTGTGCTTCAAGCATATCGATGGACCAAGTCATGGTGCTGATAGGGTGCAGTACTTCCGACATGACCATCGAGGCAGGTGGTAATGCATCGGCTAGTGCCATTAGGCGTACCAAGCTTGATTCGTCACCACGATCATGGTGACGTAGCCATACTGTCATTTCCGGCGGCATTCCCGGAGTTCCTGGCATAGCGCCCTCTGCAAGGCGCCCTTCAAAGTGATTCATAAAGTTGGGGCGACTTGGCCATTCATAGTAGCTTGGACAGACATCAGGACCTTTGAGCATTGGCATCACGAAGAATTGATAGTCATGTGCTGACTTTCGCCCGACACCAAAACACATGGTTGCTCTGACCGCCAGTCCACCTTCGCCTGTAAGGTCCACGCCCACAACGACTGTTGACTTTCCTTTGCGAAGTATTGATGGGCTTATCATGAGCTGCCCTGTTGCTGGACCAATGAAGCAGAACTGCGCAGAGCGAAGCGGTGGAAGGTCTGGAGCGGCTCGATACGTTGCTTCAAGACAAAGCGCTGCGGACAGCCCGCCATAAGCTGTGCGACCCTGCAGCCAATCTGAGGGCAGGTTAATGATCTGGTGATCACCTTCTTTCTGCATGGCTGCAGTCAGACTTGAAAATGGTGTCAGTTCCATAGATGCCTCTTTTCTTCTGTGTTTAACGGGGGGAATCCTCGTACGTATCCTGATTATTTGACAGCAATCGAATTTCAAATCACGCCCGAAGGCGCTTGGTTCTGAAAGTTCCCCAAGAGCTCTTCATCAGGCTCTTGACAAAGGCCATCAATCCGCTTTCATTAGGTTTGGGTGCTCATAAGCGGCCATTCGTTGAGCTAATTTCTTCAAAGCCGTCATCCACCACGAAATATCAGAAAGTCGGCACAGTCCGCTCCTGTGCAGCGATTGCAGTCGATGCCGCACCGTGTTGCTCCACCTGTCACGTAGCATTCAACTTGAAAATTGCTGCCGGAACGTATTTGTGAAAAGGTGTCTTCGAAAACTGCTCGCAATGACTCGTTGACGTCAATTGATTGACGGGAGGGCCAATCGGTTTGCTGTCTTGAAAGCTGGCACCATAGCCGTGCGGCAAGGTCACCACCCCGGGACGAACAGTCTCGTCAATTTCGACCGTCACATTGATTGATCCGCGCTCGGTTTGGCACTGAGCAGCGTCTCCAGTTGCCAGGAATAGCACTCTTGCATCGTCCGGATGAATGCGTAACGCTCCTGCGTGGTCGACCTTTCGCCACGCTGGATCACGAAATATCTGATTGGCGTTGTAGGTGCGCCGTTCACCCGCCATCAAAATGAAGGGAAATTCCGTTGCAAGCGGCGCTTCCGTCGCAACGACACGGATTTCATCCAACATTTCGGGCACATGCAAATACACCCGGCGATCCGAGGTCTTGAGCAGCGACCACATCTCAGAGTGTTCATGCTCGCTGAGTACAGTGCCCGACTCCCCCTCAAGAATGGCACGAAACAAGTTGGACCCGAGCGTGAGCGAAGTTCCACGGTGCCCGGCACGCCTGACCGCGACTGCGTGCTCCTTGGCGTAACCCATGGCGATCGGTAGCAAGGGTGCCGCCGCTGCCAGTGGCAATGCACTGCCCAGGGTTCGATACATGATCGAAGCGGCATAGGGTGCCCAGCGTTTGTTCCTTGACAGCGTGACACCGAGTGCAGTCATGTAGCCCAGATGCCCAGTAATGTTTGGTTCGCTGCGTGCGATGGCCGCCAGGAACGGAAAATGTGGAGGCAGGATGCCCATCTTTTCAAGCAACCGTGTGTAGATCTCCGGCTCTGGCAGGGATTCCCCGATTGGCGCAATGATTGGCGGGCGCAGGTGAAAGTAGTTTTGTGGAAACTCCAGAGTGAAACCAGTGGCCTCAGTTTTTTCAAACTGGGAAGCCGCCGGCAGGATGTAGTGCGCCAGCCAGGCAGTTTCGGTCATGGCGATGTCCACCACCACCAGCAGGTCCAGTGCTTTGAACGCTGCCTCTTGGGCGGTGCTGTCTGCATAGGTCAACAACGGGTTGGAGCTGTCACAAACAACCGCCCGCACCCGCTGCTCGCCGGCTTTGAGAATCTCGTCAGGCAGGATGTTGGGCGGGTACATCCCGCCAATTGGCATCATCTTGTGAAAGGCAGTGCGCTTTAACGACTTACCGGGTTTTACCTTGGTTTCATCGGTGTTCCCGATCAACGGCAAGAAGGCGGTGTGCAGGTTGTTGCTCCCGGCCTGTCCGAAGTTTCCTGTGATCAGATAGAGCAGCTTTTCCAAATAGGCGTTGAGAGTTGTATGCAGCGTATGCTGGGTGCCCAAATCCACCCGAACACAGCCGCGCTTGGCACTCGCAAAGCCACGTGCAACGCGCTCTACATCAACAAGTGGCACGTCTGCTCGGTCGGCATACTCCGCCACCGGAACCTTTAGTAGTTCGGCCTTGACTTCGTCAAACCCCGTACAGCGAGTGTCAATGAAGGACTGGTCATGCAGATTCTCCCGAACAATGATGGACAGCATGGCCAGCAGTAGAAAGGCATCGGTGCCTGGTCGAAGCTGCAAATGAATATCGGCCTGATCAGCGGTTTCGGTACGGCGTGGGTCAATCACCACCATGGTGCGTGCCGGGTTATTCCTGATGTCCTTCAGAACATCACGGGCATTCACGATGCCATGGGACTGGTACGGATTGGCACCAATGAAGAGGACATAGTCAGCATGTTCAACATCTTCCATAGGGTGGCAGTTCTGGGCACCGAAAAGCCGACCATTCACCCAGAAGTCCCCAGTCTTTTCTTGTGCGAGCGAGCTATAGGCAAAGCGGCTCTTCATGGCGGGGAGCAGTTGGCGGCCATACGCACCGCCCAGATGATTGCCTTGTCCACCGCCGCCGACAAAGGCAAAAGCATCTCCGCCGTAGGTGTCGCGGATCGCATTCAATTGTTGAGCAATGTCTTGCAGCGCCTGATCCCAGGTGACACGCACGAAGCTGCCATCCGCTTGGCGTTTCAGAGGATGGGTCAACCGGTCGGCATGGTTTTGGTAATTGTCCAGACGTGCAGCCTTGTTGCACAGGTAACCCTTGGAACTTGGATGCGCGGTGTCGCCGCGAATCTTCTTGAGACGGCCGTCAACAACATCGACCTCAAGACCACAGTTGCGGGAACACAGGATGCAGGCTGTCTTGGCGGTTGTCATGAGATGTCTTAAATGTTGGAGGGGTGAATCACTTCTATGTCGAGTGGCATAATTTTGGCGAATCATACATCAGCTATGCCGTGTGACATACTCCAAGCATGAATACCGAGACAAGAACCAAAATGATTGCGGGCGCAGCAGAGATGATTGCCCGCCGTGGTGTCAGTGCGACCAGTGTGCGTGAAGTGGTGCGCTATACCGAAACGCCCCGAGGGTCCATTGCCCATCACTTTCCGCTTGGCAAGCAGCAGCTCATTGAAGAGGCCGTGGCCTTTGCCGGGACAGCCATCGCAACACCAATGAACAAAATGCTTCAGGAGGAGGGTTCGGTTGAGGGTGTGCGCCTATTCATAGCGTTTTGGCGCAAACATCTGGAGCGCACCAAATTCGGCTCTGGATGCCCGGTGCTTGCCGTTTGTCTGGAAGAGGCTTCGGATATGCAGGGGGGTGCTTCATGCGAAGGGGACACTGGCGAACAGGTGCGACTCTTGGATATTGCAAATTCAGTCTTTGACGCCTGGCGGTCCATCATCGTGGAAGCGCTGCAGCGCGATGGAGTGTCCGCAAGCCGTGCAGAAAGTCTGGCAACGCTTTGCGTGGCGGCCATTGAAGGAACGGTTGCCTTGTGTCGTGCGTCTCGCAACGTCCAGCCGCTAGACGATGTGGGCGCGGAATTGACGCTTGCCATTTCCGTAGCCGTTGAGTCAGCGAAGATGTCTTGAGTCGCACAGGTCGTGAATTGCCGGTGCTGCAGCGCATAGAAATTGACAGGGAACTTGAGCCGCAACAGGTGTACCGGAAACTGCAGTTGCGACCAGGACAGCTCCCGGCGCGAACGTCTTGGGCGGACTGCAAAATCCAGCGCAGCAGGAAGCTCCAACAATGCTTCGGGTATCCGTGAGCATAGCCGGGTCGGTCATGTTGATCGTCGCGGCAAGCAGTCAGACACCTCGCCCACAAGGACCGGTTTGCCCAACACTGGCTGACCGCTTTGGGCACGATGGCGAAGGCCATGAATGGCTGCTGAACCGGGCTGAACTGGACAACCGGGAAGCCGACTATCGGGAGCACCCGCTTCCAGCCTTGAAGAGTCACAGGCCTGAAGGTTGACCAGTTTTCCGGGCGGCCGACTGTTGAAGGCTGAAAGCAGGTCTACACGACGGTCCGGTATCTGGTGGTCCGGCTCAATGTCAGTCGGCGGCCGATCATGACCTGCGCCATCGTGCCCAAAGGGGACTTCGGCGATGTTGAGTCGGCAGCGAAGCCTGACGCCTTAGCCGCCCATGATGCGGGGGCGCTGAACTCCGGTGAGCTCAAGTGGGCTGAAATAGTCAAATAGAACGTGCAGCGAGATTGCCTCGAATACTTATAGCCGAAAAGTCGTCGCCAAAATTCCAATTCACTTGGCTGTAAGGCGTGCTTACGATACCAGTTCATCAACCACTCTTCGGAAAATCTTATGGCTAAATCTACTGCTCGTCCCCCTGCCCGCGTCTCGGCGCCCATCCGGCCTGCTAACCTGAATCACCATGCGAACCAGCTCAATTCCAATCCGGGTACCAGCGGTACGAACCCGGCCAATGCGCATGTACATGGCAACCGTGGCGGACAACTCAACCCGAATCGCCGTCCTGGCTGATCTAGTGCAGTCCTCCAGCTTCGTCTGGAGGACTGCAGTGTCGAAATGACAACTACAGTAGGCTTTGCCACCCATGGCGAGACCCTCAAATTGCTCTATGACGCGTTTGGCATGCTGCCCCGCAAGGAGGCTCGCTTTGATGAGTTTGACGAGACAGACAAGAAAACACTTCAGAAGCAGTTGGCCCGACTCGCATCCGAAGAGGGCAACCTTGTTGAAAACTACAAGAAGGCAATTACGGCTTTTAGGCAACTGCTGGCTAAGTACTTAACAGACCAAGGACAGGCCGATGCATTGAGAATGATGATCGAAGAAATAGATCAGATATATGCCGAAATGATCCGCACAGAGGGTACCTATCTGGATAAGTCCGAGTCGCTTCGGTACTTTATTTCTATCAAAGCGGTTCCCACGTTTGTGATGATGCTTAACCGCAGCATGCTGCGTTTCGGCATTGATGAAGCAAAGGGAATTAGTGCAGACGACGTATTCTGGTACTTGCCAACTTGGGAGCCAGATGGACGGCTGACAATGCCTTTGGCAAAAGTGGTGCGCTGGGCCTACGCGGCTTGTGGGACCTCCCAAAAACAATTTCACTGTCCTGGCAGGATCAGCGATCCGACGGAACCGGCGAAACAGCAAAACCTCGACAACGCAATCAACTGGACCCGTGGGAAGACGTTGCCTTCATTGCCCGCCTTGATGGCCAACTTCAACGAGTCGTTCGCGGCCCTAAGTAAATACAACCGCCCTGTGGAACTCGAGAAGCAGACGACCATCCTTACCTCGTTGGTATACGCGCGGTCTGCCACCTTCATCGCGCAGCTAATCCAAGACGCCTACAGCACAGCCTACTTAGAGGACGTCTGTCGGCAAATCCGGCAAATGACCCAGTTTCTGCAAGAAGAAGTGCAGGAATTCAAGGCTCAAGTTGTCCCCATCGTAGCGCGGCAACCCTCTAACGAACAAGCGCGGATTGTCTGGTTCGATGCCTGCAGGCATCACGAATATTTTGTCCGGCATAAGACAAGGAAAGTGCAGGAAACGCTGCTTAAGTTGCATAAAGAGCGTCCTTATAAACCGTTTCGTCCCGAAGTGCTTGATGCTCTGGTGAGCAAGTTCGGTAATTTTGCCGTCCATGCAAATACCGACAGGCTCCGGCGGCAGGCCAATTTCACGCCGCCCACGGGGTTTCAAGAAATGCTCTTTTGTGGGTTGGATATCAAGGGTCAGTCCGAAACTACTCTGGGGCAAATAGACGAATTCGAGCAGCGGTTAGCCAACGGGAAGTTACAAGACACGCTGTGCTGGTTACCACCGTGGTTGCGCGGCGTTTATCACTATCGCCGGGAAGATTTTGCGGCAGCTTTCCCGCACTACGAAGTGGCATTTGAGCAGGCCAAGTACAGAGCGGGGGCCTATCAATACAAGCTTGTGAACCAGTTCGTGGAGCTTGCGGCCAAAAACGACAAGGCATTTCACTTTAAGAAGGGAGTGGATTGGGCCACTTATATTGGTTTGGAGATTCGGTGGCTGCGCGACAAAGAGCCGACGCAGGAGAACCTAGACTTTGCGCGCTACATGATGAAGGTAGCCAACTACTCGCATCAACTCTAGCGGCCGCACGGACAACCTCGTACTTTGGTGAGGTCACCAGCAGCGACGGCACTCACGGCGAGGTCTGATGCGGGGTCATCATTTGCAGCATCAATCAAATCCATCGCTTTGTTTCCTTTTCTACTTGGTGTTGGGCTAAAGCTAAAAATGACCGCTTCTGGTCGTCATGAGACGACCACTTTGAAGATGGACAATCTCGACAGCAGACATTGGCGACCCAGTGACGCAGATACACGGATGTCGGCTATCGGGTGCCGATTTCGACTACCGCTACGACTTCAATGGGTCGGGTCCTGTCTATGGCTACCGAAATCTCAATGGCTTCTGCCAGCCTGACGTTAACTGCGGCCATGCGGCGTCAAGTTACAGCCAAGATGAGGATTCCATGATGTAAAAATGTAGCGAATGGGTCACTTTTACAGCCTAGAAAGCGAACTTGTATACATATAAATTTACAATGTTGTCTAAGATCATCGCAATCAGAACCGATTTGAGAGTGAGTTAGCCGAAAAATTCTGCTGTTTTTACCTAAGAGTCAAAGTCTCAGGTATACATTACCGTTTTGAGAAGTATTTTTTGACACAGTCGTGATCTCAAAAAGCCCGCATAGCGGGCTTTTTGCTGTCCAAAAAAACATGCTTTCCTGCTGCGAAAATACGGTGTCTGTACAAGCAAGACGCTATCGACGGAACCCTGAACCGGGGTTCTGCCAGCCCGCCATCACCAACCCATCATCTTTCAAAACCATGCCGCTTTATTGGTGACAGCGCACGCTGTTGCCCGCAGAGGCGAGCGCACGACAACAACAAGGAAAACCATGAGCCTTTTGAACTGGACCGAAAAATCAACCGAGGTGCTGCAACAAGGCGGGGTCATCGCCCCCGATGAACGCCTGCCCTGGCCCCAGACCACCGTGATGGGCATGCAGCACGTGATTGCCATGTTTGGCGCGACCGTGCTGGCGCCGATCCTGATGGGTTTCGACCCCAATCTGGCCATTCTGATGAGCGGCATCGGCACCCTGATCTTTTTTGTGATGACCGGCGGCAAGGTGCCGAGTTACCTGGGCTCCAGCTTTGCCTTCATCGGGGTAGTGATTGCCGCCACCGGTTATGCCGGTAAAGGGCTCAACACCAACATGGGTGTGGCACTGGGCGGCATCATTGCCTGCGGCGCGCTGTACACCGCGATTGGTGTGCTGGTGCAACTGGTGGGCACACGCTGGATCGAGAAGCTGATGCCACCAGTGGTGACCGGTGCGGTGGTGGCGGTGATCGGGTTGAACCTGGCCTCGGTGCCGATCAAGAACATGGCAGCCAACAATTTCGAGAGCTGGATGCAGGCGGTGACTTTCCTGTGTGTGGCGCTGGTGGCGGTGTTCACGCGCGGCATGGTGCAGCGGCTGCTGATTCTGGTGGGGCTGATCGTCGCCAGTCTGGTGTACGCGGTGCTGACCAATGGACTGGGGCTGGGCAAGCCGATGGATTTGTCGAGCCTGTTCAATGCCGCCTGGGTGGGCATGCCCTCGTTTGCCGCACCGGTGTTTGACGCCAAGGCGATGCTGATGATTGCCCCGGTGGCGATCATTCTGGTGGCGGAGAACCTGGGGCACCTGAAAGCGGTGACCGCGATGACCGGCAAGAACCTGGATGTGTACATGGGCCGCGCCTTCATCGGTGACGGTGTGGCCACCATGGTCAGTGGCGCGGCTGGTGGCACCGGTGTCACCACCTATGCTGAGAACATCGGTGTCATGGCCGCCACCAAGATTTACTCCACAGCGATGTTTCTGGTGGCCGCTTTGCTGGCAGTGGTGCTGGGCTTCAGCCCCAAGTTTGGCGCCATCATCCAGACCATTCCGCTGCCTGTGATGGGCGGTGTGAGCATTGTGGTGTTTGGCCTGATTGCGGTGGCCGGTGCACGCATCTGGGTTGAAAACAAGGTTGACTTTGCTGACAACAAAAACCTGATCGTTGCGGCCATCACGCTGGTGCTGGGCACCGGCGACTTCACCCTGAAGTTTGGCGACTTTGCGCTGGGTGGCATTGGTACCGCCACCTTTGGCGCGATTGTGTTGTACGCCTTGCTGAACCGCAGTTCGCGCAGCGCCTGAACCAAGCGCAAACCTCGGGCCTGCACCGCTGCAAGCCCGAGACCAGTCAAAAAGCCCCGAGTGATCGGGGCTTTTTTTTGCCTGATGGGCAGATGCTGGTCGGGTCGGGTGCAGCGTGTACTTGGGTGTTTGTGGCACTTTTTTGAACTTCCTCATATACTCCCCACCGTATTTTGAAGGAAACTCCATGTCCATCTCTTTTCCATGGTTCTGCGTCAAACCGATCAGATCGTGCAGGTGCTGCCTGGTTGTAGCGGGTCTGTTGTTGGGTGTCCAGGTTGGGGCTCAAAACCCGATTCAGGTTCCGGTGACGGCGGTGCAGTTGCAAGCGGTGGGTCAGGGGTTTGAGATGGACGCGGTGGTGCAGCCCGTCAAGCAGGCCACACTGTCGGCCCAGGTCTCCGGTCGGCTCTTGTCCCTGCTGGTCAAGGCGGGTGATCAGGTGAAAACCGGCCAGCTGCTGGCCACCATCAACGACAGCGAAACACTGGCCGGGCTGCAAGGTAACCAAGCCCAGGTGGCGCAAGCGCAGGCGCAGTTGCACAACGCCCAGGCCAACTTTGACCGCACGCGCGATCTGTTGCGTCAGGGTTTTATCAGCGCAGCGGCCATGGACACGGCCGAAGCACAGCTCAGGTCAACGCGGGCGGCGCTGGATCAGGCAACAGCAGGTGTCCGCCAAGCCCATGTATCGCAGGGTTTTACCCGTGTGACGGCGCCTTTTGAGGGCCGTGTGTTGCAAACCGAGGCCGAGGTGGGCGACTTGGCGCAGCCGGGCAAGACCTTGCTGACGCTGTATGCAACGCTGCCGCTGCGGGTGGTGGTGCAGGTGCCGGTGTCGCGATCGGGGTCACTCACACCCAGCAGCCAGATTGAGGTGCAGCTGCCTGCGGCCGACGGTGCCATGCGCTGGATTCGCCCGGCACGTGTTGACCGCCTACCGGGCGCCGACCCGGTGTCGCAGACCATCGAATGGCGGCTGGAGCTGCCAGCACAAGCGGCTACAGGGCTGACGCCTGGGCAACAGGTCCAGGTGCGTTTTGCCGCTGGCCAGAAGCAACGCCTGATGGTGCCCGCTGCTGCGGTGTTGCGCCGTGGTGAGCTGACGGCGGTTTACACGCTCAGTGGCACCACTTTTGTGCTGAAAGCGGTACGGCTGGGGACCGACCACGGGCCACAGGGGTTTGAAGTGCTGGCGGGTTTGCAGGACAAAGACCAGGTGGCGCTGGACCCGGTCAAAGCCGGGCTAACAGGTGCGCGTGCCCTGCCCGCAGGCGCCCCGGCGCAGTGAGATGACCATGTCAAACCCTGAACCCTTGGGTATTTCCGGGCGCCTGGCGCGGGCCTTTCAGCACAACGCCATCACCCCGTTGCTGGCCTTACTGGCCGTGTTGCTGGGCTTGTTTGCGGTTCTGGTGACCCCGCGTGAGGAAGAGCCACAGATCAATGTGACCATGGCCAATGTGCTGATCCCGTTCCCCGGGGCCAGCAGTGTCGACGTGCAAAACATGGTGGCGCTACCCGCTGAGCAGGTGCTCGGCCAGATCGCCGACATCGAGCACACCTATTCGGTCGCGCGCCCGGGCATGGCGGTGCTGACGGTGCAGTTCAAGGTCGGTGTGCCCAGAACCGAAGCCTTGGTGCGTCTGTACGACGTGCTCAACGCGAACCAGGACTGGTTGCCAAGCGATCTGGGAACCCTGAGCCCGATCGTCAAACCCAAGGGCATTGACGACGTGCCGGTACTGGCGCTCACCTTGTGGAGTCACGATTCGCTGCCTGCAGTGGACCTGGAGCGCACCGCCCATGCGGTGGAAGCTGAACTCAAGCGTGTACCTGGCACCCGTGAAGTTCAAACCATTGGGGGACCGGGGCGGGCGGTGTTTGTCTGGCTGGACCCGGCGCGGCTGCGCGAACGCGGTGTGGATGTGTTGTCGCTCAAAACGCTGCTGGCCAGCGCCAATGCCAGCCAGCCGTCCGGCTCGGTGATTCAGAGCGACGTTGCCAATGGCCAGATGCTCCAGGTGGAAACCGGTGAATTTTTGCGCTCGATCGAAGACGTGGGCGACTTGGTGGTGGGTGTCAGCAAAGGCGCACCCGTGTTTCTGCGCGAGGTGGCGCGTCTTGAGGTGGGTGCCCAACTGCCTCAGCGTTACGTCTGGTTCACACCCGGTGCTGCGCACCAGAGCGCCAGCGCACCAGGTAGCGCCGCAGAACCTGCCACAGCGGGCTCGGTGCACCCGGCGGTCACCCTCACGGTCACCAAAAAACCGGGTACCAACGCGGTGGATGTGACCCAGGCCGTGCGGGCCCGGGTGGCAGAGCTGCAAAACACGGTGATTCCGGCCAACATCAGCATCAGCATCACCCGCGACTATGGTGAAACCGCAGCCGAAAAAGCCAACAAACTGATCCAGAAGCTGGTGTTTGCCACCGGCTCGGTGATCCTGCTGGTGGGTTTTGCACTGGGTCGCCGTGAAGCGGTGATTGTGGGCACAGCGGTAATCCTGACCTTGGCGGCCACCCTGTTTGCCTCCTGGGCCTGGGGTTTCACCTTGAACCGTGTGTCGCTGTTTGCCTTGATTTTTTCGATCGGCATTCTGGTTGATGATGCCATTGTGGTGGTCGAGAACATCCACCGCCACCAGCAGCTGGAACCCACGGCAACCCTGCGCCAGATCATTCCGAAGGCGGTGGACGAGGTGGGTGGTCCGACCATTCTGGCCACGCTGACCGTGATCGCAGCCTTGTTGCCAATGGCCTTTGTCAGCGGGCTGATGGGCCCGTACATGAGCCCGATCCCGATCAACGCCAGCCTGGGCATGGCCATCTCGCTGGGTATTGCGTTCACCGTCACCCCCTGGCTGGCATTGACACTGATGCGCCCGTCTGGACACGGGCCGGATGTGAACCACAGTCCAAGTTCTGGCAAAAGCGCCAAGCTGCAGCGCTTTTTTGCCCGGGTGTTGACGCCGTTTCTCGACAGCGCCCGCCACCGCTGGCTGCTGTTGGCCGGCATCCTGGTGGCACTGGCTTTGTCGGTGGGTTTGGCGATGGTGCAGTGGGTGGTGCTCAAGATGCTGCCCTTTGACAACAAGAGCGAGTTTCAGGTGCTGGTGGAGATGCCCGCAGGCACCCCGCTGGAAAACACAGCGGCCACCTTGCAGGAGCTGGGCGCTTATCTGGCACAGCAGCCCGAGGTGTTGAACCTGCAGGCCTACGCGGGCACCGCCTCACCGATCACCTTCAACGGGCTGGTGCGCCAGTATTACCTGCGCGCCGACGCAGAACTCGGTGATTTGCAGGTCAACCTGGTCGACAAACACCACCGTGATGAACAAAGCCACGCCATTGCCCAACGCCTGCGCCCGGCGCTGGAGAAGATCGGGCAGCGTCACAACGCTGTGATCCAGGTGGTAGAAGTGCCACCCGGCCCGCCGGTGATGTCGCCCCTGGTGGCCGAGGTGTATGGCCCGGACGAAGCGGGTCGCCAGGCTTTGGCGGCCCGGGTGGCCAAAGCCTTTGCGGCGACGCCCGACATTGTGGGGGTGGACACCTCGCTGCAGGTCAACGCGCCGCGCGCTTATCTGCGGGTACGCCGCCAGCGTGCCGAGTCGCTGGGTATTTCGGTGGCGACCGTGGCGCAAACCGCTGCTTTGGCTTTGAGTGGGTCTGACGCGGCCTATCTGCACGACGGTCAAAGCAAGTACCCGGTACCGGTGCGCCTGCAGTTGCCGCTGCAAGACCAGGTGGACCTGGCAGCGGTACTGGCTTTGCCCCTGCGTGCCAGCAATGGCCAGTTGGTGCCCTTGTCGGAGCTGGTGCAGGTGGAACACGGTCTGATCGACCAGCCGCTCTACACCAAGGACCTGCAGCCACTCAGTTATGTGTTTGGCGACATGGCGGGCCAATTGGATTCACCGCTCTACGGGCTGTTCGCCATCCGGGACATGCTGCAGGCAGCAGCCCTACCCGGTACGGGTGAGGTGGGTGAGTACTGGATCAGCCAGCCCAGCGACCCGTACCGGCAATACGCCATCAAGTGGGACGGTGAGTCCCAGATCACCTACGAGACCTTTCGCGACATGGGCACCGCGTACGGCGTCGGTCTGATCCTGATCTACCTGCTGGTGGTGGTGCAGTTCAAGAGTTACCTGACGCCGCTGGTGATCATGGCGCCGATTCCGCTGACCATCATTGGTGTGATGCCGGGGCATGCCTTGCTGGGTGCCCAGTTCACGGCCACCTCGATGATTGGCATGATTGCGCTGGCCGGGATCATTGTGCGCAACTCAATCTTGCTGGTGGATTTCATCGAGCTGCAGCTGACGCAGGGCATCGCGTTCAAGGACGCCGTGGTGGCCTCTGCCGCAGTGCGCGCCCAACCGATTTTGCTCACCGGCCTGGCCGCCATGATCGGCGCGTTTTTTATCCTGGACGACCCGATCTTCAACGGGCTGGCGATCTCCCTCATTTTTGGCATTCTGGTGTCCACCGTGCTGACCCTGGTGGTGATACCTGTCCTGTATTACGCGCTGTTTCGGCGTCGTATCCAAGCGCACACAGATGCGCTGGTTTCTCTCGACTGATGTTCATCATTCCCCATAAAACAGGAGACAAACATGGCCCATATCATCATCATGGGGGCAGGCATTGGCGGCATGCCCGCCGCTTACGAACTGCGTGAAATGCTGCCCCCGGAGCACCGCATCACGGTGCTCAACATCACCCCCTACTTTCAATTTGTGCCGAGCAACCCCTGGGTGGCCGTGGGTTGGCGCCAGCGCGAAGAAGTGACTTTGCCGATTGCCCCGTACCTGACACGCAAAAAAATCGGGTTTGTTGCCCAGGCGGTGACACACATCGACCCAGTCGCCAACCAACTGACCCTGGCCGACGGTGACAAGCTGGACTACGACTATCTGGTGATTGCCACCGGCCCCAAACTGGCGTTTGACGAGGTGCCCGGAGCGGGTCCGATGTCGTCTGGCGGCGGGGGCTTCACCCATTCGATCTGCCATGTGGACCATGCGCAGGCCTTTTTTGCCGAGTACGAAAAATTCCTGGCCAACCCCGGGCCGATTGTGGTGGGCGCCATGCCGGGTGCCAGCTGTTTTGGCCCGGCTTACGAATTTGCCATGGTGCTCGACACCGACCTGCGCCGACGCAAGCTGCGCCACAAGGTGCCCATGACCTATGTGACCAGCGAGCCCTACGTCGGCCACCTCGGTCTGGGTGGTGTGGGTGACAGCAAATCGATGCTCGAGTCCGAGTTCCGCAACCGCGACATCAAGTGGGTCACCAATGCCCGGACCACCAGCGTCGAGGTCGACAAGATGCAGGTGACCCAGCTCGACGACCTGGGCAACGCGGTCAAAGAGCATGCGATTGGCTTCAAGCTGGCGATGATGTTGCCCGCCTTCAAGGGCGTGGATGCGGTGGCCGCTGTGCCGCAGCTGTGCAATCCGCGCGGCATGGTGCTGATCGACGAATTCCAGCGCAGCAAGGCCTACCGCAACATCTTCTCGGCCGGTGTGTGTGTGGCGATTCCGCCAGTCGAGGTGACCCCGGTGCCCACCGGCTGCCCCAAGACCGGCTACATGATCGAGAGCATGATGACCGCCATCTGCCACAACATCAGCAACGAGCTGGCAGGCAAGCCGGTGACCGGCAAAGGCACCTGGAACGCGGTATGTCTGGCCGACATGGGCGACACCGGCGCCGCGTTTGTGGCCCTGCCGCAGATCCCACCGCGCAATGTGAACTGGTTCAAAAAAGGCAAGTGGGTGCACCTGGCCAAGATTGCGTATGAAAAGTACTTCATGCGCAAGCTCAAAAAAGGCACCTCCGAGCCCATTTACGAGAAATACATCATGGGTCTGCTCGGCATCAACCGGCTGGACAACTGATTTTTAAAGGAGGTGTGAGATGACGGTACAACGTTATATTTTGGTGTTTGCGGGCCTGTTTGTGATGCTGTCGCTGGCCTTCGGGGTCGAGGGCAGCCCGCTGTTTGTGAGCAAATGGGCGCTGGCATTCACCGCGTTTGTTGGTGCCAACCTGTTCCAGTCGGGCTTCACCAACTTTTGCCCGCTGGGCATCATCTTGAAGAAGCTGGGTGTGCCGGAGGCTTGAATCGGCTATGCACGCTAGACTGGATAGCAGCGTCCGGCAGCGGGGCCAGGTGTCCGCCCGCCCATGGCGACGCTCAGCATTGGTCAACGAGGAAACACATTCATGACGGTATTAACAAACGAGACGGCACGCACTGATGTGATCAATCGGCTGCGCCGTGCCGAAGGGCAACTCCGGGGCGTGCAGCGCATGGTCGAAGAGGGTGAGAGCTGCCTGAAGATCAGCCAGCAGCTCTCCGCCGTGCGCAAGGCGCTCGACAGCACCTACCTGCGCATGACCCTGTGTTACATGGAACAGGAGTTGCAACAGCAGATCCCGGCAGAACAGATGCAGACACCGGCCATGGAAAGCCTGCTCAAAGACATGGAAGGTCTGCTCGCCAGGATTGGCTAAGCTTATATAAACAAATAGCCTTCTAGCCCTTATACAACAAGGACTAATAGCTATGAATAACAGAGTATTTTAAGGCGCCTTGGCGTGGTCGATGATGCCGCCGCCCAGGCACACCTCGCCGTCGTACAACACCGCAGACTGGCCTGGCGTCACCGCCCACTGGGCCTGGCTGAAGCTCAGCGCAAACTGCTCACCCGACACATCGCGGAGTTCACACGGCGCATCCGCCTGGCGATAACGCGTCTTGGCGGCGAGCGCCTGCGGCTGTGGCGCGTGTCCGGCGACCCAGCTGGCTTGCCCGGCTTGCAAGGTCATCGACTGCAGCCAGGGGTGATCGTGCCCCTGCACCACCCACAAGGTGTTGCCCGGCACATCCTTGCGTGCGACAAACCAGGGCGCATGGTCACCGCCACCGCGTTGTGCCCCCTTGGCCTTGAGACCACCAATGCCCAGGCCCTGGCGCTGGCCCAGGGTGTAAAAGCTCAGACCCACATGCTGGCCAATGGTCTGCCCCTTGTCGTTCTTGATCGGGCCGGGTTCTTTGGCGATGTAGCGGTTCAAAAAGTCCCGGAACGGCCGCTCACCAATAAAACAGATGCCGGTGGAGTCTTTCTTCTTGGCATTGGGCAGACCAATCTCCAGCGCGATGCGCCGCACCTCGGTCTTGAGCAGCTCACCCACCGGGAACAGCGTTTTGGACAGTTGCGCTTGCGTCAGGCGATGCAAAAAATAGCTCTGGTCTTTGGAGGGGTCCAACCCCTTGAGCAACTCGTGCAAACCACTGGCCGGGTTCTGCCGCACCCGGGCGTAGTGACCGGTGGCGATCTTGTCTGCACCCAGGCGCATCGCATGGTCCAGAAAGGCCTTGAACTTGATCTCGGCATTGCACAGGATGTCGGGGTTGGGTGTGCGCCCGGCGCTGTACTCTCGCAAAAAGTCGGCGAACACCCGGTCGCGGTAGTCGGCGGCAAAGTTGACGTGTTCGATCTCGATGCCAATCACATCGGCCACGGCGGCGGCGTCGACAAAGTCCTCGTTGGACGAGCAGTAGCCGGTGTCGTCGTCGTCTTCCCAGTTTTTCATGAAGATGCCGAGCACCTCATGGCCTTGCTGTTTGAGCAACCAGGCGGTCACCGCCGAGTCGACCCCGCCGCTGAGACCCACCACCACGCGTTGAGGTTTTGTGCTCATGCTGCACCCAACGTGATGACGCTGGCATCGGTGTGGATCAGGTCCAGCGGGAAGCGCTGGCCAGACAAATAATCTTCCATACATTGCAGCACCAGCGGGCTGCGGTGGCGTGCGGCGCTGGCGCGGATCTCGTCGGGGGTGAGCCACAACGTGCGCACAATGCCGGTGTCCAGCTGCCGCTCTGGCAACAGCGCGCCCAGTGTGCCAGCAAAGGCAAAACGCAGATAGGTCACATCCTGCGCATCTTCAGTGCCATTGGCGGCACGCTGAGAACGCGACATGTAAACGCCCACAAGATGGGTCGGGGTGAACAGGTACCTGGTTTCTTCGAGCGTCTCACGCTGGCAGCCTTGCACCAGGGTTTCACCCTCGTCCAGATGCCCGGCCGGGTTGTTGATGCGCAGGCCCTCGGGCGTGTGTTCTTCCACCAGCAAAAACTTGCCGTCTTGCTCAATGATTGCCGCCACCGTGGCGCTGGGTTTCCATCTGTCAGTCATGCCTGAATTATCCCGGATGCGGGGTAGCAGGGCTGCTGTCAGCAAAACGCCTTTGCCGAGGCGACAGGGTGAAGACCCCTGGTAAAACTGTTGTAAGCTCAGCGGGCTTCCCAAAACGCGTGTTTTGGCTTTGCTTTTTGCAAGAAAACAAGGAGTCTTCCCATGCAAGCTGATATAGCCACTGCTGCCCAGCCGGGTCAGTCCGTGGAGTCAGGTTCCCCCGAGTCTGCGAAGTTGGCGCAGTCTATCGGTGTGCCCTGCGAAATTTTTCCAGGCGAAAAACGGGTCGCTACCGTGCCCGAGGTGGTGGCCAAGCTGATCAAGCTCGGCTTTACCGTGGCTGTCCAGTCTGGTGCGGGCGCAGCTGCCAATATCAGCGACGCGGATTACCAGGCTGCCGGTGCCAGCATCGTGGCAGACGCAAGCCAACTGTGGTCGACCGCCGACATCGTGTTCAAGGTCCGCCCACCAACGGCGGATGAAGTGGCCCTGATGCGTGAAGGTGGCACCTTGATCAGCTTCATCTGGCCCGCCCAGAACCCTGAGTTGATGCAGTTGCTCACCGCCAAGAAGACGACGGTGTTGGCCATCGACGCCTTACCCCGCACGCTCAGCCGTGCCCAGAAGATGGACGCCCTGACCTCGCAGGCTGGGGTGGCTGGTTACCGTGCGGTGATCGAAGCGGCCAATGCCTTTGGCCGTTTCTTCAACGGCCAGATCACCGCTGCGGGCAAGGTTCCTCCAGCCAAAGTATTCATCGCCGGTGCCGGTGTGGCTGGCTTGGCTGCCATTGGCACCGCAGCGGGTCTGGGCGCCATCGTGCGTGCCAACGACACCCGCGCCGAAGTGGCCGACCAGGTGGTCTCGCTCGGTGGTGAATTTGTCAAGGTCGATTACGAGGAAGAAGGCTCAGGCGGCGGCGGTTACGCAAAGGTGATGAGCGAGGGCTTCCAGCAAGCCCAGCGCGAGATGTACGCCAAACAGGCCAAGGAGGTGGACATCATCATCACCACCGCGCTGATCCCCGGCAAACCCGCACCCAAACTGATCACCGCCGAGATGGTGCGCAGCATGAAACCCGGCAGCGTCATTGTCGACATGGCCGCCGAACAAGGTGGCAACTGCGAACTGACCGAACCCGGCCATTCCGTGGTGAAACATGGTGTGACCATTGTTGGCTTCACCGATCTGGTGTCACGCCTGGCGATGCAGTCGTCCACACTCTACGCCACCAACCTGTTCCGCTTGTCCGAGGAGTTGTGCAAGACCAAGGACGGTGTGATCAACGTCAACATGGAAGACGATGCCATCCGTGGCCTGACCGTCACCAAGGACGGTGCCATCACCTGGCCAGCGCCAGCGCCCAAGCAGGCACCAGCCCCAGCGGCTGCCAAACCCGCTGCAGCGCCTGCGGCCAAAAAGGCCCATGGCCACGGTGAAGCCAGTGCGCCCATGGCAGGCAGCAAGCTGGCCATCGTGTTTGGTGTGGCGGCAGCCTTGTTCTGGCTCATTGGTGCCAACGCGCCCAAGGAGTTCATGTCGCACTTCACGGTGTTTGTGCTGGCGTGTTTTGTCGGTTACATGGTGGTGTGGAACGTCAAACCGGCTTTGCACACACCACTGATGAGTGTGACCAACGCCATCTCCAGCATCATCGCCATTGGTGCGCTGGTGCAGATCTCACCGATTGCGGACGCGCTGGATCGACCCAACAGCCTGATCACCTGGGTGGCAGCGGCGGGCATTGTGCTCACCGCCATCAATATGTTCGGTGGCTTCGCTGTGACCCAGCGCATGCTGGCGATGTTCCGCAAATAAGAAGGGGCCAGAAATGTCTTCAAGTTTGGCCACGGTTGCCTACATTGGCGCAACCATCCTTTTTATCCTGAGCCTGGGCGGTCTGTCCAACCAGACCACCGCGTTGCGCGGCAACCTGTACGGCATGGTCGGCATGACGCTGGCGGTGCTGGCCACGGTGTTTGGCCCCCAAGTCACGGCGGCGGGTTTGCCGTGGATCATCGGCGCCATGGTGCTGGGCGGCGGCATTGGGTTGTACGCAGCGCGCACTGTGCAGATGACCCAAATGCCGGAGCTGGTGGCCTTGATGCACAGCATGGTGGGTCTGGCGGCGATGCTGGTGGGTTTTGCCACCTACATCGACCCAACAGCCAGCGCCGGTTTTGAAGGCGCGGCCAAAACCATCCACGAACTGGAAATCTACATTGGTATCTTCATCGGTGCCGTCACCTTTGCCGGTTCGGTGATCGCTTTTGGCAAGCTGTCGGGTCGGGTCAGCGGCAACCCGGTCTTGCTGCCGGGGCGCCACTGGCTCAATCTGGCCGGTCTGCTGGTGGTGATCTACTTTGGTGGTGTCTTCATGCAGGCCCACGACGTGCAGGCAGGCATGCTGCCGGTGATTGTGATGACCATCGTGGCGCTGCTGTTTGGGGTGCACATGGTGATGGCCATTGGTGGTGCCGACATGCCGGTGGTGGTCTCCATGCTCAACAGCTACTCCGGTTGGGCGGCAGCGGCCACCGGCTTCATGTTGTCCAACGACTTGCTGATTGTGGTGGGCGCCCTGGTGGGCTCCAGCGGTGCGATTCTGTCCTACATCATGTGCAACGCCATGAACCGCAGCTTCATCAGCGTGATTGCCGGTGGTTTTGGCACCACCAGCACACCCAAGCCAGCTGCTGGCGGCGCAGCGCAGCCAGCCGGTGAAGTCACCCCGGTGACGGCGCTGGAAACGGCCGAGCTGTTGCGCGAAGCCAAGTCCGTGATCATTGTGCCGGGCTACGGCATGGCGGTGGCGCAGGCGCAGCACACGGTGTTCGAGATCACCAAGTTCCTGCGTGAAAAAGGTGTGAACGTGCGTTTTGGCATCCACCCTGTGGCCGGACGTATGCCGGGCCACATGAATGTGCTGCTGGCCGAGGCCAAGGTGCCCTACGACATCGTGTTCGAGATGGATGAACTCAACGAGGACTTCCCCGACACCGATGTCACCATGGTAATTGGTGCCAACGACATCGTCAACCCAAGCGCCCAGGACGACCCGAGCAGCCCGATTGCCGGTATGCCGGTGCTCGAGGTCTGGAAAGCCAAGACCTCCATCGTCATGAAACGCAGCATGGCCTCGGGCTACGCCGGTGTGGACAACCCCTTGTTTTACAAGGACAACAACCGCATGTTGTTTGGCGACGCCAAAAAAATGCTCGACGAGGTGCTGACCGCACTCAAAGCCTGAGCGGCCACCCGCCAAGCCCTGCTGACAGGGCAACACACGCTGCCCCAGCCCCCAAGTCCGCTCTGCGGATTTGGGGGCTTTTCCCTAATTAGGGAAAACATAGACGATGCCAGCGGTCCAGCGAGTGAGAATCCTGCATCACATCAGAATACGGAGACTTCCTCATGACCGACCGCATCTGGCTGCAAAGCTATCCCCCGGGTGTTCCCGCAGACATTGACGAGAACCGTTACAGCTCTCTGGTGGAGCTGATGGAGGAAAGCTTCAGCAAATACGCCAAACTCAGCGCCTACAGCTTCATGGGCAAGGAGCTGAGCTACGCCGAGGTGGACGAGATCAGCCAGACCTTTGGCGCCTACTTGCAAAGCCTGGGGCTGGTGCGTGGTGACCGGGTGGCTGTCATGATGCCCAATGTGCTGCAGTATCCGGCGGTAGTGGTGGCCATCCTGCGTGCTGGCTTCACACTAGTGAATGTCAACCCGCTCTACACCCCGCGCGAGCTGGAGCACCAGCTCAAAGACTCGGGCGCCAAGGTCATTGTCATTCTGGAAAATTTTGCCGCCACGCTGGAGAAATGTGTGGCCAACACCCCCGTCAAACATGTGGTGTTGTGTGCCATGGGTGACCAGCTGGGCCTGCTCAAGGGCACCTTGGTGAACTATGTGGTGCGCAATGTCAAAAAGATGGTGCCCGCCTACAAGCTGCCCGACGCGGTGCGCTTCAACGCAGCGATGGCCCAAGCCAGCGGCAGCAGCTTGAAAAAAGTCAGCATCCAGGCCAATGATGTGGCGGTGTTGCAATACACCGGCGGCACCACGGGCGTCTCCAAAGGAGCCGTGCTGTTGCATCGCAACCTGATCGCCAACGTGCTGCAAGCCGACGCCTGCTTCCAGCCCGCACTAGGCCGGATCGCACCGGGTGAACAGATCAACTCGATCTGCGCATTGCCGCTGTATCACATCTTCGCGTTTACCGTGGGCATGATGTTGTCGCTGCGTGTGGGCGGCAAACTGATCCTGATTCCCAACCCGCGTGATTTCCCGGCGGTGCTGGCCGAGCTGGCCAAACACAAGGTGCATGTACTGCCGGCGGTCAACACCTTGTTCAACGGCTTGGCCAACCACCCGGACTTCGGCAAGGTCGACTGGTCACACCTGGTGGTGTCGGCCGGTGGTGGTACTGCGGTGCAAAGTGCGGTGGCCAAGCTCTGGTTTGAGAAGACCGGCTGCGCCATTTGTGAGGGTTATGGTTTGAGTGAAACCTCACCGATTGCCACCTGCAACCCGGTCAATGTGACCGAGTATTCCGGTGCGATTGGGGTGCCGGTGCCCAGCACTTGGCTCAAGTTGCTCGACGACGATGGCAATGAATCGGCCCCGGGGCAACCCGGCGAGATCGCCATCAAGGGCCCGCAGGTGATGGCGGGTTACTGGCAGCGCCCGGAAGAAACCGCGCAGGTCATGACGCCAGACGGCTACTTCAAGTCGGGTGACATCGGTGTCATGGACGCGCGTGGCTACTTCAAGATTGTGGACCGCAAGAAGGACATGATTCTGGTGAGTGGTTTCAACGTCTACCCCAACGAGGTCGAGGACGTGGTGTCGCAGATGCCCGGCGTGCTGGAGTGTGCCTGTGTGGGTGTGCCCGACGACAAATCGGGTGAAGCCGTCAAGCTGGTCATTGTCAAAAAGGACCCCAACCTGACCGAGGTGGATGTGCGCGCCTACTGCAAGGAAAACATGACCGGCTACAAACACCCTAAGGTGGTGGAGTTCCGCACCGAGTTGCCCAAAACCCCGGTGGGTAAAATCCTGCGGCGCGAATTGCGCAACCCCTGAAGGATTTCCGTTGACAACACTTGCCATCGTCAGTGCCCTGCTGGATGAACAAAAAGGACTGCTAGACCAACTGCAACACCCCACAAAGCGGGAGCGTGCCGGGCGCACCTTCTGGTGTGGCCAGTGGGCGGGCCACGAGGTGGTGCTGGTGTTGTCCAAGGTCGGCAAGGTGGCTGCAGCCAGCACCACGGCCACACTGATTGAGGCCTTTGGTGCCGAGCGAGTGTTGTTCACCGGCGTGGCCGGTGGCATTGGTGACGGTGTCAAGGTGGGTGACGTGGTGGTGGCGGACGCCTTTGTCCAGCACGACATGGACTCTGGCCCGCTGTTCCCGCGCTTTGAGATTCCGCTTTATGGCCGCGCCACCCTGGACTGTGATGCAGCCCTGTCTGCTCTGCTACTTGAAGCAGTTCACGCTGGATTGGCGGAGGTTGGCGACCATTTTCACCGTGATAACTTGCTGGCAGATGCGGCTGTGCACAGCGGGCTGATTGCCAGTGGTGATCAGTTTGTGTGCGATCCCTTGAAGGTGCACAAGATCCGCACCGATTTGCAGGCGGCAGGCCATCAAGCACTGGCGGTGGAGATGGAAGGCGCCGCCGTGGCGCAGGTGTGTTTTGACTACGGCATCCCGTTTGCGGCGATGCGCACCATCTCCGACCGGGCGGACGCCGACGCCCACATGGATTTCTCGGCCTTTGTGCAGCAGGTGGCCAGCCCCTATGCCTTGGCGGTAGTGTCGCAGTTCATGCAATCGCTACCAAAAAGATAGCCATCAGCCATTATGAAATAAGGGCTAGAGGCCAATTTCTTATTTAAGCCAACCGCGTTTCCTGAAGTACCACATGGGGCCCAAGGCACTGGCCACCATGAGCGCCAGGGCGTAGGGGTAACCCAGCGACCAGTCCAGCTCGGGCATGAACTTGAAGTTCATGCCATACAGGCTGGCAATCAGGGTCGGCGGCAGCAGCGCCACGCTCGCCACCGAAAAGATCTTGATGATCTTGTTCTGGTTGATGTTGATGAAACCCACGGTGGCGTCCATCAAGAAGTTGATCTTGTCGAACAAAAAGGCTGTGTGGGAGTCAAGCGAGTCCATGTCGCGCAAAATCTGCCGCGCCTCCTCAAACTGCTCGCCGTTGAGCATCTTGCTGCGCACCATGAAACTGACCGCACGGCGGGTGTCCATCACATTGCGGCGGATGCGCCCGCTCATGTCTTCGTGGCGGGCAATCGCACCCAGCACTTCACCCGCCAGCGCGTCAGTGAGGTCGCCCGAGAGCACTTTCTGGCTGACTTTTTCGAGTTCGTCGTAAATTTCTTCGAGGGTGTCGGCCGAATACTCGGCATCGGCGTCAAACAGCTTGAGCAACACCTCTTTGGCGTCCTCAATCAACCCCGGTGCGCGCCGGGCCCGCATACGCAGCAGCCGAAACACCGGCACATCTTCGTCGTGGATCGAGAACAGCACACCCTTGCTTTTGAGTTCCTCGTTGTCGGTGTTCAAGATAAAGGCCACACGCACCGTGTGCGGCTCAGAGTCGTCAGCCACCAAAAAGTCGCTGCGGATATGCAGCTCACCGTTGTCTTCTTTGTAGAAGCGGGCCGACTCCTCGATGTCCTCGTCCATCGCGTCTTCGGGAATCGACAGGCCGTAATACTGCTTGATCCAGCGTTTTTCTTCCGGTGTCGGGGATTCGAGGTCAACCCAGATGGGTTGGAAACGCGACAACTCTTCCAGGGATTCGATTTCTTCCTGGAACAGGCGGCCATTGGCAAGGGTGAAGATATTGAGCATGCGCTCACTCCCAAAATAAACAAAGCATCAGCGGGTGGATTGGGTTGGCTTCCAACCCCTGATGCGTGTTTTGGGGTCGAAAGCTACCGACTAGGGTAGGTTTCCAAGAGGGTCTTCCGGTTGTTGAGAACCTCAGGATTATGGCATCGGGAAGTGCCTCCAGACAAGGAAAGCGCGGCAAGCCCTGACACTGTTGCAGTGCAGCATGGAAATAGTTGCAATACGCCTATCAGCGGGGCATAGTGTCATCAAGGATTCAAATTTGTTCCCCCCTGTCGTTGGCAAACTTGCCCGCGACTCTCTCAACCAAGCTGTAGGAGACTCCTTATGAATTTGACAATCAGTGGGCACCACCTGGAAGTCACTCCCGCGTTACGGTCTTACGTCACCAACAAGCTGGACCGGATCAAACGCCATTTCGACCAGGTTGTGGATGTCAAAGTTCTGCTGACCCTTGAAAACCTCAAAGAAAAGGAACGTCGACAAAAAGCTGAGTGCAATATTCATATCAAAGGCATCGAACTGTTCGCCGAAAGCGCCCACTCCGACCTGTATGCGGCGGTGGATGAGCTGGTGGACAAACTGGACCGTCAGGTGGTTCGCCACAAAGACCGCTTGCAATCCCACCATCACGATGCCGCCAAGCGCCTGATGTAATTTAAACTCCGGCAAGCCGCCCGCTGGTGCGTGCGGCTTTTTTTTGCGCCCAATTTTTCCGGGCGCATAATTTGGGCCAATCATGAACCGACTCGCGTCTATCCTCACGACTGAACATGTGCTTGTTCAGGTGGACATATCCAGCAAAAAAAGAGCTTTTGAAGAAGCAGGCCTGCTGTTTGAGAATCTCCACGGCCTGAGCCGCGCTCTGGTCACGGACAGCCTGTTTTCGCGCGAGCGTCTGGGCTCGACTGGCTTGGGCCATGGCGTGGCCATTCCGCATGGCCGCATCAAGGGTCTGAAGTCACCGATGGCTGCCGTGTTTCAACTGGCGCGCCCGATTGGTTTTGAAGCCCCGGATGAGTTGGCTGTTGGCCTGATGATTTTTTTGCTGGTGCCCGAGGCGGCCACGCAGAAACACCTGGAAATCCTGTCTGAAATCGCAGAAATGCTCAGTGATGCAGATCTGCGTGACAAACTCATGACCAGCCCCACGGTAGCCGACCTGCACGGTCTGATCACCGGCTGGCAGTCAGTCCAGTCTAACTAAGCCAGCACCTTGAAACCCACCGTTATCAGTGCGGATGTCCTCTTTGAGGCGTTTCGCGGCAACTTGCGCTGGGAGTGGGTCGCTGGTTTGGGGGCATCCGAGCGCCGGTTTGATGAGTTGGCGGTGCGTGCGGCGCGCTCCGGCGCCGACCTGGTCGGTTACCTAAACTACATCCATCCCTATCGGGTACAGATTCTGGGTGAGCGCGAAGTCGCCTACCTGGCGGATGCCACGCCCGAAGACGGTTTGCGGCGCATTGCCCGCATCGTCACGCTGGAGCCGCCGGTCCTGATCCTGGCCGATGGTCAAGCCGCCCCGGAAGCGCTGATGTCGATGTGTGAGCGCGCTCAGATCCCGATGTTTGCCACCCAGGGTTCCTCGGCCTTTGTGATCGATGTGTTGCGGGCCTACCTGTCCAAACACTTTGCCGACCGCTGCACCATGCATGGTGTGTTCATGGACATTCTGGGTCTGGGGGTGATGATCACTGGCGAGTCTGGCCTGGGCAAGAGTGAATTGGGCTTGGAGCTGATTTCACGCGGCAACGGTTTGGTAGCTGACGATGCGGTGGATCTGTACCGCATCAACCAGGACACGATTGAGGGGCGCTGCCCTGAACTGCTGCTCAACTTATTGGAAGTGCGCGGCATTGGTCTGCTCGACATCCGCTGCATTTTTGGTGAAACCGCGGTGCGGCGCAAAAAGCGGCTGCAACTCATAGTGCATCTGGTACGCCGCGAAACCATGGAGCGTGATTACGAACGCATTCCCTACGAACCCTTGACCCAGGACGTGCTGGACGTGCCGGTGCGCAAGGTGGTGATCCAGGTGGTGGCTGGCCGCAACATCGCGGTGCTGGTGGAGGCGGCGGTGCGCAACACCATCTTGCAGATCCGTGGGGTGGACACCTACAAGGAGTTTGTGGAGCGCCACCGCAAAGCGATGGAAGAAGCGCCTTAACGGGTTTTGCTGCGGTGCTCGCAGGCGCTGCCACGGGTGCAGTGTGCGTACAGACTCAGGGCGTGGTCGGCAATCGCAAAACCCTTTTCCTTGGCGACAGCGTTCTGACGTTGCTCGATCTGGGGGTCAAAAAACTCTTCGACACGGCCACAGTCCAGACACACCAGATGGTCGTGGTGCTGGCCTTCGTTGAGTTCATACACTGCCTTGCCACTCTCAAAATGGCTGCGTGTCAGGATCTCGGCCTGCTCAAACTGCGACAACACCCGATACACGGTGGCCAGGCCCACATCCGATTGCTCTTCCAGTAACACCCTGAACACATCTTCCGCCGTCATATGGCGTCGGGTGCCCTTCTGGAAAATTTCGAGGATTTTCAGCCGAGGCAAAGTGGCCTTCAGGCCGGTGCTTTTGAGTTCGTCAATCTTGCTCATACAGAGGTTCCGGTTTCGCGCGCAGGTGCGTCTGGGCTGGGGGGCATGGTTGAAAACGCTGCCAGTACAATGCAAGCATCATATCGTTGCGGCCTGTCCTATGTTTGATTCCATTGTTCGTTGTGTCTGCTGGAGTGCACTTGGAGCCGCTGGCGTGATGCTTTCCGGGTGTGGCACGCTTGACAGCACCAGCAACCGGGTGGCCAGTCTCGTCAGACCCTACAAGATCGATATTGTCCAGGGTAATTTTGTGTCTAGCGAGCAATTGGCTGCCCTCAAAGAGGGTATGCCACGGGCCCAGGTCAAAAACATCCTTGGCACACCACTGCTCACCGACATTTTCCACGCAGACCGTTGGGATTATGTCTTCACCTTCAAGCGCCAGGGGGTGGAACCCCAGGCCCGCAAGGTGACGGTGTTCTTCAAAGACGATCTGCTGGTGCGTATCGTGGCCGACCCTTTACCCACGGAAGCTGAGTTTGTAGCGTCGATGGACTCGGATCGCAAGGCCGCTTCGGTGCCCGTGTTGGAAATGTCCCCCGACAGCTTAAAAGCCGCCGCCCCGGCCAAAACAAGCCCTACGGCAGAACCCACCAAGCCGCTCGCAGCCCCTCCCGCCAGCTACCCGCCACTTGAAGACAGCGTGCGTTAACGAGACCCCATGAGCGACTTACATCTCCACCGAATTTGTGTGGCCGGTGCCAGCGGTCGTATGGGCCGCATGCTGGTTGAAGCCATCTCCCAAGCCGAGGACTGCCAACTCAGCGGTGCACTGGATGTATCGGTTTGCCCGGCGATCGGCCTGGACCCGGCCGCATTTTTGGGCAAAAGCAGCGGCATCAGCATCACCGCCGATTTGCCCACAGGCTTGAGCAACAGCGATGTGCTGATTGATTTCACGCGGCCAGAAGGTACGCTGGCCCATTTGGCCGTATGCCGAGAACTCGGTGTGAATCTGGTCATTGGCACCACCGGTTTTACCGATGCCCAAAAGACTGAGATTGCAGAGGCGTCCAAAGACATCGCGATTGTGTTTGCACCCAACATGAGTGTGGGTGTGAACGTGACCCTCAAACTGCTGGAGATGGCGGCCAAGGCCTTGTCCACCGGCTACGACATCGAGATCATCGAAGCCCACCATCGCCACAAGGTGGATGCGCCATCCGGCACCGCGCTCAAGATGGGTGAAGTCATTGCCGGCGCCCTTGGGCGCGACCTCAAAGACTGTGCGGTATATGCGCGTGAAGGGGTCACCGGTGAGCGCGACCCGTCCAGCATCGGGTTTGCCACCATCCGCGGTGGCGACATTGTGGGTGACCACACGGTGTTATTTGCCGGTACCGGCGAGCGCATCGAGATCAGCCACAAGTCGTCCAGCCGCGTCAGCTACGCACAGGGCAGCCTGCGCGCCGTGCGTTTCCTGGCCGGTCGTACCTCCGGCCTGTTTGACATGGCCGACGTGCTCAACCTGAAATGAATCTGGCACAGTTTTTCTGGCAGGGAGATGCCTTGGCGCGCGGTGTGGCCCTGTTGCTGCTGGCGATGTCGGTCAGCAGCTGGGTGGTGATTCTGTGGAAAGCCTGGTTGCTGCACCGCGCCAGCCGTGACGTGGATCGTTGTATCGCTGCCTTCTGGCAAGCAGGCAATGTCGACGACGCCAGCCAGAGTATCAAGGCTTTTGACCGTGAAGCCCTTGTACTGCCTATGGTTTTGGCTACAAAAATTGAAGCAACTTACACCCTGGCCGGAGCCGGCGGTCTGCAAACCCAGTTGACCCGGGTACTGCGCAACGCCCTGCACCAGGCCTTGACGAAGCTGCAACACGGCCAGGTATTGCTGGCCACCGTGGGAGCCACCGCCCCTTTTGTGGGTTTGCTCGGCACGGTGTGGGGTATTTATCACGCGCTGATTGGTATTGCGACAGCTGGGCAGGTCACCATCGACAAAATTTCCGGCCCGGTGGGTGAGTCCCTGATCATGACCGCAGCGGGTCTGGCGGTCGCCATCCCTGCGGTGCTGGCCTACAACGTGCTGGGGCGTTCGGTCGCGCGTATCGAAGCCGAACTCGAAGGTTTTGCACGTGACCTGCGTGAACTGGTGGGCCACACCAGCACGCCCCTTTGACCACGGGCTGATAACCATGTCCTTTGGTCGTCTGGATCGCAGCTCGGGCGCCCAACCCATGAGCGACATCAACATGACGCCGCTGATCGACGTGATGCTGGTGCTGGTGGTGATTTTTATCATCACCGCGCCCTTGCTGGCCAGTTCCATCAAACTGGACCTGCCCAAAACCGACGCCGCCAAACCCAGCGAGGTGCCACAGGCTGTGCGTGTGGTGGTGGACGCCGCCGGGCAGGCGTTTGTGAATGATCGCCCGGTGTCGCAAGACGAACTGGCCCAGCAGTTTGCAAACGCGCAGCGGGCCAACCCCGACACCGAGGTGCAGTTGCGTGCCGACAAAAGTGTGCCCTATGGCCGCATCGTGGAGGTCATGGGTGCCGCGCAAAAGGTGGGGCTGAACCGAATTGGTTTTGTCGCCGATGCCCCGCCTGCCAACACCACATCCCCTGCAACAGCACCCGTGGCGGCACCTGCCGGGGGCGCGCTACGCAAACCCTAAAATCGGGTCAGTTTCACCGGGCACGTTGTGCGTGCGCGGGGTAAGCACCAGATACCTCTCCTTTAGTCACCTCCCGCCAGAGCGGTTTGTTCCGCCGCCAAGATAGATCGCCATGCAAGACAAATACCAGCACCTTGATGTAGAACCCGCCGCCCAGGCCCATTGGCAGTCCACCGATGCCTACCGCGTTTCAGAAAACGCGCTGGACGCCAACGGCCAGCCCAAGAAGAAGTTCTACGCCTGCTCCATGCTGCCCTACCCCAGCGGCAAGTTGCACATGGGCCATGTGCGCAACTACACCATCAACGACATGCTGACGCGCCAGCTGCGTATGCAGGGCTACAACGTGCTGATGCCCATGGGTTGGGATGCCTTTGGCCTGCCTGCTGAAAACGCGGCTCTCAAAAACGGCGTGCCGCCCGCCAAGTGGACGTTTGAGAACATCGCTTACATGAAGCAACAGATGCAGGCCATGGGCCTGGCCATCGACTGGAGCCGCGAAGTCGCCACCTGCACCCCCGAGTACTACAAGTGGAACCAGTGGCTGTTTTTGAAGATGCTGGAAAAAGGCATCGCCTACCGCAAGACCCAGGTTGTCAACTGGGACCCGGTCGACATGACGGTGCTGGCCAACGAACAGGTGATTGACGGCAAGGGCTGGCGCACTGGTGCTACTGTAGAAAAGCGCGAAATTCCAGGTTATTACCTCGCCATCACCGACTACGCTGACGAACTGCTGGCCAATGTCACCGGTGACAAGATGCCGGGCTGGCCAGAGCGTGTCAAGCTGATGCAGGAAAACTGGATTGGCAAGAGTGAAGGTGTACGTTTTGCTTTCCTCCACGACATTCAGGGTGCTGACGGCAAGCTGATCAATGGCGGGCGCATGTATGTGTTCACCACCCGTGCCGACACCATCATGGGTGTGACCTTTTGTGCGGTGGCGCCGGAGCATCCCTTGGCGATGCATGCCGCAGCCAGCAACCCGAAACTGGCCGCGTTTATTGAAGAATGCAAAAAAGGTGGCACCACCGAGGCCGAGATGGCGGTCAAGGAAAAAGAAGGCCAACCCACCGGCTTGTTTGTCACCCACCCGCTGACCGGCAAGCAGGTCGAGGTGTGGGTTGGCAACTATGTGCTCATGAGTTATGGCGACGGCGCGGTGATGGGTGTGCCAGCGCATGACGAGCGCGATTTCGCGTTTGCACTGAAATACGCGTTGCCGATCCAGCAAGTGGTAAGCGTGGGGCAGCAGGTGTTCGACAACCAAGTCTGGCACGACTGGTACGCCGACAAAGGCGCCGGTGTTGCTATCCACTCCGGCAAATATGACGGCTTGGCTTTCAAGGACTGCGTCGCTGCTGTTGCTGCCGATCTGTCCGCCCTGGGGCTGGGTGAGAAAAAAGTCACTTGGCGCCTGCGTGACTGGGGCGTGAGCCGCCAGCGTTACTGGGGCACACCGATCCCGATCATCCACTGTGATGACCACGGTGCGGTGCCGGTGCCCGAGAAGGATTTGCCGGTGGTGCTGCCCGACGACCTGGTGCCGGACGGCTCGGGCAACCCGCTCAACAAATGTGAGGCGTTCCACGCCGGTGTCACCTGCCCGATCTGCGGCAAAGCGGCGCGCCGTGAAACCGACACCATGGACACCTTTGTCGACAGCTCCTGGTACTTCATGCGCTACTGCGATCCCAAGAACGCCGACAAGATGGTGGCCGAGGGTGCCGACTACTGGATGCCGATGGACCAGTACATCGGCGGCATCGAACACGCCATCCTGCACCTGTTGTACGCGCGGTTCTGGACCAAGGTAATGCGTGACCTGGGCCTGGTCAAGGTCGACGAGCCCTTCACCAAGCTGCTGACCCAAGGCATGGTGCTCAACCACATCTACAGCCGCCGCAACGACAAAGGTGGCAAAGATTACTTCTGGCCGAGCGACGTGGAGCATGTGTTTGACGACGCAGGCAAGGTCATTGGTGCACGCCTGATCAACGCCGTGGACGATTTGCCAGTGGGCACACCCATCGACTACGAAGGTGTGGGCACCATGTCCAAGTCCAAAAACAACGGTGTGGACCCGCAGGACCTGATCGAAAAATACGGCGCCGACACCGCCCGCCTGTACACCATGTTCACCGCGCCGCCCGAGGCCACGCTGGAGTGGAACGACGCCGCGGTGGAGGGCAGCTACCGCTTCCTGCGCCGGGTCTGGAACTTTGGCGTCAAATTGACTACTATGGATTTGGAAGCTGCTCGCTCAATATCTACAAGGGCTACAGGCCTGAAAGATGTTGAATTCGGGAAAGAGGCCAAGGACCTGCGGCTCGAGATCCACACCGTGCTCAAGCAGGTGGACTACGACTACCAGCGCATGCAGTACAACACCGTGGTCTCTGGCGCCATGAAGATGATCAACGCGCTCGAAGACTTCAAGGCGGTGGAAACCGCGGGTGCCCAGGTGGCGCTGATCGAAGGTTTTGGCATCTTGCTGCGCTGCCTGTATCCGGCCACACCCCACATCACCCACGCTTTGTGGTCACAGCTGGGTTATGCCGGTGCCCTGGGTGATCTGCTTGATGCACCTTGGCCGAAGGTCGACCCCAACGCTCTGGTCAAGGACGAGATCGAACTGATGCTGCAGGTCAACGGCAAGCTGCGTGGCTCCTTGGTGGTCAGCAGCAGCGCCGACAAGGCAACGATTGAGCAAGCGGCCATCGCCCATGAGATGTTCCAAAAGCTGGCCAATGGTGCGGCGCCCAAAAAAGTGATTGTGGTGCCGGGCCGTCTGGTCAATCTGGTGGTGTAAGGAGTTCCCATGAAACCTGCTGAGTTCACATCAACACCTTCCTCTCCAACACAGGCTGCGGGCCTGTCACGACGCCGTGTCGGAGCGGCCTTGCTGGCAGCCGGTCTGCTGGCCGGTTGTGGCTTCAGGCTGCGTGGTCAGCAGAACTTTGTCTTCACCAGCATCGCCATCCAGCCCAACCCGGGTAGCGCACTGGTGCAGGAGTTGCGCCGCTCTTTCAAGAATGCGGTGCGGGTGCTGGAGGCCGATGCGCCGCTGACACAGGCCCAGGTGGTGCTCAAGGTGCTGGGTGAACAGCGCGAAAAAGTGGTGGTGGGACTGAGCTCATCCGGTCAGGTGCGGGAGTTACAACTGCGGCTGATTGTGAAGTTCAGGCTGGACACCCCGCAAGGTGACGAGCTGATCGCCGACACCGAGATTTCGCAGCAGCGTGACGTCAGTTACAACGAATCCGCCGCGCTGGCCAAGGAAACCGAAATCGCCTTGTTGTACCGCGACATGCAAAGTGACGTCGCGCAGCAAATCCAGCGTCGGCTGGCGGCCATCAAAAAGCTTCCGTAACGGCGGCGGCCACGCTGCGCAGGGGCACTGCGGCTACCGGCCGGATCAGCTGGTACAGGTCCTTGGGGTCGCTCAACTGCGCCATCAGTGCAATCGGGGCGCCCAGCTGCAGCGCCTGCGCCTGGGCATACAGGTAACGCAGCGCAGAAAAATCTTCCATCGCAAAACCGACCGAGTCAAACATCGTGATTTGGGTGGTGTTGTCACGCCCCACGGTCTGACCGGACAACACGCGCCACAGCTCGGTCACGGCAAAGTCAGCAGGCAGGTGCTGCAGGTCTCCCTCGATACGGGTTTGTGGCTCAAATTCCACAAATACCTTGGCTGCCCGCAACACATCGGCATGGATTTCGGTCTTGCCCGGGCAGTCCCCGCCCACGCCGTTGATGTGCATGCCAGGCGCCAGCATGTCGGCCGTGATGATGGCCGCGTTGGTTTTGTCGGCGGTGATGGTGGTCACGATGTCGGCACCGCGCACCGCTTCCCTGACGCTCGCGCAGGGCATCAGGCGCAGACCGGCAGCATCCGGGTTGGCCCGCAGGTTGGCCATCAGCTTGGCCGTGGCCTGGGGGTCAATGTCGTAGAGGCGGATTTCTTCAATGTCGAGCAGGTGGTGGAAGGCCAGCGCCTGGAATTCACTTTGGGCGCCGTTGCCAATCAGCGCCATCACCCGGCTGTCGGGGCGGGCCAGCGCACGGGCCGCCACCACCGAGGTGGCGGCGGTGCGTAGCGCGGTGGTCAATGTCATCTCGCTCAGCAGCAACGGCGCACCAGTGGCCACATCGGCCAGCACACCAAAGGCCATCACCGTGGGCAGGCCTTGGCTGGTGTTTTTGGGGTGGCCATTGACGTACTTGAACGCATAGCGGCTGGCATCGGCAATCGGCATCAGCTCGATCACACCGTCGACCGAGTGGCTCGCCACACGCGGCGCCTTGTCAAAACTGTTCCAGCGCAAAAAATCCTGGTGGATACAAGCGGCCAAACCTTGCAGCGTGGTGGCGAAACCCTGGCGGCTGATGAGCGCGGCCACGTCCTGCGGGCTGAGGAACAGCGGGTTGGTGTGGTGGCTCAAGGGGGTGTTGGGGCTGGGCATGACGGGTCTCTTGGGATGGGCCAAATTCTGGAAACAGATAAGAACGAGTTTGCCCGTGCACGCAAACAATAACAATCGTCAACTTTGTATAGAAATCGTCACATAATTGCCGTTTTGACAGACTTGGTTGTCACTATGGATGAAACTGATCAACAATTGCTGTCGCTGCTGCGACAAGACGCCCGACTCTCGGTGGCGGCGTTGGCGCTCAAGTTGAAGGTGTCGCGTGGCACCGTGACCAACCGCATCCACAAGCTCGAAGACGACGGTGTGATCGTGGGTTACACCGTGCGCCTGCGCCCGGACGTACAACACGACCAGATCACCGCCTGGATGAGCATCGCCGTGGACGGCAACCAGACCCGTGCGGTGATTGCCGCCTTGCTGGGTGAGCCCGGTGTGGCCACCTTGCATGACACCAATGGCCGCTGGGATTTGCTAGCCGAGTTGCGTGCCGAGAGCCTGCAGGAGCTGGCCAAGGTGCTGGAGCGCATTCGCCTGCTCAAAGGCATCAGCAACACCGAAACCAGCATCCATCTGGAAACCTACCGGCTGTCTTGACCAAGATTCGGCAGTTGCGCGCTTCTTTGACGCAGGTGGTCGATGGCACAGGCAATGTCACTATGATGGATGGGTGAAGTCAGCCGCTCAAGTGCTGCGTTGCGACCCAGAGTGGATGACCCTTTGATTGGCATCGACAACAGGAATAAGAGACATGGTAAATCTGCACAACTTGAAAATTTCGACGCGTCTGTCTGTGGCCTTTGGGCTGCTGATTGCTCTCTTGGTGGTCATTGTCAGCGTTGCTCTGCTGCAGATGAAGACCATGCACGCGGTGACGCTGGACATTGCCGAGCAGCAATTGCCGGATGTGGAACTGGTCAATCGCATCAAGATCAACTTTTCCAACCTGCGCATTGACGAGACCCAGCACGTCATGAACCAGGAGGAAAACGGCATGGCCAAGACCGAGCAGGCCATGAAGGAACGCATGGGCGCCATCAAAACAGACATGGCGGCCTACAAACAACGTCTGACAGGAACGGAGCAACAGCAGCATGTTCAGGCGCTGGAGGCGGAATGGCAGAACTACACCACCATCCACCAGCAGATTGTGGACCTGTCGACCAAGCGCGAAAAGTTCACCGCCAGAAAACTGCTGGAGGGTGACTCCAATGCTTCTTTTGGACGCCTCAATACCTCCTTGAACCAGCTGGCCACCCTGACACACGACGCGGCGACCGCCGCCACGGCGGCCAGCGGCGCGACTTACGCCAACGCCCGTTACGCGATGCTGGGGGCCTTGGTGGTCTGTGTGCTGCTGGCCGTGGGCGCAGCGGTCTGGCTGATTGGCTCGGTCACCAAACCTCTGCATGCCGCTATCGAGGTCGCCAGCAGAATTGCCGCCGGTGATTTGTCGCATGACATTGCGATTGACTCCAGCAACGAAACCGGGCGCCTGCTGCAAGCCTTGCAGCGCATGCAAACCAGTTTGCTTGACATTGTTGAACAGGTTCGAGAAGGCTCGGGCAATGTGGCCAATGCCAGCGCAGAAATCGCCCAAGGCAACCAGGACTTGAGTGATAGAACCGAAAACCAGGCCAATGCCCTGCAGGTCACCGCGTCGTCCATGCATACCTTGGAGTCCACCGTCCGCCAAAACGCCGACAACGCCAGGCAGGCCAATGAATTGGCCCTGACGGCATCCTCCGTCGCCATCAAAGGGGGTGACGTTGTTGGCGAGGTGGTTGAAACCATGAAAGGCATCAACCAGTCCTCGCGCCAGATCGCCGACATCATCCAGGTGATTGACGGCATTGCGTTTCAAACCAATATCCTGGCGCTCAACGCGGCGGTAGAGGCCGCACGTGCCGGTGAACAAGGCCGTGGTTTTGCGGTGGTGGCATCCGAAGTGCGCTCCCTGGCAGGCCGTTCCGCCGAGGCCGCCAAGGAGATCAAACACCTGATTGGTGCCAGTGTGCAACGGGTGGAGCAGGGCACCGAACTGGTGGACCGTGCCGGTGCCACCATGTCAGAAATTGTGGCAGCGATTCAACGTGTGACCGACATCGTGCGTGACATCAGCGCGGCCAGTTCAGCGCAAAGCCAAGGCGTGTCCCAAGTGGGCGAGGCGATTGGCCAGATGGATCAGACCACCCAGCAAAATGCCGCCCTGGTTGAACAAATGGCCGCTTCGGCCAACAGTTTAAGAAGCCAGGCCAATGGGTTGGTGGATGTGGTTGCCCTGTTCAAAGTGAATGCTGCTGCACCCCAGGCGCGCTCTGGGCAACTGGCGCTGCTGGAAGGCTAAACTGCTTGCATGCAACTCAGCCCGTCCCAGTTATCTATCCACCTGAACAAGGGGTTAAAAAGCCTCTACACCCTGCATGGTGACGAACCGCTGCTGATCACCGAGGCGCTCGACGCGATCCGGGCGGCTGCCCGCACCCAAGGTTTTACAGAGCGCACATCCCACACTGTCAGCGGCGCCAACTTTGACTGGAGCGAGGTGCTGGCCGCCTGCGGCTCGCTGAGCCTGTTTGCCGACAAGCAGATTGTTGAAATCCGTATCCCCAGTGGCAAACCTGGCAAAGACGGCAGTGTGGCGCTGCAGCAGCTGGTGGAGCAATCGCGCGGCAACGACAGCACCTTGACGCTGGTGGTTCTGCCCCGGCTCGACAAGCTGACCAAAAGCAGCGCCTGGTTTGTGGCGCTGGAGAGTGGCATCACGCTCGAAGTCAGCCCGGTCGAGCGCGCTGCCTTGCCACAGTGGATTGCCCAGCGTCTGGCCGCACAAGGCCAACGTGTGGCCGCAGGTGAAGAAGGCCAGCGCACGCTGCAGTTTTTTGCCGACCGGGTCGAAGGCAACTTGCTGGCCGCGCACCAGGAGATCCAGAAGCTGGCGCTGCTGCACCCGGCGGGGGAGCTGCGGTTTGAGCAGATCGAGTCGGCGGTGCTCAATGTGGCGCGTTATGACGTGTTCAAGCTATCCGAGGCAGTGTTGGCGGGCCAGGCGGCGCGGGTGCAGCGCATGCTAGATGGCTTGCAGGCCGAGGGTGAGGCCGAGGTGCTGGTGCACTACACCCTGGCAGAGGACATCCGCGCGCTCAAACGGGTCAAAGACGCCATCAACCGGGGCAGCCCACTGCCGATGGCGCTGCGTGAACAACGGGTCTGGGGCAACAAGGAGCGTTTGTTCGAGCGCGTGTTGCCACGCCTGAGTGATGTCGATTTGGCGCAGCTGCTGCACAGCGCACACCTGGTGGATGGCATCGTCAAGGGTTTAAAACAAGCCGACTGGCCCAGCGCGCCCTGGCAGGCGCTGGCGCGGCTGGCCATGATGCTGTGTGGACTGTGCGCCGTGGCACCCGGCAAAGCCGCTGCCGGGCAGCGGTAAATCTAAGTCAAATTGCTTCTAAGCCCTTACCCAGATTGGGGAAGTAGCTATCAATACAAAAGCAATTGGCAAACGCGATGTCAGCGCTGCAGCACCTTGCGGATGGCCTGCGCCAACTCTTCAGCGACAAACTTGGCCACATAACCATCGGCACCGACTTTGCGCACATGGTCTTCGTTGGTGGCGCCCGTGAGTGAGGAGTGGATCACCACCGGGAGTTTGCTGAAACGGGGGTCCTGCTTGATGTTGCGGGTCAGGGTAAAACCATCCATCTCGGGCATTTCCAGGTCGGTCAGCACCATCGCCACCTTGTCGCGGATGGTTTGACCCTGTGCCTCGGCCTCAGACGCCATGGCCTTGAGCCGGTCCCAGGCTTCCTGGCCAGACTTGGTCATGATGTAGGGCACTTCCATGGATTTGAGGCCCTGCTCGATCATCATGCGCGCCACCGCCGAGTCGTCAGCAGCCAGTATGACCGTGCCCGGTGGCAATTGCAGCTTGCCAGTGATCTCGATATCTGAGGCGTGTTGTTCAGGGAACACATCGCGCAAAATCTGCTCCACGTCCAGCACCTGGGCCAACCGTGTGTTCTCGGCGGCACCATCCAGACGCGCAATGCTGGTCACCAGACCACCACCCCGGCCTTCGGCCGACAGCACCTGCTTCCACTCCAGGCGCACAATTTCGTTGACTTCTTCCACCGCAAACGCCTGGGTGGTGCGGGCAAACTCGGTCACCAGCAAAATGCCCAGGCCCTTGGTCGGGTTGGTGCCCACGAGGAAAGGCAGGTTGATCACGGTGATCATCTGACCACGGATGTTGGCTACCCCCATCACCGACGGTGGCGAGTTCACCATGGCAGTGATCTCGGGCATCACCAGAATCTCACGCACCTTGAACACGTTGATGCCAAACAGCTCACGCCGGTCTGTGCCGGGCGCCTCCCCCAAACGAAACAGCAGCAGCTCAAACATGCTGTTGCTTGCCAGATTGGTCCGTTCGTCAATGTCTCGCATGGTTGATTTGTTCATGGTGTGTCTTCTTTGAAATGGATCCGGCACTGAACTCGGATGTTAACGTCTTTGCCGCTATTTTGGCCAGAGCACCCAAAGTCGCACGGGTTGCTTGAGTCGACCCGCCAATTCACCCGCTTCCTCACCCCAACCAGCAAAATAATCTGCGCGCGTCGGCCCCACAATGGCACCACCGGTATCTTGCGCCAGCACCAGGCGCTGCAAGGACAGGTTGGGGCCTTCAGAGGCCAGCCAGACCGGCGTGCCGTAAGGGATGCTGAGCGGGTCCACCGCTATCGAGCGCCCCGGCGTCAGCGGCACACCCTGCGCACCACGTGGGCCAAAAGCCGCATCAAAGTCATTTAAAGTTTCTTCCTTGAAAAACACCAGACGCGGGTTTTGCCACAACAACTCGGCCTGGCGTTGCGGGTTCTGGGTCAGCCAGGCGCGAATGCCTGGCCAGGAGGCATCGCGCACCTCGCCCTGGTCCAGCAGCCAGCGGCCGATGCTCTGATACGGCTGCCCGTTGTGCGCCGCAAAAGCCAGTCGCACCAGGCGCTGGCGGCCATCGGGCTCGGTCACACGCAGGCGCCCGGAGCCCTGGATCTGCAACAACATCGCCTCGACTGGGTCAGCCAGGTACAGCAGTTCACGCCCGCGCAAAGCCGCCTGTGGCTGCGCCAAGGTGTCGGCGTCCTTGCGGCTGAACCAGGGTTTGCCCGGGATCAACCCGGCCGGGGGCTGGTACAGCGGGGTGGTGAAGCCATCACCTGGCAGGCGGCGCGCGGCAAACTCGGGCTCGAAGTACGCCGTCAACAAACCCGGCGTTGCGCCCCCCTGCAGCGGCTCCACCCGGTAAGGCTGCAAACGCGACAGCAACCAGCTGCGTTGCGCCTCGGCATCTCCAATGCTCAGTCGCCGCACCTCAGGGCACAGCGGCGCAAACACCGGCCCCGGACGTTCACAACTTTTGAGCCAGGCGTTCCAGGCCTCATGCAGCGCGTCTTGCTCTAGACCAGGCAGCTCAGACCAGGCCACCGGCACCCAGCGGCTGTTGCGTTGCACCAACACGGAGCCCGAGGGCGCAGCATCCGGCGCGGCGCTGCGGGCTGCGGGCGCGATGGGTGGGCTGGTCGGCGACACGCCGTCGGTGCGGTAGCCGGGGCTGGACAGGGGCACGCCGCCGCAGGCCACCAACAAAGCCAGCACGCCAACACTTGTGACTGCCCGAAAGAGAGACGAGGCAGTCGTCATAAAACGCGATGCGCCAGGGCTGGCAAACGGCTGCGGCATGCGGTCAAAAGTTCAAAGTCGAGCTCCGCCAGTACCACCCCGGCTTGCTGCGCGCGTTGCGCCAGCACCTGGCCCCACGGGTCGATCAGCATCGCCTGGCCCCAGGTCTGACGCCCGTTGTCATGCTGGCCACCTTGCGCGGCAGCCGCCACAAAGGCCAGGTTTTCGATGGCACGGGCACGTAGCAGCACCTCCCAATGTGCCTGACCGGTGGTGTAGGTGAAGGCACTGGGTGCCAGCAGCAGGTGCACCCCGGCCTCTGCATAGGCCCGGTACAGCTCCGGGAAACGCATGTCATAACAGACACTCATCCCAATGCGCCAGCGGTGCCCATCACGCGAATCCAGATCAAACATCACCGGCTCGGTGCCAGCCTCCAGAACCGCCGACTCATCGTAGCGTTCTGTGCCATTGTCAAAACGGAAAAGATGGATTTTGTGATAGCGCGCTATGCAGGTGCCATCAGGGGAAAAGGCCAAACTGGCATTAAAAACCCTCTCAGAGGCGGTGGTGACATCAGCACCGTCTGCTCGCAACGGGATGGTGCCACCCACCAGCCACAAACCTTCGGCCCGGGCTGTTTCTGCCAGAAACTGCTGCAGCGGCCCCTGGCCAAAAGGCTCGGCGATGCCCAGCTTGTCGGCATCACGCTGGCCCATCAGACAAAAGTACTCTGGCAACACCGCCAGTTCGGCACCACCCAGGGCGGCCTGGTGCAGCAAGTCAGCGGCTTGCGCCAGATTGGCCGACAGACTGGTGGACGACACCATCTGGATCACGGCAACTTTCATGGGGTTTTCTCCTTGGGCAGCGCGCTGGCGCTGCTGATTTTGGTGACTCTGGGGTCGGCCCAGGAGCCGTCAATGTGAAATTGCTGGGTCGCGGACTCGATCAGTGGTCGCCTCAACACCATTTGCGCCAGAAAGGTGCCCAAACCAACGGCGGGGTTGATCACCGTGGCAATCAGGGAGGCGGTGCCGGCGTTGATCTCGGGCACCACCACCACCCGCAGGTCCTGGGTCTCCAGATCGATGTTGGCCGAGCCTTCCATCAACACCGCAGCATTCACACCTTTCATCTGCAGGTTGTTGGTGCGGGCAATGCCTTGGTCCACCGTGACGTCGCCGCGCAAAAAGTCAAAGGCAAAACCTTCGCTGAACACATCCCGAAAATCCAGTGTCAGGCGCCGGGGCAGGGCCTGCAAACTCAGCACCCCCAGCAGCTTGGCCAGGCCGGGGTCGGCTTTGAGGAACTGCCCCGAGGCCACATTCACCGTGAACGCCCCGCCCAGGCTCGGGAAATCCGGCTTGAGTGGTGAGCCGATCCAGGACACCTGCCCCTCCATCTTGCCGCTGGCCTGGCGCACCACATCCTTCATGCCAAAGCGGCTGAGCAGCTTGCCACCGTCGTTCATGTCGAGCTTGAAACTCAGCACGGTTCGACTGCGCTGCGCGCTGCTGGTCGAGCCACCTCGCCCGGGCGCCGGGGCCAGGGCATTGATGCGCGCCCAGTTCCCCGAGGTGGTCAAGGTCGCCTCCGGGGTGATCAGATTGAGCTTGTTGAGCCGCCACTCGGTGGTGGCGCCAGCGGCGCGATTGACGGCGTCGACCTCCAGACGCCCGAGGCGTTTGCCACGCAACTCGAATTCGTCGACCACCACGTCCAGCGCGGGCATGCTGGCGGGCTGGCTGTCGATCAAAGCCTCCAGCTCGGTGGCGGCACCGGGCGCGATGGTCAGGCGCGACAGCCGGGCATACACCCGCCCACCGCTGCTGGCCACCGTGGCCGCACTAGCCTGGCGGTATTCGAGGTAACCCGCCAGCTCGGTCGCCTCGACATTGCCGCGCCAGACCTGGTCTTCCCGGCGTGCATCCAGCGTCACCCGGTTGAAGGTCCGCCCACCGGCGGTCAGGACACCGGTGCGTACCGCCAGCACACTGGGCACATAGGCCATGTCCACAGCAGCACTGTCCCCCGTGGCCACAGACGATTTACCGAAGAGGGGCTGCAACACATCGCTCCACGCGTCAGCGTTGAGCTGCGTGAGGTTGACGTTGGCACTGACCCCCTGTGACGGCAGCGCGGGTGAGGACGATGCCTCGGCCCCCAGCAACACCTGACCCCGCAGCACACGTGGCTCGGCTCGGCTCACATCACGCTCGTAGGTCAAGCGGCCAAGCCCTTCCAGGCTCAGGCTCAGGCGGTCACGCGCAGCCGCCGCACCGGCCTCACCACTGAACATGCCAGACTGGTAACGCAGCGGCAGGCGGGCCTGCGCCTCTTTGGCCAGCGGCGCCGGCAAGGTGGAGGCCAAACCTTGCAAGCTGCTGGTCACCAACACATCCGGGGCGCCAGCACGCCAGCCCACGGTGGCGTTGTAGGCGGTGCTGCCACTGGCGTTCTGTGCCAAGCGCGAGACAAAACCCAGTTCACTGGCCTGGCGCAGTCCTTCGGCGCTGGCCACACCGGTGATGCGCAAACTGGTGGGTACACCACGTGCTGTGGCCTCGGCCACCGCCCCGGGCAGCAGCACCAGACCACCGTCCAGCCGCGCGTCACCCCCCAGCAGACGGGCCTGCACCCCCGCCAGGCTGAGCCCGGTTTGGGTGTAATTCACCACCCCGCGGGCGCGCGTGAGTTTGGGGGTGTCGGGCGAGATCTGCACATCATTGCCTAGCAGCGAGACACTGCCCGCCACCTGCGACTTGTTGATGTCGGCAATTGGCAAATCCAGCTTGAGTTTGAAATCCGCATTGCCAGAGGCCACCGCACCCGCCAGCGCATGGCCCGTCAAATCTGCGAGCGCCGAGCTGTTCACCACCCGCAAGGCGTCTTTGAGTGGGCCTTTCATCTCGGCATGGACCTCCACCCGGGTCTTTTGCAAATCGTTGATGGCCACCTCGGCTTGCGAAATATGTAGCGCGCTACCCTCACCCAGCTTGGCTTGCGCGCCTTTGACATGCAATTGCATGCCATTAAATAGCAACTGCCCGCTGAGTTCAGTCAAGATCGGCCAGGGCAGCTCTTTGGGGCCTTGCAGGCGTCTGGGTAAATAGGCCAGCCGGGCTTGGCTGACATCGGCACTGATCTTGAACACACCCTGGGCGGGCCGCGTGGCGGGTATGTCGTTGATGTCGCCCTTGATGACAAACTGCACATTTTTGGCATGGCCAGCCAGCACCGCGTCACGCACATAGTCGCGCGCCTGGGCATCAATCACCAGGGGCAGATAGCGGTACACGCGCGGCCCCTCGGCCCGGCTCAAGCTGGCCTGCAGATCAAGCACGCCGGGAAAGAGGCTGCGCCCCACCGAGGTGACAGGGTCACTGGTGTGCCATTTGATGCGTGCCTGACCTTCCGCATCTGCGTTGCTGAACTTGACATTGGCAACATCCACAGCCATCTGCTCGCCCGCCAGCTGCCACGACACGTCCGCACTCAGCTGGTCAATCGGGATCACCCCATCCTGGAAAAACGTCGGCACCGCCACACTGCCTTGCGCCACCGAAACCTTGGCCCGCCCCGCTCCCTGGTCAAAATCCAGATCAGCGTCCAGCCCCTGAACACCTGGCGTATCACCAACAGCGGCCAGCGCCAGTTGCCGCAACCGGCCCTTGGCCCGATAGGAAACAGGTGCGGTCACCGGTCCCTGCCAGTTGGCTGTGAGTGACTCAACCCGGCCCTGCGGCGCATACCGCATCAGACCGTCGCGCAGCTTGGCGTCCAGTGGCAGCCGGTCCGCAATCTGGGCCAGGGCGGCCAGGTCCAGCTGGTCGGCTTGTAACTCACCATGCGCTGCGGACTTGCCCTGGGGCCCCTGGGACAACACCCGGACGTTGCCGCCCGGCCAGTGTTGGCCTTCCGCGGTGTCAAACACCAGCGACTGGGTCGACACCTCAAACCCGTCTGCCCAGACCCGCCCGGCCAAACGCCCCTGCACCTGCTGCAACGACAACACCTGCAAATCGGCCCCGAGCTTGACCGCCACCTGGGCCAAGGCCAGGTCGGTGGTCACCCCGGTCAGTTGGCCCTGCTTGACATCGCCCCAGGCGCGCAGCGCACCCCGGCCCTGCTGCAAATCAAAACCGAGGTCGGCAAAACGGCGCAACTCAGACAGGTCAACCCGCCCAAAAGACGCAAACAGCTGGCCATCCCAGTCCTGCCAGCGCCCGTTGTCGCGCGCCAGCAAGGGCTGCACAAACTGGCCCTGGACCGTGAATCGCTCCCCCCAGGCCAGCGGCGGCGTCATGTCGATGCGCAGGTCATGGTGGCGCCCGCTGTTGCGGGCCACCGCATTAACCTGCTGCAAGGACAGCGGCTCGGTGTGCCGTATCTCGTCGGTCCAGCGCACCGTGCCGCCCTGAATCGCCAATTCGCGCTGGGAGAAGAGCCAGTTCAAGCTGTCCTGGTTGCTGCCACCTGCCCCAGAAACATCGAGCCCCGCCACCGTGATACGGCCACTGGCATCACGTCGGATGTCCAGCTCAGGCTGGTCAATATAGAGTTGCTCAAACCCAAGATGCCAGACCGAGCGCGGCGACAAACTCACCAGCACACGCGGCAAACGCAGGGCGACACGGCCAGCAGCATCGAGCATCTCCACGTCGCGCAGTTCCAGCGACGGCATCAAGCCGCTGGAGCGGGCTGAGACCGCACCCACACGCACCGGAACCCCCAGCGCTTTGCTGGCCTGGGCCTGCAGCTGCGGGCGGAAATCGCCGATTCGCGGCACAATCCACCAATGAAGCGTGGCCCAGGTCGCGCCAAACAACAGCCAGACCAGCACCGCGATGATCAACAGGCCACGCGTCAGGGCGGACCAGGTTCTCAGCAAAGTGAAAGTCGGGGGAGACAAATTTTTTGGATATGAAGTTGCACAGCAGAATTATGACCCGCCCCTCCCTGGCTCTGTATTCCCGCTTTGCCCAGCGTGTACATCGCCGCTTTGAACAGCAACTGCCACTGTTGGCGCCCGGTCTGCCCACACCCGGCCACCTCCAGGCCACCTTTGATGCCTTGAAAACCTCAGGCCAGGACACTGGCAGTGCGCTGCGCATCACCCGGGCGCTGGTGCTTGAGCGCCTGCTGAGCCTGGACTGCGATGCCCAGGCCAGCCTGTCGCAGGTCACCCAGGCCATGACCGATCTGGCGGAATTTGCCCTGAACCAGGCGCTGGCCGAGGTACTGGCCAACTTGGACCAGACCTACGGCCCACCGATGGCGACCAGCGGCCAGCGCGCCGAGTTGTGGATTGTGGGCATGGGCAAGCTGGGGGCACGTGAACTCAATGTCTCCAGCGACATCGACCTGATCTACATCTACGACGAAGACGGGGACACCGCTGGCGACGCGCTGGGACGCAACCGCATCACCAACCACGAGTATTTCGGCAAGGTGGTGCGTGCCGTCTACGGGCTGGTGGGGGATGTCACCGAATACGGCTTTGTGTTCCGGGTCGATCTGGCGCTGCGCCCCAACGGCAACTCGGGCCCGGCTGCGGTGTCGCTCGACGCCTTGGAGCAGTACCTGCATGTCCAGGGCCGTGAGTGGGAGCGTTTTGCCTGGCTCAAGAGCCGGGTGGTGGCGCCCCGAGCCAGCGTTGAGCGTGGTGCCATCCAGCCGCTGCGCCAGGTGGTGATGCCCTTTGTGTTCCGCCGGTATCTGGACTACAGCGTGTTTGACGCGCTGCGCCTGTTGCACCACCAGATTCGCAACCACGCCAGCAAACGCAGCGCGGGCCGGCCCGAACGCGCCAACGACGTGAAGCTCTCGCGTGGTGGCATCCGCGAGATCGAGTTCATCGTGCAACTGCTGCAGGTGGTGCGTGGTGGCCAGTATCCCGAGCTGCGCACCCGCCCGACCTTGAGCGCCTTGTCGCGCCTGGTCAAGGCCCAGCTGATGCAAAGCGACACCGCCCAGGCACTGGCGCAGGCCTATGTGTTCCTGCGCCAGGTGGAACACCGCATCCAGTACCTGGACGACCAGCAGACCCACATCCTGCCCACCCAGGATGCCGATCTGGCCTGGATTGCCAACACCATGGGCTTGGACTCGGCCCAGACCCTGCTCACACAACTCGACAGCCACCGGGAACTGGTGGCACAAGAGTTTGACAAGTTACTCGGTGGCGGCGCGCCCGAATGCAAGGGTTGCCACGCTGGCAAAACACCCGAGGTAACGGCCAGCATGACCGAGCTGCTGCCCCAGCTCGGCGATGATTTTCGCCAGCGCCTGACGGCCTGGGTTGAGCACCCGCGGGTGCTGGCCCTGCGCGAAGAAGCCCGCACCCGGCTGATGCGCCTGCTGTCGCGTACCGCGCAATGGGTGCGTGAAGGACGGGTGACCGAGGCCGCCGCAGTGGGCCTGGTGGACTGGATGGAGCCTTTGCTGCGCCGCGAAAGTTACCTGGCTTTGTTGCTGGAGCGGCCCAATGTGCACAAACGCCTCTTGCGCCTGCTGGGCGCGGCGCGCTGGCCGGCGCGTTATCTGTTGCTGCACCCCGGCGTGATTGATGAGCTGGCGGTCTCGACCATGCTCGAAGCGCGTTTTGACGCCACGGTGTTTGAGGCCGAGCTCGACCACCGCCGCTTGACACTGCAGACCGCTGGTGAAGACGACGAGGAAGCGCTGCTCAACCTGCTGCGCCGGGCGCACCATGCCGAGGTGTTTCGTACCCTGGCGCGCGACATCGAAGGCAAGCTCAGCGTCGAGCAGGTGGCTGATGACCTCAGTGCGCTGGCCGATGCGGTGTTGCGCACCACCACCCGCTGGTGCTGGAGCCGACTCAAGAAAACCCACCGCGAACAACCCCGGTTCGGCATCATTGCGTACGGCAAGCTCGGTGGCAAAGAGCTGGGCTATGGCAGCGACCTGGACCTGGTATTTGTGTTTGACGACGACGATGACCGTGCGCCCGAGGTCTACGCCAACCTGGTGCGCAAGCTGATCAACTGGCTCACCGTGAAAACCGGTGAAGGTGACCTGTACGAGATTGACACCGCGCTGCGCCCCAATGGCAACGCGGGTCTGCTGATCACCTCTTTCTCCTCCTACGCCAATTACCAGCAGCAGCGCGGCTCCAACACCGCCTGGACCTGGGAACACCAGGCCATCACCCGCGCCCGTTGTGTGCTCGGTGACGAGGCCCTGCACACCCGGTTCGAGGCAGTTCGCGCCAGTGTCATCAGTGCCGAGCGTGATGTGGCCGCCCTGCGCACCGAGATCAGCGCCATGCGTGCCCGGGTGGCCAGCGCCCACCCGATCCGCGGCGACAAATTTGATGTCAAGTTCAGCCCCGGCGGCATGATGGACGCCGAGTTTGTGATGCAGTTCCTGGTGTTGTCGCAGTCAGGCGCTCATCCAGAGCTGATGGTCAATGCTGGCAACATTGCCTTGCTGGAACGCGCCGAGGTGCTGGGCCTGTTGCCCGCTGGCATCGGCCACGCCGCTGCCAGCGCCTACCGCATCTTGCGTGTGCTGCAACACCGGGCACGGCTCAACGAAGAGTCGCCCCAAGTCGGCCCCGAGGAATTACAGACGGAACGCCAGGCGATCCTGGCCTTGTGGCAGACCGTCTTCGATTTATAAACCGTCCACCAGCGGCGCCAGCGGCCTTCGCCGACTGGCGCCTGCTCTGTTTCCCAACCTCTGTCGACACACCTTCATGTCAAACCACTTCCCCATCACGCTGTCTCTGCTGGCTTGCACCCTGTTGCTGGGTGCCTGCAGCGACGCGGCCAAAGACACCCATCCACAACAACTCGTCAGCCAACGTGTCGCCGTGTTCAAAAAAATGACCCAGACGCTGGAGCCTTTGGGCCTGGTCGCGCGTGGCCATAAGGACTACGTCAAACCGGTCTTTGTCGAGGGTGCCCAGGCGCTCAGAGACTTGTCCGGCCAACCCTGGGCTTTTTTCACGGCCGATGGCAACTACCCACCCACCCGTGCCAAACCTGAAGTCTGGAGCCAGCCGACCGAGTTCAAACAGGCACAGGACAAGTACCTGGCCAGTGTTGACCAACTGGTGGCGGTGGCTGGCAGCGCGGACCTGCCAAGCATTAGCGCGGCCGTCAATGAAGTGGAAAAAAGCTGCAAAAGCTGCCACCAACAGTTTCGCAACGAGCGCTGATACACCCATCAGCTATCCAATAAGTAGCTACCAGCCCTTTATAAATAAGGGATAGAAGCACTTTTTACGATGAACTTCTGATTTTCTTCACGAGCGCGGTGGTGGAGTAGCCGTGCACAAAAGGCAGCGCCAGCGCCCTCCCGCCATAAGCTTTCACCACCTGGGTCTCGGCCAGTGTCTCCATGTCGTAGTCACCGCCCTTGACCAGGATGTCGGGGCGCACCAGCCGAATCAGTTCCAGCGGGGTGTCTTCGTCAAACCAGGTTACCAGCGAGCTGCTGGCCAGCGCCGCGATAACACAGGCGCGGTCCACCTCGTTGTTAAGCGGGCGGTCCGGGCCTTTGCCGAGCCGTTTGGCCGAGGCGTCGGTGTTGAGCGCCACCACCAGGCTGCCGCCCAGCGCACACGCCTGCTCCAGGTACATCACATGGCCGCGGTGCAACACGTCGAACACCCCGTTGGTGAACACCAGCGGGCGTGGCAATCGCGCCAGACACGGCAACAGCTGGTCGGGTCGGCACAGTTTTTGGGTCAATGCCCCGCTCGCCAGGGCATCGTCAAAGGCAGGAACAGAATGGGTTTGTGGCATGTATTGGATGCTATCAGGCACAGACTCTGGTTTATGCTCCCGGCACCTGCGCCAATGTGGCCTGCTGGGCATAATCAAAGTCGCTATGAACCTGGTCCCTGTCACCACCGATTCGATCCTTGTCGGCCAACCTCTGCCCTGTGCGCTGCTCGACCAGAACGGCGTATTGCTGGCCAGCCCGGGCTACATGGTGGGTAGTCGCCAGGAGCTGGAAGTGATGGTTGGCCAGCGTAGCCAGATCTACATCGACGCAGACCAGACCGACAACCTGCGCCGGGGCTACGTCAACCGGCTCAACAACCTGGTGCTGGAGGACAGGTCGCTGGGGCAAATTGCCGAGGTCCAGGTGTCCCCTTATGACGCCAAGCGCAACAAGAGCATCGACATCGACAACGACGAGGCCGACTGGCTCTACCTGCAACACCAGGCGCACGCCTTGCTGCGCGACCACCAGGGCGACACCTTTCTGCCACGGCTGGAGCGCTTGCAAACCGATCTGGAGCGCGAAACCCAGCGCAACCCTGACGGGGCCTTGTTTGCGCTGATCCACCTCTCGGGCAGCGAAATTCGCCACTACAGCGCCACCCACGCGATGCTGGTCAGTGTGATGTGTTGCCTGGCCGCACGTGATGTGCTGCGTTGGCCCGCCGCCCAGGTGCGAGCACTGAGCAGTGCGGCGCTGACCATGAACATCAGCATGACCGAGTTGCAGGACCGGCTGGCCGCGCAAAAAGAACCGCCCAACCCGACGCAGTTGAAACACATCCAGACACACGCCCCCCGTTCGGTGGACCTGCTGCAACAAATGGGGGTGTCCGATGCACTGTGGCTGGAGGCGGTGCTCAACCACGGCACCAAATCCCCTGGACCGCTGGCGCCACGCAGCGACGGCCAGCGCCTGGCGCGCCTGATCCAGCGTGCCGACATGTTTGCGGCCCGCATGTCGCCGCGCGTGACGCGTGCACCTGAAGCCCCCGGCGTGGCCATGCAATCTTGTTATTTTGATGAAAACAAGCAGATCGACGAGGCCGGTGCCGCGCTGATCAAGGCCGTGGGCATTTATTCCCCTGGCACCTACGTCAAACTGACCTCGCAGGAGGTGGCGCTGGTCATCAAGCGCGGCCTCAACACCACCATGCCCAAGGTGGCGGTGCTGATCAACCGGCACGGCATGCCCACGGGTGAACCGATTGTGCGCGACACCAGCCAGGCCGAGTACCGCATCACCAGCAGTGTGCCCTTTCGCGATGTCAAGGTCACCCACACCCTGGAGCGGCTGATGTCCCTGACACGCCAGGTGATGGCAGAACGCCCCTGGTAAATGGCCGGCGGCTTGCCGCGTTGCGGACCAAATACTCCTGAAAACATAGCTATTGCCGCTTGACCAACAAGGGCCAAGGCCTCAAAAGGCTTGTAAAGACCGTACACTTCAGGCCCCTTGGCCCAGCGGCCATCCCCCAAAGAAAGAACCCACCGTGACCCTGCCACGCCACCAGGACCCGATTGCCGCCATTGCCACCGCCCCGGGCCGGGGTGCGGTGGGCATCGTGCGCGTCAGCGGGCGCGGTCTGCAGCCGCTGGTGTTGGCCCTGTGTGGCAAAGCCCTGCGCCCGCGCGAGGCGATGTACACCGGTTTTTTGGACGGCCAGGATGTGGCGATTGACCACGGGCTGGCGCTGTACTTTCCGGCCCCTCACTCTTTCACCGGCGAGGATGTGCTGGAGCTGCAGGCGCATGGTGGCCCGGTGGTGTTGCAGCTGCTGCTGGCACGCTGCCTGGAAGCCGCCGCAAAGCCGCAGCCCGACGGCCAGCCCACGCTGGCGCATCTGCGCCTGGCGCTGCCGGGTGAATTTTCCGAGCGCGCTTTCCTCAACGACAAGATCGACCTGGCCCAGGCTGAGGCGATTGCCGACCTGATCGACGCCAGCACCGAAGCTGCCGCGCGCAGCGCCAGCCGCTCGCTGGCCGGGGCTTTCTCACACGAGATCCACCAACTGCGTGACGCGCTGATCCACCTGCGCATGCTGGTGGAGGCCACGCTCGACTTCCCTGAAGAAGAAATTGACTTCCTGCGCCAATCGGACGCGCAGGGGCAGCTCACACAACTGCAACAGCGTTTGACCCAGGTGTTGGCCAAAACGCGCCAGGGCGCCCTGTTGCGCGAGGGCATCAAGGTGGTGATTGCCGGGCAACCCAACGCTGGCAAGTCCTCCCTGCTCAATGCCCTGGCCGGTGCCGAGCTGGCCATTGTCACCGCTGTGGCGGGCACCACACGCGACAAGGTGCAGCAAACCATCCAGATCGACGGCGTGCCCTTGCATGTGATCGACACCGCCGGGCTGCGCGAGAGTGACGACGAGGTCGAAAAAATCGGGATTGAGCGCGCCTGGCACGCCATTGGTGAGGCCGATGCGGTCTTGTTCCTGCACGACCTTACCCGCGTGGACGCTACGGAATACAGAGCTGTTGATGCAGACATCACAAGGGCTATGACCGAAAAACTGCCACACACTGTGACGGTGATCGATGTCTGGAACAAGCTCGACAGCGCACCCGACAAGGCGCCCGCGCACGGCATCGCGCTGTCGGCCAAAACCGGTGCCGGGCTCGATGCGCTGCGCCAGCAGTTGCTGGCCCTGGCCGACTGGCAACCCGGCGCCGAGGGTCTGTTCACCGCCCGGGCGCGCCATGTTCAGGCCTTGCAGCAGGTGCAAGACCATCTGGAACTGTGCGACCAACACCTGGCCCAGCAAGCCCAGGCGCTGGATGTGCTGGCCGAAGAACTGCGGCTGGCACAAAATGCCCTCAACAGCATCACCGGAGAATTCAGTGCCGATGATTTGTTGGGTGTCATTTTTTCGAGTTTTTGCATTGGAAAATAACCGGGCGTCAGGCTGCCAAACAGCGGACTGACCGAGAATGCCCATTCCTATCGGCTCGACTGCTCAAGAGGTTCACCATGTCCGTATTCAGTTGGTTGTTTGCCAAGTCAGCGCCAGAGCCCGCCGCAGATGCGCCCGCCGCTACCAAGAGCGCAGCACCCAGATCCGTGCCCGGACCGAACTCGGTCGATCCTCTGGCCGACCTCAAACACCAGCGCCACGAACGGCGTGAAAACCTGTACGACGTGGTGCGCAATGTCATGTTGCGCAGCGAGGTGCTGGCCTCGCACTACAAGTTCAAAGTGCTGTCACTCGACGCACGGGGCCGCCAGTTTCTCGTGATGATCGACTTGATGGGTGACCAGGTGCTGGCCCCAAGCCGCTGGAATGCGGTAGAGCAGCTGATGGCCATGACGGCTGCGCAGCGTTACGACCTGCAAGTCAAGGCGGTGTACTGGCGGCTGGTGCCCCACACGGCGGCTGAGGCGGCTCGACTCAGAGAGGAGCCGACACGGGAGCCCGCCCGGCCCACGGCGGCAGCTACCCCGGCCAAACCAGCACGTCCAGGCTTTGATCCAATCGACAACGACGAGGTGTTGGCCTTCAAAAAAGCCATCTCAGAGGCCTCACCTGGCACACCCGCAGACGTCAAACCCGGAGAAGTGTTGACCTCGGGACCGCGCAAACCAGCGCCACCACCCGGTTATGAAGACACCCAGCTGCTGGAGCCGGACGATGCGGCCTCACCCTTGAGCCGCACCCAATTCGGCGGGCTGTAAACCCGCCCAGGGGGCTTACAAACCCTCGAAATCGACCAGGGTGAACAACGGCAAACCGTTGGCACGCAGCTTGGCCGATCCGCCCAGTTCAGGCAGATCCACAATGGCGGCGCCTTCCATGACCTCGGCACCGAGTTTTTCCAGCAGTTTTTTGCCGGCCATCATGGTGCCGCCGGTGGCAATCAGGTCGTCGATCAGCAGCACCCGGTGGCCAACCTTGACCGCATCCACGTGCAACTCCACGGTGGCGCTGCCGTATTCCAGTTCGTAGGTTTCTTCCACCGTGGTGAAGGGCAGCTTGCCTTTTTTGCGGATCGGCACGAACCCGACACCCAGCTCGTAGGCAATCACCGAACCAATGATGAAGCCGCGCGCGTCGAGCCCGGCCACCACATCAGGGCGCATGCTCGGGTCCATGTAGCGATGCACAAAGGCGTCGATCAGCACCCTGAACACCTTGGCGTCCTGCAGCAGCGGCGTGATGTCGCGAAACTGCACGCCGGGTGCCGGCCAGTCCATCACGGTGCGGATGTGCTCACGAAGGTATTGGTTGACGCTGGTGTTGTACATAAAAAAGGCAGAGTTGGAAGATCAGACGCTATTGTGCATGGCGCTGTGGCCACGCCGGTTTGGGGAACATCAACCTTTGAGCAATCTCAACTCGGTCTGGCTGATGGCGTCGGCCTTGCCGGAAATCACCAGGGTGTCACCCGCCACCAACACCAGTTCATCGGTGAGGGGCATGATCTGCCCGGACTGGCGACGCAGACTCACCAGCCGGGTGTCAAGCACATCCAGCGACAAGTCACCCACCTTCTGGCCGATGGCTTTGGCGTGCACAGGCAGCTGCAGAGTGCTCAGGCGCTCCAGCTGCGCTTCATCAGCATCCCCATCGTCGGCACCCCGGAAGAAACCACGCAGCAGGCTGTAGCGGGCGTCACGCTGCTCGCGCACGATGCGGATCACCCGGCGCATCGGCACACCCACCAGCGCCAGCGCGTGGCTGGCCAACATCAGTGAGCCTTCGATGGTTTCGGGCACCACCTCGGTGGCACCGGCTTTTTGCAACAGTTCCAGGTCGTGGTCGTCCTGGGTGCGGATCACCACCGGCACCTGCGGTGCATGCTCCTGAATGTGGGACAGCACCTTGAGGGCACTGGCGGTTTCCAGATAGGTCACCACCACCGCGCTGGCACGCGCCAGGCCGGCAGCCATCAAGGCTTGCAATCGCCCGGCGTCCCCAAACACCACCGAATCCCCCGCCGCTGCGGCTTGACGCACCCGGTCCGGGTCCAGGTCAAGCGCCATGTAGGCGATGTGCTCCTTGTCGAGCATACGCGCCAGATTCTGGCCACAGCGGCCGTAGCCGCAGATGATGACGTGTTTGTTGGCCTTGATGGCTTTGCGGGCGATGGTGGTCATCTGCACCGACTCCATCAACCATTCGTTGCTAACCAGGCGCATCACGATGGCGCTGCTGCGCATGATGATGAAGGGTGTGGCCAGCATCGATAACACCATGGCGGCCAGAATCGGGTTGAGCAGCTCCGGCGGCACCAGGTTGTTGTTTTGCGCCAGTGTCAGCAGCACAAAACCGAACTCACCGGCTTGCGCTAGGTACAGGCCGGTGCGCAACGACACCCCGGCGCTGGCACCAAAACCTTTGGTGATCAGAGTGATCATCGCGGCCTTGAATAACACCGGCAGGGTCACCAGAATCAGCACCAGTGGCCAGCGCTCCAGCACCAGGCGCCAGTCCAGCATCATGCCGATGCTGATGAAAAACAGGCCCAGCAGCACATCGTGGAAGGGGCGGATGTCGGTCTCCACCTGGTGCTTGTACTGCGTCTCCGAGATCAACATGCCCGCGATGAATGCCCCCAGGGCCAGGCTCAGACCCGCCAGCTCGGTCAGCCAGGCCAGGCCCAGCGTGACCAGCAGCAGGTTCAGCACAAATAACTCTTCACTCTTGCGCCGTGCCACCTGGGTCAACCACCAGCGCATCACACGCGGCCCGCCCACCAGCAACAGGGTGATCAGAACCCCGGCCTTGAACAGCGCCCAGGTCATGGTCTCCGCCATCTGTTCGGGCGAGGCGCTTAACGCCGGAATCAGCACCAGCAGGGGTACCACCGCCAAGTCCTGGAACAGCAGCACCCCCATGATCCGCTTGCCATGTTCGCTCTCCATTTCGATGCGTTCGGACATCAGCTTGACCACAATCGCGGTGCTGCTCATGGCCATCGCACTCGACAGGGCCAGGGCTGTTTTCCAGTCCATCCCCCACTGGCTGGGCGCCAGCGTCGCCAACACCATGCTGGCCGCAGTGGTGACCAGGATGGTCAGTGTCACCTGGAACATGCCCAGACCAAACACATGCTGGCGCATGGTGCGCAATTTGGGCAGGTTGAACTCCAAGCCGATCACAAACATCAGGAACACCACGCCAAACTCACCCAGGTGGCGCACACCGTCGGCATTTTTGGCCAATGCCAGCGCATTCGGACCGATCACCACCCCCACAGCCAGATAACCCAGCATGGGCGGCAGTTTCAGGGAACGGCACACCACCACACCGAGCACGGCGGCCAACAGGTAAAGAAGGGTTAGATCAAGCGGATTCACCCCTGGATACTAACAAGCGATTTTGGGATGAACCCTGGCTGGCCGATAAAATGCGGCTATGAAAAACCTGCCCACCTCTGCGCCATCTTTTGACGCTGACCGCGTTCTGATGCTGGCCCGAGACACCCTGGATGTGGAGGCGGCAGCGATGCTGCGCCTCAAGCAACATCTGGGTGACAACTTTGTCAAAGCGGTCCAACTGGTGCTGGCCAGCCCCGGACGAGTGGTGGTCATGGGCATGGGTAAAAGTGGCCACATTGGGCGCAAGATTGTGGCCACACTGGCCTCCACCGGCACACCAGCCATGTTTGTGCACCCGGCCGAGGCCAGCCACGGTGACCTGGGCATGATCCAGCCGCTGGATGTGGTGCTGGCCATTTCCAACAGTGGTGAGTCCGACGAGCTCAACGTGATCCTGCCGATGATCAAGCGCCTGAGCATCCCCTTGCTGGCCATGACTGGCAACCCGACCTCGACGCTGGCACGCCATGCCACCGTTTTTTTGAACAGCGGTGTTGAAAAGGAAGCCTGCCCGCTGAACCTGGCCCCCACCGCCAGCACCACCGCCCAGTTGGCGCTGGGTGATGCACTGGCCGTGGCGCTGCTGGACGCGCGCGGCTTCAAAGCCGAGGACTTTGCCCGCTCCCACCCCGGTGGTGCACTGGGGCGCAAGTTACTGACCCATGTGCGTGATGTGATGCGCACCGGTGAGCAAATTCCACGGGTCGGGCTGGACGCCAGTTTCAGCGAGCTGATGCGCGAGATGAGCGCCAAGGGCTTGGGCGCCTCCACTGTGATTGACGAGGCCGGCCAGGTACGTGGCATCTTCACCGACGGCGACCTGCGCCGCCTAGTGGAAAAGGGCATCGATTTACGTCAGACCAGCGCTGGGCAGGTGATGCACCTCAACCCGCAGACGGTCAGTGTGGATGCACTGGCGGTGGAGGCCGCCGAGCTGATGGAGTTGCGTCGCATCACCAGTGTGCTGGTGCTTGACGCTGCGGGCCAACTGTGCGGCATGCTCAATTTCAACGACCTGATGCGGGCCAAGGTGATCTGATGGCACCTGTCCTGAACTTTTCGCCCGAACTGCTGCTCCAGGCCCAAGGCATCCGCGTGGTATTTCTGGATGTGGATGGTGTGCTGACCGACGGCGGCCTGTATTTTTCTGAAGGCGGTGAAACCCTCAAACGTTTCAACACGCTCGATGGCCATGGCCTCAAGCTGCTGCAGCGCGCAGGCATCACCCCGGCGGTGATCACCGGGCGCGACTCCAAACCCTTGCGCCTGCGACTGGCCGCACTGGGCATCGAACATGCGGTTTTTGGCACAGAGGACAAACGCCCTGCCGCCGAAGCCATCCTGCAGACCCTGGGGCTGGACTGGACACAAGCCGCCGCCATGGGTGACGACTGGCCAGACCTGCCAGTGTTGACGCGTTGTGCCCTGGCTTGTGCCCCTGCCAACGCCCAGGCTGAGGTGAGCGCACGGGCACATTACGTCACACGCCTGCGCGGCGGCGACGGGGCGGTGCGCGAGCTGTGTGACCTGTTGCTGGTCGCCAGTGGGCGGTATGCCCAGCTGCTGCAAGCCTATTTGCCATGAACAGGCTGCGCTGGGCCTGGGACCGTTTGGCCTTGTACCTGCCGGTGCTGCTGATGGGGCTGCTGGCGGGAGCCACCTACTGGCTGGTGCGCAGCACACCCAGCACCGGCGCCGTTGCCGAGGCCACAGCTCCCCAGCATCAGCCCGACTATTTCATGCGCAAGTTTTCTGTCAAGACCTTTGATGTCACAGGACAGCTCAAGAGCGAAGTCAAAGGGACCGAAGCGCGGCACTATCCCGATACCGACACCCTGGAGATCGACCAGGTGATCATCCGTTCTTTTGATCAGGAGGGGCGTTTGACCACAGCCACTGCCCGCAGTGCACTGAGCAATGAGGACGGCTCCGAAGTCACCCTGATCGGCAACGCCAAGGTGCTGCGAGCCGCCACCGTGAGCGCCACCGGCAAGGAGCAACCTGAGCTGACATTCAGCGGCGAGTATTTGCATGCGTTCATCAACACCGAGCAGGTCAGCTCGAACCAACCAGTTGTCCTGACACGGGGGCCGGACACCTTCACCGCCGACAACATGGCCTACGACAACCAAACGCGTGTGATTCAACTCGACGGCCGTGTCAAAGGTGTGCTGATTCCCAGCCCCAAACGCTAATTAAATACCCACATGGCACCTCTCGTCCTGATCACCGGCGCCTCCAGCGGTTTGGGGCAAGCCTTGGCCCTGCACTACGCCCGTCAGGGCTGGCAGCTGGCCCTGGTTGCTCGCCGCGGGGATAGCATCAAATCATGGCTTAGCCCTTATGGAATAAGCGCAGATAGATATCAAATATATAGTACCGATGTAACAGATACCCAGGCGATGCAGCACATGGCACAAGCGTGCATGGCGCGCCAGGGTGTGCCTGATGTGGTGATTGCCAATGCAGGCATCAGCATCGGTGTTGATTCGTCACGCCCCGAAGACCTGGAGGTCATGGCGCGCATTCTGGCCACCAACGTGATGGGAACAGCCGCCACCCTCGGGCCGTTCATCCCCGCCATGGTGGCGCGCGGTTCAGGCACCTTGGTGGGCATTGGCAGTGTGGCTGGCATCCGGGGCCTGCCCGGCCACGGGGGTTACTGCGCGAGCAAAGCGGCGGTCATCAGTTATTGCGAAAGCCTGCGCGGTGAGTTGCGCAACACAGGCGTCAAGGTCGTGACCCTGTGCCCGGGCTACGTCGCCACACCACTGACACAAAACAACGGCTACACCATGCCCTTTTTGATGCAAGCAGAGGCTTTTGCAGACAAAGCGTTCAAAGCCATCCAGGCGGGTTGCAGCTACCGGGTGATCCCGTGGCAAATGGGTGTGGTGGCGAAGGTGCTGCGCCTGCTACCCAACGCCTTGTTTGACAAGGCTTTCGCCGGGCGCCCGCGCAAACCACGCAGCAACAACGACAACTGAATTTAGCCGCCAAAACAAAAAGGGTCCCGAGGGACCCTTTTTTGTCAGACCGAAGTCTGAGTCAAGCAGTATGTGCTTAGTAGCTGCTACGGCCACCGCCGTAACCGCCGCCACCACCGCCGCCGTAACCACCACCGCCGCCGCCAGAGCGACCGCCACCACCGTAGCCGCCACCGCCGCCGCCACCACCGAAGCCGCCGCCACCAGAGCGGGGAGCACGGGGTTCCATCGGACGGGCTTCATTGACCACGAGGCCACGACCACCGAACTGTTGGCCGTTCATGGCGTTGATGGCTGTTTGTGCTTCAGCATCGCTGCCCATTTCAACGAAACCGAAACCTTTGGAGCGGCCGGTGTCACGTTCCATCATGACTTTGGCGCTGGTAACGGAACCGTGTTGGGAGAATGCCTGTTGCAGGTCATCGTCACGGAAGGAATATGGCAGATTGCCGACGTAAAGTTTGTTGCCCATGAAAGGACTCCTCAAAATAACTCAAAACGCGATGGAGTCCATGACCGCTGCAACCAAACCTCTGGAGACTTAGAGAAGACGCGTAACTGGCATTCACCGCAAACCCATACCACTCCATGTAGGAGCAATATGGCGACGATGATACGTCAAGTTCCCGTTTTTCAAACTATTTTTTCATCCCTGTTGAAAATGGCATGAATCTGTCGTCCAGATACCACTGTCCTAGGGTTCACCCGGCTTGCGCACGCCGCTCCTGGCGCACCGGCACACGCAGGTCATCCAGGTAGTCCTGGGCGATGTTGACACCCGAGCGCACACCCAGGTCACCGACGTGCTGGGCCAGCCATTGGCGGGCGTGGCTTTGTCCCAGATCGTGCAGAGCGTTGATCAGCGGCGCATCGGTTGCCAGCTTGGTGGCTGCGCCAAGCTGCTCCAACACCTCACCACCGTCAATGCGGTGCAGCAACACATCCTTGTAATGGTCAGGGTTGAGTTTGCCTTCCTTGAGCAGGCGCTTGACAAAGTCGATTGCGCGCATTTCAGCCATCAGCGCGGCGTTGAAAGTGATTTCGTTGAGCCGATCCATGATGTCCACCGCGCTGGTGGGCAATTTGTCGCGCCGGATCGGATTGATCTGCACCAGCACAATGTCGCGGCTGGCGCATTGGTAGATCAGGGGGTGAATCGCCGGGTTGCCAACGTAGCCACCGTCCCAGTAAAACTCGCCGTCAATCTCCACCGCCTGAAACATCATGGGCAGACAGGCCGAGGCCATCACCGCGCTGGCGGTGAGGCGTTCACCCGAAAACACCTCGGCCTTCCCTGTGCTCACCTTGGTGGCCACCACAAACACCTTGAGATCCTTGAACGCGGCCAGTCGTTCAAAATCAATCTGACGCTCGACAAAATCCTTCAGCGGATTGATGTCTAGCGGATTGCTCTGATAAGGCGACATTGACCCCGACCAGGCGCGCGCCATCGCGTCAGCCCATTGTCCGGTGGGAGAGCTGTCCAGCCCTGTCAAACCGAACATCAAGTCAAACGGCGCACGCTGCGCCTGGCTGAGGGCGCCCATGGCCACGATGCCGTTCCAGAAATTGGCCAGCGACTCGCGCGCGGCTTCACGCGCCGTCACACGGGATCGCCCTTGAGCCTGCGCCAGGCCGTGCGCCAGGGCCACAGCGTTCATGGCGCCAGCGCTGGTGCCGCTGATGCCTTCGATGTCGATGCGCGGGTCTTGCAACAGCACATCCAGCACCCCCCAGGTGAAGGCACCGTGTGAGCCGCCGCCTTGCAGACCCAGGTTGATGCGGTGTGTGTGTGCCCCAACTGCGGGCGGGTGATCAGGATGCGTGTACATGGCTTGAGCTTAGCAGCACCCCAACGCTCCCCTGCCAGACAGCTTGGCGAGCCCACCGACAACACGTCAAAACGCTATCAAATGCAAAGCTAATATCCCTTTATTGATAAGGGCCTGAAGGGTATTTTTCACATAGTAGGCCTGCGATTACTTTCGCAATCCAGGCAGCGGTGCTAAAGTTGTAACAGACGAGTAGGGTTGACAAAACCGGCAGGTGAGGGCACATGAAAGACTTGCAACAACTGGTCAAAGGGGGCGCAGCGCTGATGGCAGTTTTGCTGTGTTCCTGCCAGCCCCTTTCTGATGGGGTGGCCCGCAATGTCGGAGCATTTGCTTTGGCCATGCGGCCGATTGAAAGCCGCTGATGCGCCACTTCCTGCACCACCTGCTGCTGGGCAGTTTGCGCCGTCAACTGGTGAGCGGCACGGTGCTGTGCGTCGCCCTGACGCTGTCAGCCTTGGTCTGGGATCTGACACGCCGCCAGCAGGAAGCACTGCTTGCCGTTCAGCCCAGCCAGACTGCGGCTTTGGCTGATGCGGCCTTGCAGGCGCACCTGGCGCAGCTGACTCGTGATGGTGTGATTTATGTGCTGTTGGGCACCGTGCTGGCCGCTTTTTTTTCAGTGGCTGCCAGCGGGCTGCTGGCGCGTCGGCGGGCAGCCACCACTGGGCTTGTCCCTGTGGTCGAGCCTGCCGTGCAGCACGCCGAGGAAAACAGCGAGGCTTTTAAAAGTCTGATTCTGGATTCGGTGGCGGCCGGGGTGGCGGTGATTGATCACCATGGCAGCATCCTGGCGGTGAATGAACAATGGCGGCGTTTTGCGCCGGACCACAGGCCTGCGTCCGACCAAGCTGGGCCACACACCACCATCGGCGCCAACTATCTGCAAGCCTGTGGCGTCACCTACACCAGCGACAACCCGACTTTGGGGCAGGTGCGCGAGGGTGTTGAGGCCGTGCTGGCTGGCCGATCAACCCACTTCTGTCTGGACTACCCCACCGATTCGCCCGACCAGCAGCGCTGGTTCTGCATGGTGGTGCGGCCTTTGCACCTGCATACCCACGGTGGGGCGGTGATCACCTGCACCGATATCAGCGCCACCAAGCTGACCGAACGCCGGGAGCAGTTTCGCGGCCATATCCTGGAGCTGATGACCGGAGATGCCAGGCTGCCAGATGTGTTGCGCGCGATGGTGCTGGGCGTGGAGCAGCTGCACCCCGCCATGCTGTGCAGCATTGTTCTGCTCGACATCCAGGGACGGCATTTGGAGTGCTCTATCGCACCGAGCCTGCCCGATTTCTACAACCAGGCCCTGGTGGGCCTGGTCATTGGTGTTGGCCAAGGCTCGTGTGGCACGGCCGCTGCCACCGGTCAACGTGTCATTGTGGAGGACATCGCCACCCACCCCTACTGGGCCAACTACAAGGCACTGGCTTTGCAAGCGGGACTGCGTGCCTGCTGGTCGCAGCCGGTGCGGTCCTCCAGCGGGCGGGTGCTGGGCACCTTCGCCATTTACCACCGCCAGGTCAATTCGCCAGCGCCCCATGACATTGCCCTGATCGAGCAGTCTGCCCACCTGGTCAGCATTGCGCTGGATCAAAAGGCCACCCAGGACGCTTTGCGGGCCAGCGAAGACATGTTCCGCACCTTGTTCGAAACCCTGCCCACCGGCGTTTTGTACCAGAACCTCGACGGCGTCATCACCTCGGCCAACCCGGCGGCGCAGCGGCTGCTGGGCCTGACGCTGGACCAGTTGCAAGGCACCACCTGCACCGACCCGCGCTGGCGCGCCATCCACGAAGACGGCAGTGATTTCCCCGGTGAACAACACCCCATATCTAGGGCGCTCAGGACCGGCCAACCGGTACGCAACGTGATCATGGGTATTGCCGTGCCTGAACGCGATTACGTCTGGCTGCTGGTCAGTGCCATGCCCTTGTTCAAAGACGGCAAGCTGGCCCAAGCCTATGTGGTGTTTGAGGATGTGACCGACCGCCATGAGATGGAGCAGCAGGTCAGACACATGGCTTTTTACGACGCACTGACACAGCTGCCCAACCGGCGACTGCTGACCGACCGGCTGGCCCAAGCCATCACCGCAAGCCGACGCAGCGGCTGTTATGGCGCCATGATGTACATCGACCTGGACAACTTCAAACCGATCAATGACCGGCATGGCCACGAGTTGGGTGACATGTTGTTGAGTGAGCTGGCGCGGCGCCTGAAAGCCTGCGTGCGCGAGGTCGACACCGTGGCACGCATCGGAGGTGACGAGTTTGTGGTCATGCTGACCGACTTGGCGGTGGATGCTGGTGCCTCCACAGCGCAAGCCCAGGTCGTTGCGGGCAAGATACTGACAAGCTTGGCCGAGCCTTATGTGCTGATCTTCTGCGACACCGGTGATCAGACCTGCGATGTGGGACACCGCTGCACGGCCAGCATCGGTGTCACCCTGTTCTCACACCGCGACACCAGCCAGGCGCAGATATTGCATCGGGCAGATGTCGCGATGTACCAGGCCAAGGGCGAAGGTCGCAACCGGGTGCGGTTTTTTGAGGCGCCTTGACGCAGGATTTGAAAGCGCGGCCCGCTGCGACGCTCAAGCCAGCCTGAGTGCCAGGTAGATCTTGACACCATCGCGCAGCACCAGCAGTGCCACCGACTTGCCAGCCTGCTGCACCGCCGTGTCGACCTGGGCCAACGTGCTCACGGTCTGGCCATTGATCGCCAGCAGCAGATCACCGGGTTGAACACCTGCCCGGTCAGCCGCAGCGGCCACACCCTCAATCAGCAAGCCCGCATCGCTGGTGGGGCCGGGTTTGTCAGCTACTTTCGGCTGACGCAACAGCAGACCGAGCCGGTCCACCGGTCTGGATGCGACGGTGGCAGTGGCTACCGGCTGGGTCACCGGCACGGTCGCATCACCCAGCTGGACCTGCATCGTGCGCGTGGCGCCCTTGCGCCACACGTTCAGTTCCAAACGGTCACCTGGCTGCGCCAAACTCACGCTGGCAGAGAGGTCGCCCGAAAACTCGATCACCTTGCCGTTGACCGCCAGCACAACATCGCTGTCCTGCAGACCCGCCCGTTCGGCCGCGCTGCCTTTTTCCACATTGAGCACCAGCGCTCCGGCCGGTTTGCCCAGTTTGAAAGCTTCCGCCAGTGTTTGGTTGACATCCTGCACCTCCACCCCCAGCTTGGCGTGGCGTACCTTGCCGGTACTCAGGATCTGCTGTTGGATACGCTGCGCTACCGCCATCGGAATGGCAAAGGACAAACCCTGGTAACCCCCCGTTTTGGTGAAGATTTGCGAGTTGATGCCAATGACTTCGCCCCGCATATTGATCAGCGGCCCACCCGAATTGCCCGGATTGACGGCCGCATCCGTCTGGATGAACGAGACCGAACCGTCCCCCGGCAAAGAGCGCCGGGTGGCGCTGATGACACCCGCCGTGACCGTGCTTTCGAACCCGAAGGGAGAGCCGATGGCCAGCACCCATTCACCGACCTGCGGCGGGGTTGATGCCGTGGTGGGGGCAACCTTCAAATCACGTGCCTCAATTTTCAGCACGGCGATGTCGGTGCGCTTGTCCGTGCCCAGAACCTTGGCCATGAATTCTCTGCGGTCGGTCAGTTTGACCACCACCTCTTCCGCATCACTCACCACATGGGCGTTGGTCAGAATCACACCCTCCGAGCTGACGATGAAACCGGAACCCTCTCCGCGCACAGGAATGTTCAACTGCGACGGCAAACCACCAAAACGCTTCTGAAACCCGCGCAGAAAGTCACTCACCGCGTCATCCTCCTGGGATCTTTCCGCCTCATTGCCTGGGTCCTGTGCGGCGTCGCCCGCCGTCGACACCTTGCGTGTGCCCCGCACACTGATGTTCACCACGGTCGGCGCAAACTGCGCCACGATGCTGGTCATGTCAGGCAGTGCCGTGGCGCGTGGTCCGGCCTGGGCAGCGCTGGGCAAGCTCTGGGCGGGGCTGTTCTGGGCGACAGCCAGACAACTCAAGCCCGCCAAAACGAGACTCGCCATCACCCGCGATGGGCGCAGTTGGAGAAAACGCAGGAATTTCAAAGTGGATCCATTCAAAGTGAAGTACAGACAAGACAGGGCGCCAAAACAAGCCGCACCCAAAGCCCGTGATGTTCCGCCATGACCCACGGTGTGTCATGTCGCTGCGGTGAAGCCAACGTAAAGTTGGCGCTTTTAACGGGACATTCAGCCCGCCAGGCGGGTCAAAAAGACACAACACATCGGTGGCTGCGCGATAACCCTACAATGCGCGCTGTCATTGGGGAGTAGCCGCCCTTCTTCATTGAGAGGGGCTTGCGTCAACAGACTTGTCTGGCCGGTTTCGGCCAACATGGCGCAAGCAGAGTCCTGCAACAGGATTTTGGCGAGACCTTTGGCTGCGCACCTCCGTTTTTGGCCGGGGATGCTGCGCAGTCATTGGTTTTGTTTGTCCGGCCGGAGACCCTCATGGAAGCTTTTCTTGTATCCACCGGCATCGTTGCCCTTGCCGAGATGGGTGACAAAACCCAACTGTTGGCACTCATTCTGGCGGCGCGTTTTCGCCAGCCCTGGCCGATTGTCCTGGGTATTTTTGTCGCCACCCTGGCCAACCACGCGCTGGCCGGGGCCGCCGGAGCCTGGGTCACCACGGTGCTCGGGCCGGACATGCTGCGCTGGGTGCTGGGTGGCTCGTTCATCGCGATGGCTGCCTGGATGCTGATCCCCGACAAGATCGATGACAGCGACGCCCCCGCCAAACCACGTTTTGGTGTGTTTGGCACCACGGTGGTGGCATTTTTTCTGGCCGAGATGGGCGACAAGACCCAGATCGCCACGGTGATGCTGGCCGCGCAGTACCAAGCCTACTACTGGGTGATTGCCGGTACCACGGTGGGCATGATGCTGGCCAATGCGCCGGTGGTCTGGCTCGGTGAACGCATGACACGCCTGGTGCCACTGCGTGTGGTGCATGTGGTCTCGGCGCTGATTTTTGCGGGCTTGGGTTTGTGGGCGCTGCTGGGGTGATGTTGGCGCGCTGAACCGACGAGCCAGTGAGGGTGCGGGTCGAACCGGTCCGCCCGACCACTTATACGTCAAAAGTGCCTCTAGCCCTTATGAAACAAGGGCAAACAGCTATCAAATCAAAATCACCTGAGGTTTTGCAGCCAGCCCAGCCCGGCTTCAGTCTGGGTCAGAGGATGGTACTCACAGCCGATCCAGCCGCTGTAGCCAATGTGGTCCAGGTGCTTGAACAGGTAGGGGAAATTGATCTCGCCGGTGCCGGGTTCGTGGCGGCCCGGGTTGTCGGCCAGCTGCATGTGGCCGATGCGCGCCAGGTGCCGTTGTAGTGTGGCCGCCAGCTCACCTTCCATGCGTTGGGCATGGTAGATGTCGTACTGGACAAACGCGTTGTCAGCACCCAGCTCATCCAAAAGCGCCACGGCTTGTGCCGTGTGGTTAACCACAAACCCAGGCATGTCAAAGGTGTTGATCGGCTCCAGCAGCATGCGCAGGCCAGCCGCTTTGAACTCGCCCGCGCAGTAACGCAGGTTCTCCACCAAAGTCTGATGGACCAGCGCTTCATTCACACCAGCAGGCGCTTTGCCCGCCAGGCAGTTGAGTTGTGACACACCCAGCGCCTGGGCGTAACGGATACCGGTGGCCACACTGGCGCGAAACGCCTCGCAGCGGCCCGGGTGGCAGGCCAGGCCCCGGTCACCCGCGTCCCAGTCACCCGCAGGCAGGTTGTGCAACACCAGCTGCAGGCCAAAGGCATCCAGCCGCGTCTTGATCTCGGCGGCAGGCCAAGCATACGGAAACAAAAACTCCACCGCGGTGAACCCGGCACACGCCGCCCACTCGAAGCGATCCAGAAACGGCACCTCGGTGAACAGGAACGTCAGGTTGGCAGCAAATCGGGGCATGGTGCGTCTGGAGGGGCTACTGGGGCGCCAGCTGCGACGGTTTGGCAAAGGCCTCAAACCACTCGTGGTGCTCTTGCGGCCGGTGAAAGTGGTAGCCCTGAAACCGGTTGCAGCCGCGACTTTTCAAGAACTCAAACTGCGCGGCGGTCTCCACGCCCTCGGCCACCACACTCAGATGCAGGTGTTGCGCCATCGCCAGCATGGTCTCGACCAGCGCCACATCGTTGGGGTCTTCTGGCAGGTCCTGGACAAAACTCTTGTCGATCTTGAGCTCGTACAGCGGCAAGCGCTTGAGGTAGGACAACGACGAATATCCGGTGCCAAAGTCGTCGATCGAGAAACGGATGCCCAGGGCCGCGAGTTCGGCCATGCGGCCCATGGTCTCGGTCATGTGCTCCACCAGCAAACCCTCGGTGATCTCCAGCGTCAGGTGAGTCGGGTCGGCCCCGGTTTGTTTGAGAATGTCACGAATGCGGGTCACAAAGTTCGGCTGGGCAAACTGCAGCGGGCTCACGTTGACGGCGATGTGCAGGCTGTGGCCAGCCGCCTCGAGCCGGGCCAGCACCTGGCAGCTCTGCTGCAGCACCCAATCGCCCAAGGGCAGGATCAGGCGCGACTCCTCGGCCAGCGGGATGAAGGTGGCCGGTGCCACCAGGCCACGTGTCGGGTGGCGCCAGCGCACCAGCGCCTCGGCACCAATGACCACACCGTCGGCATTCACCTGCGACTGCAGATGTAACTCAAAGGCCTGCTGCGCCACCGCCTCACGCAGTTCCTGCTCCAAGGCGTAACGCTGGGTCACGGTTTGCTGCATGTCGACCTGGAAGAACGAGATCTGGTTGCGGCCACGCTCTTTGGAGCGGTACATGGCGATGTCGGCCTCGCGCATCAGGTCGTCGACCGACTCGTTGTGTTTGGGAAACAGCGTCACCCCCATGCTGGCGGCGGTGTGGTAGCTGGTGCCGTTGATCAGGATTGGCCCCTCCAGCGCCAGCCGGATCTTGTCGGCCACTGCGCGCGCCAAGGTCGCTGCACCGTCGGACTCGGCCGCCAGCGCGGGCAGCAGCACCACAAACTCGTCACCGCCCAGACGCGCCACCGTGTCCTCCTGGCGCAAGTAGAACTGCAAGCGGCCAGCCACTTCCTCCAGCACCGCATCCCCCAGCGCGTGGCCATACACGTCATTTAGGCGCTTGAAATGGTCCAGGTCCACAAACATCAGCGCACCCACACGCTGGTTGCGCCGTGCCGCCGCCACCGCCTGCGTCAGCCGGTCCTGGAACAGCGCCCGGTTGGGCAGGCCGGTGAGGGCGTCGTGGTAGGCCAGATGCGCCACCTGGGCCTCGGCTTGCTTGATCTGGCTGATGTCCAGGCAATGCCCGATGTAGCCCAGAAACCGACCCTGGCTGTCATAACGTGGGCTGCCCTGGTCCATGATCCAGCGGTACTCGCCACTGGCATGGCGCAGGCGGTACTCCATGGCAAAAGGCTCGCGCGCCTCAAAAGCCGCCACATAGGTGGTGAAGCAGTGCTCCAGATCGTCCGGGTGCACTCCCTCGGCCCAGCCGTCACCCTGTTCTTGTGCCAGTGTGCGGCCGGTAAAGGCCAGCCAGACGTTGTTGAAATAATTGCATTTTTTGTCGAGCCCGGCGGTCCAGACCAGCGCCTGTCCGGTGTTGGCCAGGGTGCGGTAATGGTGCTCGCTGTCGGCCAGCGCGCGGCGCATGCGGTACTGCTCGGTCACGTCTTGGAATACCAGCACCACCCCCTCGATCACGCCCCGGGCGTTGCGGATCGGTGCGGCCGAGTCGGCCACATCACGCCGGGTGCCGTCGCGCGCAATCAGCACCGTGTGGTTGGCCAGACCCAGCACCGTGCCCTCGGTCAGCACCCGTTTGACCGGAATATCGGCGGGCAAGCCGGTGATCTCGCTCTCGATCACAAACACGTCCGAGATCGGCAGCCCGCGCGCTTCTGCCAGCGCCCAGCCGGTGAAGCGTTCAGCGGCCGGGTTCATCAGGGTGATGCGGGCGCGGGCATCGGTGGCGATCAGGCCGTCACCAATCGAATGCAGGGTGATGCTCATGCGCTCCTCGCTGGTGATCAGCGCTTTCTGGGCGTCTTCGATGGCTTGCGCCATGTCGTTGAAGTCACGCGCTAATGCGGCAATTTCGAGTGGCCCCTGCACCGCAGCGCGGCTGCTCAGCTGCCCTTGTTTGAGGCAACCTGCCGCGTCTGCCAGTGCTTGCAAAGGCAGGGCGACAAAACGGCGCAGCAACAAACCCACGGCCAGCAGCACCAGCAGGGCCAGCACCAGCCAGGGCAGACGCGACAACAAGGTCTCGTAGCGGGCCTGCTGCCAGGCCAGGTCCAGGTCCATCTCCAAAAACACCGAGCCCCAGCGCGAGCTGCGCACCTCGTTGCTGGCGGCGGGCAACTCAAAGGGCTGCAGCACAACCAGGCGCAGCCCATCGGCATCGGTGCGCACCTGGGGCAGCCGCCCGGCAATCACCTGCAGGCGCCAGCCATCGTCAAAGTCGGGCAACAGGCTTTTGGCGACACTGCCAACCCAGCCTTTGCGCTGGGCCATGAGCACCCGGCCCTGCTCGTCGAGGATCAGCACCGCCAGCACCCGCGGGTCGGTGCTGGTCTGCGCCAGATCGGAGGCCACCAGCGCGGTGCTGGATTGCAACCCCTGCTCGGCCATACGCGCCAGATGGGAGACATGGTCCAGCGCATCCTGGCGTGCCATCTGGGTCAGGTTGGTCAGACGTGTGCTCAGGCTGTGCCAGGTGGCAAAGCTGCTGAAAATCAACAACAAACTGGCCAGTGCCAGCGGCAAGGCCCATTTCAGACTCCAGGGGAAACGCATCTCAAGCTCTCCAATCAGGCGCAGGCAAAAACCGACCATCCATCACACCGTCGAGCAGCGGCACCTGCTTGAGCAGCCCGGAGCGTTGCATCAGGGTCGCCACCGACTGCGCCATCGGTCGCAGGCCAGGTGCCGCCGCATCCAGCAGCCGTCGGTTATTTTCCAGGCTCATCAGGTGCACCCCTTTGAGCGCTGCCGTGAACTCCAGCGCGCTGATGCCCAGCGCAGGGGCCATCAAGGCGGCAGACTGCGCGGCCGAGTGCTGCAACACACCAAGCGCCTGGAAATAACCGACCAGCAGTTGTTTGAACACCTCGGGCGAGGCGGTCAGCGCACTGGCACGCACCGCCATCACATCCATGATCACACCCGGAAAACGCCGACTGTCAATCAGACGGTGGGCGCCCTGGCGGGCCAGCTGGGTGGCATAGGGCTCAAAACACACCACCGCGTCGACCGCACCGCTGGCATAAGCGTCCAGCTGCGCAGCGCCAGCCAGTGGCAGCTTGATGACATCGTCGGGGCGCAAACCGGCCGCATCCAGCGTGCGCGACAACAACAGCGCGCCGGTGGCGGTTTCTTCCACCGCCACCCGCTGCCCGCGCAGCTGCTCCAGCCGGGTGATGCCCGGGCGGACCATCACCACATCGGCCCCGGCCGACTCGTCAAACACCATGATCACCCGCAGGTCAAGCTGGCCTTCACGCGCCACCAGCCACTCGTCCAGCGTGAGGGTGGCCGCCTCGACCTGGTCAGAGGCCAGCGCCAGCAGGCTGTCGGAGGCGGTGGTCAGCTCCAGCAAACGCAGGCTGGGGTTGTTGAAGTAACCCAGCTCGCGTGCCAGCAACAAGCCGGTGTAACCCACCCAAGGGTTGGTCGCCACCCGCACCAGTGGTTCAGCGCGCTGGCAGGCACCCAAACCCACCAGCGACAGCCCGAGCGCGCTGGCCAAAAGCTGGCGGCGGTCCGGGTGCAAAACAGGCATGGCGCTCCTAACGGTGGGGTGCTGGGTGGGTGAAGCTTTTGGGCTGTGAACCATGCTACCTCAGGCACTGGGACGTTCTGGCGCAACACACCAGCAAAGTGTGTGAAAAAAATACAAATAAAGGAGCTGTCAGCCCTTTTAAATAAAGGGCTAGAAGCCTATTTGACATCAAATGCCGAAAACACAGGCCAGGCCAGGCCAGGCCAGGCCAGGCCAGGCTGGCCGGACGGTCTGGTTATACTGTTGTTGCGCCGATTTGCCAGAATTGCGGGCGCTTAACAAATACCGCTAAAGATGTCAGCCAACCCGGTTTTGCCTTTAGCGATACCGGGTTTTTCATTCATGCAACTGATCGCTACCCCCCAGTCGATGTCATTTGCGGCCGCCTTGCCCCTGCAAAGCGGCGCCAGTCTGCACAACTACGCGCTGAGTTACGAGACCTACGGCAGCTTGAACGCGGACAAGTCCAACGCGGTGCTGGTCTGTCATGCGCTCAACGCCTCGCACCATGTGGCTGGGGTCTACGCAGGCCAGGCCAAGTCCGAGGGTTGGTGGGACAACATGATCGGCCCGGGCAAACCTCTGGACACCAACAAGTTTTTTGTCATCGGCGTCAACAACCTGGGCTCGTGTTTTGGCTCGACCGGGCCGATGCACACCAACCCCGACACCGGCCAGGTGTATGGCGCTGACTTTCCGGTGGTCACCGTCGAAGACTGGGTCAACGCCCAGGCCCGGCTGCTCGACGCCCTGGGCATCCAGACCCTGGCTGCGGTGATGGGTGGCAGCCTGGGCGGCATGCAAACCCTGAGCTGGACACTGCAGTACCCCGACCGGGTGCGCCACGCCCTGGTGATTGCCAGCGCGCCGAACCTGACGGCGGAGAACATCGCCTTCAACGAGGTAGCGCGGCGCGCCATCGTGACCGACCCTGACTTCCATGGCGGGCATTTTTACCAGTACGGCACCGTGCCCAAACGCGGCCTGCGTATTGCCCGCATGATCGGCCACATAACCTACCTGAGTGACGATGTGATGAACGAGAAGTTTGGCCGCCAGTTGCGCGACGCAGTGCTGGCGCAGGCGCAGGACACCGGCGCCGATCTGGATGCCCGCGACTACAAATACAGCACCCAAGACGTCGAGTTCCAGATCGAGAGTTACCTGCGTTACCAGGGCGACAAGTTTGCCGAATACTTCGACGCCAACACCTACCTCCTGATCACCCGAGCGCTGGACTACTTTGACCCGGCACGCGCCTACGGTGGTGACCTGAGCCTGGCGCTCGGACGCGCCAAAGCCAAGTTCCTGCTGGTGAGTTTCACCACCGACTGGCGGTTTTCACCCAAACGCAGCCGCGAGATCGTCAAGGCGCTGCTCGACAACCAGCGTGACGTGAGCTACGCCGAAATCAGCGCGCGCCATGGTCATGATGCCTTTTTGCTCGATGACCCTCGCTACATGGGCGTTGTGCGCTCTTATTTTGAAAGCATGGAGGTGGCAGCATGAGTCTCAGTGCCATTGGACAGGCCTTGGCCGAACTGGTGCCTGCGGGCTCGCGCGTGCTCGACTTGGGTTGTGGCGACGGCGCCCTGCTGGCGCATTTACAGGCCACCCGTGGCTGCACCGGCTACGGCGTTGAGATTGACGACGCCAATGTGCTGGCCTGTGTGCAACGCGGTGTCAACGTCATCCAGCTCAATCTGGACGAAGGTCTGTCGATGTTTGAGGACGCTTCGTTTGACGTGGTGCTGCAGATCGACACCCTGCAAAACCTGCGCAACGCCGAGGTGATGCTGCGCGAGACGGTGCGTGTCGGGCAGCTCGGCATCGTCGCTTTCCCCAACTTTGCGCATTGGCCCAACCGCCTGAGTGTGCTGCGCGGGCGCATGCCGGTGACACGGCGCCTGCCCTACCAGTGGTACAACACCCCCAACATCCGCGTCGGCACCCATGCTGATCTGGGCATCCTGGCGCAAGCCTGCGGCCTCAAGGTGATTGACAGCTTTGGCATCCAGGAAGGTGAGGTGCTGCGTTTTGCTCCCAACCTGCTGGCAGGTACCTCGGTCTACAAACTCACGCGATAAACCTCTGTGCCAGTTGGTGGCCTGGCGCACTGGCGCAAGCGACCATCTTGGCTCAAAATGGCTTGACCAAGGCAACCCGGTCTTTTGTTTGGCGGGTTGTTCCAACTTTTATCTTGCTGGACCATTTGCCATGCCACACACCCACGCCACCCTGTTCAACCCCGTGCACGCAGGCGACCTGCACCTGGCCAACCGCATCGTCATGGCGCCGCTCACCCGCAACCGCGCACCGGACGCCATCCCGACCCCACTGATGGCCGAGTACTACGCCCAGCGCGCCAGCGCCGGGCTGATCATCACCGAGGCCACCGCGATCAGCCACCAAGGCCAGGGTTATGCCGACGTGCCCGGCCTGTACGGCAGCGAGCAGATCGACGGCTGGAAACAGGTCACCAAACGTGTCCACGCTGCGGGCGGCAAGATCGTAGTGCAGCTCTGGCATGTCGGGCGCATTTCACACACCAGCCTGCAGCCCAACGGCGCGGCGCCGGTGGCCCCGTCAGCCATCCGTGCCAATAGCAAGACGGTGCTGATCAAGGACGGTGTGCCGACCTTTGTCGACACCTCTGAACCACGTGCGTTGCAAGCCTACGAGTTGCCCGACATCGTGCACACCTACGCCGCCGCCGCCCGCAACGCGGTCGAGACCGCTGGTTTTGACGGGGTGGAAATCCACGCCGCCAATGGTTACCTGCTCGACCAGTTTTTGAAAAGCGGCTCCAACATCCGCCGTGACGACTTTGGCGGCAGCATCGAAAACCGCGCCCGGCTGCTGCTCGAAGTGGTGCGCGCCGTCACCGGGGCCATTGGCGCCGGTCGCGTGGGCATCCGCCTGTCACCGGTGACACCAGCCAACGATGCGTTTGACCCTGACCCGCAGCCGCTGTTTGACTACCTGGTGCGTGAACTGGCGGGCTTCGGGCTGGCCTATGTGCACATCATCGAAGGCGCCACCGGTGGCCCACGCGAGTTATCCGACCGCCCGTTTGACTACACGGGCCTGCGCCGCGCCTACCGCGCGGCAGGTGGCAAAGGTGCCTGGATGGTCAACAACGGCCTGGACAAGGCGCTGGCCGAACAAGCGGTGCGTGAAGGCGCCGACCTGATTGCCTTTGGCCGCGCCTACATTGCCAACCCCGACTTGGTGGAGCGCCTGCGCCACGGCAGCGCGCTTAATGAAGGTGACCGCAACACCTACTACGGTGGTGGTGCCAAGGGTTACACCGACTACCCCACACTCGAGCAACGCTGAGCGCAGCGGCGACCTCGCCCGCCAACAACGTCCATGGGGCTGCATGCTCACCAAGCCACACCCGTTGGCCAGGTGCCGTTTGGTGAGGCCCTGCGTTTCTGGCTCAAACTCGGTTTCATCAGTTTTGGGGGGCCGGCCGGGCAGATTGCGCTGATGCACCGCACCTTGGTCGACGACAAACGCTGGATCTCCGAGGCCAGATTTCTCCACGCGCTGAACTACTGCATGCTGCTGCCCGGCCCCGAGGCGCAGCAACTGGCCACCTACCTCGGCTGGTTGATGCACCGCAGCTGGGGCGGTGTGCTGGCGGGGCTGCTGTTTGTGTTGCCCTCACTGCTGATCTTGATGGTTTTAAGCTGGGTCTATGTGGCCTTTGGCAGCTTGCCCTGGGTGGCTGGCCTGCTCTACGGCATCAAACCCGCCGTGGCAGCGATTGTGCTGCAGGCGGTGCAGCGCATGGGCAATAAAATCCTGAGAAAACCGGCGCAAGCCCCCGTTTTATGGGCAGTAGCAGCTATAAGTTTTATCTCTGTGGCCTGGCTCAACATCCCCTTCCCCTGGGTGGTGCTGGCAGCGGCATTGACCGGCTGGCTGGGCCAGCGCTGGGGACTGGCCGAGTTTGCCAAAACGCCAAGCCATGGCGGCACGGTGCAGGCCAAGGTTGCGCCAGCACAAGTCGACACCGCTTATCTGATCGACGACCACACACCCATACCCGAACACGCCCGCTTCAAGCCCTGGCGACTGGGCCGGGTGCTGCTGGCGGGGGCAGCGTTGTGGCTGCTGCCGATGGCGCTGCTGGTGGCCTGGCAGGGCTGGGGGGGCACGCTGGCGCAGATGGGCTGGTTTTTCAGCAAAGCCGCGCTGCTGACCTTTGGTGGCGCCTACGCGGTGTTGCCCTATGTGTACCAGGGAGCAGTGAGTCACTTTGGCTGGCTCAGCGGCCCGCAGATGATGGACGGCCTGGCCCTGGGTGAGACCACACCCGGCCCGCTGATCATGGTGGTGGCTTTTGTGGGTTTTCTGGGTGGTTGGAGCCAACAGGTGCTGGGCCCGCAGGCATTGCTGCTGGGCGCCATGTTGGCAGCCACGGTGGTGACCTGGTTCACCTTTTTGCCGTCTTTTATCTTCATCTTGGCCGGTGGTCCGCTGGTGGAGTCGACGCACGGCAAGCAACACTTCACCGCGCCGTTGACCGCCATCACCGCCGCCGTGGTGGGTGTGATGGCCAGCCTGGCGCTGTTTTTTATTCTGCACGTGGCCCAGGGCAGTGGGGCCAAAGGCCTGTTGGGCTGGAACATCGACCTACCCGCCTTGACTCTGGCGGGTTTGGCTGCGCTGGCCCTGTTGCGCTACAAGCAAGGAATGCTCAAAGTGATGGCCGTTTGCGCAGTGGCCGGGCTGGCTTGGAAGTTGGCAGGCTGCTGCTGAGCAGCCGCCGAGCCAACCGGTTAGCTTAACCGCGTGCCTGGCGCTTGGTGCGCGCGCGGATGTTGAGCGCCTCCACCGTCAACGAGAACAACATGGCCACGTAGACATAAGCTTTGGGCACATGCACATCAAAGGCTTCAGCAACCAAGAGCGTGCCAACCATGGTCAGGAAGGCCAGCGCCAGCACCTTGATCGAGGGGTGTTTGTCAACAAATTCACCAATCGGTTTGGCGGCAAACATCATCACCGCCACCGAGGCGATCACCGCCGCCACCATGACACCAATGTTGTCGACCATGCCGACTGCGGTGATCACCGAGTCGAGTGAAAACACGATGTCGACCACACCAATTTGCACAATCGTGCCCCAGAATATCCCGCTACCGGCTTTGACACTGTCGACACCGGACTGGGCCTCATCACTCTCGTGGGCTTCCACTTCCATAAAAATCTCGTGTGAGGCCTTGTACAGCAGGAACAGGCCACCACCCAGCAAAATCAGGTCGCGGCCACTGATTTCTTGCCCCATCACTGTCAGCAGCGGCTCGGTCAATGTCATGACCCAGGCCAGGCTGAACAGCAGCGCAATACGCGACACCATCGCAAAACCCAGACCCAGACGACGCGCCAGGTCACGCTTCTCGGGCGGCAGGCGCCCGACCAGGATGCTGATGAAAATGATGTTGTCGATGCCCAGCACAATCTCCAGCGCAGCAAGCATGAAGAAAGCTATCCAGGTGTTCGGGTCGGTGAGTAATTCCATGGGGGTGGGTCGCTAAGGGTAAAACCCGTGGAGTCTAGCCAGAGCGCTGAAAAACCTATCACTTGTGGGTATTGCGCCCACCAGGCACAGCCCACACCGTGCAACACGCCGATCAGTCGGGTAGCCAGGCCCGCAAATCCAGCTCCAGAAACAGGGTGCCTTCAATCGGATTAAACACATAACCCGGCACCGGCACAAAACCCATGGAGGCGTAGAGTGCCCGCGCGGCGCTCATGCCCGGCAGCGTGTCCAGGCGGATGGCGCGGTAACCTGCCTCTTTCGCCACCGTGCAGATCACCTGCGCCAGCCGTCGCCCCAGCTGCTGGCCACGCGCCGCCGGGCGCAGGTACAGGCGCTTCATTTCACACAAACCGTCTTCCAACGGGCGCATACCCACACAACCCAGCGCCTGACCCTCGACCCAGGCGATCAGCAAGCGGCCCTGCGGAGCGGCGTAGGCACCGGGCAAACCGGCCAGCTCCGCCTCAAAATTCTGGAAACACAGGCTGACACCCAGGCTGGCCTGGTACTCACGCAGCATCTCGCGCACCAGACTCAGGTGCTCGGGGAATTGGGCGTCGCAGATGTCGGCCACAGGCAGCAGCGTTGTGCCTATTTGTGTCCAAAAAAGCGTGCAAAAAACCCGCCTGGTTTGGGCGCGGCTGCCTGATGCACCACCGGGCTGCTGTGCACCGGCTGGCTGGTGAGCCATTTACCAAAGCGCAGGTCATGCGTCATGATGTGGCCGATCAGCCATTTGTTGAGGAATTTGCGCATCTCCTGCACGCGCTCTTCGGTCCAGGCCTGGTCACTGCCCAAAAACTCGGCCACCTGGGCGGCAAATTCTTCGTGCAATTTCAGATGCTGCTCAAACGCCGGGTAGCCGCTTTTTTCCATCAGCGCCTGCTCGTTGGAAAAGTGTGTGACCACATAGTTCAGCAGTTCATCCACCGTGTGGTCGACCGAAGCCAGGTTGAGCGCGCGCACCAGGGTGAACAACTGTCGGTGCTCCTGATCGACCTGGTCGATGCCGATTTTGAACCCGTCGCGCCATTCGATCACGAACGGTGCTCTTGCGGGAGTTGTTTCTGGTGCCATGAGGTATTGCCCCTTCCAACGAACACGTGTGATGGGCAAATCCTACATCAGAGCGGTGGCGATCGCGCCAAAAATTCGCACCATATTCCCATTCGTGCCGGCGCAGCGGGGTCGGCCAGCGCGGCAAAATAGCCGCCTGTCCCGCCATCCACTGTCTGCGCCAGCAGCCAACAGATGCCCACACCCTACGCAGCACCTCACCACCATGATCGCCCCCCTGCTTCTGCCCCTGCCAACCACGCTTGAAACCGAGCGCCTGCTGATCCGGGTGCCGCAGGAGGGCGATGGCCCGGCCTTGCATGCGGCGGTCTGCGAGTCCTTGCCAGCACTCCGGCAATTTCTGAGCGCCCTGCCCTGGGTGGCCAACCCGACCACCCCTGAGGACGCCGAAATCCGCAGCCGCACCGGTGCCGCCCACTTTCTGATGCGCACCCATCAGCCTTTTCATCTGTTCGAGAAGTCGACCGGCCAATTGCTGGGCGGCGCGGGGCTGCTGCGCACCGTCTGGGAAACACCCAAGACCGAGGTCGGTTATTGGGTTCGCAGCGCGTGTGCGGGCCGTGGCTATGCCCGGGAGGCGGTGCTGGCGCTGGTGGACTACGCCTTCAGCCAGATGCAGGTGGCCCGGGTCGAGCTGATTGCCGACGAGGCCAACCTGGCCTCACGCCGGGTGGCTGAGCGCTGTTTATTTGAACTCGAAGGCATCCTGCGCCAGGACCGCCGCGCCACCGACGGCAGCCTGCGCAACACCTGTGTTTACGCCCGGCTGCGGCCTGCGCCCTGAAGCGCTGGTTGACGGGCCAGTTGGGCCGCTTATTCCACCGAGATGGTCGCAGCCAGTGTGTGGACGCCGCCAGCCGGGATGCTGATGCTGTCCGGGCCAGCGTTGCAGGTTTCCACACACAGCATCTGGCGGTGTTCACCGGCGGCCATGTCGACGATGTTTTTTTCCTTTTCTGACCAGGGGTTCCAGACCACGGTGCTGGCGCTGCCCTGTTTGGCAATGCGGATGGTACGGCCTGTCACGCCGTCCACAATCACGCTGTCGGCCGTGGTGTCGGTGTAGATGCGGTCGGTTTCACCGGTGAACACCACGTCGCCCTCTTGCTGGCACACGGCAAAGTTTTGCACCTTGTTGATGTAGCTGCCACCGGCCAGGCCCTGCACTGTGGTCTGGTGGATGTCGCTGGTGGCAAAGTAGGTGTGCAAAGCCTGGTTGATGCTGAAAGGCGCAGCACCGGTGTTGCGGGTGGTGAGCGCGATGGTCAGCGTGCTGCCGACGGTGACAACCAGCTCCAGGTCAAAAGCAAAATCCCACAGCGCACGGGTGCTGGCGTCGTCGCTGATGCCCAGACGCAGCACCAGCTGGCCGCTAGCGTCCAACTCGGCACCACGCACTTGCCAGACCATGGTGCGCACAAAACCGTGCATGGGTTTGTCGGCCAAGGGGCCAAACCAGGGCCAGCACAGTGGCACACCACCACGCACGGGTTTACCCAGTTCAAAAATCGCCGCTTTGGAGACCCAGATCACCGGCGCCTGCCCGGCGGGCTGCCAGCTCAGCACATGGGCGCCGTGCAACGCGACGCTGGCGGTGGCCAGTGGGGTGCTGATTTCGGCCACCGGCAGGCCGGGGACGGCCTCGGTGAAACGCAAGGCATTGGGCACAGCGAAGTTGGTGTTCAGGGTGTTGAGCGTTTGTGTCATGGTAAAGACCTGGGTTGAGTAAATTTACAAAAAGAGAGCATCAAGCTCAATGGTTATAAGGGCCAGAGGCCGAAATGCTTTGACAACGGGCCAAAATGGCCTGGGCCAGCTGGGGCAGCAGCGCGGGCGAGAGGTCGTGCCCCATGCCCTCCACCACCAGCAATTTGGCACCGGGGATGTGGTCGGCCGTGTCCTGACCGCCGGGCAGGGGCACCAGCGGGTCGTCGCGGCCATGGATGACCAGCGTCGGCGCGGTGATGCGGCGCAGCAAGGGGCGGCGGTCACCGCTGGCGATGATGGCCATCACCTGGCGTGTCAGGCCAGCGGGTTCATAGGCGCGCCGGATGCCCCGGCCCACGCGCTCGCGCAGCGCGGCGTCTGACTCACGGAACACCGGGCTGCCGATGGTGCGCACGATGCACACCTGGTGGTCGATCACCGACTCGATGTCGTTTGGCCGGGTCGGGCGACTCACCACCACACAGCGCACCCGCAGCGCGGGCTGCTGCAAACGCGGGTGGCCGCTGGTGGACATGATGGAGGTCAGGCTCAGCACCCGCTGCGGGTGGGTCGCGGCCAGCACCTGGCCAATCATGCCGCCCATCGACACACCCACGATGTGCGCCTGCGGGATCTGCAACGTATCCATCACCGCCAGCGTGTCCTGAGCCATATCGTGCAAGGTATAGGGCGCGGGCACCGGCAGCTTGAGCACCGAGGCGGCAATGGTGCGCAGCAAGTCAAACCGCCCGTGCGCCGGTGCGCGGGCCGACAGGCCGCAGTCGCGGTTGTCAAAACGCACCACGCGGTAACCACCGGCCACCAGCGCCTGGCAAAAGCTGTCAGGCCAAGCAACAAGCTGCAAGCCCAGCCCCATGATCAGCACGATGGCCGGATGCGCCGGGTTGCCCAGCACCTCGTAATGGATGGGCCAGGCGCCGCTGGTGCGGCCCTGGACGGGCTCCAGCGGGGTCACATCGACTTCACACAAGGGGTTGGGGTGGGGTGAGTTCATTTTCGAAACGTCGTTCCGGATTTTACGGCGTCGCCGTGAGGGTGAACAGGTCGCGTGATGCTACCCACTCTATAGCTATGGGTCCTTTGAATATAAGGGCTAACAGCCATTTTTACCCAAAATCTGCGGCGAGGCCAGCCACCACAAAGTCGATCCAGACACGCAACTTGGGCGCCAGATAACGGTTGGGCGGGTACAGCAGCCAGGCCGTCCCGGCGTAGTCGGTGACATGGGTCCAGTCGTCCAGCACCGACACCAGTTGCCCACTGGCCAGCGCTTGGCGTGTTGTGAAGTCGGGCAGGCTGGCCAGGCCCAGGTGTTGCAGGGCGCCGTCAAGCCGCACCTCGCTGTGGTTCGCGACATAACGGCCAGACACACGCACCGTCACCTCGTCGCCGCCCTGGCGAAAGCGCCAGTGGCGGTCGCGTTCATCCTCGCCCAGGTACAGGCAACTGTGCTGGGCCAGATCACGCGGGTGCAGCGGTGTGCCGTGCGTGCGCAGGTAGTTGGGGCTGGCGCACACCCGGTGATGCACCGGCATCAGCGGGCGCCCGGCCAGGCCGGGTGGTGGCGCATCGGTGGGGCGGATTGCCAGGTCCACCGCCTCCTCAAACAGGTCCACCACGCGGTCGGTGATGATCAGTTGCACGTCCACCTCGGGATAACGCGCCAGAAACGCCGGCATCAGCGGATGAATGACCTGGCGGCCAAAAGCCTTGGGCATGCTGATACGCACCAGGCCACTGGGTGTGGCGCTTTGGGTGTCGCTGAGCGCCATCACCTCACGCGCGGCGGCCACCAGGGTCTGGCAGCGGCCGTAGGCGGCGCTGCCCGCCTCGGTCAGACGCAGCTTGCGGGTGCTGCGCTCCAGCAGGCGCACGTGCAAAGCGGCCTCGAGCCGGGCCACCTGGCGGCTCACCGCCGACGGTGTCACACCCAACTGCCGCGCCGCCGCCGAGAAGCTGCCCGCATCGACCACGCAGGCAAACACGGCCATGTCGGTGAGGTTCTCAAGCGGGGTATTCATGCGTCTGAAGCACAGCTGATGTTCTGAATTACATGATTATCACGTTGCAAGAAGCAATCTAGCATCCCACCTCTGTTTCAACAACTGTCACAAGCCTCCTCATGACCAGCCTGACCCTTCAACAACCCGCGCACCTGTTGCGCCTGTCCGACCTGACCCTGCTATTGGTGGCCATGGTCTGGGGCACCAGCTACGGCGTGGCAAAGGGCGCGCTGGTCTTTTACCCGGTGCTAGGTTTTCTGGCGCTGCGTTTTGGCCTGACTTTTGTGCTGCTGGCACCCACCTTGCTGCGCGCCAGCACACAACAACGCCGTGACGCCTGGCGCAGCGGGCTACCACTGGGGGGCTGGCTGCTGGCGATTTTTCTGTGTGAAACCTTCGGGGTGGCGCACACCCAGGCCAGCAACGCGGCCTTGCTGATCAGCCTGTGTGTGGTGATGACACCGTTTGCCCAGTGGTGGCTGCTGGGCCAGCGCCCGACTCCCGCCCTGTTTGGCTTTGCCGCTGTCTCGCTGCTGGGCGCGGTCCTGCTCAGCGGCGGTTTGACCAGCGGCCTGGCCTGGGGTGATGGCTTGATGCTGGGCGCGGCAGTGTTGCGCGCCATCCTGGTCTGCCAGACCAGCCGGCTCACGCGCCACAGCAACGCCACCAGCCTGCAGTTAACCGCCGTGCAGGCCGTTGTGATCAGCAGTGGCTGCGTGCTGTTGGCACTGCTGTCACCCGACGGGTTGCCCGCCCTGCCAACAGACTCGGCCTTCTGGCAAAGCACGCTCTACCTGGTGCTGGGCTGCACCGTGTTTGCCTTTTTTGCGCAGAACTGGGCGCTCAAACACAGCGCGCCAAGCCGGGTGGCTTTGCTCACCAGCAGCGAACCCGCCTTTGGTGCGCTGTTTGCAGTGATGTGGCTCGGGGAGTCACTCAGTCCCATGGGCTGGCTGGGCGCTGCGTTGATCGTGTTGGCGGCGTTGTGGACCACGTGGCGACGCAGGTGAAATGCTCGTTTCGTTGCACTCATGTCTAGCAACTTTTCCTTGATCAAAACTTGATCTGGAAATATCAGCGTTGAATCGCAACTAGGTGCAATCCTCACGTGCAAAATGCGGGCTTCATTATGGAGAAGCCAAATGCTCACGCGATTGAGAGTCAGGGGGTTCAAAAATCTGGTCGATGTTGACGTTCGATTTGGCCCTTTCACGTGCATCGCCGGACCAAATGGAGCCGGCAAGTCGAATCTATTTGATGCGATAACCTTCCTAGGTGATTTGGCTTCAATGCCAATCATCAAAGCGGCTAGCAGAGCGAGGGGCACCAACGGCCGAATTTCAGACTTTCACAGCCTTTTTTTCAAGGACTCAAAAGGCCAGTTTCTGCCTATGGTGTTTATTGCAGAAATGATTGTTCCCAGCAAAGTCATGGACGACTTTGATCGGCCTGCCAAACCGACGGCCACTTTTCTCGAATACACATTGGAACTGAGGCTTAGTGACACCCCTACCGATCAGTTGTCGGCCGATCCCATTTACATTGAAAGAGAAGAACTTCGCGCTATCAATTCGAGCGAGGCAAGCAAACATCTTGGATTTGCCAGGCCGCAACCCTGGATCAAACAGCACATTTTCGGACCGGGAAACAAACGCACCCCTTTTATCAGTACAGAGATTTCTGGCAATCCTGGGCAACCTGCCATCAAGCTGTTTAGTGATCAGACTGAAAGAGGTGGTCCACCTTTTTTGGTGCCTGCAAGAAAATCTCCACAGACTATCGTGTCTGGTGTCAATTCATCCTCACACCCGACGGCACTGGCTGCGCGAAGCGAGCTGCGTTCATGGCGCCTGTTACAGCTCGAGCCCTCCGCTTTGCGAAGGTCAGATGACTTTGGTGATGATCCATATGTGACATCGACAGGTGAGCATCTGCCGGGCGCGCTGATGCGACTGGACAATCACGCGGAGGTTTCGCTGAGACTGTCTGAACTGTTGCCGGACATCGTCGCAGTTAGCGTAGATGCCGATGAAAAGCGACAAGTCAAGACTCTGCTGCTCACCATGAAGGACAAGGAAACCTATACCGCCAGTTCACTGTCTGACGGTACGCTACGTTTTCTGGCTTTGGCTGTTTTGGCGCTAGATCCTGAATTTGGTGGCTTGCTTTGCATGGAGGAGCCAGAAAACGGTATTCACCCCTCACGTATTCCTCAAATGCTCAGTTTGGTGCGGAGTTTGTCTGAAGAGGTTGAAACAGATGACGAATCACGTGTGCCAACGATTCGTCAACTCATCATCAATACCCATTCCCCCTTGGTCGTTGCTGAATTACGTGACGATGAACTGCTTTTCGCAGAAACCTTGAAGATGAAAGGCAAAGCCTTCGTCAACTTCAAACCGCTACCTGACAGTTGGCGTCACGCGGTCTCTGGCGCAAGAGGATCTGAATTGATATCCAGAGGGGAAATCCTGTCGTACCTGAGTGGTCAAAAGTACGCAGCTCGCACAGTGAAGCAGCCTAGTCTTGTAGGGCGTCTGGCCGAGTCACCCTCCGAAGCATCATCCACGGTATCAACCATGGATCTCTTCCAGCAGACAGCATCATGAAACGATTGACTGCGACATTGGTGACGGATGGGAGTTCTGACAGACTTCTTGTGCCATTGATTGAATTGCTTTTGGATGCGCATACTGATCTTGCATACCAAGTAAATTGTGCTGATGGCTTGCCGCCAGCTTCTGCTGGGTTGACAGCAAGAATTGCCACAGCATTGGCGCTCTTTCCATGTGACATCCTGTTCGTTCACAGGGACGCCGAGGGCATTGACCCAATCGACAGGGAGCGCGAGATTGAGTCTAGTTGGCCAAAACTACAGCCGTTGGACACACTGATTTGTGTTGTTCCAGTCCGTATGACTGAGGCTTGGCTGCTTACTGATGAGAGACCTATTAGAGCTGCAGTGGGCAACGCGAACGGACGCGATGATCTCGGCTTACCAGCACTCAAGGACATCGAATCACTACCAGACCCCAAAAAGGTTCTTTTTGGAGCACTGGAAGTAGCAACAGGTAAAAATGCCTCTCGAAAGCGACGTTTCAATCCGCATCAGTATCGACATCGAGTGAGCGAGTTGATGGAAGATCTGAAGTCTTTGCGAAAGCTAAAGTCATTCAGACATCTTGAGGCGCAGATTCAAAAACACTTGGCTGACTTCAAACTCTGACTTGCCCAGAATCTGACCCTGACCAACTCGTGATAGTCCAGTAGCGAAATCGCTTTTGACGTACGTATTGCAAGGCAGGCGTTGTGGCGCGGGTGAAACCTCACGCGCACCAACTGACCTTTGACCGTTGAGCCAAGCAAAAGTCCTGCGTTGCAAACCGCCCGGTTTGCCCCAGCACCACCGCAGTCCAGGCCGGGTCGCCCCATCTGGCACATAATTTGCGCGGTATGTGACGTTGGAATGGGGAGACATCCTCCCCGCAAATGATCAGGAGCAGCTATGGGTTTGGCGATGCACAAAAAACAATCGGTCGCTCGCCACTTGGCGTTGCTGTCCTTGACCGGACTGACCCTGATTCTGACGCTGGTGGCGGTCACCATTGGTGTCATCGAGTGGCGCAGTGTGCATGGCCTGATGCGCCAGTCGGTCAGTGAAAAGCTGCAAGGCATTGTGGCCATGGCCGACGCCTCCGAACGCACCAACCGCGAGATGGCGGAGCGCAACTTCACCCGGTTTCGCAACGAGTTTGACCCGGCACTCACCTACAACAAAGACACCAGCGAACTGCTGAGTTTTGGGGTGCCGGTGAATGGGGACTTCAGCTCGGTGGATCGCTTCAACAAAGACACAGGCGGTGTGGCCACCGTGTTTGCGCGCAAAGGAGATGACTTCGAGCGTGTCACCACCTCGCTGAAAAAGCAGGATGGCGAGCGTGCCATGGGCACCCTGCTAGACCGCAAACACCCGGCTTACGCCTTGGCGCTGGCTGGCCAGACCTACACCGGCCCGGCGTTGCTGTTTGGCAAACCCTACATGACCCATTACGAACCGGTCAAAGACAGCGGCGGGCAGGTGATTGGCATCTTTTTCATCGGCCAGGACATTGGCCTGCAGCAGGCGGCGCTGGAGAAACAGATCCTGGAGACACGGTTTTTTGACAGCGGCGGTGCCTACCTGATTGAGGCCAACGGCCCTGCCGCCGAAGCACGTTTTGTGGTGCACCCCAGCGCCAGCGGCAAAAAGGTGAGCGAACTGTCCCCCCAGGCTGAGGCCTTTGTCACGAAACTGATGACAAGCCCAGACGGTTACCTGCCGCAGGCCCTGCCCCTGCTCAACAGCGCCAGCGACCAACGCTGGGCCACGGTGCGCAAGCTGGAGCTGGGCAAACGCTGGCTGGTGGCCGAGGTGAGTGCGTCTGAGGCCATGGCGCAGTACTGGCGCAACATGAGCCTGATCTGGGCGCTGCTGGCTGCCACAGCGGTGCTGCTGGGTCTGGGGTTGTATCTGCTGGTCAAGCGCACAGTGAGCCAGCCGCTGCACGAACTCGCCACCGCGGTGCTGGCGGTGGCGCAAGGGGATCTGACGCGCACCTTTGAGAGCAACCGGCGCGACGAGATTGGGGAACTGGTGACCGAGACCGAAGGCATGCGCCTGCGTTATTTACAGGCCTTGCAACAGGTGCGCCAGGCAGCGGAAAACATTGGCACCGCCAGTTCCGAGATCGCCAGTGGCAACCAGGACCTGAGCCAGCGCACCGAACAAACCGCCAGCAACCTGCAGCGCACCGCCTCCAGCATGACGCAGCTGACCGGTGCGGTGCAGCAGTCGGCCACCGCAGCACACCAGGCCAACCAGTTGGCAGCATCGGCCGCATCGGTGGCGGCACGCGGCGGGGTGGTGGTGGGTGAGGTGGTCAGCACCATGGACGAGATCAACCAGAGCTCGCGCCGGATTGCCGACATCATCAGCGTGATCGACAGCATCGCGTTCCAGACCAACATCCTGGCGCTCAACGCGGCGGTGGAAGCCGCGCGCGCCGGCGAACAGGGACGTGGGTTTGCGGTGGTGGCGACCGAGGTGCGCAGCCTGGCCGGGCGCAGCGCGGCAGCGGCACGGGAAATCAAGGCGCTGATCACGGCCTCGGTCGACAAGGTCGAATCAGGCTCGCGGCTGGTGCAAAACGCCGGTGACACCATGGGTGAAATTGTTGCCTCGGTGCAGCGGGTGAGTGACATCATTGGCGAGATCAGCGCCGCAGCGGCTGAGCAGTCACAAGGCATAAGCAGTGTCAATGTTGCAGTCGGTGAACTGGACCAGATGACACAGCAGAATGCCGCCCTGGTTGAACAGTCGGCGGCAGCGGCCGAGAGCCTGCGCGACCAGGCACAACGGCTGGAGCAGGCGGTGTCGGTGTTTAAACTGGCGCACCTGGCAACGCTGAGCCAACCCGCTCTAGCCGCGCGGGCCGCCGCGCCCCGCTTGGACCAGCCCCATTTTCAAGCCCTGGGTCATACTCGCGGCTGATCTTTCTGAGGAACTTTGGACATGAATGCACCCGTCAGCACCAACATTTTGAACACGCCCCAAGCCTTGGACCAGGTCAGCCGCGCCTGGGACCAGGACATTGTCAAACAGCTCAGCGACTACATCGCCATCCCCGCCAAGTCACCGATGTTTGACCCGGACTGGGAGCAGCATGGGTTCATCGACACCGTGGTGCGCAACGCTTATGAATGGGTGCAGGCGCAAAAGGTGCCCGGCCTGCAGATCGAGATCGTGCGCCTGGCCGGGCGCACACCGGTGCTGTTTTTTGAACTGGCGGCCTCCCAAGGCGCTACTGAATCACAAGCATCTAACCCAGACGATAAAAGGGATAGCAGCCAAACCGTCATGTTTTACGGGCATCTGGACAAACAGCCCGAGTTCACTGGCTGGCGCGCCGACCTGGGCCCATGGACGCCTAAGTACCTCGAAGGCAAGCTCTATGGCCGCGGTGGTGCGGACGACGGTTATGCCATCTACGCGGCGGTGGCCGCCATCCAGGCCCTGCAAAGCCAGCAGGTGGCCCACCCGCGCATCGTGGGTCTGGTGGAGACCTGCGAGGAAAGTGGTTCGTATGACCTGCTGCCCTACATCGACGCGCTCAAGCCCCGCTTGGGCGAAGTCGGCCTGGTGATCTGCCTAGATTCGGGCGCGGGCAATTACGACCAGCTCTGGCTCACCAACAGCCTGCGCGGCATGGCCAGCGGGGTGCTCAAGGTCGAGGTGCTGACCGAAGGTGTGCATTCGGGTGACGCCAGCGGCCTGGTGCCGTCGAGCTTTCGCATCCTGCGCCACGTGCTGGACCGGCTCGAAGACAGCGCCACCGGTCGCTTGTTGCCAGCCCAGTTCCATTGCGAGGTGCCAGCAGACCGGCTGAGCCAGGCGCAAGCCACGGCCAACATCCTGGGCGACGAAATCTACAAACGTTTCCCCTGGGCCCATGCCGACTGTGGTGGTGCCTCACAAAGCATGCTGCCCACCACCACCGACCCGCTGCAGGCGTTGCTGAACCGCACCTGGCTGCCGACCCTGAGCGTGACCGGTGTCGAGGGGATGCCCGACCTGCAGAACGCGGGCAATGTGCTGCGCCCCTACACCGCCTTCAAACTCTCCTTGCGCCTGCCGCCGCTGGTGGACGCTGCCAGCGCGGTGGCCGACCTCAAAACCCTGCTCGAAGACAACGCGCCCTACCAGGCCAAGGTGACCTTTGACCACGCCGCTGGCGCCACCGGCTGGAACGCCCCCAGCACCGCGCCGTGGTTTGAGCAGGCGCTTAACGCGGCCTCACAAAGTTGTTTTGGTGCACCCTGCGGCTACATCGGCCAGGGCGGCACCATACCGCTCATGAACATGTTGTCCATGGGTTTCCCGAAAGCCCAGATGATGGTCTGTGGTGTGCTCGGCCCCAAGAGCAACGCCCACGGGCCCAACGAGTTTTTGCATGTGCCCTATGCCAAAAAACTCACGGCGGCGGTGGCGCAGGTGATTGCGGCGGCGGCCTACGCGGCCTGAGGGAAGCCAAACCAGCCTGGGGTACTTTTCCAGGCTGAAGCATGTTTGATGCCTCCAGCCCTTATGCCATAAGGGATAGCAGCTATCAAACCAATAGGGTTTGATGGCACAGACTCAGGCAACCTCGACGCGGTTGCGTCCGGCGCGTTTGGCGCGGTACAGCGCCTGATCAGCCGCTTGCACCAGGCTGTAAAAATCCACGCCATGGTCGGCAAACGTGGCCACACCGATGGACAGCGTCGCCATGACCGGGCGGCCCGCCAGTGCCAGCGGACTCAGCTCGTAACGCTGGCGCAGCTCTTCGGCCACCGCCTTGGCCACCAAGGCATCTGCGGCCACCAGCACCAGCAAAAACTCCTCGCCACCGTAACGGAACAACATGTCGCTGTCGCGCGTGCGCTCCAGCAGCAAACGGGCGGTTTCACGCAACACATCGTCGCCCACCTGGTGCCCATAGCTGTCGTTGATGCGCTTGAAATAGTCAATATCAATCATCAGCAGGCTCAGTGGCTGCCCATCGCGGGCGCAGCGTGCCAGCTCCCGCTCCATGACGTCGCTCAGGTGGTGCCGGTTGAACAGGCCTGTCAACGCATCACGGCGTACCTGCTCGCGCAATTGGGTCTGCAGGCTCTGGATCTCGGCCAACTGCTGTTGCAAGGCCAGTTCTTTGGCGTGTAATTCCTGGCGGGTGTCACGCAGCCGCATCGAGCGTTTCTGGCTGTGCTGCGAAACGGAAAAAAGATACAGAGACACCGCAACGATGGCCAGCGCCGTCACCCAGGGATCGGTCTGTGGCTGCAGCGTCCAACCGGTGAGCGAGCCAGCCAGCAGCCCTCCCAGAAAAAACAAGCTCAGCCCTTCCAGCCAACCGCGTGTGCCACGGTACAGCGTGAGGTCCAGCACACAGCCAATCAACATGATGAAACTGATCCAGATCGGGAAATGCAGCACCGCCGCCCAGGCACCCAGACTCAGCGCATCCAGGTACATGTGCCTGACCTCGGCCGCCATCGGGTCGGCGGCGCGCCGGGCGCGCCAGAACAGCACTTGCGGGTACACCACAAACTGTGCCACCAGCGCCAGCCACAGCAGCGGACTGCGGTCCTGTTGGGCCATGTGCAAACCAAGCACCAGCAGCAGCATGGCATACCCCCAACTGCGGTGGCGGTGGTTGACATGGACTGCCCAGTGGGTCTTGCCCTGTGGCGCAGCGGTGGGCGTTTTTTCTGGCACGTGCAACAAGGTATTTGGGGGGAAGGGGGGGATTCTGTCAGGGGCCTGGGGCTGGCAGATCATGACCCAGAAACTCAGCGCAAGTCAAACAACTCGTCGTGGAAGCTTTTTCTGGGCAAGCCGCGCGTCGCAAAGTCGGCCTTGAGCGCCTGACCAAACCTGGCCGGCCCACAAAACCAGATGTCACCCAGGCGCCAATCGGGCACCAGCGCACAGATGCTTTGCGCGGTGAGTCTGCCGTCGTGGGCCTCCACCAACACATGCAGTGTCACCCGGGCTTCACGTGCCAGCAACTTGAGTTTGTGGATGGCCAGGTGGTAGGGTAAAGCAGTGGCGTAGAACAGGTCGATGGGTTTGGCCTGCGGTGCCAGCACCAGCTCTTCCAGCCGCGCGACAAAGGGCGTGATGCCAATGCCACCACCAACCCAGATCTGGCGCTCACAGTCGCTGTCAAAGTTGAACTGACCGTAAGGCCCTTCGATGTGGACCGGGTCACCCAGCTTGAGGCGGTCGGGCAGCAGCGTGGTGTAGTCACCCAGACCCTTGATCAGAAACACCATGTGCCCGTCCCCCGTCCAGGCTGATGAGATGGTGAAGGGGTGTGCCCCTTCCACGTTGTCAAAGCGTACAAACACAAACTGCCCGCTCTGATGGCCCGACCAGCGCCCCTGGAGCTGCACGCCTACCTCCAGCACCCGCACGGATTTGTGCGCATGGACCTGCGTCACCACACCCAGCACCCGGCGGCTCAGGCCAACCCGCCGCAACAGAATCACCACTGCAGCCAGGCTGCCACCCAGCATCAGCAAGGCCATCACCGGGCCCATCAGTTGCCCCCAGTAACTGAACTTCATCAACACCACCGCATGGACCACGAGAAATAGGTAAGCCACGGCCAGCCAGCGGTGGGTTTTGAAAAACAGGTGGTACGGAAACCACTTGACCAGCGCCAGCACCATCAGCAACACGGTGGCGTAAAAAGCCCACTCCCCCACACCCTCGGCCAGGCCACGCTGGCTTTGCAGGAATTTGAAAATCGGGTTTGCAGGCTCGGGCGCGTGTTCACGCGCGTGGCGCTCCAGATAACCCAGGTTGGTCAGCCAGCCAGGGCTTTGTTTACACAGCCAGTGCAGCATGACCCACACCAGGCCGCTGATGCTCAGCCACTTGTGCAGCCGGTACATCTTGTCCAGCCCGCCCAAAAACGGCTCCAGCACCAGTGGCCGTGCGGCCAGCATCAGCGCCACACTCATCACGCCCATACCCATGATGCCGGTGAAGTTGATCAAGGCATTGCGCCAGCTGCCAAAACCCGACGGCATCTCCAAGCGCAGGTCAGCCAGCAACCACAACACGGCCAGCGCGGCCAGATAACCCCAGAAGCTCAGTTTGATGTGTTTCACACAAGGCCCAGTCGCTGAGCACAGCCCATGTGTGCTAACCGGCTGACCCTTTGACGCCAGCGCAGTCAGCTTGAACCCAAGCGCAGAATAGTTCGGTGTGTTGGCACACCCAGTCGCTCACGCGGCCTGAGTGATCAGCGCGTCAGCGTCTGGATGAGCTGCTGGTGCTGCGGGAACGTTGTGCTCAGCGTGGCGCGGTCGGCCAGACAGAAGTCGGCAAAATCAAACCCGGGCGCCACGGTGCAGCCCACCAGCGAGAAAGCGCCCCCACCAGCCACCCGGGACGCAAACCAGGTGTGGGCGGGCACCACATGTTGAAAAACCTCACCCTGCGCCACATCCGGCCCCAGGCGGGTGCAGCGCAAGTCACCGGCCAGGTTGATCTCCAGCACCTCCAGCGCCTGCCCAGCGTAAAAGTGCCACATCTCGTCAGAGCGTATGCGGTGAAACGCGGAGAAGTTGCCCTGCTCCAGCAGAAAGTAGATGCCGGTGCTGACGTTCCTCTGAACCGCTGGGCCACTCTCAGCCGGGGTCACGTCCATCAGCAGCGGGCTGCGGTAGGTTTCCCGGTAATAGCCGCCTTCTGGGTGGGGCTGCAGTTGCAGGGCCTGGATGTAAGTCTGGGCGTGGGTGCTCATGGGCCTGACTTTAGCGGCTGGTATCGACCGGGCCAAGGCCACAGGCCTTCGCGGCAATCTCCAGCGAACGCAGGCGCCGCGCTGGCTCGAACACATCACACACCAGCATCAACTCATTGGCCTGGGTGGCCTCGGCCAGGGCCGCCAGGCCGCTGGCCACCTTGGCCGGGCCACCAATCACCGCAGCGGACAGGAAGTCGCCGATGGCGGCGCGTTCCTGCGGCTGCAGTGTCTCCATGAAGCCGGGTGTGGGTGACTGCAGCCGCTGGCGTGCGCCGGTCAAGATGCCCAGCACCCGTTGGTAGGTGCTGCTGGCCAGAAACTCGGCTTCTTCGTCACTGTCGGCCGCCATCAGGGGCACACCCACCACCACATAGGGCTGGCTCAGTGTTTTGGAAGGCTTGAACAGGCTGCGGTACAAGGCCAGAGCCTGGTGCAAAAGGCGCGGCGCAAAGTGGGCGGCAAAGGCATAAGGCAGGCCACGCTCGGCCGCCAGTTGGGCCGAAAACAGGCTCGAACCCAGCAACCAGATCGGCACGTTGGTATCGGCGCCCGGCATGGCGATGATGCCTTGCCCGGGCTGGACAGGCCCCAGCAGCCGCTGCAATTCGGCCACATCACGCGGAAAATCCTGTTCTGTCTCGGCCCTGTCACGGCGCAGGGCGCGCATGGTGAGCCGGTCGGTGCCGGGGGCACGCCCCAGACCCAGGTCGATCCGGCCCGGGTACAGCTCGGCCAAGGTGCCAAAAGCTTCTGCCACGACCAGCGGCGCGTGGTTGGGCAACATGATGCCGCCGGAGCCGACGCGAATGTGTTGGGTACCACCCGCGATGTAGCCCACCAGCACCGCCGTGGCCGAGCTGGCAATACCGGCCATGTTGTGGTGTTCGGCCAGCCAGTAACGGGTAAAGCCCAGCGACTCGGCATGCTGCGCGGTCTGTAATGCAACGGCCAGCGCCTGCGCCACGGTGCCACCTTCGCGGATGGCGACCAGGTCGAGCATGGAGAGTTGGAGGGATCGGGGTGGGGTCATGGTGTTGATGTCTCAGGGTGCTGGTCGGAAGGTGGAGAAACCCACCACATGCACATGGCGTGCACGATCTGTTGACACGCATTGTTGCCGCAGCCTGTAAAACCCCACACGACGCAGCCTTGATCTGCCATGTCTCGCAGCCTCGGTTGGGCCCGCTGCTGCGCCCCCTGCTATCTCATCCCCGGTATAGCCATGGCGCCACATTCACATACAAAAATAGCGCCTGGCCCTTATAAAACAAGGGCCAGACGCTATTAACTTTAGCGTGACGAGATGTGTCCGTCAGACCTTGGCAGGCGCGTATTTGCTCACCGCTTCCCACAAGCCGTTCAGGTACACCGCACCGAGTGCGCGGTCATACAAGCCATAACCGGGCTTGCCCGTCTCACCCCAGATCATGCGGCCATGGTCAGGGCGCCAGTAACCCTCAAAGCCCACATCGTGGTAGGCCTTGACGATGGCCGCCATGTCCAGCGAGCCATCACAGGAGTTGTGGGTGGACTCGTAGAAGGTGCCATCGGGCTCGACCTTGACGTTGCGCAAGTGACCAAAGTGGATACGACCCTGGCCACCAAACTCTTTGACCAGCGAGGGGATGTTGTTGCACAGATCTGCACCCAGGGAGCCCGAGCACAGCGTCAGGCCGTTGGAGGAGGAATCCACAATCTTGACCAGGCGTGCCAAGTCATCGCGGTTCTTGACAATGCGTGGCAGGCCAAAGATCGGGCGCGGTGGATCGTCCGGGTGCATGGCCATCTTGATGCCCACTTCTTCAGCCACCGGGATGATGGCCTTGAGGAAGTACTCCAGGTTGGCCCACAAGGCTTCTTCGTCGACGGCCTTGTAGTCAGCCAGCAGGGCCTTGAGTTGTTCAGGTTTGTAGCTGGCATCCCAGCCCGGCAGGGAGATGCCCTTCTCCGGGTCAATCTTGGCCACCGCGTCGGCATCAAAGGCCAAGGTGAAGGAGCCGTCAGGCAGCTGTTTGGCCATTTCGGTGCGGGTCCAGTCAAACACTGGCATGAAGTTGTAGCAGATCACCTTCACACCCACCGCTGCGCAGTTGCGGATGTTTTGCTGGAAGTTGGCAATCAGGCGGTCACGGCTGGGTTTGCCCAGTTTGATGTCTTCGTGGGTGGGCACACTCTCAACCACTTCAAACTTGA
>NZ_SZVI01000011.1 GCF_013416775.1 Rhodoferax sp. BLA1
TCAGACATGCCAGTTGGCTCAGAAGTTTGGCGAAGTCCCTTTGGTTCATGTCGCACCTCCATCACCGCTCTTCTCCCACACTTTGGGTTGCTGTCCAGAACTTCAACAGCTAATTCAGACATAGCCTCAAACTGGCTTCTAGCCCTCGTTGAATAAGGGCAGGCAGCTATGGTTAATGCAGTAGTTTGAGGCGCTGGTTCGCGTGGCGCCAAGCGGGCGGCGGGGTTGCCGTTCTCCGGCCCCCTCGCGGGCGACGGCGTTGGTCAGCTGGGTGCTAAGGTGTAGCCGCTGCGGGTGCAGGGTGTGCAGCCTGTGGCACCACCTTATTAAACACGCGCGTGTTAGTAAACATGTCCATGTTTAAGGTTGTGCGTCAGAAAAGTACACATTGGGTTCAGTCGATATTCTGGCCAATGCGCCACAGAACACCCGCTGGATCGTAGAGGCAGAAGTCGCGCATGCCCCACGGCTGATCTTCCAACGCTGTCACGCGGACCCCGTATTTCTCAAGCACGCCACTTTGTTGGACCTGCTCCCACCACGCCTGCACATCCTCGACCAGGATGTGCATCATGAAATTCTCGGCAAACGACTCGGCGCAGAAATCCTGGAGCAGGAAACTGACCTGGCCAAAATGAAAGTAGGCGATGCCGCCACCTTCAGAGGCCATCGTGAATCCAAGATCTTTGTAAAACTGTTTGGACAGCTCGAAATCCTTGGATGGAACGAACGCTTTGATTTCAGTGATTTTGAGGTTTGACATCTCGGGCTCCAGGCTACAAGGCCGAACTTGGATGTGTCCCGCAGATGTGCGGGGCAAGCAAGCAGCCGGTTTGATGAAGTGTGTTGTTGTTCACAACAAAAAAAGTGGCTACTCCCGTCTTGCGTTCTGTTGGGCTGCTTGCCCAGCGCCGCAAGCGTATTGGCTGTCTGCACTATAGCCGCCGAGTTCAAAAGGCTTGCTTCTGGATATCAAATCGGCCTGTTTCCCTTGTTGAGTAAGGGCGGGCAGCTATGGTTAATGGTGTTCTTTTTAACCGCTGGTTTGCGTGGCACCAGGCGGGCGGCGGGGTTGCCGTTCTCCGGCCCCCTCGCGGGAGACGGCTTGGGTTGGCTGGGCGCTGAGGTGTTGCCGCTGAGTGTGGTGCGCCGCCTGCCTCTTCACTCGAATGGGTTCTGCGCCCGGCAACCCCACCACTCGCCTTCAACAGTTATGTCTATGAAAGTTGATGGCGGCTATAGGCTGGAAGAGGGCACCTAATTTTCCAGACAGTGGTTATTCAAATTCTATGATTTCGCGCTTGGCATTGGACCTAACTAGCTGACGGAGGGGGAGTGTGTCATTTCCAGAAACGCCACCAAGTTTTGAAATCGGCAGATGACTGGCCTTTGCGGATTATTTCGAACTTAGGTCGCTGCGCCACCAACCGCCTCGTGGGCACTGGCAAGACGTAGATCCTTGCCGGATGGAACTAAGTAGTGCCAGCCAGCGAGCTGCTTTTTGCCGGTTAGTCCCCTGGTCGTAGCAGCAATATCGCCGCTTGGCTCCCGTATTGCCGTGTTGAGCCAACCCGCAATGTTGTCAACAAGTAGGTCCCCCGAAAAGTCATCGCTCTTCGTTGACCGCGTTATCCTAATCGGTGTTGTTTCGCGATCAGGGTCTACGAGATTGCGGAGCGTTGTTTCGGCCTTGGTTCGAACATCATCGTCGCCGCTCAACTTGTCCGACACAACGGTGCAAAGTAGGTCATCGAATCCAAAGCGTCCGCTTTGAACAATTTCTCGATAGTAAAAGGAGTATTGGTCGGCAATCCTCCATGCTGTCAACAGCAGGACGAGGAGCTGGGTATCGGGACCCGATATCTCATGATGTCCAAAGCAATTGATGAACGAATGGCGAAGACAGCGCCGTCCTCGTCCGTCCAAGTAATCGGAGAATCCGATTCCTCGTCCTTCTACTCCCCCGATCAGTTGGTTGTAGGCCTGCAAGACCGCTGCTTCGCTCTGTCGGAGTGCGCGTTCCTGAAACGATAGGCCTGAAATCACCGGTTGCAGGCCCGCCGGAAGAAGCGTGACAGCCCGGCAAAAACGGGCCTTGTAACCCGGACCTGTGCTCCACTTCCGCAACTGCCCAGACGGGAGATTTTGCTTGATGCAATCGATGAGTGCGAGGTACTTCGGATCGGCAGGAAGTGCCGCCTCATGCGTCACTTCCCCAAAGCCATTTGTGAACAGTTGAGGATCTGTCTGTACCACGAGGTTCGCAATGGTGTGCCACTCACCTTCACTCCCTACGGACAGCCAGTCGGTCGGGCTTGCGTCGCTGAAGATGTAGATGTGGGCTGCTGGCATACAAGGGCTCTTTGTTCAGCGGTCTAGCGTTCGCGGTGAGCATCATGATCTTAGGCGCACCTCGGCGCAATGCAGTTGTGGGTCCACTCGACCAAGGGGTTATGCGGCTTTCTTGTAGATGCCATCTTATGTGCTCTTGAACTCAATGGCGACTTCGTCATTCTCTCCGACTACGGCCATATGAATCCTGGCGAAATTTGGGTCGCGAGTTGACGTCTATCAACGTTGCCGTTGGTCTGAACTATAGCCAAGTGGACCATGCGTCTGTATTTCCGCTCACGCTGCTTACCCGCAATTGGCTAACCGCTGAATTTGACTCCCCAGTTCGAGTTCCACAGGCGCTCGCCAGCAGAGGATGGGTAGGGGTGGCGGCCGATTTCTGCGCATTTGGCGGTATGAGGCCGCCGCCCCTACCCATCTCCTGCCACCCAAGGCGCGTCCGCTCAACGGAAAATCTTCACCCTGCTGGCAACCTAGTTAAATCAAACGTTTGATTTAACTAGCTACAATGGCTCGCATGAAACACGCGCCTGACTCACCCGACAACCGGCTTGCCGGGACACCGCCGCCAGCAACCACAGCTGTCACCGCCGTGCGCAGTGATGGCATCGAGGCGCGCCAGCGCCTGATGGATGCCGCGCTGGTGCTGTTTGCCGACCGGGGGTTTGCCAAGACCTCGATCCGGGAGATTGCCCTGGCGGCGCACGCCAATGTCGCGGCCATCAGTTATTACTTTGGTGATAAAGCGGGCTTGTACCGCGCCGTGTTTTGGGACCCACGCACCAACCCTCGCCTGGCCAATGACGTTCGTGAAGGTGCCGAAGTTGATTTGGAGACCGCATTGCAAGGTTTGGTGCGGGCGGTGATGGCGCCCATCAAACTGGGTGAAGCGATGCAGCGTTGTATGAAGCTGCATTTCCGCGAAATGCTGGAGCCCACCGGTTTGTGGGCTGAAGAGATTGAGACCGACATCAAACCGACCCACGCTGCGCTGGCGGCGGCGCTGTGCCAGCACCTGGGTTTGACCCAGGCGGATGACGACATTCACCGTCTCGCCTTCACGCTGATGGGTTTGGGCATCACACCGCATGTGGCGGGCGACGCAGTGGCAGCCATCCGGCCCACGCTGCTGGCGACGCCCGAGGCGATCGATGTGTATTGCGACCGACTGGTCAGTTATGGCATGGCGATGGTGGAGGCCGAAGCCAGGCGTCGCCAGAGCCCCACCGCAGAGTCCCCCGCTGTGTCATCCGCCACGTCATCAAGCCGCCAAACCCTCGTGGCAGAGTCTGTCACCCCGCCGCCTTACCTTGTGCCCCCCTCACCATGAATTTCAGAATCAAGCCTTTTGCCAGCCTGTCCCTCACCGTGCTGGCGCTCTCTGGCTGCGCCAACCTGATGCCACCGGCCCAGGTGCCGATGGTGGTGGCGCCTGCCTGGCAGGCACCGTTGCCGCACCAGGGCACCGTGTCCTCTTTGTCGAACTGGTGGCAGCAGCAGGGTGACCCGCTGCTGGTCGAGCTGATTGAAGCGGCGCAAGCCGCCAGCCCGTCGGTGGCGCAGGCTGTGAGCCGTATTGCCACCACCCGTGCCAACCAGGCCACCGCCAACGCCGCCCTGATCCCGAACCTGAGCGCTCAGGCCAGTGCCAGCCGGGGTGTCAGCCAGCCCGATGTGCCGGTGGCCACCAGCTCGCAGGCCGGGGTGCAAGCCGCCTGGGAGCTGGACCTGATTGGTGCGAACCGTGCGGTCAGCCGCGCGGCCCAGGCGCAGGTGGAAGGCAGCCAGGCCCAGTGGCACGATGCGCGGGTCTTGGTTGCTGCCGAGGTGGCCAACACCTATTACAGCTTTGCCAGTTGCACCCGCCAGCTGGGTGTGGCCGAGCGTGACGCGGCCTCGCGTTTGGAGACCGCGCGTCTGACCGCCATCAGCGCCCAGGCCGGTTTTGTGGCGCCGTCGGTGGCGGCACAAGCCCGCGCCAGTGCGGCCGAGGCCAACAGCCGCCTGACCCAGCAGACCCGTTTGTGTGAACTTGATGTCAAAGCCCTGGTGGCGCTGACCGCGGTGCCCGAGCCTGATTTGAGGCAAAAACTGGCTCTAGCCCAGGTGAAGCAAGGGCAGTTAGCTACGTTTGCCGTAGCGTCTTTGCCGGTTCAGGTGGTGTCACAACGCCCCGATGTGTTTGCCGCCGAGCGTGATGTGGTGCTGGCCAGCGCCCAGGTGGGTAGCGCCAAAGCGCAGCAGTGGCCGCGTTTGAGCCTGAATGGCAGCATTGGCAATCTGCGTGTGCGCAGCGGCGCCAGCACCAGCGAGGTGTCGACCTGGTCGTTTGGCCCGCTGGCTCTGAGCCTGCCGCTGTTTGACGGTGGCCAGCGCGCAGCCAATGTGCAGGCGGCCTACGCGGCCTACCAGTCCGCCGTGGTCACCTACCAGGCCAAGGTGCGCCAAGCCGTGCGTGAGGTGGAAGAGGCCATGCTGACCCTGCGCAGTGTGCAGACCCGCCAGGGGGATGCCGAGGTGTCCACCAAAGGGTATGCCGAGGCACTGGCCGCCACTCAGCAGCGTTTTGACCAAGGCCTGGCCAGCCTGATGGAGTTGGAGGATGCCCGGCGCAGCGCGCTGGCCGCCGAGTCCAGCGTGTTGACATTGGCGCTGGAGCGCCAGCAGGCATGGGTGGCGCTGTACCGCGCCGTCGGTGGCGGCTTTGAGCCCGACAACTTGTCCACCCCAACGCAAACGCCTGCGCTGGCCCGCACCCACACCGCCTTGTAAGCGGCGTTGTTCCGGCCACCGTCTTTTTGTATTCCAACGATTTTTTGTCATGAAGCTCATCCAACTCAAACCCCTCACCCTGGGCCTGATGGCCGCTTGCCTGCTGGTCACCGGTGGCCTGGTGCTATTGGCCCTACAGCCCACTGCGGCCGATGCCGTCACCCCCAGCGCCACCAGCAAACCCGCGCTCACGGTGACTTTGACCCAGGCGCGCGCTGGCACGCTGCCGATCAAACTCACTGCCAATGGCAACCTGGCCGCCTGGCAAGAGGCCAGCATTGGCGCCGAGGCCAGCGGCCTGCGGGTGCAAGAGTTGCTGGTGCAGGTGGGTGACCGTGTGCAACGCGGGCAGTTGCTGGCCCGTTTTGCGCCCGAGAGTGTGCAGGCCGATGTGGCGCTGGCGCGTGCCGCCCTGAATGAGGCCAACGCCAACGCGCTGGAGGCCAGTGCCAACGCGGACCGTGCCCGCGCCGTGCAGGGCAGCGGTGCCTTGAGCGCCCAGCAGATCAACCAGTATTTGACGCAGGAACTCACCGCCCGGGCCCGTGTGGAATCTGCCAAAGCCCAGCTCGACACCCAGCTGCTGCGCCTGAGCTACACCCGGGTGCTGGCGCCCGACGCCGGCATCATCTCCAGCCGCAGCGCCACCGTGGGCTCGGTCATTGGCGCGGGCACCGAGATGTTCCGTCTGATCCGCCAGGGCCGTCTGGAGTGGCGCGCCGAGCTGACCTCCAGCGAACTGAGTCAAGTGGCCGTGGGCACCCCGGTGCTGGTCACCGCCCCGGGCGGCGCCCAGACCCAGGGCCGGGTGCGCATGGTGGCACCCACGGTGGACGCCCAGACCCGCAATGGCCTGGTGTATGTGGACCTGGCTGCCCCCAAGGGAGGCAAGACGGCCCAACCGGCAGCGGGCGCGCTGGAGGCTTTCAAACCCGGCATGTTTGCCCGGGGCGAGTTTGCGCTGGGCAGCTCCAGCGCCATGACCCTGCCACACAGTGCGGTGCTGGTGCGTGACGGCTTCAGCTACGTGATGCGTGTGGGGGCCGACAACAAGATCAGCCAGCGCAAGGTACAAACCGGCCGCAGACTGGGTGAGCAGGTTGAGATCCTGGCAGGCGTTGCGGTGGACGACCGGCTGGTGGCCAGTGGTGTGAGTTTTCTGACCGAGGGTGACCTGGTGCGCGTGGTGGATGCCAGCGCCACGCCTTCCAAAGAAAAAAGCACACCAGCCCTTGTAGCACCTGGGCAAGAAGCTAGCAAATAAGGAGCATTCAAGATGAACGTCTCCGCCTGGTCCATCCGAAACCCGATCCCGGCAGCCATGTTGTTTGTGCTGCTGAGTGTGGCTGGTTTGTTGTCTTTCCGGTCCATGAAGGTGCAGCAAATGCCCGACCTGGACCTGCCCATGGTCATCGTTTCTGCCGCTTTGCCGGGGGCTGCACCGGTGCAGCTGGAGACCGAGGTTGCCCGCAAACTCGAGAACGCCGTGGCCCCGCTGCAGGGTGTGAAAAACATCTACACCAAAGTGAACGACGGCAGTGTGTCCATCACCGTTGAGTTTCATCTGGAAAAACCCACGCAGGAAGCGGTGGACGATGTGCGCTCTGCGGTGCAAGGTGTGCGCGCCGACCTGCCCACCGAGGTCAACGACCCGGTGGTGCGCAAGATGGACTTGGCCAGCTCACCCATTCTGGCGTTCACGGTGCGGGTGCCCAGCATGGACGACGAGGCGCTGAGCTGGTTTGTCGACAACACCCTGACGCGCCGCCTGTTGTCGGTCAAAGGCGTGGGTGCCATCAGCCGGGTGGGTGGGGTCACGCGCCAGGTGACGGTGGCGCTGGACCCGATCAAGCTGCAGGCGCTGGGCGCCACGGCGGCCGAGATCTCGCGCCAGTTGCGCCAGACGCAGCAAGACACCGCCAGTGGCCGCGCCGACTTGGGTGGCGGCGAACAACCGATGCGCACCGTGGTCAGTGTCAAAACAGCGGCTGATCTGGCGCAGTTGCAGATCTCACTCAGTGACGGTCGGCGGCTGCGGCTCGATCAGGTGGCCGAGGTCAGCGACACCGTGGCTGAGCCACGTTCTGCGGCCTTGCTCAACGGTGTGCCGGTGGTGGGGTTCGAAGTCACCCGCAGCAAGGGCGCCAGCGAGGTGGAGGTGGGCGCGGCCATTCAGCTGGCGCTGCAAGAACTCAAAGCCCAGCACCCGGACATGGAGCTCACCGAGGCCTTTGACTTTGTCACCCCGGTGGCTGAGGAGTTTGATGCCTCGATGGTGCTGTTGTACGAAGGCGCCATTCTGGCGGTGGTGGTGGTCTGGCTGTTTTTGCGCAACTGGCGCGCCACGGTGGTATCGGCGGTGGCGCTGCCTTTGTCGGTGTTGCCGGCCTTCATTGGCATGGCTTACCTGGGTTTTTCGGTGAACGTCGTCACCCTGCTGGCGCTCTCGCTGGTGATCGGTGTGCTGGTGGACGACGCGATTGTGGAAGTCGAGAACATCGAGCGTCACCTGCACATGGGCAAACCGCCGTACCAGGCGGCCATGGAAGCCGCTGATGAAATTGGCCTGGCGGTGATTGCCACCACTTTCACGCTGATCTCGGTGTTTTTACCCACCGCGTTCATGAGCGGGGTGGTGGGCAAGTTCTTCCGCCAGTTTGGCTGGACGGCGGCGCTGGCGGTGTTTGCCTCGCTGGTGGTGGCCCGTATGCTGACCCCGATGATGGCTGCCTACATCATGAAACCCAGCCCGCGTGCCCACAAAGACCCCTGGTGGATGGCGCGTTACCTGCGCTGGAGCGCCTGGGCGCTGCAACACCGCTGGCTCACCATGGCGGCAGCGGGTGTCTTTTTTGTGGGCTCGCTGCTGCTGATTCCGCTCTTGCCCAAGGGATTCATCCCGCCGGACGACAACTCGCAGACCCAGGTCAGCCTGGAGCTGCCACCGGGCGCCACCCTGGCACAGACCCGTGTGGCGGCAGAGGCCGCGCGCCTGCTGCTGATGAAGGTGGACCATGTGCAAAGTGTCTACACCACCATCGGCGGTGGATCGGCCGGTGCCGACCCGTTCCAGGGTGGCGGTGCGTCGGAGGTACGCAAGGCCACACTCACCGTGTTGTTGACCGAACGCGGCCACCGTCCGCTCAAACAGGGTATTGAGGACCACATCCGGACAGCCATGGCTGAGCTACCCGGTGTGCGCAGCAAGGTCGGCCTGGGTGGCAGTGGCGAGAAGTTCCAGCTGGTGCTCAGTGGGGATGACCCGCAGGCGCTGGCGATAGCGGCCAACGCGGTCGAGAAAGACCTGCGCACCATTCCCGGCCTGGGGCAGATTGCCTCAAGTGCCAGCCTAGTGCGTGCCGAGGTCGTGGTGCGCCCCGACTTTGCCCGCGCTGCCGACCTGGGTGTCACCAGCAGCGCCATTGGTGAAACCCTGCGGATTGCCACGGCGGGCGACTACGACTCGGGCCTGGCCAAACTCAACCTGAGCCAGCGCCAGGTGCCAATTGTGGTCAAGCTCAGTGATGCGGCGCGGCAAGACCTGGCCCTGCTGGGCCGCCTGAGTGTGCCCGGCACCCATGGCCCGGTGATGCTGAGCCAGGTGGCCGCCCTGACGCTGTCCGACGGCCCGGCAGCGATTGACCGGCTCAACCGCTCGCGCAACATCAACTTCGACATCGAACTCTCGGGCGTGCCGCTGGGGGATGTGGCCGCTGCGGTGGACCAGCTGCCCTCGATCCGCGCGTTGCCAGCGGGTGTCAAGCAACTGGCGCTGGGTGATGCCGAGGTGATGGGCGAGCTGTTCACTGGTTTTGGCCTGGCCATGTTGGCGGGGGTGTTGTGCATCTACATCGTGCTGGTGCTGCTGTTTAAGAACTTCCTGCACCCGTTCACCATCCTGACGGCCTTGCCGCTCTCGCTGGGTGGGGCGTTTGTGATGCTGCTGGTGACGGGCAAGAGTTTTTCGATGCCGTCCTTGATTGGTCTGATCATGCTGATGGGCATTGCCACCAAAAACTCGATCCTGCTGGTGGAGTACGCCATCGTGGCGCGTCGTGGCCATGACGGCAGCGACGGCCACCCGGTGGTGGCGCCCATGAGCCGGGTCGATGCTTTGCTGGATGCCTGCCACAAACGCGCCCGCCCGATTGTCATGACCACACTGGCCATGGGTGCAGGCATGTTGCCGATTGCGGCGGGTTGGAGCAGTGCCGATGCCAGCTTTCGCAGCCCGATGGCGGTGGCGGTGATTGGTGGCCTGATGACCTCCACCGTGCTGAGCCTGCTGGTGATCCCGGCGGTGTTCACCGTGGTGGATGACTTTGGCGACTGGGTGCTGCGCTTATTTGGGCGCGGCCGCCGCGCCAATCCAGCGTCCTAGGCTGCCGAGATGTGCTGGCTGTTGCGCCGCAGGCGCATCACCAGCACAAAGGCAATCGCCCCCACATTCATCAGCAGCGCATAAACCACGCTGGGGGCGCTCATCGCGGGTGAGGCCAGCAATTGCAGGCAGACAAAAATGCCCAACGCCGAGTTCTGCAAACCACATTCGGTGACGATGGCAATGCGGTCCGCGTGGTGCAGCCGGGCCTGTGTGGCCAGCAGGTAGGCCGCGCCCAAAATCAAGGCGTTGAGCAGCAGTGTGGCCGGGCCCAGCGTCGGCAGGTGTTGCCACAACACGGCACGCTGGTCCCAGAAGGTGGCCAGCACAATCAGCAGGAACAAGGTGGTGGCCACCTTGGACGCCACCGGCTCCAGCCGCGCCACCAGCTTCGGAAATTGCCAGCGCAGGGCCATGCCCAGCAGCACCGGCAGGGTGGTCAGCAGGAAGATGCTGCGCACCATCGGGAACAGTGGCAGCTGCGCTGTCAGGCTGCTGCCCATAAAAACTTGCAGCGCGGTGTTGACGATCAGCGGCAAGCTCAGCATCGAGGCCAGGCTGGTCACCGCGGTGAGTGAGATCGACAACGCGGTGTCACCCCTTGCCAGGTGGGTGAGCAGGCCCGAACTGACCCCACCCGGGCAGGCCACCAGCACAATCAGGCCCACCGCCATCACCGGGTCCAGCCCGGCAAAAGTGGCCACGGCAAACCCGGCCAGCGGCACCAACAGCATCTGCCCGACCAGCCCCACCAGCAGCGCCCTGGGCCGCTGCGCCACCCGGCGAAAATCGGCCAGCACCAAGGTCAGACCCAGGTAAAACATGATGAAGGCCAGCGCCAGCGGCAACAGGGTCTGCACCACGGCCGGGTTCACAGGAACACCCCGGCTGAGAGCAACAGGCCCAGCAACAGCCCCAGCTTGGCGGTGGCGCCCAGCAGCTGGTTCAGCTGCGCGCCCGAGGCCTGGCGGCGCAGTTGGGGCAGCAGTTTGAGCGCGTAGGGAATCGCCAGCCAGGCCAGCATGGCCCCGGTGTGCCCGAGCCAGGCCAAAGCCAGCACCAACCCAAAAGGCAGCAGCACCATGACCGCATAGGCACGCGCTGCACCAGCGTCCCCGAGCCGGGTGGCCAGGGTCAGACGGCCCTGGCGCAGGTCGGCCTCGTGGTCGCGGTAGTTGTTGACCAGCAGCACCGCAGCCGCAGGCAGGCCCACCACCGCGCCACCCAGCCAGGGCGCCAAGGTGGTGCTCTCACTTTGCAACCAGTGGCTGCCAGCCACGGCCAGCAGGCCAAAAAACACCAGCACAAACAACTCACCGAGTGCGCTGTGTGAAATCGGGTACGGCCCGCCCGAGTAGGCCCAGCCCGCAATCAGCGAGCAGATGCCAATGGCCAGAATCGGCCAGCCCCCTTGCCACACCAGCAACAAGCCCAGCAGCAGCGCCAGCCCAAAACTCAAGGCCGCTGCCCGGCGCACACTCTGCGGTGTGGCCCAGCCTGCGGCGGTAACACGTAACGGCCCGATGCGGTCCGGCCGGTCGGCACCGCGCTCAAAGTCGGCCACATCGTTGTGCAGGTTGGTGCCGATCTGGATCAGCAGCGCACACAGCAGCGTCACCACAAACACCGGCCACAGCGGCGCGGCGCCATCGGCCCAGGCCAAGGCCGAGCCCAGCAGCACCGGGGTGGCGGCCATGCTCAGGGTGCGCGGGCGGATCGCGGTCCACCAGACCAGCAGGCGAGAGGAGGGCACCCCCAGCATCTGTTCAGATTTCATTGAGGGCGGGTTCCATAGTGCAGGCAGGCGATGCCAAAGGACAGGTTGTTCCAGCGGATGTTTGTGAAACCCGCCTGGCGCATCAGGTCGGCAAAACCCTGCTGGTTCGGAAAACGCCGGATCGACTCCACCAGGTACTGGTAGGCAATCGGCGCGCGGGCCACCAGCGCACCCAGGCGCGGGATCACCAAAAAGGAATACAGGTTGTAGATTGGCGCCAGCCAGAACGCGGGTTGCGAGAACTCCAGGCAGACAAACTGGCCACCGGGTTTGAGTACGCGGTGAATCTCGGCCAGCGCCTGCTCCAGGTGCGTGGCGTTGCGCAGCCCGAAGGACACGGTGAGCAAGTCCACACTGGCGTCTGCCAGCGGCAGTTGTTCAGCCTCACCCACGAGCCAGTGGATGTCGGTCATGTCGGGGCGTTGCTGGCCAACCTGCATCATGGCTTGGTTGGGGTCACACACCGTCACGTGCCGCCCAGGTGCGCGCAGCAGTCGCGCCACATCACCGGTGCCGCCCGCCAGGTCGATCACCTGGCCCTGGATATCTTGCACCGAGCGGGCTAATCTGCGCTTCCACAGGCGGTGGATGCCCATACTCATCAGGTCGTTCATGAGGTCGTAACGCGGGGCCACGGCGGTGAACACCGTGCGGATGCGGTCGCGGCGCTCAGTGGAGTTGACCGATTCGCGGCCAAAGCTGTGGTTGATCTCGTGTTCTTGGCGCATCAGGTCGGTGGTCTGGCAAAAGTCTGGCCGCAGCAGCTGGCAGGTGGCCCAAGCACCTGCGACACGGTTGGCGCCGCAGGTGAGAAACTGTCAATTTTAGTTGACGAATGTCGAACGCCCGACCGACACGGCTCACAACAACTCGTGCAGACTGCGGGCGATGACCTTGGTGGCGCGGCGCAGGTCGTCGAGCACCAAATGTTCGTCAGCACGTTTGGCGTTGGACTCGCGCACGGTGCGCGGCCCGGCGCCGTAGATCACACCGGGGATGCCGCGCTCGACAAACAGGCGCACATCGGTATAGAGCGGTGTGCCCAGTGCCGGGATCGGCTCACCAAACACTTCTTGGCCATGTTTCTGGATCGCGTCCACCAGCGGCTGGTTGCCCGGCAGCGGTTTCATCGACTGGGCCAGCAAAATGCGCCGTACGTCGACGGTGACACCGGGTGAGGCTGCAGCGGTGTCGGCAATCAACTGGCGCAGATTTGCTTCGACTTGTGTAGCGTCTTCCTCAGGAATCATACGGCGGTCGAGCTTAAATGTCACTTTGCCGGGAATCACATTGGTGTTGGTGCCGCCCGAGATCAGGCCCACGTTCAAATACGGGTGGGTGATGCCAGCCACCTGCGAGGTGAGGGTGGCGCGGTAGATGTCGTTTTGGGCGTAGAGCACGTTCAGGATCTTCACCGCGGCTTGTAAAGCGTCGACCCCTGACTCGGGAATCGCGGCATGGGCCATCTGGCCGTGCACCGTCACTTCCAACTGCAGGCAACCGTTGTGCGCGGTGATCACCTGGTAGCTGAAACCGGCTGCAATCATCAGGTCGGGCTGTGTCAACCCCTGCGCCAGCAACCAGGCCGGGCCGACCTCGCCGCCAAACTCTTCGTCGTAGGTCAGCAGCAGGTCGATCTGGCCCTGGGCTGGTTTGGCCACCGCTTCCAGCGCACGAATGGCAAAGGCGTAGGTGGCAAAGTCGCATTTGCTGACCGCAGCCGCACGGCCATAAATCTTGCCGTCCACGATTTCGCCACCATACGGGTCATGTGTCCAGCCCTCACCGGGCGGCACCACGTCGCCATGCGCGTTGAGCGCAATGGTTTTGCCACCCGCGCCATAACTGCGGCGCACGATCAGGTTGGTGATGCTCTGCAGCCCGGCAGACTGCACCTCAGAGGCAGGCACCGGGTGTTTGTCAGTTGTCAGGCCCATGGCCTCAAACAATTCAGCGGCACGTTCAGCGTGTGGCGCGTTGTTGCCGGGTGGGGTGTCGGTGGGCACCTGGATGAGTTGCTGCAAAAACGCCACCTGTTCGTCAAAGTGGGCGTCAATCCAGGCGTCGAGTTGGTCTTCAGTGGTCATGGGGTGTTTTGGGTGGGTTGTGTTGTCGGTTGCGTTTTTATGCTGGCGCTTCAGCGCGCCGAGGGTGGACTCGGTCTAGCGCCTCGGATAGGCGCTGCGCAGCAGCCGGTGGGGGCGTCCGCCTCATACTGGGGTACCAGAAATCGGCGGCCACCCCCACCGGCTGCTGCGCCGAAACTGTGGGTGGTTTTACTTGGGTTGTGGATACCGAAAGTCAATTCACTGAGTCGGCTGGTGAGCGGTTCGGTCTGAGTGACCTTGGTTGCCCGGGTCACCTGGGCGGCGAGCGAGGTGGGGCCTGTGGGCGGCTGACGATTTCTGGTACCCCAGTATGAGGAAGCTGCCCACAGGCCCCGCCTCGCGGGGTGTGCCAAAAACGCTGGATCAAGGCTGTCTTCACAGCCTGCGCTGTGTTCGGCCAAGTCAGACAAAGGCCAAAGTTTCAAACTACCTGCTCCAGCAGCTGCATAAACGCCTCCACCGCCAGCTGCATGTCATCACTGGTAGTGGATTCCAGCGGGTTGTGGCTGATGCCGGCGTTTTGGCCGCGCACAAACAACATGGCTTGGGGCATCAGTTCGTGCAACTTCATCGCGTCATGGCCGGCGCCGCTGGGCAGGTGGTAGACAGGCAGTCCTAGGGCGGCCACGGCGGTCTCCCAGCGTTGTTGCCAGAGGGCGTCGCTGGGCGCGGCGCTGGCGCGCATGGTTTCCTGCAGCGTGAACTGCAGCCCCCGGCGCTGGCAGATCTGCGCCAGGGTGGCGCGCACATCCGCGTCCAGCGCATCACGCTGGCGGTCACTCGGCGCGCGCAAATCCAGGCTGAAGCAACAACGCCCCGGCACCACATTGATGCTGCCGTTGGGCACGTTGAGCTGGCCCATGGTTGCTACAGAGTCGCCGTCCTGCGCCGCGCGTTGCTCCAGGTAGAGCGCCAACTCGGCCACGGCACAGGCGGCGTCAAAGCGCTGGGCCATCGGGGTGGTGCCGGCGTGGCTGGCCACACCGGTGACTTCACCGAGGTAACGCACGCTGGCGTTGATCGCGGTGACGATGCCCAGCGGCAGGTTCAGCGTGTTGAGCACCGGACCCTGTTCGATGTGGACCTCGACAAAACCCAGGTACTGCGCCGGGTCACGTTTCAGGGCGCTGATCGCTTGCAGGGCGGCGGTTTTGTCCGCACCACCGAGCCCGGCCTGTTGCATGACCGCCAGCATCGACACGCCATCGGCATCCAACTGGTCTAGCCAGCTGGCATCAAAACTGCCGGTGAGCGCGCTGGAGCCCAGAAACGTGGCTTTAAAACGCTGGCCTTCTTCCTCGGCAAACGCCACCAGCTCAATCGCAAAGGGCAGACGTCGCCCGGCGCGGTGTAGTTCGCGCACACAGGCCATCGGCACCACAATGCCCAGGCGGCCATCGTATTTGCCGCCGTTGCGCACGGTGTCATAGTGGCTTCCGGTTAACAGTGTTTTGGGGCTCTGGCCCTTATTGGGTAAGGGCGAGCTGCTACTATTTTTGTCAATCGCCTCATATCGCCCGACCACATTGCCTACCGCGTCGATGGACACAGCATCGAACCCACTTTCCAGCATCCAGCCCCGGATGCGTTCGGCGCAGGCGCGGTGGGCATCCGTCAGGTAGGTCACCGTGAGCTGGTTCTGTTCCTTGTAGCCAGGCTCCGAAAACTCGGCCAGTTGCTCTTGCCAGTCCCACACGGCATTGCCCAGCGTGGGGGTGAGACCAAACTTGTCGTTGAGGCGAATCTCGGCAATGCGGTGGATGTTGCGCAGGCATTCCTGCAGCTCCAGGTCGGGGTGGTGGCGCAGGCGGCGCTCAAAGGTGGCGACGATCTCGGTCCGGCTTAAACCGGTGCCACGTGGCCCACGCACCGCCAGGATAAAGGGCCAGCCAAATTGGGTGTTGTAGTCGGCATTGAGCTGCTGCAGCTTAGCAAATTCGGCCGGGCTGCAGTTCGTCAGGCCCGCTTTGCTTTGTTCGTTGGTCGACTCGGCCGTGAGGTTCTGGCTGACCATGGCTTTGCCAGCCAGCTCGGGGTGGGCGCGGATCAGGCTCAGCAGGGCTTCGCGCGGGGCCGTACTCACCACCTGGGTCAACAGGACTTTGAGCTGGGCCAGCGACTGGAACGGCCGCTGCTGCAGTGCCGCCTCGGTTATCCACGGGCTGTGTTCGTAGAGGCCGTCGAGCAGCTGCAAGGCCTCTAGTTTGGAGGCGGTGTTGAGTTGGTCCAGGGTTAAGGGCATGGTGTTGGTTATTTAAGTCGGCGGCAGATGCAGCCCAAACGCTACATCTGTAAGAGCACTTGATCCATGTTTTATGAGGGCTAGCGGCCGAAAAACATATCAATCAGGCGCACATGAACTCAAGCAAATCTCAGGCCACCGCCGCCGCGTCATATGGGTGCACCGAACGCCAATGCCGTGCAATGTCCAGCCTGCGGCACACCCAAACATGCTCGTGTTGCCCGATGTGGTCCAAGAAACGTTGCAACGCGGTGATGCGCCCGGGGCGACCCAGCAGGCGGCAGTGCATGCCCACACTCATCATCTTGGGGGCGTTCAAGCCATTCGGGTCACCCTCGGCGTAGAGCGCATCGAAGGTGTCTTTGAGGTACTGGTAAAACGGGTCGGCGTGGCTGTAGCCTTGGGGCAGGGCAAAACGCATGTCGTTGCAGTCCAGGGTGTAGGGCACGATCAGCTGTTGCGCCAAACTGCCGTCGGTTTTTTTCACGTCCATCCAGAACGGCAGGTCGTCGCCGTAGTAGTCGGCGTCGTAGGCAAAACCACCAAAGTCGGCGACCAGGCGGCGGGTGTTGGGGCTGTCGCGCCCGGTGTACCAGCCCTGCGGCCGCACACCCATGAGTTTGGTCAAAATCTCCATGCCGCGTGCCATGTGTTCACGCTCCACCGCTTCGGGAACGTTCTGGTAGTGGATCCAGCGCAAACCGTGGCAGGCGATCTCGTGGCCCAGGCTCTGGCAGGCCTGCACCAGCTCGGGGTAACGCTCCAGCGCCATGCTGACGCCAAACACGGTCAGTGGCAGGCCGCGTTTCTCAAACTCGCGCAAGATACGCCAGACACCGGCGCGAGAGCCGTATTCGTAGATGCCCTCCATGCTGATGTGGCGCTCGGGGTAACTGGCCGGGTTGGCCATTTCCGAGAGGAATTGCTCGCTGCCCGCGTCGCCGTGCAACACGCAGTTTTCGCCACCTTCTTCGTAGTTCAGCACAAACTGCACCGCAATGCGGGCCTGGTTGGGCCATTGGGCGTGGGGTGGATTGGGGCCGTAGCCCTTCAAATCGCGCGGGTAGGGTAGGGTGCTGTTGTAGTGGCTCATGGTGTGAAATCAGCGTCAGACAGGGTTGGCTGGCATGATAGCTGCGTCGTTTAGGCCCAATACACTTTGACCTTATTTTGAGGACACATCCATGGGATTGAGTACACATGTGTTGGACACCATGCACGGCACACCGGCGGCAGGCATGTCGGTGGCGCTGTGGGCCACCGGTGCCGGTGCACCGCGCCTGATCAAACAGCTGGTGCTGAATGCCGATGGCCGCAACCCCGACGGCCTGCTGCTCGATGCCAGCAGCCTGCAGCGCGGCACCTACCGTCTGGTGTTTGAGGTGGCGGCTTATTTCAAGGCTCTCGGCGTGGTATTGCCCGAGCCCAACTTTCTGGACCAGGTGAACCTGGACTTTGGGGTGGCGGATGCGGCGGCGCACTACCACGTGCCGCTGTTGGTGAGCCCCTGGAGTTATTCCACCTACCGGGGCTCCTGAGTGGTGTTAATACTGCCCTTCGGTCAGGGTGTCGAGCTGGAAGGTGCCGCTTTTGTGCCACAACCAAGTGTCGGTGTAGGTCACCCGGCCCATGCGCACCGGCACCGGGTAGGGTGCGGCGGCACGCACCGTGTGTTCGATCTCGGCAATCACCTCGGGCGCGTGTTTGGGCGCGCGCATCCAGCTGGTGCCGGTGACGCGGCCTTTGTTGTCCACCTCAACCTGCAGCACACCAATCGCATACAGCAGCGGCGGCATCTTGCCGCGGTAGATGCGGTCGGCGTTTTTGGCGTACAGATGCTGGGCTGCGTCACGCCGGTAGGCGCGCGGGGTCACCGCCTGCGACACCAGAGCCGGTGCGGCGGCGGGCGGCGGTGGGACAACCACCGGCGCGGCGGGTGGTGCAGGCGGCGCCTTGGGTGGGCTACTGCAGCCACTCAGCAAGGCCGCCAGCGTCGAGGCCAGCGCCAGGCCCCAGCTGGCTTGGCGAGTGTGTTGCGGGGTGAACAGGTTCATGGTGTCTCTTTTGGGCAGGATGTGCAGGTGCGCTACTGTGCCGCAAAAACGCCGTGTTTGGCAGGCTTTGTGGCCCTCATTGGGTAAGGATTTGTGACAGTGTTGGCAGCTTTTATTCAGAATCTGGCCACCCAGGACGCGGTGCTGGTCACGGTGCAGGCCTCGCGCGGCTCGGTGCCCCGTGAGGCCGGTGCCTGGATGGCCGTGTTTGCCGGGCACACCCAGGGCACGGTGGGCGGTGGCCAGCTGGAGTGGCAGGCCATGCAGGACGCCCGGGCACAGCTTTTGTCTGGCGAGCACAGACAACTGCGTCGCTACCCGCTGGGGCCAGCTTTGGGCCAGTGTTGTGGGGGTGAGATGACGCTGTTATTTGAGCGCGTGGGTGCCAAGGACGTGCCCTCCCTGACCCAGCGTTTGACGGCACAACAAGCCAGCTGGCCGCTGGTGGCGCTGTTTGGGGGGGGCCATGTCGGGCGGGCACTGGTGGCGGTGTTGCAAACCCTGCCGCTGCGCCTGCACTGGATCGACAGCCGTGACGAAATTTTCCCGGACGAGCTGCCGACCCAGGTGCTGTGTGAACATTCCCAGCCGGTGCAGGCCGCGGTGGCAGACTTGCCATCCGGCGCGCTGGTGCTGATCATGAGCTTCAGCCATGCCGAGGATCTGGACGTGGTAGCGGCTTGCCTGCTGCGCCAGCGCCAGCAGGCCGATCTGCCGTTTATCGGCCTGATTGGCAGCCGAACCAAATGGGCCAGCTTCAGCCACCGCCTGCTGGCGCGTGGTTTCACAGCCCAGGAGCTGGCCCGGGTGACTTGCCCGATTGGTGTGCCGGGCATTGTTGGCAAGCAGCCAGAGGTGATTGCGGTGGCGGTGGCGGCACAACTCTTGCAAGTTGTCGGGCAGACGTCGTCTGGACATTAAAAAGGGATAGTGGATGGAAAGTTATTACCTCGATTGGGCCAACCTGCTGCTGCGCTGGGTACATGTGATCACCGCGATTGCCTGGATTGGTTCCTCGTTTTATTTTGTGTTTCTGGACAGCAGCCTGACCCCGCCCGAGGACGAAGACCTCAAGAAACAAGGCGTCAGTGGTGAGTTGTGGGCGGTGCACGGCGGCGGTTTTTACCACCCGGTGAAGTTCGCGGTGCGCCCGCCGCAGCTGCCCAAACACCTGCACTGGTTTTATTGGGAGAGTTACACCACCTGGCTCACCGGCTTTTCGCTGTTCACCGTGTCCTACCTGTGGAGTGCCACCACTTACCTGATTGACAAGTCCAAGATGGACTGGTTGCCCTGGCAGGCGATCACGGTGGCGATTTTCTTTCTGGTGATTTTCTGGCTGTTGTACGACCTGATCTGCCGCCTGTTTGGCCAGCGCAAACACGGCGATGCCATCGTGGGCGCCCTGGTGTTGGTGCTGGTGTGTGTGGCCAGTTGGCTGGCCTGCCACTGGTTTGCCGGACGCGCTGCCTTTTTGCTGGTGGGCGCGATGATGGCCACCACCATGAGCGCCAATGTGGCGCACTGGATCATTCCGGGCCAGCGCAAGGTGGTCGCTGCGATCAAGGCCGGTGAACCGGTGGACCCGATCCATGGCAAACGCGGCAAACAGCGCAGTGTGCACAACACCTATTTCACGCTGCCGGTGTTGTTTGCGATGCTCAGCGGCCACTACAGCTTCACCTACACCCACCCGCAAAACTGGCTGGTGTTGATTGCGATGATGTTTGCCGGTGCCGCGATCCGCCAGTTTTTTGTGCTGCGCCACGGCTTCAAGCTCGGGCGCAATGGCAACCCCTTGCCTTACGCGCTGCTGGGTGTGGTGGTGATTGCCATGATGATCGTCTGGCTCAAACCTGCGCCAGAATCCAGCACCCCGCAAGCTGCTGCGTCTTCCATAGCGGGTAGCCCAGGTAATACGGGGGCTAGCGGCCAAATCTCTTACAAAACTCTGCAAACTGTGCTGGAGCAGCGTTGTTACCTGTGCCATGGTGAGGCGGTGCAGTCCAAGGGTTTGCGTTTTGACAGCCCGCAGTTGGTCCAACAAAACGCGGCCAACATCTACCAGCAGGTGGTGGTGAGCAAACTCATGCCCATGAGCAACACCACCCACATCACCGCAGCTGAGCGGCAGATCATTGCGCAGTGGTACTTGTCCGGGGCCGGTGTGGATGAGTAGGCGCCTGCGCCTGGCCACCTGTGTGCTGACGGGTGCAGCTGGGCTGCTGGCCAGCCCTGTCGCTGTGTTGGCGCAGTCCGCCAGCACTGGCAGTGTTGTGCCGTTGCTGATCCAGCAGCGGGGTCAGCAACAAGAGCAGCTGATCCAGGGCCAGGCCGCCACCCAGTTGAGTCGGCGTCAGGCCAACGCGGTGGTGCAGGCGCCGCAACCCGCCGTGGCGCCGGTTGTCAGCCCTGTCTCATCCCCGCAACCCGTGACGCAGGCCGATGTGCTGCGGCAGCGGCAAGAGCGTATCCGTCGCCTCAACGCCGCCAAGGTTGAGCCAGCGGCCCAACCTTGATCTCGCTCCGTACGGGCGTTTAGTCCACCTTGGCGCCGGAGGACTTGACCATGGACTCGTATTTGCGGCGCTCGCTGTTCATCAACGCACCAAACGCCTCGGGGGTGCTGGGTACCGGCTCGGCCAGCAGGGCCGCAAAGCGGGTTTTGGTCTCAGGCGCGTTGAGCGCGGCCACAAACGCGGTGTTGAGTTTGGTGATCACGTCCTTGGGTGTGCCTGCGGGTGCCACCAGGCCCCACCAGGTGTCGACCGCAAAACCTTTGAGGGTATCGGCCACCGGTGGCACACCGGGCAGTGCGCTCGACGCGGTCAGGGTGGTCACCGCCAGCGCCTTGAGTTTGCCAGCCTTGATGTTGGGTGCGGCGGTGGACAGGTTGTCAAAGTTGTAGTCGACCTGGCCGCTGAGTAGGCCCAGCTGCGCCGGGTTGCCACCGTTGTAGGGGATGTGCACCGCAAAAATACCGGCCTCTTTTTTGAACAGCTCCCCGGCCAGGTGACCGGCGCTGCCGTTGCCGCCGCTGCCGTAGTTGAGCTTGGCCGGGTTGGCCTTGGCGTAGGCGATCAGGTCTTTCACACTGTTGATCTTCAGGCGGGCGGCGGTGTCGGCATTCATCACCAGCACATTGGGCACCCGCACCATCTGGGTGATCGGGGCAAAGTCGGTGGCGGCGTTGAATGGCATCTTGCTGTACAGCCAGGGATTCACCGCGTGGGTGGCGGTGGCGGCAATACCAATGGTCAGACCGTCCGGCGCCGCCTTGGCCACCGCGCTTGCGCCGATGTTGCCACCGGCACCGGGTTTGTTGTCGATGATCACGGTGCCCAGGCTGTCCTTGACCCGTTCGGCCAGGGCGCGTGCGGTGATGTCAAGCGGGCCACCGGCGGCGTAGGGCACGATCAGGCGGATCGGTTTGTCTTGCGCCTGTGCCAGCGGCATCAGGGTGGCGGCGGCCAGCGCCAGGGTACTCAGCAGAAATGATCGGGTGTGCATGACAGGTCCTTGTCTTGGGTTAAACAATGGCGCCGTCCGCAGCCTTGTCGGCCTCGGAGGTGAATGAATCGGCATAAAACTCGTCGACCGGCAGCCCGGCCTGGATGTAGTCGCGCTGGGCAGACGCCACCACAATCGGCGCACCACAGGCATACACCTGGTAGGCCGACAGATCGGGTGTGTCCTGCAGCACCGCCTGGTGCACAAAACCGGTGCGCCCGGTCCAGCCGTCCTCAGGTAGCGCGTCGGACACCACCGGCGCATAGCGCAGGTTCGGCATCTCGGCCAGCTTGGCCTGCACCCAGTCCGCCATGTATAGGTCGGCCGGGCGGCGGCCACCCCAGTACAAAGTGGTGGGGCGGCTGATCTTGGCAAACTGCATGTGTTCGATCAGCGCCTTGAGCGGGGCAAAACCGGTGCCCGAGGCCAGCAGGATGATCGGTTTGTCGCCGCCTTCACGCAGGTAGAAGCTGCCAAAAGGCCCCTCGATACGCAGGATGTCGCGCTCTTTCATCGTGCCAAACACCTGGTCAGTGAACTTGCCACCGGGCATGTGGCGGATGTGCAGTTCGATGCCTTCGCCCGCCGCCAGGGTGTGGGGTGCGTTGGCCATCGAATAACTGCGGCGCAGGCCACCGGGCAGCAGAAAGTCGATGTATTGCCCGGCGTGGTATTGAAAAGCTTCGTTGGCGGGCAACTGCAGCTGCAGGCGCATCACGTCGTCTGACTTCTTCTCCATCAACTTGAGGCGGGTCGGCATTTTCTTGATCGGGAACGCGCCCTCGGCCGTGACCTGGCGCGACTCCAGCACCACGTTGCTGGTGGCTGTGGCGCAGCAGGTCAGCACAAAACCCTGGGCCAATTCTTCGTCGCTGATGGCCTTGGCCTGGTAGCTGCCGTGTTCCACGCTGCCGCTGAGTTTTTTGCATTTGCAGGAACCACAGGCGCCGTCTTTGCAGCCATAGGGCAGGTTGACACCCTGGCGGATGCCACCGGCCAGCAGGGTCTCGCCAGGGTCGACGCTGAATGTGCGCAGACTGGGCTCCATGGTGACCTGAAAAGTGGTGGGGGAGGTGGCGGCAGAGCTCATGTTGTCGTTATCCTAGGCGCTGAAATCAAAACTGGAAGGATCACATTTTGCCCGCATTAACAAGCACGTCTCCCCTTTTGTACGCCACCCGACCTGGCGCCTTGCCCGCCCGTTTCCGGCGCGAACGTGTGCTGCTGGTGGGCTGTGGTGATGTTGGCCTGCGTGTGGCGGCCCTGATGCACCGCCAAGTGCGCCTGCTCGCGCTGACCTCCAGCGCCGCCCGCCTGGCCGAGCTGCGTGCCCAAGGCATTACCCCGCTGCTGGGCAACCTGGATGAACCGCCCAGTCTGCGCCGCCTGGCCGGTCTGGCGACCCGCGTGGTGCATCTGGCGCCGCCGCTCGAAAGCGAAGCGGGCGACCCGCGCACCCGCGCGCTGCTACGGGTGCTGCGCAGGCGTAGCCAGCCCGAGTCGCTGGTGTACGGCTCCACCAGTGGTGTGTATGGCGACTGCGAAGGTGCGGTAGCTACAGAAACAAGAGCTGTCAACCCTTTTACATCAAGGGCTAGGAGGCGAATTGATGCGGAAAGACTGGTGCGCCACTATGGCCGCGCCACGGGTGTGCCCAGCACCGTGCTGCGTATTCCCGGCATCTACGCCCCCAACCGCGTGGGCGGCACACCGCGTGAACGCCTGTTGCGCGGCACACCGATGCTGCGCGCCGAAGACGACGTCTACACCAACCACATCCACGCCGACGACCTGGCGCGCGCCTGTGTGGCCGCCCTGTGGCGCGGCGCCCCGCAACGGGTCTACAACACCAACGACGACACCTGCCTGAAGATGGGTGAGTACTTTGAGCTGGCCGCCGACCTGTACGGCCTGCCCCGGCCCGAGCGCCTGTCGCGCGCCGAGGCACAACAACGCCTGCCACTGGCCCTGCTGAGCTTCATGAGTGAGTCCCGGCGCATGGACAACACCCGCCTGAAAAAAGAGCTGCGCCTGAAGCTGCGTTACCCGACGGTGGTGCAGGGGTTGGCGGGGTCATGAGCGGCTCATAACCTGTCGTCGCCACAAGCGCAGGAGGGCACCCGCATGGCTTCGAATGACGAGCTCAACTCAACCCAGTGGATCGCGCTGATCGCTTTTTTACTGTGTCTGCTGGTGCCACTGGCTGTTGGTTTGGCGGTTTGGATCAAGCGCCGCTACGCCAGGGCCGTGGTTGACTTGCAGGCCAAAACTGCGGTGAGCCACACCGTGCTCCCAACCGAGCCGCATGGCGCCCCAACAACCGACTTGCCGCTGGCGACAGCTGACTTGCAGCAATCCTGGTGTGCGGCAGATGCCTTCCAGCCAGCAGGGGCTGATGACCCCACCCGGCCTGCGCGTCGTCTGCGGGCGTGGGTGTTGTGGATCCAGTTTGTCAGCGGCTTGCTGTATTGGTGGCTTCTCTTGATCATTCTGGTTTTTGGGATTGCGCTCTTGTCGACCATGACCGGTCAAAAGTTCGGAGACAGTGCCCCTTTGGCCACCTGGATCACACAACTGGTGTTGTGGCCCATGCTTGTGCTGCCAGCAGCTTTACCCTGGGCATTTCAAGCGTGTGTGAGAGAGTCCCGTGTTTGGGCGGTTTTTGCCCTGGTGATGCTGTGTTTGGGCCTGGGTTTGGTTTTTGCGGGTTTGGGCTGGCTGGGCAGCGGCATTTTTTTGTTGTGCGCTGTACTACTGGCGTTGACCCTGGTCACATTCATGCGTCCGGCGGTGCGCGGTGCTGGCCCGCCTTTGGTCGCTGCATTCACCGTGGGCCTGTTGGTGTTCTGCACCCTGATTTGGGTGCTTGTTCTGTTTGATGACTCACCTGACACGGAACCAACGCTTCAGGACTGGCTTCTTGCGGGGGGGACCTCTGTGGTGTTGCTCGGCATCGCGGCGTACGGCTCATGGCGCATGCTGATGCGCCTGGCGCGCCGGTACACCGAACGCAAGTTCAGCGAGCAGCAGCTGGCCTTGGGTGCCTACTGGGCACTCGTCACATCCTTCATGGCTACGGTTGTTTTGATGATGTCGTTCGAGCAGCGCACCCAACACAGCATGGAGTGGCTGGGGACTGCCATTTTGGTGTCTTGGTTGTTATGGCGCGTTGTGCAGCGTGTGGCCTTGCGTTGGACCATTCGACGCGCGCCCCAACCCTTGGGTGCTTTGTTGTTGCTGCGTGTGTTCAAACCCTCAGAGCGCTCAGAGGCCTTCACCGACCGCTTTCTGGCGCGCTGGCGTTTTGCAGGCCCGGTGTGGATGATTGCAGGCCCCGACCTGGCGGGTGCCTACCTGGAACCGGATGAGTTCTTTGCCTATCTTCAGCGCAGTTTGCACCAGCGCTTTATCACCGACGCAGACAAGCTCAAGCAGGCACTGTTGACGCTGGATCAGACGCGTGACCCCGACGGCCGCTGTCGCGTTCATGAGTTGTTCTGTGCGAACACCAGCTGGCAGGCCACGGTCTTGTCCTTGATCGACCAGGCCGCCGTGGTGATGCTTGACCTGCGTGAGTACAACGACCAGCGTGCTGGCACCCGGTTTGAGCTGGAGGCCTTGTTACGCCGCGCACCCCTTGAGAAAGTGCTCGTGGTGGTCGGTAAAGACGATGACAGCCAACACATCGGGCAGGAGATCACCGCCATCTGGCAAGACATGGCAGGCCAGCGTCAGGAGACCAACACACCAAACAGCTTGCAAGTGCTTAGCGTGGGCGAGGGCACGGACGCGGAAATGCGGGGCCTGTTTTGTGCCGCAGCCCAGGCCGCTCGCGGCCAGGGTGTTTGAGTTTGAAAGAGCCATTGCTCCAAGCCCTGGCGTTCGCCCTGACCGTGTCGAAGCCCTTTGACGACGCGCGCTACGACCGCGGCATCCAACGGTCAATCATCGTAATGCCCACGGCACGCGATCACGTCCATGTCGGTTTCGTCCACGGCATACACCAGGCGATGCACGTTATCAATGCGCCGTGACCAGTAACCAGCCATGTTGCCCAGCAAGGGCTCGGGCTTGCCGATACCTGCGAACGGCTCTCGCGCCGCAGCTTCGATCAGCGTGTTGATGCGCCGCAGTGTCTTTCTGTCCTGCCCCTGCCAATAGGTGTAATCGTCCCAGGCCGCCGGTGTGAAGCGGATAGAGCGCGCCATGCCTCAAACCTTGGTCAATTCGCGTCGTGTGGCTTTGCCTGCTTTGTGTTGCGCGATGGACTTGGCAATGTGCGCAGCGTTCGCCGGGGTCGATAGCAGGTGCATGGTTTCCATGATGCTCTGATAGTGGTCGAGAGACATCACCACGGCATCCGCACCGTCACGCCTGCTGATCACCGTCACGTCTGCATCATCGTGCACGGCATCCAGCAGGGACTTCAACGAGCTGCGGGCTTCAGAGTAGGTGATGATTTTCATGGTTTGGGTGTCCTGCTACTTGTACGTAGATTTGTCCAAGTATATGCCTGTGTCCCGGGGCAGGGTGTTTTGACGGGACGCCATGCTGCCCCGGCATCCAGCGAGACAACAAAAAACCCGCGACGTTGGTACAACGTGCGGGTTCGACGAGAGCTGAAACGGAATTCTGGTGCCCGGGGCCGGAATCGAACCGGCACTCCTTTCGGAGGGGGATTTTGAGTCCCCTGCGTCTACCAATTTCACCACCCGGGCTACGGGAGAGAGGCCGAATTATGGCACAGTGTGAGGTATGAAATATCCAACTATTGAAGATTTGATTGGCAAAACACCGTTGGTGCGTTTGCAGAGGCTTTCCGCAGACGTCAACCAGCTCAACGGCAACGTGATTTTGGGCAAGTTGGAGGGCAACAACCCGGCCGGTTCGGTCAAGGACCGGGCCGCGTTTTCGATGATTGTGCGGGCGCAGGAGCGCGGTGAGATCAAGCCCGGTGACACGCTGATCGAGGCCACCTCGGGCAACACCGGCATTGCGCTGGCCATGGCGGCGGCCGTCAAGGGTTACAAGATGATCCTGATCATGCCCGAGGACTTGTCGATCGAGCGCGCCCAGACCATGAAGGCTTTTGGCGCCGAGCTGATCCTCACACCCAAGAGCGGTGGCATGGAGTACTCACGCGACCTGGCCGAACAGATGCAGCGCGAAGGCAAGGGCCGCATGCTGGATCAGTTTGCCAACCAGGACAACCCGCGCATCCATGTGGAGACCACCGGCCCCGAAATCTGGGCCGACACCAAGGGCAAGATCACCCATTTTGTGAGTGCCATGGGCACCACCGGCACCATCACCGGTGTCTCGCAGTACCTCAAAAAGAAGAACCCGGCGATCAAAATCATTGGTGTGCAGCCGCATGAAGGCTCACGCATTCCGGGCATCCGCAAATGGCCTGAGGCTTATCTGCCCAAGATTTACGACCCGACCCATGTCGACGACCTGATGTACGTGAGCCAGGAAGATGCCGAGGCCATGTGCCGCACGCTGGCGCGTGAGGAGGGCATTTTTGCCGGTATTTCAGCGGCAGGCGCCTGCTGGGTGGCGCAAGAAATTGCCAAGACCGCGCGCCACGCGACAATTGTCTTCGTTGTCTGCGACCGGGGCGACCGGTATCTGTCCACCGGTGTGTTCCCGGCGTGAGTCCAGACCCCTATTTATCAGGAAACAGCCATGCACATTGACAAAGAGATCGACACCAGCGGACTGAACTGCCCGCTGCCCATCCTGCACGCCAAAAAGGCTTTGAGCACCATGGAAAGCGGCCAGACGCTGCAGGTGATTGCCACCGACGTGGGCTCGATGCGCGACTTCAAGGCCTTTGCCCGGCAGACCGGCAACGAGTTGCTGGACCAGCAAACCGTGCACGACACCTATATCCACGTGCTGCGCCGTCGCTGAGCCTGGCGCTGACCAAGGGGCCCCCCGACTTCAGTCAGGGCCGCAGCTTGGCGGCCCCCATTCACATCAGCCCAGGCGTGCCAGCTGGTCTTTGACCTTGGCCACCGTGGCTTCAAAGTCAGCCAGACGTTTGCGTTCCTGATCAATCACCGCAGCCGGGGCACGTGCCACAAAGGACTCGTTACCGAGTTTGCCGTTGGCTTTGGCGATTTCGCCTTCAAGCCGCGCCAGTTCCTTGCCCAGACGCGCCTTCTCGGCGGCCACGTCGATTTCCATGAAGAGGCAGATGCGCGCCTCACCCACCACCGCCACAGGGGCGGCTTGGGCGGCTGCGGCCCAGGTCGCTTCGTCGCTGAACACCCGAACTTCGTTGAGTTTGGCCAGCGCCTGCAACACCGGTGCGGCCTCGGTCATGAAAGCGGCTTCGGCAGGGGAGCCTGCCAACACAAACAGCGGCAGCCGGGTGGCGGGTGACACATTCATTTCACCACGCAGGTTTCGGCAAGCGTCCACCAGGGTCTTGAGTCTGGCCACATGGGCAATCGCGGCAGGGTCAATGCGCTCGGGTTGGCTCACCGGGTAGGTTGCAATCGCCACCGAGGCACCCGCGCGGCCGGCCAGCGGGGCCACCACTTGCCACAACTCTTCGGTCACAAACGGGATGATCGGGTGCGCCAGCCGCAAAATGGTTTCCAGGGTGCGGATCAGGGTGCGGCGCGTCGCGCGTTTTTGCGCCTCGTCACCGGTCTGGATCTGCACCTTGGCAATTTCCAGGTACCAATCGCAGAACTCGTTCCAGACAAAGTCGTAAATTGTGCTGGCGACGTTGTCGAGCCGGTATTCGGTGAAGCCTTGGGTGACATCCGCCTCGGCTTTTTGCAGCAGCGAGACGATCCAGCGGTCGGCCTGGCTGAACTTCAGGTAGTCGCCTGTGGCGCACTCAGCCGGGCTGTGGTCGTTCAAACCGCAGTCCTGGCCTTCGCAGTTCATCAGCACAAAACGGCTGGCGTTCCAGAGTTTGTTGCAGAAGTTGCGGTAACCCTCGCAGCGTTTGGCGTCGAAGTTGATGCTGCGGCCCAGAGAGGCCAGCGAGGCAAAGGTGAAGCGCAACGCATCGGCGCCAAAGGCGGGGATACCAGCCGGGAATTCCTTCTCGGTGTTTTTGCGCACCTGGGGAGCGGTTTCAGGTTTGCGCAGCCCCTCGGCGCGTTTGACCAGCAGCTCTGGCAGGGCAATGCCGTCGATCAGGTCGACCGGGTCGAGCACATTGCCTTCAGACTTGCTCATCTTGTGGCCCTGTGCGTCGCGCACCAGCCCGTGGATGTAGACGTGTTTGAACGGCACCTTGCCGGTGAAATGGGTGGTCATCATGATCATCCGGGCGACCCAGAAAAAGATGATGTCGTAACCGGTGACCAGCACACTGCTGGGCAGGTAGAGGTCGTAGTCAGGCGTTTTTTCTGGCCAGCCCATGGTGCTGAACGGCACCAGCGCGCTGGAGTACCAGGTGTCGAGCACGTCATCGTCACGCTTGAGGGCACCGGTATAACCGGCTTTTTGGGCCTGAGCCCTCGCATCGTCTTCGTTGCGTGCTACAAAAACCGTACCATCCTCGGCGTACCAGGCAGGGATTTGATGGCCCCACCAGAGCTGGCGGCTGATGCACCAGTCCTGGATGTTGTTCATCCACTGGTTGTAGGTGTTGACCCAGTTCTCGGGCACAAACTTGACTTCGCCGGATTGCACCGCGTCGATGGCTTTTTGGGTGATGGACTTGCCGGTGGGGTCTTGGTCGGACACCTTGCTCATCGCCACAAACCACTGGTCGGTGAGCATTGGCTCAATCACCTGGCCGGTACGGGCGCAGCGCGGCACCATCAGTTTGTGTTTTTTGATCTCGACCATCAGCTCCAGCGCCTGCAGGTCCTTGACGATCTGTTTCCGTGCTGCAAAGCGGTCCAGGCCCACATAGGCGCTGGGTGCATTGCTATCAATCTTGGCATCCAGGGTCAGCACACAGATCATCGGCAGCTTGTGGCGCTGGCCAACTTGGTAGTCGTTCTGGTCATGCGCCGGGGTGACTTTCACCACACCGGTGCCAAAAGCCTTGTCCACATAGTCGTCGGCAATGATCGGAATCGTGCGGTTGCACAAGGGCAGGGTGACTTCCTTGCCAATCAGGTGCGCGTAACGTTCGTCCTCCGGGTGCACCATGGCGGCCACGTCGCCCAGCATGGTCTCAGGGCGCGTTGTCGCCACCACCAAGCCGGGAGCCATTTCGCCGTTCACCAGCTGCGGGCCGTCGGCAAAGGGGTACATGATGTGCCACAGGCTGCCATCTTCTTCCTCAGACTCCACTTCCAGGTCACTTACGGCGCTCATCAACACGGGGTCCCAGTTGACCAGGCGTTTGCCGCGGTAAATCAGGCCTTGTTCATACAGGCGGACAAAGGTTTCGGTCACGGTTTTGGACAGCTTGGGGTCCATCGTGAAGTATTCGCGGCTCCAGTCCACCGTGTCGCCCATACGGCGCATCTGGGTGGTGATGGTGTTACCGCTTTTTTCTTTCCACTCCCAGACTTTGCTCACGAAATTCTTGCGGGCTTCCGCAGGTGTCGGGCCCATGTCGTGGCGGCTGATGCCTTGGGCTTGCAACTGGCGTTCCACCACGATCTGGGTGGCAATGCCGGCGTGGTCGGTGCCCGGAATCCAGGCGGTGTTGAAGCCGGCCATGCGGTGGTAACGCGTCAGGCTGTCCATGATGGTCTGGTTGAACGCGTGGCCCATGTGCAGCGTGCCGGTCACATTGGGTGGTGGCAGCTGGATGCAGAAGTTGTCACCGCGCGCGGCAGCCTCGGCATCAGGCTGGCCGGTGCCCCGGGCGCCCGCTGTGCCATAACCGCGCTTTTCCCACTCCGGGCCCCAGTGGGCTTCCAGGGCGGCGGGCTCAAAGGATTTGGACAGGCTGTTCAAGCCGGGTTGCTGCGGTGCGTCGGTCATGGGAGTGGGTCAATCAATGACGAACGGCGCCAACAGGCGCCGCTCAATGTAAAAAGGAGAGGACTGGCCCGATTTTACCGAGCCAGCCTGAGGCCGTAAGCCTTTATGCCGTGGCCATCTCTGCGGCTGGTGCAAGCTGAGGTGCTGCAACTGCTGTCGGGACGACTGCTGGCAGGCGCATCATGTAGTCAAACGCGCTCAGCGCCGCCTTGGCGCCATCACCGGTGGCGATGATGATTTGTTTAAACGGCACAGTGGTGGCGTCTCCGGCGGCAAACACACCGGGCAATGAGGTCTGGCCTTTGGCGTCCACCACAATTTCGCCGTGTTTGGAAAGCTCCAGTGTGCCTTTGAGCCATTCGGTGTTGGGCACCAGGCCAATCTGCACAAACACACCTTCGAGTTCCACGTGGTGCACAGCTTCAGAAGCGCGGTCCTTGTAGCTCAGGCCGTTGACCTTTTGGCCGTCGCCGGTGATCTCGGTGGTCTGGGCATTCACCACGATGGTCACATTGGGCAGGCTCTTGAGTTTGTTGACCAGCACCGCGTCGGCACGCAGCTTGGTGTCGAACTCGATCAGCGTCACATGCGCCACTACACCGGCCAGGTCAATCGCGGCCTCGACACCGGAGTTGCCCCCGCCAATCACCGACACGCGTTTGCCCTTGAACAGCGGGCCGTCGCAGTGCGGGCAATACGCCACGCCTTTGGTTTTGTACTGTTCTTCACCCGGCACATTGACATTGCGCCAGCGTGCGCCAGTGGACAGGATGACGGTTCTGCTCTTGAGTGAGCCGCCATTGGCCAGCTGGATCTCGATCAGGCCACCGGGCTCGGTGGCCGGGATCAGCTTGTCGGCGCGTTGCAGGTTCATGATGTTGACGTCGTAAGCCTTCACATGGGCTTCGAGCGCGGCGGCAAATTTGGGGCCGTCGGTCTCCAGCACCGAGACAAAGTTTTCAATCGCCAAGGTGTCGTTGACTTGGCCGCCAAAACGCTCAGCAGCAATACCGGTGCGGATGCCTTTGCGGGCGGCGTAGACAGCGGCAGCGGCACCAGCGGGGCCACCACCGACGATCAGCACTTCATAAGGGTCTTGTGCTGACAGCTTGGCAGCGTCACGTGCAGCAGCGCCAGTGTCGAGCTTGGCCACAATTTCCTCGACCGTCATACGGCCTGAGCCAAACATCTTGCCATTGAGAAAAACCATCGGCACGGCCATGATTTCGCGGTCATTGACTTCGGCCTGGAAGGCGCCGCCTTCGATCACCACAGTCTTGACCTTGGGGTTGAAGATCGCCATCAGGCTCAGTGCTTGCACCACGTCCGGGCAGTTGTGGCAGGTCAGAGACATGTAGACCTCGAAGTTGAAGTCGCCGTCCAGCGCGCGGATGCTGTCCAGCACATCGGCCTCAACCTTGGGCGGGTGGCCACCGGTCCACAGCAGCGCCAGCACCAGCGAAGTGAATTCGTGGCCCAGCGGCAGGCCTGCAAAACGCAGGCTGTTGTTGGCACCCACACGTTGCAGTGTGAACGACGGCTTGCGCATGTCGTGGCCGTCGGTTTTGAGTGTGATCTTGTCGCTGCGCAGGCTCTGGATGGTCTGCAGCAGGTCGAGCATTTCGCGCGAGGTGTCAGAGTCATTGAGGCTGGCCACCATCTCGAACGGTTGAGTCACGCGCTGCAGGTAGGCGGCTAATTGTGTTTTGATGTCTTGGTCGAGCATGGTGGATTCCTTAGGTGCTACCTTTAAAGTAGCTGATTGCGCCCGTTATAAAAGGGCTGGAGGCTAATTTTGTTCGAAAAAAAACCGGAAGGCAAGCTGCGCGGGGCAGCTTGTCCCAGTCCGGCTTGGGGCACACCGGTGACGGTGTGCCGTTGATGTCACCGGGGATTTAGATCTTGCCGACCAGTTCCAGCGACGGAGCGATGGTCTTGGCGCCTTCGTTCCACTTGGCGGGGCACACTTCGCCTGGGTGGCTGGCGGTGTACTGGGCTGCTTTGAGCTTGCGCAGGGTTTCTTTCACATCACGGGCGATTTCGTTGGAGTGGATTTCCAGGGTCTTGATCACGCCGTCCGGGTTGATCACGAAGGTGCCGCGGTAAGCCAGGCCGTCTGCGTCGATATGCACGTCAAAAGCGCGGGTCAGTTGGTGGGTCGGGTCACCCACCAGCGGGAACTTGGCCTTGCCCACAGCGGGAGAGGTTTCGTGCCACACCTTGTGCGAGAAGTGGGTGTCGGTGGTGACGATGTAGACCTCGGTGTTGGCCTTCTGGAATTCAGCGTAGTTGTCAGCAGCGTCTTCCACTTCGGTCGGGCAATTGAAGGTGAAGGCGGCGGGCATAAAAATCACGACCGACCATTTGCCTTTGAGGCTGGCTTCGGTCACGTCGATGAACTGGCCATTGTGGAAAGCTTTGGCTTTAAACGGTTGAACTTGGGTATTGATCAAGGACATGGAAGACTCCTGGTTGGGTGGTTAAGAAAGCGTCGGCGCACTGTTTGTTTCACCGATGGGCAAATCATAGTGCTGATCTATCGTTTTCATGATGCATTGTCTATAAGCTATCCATAGCCATTCTTTATCATGCTGTCACGATAATGAAAACCTGACAGGTCTGCAGTTTGCGACCCAACCCTAATCCCTTGCCTCCATGCTGCTTTTACTCTCCCCCGCCAAAGCCCTCGACTACGACACCCCGGCCGGTGATGTGCCACACACCCAGCCACAGTTTGTGGCCCAGTCTACTGAGCTGATCGAGATCCTGCGCCAGAAGTCGCCGCAGGACATCGCCCAACTGATGCACCTGAGTGACACCTTAAGCGGCCTGAACGTGGCGCGTTACCAGGCCTGGACGCCCAAGTTCACCGCCAAAAACGCCAAACAGGCGGTGCTGGCCTTCAACGGCGATGTTTATGGCGGGCTGGACGCCAAAACCCTCAATGCCAAGGCATTGGCCTGGCTGCAGGAGCATGTGGGCATTTTGAGCGGCCTCTACGGTCTGCTGCGCCCGCTGGACTACATGCAGCCCTACCGGCTGGAGATGGGCACCCAACTGGCCAATGCCCGGGGCAAAAACCTGTACGAGTTCTGGGGCAGCCAGATCGCTGAGCACCTCAACACCTGCCTGAAAAAAGACGCGGCGCCAGTCATCGTTAACCTGGCTTCGGTTGAGTATTTCAAGGCGGTGGACCTCAAGACCCTGAAAGCGCGCGTGGTGGAATGTGTGTTTGAGGAATACAAGGGCGGCAAGTACAAGATCGTGAGTTTTCACGCCAAACGCGCGCGCGGCCTGATGGCGCGTTTTGCGGCTGTGCACGCGCTCAAGAAGCCTGAGCAGCTGGTCGGTTTTGATGCCGAGGGTTATGCCTATGACGCCGCTGCCTCGACGCCTGAGCGGCTGGTGTTCCGCAGGCGTGCTGCGGATTGAGGTTTACAGAAGAAATAATGCTTAAGCCTTTGTAAAACAAGGGCAAGCAGCTATTGAAAGCAGAGTATCCATGAACCCCATCGACCATTCCCCTCTTGGCCATGCCACGCAGTATGTAGACCAGTACGACGCCAGCCTGCTGTTCCCGATCCCGCGTTTCGCGCAGCGCGAGAAGCTCGGTATCAGTCAGCGGCTGCCGTTTCTGGGCGCGGATTTGTGGACCGCGTTTGAGCTGAGCTGGCTCAATGCCCGTGGCAAACCTCAGCTGGCGTTGGCCCACATCACGGTGCCGTGTGAGTCGACCAACATCATCGAGAGCAAGTCGTTCAAGCTCTACCTGGGCAGTTTCAGCAACACCCGCTTTGGTGATGCGGCGGAGGTGCAGGCGCGTCTGCGTGCCGATTTGACCGAGGCCGCCTGGCGCGGCGCAACCGTGCAAAGCAGTGTCGGGGTCAAGTTGATTGCGCCTGAGTTTTTTGACCAGGAACCGATCCATGAACTCGACGGCCTGAGCCTGGACCGGCTCGACCTGGACTGTGACCGTTACACCCCCGCACCCGAGTTTCTGAGTGCGGCCACTGAGGAGGCGCCGGTGTCCGAGGTGTTGACCAGCAACCTGCTCAAAAGCAATTGCCCGGTGACTGGCCAGCCCGACTGGGGCAGTGTGCAGATCAGTTATTTTGGGCCGCAGATCGACCAGGCCGGGTTACTGCGTTACATCGTGAGTTTTCGCAACCACAACGGTTTCCATGAAGACTGTGTGGAGCGCATCTTCATGGACATCCAGGCCCGTTGCCAGCCGCACAAGCTCAGCGTGTATGCGCGTTACACCCGCCGTGGCGGGCTGGACATCAACCCGTTTCGCTCGAGTTTTCCGCAAGCGCTGCCCAGCAACGTGCGCAGCGCGCGGCAATAGCCGTATTGGCTTCTGGCCCTTATGGAATAAGGGCCTGTAGCTATTTATTTGTTAGCCAATTCCTGTTTGACCGCCTCCACCAACTGGGGGGCTTCGGCGGTGGTGGCGGGGGCAAAACGGCGCACCACTTCACCTTTGCGGTTGATCAGGAACTTCTCGAAGTTCCACACCACCTCGGGCGCGCTGGTAGGTTCGATCTTGTGGCCACGCAGCATGGTCTCCACACCAGCGCGTTCTTCGGTGACCGGCTGGGCGGCTGTGAGCCACTGGTAGAGCGGGTGTTTGTTGTCACCGGTGACGACGATCTTGCTGAACACCGGGAACTGCACACCGTAGTTCAGGCTGCAAAAGCTGGCGATTTCGGCATCGGTGCCGGGTTCCTGGCCAGCAAAGTCGTTGGCCGGGAAGCCCAGCACCGTCAGACCCTGGTCGCGGTAGGTTTCAAACAGTTTTTCCAGGCCTTCGTACTGCGGTGTCAGACCACATTTAGAGGCCACGTTGACGATCAGCAGCACCTGGCCTTTGTAATCGGCCAAGGTGGTGTCAGAGCCGTTGGCTTGGCGCAGGGTGATGTCGTACAGCGATGTGGTCATGGTGTTGTCCTTGGTGGATGGGGTCGGGGAAAAGAAGGCCGGTGTGAACCGTGACCTGGTTGAAAAAAGCACAGGCGGATTACAGCAAAAGCGCCATTCTTGTGACGCCAGAGGGGCTATGCGGGCCACCGCTGTTAATCAAACAGCTGCGGCTCAGAGACTATGGATTTGGAAGCTGTTGGCCCTTGATATATAAGGGCTGGAGGCTGATTTGATGCCGTCTCTGCTGCGTCCTGCAGACGCATCAGCGAGGCCACCCGCACACCCAGCAGGCGCAGGCGCCGGTTCAATGGCACACGTTTGAGGCAGTGCCCCGCGATCCGGCGGATGGTTTGGGCGTCACCCACATAAGCCTCCACCGTCTGGTCGCGTGTGACACTTTTGAAATCGTCAAAACGCAGTTTGATGCCAATCGTTTTGCCGACATACCCCTTGTTGGCCAGGTCGGCCGCCACCTGCTCACACAGCTTGGTGAAGATGGCGCCTAACTCGGCCTTGTCGCGCACCGCATGCAGGTCGCGCTCAAAGGTGGTTTCGCGGCTGATGGAGACCGGTTCACTCTCCAGCTCCACCGGCCGGTCATCCTGGCCGTGGGAGGCAGCGTACAACCAGGCCCCGGTTTTCTGGCCAAAGTGGTCGATCAGCCAGTCCAGCTCCTGTTGCGCCAGCTGTCCAATGGTGGTGATGCCCAGACCTTGCAGTCTTTCATCTGCCTTGGGGCCGATGCCGTTGATCTTGCGGCAGGCCAGCGGCCAAATCTTGCTCTCCAGGTCCTCCTCAAACACGATGGCTATGCCGTTGGGTTTGTTGAACTCGCTGGCCATTTTGGCCAGCAGTTTGTTGGGTGCCACCCCAATCGAGCAAGTCAGGCCGGTCTGCTGAAAAATCGTCTTCTGGATCAGGCGCGCCAGCACCCGGCCACCGTCGCGCTGGCCACCGGGCACCTCGGTGAAGTCGATGTAGACCTCGTCCACCCCCCGGTCTTCCATCAGCGGGGCAATGTCCAGGATGATGTCCTTGAACGCGCGCGAAAAACGCCGGATCTCGGCGAAGTCCACCGGCAACAAAATGGCCTCTGGGCAGAGTTTGGCCGCTTTCATCAGGCCCATGGCCGAACCCACACCCGACTGGCGCGCCGCGTAGGTGGCGGTGGTGATGACCCCGCGCCCGGTGTATCCGGCCAGGCGCGGAAAGTCCGCCACCGGGATCTTGCTCAGCGGCACATCGGCATGGGCTAACAACAAGGCGTCATCGGCCGAACGCCGCCCGCCGCCAATCACCACTGGCAGCCCTTTGAGCTGCGGATAACGCAGCAGCTCCACCGAGGCGTAAAACGCGTCCATGTCCAGGTGGGCAATACGTCGGATCAGGCGGGGCGGCATATCGGGTGGGGCAACACAGGCATGTTGGCAAGGATACCGCGCCAGGCGGTGTTTTTACCCACCCACACCGGCGCTTGTCCTGTGCTGTCTAGATGACAAATTCCAGTGCTTTTTGGGCGGGGACAGGTTAAGCTTGTCGGGGTTTTTCAAACGTCAGTGGGTTGTTTATGGACAAGCATTTTTTGACATCGCTGTTTTCCCCGGGCTCCATTGCCGTGTTTGCCGGCCAGACCAGCGATCCCGAATCGCAAACGCCGCAAGCGCGCGCCTTGCACCGGGCGCTCACCGCCCAGCAATACGCGGGCAAACTGGTGTTTCTGGACACCCATGCCAGTGGCACCTTGGCAGATCTGGCCACGGTGCATGCCGATCTGGCCATCATCGCGCTGCCGCCCGATGAAGTGGCTGCGGCGATGGAGCTGGCCGGGCGCATCAAATGCCGCTCGGCGCTGGTGATCTCCAGTGGCATCGACGCCGCCCAGGCCGCCGAACTGCACAAAATGGCCTCGCGCGATGGCATCTACCTGCTCGGGCCCAATTGCCTGGGTTTCCAGCGGCCCCATTTGCAGCTCAACGCCAGTGTCGCCGGGCCGCTGGGCACACCCGGCCCGCTGGCGCTGGTGTCGCAGTCGGGTGCGCTCACCTCGTCGATCCTGGACTGGGCGCGCAAAAACGCAGTGGGCTTCTCGACCGTGGTCTCACTGGGCCCCAATACCGCCGTCGACATGGCGCAGGTGCTGGACTATCTGGCGTCGGATGCCAAAACCCACAGCATCGTGGTGTATCTGGAAGGCATCACCAACGCCCGGCGTTTCATGAGCGCCCTGCGTGCGGCGGCCAATGCCAAGCCGGTGGTGGTGCTCAAGGCGGGCCGCAAACCGGCCAGCAACCACGCGGCGTTGACGCACTCGGGCGCGATTGTGGGCAGCGACGAGGTGTTTGACGCTGCTCTGCGCCGCGCCGGTGCGGTGCGGGTGCGCTCCTTTGTGCAGCTGTTCTCAGCCGCCAAATGCCTGGCCTCGCGGTACAAGCCGGTGGGCAGGCGTTTGGCCATCATCACCAACGGCGGTGGGCCAGGGGTGCTGGCGGCTGACTGGGTCAGTGAAATCAACCTGGAACTCGGGCGCCTGAGCCCGCAGGCGATCGAGGCGCTCAAACCCGCGTTGTCGCACCTGGCCACGCTCAGCGATCTGGTCGATGTCTCGGAAGAGGCTGGCCCCGAACACTACCGCGCTGCCATCGAGGCGGCCAGCCAGGCCAGCCAGATCGACGGCATTCTGGTGATTTATTCCCCCAAGGTCGACCGGGATGGGGATGCCATCGCCAGCGCCATTGCCGGTTTCAACCGCCAGGTCAACAAACCGCTGCTGACCTGCTGGATGGGTGACGCCTCGGTGGGTGACGCGCGCAAGATCCTCAATGACGCGGCCATCCCCACCTTTCGCACCCCTGAGGCGGCGGTGGGCGCCTTTGGCAACATCGCGTCCTTCTACCAGAACCAGCTGTTGCTGCAGCAAACACCGCCCCCCTTGAGCGAGCTGTCTCGCCCCGATGTGGAAGGTGCGCGCCTGCTGATCGAGAGTGTGCTGGCCGAGCGGCGCAAGGTGCTGACCGAGATGGAATCCAAGGCACTGCTGGCGGCGTTCCACATCCCGGTCACCAAAACCATCCTGGCGCGCAGCCCCAACGAGGCCATGATGATTGCCACTCAGCTGGGTTTCCCGGTGGCGCTCAAGATCGACTCGCCCGATGTCAGCCACAAGTCGGACGTGCAAGGTGTGGCCCTGAATGTGATGAACGCCATGGGTGTGCGTGATGTGTATCTGGAGATGATCCAGAACGTCAAACGCCTGCAGCCCGACGCCAAGATCAACGGTGTCACGGTGCAGAACATGTCGAACCAGACACGTGGCCGCGAGGTCTGTGTGGGCCTGGTCACTGACGACCCGTTTGGCCCGGTGATCACCTTTGGTGCCGGTGGCACCATGATCGAGCTGATCAACGACCGCGCCATGGAGCTGCCGCCGCTGAACCAGTTCCTGGCGCGTCGGCTGATTGAGCGCTCACGCGTGGCCGACACCCTGGGTGCCTGGCGCGGCGCCAGAGCCGCCGATGTGGAATCGCTTGAGCAGATTCTGTTGCGGGTGTCGGAAATGGTGTGTGAGCTGCCGCAATTACGCGAGATGGACATCAACCCCATCATCGTGGACGAGTCGGGTTCGCTGGCGGTGGACGCCCGCATCATCATCGACAACGCCGCGCCTTCGGTGCGCCACTACAACCACCTGGCGATCCTGCCTTACCCCTCGCAGCATGAGCAGGTGTTCCCGATGGCCGGTGGCGGTGAGTACGTGGTGCGCCCGATCCACCCCGACGACGCCCTGATGCTGCAGGCCTTTGTGCGCGGCCTGTCGCCCGAGAGCCGTTATTTCCGCTTTGTGTCGAGCATGCAGGAGCTGCCCGCCACCATGTTGTCGCGTTTCACCCTGATCGACTATGACCGCGAGATGGCGCTGGTGGCCTTGCATGCGTCCACCAGCCTGGACGAACACGGCCAGTCACAGCAGACCACACGGGTGGTGGGTGTGTCGCGCTACATCACCAACCCGGACCGCGCCAGCTGCGAGTTCTCGCTGGTGGTGGCTGATGACTTCAAGGGCCAGGGCCTGGGCTCGCGCCTGATGCTCTCGATCATGGACTTTGCCCGTGAAAAAGGGCTGACCGAGATCGAAGGCCTGGTGCTGGCCAACAACGCCAACATGCTCAAACTGATGCGTGGCCTGGGCTTCCAAGTCAAGGCTTTCCCGGAAGACCCGGACTTCAAGCTGGTGACACACCAGTTGCAGCTGTCCTGATCTTCGCCCTGACAAGCTCAATGAACGGACGCAAGACTGGCGACGGGTTGTGTTGTGCATAGGCCAGCGCGATACCCATCGACAGCTTGTTGTCACCTTCTTTCAAGGCCCTGAAGCTGACGCCTTGGCGTCTGACTTTTTGTAATGACGCCGGCAAGAGCCCCAAACCCTGTCCTTGTGCAATCAAGCCCAGCAGGATGTGGTGGTCGGGTGGTTCCGGGATCACATTGGGCTTGAAATCGATCCGGTTAAAAAATGCCTGGCAGTGGTCGTAAAAACCGGGGTTCAAGCGGCGTTCAAACCAAAACAAGGCTTCATTGCGAAGGTCGTCAAAGCCGAGCCTACGTTTTTTGGCGAGTGGATGGGCGGTCGGCAAGGCCACCACAAGCGGTTCCTCCAGGACGGTTTCTACTGTCAAGCCTTCGGTATGGGTGTGCAAACCAATGAAGGCGGCGTCCATGTTGCCGTTTTTGATGTCCCGGACAAGACGCGTCGAGTGCTTACCTTTGGAGGTGATCCGCCACTCAGGGAAACGCTGCTGCAGGCTGTCGACAACGTCGGGGATGGCGCTGCGGTCGAACACCGTGGTGTAGCCCAGCACAAACTGGCCCCCTTGTGTTGCTTGTGCCGCTCTGGCCACCGCAATCGCCTTGTCCACCTGCCGCAAGCTTTGCCGCACTTCTGGCAGGAATGCGAGCCCAGCTTCTGTCAGCGTGACGCCTGACTTGCCCCGCAGGAACAAGGCCACGCCCAATTGCTCTTCCAACTGTTGGATTTGCCTGCTCAAGGGGGGTTGTGAGATGTGCAATCGCAGCGCCGCACGCCCAAAGTTGAGCTCTTCACTCACGGCCAGAAAGTAGCGCAGCTGGCGCAGGTCAATCGAATCATTCATACCGAAAAGGTATCACAGAAATGGTATTGGACGCGTCACAGAGCGCGACATACAGTGCGCTCACTTATCAACACCAAGGAACTCCCATGAACAGCGAACGGTATGTACGGGGCTTGGCCAAGCTCAAAGAGATCGATGGTCAAGCCGGTGAAAACGTGATCAACAGTCTGAGCGATATCGCGCCCGACTTTGCACGTCTACTGATTGAATTTCCCTTTGGCGACATCTATTCGCGGCCCGGTCTGGACCTCAAAACGCGTGAACTCGCCGTGGTGGCTGCACTCACCGCGCTGGGCAACGCCGCACCTCAACTCAAGGTGCACATCCAGGGCGCGCGCAATGTGGGTTGCTCCGAGCAGGAAATTGTCGAAGTCATCATCCAAATAGCGGTTTATGCCGGGTTTCCTGCTGCACTGAATGGCCTGTTCGCAGCCAAGGAGATTTTTGCGCAGCACCCCACACCACCCAGCCACTGAAGGGCGCCAAAACGCAGCTCAGCAGGGCATGGGCTGGCGGATGACTTCAAGCGGGTGACACACCCGCTGCAGCGGCCCCAAAGTACTGCGGGTGGCAGGTGGGGCCGCAGGGGTGGATTTCTACCGTGATGTGCACCAGCTCTTCGTGGATGCGCAACTGGTTCTTGAAGTACTCGGGCGTGGCCGCTTCTGAGGTGGCCAGTGACAGGATGCAAGCGTATTTGCCTTTGCCAACGCGCCACACATGCAGGTCGGTGATGGCCGCCGGGATCGGGCTGGCGGCAATCACCTCGCGAATCTCTTCACTGACCGGCGCGTCCATCTCGGCATCCAGCAGCACACGCCCGCTGTCACGCAACAAACCGTAGGCCCACACACCCACCAGTGCTGCACCGGCGATGCCCATCAGCGGGTCGAGCCAGTCCGCGCCCCAGAGTTTGCCGCCCATCAGCGCCAGGATGGCCAGCACCGAGGTGGCGGCATCGGCCACCACATGGATGTAGGCCGAGCGCAGGTTCAGGTCTTCGTGGTGGGCATGCCCATGGGAATGTCCGTGGTCGTGCCCGTGGTCATGGTGGTCCCGCAGCAGCCAGGCGCAGGCCAGGTTGACCAGCAGCCCGACCACGGCGATGCCGATGGCCTGGTCGTACTGGATCGGGGTGGGTGAGATCAGCCGCTCGACCGACTGGTACAACATCAGCACCGCAATGCCCACCAAAAAGGTGGCGCTGGTGTAGCCGCCCAGCACTTCGATCTTCCAGGTGCCAAAGGCAAAACGGCTGTCCTTGGCAAAACGCCGCGCCGCGCCATAGGCCATCACCGACAGGCCCAGCGCCAGCGCGTGCGAGCTCATGTGCCAGCCGTCCGCTAGCAGCGCCATCGAGTTGTAGTACCAGCCGCCAGCGATTTCGGCCACCATCATGACGGCCGTAAGCATCACTGCCCAGCGGGTGTTCCGCTCAGCCAGCGGGTTGCCTTCGTCAAACACGTGGCTGTGGTCCAACGGGGCGGCGGTGAGGGTGGGCTGCATGGTGGTACGCTTCCTGTTCTGACGGGGGTGTCTAGATACTATACCCCAGTATACTTTTATCGACAGAAAGAGACTGACCGTGCCGCATACGATCAAAAGCAAGAAGCAGTTGTTGACCCGCGTCCGCCGCATCAAGGGCCAGGCCGATGCGCTGGAACGCGCGCTGGAGCAAGAGACTGACTGCTCAGCCGTGCTGCAGCAGATTGCCGCCATCCGCGGTGCGGTGAATGGGCTGATGGCCGAGGTGTTGGAGGGCCACCTGCGTGAACACCTGGACGCGCAAGACCTGCCGCTGGAGCAGCGCCGCAACGACCTGGAGCAGGTGGTGAAAACGCTGCGCTCTTACCTCAAATAAACGCAGGTTGCTGGGGCAGGGCAAGCCCGCCCCAGGCTTTACACCGGGTAGGTGCCGGGCAGCAAGATGCCCTTGTCCACGGTGTCGAGCTGGGTGTGGCCACAAAAGGCCATGGTCAGGTCGAGTTCTTTGTGGATGATCTCCAGCGCCTTGGTTACCCCTTCTTCACCCATGGCACCCAGGCCGTATAAAAAGGCGCGGCCAATGTAGGTGCCACGGGCACCCAGGGCACGCGCCTTGAGCACATCCTGGCCGCTGCGGATGCCGCCGTCCATGTGCACCTCGATGTCCTTGCCCACCGCGTCGACGATGGCGGGCAGGGCGCTGATGGAGCTGGGTGCGCCATCCAGCTGGCGGCCACCGTGGTTGCTGACAATCATCGCGTCAGCGCCCGAGTTGACCGCCAGGCGCGCGTCTTCCACGTCCTGGATGCCCTTGATGATGAGTTTGCCGCCCCAGCGGTTTTTGATCCACTCCACATCGTCCCAGCTCAGGGCCGGGTCAAACTGTTTGGCGGTCCATTCACTCAAGCTGCCCATGTTCTCCACACCTTTGACATGGCCCACGATGTTGCCAAAACCACGTCGCTGGGTGCCCAGCATGCCCAAACCCCAGCGTATTTTGGTGGCCATGTTGATGATGTTGGGGATGGTGAGTTTGGGTGGTGCCGACAGGCCGTTTTTGATGTCCTTGTGGCGCTGACCCAGGATCTGCAAGTCCAGCGTGATCATCAGCGCCGAGCAGTGCGCTGCCTTGACGCGGTCGATCAGGCGCTCGATGTAGTCGCGGTCCTTCATCACGTAGAGCTGAAACCAGAACGGGTGGCCACCGGTTTCCTTGGCCACGTCTTCGATCGAGCAGATGCTCATGGTGGACAGCGTGAACGGGATGCCGAACTTCTTGGCTGCGTTGGCCGCCTTGATTTCACCGTCGGCACTCTGCATGCCGGTCAGCCCGGTGGGGGCAATCGCCACCGGCATGGCCACCTTCTGGCCGATCATGGTGCTGGCTGTGCTGCGGTTTTCCATATTGATGGCCACGCGCTGGCGCAGTTTGATCGCCTGGAAGTCCGCCGAGTTGGCACGATAGGTGCTCTCAGTCCAACTGCCGGAGTCGGCATAGTCGTAGAACATGCGCGGCACCCGCGCTTTGGCCAGAATGCGCAGGTCTTCAATGTTGGTGATCACGGGCATAACAGGGGCTCCTTTGAATGCCCTGCATGTTACGGGGCCAAACTGGCGTGCCATTTGAAAAGTGCTGAAGCGCTTGTGAAATTTGTTGACGGCGCCCCCTGTGCGCCATTTTTTGAGAAGGTGAACACATGCAGAAAACAGATGTCTTGATCGTGGGTGCGGGCATGGCGGGTGCCTCTGCCGCCTATTTTTTGGCGCCACACCGGCAGGTGACGCTGCTGGAGTGGGAGTCGCAGCCGGGTTACCACGCCACCGGGCGCTCGGCCGCGCTGTATTCGGAAACCTATGGCAATGCCACCGTGCGCGCCATCACCACCGCAGCCAAGGCGTTTTACTTTGATCCACCCGAGGGGTTTTCGCCCTACCCGCTGGTCACACCGCGTGGTACGTTGATTGTGGGCACCGCGGACGACCACGACGCACTGCGCGAACGGTTTGAGGCGATGCAGACGCTGATTCCCAATGTGCAATGGTGGACGCAGGACCAGATGTTGCAAAAAGTGCCGGTGCTGCAGCCCGAGTTTGCCGCGTTTGGCATCTTCGAGCCCGACGCCATGGACATGGATGTGCATGGCATCCACCAGGGTTTTCTGCGCGGCGCCAAAGCCGCTGGCGCCAAACTGGTGTGTGACGCCCAGGCGCAGGCCGTGGTGCGTGAGGACGGCGGCTGGCGTGTGGACACACCGGCAGGCAGTTTCTGGGCGCCGGTGCTGGTCAACGCGGCAGGCGCCTGGTGTGACGAGCTGGCCCAACTGGCCGGTGTGGCCCCGGTGGGCTTGCAACCCAAACGCCGCACCGCCTTCACCTGCGAGCCACCTGCTGGCAGCGACAGCGCCCACTGGCCGATGGTGATTGACCTGCAGGAAACTTTTTACATCAAGCCCGATGCGGGCCTGCTGCTGGTGTCACCCGCCAACGAAGACCTGGTGCACCCGCAGGACGTGCAACCCGAAGAGCTGGACGTGGCGATTGCGGTGGACCGGGTCGAAACCGTGACCACGCTGCAGATCCGCAAGATCAAACGTTCTTGGGCGGGTTTGCGCTCGTTTGTGGCCGACAAAACCCCGGTGGTGGGTTTTGCCCCCGACGCCCCGGGCTTTTTCTGGCTGGCCGGGCAGGGCGGCTACGGCATTCAGACCGCACCCGCCATGGGTGAACTGACGGCGGCGCTGGTGCAGGGGTTGCCGGTGCCTGCGGCCCTGGCGGCGGTGGGTGTGCGGGCTGAGGATGTGTCGCCCTTGCGTCCCGGTTTGGGTGTAACGCCCTGAAGGTTTATATATAAAATTGGCCTCTAACCCTTTGAAAATAAGGGCTAGTAGCTATGAAGTTTGAGTACCTGTAAGCAGCAGGCTGTTGTGGCTTGGTGTTGTTAGCGGGCTGTGTTTGTCCTCTTCTCCGCTGGACGCACGGCAAACGTCGTGGCAGAGGCACTTTTTTACAGCCTCAACGTTCAAGATCAGTGGCCGTCGAAGTTGGTCCGCTGGGGCGAGAGGTCAGAACGACCCCTATTCGCCAAAAGGTGAGACCTCCGCTCAAGATCGCCCACGCAACCGGGACCCAGAGCCCATGGAAGAGCCAGTAGAGGGACGCCACGATCCCTAAGGCGTAAGCGACAAAAGCAACTTTTTTCCGTAACGCTGGGGCTACCAACGTGGGGAAGAGGACAAGCAGAGAACCACACATCAAAGAGCCAACCGCCAAACCCAAGTCCGAAACGAAGGATGACCATGGGGCGTTGCACTTGCCCGAGACTAGGTACTCCGAGGGGCACAGCCACTCATTCACTTTGTAGATGACCACGGCCGCAAAAACGCCAAGGTAGAAGCCGACCAAGGCGGCAGGTACTGTGAGAATCCAACGGAGGGTGCGCATGGTTCTAACGATTGAAAGGCGCTTCCCCGTCTCGAGCCAGGCGCGAGCCTTGAGGGTGGCGGTGAACGGCAAGCACGTGCCACGATGGAGAGGTCAAACTGTTGGCGTGCCGCAATGTTGTTGTCATCAACTTGTCCGAGAGGGGAAGTTGTGAGCATCGTAACGGTTGGAATCGATCTGGCAAAAAATACGTCTTTGCCGTTCCTGGTGTCGATGCCGCAGGCAAGCCCGTGCTACTGCGGCTCAGTCCGATGCGGGCCTGCTGCTGGTGTCGCCCGCCAACGAAGACCCGGTGCACCCGGCTTTTCTGCCTGGCCGGGCAGGGCGGCGACGGCATCCAGATCGCGCCCGCTGTGGGTGAGTTGTCGGCGGCGTTGGTGCAAGGGCTGCCGGTGCCAGCGGCCTTGGCAGCGGTGGGTGTGCGGGCCGAGGATGTGTCACCGCTGCGTCCTGGCTTGGGTGCAACAGCCTGAGGGTTTATCAGGAAAATTGGCCTCTAGCCCTCGTTTTATAAGGGCTAGTTGCTATGAAGTTTGAGTCATAACCAGTAGCACGCTGTTGTGGAATCGGCGCAGGGCCTCGCCTCGAACGAGGGACTTGGCTTCCGCGTCACGGTAGCTCGATACCCGTGTTCCAGGAGTCGTCGATTTGTTTGAGCAACGACGTTCTGTTTCCGTCGTCTTCAATCTTGCTCAGCATGAATGCCTTATTCCCGGCGTCCTTGATGGAGCAGCCAATGTGCCAGCACGTTGAGTTGTCCAATACGATGAATCGATCATGAAACTCTTTCGTCGTATGGACTTCGAGCGTAGCGTCCTTGTACTGAGTACGCCAAGTTTTCATCTCGTTTGGAAAATCTGCTGGGGTTTTCGCCGAGAGGATTCGTACGCTCATCCCGGGCTGCAGGGCAGACGCAAGGAGTTTGAGGACTGATTGATCAATATATGGATCAACGACGGTGATCGATCTCGCCGAAGACTGCAGGATAGAGCGAAGTTCAGTATAGGCATCATGCTGGCTTTGCCTGGGAAAGAACAGTTCATTGACCTCCGCAGAGTCTGGGGTCAACTTTCCTTCTTCCAGGCGCCAACCGATGGCCCTGAGCGCGCCATCAAGCTGTTCCGCGTAGCCGCGCTTGACCAACTCGCCAGTGACTACAAACGCGGCTCGGAGTTGAGCCTCTGCGTTCAGTTCATCGTACGCGCTGTCAATCTTCGGTCTGTAGGCCGCGATGCGCATCTTGTCCGAGAAGTCCTTTTGTGTCTTGAGCGCCCAGTCGACATTGATGCCTGAACGATCAATGACTTTTGGGACCTCGTAGCTGTTCAGCTCAAGTACAACGCTGCGGAGAACTCGCCAAGGATGAAGTTCGAAGGAACGCATAGAGTAGCACCGGTGAGTGTTTCGGAAGCCTAATGTTGGCGGTAAGGGGCGCAGAGCTGACCTGCTGGCGGAGCATCCCGCTTGACCGAAAGGGCAGATGACTTACTTTGTGAAAGGGGCATTGCCAAGTTTTCCATCTCGGAGAATGATTTCGCAATCGAAGCCATTCCATGACGCACATTTAATCCGGTCATTGCCAACAACCCGAATCGGGTTTGCGTATGCGTCATCGTCCATCGCGCGTTCAGCAAACCAAACTATCTCCCCAGAAGAGTTAACTAAGTAAAGGTTCGATTCATTCTTGGGGTGTTGGTAATAGTCCTCACGCACGACCGTACCAAAACTGGTGTCTATGGTTTCAATAATTGCTGTGTGGCGTGGACGAAGGTTCATGTCATCTAAAGCAATGTAGACGGCCGCACCAGCTAAACACCTTGGCTCTTCAGCGTGACCGGGCCTTTGGGCGTGTTCAGGGTGACGGTGATATTGGCCGGGCCATCGGCTACCGTGACACCGCTCAGCCCGATAGCCTCATACGCCGCTTGTAATTTGGCTGCCGTCGGGTGGGTCACCGCCACACTTTGCAGCGTGACGCCAGATCGTGGCAGGCTGTTGCGGGGGTGCAGGCGCAGCGGTTCGGCCTCAGCAGGTTTGCCCCACTGGATCAGGCTGGGCAAGGCGCCGTCAAACAGGCGCTGGCCGTCGTCGCGCACGGTGATCTGCCATTGCAGCAGGCCTTTGCGCGAATGGCGGCTGGTTTGTAGCGCCGGGCCACGGTCAATACCCAGGGCCTTGAGCGCAGTGCGCCCGGCCTGTAACTCGTCGGTCTGGGCCACAAAATGCACCAGCTGCGGTGCCACGGCCACAGCGGCCTGCAGGGCTGCATCATCCATGTCAAACCAGCGCTTAGCCCTTGTATCACCTAGGCTTTTAGCTTCTGGATTGATAGCGATGATTTCCAGATAGGCCAGCGGAAATTTGGGCGTGGCGATCTTGATCAGGCGGTTGTGGGTGCCAAACTGCGGGTGTTCACCGCCCGGGCCGGGGCTGACGCCCAGCGTGGCTTCGCACCAGGCCACACCCTGGTCCAGGGTCTGGGCAAGAATCACCAGATGGTCAATTTGGCTTTTCATCCTCAACCCGCCAAACCAACGTAGACGTTTTGCACATCGTCATTGGCGTCGATGGCGGCCAGAAAGGCTTCCACCTCTTCCAACTGCTCGGCGCTCAGGCTGGCCGGGTCGACCGGGTTTTTGGGTTTGTAACCGAGCTTGGCCGACAACACGGTGAAGCCCTGGGCGGGCAGGGCGCGGCTGACCAGGTCCAGGTCGGTCGGGTCGGTCAGGAACAGCGTGGTGCCTTCTTCGTCGCCGGGCTCCAGGTCTTGCGCTCCGGCTTCAATAGCGGCTACCTCAGCATCTGCGTCGGGTAAAGCTGGTTCGGCCTCGATCATGCCGAGGTGGTCAAAGTCCCAGGCCACCGAGCCCGAGGTGCCCAGCTGGCCCTTGCGGAATAACACGCGCATCTCAGGTGCGGTGCGGTTCAGGTTGTCGGTCAGGCACTCCACCATCAGTGGCACGCGGTGCGGCGCAAAACCTTCGTAGATCACGTGTTCAAAGTGGACCGCCTCGCCAGTCAGGCCAGCGCCTTTTTTGATGGCGCGGTCGAGTGTGTCCTTGGGCATGGAGGCCTTGCGGGCCTGTTCCACCAGCAGGCGCAGGCGCGAGTTGGCGGCGGGGTCGGCGCCGCTGCGTGCGGCCAGCATGATGTCCTTGGACAGTTTGCCAAACACCCGGCCCTTGGCGTTGGCGGCCAATTCCTTGCCCTTTGCTTTCCACTGCGCACCCATGACTGTTCTTCCTTGCGTTGTTTGCGCCCTAGGGGCGCGGTTCAAATATGAGAGGGGGTTGAGCGTAACACCGGTAGGAGCCTAGGCGGCAGAAGAAGTCGAAGCGAAACGGTTGGGAAAAGAGGCCAGTTTGTGCCCACTTTTGAGGACGGTAGCCGTAGCTACCGCCGGAAAAATGGGCGCGAAGTGGGACTTTTCTCCAGCCGTTGCAGCCGACGCCCTTCTGCCGCCCAGGTTCCTAGGGTCGGTGAAAGCCTTTTTTGCCACATGCCGCGCTGACACGGCCCGGATGAAAGATTTATTAAAATCAAAACGTCTGTTCTCAAACAGCGGCGCCAAAAGCGTTTGCGGATGGGTCCGCCAGGCCTGTGCTCAGCTTGTTTTTGACCGCCTGGGCAGCGGGTTTTTCACTGTCTATCGTCTCTTTTTCCCCCCTACAAAGGTATTTCCATGAACATCACAAAGATCGTTGGTTTGGCGTTGACTTCCGTGGCCCTGTGCACACCGGTGATTGGCTCGGCGCAAAACAAGGAGCTGGTGGTGGCCTCCAGCGCCACCTACCGCCCGTTTGCTTATGAAACCCCCAGCAAAGAGATCGTGGGTTACGACATCGACATGATCAAGGCGGTGGCACACAAGGCCGGCCTGCAGATCAAGATCGTCAACACCCCCTGGACCGGCATTTTTGCCGCGCTCAACAACGGTGATGTGGACCTGGTGATCTCTGGCGTCACCATCAACGACAAGCGCAAACAGTCCTACGACTTCACCGCCCCCTACTTTGAAGCGCGCCAGCTCATTGCTGTGCCCAGCAACAGCACCGCCAAAGGCCTGAAAGACCTGGCTGGCAAGAAGATTGGTGTGGTCACCGGCAGCACCGCTGACGACATGAGCTCGCGCGAGTTTGGCAAGACCAACCCCGACATCCGCCGCTTTGAGAGCACCCCGGTGGTCATCAGCGAGCTGGTCAACAACGGCCTGGACGCCGCCATGGGTGACAACGGTGTGATCGCCTTCCGCGTGCAAGAACACAAGGGCCTCAAAACCGTGGCCGACGCGAGCTTCCCCAAGGAATACTTCGGCATTGTGGTGAAACAAGGCAACAAGGCTTTGCTCGACAAGCTCAACACCGGCCTGGCCGCTGTGAAGGCCGATGGCAGCTACGCCCAGATCTACAAGAAGTGGTTCCAGGCTGAAGCACCTGCGCTGCCCGCGCAATAAACACTGATCCTTGCGGTTTATGGATCAAGTTTTATGGTTCGGCTGGTTCCGCGCCGACATCATTGCGGAGTACGCCGAGCTGTTCTGGCATGGCCTGCAGATGACCGTGCTGGTCACGGTGATCTGCATCATCCAGGGCACCGCCCTGGGGCTGGCGATTGGGCTGGCGCGGGTGGCCGATGCGCGCCACGCGCCGCTGCGCCAGCTGTGCCGTTTTGCGCTGCGCTGGCCGTCCACGGTGTATGTGAGTTTCTTCCGTGGCACACCGCTGTTTGTGCAGATTCTGCTGATGCATTTTGCGGTGCTGCCGCTGTTCATCAACCCGGTGGACGGCATCCTGATCGACGGTGATCTGGCCAGAAACCTCAAACAGAACTACGGTGCGTTCCTGTCCGGTGTGGCGGCTTTGACGCTCAATGCCGGCGCCTACATCTCCGAGATTTTCCGCGCCGGTATCCAGTCCATCGACAAGGGCCAGGTAGAGGCCTCGCGTTCACTGGGCATGAGTTATGGCCGCACGATGTACCACGTGGTGCTGCCGCAGGCGTTTCGGCGCATGTTGCCGCCGCTGGGCAACAACGCGATCTCGCTGCTGAAAGACTCGTCGCTGATCTCGGCGATTGGCCTGGCCGAGCTGGCCTACGCTGCCCGCACGGTGGCAGGGGCTTACTCCCGCTACTGGGAGCCGTATCTGACGATTTCTCTGATGTATTGGGTGTTGACCCTGGGCCTGGCCTATGTGGTGAAGAGACTGGAGGCCCGTTATGGACGAGGTGATTCGCGTTAAACAACTGAGCAAAACCTTTGGCAGCCTGGCCGTGTTGCGCGGCATCGACTGCGCCATCCAGGCCAAAGAGGTGGTGTGTGTGATCGGCCCATCGGGCTCGGGCAAAAGCACGTTTTTGCGTTGCTTGAATGGTCTGGAAGACGCCAGCGGTGGTGAGGTCTGGGTCAATAACTTGGCGGTGCACGAGCCCAAAACCGACATCGACGCCCTGCGCTCCGACATCGGCATGGTGTTCCAGCGTTTTAACCTGTTCCCGCACAAAACGGTGCTGCAAAACATCACGCTGGCGCCGTCCAAGGTGCGCGGCTTGAGTGAGGCCGACGCCCGGGCCCGCGCAGTGGCGCTGCTGGACAAGGTGGGCCTGATCGACAAGATCGACGCCTACCCCAACCAGTTGTCGGGTGGCCAGCAGCAGCGCGTGGCGATTGCCAGGGCGCTCGCGATGCAGCCGCGCATCATGCTGTTTGACGAACCCACCTCGGCACTTGACCCCGAAATGGTGGGTGAAGTGCTGGCGGTGATGCAGGCCCTGGCGGACGAGGGCATGACCATGGTGGTGGTCACCCACGAGATGGGGTTTGCACGCCAGGTGGCCGACCGTGTGATCTTCATCGACGAAGGCGTGATCGTCGAGCAGGGTGCCCCGGCCGACCTGTTTGACCGCCCGGCCGAGGAACGCACCCGCCGTTTCCTGAGCAAGGTGTTGTGATCTGACCCTGGCCGCTGCGGCGGCCAGGCGCGTGTGTTCACAGCGGGGGCGCTGTGGGGGCTTAAGAGTTTGTTAATTTAAGAAACCCACAATGGCCTTTTCGTTTGACGAGCAGACCATGACCCCAAAAACCACCACCCATTACGACCCCCTGAGCCGCGCGTTCCACTGGCTTACCGCCATCGCGGTGACCATTGCCTTTGTGCTGGCGCCAGAGGGTTTTGGCCGCCTGATGCACAACGGTGTTGACCCCGCCACCCTCAGCGGCATCGTCTGGCACGAAACCCTGGGCATGGTGGTGTTTGGCTTGACCGTGCTGCGCCTGTTGTGGGTGGCTGTGCGCCCCGCCGCACCCCAGATCACCATGGCCAGCTGGATGCATCTGGCGTCCAAAGCGGCGCACCTGGCGCTGTGGGCGCTGATGCTGGCCCTGCCCATCTCTGCCGTGCTGGCGTTGGGCAGCGAAGGCCACCCGTTGACCCTGCTGGGTGGTTTTCGGGTGGACCAGATGCCGCTGATTGCCAACTCGGCTGTGGCCGATCTGGCCGACTGGGGTGAAGTGCATGAAACCCTGGGCGACGCCATCATGTGGCTGGCCGGTATCCATGCCGTGGCGGCGATTTACCACCACGTGATCCTCAAGGACGGCGTGCTCAAAAGCATGTTGCCCCAGCGGGCAGTGCGTTAAACGCGTCCTCAAGTGGCTGAATTAGACGGAGAGGGAGGTGCTTAAACACCCCCCGACCCCTCGCCGCTGTCTGGCTTGGCCACTTCGCGACTGCTGGTGATTGTCAAGGCGGTTTGTGTCAGTGGGCTTACAGTGGGCAGCCAGCCTGGGGTTTTGGCGGTGACTTGCGGAACATACGCAAGCAGCAAGGCGGACACCGGGCTCGGTCGTAGCCTTCGATATGTCCCTCGGATTGGGGCCAGCCATGGCTACCTAGGGGCTGTCAGATGTCTGCCTCAAAGCTGATCTCTTTGTGCAGGTTCATAAGCCTCCCTGGGTATGTCTTTGTATGTCAAATCGGCTTCTAACCCTTTTGAAAAAAGGGTGAGTAGCTATCAAAATAAATGCACTCAGTACACCGCATCATGGTCGCCCACGTTCACCGGGATGATCTGGCTGTCTTGAATCAACAGCTCCAGCGTGATCCGGTACGAAAAGTTGATGGACACCGAATGCAGACCGTCCAGCTTGCCACGCAAAGGGTGCAGCCGCAGCGACGGGTGAGCCGGGTTGGCCTCCAGCACTTGCAGGGTTTTGAGGTATTGCTGGCGCAGGTCGGGGTGGCGTTTTAAAAAGCGTGCCGCCCTGCGGTTGTATTGTTCGGTGAAGACCAGTGCAAAAGGCATCTTGGGCACCGCAGCCGGGTTCACATCGCGTCCAGCCGCGCCAGGTGCGCCGCGGGCGACTCTTGCACCGCGCGCCCTGCCGCCAGGTCGGCGCGCGTCTGGGCCAGCGCGGCGTCCAGTTCACATTCACGCAGGTAGTGGTAATGCGCCATGTCCATCACCACAAACTTGTCTTTGCCACGCACCGACACAATCGCCTCAGGCGCCGTGCTCAGGGCCAGTTCAATGGCCGAAATACCTTTGGTTTTGAGGTCGTTGGCGCTGATGTGGGGCATGACAAGCTCCTAACAGGTTGTAAAGAGAGTGGTGAATCATACGATTGATCACACGTTAAGTCCAAAGTTGAAGCCTGCTTGGCTGACAAATTTTTAGGAAATAAGTCTCTAGCCCTTATTCAGTAAGGGCACGTAGCTACATATTGCATAGTTAAACCACAGCGCCGCGCACGTCGAACTGGCAGCGGGCAAGTGTGGTGATGTGTGGAGCGACTTTGTCAGCAATGCAATTCAAACTGTCTTGACCGTACCCGCTGTCGCTCTTGGCGCAATCTGTCCTGAGACGATGCCGAAAGCGCCTGACGGGCCAGCGCATCAATTTGCTTGATCTGCTCATCCAAGTAAGTGCATTCGGCGTTGCGTGTGGGCAGGTGGTTGGTGGTGCCCGGCGACGGGGTTTGGACCTCAACAAGCTGTGGCTGTGCGGTGGCGGGCGTGTACGCTGGCATCCGCGGGGCCACTGTCCCGACATTGGCGGTGTTCACCTTCACGCTGCTTTTGTGGGAGCCACTGGGACATTCGCCGTCGGTAAAGATCACCTTGCCGCTGACGACGCACTTGGTCACAGTGTGGGTGTTGTTGTCCATGGGCTGGCTGGCGCCGGGTGGGTTGGCTGCATCTGCCCGATCCGCGTGTGTTGTGTCCGTCGAACCCATGCCGTGTCTGGTGATCACCTCGGTGGCAGGTGAACCTACAGCGGTTTTTGGGCGGGCTTCCCACCAAAGAAAAGACTTGTAGAGCAGAAACAGAACCACAACGCAGGCTAGGACCAGCCACAACATCGTGCGCCATGCACTGTCCCCGTCAGACCTTGGATTGGCAAACATGCTGATGGGTCGTTCTCGCACGTCCTCGCGGTCTGGCAGACCCATATCCCGTCCTCCATTGGTCATCGGCCCTATCGGGCTGGTTGCTGCTGCGGTTGCTTAGCTAGCCAATACCGCGTTCAAGGCCAAGTTCACATAGTAGTTGCCGCGACCTATCTTCTGTTTTTGCACGAATCCACCCTCGGTCAAAGCCTCCAGGTATTTGGTGGCGGTGATGCGCGACACCCCCAAGTCACGCTGCACAAATTCGATCTTGGTGTAGGGGTGCATAAACAGGTTGTTGATCAGGTCCTGGCTATAAAACCTGTAGTCGGCTCGAATGCGCTGCTTGTAATCAAACAGCGCGGTCTTGATGGCCTGCACGGTGTGGATGGTCTGCCCGGCGGTCTGCTCCACCGCATCCAGCAGATACAGTACCCAGTCCTCCCAGCGGTCGTTGTCACGCACACTTTGCAGCAGGCGGTAGTAGTCTGCCTTGTGACGCACGATGTGCTGGCTCAGGTACAGCACAGGGATGTCGAGCAGGCCCTCTTTCACCAGGTACAACACATTCACAATGCGCCCGGTGCGGCCATTGCCATCGTAAAACGGGTGGATGCTCTCAAACTGGTGGTGGATCAGCGCCATTTTGATCAGCGGGTCGGCATCAAACTGATCCGCCTCGTTGATGAAGCGCTCCAGGTCACGCATCAGGAGAATGATCTCTGCCGGGTCTTGCGGTGGGGTATAGACGGTTTGCCCACCACTGTCCTTGAGCGCGGTGCCTGGCAACTTGCGAAAACCTGCGTTGTTGCGCTCCAGTTCACCTTGAATCTGCATGATGTGGTTGCAAGTTAGCAAACCACTGCCACGCACCTGCTCAAACCCGACTCGCAATGCCTGGCGGTAGCGCAGCACCTCTTTGGCGGCCGGGTTGGCAAAAGACTCAGGTAATACATCGTCTTTGAACAGCTCATCGTGGGTGGTGACGATGTTCTCGACCTCCGAACTGTCCTTGGCCTCTTGCAAGGCCAGCGTGTTGATCAGAATACCCTGGTTGGGAATGGACCCGGCAATACCTTTGAGCTCGGCCAGCTTGCGACTGCTGCTAGCCAGTTTCTTGAGGATGGCAGGCGTCTCAAACCGGGTGGGGCTCAAGTGATCAAGTGGGGTGAGTGGTGGCATTAACGGACCTAAAAACGCTGTGACGTGTATAGCTATGAAAGAATTTTTGACATGATAGGCTGTATGTGTATAGAAAAGCCAAATATTTATACACGTCAACTCAAACCTAGCCCAAAAGGCAACGCTTACCGATCCATTTTTGCAATGACTCGTAGGCACTTGGCTCCAGCAGTTGTCAGAGGGATGACCGTGTACTGTGATCAAGCGGATCTTTTTGCTGGTTGTGTCTGTGCGGCAGAGTGTCGGAAAATATATGCCAAATCAGGATATAGCCCTTTATTCATAAGGGGATGTAGCTATCAACAGAATAGTACTTGCTGAGTTGAAGTTGGCTCGACTCTCCAAGTCATGACCTGCGCTACGATTTTGCCGCTTGGCATCGGGGGGCAGGAATCCCGATCCATGAGTTACCGAAGCTTGGATTCTGGAAAACGCAAGCAATGGATGAGCGCTATGCACATGTGGCACCTGAGGGGCTGCAACACGCAGCTAGTCGGCTAGACTTACTCTTCAAGAGCACGATACAACTAGATTCACGGTTTGCATTGTGAGTCAGAAGGCTTTCGCTGCAAATGCAGCTTCACCCAGCGCGCGGAGGCGCTAAAAATCATGTCAAACGAAAGAGTAACTGTTTCGGGTCCTGTTGATGTCACATCGAATGCGACCGCTCGTGTCGCGTTTGAATTGATGAACCACATTTCGAGTTGGGAGGAGGTGCCCGCCGACAAAAAAAATCGCGAGTATTGGTTGACTCTCTATGCCCAAGCCCATAGTGCCGTTTCGGGCTACTCTCTTGACAGTGTATTAAAAGTTGGGAAGTAGAGAGAACAGCGCAAAGGGTCCATAGTTCACATGGAGGTTACACGTTGGTCACGTGAAAAAGCCCCTAGCCATAACAGCTAGGGGCTTTTTGTATTTGGTGCCGGAGAGATGAATCGAACACCCGACCTTCTCATTACGAATGAGCTGCTCTACCGACTGAGCTACACCGGCTTGGTAAGCCAGCGATTATAACCAGCCGCTCAGGCCTCAGCGTGGTAGCTGATCAGGCGGTTGATCTCGTTTTTGGAGCCCATGAACACCGCCACACGCTGGTGCAGCGCGGTGGCGGGGATGTCCAGAATGCGGCGTTTGCCGTCGGTGGCGATGCCACCGGCTTGTTCGATCAGCCAGCTCATCGGGTTGGCCTCGTACATCAGGCGCAGCTTGCCGGGTTTTTCGGGTTCGCGTTTGTCCCAGGGGTACAAAAAGACGCCGCCACGGGTCAGGATGCGGTGCACATCGGCCACCATGCTGCCCACCCAGCGCATGTTGAAGTCTTTGCCGCGCGGGCCGTCCACACCTTGCAGGCACTCGTCGATGTAACGTGTGACCGGTGGCGCCCAGTGGCGCTGGTTGCTCATGTTGACGGCAAATTCCTTGGTGTCTTCGGGGATGCGCAGGTCTTCCTGCGTGAGCAAGAAGGAGCCTTGTTCGCGGTCCAGCGTGAACAGCGCCACGCCGTCACCCACGGTCAGCACCAGGGTGGTTTGTGGGCCGTAGACGCAGTAACCGGCGGCCACCTGCTGGGTGCCGCCCTGCAAAAAGTCCTGCTCCGACACGGCCGCGCCATCGCGTTTTTTGAGCACGCTGAAGATGGTGCCGATGCTCACGTTCACATCGATGTTGCTGGAGCCGTCCAGCGGGTCAAACAGCAGCAGGTATTCACCCTGCGGGTAACGGTTGGGCACCACGTGGATGCCTTCCATTTCCTCGCTGGCCATGGCTGCCAGGTGGCCGCCCCATTCGTTGGCTTCGATCAGGACCTCGTTGGCGATGATGTCGAGTTTTTTCTGGATCTCGCCCTGCACATTGGCGCTGTCGGCGCTGCCCATCACATCACCGAGGGCGCCCTTGTTGACCGCCTGGCTGATGCGTTTGCAGGCGCGCGCCACCACCTCCAGCAGGAGCCGCAGCTCGGGCGAGATGTGGCCGTTGAGGCGCTGTTTCTCCACCAGATAACGCGTGAGGTAGGTTTTTTTGGTCATGAAGGGCTCCCGGGGTGGATCAGTCGGCCAGGGCGCGTGAGATCACCTCGCGCACGTCGTTGCTCAGGTCGGCCTTGGCAGCCACCCGTTTGAGGGCTTCGTGGGCAGCGGTCTTGAAGGGCTCGGCCAGCTTTTTCCAGCGGTCCAGCGCACGCGCCAAGCGGGCCGCGACCTGCGGATTGATGGCGTCCAACTCCAGCACCTGTTCACTCCAGAACACGTAACCCGCTGCATCACTGCGGTGGAAGGCGCCGGGGTTGGCGCTGCAGTAGCTGAAGATCACGCTGCGCGCGCGGTTCGGGTTCTTGAGGTTGAAGTCGGCGTGTTTCATGAGCGCGCGCACCGCAGGCAGCACCTGGCCACCGCGGTCACAACAACCGGCTTGCAGCGCAAACCACTTGTCCAGCACCAGCTCCTCACCCTTGAACAGGCTGTGGAAGCGTGCCAGCGCGGGTTTCGCCAGCTCGTGGCCGCTGTGCACCAGGGCCGACAGGGCATTGAGGCGGTCGGTCATGTTGTCAGCGTCTTTGAAGCGCTGGTAGGCCTTGCCGGGCCAGACGGTGTCTTCGGAGCTGCGTGCGGCCAGACACAGGTAGTTGAGCGCCAGGCCCGCCAGCGCGCGGCGACCGCTTGACAGCGTGTCGGGGCGGTAGCTGCCGTTGGCCTTGTGGGTCTCAAACGCCCATTCCCAGTCTGCCAACAGCTCGCGTGCCAGTTGCTCACGCATGGCTTCACGCACCGCGTGTACACGTTGCGGGTCGACCACATCGAGCTGTTCGGCGATGTAGGTCTCGCTTGGGAGCGTCAGCACCAGTTCCTTGAACGCGGCGTCCAGCGTGGGGTGGCGCAGCACGGCGCGCATGGCCTCGACATAGGCGTGGTTCAGGCCTTTGGCCCTGATACCGTCTGGGCTGTCCACTATGGATTGAATAGCGCTTCGCAGGGCCAGACGTTGGCCTGCTTCCCAGCGGTTGAACGGGTCGTGGTCGTGCGCCAGCAGGGTCAGCAACTGGGCGTCGGTGTAGTCAAAGTCCAGGATCACCGACGCGCTGAAACCACGCAGGATCGAGGGCACCGGCTCTTCGTTCACGTTCTCAAAGGTGATCGACTCGCTGGCTTGGGTCAGCACCAGCAGGTGGCTGTCACCCACACTGCCCAGGTCGTTCTGGATGTGCAGGGGCAGGGCGGCGCCGCTGGCCCCCACCAGGCCCAGTTGGACCGGGATCACAAACGGCTCTTTGTTGTCCTGACCCGGCGTGGCCGGGCAGCTTTGGCTAAAACTCAGGGTGTAGGTGCGCTCGGCGGCGTTGTAGTGACCACGTGCTTGCAGGCGCGGTGTACCGGCCTGGCTGTACCAGCGTTTGAACTGCGGCAGCAGTTTGGCCAGAGATGAATCGGGGTTGGCGTCGGCCACGGCCTGGGCGAAGTCGTCGCAGGTGACGGCCTGACCGTCAAAACGCTCGAAGTACAGCGCCATGCCTTTGGCAAAACCGTTGCGACCCACCAGGGTTTGCATCATGCGCACCACCTCGGCACCTTTTTCGTAGATGGTGACGGTGTAGAAGTTGTTGATCTCGATGTAGCTGTCAGGCCGCACCGGGTGGGCCATCGGGCCAGCATCTTCGGGGAACTGGGCGGTGCGCAGCACCCGCACGTCTTCGATGCGTTTGACAGCGCGGGCGGAAGGTTCAGCGCACAGATCCATGCTGAATTCCTGGTCGCGGAACACCGTCAGGCCTTCTTTCAAAGACAGCTGGAACCAGTCGCGGCAGGTGATGCGGTTGCCGGTCCAGTTGTGGAAGTACTCGTGGCCAACGACCGACTCGATGTTGGCAAAGTCCACATCGGTGGCGGTGGCCTGGTTCGCCAGCACGTACTTGGTGTTGAAGATGTTGAGGCCCTTGTTCTCCATGGCGCCCATGTTGAAGTCGCTGGTGGCGACGATCATGAAACGCTCCAGATCCAGCGGCAGGCCAAAGCGGGCTTCGTCCCAGATCACCGAATTGATCAGTGACTGCATCGCGTGTTCGGTCTTGTCCATGTCGCCGGGGCGCACATAGACCTGTAACAAATGCTCTTTGCCGTTGCGTGCCACGATGCGTTGTTCACGCGCCACCAGCTTGCCCGCCACCAGGGCGAACAGGTAGCAGGGTTTTTTGTGCGGGTCGACCCAGCGTGCGAAATGGCGGCCGTCTTCCAGATCACCTTGCTCGACCAGGTTGCCGTTGGACAGCAGCACCGGGTATTTGGCCTTGTCGGCACGCAGCGTCACGCTGTAGCTGGCCATCACGTCCGGGCGGTCCATGAAGTAGGTGATGCGCCTAAAGCCCTCGGCCTCACACTGGGTGAAGAACGAGTCGTTGCTGACGTACAAGCCCATCAGCTTGGTGTTTTTGATGGGGGCGCAGGTGGTGAAGATTTCCAGCTCGAACGCGCCTTCTTGCGGCAGGTTCTCCAGCACCAACTGGCTGCCGTCCATCTTGAACGAGCAACCGGCGCCGTTGACCAGCACGCGCGCCAGGTTCAGCTCGTCACCGTCCAGGCGCAAGGCTTGTGCGGGCACCTCGGGGTTGCGGCGCAGCGTCATCTTGTTGAGGACGCGGGTTTTGGCCGGGTCCAAATCAAAGGTCAGCGCCACGGTGTCGATCCAGAACGCCGGGGCCGAGTAGTCGGCGCGGCGCACGGCGGTGGCCGCGCCCGATGCTTCAAGCAGTTGCAACATGTAAGGTCTCCAGAAAATGTGATTCGATCAATTCAAGGTAATTGTTGGCCGCTGTCATCACATGCGGCCCGGCCAGTTCGTTGGCGCTGTGGCCGCTGCAGATCGCCACCGCACGCATGCCAGCGCGGCGCGCGGCCTCAATGCCCAGTGGCGCGTCTTCAAAGACAATACAGTCTTCAGGCCTTATACCCATTCGCTTGGCAGCTTCTAAAAATATAGCGGGTTGCGGTTTGCCTGGCAAGCCCTCGTCACCGCCCACCATCGCATGCGGTGGCACTGGCAACTGCAGGCGCTGCATTGCAAAAGCGATGTTGTGGCGATCACCGGCGGTGCCCACGCCGATCTTGAGGCCGCGTTGTCGCGCCAGCCCGGCAAACTGTTTGAAGCCCGGCACCTCGGCAAACACCGGGGCGAACAGGTCGCGGTAGAGCTGTTCTTTGATGGCGATGTAGGCCCAGGCCTCGTCGTCGGACATCTCACGCTGGAACAACTCACGCATACATTCGGCACCGGTGCGCCCGGTGGTGCGGCGCATCAGGTCGGCCAGATCGATCTGGATACCTTGGCGGCGGCAGAACTCGACCCAGCTTTGGGCATGGCTGGGCATCGAGTTGATCATCGTGCCGTCCATGTCGAAGATCAAGCCAGAAGCCACGCCAGCCCTTTTGGATATTGGGCTGGCAGCTTCGCAAGTCATAGCGTCCTGCATCACACGCCTTGCTTCAAAGAGGCTTCGATGAAGGGGTCCAGGTCACCGTCGAGCACCTTCTGGGTGGCCGAGGTCTCATAGTTGGTGCGCAGGTCCTTGATGCGGCTGTTGTCCAGCACGTAGGAGCGGATCTGGTGGCCCCAGCCCACGTCGGTCTTGGTGTCTTCGAGCTTTTGTTGCGCTTCCTGCTGTTTGCGCAGCTCAAAGTCATACAGGCGCGAGCGCAGGCGTTTCCAGGCCACGTCGCGGTTGCTGTGTTGGCTGCGGCCGTCCTGGCACTGCACCACGATGCCGGTCGGGATGTGCGTCAGCCGCACGGCCGAGTCGGTCTTGTTGATGTGCTGACCACCGGCGCCGCTGGCGCGGAAGGTGTCCACGCGCACGTCGCTCGGGTTGATCTCGATCTCGATCGAGTCGTCAATCTCGGGGTAAACAAACACGCTGGCGAAGCTGGTGTGGCGGCCGCCTGAGGAGTCAAACGGGCTTTTGCGCACCAGGCGGTGCACACCGGTCTCGGTGCGCAGCAGGCCAAAGGCGTATTCACCCTCGACCTTGAACGATGCACCTTTGATGCCAGCGGTGTCGCCTGCGGTTTCGTCTTCGATCTCGGTCTTGAAGCCCTTGCGTTCGCAATAACGCAGGTACTGGCGCAGCAACATGCTGGCCCAGTCGCAGGCTTCGGTGCCACCGGCGCCGGCCTGGATGTCGACAAAACAGTTCAGCGGGTCGGCCGGGTTGTTGAACATGCGGCGGAATTCGAGACCCTTGACGATCTCTTCCAGGCGCGCGGCGTCTTCTTCGATGGTGATCAGGCCGGCTTCGTCGTTGTCGTCGCGGCTCATCTCGAACAACTCGGTGTTGTCCGCCAGATTGCTTTGCAGGTCGGTCAGGGTGACGACCACACCGTCGAGCAGTTTTTTCTCTTTGCCCAGCTCCTGGGCGCGTTTGGGGTCATTCCAGACCGTGGGGTCTTCCAGGCTGGCGTTGACGGTTCTCAGACGTTCGAATTTGGCATCGAAGTCAAAGATACCCCCGTAAATCAAGGGCACGGGCGCTGAGGTCAGCGAGGAGGTTGCCAATGGCGTTGATGCGTTCTGCTTCCATGATTGAGGTGTCCTGTGTGTGTCTGTTCGGCAAATAACCCGCTATTTTCTCACGCCGGGCTACTTGCAGAACGCTTCGATCAAAGCGGCCACCGCTTGCGGCTGGTCATGGTGCAGCATGTGGCCACAGTCGGGCAACACCTGCACGCGGATGTTGGGCACGGCTTGCAGGCGCTGGCGGTGTTCGGCCAGGGTGAATTTGCCCTTCCAGAACAGGGCAATGCCATCGTCTTCGGCCTCGACCATCAGGGTGGGCGCCGTGATCTGGCGGTGCACGCTGGCCACCTCGTCCACCCGGTAGAGCTGCGGGTTGGTCAGCTTGTGGGCGGCCTCGGCCAGGATTTGCCAGTGGCCCGGTGTGGCCTCCACCGACCAGTGGCTGGCCAGCCACTGCGCCTTGTCGGGGCTCAGGCGCGGGTTGTTTTTGATCAGGCGGGCCGCCACAGCGTCCAGCGAGGGGTAGGTCTTGAGCTGTGTGGCGTGCGGCGCTTTGAGCTGGTCCAGCCACTGGGTGAAACGTTCGGTGGCCTGCTCCGGCTGGGTGGCAGGCAGGCCAAAACCCTCCAGATTGACCAGGCGGCGCACCCGCGCCGGGCGAATGCCGGCGTACAACATCGCAATGTTGGCGCCCATGCTGTGGCCCACCAGATGCACCGGGTCGTTGGGCGAAAAGTGGTCGAGTAACGCGTCCAGATCGGCCAGGTAGTCGGGGTACCAGAAACTGTCGGCACCGTTGGAGGCGGTCAGCCCAAAACCACGCCAGTCGGGCGCGATGATGAAGTGGTCCTGCGCCAGCGCGTCCACCACAAACTGGAAACTCGCGCCCACGTCCATCCAGCCGTGCAACAACACCAGCGGTGTCTGGCCAAGCTGTGGCTGGCCCCACAGGCGCACGTGGTAGTTCAGGGTGCGGATCGGGACAAACTGGCTGCGGGGGATGTTCTGGATGGCGTACATGGGGTGGATGATAGGGAGTCAGGTCAGTTCTTTTGGACGCCAACAACCCGATGACCGGTGTGTGCCATGGCTTGAGCTTACACTTTTCGTTTTGGCTCTCTACCCTCTGTGTTACCTATGAAATCTGTGCAACTCGGCTCCAGCGACCTGTCTGTCTCGCCCATCTGTCTGGGCACCATGACCTTTGGTGAACAGGTCGATCAAGCCACCGCATTTGCCATCCTGGACCGCGCGCTTGAGCTGGGCATCAACTTCATCGACACCGCCGAGATGTACGCGGTGCCTGCCCGAGCCGAAACCTATACCGCGACCGAAACCATCATTGGCCACTGGCTCAGCCAGCGCCCCGGTGTGCGCCAAAAGCTGGTGCTGGCGACCAAGGTGGCTGGCCCCAGCCGCTCCATGCCCTGGGTGCGTGGTGGCAGCGCTGACCTGACCGGTGCCGACATCGTGGCCGCCTGCGACGCCAGCCTCAAGCGCCTGCAAACGGATGTGATCGACCTCTACCAGATCCACTGGCCGGTGCGCAGTGTGCCGATGTTTGGTGGCCTGTATTTCCAACCCAGTGAGACCGAGGGTACGTCCATCCACGCCCAGCTGGAGGCGCTGGGCACCTTGGTGAAAGCGGGCAAGGTGCGTGCGGTGGGCTTGTCCAACGAAACACCGTATGGTGTGCACGAGTTTGTGCGCCTGGCCGAACAACACGGCCTGCCGCGCATTGCCACCGTGCAAAACGCCTACCACCTGCTCAACCGCAGTGTGGAGAACGCGCTGGACGAAACCCTGTACCGTCTGAATGTCTCGCTGCTGGCCTATTCACCTCTGTCGTTTGGTCTGCTCACCGGAAAATACGACGCTACGGGGCTGACCGGCCCGGGCGCCCCGGCAGAAGCGCGTCTGACCAAGTTTGAGTCCATGCGCAAACAGCGCTGGTGCCGGGCCGCAGCACAGGCGGCAGCCCTGCGTTACAACGCGCTGGCGCGTGAACACGGCCTGACACCCACCCAGTTGGCGCTGGCCTTCTGTTACAGGCAGTGGCGCGTGTCCAGCACCATTCTGGGGGTGACCTCGGTGGCCCAATTGGAGGAAAACGTCGCCGTCTGGGGCACTCAGTTGTCGGAGGCCGTGTTGCGCCAGGTGGACGATATCCGCTGGGAGATGCGCGACCCGGCCATGTGAACACACAGCGATTTTTGTATGGCCAAAAAAGACCACGTTTCAGAAACCCCTGCCACCCAACTGCTCAAAGCCAGCAAGGTGGCCTTCACCGAGCACACGTATGACTACCTGGAGCATGGCGGTGCCCTGCACAGCGCGTCTGAGCTGGGCTGGGACCCGTATGCGGTGGTCAAAACCCTGATCATGCAAGACCAGGACGCCAAACCCCTGGTGGTGCTGATGCATGGCAACCGCAAGGTCTCCACCAAAAACCTGGCACGCCAGATTGGTGCCAAGACGGTCGAGCCCTGTGCCCCCGAGGTGGCCAACCGGCACAGCGGTTACCTGGTGGGGGGCACCTCGCCGTTTGGCACGCGCAAAACCATGCCGGTGTTCATCGAGGCCACCATTCTTGACCAGCCCAAGATCCTGATCAACGGTGGTCGGCGGGGTTACTTGGTGGGGCTGGCGCCGCAGGTGTGTGTGGACCTGCTGGGTGCCAAACCGGTGTTATGTGCGCTGGCCGAGGTGCTGGGCTAAGCTGCGCTGTTTGGCCAGCGCCCGGCGCTGGCTGGCAAAATAGTTGATTTACTTACACCCGCACCCGCGGGCAGCAGGAGTGTTTTTTGGAATCCATGCAAAGCTTTTTGCCAGTTTTGGCTGTGGTGGCTGCCTATTTGGTGGGCTCGCTGTCGTTTGCGGTGATTGTCAGCCGGGTCATGGGCCTGAGTGACCCGCGCACCTTTGGCAGCAAAAACCCGGGTGCCACCAATGTGCTGCGTTCGGGCTCCAAGGCGGCGGCGGTGATCACCCTGCTGCTAGACGCTGCCAAGGGCTGGTTGCCGGTGTTCCTGGTGGGCATCTACGGCCCCCAGTATGGCCTGCGTGACGGCACCTTGGCCATGGTCGGGCTGGCGGCTTTTCTGGGGCATCTGTACCCGGTGTTCTTCAAGTTTGTGGGGGGCAAGGGTGTGGCCACCGCACTCGGCGTGTTGCTTGGCGTGAGTGGCTGGCTGGGCCTGGCCACCTTGCTGATCTGGGTGCTGATGGCGCTGGGGTTTCGGTATTCGTCGCTGGCCTCGCTCACCGCTGCGGTGCTGGCGCCGGTGGTGTATGTGTTGGCTGGTGACACCTTCTGGATCAAGAACACCAGTGTGACCGTGGGCATCACGGTGATGGCATTGTTCCTGCTTTACCGTCATGCTGAAAACATCAACCGGCTGATCAAGGGCACCGAGTCGAAGCTGGGCAAAAAAGCCGCGCCACCTGCCGCTGTGCCAGACCACAGTGCCCACCGCGGCCACCCGCATCACCGGCATGGATCATCGGCCAAACACACCGGAAAACACTGAGTATGAAACTCTGCATCCTCGACAACGACACCCTCGACCCGGCGGTTGAGCCGACCTACAAAAGTTATGGCGCGATGACCGAGCGCCTGCTGCGCGACGCCGGTGCCACGGGCCAGATCGACCTGTTCAACACCATGCAGGGGCACTACCCCGCGTCGTTTGATGCCTATGACGCGGTGCTGCTGACCGGCAGCAAGGCCGACTCGTTCTCACAAGAGCCCTGGGTGCTGACGCTGCGTCAGAAGGTCGAGCAGCTGCTGCAGGCCAAGAAAAAACTCATTGGCATCTGTTTTGGCCACCAACTGATTGCGCTGTGCCTGGGTGCCCGTGTGGGCCGGGCGCCGCAGGGCTGGGGCGCCGGGCGCATGGATTACCAATGGCTGGCGCCTGATCTGCCTGAGGCCCAAGGGCGCTGTGACATCGCCCTGCTGGCCAGCCACCAGGACCAGGTGTTTGACTTGCCCGACGGTGCCCGGCTGCTGGCCACCAGTGAGTTTTGCCCGGTGGCCGCGTTTGCGGTGGAAGACCGGGTGTTCTGTGTGCAGCCGCACCCCGAGTTTGTGGTGGACTACAGCGCCTACCTGCTCAACAAACGCCGTGCGGCACTGGGTGAGGCACGTTACATCTCGTGCACCGACAGACTCGCCATGGGCCACGATGGTGGTGCCGTGGCGCGCATGATGGTGGCCTTCATCGAAGGCCAGGCCTTGCCCGCCTAAAGCGGCCTGAGCACACTGCTGATCTCGTCGCTGGCCAGCGACCTGGCCGCACCAAAACCCGCGACCTGGCGCGCCTGCGTCACGCGGATGCCCACAAAACTGAAGTCACCGAGCTGGGTCATCGGCTCGGCCTCGGGGAAACGCGCCAGGTAGGCGCTGCGGGCGGCTTGCCAGGCGCTGGTGCCGGGTTCGAGCCGGGTGGCCACACCGTCGAACGAGATCCGGGGCAAGGCATGCACCGGCGCACCAGCCACTTCGGCCTGCATCACCATCACCGAGACCACCGGGTTCACCAGCAGGTAGCCGGTGTGGGGTGCCAACTGGCTGACATGGATCACCAGGCTGGCGCTGTCGGGCTCCATCGCAAACGGCACCATCGAGACAAAGGGTTTGCCCTCGCTGTTGAGGGTGCCCATCGACGCCACCCGTTGGTTGGCCAGCAGGGCACGTAACTCACGGCTCAGCCGGGGCTCATGAAAGGGTGGGGTGGCGGGCTCGGTTTTCATGAATAAATGGGCCTCTGACCCTGATTTATAAAGGGCAGGCAGCTATCAAAACCAGATCATGCTTCGGTGCTGCCCAGTTGCAGCACCAGGTGGTGGTTGATGCGTTCACGCACGGCCGATGCCAGCAGTGCCGAGGCAATGCCTGCCCCCGGGCCCGAGGTGGCATGGCGCACCGGTGTGCGCACCAGTCGGCCCTGTGCGTCGATCACCACCACCACATCGGGTTGGTTGGCCTGCGGGGTGCGCCGGGTCACGATCGCCACCCGGCCGTCTTCGAGCTGCACAAAGGTGCCCGGCGGGCAAAAACCCACCATCTGCACCAGCGCCTGGCCCACCGCACCACTGTGCTCCGAGGCCCCCTGGATCAGGTTACGAGCCGAGTCGGCGGCGCTTTGGCCCTCGCGCGATTCACGTGGGCTGATCATCGCGGCGTAGCGGTCCACCACCTGCAGGATGTGCGCCAGCCGCCGCTGTGGCGGCAGCTGGCTCAGGGTCTGGGCTGAGTTGTCCTCTTGATGGTGCTGCCGCACCACCTCCAGCCATAACGTGTCGCTGATGCCCTTGCTCTCAAGGATCTGGGCGCCTTTGGTCGGGTGTTCGTTGATGGTGATCTGCTGCTCACGCGTGGGGCGGCCGCGCTGGGTGGCCATCTCGTCCTGCAGCACCGTCATCGCCACGTTCATGGTGAGGGCGGCGCGCACCAGGCTGTCGCGTTGGGCGCGTGGCAGTGCCAGGTGGGCGGCGATCAGGTCACACAAGACCGCACATACCAGCGCGTGTGAGGCGCTGTAACCCACCGGCGACTTGGTGGCCAGCTGGAACAGCAGGTACAGGCTGACATCGGTGTCCTGCTGCAGCAGGTCTTGCAGCCAGCGGTCGTATTGATGGATGCGCTGGGCAAATTCCTGCACGCTGTCGGGATGGGTCAACACCACCGCCAGGCCGGACTCCAGGTCCGACCACAGGCCCAGCAGATCCTCGTATTCACCTTCGTTCTTGACAATCAGGCCCATGCTCAAAAACGCTTGTCCAGCACCATCTGGTCGTTGCTACGGTTCATCTGAAAACGGCCCAGAAAATTGTTGCCCAGCAGCACATAAGGCATGGCGCCGTCGGACACCACCGCGTCGATGTCGTACAGCGTCACATCGCCCACGCGCAGCCGGTCGAGTTTGATGCGCCAGCCGGCAATCACGCCGTTGGCGGTGCTGATGCCCTGGGGTCGGCCTTTTTTGTAGTCCAGCCCAAACTGCTGGGCTTGCGCCACCGACAGGCTGACGCTGGAGGCACCGGTGTCGACCATCATGGTGGCGCTGTGGCCATTGATCTGGCCCAGGGTCATGAAGTGGCCGCGCGAGTCGGCACTGAGCACGATCTTGCTGCCACCCGCCTCAGCACCGCTGCTGCCGACACTGGCCGGGGCGCCACCCATGCGCAGCGTCTGGCGTTTGCCACCCATCTCCACCTGGGCCCGGTCACCCGAGAGGCTGACCAGCTTGACACCTTGCACGGTGTCACCCACACCCAGGCTGCGCGGTTGGCCGCCGTCAATCACCAGCAGCGCCTTGCTGCCCAGCAACCCAGCCAGCGCCACACTTTGGGCGGCGGCCGGCAAGGCCACGGCGCACAGCAGCGTGGCTGTGGCCAGGGCGGGCAGGGCGTGCAGCAGCGGGTTCATCAGTCGCGGTAGTTGTCAAAACTCAGCGGGATGTCGGTGACTTCTTTGCGCATCAGGGCTTGGGCAGCCTGCAGGTCGTCGCGGTCTTTGCCGGTGATGCGCAATTTGCCGTCCTGGATGGCGGCCTGCACCTTGATCTTGCTGTCCTTGATCAGGCGTTGGATTTTTTTGGCCAGCTCGGTCTCGATGCCGTCACGGATCTTGATGACCTGCTTGACCTTGTCACCGCCGATTTTCTGGACGTCGCCCTTGTCCAGAAAACGCACATCCACCTCGCGTTTGGTGAGTTTGTTGCGCAGGATGTCCTCGATCTGGGTGAGCTGGAAGTCGGCGTCCCCAATCAGGGTGATTTCCTTGTCTTTGAGTTCAACAGCGGCGGGTGTGCCTTTGAAGTCAAAACGGGTGGCAATTTCCTTGGAGGTGTTTTCCACGGCGTGTTTCACGTCCACCATCTTGGCTTCACAAACGGTGTCAAAAGAGGGCATAGGAGTTCTCGCTAAATAAATGTTCGACAATTCCGCCATGTTAGTTCAGAACAATGTGCCGCTACAGGCCTACAACAGCTTTCACATCCTGGCCAAAGCCAATGCGCTGGCCCACATCACCACCCAGGCCGACATCAGCACCCTGCTGGCCGACCCCTTATGGGCCAGCGAGCCCAAGTTTGTGCTGGGCGGCGGCAGCAATGTGATCCTCACCGGCGATGTCAAACCACTGGTGCTCAAGGTCGAGATCCCGGGGCGCCAACTGGTGGCCGAGACCGACAAAGCTGTCATCGTCGAAGCCGGTGCCGGTGAAAACTGGCACGACTTTGTGGCCTGGACGCTGGCGCAGGGCTGGCCCGGGCTGGAAAACATGGCGCTGATTCCGGGCACCGTGGGCGCCGCGCCGGTGCAGAACATCGGCGCTTATGGGGTGGAGCTGCAGGACCGCTTTGATTCCCTTGACGCGATCGACCTGGTGACTGGCCAGGTGTTCACCCTGAACGCCGCCCAATGCGCCTTCGGTTACCGTGACTCTGTTTTTAAACATAGCAGCTCCGCCAATGTGGATGAGGGCCAACAGGCCATTGGCCTCAAAGACCGGGCGCTGATCCTGCGCGTGCGCTTTGCCCTGCCCAAACCCTGGAAACCGGTGCTGGGTTACCTGGACCTTGAGAAAAAGATGGCCGAGCACGGTGTGGACCAGCCCAGCGCGCAGCAGCTGTTTGACTGGGTGTGTGAGATCCGCCGCGCCAAACTGCCCGACCCGGCGGTGATGGGCAACGCGGGCAGCTTCTTCAAAAACCCCACGGTAACGCCTGAGCAGTGTGCCGACATCATTGGCCGCGACCCCAAGGTGGTGTTTTACCCGCTGGCAGATGGCAGCTTCAAACTGGCCGCGGGCTGGCTGATCGACGCCTGCGGCTGGCGCGGCAAGTCGGTCGGCAAAGCGGGCGTCTACGAGAAACAGGCGCTGGTGCTGGTGAACCGTGGCTCGGTTGACGGCCCGGACGGCGCCACCGGCGGCGAGGTGATGACCCTGGCCAAAGCGATCCAGACCAGTGTGTACGAGCGTTTTGGCATCTGGCTCGAGCCCGAGCCGGTGGTGGTTTAAAGCGTTTTTGGCTTCTAGACCTTATTTCATAAGCTTAAGTAGCTATTTTTAGCAGAGCAATCATGGCGCAGCGCCTGGGCTGATGGCCTGCACCCCACGCCCCGCTTCGGGTTATCTGAGCGCCCGGGCGGAATCAGCGGCGTATTTGCCGCATGATCGCGCCATGAAAAAAATCCTTGTGCTTGGGGGTACCGGCTTTGTAGGTGCCCATGTGTGTGAAAAACTGGTGCGTGAGGGCTGGGCCGTGACCCTGCCGACCCGGCGGCGCAGCAATGCCAACGCGCTCCAGCACCTGCCCGGCCTGACCGTGCTGGAGTGTGATGTGCACGACGAGGCCGCCTTGGCCCAGGTGGTGGCCGGGCAGGACGCCGTGGTCAATCTGGTGGCCATCCTGCACGGCAACCAGGCGGCGTTTGAGCGCACCCATGTGGCCCTGCCACGCAAGATTGCCAAGGCTTGCCTGGCCCACGGTGTGAAACAGCTGGTGCATGTCAGCGCCCTGGGCACCGACGCGCTGCAGCCCCAAACCCTGCCGTCGATGTACCTGCGCTCCAAAGGTGAGGGTGAGGCGGTGCTGATCCAGGCTGCGGTGGGCGCAGGCGCTGATGTCTCGGGCCGCAGCGGTTTTGACCTGAGCATCCTGCGCCCGAGCGTGATTTTTGGCGCCCAGGACAAGTTTCTCAATGTGTTTGCCAAGCTGCAAAAAATCTTCCCGGTGCTGCCGCTGGCCGGTGCCAACGCGCAGTTTCAGCCGGTCTGGGTGCAGGATGTGGCCAGCGCCGTGGTGCGCTGCCTGGCTGGCGCCAGCCCCGACGCCTCACCGCGCACCATCGAACTCGTCGGCCCCGAGGTGTTCACCCTGAAACAGCTGGTGCAGCTGTCCGGCCAGCTGGCGGGCCTGGGCGGTGGTTTTGGCCGCCCCGTGTTGGGCCTGCCCGACTGGGCCGCCCGCCTGCAGGCCAAACTGATGGGTCTGGCGCCGGGCGAACCGGTGATGAGCACCGACAACCTCGACTCGATGAAAGTGCCCAACGTGGCCACTGGCAAGTTCCCTGGCCTGGATTCCCTGGGCATCACCGCCTCGGCCTTGCAGCCGATTGCGCAGGGGTATTTGCAGGGGAGGTAGGGGGCAGGCGAACGCGCTCATGTCGTCAGAAACGACATGAGCTTTATTCGTGTCGCCAAATTGCAAAAAAGAGAACATGTTTTATTGACATGTCGTTGTGGGTGACATGCGCTCAAGCTGTTGAGTCTGGCCGATTTGCTCGAATGGGCTGACGGGCTGCTTTGCAGGGATACCTTGAGTGCTGTATAGAACAACAGTTATCATCTTGGTCAGATGACTTTTGCACACCGCGCAAAGCCATGACGCAGGGTGATATTGGGCTTCTGTTGCGCCATACCAGCTATCTCACCGCCCGAAACGAGCCATACCGCCAGGAGGCGACATGAACAAGAAATCCGCTATCGCTAGCTCTTTCGTCCGCTCGTCAGCGGCGGAGTACCTGACCTTTGTTGCCGCAAGTGGCCAGGGGGGCGTGGAGGCGGTTTATGCCGACGAAAACGTGTGGCTCACGCAGAAGATGCTCGGTCAGTTGTATGACGTGGAGACGCACACCATCAACTACCACCTGAAGAAGGTATTTGCAGATAGCGAATTGGAGGTGGATTCAGTTATTCGAATTTTTCGAATAACTGCCGCTGACGGCAAAACCTACAACACACAGCACTACAACCTTGCCGCCATCATTGCCGTGGGCTACAAGGTTAATTCCGAGCGGGCGGTGCAGTTCCGCAAGTGGGCCACCGGCATCATCGAGTCGTTCACCATCAAGGGTTTTGCGATGGACGACGAGCGCCTCAAGCGCGGCGGTTCCGTCCTGACCCAGCAATACTTCGAAGAGCAGCTTGCCCGTGTGCGTGAGATTCGGCTCTCGGAGCGCAAGTTCTACCAAAAGATCACCGACATCTACGCCACTTCCATTGACTATGACGTGACGGCCCAGGCTACCAAGCGGTTTTTTGCCACAGTGCAAAACAAGCTGCATTGGGCCATTCACGGGCAAACGGCGGCCGGGGTGGTTTATCACCGCGCCGATGCCTCCAAGACACACATGGGACTGACCAGCTGGGCCGATGCACCAGCGGGCAAGATCCAGAGATTTGACGTTGCCGTTGCCAAGAACTACCTCACAGACGACGAACTTGCTCAGTTGCAGCGGCTGGTGTCTGCCTATTTGGACGTGGCTGAGAGCATGGCGCTGCGCAAAATCCCGATGACCATGCAGGACTGGGAGACCCGTTTGAACCGCTTCATCGAAGCGACGGACCGTGGCGTGCTGCAAGACGCTGGCAAGGTGTCCGCAGAAATCGCCAAAGCGCATGCGGAAAGCGAGTTTGAAAAATACCGCATCGTCCAAGATCAGCTGTTTGAAAGCGACTTTGACCGGCTGCTCAAGCAACTGCCCTCGTAGCGATGTGAGCCCCGCTGCACTGAGGTTTTACCCACAACGCTCTGCGGCGCAACAGCCCATACCGGGGGCGGCTTTGGCTGCATGTGTGGCGGTATAGTTAGGCCCACACGGGAGGAAGCGCACATGCTGATCAAATCAGCCGACGACAAAAGCAAGCGCCTGACGCTGCTGGAAGACCTGCAAAAGTCCAGCCTGCTGGACATCAAACAAAAGAAGTGGCTGCGCGAAGAGCTCATGCGCTGTCGCAAAGGGATTCAGGGCGAAAAAGAGTCGGCCTACTACCTGGACAGTTACTTCAAAGGTGCAGAGAACCATGTGCTTCTCCACGACCTGCGCCTGGTTGTGGATGGGGAAGTGGCGCAAATCGACCATTTGGTACTGGCACGCGGCGGCGCTGTCTACCTGCTGGAAACCAAGAACTACGCAGGCAACCTCGAAGTCAACCCCTATGGCGAGTTCACCGCCATCTACGACGAAGACCGCTTTGGCATACCTTCGCCGCTAGAGCAAAGCAAACGCCACGAACGGGTGCTGGCCCGCCTGATGGAAACCCTGGGCATGGTAGGGCGCACCGACAAAAAGCTCAGATTTCACCATGTGGTCATGTTGCATCCCAAAGCCATCATCACCAGGCCGGACCCCAAGGCGTTTGACACCTCATTTCTCATCAAGGCAGATCAATTTCCCGCTTGGCGTGATAAGTACGTTGAGTCCATGGGCGTTGGGTCTGTTTTAAAAGTCGTGCTGAACATGCGCAGCCTCGACACCATCAAGGAGTGGGGCGAAAAACTCAAGCGCCAGCACCGTCCGGCTGACTTGCTGCACCTGCCAGATTTCATGCAGCCCAAGCCGCATGTGGCCCAGGCTGCTCAGCCGTCCAAGCCCGTCGCACCTGCACCCGTTGCCACCCCTGCCGCTGCCGCGCCCGTTGAGGCTGATGCCTCACTGGCCAAAAAGCTGATCTGTGCCCATTGCCACGGCAAGATCAGCTTTCCCGAAGGCAAGTTCTGCTGGAACAACACCAAACGCTTTGGCGGGTTGCAGTATTGCCGTGAGCACCAGGGGTTGTTTGCTTGATTGTCGTGATGAAGTTTGAAGCCCTCCAAGGGGAAAATTGATGGTTTTCAGCGAAGACTCACGGGTCAAGATTCCGTGCATCCTGCATCTGGTTCGGCTTGGCTACCGCTATCTTTCACTGAAAGACGCCATTTGGGACGAAGAAACCAACATCTTTCCCGCGCTGTTCAGTGATGCCATTGCCCGAATCAATCCCAGATTGGAGGCGGATGACGTCCTCCGTTTGCTGGCCGACGTCAAACTTCTCATCGATAACGAAGACCTCGGCAAAGCCTTTTATGAACGGCTTACCGAGCACTCTGGCATTCGGCTGATCGACTTCGAGAATTTCGATAACAACAGCTTCCATGTTGTCACGGAGCTCACCTGTAAAAACGGTGACGATGAGTTTCGACCCGACATAACGCTGCTTATCAACGGTATGCCGCTGGCCTTTATTGAGGTCAAGAAGCCCAATAATCGAGAGGGCGTGCTTGCAGAGCGCAATCGCATCATTACGCGCAGTTGCAATCCGCGCTTCCGGCGGTTTATCAATATGACGCAGTTGATGGTCTTCTCCAACAACATGGAATACGAAGACGGTTCGCCCCAGCCCGTTGAGGGTGCCTTCTATGCCAGTCCGTCTTATGAAGCGCCTGTTTTCAACTACTTCCGTGAAGAAGAGTCGCTTGATCTCGCCCAGCTGCTGGCCGATGAGGACGATGCTATCGAGAACGAAGTGCTACGCGACAACAATCTCAACGTTATCAAGCACAGCCCCGAGTTTCTGAGCAACAAGTCGCCCGATACGCCGACGAACCGCATCTGCACGTCTTTGTTCAGCCGTGGGCGTCTGTCATTCCTGCTGCACTTTGCACTGGCATACGTCAACGAAACTGACGGCTTGCAAAAACACGTCATGCGCTACCCCCAGCTCTTTGCCACCAAGGCCATTGAGAAGAAACTCGATTTAGGGGTGAAGAAAGGCATCATTTGGCACACCCAAGGCAGCGGCAAAACTGCGCTGGCCTACTACAACACCCGCTTTCTTACTGATTACTTCCAGCGCAAAGGTGTTATCCCGAAGTTCTACTTCATCGTTGACCGCCTTGATCTGGCCACGCAGGCCCAGCATGAATTCACCAGCCGGGGGTTAGTGGTCCACACCATCGACAGCCGTGCAGACTTTGCACGCGACATCAAAACAACCCAGGTGCTGCACAACCACAGCGGCAAGCCTGAAATCACCGTGGTCAATATCCAAAAATTTCAGGATGACCCGGACGTGGTGCGCGCCGAAGACTACGACTTCAACATCCAGCGCGTCTATTTTCTGGATGAAGTGCACCGCAGCTACAACCCGCAGGGCAGCTTTCTGGCCAACCTCAGCCAATCGGACCGCAATGCCATCAAAATCGGCCTCACAGGCACGCCCCTCTTGGGTGACGACTACAACTCCCGCGCCCTGTTTGGTGACTACATTCACAAGTATTACTACAACGCATCCATTGCCGACGGCTACACCCTTCGGCTGATCCGCGAGGAAATCGCCACAAATTACAAGCTCTCGCTGCAAGAGGCACTCGCCACCGTACGGCTCAAGCAGGGCGATGTGGATCGCAAACTGATCTACTCCCACCCGACCTTCGTAGAGCCCATGCTCGACTACATCGTGCGCGACTTCGAAAAGAGCCGTAGCGCACTGGGTGACGCCAGCATTGGTGGCTTGGTGATCTGTGACAGCGCAGATCAAGCCAAAGAAATGTTCCGCATCTTCACCGCGGTGTATACCAAGCCAACGTCGTCGGCCGTAGTTGCCCAAGACTCAGGGCAAGCTATATTTGCAACCGCCCCAACGGGCAGCTATGCAGAACGTGTGCAGCTTGCCAACCGCGCGAAAAGCGCCGCGCTCATCCTGCACGATGTGGGCACCAAAGACGAACGCAAGGACTGGGTGGAAGACTTCAAGGCAGGCAAGATAGACCTCCTGTTTGTCTACAACATGCTGCTAACTGGCTTTGATGCAAAACGCCTGAAAAAGCTCTACCTGGGGCGTGTCATCAAGGCGCATAACCTGCTGCAAGCGCTCACGCGGGTGAACCGCACCTACAAGGATTTCCGCTATGGCTACGTGGTGGACTTTGCCGACATCCGCAAGGAATTCGACAAAACCAACAAGGACTACTTTGACGAGCTGCAATCCGAGTTGGGCGATGAAATCGAGCACTACTCCAATCTGTTCAAGTCGGCCGATGAGATTACCCAGGAAATCGAAGCCATCAAAGACATTCTTTTTAGCTTCGATATTGCAAACGCTGAAGAATTTTCAAAGCAGCTCAACCAGATCCAAGACCGCAGCACTGTGCTGGCGCTCAAAAAAGCGCTGGCCGATGCCCGCAACCTCTACAACCTGATTCGTCTGCAAGGCGAATACGGCTTGTTGCAGCAGCTCGACTTTCACAAGCTCGGCCAGCTCTACCGCGAAACCTGCAATCACCTCGACCTGCTCAACCTCAAAGAGGCCATCGAATCAGCCAGTGATACCAGCAACTTGCTTAACGTCGCGCTCGAAGATGTGGTTTTCAAGTTCGCCAAAATCCGGGAAGAAGAGCTGGTCTTGGCCGACAAGCTCAAAAACACCTTGCGCCAAACGCGCGAGGCCTTAGCCGACAACTTTGACCAGCAAGACCCCAAGTTCGTCACTCTGCGCGAAGAACTTCAACGGCTGTTCAAAAACAAAAAGCTCAGCGAAGTCAGCCAAGAAGAAATGACCGCCAATATCGGCGCGCTCAATGCCATCCACGACAAAGTCAAAGAGCTGAACCGCCAAAACAACCAGCTGCGCGCCAAATACCGAGGCGATGCCAAATACACGCGCATCCACAAGCGCTTGCAAGAGCGTGGGCCACTCACGTCAGGAGGCACGCAGACTGAGCGAAAATTGTTTGAAGCGCTGGCCGGTGTCAAAGCGCAGGCCGACGGACACGTGCTGCAAAACTCCCTGTTGCTGAACAACGAGAGCTATTTCGAGAACATGATGCAGCCCATCGTGATTGGTGAGTTCTACACCCGTCAGCACATCAAACTCACCCCCGACGCCACCCGCACCATCAACCAGCTGGTGGTAGCCGAATACATGAATGAATTTTTTGCTGGCACCCGCATGGGCGCAGGCCAGCCTGGAGCACAAGTTTGGTAACCCAACAATTTAAACAACGCACACACGACCTGATCGACAGCCTTAAGAAAGTTTGTGCTGAGTATGGCTTGGGCAACGATGGCAACGAGTTCAAGATCATCACCCAGGTGTTCCTCTATAAGTTCCTGAACGACAAGTTCGCCTTCGAAGCCAAGAAAATCCGACCAGAGCTTGCCGAGGCAGAAAGCTGGGAAGCCGCCATTGCAGCCCTGAGCGCTGACGATGTGGAGATGCTCCAAATGCAGATGGGGCCAGACACCGCCCGGCTCAAGCCTGAGCATTTCATCGCCCACATGTGGGGCCGCCAAAACGCCCCGGAATTCGCCAAGCTGTTCGACGACACCTTGCGCGACATCGCCATCAGCAACAACGACATCTTCGCCGTCAAAACCGACGGCGGTGCCAAGATCACCCTGTTTGACCGGGTCAGCGAATTCATCACCGACCCGTCGAAGCGCGACGCCTTTTGCCGCACCATCATCAACAAGCTGGGCGACTTCAGCTTCGAGCGCATCTTCAACGAAAAATACGATTTCTACGCCGCGCTGTTTGAATACCTCATCAAGGACTACAACAAGGACAGCGGCGGCAAATACGCCGAGTACTACACCCCGCACGCCGTGGCCAAGATCATGGCCGCCATACTGGTGCCCGAAGCAGTGCGTGGAAAGGTGAGCAACGTCAGCTGCTACGACCCTTCGGCCGGTTCCGGCACGTTGCTCATGAACATCGCCCACGCCATTGGCGAGCAGCGCTGCAGCATCTATTCGCAAGACATTTCGCAAAAGTCCTCCAGCCTGCTGCGCCTGAACCTGATCTTGAACAATCTGGTGCATTCCATCCCCAACATCATCCAGGGCAACACCATGCTCCATCCTTACCACCGGGGTGGAAAGGCGTTGAAGAAGTTTGACTACATCGTCAGCAATCCACCGTTCAAGATGGACTTCTCTGATTTCCGCAACGAGCTGGATGCCAAAGAGCATAAAGACCGCTTCTTTGCCGGAATACCCAAGATCCCGGCCAAAGAAAAAGAGAAGATGGCGATCTATCTGCTCTTCCTGCAACACATCATCCACTCGCTGAAACCCGGCGGCAGAGCGGCAGTCGTCGTACCGACCGGCTTTCTTACCGCACAAAGCGGTATCGAGACGAAAATTCGCCAGCATCTGGTGGATAACAAAATGCTCGCTGGTGTGGTTTCCATGCCCAGCAACATCTTTGCCACCACCGGCACCAACGTGTCCATCTTGTTCATTGACGCGTCTAACAAGGCCGACGTGGTGCTAATCGACGCATCTAAGCTTGGCACCAAGGTCAAAGACGGCAAGAACCAGAAAACCTTGCTGTCAGATTCTGAAGAAGACTGCATCATTGCCACCTTCAATGCGAAATACGCGATGGAGGATTTTTCGGTGGTGGTGTGTTATGCCGATATCGCTGCCAAGAATTACAGCCTGAGCGCCGGACAGTATTTCGACGTAAAGATTGAATATAGCGACCTGACGTCGAAGCAGTTCGCCGAGAAGATGCAGGGCTTTACTGACAAGCTGGATGCGTTGTTCAAGGAGTCGGTCGGGCTGGAACAGGAAATCAAGAAGCAGTTGGCGGGGTTGCGTTATGAGTAAATGGCCGGTCTCATCGCTTCAAGGAAAGTTGCATATCAAACATGGGTATCCATTCAAGAGTGAGTATTTCTCGGATGACGGCCACTACGTTGTCCTGACTCCGGGAAACTTCCATGAAGCAGGCGGGTTCAAAAGACAGGCGGGAAAAGAGAAGTACTACCTCGGAGATATTCCAGAGGATTACCTGCACAGCAAAGGTGACTTGATTGTTGCGATGACGGAGCAATCTGCAGGATTGCTGGGTAGCTGTGCCTTTGTTCCTGAAGAAGACACGTATCTCCACAACCAGCGACTTGGATTGATTTCAACAGACCCAAAGAAGCTCAACAAATCCTTTGTCTATTACTTATTCCAGACAAAATCCGTCCGGAAACAAATTCGACTTACATCTACTGGTTCGAAAGTCAAACACACATCTCCCGAGCGTCTTTACGCTGTTACTGCTCCGCTTCCAAAAGTGGATGAGCAAAAGAAATTCGCCGCCGTCCTTTCCGCTCTTGACGCCAAAATCGACTGTAACAACCGCATCAACGCTGAGCTGGAGGCGATGGCCAAGACGCTGTATGACTACTGGTTTGTGCAGTTCGACTTCCCCGGCGCCAACGGCAAACCCTATAAATCCTCCGGCGGCAAGATGGTCTATAACGCTGCGCTGAAACGGGAGATTCCGTTGGGGTGGCACGATTCGAGCGTTCTGGCCGTTGCCGATTTGCTAGGGGGCGGTACCCCGACGAAAAAGAAGCAGGAATACTGGAGCGGCGACATTCCATTCTTCACGCCCAGCGATGCAGATGGAAGCATCTTCAAGTTTTCAACGGCGGACTACATCACCGACGAAGGCCTAAAAGGCAGTAGCACCAAGCTGTTTAGCAAGCACACGGTTTTCATCACTGCACGCGGGTCCGTGGGTAGGCTGGTGCTCGCGGGTGTAGATATGTCAATGAATCAGTCCTGCTATGCGCTGCGTGCGAAGGCCGGTATCAGTCATGTTTTCCTCTTCTTCCTCGCCAAGGAGTTGATCCATCACTTGCACGTCAAGTCTTCTGGTTCGGTCTTCGATTCCATCGTCTCGAATGACATTGAGTTGACCAAACTTGCTATTCCAAAAGGTGAGATTATTGAAAAGTTCGCTGCAGTCGTTGAGCCGGCTTTTGAGAAGATAGCCAACAACACAAAAGAAAACCAGCAACTCGCCCAACTCCGGGATTGGCTACTTCCCCTGCTCATGAACGGCCAGGTCAGGGTGGCATAAAGGAAGGCAAACCATGAGCGATCAGCCCGTTTCTCTCATACCCACGCCCGAAGGTTATGCCGACTGGCTGGTTGAACTGAAAACCCGCATCCATACCGCCCAGCAGCGTGCGGCTCTGGCGGTGAACCGCGAGTTGGTATTGCTGTATTGGCAGGTTGGGCGCGACATTCTGGCGCGACAAGCAAGCCAAGGTTGGGGTGCCAAGGTGATCGAGCGGCTGGCGCATGATTTGCGCATAGCCTTCCCTGAAATGAAGGGGTTTTCTCGCGCCAACCTGATGTACATGCGAGCCTTTGCCGAGGCTTGGCCAGACGCTGAAATTGTCCAACAGGCTGTTGGACAATTGCCTTGGGGACATAACCTCGTGCTGTTGACCCGGTTGAAGCAACCCGCGCAGCGTCTTGCATATGCGCAGGCGGCCATTGCGCATGGTTGGTCGCGCAACGTGTTGAATATCCACATCGAAACCGGGTTGCTGGAGCGCACCGGGAAAGCGGTGACCAACTTCAGTGAACGGCTGCCAGCGCCGGGCAGTGATTTGGCTAGGAGTCTGGGCGGCAGAAACCTTCGTTGGTGATGAATCCTGGCACGAAGCCTGCGATGCAAAGGCATGAGCACCAGCTACTTACCCTACCACCCCGAGCAACAACAGCTCCTGCCCTCAG
>NZ_SZVI01000012.1 GCF_013416775.1 Rhodoferax sp. BLA1
GTACCTGGAAAACTACCTGGGCTGGCGGCGTATGCTTGAGCGCTATCACCAAAGCATCTCTCCTGGCGTTTGTCTGCAGGAAGCGCTGGGACGATATTCATCGCAACAGTTAATTCAGACATAGCCCTGTCATAGGCCCACAAATTGCCCTTGCCGATGGAAAAGCTCGGTGCCCGGTAACCCAGGATGCGCTGGCCCGACAGGTCTTCGAGCAGTTTTTTGGCGCTGTCGATGTCGCTGAGAAACTCCTGTGGTGACTGGTCGCTGGCGCGTTGGTGGCCGTAGCCGTGGCTGGCGAGTTCGTGCCCGTTGTCAACAATCTGCCGCACCAATTGGGGGTAACGCTCGGCGATCCAGCCCAGCGTGAAAAAGGTGGCATGGGTGTGGTGGCGCGCCAGCAACTCCAAGATGGTCAGGATGTTGCGCTCGACGCGGCATTCGCGGCTGTCCCACTCGGTACGGGCGATGTAAGGGGCAAATGCCGAGACCTGAAAATAGTCCTCGACATCAATCGTCATCGCGTTGGTCAAACCTGTTGGCATGCTATGGCCTCCGTGAGGGTGCTCGGGGTCAAGCCTCTTTGTCCGGCGCGCCACTGGCCGCTTTGACCAGCCGTTGCAACATCACCAGAATTTCCAGGTTGATGCGTTCCAGACGCAAGGCGCTGGCTTCCAGGCGACGCAACCGAATGTCGTATTGCTCGGCATTCAGGGTGGCGATCTGGCCCGAGATGGCCTGGCCTAGGCCAGCTGGAAGCTGTAGCTTGGCCAGGTCGGCATCGGAGGCGTTGGCCGAGGACAAATCAGAAATAAAGGAGTCAGTCCAGCCAGGTCCTTCGGGTGAGGAGATGGGCTTGGACATCGAGACCGATTCGTCGTTGATCTCGCTGACCACCTCGTTGACCTCTTCGACGCCAAAGCTCTCTTTGCTGGCCAGGTAGCCCGACAGCAACAGGCGGTCACACACCAGGTTGATGCGCCGTGGGATACCGTTGGTGGCCCTGAAGATGGCCTCGAAGGCCGCCGCATCAAAGGCGGGTCGCTCGGGCTTGGCACCCGCACATTTGAGGCGGTGTTCGATATACCCCTGTGTCTCCGCCAAGTCCAGCGGCCCAATGTGGCAGGTAGCCGTAACCCGCTGGCGCAATTGCTGCATGCCTGGGCTTTGCAGAATGGCGCGAAATTCAGGCTGGCCAATTAAAAAAGTCTGCAGCAGGGCTTGCTGGCCATATTGGAAGTTGGACAACATGCGCAGTTCTTCTACCGCCCGGTGGGTCAGGTTTTGCGCTTCATCCACAATCAGCAGGCAACGTTTGCCCTGGCTGGTGTGGTTGACCAAGAAGGCCTCCAGCGCCATCAATAAATCGGACTTGGAGACATCTTTGACCCGCACACCAAAGGCCGCGCCCACCATGCGCAAGGTGTCTTCGGCATCAAGCTGGGTGGTAACCAGGTTGGCGGCCACCACTTTGTCAGCATCCAGGCCATCGAGCAGGCCGCGCACCACGGTGGTCTTGCCGGCACCAATTTCACCAGTGATGACAATGAACCCCTCATTACGCATGACGCCGTACTCAAGGTAGGCCTTGGCGCGTCTGTGTTGTTTGCTAGCGTAATAGAAGCGTGGATCCGGGTTGATCTGGAAGGGTTCGCTGCTTAATCCGTAATAGGCTGCATACATGGGTTAAAACTGCACATTGAGGTTGCCAGTCACCGCGTTCTCGGTGTAGGGGGTGGTGGCGTTGTCAGACACCACTCGGCGCAGGCCTAGTGAGGCTGCTGTTCTTCTGCCAACTTTTCCGGAGAGATTGACATTGAATGACCGGAGTGTGGTTTCCTCGGCCGTTGTGGTGCCGGAGGTGTTTTGCCGCGATAGCGACAAGCCCAAGGAATAGTCCGGTGTCAAACGGTGGCTGTAGTTGATACTGAAGCCGTTCTGGACGACTGTGGCTCCGCTGGACAAGTTGTCCACGACGCTGGTGATGGTGTCCAGACGGTTGCTCTCGGTGCGCGACAGCAAAAAAGTAATAGTGTCACGGATCCCCAGCAGGGCCAAGGACAGGTTCTGGCTGCGTTGCACCGCTATCGCTGAAGTCAGAAAGCCTCCAATAACAGGGATATTGGCACTGAGACCATACAACTGCAGTAAAGCGTTGACCCTCTGGGCACGCTCTGTGGCTGAGAGTCCGCTGCCTTCCAGCTGGCTGTAAAACAAGTCATAGAGGTTGCCAACGATCCCCACACCATTTTGGTTGGGGGTGGTTGACACATCTTTGCTGTCGGAAAAACGCCAGACGGTGCGAGCACTGCGATGCTCAAAACTCACATTGTGGGTGTTGCCAAATGAACGTTTGCCGGTCAGTGCAGATAGGCTGGTTCTCTCGGACGGGAACCAGTTGATCCCCACGCTGCTGGTGCTGTAGTTTTGTTTGTCCAAGCTGGTGTAATTGTTCGATTCCTGGCCAGCATTGGCGGACAGCTTGACCTGGGGTGTGACCTCGTAGGTCAAACCCAGGCTATAGGTGTCGGCCTGGGTGGTACGTCCGGCGCTGTAACTGGCTTGCTGGCGCGACAGGTCTGCGGTCCAACCCAGGCTGCGAAAAGCCGACGCATTGCTGACCTTGACCACGCTGTTGGTGGTGGCGGTGTCGGAGGCGGCAGCACTGTCGCTGGAACTCACCGAGCGGCTGATACGTGCCTCGTAATTGGCCGCATTACCGAGCCGTCCCTTGACATAGGGCGAGAGGTTGTAGCTGGCCACCTCGGTCCGGTTGGCGTTAATGGCTGTGTTGTTGGTCGACTGGGTGCCAAAAGCAGAAATGGTCTGTTGCGAGATGTTGCCGCTGAAATCCAGGAAAGCCCAGTTGTCAACCGCTTCCCAGGTGCCAAAGGTGTTGAGTGCATTCTGGTTGCGACTGGCGGCCGTACCCTGGGCGTAATCGACGTGTGTCAGCGAGTAGTCAAAATAGGTCTTGAGCCTGGCACCATTGATGTCGACGTGGACGCCGGGGCTGACTTCGGTGATCTGATCAGACTTGGCGGCCGTACTGCTCAGCGCTACATTGTCAGTGACCGTTTCGTTCACTGACACACGTGCAGAGATGGACACCACCTGCGTAGCTGCACCCGGGCCGACGTCTTGAGCCCAGGCCACAGTCCCAGACAACATCAGCAACGTCGCAATAGGGTGCATGACGCGCTCGGTGTTCATGCTGCTTGCTCCCCCTGTTTATCGTGACCATACCCCCCTCCGTACCCATAGCTGTAGCCGTACCCGCTTTTGAACAAGGTACTTGCGCGATTCAACAGCAGCAGCTTGACAGGGCAGGCCTCAATGGTGGCCAACGCCTGTTTGACCTCGGATTGCAAGGTCTTGCCGGCATGCACCACCGTCACAATCTGCCCCATATGGGTGGCCAGCACACGGGCTTCGGTGGTGATCAGCAAAGGGGGAGAGTCAAAAATGATGATGCGGTCTGGGTAACGCGCTGCCATGTCTTCCAGCAGATTGACCATGGCATCACTGGCCAGTAGTTCTGTGGCACGTGGATGGGATGTCCCACTGGGCAAAATGGTCAATTTCTCGACGTTGGTTTTGAGCAAGACGGATGACATGTCCAGCTTGTCATCCAAGACCAGATCAAGCAGGCCCGGCCCATCGGGCAAGCCCAGCATGCGCATGACCGATGGGCGCGCCACATCGGCATCTACCAACATCACCGTGTTGTCCAGTTCCGTGGCGATGCTCATCGCCAGGTTGATTGAGGTGAAGCTTTTTCCTTCACCGGGCAAGGCGCTGGTCACCATGATCAGGTTGCCATTGGTTATGACGGAAGCACCTTTGCCCATCGCGTTTTTGATCAAAGGACGTTTGATCACACGGTATTGGTCTGCAATCTCTGAGCGTGCTGAACTGGGGTTGATAAATCCTGCTTTGGTCAGAGCGTCCAAGTCCAAGTCGACCCGCCGCGATGTGGCTACTGGCTCGGGAGGTTTTTGTGCAGCTGCGGGGGGGGCTGCCTCAGCCAGTGGAGATCTTGGTGTCGCTGCAGTGGATGTGCTTGGCATCTCCACACCCGCTTGCCGCAATTGTTCCAGCCGTCGGGCTGCCTGTTCAATCAAGCTACTCATAGGTCATTCATCCTGCTTGGTTGGACGTCAGGAACAGCGCAGCCATTCCGAGACCGAACACAACTACCAGGCCCCCGGTAGCGGCTAAAAATTTCACCAACTCAGACTTTCGCCGCTGTGCACTGCCATCATCGACCAGCAGGGATACCACCCCTAGCAAGGGCAAGCCCAAGGTTTCACTCATGGCGTTGGCATCGTAGAACACAGCTCGTATCTGGCCCAGCAGGAAGGTCACACCCAAGCCTGCTGCCAAGGCTGCCAGCAAGGCCAACGGCATCAGCAGCAGACGGTTGGGGGCGACGGGTTTGGGCGACGCACGTGGCGGGTCAATCAGTCGGAAATCTGCTACGCCGGTGACGTTGTCCAGATCCCCCGACATGGTGGCAGATTCACGCCGTGACACCAAGTCGTTGTAATTTTTCTTGTTGATCTCGTAGTCGCGGTTGAGTTGGGCAAACTCTGCCTCAATCTGCGGCGCGGTTTTCATGGCTTCGCGCGCCTTGGCATAACGTGCGTCATATTCAGCCACACGTGCCCTCAGAGAGGCAACCTGTACTTCTGAAGTAGCCATCACCCGACTCAGTTCCTGATAAGCCAGCGTATTGTTGGACGGCACAGCAGCGGGGTTCGCCAATGCAGCTTTGCGCAATTCCTGGATCTCCTTGCGTTTCTGCTCCTCCAGCTCCTTGATTAGGCGTTGGGCACTAACTACATCGGGATGTTGTTCTGTGAAGCGCTGCAACAAAGCGTCCAGATTTCGCTTTTGCGCATCAATACGCGAGTCAATTTCCGGCGTGGAAATCGAGGCGGACGCATCCGACATCAGGTTCTTGGAATTGGTAGCGCGTTCTGCATCCAATTGCCTTTTGGCAGCATCCCGAGCGTTTTCGGCTTCGCGTAACTCCAATCTGGCTTGTCGCAACTGCTCTGAAATGGCGCCCAACTGCCCAGCCATATCGCGCCCTTCGGTCGTCTGCAAGTCAATGTTGCGCAATCTGAATTCCTTGAGCCGCGCCTCAGCTTCTTCGAGCTTGGTCACATAGGTCTTGATTTGCTCTTCGATGAATTTTTTGGCGGTGTCTGAGTCCTGGCGCGAGCTGCCCATGCTGGACTCTACAAAGATCGACACCAAAGACTGCACCACTTTTTTTGCCTTTTCAGGATCTGTGTCCCGATAGGCCAAGGTGTAGATGTTGTCACGGCCCACATTCTTGATTTCCAATGTCTTTGACACCCGATCAATCAGCGCGTCCTGCTCGGCTTTGGATGCGTTGCCCAGGTCCAGATCTGCCATGCGGATCAATTTTTCGACATTGGGGCGGGTGATCAATGTGCGACTGAGCATCATCACCTGCTGCTCGACATTGGGTTGCACCGCCAGTCCCGACATCAAAGGCTTCAGAATAGACTGTGTATCCACATAAATGCGTGCACTGGCTTCGTACTTGTCAGGCACAGCCATCACCCCTATGACACCGACAACGGCCACCAACCAAGCTGCGATCAGACCGCGCCAGCGGTGTTTCCACATGCCCCGGGCTATGGCTGTTACCTGACTAATCAACTCATCCATAGGGGAAGTTCTTATAAATCAAAAGGACATGCAAAGCGAGGCCCACCAAGGCTCAAGCAGAGCCAAGGCGGAGAGGCAAAATCAGAACCAACCTTGAGGAATGATCAACACATCACCCGGTTTCATCTCGACATTGGCGGAGATGTCGCCACGTTTGATCAGGTCGTTCAGGCGTACTGAGTAACGCTTGTCACCTTCAGCGGCACGGGTGATGGAGGCGCCGTTGCCATCCGCAAAGTCAGTCAGACCGCCGACAGCAATCATCACGTCAAGCAGCGTCATCTTTTGCTTGTATGGGAGAGCCTGAGGCTTTGCCGCTTCGCCCACCACACGAATCTGCTCGCTGTAAGGGCCGATGAAACCCGTCACGATCACCGTCACCACCGGGTCCCGTACCAATTTGCTCAATGCTTTTTCCACATCGCGGGCGATTTCTGTGGATGTTTTGCCCTGCACCACCAGTTCATCCACCAGTGGCGTGGCCAATTTGCCGTCTGGACGAACTGGCACCGACATGGACAGTTCTGGGTTGCGCCAAACGCTGATGTTCAGGTTGTCCCCTGGGCCCACGATGTAGTTGTAATCCGGTGTGGCCGCTATGGAAGGTGCAGGCGGGTAGTTGCCACCGGTGGCACAGCCAGCCAGCCAGACTGCTGCCAAACCAGCGGCGGCGCAGCGCCCAATACGAGTCAAGATCGATGCGTTGGAAAAAAAGCTTTTCAAGATAAATCCCCTGGGTGAGGCCAATGCAAGACGCGAGAAGCAGTGAAGACCAATATTAAAGCAATATAACGCATTATTGATGCAAGTCCGCGTCAGAAAACATATCAGTTGTTGAGCTGTTTGTTATCTGAGGAACCCTCTCGGAGGAAGGTGTCAGCGCGTTGATTTACTTCCTTTTAGCACTGGTCTTATGAATTTGAGCAGCAACTGTTGCAGCGGATTGGCATTTCCAAACGGGCGCCAAGTGTGTTTGAGCTTTTGGTGGTAGGCGTCAAAATGCATGCCCCATGGGGCCGCCTTGATCTCTCCGCGTTTGAGCAGCACTTTGAGCACCGACACGCCCATCACCCCAGCGCACAGATCGCAGGCCATGATGGTAGAGGGCCCCCGCTTCTCAGAGAAGTTCACTGCTTCGGGCGCTACCAGATAGTCACGGTTCATCATGGCGGGTGACAAACCTGCAATGAAACGGGCGTATTGTTCCTGTTGCTCGTGTCCTTTCACCTTGAAATAGTCTTCAAAACTCATGCCTGTCGGACTGAAGTAAAGAAAAGCGACGCCCATGCCCAGCGGCGCAGCGGTCAAAGCGGGGATGCCTTTTTCTCGACATTTGGCAAACACCATGCGTCGCGCAGGCAGGGCAAAAAAGTCCAATCCGTCGACATACACATCCACATCCTGCAGAAAATCATCAATGTTCTCGGGTGTGACACCTTGTGGAAACAAACGCAAGCTGGTTTCGGGGTTGATGTCTTGGGCCAGCTTGGCCACAGTGTTAATTTTGGGTTGCCCCATGAAGGGCATGAAGGCACCAGCCTGACGATTCATGTTGTGAACATCAAAGTCGTCAAAGTCGGCGATGTTGAAGTTGGCCATGCCAAGTCGACACAACGTGAGAAGATGAGCGCCACCCACACCTCCCAGGCCGGCGATGGCCACTCGGCTTTGACGCAGCTTTTCCTGCTCATCCAGCGTCACCCATCCAATGTTGCGGGAAAAGGCGCGTCCGTATTCAAACTGAAAAGATGTTGGCATATATTTTTTTGTTTACGGTCTGTTGATGTCTCATTTTGCCCAGGTTGCCCCGCCGATCTAAGTACATTGTTCGTTAATTTATAGTTGGTGGCTATGAGCCGTGAGATTCTTACCCGCATTCTCGACTTGGCACGCTGGGCACCCAGCGGAGACAACACCCAACCGTGGCGTTTCGAAATTGTGGGCGACTTGCACATCCGAGTGCATGGCTTTGATACCCGTGACCATGTTTTGTACGACTACGACGGCCACCCCAGCCATATCGCGCATGGCGCATTATTGGAAACACTGCGCATTGCGGCGTCCAACTGGGGGCTGAAAGCCAGATGGTCTGCTTGCAGCACGGGCGATCACCGCACACCTGTCTATGAAGTGCATTTGGACAGTGATCCTGGACTGCAGCGTGACCCATTGTTTGACTGCATAGAAAGGCGGATGGTGCAGCGTCGGCCCATGCAAATCACGCCGTTGACACTGAATCAGCGTCAGGCACTGGCCTTGGCAGTGGGTGAAGGGTTTACCGTGCAATGGTTTGAGTCTGCTGCTCAGCGCCGACAAGTTGCAGCTCTGTTATGGCGCAGCGCCAGAATTCGCCTGATCTGCCCGGAAGCCTACCCGGTGCATAAAAGCATCATCGAATGGGGCTCGCGCTTCAGCAGGGACCGCATTCCTGAAGAGGCTGTTGGTGTTGACCCCCTGACCGCAAGACTAATGCAGTGGGTGATGCAGAGCTGGAGCCGAGTAGACTTTTTCAACCGTTACCTGACGGGGACGATTGCGCCACGGCTACAGCTTGATCTGTTGCCTGGCTTACTCTGTGCGGCACATGTGCTGGTGCGCCCCGTACAGCCCCCGACTCAACTGGAAGACTGGGTATGTCTGGGCATGGCGGTGCAGCGTCTTTGGCTTACTGCCACACAACAGAGCTTGCATTTGCAGCCTCAGATGACGCCGGTTATTTTCAGGTGGTATGCCCGCGCTGGGCGGCGGTTTTCGACTTTACCCAGCTTGTTTGATCAGTCACTCCGCTTGGCTGACGACTTTGAGCGCGTCACAAATTCTACGCAGACAGATTCTTTCGGATTCTTTGCCCGCGTCGGTGTCAGCCAGCCACCGGTCAGCCGTTCCATCAGGCTGGACGTGGCTGACTTGATGAAGGTTTGAACTGCAACAGTGTGGTGCCCACCACAATCAGCACAATGCCCACCCCGCGCAGCAGCGTGATGTGTTCGGCAAACACCACCACACCAGCCAGCACCGTGATGGCATTGGCCATGGCCAGTTGCAAAGGCACCACCACAGATGCCCGACCGCGCTGAAAAGCCGCCTGCAACAACACCAGTCCGGCCACATTGGCCAGCACGACAGCCAGCAGCAGGGGATTCAACAGCACTGCCCAGGTCAGAATCGATTGCTCTGGCCCTGCTGAGGCCACGGTCAGGGCCTTGGTCAGAATCGATCCCGCACCAAAACACAGGCCGACCACCAGCGCCAGCAATATCTCAGGCTGGCTAGAGCGCCGATTGGCCAGCAGCAGTGCGCCAGCCAACACAACCGTCACTCCCAGCAGCAAAGCTAAGCGCATGCCTGCAAAGGCTGTGACTTGGGTACCTTCGGCTTCCAGCGCCAGCGCCACCGCACCCAATACGGTCAACAGCACCCCGGCCCACTCTATCTGTGCCAGGCGTTCCTTGAGAAAAACCACGGCCAGAATCACCAGCAGCAGGTCACCCGCAGACATCAAGGGTTGCACCAGGCTGATGTCGCCCAGTGCCGTCGCTTGCACAAATAGCACCCAACCCAAGCTCGTTGCGACAAAGCCCAACACCCAGCGCCAGTCGGTCAGTAACGCTTTAGCGACGACCAGCGCTGGATCTACGCCAATCTTAGGCTGGCCTTCCGACGACATTTTCCACATGAAGTAGCCCAACTGGATCAGCAGCGTGGCGGCGAGTGTGGTCAGAACAACTAGCATGCAGGGCAATCCGATTCCAATGAAATATCAAAGAAGTGAGCTTCTTAACTATAGGCCAAATGACTTTGGAAGACGTACGCGTTCTTCAATGTGTGCCCTCCAACAACCATTCAATCCGATTTCAATGCGCTCTTTCTGTCGGAACTCTTTACAGCGGCTTCGGGAAAACAGAGTCAAAACCCAATAAATAGTCCTAACTTGTTGATTTGTATGAGGTTGTTGTTTCTGGCATGAACCATGCTTATGAATTGTGGCAAGTGCAAGATTGTCAGCACTGGCAATCAGATCCTCTTCACGAATCTCAGGAGTAATTGAAATGAAAAAATTTGCAAAAATGGCGGTTGCGACCGCAATTGCTGGCCTGGGCGTGGGCTCGGCATTTGCTTTCCCGGTTTTTGTGCCCGGCACAAACAGCATTGAGTTCCAAGCCTATGAAAACCATTATCGGTCCACTGCAGCTTGTGGTATTGGAAATGACTGCTTGCCTGCAGATGCGGCCAATGATCCGACGGGCTACCAAAGGGTTAATCCTGCATTAACCGGTGCATCTAGCGTGATTGCAGGCGATATTTTTGCGGGTACCGTCAAAGTGACAGGTGTGCTGCCCGGCGCTTTCCCGAATAACGTGCCTTCAGCGTCAATGGAGTTCACAGGCTACTTTGCGCAACAAGTTGACACTGTCACTGTGACTGATGCGTTTAACGCCATTATCAAGTTCAAGACGGTTGGTACAGATCCGTTTGGCGTTTTGACCGGTGATGAAATGTTCAAGTTGTACCTTGATACAACGCCTGATTACAACGCTGCAGCGGCAGGTACAACGTTTGCTCACATTTTGGCTGCGACCAATGGTGGATCCGATACAAGCTTTTGGGGCTCGCTGGGCATTGGTAAAGAAGGCTATGCCTACACGCTTGATGATTTGTCAATCGCAGGTAACGACGCAAATTTTGCTTCCAAATCTTATTTGGGTCTTGATCTGATTGGCAAGGGTTCGGCCTATAACGCAGGTGATTTGAAGAAAGTCAACGATGAAAGCGAAAGTTTGGCTGGCGGTGTAACTGGATCAGGTGCGCTGGTGTGTGATGCGGCTGATTTGGCGAATCCAGCTGTATCTTGTGTTGATTTCACTGGCAACGCAGATATTAAGAAAAACACCTACTACTCATTGGGTGCTCCGTTCTATTACAACGTGAATGACCCGTTGTTCCTGAATAAAATCCCAGAGCCAGGTTCTTTGGCCTTGATGGGTTTGGCTTTGGCTGGTTTTGGTGTGGTACGTCGCCGTAAATCTGCCTAATCAGGTCTGATTCGGGATATAAAAAAGGGTGCTTTAGCACCCTTTTTTTGCGTCAAAGTTCGGTAGTCTTGATGATGTGTAAAAAAGCGCCGAAAGCGCCGGTAGCCCTTGTCAGAGAAAGAACAATACATATCTCGGGTGTAGCTGAAATGAGATGCAGGGCATCATCTTCAATGAATTGGTGTGGGTGTCCAGTAACGCTCAAGCGCAGTTTTGGAGTGACTGATGGTTTTTGCATACGCTGACAGCGTATTTACGCCATCTTGTCGCGACGAAAAAAACTCTTTGAACTGGCTGTTATACAAGAGCATGGCATCCACCTTCTGCTGCAAGTAATCGTCAATTGGGATGACACAGGGATGTAGCAGTCGTTTGGGGGCCGTGGCCGCTTTCCGACGGTGGGTTGACATCAGACGCCACAGGTAATAGCTGACCACCGGTAGTGCAGATTTACGCACGATCCATGGTTTCAAGTTCCGCATCAAGGCAGTGTTGGCATATCCCATGGATGTCTGCCACCAGGCTTTGACATTCGGTATAGGGACCAGACTGGAGTCTCCAGGTAGCTGCGGGTATATGGCTATGTCGTTTAATCTGAAGCGAGTGGCATGGGGAATACAACAATAGGGCGTGTCTTCGTAATAAAGGAGCTTGCCGGTTTCAGCCCATGTATCGAACACATGGTGGGTCAGGATGTGGTCCACATGCCAGCCAACGCCAAGAGGGACATAAATCTGCTGAAAATCCAGTTCAGACAAAATCCCGAACAGTTTTTGGCGCAGTTCAGGAAGCCATTGCAAATCCTCTTCGACAGGTGGACGGAAAATGTTGCCAAGCTTTTGGTAGGGATTACGCCGAAATGTCACATCCAGTTCGCCCAGATTTCGGGATTCAAAGCCCAGTAGCTTTGCAGCATCAGCTTCTTCTTCGTACCGGCTTTCATTCAGCACCACGCCGCGTATCTTCACATCAGACAGGTAGCGCGTGAAGATGTTGATCACCAGCACTGGTCCTTGTGAAGATAAGCGCGCAATTTCACCACCACAGGAAAACACGGCGTCGTCCAGATGCGGAGAAACAAAAATAGCCCGGTAGAGGGTCTTTGTGAATGAGGGAGTGGGTGCGTCATCCATGCTGTTTTGATGCCAGGACGTCTTTGTAGGCCTTTTCCAAAGCATCTACCACCAATTCTGGTCGGTAGGCTTCGGATCGTTTTTTGCTTGCTTCGCCTTGCTGTGCACGGGTTGGTGTATCACTGGCCAGGTCGTTGAGACGATGGGTGAGGTCCGAGATGGACGCCGGATCGACAATGAACCCGTTGACCCCATGAACCACCATTTCGTCGGCCGCCACGATGGCACTGGTCACAATCACTGGGCGGCTAAAACACATGGCTTCCATGGCCACCAAAGGCTGTGCCTCTTGAAGTGATGGCAATACAAACACATCACATCCGGCGTAGTAGCGGACAAGTGTGCTGTGATCCAAAAAACCCAGGAACTGGACCTTGTCACTGATGTTCAGCTGTGCACACAAGCCCTCCAGTGTGGGGCCCTCTGGCCCACGACCAGCAATCCACAAGACCGCTGCAGGGTGCGTCTTGAGCAAAGCAGCAAACCCTTTGATCAAATAGCCGATGTTCTTCTCCGGACCCAGGCGCCCCGCATACAAAATGGTGAATCCTGGCGTTCGCTCAACGGGAACCACGTCTGCGTTGTCCGTAAAAACAACTGGGTTGGTGATGTAACGCACTGGCGTATGGACACCCTCGGCGCTGATTTGTTTGGCGAGGTTTTGCGATGGTGCAATGATCAGGTTAAAGCGGTTGTTGAAATTTACCATCATGCGCCGGATGAGTTCTCGAAACGGTCGCATTGGCAACGGCTGTGTCAACACCTCGGCGCTGAAATGGAAGGTGGATACCTGCGGTAGATTCATCGATTCGGCCACCTTACAAACTTGGCGCATCATGAATCCCACGTAATGGTGGTGCACGATGTCTGGCTTGGCGGCTTTGAAGATCTGCCGCAAGGTAGCTTGAGATGGCAGCCCCTGGTAAAAGCCGTAAGCCTTCAGCGTACGCACCCGGTAGATGGTGACACCTTCCCAGTGCTCAACCTCGGCCTCACCTGCTCGACGCGTGGTGATGACGGCCACTTGGTGGCCACGCCGCACCAGTTCGGGAGCGACCAATTTCACATGGGTGCCGACGCCGGTCATGGCCGGCAAGAAGTCGTCAGACACCATGCAGATGGACAAACGCTCAGACATGGCGCAGGGCATCCACGACTTTGAGTTGGGCAGCCCGATAGGCAGGCACCCAAGCCGACAAGATGGCAATACAGATCAAACCCAGCGTGGTGCCAACAATCATTTTGTATTCACCCCACACCGTCAGGGTCAGGGGTAAGGGCACCACACTGCCTGGTGCTGACCAGGTCAAGCCCATCTGGTTGACGATGCCCGACACGCCGAGCGCTAGAAAAACACCCAACAACGCGCCCGTCAGGCCCAGCAAGGCACCTTCGGTCACAAACAGCTGCCGGATACCGGCGCGGCGCAAGCCAATGGCACGTAATGTGCCGATTTCAACGGTGCGTTCAACCACGGCCGTGTTCATGGTGTTGCCAACGGTGAATAACACGATGGCCCCAATCAGCGCAAAAATGAAACCAAAAATGGTGTCGAACATCTGGATGGTCTGGACGAAAAACGGGTTCAAGGTCTTGAAGTCCAGTACCGCCAGGGGCTGAGTTTTTGAATACTTGGCCAGAATCGGCTTGATCCGTTCCAGTGCTTGTGGAATCTCCTCGGAGTGACTCAGTTGCAGGATGATGGAGCTGACTTTGGGGTCGGCATTGCCATAAATGAGCTGCTGCGCCTGGGCCAGGTGCATCATGATGTAAATTTCATCGAGTTCTTTGAATCCCTGCTCTTCGGCGCGTATCACCTTGAGGGATGCCACATTGGGAGCGCCTTTGGCGGTGCCTGCCAGCACTTCAATCCGCCCTGCATCCTGTCGGGTTGTGGTTTTGCTGGCTGATTGAGACTCCAGCGAACCGAGCTGTGCAATATCGTCGGGCAGCTTGTCCCCGTCGGACGGGGTTTCTGCTTCGGGGGTCGGGCAATTGGCAATCTTCAGAGCCTCACACAACAACAGTACACGCGCCACGCCCGTGCCCACAATGGCGGCGTCAGCGGCGGCGCCTTCCAGCGCAAAAGGGGGCGATCCGGTGCGCAAGTTGAAGTCATTCCAGCGCCGCATCTGATTGATGTCTTTGGCCACCAGTCCGTTGCCAACAATGGTGCGGGACACACCGGCCGCGTAATTGCCCGCGATGCCGCCAAACTGCAGGGTGGGTGTGATGACCTGAACCATGTCTTTCAACACCGCGTCGTTCTTGATGTCGGCAATGATTTGGGTGTAGTCCGCAATGGCGTAAGCCGTGGGGTTGCCGCTACCGTACAGGTAAAAGTCACGGTGCTGAATCTGCAGGTGCCCGCCACTTTGCACATATTCGGTGTGCATGGTGTAGTTGATGTTGGCGCTGTAACCCCCAAACAGCAGAATCGACGTCGACCCAATCGCCATCGCCAGCAAGGTGGCCAAAGACCGGCGCCGGTTGCGCAGCAGGTTGCGTACCGCCAATGACAAGGTCATCATGCTGATGCCTCCACGCCTTTGCGTTTGATGCCGCGGATACGACCGTCTTTGAGGAAGATGGTGTCATCGGCGGCGCTGATTACGTCCGAGTCATGTGAAGAAAAAATGAACGAAATCTTGAAGCGGTCCACCATGCGTCGCATCAGGCCCAGGATGGCGGCGCCGGTTTCGCTGTCGAGGTTGGCAGTGGGTTCATCGGCAATCACCAGCTTGGGTTTGCGCACCAGCGCCCGGGCAATGGCCACGCGCTGGCGCTGCCCGCCCGAGAGCTGGCCGGGCAGGTTGTGGGCCTTGTCGGCGAGGCCGACGGCTTCGAGCAGTTTGGGCACCCGGTCGGCGCGGGTCTTGGCCGAAGCACCCGTCAGCAGCAGCGGGTATTCGATGTTTTCGTAGGCACTCAGCACCGGCAGCAGGTTGAAGTTCTGGAAGATGAAACCGATGTTCTTGGCGCGAAAGTCAGAGAGCGCGTCGTCAGACAGTTCGCCCACCTTGCAACCGGCCACCATGACCTCACCCGAATCGGGTTTGTCGATACAACCAAACATGTTGAGCAGGGTGGTTTTTCCGCTACCCGAGGGGCCGAGTAACACGGTAAAGCAAGCGGGCCGCACCAGGATGTCGACACCCTTGATCACCGGCACACTCACCGAGTCCATGTGGTAGGTTTTTTCCACCCGGGTTAGCAAGGCCACCGGCCCCTGATACGGTGTGTTGTCTGGCTCTTTGTCGCTCATGTCTTGCCCTGCATCCTTCGGCTGCGTGAGCCAAGCTGTTGAAAGACCGCACCCGCAGGTGCCTGGCGCCAATTATTACCCTAACCAGCGCCAGTCAGGCAAGCAAGATTTAGCGGCTGCTCGGGAAACTGAACACCGTGCCTTCGCGCACCCCGGCGCTGGGCCAGCGCTGGGTGATGGTCTTGCGTTTGGTATAGAAACGCACGGCGTCAGGACCGTAGGCGTGTAAATCGCCAAACAGGCTGCGCTTCCAGCCGCCAAACGAGTGGTAGGCCACTGGCACCGGCAGCGGCACATTCACCCCCACCATGCCGACCTGGATGTTGTCGGTGAAGTAGCGGGCAGCTTCGCCGTCACGGGTGAAGATGCAGGTGCCGTTGCCGTACTCGTGGGCGTCGATCAGGTCCATGGCTTCTTGCAGGGTTTTTACACGTACCACGCCCAGCACCGGACCAAAAATTTCTTCCTGGTAAATGGTCATGCCGGGTTTGACGTTGTCAAACAAACACGGGCCCATAAAGTACCCGGCTGCATGGCCCGCCACCTGGACGCCACGGCCATCTACCAGCAGCGTCGCACCTTCTTTCACGCCCTGGTCCACATAGGCAGTCACTTTCTCGAAATGGGCCTTGGTGACCAGCGGACCCATGTCGCTGGACGCGTCAGTGCCGGGGCCAACCTTCATCTTGGCGATCTCGGTCTTCAGTCCTGCGATCACCGCCTCAGCCGTATCGTCGCCCACCGCCACCACGAGTGGAATCGCCATACAACGTTCACCACAGGAGCCAAAAGCCGCGCCCATGAGCGCGTTGACCGCATTGCCGATGTCGGCGTCGGGCATCAGCACAGCGTGGTTTTTGGCGCCGCCCAGCGCTTGCACCCGTTTGCCGTGTTTGCAGCCCTCAGAATAGATGTATTCGGCAATCGGGGTGGAACCCACAAAACTCACGGCTTTGACACGTGGGTCTTGCAGCAATGTGTCCACCGCTTCCTTGTCACCGTGAACCACGTTGAGCACACCCGGTGGCAGGCCAGCCTGCAACGCCAGTTCCGCCACGCGCAGGGTCGAGCTGGGGTCGCGCTCCGAGGGTTTGAGCACAAAGGTGTTGCCACAAGCCACCGCCATCGGCCACATCCACAGCGGCACCATGGCCGGAAAGTTGAACGGGGTGATGCCAGCGGTGACACCCAATGCCTGGAATTCGCTCCAGCTGTCGATCGCGGGGCCAACATTCTTGCTGTGTTCACCCTTGAGCAATTCGGGTGCGTAAGACGCGTACTCGACGTTTTCGATGCCGCGCTGCAATTCGCCAAACGCGTCGCTCAGCACCTTGCCGTGCTCAGCGGTGATCAGGGCGCAAAGTTCGTCGGCGTGTTGCTCCAGCAGTTCTTTGAGCTTGCTCATGACGCGAGCGCGTTTGAGTGGCGGTGTGTTGCGCCAGGCCGGAAAAGCCGCCTGCGCGCTGGTGATCGCCTGTTCCACTGTGAGTTTGTCGGCCAGCAACACCTGTTTTTCAACCTGACCGGTGGCGGGGTTGAACACGTCAGCGCTGCGGCTACCGCCTGAAACCAACTGGCCGTTGATCAGGTGTTGGATGGTGGGGAGAGTGGTGGTCATGTTGTGTCAAAAATAAGATAAAAACAGGCTGTAGCCCTTATTTTAAAAGGGATGGCAGCTATCAGAAATATAACGGTATCAAGCGGTGGCGTTGAGGCATTCACCCAGTGCGTTGACCAGGCTGTCGATCTGCTCGGGGGTGCTGATGAAGGGGGGGGCTAGTTGGATGGTGTCGCCACCATAACGCACATAAAAGCCCTTCTTGAGCATCGCCATCGCCACCTCGTAAGGCCGTTTGGCGGGTTCACCGGGCACCGCGCTGATGGTGAAGCCAGCGGCCAGGCCCAGGTTGCGGATGTCGGCCACATGTTTGGCGCTGCGCAGGCTGTGTACCGCGTTCTCAAAATGGGGCGCCAGCGCCTTGACGCGGTCAATCATGTTTTCGCGCACCAGGATGTCGAGTGTGGCCAGGCCCACCGCGCAGGGCACCGGGTGGGCCGAGTAGGTGTAGCCGTGGGCGAATTCGAGCATGTACTCTGGGCCACCCGCTGCCATGAAGGTGTCGTAAATCTCCTTGCTGGCCATCACCACGCCGAGTGGTTGCGCGCCGTTGGTGATCTGTTTGGCGGCGTTCAGGATGTCGGGCGTCACACCAAAATACTCGGCGCCCGTGTAGGCGCCCAGGCGGCCAAAGCCGGTGATCACTTCGTCAAAAATCAGCAAGATGTTGTTGGCGGTGCAGATCTCGCGCAGGCGCTTGAGGTAACCCTTGGGCGGCACCACCACACCGGCTGAGCCTGACATCGGCTCGACGATCACCGCCGCGATGTTAGACGCGTCATGCAGGGTGATCAGCTTGAGCAGGTCGTCGGCCAGATCAGCCCCCTGTTCCGGGCAACCCTTGAAAAACGAGCCAACGGGTGGCTGGGTGTGGGGCAGGTGGTCCGCCGCAATGCCTTGGCCAAAGGTCTTGCGGTTGCCGCCAATGCCGCCCACCGAAATGCCACCAAAGTTGACGCCGTGGTACCCCTTTTCGCGGCCAATCAGCAGGCTCTTGCTGCTCTGGCCCTTGGCGCGCCAGTAAGCGCGTGCCAGTTTCAGGGAGGTGTCAGCTGATTCCGAGCCGGAGCCGGTGAAAAACGCGTAGTCCAACCCGTCGGGTGTGAGCTCCCTGAGTTTGTTGGCCAGCGCAAACGACAGCGGGTGGCCAAACTGGAAGGCGGGTGAGTAGTCCAATGTGGCGAGTTGGTTGCGCGCGGCTTCCACAATCTCGGCGCGGCCATGGCCCAGGCCGGAGCACCACAGGCCCGACAAACCGTCAAAAATCTTGCGGCCGTCGCTGTCAAAGTAATAACAACCTTCGGCGCGGGTGATCATGCGCGGCGCCGCCTTGAAGTTGCGGTTGGCGGTGAACGGCATCCAGTGCGCGTCGAGCCATGCGGCGTCCAGTCGCGGTTGAGCCAGAGCTTTGCTATCGGTCAGGTCCATGGTGATTCCTTGTGGTGGTGCGTGTTTTGGTGCTTGGTGAGGCGTGGCAACAGAAACAAAGCAAGGATTGTGCGCAGTGCCTTACTCTTATGATTGCTTAACTATCACTGCTTGGTTGCAAATCTATGCAAGTAAATACCCGCGCCGCCCTGGGCCAGTTGAGCGACATGGACATCCGCCTGTTGCGGGTGTTCAAGACCGTGGTCGACTGCGGCGGCATGGCGGCGGCCGAGCTGGAGCTCAACATTGGCACCAGCACGGTCAGCCGCCACATCAAAGACCTGGAAACCCGCCTCGGCCTGACCCTGTGCCGCCGTGGCCGCGCCGGTTTTGCGCTGACGCCTGAGGGTGAGCAGATTTATGCCGAGACGCTGCGCCTGCTGGCTGGGGTGGATGCGTTTCGCAGTCGGGTCGATGAAATCCACCAGCGCATGGGCGGTGAGTTGCACCTGGCGGTGTTTGACAAAACCGCCAGCAACCCAGAGGCGTTTATTGGTGAAGCAATTGCGCTGTTTCAGGCCCAGGCACCGGGCGTCAGCCTGCACCTGCATGTGGCGCCGCTCAATGTGATCGAGCGCGGTGTGCTCGACGGCCAGTTCCAGGTGGGGGTGGTGCCGGGCCACCGCACTTCTGGCGCGCTGGTGTATGACGAGTTGTTCAGCGAGACCATGTATTTGTACTGTGGTCGTGCCCACCCGCTGTTTGCTGGCGGCGCGGCGCAACAGCCGGGCGACTGGGCGGCATTACACGCCTATGCATTTGCCGGGTTGGGATACCACTCGCCCAATATGGAGCTCGCGCAGAAGGTGCAGCTCACCCGCCAGGCCACCGGTTACGACCAAGAGTCGATTGCCACGCTGATCCTCTCGGGCCGTTACCTGGGCTTTTTGCCCGACCACTACGCCGAGAGTTTTGTGCGCCAGGGGCGGCTGCGGGCGGTTCAGCCCAGCGTGTTCAGCTACCGCTGCAGCTTTTTTGGCATCGTGCGGACCTCACCGCAGGCGGCGCGGGTCACGCGGGCGTTTCAAGCCTGCCTGCACCAGGCGCATGCGGCGGGTCGTGCTACGCTTGCAGCATGATGTTTTATAAGATTTATGCCTCTAGCCCTTATATAAAAAGGGCGAGTAGCTATCAAAAAAGCGTATTTTTTGCGCCCCAAGAGGCCACATCATGAGCCCGATCTTGCATGACCTGGAGGGCCTCAACAGTGCCATCGTGGCTATTTTTGTCACGGTCTACGTGGGCATGGTGCTCGGCGGCCTGCCACGGCTCAAGCTCAACCGCTCGGGCATTGCCTTGCTGGGGGCGATTGCGGTGATTGGCATCGGTGCCATCAGCACCGAAGAAGCGGCGCGGGTGGTGGACCTGCCGACCATGCTGTTGCTGTTTTCGTTCATGGTGCTGTCGGCGCAGATGCGTCTGGGTGGTTTTTACACCGCCGTGACACGCCGGGTGGCGGCCCTGCCACTCGGGCGCACCGGCTTGTTGGGCGCGATCATTGGCGTGTCGGGCGCGCTGTCGGCGATTTTTTCCAACGACATCATTTGCCTGGCGATGACACCGGTGGTGGTGCAGTTGTGTTTGCAGCGCGGTTTGGCGCCGGTGCCGTTTCTGGTCGGGCTGGCCTGTGCTGCCAACATCGGCTCAGCTGCCACCCTGATTGGCAACCCGCAGAACATGCTGATTGGCTCCCTGATGCACCTGCATTTTGGCGACTACCTGCGCCAGGCACTGCTGCCGGTGGGCCTGAGCCTGGGTGTGTTGTGGGCCTGGCTGGTGTGGGTGCCTGCGGCCAATACCGCGTCACCGGGTGTGGCGCCCAGCCTGGCACCGAGCCGGGTAGAGGTGGACCTGGACGCGGCTGACGTGTTTGCTTTTGACCGCTGGCAGACTGTCAAGGGCCTGCTGGTCGCCAGCGCGCTGATGTTGGTGTTTTTGTTCACCGATTGGCCGCGTGAAGTTGCCGCGCTGGTGGGTGCCGGGGTGTTGCTGATGAGCCGACGTTTCCACTCTTCCCATGTGATGGGTTTTGTGGACTGGGAATTGCTGGTGTTATTTGCTGGTCTGTTTGTGGTCAACCATGCTTTCGCCTCGACCGGATTGGCAACTGACGCGGTGGTCGCACTGGCCGCCCAAGGTGTGCACCTGAGCCACCCGGCGCCTCTGTTTGTGGCCGGGGTGGGATTGTCAAATCTGGTGTCTAACGTGCCCGCGGTGATGCTGCTGCTGCCACATCTGCAAGGCCAGCAGGCCGGGGTGACGCTGGCGCTGGTCAGCACCTTTGCTGGCAACCTGCTGCTGGTGGGCTCGATAGCCAACCTGATTATGGTGGACCTGGCACAAAAAGGCGGGGTAACCATCAACTGGCGCGACCACGCCCGCATTGGCCTGCCGGTGACGCTGCTCACACTGGGGGTGATTGCGCTGACGCTGCCCTTGTCCTGAGTTGGCGGACGGTGCAGGCTCAGTGGGTGGTGTGGGTGCTGCTGTGCTGCACCCGTTTTCCGTGTGGCAACTCATGTAAGCGTGTGAACATGTCGCGGCAATACCCCTGAATCTTCAGGCACTTGTTGATCTCGTCGACCGGCAGCGGGCCCGACACCACCACGATGTCGTTGGCCTTGTCCAGCGCCCCCGAGGCACGCAGTCGCCGACGGGTGTTGTTGGCCCAGGAGTGGATGCGGTTCGGGCTGCCATGTTCACGCAGGGCACCGGTGCTGGCCTCAAACGCAATTGCCACCGTGTCGGATTTCAGGCGCAGGCGGTGTTCCCCTGTGACCCGGCTGGCGGGCGAGCTCAGGTCATACAGGTGGTAGTTGCCTTCTTTGAGTTGGTATTGCAGCGTCATGGAACCTCCGGTCATGACGCGCATTTTGCGCAAGCCTTTGGGTTTCTAAAGCCCAAATAGGCTGGGAAAAACCCGCTATCAAGCAGTTTTTCGCGGAAAACCGTAGCAGTTGAAGGCCATCTCAGGCTGCTGACCGCAGATCAGCTCGGCCAGCGCCTTGCCTGAACCCGCGCCATGGGTCCAGCCCAAGGTGCCGTGACCGGCGTTGACCCACAACTTGCCCACCGGTGTTTTGCCGATGTAGGGGATGTTGGTGGGTGTAGCCGGGCGCAGACCAGCCCAATACGACGGGTCGCCACCTTCCTCGGGGGTACGGGTGTCACACACGCCGGGCATGACCTGCTCGATGCGGTTGGACAACATGCGGCAGCGTGCACGCGCCACCGGGGAGTCCAGCGTCAAGTCGTAGTCACCGACCTCGATGGTGCCGGCCACACGCAACTGGTTGCCCAGGCGGCTCATGGCGATTTTCTTGGCGTCATCAATCATCGAGACCTGGGGCGCCTGTTCCGGGCGCAGCAGCTTGAAGGTGGCGCTGTAACCCTTGCCCGGGTAGATCGGCAAGTCCACCCCCACCGTGCGCAGCAGCGGTGCGCTGTAGGCGCCGCAGGCCACCACCACATGGTCGGCTTTGATCTGGCGCGCTTTTTGTGCGCCTTTGTGACCTTTAGCCCCGGTGGATACTGGTTTGACAGTTACAGAATCAATAGCGCCGCCGGCGCTGTTGAGGGCCACGATGTCGTGGCTGTACAAAAACTCGGCACCCCGCGCCGCACACAGGGAGGCCAAAGCCTGGGTGAAGGTGCAGGCATCCCCCGACTCGTCGCTGGGGGTGTAGGTGCCACCCACAATCTGCTCGGCAAACGGTGTCAAAGCGGGTTCAATGCGCAGCAGCTCGGCGCGGTCCACCACCCGGCGGGCCACACCGTAGCGGGCCATCAGCGCGGCGGCTTCACCGGCGCTGTCAAAGGACTTCTGCTCGGTGTAGTAGTGGGCAATGCCTTTTTCCAGGCGTTGGTACTCGATGCCGGTGGTCTGCACCAGATCCTTGAACGCGGCGTGGCTGTAGGCGCCCAGGGAGACGAGTTGCTGCACATTGCGTTCAAAGGCACGGTCATGGCATTGGCTCAGGAACAGCAGACTCCAGCGCCATTGTTGCCAGCTTAGACGCGGGCGAAACAGCAGCGGCGCTTCCTTGCTGAGCATCCATTTCAGGGCTTTGATCGGGGTGTCCCGATTGGCCCAGGGCTCGCAATAACTGACCGAGATTTGTGCCGCATTGGCAAAACTGGCCTCCATCGAGGCGTCAGGCTGACGGTCGATGACGGTGACTTGGTGACCGCGTTCCAGCAGATGCCAGGCGGTGCTGATGCCGATGATGCCGGCGCCGAGGATAGTGATTTTCATGGGGCGCGAGTTTCTCCCAGTTCCATGGTCGCTTTTGGCAAGATTAAACTTATCCAGAATTCATTAGCAACCCTTATTCACTAATGCCCCATGAGTACTTTTGATCCTGCTGCCCTGGAATGCCTCGCGGCCATTGTGGAAGAGGGTGGTTTTGAGCGTGCGGCCGTGCGTTTGTCGATCACCCAGTCGGCGGTGTCGCAGCGTCTGCGTTCACTCGAGGTGCAGGTCGGCACCGTGCTGATTGTGCGCAGCCGCCCGCTCAAAGCTACCCAGGCCGGTCGTCTGCTGCTCAAACATGCAATGCAGATGCGCCTGCTGCGTGCCGATCTAGAGCGTGACCTCAAAGACCTCTCGCCCGGCGCGGCAGGTGCGGCGGGTGAAGACGAACGCATCTCGATTGCCATCAACGCCGACAGCATTGCCACCTGGACCCTGCCCGCGCTGAGCCCGCTGGCGCATCAGGGCCTGGGCCTGGAGATCATCACCGACGACCAGGATTTCACTTTTGAGTGGTTGCGTGAGGGGCGCGTGTTGGGTTGTGTGACGACCTTGCGTGCGGCCTTGCGCAGCTGCAAGGTGGAGCCACTGGGCTCCATGGCCTATGTGGCGGTGGCCGAGCCCGGTTTTGCCGCAGCCCGTTGCCCGCAGGGCCTGAGCCCCCACAATTTCAGCCGCCTGCCCTTCATCGCCTTCAACCGCAAGGACGACCTGCAGGCCGAGTTTGTCGCCAGCGCCTGTGGTCTGCGCCAGGTGTCGCTGAGTCAGATGTATGTGCCCAGCTCCGAGGGGCAGTTGCGTGCGGTGTTGGCGGGCTGGGGTGTCAGTGTCTTGCCCGAGCTGAAGGTGGCCGAGCACCTCAAAAACGGCAGCCTGGTCGACCTGATGCCCGGCCACCGCCTGCCGGTAGCGCTGTACTGGCATTGCTGGAACCTCAACTCGGCGGTGCTCGATGCGCTAACCCATGCCCTCAAAACCGCTGCTGGTGTGGCCCTGAGCCCACCCAAAGCAGAATCTAAACTCATCAGTAGCAAAAAAGTCTGACAGATCAAGATGTGAATTTGGCGGCTAAAATTCAGCCATGAGCGCCATCGACACCCCCAAAACCTCGTTCAAACAACGCATGCTGCAGGTGCGTGAAGACGCCATCGTGCATGCTGTCAACCGCCTGCTGGCCGAAAAAGGCTTTGACGCGATGACCGTGGACGAGGTGGCGGCCCAGGTCGGCATTGCCAAGGCCAGCCTCTACAAACACTTTCCCAGCAAGGAAGACCTGGCTGCGGCAGCGATGGTGCGGGTGATGCAGCGCGCCCAGGACTTCATCAGCAGCTTGCCACCCGAGGCCGACCCGCTCGAGAATCTGCGCGCGGTGGTGCGCTGGGTGCTGCAGGTCAAGCTGGCTGGTGACATGCCCACGCTGCCCAGCCAGAACTCCAGCCTGCGCGCCACCTTGATGGCCAACAACGATTACATGGACGGCCTGATGGAGGTCAGCGACCGTCTGGGCGCCTGGATCGAAGCAGCGCAAGCGGCGGGTCAGCTCAGCGCCAAGCTGCCAGCGATCGCGATTTTGTACACCTTCTTCGCCCGCGCCTGCGACTCGGTGGTGGAGTTTCTGCAGATGGGCGGGCTGTTCACCGACGAGCAGATCACCGAGCTGGTGCTGAGCACCTGTTTTGAGGGTCTGATTGCCCGTTAGCCCTTATGGATAGAGGGCTATAAGCTATTAATAAAGTAGCAACTTAGTCTAGGCCACTCGGAGTGCCACCTGACCCAGCAAACGCTGCGCGCACGCCTTGATGGCCTCCAGCAGCTCAGGCGGCTCAAGCACCTCAAAGTCAAACGAAACCCGCGCCAGTTGCCGGGCAAACCAGGGCAGGTCATCGGCCTGGCTGTACAGCATGACGGCATCTTCCAGCGGGCGGAACAGGCCAATGGCATCAAACAACTCGGTCTGCGCCGTGGCCAGGCTGGTCTTGAGCCGCACCACAATGGTATGGGTGCGGGGCATGGTGGCCAAGCCCAGCGCCAGGTGTCGAACGGCATCAAAGTCAAACGGGGCCAAAAAGCTGACGGTCAGGGGTGTCACTGACGCAATCCGATCAAGCCGGAACGAGCGCAAATCCCCGCGCAGATGGCAGTGGCCCACAGCGTACCAACGTCCGCTGCGCCAGGCCAGGCCGTAGCAGTCAAACTCCCGCTCGGTCACGTCCTGATTGGCGGCTTGGTAGCGCAGGCGCACCCGGCAACGTTCTTGGGCGGCTGCGCTCATCTCCAACAACGATTCACTGTGCATGCTGGCCACGGGTTGCGACAGCTCCAGCTGTACCACGCCCGACACCGCCCGCAGTTTGCCGCGCAACGCCGGTGGCATCACCCGTTCCAGCTTGGCCTGGGCACTGTGGGCCCCGTCCACCGTGTCAGCCAGTCCCAACTGCCGGGCAAACAGCAGCCCCACCGACACCGCCACCGCTTCCTTGTCAGTCAACATCAAGGGCGGCAGCTTGCTGCCAGGCATCAGCCGGTAAGCGCCATAGCGCCCGCGCACCGACTGCACCGGCACACCCATGTCTTGCAGCTTGACGATGTAGCGGCGCAGCGTGCGGCTGTCCACCCCGAGCTGGTGCGCCAACGCCGCACCGGGGAGTTCGTCGGCATTTTGTAAAAGCTCCAGCAGGGCCAGTACGCGGTTGGTGGGGGTGGACATAGGCATCAGTTTAGAACCTGAGCGCGCCCCATCAGGACACATTCTGTCCGCATGCCTGCCTAAAGTTCATGTCAAGCCGCCGCGTCTGGCGGCCAACAAGGACTGAACCATGGACAACCTGCTTTTGACCCACACCAGCCACCTCTGGCTGTTCAGCTTGATGGTGCTGGGCATCATCGCAGTGCCTGGCATGGACATGGCCTATGTGGTGGCCAGCGCGCTGGCGGGTGGGCGCAAGCTGGGCATGGCCGCGGTGGTGGGCATTGTGGGCGGCGGCATGCTGCATGTCGCCATGGCCACGCTGGGTTTAGGGCTGCTGCTGACGCTGTACCCGCTGGCGTTCACCGTGCTGCTGCTGGCTGGCTCGCTCTACATTGCCTGGATCGGTTGGTGTCTGTGGCGTGGGGCAGCGGCGCTGGGTGGCGTCGGCAGGGTGCCGCGGTTGACCGTGCAGCAAACCATGTGGCGCGGGGTCGTGTCTTGCCTGATGAATCCCAAGGCCTATGTGTTCATGGTGGCGGTGTTCCCGCAGTTTGTGCGGTCCGAATATGGTCCGCTGGGTGTGCAGGCGGTGTTGATGGGCCTGATCATCGCCAGCACGCAAATCCTCATCTACGGAAGCTTTGCCTGGGGTGCGGGCAGCATCGAACCGTGGTTGCGTCGTAACCCAGCAGCGCAAGTGGCCATCGGGCGCGGCGTGGGTGTGTTGCTGATGCTGGCAGCAGGGTGGACGGCATGGCATGGCACCCTGTCTGGGCGGTAAACACATAAAATAGACTTCAAGCCCTTGTCTATCAAGGGCTGAATGCTATGAAAAAAAGAATGCTCTGCGGCGCTCTCAGCGCACGATCAGCACCGGCACTTTGCAGCTCGCCAGCACCTCGGTGGCGACCGAACCCATCACCAGGTTGAGCAGTGCGCCATGGCCGTGCGAGCCCATCACCACCAGGTCAAACTTGCCCTCGGTGGCGGTTTTGGCGATCAGTTCGCTGGGGCGGCCGGTTTTCCAGACGAACTTCGGTGTGATGCCATGGCGTTGCAGGTATTTGGTGACCGGCGCCATCACCCGCAGGCCCTCTTCTTCATAATATTTGTTCACCAGTTCTTTGCCCAGCGCGGAGCGGGCTTGTGACGGCAAAACCACCTGGGCGGTCACGGCGGTGTAGTCGTTTTTGGGGGAAAACAGCTCGTGGGCAGCCAGGTAGGCCAGCATTTTTTTTGTGTAGGGGCTGCCGTCGACAGCCAGCAAAATCTTCATCAAGTGTCTCCTTGAACGGTGAACAACCAGTTTAACCATAGTGTGTGCTTGTTCATCTTGCTGACTATCCCCCAATCGGGGGATAGCCAGAAAACTCAATACCGGGTAAATTCTGCCGATATGTAACAAAACTCAAGTTCAAGGTTCAGCGTGTGATGTTGTCGACTTCTTTCTGCCACCGGGTTGGGTTCCCCGCGCAAGGGGCTCTCCCGGTGAGGGCAAGCCAGGGAAGTAACACGCGTGTTGGTTGATCTGTTCACCCAGTTGCTGGCGCAATTGGGACAGGATGAGCGTGCCGGGAGTGGGCATACACATGCCTTGGTCGCGTCACCTCAGCGCTTTCAGGCGCTTTTTGGACATGTGACGCAGATGGTCTGGCTCAAAGACCCGCAGGGCCGCTACCTGGCATGTAACCCCGCATTTGAGACCTTCTCCGGCTTGCCTGCGGCGCACCTGTGTGGCCGCACAAACGCCGACTTGTTACCCCCCGAAGACGCGCAGCGGTATCACCAGCTGGACCAGACCTGTCTGGCCGCCACACAACCGGTGGTGGCCGAGTGCTGGGCCAGCGCGGCGGGTGGTTCACGGCGCGCGTTGCTGGAGATCACCAAAGTGGTCTTGCGCAGTGCCGACGGTCGGGTCGATGGCATTCTGAGCATGGGCCGGGACATCACGGCGCGCTGGTACCAGACACAGTTTGAGCAATTGCGCAGCCAAATTCTTGAGCTGCTGGCCAATGGTGCTGAATTGCCGCACCTGCTGCAGGCGCTGGCGGACGGGCTGCGTGGCCTGCAGCCTGAGCAGGCCTGTTTGGTGGCGCTGGTGACTCCCGGCCACGGTTGTGGTCAGACCCTGAAGGTGGTGGCGTCAGCCGGTGTGTCTGCCGAGACACTGCGGCTGGTGGATGATCAGGATGTGGGCCCCGGTCAGGGCGCCTGTGCAGCGGCAGCAGCCAGCGGGCAGCGGGTGGTGATCCCCAACCTGGCGCTGCACCGCACGCTGATCCCCCAGGTGGGGCAGCGCATTTGCCAGGGAGCGTGCTGGGCACAACCGTTTTTGGCCTTGTCGGGCCAGGTTCTGGGGGTGCTGTCGGTCATGGTGGCCAAACCAGCGACGCCCAGTGCTGAAGACCTGGATCTGCTGGAGCAACTGGCCCGGCTGGCCGGGCTGGCGGTGGAACGGCATCAGGTGGCGCAACAGTTGCGCACCAACGAGGCCAGCTTTCGGGCGCTGGCTGAACACACGCCCGAGGCGGTGCTGGTGCACCGGGGTGGCACCATTTTGTATGTGAATCCGACCGCGCAGCGTTTGTTTGGCGCCAAGTCCAGCGCCGACTTGTTGGGCACCTCGACCCAAAAACGCATTGCACCAGCCTTTCTGGCACAGCAACTCGCACGCATGCAGGCGATCGAGTCGGCCCAGCCGATCGAACCCATGGTGGAGTCGCGCTTTGTCCGTCTCGATGGCAGTGAGTTTGATGTGGAGGTGCAGGGCACTGCCATGGTCTACGGTGGCGCCCCCGCCATCCATGTCTCGATCCGTGACATCTCCGAGCGCAAACTGGCCGAGGCCCAGTTGCGGGTGGCGGCCAGTGTGTTCAGCCATGCCATCGAGGGCATCATGATCACCGCGCCTGATGGCCGCATCATCGACGTCAATGCCGCTTTCACCCGCATCACCGGCTACAGCCGCGAGGAGGTGCGTGGCCAGACCCCCAGCATGCTCAACTCAGGGCGCAACACGCCGCTGTTTTACCAACAGCTGTGGCAATACCTGGTGCAACACGGCAGCTGGTCGGGCGAGTTGTGGAACCGCCGCAAAGACGGTGACGTCTATGCCCAGATGCTGCACATCAGCGCGGTGCATGACCAGCGTGGCCAGGTGATCCAGTATGTGGCGCTGTTTTCGGACATCACCGAACGCAAGGCCCATGAACGCCGACTCGACCAGTTGGCCCATTTTGATGCGCTCACAGGTCTGCCTAACCGTGCCTTGCACGCTGACCGTTTGCAACACGCCATGGCCCAGGCACAGCGCCGTCAACAAAAACTGGGTGTGGCGTTCATTGATCTGGACGGTTTCAAGGCGGTCAACGACAGCTACGGCCATGATGCCGGTGACCATCTGCTGATCACGCTGGCGCGGCGCATGCGACTGGCGCTGCGTGAGGTCGACACCTTGTCGCGCCTGGGTGGTGACGAGTTTGCCGCCGTGATTGTGGACCTGGCACAAGAGAGCGATTGCGACCCGCTGTTGCAGCGCCTGCTGCAGGCGGCCAACCAGCCAGTGCTGTATGGCACAGCGGTGTTGCAGGTGTCGGCCAGTGTCGGGGTGGCCTTTTACCCGCAGGCCAAGGAGGTGAGCCCGGAGCAGTTGCTGCGCCAGGCCGACATGGCGATGTACCGCGCCAAACAGTCTGGCAAAAACCAGTTTCAGACATCTGGGTTTGTGGATTCCCTGTTTTGAACGCCAGCGCGTTTTAGCGGGCTCGGGTTCCGAGCCAGGCAGCCAGCACAATCATCAGGGCGGCCAGGCCCACGTTCCAGGTCAGTGGCCGTGCGCTGACCACGGTCAGCATGGCGGTCGACAACAGGGGCGTCAGGTAACTCAGCACACCAATGTGGCGCGCATCACCCAGCTTGAGCGCCTTGTCCCACAGAAAAAACGCCGCCCCCATCGGCCCCAGGCCAATCACGGTGATCAGCAGCAGGTCCTGCGTGCTGAGTGCCACCGCAGGTTCCATCAGCGGGTGGCATAACAGCGACAGCAACCCCGACACCAACGCAAAACTGCCAATGGCAACGGTCGGAAAAGCCGCCACCCGTTTGGTCAGCAAGGAGTAGCTGGCCCAGATGAAGGCCGCTGCCAGCGCGGGCAGATAACCCCAGGCCCAGACCGAGCCGCCATCAGCGCTTGCACCCGTTGTGCCCGAGCCACCCAGAATCACCACCGCAGCACCGGCAAAGCCCAACAACGCAGCAAACACATGCATCGGCCGCAGCGCCATGCCCTGCAGCAGCAGCGGCGACAGCACCACCATCAACAACGGCCACAGGTAGTTCACCAGATTGGCCTGTACCGGTGGTGCGTGGCGCAAGGCCAGAAACAGCAGAAAGTGGTAACTGAACAGACCGTAAATGCCCAGCGCCAGGGTCGGCAATGGCACTTTCCAGCGCGCCAGTTTGAAGCCAGACAGAGGCAGTGCAATCAGGCTGCCAATCAGCAGGGACAGCCCGGTCAGCAAAAACGGCGGCACATGGCCCAGCGCCACGCCCAGCGTGGCCAGCGAGCTCCACAAGCCGATGGCGCCCAGTGCCAGCAGGCTGGCGCGTGCCGATGCCGTCATGCGCGCACGCGGGCCATCTGACGCGGCATGCGGAGGTGCCGCATCAGGCCGGTGTTGAGGAGCGTTGCCACAGGTTGATGCCCCCTTCGACCGCCTGCTGGTCGATGGCGGCCAGCTCGTCTGCCGAGAACGACAGGTTTTTCAGCGCACCGACCAGCTCGGTGATCTGCGCCGGTTTGCTGGCGCCGATCAGCGCCGAGGTGACCTTGCCATCGCGCAGCACCCAGGCCGTGGCCATCTGCGCCAGGCTCTGGCCACGCGCTTGAGCGATCTCGTTGAGGGCACGCACGTGTTTGAGGTTTTTTTCACTCAGGAAATCGGGTTTGAACGAGCCACCCCCGGGTCGGTTGATGCGCGCGTCGGTCGGCACACCGTTGAGGTATTTGTCGGTCAACAAGCCTTGAGCCAGCGCACTGAAGGCAATACAACCCATGCCCAGTTCACCCAGGGTGTCGAGCAGGTCTTCCTCGACCCAGCGGTTGAGTAGGCTGTAGGACGGTTGGTGGATCAGCGCGGACACGCCCATGCTTTTCAGAATGGCGTGGGCCTCACGCGTTTTGGCCGCTGAATAACTGCTGACGCCTACGTACAACGCCTTGCCCTGCTGCACCGCCGTGGCCAGTGCCCCCATGGTTTCTTCGAGCGGGGTGTGGGGGTCAAAGCGGTGGCTGTAGAAAATGTCGACATAGTCCAGCCCCATACGCTGCAGGCTCTGGTCCAGGCTGGCCAGCAGGTACTTGCGCGAGCCGCCGATGCCGTAAGGGCCAGGCCACATGTCGTACCCGGCCTTGCTGGAGATGACCAACTCGTCGCGATAGGGTTTGAAGTCGCGGCGCAGGTGGGCGCCAAAGTTGGTTTCGGCGCTGCCGTAGGGCGGGCCATAGTTATTGGCCAGGTCAAAGTGGGTGATGCCCGCATCAAACGCGGTGTGCAACATGTCACGCTGGGTCTGCAGCGGTGTGGCGTCGCCAAAGTTGTGCCACAGCCCCAGGGTGATGGCAGGGAGTTTGAGACCACTGTGACCGCAGCGGTGATAAGCCATGCTGTCATAACGGGTGGACGCGGCAAGGTAGCTCATGGAATGCCTCAAATTGATGAATAAAAAACGATTCTAGCCCTTGTTCAATAAGGGCTAGAAGCTATTAATTAAATAGTATTTGAGGGCGCCGACTATCGACTGACTGCGCGCCAGCGGATGGCATGGGTGGCTGCAGGAAACCTGCTGGGTGGGTCCTTGCGGCGCACCAGATGGCTGGTGTTGGTGCTCAGTTGAGCAGGTAGTCGTCCTGTTCGTCCAGGGCTTGTGCGTCGATCATCGCGTCATAGGCGGCGCGGCTGGCCAGTGCGGCCGAGGTCAAGGGGATCAGCGGTTTGTCCAGCGGGCGCAGCTTGTGGCGACGCAGGGCGCGCAGTTGGGGCGACTGCGCGATGGTCTGCAGCACGCGCTCGGGCTCCATCATCAGGCTGAACGGGTTCAGTGCTTCGGTGGTGGTGGTGGTCATGGGGTGCTCCTGCTTCTGCCAATCACGAATCACGAGATGTGATCCGTTGAAATGGAATGTATCCGTGCCGCTTCAAAACCTAAAGTCGGTATATGGCGCTGCCGAGTGTCAGAAGTTGCCTGACAAGATGTCAGTGACGTGAGGGTCGACGCGGGCGCCAGTGCATGGTTTTTTGATGTCGTGAATTGCCGCATTTTTTGGCAAATATTCACAAAAGATAGCGGTGCGCGCTGCGTATCAGCCGCTTGGGGCACCTGCCTCATACTGGGGTACCAGAAATCGGCGGTCACCCCAAGCGGCTGCTACGCCGACACCGTTGACAGGCGAACGGTGTAGAGAGGAATCCGAATCCGGTTCGAGCCTGGGCGCATGCAGACCAACATCTTTTGATTGGTCGAAGCGCTAGCGAGGCGTGGCCTCTGGGCGGGTGACGATTTGGCTACGCCGAAACTTCGTTTTCTGGTACCCCAGTATGAGGAACCCGCCCAGAGGTCATGCCTCGTGGGTGGGGCCTGATGCGTGGCGACCCGGCTGTCAAGCAAGCAGGCGCGTAGCGGATGAGGCTGCCTCAGGTTGCCAATTCAGAGCAACCGCACCTTCACACTTTTGCCCTTGACCTTGCCCGCATTGAGTTTCTGCATCGCTTCGAGCGCAATATCACGCTGCACCGCCACAAACGTAGTGAACTCGGTGACATTGATCTTGCCGATCTGCTCGCGGCTGTAACCGGCATCTGCGGTGAGGGCGCCCAGCACGTCACCGGGGCGGATTTTTTCCTTGCGCCCACCCAAAATCTGTAGCGTGATCATTGGCGGCAGCAAGGGTCCGCTGCCCTTGGGCGTGAGTTCGTCGAGCTTGTGCCAGACCGAGGGTTGATTCTGGTACTGCTCGATCTTGCCCACCGCCCCCATCTCGTACATGGCGGCCAGGCTCAGTGCCAGGCCGGTCTCACCCGCGCGGCCAGTGCGGCCGATGCGGTGCACATGCACCTCGGGGTCGGGCGTGATGTCGACATTGATCACGGCTTCAAGCTCCTTGATGTCGATGCCGCGCGAGGCCACATCGGTGGCCACCAAGATCGAGGTGCTGCGGTTGGCAAACTGCGCCAGCACCTGGTCGCGCTCACGCTGCTCCAGCTCGCCATACAGTGCCAGCGCGTTAAAACCCTGCTGTTGCAGATAAGTCACCAAATCTTTGCACTGTTGTTTGGTGTTGCAAAACGCCAGCGTGCTCACCGGGCGGAAGTGGTTCAGCAGCTTGGCCACCACCTCAAAGCGGGTCGGGCGCGTCACCTCATAAAAACGCTGTTCGATCAGGCTTTGTGTCTCAGGTGGCGCCACGGTGATGCGCTCGGGCGAACGCATGAACTGTTTGGCCAGTTTGTCGATGCCTTCCGGGTAGGTGGCTGAGAACAGCAAGGTCTGGCGCTCCGGCGGGCACTGTTTGGTGACGGTGGCAATGTCCTCGAAAAAGCCCATGTCCAACATGCGGTCGGCCTCGTCGAGCACCAGGGTGTTGAGCGCTTCCAGGTTCAGGTAACCACGTTCCAGGTGGTCCATCACACGGCCCGGTGTGCCGACGATGATGTGGGCACCGTTTTCCAGGCTGGCGCGTTGGCCGCGCAGCGCCACACCACCACAGAGCGTCACCACCTTGATGTTGTCCATCGCGCGCGCCAGGCGGCGAATTTCCACCGTGACCTGGTCGGCCAGTTCACGCGTCGGGCACAACACCAGCGATTGCACCGCAAAGCGGCGCGGGTTCAGCCGCTCCAGCAGGGCCAGGCCAAAGGCGGCGGTTTTGCCGCTGCCGGTTTGCGCCTGGGCAATCAGGTCCTTGCCCGCCAGTGCGGCAGGCAGGCTGGCCGCCTGGATCGGGGTCATGCTCAGGTAACCCAGCTGCGCCAGGTTTTCCAGTGTGGCCGGGTTCAGGGGCAGGGAATTGAACAGGGTGTTGTCGGATGCGGTCATGGGGGGATTATCGGTTCCGGGTGCCCGATTCATGTTTCTCATGCGATATGTGCTCGCGCTGCGTGGTAGCCGGTGGGGGCATCCCCCTCATACTGGGGTACCAGAAAACGAAGTTTCGGCGCAGCCAAATCGGGGCTACCCCCACCGGCTACCACGCTGAAAGCGTTGACAGACGCATTGTGTTGTTGGGTACCCGAACCCGGTTTTATCCAGATTGGATGGCCAATCAAGTTCACTCGATTCACCAAAATCGCCAGCCGGGCAGGCCCTTGGGGCGGCTGACGATTTCTGGTACCCCAGTATGAGGAAGCCGCCCCAAGGGCCTGCCTGGCGGGTCGTTCCAAAAAACGCTGTCTCCGGATGATGGCTTCACAAACGCATAAAAACACCCGTGATCATCGGGAAACCAGCTTGTGCAAAATACAAACAGTTCATTTCAGAAGGCCTCTATGCGCAACACCCTGATTCCCTTGATGCTCGCAACCGCACTGCTCACCGGCTGCGGCAGTGCGGTGCTCAACCCGGTCACGGGGCAAACCGAGCGCTCAGTGATGAGTGAGCAGGACGAGCTGGCCGAGGGTGCCAAGGCGCACCAGCAGGTGCTGCAGGAGTACGGTGTGGTCAAAGACCCCAAGGTGCAGGCCTATGTCAACAACCTGGGGCAACGCCTGGCCAAGCTGTCGCACCGGGACCAGCTGACCTGGCATTTCACCGTGCTCGACAGCCCCGAGATCAACGCTTTTGCATTGCCAGGTGGTTATGTCTATGTCACACGCGGCATCATGGCTTATTTGCAGACCGAAGCCGAGTTGGCCGGGGTCATGGGCCATGAGATTGGCCACGTCACGGCCCGCCACGGCGCCCAGCGCGCCACGCGCCAGCAGGATGCGGGCCTGGGTGTGTTGGCTGCCACGGTGTTGGGCGCGGTGCTGGAGAGTCAGGGTGTCAATGGTGCCGGGCGGCTGGCCAGCCAGGTGTCGCAAACCGCTGCGGCAGGGTATGTGGCCTCGTATGGGCGCGAGCAGGAATTACAAGCCGACGGCCTGGGCGCCGAGTACCTGGCGCGCAGCGCCTACGATCCGCGCAACATGGTCCGGGTGATTGGTGTGCTCAAAGACCAGGAGCGTTTTGCCGCGGACCAGGCCCGTGCCGCCGGTCGACCGGCACCGACGGGCAACAGCTGGCTGGCTTCGCACCCGAGCAACGACGCCCGGCTGCAACAGATCACCCAGCTGGCGACCCAGTACCAGGGCAGTTACAGCGACGAAGGGCGTGACCGCTATTTACAAGTGCTGCGTGGCCTGCCTTTTGGTGAGAGTGCCGAGCAGGGGCTCACGCGTGGCCCCAACTTCTACCACCCGGTGCTGGGGTTTGCGCTCACCGCCCCGGCGGGTTGGCAGATCCAGAACGAGGCCGAGCAACTGGCCGTGGTCAACGCCACCGGGGATGCCGCCCTGCTGGTCCAGGTGGCGCCGCCCACGGCTGGCAAAACCCACGAGGAGGTGATCCGCAAGCTGCTCCAGCCCAGTCAGGGCAAGGTGGAACGTTTGACCCTCAACGGCCTGCCGGCCACCCATTTTGTTGGCAGCCGCACCACGACCCAGGGCCAGAGCCAGCCGCTGGATGTCACTTTGGTCAGTGGTCCGCAAGACCGGCTGTATCTGTTGCGCCCGGCCGGTCAAAGTGCCGCCTTGCGTGCGGCCCAGGCCGCTTTGGCCCAGGCCCAAGGCAGTTTCCGGCCTTTGAGTTCGGCTGAGCGAACCGCCGCCCGCGCCTGGACGATCAAAAACGTGGCCTACCCGCGTGGTGGTTTTGCCGAACTGGCGCGTGTGTCACCGCTGCCCAGTGCGCAGCAGCAGCTTCGCCTGATCAACGGTTTTTATACCGGTGGTGAGCCCAAGCCGGGGCAGTGGGTCAAAGTGGTGGAGTAAGCAGGTAGCTATCGTAAAAATAGCTATCAGCTCTTTATCTATAAGGGCTAGAGGCCAATTTGATGGATAACTCAGGCAAACGCGTTGACCAGCGTGCCAATGGCGCCTGTGACGGCCAGCACCGGTGCCACAGCGGGCACAGACTGCAGCAGGGTTTGGGCGACCGAGCTGTCGGCGTCCAATGCCTTTTTGAGCACCAGCGCTGCAGCAACACCGGTGCCGACATTTTGGACCGCCTGGCTGGCGGCTTGTACAACGGATGAGCTGGTGATGTTCATGAATGTGTCTCCCACAAGGACAAGGCAAGTGCCTTAACGACTTATCGGCGCAAAACTCCGTCACTTGAGTGTTTCTGCCTCGTGTGGAATGTGTCGACTTCTAAAATCAAGTAATTTGAAGGGCTCTATGCATCCGCTCCACATTTCCACCAGTTTTGACGCTGGTGCCATTGAGGTTGTCAGCCTGGTCGACCCGCAAGATATCCAGCTCAAGATCCGCGCCGACAACGCCAGCGACTTCGCTCAGTGGTTTTATTTCTGCCTGCAAGGCGCCGCCGGTGTGCCGGTGCGGCTGAACTTTGTCAACGCAGGCCAGAGCGCCTACCCCAAAGGCTGGACGGATTACCGCGTGGTCGCTAGTTACGACCACCAGAACTGGTTCCGGCTCGACACCCACTTTGACGGCCAGGTGCTGAGCACCAGCTTCACCCCGGCGGGCAACAGCGTCTACCTGGCCTACTTCGAGCCGTATTCGTATGAACGGCATCTGGACCTGATCGGCTCGGCCGCCAACTCCGAACATGTGACCTTGGAGCGCCTGGGCGCCAGCGTGGATGGCCGCGACATGACCCTGCTGCAGCTCACCAACGCCCAGAGCCCGGTGCCGTTGGCACAACGCAAAAAGATCTGGCTGATCGCCCGCCAGCACCCCGGCGAGAGCATGGCCGAGTGGTTTGTCGAGGGTTTTCTGGAGCGCCTGCTCGACGAGGCCGACCCGGTCTCCCGCGTGCTGCTGGACCAGTGTGTGTTTTACGTTGTGCCCAACATGAACCCGGACGGCGCTGTGCGTGGCAACCTGCGCACCAACGCCGCCGGTGCCAACCTGAACCGTGAGTGGGCCACACCGAGCCTGGAGACTTCCCCCGAGGTGTATTGGGTGCGCCAGAAGATGCTGGGAGTCGGTGTGGACCTGAACCTGGACGCCCATGGTGACGAGGGCCTGCCCTACAACTTTGTGGTCGGCACCGAGGACACCCCCGGTTACAGCCCGCGTATCGCTGCGCTTGAAGAGGCTTTCAAGGCCAGTTGGTTAGCGGCCAGCCCGGACTTCCAGATCAAACACGGCTACCCGCGCGGCCGCCATGGCGAGGCCAATTTGACGCTGGCCACCAACTGGATCGGCCAGCAGTTTGGCTGCCTGGCTTTCACCATCGAGATGCCATTCAAGGACAACGCCAACTTGCCCGACCCGCAGGTCGGCTGGAACGGTGAACGCTCCAAACGCCTGGGCGCCAGTGTGTTGCAGCCGGTGCTGGCGGTGCTGGGTCAGCTGCGGGCCTGATCTGATCGTTCGGTTGTTATTGATTTAATAGCTGTTAGCCCTTGTTATATAAGGGCTACAGCCTGATTTGACCAATAACTCAGGCCAGCAAGCAGGCTACCTGCGTGCCCGCGCCCTCAGGCAGCAGGTGCGAAACACACAGCCTGGGGCGGATACACGGTAAATGCTTGCCACTGATACCCAGCGAATGCCCACATTGGTTGCAAATGCACCGACTGCATGATGTAATTGCATCATGATTACAGGTGAACCCTCATCCCTTCCGTCCGCCAAGGCCCGAAGCAAAGCTCGCTCAACAGTCTGGGGATATGTTGCCAGCGCTGGGTCTGAAAACGCCCCGCTTGCCCCCTTGGTAAGGGGAGACATCAAGTTTGGCAGATTCAGCAGTGAAGTCGCGCACAAAATTGTCAAGCGAGGCATCTCCAGCAAAGCCATTGACCCCTTGAGTGAAGTCCTTCGACTACCCAAAGGTGTGCTTGTTCAGTATCTGGATTTGGATCGGACGACCGCCAATCGCCGCGCGGCAAAAGGGCTACTCCTGCCCACCCATTCTGCGGAAGGCATGCTGCGCCTGCTTGAACTCGATGAAATGGCCGCTGACATCTTTGAGACGGAGGATGAGGCATCTCAATGGCTTCTCAAGCCGCATCCGATGTTGGACGGGGAAACGCCAATGCAAACCGCTGCATCTGCCTACGGCATGCAGCGCGTCAAAGACATCTTGGTGGCCATCAAATACGGCGGTGTTGTTTGACCACAGTCTGGCGAATCGGTTACTGTGAAAACCCTGCTCCGGCAGAGTCCGCGCTGCGTGCCACTTTGGGCTTGGGGGCCACCATGGGCAACGGTCGCTGGCACACCCAGGGCCCTCAGCAAGTTGTCTACGGTGCATCAACCCGCTCCCTGGCGCAACTGGAAAAGCGGGTTCACGTCAATGGCTCAAATCCTAAAAATCAGGCGCTGATGCGGCTTGAGCTACCCAAAGGCGTGACATTGCTCGATGTGAGTAGCCTGGGGCTACCTGCGAGCTGGCGCAGCGATGAAGCAACAACCCAGCGCATTGGGATGAACTGGTTGTCGGGTGTCTCCTGCCTGGGCCTTTGGGTTCCGTCTTTCGTTGAGCCAGAGGAAATGAACCTACTCATCAATCCGCTTCACCCGCAGTATCAAAAAGTCAAAGTGACCATTGAAAGAAATCCGTTCACATTCGACCCCCGCCTTTTCTGAGAACCTGCAGGGCCATCTGTTCCTGGTCCGCACTGGGGGAACCCCCTGCCATTCATGAAAAGGGTAGCAGCTACATCCCATAGGCCGGACAGTTGTTCTGCTACATAGTAAATAGCTTGTAGCCCTTGTAGTATAAAGGCTACAGCCTGATTTGATCGATAACTCAGGCCAGCAGGCAGGCCACCTGCGTGCCCGCGCCGCTGGTGTGCAACTCGGGTACGGTCTCGGCACATTGGGCCTGCGCCTTGGGGCAGCGGGTGCGAAACACACAGCCAGAGGGCGGGTTCATCGGTGAGGGCAAATCACCTTGCAACAGCTGAATTGCCTTGCCGCGCTCGAGCTCCGGGTCGGGGATCGGGATGGCCGAGAGCAGCGCCTGGGTGTAGGGGTGGCGCGGGTCGTTGTAGAGCGCGTTTTTCTCGGCAAACTCCATCGCCCGGCCCAGGTACATCACCATGATGCGGTGGCTGATGTGGCGCACCACCGCCAAATCGTGCGCGATGAAAATCAGCGCCAGCCCCAGCTCTTTTTGCAATTCCTTGAGCAGGTTGATGATCTGCGCCTGGATCGACACGTCCAGCGCCGACACCGGCTCGTCACAGACGATCAACTTGGGCGACAGGATCAGCGCCCGCGCGATGCCGATGCGCTGGCATTGGCCGCCCGAGAACTCGTGCGGGTAGCGGTTGATCTGCTGCGGTGTTAAGCCGACGCGTCCCATCATGGCGCGCACCTTTTCCATCACCTCGTCCTTGCTCATCTGCGGGTAATGAGTGCGCAGCGGCTCGGCAATGGTCTGCGCCACCGTCATGCGGGGGTCCAGGCTGGCCAGCGGGTCCTGGAAAATCATCTGGATGTCTTTGCGCACCGCCATCCAGGCACTTGGTGAGGCACCTTGCATCTCCTGGCCCATCCAGCGGATGCTGCCGGAGTTGGCGGGGTTGAGGTTCAGCAGGGCCCGCGCCAGCGTGGACTTGCCGCAGCCGGACTCACCCACCACGCCCAGGGTCTCCCCGGCATGTAAGTCAAACGAGATGCCGTTGACGGCCTTCAGGCTGCGCGGCGCTGACCACGGCCAGTCTTTCTTATCCTTGAAGTGGAACGCCACCTTGACGTCGCGTACCGACAGGATCGGGGTCTGTTGCTTATCCATGGGCGAGCTCCCGGCTGACGATGGCGCTGTCGCGGTGGCAGGCGCGCAAGTGGTGTGTGGCCGCTGGCATGGGCTGCAGAGTAGCCAGCTGGGTCTGGCACTGGGTGTCTGCCAGGCTGCAGCGTGGGCTGAACGGGCAACCCTTGGGCAGGTGCGCCATGTTGGGCGGCGCGCCGGGAATGGCCAGCAGCGATTCGTCGTCACGGTCCATGCGTGGCACGGCCTTGAGCAGGCCCAGCGTGTAGGGGTGGGTCGCAGTTTTGAAGAGTTCATGCGCGCTGCCTTGTTCCATGACACGCCCGCCATACATCACCACCACCTGGTCACACAGGCCGGCCACCACTCCCAGGTCGTGGGTGATCAGCACAATCGCGGTGCCAAAGTCGCGCTGCAAGTCGCGCAGCAGGGTCAGCATCTGGGCCTGCACCGTCACGTCGAGCGCGGTGGTGGGCTCGTCGGCAATCAGCACCTCGGGCTCACACAACAAAGCCATGGCGATCATCACGCGCTGGCGCATGCCGCCCGAGAACTCATGCGGGTACATGTTGATGCGTTTGGCTGCTTCGGGGATACGCACTGCGTCGAGCATACGCACCGAAGCCGCCTTGGCCGTGGCGCGGTCCTGCCCTTTGTGGAACTGCAGCACCTCGGTCATCTGCCGCTCCACCGTCAGGTAGGGGTTGAGCGATGTCATCGGGTCCTGAAAAATCATCGCCATGCGGTTGCCGCGGATCTGGTTCAACTCAGACGCGGGCAGGGTCAGCAGGTTTTTGCCCTGGTACAGCGCCTGGCCGCTGGCCTGGCCGTTACGTGCCAGCAGGCCCATCAGGGCCAGCACGGTCTGGCTTTTGCCCGAGCCGCTCTCGCCCACAATGCCGAGGGTCTGGCCCTTGTCGAGCGCAAAGTTGAGGCCATTGACGGCGTAGACGGTGCCGTCCTGGGTGGCAAACTGGACCGCCAGATCGGTCACTTCAAGGAGTTTCATGCAGTGGCCTCTTATCGGTCTTTGGGGTCCAGCGCGTCACGCAGGCCGTCCCCGATGTAGTTGAAACAGTACAGCGCAGCCGACAACATCAGCGACGGGAAAATCAGAATCCAGGGCGAGATTTCCATGACCTGGGTGCCGTCGTGGATCAGCACACCCCAGCTGGTCATGGGTTCCTGGATACCCAGACCCAGGAACGACAACACCGACTCGGTCAGGATCACGCCCGGCACAGTGACGGTGGTGTAGATCACCACAATGCCGAGCAAATTGGGCACGATGTGCTGGAAGATGATGCGCCGTGTGGGCACACCAATGGCGCGTGCCGCTTCCACAAACTCCTTGGAACGCAAGGAGAGTGTCTGGCCGCGCACCACCCGCGCCATGTCCATCCAGGAAAACACGGTGATGGTGATCACCACCAGGTAAAAGGCGCGCCCGAGCAGGGTCACCATCAGGATGGCGATCAGCAGGTAGGGCACGGCGTACATCATGTCGACCACCCGCATCATCACCGCATCGACTTTGCCACCCAGAAAACCGGCAGTGGCACCCCAGGCAATACCCAGGCTGACCGAGGTCAGTGTCGCCATCAGCCCGACCATCAGCGAGATGCGCCCACCCACCAGGCAGCGCACCAGCAGGTCACGACCCGATTCGTCGGTGCCGAACCAGTGCATGTTTTTGAGCATCGGCCCCTGGCTCATGGCGTCCCAGTCTGTGCTGTCAAAGGCATTGGGCAGCAACATCGGGCCAAAAATGCAGGCCAGCGTGATCAGGGCCAGCAGCACCAGGCTGAACACCGCAGCGCGGTTGCGCATGAATCGCACACGGGCGGCGTACCAGAGGCTGTGGCCCTGGATGTCGGCTTCCAGCGCCTGGCTCAGCGTTGCCACCAGGGCGTCGTTTTTGTTTTTGAAGATCATGGTGTGTGCGGCTCAGTAGCGAATCTTGGGGTCCAGCAGCGCATAGGCCAGGTCCACCAGCAGGTTAAACACCACGGTGACCACGGTGATCAGGACCACCAGGCCCAGCACCAGGGTGTAGTCGCGGTTGCCGGCGCCGTTGACAATGAGTTTGCCCAGGCCGGGCAGTGAAAACACCGACTCGGTTACCACCGCTGCGGTGATGCTTGAGATCGCCAGCGGCCCGATCAGCGAGACCACCGGCAGCAACGCCGGTTTCATCGCGTGGCGCAGCACCAAGGTAGACATCGGCAAACCCTTGGCTCGGGCGGTGCGGATGAAGTTGCTGCTGAGCACTTCGATCATGCTGCCGCGCATGACGCGCGCGATGGTGGCCACGTTGATGAACACCAGCAGCGCCATCGGCAAAACCATGTAGCGCGGTGAAAAGGCGTCCCAGCCACCCGAGGGGGCCAGCTTGAACCAGATCGCAAACACCAGAATCAGCATCGGCCCGATGACAAAGGAGGGGAACACACTGCCAATGCTGCTGAGCAGCATGGTGAAGTAGTCCACCACGCTGTTTTGCTTCAAAGCGGCCAGGGTGCCCAGCGCCACGCCCACAAACAAGGCGATCAACAAGGAGCCGCCGCCAATGGCTGCGGAGATTGGCAGGGCTTTGGCCACCAAGTCGTTGACGCTCCAGTCTTCATACCGGAACGAGGCGCCCAGGTCACCGTGCAACAGGCTGTTGAGGTAGAGCAGGTACTGCTTCCACAAGGGTTCATTCAAATGGTATTTGGCTTGCAAATTGGCCAACACCGCCTCGGATAACTTGTGTTCCGAGTCAAACGGCCCACCCGGGGTCAGGTGCAGCAGCAAATAACACAGGGTAATGACCGCCAGCAGCGTCGGAATCGCCGCGAGCAGGCGTCGCAGGGCATAGGTCCACATCAGCCAATCTCCAGTAACAGGGGGCCGGGTGGGTGCTTGTGACACACACCGGCCAGAAAATCGCCGCCAGTTGAGGTCTCAAGCTGGCGGCGGCAGAGGGGAAGCAAGCGTTTAGTGCTTGATGATGTAGAGGTCTTTGGCGCGGTAACGGTCCAGGCTGTTGGTGGCGGTGTAGCCACCCACATACGACTTGACCAGGCGCGGCACCGTGTACTGCAGCAGCGGCAGCATCGGGTAGTCGTCCATGATCATTTTGGCGGCCTCGGTCAGCAGCGCCTTGCGTTTGGCCGGGTCGGCGCTCTGATTGCCTTGGTCAATCAGGGCTTCGGCCTTGCGGTTGCAGTTCTTTTGCTGGTTTTGGTCAGAATCACACTGCACCAGGGTCAAGAAGGTGGTGGCGTCGTTGTAGTCGGCGATCCAGCCGTTGCGGGCGATCTGGTACTCACCGTCGTTGCGTTTTTTGATCAGCACCTTGAACTCCATGGCTTCGAGTTCCACATCCAGCCCGAGTTTGGATTTCCACTCCGAGGCGGCAAAAATCGCCATCTTCTTGTGGTAGTCGCTGGTGTTGTACGAGAACTTGAGCTTGGTACCAGCTGCCACGCCGGCTTCCGTCAGCAGCTTTTTGGCTTCAGCCAAACGTTTGTCCATCGGCCAGCTGGCCCAGTCATAGCTGGTGACATCGGCACCGTTGATGCCTTTGACCATCACGCCGTAGGCTGGGACCTGGCCGTCGGCGGTGACACGTTGTGCCAGGATGTCGCGGTCAATCGCCATCGAGAGGGCTTTGCGCACACGGATGTCTTTCAGCAGCGGGTCGGTGTTGAGGAACGAGTAATACCGCAGCCCCAGCATTGGTGAATTGCGGATCTCTTTGGGGAACTGGGCCTTGTACTTCTCGTAGGTGCCGGGGGGCAACTGGTAGACCATGTCGTTTTCGCCGGACTCAAACAGCTTGACGTCGGCGTTGCCATCTTCCACTGCCAGGTAGGTGTACTTGGTCAGCTGCACGTTTTTGGCATCCCAGTAGGTGGGGCTTTTGGTCAGCACAATCTTGCTGTTGACTTCCCAGCTGGTCAGGGTGAAGGCGCCGTTGCCGACGATGTTGGCGGGTTTGGTCCAGTCCTTGCCAAACTTTTCAACCGTGGCCTTGTGCACCGGGCCCAACTGCGTGTTGGTCAGCAGGTCGGGCATAAAAGCCACCGGGTACGGGGTCTTGATTTCCACCGTGTGTTTGTCCAGCGCCTTCACGCCCAGTTCGGTGGGTGGCAATTTGCCAGCCACGATGTCTTTGCCATGGAGAAAGAAGATGCCAAAAGAAGATGCATATTCCGAAGCGGTCTTGGGGTCCACAAAACGGCGCAGGGCATAAACAAAGTCGTCGCTGGTGACGGGGTCGCCGTTGGACCACTTGGCGTTCTGGCGCAGCTTGAAGACCCAGGTGGTGGGCTCGGTCTGTTTCCAGCTCTCGGCCACGCCGGGCACAATTTTGCCGGCGCCATCGGCTGCGGTGAGGCCTTCGAACAGTTCACGGATGACGTTGTTGGCCGGCACACCCTCGGCACGTGCCGGGTCCAGGGTGTCGGGCTCGGAACCGTTGTTGCGCACCATTTCCTGCTTGGCATGTAACTGAACGCCGGGCGGAACCGTGGCAGCAAAAGAGGCACCCCAAGTGATCAGCAGGGCGGCCGCCAGGCTGGTTTTGGCAAAACGGGAAGTCATCATGAAACAGCTCCTTAACCTTGAAGGTAAAGGAGCGATTTTAGGAGCCTGTTTAGGCGAAATACGCGGCCACAAAGTCCTCAAACGGTGTTTCGGTGCGGGCACCAATGTCTGCCTGCTCGGCCAGCGAGGTCTGCACACTGGCCCGAAAGCGCGCCTCAACCTCTTTGGGCAGGGGTGTGGACTGCAGGTTTTGGGTGTGGGTGCGGGACATCTCGACCGCAAAGTTGAAATAACTGCCGTGTTGCCGAATGGCTTCGACCACCTGGGCCGAGGGGGTCAGTTCCGGCTGGTCAATACGCTGGCGCAGGCGCTGCAGGGCCACGGCGTACTGCTGGCCGCCGTAGGTGGTGTCCAGCATCGCTGCAAATGGCAGCATCTCGTCAAACAACTCGTGCGCCAGCGTTTGCAAGGGCTGCTCGCGGTTGTGCACCAGCAGGTGCAGACCCGGCTGGCGGCCACGGGTGACCACACGGTGTTTGTTCTCGTCGTTTTCACCTTGTTCGCGGCTGGTGATCGGCGGGCTGTCGCGGAACAGGCACATCAGCAGCAGCGCGTCGGCAAACAGACTTTGTTCGGGTGTGATGCCGATGTCCACAAACGGGTTCAGGTCAAACAGCCGCATCTCCACATACTGCACACCGTAGGTCTGCAGCGCCAGCGCCGGGCGTTCCCCTTGGAGACCAATGCGTTTGGGGCGCATCGGTGCGTAAAACTCGGCCTCCAACTGCAACACGCAGTCGCTGAGCTGTTTCCAACGCTCACCGTCGCGCACACCCATCTCGGCGTAGTAGGGGTCGTGGGTGCGGATGGCTGCTTCCAGCCCTTGGGTGTACTCCGTCAGGGAGTTGAAGCCGATCGCGAGTTTGTCCTGGGCGTGGTTCTGGTAACCCAGGTCACTCATGCGCAGGCTGGTGGCGTAGGGGCCGTACAGGGTGCCCGGGCTCAGCTCGGTCAGGTCACTCGGGTGGCCTTGCAAAAACGACTTGCACAAGGCCGGCGAGGCGCCAAACAGGTAGGGAATCAGCCAGCCAAAACGCAAAAAGTTGCGGATCAGGCCGAAATAACGGCGGCTGATGAAGTCCTGCAGCGGCTCCTTGGACTGGCAGCAGTCCTGTAACACCGGCCAGAAGGCATCGGGCAGCGACCAGTTGTAGTGGGCGCCGGCAATGGTCTGCATGGCGCGGCCATAACGCAGGCCCAGGCCTTCGCGGTACACCTCTTTAAAACGTGCCGCGTTGGAGCGGCCGTAGTTGGCAATCGCGATGTCAGCGTCTTCGCCGATCTTGCAGGGCATGGAGCCCGCCCACAAAAATTCACCACCGAGCTGTTGCGCGCTGAAGCGGTGGATGTCCTTGAGAAAAGCCAGTGGGTAGGCCGGGTCGGTGGAGGGTGGGGTGATGAATTCGAGCAGCGCCTCGGCGTAGTCGGTGGTGATCCAGGGGTGTGTCAGCTTGGCACCCAGTGCCGCCGGGTGGGGTGTGCGCGCCAGTTGCCCGACGCGATCCACCCGCAGGCATTCACGCTCGTAACCACGCTGGATGCCGCGCAACAGATGGGCTTGGGCGGGTTCGGAAAACTGGCGGACTTGGTTGCAACAGGTGAATTTCAGCATGGGATTCTTGTGTGATCGGCAAAACGGCAGGCAGTATGGCAGTTTTTGCACCGGTTCGGAGCCTGCGCCCAACGCGTGGGCCTGGGGCACGCTGTCTGTCGTGGTGACTCTGTGTGACAGACATGGGGCCAGATGCCGACCTTGCAACCCTCTCTGAATCCCTTTGTCGCGGGGGCAGAACAGCTCAGCCCGTTCATGCTCGGCGGCCAGCACCTCAGCGCTGGCCTGGCCCCATCAGCCGTGGATGGCCCCGCAGGGTTTGACAAGGTCTGTGCTTATGCGCGTAACCAGGGCTTGCCAACGGGAAGCACATCGCGACCAAACACATCGGCAAACACAATGTGCGCCATGACGTACCAGGCGCTCAGTGCGGTCAGCATGAGTTCATAAGCGGCCACCACGGTCATTTCGGGGTAGCCAAAGTGCGCCAGATCAAGCAGTACAAAGCCGATCAGCAACAGGGTAAAAACGATGGCCAGGGCGCTGCTGATGCGCATGGCGCCGACCCACAGGATGGCAGTGAACAGTGTCCAGCCGACCATGAACCAGCCGATGTCGGTGGTGCTGGCCGGGTAGATGTCGAACTGGTTGCCCAGCAGCATCAGCACCAGCGAGATCCAGAAGGCGCCGTAACCGGTGAAAGCGCAATAACCAAAGTTGTTGCCGGTTTTCATCTCCTGCAGGCCGGCCACCATCTGCGCCAGACCGCCAAAAATCAGCCCGATCCAGATGACCGGCCCCAGCCCCATCCAACCCAGGTTGTGGAACTGGAGCACCATGGTGGCCAGTCCAAACCCTCCCAGACCAGCGACGGCAGGATTACCCAATTTTTGTTGTGTGACGCTGTTGTTACCCAATTTTTGCTCTGACATGCTGTTGTTTCTGTACATTGATAAGATAGTTGACCACCCCGGGAGCCGATGGCCCGCGAAATGGGAGGCGGATTCTATTGACCCAGATCGTCGTCCAGCATGATCTATCGCAGCATTGATGGATTTGTGCAAAAGTTCGACGACACAGCAGCCCCTGTCCTTATGCCTTACCTGCCAGAATTTATTGCCCCTTTGCGTTTCACCGACCCAGCCGCCGCGCTGGCCCAAGCGCAGCTGATTTACGACAACAGCATCGGACATTTGCGCCAGGCCATGCAACGTTATGTGGCGGGCGAGGAGATGCCCGGCCATGTACGCGCGTGTTACCCCTTTGTGCGGGTGCAGACCGAGACCATGGCACGCCAGGGCTCGGGTGCGGCGAAGCGGCTGAGCTACGGTTTTGTGTCTGGGGCCGGTCGTTTTGAGACCACGCTGAGCCGCCCCGACTTGTATGCCAAGTACTACCTGGAACAATTCACTCTGTTGCTCGACAACCACCAGGTGGAGCTCGAAGTGGGTACCAGCACCCAGCCGATTCCGGTGCACTTCTCATTTGCTGACAACGAACATGTAGAAGGCACGCTGACGGCGGAACGCCGCGCCCGCATGCGTGATGTGTTTGACCTGCCCGATCTGGCTGCCATGGATGACGGCATTGCCAACGGCACTTTCGAACCCAGCCGTGGTGAGCCGCAACCGCTGTCCCTGTTCACCGCGCCGCGCGTCGACTACTCGCTGCAGCGCCTGCGCCACTACACCGGCACCGCGCCCGAGCATTTCCAGAACTTTGTGTTGTTCACCAACTACCAGTTTTACATTGATGAATTTATTGCCCTAGGGCACGCTGCCATGGGGGATGCAGCTAGTGAATACATAGCATTTGTCGAGCCTGGCAATGTCGTGACCCGCCGAATTGCTGCGGATGGCGTCGCGCCACAGAGCACCGGCACACCACCGCCACGCTTGCCGCAAATGCCCGCCTATCACTTGGTGCGCGCCGACGGCAGTGGCATCAGCATGGTCAACATCGGCGTCGGCCCGGCCAATGCCAAAACCATCACCGACCACATCGCGGTGTTGCGCCCGCATGCCTGGATCATGCTCGGCCACTGCGCTGGCCTGCGCACCACCCAGCAACTCGGCGACTACGTGCTGGCTCACGGGTATGTGCGCGAGGACCATGTGCTTGACGAAGAGTTGCCGCTGTGGGTGCCAATTCCGGCGCTGGCAGAAATCCAGGTGGCGCTGGAGTCCGCGGTGTCTGAAGTCACCCGGCTCAAAGGTGCGGCGCTCAAAAGCATCATGCGCACCGGCACCGTGGCCTCGACCGACAACCGCAACTGGGAACTGCTGCCCGACAACGGCCCACAACGGCGCTTCAGCCAGAGCCGCGCCGTTGCCCTGGACATGGAGTCCGCCACCATTGCCGCCAATGGTTTTCGCTTCCGGGTGCCCTACGGCACGCTCTTGTGTGTGAGCGACAAACCGCTGCATGGCGAAATCAAACTGCCCGGGATGGCCAACCACTTCTACCGTGAGCGGGTGGACCAGCACCTGCGCATTGGCATGCGTGCGCTGGAGCTGTTGCGCGAACAGGGTGTGGACCAGCTCCACAGCCGCAAGCTGCGCAGTTTTGCCGAGGTGGCTTTTCAGTAAAAAGTGTTCTCAACCCTTATTTATAAAGGGCTGAGTGTTATTAAAAATAGAGCAGTCGTACTCAGGCTGCGCGTGATCTTTCTTTGATCGCCGCCAATTTGGCGGAATATCGCGCCACACCCATGCGGCGTTTTGTGAAATTTTTGGGTTTGCCAAACAGGCCGCGTCTGAATTTCGACGGGTGTTGCACCGCAGGCCACCCAGCACATGATCCATGACAACTTTTGGGCCAAAGTGTGATCAATCTGTCACCCGTCAACTGACTTCTGTAAATACCTTGTTACATTATTTTGCGCCCGCGTGGACGCATTGAGCAACCGCTCAATGTCCGCCGGGCGAAGTAACAAGGGGTTGGTTTGATATGAAGAGGTCGATTTATTTGTCATGGTGCATGGCCGCGGTTTTGTCACTCGCCGGTTGTGCACATCAAGAAGAATCCAGAACGATCGCCGTTCAGAAAGTGGAGTCTGCCGCTCAAACATACAGCGGCAAACGGACGCCCATCTCTGTCGGGAAATTTGACAACCGTTCGTCCTTCATGCGCGGTGTTTTTTCTGATAATGTGGACCGTTTAGGCGGTCAGGCCCAGACCATTTTGGTCACACATTTGCAGCAGAGTCGTCGTTTCAACGTGCTGGATCGCACCAACATGGCTGAAATCAAACAAGAAGCCGAACTCCAGAAAAAATCGCAGACCCTCAAGGGTGCCGAGTTTGTTGTCACCGGTGATGTGACGGAGTTTGGTCGCAAGGACGTGGGTGACAGGCAGTTGTTTGGTATTTTGGGACGCGGCAAAACACAAATTGCCTATGCCAAGGTCAACCTCAACATTGTCAATACGCTGACGTCAGAAGTGGTGTTCTCGTCGCAAGGCGCGGGTGAGTTCAGCTTGTCCGAGCGCGAAGTGATTGGTTTTGGGGGCACAGCCGGTTACGACTCCACACTCAATGGCAAGGTGCTTGATCTGGCGATTCGCGATGCGGTGAACAACCTGGTGTCTGGCATCGACAGCGGTGCCTGGCGCCCTGCGCTGTGATCGTTTGGCACTGACATCAAGGAAGAAATATGTTGACTATTCGATCAGGCGCCACAGCGGCGCTGCTGGCTTGCGCGTTTCTGGGCGGCTGTGCCACCCAACAGCAACCGCTTTACCAATGGCAGGGTTACCAAGGTAATGTGGATGCGTACTTTCGCACCGACAAACTGAGCACAGATGCGCAAACGCAGCGCATGGAAGAGGACTTGCAGAAGATCAAGGCCAGCGGCGGCGCAGTGCCACCGGGTTATTACGCTCACTTGGGCTTGTTGTATGGCCAGCAGGGCAAATTGGACCAATTTGCCACACAAGTACAAGCTGAGAAAAAACAGTTTCCTGAATCTGAAACATTCATGGACTTCTTGTTGCGCAATTTCAAGAAATAAGGAAGCCTCATGAACTGGATGAAATATCTCAAAGTGCTGGCCGCTGTCACTGGTATTGTGGTGATGACGGGATGCGCAACCCAAGCCCCGAAGTTTGATTACACCGCGTACAAGGAAAGTCGACCACGCTCCATTCTGGTTTTGCCCCCGGTGAACAACACGCCAGAAGTGCAGGCGTCGTACAGCGTTCTCTCCCATGCCACCCGTCCGCTGGCCGAGGCGGGTTACTACGTGATGCCAGTGACCTTGGTGGCCGAAGCCTTCAAGGAAAACGGCATGACACAACCGACGGACATGCACGCCACATCAGTTGAGAAACTGCGCCAGATCTTTGGTGCTGATGCGGCCCTGTACGTCACCATCAACAAGTACGGCACGGTGTATCAGGTGGTCAACAGTGCCACGGTCGTGACGGCGCAAGCCAAGTTGGTGGATTTGAAAACCGGCAAATTGTTGTGGACTGGCTCCGCCTCTGCCTCCAGCGAAGAAGGACAGAATCAGCAACAAGGTGGATTGGTCGGGTTGTTGATCACGGCCGTTGTCAAACAAGTGATGGCAACAGCGTTTGATCAAAGCCATCAAATTGCGGGTGTGGCCACCACGCGTTTGATGTCTGCGGGCATGGGCAACGGCCTGTTGTACGGCCCACGCTCCCCCAACTACGGCAAGGACTGAGCGTTTGGTCTTGTTTTGAGATCACTGTAAAAATAGCGCTCAGCCCTTTGATATAAAGGGCTGGATGCTATAAATTTGGTGGCGTTGTTACGCCACCCGTGGCTTCACCTTGGACGCCGCCAGCTTGGCGTTGGTGCGCGCCACTTCGACATCGGCGTCAAAAGCCAGCGCCACACCCATGCGGCGTTTGGTGAAACTCTCGGGTTTGCCAAACAGGCGCAGGTCGGTGTTGGGCACGCTCAGGGCGTCTGCCACACCGTCAAACACCACGCCCTGGGCGTCGACGCCACCGTAGATCACCGCGCTGGCGCCCGGGCAACGCAGGGCCGTGTTGACCGGCAGGCCCAGAATGGCGCGGGCGTGTAACTCAAATTCACTTTGCACCTGCGTGGTGAGCGTCACCAGGCCGGTGTCGTGCGGGCGTGGTGACACTTCGCTGAACCAGACCTGATCACCTTTAACAAACAGCTCCACCCCGAACAGGCCCAGGCCGGAAGACTGGCCGTCCAGCCCCACGCCCAGATCATCGGTGACGGCTTTGGCGATCTGCTGCGCTTTGGCCAGCGCTTGCGGGCTCATCGGGTGCGGCTGCCAGCTTTCCACATAGTCGCCATTGACCTGGATGTGGCCCACCGGTTCGCAAAAATGGGTGCCGATTTGGCCGTCTGCACCCTTGGCGCGCACGGTGAGCAGGGTGATCTCGTAGTCAAAGTCGATGAAACCTTCCACAATCACGCGGCCATGGCTGACGCGGCCACCGGCCATGGCGTGGTGCCAGGCCGGGGCCACATCCGCTTGGCCGCTGATCTTGCTCTGGCCTTTGCCGGAGCTGCTCATCACCGGCTTGACAATGCAGGGGTAACCAATGCCCGCATCAATGGCAGCCTGCAACTCGGCCAGCGAGTCGCAGAATTGGTAGGGGCTGGTCGGCAGGTCCAGGGTCTCGGCAGCCAGGCGTCGGATGCCTTCGCGGTCCATCGTCAGGCGGGTGGCACGGGCCGTGGGGATGACGCGCACGCTGCCGGTGGCTTCCAGCACTTCGAGCATCGGTGTGGCAATGGCCTCAATCTCGGGCACCACCAGGTCGGGCTTTTCTTCCTCGATCAAGGCGCGCAACATGGCTGGGTCACTCATGGTGATGGTGCGACTGTGGTGCGCCACCTGCTGGCCGGGTGCGTTGTCGTAGCGGTCGACCGCGATGGTCTCCACCCCCAGGCGCTGCAGCGCAATCAGCACCTCTTTGCCCAGTTCACCACTGCCCAGCAGCATAACTTTGGTGGCGTGGGAGGAGAGGGGCGTGCCGAGGGTGGTCATGGTGCTGCGCTGGGAGGCGTCCGGTGGTTGGGTTAAAAGACACGAGTTTATTTCAGGCCGGTGCAAGCTCGGTCACAATTTGGCCCATGAGTGAACCCATCTTTTCAGTACACGGTCTGGTCAAACGCTACGGCGAGGCCACCGTGGTCAACGACATGTCCTTTGCCATCGCGCCGGGTGAATGCCTGGGTGTGATCGGCCCCAATGGGGCGGGCAAAACCACCACCATCCGCATGTGCCTTGGCCTCACGGTGCCGGATGCGGGCAGCGTCACCGCGTTTGATTTGCAAATGCCGCGTGACGCGCTGGCCATCAAGGCGCAGCTCGGTGTGGTGAGCCAGATGGACACGCTGGACCCCGATTTCAGCTGCGCCGAGAACCTGTTGGTTTACGGCCGCTACTTTGGGCTCAAAGACAAACAGATCCGCGAGCGTATCCCCAGCCTGTTCGAATTTGCCAGCCTGACGGCCAAGGCCAACGCCAAACCCGGCGAGCTGTCGGGCGGCATGAAACGGCGCCTGAGCTTGGCGCGCGCGCTGGTCAACAACCCGCGCCTGCTGCTGCTGGACGAACCCACCACCGGGTTGGACCCGCAGGCGCGCCACCTGATGTGGGAGCGCCTGCAACTGCTGTTGCAGCAGGGCAAGTCGATTCTGTTGACCACCCATTTCATGGACGAGGCTGAGCGCCTGTGCAACCGCCTGCTGGTGGTGGACCACGGCAAAAAGATTGCCGAAGGCGCACCGCGCGACCTGATCCGCCAGCATCTGGAGCCCGATGTGGTCGAGGTGTTTGGCGCTGGCGCGCTGGCGCTGGTGGATGCGCCGCTCAAAGCCTTTGCCGCGCGGGTCGAGGTCAGTGGTGAAACCGTGTTTTTCTACACCGCCGATGCCAAGCCTTTGCTGGCCGCGCTGGCAGCCCATCCGCAGTTGCGCACCCTGCACCGCCCGGCCAATCTGGAGGACTTGTTCCTCAAGCTGACCGGCCGCCAAATCCGTGAGGACGCCTAGCTGGCATGGCAAAAGCCTACCAAACCGTGACAAGTGTCCATGCCAGTTTCCCTCACCCCGGCCCTCTCCCGCATCGGGAGAGGGTGAGAGCAGTCGCTAGGCGATTTTTATCTAGAGAACTATGACAACAAGAGCTACAACCCCAATGGCTATCAGGGCTGATGGCCAAAAAGCCCCTTCAATCTGGCGCGCACCCGAGCTCTCCATGCGCTGGTGGCCGGTGTTTCTGCGCAACCTGTTGGTCTGGCGCAAACTGGCGATTCCGAGCCTGGTCGGCAACATCGCCGAGCCGCTGATGTGGCTGCTGGCCTTTGGGTACGGCATGGGCGCCTTGATTGGCCAGGTCACCGTCGACGGGGTGCAGGTGCCTTACATCCTTTTCCTGGCCAGTGGCTCGATCTGCATGAGCGCCATGAATGCAGCCAGTTTCGAGGCGCTCTACTCCGCGTTTTCAAGGATGCATGTGCAAAAAACCTGGGACGGCATCATGAACGCGCCGGTCAACCTGGACAACATTGTGCTGGCCGAGATGTTGTGGGCTGCCTTCAAATCGCTGTTCACCGTGACCGCGATCCTGGCCGTGATGCTGGCCTTGGGCATCAGCTACAGCCCCAAGCTGGTGTTGGCCTGGCTGGTGCTGGCAGGGGTGGGCATCACCTTCAGCTGTGTGGCGCTGATCTTCAATGCGCTGGCCAAGGGGTATGACTTTTTCACTTACTACTTCACGCTGTTCCTGACGCCGATGATGTTCCTGAGTGGCATCTTTTTCCCGCTGGAACAGTTGCCGCCGCTGGTGCGAGTGGTGTCTCATTGGTTGCCGCTGACCAATGCGGTGGCGCTGGTGCGCCCGCTGTTCATGGACCAGTGGCCCATCGACTGGTTGCGCCCGCTGTTGGTGTTGGTGGGGTTCACGGTGGGTGGTTTCTGGATCGCGCTGGCGCTCACACGCAAGCGCTTTCAGGGTTAAGCGCCTGCTGTCACTTGCTCTGGTTGATATAGCTGCTGGCCCTTGATGTGCAAGGGCTAGAGGCCAATTGGATGCTGAAACTCAGAGGGGTGCCGCCGCCCAGACCTGGCCCGCCACCCGCAGCATATTGCCGCCCAATACCTGCTTGGCCTCTGCCTCGCTCATGCCCGCCGCGCGCAGGGCTTCGGGGAGCTGCTGCCAGGTGTCGATCGGCGCGTAGTGCATGCCGCTGATGGCCTGGCCATAACCGGCGCTTTTGGGCCACCAGTAGCTGGGGTCAAAGTCGCCCGGTGGCCTGTCATTGAGTTCTGGTTGAGAAAAACCGTTGTCCAGCCCAATGCCCACATGCGCGATGCCGACCAGGTTGGCCACATAGGCCGCATGCCGTGCCACATCCACGACACTGGGTTGCTCAACCCCCAGAAAACGTGACACACCTGACACACACACGACCCCGCCGGTGGCCGCGCAGGCGCGGATTTGTTCGTCGGTGATGTTGCGGCCATGGTCCACCAGGGCCAGCGGATTGGCGTGGCTGAAGACCACCGGCTGACTCGATGCCGCCATGATCTCCAGGCTGCAGGCCCGCCCGGTGTGGGAGCAGTCCATCAGCAGTCCGGCGGCATTCACAGCCTCGACCATCTGGCGACCCAGCGCAGTGAGGCCGCGTTTCTCGTCGTGGCAGCCATCGGCCACGCTGTTGTTGCGGTTGTAGGCAAAGTGGATCTGGCGCACCCCGAGGCGCGCGTAGAGCGCCACCATCTCGGGCTGCTCCAGAAGCGGCATGGCGCCTTCCAGGTCAAAACCGATGGCGATCTGGCCACCAGCCTGGGCGCGGGCGATGTCGGCCAGGTTGTTGACCTGTACATATTTGTCCGGGTGGGCCGCGATGGTGGCCCGGTAACCGGCGATCACCTGCAGGATCTGGCTCACCGGGTTCATGTCCATGCCGACGTTGACCGACACATAGTTCAGACCAAAGCTGCGTAACTGGTTGATCGGTGCAAAACTGGCCTGCGGATGCAAAGGCAGGCACATGTGGGCGTCCCAACGGGTCATGGTGTTCCAGCGAAGTGTGTGTGGGTGTTGGCTGGGTGCCAAGGGCGGCACCAGCCAATGTCTGTCGGGATGGTACGACAGAGCGCGCCTACAGGTGGGGTTGGGTTCAGGCCTGGCGGTTGAAGATCAGGCCGCGTTGGAACTGGTCCATGGCACGTGTCAGTGCCAAGGCTTCCTCGCTGGGGAACTGGCGGATCACCTCCTGGGTGGCGCGGTCGGTGAACTTGATGATGGAACGCCCGCTGGTCTGGTCCACGGAAAACTGCAACTCCGGTGCCAGCGTTTGCACGCGCTGTTTTAAATCCTCGGTGGCCCGTTGGATGTCTTCGTCCGACGCTTTGGGTCTGCTGGCAGATGCCTCGGTTTTGGCCCGGTTGTTGCCTGAGTTGCTGGTGCGCAGGTTGTCTGTTACAGCCTGGACCGGGCGTACCTCGGGCACCGGGCTGACGGGGGCACGTGTCACCGCTGCGCTTGCAACTGGGGATGGGCTGCTGGGGGTTGATGCAATCGGGTTCATGCTGCACTCCTGTTCTCAGTCGCAAGCGTCTGGGCGTGGGCCAGACGAGGATGGGCGCTTGACATGCCATCGGTGACCCGGTGGCAGTAGGCTGTATATGTATAACGGCTGTTGCGCCTGAAACTTGAGCGACCGGTGGTGCATGCCAAAAAGTGCCACTAGCCCAATTATTACAAGGGCCAACAGCTATCAAATCCGTATCACGACAGATGCTGGCGCCTGAAGTCCTGCATGAACTCGGTCAAGCGCTGCACCGCCGTCAGGCTCAGCGCGTTGTAGATCGAGGCGCGAATGCCCCCCACCGCGCGGTGCCCGGCCAGCCCGGAAAAACCGGCCAGTGCAGACTCGGCCAGGAAGGCCTGCTCCAGTGCCACACTGGGCAGGGTCATCGCCACATTCATCAGCGAGCGGTCTGGCACAGCCGCGCGGCCCCGGTAAAAACCCTCGCTGTCATCCAGCGCCTGGTACAGCAGCGCCGCTTTTTGCCGGTTGATCTGGTCCATGTTGGCAAGGCCACCGACCTCGTGTAACAGCCAGCGTGTCACCAGCAAGGTGACATAAATCGAGAACACCGGCGGTGTATTGAGGTTGGAATGGGCCTTGATCTGTTGTTTGTAGTCCAGAAACGCGGGCAGGTCGGTCGGTGCATCCTGCAGCAGGGCATCCTTCACCAGCACCACGGTGACCCCGGCTGGGCCGATGTTTTTCTGGGCGTGGGCGTAAATCAGGGCAAAACGCTCGGCCTCGCAGGGCCGGGACAAAAAGTCGGAGGACATGTCGCAGACGCGCGGTACATCTTCGCGGCCCAGAACCCGGTTGAACTGCAGACCCTCGACGGTTTCGTTGGAGACGTAGTGCAGGTAGGGCGCGTCAGCCGAGAAGGCCAGCTCGTCGTCAGCGGGCAGGCGCGAGAAACCGCAGCTCTGGCCTGACCACAGCACCTCGATGTCGCCCTGCAAACGCGCCTCGGGCAGCACCTTGCCGCTCCAGTAGCCAGTTTGCAAATACTGCGCAGGTGCTTGCTGGCCCCGCAGCAGGGTCATCGGCACCATCGAGAACTGCTGGGTGGCGCCGCCTTGCAGCAGCAGCACGTGGTAGCTGGCGTCCAGGCCCAGCAGGGCGCGGATGTTGTCTTCGGTTTCCTGGACGACTGCGGCAAACCAGTCAGAACGGTGGCTGATGCCCAGCACCGACAGGCCAACCTCGGGCACTTCCAGAATCGCTTGCTGCACCTGCAGCAACACCGACTCGGGCAAGGCGCCGGGACCGCCAGAAAAATTCAGGCTGTTCAAAGGTTTCATGCTTGTTCGACAGGTGTTGGTGCGTTGGTGGCGGTGTGATCAGCCATGCGCCGCAACAGCAGGTCGCGGAAAGCGTTTTTGACTTTGTGCATATGGATTTGTTTGTACGGGAACTGGGCCTCGGTGTCCATCGCATGGATCACCATGGCGTGGTCCACCTCAAAAATCAGCAGTTGCCCATCCACCGTTTCGGCGCAGTCGATACACAGGTAGTCGAGCGGGATGGCGCTGCTGATGGCCTGCAGCGCCGAATTGTGGCGCCGCTTGAAGGCCTCAAATCCCTCCATGAACGCCAGTTCCTCGGCGCGTTTCCAGGCTTCTTCGTACATCCCGGCATTGACGTAATGGATCATCCAGTTGCTGGACACGGCCATGTGGCAGGCGTAGGGCTGACCGTCGATCAGCGCCACCCGGATCTTGCGGAAGTAGCCGTCCGCATGGCTGTAGTTGATGAAGCGCGAGACAAAAAACTCGGCGTCAGGTTGCCCGGTCAGATAGTGGTTGATGTCCCCAGGCGTTTCGATCTTGGCCAGACCGTGGCCACCCTGCGAGCCCAGTGGCCGCAGGATGATGGGAAAGTCGCAGTCTGCAAAGACGGCATTGAGCTGGCTCGCGCCCGAGGCGATCGCTTGCATCTGGGCGCGTGAAGCGCGCAGGGTCGGCGGCATCAACACGCCCGGCTGGTGTTGCAGCAGGCTGCTGGCGGTGGCGCGGTCCACACAAGGGATGAACTGGGGCAGATTGAGCACCGGTTTGGGCCAGTGGGCCAACGCTTGCTCCAGAAAACGCAGATGCGCCCGGTTTTCGTCGCTGTCGCTCATCGCCACCAGCACGGCGTCGTGTTCGGGCAGCGGGGTTAACAGCGGCTCGTTGTGGCTCAGGTAGTAAAAAATTAGTTCGATGTCGCTGTCTTCGAGAAGGCATTCGAGTGGCGTGTTGGCGGCCAGATCACCGGGCTCCATCAGCATCAGCAGGCGGCAGCGTGTGGGTTGTTGGCGCGCCGCCAGGTGGTAAACACGTTGCAAGGACAAGGCCTGGGCCTGGGCCGTCAAGCCCAGTTCGCGCTGGCCCAGGGATTGCAGGACGAGGGACAGGGTCATCCATAAGGTGGCTGAGTCGGGCTGCGCCTGCGCTTGCGCCAGGGCGTGTTCTCCCACGGGTTGGAGGTCCATGCCCGCAATGCTCATGCGCAGGTAGGGGGCGAGTCCGAAGAAGGGGGTGTCTGCTGGGTCAGAGGAGAGGGGTGGCAAAACGGGCATGAGGCAAATCAGGGCAGCTGGTCAGCCCTGATCATATCGGCCGCCTTCTCGGCAATCATCATCACCGGTGCGTTGGTGTTGCCGCTGACGATGCTCGGCATGATGGAGGCGTCCACCACACGCAGGCCTTGCAGTCCATGCACACGCAGCTGCGCGTCCACCACGTCCATGTCGGTGTTGCCCATGCGGCAACTGCCGACCGGGTGGTAGATGGTGTCGGCGTAATCGCGGATCACCTGCTCGATCTGTTCGTCGGTCTGCGCGCTGGCGGTGGCTGGCAGCTCGCGCCCCTCAAAGCGGGCCAGTGCAGGTTGTTGCAGGATCTCGCGCATCAGCTTGAAACCGCGCACCAAGCGATCCATGTCGTCGCGGTGGCTCAGAAAGTCGGGGTCCACCAGCGGCAGGGCCAGCGGGTCTTTGCTGGCGAGCCGGATGCTGCCCGCGCTCTTGGGGCGCAGCAGGCACACATGGCAGGAGAAACCATGCCCCCAGCTCAGCGTGCGGCCGTGGTTGATGAGTTTGCCCACCACAAAGTGCAGTTGCAGATCGGGTGTGGCCTCTTGTGGCTGGCTCTTGATGAAGCCACCGGCCTCGGCAAAGTTGGTGGTCAACAGGCCGGTGCGGTGCTGGCGCCATTGCAGCATGCCTTGTCCTATCTTGATACCGCCACCCAGCGACAGGCCAAACAGCTCGGTGTTGTTGTGTACATGCACCACCTGCACGATGTCCGGGTGGTCATGCAGGTGCTGGCCCACACCGGGCAACTCGTGCAAGGGCGCGATGCCGGTGTCAACCAGGTGTTGGTGCGGCCCGATGCCCGAAAGCATCAGGATCTGTGGCGACTGGATGGCCCCGGCGCAGAGCAGCACCTCGCGCTGGCAGTTGAGTTGTTTGAGCTGGCCGTCCTGCATGAACTGCACACCCACGGCGCGTTTTTTCTCCAGCAGGATACGCGTCACCTGGGCGCCGGTGAACACCTGCACATTGGGGCGCGCCAGGGCCGGTGTCAGATAGGCCTTGGCGGCACTGCAACGCTCGCCGCCTTGGTGTGTGACCTGGTACAAACCCACACCTTCCTGGCTGGTCCCATTGAAGTCCGGGTTGATGGTGTGGCCCGCCTGGGCGGCGGCCTGCACAAAACGCAGGCCAAACGGGTTGGGGCTGTGTAAATCCATCACATGGAGCGGGCCGTCCCCACCATGCAGTTCGTCAGCCCCACGTTCGTTGCCCTCAGACTTCCTGAAGTAGGGCAACACATCCTGCCAGGCCCAGCCCGGGTTACCGAGTGCTGCCCAGTGGTCATAGTCCTCGCGCTGGCCACGGATGTAACACATGGCGTTGATCGAACTCGACCCACCCAGCACCTTGCCGCGCGGCTGGTAGCCAGAGCGCCCGTTCAGGCCGGGTTGGGGGGTGGTGTTGAGGCCCCAGCCCGCCAGGCTGAACTTGGCCAGCACCCCCAGGCCAGCCGGGCAGTGGATCAGCACGCTGCTGTCGGGTGGACCGGCCTCCAGCAGGGCCACGGTGGTGTTGGGGTCTTCCGACAGGCGTGCGGCCAGCACACACCCTGCCGAGCCGCCGCCGATGATGAGGTAGTCAAACATATGAGGTCTCCCGGCGCAACCAGAGTCTCTTAGCTATTCTGATGGGCTGGCCGTGGGCGCAGGTTAGCGCAAAAGCAACGGGGGGTTTAGAGGTGTCTGCCAAAGCGCGCGCAGGGCCGATTCTTTCGGGCATGATAGTGGGCTGAATAATAAGGGAGCGGGCATCGTGCAGGAACAATCACCGTCTGAGGGACATCCCTATCACGCTTTGACACCCGACCTGGTGCAGGACGCACTGGTCAGCATTGGCCTGTATGGGGACGGCCGACAGATGGCGCTGAGCTCTTACGAAAACCGGGTTTACCAGCTGCACCTGGACGATGGCAGCACCGTGGTGGCCAAGTTTTACCGCCCCGGACGCTGGAGCGAGGCGCAGATTCTGGAAGAACATGCGTTCTCTGCCGAGTTGATGGACGCAGAAATTCCGGTGGTGGGGCCGCTGGTGGTGCAGGGCCAGACGTTGCACCACTTTGGCGGGTTTTCCTTCAGCGTTTGCCCGAGCCGAGGCGGGCGCAGCCCCGAACTCGACGACCCCGATGTGCTGGAGTGGGTGGGGCGCTTTCTGGCGCGTATCCACACCGTGGGCGCGGCGCGGCCCTTTGTGGTGCGCCCGGCACTGGATATGCAGAGTTTTGGCACCGAACCACGTGCCTGGCTGCTCAGCCACGACAAAGTGCCGCTGGATGTGCAGTCTGCCTGGGAGAAGGCGTCCGCAGATGCACTCAATTTAATAGCTACTTTTCCTTTGGATGTAAGGGCTGCAAGCCAAAATGATTCAGAAGATGCGGCAGAGGACGCGCAGCCGAGCCACACCCTGCGCAGCCTGCGCTTACATGGTGACTGCCACCCCGGCAACATCCTCTGGACACCGCTGGACGCCCCGGCAGCCAGCTTGCCCGGCCCACATTTTGTGGATCTGGATGACGCCCGCATGGGGCTGGCGGTACAAGACCTGTGGATGTTGCTCAGTGGTGACCGCCAGCAACGCACTCGGCAACTCGGTGCGCTGGTTGACGGTTACGAACAATTCCGCAGTTTCGATCGGCGCGAGCTGGCGCTCATTGAACCCCTGCGCACCCTGCGCCTGATCCACTACAGCGCCTGGCTGGCGCGGCGCTGGGACGACCCGATTTTTGCCATCAACTTTCCGTGGTTTGGGTCGAGTGACTACTGGCAGGGTCAGGTGTTGATGCTGCAAGAGCAGATTGAGGCCATGCAGGAAGAGCCGCTGGTGGTGTAGCCAGCACCGGGTGGCGGCGGTGTGTTGCGCTTATTCGATATGGAGTTTTTGCGCCACATTGGCCGCCAGTTTCTTCGGCAGCGTCAGCATCAGCACACCGTTGTCGAACTTGGCTTTGGCCTGCGTCTGGTCGATGTCTTGCGGTAGCTGGAAGCTGCGTGACACCGCGCCAAAATAGCGTTCGCTGCGCAGCACGGTGTCGTTGTCACCGGTGCTGTCCTGCTGTTTCACCTCGGCTTCCAGCGTCACCATATTGCCGTCCAGCGAGACGTGGATGTCTTCTTTCGGTACACCCGGTATTTCGGCATGCACGGTGTAGGCGTCCTTGTTTTCCTTCACATCCACCTTGATCTGCGCGGCAGACCGCAGCGGGTCGCCGTGCAGGGGCCGGACGTAAAAAGCCGGGGCCAGGTCGCGGAAAAAGTCGTTCAAAAGAAAGCTGCGGTTGGTCAAAGCATTCATGTTGATCCTCCTTCAGGTTGGGACACTGGGTGAGCCCCTGGCGTTGTTACACCAGGGGTTGCCAGTACTGAAGATGAGGTGAACCGCGCGACTTTTCAAGCCCTGTGTGGGCTGCGCTGTGGGTGTTTTTGGTCTGGAAGCCGCCTGTCCTCGCCCCTGGACAGGCGCAGAGCCTGCGCTTGGCGTTGCGCGGGACTTATTTGCCCTTGATGCCCAGCAGTTCTACCTCAAACAGCAGCGTGGCGTTGGGTGGGATCACACCACCGGCGCCACGTGTGCCGTAGGCAATGGCGGCAGGGCAGGTGAGTTTGGCCTTGCCGCCGACCTTCATGCGTTGTACACCTTCGGTCCAGCAGGGGATCACGTTGCCCAAGGGGAATTCAATGGCCTGGTTTCGTTTGTACGAGCTGTCAAATTCGCGCCCGTCCGGGAAAGTGCCGCGGTAGTTGACCTTGACCACGTCGCTGGCCAGCGGGTTGGCGCCAGTGCCGTCTTTGAGGGATCGGTACACCAGTCCGCTGGTCGTGACAACGGCGCCGCTTTCTTTGGCAGCGGTCTCCAAGGTGGCATCAGCGGCCCAGACCACCGACAGGTTGACCAGCAGAGCGCAGGCTGCTGCGATGTGTAAAACAGTTTTCATGGGGAATTCCGTGGGGTAAAAGCAAAGGGTGGCCATTGTCGCTGCCGTCGGTTTCACCTGACCGGGTCTCTGGTATGGGCTGGTGTTGTGGACTTGAGACTGGCATCATGGCTGGCATGAATCCCAAGCTGCCACCGCTGATCCAAGCTTTGTTGGCGCCACAACCGTACTCAGGTGAGGTGGTGCGGGTGGATCTGGTCGAAACCCACATCTCCTGGGTGTTACTGGCGGGGGACTTCGCCTACAAGATCAAAAAACCGGTCAAGCTGGCGTTTCTGGACTTCAGCACCTTAGCGTTGCGTCAACAGGCCTGCCTGGACGAACTGCGTCTGAACCGGCGCCTGGCGCCAGACATTTACCTGGATGTGATTTCTCTGAACAACTCACCCCAAGTCCCACAGTGGGGCGGCACGGGGGACGTGTTGGATTAAGCCGTGCGCATGCGCCGTTTTGACGAAGCTGGTCGGCTGGACCACATATGTGCGCGCGGTGAGTTGCGCCCAGCCCACCTGTCCGACTTGGCGGGCAGACTGGTGGCCTTTCACGAGGCCGCCGCCAGTGCTACGCCCGACACCCGTTTTGGTGAGCCCGACCAGGTGATGGCGCCGATGCTGGACAACTTCACTGATTTGTCCACCATGCTCAAGCCGCCGCTTGACACCGACGCACTGGCCCGGTTGGCTCATCTGCAAACCTGGACACAGGCGCAATTCACGCAACTGGCGCCGCTGATGCACGCGCGAAAGCTTGGTGGCCGGGTGCGTGAATGCCATGGTGACTTGCACCTGGCGAATCTGGTGCTGATCAAGGGCTCGGTGCGCCTGTTTGACTGCCTGGAGTTCAACGAAGACCTGCGCTGGATCGACGTGGTCAGCGACATCGCATTCCCCTACATTGACCTGCTGGAGCACGGCCAGCCCGGCTTGGCCAACTGGCTGGTCAACGAGGTTTTGAGCCACAGCGGCGACTACCAGGGCGCGTTATTGCTGCGGTTTTATGCCGTTTACCGCTGTCTGGTGCGCGCCAAGGTGGCGGCCATCCGGGCTAAGCAGCTCCATGCCGACAGGACCGAGGTGCTGGCCGACATCAGCTTGGCCGAGCGCCTGGTGGCGCCACACCCGGTGCAACTGACCATCACGCACGGTCTGTCGGGCTGTGGCAAAACTTATTTGACCGACCAATGGCTGCAGCAAAACAACCATGCCCCGACGCTGCGCCTGCGGGCCGATGTGGAGCGCAAACGCCTGTTCAAGTTGGGGCGTTTGGCGCAGTCCAACTCAGGCATCAACGCGGGCATCTATGCGCCTGAGGTTCACGCCCAGGTCTATGCCCATCTGCGCGAGCTGGCGGTGAGTTTGCTGGCGGCGGGTTGGTCGGTGATCGTGGACGCCACCTTCCTCAAACGTGCTGACCGCGATGTGTTTCGCGCCCTGGCGGTTGACCAAAATGCGCGCTTTGCCATCCTGGCGCCGCAGGCCAGTCCCGAGCAATTGCGCGCACGGATTCTGGCGCGCAACGCCGCTGGCACCGATGCCTCTGAGGCGACGCTGGCCGTGCTAGCCCACCAGCAACACGAGTTGGGGTCCTTGACAGATGATGAGAGAGTCTTTGTGCTCTAGCCCTTGATATAAAAGGGCTGATAGCTATGGTTTAAAGAGTATCTCACGGGCTCGGCAGGTGCTTTTTCCACCAGCACCAACAGGCAAACAGATGTCATGTGTGTGTGAAATCTGTCGTTAGAATCATCCCGTTGGTGCTCGCGGCGTGGTTCACACGACGCAGTTCAACGGGAAGCAGGAGGGTCCAGGCTGACAACAGCCCACCTAACCTGCGCTGCCCCCGCAACGGTAAGTGGACGAATCGTCAAGATTCCGCTTCCATCACGGCCACTGAGTGTTTCACAGACGCTTGGGAAGGCGATGGAGGTTGCATCCACCAGCCCGGATACCGGCCAACAAGGTGGTCACACGCTTGCGTGTTGCCGTGATGCTCAAGCACTGTCGGGGACGATGGTGAGAGTTGTTTGCCGGATGTTCCTGCCATGATTTTCCGCCACTGCTGTGCACGCCTAAGTGTCCGCACCCACGGTGCAACCAGGCTGGTTGTCCTGCGTCCATGTCAGGAGGTACAGCCCGTTTAGCTGCTGTGTTTTTCGCGTTTGTCTGTTGTTCAATCCGTCGTTTTAAGGAGTTACTCCATGCACATCGAACCTGGCCTTGTTGAAGGCGCCAAAATTTTCCTCAGCTACGCCACCGCCGCCGGTGCCCTGGCGTATGCCGCCAAACTGGCCGTCAGCACCATCAAACGTGATGGCCTGACCGCTTTGGCACTGCGTTCGGCCATGGCCGTTGCTTTGGTGTTCTGCTTTTTTGAAGTGTTGCCACACCACCCGGTGGGTGTCTCCGAGGTGCACCTGATTTTGGGCACCACCTTGTTGCTGGTCTTTGGTGTGGCCCCTGCGGCCATTGGCTTGGCCGGTGGCCTGTTGGTCCAAGGTCTGTTTTTTGCACCGTTTGACCTGCCGCAGTACGGCATGAACGTCACCACCCTGCTGGTGCCGCTGTTTGCCACCGCTGCCCTGGCGCGCAAGATCATTCCTGAGAGCACTGCCTATGTGAACATTGGTTATGCCCAGGCCTTCAAGCTGTCGGTGGCTTACCAAGGTGGCATCGTGGTGTGGGTCGGCTTCTGGGCCTTGTATGGCCGGGGTGTGGGTGCTGAGAACCTGGCCAGTGTGGCCAGCTTTGGCGCAGCCTACATGACCATTGTGTTGGCCGAACCCCTGATCGACCTGGGTGTGTTGGCATTGGCCAAGATGATGCACCGCCTGCAAGGCTCGGTCGCTGTCGACAAACGCCTGTACAGCGCGGCCTGATCCATGGTGCAGCCCAAGCCCGGAACCGTTTGGTTTGTGGGGGCCGGTCCGGGTGACCCGGACCTGATCACCGTCAAGGGCCGCGGGCTGATTGAGCGCGCGGGCGCCATTTTGTTCGCTGGCTCCCTGGTTAGCGAAGCTGCCACCCGCTGGGCACCAGCGGATTGCGTCATTGTGGACAGCAAGGACATGACCTTGGAGGACATGTCGGCCTGGCTGATCACCCAGGCGGCGCGCTGCGAGACCGTGGTGCGCTTGCAAACCGGTGACCCCGGGCTGTATGGCGCCTTGATCGAGCTGGTGCAGCCGCTGGATGCCGCAGGTGTGCCGGTGCAGGTGGTGCCAGGGGTGTCCTCGGCCATGGCCTCTGCGGCAGCGGCAGTCGAGAGCCTGACCCTGCCCGAAGTCACCCAGACCGTGATTCTGACCCGCATGGAAGGGCGCACGCCCATGCCTGACGGCGAGTCGCTGCAAGAGCTGGCGGCGCACCACAGCACCTTGTGCATCTTCTTGAGCATCACCTTGATGGGGCAGGTCACCGCTGCGCTGCGCGCCGCGGGCTGGTCGCCTGATGCGCCCGTGGTGGTGGTCCACAAAGCCAGCTGGCCCGGTGAAGAAAAAATTGTGCGTGGCACCGTGGCCACCATCCAGGCCCTGTGCCGCGAGGCCAAGCTGGTCAGCCAGTCGATGATCATCGCCAGCCCGACACTGGGCGCCCGGCATTGGACCACCCTGGCCAAGTCCAAACTCTACGACGCCAGCTTCACCCACCGTTTCCGGCAGGCCAGCGTGCCTGCTTCTCAACTTACCCTGGATACCCCATGACCTCTGACACCATTTTGCTGGTGGGCCACGGCTCACGCGAGGCCTCCGGCAACGACGAAATCCTGGCTTTTGCCCAGCAGTGGCGCCAACGTCAGCCGAGCTGGTCGATCGAGGTCTGTTTTATTGAACTGGCCGACATCACGCTGGCGCAAGGTTTGGCCACCGCGGCCGCCAAGTCGGGCCGTGTGATTGTGGTGCCGCTGATCCTGAATGCGGCGGGCCACGTCAAGATGGACATCCCGCAAGCGATTGACGCAGCGCGTGTCCGGTTTCCACGGGTCCAGTTTTTGTACACCCCCGAGTTGACCGCTTGCGACCTGCTGTTGAAGGTGGTGCTGCGCCGCCTCAAAACCGCGATGAAGTCGCTGGACATGCCCGACCCCACCACCACCGGTGTGGTGCTGCTCGGGCGCGGCTCATCTGACCGCCATGCCAATGGCGAAATGGCGAAAATGGCGCGCTGGGTCATGGAAGAAACCGACCACCCGCTAGTGGATGTGGCCTTCACGGGCATCACCTACCCGCGTCTGGAAAAAGTGGTGCAACGCCAGCACCTGCTGGGCATGACGCAAGTGGCGGTGCTGCCGTATTACCTGTTCAATGGCACGCTGATGGAGCGCATCGGGCGCCAGGTGGCCAACCTCAAAACGCAGTACCCCACGGTGCGTTTTGCGCTGACCAACTATTTTGGTTTTGAGCCCGAGGTGTTTGAGGTGCTGGAGCAGCGTGTGAAAGATGCCCAACTGGGCCGCCCCGCCGCCATGATGGCCTGTGACGGCTGCAAGTTCCGCGAGTTTGCTGTTGAACATGGCCAAGGCGGTCATTTGCATGAGGACGGCACACACCACGACCACGGCCACCCGCACCCGCATGAACACGACCATCCTCATGAACATGAACATGAACATGAACATGAACATGAACATGAACACGGTCACCACCACCATCCCCATGTCGGAGCCCCGGCATGAGTTTGCCCACCCCCAATGTCATCACCGAACAACTCACCGCCGCCGGGCGCGCCATCGAGCACGATTCGTTTGCGGTGATCGACCGCGAAGCCGGTCCCCACAACTACGCGCCAGAACAGTGGCCGGTGGTGCGCCGCATGATCCACGCCAATGCCGACTTTGACTTCAACGGCTTGACCGAATTCCACCCCCAAGCGGTGAGCGCCGGTCTGACCGCGATTTTTTCGGGCAAGGCTCGCGTGGTGGCCGATGTCGAGATGATTTGTGTGGGCCTGTCGGCACCCCGGTTGGCGCACTTTGGTATCAGCACCCACCAGTTCATCAGCGACGCCGATGTGATCGAACTCGCCCAGGCACAGGGCACCACACGTGCGGTGCAGGCCATGCGCAAGGCGCACCGGCTGGGTCTGCTGGACGGCGCCATCATTGGCATTGGCAATGCACCCACCGCCTTGATCGAAGTGGTGCGGCTGATCCGTGAGGAGGGTGCGCGCCCCGCCTTGGTGGTGGGCATGCCGGTGGGGTTTGTCTCGGCGGCTGAGTCCAAGGATTTGATGGCCTTGCAGAGTGATGTGCCCTGGGTGGTGATCCGCGGTCGCAAGGGTGGCTCCACCTTGGTGGTGGCAGCTATCCATGCCTTGCTGGGCATGGCAGAGGCCAAGGCCAACAACAAGGACAGCGCTGCGTGATGGACAAAGAGGCGCCGCGTGGCACCCGCACTGGTTTCACCACCGGGGCGTGTTCAGCAGCGGCGGCCCGGGCGGCGGTCATCGGCCTGGTCACTGGTCAGGTGCCCGACAGTGTGGAGTGCCTGCTGCCCAATGGTGACTTGGTGACTTTTGCCGTGCACGATGGCCGCTGTGATGGGGCTTGTGCCCACGCCATGGTGATCAAGGACGCTGGCGATGACCCTGATTGCACCGACAAAGCCCACCTGACGGCCGATGTACGCTGGTGGGCTGAGTTGCCCGGTCAAGTTCGGCTGGCTGGTGGCGTCGGTGTCGGCCGGGTCACCATGCCCGGTTTGGGCCTGGAGGTGGGTGGCCCGGCCATCAACCCGGTGCCGCGCCGCAACATCGAGGCCAATGTGCGCCTGGCGGCTGGCGCCAGACTGGAGGAGGCGGGCCTGGAAGTGACAATTTCCGTGCCGCAAGGCCAGGAAATGGCCAAAAAAACCACCAACGCCCGCCTAGGCATTTTGGGAGGTATTTCCATTCTGGGCACCACCGGCATTGTCAAACCGTATTCGACTGCCGCCTACCGGGCCAGCGTGGTGCAGGGGGTGCATGTGGCGGGCACCTTGCCGCAGGGGGTGGTGGTGCTGACCACCGGTGGTCGCACCGAAAAGTTTGTCATGGAACAGCTGCCACATCTGCCCGAGGCCGCCTTTGTGCAGATGGGCGACTTTTTGCGTTACGCCATGAGTGCGGCGGTGAAGGCTGGTGTGAAACAGGTGGTGATTGGTGGCATGGTGGGCAAACTCACCAAAATCGCCCAGGGTGAAACCATCACCCATGCCGGGCGGGCTGACGTCGACACCGGGCTGCTGGCCGATCTGGCGGCAGAACTGGGTGTGGCACCCGAGGTGTGTGCCGACATCCGTGCCGCCAAAACCGCACGTTATGCCGGTGAACGTATGGATGAACTCGGCTTGGGCACGGTGTTCCACACCACCTTGGCGCAACGCGTGGTGCAGACCTTGCGTCTGACCTACCCCGATCAGTTTGATATTCAGGTGCTGGTGTGTGACTTTGATGGGCACAAGATTGCCCAGTACCCATGAACAAGGACGCCATGAAAAATTTGGACAAGTGCCGTGTGTTGGGCGTGCTGGACGATGGCGCGACCAGCCTGAGCCAGGCTGCGCTGACCCATCTGGCACAGGCGCAGTTGGTGATTGGAGGCACACGTACGCTGGAACTGCTGGCCGAGCACATCGCGCCGCAGGCCGAGCAGCGTGACCTGACCGGTGTGATGTCGCAGGTACCGGAATGGATTCGCGCTGCGCTCGATGAAGGCCTGCGCGTGGTGGTGTTGGCCACTGGCGACCCCTTGTGCCATGGCATTGCCGCTTACCTGGCCTCGCGCCTGTGTGTCGAGGTGATCGAGGTGCTTCCCAATGTCTCGACCCTGCAACTGGCCTGCGCCCGACTGTGTCTGCCCTGGCAGGACATGCGTTTTGTCTCGGTGCACAGCCGCGATGCCGGGGAGTGGGTGGCCGGATCACCACCCAGCCATGGGCTGTATGGTTTGCTGCGTGAACTGCGCCAACACGACCGCCTGGCGGTGTTGACCAGCCCGGCCAACTCACCCGATCGCATCGCCCGCATGCTGGTCACCGAAGGTCTGGACAAGGATTGGGAGATGGCGGTGGCCGAGCGCCTGTGCCAGCCGCAGGAGCGTGTGGTGAGCGGCTTCAGCATCGAAGCCGCCACGCGGATGAGCTTTGCCGAACTCAATGTGGTGCTGCTGTGGCGCAACACGCTGCGTGCGTCGCCGGTGTTGTTTGGCCTGCCGGACGCCAGTTTTGCCCAGCGTCACCCGGAAAAAGGCCTGATCACCAAAAACGAGGTGCGGGCTGTGTCCTTGGCGCGCCTGCAACTGCGTCAGAACAGCGTGGTCTGGGACATTGGTGCGGGCTCGGGCTCGGTCGGGCTGGAGGCGGCCCGCTTGTGCACGCAGGGCCATGTCTACGCGATTGAAAAAAATGCCGACGATTGCGCCAATGTGCTGCAGAACCGCCGCGCTTTGGGCATCAGCAACCACAGCCTGGTGCACGGCAAAGCGCCCGACGGCCTGGCCGACTGGGCCGACCCCGATGCGGTGTTCATCGGTGGTTCGGGCGGCGAGCTGGCCGCACTGATTGGCCTGGTGTTACAACGCCTGCGTCCAGGCGGCTGGCTGGTCATGAACTTTGTGACGCTGGAAAACATGGCCACGGCGGTTGAGGCGGTGAAACAACTCGCAGCCAACTGGGATGTGCTGCAGTTGCAGGCCTCGCGCAGCCAGCCTATTTTGCACATGCACCGCATGGCCGCAGAAAATCCGGTCTGGATCGTCTGTGCCCAGGCAGGATATGCCTCTATTACTTCTGAATTTGTAGCAACCCATGTCTAAAAACGGTACCCTTTTTGGTGTCTCACTTGGCCCCGGCGACCCCGGCCTGATCACACGCCGGGCCTGGGCCTTGCTCGAACGCCCTGATGCCATTTGGACCTACCCGGTGCGCAGCCTGCGCTCGGACAGTTATGCGCTTGACATCGCCCAGCGCGCTGGTTTGCCCTTGCCCACGCAGCATCTGCCGCTGCTGTTCCCAATGACGCACGATGCAGAGAAACTGGCGCGCCATTGGCTCAAGGCCGCTGAAACCGTGCGCGATTTGCTGGCCACCGGGCAGGATGTGCTGTTTCTGGTGGAAGGGGACGCCTCCACTTACGCCAGCTTCAGCTACCTGGCGCGGGTGCTGCGTGAGCTGGACCCAGCCGCGCAGGTGCAAGTTGTGGCGGGCGTGAGTTCGTTCAACGCAGTCTGTGCCACGGTGCAGGTGCCGCTCTCCGAGCAGGACGACACCATCGCCATCGTGCCCGCCGCTTATGGCATCCATGCGGTGGAAAAAATGCTCGACGACTTCGACACCCTGGTGCTGATGAAGGTGAAACCGCTGCTGGACGAGCTGGTCGATTTGCTGGAGCGACGTGGCCTGCTGGCCCACAGCTGCCTGGTGGAAAAAGCCGGTTCACCGTTGGAGCGGGTGGTGCGGGATGTGGCAAGCCTCAAAGGCACCCAGGTCAACTACCTGTCTTTGCTGCTGGTGAAAAATCCGGGCCGCGAAAAAGGCCCAATGGTGCGCGGTTGCCGCAAAAAAACCAGCACCGAACTGGCCGAGGAAGCTGCCCAATGAGTGAACTTACTACCTCCGCTGTGACCGAGCCAGTGCCACGTGTGGTGCTGATCGCCATCACCAAACACGGCGCACAACAAGCCGCGCTGCTGGCGCAGCAGTTGCCCGCCGCCCATGTGTGTGTCGCCGACAAGTTTGCCCCGCTGGTGGCGGGCGTGAGCAACCCGGTGCAGACCTACAGCGGCCCGTTTCGCGACGAAATAGCGCAGCTCTTTGCCAACTTTGACCAACTGGTGTTTTTTGTCTCACTCGGCGCGGTGGTGCGCCTGATCGCGCCACACCTCAAAAGCAAGGACGAAGACCCCGGTGTGATTGTGGTGGACGATGCCGGGCAGTTTGTCATTCCGGTGCTCTCTGGCCATATCGGTGGCGCCAATGCCATGGCAGAACAGGTGGCTGCGTTGCTGGGCGGCACTGCGGTGCTGACCACCGCGTCGGATGTGGGCAAGACCATCCCCGTCGATATTCTGGGGCGCGAGCTCGGCTGGCGCGTGGAGTCGCCCAAGATCAACATCACCCGCGTCTCTGCCGCCGTGGTCAACCAGGAGCCGGTGGCGCTGGTGCAAGAGGCGGGCAGCCCCCACTGGTGGACCCGCCCGACACCCTTGCCAGCCAACATCCAGCGCTTTTCCCGCTTTGAAGATGTTGATCTGGACCACTTCAAGGCGGTGTTGTGGATCACCCATGCCGAGGTGACCCCCGCACACTGGGCGCAACTGCATGAGCGGTTGGTGGTTTACCGACCGCCGCAGGGGCAGGGCGCATGAGTGTTGCGACATCGGGCGTCGCGATTGGCCTGGGCTGCGACCGGGGCACCCCCCTGACCACGGTGCTGCAGGCGCTGTATGACGCGCTGGCGCAGGCTGGTCTGAGCCGTGCCCAGGTGCGGGTGTTGGCCAGTATCGAGGCCAAGTCCGATGAGCTTGCTTTCCTCGAACTGGCCAAGGCAGGCGGCTGGCCGCTGCGTTTTTTCAGCGCGGCCGAACTGGCGGTGGTGCCGGTGCCCAACCCGTCCGAGACCGTCTTGCGTTACATGGGCACCCCCTCGGTGTCCGAGGCAGCGGCGCTGCTGGCCGCAGGCACCGATGCCAGCCACCTACTTGTCGAAAAATTCAAACACCAAGGCGTTGACGGAAAAAACGCCACCATTTCCATTGCAAGGATGACGCATGACCGAGATTGTTTCTGAAGCTTCTGTGACCACCCCCCCGCAAGGCAAGATCATGCTGGTGGGCATTGGCCCGGGCAGCTTCGCCCAGATGACCCATCGCGCGGTCGAAGCCATTGCCGAGGCCGATGTGGTGATTGGGTATGTCACCTACATCAAGCTGGTGGCCGATTTACTCGAGGGCAAAGAGGTCATCCGCAAAGGCATGACCGAGGAACTCGACCGCGCGGTGCATGCGCTGGAGAGCGCCCAGGCGGGCAAAAAGGTGGCGCTGATCTCCAGCGGCGACGCCGGGGTTTACGGCATGGCTGGCCCGACCTATGAGGTGCTGTTCCAGGCGGGTTGGACACCGGACAGCGGTGTGCCGGTGGAAATTGTGCCGGGCACCTCGGCCATCAATGCCTGCGCCTCGCTGGTGGGGGCGCCTCTGACGCATGACTTCTGCTCAATCTCTCTGTCGGATCTGCTGACACCCTGGCCGGTCATTGCCCGTCGGCTGGAGGCCGCCGCTGCGGCTGACTTTGTGGTGGCGCTGTACAACCCCAAGAGTGGGCGGCGCACCCAGCAGATCGAACAGGCGCAGTACCTGTTCTTGCGGCATCGCTCGCCCCAGACACCGGTGGCGGTGGTCAAGTCGGCCTACCGGCGCCGCCAGGCGATTGTGTTCACCACACTCGACAAGATGAGTGACTGCGAGATCGGCATGCTCAGCACCGTGTTGATCGGCAACAGCAACACCTTTGTGCGTGACGGTCTGATGGTCACCCCGCGTGGTTATGCCAACAAATACGATATGCAAGGCGATGGCAGCGCACGTGAGGGCGAAAAGCGGGGGCGCTCCCTGTCCACTGGCCTGCTTGGGTGGATGGCCAATTTGCACGCTGACTTTGCTGAAGGCATCAGTCTGACGCAACTGGCACAGCTTCACCATCTGCCCGCAGACTATCTGGAGCTGGTGCTCAGAACCCCGCTCGAAGAAGAAGAGACGCCTGGTGCTGACGAGGCCGAGGCATGACTGAGGTGATCAAACCCAAAATTGGCGAGTACAAACGCCATCTGCTGATTTGCACCGGCCCACGTTGTGCCCAGGACGGCGCCGCGCAGGCCTTGTTTGACAGCCTGGGTGACAAGTTCAAGGCCGCCGGGCTGAACGACGGTGCGTTGCGGGTCAAACGCAGCCGGGTCAGCTGTTTTGCCGCCTGCAAGGGCGGGCCGGTGATGTGTGTGCAGCCGGACGGCACCTGGTACTACAACGTGACACCCGACAATATGGATCGCATCATCGAACACCATTTGGTGGCGGGTCAGCCGGTGGCTGATCTGGTGTTCCATCAAGGTCCAGGAGACTGCCATGAGTGAGCAAACAGCGGCGCAAAGGCCAGGCTTTGTCTATATCGTCGGCGCCGGTCCTGGCCCGGCTGACCTGATGACCCTGCGTGCACTCAACCGCCTGCAGCGTGCTGATGTGGTGGTGCATGACCGGCTGATCACGCAAGAGGTGCTCGATCAGATTCCGGCCAGTGCCGAGCGGCTGTACGTGGGCAAGGCGCTGGGCAACCATTCGGTGCCACAAGACCAGATCAACGCCCTGCTGGTGCAACATGCCCAGGCTGGGCGCCAAGTGGTGCGGCTCAAAGGGGGCGACCCGTTTGTGTTTGGCCGCGGAGGGGAAGAAGTGCAGGCGCTGCAGGCCGCAGGGATCGGCTTTGAAGTCGTGCCGGGTGTGACAGCCGCCAGCGGCTGCTCGATGGCGGCAGGCATCCCGCTGACCCACCGCGATCTGGCGGGCAGCTGTGTCTTCCTGCCCGGCCATCTGGCCGATGACAACAGTGGTTATGACTGGAGCGCGTTGGCGCGTCCGGGGCAGACCCGGGTGTTTTACATGGGGGTGCAGCGCCTGCCGCACATCGCCCAGCAATTGATCTCGCATGGTCTGGCGCCGGACACCCCGGCTGCCGTGGTGCGCGACGGCACCCGGACCAGCCAGCGTATCTGGGCCACCGGCCTGAGCCGGCTGGTGACGCTGGCGCCGTCTTATGGCCCTCAGCCCGGGCTGGTGATCATTGGTGAAACGGTACAACTGAGCCCGCACTACAACCAGGTGTGAGGCCGGGCGCAGCAGCTGGCCCCAGGCGGCGCCTGCCCGGAGCGCTGGTTTCAGGCATGGGGGGTACATTAGGTGCTTCTCGTTTGATACCCAAGTGCATGACCAAACCCCTCCAACTCGCCGCGCCCGACCCCCGACAGAACCAGATTCTGGCGGCTCTGCCCAAAGCAGAATACGAACGCATCCTGCCCGACCTGGAACTGGTGGCCATGCCCCTGGGCTGGACCATGTCGGAGTCGGGCGACCATGTGCGCTACCTGCACTTTCCGGTCTCGGGCATCGTCTCGCTGATTTATGCGCTTGAGGACGGTTCCTCCAGCGAAATTGCGCTGGTGGGCAACGAAGGTCTGGTGGGTATTTCGATTTACATGGGTGGTGACAGCCTGCCCAGCAGCACCGAGGTGCAAAGCGCGGGCCAAGCCTACCGCCTCAGCCGCAAGCTCATGAAACAAGAGTTTGAGCAAGGTGGTCAGCTGCAACACCTGGCCCTGCTCTACACCCAGGCGCTGATTTGCCAGACCTCACAGATGGCGGTGTGTAACCGGCACCATTCGGTGGAGCAGCAGTTCAGCCGCTGGTTGCTGATGAGTTTTGACCGCTTACACAGCGACAAAATGATGATCACCCAGGAGCAGATTTCGCACCTGCTGGGTGTGCGCCGCGAGAGTGTGACCCAGACCGCAGGCAAGCTGCATAAAGAAGGGCTGATCACCAAGGCGCGTGGCAGCATCAGCGTGGTGGACCGCGACCAACTGGAGGCGCGTGCCTGCGAGTGTTACGCCGCTGTCAAAGAAGAGTGTGAGCGGCTGCTGCCCCCACCCAAGGCCAAGCACTGAGGTCGAACCAAGAGGTTTGCTCTGCAGCTATTTAATATATAGCTGCTCGCCCTTTTATAACAAGGGCTATAGGCACTTTTTGCCACTGACTGAGTCGTTGACTTGTCAGTTTGCGGCCTGCTGCCGGAGTCGTCGTGTGTGGCGCAGGTGGTGCCATACGCTCAGGCCGCTGCGGTATCAGTCATCCATTTTGCGGGTTGTGTCATCCATGCCAAGCCGACCGATGAACGGCAGGCGCAGCCCGGGGCTGTTGAAATCGATGCCAAAGTTCAAGGCCAACACATTGAACTCGAAACCTTCCTCCAGCCCCGCGCTGAGCCCCAACAGGCCAAACAACGAGGCTTGCACACCGCGCCCCGACGAGGACAGACCGAGTGCTTGGGTGAGCGGCCGGTAGTCCTTGCCAATGGCATTGGCCGGCAAGTCCAGCCCGAGTTCGGGCACTTCTCGGCCGATGTGGGCCAGGAACGTGTTGCTGTTGGGGCCGGGCCAAGCTTTGTAGCTGTTGGGGTAGGGGTAGCTGGTGATGGCGGACTGGACTTGGTCGATCAGAGATTCGACGCTGGGGCCACGTTGATCCACCAGCAACTTGGGCAGCGAGCCGTACCACAGACCATCTGGCAGCGCGTAATTCTGTTGAACCACGTTCCCGCCCGCCCAGCCAATGACGTCGTAGCGTGTGTAGCTGACTTCCCCCGCACGTTTGAAGATGATCCACGGATGTACCGCAAACAGGCCACGCCAGCCGTAGGTGGGCGCGGCATACACCTGGACGATGGCGATGTCGCGCCACTGCTGCGGGTCCGGCGCCAAACCGCTGGCATGGCGCGGCGTGGCCCGCCAGCCCTGGCCCTGGATGTTTTCACCCTGTATCGCTGCGCGCGCGAAACTGAGCCCGAACGACAAAGCCAGTGCCGCGACGGTCACCATCAAACTGGCTTTTAAGCCGTGTCTGGATGCCATGTGTGTGTGCTTCCTATGGGGTCATGTTGACGCATTCTCGCGTAGACCCACGGTCTTACGCCGTGGGCGGCACTGCCATGGGGTTTCTCTGCGGACAGTGGTGTCAGTCCGCCCGCGCCAGTGCCCCAACAAAAAGCCCCGCCAGTCTGCACGACTGCGGGGCTTTTTGCTTCATATTAAGTAGCTACTAGCCCTTTTTGAATAAGGGCTGGGGGTCAATTTCCTCTTGAACTTACACCAGCAAGGCATTGACGCGCTTGACGTAAGCAGCGGAGTCTTCTGGCAGGCCGAATTCTTGCAAAACTGCGAGATAAATCTCTGCTAGTGAGGCAGATCCGCCAACGCAGAAATCAAGGCTTGGTGGAATGCATCAAAGCTGGGCATAGTTCTGATGCGATCCACCTCAACCGGGTGCCCAATGAGCCAATCGCACAGCTGGTCGGCAGTGTGATGTTCACCCAGTGCAGTATCCAACAGTGCTTTTGCTGAGTTTTGCGAGTCATCGTTGCCAGATAGGTGCTCCAGCTTTTCATAGGAGCCCCCTCGGTTGCTGCTTGCGAGGCATAAAAGCCAGGCTTCGGACTTGGGTTTGGGTAACATGGGAACCCCCCGCGTGAAGCCAGCGTGCTTGAAGCCGTCACAGACTGATTGCCACTTGTCTTGCCAGATGCCGACATGACTGCTACGCGTGCCATCGGTGTCGCGGAAGAAAACTGCCACGACAAACTCGCCCAGCTGTACTGCAAGATCAAGGGCCATGCGTCCCAAGGTCATTGCATTGCCATAGAAATAGCTTGTTTCAACGCCCTTCTTTTTGCTCCGGGTTGGTTGAAGGCGCGCCGGTGTCGCTTTGGTCTCCTCGCACAGTCTGGTTTCACTGACGTATGCAAAGCTGTCGGGGTAATCGGCCAGCGAATAGTCAAGCAAGGGCTCCAAAAGCTGAATCAACAATTGGGTCATCGGGCCTTGTTTGAAGTCCGCACCGCCACACCGACCACGAGAGTTTTTGCACACCCCCAAGTCCGTAGGCCCCTCTCCGCTGAGTAGTATTTTCATAAGTCGTCGACTGTGAAAATTCCCGCCTGTCGGTCTAGTTCCAAGCATTCTTTGGTCAGATGTCGCAGGTCGGTGTCCACAAAGGCATCACCCGGTCCCATGGTGCTCAATTTGTCATTGATTCGCGGAATATCGAAGAAAGGACGGATGCGCGTTTCGCCCAATGGTGCTTTGTAGATGAACTGAACCGCTTTGCGCGCCACATCGTCCTCCAGATAATTCAGGATCAATGGGCTGTGTGTGGTTACCAGCAATTGGTGTGGTGACGCCACCAAGGTGTCTACCAAGGTCTCGATGATTTCCTGGTTGATCCCGTTTTCAATCTCATCAAGCAGAATCAAAGATTGCTCCGAGGCGGCTTGGGTCAAAACGGCCAGAATACGCAGTAACCCATCATTCATGTGTGCGGCATCCGTTTCCAGCTTTTGCTGTGAAAACTGCTCCACCACCGAGAGTTTCTTCCAACCGGAGCGTAGGGATGAGACCTTGAAATCCACCAAGCCGGGGTAGAAGTGACGTAGCTGTTCGACCAAGGCAGTATGCGTGGAGTCGGATAAAGTGGCCAGGAATGCGGAAAGCTTCTCTCCCCCTGCGCCAATGCCTTTCTCGGTGGATCGTGCACGCTTGCGTAGCAGTTGGGGAGACAGCAGTTCCAAGGACTTGATTTGCTGGATGGCGTTGCGGAACTCCAAAAGTTCTTCTGTCAATTCTGAGTCCTTCAGTGCAGACAGCAGTGATCCTTGGTAGGTAAAGGCAATACTTTGGCTAGCGCGATCCGAAACACTATATCGTTGCTTCACGACTCGAAATATCTCACTCTCGCCCAGCCTGATGATTTCTGTCGTGCAGAGTCGATGAGTAGGGTTAAATGCTCCGACCCAACTCAACGTATTTCCTGATTTGGTTTTGAAATCCACTGCAAAATTTACGTTTCTTTCTTTGCGCAGTTTGCAATTGAGGTCCGCCGTGCTCCAGCCACGCGCTTCCAACCACTCATCCACCCGACCAATCATTAACTGCGAGACGAAATCTACTGCCTGCAACACAGTGCTTTTGCCGGAGCCATTCATCCCTATCAGGCAGGTGAATTTCCCCATTCTCAGTTCAACTTCTCCCAGAGATTTGAAGTTGCGTGCGATGATTGATTCGATCATTGTTTTCTCCAGCAATGCGCTGAGCTTAGATTATCGCGAGCTGAGCTATTGATCTACGGGCGCCGTGTGAGCACGGGATCGTTTTTATGGGCACCAATCCGTCAGCCGTCACGCTGCGACGTAATGAATTCACAAAAAGCATCGCATGGTCAGTGCCGTGCTGTCTGAAAGCCCAACAAAAAGCCCCGCCAGTCTGTGCGACTGCGGGGCTCTTTGCTACTTATTATGCAGCTATTAGCCCTTATTAAACCAGGGCTAGAGGCTGATTTCTTATAAATTACACCAGCAAGGCATTGACCCGTTTGACGTAAGCGGCCGGGTCTTCTGGCAAGCCACCTTCGGCCAGCAAGGCCTGGTCGAACAGGATGTGGGCCAGGTCGTTGAAGTGCACCGAGCCTTCGAGCTTTTTCACCAGCGGGTGTTCGGCATTCACTTCCAGCACCGGCTTGACTTCAGGGGCGGTCTGGCCAGCCTGTTTGAGCATGCGTGCCAGTTGGGTGCTCATGCCGTGGTCTTGCACCACCAAGCAGGCCGGGCTGTCGACCAGGCGGGTGGTCACTCGCACGTCTTCAGCCTTGTCTTTGAGCGCTTCCTTGAGCTTGGCCAGCAGCGGTTTGAAGGCTTCGGCGGCTTCTTCGGCGGCTTTTTTCTCGGTCTCGTCTTGCAGCTTGCCCAGATCGACCGCGCCTTTGGCCACGCTTTGCAGCGGGGTGCCGTCAAACTCATTCACGTAGTTCAGCGCCCATTCGTCGACGCGGTCGGTCATCAACAGCACTTCGATGCCCTTTTTCTTGAACACTTCAAGTTGCGGGCTGTTTTTGGCGGCGGCCAGGGTGTCGGCGGTGATGTAGTAGATGGCCTCTTGGCCCTCTTTCATGCGTGCCTTGTAGTCGGCAAAACTGACGCTGGTGGTGTCAGACGTGGTGCTGGCAAAACGCAGCAGTTTGGCAATGCGGTCCTTGTTGCTGTAGTCCTCGCCCAGGCCTTCTTTGAGCACGGCGCCAAATTCTTTGTAGAACTTGGTGTATTTGCCGGCGTTTTTCTCGACTTCAGCCTTGTCTTCGGCGCTCAACACGTCGGTCACGCCGTCCGCAGAGGCTTCAGGTGCTTTGTCGTGTTTGGCCAGGTCTTCAAGCATGCCCAACACACGTTTGGTGCAGCCTTCGCGGATGGCTTTGACGTCGCGGCTTTCCTGCAGCAGCTCGCGGCTGACGTTCAGCGGCAGGTCGGAGGAGTCGACCACACCTTTGACAAAACGCAGGTAGGTGGGCAGCAGCGCCTCGGCGTCGTCCATGATGAAGACACGCTTGACATACAGCTTGACGCCCGCCGACTTGTCGCGGTTGTACAGGTCAAACGGTGCCTTGCCCGGGATGTAGAGCAGTTGGGTGTATTCGGTGCTGCCTTCCACGCGGTTGTGGGTATAGGCCAGCGGTGCATCCTGGTCGTGGCTGATCTGTTTGTAGAACTCGTTGTACTCGTCAGCCGTGATGTCTTTTTTGGCGCGCGCCCAGATGGCGTTGGCCTTGTTGACGGTTTCCCATTCACCGGTCTTGACCATACCGCCGGGTTGGCGGCCACCGTTTTCGTCCGACGGGTTGATCAGCTCGCCGTCTTTCCACTCTTCCTTTTCCATCAAGATGGGCAGGCTGATGTGGTCGGAGTATTTGTTGATGATGCTCTTGAGCTTCCAGGCTGACGCATAGTCCAGCGCGTCGTCGTTGAGGTGCAGGATCACGCTGGTGCCGCGTTCTGGCCGGGTGATGGTTTCCACCTCAAAATTGCCAGCACCACCGCTGATCCAGCGCACGCCTTCGGTTTCTTTCATGCCAGCGCGGCGCGATTCCACGGTGATCTTGTCGGCCACGATAAAGCCGGAGTAGAAACCCACGCCAAACTGGCCGATGAGTTGTGAATCGGTCTTTTGGTCGCCCGAGAGTTTGGAGACAAAGTCTTTGGTGCCGCTCTTGGCGATGGTGCCCAGGTGGTAGATGGCTTCCTGGGCGCTCATGCCGATGCCGTTGTCGGTGATGGTCAGCGTCTTGGCGTCTTTGTCAAACGACACACGCACTTCCAGATTGGGCGCGTTTTCGTACAAACCGCTGTCGTTGATGGCCTCAAAACGCAGCTTGTCGCAGGCGTCGGAGGCGTTGGAGATCAGCTCGCGCAGGAAAATTTCTTTGTTGGAGTACAGCGAATGCGTGACCAAGTGCAGCAGTTGCGCGACTTCGGCCTGGAAGGAAAGGGTTTGTTTGCTCATGGGTTGTCGGTGTTCTCAAAGCATTAAAAAAACCAGCGAGCCGAGGGCGGCTGGTACGCAAGCGAACCGGTAACTGGGGGTCAATCCCGGGAATTCAAGAGGCCAGGTGTGTTGTTTCTCTGGCCCCACAAGGACGAGAGCCGTTCGTCCCGAGTCGGTCCTTGAATGGGGACCGGCTCAGGGCGAACGGCTCGTCAGACACCGTCAGGCCGCAGTCGCCCTTGATCCGGGCTGCGGCGGCCTATGGCGTTGGGGCTAGGTGGCCAGTCCGCTGGCCTGTACAACACGCCAGCTTTTGAGCTGACGCAGCATCACCGGCACCACCATGGCCACGCCAATCGCGGTGGCAGTCAGGCTCGGCGCCACCATCAGCAACGCGGCGGCAATACACAGCGCCTGTTCCCAGCGTTTCATTTCCACCAGGCAGTATTTGGAAAACGCCATCGCCAGGAAGGTGATGCCCAGCACACAGCCGGTGAAGGTGATCGCAAAGTCAGCCCAGGTGAAGCCTTTGGCCACCAGAATCAGCGAGGGTGAGAACACAAACACAAACGGCACCAGCGCCTTGGCAATACCCAGGCGGAATGCGGTGTTGCCGGTCTTGAACGGGTCGCTGCCCGCCATGCCCGCCGCCGCATACGCTGCCAGTGCCACCGGTGGCGTGATGTCGGCCAACACACCGTAATAAAACACAAAGAAGTGCGCCACCAGCGGCTCCACACCGAGTTGCACCAGCGTGGGTGCGGCCACCGTCACCATGATGATGTAGTTGGCGGTGGTCGGGATGCCCGCACCCATCAAGATACAGACCGCTGCTGTCATCACCAGCGCGGCCAGCAGCGTGAGCGACTGGAACGCGATCAAGTAGCTCGGGATGACGCTGCCCAGGCCAGCGGCAATGGTTTGCGCCGCTCCGGTGATGATGAAGCTGATCTTGAAACCGACACCGGTGAGGGTGACCACACCAATCACAATGCCCACGGTGGCCGCTGCGGCACCCACGGCCAGCGCGTATTTGGCACCGGTCTCAAAGGCCTCCACCAGCACACTCGGGGCGATGCGGCCACGGATCTTGAGGCCGCGCATCAGGCCCACGGTAACCACCACGCTCACCGCAAAAATGCCCAGCTTGACCATCTCGTCCAGATGGGTGAAGGCAATCGCCGTCAGCGCCAGATGCAAGAGCACCATCAAGCCCCAGTTTTTGCCGGTGTTGCCTTGGACCGAGGTGGTCAGGCCCACAATGGCGCAGGAGGTGATGCCCACAAACGCCGCCAGGTACGGTGTACGCCCGCTCACCAAAATACTGATCAGCAGCACCAACGGGATCAGGGTGGGCCAGCGCATCTTCAGGCTCTGGCGCAGTTTGGGCATTTCTTCTTCGGTCAGGCCACGCAGGCCATAACGTTTGGCCTCAAAGTGCACCTGCATGAACACACCAAAAAAGTGCATGAAGGCCGGCACGATGGCGGCGGTGATGATGGTCTGGTAGGGCAGACCCAAAAACTCGATCATCAAAAACGCGGCGGCACCGAGCACTGGCGGTGTGATCTGGCCGCCTGTGGAGGCGGCGGCCTCGACGGCGCCGGCGAATTCGCGCTTGTACCCCACCCGGATCATTGCCGGAATGGTCAATGACCCGACCGTGACCGCATTGGCCACCGAGGAGCCCGACAACATGCCAAACATGGCCGAACCAAACACACTGACCTTGGCCGGGCCACCGGCGTAACGCCCGGCAATGCTCGACGCAATGTCCAGAAACAGCTGCCCCAGCCCGATGCGGGTGGCCATCACGCCAAACAGCACAAAGTGGAACACGTAGGTGGCCACCACGCCCACCGCCACACCATAGATGCCTTGGCTGGTCAGGTACTGGTGGTTGATGAACTGGCTCCAGTTCGAGCCCGCATGCTGCAGCAAGCCCGGGAAATACTGGCCAAACAAGGAATAGAAGGTGAAGCCCAGCGCAATCAGCGGCAGCGGCCAGCCCATGCTGCGTCGCGTGGCTTCGAGCAGCGCCACAAACAAAATGGTGCCAAACACCACGTCGTAGTTGTCCGGGTTGCCGACCCGGAACGCCAGGTCTTCAAAGGTGTAGGGGATGTAGAGCACCGCCACCGCCACCCCGATGGCCAGCAGCCAGTCGTACAGCGGGATGCCGCCGGGTGTGCCCAGGCTGTTGTGCACCTTGCGTTCACCCGCGTTTTTGCTACCGGCAAACACCAAAAAGATCAGTGCCAGCACAAAGGCCAGGTGCACGCCGCGGTGGGTGGTTTCGCGCAGCAGGCCAAAACCGGCGGTGTAGTAATGAAAGCAGCTCAGAAGAATCAGCAGCCACTTGATGAGCTGGGTGGCGGGGGGCACCGAGGGGCGAAAGCGCATCTCGGGGTCGAACTTTTCCTCCAGCGCCAGAAGCTGTTTGTCATCGGGCAGGACGGTGGGTATGGCACTCATGGGAAGTTTCTGGTTGGCTAAAAACGACAACGGGCGGAAGTGTTCCGCCCGTCGGGAATCACAACAAGGCGGGCGCTTACTTCAGCACACCGGCTTCTTTGTAGAACTTCTCGGCACCAGCGTGGTAGGGAATGCCCACACCTTGCACCGCGTTTTGCAGGGTGATGTATTTGCCTTTGGCATGACCTGCGGCCAGTGTCTTCTGGGCGGCATCGCTGTAGAGTGCCTTGGTGATCTGGTAGACGGTTTCGGTGTCGACCTTGTCACTGGTCACCAGCTGTGCACCCAGGGCCAGGGTTTTGACAGCAGCCACACCCTTGTAGGTGTCAGCCGGGATCGAATCCACCGCAAAGAAGCTGCTGGATTTGCGCAGGCTCTCGGCTTGTGGGCCGTCAATCGGCAGCAGTTCAATGCCAGAACCTGCCGAGGCCAGCTCGGCAATCGCACCGGCTGGTGCACCACCGGTGAAGAAGAAGGCGTCCAGTGCGCCGTCTTTCATCTTGTCACCCGCCTGGTTGGGCTTGATGTACTCGGGTTTGATGTCGGCCTCTTTGATGCCATAGGCGGCCAGCACCAGGCGGGCATTAATCAGGGTGCCGGAGCCGGGTTCGTCCAGCGCCACACGTTTGCCTTTCAGGTCGGCAATGCTCTTGAAGCCCGAGCCCTTTTTGACCACCACATGGATGCTCTCGGGGTACAGGTTGGCAATCATGCGCAGGCCTGCCACCTTGGGTTTGCCTTCAAAAATACCGGTGCCGGTCTGTGCCCAGGTGGCCACGTCAGACTGGCTGAAACCGGCTTCCATGGCACCACCCGCCACGCCGTTGACATTGGCCAGCGAGCCGTTGCTGGACTGTGCGGTGGCAATAATCTTGCCGGGTTGTGACACGGCGTTGGCAATCATGCCACCCACCGGGTAATAGGTGCCAGCGGTGCCGCCGGTGCCAATGCGGAAGAACTGCTGAGCGCTGGCGGTGCCAACCAGTGCGACGGACGCCAGGACGGCGGCGGCAAGGAATTTCAGTTTCATGCGTGTGAGCTCCTAAAGTTTGGAAAACCGCGCCAGGCCGAAAATTCAGCCGGCCCAACGACGTAACAAGTTTACGCTGTGCGCAACCGCTTTTACGGTGCCCACTGCTATCGAACTTGTACCGAAGCAGTTTTTATGCCAGGGGTGTCGCCAGTGCAGCAGCTTTGGCCTGCTGGTAGCCCGCAAACAGCTGGGCATAAACCGGCCCGGGTTGGCCGTTGCCCACCGGTTGTCCGTCGAGTTGGGTCACCGGCAGGACCTCTTTGGTGGCGGAGGACAGCAACACTTCGTCGGCAGCCAGCACCTCGGCTCGTGTGATGCGACGCAGCTCAAACGGGAGGCCTTGCTGCGCACAGAGCTCTTCAATCAGCCCGTAACGGATGCCCTCCAACACCAGGTTGTCCTTGGGGGTGCCCAGCAGCTGGCCGTTTTTCACCACCCAGACGTTGCAGGCGGCAGCTTCGCTCAAAAAGTCGTCGCGGAACATCACCGTCTCAATCGCGCCCACGTCATAACTGATCTGGCGCGCAAACACCGCACCGAGCAGGCTGGTGGCCTTGATGTGGGCCTTTTCCCAGCGGAAGTCGTCGGCCGTGACACAGGCCACACCTTGCTGGCGTTGTGCGTCGGTGGCTGGTTTCATCACATTGGTCATCACAAACACCGTGGGCGTGATGTCGGTTGGCATCACATGGTCACGCATGGCCACACCCCGGGTGATCTGGATGTAGATCAGTTGGTCGGTGTTTTTGGCACTAGCCCCGATGGATAAAGCGTAGTCAGCGATCAATTTATGGGCAATCTCGGCCCACTGCGCCCGTGTGCCCGGGTTCGGGATGCGCAACTCCTTGAGGCTGCGCTCCAGCCGCGCCATGTGTTGCTCAAAGCGGAACAGGTTACCGCTGTACACCGGCACCACCTCGTAGACACCGTCGCCAAAAATGAAGCCCCGGTCCATCACACTGATCTTGGCGTGGGGCAGGGTGGTGAATTCACCGTTGAGGTAACAGGGCAGCGCGGGCAAACTGGTCATGGCAGTGGTGTGGGTTGAAGGAAGGAGTCAGCAGTTTAAGCCCTGCTTTGCAGCCGACCTGGCCACCGGATGACACCACGCAGGCTCACGAGCATCACCCCGGCCATCACCAGCGCCGCACCCGCCACAAAACTGGCTTCGAGCGGTTCGTTCAATAACCACACACCAAAAGCCATGCCAAACAGCGGCGTCATGAAGGAGAACACCCCCAGCCGCGTCGCCAGGTAATGCCGCAGCAACCAGAACCAGGCCAGATAACTGGCAAACGACACAATGACCGAGTGGAACATCAGACTGGCCCACACCGTGGGTGTGAAGTGGATGGTGGTTTGTCCTGTCGCCAGCGCCGCCAGCATCAGCAACACAAACGCCCCCACCAGCTGGTACAGCAGGGTTTGGGAAGCCGATGCCGAGGACAGGCGCGAGCAGCGCACCACCACCGTGGTCGCCGCCCAGGACATACCGGCCAGCAGCGAGAGGGCATCCCCCAGCAGCATGTTGCTGCTCAGGGTCACACCGCCTGGCTGGCTGCGGCCAAAAAACGTCAGCACAATGCCGGCAAACGCCAAGCTGATACCCAACCACTGCAGCGCACTCAGCCGCTCGGCGGGTAACCTCAGGTGCAGGCCCAGCGCCGCAAAAATCGGCGCGGTATACAAAAACACCACAGCGTGTGATGCCGAGGTGTAGCGCAGGCCTTCACCCACCAGCAAAAACTCCAGCGCAAACAAGGCCCCCACCACCAGACCGGCGGGTAGGGTGCCGTTGGTGAGCGACATCGGTTCCTTGCGCCACCACATCAGCCCCGCCACCAGCAACGCCGCCACGCCCGAGCGCAAGGCAATCTGCATGATCGGCGCAATCTCGTGCGCGGTGGCTTTGAGCACCACCTGCTGCAGGCCCCACAACAGGCACAACAGCAGCATCAAGGACGAGGCGCGCGTATCAAGCGTTTGGCGTGTTGTCATCAAGGTATCCAGACAAAAAATCGAAGAGTTGCATGATAGGTGCGACGGATTTGATGGATATAGTGCCAATCCGACAAGTCATAGCACCCAGCAGCCAATCCACCAACCTCACGTCTGCCATGCCACCACCCACCCAGCGCCTGCATCTGCCACCATTTGCCTATGCGCTGCCGGCACCGATCTATTTCCGCAGCGCGGTCATGCCAGCGCAAGCCATCTATCCCAAACACCGCCATGCCTGGGGCGAGTTTGTGTATGCATACAGCGGTGTGATGGAGGTCAAGCTGGCGGACCACCACTACCTGGCGCCACCGCAGTACGGCATCTGGCTGCCGCCCGATGTGGAACATGTGGGCCTGAACCGCTGCGAGGCCTGTCACTGCTCGCTGTACGTGGCCAAGGAGCTGACCACGGCGCTGCCTGCCACCACCTGCGCCCTCACGGTCAGCCCGCTGGTGCGTGCGCTGCTGGACGAGTTGCGCCAGAACCCGCCCGCGTTACCACGCACCCCGGCGCAGGAGCGGCTGCTGCAGGTGCTGGTGGACCAGCTGGCGCAGGCACCGGTGGCGGGCAGTTACTTGCCTACCTCGGATGACCCGGTGCTGGCGCCGGTGTTACGCGCGCTGATGGCCCAGCCGGGTGACAACCGCAGCCTGCCTGAGCTGGCCAGCGCCTTTTTTACCACCGAACGCACGCTGCTGCGACGTTTTCAGCGTGAGCTGGGTTTGAGTTTTGCCGAGTGGCGCCAGCGCTTGCGGGTGGTCAGCGCCATGCCGCTGCTACAAGCTGGTTACACCGTGGAGTCCATCGCACTGGACCTGGGTTATGGCAGTGCGTCAGCGTTTATTGGCATGTTTCGTTGGTTGATGGGCATGACGCCGGACGAATACCGCAAAGTCGGCCCCCACACCCCAGCGCGTGGGCGCGCTGCTGCGGGTAAGCCAGGTGTGTAACTTGTGTCCAAATGCAAATGGGTGCCCAAGCGCAGATACGCGTTGATACATATCGGACACAGAGCCGGGGTCGTTTGCATGAACATCGGCTTCTATGAAAAACCAACTCAAACTCTTCTCTCTAAGCCTGGTTCTGGCCTCAACCCTGGCCCTGGGTGGCTGTGCCAACCTGTCACACCGTGACCGCAACGTGATCACCGGCGCGGGCATCGGTGCGGTGGCCGGTGCGGTGCTCACCGGCGGCAGTTCGGTCGGCACCGTGGGGGGCGCGGCAGTGGGTGGGGTCATTGGCAACACCATCCGACACAAGTAACGCAGGCGGGCATCACCCGCAACCCGGTTAGCATCCTGGCACCAACGCTGGCTGTGGCCAGCGTTTTCATTTGACAACGGCCTGCCAGTGACTGACTTACCCCTCAAAACCCAAGAACCCCGCCTGTGGCGCAGCGATGGCTGGACCGCCCAGGTCATCAAAAACGAAGACGACGACGGCTGGGCCGTCGCCATGACGCAAGACGGCCAGTCCGAACCCGCCCTGGTCGGCCCCTGGACCATGGGGCGTGACAAAAAGAACCCCAAGCCGCTGGACGGCAGCGCCTTCATCACCCTGGTCAAAACCGCCCGCGAATTTGTGAGCCGCAGCGAGCAGCAGTTGCACGCCACCCTGCACCAGAGCATCACCGTGGCGCACGACAGCGGGCGCATCACCGTGTGCCTGGACATCACGCCCGATGACGACAACCCGTCAGCGTTATTGAGCGCCAAAGATGAGTTGGACGAGCTGCTGGCCGAGGTGCGGGTGTCACCCGCCTTCAAACTCAACCGGGCCAGTGCGCTCAAGTGGGTGGAAGGTGGCTTTGCCAAGCCGGGGTAGCGGTTGGGTGCTCTTGGCGCCAGAGTCAGCGCGGGTGTGAAAGACCTGTGCCGAGCTGCTGACCCATCCGGTTAGTGGGTTTGTGCTCTGGGGAATATATGGAGAATGTGCCTCTGCCCCTTTACTAATAAGGGCTGATAGCTATGAATTAGATATCACATTTGAGCTGCTGGTATCCGTGGCGCCAGGCAGGCGGCGGGGTTGCCGTTCTCCGGCGTGCTCGCGGGTGGCGGCTTGGGAGGTAGGGTTTGCGTGTCTCGTGACCAGCAGTGGCGTGCTACCTGTCACATCACCCGAATGGCGCCTGCGCCCGTCAACTAGGCCTCGACTTCAGTGGGTTGGTATGTGTTGCGGGTGATGGGCGTCCGCAAAAAACTGGGAGCGGCTCTTCGCAGTGCGCTTTTGAACGACAACATTCGATCTAAACAGATACAAGACGTCCTCTAGACCCAATCTCGAAATGCCTTGTAGGTCAGCACCGAAGCGAGCAGCCATACGGCAATGACAAACGCCACACCGGCTCTGCTACGCGGTTTGTGGCCTTGCTCTTGCATCCACTCATCCGCCTGGCGGCGACATTCCTGCAAAACGTCGTGAGGCAGCAATATCACCGTGAGCCAAATAAGCACCGGCAACAACAGAACGTCGTCGACGTACCCAAGAACTGGAATGAAGTCCGGAATCAGATCAATTGGACTCAGCGCATAGGCCACCACAAAGCCGCCTAAGACCTTGGCATACCAAGGCGTCCTGGGGTTTTTCCCCGCGAACCATAGGGTCACGCCATCCCGCTTGACGCGCCGAGCCCAAGCCCTCAGCTTTTCACCAATCGCCATCTTCGGCTCCCTCAAAGCTCAAGATTCCGACCAACTCCACATTAGGCTACTCGCCATGGCCGCTCTTCCGGCGGAGCTGAGCGACCGACCGCAGGCCTACCACAACCGCTGCCAGCGCGGCGTTTCAAGTCGCTGCATCTCAATAACAGAGGTTACACACCAAATAAGCCCCTAGCTCTTATTGAAAAAGGGTAGATAGCTATCAAAATAGAAGAATCACCCCGCCAGCGGCTTGAGCAACTCCGCCAGATCACTCTCGCTGAACAGCGGTTCCTTGCGTCCGACCGAGCCGCTGTACATGCTGTCGGCGAGTGAGGCTTTGCGCTCTTGTAACGCCAGAATGCGTTCCTCGATGGTGCCTTGGGCCACCAGTTTCACCACCCAGACACTTTGGGTCTGGCCGATGCGGTGGGCGCGGTCGGTGGCCTGGGCTTCCACTGCCGGGTTCCACCACGGGTCATAGTGGATCACGGTGTCAGCTTGCGGCAGGTTCAGGCCGGTGCCGCCGGCTTTCAGGCTGATTAAAAACAGCGGCACCGCGCCGCTGGTGAACTGGTGGATGATCTCGTCGCGCTTCTGGCTTTGACCGGTGAGTTTGACCCACTTCAGATCCCGCTTTTTGAGTTCGGCCTCGATCAGGGTCAGCATGCTGGTGAACTGCGAGAACAGCAAAATGCGCCGCCCCTCGGCCAGCATCTCGGGCAGCAGTTCCATCAGTTGGTCGAGCTTGGCCGAGGTTTTGACTTTTTTGGCGACGTCGAGCTTGAGCAAATGCGGGTCGCAGCAGACCTGACGCAATTTCAGCAACGCATCCAGGATGGTGATTTGTGACTTGGCCAGGCCTTTGGTACTGAGCGCCTCGCGCACGGTTTTTTCCATGCCGAGGCGAATGGTTTCGTACAGGTCCGCCTGTTTGCCTGAGAGCTCGACGCGCATCACGGTCTCGACCTTGGGCGGCAGCTCATGTGCCACCAGCGCCTTGGTCCGGCGCAGCATGAACGGCGTGACCCGCGCGCGTAACTGTTGCAGTGCTTCGGGGTCGCCCTGTTTTTCGATCGGGTTGCGAAACAGCTCGGTAAAACGTTTCTGGCTGCCCAGAAACCCCGGCATCAAAAAGTGGAACAGGCTCCACAACTCGCCCAGGTTGTTTTCCATCGGGGTGCCTGAGAGGCAGAGCCGGTGCCGGGTGCTCAGTTCAGCCACCACCTGGGCGGCCTGGGTGGCGGCGTTTTTGATGTTCTGCGCCTCGTCCAGCACCACCAGGTGCCATTGGCCTTGCAGCCAACCTTCGCGGTCACGCGGCAGCAGCGAATAGGGCGCGATGACGATGTCGTGGTCATGTGTGCTGCCACTGACCTCGTGGCGGTCCGCACCGTGGATGACCAGGCAACGCAGGCCGGGGCAAAAACGCTCGGCCTCACGGCGCCAGTTGCCCATCAGGCTCACCGGTGCAATGATCAACGCGGGGGCAGTCAGGCGGCCCGCGTCTTTTTCGATCTGGATGTGGGCCAGGGTTTGCAGGGTTTTGCCCAGGCCCATGTCGTCGGCCAGGATGCCACCCAGGCCGTATTCGCGCAAGAACTGCAACCAGTTCACGCCCTGCTGCTGGTAGGGTCGCAGCGTGGCCTGCACACTGGCCGGGATGCTCACCTGCGGTAGCTCGGCGCGACCCTGAAGTTGCTGCACCAGCTCGCGCAGCTGTTGGGCGCCGTCCCACACCACCCCTTCGCCGAGTGCGGCGGTGGTGCGCATCGCGTCCAGGCGCGAGAGTTTGAGGCTCTCGCCCGTGAAGTCGTGGGTGTTGTCCCCCACCAACTCCAGCAGCGCACCGAGCCAGGGTTTGAGGTTGTCGGTGGGCAGGCGGATGAAGCCGCCGTCCGGTTTGGGCAGGTACACAAAAGGTGGCAGGTCGGGCAGGCCGGTGGTTGCATCACGCGGGCTCATCGCGGCGGTGTTAATCAGCGTGGGCAGCAGCGGCAGGATGTTGTGGCGCCGGCCGTTGATCTCCATGCCCAAACTCAGGTCAAACCAGGGCGAGGTGGCCTCGTCGTCGCCCTGCGCTTGTATGTCCACATCCAGGGCGCTGGCGTGGCTGATCCAGTGGTTCAAGCTCTCGTCGAGTGTGATCTCGAACCCTGCCTCGCGCAGCGGCGCGTAGTCGCTGTCGACCAACTGCAGCCAGCGCTGTTGTGATGTATTGCCGGGAATACCAAACCCACCGTGGCCCTGGCTGGCAAAACCCCAGTCGCGCAGGCGCACGATGGCTTCCAGCTCACTTTGGGGGTCGCGCTGCAGCATGACGCGGCCTTGCGGGCCGTCCACCAGCACGGTGTTGCCCTGGCCCACCCACCAGCCACGGTAACCGGCGTAGTCAAAACTCAGGTGCATCAGCATCAGGCCCTCAACACGCACCAGGTCTGGCGGCACTGCTTGCAGGTACAGGCAGGCTTTGGGGGTGATGCCCTTGAGAGTGGGCAGCTGCTCCAGCACCGGCGGCGGTGGCACCGGGCCCAGCTGGGCCATCAACTCAGGCTGGTACTTTTTGAGCGACTCGGCTTTGAGCGGCGGGGTTTTGAGTAACACCGCAATCTGGCCCAGGCTCATGCCCTGCAGGTCGACCAGGCCGCAGCGGCCATTCACACTGTCCAAGTAGAGCGGCGGGTTGTTCAGGCACAGCTTGGCCTGGCCGTCGCCGAGTTTGGCGCGCAGAGCCCAGCCCGCGCGGTGGTTGATGTTCTGGCCCACCTCAAACCACTCCCAGGTCAGGGTGAGTGGCTCGCCCCATACCACCGGTGTGCCAGGCTGGCTGGGTGGCACCAGCACAAACAGGCGGCCGGTGCTGGCGGCTTTTTCCAGAATCTGCAGACCGTATTTGCCCTCGGGCGTGATTTTGTTGCGGGCGCTGTAGCTGTAGTAGTACTGGACCGAGCTGCCCGGCATGGCGCGCATGAGTTGCAGCACGTCGTGGTCGGTGTCGCTGGCCTGGTCGTAAATCGGCTGGCCGCGCTCGGGCTGGAACTTCATCGCCTTGGCGCGTGACCAGCCTCCCACCACCTTGGGGTAGGCAATGACCACCTCCAGGCTCAGTTGCGGGCTGGGGCCTTGCGGGTTGAGGATGGACAGCAGGTACAAAAACTGCTCAGGCCGCTCTGCCGGGGCACCGGAGCGGCCGGGGTTGGGCGGCGTAGGCAGCGCATTGGTGGCATGGCTGGCGGTGCGGGCCAGTTCACCCAGCCAGCGGATCAGCTGGTTGTCGGACTCCAGTTGCTCGGCGGCTTGTTGGCGTGCTTGATCGGCTTGGCGCTGGGCTTCGCGTTGTTCGGGGGTTGCAGGTGGGCTGGGGTTGGCACGGTCACCCAACAGGTGTTTGCCTTGGTAGGCGGCCTTGATCATCAGCGCCACCGCGTGCTTGCACTCGTAACCTACCGGGCAGGTACAGTCGCTGTCCCAGCCACGCAGTTGACCGGTGACCGTGAGGCTGAGCTCCACTTCCACCTGGTAGGGCTCGCGCATGCTGCCCTGCACCTCGCCTTCTAGCAGCCAGCGGTGTTCTATGGGTGAGATCGTCAGGCTCAGCACCTTCTGGCCGCGGTACAGGTCCAGCGCGCGGGCATAGACAGCGCTGCTGCTGCGTTTGGCCAGCGAGGCCAAGTCCAGCCAAAGTCCAGATGGTGCGTCGTTATGAGGCATGAAATTGGCCTCTAGCCCTTATCTATAAAGGGCTAGCAGCTATACAAATAATATTATTTCAAACGCCGGTTTGTCCCATGGCGTGCCCGGCCTGCTGGTCTGCATGGTAGCTGGAGCGCACCATGGCGCCGACTGCGGCGTGGCTGAAGCCCATCTCGTACGCTTTGGCTTCGAACATCTTGAACACATCCGGATGCACGTAGCGTTTGACCGTCAGGTGGCTGGTGGAGGGCGCCAGGTACTGGCCAATGGTCAGCATGTTGATGCCGTGGTCACGCATGTCCTGCATGGTTTGCAGAATCTCGTCATCGGTTTCGCCCAGGCCGACCATGATGCCGCTTTTGGTGGGCACGTCCGGGTGCAACGCCTTGAACTTTTTGAGCAGGTTCAGACTGAACTGGTAGTCAGAACCGGGGCGGGCTTCCTTGTAGAGGCGCGGGATGGTTTCCAGATTGTGGTTCATCACGTCGGGCGGTGCGGCCTTCAAAATCTCCAGTGCGCGATCGTCGCGGCCCCGGAAGTCGGGCACCAGCACTTCGATCTGCGTTTGTGGCGATTTCTCGCGGATGGCCTCGATGCAGGCGACAAAGTGGCCCGCGCCACCGTCGCGCAGGTCGTCGCGGTCGACGCTGGTGATCACCACGTATTTGAGTTTGAGCTGGGCAATGGTGTTGGCCAGGTTGACGGGCTCATTCACATCGAGCGGGTCGGGGCGGCCATGGCCCACGTCGCAAAACGGGCAGCGCCGGGTGCATTTGTCACCCATGATCATGAAGGTGGCGGTGCCTTTGCCAAAACATTCACCGATGTTGGGGCAGCTGGCTTCCTCACACACGGTGACCAGTTTGTTGCTGCGCAACACGTCCTTGATTTCATAGAAGCGGGTGCTGGGTGAACCGGCTTTGACGCGAATCCACTCGGGTTTGCGCAAAATTTCGCCTTGCACCACCTTGACCGGGATGCGCGACAGCTTGGCAGCTGCTTTTTGTTTGGCGGTGGGGTCGTAGTTTTCGGCGGATTGGGCCACGCGCACGGTGGTGTCGTCAGTGGAGGTGCTCATGGTGTCTGTTGGGTGTGTGGTGGGGCAGGGCGTCGGGGTGGTCTGGCCGTTTGCGAAGACTCAGGGGGTCAGGTAACGGGCCAGCTGCTGCGCCAGCACGTCTGCCGCCTCTTGCCAGGGGACAAAAACGCCGATTGTAGAAAGGTCAACGGTTTGCAGTGCCTGGTAGCCGCAGGGGTTGATACGCAAGTAGGGTTCCAGGTCCATCGCCACATTGAGTGCCACGCCGTGGTAGGTGCAGTTGTGGCTGACCTTGATGCCCAGGGCGCCGATCTTGCCCAGTCCGGTGAAATCCGGTGTGTGGCTGGCACCGTGTTGTGGCCGCTGTAGCAATAGCGCGTGGGAGCGCGGGTCGTCCAGTCGCACGTAAATCCCGGGTGCGCCCGCCACCCGGTGGCCGGTCACACCAAAGTGCATCAGGGTGCGGATCACCGCCTCCTCGATGCGGTAGACGTATTCCTTGACGAAGTAGCCCGCACGTTTGAGGTCCAGCAAGGGGTAGGCCACCACCTGCCCCGGGCCGTGGTAGGTCACCTGGCCACCCCGGTTGGTCTGGATGACCGGGATATCGCCTGGGTTAAAGATATGCTCTTTTTTGCCTGCCAGCCCTTGTGTATAAACGGGAGGGTGCTCACAAATCCATAACGCGTCCGGCGTTGCCGCTGTTCGTTCGGCGGTAAAAGCCTGCATCGCGTCATAGGTGGGCAGGTAGTCCACACGGCCCAGAAACTGTGCGCTGAGAGCCACGGTCAAAGCACCACCTTGACCATTGGGTGGGTGGAGAGTGTGCGGTACAACTCGTCGAGCTGCTCGCGGCTGGTGGCGGTGATGGTGATGGTCACACCCAGGTACTTGTCACCTTTGCTGGGGCGCAGTTCGATGGTGCTGGCATCAAAGTTGGGATCAAAAGAGTGGGCGATGTGGCTGATGGCGGCCACCAGGCCGTCGGTTTTGATGCCCATCACCTTGATCGGGAACTGGCTAGGGTAGGTGATCAGTGAGGCTTGTTGCGCGTCGGGCGGGGTGGGTTCGTCGGAGTGGGTCATAGGGGTGTTTAGCAGTTCTGGCTTTTTTACCGGCTGGGTTTCTACCTATAATCAAAGGCTTGTCTGACAAAAGTCAAAAGTTCAGTCTGTAAAGTAACCGTAATGTAAATGGCGACAATAGCACCTTCGGGAGCACAGGGCTCTGAGTTCGATGGCGAGCCTCATGTTTTTGTTCCATTAACGCCTGAACAGGCGGCGGTTGTCCGGGCTGCCAATCCCTCGACCTCACCCTGGTGGGTGGTGGTTGGCCAAATTGTGATGGGTTTGTTGGCGGTGGGTCTGGCTTTGGTTTGGTTTGACGAAAGAGTTGCCAAATCTCTTGCATGTGGTGTGTTGGCGGTGGTGGTTCCTGCGGCCTTGTTTGCGCGTGGGTTGACCAGCCAGTTTGCCAGAGCCAATGTGGGGGCGGCAGTGATGAGCTTCTTTGTGTGGGAGCTGGTCAAGATAGTTGTGACGCTGGGCATTCTTTTTGCTGCCCATCGTCTGGTGGCAGATTTGAGCTGGCCGGCCATGCTGGTTGGTCTGGTGGTTGCCATCAAGGTGTATTGGTTGGCCTTGGCGTTCAGGCGTCCAGGCAAATCGATGCAAGTTTTAACGCCTCATGGCAAAAGTAACTGATTGAAGAGTGACTGATGGCTATTGAAGAACACGCTGCGCAAGGCCCAACGGCTGGTGAGTACATCGGCCACCATTTGACCCACCTCCAGTCCGCCAAACAATCGGGCGTGATTGACATGTCTGTGTTCAACCTGGACTCCATTTTTTGGGCGGTCTTGTTGGGTTGTCTGGGTTTGTTTGTGATGTGGCGGGTGGCCAAGTCGGTGACGGCTGGTGTGCCTGGGCGTATGCAGGCGGCCGTTGAGATTTTGCTGGAGATGGTTGACACCCAGGCCAAAGGCATCATCCACAACGCCGAATCGCGCAAATTTGTCGGTCCGTTGGCGTTGACCGTATTCATCTGGGTGTTTTTGATGAATTCCATGGACTTTTTGCCGGTGGATCTGATTCCATTGGCTTGGGAAATGATCTATGGCGCAGCAGGTGGTGATCCGCATCACGCCTACATGCGTGTCGTTCCTACTGCAGACTTGTCCACCACGCTGGCGATGTCTACCTCGGTGCTGCTGGTTTGCCTGTACTACAACATCAAGATCAAAGGTGCTGGCGGTTGGGCGCATGAACTGGTTACTGCACCGTTTGGCACCAGCAAAAATCCTCTGTATGCCATTCCGCTGGGTGTGTTGAACTTGGCGATGCAACTGATCGAATTCACTGCCAAAACCGTGTCACATGGCATGCGGTTGTTTGGCAATATGTATGCGGGCGAGCTGGTGTTCATGCTGATTGCGCTGATGGGTGCGGTCGGATTTGGCTCGGCCACAGGTATTGCTCTCTGGTTCGGTCATGTGCTGGCAGGCACCGGGTGGGCAATATTCCACATTTTGATCGTGGCGCTGCAAGCGTTCATTTTCATGATGTTGACTTTGGTGTATGTGGGCCAAGCGCACGACCATCACTAAAAAAGTGTCAGTAGTTTTTGTTACCTTTTTTCTTTTCAACTTGAATCCATAGGAGCTCTTAAATGGAAAACGTTCTCGGTTTTGTGGCACTGGCCGCTGGTTTGATCATTGGTCTGGGTGCTGTCGGCGCTTGTATCGGTATTGGCATCATGGGTAGCAAATACCTCGAAGCCGCCGCACGCCAACCCGAGCTGATGAACGAACTGCAAACCAAAATGTTCCTGCTGGCTGGTCTGATCGACGCCGCGTTCCTGATTGGTGTGGGTATTGCCATGATGTTTGCCTTCGCCAACCCGTTTGTGCTGAAGTAATCCCTTTCGCCTTTCATTGATCTAGAGAGGTGTTGTTGTGAGTATTAACGCAACATTCTTCGCGCAGATGGTGGTGTTTTTCCTGTTGGTGATGTTCACGATGAAACTCGTGTGGCCGCCGATAGCCAAGGCACTGGATGAACGCGCCCAGAAAATCGCAGAAGGCTTGGCTGCCGCCGACAAAGCCAAAGCCGAACTTTCATCTGCCAACCGGCGTGTGGAAGAAGAGTTGGTCAAGTCGCGCACCGAGACAGCGGGTCGTTTGGCGGATGCCGAACGCCGTGCTCTGAGCATCATCGAAGAAGCCAAGGCCAAAGCGGCAGAAGAAGGCAGCAAGATTGTTGCCGCTGCCAAAGCCGAGGCTGAGCAGCAGACGGTGAAGGCCCGCGAGGTACTGCGTGAGCAGGTTGCGGCACTGGCTGTCAAAGGTGCAGAGCAGATCTTGCGCAAGGAAGTCAACGCTGGCGTCCATGCTGACTTGCTGAACCGTTTGAAGACCGAGCTTTAAGAGAACAACATGGCTGAACTTGCCACTATTGCACGTCCTTACGCTGAGGCTTTGTTCGCAGCCTGTGGTGCTGAAGCCAAGACGGTACTGGGCTGGCTCAATGAGCTGGCCTGTGTTGCCGCTGAGCCGCAGTTGCTGCAGTTTGCAGACAGCCCGAAAGCGACCTCGGACCAGGTGTACGGCGTGATTTCTGGTGTCATGAAGACGGCTTTGGACGTGCATGCACAGAATTTCCTGCGTACGGTGATCGCAAATAACCGGCTGGCTTTTTTGCCCGAAATTGCGTCGCAGTTTCGTGTGCTGGCCAATGCCAAGAGCGGGACCAGTGATGCTGTTGTTTACAGTGCCTTCCCGATTGATGGCGCCGCCCTGGCTGAGACAGCCAAGGTGCTTGAGCAGCGGTTTGGGCGCAAGCTCAATCTGACGGTTGAGTTGCAGCCTGATCTGATTGGCGGCATCCGGGTTGTCTTAGGTGACGAAGTTCTTGACACATCGGTCAAGGCGCGTTTGGAACAAATGAAAGTGGCTTTAACGGCTTGAGGCTTTGCCGCAAACCGCCAGCCTATTTAATGAAAGAAGGAAAGAGTCATGCAACTCAATCCCGCAGAAATTTCTGAACTGATCAAGAGCCGTATTGAAGGTCTGTCTGCCAGCGCAGACATTCTCAATCAAGGGACGGTGGTGTCCGTGACCGACGGTATCGTCCGTATTCACGGTCTCTCGGATGCCATGCAAGGCGAAATGCTGGAATTCCCGGCCGACGCTGATGGTCAGCCCAGTTATGGCCTGGCGCTGAATCTGGAGCGTGACTCGGTGGGTGCCGTGGTGTTGGGTGCTTACGAGCACATTTCAGAAGGCGACACCGTCAAGTGCACGGGCCGTATTCTGGAAGTGCCGGTGGGTCCCGAACTCAAAGGCCGTGTGGTGAATGCTTTGGGCCAGCCGATTGATGGCAAGGGTCCGATCAACGCCAAGATGACCGATGTGATTGAAAAAGTGGCTCCGGGCGTGATTGCCCGTGAATCCGTCAGCCAACCCATGCAGACTGGCCTGAAGTCGATTGACTCCATGGTCCCTGTGGGGCGTGGTCAGCGTGAGTTGATCATTGGTGACCGTCAGACCGGCAAAACCGCTGTGGCGATTGACGCGATCATCAACCAGAAGGGTCAGAACATGACCTGCGTTTATGTCGCGATTGGCCAAAAGGCCTCCAGCGTCAAGAACGTGGTGCGTTCGCTGGAACAAGCTGGCGCCATGGAATACACCATTGTGGTGGCCGCGACCGCTTCCGAGTCTGCCGCCATGCAGTACGTGGCTGCTTACTCCGGTTGCACCATGGGTGAATACTTCCGTGACCGTGGTGAAGATGCGCTGATTGTTTATGACGATCTGTCCAAACAAGCCGTGGCTTACCGTCAGGTGTCTTTGTTGTTGCGCCGCCCACCAGGCCGTGAAGCCTACCCTGGCGACGTGTTTTACCTCCACAGCCGTTTGCTGGAGCGCGCCGCTCGTGTGAATGCCGACTACGTCGAAGCGTTCACCAAAGGCGCCGTCAAAGGTAAGACTGGTTCGTTGACCGCTTTGCCGATCATTGAAACCCAGGCAGGTGACGTGTCGGCCTTTGTGCCTACCAACGTGATTTCGATCACCGACGGCCAGATCTTCCTGGAAACGTCTTTGTTCAATGCCGGTATCCGTCCTGCGATCAACGCAGGTATTTCGGTGTCCCGCGTTGGTGGTGCTGCACAAACCAAGCTGATCAAGAACTTGTCCGGTGGTATCCGTACCGACTTGGCTCAGTACCGCGAACTGGCTGCGTTTGCCCAGTTTGCCTCTGACCTGGACGAAGCCACCCGCAAGCAGCTTGACCGTGGTGCCCGCGTGACCGAGTTGCTCAAGCAGGCTCAGTACAGCCCGCAACCCATTTCCATCATGGGTGCCACTTTGTTTGCGGTCAACAAGGGTTTCCTGGATGACATCGCGGTGAACAAGGTGTTGGCGTTCGAACATGGCTTGCATGCTTATCTGAAAGACAAACATGCTGCACTGCTGGCCAAGCTGGAAGCAGACCGCGCCATGGACAAGGATGCTGAGGCTGAACTCAACGCTGCCGTTGCTGCTTTCAAGAAGTCGTTTGCCTGAAGTCCCCTCGCAACTAGACTAGGAGACTGATATGGCAACTGGCAAGGAAATACGCGGCAAGATCAAAAACTTCGAAAGCACGAAGAAGATCACCAAGGCCATGGAGATGATTTCCGTCTCCAAGATGCGTAAAGCGCAGGAACGCATGCGTGCTGCCCGCCCCTACACTGAAAAAGTTCGCAACATCGCTGCCCATTTGGGCAGTGCCAACCCGGAGTATGTCCACCCGTTCATGAAGTCCAACAATGCCAAGGCAGTTGGCATGATTGTGGTGACCACCGACAAGGGTTTGTGTGGCGGCCTCAACACCAACGTATTGCGTGGTGTCACCAACAAACTGCGCGATGTGCAGAACGCTGGCATGACCACCCAGGCTGTGGCCGTTGGCAACAAGGGCCTGGGTTTTCTCAACCGCATCGGTGCCAAAGTGGTGGCGCATGTCACCCAACTGGGTGACCGGCCGCATTTGGAGCGTTTGATCGGGCCGGTCAAGGTGTTGCTGGATGCGTATGAGAGAGGCGAAGTCAGCGCGGTGTACCTGACCTACACCCGTTTCATCAACACGATGAAGCAGGAAGTGGTCATGGAGCAGCTGCTGCCTTTGTCGGCGGTGCAAATGAGTGAAGAGGCCCGCGTCAGCGAAGCCAAGTCGGGCACCAAACATGGCTGGGACTACATCTATGAACCCGATGCGCAGACGGTCATTGATGAGTTGATCGTGCGTTACGTGGAAGCGCTGGTGTTCCAGGCGGTTGCCGAAAACATGGCGTCTGAACACGCCGCTCGTATGGTCGCCATGAAGGCGGCTACCGATAACGCTGGCAATGTGATTGGTGAGTTGAAGCTGGTCTACAACAAGACCCGTCAGGCAGCCATCACCAAAGAGTTGTCAGAAATCGTCTCCGGCGCCGCCGCCATTGCTGCCTGATCAGGCAGTCAAGCAAGATTCAAATTTATTGGAGCAAAACCAAATGGCTCAAGAAACTACCAACACGAACGCACCTGTGCAAGGCAAGATCGTTCAGTGCATCGGCGCCGTGGTCGACGTGGAATTTCCACGCGCTCACATGCCCAACATTTATGACGCGCTCAAGCTTGAAGGCTCTGCGCTGACACTTGAAGTGCAACAGCAACTCGGTGACGGCATTGTGCGGACAATCGCCTTGGGTTCCAGCGACGGTTTGCGCCGTGGTCTGATGGTGTCCAACACCGGCAAGTCGATTCAAGTGCCCGTGGGTACAGCGACGCTGGGCCGCATCATGGACGTGCTCGGTAACCCGATTGACGAACGTGGCCCGGTGAATGCTTCCCTGCACATGTCGATCCACCGCAAAGCGCCGGTCTATGACGAACTGAGCCCATCACAAGAACTGCTGGAAACCGGCATCAAGGTGATTGACTTGGTTTGCCCGTTCGCCAAGGGCGGTAAGGTCGGTTTGTTCGGTGGTGCCGGCGTGGGCAAGACCGTGAACATGATGGAACTCATCAACAACATCGCCAAGGCACACAGCGGTTTGTCGGTGTTTGCCGGTGTGGGTGAACGTACCCGTGAAGGCAATGACTTCTACCATGAAATGGCCGATTCCGGCGTGGTGAACCTCGAGAAGCTCGAAGACTCCAAAGTGTCCATGGTCTACGGTCAGATGAATGAGCCCCCTGGCAACCGTCTGCGCGTGGCCTTGACCGGTCTGACCATCGCCGAGTCCTTCCGTGATGAAGGCCGTGACGTGTTGTTCTTTGTGGACAACATCTACCGCTACACCCTGGCCGGTACCGAAGTGTCCGCGCTCTTGGGTCGTATGCCTTCCGCCGTGGGTTACCAGCCGACACTGGCCGAAGAAATGGGCCGTTTGCAAGAGCGGATCACCTCGACCAAGGTAGGTTCCATCACCTCGATCCAGGCCGTTTACGTGCCTGCGGATGACTTGACCGACCCGTCGCCTGCCACCACCTTTGCCCACTTGGATTCCACCGTTGTGCTGAGCCGTGACATCGCGTCGCTCGGTATTTACCCCGCTGTGGACCCGCTGGACTCCACCAGCCGCCAGCTCGACCCGAACGTGGTGGGCCTGGACCACTACGAAACCGCTCGTGCGGTGCAAGGGACGCTGCAGCGTTACAAGGAATTGCGCGACATCATCGCCATCTTGGGTATGGACGAATTGGCACCCGAAGACAAGCTGACGGTGGCCCGTGCTCGCAAGATCCAGCGTTTCCTGTCGCAACCGTTCCATGTGGCTGAAGTGTTTACCGGCTCACCCGGCAAGTACGTCTCCTTGGCGGAAACCATCCGTGGCTTCAAGATGATTGTGGCTGGCGAGTGTGACCACCTGCCGGAACAGGCGTTCTACATGGTCGGTACCATCGACGAAGCGTTCGAAAAAGCCAAGAAGATCTAAGGCAGCTTCACCATGAACACCATCCACGTTGATGTGGTCAGTGCCGAAGAGTCCATCTTCTCGGGTGAAGCACGTTTTGTGGCTTTGCCCGGTGAAGCTGGTGAACTGGGCATTTATCCACGCCACACACCGCTGATCACCCGTGTCAAAGCGGGCTCGGTGCGTATCGAAATGGCTGACGGTTCCGAAGAGTTTGTCTTTGTGGCCGGTGGCATTCTGGAAGTCCAGCCTGACTGCGTGACCGTGCTGTCGGACACCGCCATCCGTGGCAAGGATCTGGACGACGAAAAGGCCAATGAAGCCAAACTGGCTGCCGAGGAAGCGGTTAAAAACGCCAGGACCGATCTGGACTTGGCCAAAGCCTCGTCCGAGCTGGCGGTCATGGCAGCCCAGATCAGCGCCTTGCGCAAGTACCGCAACAAAAAATAAACGGTACCGCCCCCTGAAAAAACCCCGCGATGCGGGGTTTTTTTATGGCCGGGTGGTTCAGCGCAGCGTGGGCATGTCGGGCAATTCGTTTGGGTTGTGCGCGTGGGCGGCGAGCGGGAAATGGGCCCGCAACAAGCCGGAGACCGCAGCCACAGTCTGTGTCAGTCCCGTTTCGAACTCACCCCGTTGGAAGTGAGCACGCATGCCGCTCAGCAGATGCTGCCAGGTGTCGGCCGACACTTTGTCATTGAGCCCCCGATCCGCCACGATCTCGATGGCGTGTTCAGCCAGAAGCAGATAGATCAGCACCCCGTTGTTGTGCTCGGTGTCCCAGACCCGCAGTTTGCCGAACTGGCTCAGCGCACGCTGGCGGATGATGTGTGGCAGGGCGTCGTTGCGCCAGAGGTAACTGAGCGGCAAGCCTGCTTCGACAAAAATCCGGATTTCACCGCTGTGTTGTGTTTCGCTGCGACGAACCGCTTGCGCCAGCTGTTCCAGCGCGGCAGGTGGCAGGGCCCGCTTAGCTGCGCCATCCGCCAGCCAGCGGTGTTTAAAAAGCCGTTTGAGTTGAACCCACATCACCAGTCTCCTGAGGCGCCGCCGCCGCCAAAGTCGCCACCGCCACCCGAGCTGAAGCCGCCGCCACCGCCGCTGCCAAAACCGCCCCCGAACCCACCGCCGCCAAAGCCGCCACCCCCCCCTCCAAACCCGCTGCGGCCACCCGTGGATACACCGGACAGCAGGGTGAACACCAGCGCAGCCACGGCAGCCAGTCCGGCGATCAGCAGGCTGCTGGTGAGTATCAAGGCGATGAACCCAGCCACACCGCCAGTCGCCAGAGAACCCAATCGTGATCCCAAAATACGTTTGGTAACGGCACCCACCACTGGCACCGCGATGAACATAAATATGCCTAAGTCCATCCAATTGAAACCATCGTCACCCGTTTGGCTGCCCGGCCCTGCCTGGGTGGGCAAGGGCAAGGCCTCGCCGGTGATCAGCGCCATCATCTGGTCGGTGGCAGCGTCCAGGCCGCCCGCGTAGTCACCCTGTTTAAAACGCGGCGTGATGGCCTGGTCAATGATGCGTTTGGCGGCCAGATCGGGAATGGCGCCTTCCAGAGTTTTGGCGACTTCGATGCGCACCCGCCGGTCGTTCAGCGCCACCACCAGCAACACACCGTCACCGATCTCTTTGCGACCGATTTTCCAGCTGTTGCCAACCCGGTTGGCATAGCTGGTGATGTCCTCGGGCTGGGTGGTCGGCACCAACAGCAGCACCAGTTGGGTCCCACGTGCCTGCTCAAAGGCCGTGAGTTTGGCCTCCAGCTGCTCACGCTGTGGGGCGCCCAGGGCGCCGCTTATGTCGACCACATGGCCCGTCAGTGGTGGCACGGCCTGTTGCGCCAGGGCCACCCCCAGTGTCAACAGCCACCCCAGCAAACCGGCGGAGAGACCCGCCAAAAGACGCTTCATTTTTTGTTGAAGTCAACCACCGGCGGGGCGCTTATCGCCGCTTCGTTCTGCACGGTGAAACCTTCCTTGGGGTGGTAACCAAACACCATGGCGGTCAGGTTGCTCGGGAAACTGCGGGCCAACACGTTGTACTGCTGCACCGCCTGGATGTAGCGGTTGCGTGCCACGGTGACACGATTCTCGGTGCCCTCCAATTGCACACGCAGGTCTTTGAAACCTTCGTTGGTCTTGAGGTTGGGGTACTGCTCTGACACGGCCATCAGGCGGCTCAAGGCCGTCCCGAGTTCACCCTGGGCGGCCTGGAATTTCTTGAAGGCCTCGGGATCGTTCAGCGTTTCGGGGGTCACCTGGATCGAAGTGGCTTTGGCGCGGGCTTCGATCACCTTGGTCAGGGTTTCTTGCTCAAACGCGGCTTCACCCTTGACGGTGGCGACAATATTGGGCACCAGGTCGGCGCGTCGCTGGTACTGGTTGAGCACCTCGCTCCAGGCGGACTTGGTCTGTTCGTCCAGACTCTGAAAATCGTTGTAGCCACAACCACCGAGCATCAGCGTGGCAGCAAGCACCAAGAACCAGCGTTTCATAGACATCTCCCAGCGAAAAAAAGACAACGGTAGCACAGGCATGCCTCGCCACTTCGTGGCGTTGGCGTGGAATTCAAGGCAGGTGTGTGTGTATTTGGCCAGTAGCGTTCACGTGGTGTCGAAAAGCAAAGGCAAAATCAGGCTCCATCTGAACAGGCCCCCACATGTCCAAAGCACCCCAAAAGCCCGCCGCCATCGGTGGCAGCGCTGACGAAACGGAAACCAGCTTCTACGAGGCGCTGCAAAGCGGCGACATTGAACGGCTGATGGCCTGCTGGGCCGATGAAGACGATGTGGTCTGCATCCACCCCGGCAGCCCGCGCCTGGTGGGTCTGGGTGCCGTGCGCGCCGCCTTTGAGATGGTGCTCAGCCACGGCGCGGTGCGGATCCAGGTGGAATCCCTGCGCAAGATCGAGTCGATGACCAGCGCGGTGCACAGTGTGCGTGAACGCCTCGACATCCTCACCAGTGAAGGCTCGGTGGAGGCCTTTGCCATCGCCACCAACGTGTATTTCAAGACAACCCAGGGTTGGCGCATGGTGGCCCACCATGTCAGCGCCGGTGGCTCACATGACTCTGAGGACATTTCTGACCCACCCCATGTTCTGCACTAAATTGGCCTCTAGCCCTTATCAATAAAGGACAAGTAGCTATGAACTACATAGCTCCCTGGTGGTTGCCAGGCGGGCAGGCGCAAACCATCTGGCCGGCTCTTCACGCGCGCCGCCAGCAGACCCAGGCTACGGCCAAGACCACACCTTACCGGCGTGAGCGCTGGACCACACCGGACGCCGATTTCATCGATCTGGACTGGTTGGACAGACCACCAGCGGGCACCTTGCTGGTGTTGTTCCACGGCCTGGAGGGGTCGTCCCGCAGCCATTACGCGCTGGCGTTTGCCGAGTATGCGCAGCAACAGGGCTTCAACTATGTGGTGCCGCACTTCCGGGGCTGCAGCGGCCAGATCAACCTGGCCCCACGCGCCTACCACTCGGGCGACTATGAGGAAATCGGCTGGGTGTTGCAGGCTTTGCGGCGCCGACACAGCGGGCGCATCCTGGCGGTGGGTGTGTCGCTGGGGGGCAACGCCTTGTTGCGCTGGGCAGAAGAAGCCGGGCAGAGCGCGGGCCAGGTGGTGGATGCGGTCGCCAGCATCTCCGCGCCGGTGGATCTGGCGGCCAGTGGCCGGGCCATCGGCCGCGGCTGGAACCGGCAGATCTACACCCGCATGTTCCTGGCCAGCATGAAACCCAAGGCGCTGCGCAAGTTGGCCCAGCACCCGGGCCTGTTCGATGCACAGGCGCTGCAGGCGGCCCAGGACCTGTATGCGTTTGACAACGTCTTCACCGCCCCGTTGCACGGCTTCAAAAACACCAACGATTACTGGGCGCGGGCCTCGGCCAAACCACAGCTAGCCAGCATCCAGGTGCCGACCCTGCTGGTGAACGCCCTGAACGACCCGTTTGTACCTGGCCACAGCCTGCCCCACCTGCGCAGTGTGGGCCACCACGTGACCTTGTGGCAGCCCCGCCATGGTGGCCATGTGGGTTTTGCCGCAGGCAAACCGCCCGGCCATCTGCGCAGCTTGCCCGAGCAAGTGGGCGGCTGGCTGGCACAACACGGAGCTCCCCATGGATGACATCGTCCACCAGGCCATGGCCAAGTGGCCCAACGTGCCCGACTGTTACGGCTGGCTGGGACTGGACGCGCGTGGCAACTGGTACCTGCGCGACGACCAGGCACAAGCCGCCGGTACGTTTGCCAGCAGCTTGCCGGGCAGCAAGGGTTCGCTGTTGCAACACGACAAACTGATCGACTTCATTGGTCGCAACTACAGCGCTGACAGTCTGGGTCGTTGGTTTTTCCAGAACGGGCCGCAGCGGGTGTTTGTGGAGCTGCAGATGGCACCGCTGGTCTGGCGGGTGCAGACCGACTTCTCGGTCAAGGACCACATCGGGCGTGATGCGTCTGTCCAGACGTGCTGGCTCGACGAACAAGGCCATCTGTTTTTGCAAACAGACACCGGGTTTGGCTTGGTGCACACCCAAGACATGGGCTTGGCGGCCGACGCAGTCGACCACGGTCTGTGGTTGCCCCAGGATGTGCTGAGCCAGGATGTGCCAGAGCGGTTCGGTTTTGTCCTTAGTCCCATGGCTATGCAAAATGTATAGCTGAATGCCCTTTTGAAATAAGGGCTTGAGGCCAAAATTATCTTGAATTCAGGGCGAAATGCTGTGACCACTTTCAGAACAGGACGGCTGACCAGGCACCTGGGGCCGAGGTGATCAGCTCAAACAGAACCGTATCAAAGCGTAGCTGTGCGGCCCAGGCCCGGAAAGCACCTACAATCCACGGTTCGCGTCAAGCATGCGGCTGTAGCTCAGTGGATAGAGTATTGGCCTCCGAAGCCTATAGTCATCCGGGCTCGCTGCGAAAATGTGAGTATTGGTCTTTTTTAGAGTTGCGGCTGTAGCTCAGTGGATAGAGTATTGGCCTCCGAAGCCAAGGGTCGTGGGTTCGATCCCCGCCAGCCGCACCATTCATAGGTTTGATGCTATCAAATTTGAGGCATCAAGTGGAATCTAGACCGGTGTCCAATAGTCAAACAGTAGTTTGACCTCGAAAAGGCCAATCGTCAGCTGTCTATTGCTTTAACCCACTGTGCCCTGGATGTGCCAAGGCTGTGCCTCAGGCAAGCATGATGAAACGGCAATTCAGGAAATATTGAGTATTGGTCTTGTGCCCTGGATCTTTGCACGAACAGCCGCCTTTTCTCATGCTTGCTGGTTTCGAAATCTGACTGATCAGATTTGTCCAAGTCTGCCAACCGAGGACTGCCCCCCCGAAACCGCCTAAAACCACTGCTGCGACAAGTCCGGGCCAGGAGCGGACGCTGGTGAGTGACAGCTTTTGAGCTGTAATTATCCGTACCAACAGCAAACCAAGTACCAGACCTTCACAGGCGTCATCTTTGAGTCCATAACTATCCGCCTCGGGCGTTCCGACCTTGATTAACCACACAAGTGCAGTTCCGCCTAGCACGAGCTGCCTGACGATCGTGCTGACCACGGAGCTATAGGTACTCGCGCTCATTGCAATGTCACTGAGCGCCAATACCGCTCGGCTTCTTTACAGAGGTGCATTCTCTGAGCCAACTGGCACGCCTATCTTTGCTGGACATGCTCCCATATCATGGACCGATGATATGGGAGGCAAGCGGCGGACACCCTTCCTGACCCACTGCAAGGCGTCGTCCAGATAGCTGTACACCACCGGGATGACGAGGAGACTCAAGAAGGTCGAGGTGATCAGCCCGCCGATCACGACGATCGCCATCGGCGCGCGGAAGCTCGGGTCGGCGCCCATACCAAGGGCGATCGGCATCATGCCGGCGCCCATGGCGATGGTCGTCATGACGATCGGGCGGACGCGCTTGCGGCACGCGTCGATGATCGCGTCCCAGCGATTCAGGCCTTGATCCCGGCGCGCGAGGATGATGTAGTCGATCAGCAGGATCGAGTTCTTCGTCGCGATGCCCATCAGCATGATCAATCCGATCATCGATGGCATCGACAGCGCTGATCCGGTGATGAACAGCGCCACGAACGCCCCCGGCACCGAGAGCAGGAGGGCGACCAGAATGGTCAGCGGTTGCACGAAGTCCTTCAGCAGCAAGACAAGTACCACGTAGATGCACAGAACGCCGGTCAGCATCGCCAAGGCGAAACCGGAAGCCAGTTCGCCCATCATCTCAGCGTCACCGCTTGAGGTCTGTGTCACGCCCAGCGGCAGTTTGCGCAGGCTGGGTAGGGCCAGGATGGCCTGTTCGACGTCACCCAGCTCGCGGCCATTCAACTCGATCTCGAAGTTGATGTTGCGTCTGCGGTCGTAGCGCGCAATCTCCGTCGGACCGCTACTGATCGCCAGCGTCGCGACGTTCTCCAGCGCCACGGGGCCGCGCGCACCGGGCACCGGCAGACGTTTGAGCGTCTCGAAGTCGTCGCGGGCGGCAGCGGAGAGCCTGACGACGACGGGTACCTGCCGCTCGCTCAGGTTCAGTCTGGCGAGTTCCTGATCGTTGTCGCCCATGGTCGCGACGCGCAGCGTTTCGGCGATCGCCTCCGAGGTGACGCCGAGGTCGGCCGCGCGTGCGAAATCGGGCCGCACGACCAGTTCGGGACGCACCAGGCCGGCGCTCGACGTGATCGCGCCGATACCGGGGATTGTGCGCAGTTCGCGCTCTACCTCATGCGCGTGCTGTGCAAGTACCCGACCGTCCTCGCCAGCAAGTACCAGGACATGGTTGTCGCTTGATCCGATCCCGATGCGTACACCGGGCAGGCTGCCAAGTGCATCGCGAAGCTGCTCTTCGATTCTCTGTTTCTTCACGCCGGGGCGGTCGTTGCGATGCGCTATGTTGATCGTCAATACGGCCGTGCGAACGTTCGCGCCGGTATCGGCTGACCCGATCGCCGTGTAGACCATCTTGACGTGTTCGTTCTTCTGCACGATGTTGCGCGCGCGCTCGGCGATCGCCAGCGTTTCGTGCAGCTTGCTGCCGGGCGGCAGTGTGAGTGTCACCTGCGTTCGGGCGTCGTCGTCCGGCGGCATGAAGCCGCCGGGAAGTGTCGTTGCGAGCAGCAGGCCACCAACCAGGAAAACGAGGGCTCCGGCGACGGTCAGGAAACGGTGGCTAAGACTCCAGCGCGCCCATGACAGATACACGCCTATCCATAGAAGTCCCGGTTCTTCAGGTCTCTTCGGCGAACGCAACATGTAGGCCGCCATCATCGGCGTCACCAAGCGCGCGACGACGAGTGAGAAGAACGCTGCAATTGCCGCCGTCCAGCCAAACTGCACGAAGAATTTGCCGACAGTACCGCTCATGAATGCCGTTGGCAGGAACACAGCAATCAGCGTGAAGGTCGTCGCGACGACTGCCAGACCGATCTCGTCGGCCGCCTCCACCGCCGCCTGCCACGGCGTCTTGCCCAACAGAAGGTGGCGCTCGATATTCTCGACCTCGACGATGGCGTCGTCGACCAGAATGCCGATGACCAATGACAGCGACAGCAGCGTCACCATATTGATCGTGAACCCCAGCAGATGGATAACCGCGAAGGTCGGTATCACCGAGAGCGGCAACGCGACCGCCGATACGAATGTAGCCCGCCAGTCGCGCAGAAACAGGAACACCACCAGTAAGGCAAGCACCGCCCCTTCGTAAAACAAGCCCATCGAGCCGTCGTAGCTCTCGACGACCGGATCGACGCGGTTGAAGGCTTCGGTGACCGAGATCGTCGGGTGCTTTTCTTTAAGCTGTTCAAGCGCAGCACGCACGCCTTCGGCGACATCGATCTCACCGGACCCGCGCATGCGCACAATCTCGAAGCCGACCACGGCCTTGCCGTCCAGAAGTGCGATCGATCGAGGCTCGGCCACCGTATCGGAGATTGACGCCACCTGATCAAGCCGGATGCTGCGGCCGTCGCTCAGCGTGAGCTCCAGCGCAGCCATCTCCTCCGCCGTCTGTACGGTGGCGAGGGTACGTACCGAATGTTCGCTGCCTCCGAAATCGGCACGGCCACCCGAGGCCTCCTGTTGTACCTGGCGCAACTGGCGCGAGATGTCGACCGCCGTCGCATTCAAGGCGAACAGACGCGCCGGATCAAGGTCGATACGCAGCTCGCGGGTGACGCCGCCAACCCTCTTGACCGCGCCGACGCCGGGAACGGCAAGCAAGGTTTTGCTGACCTCGTTATCGACGAACCACGACAATGCTTCGTCGTCCAGGCGCGACGAGGCGATCGTATAGGTAACGATCGGCTCGCCGGAGAACTCCATTTTTTTGATCACGGGATCGCGCAGCTCAGCCGGAAGGTCCGAACGGATACGGGCGATGGCATCGCGCACGTCGTCAATGGCTTCTTGCGTCGGTTTTTCGAGACGAAACTCGACCGTGATATCTACGTTGCTGTCAGTCAGGGTGCTCTGGATGTGCTTGACGCCCTGGACCGTTGCGAGCGAGTTCTCGATCTTGCGTGCGACTTCGCTTTCGAGCTGCACAGGCGAGGCGCCGGGCAGCGCAGCCATCACGCTGATCGTCGGTACTTCAACATCGGGAAGATCCTGAATTTTCATCGCCCGGAAGGCCAGCAGGCCCGCGAAGGTCAGCATGATGAAGAGCAGGATGGCTGGGGTCGGATTGCGGATCGACCAGGAGGAGATATTGAGTTTCATCGCGTTCCTCCTGCGGCCGAGGCCGAAGCCACGGCTGACACATCCGTGACGACGCGAACGAGATCGCCGTCGCCGATGAAACTCCCGCCGGAGGCGACCACGCGAGCTGACGCGTCGATGCCGCCGGTGATTTCGATGCGTGCTCCCGCGCGTCGTCCGACCGTCACCTTGGTCTGAATGACTCTGGAGTCCCGGTCAATACGTAGCACGTAGCTGAAACCGTCGCGCAACTGCACTGCGCTCAGCGGCAATGTCATGGCCTGCTCTGCGCCAAGGTCGAACTCGCCGCGCGCGAACATGCCGTCACGCGCCGGGGCGCCGGTCGGCAGGTCGACGTACACGAGGCCGTTGCGCGTCTGGAGATTGACCTTAGGGGCAAGCATTCGTAACTTGCCTTCTATCGTCTCGCCGCCAACCGGAATCAGGCGTGCGGCCTGACCCGGACGCAGCTTGGCGAGGTCGAATGCTGCGATCTCGGCACGCCATTCGAGTCGACCCCTGCGGATCAACCGGAACAGTTCCTGACCTGCGGGAAGCACCGCACCGACCGTGGCGCTACTGGCCGAGATGACGCCGTCGTCGGGGGCGTGCACCTGCGTCTGCGCCAGGCGCAGGCTCTGCGTTTTCTCGTCGGCCTGAGCCGCCTCCAGTTGCGCCCGGGCGGTGCGGTCGGCAGTGAGGTACTGCTGGATCTGTTGCGCCGAAATTGCGCCGGTCGTCTTGAGTTCGTCGGCGCGCTGCCTGTTGTCGATGGCTCCGGCGAGTGCCGCCTCGGCCTCGGCGACCCTGGCGCGGCTTCGTGCGAGTGCCGTCGTGACGGTGTCGGCAGCGAAAACGGCGAGTATCTGTCCGCGCCGGACACGATCTCCCACCTCGACCTTGACCTCGGTCAGGCGCAGGCCATCTGCCTCGGTGCCGATGCTGGCTTCCTGCCAGGCCATGATGTTCCCGTTGGCGGAGATCCTGATCGGCAGCAGTGCCGGTTCGAGCGTTGTGGCACTTACAGCCAATGCAGGTTTAGCGACTGCGGCGCTCTCTTCGCTTGCGGTTGTGGTTGTGGTTGTGGTTGTGGTGGCGCTGCGCATGGACAATACAAAGACGATGGCGATGATCGCCGCGATGGTGGCAGTGGTGATGACCAAGCGGGGTTTTCTCATTACTTCGTTCCTTGTCTTTCGGATGTGTTTGCAAGATTGCCGACGTCTGCATCGCGTGCAGCCTGCGTTTCTGTGGTGGACCAACCGCCACCCAGGGCGCGATACAAGGTGATCCAGGCGGTGATGCGCTCACGTCGGAGGTCGATGACGGCGCTTTGTGCGACGATCATGCTGCGACGCGCTTCTTCGAGTTCGAACAGGCTGACCATACCGGACTGGTAGCTCGCCTCGTTGGCTATGAACGAGCGCTCGAATCCCTCGGCAGCCGTCACAGCGTCCTGGCTGCGTTGCGTCGTGCTGTCCAGCCTAACGAGGGCGATCTCCACATCGCGTATCGCTTCACGCAGGCGCGCGGCATAGACGGTCGTGGCACTCGTGTAGCGAGCACGCGCCGCTTCCGCGTTGGCGCGGCGCGCCCCGCCGTCGAACAGCGGCAACGTGACCGTCACCGGCCCGATACTCCAGACGGTGCCGTTGGCACTGACCCCGCCGCTATTTATGCGCGTCGTCCCGATGTTTCCGACCAGCGCAATGCGCGGCCAACGCAGCGCCTGCACCTGGTCCGCGTCGGCGCTCGCTGCCACCACCTCACGCGCTGCTGCGTAGATATCGGGGCGCTGCGCAAGCACCTCCGCCGGCATCGCGGTGACGGCCAGTTCGATGGGCTCGGGTAGCTGCCCGGTTCGCGTGCCAAGGTCGCGGCGCAGTGCCGTCTCATCCTGTGCAGTCAGGGCATTCAAGGCCTTGATCAGCGAGTCGCACTGCGCCTGCCGCTGGATCAGCGTGACCCGGCCTTGTGCAGCGCTGGCAATGGCCAGGTCTGTCGCGGTCGGATTCTGGAAGCCGGCGTTCGCGGCCAGGCGGGTGATCTGTGCCGTCCGTGCGCGTGATCGGGCATCAATTTCAGTCTGTTGAACAAGCGCCTCACACGCCCGCAGTTCGACATAAGTCGTCGCCACTTCGGCGGCGACCGAGATCCGCGCGTCATGCCAGCCGGCCTGGCTGGACTCGAGCCGCGCTTGCGCGGAGTCGGCAGCGGCACGCCCGGCCCCGAAGAGATCGAGCTCCCAACCGAGCTGCAAGCCTGCCGAAGACTCGGTGCCAATCGAAGAACCAAGCTCTGATCGTCCCCGGCTTGCGCTGAGACTTGCATCAAGCGTAGGCATCAGCGCGGCTCCCCGTGCGACGCGCGCGGCCTGTGCATCGCTGATGCGCGCGGCGGCTTGCGCCAGTGTCGGACTGACCCGTTGCCCGGCCTCAACGAAACGCAGCATCAGCGGATCGTCGAACTGGGCCCACCATTGGCTCAGATCGGTAAGTTGCCCACCGTGCGGCAACGGTGCGTGCCATTGCGCGGTGACCGGCGCGTCAGCACTACCCGGCGTCGGTGCTGGCAGCGCCGACGCGCAGCCAGTCAGTAAAATGGTCGCCATGAGTTCGAACCCCGTTGTGAGCGCGGTCGTCAACCCTCCTACCCACCAATGCGCCCGGTAATCGGGTAGCACGTCAGCCCTCGCTGTGCGGTGCCGGCGGGATGCAAAATTTGCCGGAATGAAAGTGGTGGATAGATGCATGCGGTGCCCTCGTCTTGATCAGGCCGGGACTGTCTGGCAATTCGCCTTACCGAATACTTACCGATCGACGAGGTGATCAAAGGTGATTCGGAAAATGCTTGGTAAGTGTTCGGTAAGAAATCAGGTGCGACGATGGAACTCCTTCAACATCACCAGAGATGCACACATGCCACTACCACTTCCGTTATTTTTGATGTCCCATGGTTCTGCCTCGCGTATGGCGGTCGTTTCAGCGCTTGCCGTCGGACTATGCGCATCGGCGACCGCAGCGACCGCCGATGACAAGTCGTCTTCATCATCCTTCTCACTGGGACTTGGCGTCGTCAGTGAGCAGAAGCCGTATACCGGCATGGATCGGGACACCACTGCCTTACCATTGCTTCAGTATGAGAATAAGTACGTCCATATCTTTGGACCGCAGATTGGGCTCAAACTGCCCAGCCTCGACATCAGCAACTCTCAGAAACTCAACTTCAGCCTCGTTGGCAAATACGATGGAAGCGGTTACAAGGCCGATGACGCGCCCATTCTGACTGGCATGAGTGATCGCAAAGGCGGCATCTGGGCAGGTGCCGAAGTGGAATGGAAGAACGACCTAGCGGCCGTGAAAGCCGCGTGGCTTGCTGACACATCAGGCAACAGCAAGGGTCAAAAATTCAGTCTCGGCCTAGAGAAGACCTGGCGTTTTGGTGAGCATATGATGCTCACACCACGTGTAGAAGCGACCTGGTACGACAAGAAGTACGTCGACTACTATTTCGGTGTTCGTGACAGCGAAGCCAGCCAGAGTCGTCCAGCCTATGCTGGGAAGGCTGGCGTTGGTGCCGAGGTGGGCGTTCGTGGCATCTATATGTTCGATCAACGGCACTCTGTATTCCTGGATATTGCCGTGTCGAGCCTGCCAGAGGGGATCAAGGACAGTCCGCTGGTAGATAGCTCGACCGAAGATCGTTTACTTCTGGGATATACCTATCGCTTCCGATGAGTCGAATACTCCTGGTAGAGGACCATGACCGGCTGGCCCAGCTGATGTGCAAAGGGTTGGTGTCCGCCGGAATAGCCGTTGATGTGATTGACCGCATCGACACCGCATGGACGGCCATCCAGCAGATGCCCTACCAGGCCTTGGTCCTTGATCGGGGATTGCCGGATGGCGATGGGCTCGTCTTGCTGCAGAGGTTGCGTAAGGCCGGTAAGGGTGTGCCGTGTCTCGTGTTGACGGCACGCGACGCGTTGCATGACCGTATCGAGGGCCTCGAAGCGGGAGCCGACGATTACCTTGCCAAGCCGTTCGCCATGGACGAGATGGTGGCACGTGTGCGGTCACTATTGCGCCGTACTGTAGAGTTCCGCACGCTGGACCCCAGTCATGGCGATCTGACGTTACGTCCCGATGCCGGCGTTCTTTGCCGCGGGGACGAAAGCGTCACGCTCGCTCCGGCAGAGATCCACATCATGTTATTGCTGTTGCGCAAACAAGATGAGATCGTGCGTCGCAGCGCGCTGGAAGCCGCAGCCTGGGGGCTGAGCGAGGCGGTAACGCCGAACGCCTTGGACGTGGCCCTTCATCGGATCCGTCGAAAACTGCTCGTCATCGGGTCACGCCAACAGATTGTTAACGTGAGGGGACGCGGTTATGCTCTTCGTGAACATGACACTGCCCAATAGCCTGAGACTGAAGGTCCTGCTGGCCTATGTTGCGGGCATGATGCTGAGCATCACGCTGCTCGTGATTGTTGCCGTTGTGGTGCTCCAGAGCGATTTTCTGATCCGCATGGACTTGGCCGACGCCGTCGGTGATCTTGTGGATAACATCAAGTTCGATAGCAACGGCCGTCCGGTTGGGTTTGACGCTAGCCTGGACGATATGACTTGGCTATACGAAGGACCCCAACGCGAGACAGCTTATCGAATTCTGGACGAAACCGGCAAGGTCATGGTCGTATCGAGTGCTGGAGAAGGGTTTTGGCCGGTCGCAGGAGACCTTACTCGGTTGGCGCGGGGGACTTTCGATTTTGAGCACGATGGAATGACTATTTACGGGGCCACCGAAGCCATCGAACATGATGGAAAAACGTGGTATCTGCAGTTCGCAGCCAGCGCAAGGTTCATGGATCTCCTTCATAGTGTCGCCTTCCCACTTGTGGGATATGGCGTCACGGTGTTCGGTATTGTGACGTTTGTAGCTTTCGGTTTGTGTGCCTACGTTACCTTGCGCTACACCCTCAAACCTCTAGGCGATGTTTCGGATTCTGCGGCGGCAATCTCTCCACGCTCCCTTCACGCTCGCTTGCAGACCAAGGCCATTCCGACCGAGATTGAGCCTTTGGTCAACAGCTTCAACCGAGTTCTTGAGCGGCTGGAGCAGGGGTATCGCATCCAGCAGGAATTCCTCTCGACAGCGGCGCACGAGTTGAAAACGCCGCTCGCATTGATCCGCGCACAGATCGAATTGATCGACGATGGGGATAACCGCAAGTCATTGCTCAACGACGTTGAACACATGACGCGCCAGGTCCAGCAACTGTTGCTGCTGGCTGAAGCGAGCGAGGGACAGAACTACACTTTTACCGCGGTCGACGTACTGGAGGTGGCGACGGAGGCCGCCAGGTATCTGCAACGCATGGCGGATGCGGCGAGTGTTCGCCTAGTGACGCCCGGCAACGTTTCCGAGGTGCAATGGCAAGCCGATCGGGGGGCGCTCTTTACCTTGTTCAAGAATATGTTGGAGAACGCCATCCAGCATGCGCCCCGAGGTACGGAAGTTCTCGTGGAGGTAACCGCTGCAGAGGTCTCCGTACGTGATTGGGGGCCTGGGGTTAGTCTGGAGCAGCTCCAGCAGATATTCTCACGCTTCTGGCGTGGCGCTCATCGGCGCGATCACGGCGCCGGCCTCGGCTTGGCCATTTGCCAAGAGATTGCGCTGGCTCATGGATGGACGCTGTCTGCGTACAGGGCGGAGCCAGGCTTGAGACTTTGCTTGTCGCTTCCACACGAACAATCAGGGCAACTTGCGTGGTCACAACGGCAAGCTGTTGAGATAGCTTGTGAGTCCTCGCCACGTCATAGTGAATGAAGAGGCAGACGCGCGCGCCAGTTACAAACCGCATCACGTACTCAGATGCATGGTAGGGATTGCGGTGCTCGTCGAAGCAATAGAGGACACCGGCGGTTTCCTGAAGTTGAAACGACGCGCGATGCGCATACCGCTCGGAAGTACCGCAGGTCAATGTCGGCATACAAACAACGGGTCTACTCAGTTTGCTGCCGTAGAGAGCACCGCTTTTCCTGCGGCCCCGGGGTAGTGGTATCAATCCCCAAAGCGCAAGTGGCCTCGCAGTACCCGGAGATCGCCATCACTCAGGGCGATAATGGTATTGCCGTGCGGTTCGTTTAGCGTCTCGGTAGTGATGGGAATTGGCTGCCAAAGCCTGAGCCAGGAGTTTCATGCAAGGTTTGGATCCAAAAACTATCGTTTTCATTAGCGCAATCATGTCCGCAATGACGGTTCTGGTTCTTTATGGCGCTCACTTTGCATTTCACCGAGAAGTTGGTGGCATTCGCAGTTGGACCATTGCCTCCGTGTTGGTTTTCGTAGCATCGTGGTGCATAGTCCTTCGAGGACGAATTCCAGATTTCATCTCAATCGTTGTCGCCAACAACTGCTTGTTGGCTGGGTATTGGTTGATGATTCGCGGGACGCGAGAACTCAACGGCGATACGGGCGTGCCAATACACTGGTGGCGGGTTGGAGTTTATATTGGCTTCTGCACCGCTTGGTTGACCTTTTGGACGTATGCCGACCCTAACTTCATCGCCCGAGTTGTATTGGTTTCATGCATTGCTTGTGGCACCTACGCCTATCTTTGTTTATTGGCGTTCCGAACCGGGAGATCACCCCTCAATTTCCTGTTTGCAATCGGGATGTTCTTGGGCGTAGTAACCACGGCAGCGCGGATGGTTACTGGAATAGCGAGCTGGGGCAGTGCCTCGGAGGAAGCTCAATTGCCCAGTCCCAACGCCATCAACATCGTCTACCTTGGTGCTTATTCTCTGTTGTCCGTCCTGCACCCAGTCAGTTTCTTTCTGTTGGCTGCCCGCAAGCAGCGGTTTGTCCTTGTCAGCATGGCGAGCACAGACTTCCTGACCGGCGCCATGAATCGGCGAGGGCTAGTTGAAAAAGCCAACCCTTTAATTCAACTTGCCGAGCGCAAGGGGCATGACACATCCCTGATCATGATGGATTTGGACCACTTTAAGAAGATCAATGACTCTTTCGGACACGAAAGAGGAGACCAGGCTTTAAGGCATTTCAGTGAAGCCATCAGGGGCCTTATTCGCCAATCGGACCTATTTGCACGCATTGGAGGTGAAGAATTTGTTCTGCTTTTGCCTGAGACGAGGCAAGACAAGGCGATGGTCATTGCCAATCGTATCCATTCAATGCTGAATCGTTCACGTAGCGACGGCGTGCCCCCATATACGGCAAGCATTGGAGTCGCCACTGCCTTCGGCGGAGATTTCGCACGAGAGGCGACCAGCGAGACAATGTTAGAGCGACTGATAAAAATTGCCGATGATGCGGCTTACAAGGCCAAGAAAAACGGACGAAATCGGATTGAATTGGCGGAGGCATTCGGCATTCCGTCGTGAAATTTCCTCTGTGAAGTTGAGGAAATTGTTGCTGGCTGTACGCGGCTTGTCATTGTGCAAGTGCTACGTAATCCCGGACTATTCTTGACGACTACATTCAAAATTTCTCGAAGTACATGGCGACTCCGAAGTGAAAGTAGACGCTTTATATGTTTGTGTCCCTGGAGCCATAACCGTGCCGCTCTGGCACGGTTATGTTTCCGCGCGTCGTCATGGGCATCGAAGTTTTTCACTTGTCTCGATTTCCCACTGATTTGCTAGGCAAACTCAATGGATTGCAAGTTCAGGTGATGTCGGCAACACATTGGGACAATCTTTCGGGGCTGGTGTTTGCGGCACGCTTATGCTCTTCGCGGCACAGTTATGCATCCAACTCGACATCCGCGCGAGTCGACTGAGAATTTGTCAACGTCCGACTTGGCTGTGGCGGGTCCGTCGGGGGAACTGCGCTGAACCGCCCTCGATGCCAAACAATACTAGCCACAAGCGCCAGTAGCATCAGTGAGTAAGTTAGTCGAACGGAGTGCACCAGCGTGAAGGTATCAACAATCCAGGCGACGCCGGTCGCTGCGGCAACCGGTCCGGTCACACGCCACCACTTGAACGCAGTTTTCAGCGGAACTTCCAAGAGAAGGTCCATGCGTTTTAACGTGTGATGGAAGTGAATCCTGTCTTATGAACAAAGCAACTTTGGATCAAGATTTGACTCCCCGTACTCTTCAATAGTCGATTTATAGAAGAAATTCTAGTTATGCCAATCGCAACAGAAATTAAACGGCGATAAACCCTGCAAGGCCCAAGACTTGATGGCCAGTCTGAATGTCGGCTCCCCCTGCACAACTGACATCAGTTTCAAGCTAGAAGCTGTCTTCAAATTTTCGATCCCAATGCCTCAGACCGGTCATTTTGGCGCTATCGTTTGCCACCTAGGAGTCTGGGCGGCAGAAACCTCCTTCGGAGCTGAACCCTGGCACGAAGCCTGCTGAGCAAAGGCATGAGCACCAGCTATGTACCCTACCACCCTGAGCAACAACAACTTCTGCCGCCAGCCCTACAAGACTGGCTGCCCCAAGGCCACCTGGCCTACTTCATCAGTGACACCGTTGACAGTCTGAACCTGAGCACCTTTCATGCACGCTATGGAGCTGGCGGCGCGCGTAATCAGCCCTTTCACCCGGCCATGATGGTCAAAGTGTTGGTCTATGCGTATGCCACGGGCGTCTTCAGTTCACGCAAGATTGCCAGGAAATTGCATGAGGACGTGGCGTTTCGGGTGCTCGGTGCCGACAACTTCCCCGCCCACCGCACGATTCGGGACTTCCGTGCGCTGCACTTGGCCGAATTCACCGAACTGTTTGTCCAGGTCGTGCGCCTGGCGCGCGAGATGGGCTTGGTCAAGCTGGGCACCATCGCCGTGGATGGCACCAAGCTCAAAGCCAATGCCAGTCGCCACAAGGCCATGAGCTACGTGCGCATGCAGACAGCCGAAGTGCAGCTCAAAACGCAAATCACTGCGCTGGTGAAGAAGGCAGCCACTACCGACGAGGCTGAGAAGAACGAACCCGAGCTGGACATCCCCGCCGAGATCGAGCGCAGGCAAGCGCGCCTGAGTGCGATTGAGGCGGCCAAGGCCCGCTTGGAAGAGCGCCAGCGTTTAAGCGATGCGCAGCGCGGGCGCACCCCAGACGACGAACGCAAGCCCCGGGACAAAGACGGTAAACCCAAAGGTGGCAAGCCCTACCAACGCGACTTTGGTGTTCCTGCGCCCAAGGCCCAGGACAGCTTTACCGATCCCGAGGCACGCATCATGAAACGTGTCGGTGGCGGGTTTGATTACAGCTATAACGCGCAGACCGCAGTGGACGAGGCCGCCCACATCATCGTGGCCGCAGAGGTGGTCAACACCAGCTCGGATGTGCAGCAACTCCCGATGGTGTTGGCGGCCGTCAAGGCGCATACCCAATCGGATGCAGCACAGGTTCTGGCCGATGCGGGCTACCGCAGTGAGGCGGTGATGGTGGAGTTGGCTATCACCCACCCCAATACGCAACTGGTGATTGCCTTGGGCCGCGAGGGCAAAGTGCTGGCTAAACCACGGGATGTACAGCGCTACCCGCACACGCTGGCCATGGCCGCCAAGTTCGAAACAGAACAGGCAAAGATCGATTACCGCAAACGCAAGTGGATTGCCGAGCCACCCAACGGCTGGATCAAGAACGTTCTGGGGTTCAGGCAGTTCAGTATGCGGGGGTTGAAGAAGGTTCAAGCCGAGTTCAAGCTCGTTTGTTTGGCCCTGAATCTGCGCAGAATGGGTGCCATGCAGATGGGTTGAGGCAAAGTTGGGCCCAAGAACCCATCGTGAAAACACCGATGGAGCGGTCACGGGCAGGTCTTCAGTGCGCTCATCGTCGAAATTGGAGCACCCAGAGACAACTCGCCCGCCTGATCAAAGCGCCATGGACTCAAAAAATGTTCTGCCGCCCAGACTCCTAGGCCAGACTGACGGAAAACTCAACGCAAAATACAAAGTGAGGTGGCGCACCGATGCGGCCGCCAGTCGTGGAAAAGATCGACATTCATTTGTGTCGAAAGCACAACCAAGGGGTGATCATGACCGCCGCCGCACTTCCTGCCAATGAGAATGAGCGTATCGCTCTCCTCCATGCACTGGATTTGTTGGACTCCCCAGCGGAGCCCAGTTTTGACCGTATTACCAGACTGGTGGCTCGTACCCTGCGTGTGCCCATTGCCCTTGTATCCTTGGTGGATACCAATCGTCAATGGTTCAAGTCGCGGGTAGGTCTGGATGCACTTGAAACTCCGCGTGAGTTTGCTTTCTGCGCACACGCCATCTTGCAGGAAAGCCCGATGATCGTCGGGGATGCGACCAAAGATGATCGTTTTGCAGACAACCCGTTGGTCATTGGCGACCCGAGCATCCGGTTTTATGCAGGCGCGCCTATTGTCACCAGTGGAGGTTTGGTACTTGGCACACTGTGCGCTATCGATTCTCAACCGCGGGTTTTGATGCAGGATGAAATTGATACGCTGATTGATCTGGCTGATTTGGTCAGCAAGGAGATTCAGCAACGTGAGACCGCCTTGCTCGCACGTACCCATATGGAGCATGCGCAATCGGCTATCGAAGTGAGTGAATCGCATTTTCGATCCATCTTTGAGCGCGCCGCACTCGGCATTGCCCTTGTGGCACCCGATGGCGGGTGGATCAGCGTCAATCAGTCCCTGTGCGATATTGTGGGCTATAGCCAAACCGAATTGCTTGGACTAACTTTTCAGGATATTACCCATCCGCAGGACCTGGAAACCGATCTGAGTCTTCTGCAACAATTGGTTGAGAGCCAAATTGACCATTACCAGCTTGAAAAACGTTATTTTCGCAAGACCGGGGAAGTGGTGTGGATCAGCCTCAGCGTCACCAAACAATTGGCGGCCAACGGTGAGCTTGAATACTTTATTTCTTTCATCGAGGATATCCATGCTCGCAAGGAGGCGGAGGCTTCCCTGGCTACGCTGCGACGAGACCTTGAACACCGCGTTGAGGAACGCACGCATGAATTGCGCACCGCCAACGAGATGCTGTCTTACAGCATGGCGCAGCAGGTCAGTTACCAAAAGGCATTGATCAAACGCGAGGCCGAGCTAAGCGCGGTGATCGAGAACGCCAATGATGCCTACGTGTGCATGGACCAGGCGGGGGTGGTCAGTGACTGGAACCAACAGGCGCAGAATACTTTTGGCTGGTCCGCTGAAGAAGCGATTGGGCGTCGCCTGGAAGAGTTGATCATCCCGCCTCGCCTGCGTGAGGCGCACGTCGCTGGGATGAAGCGCTATCTGAGGTCCGGCGAGTCCAGGATGCTGAATCAGCGACTCGAACTGTCCGCCATGCGTCGTGATGGCAGTACCTTGCTAGTAGAGGTGCGTGTACGGGCACTCGATCTGGATGGACAGAAAATTTTCAGTGCATTCCTGCATGACATCACAGAACGCAAGCATCATGAAGAACAGAGGGAGCATGAAGCCCGGCACGATGCGTTAACGGGGCTTCCCAATCGCCGCGCCTTGTTTGAAATACTCCCACAGGCGATAGCCCGCTCGAACAGAAACCACACCCAGACTGCTTTGTTATTTCTTGATCTGGATGGTTTTAAAGCGGTCAATGACACGTGGGGACATGAAGCAGGTGACAGTTTATTGAAAGAGATTGCCAGCAGACTATCAAACTGTGTACGGGAAACTGATGCCGTGGCCCGGTTGGGCGGTGATGAATTTACTTTGATTCTGGAAGGGCTGTCGGGCCGTGAAGCAACTGTCTGGGTGGCAGAGAAATTATTGGAGACTATCTCAATACCTGTTCCGATTGGAGCAGCGTCAGCACAGGTTAGCGCGAGTATTGGCATTGCTTTGTATGTCCCTGATTCTGATATGTCACCAGACCAACTGGTTACTGCTGCAGACGCAGCGATGTATGAGGTCAAGCGTGCCAGCAAATCTGGTTACAGGTTTGGCAACTGAGCACCGACTCAATAGTTGGTAGACCACCAAGCGATGCTGGCGTGCAGGCCTGTGTGCAAAAGCAGCCACCAATTCGCGTTGCTAGGTGATGCAATGATCCTTGTTCAAGTGCAAGCCCTATAGATCGGCTGGGTTAGATTTCTGATCAACAGTTAAACCTTCCGTTGAGCATCCACAAAGCGGTCACTATTCCAGCATCAAGATAGAGACTTTCTGTCCATACACTCCTCAGTGCGAGCATCGGTAAAGGAATCACATTGCGGATGTCGTCGTTGGTCAGTAATCGCGGTTAAAAACTCTCCCACTCCTCATTACCCGCCTTGGCACCGCTGTCATGGGTCAGGCTTGCCGGTTTGGATGCGGCTTTGGCAGCCACCTTCTTGCTCGGTGCAGACGATTTGTGTGCGCTGATCACGGTTCTGGCATGTATTGCGGGTGCTGCATAACCTGCATCCTGCCCAGGCGTTAACTTGAACACCGCCACCGTACTCACCAGCTCCTGCGCCTGGCTCCTCAAACTGGATGCCGCTGCCGCCATCTCCTCCACCAAGGCCGCATTCTGCTGCGTTGCCTGGTCCATCTGCGTCACCGCTTCACCGACCTGGCTCACCCCTTGGCTTTGTTCGGTACTGGCCGCACTGATCTCTCCCATGAGGTCGGTCACCCGTTTGATCGAGGTCACGACTTCTGTCATGGTGGTACCGGCCTGATCGACCAGAGCCGTGCCTTGTTCGACCCGCTCCACACTGTTGTTGATCAAGATCTTGATTTCCTTGGCCGCTTCTGCACTGCGTCCGGCCAGGGAGCGCACTTCAGATGCCACCACCGCAAAACCACGGCCCTGTTCACCTGCACGGGCGGCTTCGACGGCCGCATTCAAGGCCAGGATGTTGGTCTGGAAGGCAATGCCGTCAATCACGCTGATGATGTCGCTGATCTTGCGGCTGGCTTCGTTGATGCCTTTCATGGTGTCCACCACCTGGGCGACCACTTCACCACCTTGCACCGCAACAGTCGATGCACTCAAGGCCAACTGGTTGGCCTGACGCGCGTTGTCGGCGTTTTGTTTGACGGTGGAAGACAGTTCTTCCATGGACGCAGCGGTTTCTTGCAGCGCACTGGCCTGGGATTCGGTGCGGCTGGAGAGGTCGTGGTTGCCTTGGGCAATCTCGGAGCTGGCGGTGGCGACTGATTCGGAGCCTTGGCGTACACGCTGGACCACACCAATCAGGCTGGCCTGCATGCGGGACAGGGCTTGTAACAGGTGGGCGATTTCGTCTTTGCCGTCCTGGGGCAGGGCCTGGCTCAGGTCACCTTCACCAAAACGTTGTGCGGCGGTACTGGCCATGTCGATGCCTTTTGCAATGCCGCGCGAGATGCTCCAGCTGGCGAAGACGGCGATGCCGATGCACAGGGCCAGCAACACACCACCGACCAGGTAGAGTTGGTTGAAGATGGCTTCGATGTCATCTTGGGATTTGCTGATGCTGGCGATTTGGCCGTCCACCAGAATTTGGGAAACACGGATGTACTCTGCCGTGGCGGGCACCAGCTTGTCGTGTACCAGCGTCTGGGTAGCGGTTTCGTCGCCAGACGCTTTCGTGGTGTACACCTGCTCGCGTACCGTTAGGTAGGATTTGCGTACGTCACCCATGGCTTCCACATGTTTCAGGGTGTCTTCGTCCTTGGCCAATTCCAGAAATTTCTTTTGTATCTCCGTGATGCTGGCGCTGGTGGCGGCCACATCCGCCTTGAAGAAATCAGCCATGGCTGGCCCGGGGGAGTATGCGATGGCCAATGCACGCACAGAGTTCTGGCGGGTGTTGGCTTGCCACCTTTCTGCCAGGTCCAGCAGCTGTGTTTCGGTTTCCATATGAGCTGTGGCCTGCGATACCTGGTGCATTCGCCACGCCGTGAAGCCGGACAAGACCAGAAAGGCGAGTGTGATGGCGGCAAAGCCAAGGGTGAGGCGGGTGGAGATTTTCAGGTGGTTCATGTGATATCTGTCAGGGTGGGAGGTTGCCACCATCATAGAACCGCAGGAAACAGCTGCGTGTGCAAAAGTGCACGGTATAAACCCTTCCTTGGATGTGTGACTTGGCTTGTTTGGCTCAGGCCTCAAGTGCCTGCGGGCACATGACCAGACTGCAACCGACCTGGGTCACCCGTCATCCAGAAGGGGGCGGCCGGGCGGCAAGGGTCAGGCCGAGGCGAATGGCCCGGAAAATATCAGATGTTTTGGGTTATGGTCCTTGTTGGATAAGCGTTAGTAGCCATCAAATAGATAGCTTTAGAGCGTTTCCCAGTCGGCATCGTTGCCCGGAGAGGTTGGCACTGCGGGCTTGCTCACTGATGCCGCCAGTGCGGTGGCGCTCGGGGCTGGGCGTGCTGGTCCGTCCAAGTGCTTTTTTGCGTTGGGGTGGGTTATTGCCGACAGCTTTTGCTGCGTAGGTGCCACCGCTGGCTGTACCCGCACTGGCGTCCGGTGGCCATCCCAGATAAGCAATTGCAATTGGCAATGAACCTGCGTGGTCTACAGGTCATTGGCAGAGGAGAGGTTAACAGTTACCGCAACGATGGTCAGAGATTTCTGGAATACGCATATCAACATAGGTGGCTGTTAACGCCGATATTGGAATGACAGGGTTCTGGTACTTGTGCCGGTGACGGAGTGACACACCTGTGATGTTCTGCAAACTGCAGCGGACACCGCGTTCAAGGGTGCTTTTGCCTATCAATCCCCAACCAGTACAGACGGCTAATTGGGTATCGGCGGCAACAAACTCTCCAATGGTGGTCGCTGAAACGGTTCTCTATTGAAGAATTTTGGTTTTTTTGGTCATTCATGGCCAATAGTCCAATGACTCCTGAAGTTGCACAACCTAAGTCAGTTTCAAGGCTCAATGCGGGTGCATACGACTGTCCAGTATCTGGCGATCTAGCTCAAGGCGGTACAACGGCCATTCACCGTGCTCGTCAAAGTGCACCATAGTGGGAAGCTCCAGTTTTAATACAGCCGACATTCGACTCACGCCCAGGGTATGGTCCGCATTGTCCAATGCAGCAACCACCAGGTCGATGACACTGCGCAGTTTGGGGCCTGCGCCGGTCCGGTGCATACATGAAGTGAGACGGCCGCGTCGGTATGGGAACGTCAGCTAGCACCTATTTGCAGGGTTGCAGCCTATATTCGCACTGTCCGGGTCCAGTTCTGTGCCAACACTTGCAGACATGCCACTGGGCGCTGACAGCCCGGGTGCTCAGCGGGACGCCGCCGCAAGGGCCTGCGTGAGCGCAACATCGGCACGTTGGGCGGCCGTTGCATCACCACGCTCAGCCAGCACCGCGACCAACTGACGCAACTGTGCAGCCGTCAGACCTGTCCGCATGCTGGCGGCCATGTGCGAGCGCAGTTGCGATTCCACGCCAGGCGTTGCGGCCAGTGCTCCGACCGTGGCTAACTCACGGCTTTGCCAGTCGAGGTTGTCGCGTTCGAAAATGTCGCCGAACAAATGGGTCTGCAGGAACTGGTTGATGGCGGGGGCAAAGTCCGTCACTGTGTTCTTGACCGGCCCGCCGGAAATTTTGGTCTGGTTGGCTGTGCCAACCGCGAGCAACTCGTCACCGGTGGGAATGGTTCGGCTTGGCTCGCGCCCCGGTGCGTCCTGAATGCCACGTTGTTTGCGCGCGTCCACCACCTTCAGCAACTCACCCAGCGCGTTGAGACTGCGCGGAAAACCGGCGTAGGCATAAAGATGTACCAGGATTTCCTTGGCTTCGCTGACGGTCAGGTCCGAGTCCAAACCCGCATGCAAAGCGGCGTTGAGCTTGGGCATGTCGCTCGCCGCCACAAAGGAGGCGATCAGCGGGATGGCTTGCTGCCTAGCGGAAAGCGTCTCTGAGCGGCTTGGTGTGGTCACGGCGAGCGGTTCCGGGTTGTTCTGAGCGGCGTAGGCAGGTGCGGTCACCAGGCCGAGACCCAGAACCATGGTGACTGCTGCCGCCCGAAAAAGGCGTTGCTTAGCGGGCGTTGTATTGTTCATCGGTCACTTTCTCCATCCAGGTTACAGATTTGCCATCAACGGAGCGACCCACAGCCAAGTGGGTCATTGCTGAGTTCGCCGTAGCACCGTGCCAATGTTTAACTTCGGGCGGGCACCACACGACATCGCCTTCGCGGATGACTTGCACGGGCTTTCCCCATTCCTGCGTCAGTCCGATACCCGATGTCACCACCAGCCGCTGCCCTGCCGGATGCGTGTGCCATGCAGTGCGCGAACCGGGATCGAATGTCACATAGGCACCGTACGCATTGACGTCCTCGTTGGCGGAAAACAAGGGGTCAACCCGCGCACGCCCGGTGAAGTAATCGGCCGATCCGTATATTGGCTTTTGTTCGCCTGCACGTGTGATGAGTTGGGCAGGGGGGCCTGATGCAACCGTTTGGCCAGCTTGGCCTTGGGGTTCGGCTGCGCTAGCAAATACAGCGACGGCACACAGGGTCATTCCCAATAAAAACGGTTTCTTCATAAGCACGAGTCCTTTCTGTAAAACTTGGTTGGTCATAGATGCTCAGTTGGCTGCGTTTTCGGTGACGCGTACACGCTTTGCGCGCTGCGTCCACAACACAAAGTAGTAGCTGACAGCCGCATAAAGCCCCGCTACTGCTGAGCAATGCAGAAAAAAACCTGCGGAGGATTCCCCAAAATCCCACCAGTCCGGGAGCGGCTGAAGGAAGAGCTTCGAGCCGATATTCAGGACGAACGAACTGCGAATGCCCTGGATCGTGATGGCCACGGCGGCGAGCCGCAGTACCCAGGTTCGTGCTGAACTTGCGGACTTGATTCCACTTACAGCGCGCGCCATGCCCATGAGCATGGTCCAACGCGTGCCAACGTGAGCGCCAAGGATGATGAGTCCCCAATAAGCGGCCAACGCGTGGATTTGCTTTACACGAAAGGAGTTGTTCAGTTCCAATGCGGTGAACAAGGCGTTGGAGACCATCACACTCGTCACCAGCAAGGTCAGCATGACTGTCGCCAAGCACACCACAACGGCCCTGTTGATGACACTGCGTGCATCCAGCGGGCCGTGTACCAGCCCTGCGTACCAGCGGCGATTGAACACGTTATGCACCACCAGCAGTACCAGCATGCCGGTCCCGGCCACCTCATGAAAGAGATTGTCCTGCCAGTAGTAAGGCAAGACCACGAGCATCAGCGCGGCCGCCGCCAGAACGATGCCCAATCGGGTCAGAAGATGGATCTTCATTTGCTCGGTGTCGCCGCCGGGTCGAAGCTGCGCAATTCGCTGAAGGTATACAGGAACTCGTCGTCCTTGCGCGGCTCATGACAGGACTGACAGCGCGCCGTGTTCTCACTCGGGTTGATGGACTTCTGGTCCGTCAGGAACCACTGGAACTGCCAGTCACCGGTCCGGCGACGTGCGTCGTAATCCTGCCCCCAACCCGCACCTTTTTGCATCACGAAGTAGCGCGAAAGCTTGCCGTCACGATGGTCGACCAGCACAAAGTGCGTTCCGTTCGGAAAAGGCTGACCCTTCTTGGCGGCATCAATCGCCTCGCGCGTGGTCAACATATGTTCCACCGCGTTGCCACGCCGTACCGTCGTGTAGTGGATCAGCTTGTCCAGGTCAGGAAACGTCACACGGTTGCCCTCTGCCAGCACATCGGTACTTAGCAAGGCCGTGCCGCCTGCCAAGACCAGCCAGACCGCGCTGGCCAGGCCAACGGCCGACTTTTGACACAGGGTTGACACCATGGATTTAAAAGAGAAGTGGGTCATGTGGATCCTTGGGTTGTGTCATCGTTGTGCGGTTTGTTGCCACCATCTGCTTCCCGGTGTGGGCGCAGACAGGCTCATGCGCTCGCCCATCATGGGTGTGCTAAGAGACAGGCCATTGGCGCCGGCCAGGTCTGCAATCTGCTCCATCGGGTCGTTCCAGGCATGCATGGCCAAATCAAACGTGCCGTTATGGATTGGAAAAAGCCATTTGCCATTCAGGTCGGCGAACGCCTTGAGAACCTGATCAGGCAGCATGTGAACGTACGCCCAGCGCTTGTCGTAAGCCCCCGTTTCGATGAAGGCCACGTCGAACGGGCCATACCGCTTGCCGATTTCCTTGAACCCGTCGAAGTAACCGCTGTCGCCGCTGAAGAACAGCTTGAAGTCCCGGCCAGCAATCACCCATGACGACCACAATGTGGAATCGGCATCGGTGAGACCGCGCCCCGAGAAATGTTGTGCCGGCGTCGCGATGAAGCGCACCCCCTCAATGGTGGTGCCATCCCACCAGTCGAACTCCTGCACCTTGCTGGCAGGCACGCCCCATGTGATGAGGGTTGCACCCACGCCCAATGGCGCAAGAAAGTGCTTCACCCGACCTTGAAGCGCTAGGATGGTCGCGTGGTCCAGATGGTCGTAGTGGTTATGCGAGATGATCACGCCCTCAAGGGGCGGCAGTTCATCGACCGCGATGGGTGGCGCGTCGAAGCGCTGTGGCCCGTACCATTGAACGGGCGAAGAGCGTTCGCTAAAGACCGGGTCGGTCAACCACAGCTTGTTGTTGAGTTTGAGGAGCAGGCTCGAATGTCCCAGCCGCCACACACTGTGGTCGGGCGCATCCAGAATGGCTTCCCGGGTCACCTTCAGCATCGGAACAATGCGGTCTGGCCTGGTGTTGGCCGACTTGTTGAACAGAAAGTCTGCCCATACCCGCACCCCATCAACAAAGCTGCGCTCGGCCCTTGGTACCACGTTGTGGAAGCGCCCATCCCGAAACTGGGGTGATTGCGGATAGGACGATGGCCGGGATGTGGTGGCGCAGGCCACGACAGCACTCACAACGGCGACAGCAATCACAAGGCCAAACGCCCACCGTCTACGCGGTACTTTGTTGGCGCTCATCGCTTCACCATGAATCGTTCCCAAAAGCGGGTAGCCTCCAGGACCCAGCCCTCGGCCGGTGTACCGGCGCCCGTGCCGAAACCGTGACCCAGGCCAGGGTATTTGTGATATTCAACCAGTGTTCCAGCCTTTCGCAGGGCTGCAACGCGTCGTTCCATGATCGCCGGTGGGGCAATGCCGTCATGTTCACCGACAACTACGAAGGTGGGTAGTTCATCCGACGAATAGTCGGAATGGCCGGTGTAAGCCATCACCACAGTGGCAGGCTTGGGCAGCGCTTTGCCGCCAAACGCGGCGACTCCGTGTGAACCAATGGAGGCTGCCATCCTGGCCCCGGCCGAACTGCCCCACACCGAATAGTCCTGGGTACCGACGCCAAGGGTGGCGGCATGCTCAAAAATGTACGAGATGGCCGCTGCCAGATCCTGTGTCGCAACCCCACCACCATAACCTGCACGGTATTTCAGGACAAAGGCGTTGTAACCCAGCTTGTTGATGTCAACCGCATAGGGAAACCCTTCATGCACCGAGCCGACATAGGCAAACCCGCCGCCGGGGGCAATGATGGCAAACGGCGCACCGGGTTTTCCGCGCAAAAAGAACAACCCGGCATGCCTTTTGGAGGGGGCCAATCGCTTTTGTTCCTCGGAATAGAAATCGAAAAACACGGTCCTTCCCTGCCCGACATCGTCAATCATCCGGTTCAAGGCGCTCACCACCACCTCGGGGACAACCTGGCTGTGGTAGGGCAACAGCGCGCCGATGTCGCTCAAGCGCATCTCGCCATCGTAGGGACGGTCATCCCAAGGCAGCAGCAAACGGGCGAAACCGGCAAACGCCGGATGGTTCAGAAGGTCCGAGATGCGGCTGCCAGTACTCAGCGGATTGGCTTGAACCCTTGACTCTTGTTGAGTTGCGCCGTTTCCTGGCATGCGTGCGTGCGCCTGCATATCGCTGTCGCCAGCCTCGGCCAAAGAGGCCGTTGAGGACAGCAACAGCGACAGACCTGCCGATTTCAGCGCCTGCATTGGAGTCTTCTTTTGGACCATTCGTCTTTTCCCGCTTCTCAGCGCTTCAGAGGTGCTTCCACCCCAGACATCAACATCACCGCCGGTGGCAGTCGCGCGCCTTGGATGTTGACGGCGGCCACTGCGGCGTTGAGTTGCCGGAGTTCATCGGCCGTGAACGAAATCGCTGCCGCACCCAGGTTTTCTTCCATGTGCGCCATATTGGTGGTACCCGGAATCGGCACAATCCACGGCTTTTGTGCCAGCAACCAGGCCAGTGCCAGTTGCGCGGGTGTGGCGTTCTTGCGCTCGGCCCAGTCCCGAACCACTTGGACCAAGGCCATGTTGGCAGGCAGAGCCTCGGGTGCAAAGCGCGGCACTACGGCACGGAAGTCCATCACAGGTGTCGACGCAAAGCGCGAATCGGCCTTGACCGAGCCGGTGAGAAAGCCCATGGCCAGCGGGCTCCAGCAAACAAAACCAATGCTCAGCTCCTCGCAGACGGGGAGCACTTGCGCCTCCGGCCCTCGCCACAGCATCGAGTACTCGTTCTGGATCACGGTCAGCGGCTGGACCGCATGCGCACGGCGGATCGTCTGCACGCCAGGTTCTGAGAGACCGAAGTGCAGCACCTTGCCCTCGGCGATCAGATCTTTCACGGCACCAGCCACGTCTTCAATCGGCACAGCCGGATCGACCCGATGCTGCACCAGCACGTCGATGCGGTCCGTTCTGAGGCGGCGCAATTGCGCTTCGACTACTTGCTTGATGTGTTCGGGTCGACTGTTCAGGCCACCCAAACGCTTGCCCGTCTTCTGATCGAGATCCATGCCGAATTTGGTTTCCAGGACGATCTTGTTACGTATGCCTTGCAGCGCCTCACCAACGATCTCCTCCGAGAGAAACGGTCCGTACACCTCGGCGGTGTCGATGAAATTGACACCCAGGTCCACAGCGCGTTGGATGAGCCGGACAGCCGCCGGGCGGTCAAATGTGCTGCTGTAGGAATCCGCGACCACACCGGGTGTGGCGCCTGGGCGCCACTGGCAACCCAGGCCGACTGGGAAAACCTCAAGCGTGCCCAGTTTGCGCCGTTGTCCTGCGGTTAGTCGACGCATCGCTGCATCGTCAGCTCCATTGGCGATGGATGCAGTTTGACTGGCACAGGCGGACAGCAGCCACGGCGCAATACCCAGAGTGGCGGCTGTTGCCAGCAACTGACGGCGCTGCAGGCCGCGCGGTTCTTGGTCAGAAGAGGTGGGGCTGTGGAAGATGGACATGGTAAAAACTCCTGGTTTGGGAAGTGGATGGCCCCGCTTTAGGCGGGGAGGTAGCGCGCTCGCGGACGGACGATGAAGAAAAGTACCAGCGCCAATGCGATGGCCAGCATGAGAGCGCTCGCCGTGAAGGTGCTGGCAATGTGATGCGCCAAGGATGCCGCAGCACCCAGATCGGCGTCGCCACCCGCAGCAAACACCACAACCAGAATGCTGAGCCCCAGTGACCCACCCACCTGGTGCGCAACATTGACGATTCCGGAGACTGCACCAGCGTCTTCACTGGCAACACCCTGAACAGCTGAAACTGTCAAAGGTCCCAATGCAAATCCCTGCCCGATACCAATCAGGACCATGGGCAATGCAATCCCCGTGACGTAAGGAGAAAGCTCAGACAGTCCGGCCATCCAGACCAGGCCCGCAATACAAAAGCTCAGACCGACCGCCAACAGCCTAGCGTTGCCAAACCTGCGCGTCAGGCGAGGCACCGACATAGCCGCAATGAAGTGGGGAATCGTTGTTGGCAGAAACGCCAGGCCAGCGTGCAAGGGCTTGTACAACAAGACCCCCTGCAGAAATTGCGTGGTGAAGAACCAGAAACCCACCATGCCGCCCAGAAACAGCATGCGGGCCGCATACGCTGCGTTGCGTTCGCGGTTGGTGAACAGATGCAGCGGCAGAATGGGTTGCAACGCTCGCGATTCATGGACCACGAAGAACACCAGCAGTGCCAAGCCGGACGCAACAGAGAGCCCCGTGGCTGTGTCGGCCCAACCGGATTCTGCCGAACGGACAATGCCAAACACCAGTGCGCCCATCCCCAGCGTCGAACTCACCGCACCTGCCAAATCGAGTCGCCCCGATTTCAATGGCGTCTCCACCAGGTAGCGCTTGGCGCCCAGGACCAGCGCAATGCCAATGGGCAGATTGATGAAGAAACCCACCCGCCAGGAGATCAGTTCGGCGACCAGACCACCCAGCACCAGGCCCAGACTTGCGCCTACGCCAGCCGCTGCGGCGTACAGCGCCAGCGCACGGGTGCGCTCATGGCCTTCCGCAAAATGGATGGACAGCAATGCCAGAGTGGATGGCGCAAGAATCGCCGCACCAATGCCCTGGAAAGCGCGCCCCAGTAGCAGCCAGGTCGGTGACGGCGCCAGACCAATGGCCATCGACGCAGCGGTAAAGAGTGTCAAACCGGCGATGAACATGCGCCTTCGCCCCAGGATGTCACCGGCGCGCGCGCCCAGCAACAGAAATCCGCCGAAGGTCAGGGTGTAGGCGTTCTGAACCCAGGACAGGGCTGCGTGCGAGAAACCCAGCTCGGCCTGGATGTTGGGCAAGCCAGTCAACACGATCGAGATGTCCACCACCAGCATGAGGTAGCTTGTCACGATGATGGCCAGCACAGCGGCCTGATGTGAAACGTGCGTCGTCTTCATGCACAACTCAGGTGGCGATGCGTCGCTCGCTCATCCACTTCACCATGGCTGGGTCGCGGTGCGAGAAGAAGCTGCTGGTGTTGGTGTCCAGTGTGGCGATGTGTGCCATTTCGGCATCGTCGAGTGCAAAGTCAAACACGGCCAGGTTCTCCGCCATGCGCTCCTTGCGCACGGTTTTGGCCAGTGCGGCAATACCACGCTGGATCAGCCAGCGCAGCACCACCTGCCCCACCGACTTGCCATGGCGCGCGCCGATGGACACCAGCACGTCGTTCTGAAACAGGTTGTTGCGCCCCTCGGCAAACGGTGCCCAGGCCTGCGCCTGCACGTCGATGGTTTTCATGAAAGGCTCGCTCTCCAGTTGCTGCAGGAATGGGTTCACCTCCACCTGATTGACCGCCGGGGCAACTTCGTTGAAGACTTTGATGTCCATCAGTCGGTCCGGGTGGAAGTTGCTGACACCAATGGCGCGCAGCTTGCCCTGACGGTAGGCCTCTTCCATGGCACGCCAGGACCCGTGCACATCACCAAAGGGCTGGTGGATCAGGTACAGGTCCAGGTAGTCGAGTTGCAGGCGGTGCAGCGACTTGTCGATGGCCTGCTGGGTGCGTTCAAAACCAGCATCCTGCACCCACAGTTTGGTTGTGACAAACAGCTCTTCGCGCGCCACACCGCTCTGGCGGATGCCCTTGCCGACGGCCTCTTCGTTCATGTACGAGGCAGCGGTGTCGATCAACCGGGAACCGGTCTGGATGGCATCAACCACGCTGCGTTCGCATTCCTGGGCGTCCGGAATCTGAAAGACACCAAATCCCAGGATAGGCATCTTGGTGCCGTTGTTCAAAGTCACTGTTTCCATGATCGTCTTCTGTTGTGTGTGTGTATGGGGTCGGACTGTAGACAGACAATTCACATCTGAATAGCTGCAAAATGATTGTTGGATTGACAATCAAAATATGACAATGATGCCGAGGAGGGCCGCTTGAAATGCAGTGTGACCGGCCTTTCCGGTGGGGCAATCCCCAAAAGTCATCGCGTTCGGACTCTGCCGTTTTCAGTCGAGGTGTTTCTCGGCCAGAAACTTTGACATCAGATCGGCGATTTCCACATTGTTGAGATCCGAGAACGGGAAGTGCGTGTTGCCGCGAATGCCGATCTCCGGCAGATGCACAACCTTCGCATCGCCACCGTGGCGATTGATGGCTTGCGCCCAGAGCTTGGCCATCGCGAGACGCACGCGCCAACCGTCCTGTCCTGAATTGGCGATGGGCTCCGAAGGGATGAAGTCTCCGTAATAAATGATGATCGGTATCTTGGTGAGCTTCATGAACTCGGAGGGAGGGATTCCGACCGGTTCCAGTGCACCGGCCGAACTCGCCATGCCCGGTGGCACTTCGCCTTGTGGAAACACAAAGCCGCTACCCGGCTCGTAGGCGACGATGGCGCGGATACGCGGATTCTTCATCGCCGCCAGCCAGCCCATGCCCCCGCTATGCGAATGCGTCACCAGAATTCCTGGGCCAATTTTGTCGAACAAGGCCGAAACCGCATCGCTGGTGACATTGAGATCAATCGGGCCGGTATCCGGCGTCATCGCCCGGAAGTATTGGTTGAGCGTCTCTTTGGATCGTGAGAACTGCACGCCGGGGAAATAGTCGGGCCAGATACCGACCCGAAAGGTGTTGAACCAGCGTTGTTCGTCCGGCGTGGCGCTGATCGCACCCCCCACCGTGCCGCGCCCCGCCGCGCCACGGCGTGGCTGGTCGATCAGGTAAGTGGCAAATTGACGCCGCAGATAAAGAGTCTGGTAGCCCTCGCGGCCATCGGCGGTTGTCTCCCAGGTTTTGCCGAACTGTCCAAAACCATGCCACATCACCAGCGGCAATGTTCTGGCCTTGACCGGCACCTGATAGAACACGCGTGCATGGTCACCATGCAGGGTTTGCCCGTCAGGGGTTTGAGTGACGGTGCCGCCAACGGCGAAACTGCCCTGTTCCTGAATCACGAGGGATTTGGCCTGGTCTGTCGAGGCCGCAATGGCCAGCGGTGAGGCCACGATGGAAGCAAATACCAGCGCGACGAGCAGTCGGCCAGGATGGCCTGAGATGGTCATGTTGTTTCTTTCAATGGGATTGGGCAGAACGCGTCAGAGCGACTTGCCGTAGAACTCGGTCAGCTTGCCCACCGCCTGGTTGACGTAAGCTGGCTTCCAGTAGGTTTCGATGTGGGTGGCGCCTTCGATCTTGAACAACTCCTTGCTCTTCGTTCCGGTGGCTTTGGCGAAGGCATCCTCGGTCATGTACAGGCTATCGGCCTTGCTGCCGGCAATCATCAACAAGGGTTTGTCGATCAGTTCGATTTGGTTGGTAGCGTCAAAGCGCATCAGGTCCAGCAAACTGCTGGTGGTGTATTTGAAGGTCGAGTTGGGATGCGCATGCGTTTTCCAGTAGTACTCGTAACCCTGCCGATACAGATCAAACGGCAACTTGGCGATCTGTTCATCGCTCAGGTTGGCGTCGCCAGAGTAGAGAACCTTGCCGCCAGCCGCCTCCTGGGCGCGGGCGTCTGAGGCCTGCTGCAAACGTGTCTGGATGGTGGTCAGTCCCGAGTCGACATAGCCGTTGCGGCGAACGCGCCCGGAGTTGAACATGCTCACTGTCGCAATCGACTTGAACCGCTTGTCGGTTTGCGCTGCGGCCAACGAATAACCGCCGCCGCCGCAGAGGCCGAGCAAACCAAGACGCGTGGCATCCACACCGGCATACTGAGTGATGAAGTCGGCCATGCCGTGGATGTCTTCGATACGATGGGTTGGCTTATCCACATTGCGCGGTGTGCCGCCGCTGGCACCCTGATAAGCTGCGTCGGCAGTGATGGCGATATAGCCCTGCTCGGCCAGACGCTGGGCATACAAACCTGCCACCTGCTCCTTCACACCACCATTGGGGTGGGCCACCACCACTGCCGGATATTTCTTACCTGCGTCATAGTTCGCAGGGGTGTAGACGTTGGCGGAAACATCAATGCCGTTGAGCTTGTAAGCCACGGCGCGGATGTTGACTTTGCCTTGGACGTTTTCGGTGATCGCACCGTCATAGGCCAGGGTGAATGGATTCTGTTTGTAGTCTGCGGCCATCGAGGCGCCAGAAAATGTACCCACGCTTGAGGCTAACAATACTGAATGTAAGACCGTGAATTTCATTTGAATCTCTCTTTCGGGGTGAAGGATGTGAGGCGGGACCGCGTCGTTTCATGGCTGGTGTGTACCGTTCGCATGGGATCCGACTGTATGCAGCCAACTCACATCTGAATAGCTGCAAAACCGTTGTTGAATTGACATCAAAAACGGGATAATGTTGCGCAGGAGATCCCATTCCATGGCCATCAATGAACTGCGCTCTGTGTCCACTTTCATTAAGGCCGCCGAGCTGGGTAGCCTGCGCAAGGCAGCGCTTGAACTGGACATTAGTCCGCAGGCCGCCAGCAAGGCCTTAGCGCAACTGGAGAAACATCTGGCAGTGCGGCTGTTTCATCGCACCACGCGGGTTATGTCTCTGACTGACGCGGGACAACGGTTGCTTGAAGAAATCCAGCCTGCCTTGCTCGGGGTGCAGCGTGCTCTGACCAAGGCCCGGGCGAACAAGGATGAGTTCTCCGGGCCACTGCGTATTGCCGGTCCGCGCACCACGTTCCAGCCCATCCTTTGGCCCTTGATCGAGACGTTTTGTGAGCTGTATCCCGGCATCCAGCCCGATGTTCTGCTGGAGGACCGCATCGGCAATTGGGTGGAAGACCGTATTGATGTGGGCTTTCGCCTAGGGCCGTCGCCGGACGAGGGGGTGATTGCGCGTCGGTTGTTTCCGCTGCAGTTGGTGATCTGTGGCGCGCCGGCTTACTTCGAGCGCTTCGGGGTACCCAACTCGCTGTCGGCCTTGTCGTCACATCGCTGCAGTGTGTTTCGCCATCCGGGCACCGGCAGACTCGCCCCGTGGCACGTGTTTCTGGGCGGTCAGCTGGTCGAACAGCCGGTGGTGCCGACCATCATCAGCAACGATGCGGATCTGGAATTGAACGCGGTGCTCTCCGGAAAGGTGCTGGGCCAGTTGGCAGGCGCCACGGCAGCGCCTTATATCCGAGCGGGCCAACTGGTTCCAGTCTTGCTGGAGCACATGCCAGACATCGCCAGTTACTTTGTGTACTTTGGCAGCCGGACATCACAACCGGCGCGCGCCAGAGCTTTCATTGACTTGGCGGTGGAGCGCCTCACGGACTGCCCGCAGTATGTGTTGACCAGCCAGGAATTGGCACACGCCCAGCGCCTGCTTCCCGGTTCAAGGCGTCCGGTCAAGATTCAGGCAAGCTGATGTCGTGTTGGTGGCCTGTGGGCTAAGCCACATAGCTGCCTTTCGATCCATAAGTGGCAATGGCCGCTTCGGAGCAGGCATATCGCAAACTTCTACGACCGGAACCGTTTAGGTTTGTAGGATGCCCGCCCGCAACCACTGACCGTCGAGACCCAGCCCAAGCTTGAGGGCGGGTGTCGTACAAACCTCGAGGGAGGAAACCGCGGGGAGTACCGCAGTTGTTGGAGTGAACTATGCAGCTATGGGGATTTGAAGAGCCGCAGTGTGGTTTGACATTGCGATCATGGCTTTGCTCCTGGCGGCCAGACCGCACAAGCCACGCGCACTGGCGCTGACTTGGCAGATTTGTTTGACACCGGTGGCGCGATCAGCCGAGGTTTCGCGGCACAAGGACGCACTTGTCCAGGCTGACTGCGGCGAGTGCCGAGTCGACCCATAGTTTGGCCGTCTCCAAGTCCTTGCGCTCATGAAGGACCCTGGGCGGTAGGTGGCGCACGAATGGCCTGTGCGCGCACAAACGTCTGGACGATGATCATCGGCGCGCCACAGTGCGTGCAAACGAATGTCGGTCGCACAGGCTCAGCTGGTTCGTCAGCACTGTTCGGATCGGCAGCTGCAGCAGGCGCCACCTGCAGCAGTTCACGAGCCAGAGCCAGTTTCTCCTTGCGCACATGGTTGGCGATCAGCCCATAGTGGCGAATGCGGTGAAAGCCACAGGGCAGAACGTGCAGCAGAAAGCGACGCATGAACTCGTCAGGCTGCAGCGTCATGGTCTTATGCCGCGTCTCTCCCTTGGCGCGGTAATCCTTCCAGCGAAACCTCACCCCCGCATCGTCCATTGACAACAGACGTGAGTTGGAGATGGCAACCCGGTGGGTGTAGCGTGACAAATAGGCCAGCACCGCAGTCGGACCGGCAAACGGACGCTTGGCATACACCACCCATTCGCACTTGCCCACTGGAGCCTGCCATTTGGCAAAGGTCTTGGCATCCGCTAACTCGGCGTATTCACCGAAGAACTGCAACTCACCCGCACGGTACGCAGCCCCCAACTCTTCCAGAAAACGCCTGCGAAACAACCTGGAGAGCACCCGCACCGGCAGAAAGAAGCCCGGCTTGCAGGCCACCCAGCGCTGGCCGTCAGGTGACAGGCCACCGCCCGGCACCATGCCATGCACATGGGGATGGTGCGTCAGCGCCGATCCCCATGTGTGCAGTACCAGGGTCGCTGCAATCTGTGCCCCCAAATGTCTGGGGTCTGCCGCGATGGTGAGCAGTGTTTCAGCGGCCACCTCAAACAACAGCCGATAAATCACCGCCTTGTTGTAATACGCCATGGCACTGATGGGTGCCGGTAAGGTGAAGACCACGTGGTAGTAGTCCACTGGCAGCAAATCCGCCTGACGATCTTGCAGCCAGCGCTTGGCCGCACGGGCCTGGCACTTGGGGCAGTGCCGGTTGCGACATGAGTTGTAGGCCACTTGGTCGTGCCCGCAGTCGTCGCAGTGCAACACGTGTCCCCCCAGTGCCGCGCTGCGGCACTGCTCGATGGCCGACATCACTTTGAGCTGGCCCAGGCTCAGGTGTCCCTGCTGGCTTTGACGCCAAGCAGGACCGTGAGTGCGGAAGATGTCGGCCACCTCCAAGGCGAGGTGCCCCACGGCGGTGATGTCCCTATGCGGGCTTGAGGGTCTCCAGTGGACTGATCACTTCGCGCAGGACATCGGTGGCGACCTGGACGTAGTGCGCGGTGGTGTCCAGACGCTGGTGGCCCAGTAAAACCTGAATCACACGAATGTCCACCTTCTGCTCGGGCAAGTGGGTGGCAAAGCTGTGGCGCAAGGTGTGCATGGACACCCGTTTGTCGATCTTGGCCATCGTGGCGGCGTCGTGGATGGCTCGGTTGAGTTGGCGCGTGCTCAAGCTTTGCAAAGGATCCAGACCCGGAAATAACCAGCCACCGTCAAGCATCTTGCCCTGGGCACGTGCCACGCGCCACCACACGCGCAGGCGTTCCAGCAGGACCGGCGAGAGCATGGCGTAACGATCCTTGAGACCTTTGCCTTGTTCCACGCGCAGCGTCATGCGCTTGCTGTCAATGTCGCCGACTTTGAGCGCCACGACTTCGCCCACCCGCAATCCCGTGCCGTAGGCCAGTGACAGCGCCGTCTGGTGCTTGATGTGTGCGACACAGGCGAGCAGACGGGTCATCTCTTCTTTACTCAAGATCACCGGTAGCTTGTGTGGCACGCGCACCGATTGCATCTTGGCCATGACCTCAGGGCGACCCAGTGTGACTGAGAAGAGGAAGTTCAAGCCCACGATGGTGGCGTTGAGTGTGATGGGGGAGGTACCCTGGTCGATCAGATGCAGTTGAAAACGGCGCAGGTCTTCGTCAGTCGCGGTGTCTGGCGATCTGCCCAGAAACTTGGCAAACTTGCGAACAGCGCGGATGTAGGCCTCTCGCGTCTTGGGCGCTAGTTTGCGCATTCGCATGTCTTCGATCATGCGTTGACGCAGTGCGGACCCGCTTGGTGTCGATGTTTCCATGGCTGTGCTCCTGTTGTGAACGAGGCCAATTGCCTCGCTTCAAAACATAGCCATAAATCCATTCTGCGCAAACCACCAACGCCTGGCCGAAGGGTACCGCGGTAGCGGTTTAGTCCACCGTTGCCAAAGCGGAAGTTGGCGTCTCTCGTATGGATTACATATACGGAGCGATAGCAGGCACTGCGCTGACGAATCTGATTGATCGCACTTTGCTTTCCAGTGCTGAAGAGTCTTCGTAAGACACCCTTTCAGTTTGCTGGCGGAATTGCATGCCACTGCCTGTCGGCTTTGGGATGCGAATCCTTGGCGGTTTTTCCATGCCAATGTCTGGCGGAATTAAGTTGCTAATCGGTGGCGGCTTCCACGCCAATACTCAGCACATGTTTGCATCATTGCGCCTGGTAAGCCATTGAAAGCGCAGCTTGCTTTTCAACAGGTCGTTTCAGCGGACGGCTTCGCCGCCCGCTGAGCTTTGTCGTTACAGCGCAAAACCATAGTATCTGGATGACTGCTGTCTGGAAATCCGACAGTCGGCTTTCAGCCTTGAAGAGTCACAGGCCTGAAGGTTGACAAGTTTTCCGGGCGGCCGACTGTTGAATCCAAGCTGCATTTCGGCTGTCCATCGTGCCTGTGTTGCCAAACTGCCCGGCATCACCGAATTGACTATCCCCCTATTCGTTGTATCCCTGTGCTTCATTGAACTTGCGCAGATGGGCACGCGTGCCCGCAAAGATGCTCTGGGCCATTGCCATCGGGAAGTCAGGCGGCAGCGCTTGTTCAACCGCCAGCAGGGCCGCATCTATGCGCTGCACCATCTCCAGCATGGCCGGCCAGGCATCTTGCACACCGCTGGTCAGGGCCAGGTGTTCCCAGTGCCTGCGCTGCACTTCATTGAGCCGGTAGTGGGCGGTTCTGGAGCGCACCGCCATCGACAGCTTGGCTTTCTTGTAGGCGATGTCATAAGGTCCGGTACCTATCAGCGGCCAGGCGGAGATCACGTCATACAGGGGTGTCATGCGGTAGCCTCCACCCGGCAGGTGAAAGAGCGAGAAGTTCTTGGCATGGCCGTCGATGGCACCCAATAACCAGAACAACAACTGGGCACACAGGAAGGTTCGGCCATCCTGCTGTGGTGACACCGAGCCTTTGAGTACCTCCAGGCAGGCCTGCATGCCTGGACCTCCCTTGGCTTCGTACTTGGTGTCACTGCCCACGCCCAAGGCCTGACACAGGTCCTCCTGGACCAGACGGGAGATCCAGGGACCCTCCTGCCATTGCCGGTCAAAGCGTTCGACCACCAGGACGCGTCTGTCACCAAAGTCGGCGATCTCACATCTCGCCACCGGCAGCTTGAGCTGGGACAGGATTTGGCTGCACAGCCATTCGTTCTCGACCGAGCGACGCAGATCAAGCTGGCGACCGGGGGTGACACCAATCGCGGGTTTGAGGATGTGGGTGGTGGGGGTGGCCCCAAGGGGGCGACACCATTGCTGACCGATGCGCAGCAGAGCCGTTTTCTCCTGAGCACCACCGATGGTCAGCCGATAGCCGGTATCGACCAGTGGATCTGGGGTTGAGGCATCACCGAGGCTGGCCAGATGTGCCTCAAGCTGGGAGCTGCTGAGTTCGTCGTAGCTCAGGTGGTCAACGGGAGCGGGCGTCTCACCGGGTGGCAGGAGTTGGAGCGCACCCACGCAGTCCCGGCCAATGGCTTGCAGCATGGCAAAGGTATCGGTCTGGGTAAGCTTCAGGCGGGTGCTCAGGCGCTGTCGGATGCCTTCACTGTCGGGCAGGAGGTTGTCGAAGTAGTTCTTGACCACTGCACCTTCGAGGGGTTTGTCTGCGGTGAGGGGCAGGGACAGGGAGATCGGGCGAGCCTCGACGTGAGCCAGCCAGCTGGGGGCATAGTCAAAGAGGTGGTATCCGTCGCGACGCACGTGCCAGGTGCCAACCGGTTGGTCGTTGATCCAGGCGACGAGTTCTCTCATGGGTGGGACATTAGGGTCTGCAGTGCAGTGGGGGATGACAGATTATTGGCTCTGGCTGATATTGGGCAAATATCGGGGATAGGTGATATTTCGCAGAGGGTGATGGTCAGAGCGCTGCACTTGACTGGGGCTGTTGCAGTTTGCCAAACATCGGGGTCAAGCAGTGCAGTTGGCCAAAGCGAGGTCGTCATGTAAAGCGGTTGGGCACGTTCGACCAATATTCGTTGGCACAGTTGGAACGGTTGACCTCCCGTCTTTGGCTAAGCTTGAGTTTTGAGTTTGGCCAGCAGATCCAGCACTTTCTGGAGTTGGGTGTCACTGCTGGCACAGGAGACGTGGCAACACCACCACGACTGCACGCTATGTGCCATTGAAGATCACAACGAGCGGGTCCATACCTCGCCGGCCTTGATGTATTTGCCAGTCATGCCCCTCTGGTCGAGGTCGCTTTCCTTAACCTTTCCTGTCATGAAATCACTTCTGCGCATTTTGGCTTGCATGTCATAGCTACATGCATAGGCATCCCCAACCCGATTGCACTTCAAATTGGAAACGTGAACTTCGACGGGTTTCCATCCGCTGATGGCATTGCTCAACTCCAAAGACTTCGTTGTTATTGCCGTCACGTCATCTTCGGTCGGTGGTTCACCGCCAAGGCATCCCGCAAGCAGCAGGAGCGCAATGAGGGCTGCAGAAGGGTGAATACGGATATTCCGGGTGTTCATGCGACTGATCTTCATTATTTTGATTTGTGTGTTGTCTGACATGGCTGGATGCCATGCCGATGTTCTTGGTGCCACCTAACGATTACTGACGGTTGCCAGTGCCTGCTCGATTTTTTTGTCGGTCTTGTACTGACTCAGTGCGTAAACCGCCCAGATGGCTGCGGGCAACCAACCAATCAGCGTCAGCTGAAGCACCAAGCAAATGACACCGGCAATTGGGCGACCTATGGTGAAGAACGCAATGAATGGCAGAAAAATGGCTAACAGCAAACGCATGGTTGTTTCCTAAGTAAAACGAAATGAATAGCAAACTCCGTAGATACAAATATAACAAATCGAGATGCTTGGGGAGTGTCTGCAAAACCATCTCTTCCACCATTCAAACCTGACAGCAAAGACCTGCGCGGTGTGTTGGCGTACCGCGTCCGATCACTGCGAGTGCGCAAGGAGTGGTCGCAGGAGCGGCTGGCGTTGGAGTGTGAGCTGGATCGGACCTACGTTTCAGCAGTGGAGCGAAGCCAGTGGAATATTTCACTGGGCAATATCGAACGATTGGCGGTAGCTCTTGATGTGGCGCCATGGGAGCTTCTTGTGCCGTTGACCGACGGGGAGTGATTCTGCTGCTGGTCAATTGCACAAATGGTTAGCAATATCCGTCGAGTCAGTTCCAAGCAAAAAAATCCCAGCAGTGTCAGTGCTGGGGTAAATCCCTTGAGGGCCGCGCTGAGGCAAAACGCAGGGGCTTTGGAGCCCAGGATCAGTCTAAGGTGTTTGTTTGAAGCGGATGTAAATGACAGGTAACTTTCAGAAAACCTCTGGAGCGATGCAAGCCCTCAAGCCATCTGGCGTCAGCGCAATACCCGATTGAGCAACTCCGCCAACCTTGCACCAGCCGTCACCAGCTGGTTCTCCATCACCGGCGTGAATGCCTGAATGTAATCCTGGCCCACAAACCGACACGGATAAAAGCCTTCACTGGCCACGATCTTGCAGGATGCTTGGGCCGCCTGTGCCGCGTTCCACGGTGCTGTCGAGTTCTTGAGGGTCTTGATCAGCAGACGCTGGCTCAGCGTGCCCGTGTCTTCCTGCAAGGTCTTGATCAGGCCGTTGTCCCAAAACGCATGCAGATTGCTGCCTTTTCCGAATGCCTGTATCTGGTAGCTGTTGCCGCCCCGGTCATCACCATACCCGGCATGCAAGGGTTGGTGCACATCCCCCACGAAGTGAACCAGGTACTTCAGTGCCAGAAGTCGTTTGTCATCGGAAGCTTTTGAAGCCAGCACCTCGGTTTGCTTCTCGACGGCTTCCACCGCACACTGGCCATCGGGACAATCGCGCTCACGCTGGTACACACAGGACTCCCTGGGGAAGTTCACATAGTGCCAGCGTGCGGTGCTGGGACTGCGGTGCTCATCGGCCCAGGATGAGATGGAGGCCAGTGTTTCTCAGGGCTCCAGTGCCAGTAGCCGTGACACCTCTGTCTTGGTCTGTGGTGTCAGTTGAGCCCAGGCCAGGTTGGCAATGACATGATGGCCTTGTACGCCCCAGGCCTGGACCTGGGAGGCACCGAGCTACAGACTCAGCCACAAGCCCAGACCCAGAAGGCGCACAAGCAGCTTCATACGCCTGAGAGATCGTCCTGCTTAGGCCTGAGCCTCAGGCGTCGCTACTGCCTGGACTTCGGGCTGGACTGGTGTCGGAGCAGGTGCGGATGCAGGGGCTGTTGTCGCAGCTGGTGCAGGGGTTGATGCTGGTGTTGGGGCCTTTGCCGGTGCTGCTGCCGGTTTCTTTGCCAGTGCCGGGCTCTTCTTGGTTGCCTTGATCGCCACCTTGACCAGCTTGTAGCTGCCCTGGGGACCGGCCACCAGTCGGCCCTCTTTGGTCAGGCGAGCCAGTGCTGCGGTCATGGAGCCCAAGGGGATGCCTGTGTCTTTGGCCACCACGGTCTGGATGATGTGCTCAAACTTGTCGGTGTTGAGAATCTTCACCAGATAGGCCAGGAGCTTGGCGGGGTTGCCTTGGAGTTCCTGGGTGGCAACTGCTGTGGTGCCGGCCTTGACCTTGGCGCCCTTGGCAATGGCTTTGATCGCGGGCTGGGTCACAGGCGCTTTGCTGGTCGGTTTGCCTGTTGGGGTCTTGGCTGCGGTCTTCTTGCCTTTGGCAAGCGGTGTAGCTGCTTTGGCGGTGGGTGCAGCGGTGGGTGCAGCTGTTGGCGCCGTGGTTGCCTTGGCCGTTTGTTTTCGGGTCGCTTTTTTCACCTTGACGGTGGTGGCGCTGAGGTCGACGGCTTTGGTGACAGTCTTCTTGGCAGCCTTCTTGGTGCCCGTGCTGGTTGGTACGCTGGCCGGCGCGCTCAGGGCGCGGGTCTCGCGCACGATGGGCAGGTCTTCTTCGGTCAGTTCACCGGCAATGCGATAGAGCTCGCGCAGTTCTTCTTCGATGCCCGACAGCCTCTTGGACAGACGGGCTGTGACTTGCCAGCTTTCGATGAGGGCAGCGTTGCCCAGGCTGTAGGGGTTGTTGAGGACGGCGGCGTTGGCGCGTTGGGCGTAGGCAGCGACTTCACTTTTCAACTTTTCGTCGGCATGGAATATGGCAGTACCGGCCTTTTGCAGGGCAGTGAGGGTGGAAGCAGAGATTGGCATGGGGAACTGATCCTTGGAGAAATGAGAGAAAAATAGTGAACAAGAAAGACGACTTCAAACGGGGTAGGACACCGGATGGATCAATAGAAGACGATCAGGGTCGCCGGTGTCCGGGCATCAGGTTTTGGTCCGACAGGGAACGGATTGTAGGAAGATGTAGGAAATAGCGTTTGTGCGGTAGGTGCGTTTACAGTTGAGGTCAGATTCAATCATCGTCAAATCGACACAACTCGAGGGCTTTGACAACACCATTTCGGTCAACGGTCAAGCGGACCGTTGCATTGGCCAACTGGGTAGCTGTGTCTCGTACCCGCTCAAGTTTCGACATAGCGTGTGGCAACCGTTGTGGGAGCCAATACAAACTTACGCGTCGATCTTTTATCTTTAGTTGACGCCTTGCTGATTTGGGTGGAGTAACAACAGCTTCTGCGTGGCCAACCATAACGACGTCAAACTGTATCGATACATCCTGCTGGATGGTGTGCCGTCTTGGTCCAATTGGAATTTGGACGCGCCTGGTGTGTCCGTCAGGACCTCTTAGCTCCGCAGCAGCATCATTGAATGCTAAGCGGCGGACTGGAGCAAGGTTTTGATCAACTGGTACCTGCTGTACCAGCTCAAAAAACTGATCCGGAGTCCAGCGTGCTGCTTGGTTCAAGATCTGTAAATAATGAAAGGCCTCAACCATTAGTTGATAGGCGTTTTGATTCTCTGGATTATTTTGAAGACTTGCAGTGGACAACATGTCACTGATTTCAGAGAAGAGCGATAGTTGTCGACTCGGCCTGATGCAGACCACGAGCCATTGCTTATGCTCACTCTGGCTGGAGTCCAGCAAAAAATGGATCCGATCATCAATAGACAAAGGCCTCAAGATCTGAAAAATTGCTGACCGAATTCGGGAGATGCGTGAGGACTCGGCATCAATCTCCCGGGGTCTGTCCGTCAAACCAACCAGAATTCTGAATATCTCTTTAGGTTGGTTCATTTTTTAGTCGCACCCATCATGCATTGCTGGTGACACCAGGTTGCCATGGTGAAAATTAGGCCATGGAATCCCGACATGCGCAGCATCGCGGCAGGTGTCGCAGCATTTTTTGTGATCGTTGATCTGGCCAACAAAAGATAGGTTGATGGCTGTCCGCGCCGGGGTGCAACCGCTTCGACGCGCAAAGGCACATTGATCACTGACTCAACTTGTAGCTTGGCCTGTTGAACTGCTGGGCTTACCAGGAGGTTGAGCAATGCATGCTTTGATTTGATGTCCACGCAATGTGAACGCAGCAGCAATGCGCTGCCGGGGAAGTTCGCCTGGTGTAACAGCTCAACGAGTGGCTTTGCAAACTCTGCCTGGGTCATATCCAATACAGAGCCACTTTTGCTATTTAGCCAAACCTTGGCAGCCCGATGATGCAACTGGTTTGGTGAACAGGCCCTATCCAATTGTGTTGACAACGTGAGCAGGAGTGGCTCGCACGCAAGCGCACATGCCAAATCGTGGCGTTGGAGCCCGTCGCGGACCCATTGCAATGCGTGATCTTTGTGGACATGCGGCGACAAAGGAACAGCCCTGTGGCCGCGAGCCTTCTGGTCCATCGTGTGGATTTGCTCCGCCGCACATTGACAAATCGTCAACAGGTCTTCAGCAGATATAGAGCAACGACTTTCGATGGCGCAAGAAGAGAAGCCGAGTTGAATATCTGACAAGGCCTTCCGTACTAGGTTGAATGGGATCCCATTTGGAGTGCTTTGAGTGGCTGCTATGAGCGGTACGGTTTTGAGGGAATACTGAGTCATCGCAAAGGCATGCAAATGCGCGCAATAGAAACCTCGTTTGCCCACTGATCGTTGCTTGGCCTTGCGAAGAGCCGAGCTTGTTGTACCTGTCCAATACGCCATCGCGCGAGATGTCACTTGGAGTTTTTGGCGCTGACGATCAATTGCCCGTCGTAACGCAAGATCTGGTTGATGGAAGTAATGGATAAGGGTAGTTGCTACGTTGTTGTGGCCCGTCTGAACCGACAGCTGCTGCACGCGTGACACGGAAGAATGCTCTTCGGTCTTGTCAAGCGCAGCCAAAATTCGGCCGGTGACCCAACTGTGCCGCAGGGTATGGAAGGAAACTCCATCGTCGCCCGTTACGGAGCGCAATAGCTGATTCAAAAGGCGAGCACATAAGCCAAACCGGTAGGTTCTGGCTGGGCTGTGTGGGTCACCAAATAGATAGCTGCAATCACTGTCGCCCTCGTTATGGCGCCGCAAGATCCAACGCTCGACGATCTCGACAAGTGCGGGATTTGTCCCTGTCATGATTCGCCGGGCTGCATCGCTTTTGCCTTGATGATCAGAGCGTGCGGGGGCGAAATGTACTATCAGTACGCCATCTTTGACGCTCACATCGCGAAGTCTCAAACTGTGTAACTCGCCAATTCTCAACGGTATTGCCGCAGCCAGCGCAACCATCACTTGGACCGATTGCACCACCCTGACGTCCGTTGAGACCCGCTGGCAACTAAGTAATAGTTGATCAGTTTCATGAGGCCAAATAACGTTGGCGGTGGGTTGGGATTTACGACTCGACTTAAACAATATTTTCGGTTGAGGATCAATCCCAAATGTCGCAATGCAGTACTGATGGCAAGACGCAATAGCAGGACCCTCAACATCCGTGGATAGTTGGTCAGTCAACTGGCAGAACAACTCCTCCCAATTTTTTGCAGTGAAGTCAAAGGGCGAAGAATCAATGACTGCCAATTGGTCCGAAATACAATTTGCCACGGCAGTGAAGTAGCGACCGATGGTTGTAACGGTTGGATTCTCAAGGCGGACACTCCCCGTGGTCAGCAAGAAATGAACCCATCCCAACAAAAACGCGTCGGTTGTGGTGCCTTGGCTGGTCAAAAGGTCAGTGACGATGGCCAGCTTGGATTGCACTTGCGCGCGCCACTTGTGATCAGTCACCCTGACGTCGCGGTTCGAACCTGATTGCGTCAGGATGCCCTTGATTTCACCCAGCAACTTTGCATTGCGAGCACCTTCAACTTCGGTATCAAGTAGCATGTCAAGTGCCGCGTCATGTGACGGACCAAGGTCATCAATGACAGGCGAGTCAATCTGCATGACTGGCATGGGACTTCCGTTTGCACGTTCCAAAACGCAATCCGATAGAAGACTGTATTGCAAATTTCCGGTAGCGAAAGCAAGAGTTTGCCGTGGGCATATCAGGTAGAGCCATGCGACGGCATCCTCAAACACTTTTTCCCAGAGTTCCTTGCGTTGCCATTTTTGGGCGTTGGGATAATGGTCAGAGAGGACCGAAGTGAAGGACTGAATCTCGTTGTCCCAGTTTGTGTCGTGGGGCACATCCCTGAGTGCAATGATCGTGCGGGAAGACAGGTACCGCCGCTGCAAATGATTGTCGTCTTCCGTCCACGATACATAGACCTCTTGGTCATGCCTTCTCGCTGACGTAGACAATTTAGTCATCGCGGTTAGGCTCGTTTTGGTCAGGAGACCATCACAGCACACCATGCAAGTTAAAAGCCGCAGTGGCTTGGACAGAGATCCGATCCATTTATCCATACCCGATACAAAACGTTCGAAGCGGGCCGCTGATTGTGGGGTTGCCATTGTTGGCATGATCATCAAGGACATGTCGCTCCCAATCAGCTCCAAGGCCCCTGTGCTGTGTACAAGAGTTTCTTTTTTGTCGGAACGTGCGTTGCTCATGCCCCCTCCTTTGAGAGGCCGGACAACGCTTTGATATCGGTATTGACCAATACGTCATCAATCGCTCGCGCCGTACGAGTCAAGTAGACATAAATCACATGTTCTGAGGTTGACTCATGATGCGATACGCCATTGGTGTGGTGGCGGAGCCAATCTTGGATGTCTTCAAACGGCAGTCCCAGTTGAGTGGCATGGTCGCCAATGAAGTGCCGCCCAAAGTCATGGTTCAATCCGGAAGCAGCGCCCTGGAAGAGATGATCGGCCGTCAGTAACTTGATTGCTCCATTCGTCCCCAACAAAAAGAGCATAGGTACTTGCTCGCCATCAAGTACTTGTTGGAGATAGTCAATTGACTTTTGGTGCATGCTCCGGTCAAGTCGATCAAATCGCCGTTTCAGCGCCTGGACGTGGGCGTGCCAGAGGCGTATCTGCCTCCGCAGCAACGTTGAGATGGGGATGGGAGTTACGCCTCGTGTGGGTCCAAGAGGTTTATCGGCGATCAAGCCAAATGCGGCGGAAGGGTGCCATGCCTGGGCAGAAAAATTGATTTTTTTGCGGTTCCTGCCACCAACGACGAGCTGGAAGAACAGTCCGACATATCTTGCGTAGGCGTTGTGGTGACTGACGACGCTCTTCAAGGTATATTTTTTTCCGGCCTTTTTAGATTCGAGGTCATTGGCTGCCTCGTCAAAGATTGACTGAATCCACGCAGACGATGGCGTGACCCTGGAGCCGACGTGAGTCGGTGCATATCCAGTTGTCGGCACGGCCTCCCCAAAGCCAACGTGCTGGTAATGCTTGTCGCACGCGGACCAAATATCCTGCTCTGACGGTGTGATGTAGTGCAGGTCCGACTTTGACACGAGCTGGAAGGACAATGTGGCAAAGGCAGCGAGATCACGTCGCTCAGTTGCATTGAGTGCCGCAGTTCCTCGTGAGGCTATAAAACGTGCAACCGATGCGCTGTGATGCACCTCAGGCAATTTGAGCTTCGCTCGGTTGGAGACCGCTTGAATTGTCAATGCGCTCAAACGCTGTAGACCGCCATTACTTACATAGGCCTCGTACAAGCTGTTCGCTAGCAAGATAGGCAATGGCCGTCGTAGCAAAAGTGTGCTGTTGACATGCTGTGCCGTGGCTGCTGTAGACAGGTCACCTAGCGCATGCGTGAGGTTGACGTAGATAAAGCCAGCTACAGGATCAATCCATGCCACCATGCTGTCGTGACCAGGACCGCGCGCAAATGGCACCTGCACCGAGATATCCCAAGGCAAGCCAATGCAATATGCAATGCAGAGGGCTAGCGCATCACCATCACCATGATCAACCCGGACAAGCAGTTGAGCCGCGGCCGTCCTGAGGTCTTGGATACTCAATTCGTTGTCTCGTCCAGCCGCTTGGCGCTCGACTGTCCGCAGTGAACTCAGACTGGCCTGGATGGTGGCGATTACCACGGCGTTGAGGCTAAATATAGATCTGTCACTGGCAGATGATTGGAGCTTGACTAGATTTATTGTTTTGGTGACTTGGCGCTGTTTAAGCTTTTCAGCGGCAGCGTTTAACAGGGTCTGGCTGATTACGCCATCGGCCAATTTAGACTGCAGTGACCGGATTTCATTTGCTGTTTTTTTGCTTATAGGCTTGCCTAGCATCAATGCAGTGCACAACGATAGGCCAATTGCGACCTGCAAGTCTCTGTTGTCAGCAAGGGGAGTGCAGGCGAGCAAACTCCATGCTGGGTATTGCACATGGAGTCCTAGCATTTGATGTTGTGCACCAACGAGGTCTAGACCCGCAAAGTCATTGCAGACTGTCTCAATATCTTTGCAAAAGGGGACGAACACATCCCCTACTGTAGGTAACGCAACCATTGCTGCGCGCAGTGCGGACAAAGCGTTGGTCATCACCATCTTGATCCCGGGCTGAGTCGGTGGGCAAGGTACCGCAGCGGTGAGCGTGATGAGCGCCGCAGCAAAACGATCAGATAAACGAGCATGCATAGGTTGGATGGATTGAGACAGGACGGCTGACATGGAGTACTCCTACTTTTCCAGATAAAGCGGTGCCCGATTTGCTATCGGACATGGGTCTTAGGCATACGACTTGGCGCGTCGCGGCCTAGACGACGTGCTGACAGATCGTTTTGCAGTGTTCTGGCAAAACGATCCTGGTGTTGCTGCAGCTAAAAGCTACAGTACGCAGCGGAAATATCCGTCGCCAATGTGTTGCTGTTGCGCGCGCATGGGACGCGGTGACGTCTATGTCTGCCTCAAACTGCCCAATCGGATTGGATGTCCAAGTCCGTCAGTTGGTCCATCGCAGAGCCGCCGTAGGCGTAGCTGTGATACAAATCTATCTGTTGAAGGCTGATCAGGGACCAGCTTCGCGGCGGTGTCGCGGCGATGTTGGTAGTTTGACGAGCTCCGTTCGGTCGGGCAAATGATGCTGGCCTCTTTGAGGCGGATGTCCATCAATGTTCAACTTGCGTGTTGCATGACCAAGGCAGTCAGTGCGGACAAGCCTGCGGCCGATGTTCTTGAACTTGTCCGGAGCCTGCGCCAGTCGAGCAGATTTGTTTGAAGCCCTGCAACCTAAAGAGGCCAGTGCATCGCACCTGTTCGTAGTCTCAGAGATCAGTTGGCTTGCTCAATGTCAGTTCGCCGAGGAAAAAAGAGACTGATGGGTCGCCAAATGATGCGGGCCTGATTGTCCGGAAAAGGAGGCCTATGGTCTAATGCAAGGCTGTCGTCGGTTTGGTGTTTTTGCTCGACTTGTGTGACTTTGATTTGTTAAGTGTCACAATTCAGCGTAATGAGACGTCACAGCTTAAAACCGATAGTTGGAGTAAAATCAACATGTTACGGAGATTGAAGACCTTTGTTGCTGATTAATTGCTGCACGTGCGCATCAATTTTCTGGCACTCCGAAGCCAAGGGTCGTGGGTTCGATCCCCGCCAGCCGCACCAAGCACCACCCCGGTGGATCGGGTCAGATCCCAAGCGCCCTTCAATCTACACGCCTCATGCAGCATAAAGACCATTACGCCGCTTTGGGCCTGCCCAGCTCGGCCTCACTTGCCGATATCAAGAAAGCTTTTCGCCAGCAGGCGTCCGTACATCACCCTGATCGCAACGACTCGCCCCAAGCTCCGGCGCGTTTTCGTGCGGTGCAGGAAGCGTATGAGGTGCTGTCTGACCCGGACCGGCGCCAAGCCTACGATGACAATCGCCAGCGCAACCTGCTCGACAGTCCCCTGGACACCGCACGTGCGATCTGGCTCGACTATTTTGGCCGCCTTGTTTGAGGCCGGCGTTTACTGAAGGTATTGCCATGAGCATGTCTGCTTTTTTTCGCGCGTTGCACAACGCCTACCAGGCCGAAATTGATGACCTGACCTCGGACTCCGAGGGCAAGGACGTGCTGCGCCAGCGCCTCCAGGAGAAGCGCAGTCAACTCGCCTTTTTGAGCCAGATGATGGAGACCGCGCCCGAAATGGTGGCCGTGGTTTTTCATGGCGGCTTCCAATTCAAAGTACCTGCTGTCATGGAGCAGTTGCTGACGCTGGAGTCCGACGAGTTCCCTGACTGGGACAGTCTGGCGGATGCCATCCAACTGACACCTTGGGCCAGTAAGCTGGCCGATGTGTTACTCAAGGAACCCATGGGTGACTGGTTCATGACGGTGGCTGCCACGCTGGAGTACCTGTACCAGCGTCCGTCGCCTCATCAGCATGATCCGGCCAACGACGAGGAGCAGGACGATCTGCCTGATCATGGCAGTCGTTCACAGACCCGTCATCTGGATCACGGTCACGACTTTGATGCAGACGATGACCACGCCCAAAAGACTGACCAAGAGCACGACGACGACAGTGGCGACTGGCTCGAAGGCCAAGGTTTTGACCGCAAGGAGTGACATGAAGCATTTGGCCCTGATTGAAAAGACCCAGTCCTTGATCGCCGCTGGCGACATCGTGGGCGCCGAGTCGGCGCTGGTTGAACTGGCCGATGCCCAAGGGGACGGCGCGCTGATGGAGGTGCTGGCCCAGCTGCCGCCCAAAGACGTGTTGGCGGTGATCCGTGAGTACGACAACTCCAAGTCATCCATCATCAACCTGATGCTCACGCCCGAGCAGTTTGCCCGCGCCGTGGTCATTGAAAAGCAGTACCGCGACCTGACGCGCGGCCATTTGCGCGGCATGATGAACTCGGTGATCTTTCGTGATGGCGCCGACCCGCTGGCGTTTTTGACTGCGATTGGTGACCTGGAAGGTGGCAGCGAGGCGCTGGCCGATTACTTTGAGGAAAAGTGGAGCCGTGTGGAGGCTTTCGCCCGTGCCGGTGTGTTTGACACCGTTGAAGATGACGGCGACATGGTCTCCGAAGACGACCTGCGCGCCAACGCCTGGGCACGCCCGCGTGTGGACCAGGACGAGGTGGCCGACCAGGACTGGATGCAGCTGGCCTGGCTGCTGCGCCACGAGTTGCCCGACCTGTTCATTGAAATGCTGGTGGTGTTGCGCGCCAAAGCACGTGCCTTTGAGCTGGGGCTGGACGCCGAAGACCTGCCCGAAGACGACGGCAAGGTCGAGACCCGTGACACCGACCTGGGCAAAGCCACCCCAGCGGCGCGCGAGTCAGACGAAGAGTCCGCCATCTAGCCTTGTGGGCCGGTCTTGTGCCAGCCCAGCCAAACATGCCAATCACTCCCCCTGTTCCTGAAAGCGCCCCCGGTACCGTCTCCTTGTATGACGGGCGTCCTTTTTTTGAGAAGGCGCTGTTGTACGGTGTCCAACATGGACTGATTGATGCCGTCAAGCTCGACGCCATCCGCGAGGAGGCGCCCAAAGGCATGGTGCAGATTGCGCGTTATTTTGGCAGCGAGTTCCTGCGCCCCGAGCTTGAAAAAGCGCGTGACCGCATCGTCAATCTGGTCAGCCTGCACCTGCAGTTGGCCAGCGAGGGTGACCTGCGTGTGGCGGCCACCTTGTTGCGTGACCACTCTTTCCTGTCGCGTTCCAAAGCGGGCTCGGACCTGCTCAAGGCGATGATCGTGATGCCGCAAAACACCCACTTCGGCATGAACGAACGTGGCGGTTTTTCGGACCGGCATATCCCGCAACTGGCGCGCTGGTCCTTGGCAAGTTTTGCCGAGGTTCAAGTCGAACTGGCGGCGCGTCAACGTGTGGCGCGGGTGGTGGACGCTGCTTTGTGGATGGCGGACCAGTTGGGGCTGGCCGCTGATGAGTTGCAAGACTACGAGCCCGATGCCGAGGCAGTGATCCGTACCGCTCTGCTGGTGGCCGCCACGCGGCGCAAGGAGCTGCCTGATTGGCCGGTGTTTGAAAAAATGATAGCAATGTTGCGCCGTAAGGAAAGGGCTGCAGTCGCTTTATCCTTGGTATTGCCAAAAAACTTGCCTGCCGAATACACCGAGGTGGTGGCCTCTGTGCGTGACAGTGTGGTGTCTGATTTGCCCAAACTGCTCGATGCACGTTTGGGCGTGCGCAAGCTGTTTGACCAGACGCCCGCATTCATGGGGCGCTACTTCTGGATTGAAGATGCCTTGAGTGAAGTGGGCCAACACGACCGTGCGCGTTCAGCGGCCTGGGACAAGCTGACCCAGGGTCATGGTGACGACGGCACCTTGCTGACCCTGTGTGTGTGTGTGGCGGCTGGCAGTCCGCCCAAAACCTTGTTGACCGACAAGTCAGCCGCCACCCTGATCCGCAAGATGCGCAAAAGTGGCTTTTTCCCGGAGAAGGCGACCCAATTTGTGCAGGAACACGCGCCGGAGCAGCATCAGGACGACTACACCCGGCTGTGGTTGGACTTTGTGGCCGAAGCGCAATCCATCCTGTTGAGTGACCACGACAGCAAGCTCAGTGACGCGTTGTCTTTGTTGCGGCGGGAATGTAACCTCGCCTGATCGTGCGCCGTTACTTGGCTTGGCTCAGGCCTGCCGACTGGAGAAAAGGTGGGACAGTTCGCGGTCCATCAAATCGGCGTCCCCGGTGTTGAGCTCCAGCAGGCGACGCAACAAGGTCAGGCTGGTCAGGTCAATGTGCTCACAGCGCATGCCGATGTGACAACCTTTCAAATGGGCCACCGTGCCTGCCATCTCAATCGTCTCACCGTCGTTGGACAGTGGCAACAACAGGCGGCACGGCGCCTGAAGCTGAACGTCTTCAGGCACATCGGTTTGCACCAAGGCGCCTTTGAGTGCCAGGTCCAGCAAGCTGACCTCCAGGGTTTTGCCAGGCAGGTGCAGTGTCACAGCCGCACTGAAGGGGATGCGCGAAAACAGGCGGTGACTTTCGGCAGGGAAGGCTTTCATGTGGTTTCCTTGAAGCATGGCAAGAGCCGGGGGTGTCGCACCGGGCAAATCATAAGGCAGGACCAAGTTGACAACTCTACAACGGAGTTGCCCGGCACCTCAAGCTACAATTCAGGCATGGAAGCTTGGCCGAGCGGTTTAAGGCACCGGTCTTGAAAACCGGCGATGTTTTACGACATCCGTGAGTTCGAATCTCACAGCTTCCGCCAAATCATATGCCCGAGCTGTTGAACTGAATCAGTTTTCTGCTTGGCCGCTTCTGAAGGACACATCAACCGTCCATCCCAGCCGATCACGCTTTGCCTGATCGGCTTTTTTAATACAAGACCTGGTTCCAGCGGCCGCTGTCAAGCAGGTGTTGGTACAGCGTGGGCCAGTCCCCGGTGTTGCCCACAATGCGTTCGAAGCTGTTCTCGACCTGGCCCAGCATGGCCTGTGGTCCGGCGATGAAGATGTGTGTTTGCGGGTCCTGCAGCATCTCTTTGAGCTCGCTGGCGTGCTGGTCCAAGGCGGCGCCCAAGGCCGGTGGTTCGTCAAAATGGGGTCGTGGGGTGAGCGCCTGAAACGCCTTGAAGGTGGCCTGGTCAAAATAGTTGGCCAGGTCAGCGTTCTCGGTGTTCATGTACAGCATTTCCAGGCCACTGCGGGCGCCATAAAACAGCCGGACCTTGCCTTCCCAGCCCCCTCGGGCGTCGTAGATTCGGCTGACAAGCCCCCGAAATGGGGCGATGCCGGTGCCCATGCCCACCATCAGCAGCGGTACGCGGCGATTGGCAGGAATGGAGAACGGGTGCCCAACCGGGCCGGAAAATGTCATCACATTGCCCATCGGCAGGTCACACAGGTAGTTGGAGGCGACACCGTCATAACGCTCGCCGCTGAAGTCGTCGAGGTAGGTGCAACGCCGCACCAGCAAGGAAAACTCGGTGCACTGTGCGTCAGTGTGGTCAATATGGGCCAAGGAGTACAGCCGTGTATGGTGGAGGTTGCCAAATTGACCGGGTGCCATGACCCGGATGCATTGGCCCACCCGAGCATCAAACCCGGCGTCGTCCGTTTCAAAAATCATGTGTCGCACGTCTTCTGGCGAGTCAGCGGGTGTGATGCGGCAGCTGCCGATCAACCTGGCTGAGTGCGTGGCGTTGCTGGTGTTGGTGGTGGTGTTGTGGTTTGTGATCTGCATGGGGCTCCATTCATCAAGGGAGTTGGGTGGGTCCAGAGATGGCATCGTCAGGGTTGGGCGAGCCGTTTGGCTGGTTGGTGCAGGGCTGAGCGCAAGAGCCACAACCGCCGCCACAGCCCCCCCCCGCTTCTTGGTAAGGGCCGCATTCAGGGTGTTGTTGTGCAAACCGACGTGCCACCGCCTGTACCGTGATCCACGCCGCCAGCAACAACAGCAACGCAGCAAAGCTGCTCAGAAAGTGTGTCAACATGCTTAGCCCCCGAGGCCGGCAAAACCCATGAACGACAGAGACAGGATGCCCGCCATCATCAACACCACGGCCGCACCCTGGGCGATGTCAGGCACTTCAACCAATTGGACCCGTTCTCGCAAGCCCGCCATCAAGACCAAAGCCAGGGTGAAACCGGCGCCACCTCCGATGGCAAAAGCCATCGACTGCAACAGGGTGTAGTCACGCGCAGTCTGGATCAGCGCCACGCCCAGCACCGCACAATTGGTGGTGATCAGCGGCAGGTAGATGCCCAACGCCCGAAACAACACCGGGCTGTGTTTCTTGAGCACCATCTCCACCAGCTGCACGGCCGAGGCAATGACAACGATATAGGCGATCAGGCGCAAAAACTCCAGGTGCATCACACCCAGCAACCAGTTCAGCCCATAGGCGCACAAGGCTGCAACCGCCATCACGAAGGTGGTGGCCACCCCCATCGGGAAAGCCGTGTCCAACTTGCCGGAAACCCCCAAAAAGGGACACAGACCGAGGAACATCGCCAGCACGAAGTTGTTGGCGAGCAGGGCACCTATGAAAATCTGGAAGCTTGATTCGTGTGCCATCGTCAGGCTCCTTGTGAGTTTGTGCTCGGCTTGGCCGAGACCTTTGGCTGGCGCTTTTTCCACCATGCAAACACCAGCAGCCACCCACCCAGTACAAAAAAGCCGCCCGGCGGCAAGACCATCACCACCCAAGGCTGAAAGCTGGCGCCGAACAGCGACACGCCAAACAAGGCGCCTGCACCCAAGATCTCGCGCACGGTGCCCAGCGCCAGCAAGCCGAGCGTGAACCCTGCACCCATGCCCAGGGCGTTGAGCATCGCGGTGGTGGGTGGGTTTTTGGACGCGTGCGCCTCGGCACGACCCAGAATGATGCAATTGACCACAATCAGCTGGATGAAAGCGCCCAGCGCATCGTAGAGGGTGAGACTGACGGCCTGGATGCCATAGTCGACCGCCGTCACAAAGGTGGCGATGATCACGATGTACGTGGCGATCCGGACTTCTTTGGGCACGATGTGGCGCAACATCGAGACCAGACCACAAGACGCGACCAGTACCAGCGTGGTGGCCAAGCCCATCGACAGTGCATTCATGGCAGATACCGTGACCGCCAGCGTGGGACACATGCCGAGCATCATGACAAAAACCGGGTTCTGCCGCCAGAGACCTTCGAGCAGGTTGTCCCATGAGGAGACCGTGTTGGGTGCGATGGGTGCGTTCATGGTGCCTTCTGAATCTGGTCGATTTTGGGAACAAGGCGCGGCAACAGCGCCTGTGCTGCGTCGTTGATGGCGCGGCCAACAGCACGGGAGGTGATGGTTGCGCCAGAGATGGCGTCCACCTGCCACGCTTGAGTTTTGGTGCCGTGTTTGACCGTTTTGACTTCGTTGGCCAAAGCCTTGAGTTCGCCGTTGAGCCTTGTGTCAAGTGACTTGAAGTTAGCCAGGAAGGCCGTGTCGGTGAGGATCTTGTCACCAATGCCGGGTGTCTCGCGCATGCTGATCACACCGATGCCAACCACACAGGCACAGGGTGGCGAGTACCCAAAGAGGATACGCACTGTGTCGGCATAACCTTTGGCCGAGCCTTCGGCGGCGATGCCCATCAGGCGCCCGGTGGTGTCATAGGCCGCATGAAAACGCAAAGCGCCGACCGGTGTGTCATCGCTGTTGGCGGGCTCAATGGCGCCGTTGGACAGGGCCAGGTAGGAGATGGTCTGATGGGCGCCAGGCAATACTTTGGAAATGGCGCGCTCCAGCGCGACCCGACGGTTGTCACGCACCGCAGACAGGCTGCCTTCGTAGGCGCTCACAATGATCAGGCCGCAAATGGCGGCGACCAACCCCAGGGTGAGCACCATGGCGCGGGTAGGTGTTTGCGCCACTGACGGGGGGATGGCCGGTGTGTGCGGTGTGTTCATGGCTTGGGTTTGTTTTTCAACAAGCGCTTTTTGGGTGTGACGGCATTGGCTTCCTCACGCGAGATGTACTCCGGGTGCAAGGGGTAGCTGGCACCGCGTTTGGGTTGCAGCAAACCGGATTTGCCAAACGGCGTCGGTTGGGTGATGCGCTCAATCAGCGGCGTGGCGGCATTGCTGATGAGGATGGCGTACATCACCCCTTCGGGCAAACCGCTGTAGTAGCGAATCACCACGGTCAACACACCAATCAAGGCACCGTAAACCCACATGCCGCGCGGTGTGACCGGTGATGTCGCCATGTCGGTGGCCATGTAAATTGCCCCCAGCATCAGACCACCGGAAAACATCATGAAAAACGGGTTGGGGTAACGCACCGGGTCCAGGCCATACAGCATCCAGGCGGTGAGGCCTGCGCTGCCCAGAATGGCAACCGGGATGCGCCAGTCCATGAACCGTCGCAGAGCCAGATAGGCACCACAGGCCAGGATCAGCAGGGGCGATGGCCCCACGGCCATGTGGCCAGCCAAAGACGAGAGCAAATCCTGCGGCAGCACCATCAGGCCGTCGAACTTCCATTTGGCCAGGGGGGTGGCTCCGCTGAGTCCGTCGATCTGCATGTTGTGCAACCAGGCCGTGGTATCCGGTGGTTGCATCATGGGCCAGGCCAGCGTACTTGGGATGAAGTTGACGAAACGACCGGGCAGGAACGACGGTGTGTAGCTGGCAATGGCCACGGGAAAGGCCGCCTGGACAAAAGCCCGTCCCACCAGCGCCGGGTTGAACACATTGAAGCCGATACCGCCAAACAGGGCCTTGCCCAGCGCGATGGCAACCACACCCGCCACACAACCCATCCATAGTGGGAAACCCGGCGGAAGCGTCAATGCCAGCAGCAAGCCTGTGATGACAGCAGACCAGTCAGACAATGAACCCGACTGGGTGCCGGTCTTGACAAACAAGCGCTCGGTGAACAGGCAGGCCGCTGTTACACACAACAGGGACGCCAGTGCCGAGACACCGTATTGGTAGACAAAAAAGGCACACACGGGCAGCAAGGAGCCGACCACGTTGCGCATGATCTGCTCCACGGTGCGTGGCGCCTTGATGTGCGGGGCACTGCGGATTTCGATAGCGGTACTCATAAGGCGCTCGCCTTTTCACGCAGCACCTGTTTGGCGATGCGAAATTGCTGGACTAGCGGGATGTTGGACGGGCACACATAGGTGCAGCAGCCGCACTCAAAACAGTCACCCAGGTGGTAACGCTGCCCCATCAATTCGTACTCACGTTTGGCGGCTAGCATGCCCAAGGCCGAGGGGTTGAGACCCATCGGGCACGATTCAACACACTCGCCGCATTTGATGCAGGGGAAGGTGCGGCGGCCATCGCGGTCGGCCATGTCCTCCGGATGAAAAACCAGGATGCCTGACACCCCCTTGGTGATGGGGGTGTCGAGTGAGGCCACGGCCTGCCCCATCATGGGGCCACCCAGCACCAGCTGGCAGGCGCTGGGCGCATGGCTGGACTGTTGTGCTGACGCCCCCGCCCATTCAAGAACAAAGGAGATGGGTGTGCCAAGTGGCACCCGGTAGTCCCCTGGTCGGCTGACGCCCGGCCCGGCGATGGTCACCACACGCTCGGTCAGCCCCTGACCGGCAGGCAGCAGCTGCCCCAGAGCCGCCAGGGTGCCGACATTGTTCATCACCATGCCCAGGGACACCGGCAGCGCACCAGAGGGAATCTCGACACCAAACAGTGCCATGAGCAACATCTTCTCGGAGCCTTGCGGGTACTTGGTCGGCACCGCTTCCACAAAAATGTTGTCAATGTGGGCAGCGTCGATCACCGACTGGATGGCCGCAACCGCATCCGGTTTGTTGTCCTCAACCCCAACGATGCCGCGCACCGCGCCCGTCGCGCGCATGGCCAGCTGCATCCCCAGGATCAGTTCGCGGGTGTTTTCCAGCATCACGCGGTGGTCACAGGTCAGGTACGGTTCACATTCACAACCGTTGACCACCAGCGTGTGGACTTTGGCCTGTTTGGGCACCATCAGCTTGGCGTGGGTCGGAAAGGCTGCACCGCCCAGGCCCACCAAGCCGCTGTCCCAGACGGCTTGCAGAATCTCCGGGCCATCCATGACGCTGGTGTCACGCGGCATGCCCCACAGATCCTCCTGCGTGGCTCCGGCATAAGGGCGGATGACAATCGACTCGGTCCAAGGTCCGCGTGCGCTGGGTCGCAGTTCAATGGCTTCCACCACACCGGTTGCCGGCGCGTGGTGTGGCACCGACAGCCAGTCCTCACCTTTGGCAATCGGCTGACCCCGCACCACCTCTTGCCCCACCTGAACAATGGGGCGAGGCGCTTTGCCAATGTGCTGCGACAGCGGGACCACCAGCTGGGGAGCAAAGGGCAGGCGGCGGATCGGCGTGTGGGCCGTGTGTTTGTTTTGCGGCGGATGGATGCCGCGCGCAAACGTCTCACCACGCAGGAAGTTGAGGAACTTCATAACTTGGGTGGTTCGGTCTGTCAGTTGTATTTGGCCGCGCGTGCCAACAATTTGTCGACGCCAGCTTCGGTCATGTCCCAGGCGGTACCCGGATGCAGACAGCCTGCCGTGCATTTTTCTGCGGCTTTGACCAAATCCTTGAATTTCGCGCCTTTGGGGTTGAGCACAACCACTTGTTTTTGGTCGTTGTAGGCAAATACCTTGGGTGCCAGGGAGGTGCATTCGTCGCAAGCCGTGCATTCAGGCGTGTCCACCCAGCATGCTTCATAACCACCGCCAGGAACGGGTGCGACGGTGGCATGGGTATCCAGCACTGGTGCAAGAGGGGCAGTTTGGCTGCCGGGGAGGGTCAGGCTGTTCGTGATCTTTTCTATCAACTCGGCGCGCACACGTTCGGTGACGGCCTGGGTATCCACCTCCGATGCGCGCCTGGACAAACCGGCGATGTCCTTGAGCTGTTGCCAGAAGTTCTGCCGCTCTTCACAGGCGAGCACCAGTTCCTTGGACACCAGCAGCCGCATCAGGTGGTTCTTGCTGTCTGTGGCCCAGATGTAGGGGAACTTGCCCTCGCGTTCGTCCTGCGGCAAAGCCAGCAAGTCAGCCAGCGGCAACATGGCGTCGTTCCAGGTTTCTGCAGGCGCTTTACGGAACTGCTTGCTGAAACGGCCTTCCGTCGCTGCAAAGTCGGCAAAGGTCACAGGCAGATCCATGCGCTGCTTCTGACCACTCTCGTCAAGGTATTCCAGCGAATAACTTGGCCAGTCAGACTCGATGGCAGGGTTGCCTTCCAAGCTGATGCTTTCCGAAAAAGTGATACCCGCGTCCGGGTCGAAGCGGAACAAGGGGTAGGCCCGGCTTTCCACCGCCAGCTTGCTTTGGGCCACACTCTTGTCATCACCCACCCCATGTTCAGGCGGGCAAACCGCATAGATGTTGAACAAAGCCGGTCGCCGCGAGTTGAGGCCGTCGATGTAGCCCTCCAGCAGGTGATTGACGTGGGCGATGGTGCTTTGCAACACGAAGGATGTGCGGTGTGCCATGGCGATGACACTCATCTCCTTGCGGATCTCGGTTTTGCCATGCATGGCTTTGCCGAAAGGCGCCATGTCAGACACCTGGCTGATGAAGCCTGAGGTGCAGGCCTGGCCACCGGTGTTCGAATACACCTGGGTGTCCACCACCAGCACCTTGATGGGTTTACCCGACATCATGGCCCGCGACAGATTCTGGAACCCGATGTCGTACATGGCGCCGTCACCACCCAGGCTCACGACGGGTGGGCACATATGCCACTCGTCATCGCTGAACTGGGGCCAGTCAAAACGTTTGAAGAAGTCGGCATCGCGCTCATGGATGTACTCGCCCTTGAGCTCCATATCGGCGATGCGCACCGCCTTGAAACCCTCGGCCATCTTCGCCATGTGCCCCTCAAACAGACCCATGGCCACCGAGGGTGAATCCTGGAACAGGTGTGATGTCCACGGAAACGGATAGGGGTGGTAGGGGTAGGTCGACCCCCAGACCGATGTGCACCCGGTGGAGTTGACCAGGCCCATGTCGGCGCGGCCTCGTTTGCTGGGGCCCTCGACGTAGCGCCAGCGCAGGTCCTTGAGTTTGTCCAGCAACTGAGCGGTGCGTTTGATCCAGGCTGGATCAAGCGGTTGTGAAGGTTTGTTGGCCGACAGGCTGGCCGCCAGGGTCGACAAAGTCAGGTCCTGGCTGCTGCTGGCATTGACGGCAGACACCACGGCGCTGGCGTCCGACAGATCAATTGCATCGGCCAGACGGTTACGCATGTGCTGTTCCAGACTCACAATGAGCAAGTCAAGTCGAGCCACGTAATCACGCACACGAGGCTGCATCAGTGCCGCAGCGGCAGAGGTGAACAGGTGAATCGCTGTCTTCTCGCCACACCCCAGGCAGGCGCCGTCGCCACAGTTCATCGAGTTGTAGTTGGCTTTGTCGAGCAGCAGGGTTTCCAGCGCGCCGATTTTTTCGTCCAGACTGTCAATGCGTCCATACTCCTTCGGTGTGGTCGGCAGGTCCAGCCAGAAATCCCAGTCCTGGCGCAGCGTCTTGATTGACGCCTCGGTCTGCGTCACCATCTTCAAAGCCTTGTCATCGCACACGGTGACACACAGGGCGCAGGACTTGCAAGTCAGTGGGTTGACGGTGATCGAGAACAGCCCACCGCTACCGGGTGCTTTCTTTTCCTTGTGTGACCAATAGGGTTTGGTGGCGGCAAACTGGAAGTTGCCAAGCTCTGTTTTTAGTAGCTTAAACTCCTTGCTCATATTGGGCTGCTCGTCTTCTGGGGCCTCTGCAATGGTGGCCTCGATGGCCTGGTCGATCAGCGGCCGAACAGCCACACCATCCCCCGTGATCAAAACACGCAGTTTTTTCTCCGCAACCCGAACCGCGCGCCGCAGGAAACGGGTCGGCGTGCCACCGGTCTCGATGCGCTGCAGTGCGGTGTTGAACACTTCGGCCACACTGTTGACCAGACCCGGAATGGCGCTGTCAGGGCAGACGGTGTAACACTTGCCGCAGGCGGTGCATTGGTCGGCGAGCCAGACCGGGTGCTCAAACCGGATGCCGGTCATGTCGCGGTAGATGCCGGTGGCTGCTGGCACCAGCGAGGCGCCGATGAAGGGGTCCACCAGGTTGTCGTTGCCCTTGCCGGTGGCATAAAAGTGGCCGGTCTGCTCCCAGAAGCGGTGCAAATCAGCCACAGGTGGCAATTGTTTGGCGTCGGCCACAGGTGTGCGCAGCAGCATGATCGGCAGCCCGGCGCTGGTCTTGGGCAGAGCCTTGTGGCTGGTGCCCAGAGGTTTGCTGGTGATCTCCCTGGTTTCGACATACCCCCGTTTGACCACGGTCAGGTTGTTTTGCACTACCCGGCCGCCTTTGCCACCGAACTTGGTTTCCAGCTGCTTTTCAATGGCGCGAAACAGGGTCTCTTCACTCAGCCCCGCGTTGGCACACACCGGTGAGGCTGCAAAAAAGGCGCCCTGGAAGGCGTTGCCCTGCATGCGCAGCATCAGCTCGGCGCTGCCAGCTTCTTCGCGGGCGATCTGGAACGCATCCAGGTAATAAACACGAATCTCCTGCTCCACAATCTGCTTTTGCGCCCACAGCGGGAACGCGCCCCAGGTGGCCTCACCCAGATTGCTCTGGATGATGAAGACGCCGCCTTTTTTGAGCCCAGTGAGAGGGTTGGAGTGGCCAAACACCGCCGGGTCGGGTGACAACACCACATCCAGGTGCACATATTCGCTGTTGACGCGAATCAGCTCCGGTGCAGCCGACAGGTAGTAGGTGGTGGGCTGGCCCTTCTTTTCCGAGCCGTACTTGGGGTTGGCCTTGATCTCGTAACCCAGCAGGTCAAACAGTGTCATGGCCAGGTTTTTGCCGGTGGTGATCGCGCCCCAGCCCCCAATCGAGTGCATCCGCACGGTGATGGCTCCCGGGGGCATCAGGTTCGGATTTTCCGAGCCACGCACTGAGAGTTCACTCAAACGAGGGTAGACCGCCTGCAAGGCTTCCTGGTGCAACTCATCCTTGGGGTTGAGCGGGTCGCGGGCGAAATCAACCGAGAGGTAGAAGAAAGGCCGACGTTGGCCCTGCGGCAACATGTTTTCGAACGCACCAATCAAGCCCTCAGGCTGCAGATCGCGTGAACCCAGACCGTAACAGCCGGAGTACAAGCGCGGCATTTCACCCGCAGCCAGGCTGGCATAACCGGGATAGGGCAGGGCGCCGTCCCTGGAACTGCTGCGTTCGGCCTCAGCCTGGCCGTTTTCCTGGCATTTGGAGAGGGTGGCGCGGACTTCGCGCATCAGTGGCAGATCTTCCGCCAGGGGCTGGTCGGTGCGCTCCAACACCGCAACGCCTTTTTTGCCGCGCAACACATGGCCCAACAGGTCGCCGGGGAAGGGGCGGAACATGCTCAGGTTGACCACCCCGACTTTGAGTTGGCGTGTGGTGCGCAGGTAGTCGGCCACTGCCTCGGCCTGCACGATCATGCTGCCCATGCCGAGGATCAGGTAGTCCGCATCATCACTTGTCCAGCCACTCACACGTTGGTAACTGCGGCCGGTGAGCTGCGCGTACTCGGCCATGCACTGGTCGGCCATGGCCGCGATGTGGTCGAAGAAATAGGGGCGCTGGCCTGCCACCGACTGCATGTAGGCGTCCTGGTTTTGGACCGAGCCTGACAGCATTGGTGCATCCACATCCCAGATGGCCGGTACACGGCGGCGTTGTGGGCCATACAGCATGGCCTGGGCGGGTGTGGGTGTGTCGATCAGGTCATCCGGTTTGCCAAGGAACTCCGCCACCAGCTCACGCTCGGGCAGACGTGCGGACTCAATCAGGTGGGTGGTCAGGAACCCATCCTGGCCGACGATGGCTGGGGTCAGCGAGAGTTCGGCCACCTTGCGTGCGATCAGATTGAGGTCGGCCGCCTCGGTGGCGTTTTTGGCCATCACCTGGATAAACCCAGTGTCGTCGATACAGTGGTAATCATCGTGCCCGGCATGCACGTTCAGGCTGGCCTTGGTGATGGCCCGGCAGCCCATGTTGAGCACATAGGGCAGGCGTTTACCCACCGTGGCGTAGAGCGACTCGTGCATGAACGCAATGCCCTGGCCTGATGAAAAGTTGGTGGCACGCAGCCCGGTCATCGACATGCCCGCAGTGACACCGGCCGCCGCGTGTTCGGACTCCGGCTCGACAAAAATCAGAGGGCGTTCTGAGATGTTGAGATGCCCTGAAGAAACCTCCTCGGCCCAGTACTCCCCCATCTGGGTAGAGGGTGTGATCGGGTAGGCCCCTGCTGCATCGGACGCCTCGCGTTCGACGTGGATGACTGCGGTGTTGCCGTCGACCGCGTCACGGATGCCTGGGTACTTCGCCGCAGGGCGATCTGAGTGGGCTGCGTGGGTGTCACGTTTCAAATAATCGAGGACCTTGTTGAGCATGGTGTGTTCCCGGTAAAAGGACGAATCCTTGTGAGTTTGAGCAGGTGGCGGCCGCGTCAGTGCTTGATGGGTAAGGCATCGTTGCGCAGGATCTTTTTCGCGGCGTGTCCTCGCGACCCATGATCTGGGTCGGCAAACCAAACGATGGCACCGGTTGGGCAACGGTCGGTCAGGTGTTGGGTGGCTTGGTCGTGCCAGTCGTCGTCGATCTCGACCAGGTTGTTGCGTAAAGTCAGCAGGCCGGGCGGCGCATCCGCCACACATTTGCCGCAGGCGGTGCAGGCGACCTCGCAGGCAGCTTGGGCAGCATCACCATCGGCCCGGTTACGGCAGGCGATCCAGAGTTTGTGGCTGAGTTCCTGAAGAGAGAACAGACCTTTGGGGCAGACAGCCACACAGTCATTACATGCTGTGCATTTGAGCGGGTCCACCACTGGCAGGCCATGCCGATCCAGGTGCAGGGCACCTTGTTTGCAGACATTGACACAATCGCCCAGCCCCAGGCAACCCCAGGCACATTCCTTGCCGCCTCCACTCACCACGGCCGCAGCGCGGCAGCTCGACAAACCCGCGTACCGCGCCCGGGTGTAGGCCACATGTTTGCCCCCGGCACAGGCTAGGCGCGCCACACGGCGCTCAACGTCGCCTGCATCCACGCCCAGCATCGTGGCAATCATGCCAAGCTGCGCTGCACTGCTCACCGTGCACTGTGCTGGAACAATCTCGCCAGCAATCACTTTCTCGGCAAAGTTGCGGCAACCCGCCAGACCACAGGCACCACAGTTGGATTTGGGCAGCAGGTTCTCCACCTCTTCAATCCGAGGGTCTTCATACACATACAGCCGACGATTCGCAAAAGCCAGCACACCCGCGAGCAACACCCCCAGCGTTGCCATGAAAAGCCCTGCGCTACCAATCGTGCCAATGAGTTCCAACGTCAGTCCTCCAGTCGGGTGTTCAACAACAGGTTCACCTGGGCGCCACTCAGGCAGACAACGCCGGGAAATTGGGTGTGACCTGGATGGCACCGTTTTTGTGGATCAGCAAGGCATCCACCTGTGGCAGTTGTTGGGCCAGTGCCAGTGCCTTGTTGGCCCCCATCACCATGAAGGCGGTTGACAGCCCGTCGGCCATCAAGCCGGTGGGCGCCAGCACCGTGGCGCTGGCCAAGGTGGTGGGGGAGTCTCCGGTCGCAGGATCAAAGATATGGTGATGGATGTGGTCCGGGCTGAAAAAGGTCTCGTAGTCGCCTGATGTGGCCAATTGGCGACCATCCAGCGCGGCCTTGGCGGCGAGTGCATCGGTGTGTCGCGGGTTCTTGATGCCCAGGACCCAGGGCAAGCCGGTCGTTTTGTGGCCCAGTGCACCAAATTCGCCGGTGTCGACCAGGGCGTGGCTGATCCCATGCGCACGCAAACTCGCCAGTGCCAGGTCAGCTGCATACCCCTGCGCCAGACCGTTGAGGGTGATGCCCATACCAGGCTGTGCCAGGCTGACTTGTTGTCCGCCTACGCTCAGACCTTGCCAGTTGACCAGGGCCTTGGCGCTCGCTACAGCCTCGGGTGTCGGCAGTTCGCCTAGCGCTTGCGCTTGTGTGAAAACCCGCCACAAGGGTTGCACGGTGATGTCAAACGCCCCTGCCGTCTGTTCGGAGATTTGTCGGGCATAAGTCAGCACCTTGACCAGATGGGGGTCAGGTTTCTCAATGCGCCCCAACAGATTCAGTTGGTAGACCTGGCTGTGTTCCTGATGCAGGCTCATCAAGGCATCCACCTGGCTGACCTGGGCCAAGGCCTCGGTGATGGCCGCTTGCGCTTGTGTGGCCTCGTCATGCCACAGCGCAATGCTCACGGTGGTGCCAAAAGCTTTGCCCGAGCCTGAATAGGGCCGCAGATTGGAGCGTGCGCCGTTGGGCGTGTCGAGACAGGCCAAGGCCGCCAATGAACCCAGACCCAATGAAGCCGAAAGCAAAGTACGTCGACGCATCCGCAACCCCCTTGTAGACATTTGTCCGAAGTAGCGGACATTTGCATACATTTTAAGTTTGTTACAGGTGTTTTCATACAAGTGTAAATCTTTCATTACACTTGTCAAAATCAACGTAAGTATTTGATTTAAAAGACTTGGTGGTGCGTTTTAGCCAAAAAAACGAAATTCCAGCCGTGTGTGATGGGCCTGCAGCCCCTGGGTCATTTTCCTAATATGGGAAACAGTTTCACCAGGCCGTCAGACATCACCTCCACCGCCAGCGCCGCCAGAATCAGGCCCATCAGCCGGGTCATGACATTGATGCCGGTCTTGCCCAGCCTGCGGGCAATCGGTTTTGCCAGAGAAAAACACAGCGCGGTGGCCAGGGCCACCACCACGCCGTAGCCCACCAGTGTGGTGAGTTGCAGCACACTTTTGGCCTTGTCGGCATAAATCACCACGGTGGACATGGTGGCTGGGCCGGTCAGCAGTGGAATGGTCAGTGGCACCACGGCAATGCTGGTACGGGCAGCCGCGTCCTGCATTTCCTCGGCGTTGGACTTGGCCTCGGCTGGTTGCGCGTTGAGCATGGCCAGCGAGGATGTCAGCAACAACATGCCCCCGCCGACCTGAAAGCTGGCCAGCGAGATGCCAAAAAACTTCAGAATCTGCAAGCCCATCAGCGCACTGACGGCAATCACCACAAAACAGCTGAAGGCAGAAATCAGGACCGTGCGCCGACGCTGCTCGTCATCAAAGTTCTGGGTGTAGTGGATAAAAAACGGCACGATGGCCAGCGGGTTGACGATGGCCAGCAGGGTGACGAGGGGTTTGAAATCCATGGTGTGTGGGTATTGCGGGTTTTGAATAAGTGCTTAACGTCCACCTGCCACGTCGAGCAAAGCGCCGGTGGTGTAACTGGACGCATCCGAGAGCAGCCAGACAATGGATTGGGCTATTTCCTGTGCTGTCCCTGGACGTTGCATCGGCACCGTGGATGCCAGCTGATGGGCGCGCTCGGGCTGGCCGCCTGAGGCGTGGATCTTTGTATCGATGATGCCGGGGCGCACCGCATTGACCCGGATACCCTCCTGCGCCAGCTCTCGCGCCAACCCGATGGTGAAGCTGTCGATGGCCCCTTTGCTGGCCGCGTAATCCACATACTGACCAGCACTGCCTAGACTGGCGGCGATGCTGGAGACATTCACGATGGCGCCGCCGCTGCCGCCAAAACGTGTGCTCATGCGTTGGATGGCCTCGCGGGCGCACACAAAACTGCCCAGCACATTGGTGTCAAACATGCGGCGCAGGCGCTGCACCGTGATGCTGTCGACCCGGCTGGCCACGTCCACCACCCCGGCGTTGTTCACCAGCGCTGTCAGTCGCCCGAGCTTGGCATCCACTTCCTTAAACATGGCGACCACTTGGTCTTCTTGGGCCACATCAGCCTGCACCGCGATGGCGGTGCCGCCGTTGGCTTGAATCTGCTGTACCACCGCGTGAGCCGCGTTGGTATCTCTGGTGTAGTTGACGGCCACAGCAAAACCGTGTTGTGCCGCCAGCAGCGCGGTGGCAGCGCCAATGCCGCGCGAACCACCTGTGATCAAGAGTATTTTTTGCATGCAGCCATCGTATTCGGTTTGCTGGGGCGCGTTTTGGCAAAACATGGAAAATGGCCGTTTCCCTGGATCGGAGAACGCCCATGACGTCTTTGCTTGAGTTGACCGCCGCCGACGGTTTTCAGTTTCCGGTGTACCAGGCCACACCAACGGGTCCGGTGCGCGGCGCCGTGGTGGTGTTGCAGGAGATTTTTGGTGTCAACCGCCATATCCGTTCAGTGACCGACGGCTTTGCTGCGCAGGGTTATCTGGCGCTGGCGCCGTCCACCTTTCACCGGGTTCGGCAGGGTGTGGACATGGGTTATTCACCTGAGGACATCGCAGCAGGTGTGGCCTTGAAGGCTCAGGTCGAAGGGCTTCCCGCGCCCGGTGTGTTGGCCGACATCCAGGCCACGGTGGACCATGCGGCTCGCCTGGTGCCCTCGGGCAAGGTCGCAGTGGTCGGGTATTGCTGGGGTGGTTTGTTGGCTTGGCGCGCAGCTTGTGCGCTGGACCACATCACGGCTGCGGTGCCGTATTACGGCGGCGGCATGACACAGCCGGTCGAGATCGCCAGGCGCCCTAAAGTGCCGGTGCTGGCACATTTTGCAGAGCACGACGCCTCGATTCCGCTGCAAGGTGTCGAAGCCTTTCGGTTGGCGCACCCCGAGGTGGCGCTGCATCTGTACAACGCCAGCCACGGTTTCAATTGTGACTGCCGATCTGCTTATAACGCCTCTGCGGCCTCGTTGGCGTTGGAGAGAACACTCTCTTTTTAGAGCAATCCCTGCGCCAGTGAGGTCTCGCGTCTGAAACGGGCTCAGCCCTTGTTGCTCAGGCAGTCCTTCATGAAGGCCTTGCGCTCATCGCCTTTGAGTGCCTTGTCACCGGCTTCCTTGTTGCAGGTTTTCATCTTCTCCTGCTGCGTTATTTTTTTGTCGGAGGTTGCTGCTGCAGGTTTGGCGCCCAGGCAATCTTTCATGAAGGCCTTGCGCTCATCGCCTTTGAGTGCCTTGTCACCGGCTTCTTTGTTGCAGCTTGTCATCTTGCTTTGCTGCGCGGTTTGGGCTTGCACCGAACCCAGGGATAACGCCAAGCCCAAGCCCAAACCCAGAATTGCCAATACTGTTTTCATCGGAACACCTTTCTTTGTTGCGGAAATGACCGTGGGCGATTCGACCACAGAAGCTTGGCCAAAACAACCAAGGTCTGTGTGACCCAGTGTGGTCCACGCGTCAAGGAAGAGGGAGCTTGGCCTGCCGCCTAAAATCAGCCCATGCTGACTGTCAAAACCGAACTCCTTGAAGCCCTGCGCCAAGCGCTGGAAGATCTTTTGCCCGGTGCGGGCGCGCGTGCCGCGTTTGAGTCGCCCAAAGTGGCGGCACATGGTGACCTGGCCACCACCGCCGCGATGCAACTGGCCAAACCCCTCAAACTCAACCCGCGCCAGTTGGCGGAAACCCTGTGTACCAGCTTGCGGGCCACGCCGCCCTACCAGACCTGGGTTGAGGCACTGGAGATTGCCGGCCCGGGCTTCATCAACATCAAGCTCAAACCGGCTGCCAAACAGCAGGTGGTGCGTGAGGTGCTGGCGCAGACCCAAAGCTACGGCACGCAGGTGTCCAATGGTCAACGGTTGTTGGTGGAGTTCGTCTCGGCCAACCCGACCGGCCCGCTGCATGTGGGACATGGCCGCCAGGCCGCGCTCGGTGATGCCATCTGCAACCTGTTCACCACCCAGGGCTACCAGGTGCACCGCGAGTTTTACTACAACGACGCCGGTGTCCAAATCCAGACCCTGGCCAACAGCACCCAGCTGCGCGCCAAAGGTTTCAAGCCCGGAGACGACTGCTGGCCGACCGACCCCGACAACCCCGCCAGCAAGGCCTTCTACAACGGCGACTACATCCAGGACATCGCCAACGACTTTTTGGCTAAAAAAACCGTTCAGGCCGACGACCGCACGTTTACCGCCAGTGGTGATGTGGATGACCTGGATTCGATTCGCCAGTTTGCCGTGGCCTATCTGCGCAACGAGCAGGACAAGGACCTGCAGGCTTTCAACCTCAAGTTTGACGAGTACTACCTGGAGTCCAGCCTGTACACCAGTGGCCGGGTTGAGGCCACGGTCAACAAACTGGTGGCCAACGGCAAGACCTATGAGCAAGACGGCGCCTTGTGGCTCAAAAGTACCGACTACGGTGACGACAAAGACCGCGTCATGCGCAAGAAAGACGGCAGCTACACCTACTTTGTGCCCGATGTGGCCTACCACATCGCCAAGTGGGAACGTGGTTACACCAAGGTGATCAACATCCAGGGCACCGACCACCACGGTACGATTGCCCGGGTGCGCGCCGGGCTGCAGGCGGCGGATGTGGGTATCCCGCAAGGTTATCCGGACTACGTGTTGCACACCATGGTGCGCGTTGTCAAGGGCGGTGAAGAGGTCAAGATCAGCAAACGCGCTGGCAGTTATGTGACCTTGCGCGACCTGATCGAGTGGACCAGCAAAGACGCAGTGCGCTTTTTCCTGTTGAGCCGCAAGCCCGATACCGAATACACCTTTGATGTTGATCTGGCCGTGGCCAAGAACAACGACAACCCGGTGTATTACGTGCAGTACGCCCATGCACGCATTTGCTCCGTGCTCGCAGGTTGGGGCGGTGACGAGACCACCCTGGCCGGTGTGGATTTGAGCCCGCTGGACAGCCCGCAGGCCCAGGCGCTGATGCTGTTGCTGGCCAAGTACCCGGCCATGCTCAGTGACGCCGCCAGCGGATTTGCCCCGCACGACGTGACCTTCTACTTGCGTGAATTGGCCGCCTGTTACCACAGCTACTACGACGCCGAGCGCATCCTGGTGGACGACGAAGCGGTCAAGCTGGCGCGGCTTGCCTTGGTGGCGGCCACCGCGCAGGTGCTGCACAACGGCCTGGCGGTGCTGGGTGTGGCTGCCCCGCGAAAAATGTGATCACGCAATAACAACAGGTAGCGAAAGCAAAACATGAAACAACAACGCGGCGGAACATTCCTGGGGTTTGTGCTGGGCTTGGTGGTTGGGCTGGGCGTGGCGCTGGCGGTGGCGGTGTATGTCACCAAAGTGCCGGTTCCGTTCCTGGACAAAGGCATGAATCGCCCCGCTGACCAGGACGCGGTCGAGCAGCAGAAAAACAAGGACTGGGACCCGAACGCCCCGCTGTATGGCAAGAACCCGGCTCGCCCGGCCTCGGTCGAGCAGATTGAGCCGGTGCCCGCCAAACCTGCCGCCTCGGATGCCGAGCCTGCCAAGCCTGCGGTCACCGCCGACCCCCTGGGTGACCTGGTCAAAGCCAAGTCGGCGGCCAAGGCTGCGGTATCTGGGTCGGCGGCTGCCGATCCTTTTGTGTATTTTGTGCAGGTGGGCGCCTACCGCACCCAGGAAGATGCCGAGAGCCAACGCGCCAAGCTGTCTTTGGCCGGACTGGAGACCAAGGTCAGTGAGCGTGAACAAGCCGGGCGCACCGTTTACCGGGTGCGTATGGGCCCGTTTGAGCGTCGTGACGAAGCCGAGGTCGCCAAAACCAAGCTGGAGGCCACCGGCCTGGAGGCCGCCATGGTGCGCGCAGCACGTTGAACTTTTTGGGGCGTGTGTTGCTCTGACTGCGTCACTGTTACAAGGAACGAAGCCCATGCCTCTCAAAAGACGCGATTTTTGTGCCGCTGCCACCCTGGCTGGCGCTGCCCTGACCACCACCCCGCTGTTGGCCCAGGCCAAAGTGCCCCAGGCGGGCGCCGACTATGCCAAGCTGCGCAAGCCCGCACCGGTGGACGCACCCGCTGGCAAGATTGAAGTGATCGAATTTTTCTGGTACAGCTGCCCACACTGCAACGCGTTTGAGCCGGTGCTCAACAGCTGGGCGCAACGTTTGCCCAAAGACGTGGCGTTCAAACGTGTGCCGGTGGCGTTTCAGGACAGCTACTTGCCACAACAGCGGCTTTTTTACGCCCTGGAGGCGATGGATCTAACCACCAAATTGCATGATCGCGTGTTTGCCGCCATCCATGTGGAGCGGCAAGACCTGTCAAAGCAAGCGGCCATCACCGACTGGATGGCCAAACAAGGTGTGGACAAGGCGCTCTTTACCAGCCACTTCAACTCCTTCACCACGGTGGCCAAGGCACGCCGTGCCAGCCAACTGATGGATGCCTACGAGGTCGAAGGGGTGCCTGCGCTCGGCGTGGCCGGGCGTTTTTACACCGACGGAGCCATGACCAAGGCCATGGACCGGGCGCTGCAGGTGGTGGATTTCCTGGTGGCCGAGGTCCGCGCGGGACGTTGAGCCCGGCGCTTGTTGAGCGCCACACGGGGGTTCGTTGCAGGTTGATGTCGATGGGCAGCAAGGCCGCTACAATGCATGCATAAACATGCAAGATTCGTGCCTTTATGAACAACTTCCTTTTGTCGCGCCTGGTCTCGGTCCTTTTGGTCCTGGTGGCTCCTGTCGCCTGGGGTGAAAAGGCGGACAAGGAAAAACCCATGAATGTGGAGTCTGACGCTTTGCGTTATGACGACGCACGTCAGGTCAGCGTGTTCACCGGCAAGGTGGTCCTGACCAAAGGTACCATCCTGATTCGCGGCGCACGGCTCGATGTGCGGCAAGACCCGGACGGTTTCCAGTACGGTGTGGTCACCGCCGAGCCCGGCAAACTGGCGTTTTTCCGCCAGAAGCGCGAGGGGGTGGATGAGTTCATCGAAGGCGAGGGCGAAACCATCGACTACGACGGTCGCCTGGACACCGTCAAGTTCATTTCCAAAGCCCAGTTGCGCCGTTACCGGGGTGCCACCCTGGCCGACGAGTTCAACGGTGGCCTGATCGTCTACAACAACGTCACCAGCGTGTTCACGCTGGATGGTGCACCTGCCGCTGGCAAAAACAGCAGCACCGGCCAGCCCGGCGCACCCGCCGGCCGGGTCAAGGCGATGCTGACGCCAACCCCGGACAATGCGTCGGCGCCAGCGTCGTCCACGCCTTTGCGCGACACCAACACCCTGGGTGGCAGCAAGCCATGACCCCCCTGGACATGGCCCCTGCTGCGCCAGCAACGGTCGCCGGTGACAGGCATCGCTCCTCGGACACGGGTGGACAAGACAGCTGCCTGCAAGCCCACCACCTGCAAAAGTCTTACGGCAGCCGCAAGGTGGTCAAGGATGTGTCGCTGTCGGTGCGCAAAGGTGAGGTGGTGGGGCTGCTCGGCCCCAACGGTGCGGGCAAGACCACCTCGTTTTACATGATTGTGGGTCTGGTGCGTGCCAGCGGTGGCGACATCACCATCGACGGCCAGTCGGTTGAACACATGCCGATCCACCGGCGCGCCCGTCTTGGGCTGGGTTACCTGCCCCAGGAGGCGTCGATTTTTCGCCGCCTCAATGTGGAGGACAACGTGCGTGCGGTGTTGGAGTTGCAGCTCGATGAGCGCGGCAAGGGCTTGAGCAACGACGAGATTGAAAAACGCCTGACTGCGCTGCTGCAAGATCTGCGGGTCGACCATTTGCGCCAGTCCAGCGCCTTGTCGCTTTCGGGGGGTGAACGCCGCCGGGTCGAGATTGCCCGGGCGCTGGCGACCAACCCGCGTTTTATCCTGCTGGATGAACCTTTTGCCGGTATCGACCCGATTGCGGTGATCGAGATCCAGCGCATCATCAGTTTCCTCAAAAACCGGGGCATCGGCGTGCTGATCACCGACCACAATGTGCGCGAAACCCTGGGTATTTGTGACCACGCCTACATCATCAGCGACGGCACCGTGCTGGCGCAGGGCACCCCCGCCGACATCGTCAACGACGCTGATGTCCGCCGGGTGTACCTCGGTGAACATTTCCGCATGTGAAGCTATGACCCCCACGCTTGTCACGATGTGTACTGCGCTGCCCCCCGAGGGGGCCGCGTTTTTCCTGCCGGGGCTGACCGCCAAGCGGTTCAGAAGGCTTGGGGCGGCCCGGCGCCAAAACATGACCCCTGATCAGTCATGAAACAAGGCCTGTCCCTCCGCGTCTCGCAGCATCTGGCGCTCACACCGCAGTTGCAGCAGTCGATCCGCCTGCTGCAGCTATCGACCCAGGAACTGAGCCAGGAAGTCGACCAGATGCTCGACGAAAACCCGTTCCTGGACCGCAATGTGGAAGAGGCCGAGCGGGAGTCCTTTGGCCTGGCGCAGGCCGACGCACCGGTCAGTGCGGCGGACCGTGAGGCCGAAGTTGCTACTTATTCAGCAGCGGAGTACCCAGACAATACAAGGGCCAAGGCCGAAAATGACCATGAAGAAGTCGGTGTGTCGTCTGACGACATCCCGAACTGGGACGGGGATGGCACCGTCAGCATGGCACCCGACGACGGTGAGTGGGGTGGTGAGGCCGCCGCCCGTGGCAACAACCTCAGCGGTGACGACGAGATGGATGCCACCGAGCTGGCGCGCAACCAAGAGTCGCTGCAGAGCTTTTTGCACCGCCAGGCGCTGGCGCTGCGCCTGGGGGCTGAGGACAGTGCCGCGCTGCGTTTCCTGATCGAGTCACTCAACGACGACGGTTATCTGGAAGACCCGCTCGACGAGTTGGCGCGTGGCCTGGCCGGTGAGGATGACCCGGAGCAGTTGGAGCAACTGGTGCACCACTTCACCGTGGCCCTGCGCCTGCTGCAAAGCCTGGAGCCGACTGGCGTGGGTGCCCGTGGTCTGGCCGAGTGCCTGAGCCTGCAGCTGCAAGCCCTGCAGCGCAACACCGATCTCAGCGATGAGTTCGACCCCGACGTGATCAAGGTCGCGCTGGCCATCTGCCGCCAGCCGATGGACCTGCTGGCCCGGCGCGACATCAAACACCTGATGCCCCTGTGTGGCGCCAGCGACCCCGCCGTGCGTGCCGCCATCACCCTGATCAGCCGCCTGGAGCCCAAACCCGGGCGGCGTTTTGTGGATGTGGAACGCAATGTGGTGGTGCCCGATGTGCTCGTGGTCAGGGTGGGCAATGGTGGCAACGCCAACTTCAGCGTGCGCCTGAACCCCGAGGTGATGCCGCGCCTGCGCGTGCACGACATTTACGCCAACGCGCTCAAAGGCCACAAGGCAGGCGGCAGCGAGGCATCCAGTGCGCTGGCCTTGCAGCAGCGTCTGCAAGAGGCGCGCTGGTTCATCAAAAACATCCAGCAGCGTTTCGACACCATCCTGCGTGTGTCCACCGCCATTGTGGAGCGGCAAAAAAGCTTCTTCATCCACGGCGAGCTGGCCATGCGCCCGCTGGTGCTGCGCGAAATTGCCGACGAGCTGGGCCTGCACGAGTCCACCATCAGCCGCGTCACCACTGCCAAATACATGGCCACGCCTTACGGCACTTTTGAGCTCAAATACTTCTTTGGCTCGGGCCTGGGCACCGAATCCGGCGGCAACGCCTCCAGCACCGCAGTGCGTGCGCTGATCAAGCAGTTTGTCGCCGCCGAGAGCCCCAAAAAGCCGCTGTCCGACAACCAGATCTCCGACATGCTCAAAGAGCAGGGCATCGAATGCGCCCGGCGCACCGTGGCCAAATACCGCGAAGGCCTGCGCATCGCCCCGGCCTCGCTGCGCAAGGAGCTGTGACATTTTTGGCGCCACCCTGCTGTGCCCTCGGGGCGGCATGGGGCGTGAAGCCATCCCCTCGACGACCCTGAGGAAAGAATACCTATGAACCAACTCCAACTGTTCCTGCCCTGCGCCGCTGGCGTGGAAGACTACCTGGCCACCGAGGTCTTGCGCATCACCGAGCTGCCGCCCGGCTGCATCACCAAACAACGTGGTGGTGTGGCGGTGCGTACCGGCTTTGCCCACGCCATGCTGCTCAATCTCTACAGCCGCCTGGCGCAGCGCGTGCTGGTGTTGCTGAGTTACACCGAATACCGCTCAGAGCAGGACCTTTACCGCGCCGCCAGCGAAGTCACCTGGGAGCGCTGGTTCACCCCGCGCGAAAGCATCAAGGTCGAGATCACCGCCCAGCACAGCCCACTCAACAGCCTGAACTTTGCAGCGCTCAAGATCAAGGACGCCGTCTGTGACCGTTTTCGCACGGTGGCCAATGGCGTGCGCCCGGACGTCAACACCCAGTGGCCCGATGTGCGCATCTACGCCCACCTGACCACCGACAGTTGCTCGTTGTACATCGACACCTCGGGTGAACCGCTGTTCAAACGCGGCTGGCGTGTGGATAAGGGCGACGCGCCTTTGAAGGAAACCCTGGCCGCCGCGATGATCGCCGCCAGCGGCTGGCTCGACGGTGAGGGTGACCTGCAGCCGCTGTACGACCCGTGTTGCGGCAGCGGCACGATCTTGATCGAAGCGGCGCAAATGGCCTGCAACATGCCCGCGGGTGGTCAGCGCCGTTTTGCCTTCGAGAAATATCTGCCGTTCCGCAAGGCTGACTGGGAAGCCATGAAGCAAGAGGCCTCAGACGCTGTGGTGATGCCCGACGCCGACCAAAAGCCCCTGCTGTTTGGCAGCGATGTGGCACACCGCATGGTCGACTTTGCCCAGCGCAATGCCGAGCGCGCCGGTGTCGCCCAGGTGATCGAGTTCCGGGGGGGTGACGCATTACAACGGATGCCGCCGATGGATGTGAGCCAGACCGGTGGTGGTGTGATGCTGCTGAACCCGCCGTATGGTGAACGGATTGAGGTCGCCGGTGTGGCCCGCAGTGGTCGCATGGAACGTGCCCCTTTGCATGCCAAACAGGCCTCTAACCCTTATAACGACAGGGTAGACAGCTACGAGGACGATAGTGGCGCAGACGAGGGCGGTGATTTGCAGCAGGGCCGTTTTGGCGCCCGTGAACTGCCCCAAACCGAGAACGGCGGTGAGTTCTTCAGCCAGCTCGCCACCCACTGGAAGAAAAATTACTCGGGCTGGACCGCCTGGATGCTCACGCCCGACCTCAAATTGCCCAGCAAGATGCGCCTGAAAGAATCCCGCCGCGTGCCGATGTGGAACGGCCCGATCGAGTGTCGTTTGTTCCGCTTTGACATGGTGGCCGGCTCCGCGCGTGAGCGCAGCCCCAAGCCCGCAGCGTGAGCCAAGGCGCTGAACCCCAACCGAGCCCGCATGGGCCAGCGGCCGCGCCAGTGGTGTTGGACACCAACATCGTGCTCGATCTGCTGCTGTTCCAGGACCCGGCAACCCTCACACTCAAGGCCGAGTTGGCGGGGAACCGCCTGCAATGGATCGCCACCGTGCCCATGCGCGACGAGCTGGCGCGGGTGCTGACCTATCCGTACATTGTCAAAAGCCTGCAGCACCATGGCATCAGCGCGACCGAGGTGCTGGCCGGGTTCGACGCCCAGGCACAGATCCACGTTGCGGCGCCACGCGCCAGTGCGGTCTGCAAAGATGCCGACGATCAGATCTTCATTGACCTTGCGGTGGACCATCAGGCTTGTCTGCTGAGCAAGGACAAAGCCGTGCTTTGTATGAAAAAAAGACTTCTAGCCCTTTCGGTCAAAGTGCTCAAAGCTATCGAATAAAGAGCGGCTGGGTCTGCCAGCCAGCTTGAACACCTGATAGACGCTGCGCACCGCAGCACACCATCAGCAGGGCTGAGCCAGTAGTTCCGCCCTGTGTGATGTCCAGCAGGGGCTATCACACATCCGCGCAGCGGCGGCACTTTCCTGAATTCACCTACGCTGTTCGCAAGGGTATTCTTTGATTTACGTCAATACATGATTCATCTGGATAAACTACTAGGGAAAACCCTCGGTCCACCTTCTCGTGGCTTAAGTTTTAACCTAGAAAGGTCTTTCCATGTCCGTTGCACACACCCTCAGCTTGCACCACGTTTCAAGCAGCACTTCGCCATCCATCACCACCGCCACGTCCGGCTTCTGGGCCCAACTGCGCGGCGCTGTCTGGAACTTCCTGGTATCCACGGGTCGCCATCGTGGCGCCCATGCCATGAAACACGGCTACTACAAATACATCTGATGTCCTGAGCCCTCGGGTCACCCGCTGGGTGGCCTGGGGCATGGTTTTTAGACACCAGCCAGCGCCATGTTGGCTGCGTGATGCACAGGTTACAAGGCAAAATCGGGCCATTCCGACTTTAAAACTTGAACACCATGCGCATCGAAGACCTGTCCGGTGAATCCGGCGAACCCTTGTCCGTTGAACAATTCGACGAACTCGACACCATCCTGGACGACCTGCGCACCCGCGACGACGAAATCCCGCAGTGGGAGTTTTGTGAAGGTTTCCTGGCCGCGCTGATCTGCTGCCGCCGGGTCATCTTGCCCTCCGAATACCTGCCGGTGCTGCTCGGGATTGAACCCGAAGGCGCCTGCGGCACCTCGGTGTTTGCCGACACCGCCCAGTTTGAACGTTTCATGGAACTCTGGACCCGGCGCTGGAACGAGGTCGCCACCGCGCTCAACATCCCGATTGAGGCGCTCGACGATGAGCGTGCCTACCAGCCCGAGGTGATGGACCTGCGCGGCGCGATTGCCGCGCTGAGCCCCGAGCAGCGCGCCGAGATGGGTGATGCACCGATCCCCTCCTTTGGCCAGATCTGGGCCATCGGCTTCATGTACGCAGTAGAGAACTGGCCCGAAGAGTGGGCAGCACCGCGTGACCGCGAGGCTGCCAAGGTGCTCGACGCCGCGCTGCAATGCATCGTCACCCTGACCGAAGACGACACTGGCGAGCCCACCGTGGGCGCGTTTGAGGAAGACGGCGAACCGACCATGAGTGAGCAGCGCCTCAACGACTTTGCCGACGCTTTGTGGGCGGTCTACGACCTGCGCGAAGTCTGGCGCCAATTTGGTCCACGTGTCGAGACCGTGCGCCGTGAGGAAACACCCGGCCGCAACGATGTCTGCTCGTGCGGCAGCGGCAAGAAGTACAAGAAGTGCTGCGGCGCCAACTAAGCCACTCTTGATTTGGTAGCTATCTGTCCTTTATCTATAAGGGCTATGGCTTACCAGGGCAGTTCTTCACCGTCGTAGCTGAAAAATCCGCCGGAGTCTTGCGGCGTCAGCTGCGCCAGGGTGGCCAGCAACTCGGCGGCGGCCACCTCGGGCTGGCGCACAGTGAGTCCGGTCTTGGCAAAGGGTTGCGACAGGGCGCTGTGCACCGTGCCCGGGTGCAGCGCCACACAAATGGCCTGCGGCGCACGTCGGCGCAGTTCAATCGCTGCGGTATGCACCAACTGGTTCAGCGCGGCCTTGCTGGCACGGTAGCTGTACCAGCCACCCAGCCGGTTGTCCCCAATGCTGCCCACCTTGGCCGACAGCGTGGCAAAACAAGCAGGCCCTTGGGCTGGCAGCAGCGGCAAAAAATGCTTCATCAACAGCGCAGGGCCAATGGCATTCACCGCAAAGGCCTGCGCCATCTGTGTGGCATCCAGCTGTGCCCAGCTTTTCTCGGGCTGGTGGGTCGCGGTGTGCAACATGCCGGTGGCGTCCACCACCAGTGCCAGCGTCAGCGATTGGTCGTGTATCAGGGCTTTGACGTGGCTGGCGGCGGCGGTGATGCTGGCTTCATCCAGCAAGTCCAGCGCCGGGTTGCTGCGGCGCGACAAACCCAGCACCCGCGCATAACGCGGGTCCGCCTGCAACTGCGCCAGCAGCGCAGAACCAATGCCGCCGCTGGCACCGATGACCAAGGAAAGTGCGCGGTAGCCCTTGTTGGTATTGGTCATGCTGCTATAAAAAATGTCATCTGGCCGCGCCTGAGATTCAGTGGTTTTTGGCCAGGTAACGCGCCAGATTGGCGCTGGCCTGCTGGCTGACTTGGCGCTGGAAAAACGGTGCCCAGCCCAGCATCCAGCCACCCAGGCCCAAAGCCTGGCGCGACCAGCGCCAGAAGTCAAAGGCATCGCGGTGGCTGTTTATCAGCCCTTCGGGGGTGAACGTGAACTGTGCGTCCACGATGTTGTGCACCAATCGTTGGCTGACGCTGAAGCGGTAATGCGCCTCCCAGTGTGCGCGGCCGGTGTTGGCATCGGCCTGCAACTGGCTGAAGTCCAGCCGCCAGTCCTGTCGCCCTTGGCCGCTGGCGGCAGCGCACAACATGTGCCACATGCCCGCAATCTCATGCTGCCCTTTGAGTGAAAACACCGGGTCGTCAAACGTGGCGTTCAGACTGTAACAGCTGCCCATGGCATCGGCGTCCAGGGCGGCAAAAGCGGTGTAAAAGCGCGTCAGGGTGTCTGAGTTGGTGGGCATGGTGGCGTGTGAGTGTTGAGGTTCAAGTCGTGCGAGTGTCTCTTGAACTGGCTGCACGAGACAATCATTTTTGAGCCACACGCGTCCTCGTGTTGGCTTGGGTGCCGATCAGCGCCTCAGTTCAACGACAAAATCGTAGTAGTCGCTGCGGCACCAGGTGTGGGTGATTTCGACTGCACGCCCGTCGTCGAGGTAGCCAACCCGAGTGATGAACAGAAGCGCCTGTCCGAGCGGGATCGAGAGGAGTTCGGCCTGCCGTGCCGTCGCGTTGGCGGCGCGGATGTGCTGCAGGGCGCGCACCGGCACCGAGTCGCGCGCCGAGAGGTAGGCATACAGCGAGTCCTCGACAGCCTCGGGATCCGGTACCACTGAAATTGGCAAGGCGCTGGCCTCGTAGGCCATCGGGGTTTCATCGGCCAGCCGCACACGCTCCAGCCGGGCTACGCGCGCACCGGGCGACAGTCCGAGTGCCACCATTTCTTCACTCATCGCGGCGTTGATGACGCGCCTTATCCAGCGCGAACGCGGCACAAACCCGCGCTGCTTGAGTTCTTCGGTGAAGTTGGTCAGGCGCGTCAGCGGCTGCTCAAGCATCGGTGCGATGTAATTGCCCGAGCCGTGGCGAGACACAATCAAGCCCTCGTCAACCAGCGCGGCAATGGCCTTGCGCGCCGTGACGCGTGAAATGCCCAGCCGATCAGCCAGCACACGCTCTGAGGGGAGCGCATCGTCCACGCTGAAGCGGCGCTCGCGGATCAGGCGCGCCAGCCCGTTGCGGACCTGCAGGTACAGGTGAGAAGACGCGGCTGAGTCGAGGCTGATCTCGGCGACCAGCGAATCGATGGGTTCGGCATGAGAACTGTCGGAAGCAAGGCTTGTTTCGGCCATATCAGTCGCACTGGTCGTATGTTTGAAGGGGCCCCAGAAGCTCGACACGGAAAACGCGTTGGCGTAGAGGCTGACCATAATACCACTGCCACAACAGCGCCTCGCCGTATGCGCCTGAGAGAGTGCGTCAATTCATTGGTAAAAGGGCTGGAAGAGAGCATTCTGGCCCCTGCTTGGTACGGACAACGGGGTGATACCAGTTGTCGAAAGCTGCCACGTCGCCCCAAGCCTGGAACGACGGGTTTGCAGCTTAGGCTTACACCAGCTTTTGCATGGCCGAGGCGACCAGTTCAGCTTTGGGCCCGATGATGATCTGCACGCTCTCGCTGTTGAGCCGGATGACGCCGCTGGCACCGGCACGCCGGGCGGCGGCTTCGTCCACTTTGGAGGTGTCTTTGAGCGTCAGGCGCAGGCGGCTGATGCAGGCATCGATGTTGGTGACGTTGGCTGCACCACCGATCAGGCTCAGGTAGGCCTGGGCAAGATGGTCAACCTCGCTGCCGCTGGAAGCGGGAGCGGGTGCCAGCGGTTTGACCTCTTGCGCCGGGGTTTCGGTGTCGTCTTCACGGCCTGGTGTCTTCAGGTGCATCTTGCGGATCACGAAAGAGAAAGAGAAGTAGTAGAGGGCGAAGAAAACCAAGCCCTGCAGAATCAGCATGTACCAGTTGATCGCCAGCGGGTTGCGTGCGGACAGCACCATGTCGACCAGGCCCGCGCTGAAGCCAAAACCGGCCATCCAGTGCATCTGTGCCGCGATGAAAACCGAGATACCGGTCAGCAAGGCGTGCATCACGTACAGCAAGGGGGCCACGAACATGAAGGCAAACTCGATTGGTTCGGTCACGCCGGTGAAGAAGGAGGCAAAACCGGCGGCCATCATCAGCGAGGCGACCCGCACCTTGTTTTCAGGCTTGGCGGCGTGGTAGATCGCCAGTCCGGCACCCGGCAGGCCGAACATCATGATCGGGAAGAAGCCGGCCTGGTACATGCCAGTCACGCCCAGGACGGACTTGCCTTCAGCCAGACCCTTGGCGCCAGCCAGGAAGTTCGGGATGTCGTTGATGCCAGCCACGTCGAACCAGAACACGCTGTTGAGCGCGTGGTGCAGACCGACAGGAATCAGCAGGCGGTTGAAGAAGCCGTAAATGCCGGCACCGAAGGAGCCGAGGCTGACGACGGATTCACCAAAATGCACCAGGCCGCCGTAAATGGCTGGCCAAATCGCCATCAGCGCGAACGAGACGAAGATCATCACCACCGAGGTGATGATCGGCACCAGTCGGCGTCCAGAGAAGAAGGCGAGTGCCTTGTTCAGTTCGACGCCACTGAATCGGTTGTACAGCTCGGCGGCAATCACGCCGCAGAGGATGCCGATGAACTGGTTCTCGATCTTCTTGAAGGCGACCGGAACCTGCTCCAGCGGGATCGACTGGATCTGCGCGACAACACTCGGCTTGAGCAGCGTCGTCACCACCAGATACCCCACCAGCCCGGCCAATGCGGCCGCGCCGTCCTTGTCCTTGGACATGCCGTAAGCGACGCCGATGGCGAAGAGAATCGCCATCTTGTCGATGATCGCCGCACCCGCCTGGATCAGAAACGCGGCGACAGCGCTATCCGACCCCCAGCCGTTCGGATCCAGCCAGTAGCCGATACCCATCATGATCGCCGCCGCTGGCAATACTGCCACCGGCACCATCAGCGCCCGCCCAATGCGTTGCATGTACCCTAGAACACTCATTTTGATTCCTTCTCAGAAATTGACGAAACAACGACTCACCACCGACTTACCTCACTGCCCGGCAGTCATGCCTTGGCAGCATCCAACCACGGCCAAACCTGTCTGACATACGCGCGAATGGCCTCGGCGGATGTCAGTTGCAACACCGCCTGCGCGACCGACTGGCACTCGGCCAGATTCAGTTGGCGCACCACGGACTTGATCTCTGGAATCACTGCGGGGCTCACGGAGAGCTCTGTGGCGCCGAGCCCGATCAGCAAGGGCACGGCCATCGGGTCTGACGCCATCGCGCCGCATACGCCCAGCCATCGGCCACTGCCGGCAGCCCCTTGGGCTGCGAGCGCCAACAGTCGCAACACGGACGGGTGCAGGGCATCCACACGTGCGGCCAGCGCCGGGTTGGTGCGGTCCATACACAAGGCGTACTGAGTCAGATCGTTGCTGCCGACCGAGAAAAAATCCGCTTCCTGCGCCAGTTGATCGGCGAGCACGGCGGCGGCTGGTGTCTCGATCATCACGCCGAGCTCAACACGCTCGGAGACTCCCATCTCCGCTGCCAGGCGATCCAGCACAACACGTGTTGCCACGAGTTCAGCCAGGTCGGTCACCATCGGCAGCATGATCTTCACGGCCGAGCGAGGCTGCACGGCCAGGATCGCACGCAGTTGTTCGGTGAGCAGCGCTTCACGCGCCAGGCTCAGGCGAATACCGCGCTGGCCAAGTGCCGGGTTGTCTTCCTGCGGCATCGGGATGTAGGGCAAAGATTTGTCGGCCCCCACATCCAATGTGCGAATGATGGCGCTGCGCCCCTCCAGCGCGTCGATCACCGCCTGGTAAGCGGCGCGCTGTTCGTCCTGCGTGGGTGCGGTCTGGCGATCCAGGAATAACAACTCGGTACGCAGCAGGCCAACGGACTCGGCGCCGAGTGTCACGGCCTTGGCTGCGTCGGTGGCCGTTGCGATGTTTGCGGCAATTTCAATACGGACGCCGTCGATGGTGACGGCTGGTTCGTGGGCACGGGCCAACATCTGGGCTTGTACTTCCTGGCGTTGGCTGATTTCCGTCAGCGCGGAGACAAGGCGCTCTGGGCTCGGCGCGGTGTCGAGCAGGCCGTTGTTGGCATCCACAATCACCTGGACGCCTGCGGGCACACCCGTCAGGCGTGGCCCGGTGGCGACCAGCGTGGGAATGCCCCGGGCACGGGCGAGTATGGCCACATGTGAGGTGGGTCCACCTTGCGCCGTGACGATGGCTGCCACCCCGGCTTGTTCCAGCGCGGTGAAGTCTGAGGGCAACAGATCGTCGGCCAGCACCACCGCATCGCGGGCAAACAGCGGCGCGGCCCCATCGTCACCGGCCAGCTTGCGCAGCACCTGGCGCTCAATGTCGCGCAGGTCGCTGGCGCGCCCGGCGAGCAGGGGACTGTTGCTTGCCACCAGGATCCGGCATTGGGTTTCTATGGCGGTCTGCCAGGCAAAAGCGGCGCTTTTCCCGGCGGCGATCAGCGTGTTGGATGCAGCCAGCAATTCGGGGTCTTCGACCAGGACACGGTGGGCGGCAAAAATCTCGGCTTGCTCAACAAGCTGGCGCTGCTCGGCATCGGCGACGGCGGTTGCCAGTTCAGCCCCAAGCGCCTGCAGCGCTGCGGTCAGAGCGCGCTGTTCAACGATCTCGCCGTCACCCTGTTCCTTGACAGCACGGATCGCATGTTCAAAACGAGCGGTCAGCCCCATGGCCAGCCCCGGCGAGGCAATCACACCGGCGAACTGGGTCGGTGGCAGGTCATTTCCTGCGCCTAGTTGGGTGAACGTTGTGTGTGTCGGAGCCACGGATGCTGCAACACTGACCGTTTCGAGCGCTGTGATGGCCGCCTCGATGGCATCACCCGCCTGGTGGCCGGTGGCGCGCAGCTCCACTTCCTCACCCTCAGCAACCGACAGTCCCATCATCGCCGTTGCGCTGCGCGCATTGGCGCTGGCGCCGCGCACACGCACCTCAACCGCTGCGGCAAAGGGTTTCAGCGCATTGGCCAGCAGTGCACACGGCCGCGCATGCAATCCGCCGCCATGGCGCACCACAGCCCAGCCATTGGCCGTTTCAACGTCATCGGCTTCGACGGGAGCATTGGCAGGCAGGGCGGCGTCTGTGTTGGTGGCAACCAGTGTCAAGAGCGGGTCCCCCATGGAGATGCTGCTGTGTTCGGCGCGTGAGCTGATGTGAAAGTCGTCACCGTTCTCAATGACCAGGATCACAACCGTCGGTTTGTTTTTGCGCCTGAGCAAATCGATGTCGAACTCGATCAAGGGCTGCCCGGCACGCACCACGTCACCTTGCGCCACGTGTGTGGTAAATCCCTCTCCTTTGAGCAACACGGTATCGACGCCAATATGCAGCAGAATCCGTGCGCCGTTGTCTGCCTCCAGAAAGCAAGCGTGTCGCGACGAGTGCAGCTGCGTGATGCGCCCCGCGCAAGGTGCACTCAACACGCCTTGCCCCGCGTTATGCACCGGGTCAATGGCGATGCCGTCGCCCATCATGCGACCAGCAAAGACAGGGTCTGAAACGTTCTCGATTGCGACAACACGACCACTGGTAAACGCCAACAAATTCAGTTGCGGGAAGCCCATCAAAGTCTCCATCAATTCTCCAGACACCGTCGCCGAACAGCGGGGCTCAGGCACGGCACACGCCGACATGTGTTTATATTAAAACCAGTGTAGTACCAGTTAAATCTGACTGTCAACAGTTTGTCTTGTTGTGAATGGCTTATTTTTCTTTGAAAACAAGTGCTTTGGCGTTGACTGCACCCTCTGAGACGTATGGCGGTCACGGTTGTGGCCACTTGACCTGGTGCCATTGTGGTTCTATAGTGGCATTATCTGAATGAGGAACCCACTTTCATGTCGATATCTCTCACCGGCTGCATCCTGACGCCTGACGGCTGGGTTCGCGGCACGCTCTCTTTTGACGAGCGCATTGCGACCCTTGTCGGGGAAAACGCCGCCGCCCCGCAGCCTGACGACGCCCTGATCCTGCCCGGATTCATTGATTTACATGTGCATGGTGGTGGTGGTGCCGACGTGATGGATGGCAACGGTGCCGTCGACACGGTGGCCCGTTTGCACGCCCGCCACGGCACCACCAGCTTGCTGGCAACAACAATGACCGCACCGCGCGACAGCATCGAACAGGCACTCACCGATGTTGGTCGGGCGATGCGCCAACGCGCTCCTGGTACCGCTCGTATTCTTGGTGTTCACCTGGAGGGGCCGTTCATCAACGCCAGCCGACTGGGGGCGCAACCCAGCGAAGCACGTACCGGCACGATTGAAGAACTCAGCGCCTTACACGCGCTGGCCCCCATCCGCGTGCTGACCCTGGCGCCCGAAATCTCGGGGCACCTCGACTTCATCCGTCAGCTGAAGATTGTCGGCATCATTGCGCAAATCGGCCACAGCAACGGCAGTTACGAAGAGGGGGTGGCTGCGCTCGACGCAGGCGCAGGTGGCTTCACGCACCTGTTCAATGCCATGAGCGAGTTTCACCACCGCAAACCGGGCATGGTGGGCGCCGCACTGGCACATGCCGAGTTTGCCGAGATCATCCCCGACCTGTTGCACGTGCACCCGGGTGCCATCCGCGCCGCACGCCGGGCGATTCCCAAGCTGTATTGCGTGACCGATTCAACCTCTGGCGCTGGCATGCCCGATGGTGAGTACCACCTTGGCTCGCAGTGCGTGACCAAGTGCCTGGGCGGTGTCAGGTTGGCCGATGGCACACTGGCTGGCAGCGTGCTGACCATGGATCAGGCCTTCCGCAACCTGGTGTCGATTGGTATCCCCGCGCATGAAGCGGCGCGCCATGTTTCTACCCATCCGGCGGACTATCTTGGCGAAACCGAACGCGGCCGCCTGCTGCCCGGCGCCTACGCTGACATTGTTGTGATGTCGCCCGAACTGCAACTCACCCAGGTCTTTGTTGAAGGCGAGCCCATCGAGCGGTCGCTGGCATCTCACTGAATAGGAATAGTCGATGGAAATCATCATCCAAGCCACCCCCGAAAGCGCCACCAGCGTTGCCGCGCGCATTGTTGCCCGCCTGCTGCGTGAAAAACCCAACGCGGTTCTCGGGCTGGCCACGGGCAGCACACCGCTGCTGTTGTATCGCGCATTGATTGACATGAAGCTGGACTGGCGCCGTGTGACCACGTTCAACCTGGACGAATACATCGGCCTGCCACAAGACCACCCGCAGTCGTACCACAGCTTCATGTGGGAGAACCTGTTCCGGCACATCAACATCCCCAAGGACAATGTGAACATCCCGGACGGCAACGCCAGTGACATTCCTGGGTGCTGTGCGGCCTACGAGCAGCGCATCCGTGATGCCGGTGGCATTGACCTGCAGATATTGGGGATTGGCACCGATGGCCACATCGGCTTCAACGAACCCACATCGTCACTGGCCTCGCGTACACGCATCAAGACGCTGACACCGCAAACCCGCAAAGACAACGCACGCTTCTTTGGCAGCGAGGCCGAGGTGCCGGGCCACGTCATCACGATGGGCATTGGCACCATCATGGAGGCGCGGCAAAACCTGATGCTGGCCTTCGGCAACAACAAGGCGCGCGCCATTGCCGAAGCGGTGGAAGGGCCGATCACGACCATCAACCCGGCCTCCATCCTGCAGATGCACCCGGACGCCAAGGTCTGCCTCGACGCCGAAGCCGCAGCCCAATTAAAGCGGGCCGAGTACTACCGCTGGGTCTACGACAACAAGCCGGATTGGCAGCATCTGTGACGCCGACATATTCCGTCTCCAAATCGAAAAATCACACGATGTTTTTGCCGTGCAACTCTGTCACGCCGGTGTAGTTGGCCAACTGGCGCCGGTTGTCCGGTAACAGTTTGCCGGCCGCGACGATCTCGATTCGCCGCCCCGGCAGCGCATGCATGGCCTTGAGGGCGTCGCGGCCTTCCCAGGCCGTTGCTTGCCCGCCAGATGTCAACACGCGGGTGATGCCGTGGAGGGTGTTGAGTTGCTTGAACGACGCCTGTACGTCCGTTGAATAGTCAATGGCCTTGTGAAAGGTCACAGCCAGCGGTAACGCGGCGCGAACCAGGCGCTCGGTGTTGTGCATGTCAATCTCGCCGTCCTGGGTCAAAAGTCCAAAAACGACGCCAGCTACACCGGCTTGTTGGCAGCTTTTGATGTCGCGTTCCATCTGATCAAGCTCCGCCTCGGTGTACACAAAATCGCCACCACGCGGGCGGATCATGGCCACCACCGGAATCGACAGGCCCTGCACACACCGCTGCACCAGCTCGTGCGATGGCGTCAGGCCGTCTTGATCCAGCGCTGCGCACAACTCGATACGGTGCGCGCCGCGCTGTTGGGCGGTGATCGCCGCCTCGAACGACTCAACACAAGCCTCAAAGAGCAGAGAAGGAAGATGCGTTGCCATGCTTGTTTGGTTTTTGTTTGTGGGTGACTGGCTCAGACCAGCCATAACAACAACTGCCGCGTCACCAGCGGGCTGCTGAGCAACTGCATGTGGTGGGTGTTGTACAGCACCATCTGGTGTGACGGCGCAAACACCAGGCAACGCGCCGGGTCGTCATGCTGGCCCAAGGCGCTGGGCAGCGGCACCAGGCCGTCGCCCAGCAGGCGGTCGGCCAGGCTGCCGCGTTTGGCGGCGGTGGTGGCCGCCACCGCATAACAGGCGATGTGTTCGGGCAGCGGCACTGGCTGGCGGCGGTCGGGTTGGCGGCGAAAGCGGTCATGGCCCTGCCAGTCCACATCCAGCAGGTGGCCGTAGCGCAGGTCGGTTACGCCCGCGCTGCGCAATTGGCCCAACTTGGCAAACGGGCGGCTGTAGGGTGTGCTGCCCAGCAGCTCGTCGACCCAGTTGCCCGCGCGCTCCAGCGGCGCGCCGTGGTGTGGTGTGCCCAGGAACACGATGCTTTTGACCAGTTCGGGCCATGTCAGTCCGGCCTGGCTCGCATAAAACAGCGCACTGCGGATCAGCAGACCGCCCATGCTGTGCGCCAGCACGGTGATCTGGTTCAGCGCCGTGGGCCCGCGCGCAACCAGTGCTTCGAGCTGGTTGGCCAGCGCATGGCCGTTTTGCGACACATGCAGGCCGCTGTTGTAACGCAGGTACACCGGGGTGTAGCCCAGTGCACTGGCCAGGCTGCTGGCGTGGTTGAGACTGTGGCCCTGGCGCAGGGTGGTCCACTGCAGGTCGTTCATACACAGGCCGTGGATCACCAGCAGCAGCTTCGGCTCTGTGCGGGTGAGCGCCAGGTTGGATGTCAAATTGGCCTCTAGCCCTTGTATATCCTGGGTTGATTGCTCTGGTAAACGCAGCGTCATCGGCAACGCCAGCGGGTTGCCACTGGCAGCCAGGCGGTCACCCATCACACCATTCAGGGCCGCGATCACCGCAAGGCGTTCGGGTGATTCGTCGTTTTGGTCTTCCACGTCCTGCAGCAGCGGCTCCAGGCGCCGCAGGGCCGCCTGGACGCCGCGTCCGACCAGCGCGGTGGCTGCATGGATGCCCTGGTAAACCAATGCGGTCAGGCCGGTGGTGTGCGCGGGCGTGGCCCCATGTGAGGCCCCCAGCGTGCGCCAGACCGACTGGTGCACCCCCTCGGTGATGCCCGCAATGGCGTGGGTGGCTTGTGTTGCCAGCAATGCCGCCGCACGCAAATCAGAGGCGCGTAAATGCCGGGACTTTTTGGCAGGGCGTGGTGTGACCATATGCCATTGTGGCAAAGGCAGGGGTATGTGATTAGGCGGAGATACCAGGGATGGCTCAGTGTGTCGGTTGGCTGAACGCCCTCAATGCCGTCATATTGTCGGGTTTCGCATTTGTCCGTTGCGCCCGTACCACCGTGTCAAATAAGCTGCTTCGTTCCAGTCGAGTCCAAAGGGTTACGGGGCTATAGTGTTTGCAACGAAGCACCCTGCGTATCTGATCAAGCAAGCAATTCAACTGGGATGAATGGAACCGGAAATTCGCTCAAAACACATAGTTTCGTGTTCAGGCTAGTTATCTTTAACCTTGATTTTGGCATATGCGAAAACGTAATCTGAGTTTCTTTTGATGTGGTTATTGGTTTATTTTTCAATCAAGCTAACTAAGGTGGAGGAATGATGGATTTCATTGATCAGCTACGAGTTCTCGGTGCACGTATCGCAACTACAAAAGACATAATTCAAACGGAAGAAGCGACAAAAAATGCAATGATTATGCCGTTTATTCAAATACTTGGGTACAACGTATTTGATCCGCTTGAAGTGACGCCAGAATTAATAGCTGATATTGGAACAAAAAAGGGAGAAAAGGTTGATTATGCAATTTTGAGAGATGGAAAACCCATCATTCTTTTTGAATGCAAGAAAAGTGGTGGCGATTTAAGCATCAATCATGCAGCACAATTGTTTAGATATTTCCATGTGACTGAAGCCAGATTTGGTGTTTTGACGAATGGGCTCACCTATCGTTTCTTCACAGATCTTGAACAGCCTAACAAGATGGATGAGAAACCATTTTTTGAATTCAACATCTTAGACTTCAAAGAGCGTGACGTTGAAGAGCTCAAAAAGTTTGCGAAAGCAGCTTTTGATCTCGACACGATCCTTACCACAGCCAATGAACTGAAGTACACCCGTGTCATTCAGTCAAAATTGGCTGAATGGATGATAAATCCGAGTGAAGAGTTTGTCAGGTTGGTTTCAGCCGAGTTGGTTGGAGCAAAAAGATTTACGCCACAAGTCAAAGATCAATTTACTTCTGTTGCAAAACGGGCATTTGAACAGCTCATTGGCGAGAAGATAAATGAACGACTGAAAGGAGCCATGGCACCAGAATCAGTCACCATTGCAGAACGTGTTCCTCAGTTATCTCAACAAGTCAATGTCGAAAATGTAAACGTGATTCCTATTGCACCAGAATCGACGATTGTTACTTCGGCGGAAGAGTTGGAGGCATTTCATACGATTCGTGCCATCCTTCGCGGGACAGTTCCCGCCAAACGAGTATTTATGCGTGATGCACAGAGCTATTGCGCCATTTTGTTGGATGACAATAACAGAAAGGCAGTCTGTCGTCTACGCTTTAACAATACTCAAAAGCTCAAGCTTGGCATTTTTAATGATCAGAAGGATGAGTTAATATATGATCTTGAGTCCATTGAAGATATATTCAATTATTCAGAACAAATTAAAGTTACCGTTCATTCTTATCTCACACCTTCCGGGAATAAAGGGTGTGAGGCCTAAACAGACTGCCAGTGGAACCTTGGCTGACGGACTTGCGGTTTTCTCGCCACTCTTGGGTATCGCGTTGTTCACTTTGACTGATCGGGCGTATGTCGACCTCATCAACGCAGCCCGTGCCTGACAAGATCGACATCCGTAGGTGCCAACATCCCAAACCACCATGATCACCACCACCCTGTTCCCCCTCGAAGGCGGCTGCGATTGCCGTGCCGTGCGGTATCGCCTGGAGACGGCGCCGCTGTTTGTGCATTGTTGCCACTGTCGCTGGTGCCAGCGCGAGTCGGGCGCCGCGTTTGCGCTCAACGCGATGATCGAAGCAGATCGGGTCACCAACTTGGGTGTTGAACCCGAGCTGGTGCACACCCCGTCCAACAGCGGCTTGGGGCAAAAAATTGCACGCTGCCCGAGCTGTCGTGTGGCGCTCTGGAGCCACTACGCAGGTGCCGGGCCCGTGCTCATGTTTGTGCGTGTTGGCACGTTGGACCAGCCCGACGTGTTGCCGCCAGACATCCACATCTTTACCCAGTCCAAACAGCTCTGGCTGGTCCTTGGTGACGCTGTGCCCGCCATGCCCGAGTACTACGACCGCGAGCAGCACTGGCCGCCCGAGAGCCTGGCGCGTTGGCTGGACGTTCTGCCTGCTGTTCAGGCCTACCGGGCTTCGTTGAAACGTTGAGGTTTGGGGCCACGCGCCAGCGGCGTTGACGAAGGCGCTTCACCTGATGTCGTCCAATTGAGTGGCTGCAATAACTATTCAAGTTGTAGCTGTCTGTCCTTATTAGAAAAGGGCTTGAGGCCAATTTGTTGCGCAAGTAGCGCGGGTGCCAGCCACCTCCCAGCGCAAGTTCATTTGAACCAAGCTGGCGCACGGTTTAGCAAGCCCACGCCGCCATAATGAGATGACCTAGAGTCTCGTTTAACAGCGCAGGTTCCGAGTCCATCGCATCACTTTTCGCCGGCGCACATGCTCAAAAAGTCCATCACAAACTACAAAGCAGTTCCTCCTCTGGTGTGGAAGGTCTTGCTCACGCAGTTTTTGATGAACTCGTCGCACTTCATGACCGTATCGCTGCTGGCGGTGTACATGGTCAACACGCTCAAGTTCGGTGCTTGGGAGGTGGCCACGGTGATGACGGCCAACCTCATTTCTGCCCAAGTGCTGCCGTTTTTGTTTGGGCTGATGGCAGACAAGTATGGCTTTCGGCTTTTTATGGCGGGTGGGCTGTTGCTGCGTGCATTGGGGCTGCTTGGTTTTGTTTTTGGACAGGGCTGGCTCGAGTTGGCGGCGATGGCCTTGGTCATGGGGGTTGGTGTGGCCATGTATGAATCGTCGGTGTACCCGTTCTTTTCCAAACAACCCTTGCCGATTGCCACCCGCGCCTTTGTCTTGAACAACCAGATGTTGAACATGGGTGTGGTGGTGGGGCCGCTGCTGTCGGGTGTGCTGTTGATGTATGACGTGCGGCTGGCGTTTGTGGTGAGCAGTTTTTTGTTTGGTTGTCTGGGGTTATGGGTGTTTGCACAAAAAAACATCGATGCCTCTTTGACCCAAGGGACGGTTGTGCTTGTGAGTCTGAAGCGGGTGTTGAACGACCGCCGGTTTTTCTTCTTTCTGCTGGCGGTGGTGCCGTGGTACTTTTTGTTCGCCCAACTGTATGTGTCGTTCCCGATTTACCTGAGCCAGATCGCCGGTGACGCGGCGGTGCCCAAGATGTTTTTGGTGAATGGTTTGGTGGGCCTGGTGTTTATGGTGGTCACCATGACCGTGATGGAAACGGCTGCACCGCGCACTGTTTTGCCACGGGTGTATGTGATGGCGGTGGTCTTTTTCTTTGCGGCGCCGCTGTTGCCCACGGCCTGGTGGTTTCTGGTCTTTGTCGGGTGTTACACGATGGTGGAGACCTTGATCCTCCCAGCGATTGAAACCCTGGTGACCGAGCTGGCGCCGGATGGCAGCCAAAGCACCTTCTTCGGGGCGCTCAGCGTGGCCTCGGCCATAGGTGGTTCGCTGGGTTATTTTGCTGGCAGCTGGATGACACTCAACATGGATGGCCACACCATGTGGTCGATTTTCTCGGGTGTGGCTGCGCTTGGGGCCGCCTTGTCTTTCTGGTTTGTCAAAACCCAAAGTGGCTTGCGGCTCGGCTCAAAACAGTTACCCCAATCAACTATTTAAATAGTAGCTGCTAGCCCTTATTCCAAAAGGGCTAGAGGGCAATTTTTTGCATAAAAAAGCTGGCAACCGAACCATGCCGTTACTGTTGCCCAGGCTGCAACAACAAACGGGCTGCCCAAAAACAAATGGGCGACAGCCCAAGCCATCGCCCACTGAAGTGGCTGTGTTGTCCGTGTTTTATTTCTTGCGTGCCGCAATCGCCTTTTCGGCGCTGGTCACCAGATCGGCGCCAATGGTGGTTTTCCACTTGTTGTAGACCGGGCGGGTGGCGGCCACAAAGGCGTCGCGCTCGGCCGGGCTGAGTTGGGTCACGGTCACGCCCAGGCCAGTAATTTCTTTGAGCAGCGGCTGGCCAGGTTCGACCAGGCCTTTGCGGGCGATTTCGATCTCTTGTTTACCCGCATCGATGGCGGCTTCACGCACGATGACTTTGTCCGCCGGTGTCCAGCTGTTCCAGATTTCCTTGTTGACCACAAAAATCAGCGGGTCGGCCACGTAGCCCCACATCGTGATGTTTTTCTGGCTGACGTTGTGCAGTTTGGCTGCAGTGAAGATCGACAGCGGGTTTTCCTGGCCGTCCACCGCACCGCTGGCAAAGGCGGGTTGAGCGTCGGCCCAGCTCATCTGGGTGGGGTTGGCGCCCAGCGCGGTGAAGGTGTCCAGAAACAGCGGTGAGCCCACCACACGGATCTTCAGGCCCTTGAGGTCGGCAGGGGTACGCACGACACGTTTGGAATTGCTGAGTTCACGGTAACCGTTTTCGCCCCAGGCCAGTGGCACCACGCCGGCTTTGTAGAGGGTGGTAAACACTCTATCGCCCACCTCACCCTGGGTGAGTGCGTCCACGGCCGCGTAGTCGGGCATCAGGAAGGGCATGGAGAACAGGTTGAGCTGTTTGACCTGGGGTGACCAGTTGATGGTGGAGCCCACCGCCATGTCGATCACGCCCTGACGCAGCGCGCTGAATTCACGCGTCTGGTCACCCTGGATCAGCGAGACGCCGGGATAGAGCTTGATGTTGATGCGGCCTTTGGTGCGTTCCTTGACCAGGTCGGCCCAGATCTGGCCACCCTTGCCCCAGGGGAAGGCCGTGCCCAGCACCAGCGACATGCGGTACTCCGACTTGTACGACGACTGGGCCATGGCCGTGCTTGACATCGCGCCCAGCGCCGCCGCAGCGGCCACCAAACCCAGCAAGCTTCTACGCAGTTTCAACATTGTCTATCTCCTATTGTTAAAAAAATGAACCGACTCTCAAACCCAACTCAATAACCCAGTCTTGTGGGCAGCCACAGCGCCACCGACGGGAAGATGATCACCAGCAGCAACACACACAGCAGCGCCATCAACAGCCAGACCACCCAGCGCACGGTTTCTTCCATGCGCACCCCGGCGATGCGGCAGGTCACCATCAGGTTCACCGCAATCGGTGGGGTGAACTGGCCCAGTGCCACCATCAGTGTCAGCAGCACACCAAACCACACTGGGTCCCAGTGGTAGAAGTTCACGATGGGCAGCAACAGCGGCACAAAGATCAAAAAGATCGAGATCCCGTCCAGAAACATGCCCACGGCCACCAGCATCAGCATCAGCAGGGCCAGCACACCGTATTCGCCCAGCCCCGAGTTCACAATCGCCTGGGTGACCGGGTCAATGATGCCCAGGGTGGACAAAGAATAAGCAAAAATGCCCGCCAGCGACACCACCAGCAGGATGATGGCGGACAGCTCGCCCGACTCTCGCAAGATCTCGAACAGGTCGCGCACTTTGATCGTGCGGTAAATCACCATGCCCACGAACAAGCCGTAAAACACCGCCACCACGGCCGCCTCGGTCGGGGTGAACCAGCCCGCACGCATGCCGCCCAAAATCAGCAGCGGCGCGGCCAGGCCCCAGGATGCCTCGCGCAGGCTGGCCCAGAACGGTGGGCGTGGCAACTGCGCCTCTTGCTGGCCCATGCCATGTTGGCGCGACAGCCAGACTGCCGGCACCATCAGCGCCAGCCCCACCAGCAGGCCGGGCACCATGCCTGCGGCAAAAATGGCGGGCACCGACACCCCCGGCACCAGCACCGAATACACGATGAACGCAATCGACGGCGGGATCAGGATGTCGATGGCTGATGCCGCCCCCACCACACTGGCCGAGAACGCAGGCACGTACCCGGCGCGGGTCATGGCGGCAATCATCACCCCACCCACCGCCGCAGCGGTGGCCGGGCCAGATCCCGAAATACCGCCCATCAGCATGGCCACCGCAATCACCACCAGCGGCAACATGCCCGGGCCACGCCCGACGATGGCAATCGCAAAGTTGACCAGGCGCAGCGCCACACCTGAGCGGTCAAAAATCGCGCCCACCAGCACAAACATCGGAATCGCCAGCAGCGGGTATTTGCCCAGCCCGGCGTAAAAATTCTGCGGCACCGCCAGCAGGCCAAACCACTGGGAATCCAAATTGGCCAGCGCAATCGCTGCCGCACCGGCCAGGCCCAGCGCCGCTCCAATCGGCACACCCAGCAGCATCATGCCCAGAAACACCACAAACAACAGGGTGGCGATCATGGCTGTTTGCCCCGGCGAATGAACAGGCCCAAGGCGCGCAGCGCAATGGCCAAGGAAAGCACCGGCAACCAGACCGTGTACCACCACTGCGGTACCCCAATGCCGGGCGAGGTTTCGCCGTATTGGAAGTCGTCGTACACCGTGCGCACACTCAACACCGCCAGCAGCGTGAACAACACACACACCATCAGTGCGCCAAACCGTGCCAGCGCACGCTGGCGCGCCGGTGAGCCACTGTCGGCAAAAAACTCGATGCGGATCTGCCGGTTGCGCGCCACCGAGGCCGAGCCCGCCACCAGCGCCAGCACAATCATCAGGAACACCGAGAACTCCTCGGTCCAGGCAAAGGACTCGTTGGTGAAGTAGCGCACCAGCACATTGCTGAAGGTGATCAGCGCCAGCAGCGCCATCACGATGACCGTGAGCCAGTCTTCGATCTTGAGCGGGACGCGGGTTTTTTCTTCCGGCTGGCTGGGGTCATGGACCTCAAGGGGCAGGTGGCTTGGCTCGTGGGGCAAGTGCATGGTCAAAAGGGGGTTGGTGCTCAAAGGCCCAGGCATGACAACACCAGGCGTTCAGTGTGCGGGTTGGCCATGTCATGTCTGTTTTTTGAAGAGGTTCAGGGCGTTCTTGGGCTGTTGCCGTGTGCAACAGTGCTGGCGCGAGACGGCAGAGGCCCCATTGGGCGGCCAGTCATGTCCGTCACATCACCCAGGTCCGGCACTTGCCGGGTTCAAAACTGCTCGTGTGGTGCCAGGTAACGCCATTGCCCAACGGGCAGGTTCCCCAGCATCACGCGGCCAATACGCACGCGTTTTAAACCAACCACTTTCAGGCCAACCTGCTCGCACATGCGCCGGATCTGGCGCTTTTTGCCCTCGGTCAGGACGAAGCGAAGCTGTTCTGGATTTTGCCACTCAACCAGCGCCGGTTTGAGTTTTTGGCCATCCAGACTCAGGCCATGGCGCAACAAGGCCAGTTTGGCTGCGGGAAACACCGACTGCACATCGGTGCTGATGGGGTCGTCATCGTCGATGCGGCTGAGTTGCTGAGTGGCGCCAGCTGCTTGCGGCGCGCGTGCAACCGGGCGCGCTGCGTAGGTGGCAGCGGCCGAGTTGGCAGCAGCGGTGTTCTCGACCCCGGTGTAGATCACCCGCACCAGGTATTCCTTTTCCATGGTGGCGTCTTCACCAATCAGCTGGCGCGCCACCCGCCCGTCTTGGGTGAGCACCAAGAGGCCGGTGGAGTCGATGTCGAGCCGCCCGGCGGGCACCAGGCTTTTGAGCTGGCTCGGGTGGAAGAAAAAGCGGGCGTTGTCATCAACCCAGCGGTTTTGCGGCTGCACCAGGGTGATAGCGGGTTGGTGGCCGTCTTCGGCCTGGCCACTCACCAGACCCAGCGGTTTGTTGATCAGCACCGTGACCTGTTTGGCTTGTGCGCCTTTGGCCTGTTTGTCGATTTCGATCTTGACGTCGGGACTGACCTGCATGCCCATCTCGGCCACCTGGCCGTTGACCTTGACCCAGCCTTTGCTGATCCAGTCATCGGCCTCACGGCGTGATGCCAGGCCGAGTTCGGCCATGCGTTTGTTCAGCCGCAAGGTGCCGTTGGCACCAAAAGCTGCGGTGTTGTTTTGCCCGGCAGGAATAGGCGCCTTGGGGGCAGGGGGGGCGGCACGGCGGAACACGGGGGGCTGTTGAGGTGTGGTCATGGTATGAAATGTGTAGCTATGAATGCTTGTTATATAAGGGCTTGAGGCGTATTTGTCTTGTAAACAAGGGTTAGCTGCGTAGCAGCCGTCTATCTGTCTCCAGCGGCTCTGGCGGGCCGATGGTGATGCGCTGGAAATCCGGATGCAGCGGGTTGATCAAAAAATTGCTCTCGGCGGGTACCACCGCACTGGGCACCACCAGCACCGCGCTGCGCAGCTCACGCAGCCACTGCGCACCGATGGACTGTAAGGCCACGCGGGCGTTGGGTGTGCGCCAGTCAGGCGGCAGGTCGGCTGGCAACAGGGTGTGGATGGAGACATGGGTCGGTAGGTGCGCCGGGATCAGCACATAGTGGGCGCGTAACGGGTCGTCTTGCACCAACATCTCCAGCAGCGCCAGCGAGCGGCTCTGGGCGGTGTAGACAACCGACTGCCCGAGCCGGTTCCAGCGACCGCCAAACAGGCGAGCACCTTCCCCCGAAAACGCACCGTCGACAAATCGCCGTGTGGTGATGCGCCAGACCGTCTGCCCGATTTCCAGCATCAGGCAAACACACCGTGTTCAATGCGGCCCAGCGCGCTCAGCACGGCGGCCGAGCCTGGCTCGGTATCCAGCAGCGCCAGCGGGGTGCTGCCAGACAGCGAGGCATTCGGGCTTTTTAACCAGTCCAGCGCGGCGCGTTGGTCCTCAAACACCTCCACCGACCGCTGCACCACCTGCGCCAGGCGCACCAGCTTGCCTGACTCGTCCCGGCTCAGCACACCTTCCTTCTTGCGCCGTGCCAGCGTGCGCTCCGGAATGTCCAGCGCACGAGCGAGTTCGGCCTGGCCAATGCCGACCACACGCAGCGCAGCGTCCACCGCGCTGGCCGGAATGCCCTGGCGCACTAGGCCCACCCACTCCAGCACCGACTGCGGCAGCCCGCGCAGCACCGGCTCACCGCCCAGCACCGTGGCGGCAGACAGGTTAGTCAAACTTGCAACCCCCATGACATCTCTCCAAAAATTGCCATATGGCATTGATTGTATGCAAATATGGCAGATTTGACAGGTTCATCAGAACATCCCGCTGCGCAGCGCCTGCAGGTTCACCACCCGCAGGCCGCCGTATTCAACGGCAATGGCGCCCTCGGCGGCCAGGGTGGTCAGGGCCTGGTTGACACGCTGGCGCGACAGGCCGACCAGGTAGGCCAGCTCTTGCTGGGTGATGCGCAGCACCGTGCCCAGGCCCGGGTAGAGCACCGGGTTGAACAGCGCGGCCAGGCTGCGCGCCACGCGGATGTTGGGGTTGCTCATGCGGTCGATCTCGCGCGCGGCAATGAACTGGCCCAGGCGCTCGTTGAGCTGTTTCATGACAAAGCGGTTGAAGCCGAGCGAGTGGTCCAGCAGCCAGTGGAAGGTGTCCACATGCAGGCCGGCCACCAGGCTTTTGCGCAGCGCCTGGATGTTGTAGCGGTAGGCCTCGCGTTTGAGGGCGGTGCCCTCACCAAACCAGCCGCCGGGTGGCACGCCGGTGAAAGTCATGGTCTGGCCGTCGATGTTGTCGGCGCTCATTTTCAAGAGGCCATCGACCAGGCCAAACCAGTAGGTCACCGGGCGCCCGGTGCGGCAGATGAGTTCACCGGCCAGGGTCTCGGCGATCTTGAGGTCCTGCACCGCACGTTCACGCTCCTCGGGCAGCAGCAGCTTAAGCCAGGGGATCACCTCTAGCTCGGAGGCGGTCAGGGGGCGGCGGCGTTGCAGCAGTGGGGCATCAGCGGTCATAAACGATCTGTGTGGGTGACAAGGCGGTGTCTGCGGGGGCCGTTTGAACAGGGAAAACACCTATCGGTAAAACGCTGAATTGTCGTCCAAACGACAAACAAGCGTCAAAGTGAGTCCTATCATTACAGCCAATGCAGCCTGCCCCCGGCGCTCACGGGCAGAGCCAAAAAAGGCCATAGAGACAAGGTACCGAGATGCAAACGACGTTCCCTCAACTGTTGCTCAAACACGCCAGCCTGCGGCCCTCTGATACCGCCATGCGCGAGAAGGAGTACGGCATCTGGCAGGCCACCAGCTGGGCCGACATGGCGCAACTGGTCGAACACCTGGCGTGTGGCCTGCACCAGGCGGGCTTGCGCCAGCACCAGCACATGATCGTGATCGGCGCCAACCGCCCGCGCCTGTACGCCACCATGCTGGCGGTGCAGTCGCTCGGTGCGGTGCCGATTGCGCTGTACCAGGACGCGGCGGCGATGGAGTGTGTGTTCCCGATCAACAACGCCGAGGTGAGTTTTGCTTTTGCCGAAGACCAGGAGCAAGTTGACAAGCTGCTGGAGATCCGCGAGCACTGCCCGCAGCTCCAACACCTCTGGTATGACGACCCGCGTGGCCTGCGCAATTACGACGAACCGGGCCTGGCCGCGCTCGATGAGCTGATTGCGGCTGGCAAAGCCTTTGCGGCCATCCACACCGATTTTTTCAAGAGTGAAGTGGCCAAGGTCCGGCCCAACGATGTGGCGGCGATGTTTTTCACCAGCGGCACCACCGGCAACCCCAAGGGTGTGGTGCACACCCACGACACCTTGCTGAACCGGGCACGCGCCGGGGCCGACTTTGACAAACTGACCCACCACGAAGACGTGTTGGCCTACCTGCCACCGGCCTGGATCGGGCAAAACATCTTCAGCTACGCCCAGTGGCTCAGTTGCGGTTATGTGGTGAACTGCCCCGAGTCGGCTGCCACGGTGACGATTGACCTCAAAGAAATTGGTCCGACCTATTACTTTGCGCCACCGCGTGTGTTTGAAGGCCTGCTCACCAGCGTGATGATCCGCATGGAAGACGCGGGTGCCTTCAAACGCAAGATGTTCCAGTTTTTCATGGATTTGGCCAAACGCGTCGGGCCGACGCTGATGGACGGCAAATCGGTGGGTGCGGGCGACCGGCTGCTCTACGCGCTGGGTGATGTGCTGGTGTATGGCCCCTTGCGCAACAACCTGGGTTTCAGCCGGGTGCGCGTCGCCTACACCGCAGGTGAGGCGATTGGGCCGGATCTGTTCAGCTTTTACCGCTCGATTGGCATCAACCTCAAGCAGCTCTACGGCTCCACCGAAACTGCCGTGTTTGTCTGCCTGCAGCCCGACCACGAGGCGCGCGCCGACACCGTGGGTGTGCCGTGTGCCGGGGTCGAGATCAAGGTGGCCGACAACGGCGAGATTCTGGTCAAGTCGCCAGGCTTGCTCAAAGGTTATTTCAAAAACCCCGAAGCCACGGCCGAGGTGTTGACCCCGGACGGCTGGTACCACACCAGCGACGCCGGGTTTCTGGACGCTCACGGCCACCTCAAGATCATCGACCGGGTCAAGGACGTGGGCCGCATCCAGGGCGGCGTCAACGACGGCGCGATGTTTGCGCCCAAGTACGTCGAAAACAAGCTCAAGTTCTTTCAGCACATCAAAGAAGTGGTGGCCTATGGCGACGGACGCGACAAGGTCTGCGTCATGATCAACATCGACTTTGATGCGGTGGGCAACTGGGCCGAGCGGCGCAACCTGCCCTACGCCGGTTACACCGACCTGGCGCAAAAGCCCGAGGTCTACCAGCTGGTCAAGGAGTGTGTGGAGAAGGTCAACGCCGATTTGAGTGTGGACGCCCTGCTGGCGGGCAGCCAGGTCAGCCGTTTCCTGGTCTTGCACAAGGAGCTCGACGCCGACGACGGTGAGCTGACCCGCACCAACAAGGTCCGCCGGGGCTTCATTGCCGAGAAATACGACGTGTTGATCGACGCGCTCTACGGCGGCAAAACCAGCCAGTTCATTGAAACCCAGGTCAAGTTTGAAGACGGCCGCACCGGCAAGGTCAGCGCCACCTTACGCATCGACGATGCCAAGACCTTTGCCCCCGTCAAGGCTGCGGCCTGAGCCGCTGGCCTCACCCGACATAAAGCTAACCTATGGCAAGCAAACACATCGGCGACGTCATTCTGGACGTCAAGAACATCTCTCTGAGTTTTGGTGGTGTCAAGGCGCTGACCGACATCAGCTTCAACGTGCGCGAGCATGAGGTGCGCGCGATCATCGGCCCCAATGGTGCGGGTAAAAGTTCGATGCTCAACTGCGTCAACGGCGTTTACCGCCCTCAGCAGGGTGCGATCACGTTCAGAGGCCAGACCTTCAGCCACATGGACAGCTACCAGGTGGCCAGCATGGGCATCGGGCGCACCTTCCAGAACCTGGCGCTGTTCAAGGGCATGAGTGTGATCGACAACATCATGACCGGGCGCAACCTCAAGATCAAAAGCAATTTGTTCCTGCAGGCGCTGCGCATCGGCCCGGCCCAGCGCGAAGAGGAAAAACACCGCGAGTTTGTCGAACACATCATCGACTTTCTCGAAATCCAGGCGTTCCGCAAAACCCCGGTCGGCCAGCTGCCCTACGGCCTGCAAAAACGCGTCGATCTGGGCCGCGCGCTGGCGATGGAGCCGCAACTGCTGCTGCTGGACGAACCCATGGCCGGCATGAACGTCGAGGAAAAGCAGGACATGAGCCGTTTTGTGCTCGACGTGAACGAGGAGTTCGGCACCACCATCGTGCTGATCGAACACGACATGGGTGTGGTGATGGACATCAGCGACCGCGTGGTGGTGCTGGACTACGGCAAGAAGATCGGCGACGGCACGCCGGATGAAGTGCGCAGCAATGAAGAGGTCATCAGCGCTTATTTGGGTACCGGGCATTAACCATGCAGCACACAAACACGGAAGCAAATATGAAGCCTATGCGCCACCACCACACGAAGCCAGAGATGCCGTGGAACCGGCTTCGCCGGGCCACTGGCATCGCCCCCTTGAGGGGGGAGGCGGCTACGCGAAGCGAGCACGCAACGGGGGGGAGCTAGGACCATGGCATTTTTTCTTGAAACTCTTTTGGGTGGCCTGATGGCCGGCATGTTGTATTCGCTGGTCGCATTGGGTTTTGTATTGATCTACAAGGCCTCGGGCGTTTTCAACTTTGCGCAGGGCGCGATGGTGTTATTTGCCGCGCTGGCGATGGCACGTTTTTCGGAGTGGGCCGGGGTCTGGTTGGGTGGCGATCAGCTGTTTCTGGCCAACCTGATCGGGTTTGTCGGTGCGGGTGGGGTGATGTTTATCGTGGCCTGGTTGATCGAGCGGCTGGCCTTGCGCCATCTGGTGAACCAGGAAGGCACCACGCTGCTGATGGCCACGCTGGGCATCGCTTACTTTCTCGAAGGCCTGGGCCAGACCCTGTTTGGCGGCAGCATCTACAAGATCGACATCGGCATGCCCAAAGACCCGGTGTTCTGGCTGGAGTCGGTGTTTCAGGGCGGCATCCTGATCAACAAGGAAGACCTCTACGCCGCGCTGATTGCCGCCGTGCTGGTGGCCGCACTGAGCCTGTTTTTCCAAAAAACCGTGACTGGCCGGGCCTTGCGCGCGGTGGCCGATGACCACCAGGCCGCGCAGAGCATTGGCATTCCGCTCAATCACATTTGGGTCATTGTCTGGTGTGTGGCCGGGGTGGTGGCGCTGGTGGCCGGGATGATCTGGGGCAGCAAGCTGGGCGTGCAATTCTCATTGGCCACGGTGGCACTGCGCGCCTTGCCGGTGGTGATTCTGGGCGGCTTGACCTCGGTGCCGGGCGCCATCATCGGCGGTTTGATCATTGGTGTGGGTGAGAAGTTGTCCGAGGTGTATCTGGGTCCGTATGTGGGCGGTGGCATCGAGATCTGGTTTGCCTACGTGCTGGCGCTGGGCTTTTTGCTGATCCGCCCGCAGGGCTTGTTTGGTGAAAAGATCATTGACCGGGTCTAACTTCTATAGCAATAAGCCCTTGATCAATAAGGGCTAGAAGCCATTTTCTTAAATAAAACCTAGGACCGAGACCAGCATGTTTTACCGCGAAAACGGCCAATTCAAAACCAGCTACCGCGCTGACCAGCAGATCCTGCCGATCTCGCAGGACCGCTTCGCCATGGCCCTCATCCTGCTGTTGGCATTTGTGGTGGTGCCGCTGCTGGCCAGCGACTACTACTTTCGCGCCATCCTGATCCCGTTTGTGATCATGGCACTCGCTGCCCTGGGCGTGAACATCCTGGTGGGTTACTGCGGCCAGATTTCGCTGGGTTCGGGCGCCTTCATGGCGGTGGGCGCTTATGGCGCGTACAACTTTTTTGTGCGTATTCCGGGCCTGCCGCTCATTCCTGCGCTGATTCTGGGCGGCTTGTGTGCCACGGTGTTTGGCATCCTGTTTGGGCTGCCTAGCCTGCGCGTCAAGGGTCTGTACCTGGCGGTGGCCACGCTGGCGGCGCAGTTTTTTGCCGACTGGATGTTTCTGCGCATCAAGTGGTTCACGCTCGATGCACCGTCGGGCTCGGTGTCGGTGTCGAGCCTGCAGGTGTTTGGTCTGCCGATTGACAGCGCAGTGAGCAAATACCTGTTTTGCCTGAGTGTGCTGGCGGTGTTGGCACTGTTGGCGAAAAACCTGGTGCGCTCAGCGATTGGCCGCGAGTGGATGGCGATCCGCGACATGGACGTGGCCGCTGCGGTGATAGGCATTCGCCCGATGTACGCCAAGCTCACCGCGTTTGCCGTCAGCTCCTTCATCGTCGGTGTGGCGGGCGCCTTGTGGGCGTTTGTTTACCTGAGCTCCTGGGAGCCAGCGGCGTTCTCGGTCGAGGTGTCGTTCCGGCTGCTGTTCATGGTGATCATTGGTGGCCTGGGCTCCATCCTGGGCGCGTTTTTTGGCGCGGCCTTCATCGTGGTGCTGCCAATTTTTCTGAACCAGTTTTTGCCGTTGGTGCTGGGGCTGGTGGGCATCGAGATCTCGACGGCGGGTATTGCCCATGCCGAGCTGATGATTTTTGGCGCCCTGATCGTCTGGTTTTTGATTGTGGAGCCGCATGGGCTGGCCAAGTTGTGGGCCACGGGCAAACAAAAGCTGCGGCTGTGGCCGTTTCCGCATTGAGTGTGATTCGTGTGTTTGGGTGGGTTTTTGGGGTGATGGGTCTATCAAATTATTCAGGAGACAAGCATGAAAGTTCGCAATGTGATGTTGGCCGTGGCTGCGCTGGCGGCGGGTCTGTCCGGGTTTTCTAGCAGTGCCTTTGCGCAGGCCAAGGAGCAGTTTTTCCCGTTGCTGGCCTACCGCACCGGGCCCTATGCGCCCAACGGCACACCCTGGGCCAATGGCAAGCAGGACTATTTGAAGATGATCAACGCCCGTGACGGTGGCATCAACGGGGTGAAGATCACGTTTGAGGAATGTGAAACCGGCTATGCCACCGACCGGGGGGTAGAGTGTTACGAGCGCCTGAAAACCCGCCCGGGTGTGACCATTTTTGACCCGCAGGCCACTGGCATCACCTTTGCGCTGACCGAAAAAGTGCCCACCGACAAGATCCCGCTGATCACCCTGGGCTACGGCCTGTCGGTGGCGCAGGACGGCATGGCCTTCAAGTGGAACTTCCCCCTGATGGGCAGCTACTGGACCGGGGCCGACATCCTGATCCAGCACCTGGGCAAGAAGGAAGGTGGGCTGGACAAACTCAAGGGCAAAAAGATCACCCTGGTCTACCACGACTCACCGTTTGGCAAGGAACCTATCCCGCTGCTGCAGGAGCGCGCCCGCATGCATGGGTTCGATTTGCAACTGCTGCCGGTGACGGCGCCTGGTGTCGATCAAAAAGCCACCTGGCTGCAGGTGCGCCAAAGTCGCCCCGACTATGTGCTGCTGTGGGGCTGGGGTGTCATGAATTCCACCGCGCTCAAAGAAGCACAAGCCACCGGTTACCCGCGTGACAAGATGTACGGCGTGTGGTGGGCCGGTGCCGAGCCCGATGTCAAGGACGTGGGTGAAGGCGCCAAGGGTTACAACGCGCTGGCGCTCAACACCTCGGGTCAGGACCCCAAGGTGATCCAGGACATCCTGAAACACGTGCACGCCAAAGGCCAGGGCAGCGGCCCGAAGGACGAGGTGGGCCAGGTGCTCTATACCCGGGGCGCCATCATCTCGATGCTCAGTGTGGAAGCCGTGCGCCGTGCCCAGGAGCGTTTTGGCAAGGGCAAGGTCATGACTGGTGAGCAGGTGCGCTGGGGCATGGAAAACCTGGTGCTGGACCAGAAACGGCTCGATGCGCTGGGCTTCACGGGGGTGATGCAGCCCTTGTCCACCTCGTGTGCGGACCACATGGGTTCGTTCTCGGCGCGGGTTCAGACCTGGAATGGCAGCAAGTGGAGCTTCAGTTCCGACTTCATCCAGGCTGACGAGCAGATCCTCAAACCCATGATCAAGGCCGGTGCCGACAAGTACCTGGCCGACAAGAAGATGACGCGGCGGGCGGGCGCCGATTGTCAAAGTTAGGCACACCCCCCGGCTTGCCCACTTCGTGTGGCCGCTTTCCCCCTTGCAGGGGGCAACACCTGCGGCCCGGCTGAGCCGGTTCCGCGGTGTTTCTGGCTACGGCGGGTTGTTGCGTTTGAGGTAAAGCTGGCGGCTCTTGGGAGCCGCCAGATGAGAAGGTCACTCGCTGATCTTTTCATCTGGTCAACAAGGCGGATTTATGGAACCCACAAACATTGTTCTCAACGTCAATGGCATCGAGGTCATTTACAACCATGTCATCCTGGTGCTCAAGGGGGTGTCGCTGAATGTGCCTGAGGGCAAGATCGTGGCGATCCTGGGGGGCAACGGGGCGGGTAAAACCACCACGTTGCGTGCCATCTCGAACCTGCTGCGCGGGGAGCGGGGTGAGGTCACCAAGGGGTCGATCGAGTTGCGTGGTGAACGCATCGACAACCTCTCACCGGCCGATCTGGTGCAGCGCGGGGTGGTACAGGTGATGGAAGGGCGCCACTGTTTTGCCCACCTGAGCATCGAGGAAAACCTGCTCACCGGCAGCTACACCCGCAAGGACAAAGGCGAGATCGCCGCCAACCTGGACAAGGTCTACACCTATTTCCCGCGCCTCAAAACCCGGCGCACCAGCCAGGCCGCCTACACCTCGGGTGGGGAGCAGCAGATGTGTGCGATTGGCCGCGCGCTCATGACCAACCCCAGCATGGTGCTGCTCGATGAGCCATCTATGGGCCTGGCGCCGCAGATTGTGGAAGAGGTGTTCAACATCGTCAAAGACCTCAATACCCGTGAAAAGGTCACCTTTTTGCTGGCTGAGCAGAACACCAACATGGCGCTCAAGTACGCCGATTACGGCTACATCATGGAAAGTGGTCGGGTCGTGATGGACGGCGCCGCCAGTGAGCTGGCCAACAACGAGGATGTGAAAGAGTTTTACCTGGGCATGGGCGGCGGCGAGCGCAAGAGTTTCAAGGATGTCAAAAGTTACAAGCGGCGTAAACGCTGGTTGGCTTAAGAACACCCCCCGGCTTGCTCACTTCGTGTAGCCGCTTTCCCCCTTGCAGGGGGCAACACCAGTGGCCCGGCAAAGCCGGTTCCACGGTGTTTCTGGCTTGGCAATACCTCTGTAGCGTTGATTGACATTTGGAGAATGGACGATGACCGACTTTTTTGACGCACTGGAAACCCGCAATCCGGCTGACCGCGAAGCGGATTTGCTCCAGATGCTGCCGCTCCAGGTGGCACATGCCAAACTGGCCTCACCCGCCCTGGCCGAGATCCTCCAGGACGTGGACCCGGCGCAGGTCAGCAGCCGTGCCGCGCTGGCCAGGCTGCCGGTCACGCGCAAACACGAGTTGCTGGAGAAACAGCTTAAAAGTCGTAGCGCCCAAGGCAATGTTTTCGGGGGCTTCAGTGTTGAAGGGTTTGGACTCCGGATGCCAAGGGTATTTGCCAGCCCGGGGCCGATTTACGAGCCAGAGGGCACGGCCCGTGACTACTGGCGCATGGCGCGCGCCATGTTTGCGGCGGGGTTTCGGCCTGGCGAGCTGATCCACAACAGCTTCAGCTACCACTTTGTGCCTGCGGGTTCGATGATGGAAACCGGCGCCCATGCGCTGGGCTGCACCGTGTTTCCGGGCGGCACCGGCCAGACCGAGCAGCAGGTGTTGGCCATGGCCGACCTACAACCGGCTGGCTACATCGGCACACCCAGTTTCCTGAAAATCATCTTGGAGAAAGCGCTGGAGATGGGGGTGGCCCTGCCGAGTGTCACCAAGGCGATGTTTGGCGGCGAGGCCTACCCGCCGTCCCTGCGCGACTGGTTCGGCGCCCACGGGGTGGCGGGGTACCAGTGTTATGCCACGGCAGATGTTGGCTCCATCGCGTATGAAACGACTGCCCGCGACGGCCTGGTGCTGGACGAAGGTGTGCTGCTGGAGATTGTCCGCCCCGGCACTGGCGACCCGGTGGCAGACGGGGAGGTCGGCGAGGTGGTGGTCACCACCTTGAACCCGACCTACCCGCTGATCCGTTTTGGCACCGGTGATTTGTCGGCCGTGTTGCCGGGCAGCTGCCCCACCGGGCGCAGCAACACCCGCATCAAAGGCTGGATGGGCCGTGCCGACCAGACCACCAAGATCCGTGGCATGTTTGTCCACCCCGGTCAGGTCGATCAGATCGCCAAACGCTTCCCCGAGGTGACACGTGCGCGCCTGGTCGTCACGGGTGAGATGGCCAACGACGTCATGACCCTGAAGGTCGAGACGGCTTGCAGCGGCCCCGACAACCTGTCGAACAAGCTGCTTGATGCCATGCGCGATGTGACCAAGTTGCGCGGCCAAGTCGAGCTGCTGCCGCCCGGCAGCTTGCCTAACGACGGCAAGGTGATCGAAGACGCGCGCAGCTACAAGTGAGCCTCAGCGCCGAAGCTCACACACCCCAGGTGATGACCTCGTTGGCCTTTTGGCACTCGCGGATCATCTCCATCAGCGGTAACGCGCGTTGGCGCAGGCCCACGGTGTTGGTTTCTGCCACCGGGACGTGGTCCACCTTGGCCTGAGCCAGTGCCTCGGCGCGGGCGGCGTTTTCGTTGGCAATCGCCTCCTCCAGCGCGGCCAGCGCATGTGGCATTTGCTCGGGCAGCAGGATGCCCTTGGTGCTGGGGTCTGATGCGCTGTGTTTGCCAATGATCTGCAGCACCTGTTCCCCATTGGGCTGCAACATAATGACATTCCCGGTGACTTTGGATTTGAATTGGTAGAGCATGTGGTCTCCTTGTGTGTCAATGGATCTGACTAACAGCCATGGTAGTCCTTTGCGGTGCGGGGGCGCAAGACCTTGGCCGTGGCTGGGGGCGCTATGAACCGACCCTGGCGCGCTGTGTGTGGCCTGTTGCTGTGTTTGTGGCTCAGCGGCTGTGCCGACACCCGTTATTACGCCCAGTCCGTGGGTGGGCACCTCAAGTTGATGGCCGCAGCCCGGCCGCTGGACGACTGGCTACTGGACACCCAAACCCCTGACGCTTTGCGCCAACGCCTGCGTCTGGCGCAGGCATTACGTGATTTCTCGGTGCGTGAGTTGAACCTGCCCGACAACGCCAGCTACCGGCGTTTTGCCGATCTGCAGCGCCCTTATGTGGTGTGGAATGTGGTGGCGGCACCGGTGTTGTCTTTGGAACTCAAAACCTGGTGTGTGCCGGTGGCGGGCTGTGTGGGGTACAGGGGGTATTTTGACGAAGGTGATGCCCAGGCGCTGGCGTCCGAGCTGCGCGCCCAGGGGCTGGAGACCCAGGTCTACGGTGTGCCCGCGTATTCGACCCTGGGCTGGATGAACTGGCTCGGTGGCGACCCGCTGCTCAACACCTTCGTCACTTTGCCCGATGGTGAACTAGCGCGCCTGATGTTCCATGAACTCGCGCACCAGGTGCTGTTTGTGGCAGATGACACACCTTTTAACGAGTCCTTCGCCACCGCAGTGGAGCGGCTGGGGGGTGAGGCCTGGTTGGCCAGCCAGGCCAGCCCGCAGGCGCGGCAGGCTTTTGCCGTGTACGACCAACGCCGCCAGGAGTTCCGCGCGTTGACCCGCAGCACGCGCGAGCGCCTGGCCCAGATTTACAAGAAAAATGGTGCTCCAGACCATGATGCAAAAGGGCTGATAGCTATGAAAAGTGAAGTTTTTGAGGACTTCAGAGCCCGCTACGTCGCCCTCAAACAGAGCTGGGGCGGTTACGCTGGTTATGACAGCTGGGTGGCCCAGGCCAACAACGCCAGCTTTGGCGCACAAGCCGCTTATGATGAGCTGGTGCCTGCGTTTGAGGCCCTGTTTGCCCGCGAAGCGCGCAACTGGCCCCGGTTTTTTGCAGCGGTCCAGGCGCTGGCCGAGTTGCCAGCCGATCAACGCCGGGCGCAGCTGCAGGCGCTGGAGACCGCCATCCGTCAAGCCCAAGCCTTACCCAATTGAACCCACTTTGAGACACCATGGCTGATCTACACATCGTTCGCGAACACACCCTGGGCTTGACCAAAGCCCGCAAAATTGCCTTCCAATGGGCCGAGCAGGCCGAGACCGAATTTGGCATGGCCTGCGCCTACAGCGAGGGCGACACAGCCGATGAGGTGGCTTTCTCGCGCTCAGGCGTCAAAGGCACACTGGAGGTGGACGCTAACCGTTTTGAGTTACGTGCCCAGCTGGGTTTTCTGGTGGGGGCGTTCAAACACCGGATTGAAGCCGAGATTGTGAAAAACCTCGACAGCCTGCTGGCCGCGCCCGTCAAAAAACGCAGCAGCAAAAAGGCGGTCTGAACCCGCCAGCCGCGTCCCGCAGGCACGCGGGGCACGGAGCTGTTTGATGTCTGGCAGCTGGGTCAGCTCAGCGACTCGATCAGGTCCACATACTGTTGCATGGCCTGCGCGCTATCGGTGCCTTTGAGCTGGTTCCAGGCATCCCATTTGGCGCGACCCACCATGTCGGTAAAACCAGGCCGTTTTTCGGCGTTGTCGCCCGTGCTGGCCTGCTTGTACAAGGCGTAGAGCTTGAGCAGGGTCATGTTGTCGGGGCGTTCGCTCAAGTTTTTGGAGTTGGCAACGGCGGCTTCAAATTTCTTTTGCAGATCAGACATGGCGTGGGTCTCTGGGAGGCGGTTGTAAGGGCTTGAGCAGGGGGAAACCAGACTATCTTACGGGGCGTTTTGCTACCAGAATAGAGACAGCCCCCCAAACCCCTTTGCCACCGTGACCATTCACTCCATTCCCTACCGCGTTGAGCGCATGAGCAAGGTCGACACCGCCTGGCTGCGCATGGACAGCCCTTGCAACCTGATGATGATCATGGGGGTCTGGATCCTCAAACCCGGCTTGCAGTACCCGCAGGTGTGTGAGCGCCTGGCCGACCGGCTGCTGAAGTACCCGCGCTTTTCACAACGGGTGCAACTGGACGCCACCGGTGCCAACTGGGTCACCGACACCCGCTTTGACATCCACCGCCATGTGCGCCTGGAGAAGCTGCCCGCCTCGGCCAGAAAACACCCGCAGCAGGCCTTGCAGGCCCGGCTGGCCGAGCTGGCGATGCAGCCGCTGGACATGCGTTACCCGCTGTGGGAGTACCGGTTGATCGAGCATTTTGACGGTGGCTCGGCGCTGATCGTGCGCATCCACCACTGCATTGCCGACGGGCTGGCGTTGATCTCGGTGATCCAGTCGATGGTGGACGGTGGTCTGGAACCCCCCACACGGTCGTCCAAACCGGCGCCGCTGTCGGGTCTGGATGCGGCCGAGGAATGGATGAGCCATGCCCTGATCGAGCCGCTGACGGTGGCCGCTGTCAAGGCGCTGGAGGTGGCGGGTGAGAGTGCGGTACAGGCTTTTGAGGCGGTAGGTGACCCACGCCATGTGCTGGAGAAATGGCTGGCCATGGGGCTGCACAAAAGCCGGGAAGGCTCGTCCGATGCCGCACGCCTGGCCTACCAGGTGCTGCGCGACGGTGCCGCGCTGGCCCTGATGGCCGACGATTCCCCAACCCGCCTCAAAGGTACGCCTGGCCAGTCCAAACGGGTGGCCTGGTGCCAACCGATCCCGCTTGATGAGGTGCGTGCGGTGGGCAAGGCGCTGCACTGCTCGATCAACGATGTGCTGCTGTCCTGCGTGGCGGGTGCCATTGGCCAGTATCTCAAGGGCCACGGTGACGCAGTGGACGGCCAGGAGATCCGCGCCATGGTGCCGGTCAACCTGCGCCCGATGACCCAGGCCTACAAGCTGGGCAACAAGTTTGGCCTGGCGCCGGTGGTGTTGCCGATTGGCCTGGACAACCCCATCGAGCGGGTGTTCGAGGTGCGCCGTCGCATGGGTGAACTCAAGGGCAGTTTGCAGCCACTGCTGGCGTTTGCGCTGCTGGCGGTGGCGGGTATTCTGGTGAAACCGGTGCAGGACGCGATGCTGAGCCTGTTTTCCAGAAAAACCACCGCGGTGATGACCAATGTGCCGGGGCCGCGCGAGAAGCTCACGTTTTGCGGCGCCACGCTGGAGCAGGCGCTTTTCTGGGTGCCGCAGTCGGGCACCGTGGGGCTGGGTGTGTCGATCCTGAGTTATGGCGGGGGGGTGCAGTTTGGTGTGATCACTGACAGCAGCCTGTGCCCCGATCCGCAGGCCATCATCGACCAGTTTGCGCCGGAGTTTGACAAGCTCAAATGGCTCACATTGATGCTGCCCTGGGGTGAGGAATAGCTATCTAATCAATAGCTATCATCCCTTGTTGAATAAGGGCTAGAGGCATAAAACACTCTTGAGTTCTGGGCGCGATCAGTCCGCCAGCTGTGAGCGGGCCATTTCCACATCCAGCCGCTCTGTGGCGTCCAGGGGCTGGAGCTGGGCGGCCTGCTGGTACAGGCGGTTGGCCTCGTCCATCTTGTCCTCACCTTCGAGCATCAGCATGGCGTTGGCGTATTCGAGCATGCCGTAGGCCGACTCGGCGTGTAGCTTGAGTGCCTGATCAAACAACTGCAGTCCGGTGTCCTTGTTGGCACCGTAGGCCATGGCCCCAATCAGTGAGCCGACCTTGTCGATCACCTCGGCGTGAAAACTGCCCAGGGCTACATGGGCATCGGCGTGCTGTGGCGCATGGCGGATCACGTATTCCAGATCGGTCTTGACCTTGGTGCCCAGCCCCTGGGCCAGGGCCTTGGCCACGCTGATGCCCTGGCTGTAGCGGCTCAAGGCGTAGGCGCGCCAGTAGCGTGCGTTGAGTGTGTCGGTGCTGTCTTCGGCCAACTCACCGGCTTGGTCAGCCACCTTCAGGAACAGGTCCAGACGGCGCACCTCGTGTTTTTCAAGGTAGCTGGCATACACGCAGGTGGCTTTGCTGGCCACGCTCAGGCCTGCAGCGCCCAGGCTGAACCCCAGGTTGGCGGCCTGTTGAAAGTCACCGTTGTGGAAATGGGCCCAGGCTTGCAACACCGAGGGGTCTTGCGGCAGGGGTTCCAGGTCACCGGCGTGTAATCTGGCCCATTTCTCTTTGACGCTGGCGGCGTCAAAGTGGTAGTCGCCAGCGTAAGGGAAAGCGGTCCATTTGGCCATGTCTGTCTCCTCTAACCTGTTTTTTTGTTTCTATTCCTTATTGTAGGCATCCGACAATTTCAGCAGATGCGCTCTTTGGCCAGTCTCCAGGTAAGGCGTCATCAGGTTCAACACATGCTGGGCACCCCGCAGCAAAGCCGTCTGGGCATTGCTGGGCTCCAGCGCATGGCGCGGGTCGCGCACATATTCAAAACTCAGCCAGTAAGTCAGCACCACCACCATGCTGGTGGCGGTGACCTCCATCTCGCGTGAATCGATCTGCAAGGCACCGTTACGGCGCATGCCGTCGAGCAAGGCTTTCACCGCACGTGTCTTGTTTTTCAGGATGGCCTGAAAATGGGTCTCCAGGCGGCGGTTTTTGCTGAGCAGGTCGTTGAGGTCACGGTACAAAAAGCGGTACTGCCAGATCAGCTCAAACAGGGTGTGCAAAAAAAACCAGGCGTCTTCGATGTTGCGCACCTCGTCACCAGCGCCCAGCAGCTCGTTGAGGTTGTGCTCAAAACGGTCAAACAACGCGTTGATGAGTTCGTCTTTGGCCGGGTAGTGGTAGTACAGGTTGCCGGGGCTGATGTTGAGCTCGTTGGAGATCAGCGTGGTCGACACGTTGGGCTCACCAAAACGGTTGAACAGCAGCAGGGTGACCTCCAGGATGCGCTCCGCTGTGCGCCGGGGTGCCTTTTTCACCATGTGTTTTTGGCCTGCAATTCGGCGGTCTGCACCACCTGGTTCAGGTTGTCCATCAGGTAGTGCAGCTTGGTCAGCGCTTGGCCCACGCGGGCTGCAGGTCGCTTCGGGTAAGCCAGGTGGCGGTGTTCGTCGTCCAGCGCGGCATGGTTCAGGCTGATGCCGTGGTAGGCCAGCTTGGTCGCCAGTTTGGTCTGGCGCGAGCGCAGCAACTGCCGCGTTTGCTGGTAGGCGTGTTCGGCCAGGTGGCGGCGCTGGCTGTAGCTGAAGGTGTTGGCCAGGTAAAGCTCGGGGTCGCGGTGGTTGGGCTCGATCAGCACGATGTCGGTATTGGGGTAGGCCTGCTCATAACTTTTCAGGCCCAGCAGCAGGCGCGAGTGGATGAGTGAGCGAAAGGTCTGGCTCAACACCGCAGGCAGGCCACCATCGGCAATGTGGGGAATCGGCTCAGGGGCCGCCCAGGGGGTGGCTGACTCGTTGGTGCGCAAGGGGTCCGAGGCATCAAACGGCACCAGCGGGTTCAGGCACAACATCAGGTCCACACCTTCGTCCAGCGCAATCGAGGCGTGCATGGTCTTGGTCAGTGCACCATCAACAAAATGCTGGCCCTCAATCTCCACCGGCGGAAACAGCCCAGGTAAGGCCGCGCTGGCCTGCACCGCCTTGGAGATCGGGACATGGTCCCAGCCCGCGCGGCCAAACGCGATGGCGCTGGTGCTGTCGAGGTGGGTGGCCACCAGCGTCAGGCGGTTTTTGAGCTGGCGAAAGTCGTTGCTGCGCCCGGGGCGCGAGAACAGCTTGGTAAGTTCCACATCAATCTGCGCGTTGGAAAAAATACCGGTGGGCAGGCCCGGGCTCAGGCGCTCCAGTGCACGCATGAGTGACTTGCGCCCCAGCGTGCCGTGCCAAACGCCTTGGAGCATCAGCTCTGGCAGCAGCAGAGAGCGCGAGAAAAATTCGGAGAAAGCGGGTTTGAGCAGCCAGGCCGGATCGAACGCCTCGGTCTGGTGTTGCCGGTCTTCGATGAAGAGGCCAAACAATTGCAACGGTGTGATGCCATTGGCCAGCCCGGCAGCAATGAAGCCACCGGCGGACACCCCCACATAGTGCTGCAGGCGGTTGAAGTGGATGCCTCTGAGTGACTCTTGCAAGGCGCACAGGGCACCAATTTCATAAATGGCCCCCAATGGCCCGCCACCCGCCAACGCCAAAGCTATCCTGGGCGAGGGCGGAGTGGGCTTCTTCATGGGTCGTCAGTTTACGACCGGTCGTGCTATTTTGAGTCAGGGTTTACCTGAGCAGCAGGGGCCTCTTTGGCCACGGGGGCGGTCGCTTTGCGTGGTGCGGCTCTCTTGGCAGCCGGTTTTGCCACAGCTTTGACGGCCGGTGCGGCGGGTGCTTTGGCCGCAGCTTTGGCGGGGGCCTTGGGGGTGAGTTTTTGCACGCTGGCGTTGAGCGCGTCGATGCGGGCAATCAGCGCGTTGATGTCTTTGGCGGAGGGCACACCCATCTTGTTGAGTACCTTGGCCACGCGGTCTTCAAAAATGCTTTCCAGCTTGTCCCACTGGCCCGAGGCTTTGCTCGAGATGTCGGTGGCCATGCTGGTCATCTTCTGGGTGGCTTCGTTGATCTTGTCCTCGGCAGCGGACTGGGTCTTGCGCTGGAAGTTCACACCTTCTTTCACCAGGGCTTCAAAAGCCTTGGTGCCTTCGGTCTGGGCTTTGGTGAATGCGCCCAGACCGGCTTGCCAGATTTGTTGTGCCGAGTCCTTGACCGAGTTGCTCAAAAGTTTGCCGGACTTTTTGGCTGTGGCCTTCTTTCCAGCAGCTGCTTTTTTAGGTGCAGCGGGTTTTTTGACGGAGGTGGTTTTGCTGAGTTTGGTGACCATGAAGTGCTCCAGTTAAAACAAAGAAAAAGGTAAAGATAGTGCTTGGCTGTGTCCAGCTTGCATGGGCGCCACTGTAGGCCGCTATAACGCCAAGGTGTAGGTGACACTTCCTAATTTGAGCCACCTAAACCGCCGGGGCTCGGGTTTACGTGAAAGCCAAGCGGCGCGTTTTCAGACCAGAATGACAAGCTCATTCTGGAGATGTGTATGCGGTATTTTGTGACCGGAGCAACGGGGCTAATTGGCAAGCGGCTGGTGAAAAAACTGCTGCAGCGCAAGGGCTCGGTGGTGTACTTTTTGATCCGTCAGGCCAGCGCAGACAAGGTGGCTGCCTTGCGTGAATTTTGTGGTGTCAGCGCGGCGCGGTTGGTGCCGATGTGGGGCGACCTGACCGCCAAAAAGCTGGGGCTGTCTGGTGCAGACATTCAGCAACTCAAAGGGCAGGTCGACCATGTGTACCACTTGGCCGCTGTGTATGACCTGGAGGCCGATGCCGACAGCCAGGTGACAGTGAACATTGACGGCACACGCAACGTGGTGGCGCTGGCCAAGGCCATTGACGCCGGGCACTTCCATCATGTGTCGTCGATTGCCGCGGCCGGGCTCTATGAGGGCATGTTCCGCGAAGACATGTTTGTCGAGGCCGAGAACTACGAGCACCCGTATTTCATGAGCAAACACGAGAGTGAAAAGATCGTGCGCCAGGAATGCAAGCTGCCCTGGTCGGTGTACCGCCCCGCGATGGTGGTGGGCGACAGCAGCACCGGCGAGATGGACAAAATTGACGGGCCGTATTACTTCTTCAAGCTGATCCAGCGCATGCGCCAGTTGTTGCCTCCCTGGATGCCGACCATTGGCCTGGAGGGTGGACGCATCAACATCGTGCCGGTGGATTTTGTGGTGGATGCGCTGGCAACCATCAGCCACCAGAAAGAGATCACCCACAAGTGTTACCACCTGGTTGACCCGGTGGGGTACCGCGTGGGGGATGTGCTGGACATCTTCAGCCGCGCAGCACACGCGCCCAAGATGAGCCTGTTTGTCAACGCCGCCCTGCTGGGGTTCATTCCCCGCAGCGTGACCAAGGGCCTGATGGCGTTGGCCCCGGTGCGCAGGGTGCGCAACGCCATCATGAGCGACCTGGGCCTGCCCGAGGACATGCTGAGCTTTGTCAACTACCCGACCCGATTTGACTGCCGCGAGACACTGGCCGCGCTCAAAGGCACCGGGGTGGTGTGCCCCAACCTCAAAGACTACGCCTGGCGCCTTTGGGACTACTGGGAACGGCACCTGGATCCGGAGCTGCACATCGACCACAGCCTGCGCGGCACCGTGGCTGGCAAGGTGGTGTTGGTGACTGGCGGGTCTTCAGGCATTGGATTGGCTGCAGCCCACAAGTTTGCTGAGGCAGGTGCTATTACTTTGATATGTGGTCGAGATCAGGACAAACTTGATGTGGCGTGTGCCGAGGCCCGTGGCAGGGGCTACACCTTCTTTGCCTACGCGGTGGACATTGCCGACCAGCCGGGCTGCGAGGCCTTTGTCCAGCAGGTGACCCATGACCACGGGGGTGTTGACTTCCTGATCAACAACGCCGGGCGCTCCATTCGCCGAGCCATCGAGTCAAGCTACGACCGCTTTCACGACTACGAGCGCACCATGCAGCTCAACTACTTTGGCAGCCTGCGTGTCACCACTGGGTTTTTGCCCGGCATGGTGGACAAACACAAAGGCCATGTGGTCAACATCAGCAGCATCGGTGTGTTGACCAATGCACCGCGCTTTTCTGCCTATGTGGCCAGTAAGGCGGCGCTGGACGCCTGGACACGTTGTGCCAGCAGCGAGTTTGCCGACCAGGGGGTGACCTTCACCACCATCAACATGCCACTGGTGCGCACACCGATGATTGCCCCCACCGGCATCTACAACAATGTGCCGACGCTGGCCCCCGAAGAGGCCGCCGACATGATCGCCCAGGCCTGCATCTTCAAACCAGTGCGTGTGGCGACCCGACTGGGCATCTTTGGCCAGGTGTTGCACGCCTTGGTGCCGCGTGTGGCGCAAATTGTGATGAACACCACGTTCAGGATGTTCCCGGATTCATCTGCGGCCAAGGGTGACAAGGCCGCCAAGCCCAAGTTGTCTGCCGAGGCAGTTGCCCTGCAGCAGATGATGCAGGGGATCCATTTTTAAGAGAGGGACGTGAACCCGTCGTCTGCGTGAAATCAACATTGACGTCAAATCCCGCAAGCGCTTTTTATGCGGCTGTTTCATTGAGTCATTCGTCCGTTGCGGTGTTTTCGTGGCGATTACAATGCCCTCAGCGGAGGTTCAAATAACAACATTGCTAGCAAGCATCCTGAATGTGTGAGTTCAGGTAGGTTCATTGCTAAAAAATACTGCCACAACATGTGATTTCAGCGCCATAGGTGGCAATAGTCAGCCCAAACCTTGCCTGAACTTGCACCAAGAAAATAGTTTATGAAAGTTCTGGTTATCGGGGTGACTGGCATGCTGGGAAATGCCATGTTTCGGGTCTTGTCTGAGGACAAGCAATTATCTGTTCATGGCTCTGCGCGTAATGTTGGCAATCTTCATCACGTGCTGAAACCCTTTGCAAGTCGTATTCTCTCTGGCGTTGATGTTGAAAATCACGACTCTTTAGTCCAAGCTTTCGCAGTGTTGCGTCCCGATGTCGTCGTGAACTGTGTCGGATTGGTCAAACAGTTGGCTGATGCGAACGATCCCCTGCTGGCGGTTCCCATCAACACGCTGTTGCCGCACCGTCTCGCCGCGCTTTGTCAGGTTGCTGGAGCGCGACTTGTCCATATCAGCACAGACTGTGTGTTTTCTGGTGCCAAAGGCAATTATCAGGAAGATGATTTCCCTGATGCATATGACCTCTATGGTCGCTCCAAGTTGTTGGGTGAAGTGGACTACCCGCATGCCATCACTCTGCGTACGTCGATCATCGGCCATGAGTTGACGGGAAAGCGAAGTTTGGTGAACTGGTTTCTCTCTCAGCAAGGCGCAGTGCGGGGTTTTACCCGTGCTATTTTTTCTGGATTGCCTACTGTTGAGTTAGCAACTGTCGTTCGGGACGTAGTGTTGCCACACCATGAGTTGCATGGGCTCTATCACGTATCAGCAGAACCCATTAACAAGTTTAATCTGCTGAAATTGGTGGCAGGGGTCTATGGCAAAACCATTGAGATCAATGCGTCGGAAGATTTGATTATTGATAGGTCATTGAATTCGGATCGTTTTAGGAAGGCAACGGGCTACCAGCCACCTGACTGGCCTGTGCTCATTCAACGCATGTATGAATTTCAATAAGCAGGAGTAGAAGTGTTTACAGAAAAAGTTTTAATGATTACGGGTGGTACGGGTTCTTTTGGAAACGCTGTACTTCAGAGATTTCTCAATACCGATATCAAAGAAATCCGCATTTTTAGTCGCGATGAAAAAAAACAAGAAGACATGCGGATTGCGTTGAATAATCCAAAACTCAAGTTCTACATAGGCGATGTTCGGAACTACGACAGCATCAACGAAGCAATGAAAGGCGTGAATTACGTCTTTCATGCTGCGGCACTAAAACAAGTGCCTTCATGTGAGTTCTATCCCATGGAAGCGGTCCGGACCAATGTGCTAGGTACGGAGAATGTCATGAATGCAGCTATTGCCAACCACGTGGAACGTGTTGTCGTATTGAGTACAGACAAGGCGGTTTACCCCATCAATGCCATGGGGATATCCAAAGCAATGATGGAAAAGCTCATGATTGCCAAAGCACGTATGCGTTCTCAGGGCGAGACTGTGATTTGTGCCACCCGCTATGGCAATGTCATGGCATCGCGCGGTTCTGTTATTCCCCTATTCATCAGCCAAATCAAAGAAGACAAGCAACTGACGATCACCGATCCAGCGATGACTCGCTTTCTTATGTCACTGGAAGAGTCAGTTGATTTGGTCGTATATGCATTTGAGAATGGTCAGCAGGGGGATATCTTTGTCCAAAAGGCACCTGCTTCGACCATTGAGGTATTGGCGCAAGCTTTACAGTCGCTATTCCAAAAGAAAGAAAATATTCGCGTTATTGGTACACGCCATGGTGAAAAGTTGTACGAATCACTGGTGGCGCGAGAAGAGCTTGCCAGGGCAGAAGACATGGGAAATTATTACAGAATTCCCGCTGACAATCGAGATTTGAATTATGCAAAATTCGTTGTCGAAGGTGAATTGGGAATTGCGAGTTTTGATGACTATACATCCCACAATACCGTACGACTCGATGTTGACGATGTTAAAAACTTATTGTTGAAACTTGACTATATCCAGGAGCAACTCAATGCTTAAGGTTATGACTATCGTTGGTACTCGACCTGAGCTCATTAAAATGTCGAGGGTGATTGCTGAGTTTGATTTGCACACGAAGCATATACTGGTTCACACTGGTCAAAACTTCGACTACGAATTGAACCAAGTTTTCTTCGATGATCTTGGTATCAGGAAACCAGATTATTTTCTCGCGGCTGTGGGCAATAACGCAGCTCAGACCATTGGGCGCGTGATCGAAAAGGCTGATGAGGTCTTGGAAAAAGAGCAACCCGACGCCTTGTTGCTTTATGGGGACACCAATTCCTGCCTTTCAGTCATTGCGGCGAAACGGCGAAAGATCCCAGTTTTTCACATGGAAGCAGGCAATCGCTGTTTCGATCAGCGTGTGCCAGAAGAGCTTAACCGCAAAGTGCTGGATCATCTCAGTGACATCAACTTGGTGTTGACCGAGCACGCTCGTCGTTACCTGTTGGATGAGGGAATTCCACCTGATCGCATTATCAAGTCGGGCTCTCACATGCAGGAGGTGCTTGAGTACTTCGAACCCAAGATTGTGGATTCACAGATTCTCAAAAAGCTTGGGCTGAAATCAAAGAGCTACTTTGTTGTCAGTGCGCATCGTGAAGAGAACGTCGATACGCCTGCCAACTTGCAAGATTTGCTGAACACCTTGCAGGCACTGGTCAAGACCTATGAAATGCCGGTTATTGTTTCCACCCATCCTCGGACTCGTCAGCGGCTGGAAGCGCTGCGGTTAGATGCTCTGGATTCGCGGATCCAATTCCTCAAGCCATTCGGATTTTTTGATTACATCAAACTGCAGATGGAAGCGTTTTGCATCCTGTCCGACAGCGGCACAATTACCGAAGAGGCTTCGCTGCTGGGCTTGACTGCGGTGACAATCCGCAACGCACACGAGCGCCCTGAGGGTATGGACCAGGGTACGTTGATCATGAGTGGTTTGAAGTCAGAGCGAGTTCTGGATGCTGTCCGTATTGTCACCAGTCAAGATCGGGCGGGTGCTATGCGTTCTGTGGTCCCGGACTATGAAGGCGGACTGGTATCAAAAAAAGTGCTACGGATTGTTTTGAGTTACGTTGACTTTGTGAATAGTGTTGTCTGGTCTAAACAGTAACCCATAAATCACATTGAAATTTGAAGGATCAAAATGGGATATCTTCTGGAAAAGTATAACGCAGAATATTTTTTGCGTAAAGATGTAGATGGTAACTCGCTGCCATATGGCGTGGAAGGAATTGAATCGTTTCTGAAAGGTGAATTGCGAGAGCATGACTATGAAATTCTAAGCAGGATAAATTTTAAAGGAGCAAATGTTATTGAGTTTGGTTTTGGTCGCGGCGAAACCATAAAATATATTTGGGAGCAAGGTGCTAATAGTTACACAGGAGTAGACTTCTCCTCAGCAGCTTGCAACATCGCAAGTGAATTCTTAGCAAAATTTTCAATAAGTGGACCTAAAATTCTGTGTTCTGATGCGGTCCAGTTTGCTCGAGAACTTTCGAGCCAGAATGACTTTGGGGTTAAGCTTCCGATTGATGTTGTAGTGATGCTTGATTTTGTTGAGCACATTCCACGTATGGAGCTCAAAGAGGTTTTGCATTTACTACTACCAGCTTTGTCAAAAAATGCAGTGATTGTAATTAATACACCTGATTTTCAATTTGACAATGATGTGATAGCTGATGGACTAAATGTAGATGGCGTGGATTCTTCAGATTCGTTCGAAGAAACAAAGGGCATGCATTGCAATCGTTACACTTTGCAAAGTCTACAGAGTTTCTTTTCTGAACTTGGCTATCTCCCGATATCCCGGGGACATTATTTTACTCTAAAAGAATGCAATGAAAATATATGGCGAGGGGATTCTAGTTATCGAAAAAGCTGGGACGAGGCCCGTGCACGAGGTGTTCCGCTGCGGGGTGATTGGGTGGCGGAAAGATTCGAGGTGGCTTATGAGGTTGAGCATGTTGCGCGGCTACACCAGTTTGAAGAAGGAACTTTAGATGGTATTTCAATATATGTAACGCCTTCATATCTTGAATATTATAATAATGGTGAATACGATGAGTTTTTGATTAAATTTATTGCTAGACACAACCTCGCAGGAAAAGTTATTTTTGATTTGGGTGCATTTGTTGGTGTTAACAGCATGCAATTTGCGCGCTTAGTTGGAGCAGAGGGCACCATTTGTGCCTTTGAGCCGAATCCATACAACTCTGATCGTCTTAAACAAAATATCTCAGAAAATCCGGAGTTGAGTAATCGTATTAAGGTTTTTCCGTTTGCAATTTCTGATAAAAATGGAAATGGCACTTTCAAAGTGCATCGCAATGTCGACGATGGTATTAGTAGTGCATCTTATATGCAAGGCGCGCATACAACTTTGTCTGAGGATCGGTTGTTGAGCTTGGGCTTTTCTGATGTAAATGTAAGCATGGTGACGCTTGATGATTTTGTTAAAAATACAAAGTATATTCCTGCTTGCTTGAAAATTGATATTGAGGGTGCTGAGCATTTGGCATTGGCTGGCGCGGTAAATACTCTTGCGCAGTATCGCCCGGTATTGCTCATTGAGCTGCATTCAATCTATTGTGCTGTTGCGACTATTAACATCCTAATGCCATTGGGATATACGAGTGAGTTTTTGCACATTGAGCCGGACGGGCGCTGCTTTATTGGAGCGACAGCTGCCAACTTACACGGTGAACCCCCTGGTATGTTTCTGCAGTCTCAAAAGAGTATGGTTGACGCGAATTTGATAAGGATGGAGCTTGAAGCAAGCAATATCAAACTTCGTGAAAGCATGGAGGTCAATAAGTTGCTAGCTGCAAATCTAAAGCAGCAAGAAGATCGCAATGGGATGCTCGATTCCAATCTAAAGCAAAAAGTGGAGCAAATCGAGGTGCTTAACTGTAATCTGCAAAAACAGGTAGAGCGGAATAATTCACTTGATGTCGATCTGAAGCAACAGATGGTTCAGAATGATATTTTGAAAACCAATCTGACTCGTTATCAAATGTTTCCGCCAATAAGATTGGCTCGTAGATTGCGACGAATGTTGAAGTCGAATGTTTAATTGCCAAAAGAAAATAATGGATTATTTTAACAGATTTAGATATTTCACTATATTTTTTAATTTAGTTCAGTCTGATTTTAAGCGTAGATATCTGGGGACTTACTTCGGTGTTTTTTGGGCATTTGCAGCTCCTTTGGCAACAATAGGAGTTTTGCTGTTTGTTTTTAATGTGGGGTTTCGCTCGGGTCCTATTAATGGTGTTAGATTTGATTTATGGTTGGTGCCCGGGCTTATTGTTTGGTTTTATATTAGTGATGCTGTTATTTCAGGTTGCAATTCAATAGTCGAGTATAGTTTTTTGGTCAAAAAAATTCAATTTTCCACTGAGCTTTTGCCGATAGTAAAAGTGTGTTCATCGTTGTATGTGCACTTGGTTAGTGTCATTTTATTGTTTGGTTTGTATATTTATCAGGGGCAGTACCCAAGTTTTTTTTGGTTTCAAATTTTGTATTATCTTTTGGCTTTGATTGTTTTTGTTTTGGCAATTTCAATGATTGGTTCAGTTGTTCAGGTGTTTTTTCGAGATTTTCAGGGCGTGATCGCAATTCTTATGCAAATAGGATTGTGGGGTACTCCTGTTCTTTGGGATGCCAAAATATTGCCGGATCGGTTGGCGCCTTTGATTTATCTAAATCCGGCTAGCTATATTGTTCAGGGTTATCGAGATTCACTAATTTTTGACATTTGGTTTTACCAGAGACCAAATCAGACCATATATTTCTGGACGATTACCTTGATTCTTCTGGGTGCAGGATTTTTTCTATTTAATCGTTCAAAGCGAGATTTTGCAGATGTTCTGTGATTCAAAAATGAATAAAGTGATTGAAGTTCAGAGTCTTTCAAAATCCTATAAGTTATACAGTTCAAAAACAGATCGGGGTTTGGATTTATTCCTTCCATTTGGCAAGTCTCGCCATAAAGATTTTCACGCTTTAAAGGATATTAACTTCACAGTTAATGAGGGCGAGAGTATCGGTATTATTGGTCGCAATGGGTCAGGCAAGTCAACATTGCTGAAAATTCTCTCTGGTGTTCTAACGCAGACGACGGGCGATGTTCATGTGTCTGGAAAAGTGGCTTCCTTGCTAGAACTGGGTGCAGGTTTCAATCCTGAGCTTACTGGACGTGAAAATATCTATTTTAACGGTGCTTTGATGGGATGCAACAAAGCACAAATGCATCAACGAATCACCGAAATAATTAGTTTTGCCGATATTGGTGATTTCATTGACCAACCAGTGAAAGTTTACTCAAGTGGAATGTTTGTTCGGTTGGCTTTTGCTGCCTCTGTGCATGTTGATCCAGACATTCTAATTATTGACGAGGCTCTTGCTGTCGGAGATGTTCGCTTCCAAAAGAAGTGCGTGGATTTCATGAAGAAATTCAAGGAAAGTGGAAAAACGATATTGTTTGTTAGCCATGATATTTTTACGGTTAAATCGTTTTGTAATCGGCTTATCTTAATAAACGATGGCAAGTTGGAGGCAATTGGAAATCCTGATGATGTCGCTAATCGTTATTATCAACTCATGTTTCCCAAGGCGGAAAAAGCAAGCTTACTAAGTGAAAATAAAGCACCAATGCTCACTTTGGATAATTCTTCCTTGCAAGAAAAATATCGGCTTGAAATTGAATTTGATTTAGATAGTTCGCAATGGGGGCACGGTGCTGCCTGGATTAATCGAATGCGTGTTGGAGGCATTCGAGAACCTAATATTTTTAACTGGGATGATAGTATTGAAATTGAGATGGTTTGCCAGTGGAATTCAGATGAAATTCTGAGGATATGCACTGAGCATAGTGTTTTGCCAAATATGTTGATGGGGTTTAGATTTGAAAATGCTCAAGGTTGGGTAATAGCAAATTTCGCAAGCTCTATGCTTGAAGATGATGCATTTCAATTTGATCTTGAACACAATAGCGAATGCATAATTCGTTGCAGAATTTCACCAATGAAACTTGCGGCTGGTCACTACTTCATTACTCCAAGTTTAGCTATCGGAACACAAGATCAGCTATTTCCAGTTAAGGAATACACCAACCTGATTCACTTGTATTGTGATACTTCAACTGCAGTTCTTGGCCAAATGCGGCTCGACTATTCAATTGAGTTGCTAGAGTTGGTGTGATTATGGAGTATATTAAAAATGATGCCAATTTAATCAGGGTTTTGCAGGTAAATGGCTACCAATCCCCAGGTCGTCGTTTCAATGGTCTTTCGCTTAAATCAGATTTAGCTGCATTTGGAGTTTTATCTAAACATCTGGTGTGGGAGCAGGATCGTCCGGAGGATGACGTTGTAACTCTGCAAGACCTGACAGTTCGTAAAATCAACAGATTTAGTCGTGGCATCGAGAAGATGCTTTCCTTGCAGTCCCAGCTATATACCAATGGCATGCATATCAGGCGCATGCCGGAATTTCAAAAAGCAGATATTATTCACTATCACATCATCCACTCAGGCTTTCTGAGTATGCAGTCTCTTCCTGCTCTGACTGCGCGTAAGCCATCGGTATGGACATTGCACGATCCGTGGGCAATGACCGGGCATTGTATTCATCCCTTTGAATGTCAGCGCTGGAAGACGGGTTGCGGTAAATGTCCTGATCTAAACACCGATTTCAAGATAGCTGTGGATACAACTGCTATCAATTTCCGTCTTAAGCAGCACGCCTATCGCAAGTCAAACTTCGAGGTAATAGTTGCTTCGACTTGGATGGAGAACATGGTTAAGCAATCACCGCTGTTTGAAGGCGTACAAGTACACAAAGTTCCATTTGGCTTAGACCTTGATTTTTTTAAAGCGAGGGATCAAGCTCAGGCCAAGGCGAGTCTGGGCATTGAGCCGGGACGACTCGTGCTTTGCTTTCGCTCAGTCTTGAATGATTTCAAAGGTTTGCAATACGTCATTGAGGCGTTGGATCGCTTGCAGGTTGACGTGCCTATCTGCCTGCTCACGTTGAATGATAGGGGGCGAGTCGACAAGTTCAAAGATCGCTTTCAAGTCGTTGAACTGGGGTGGACCAATGATGATGAAGTTATGCGGAATGTCTATGACGCCACAGACCTGTTTCTAATGCCGTCACTGGCCGATTCATTTGGCCTGATGGCAGTAGAAGCCATGGCCTTCGGAAAGCCAACCGTGTGTTTTGAAGGAACCGCACTGCCGGAAGTGATCTTCACGCCACATGCGGGCGTTGCTGTACCGTCAAGAGACTCCTCTGCACTGGTCAATGCCATCGAGCGATTGATTCGCAACCCCGAAGAGCGTTTGCACCGGGGTCTGATGTCCCGGCAACTAGCCGAGCGGCACTACGATATTCGGAGTCAGGCGGCACAAATAGCAGGGGTCTACCAGAACGTCATAGCGAATCATGGCGTTAGGCGATGAGCGTCACCGCAGACGCAGAAGACGGGAATTGTCATAAGGCAACAATGAAAATTGCACATATATTAATGCTGATGTTATTTGCGGTTGGGATGGGGCTAGGGCAGTTATTGCTTAAGTTTTCTGCAAAGCGACAATCGACAACCATAGATGGCAGCTTGCTCTTTCGGTTGACTTCATTGTTGAGTGATTGGCCCTTCTTATTGGGGGCCACTTTGTATGGTTTGCTGCTGGTTTATTGGATATGGTTACTTACTTTTCTACCACTTTCGCGAGCTTACCCATTTACCTTCTTAAGCCTTGTGGTTGCTGCGATAGGTGGTTTTCTATTCTTTCAAGAACCCTTGACTTTTCGTTTCGTTGCAGGCATGGCGATCATTGGCGTAGGTCTTGTAGTGCTTAGCACCGGATAAAAAGGGAAATGTAAAATGAATATAAGTACGGTGTGGGTTGTCATCGCTGCATACAACGAGGAATGCGTTATCGGGGAAACCGTTAAGAATGTTCTCGCTCACCTTGATAACGTAATCGTGGTAGATGATTGTTCAGTAGATGATACGAAACGGAATGCATTAAATGCGGGTGCACATGTTTTGCGTCATCCGATTAATCTTGGCCAAGGTGGGGCGTTGCAGACTGGAATTGAATATGCCTTAAAATGCGGTGCTGAATATATCGTAACTTTTGATGCAGATGGACAGCATAGTGCGGCAGAAATATTACCTATGCTACTAGCTTTACAAGAAAGTCGATCAGACATAGCTCTCGGTAGTCGGTTTCTTGGTAAAACTCTAAACTTACCTTGGCAACGTCGGTGGGTGTTAAAGCTCGCAATTATATTTACCCGTTTGACTGGTGGAATCAAGCTTACCGATGTCCATAACGGTTTTCGTATCATGTCCCGTTCTTTTTGCATGCACTTTCAGTTTAGGCAAAACAGAATGGCACATGCATCAGAAATATTGAATCACATATCCAGTCACGGTATTAAATATATAGAGTTTCCAGTTACCATCACCTACACTGAATACTCCATCCGTAAAGGACAAAGAAGCTCCAATGCTTTGCGAGTTTTGATGGAGTTATTTATGGGACATGTTTCAAAATGATATTGACTTCGCTGCTTACCGTAATATTTGCTTTTATGGCAGTATATTGTGCAATTTTCATTCGCCGGGCTGCAGTTCGCTACTTTATATTTTTTGCATACATTGCTGCTATATTTTTTGTCTGGAATCCTAACGAGACAACGATCATTGCAAACTATTTTGGTATTGGTCGAGGTCTTGATTTTGTTATGGTATTGTTTTCTGTTGCTATTGTCAATGGAACTTTTTTTATCATAAAGCATTTGAATTCCCAGCATCAAAGCATCACTAAGTTGGCGAGGCATATGGCTGTACATGAAGCGTGCAGTCCCCTGCGCGTTGGCGATACGCCTTCGGTGGGCGCTAAATGAGCCAGAATATTTGGAGAGTTGGAAAAGTAAAAGAAATGCTCAGTGACGGAGTTTCTCTGTCAAAAAAGCATTGGCTTATTGTTCTAATTTTCTCGATTGTTATTTATTTATCCTTGGGTTTGGGGGGGGCTCCGTCAGCCGTTTATCGTGCAAGCATTGCACCTGCTGAAGATAGTAATGGCCCAGTAAAAGTAGTTTTCTATGACTCTCAGTACGAAGACTATCTGGCATCAGGCGCTCTGCAGCTCCCTTCATCAGGATGGCGTGTAGCGACAGCAAGCGACTCGACAACTCTCACTGCAGAAGAGCGTTCGCCTCCTTTAGTTATTTATTCAGAAGGTGAACCCATTACCATCGGGTTGCTTCATTACGCCGATGCAGGGGTGGTTCGTGTAGCAGATGGCAATAATGTCGCAAAACTGATTTCACTGCGCAGAAGCTCTGAGTCCGTCTCCAATATAACTGTTGGAGGCAAAACTTCTGACGTAATTCAATCTGGCATCGTTGATAAGCAATTTTCCGTTATTGCGCGAATAGGATTATTTTTTTTCATTTTTATTTTACTTGTCTTGATTGCGAAGACGCAATTGAGGTGTAATCCGTGTCGGCTTGGTCAGGCTGGCACTGTAGGGTGGGGTGAAGTAGCATGTTTTGCAATTCCGTTACTCGTGTCGAGCACCTTCGTCTTGCTCGCGTATTGGCCGGGTAATGTAGCTTACGACGCGTCGTTACAGTGGCACCAAGCCATAACCAGAGGAAACATGGATGCGCCGTTGGGAATATCCGCAACGCTGTTTCTGCGATTGTTTACGCATGTTTCGACAAATCCCTCTTGGGTAATCGTTGTGCAGAGCTCATTAAGCGCTTTGGGTGTAGCTTTTATATTAAAAGAATTACGTTTCAGAGGCGTTCCTCGTTGGGTGGCACAAACCTTCTCTTTGTTAATAGCGATACAACCACAATATCCACTATTCTTTACTAATTTAGGCAAAGATGCCTTAAGTGCCGTGGGAATTATTTTTATGGCATGGTCATTGCTGTCGATTGTGCGTGAGCTAAAAACTGGTCGATTGAGGTACTTTTCTCTTTTGGTTTTTATATTCTCTGCTGTTTTTTCTGGAATGATGCGGGTCAACGTAATTCCAGCAACGGTGCTCACGACAGTATTTTTTAGTATTTTTCTTTTTTATCAGGGGCGGCGAAATATAGGGCTGGTCGTTTTATTCGTATTTGTCCTGAGTGCAATATTTGTTCCAAAAGTGTCCTTTCTTCTTTCTGATGAAGGACAATCAACTGAAGTTGCTTCCAGTGATGTGAAGTCCAGTAATACGCAAATAATTTCACATGACAAAGGATTGCCATTCGGTTTGTTTGGTAATTTTTATATCTATCATCTTTTTAGTGCAGCAGTAAATAGCGGCGTCACCCTACAGGAGGCGGATACGCGGCTATTTTTCCAAATTGCACCACGCAACGCCTGGGAGAAATATGATTGTTTTATGACGGATACGACTTTTATCGGCGTTTCCGAGGGAATGCTTTTGAATCAGAGCCAGTACAGTATTTTTTTGAAAGAACATCAGGCCGATTTGGCAGTTTCTATTTTTAATATTTTAAGAAAAAACCCTTCGATTTTTATAGATCGACAGGTTTGTATTTCAAAAGTGCTTTGGTATATAGGTTACAAGCAAAAGCCATTTCAGGCCACTTCCACATTAGGATATGACAATGTAACTAATGAATTCAAGCTGATTGCGGGTAATAATGGTTCTTTAATTTCTGAGAAATCAAGGTCTGCCATACATAAATATGTGTTGTGGTCCGAGAAGAAATCAAATTTTTGGTTTTTTTGGAAACCGGCGCTCGTGTTCTACATGGGCTTGTTTTGTGCTCTGGTTTGCTTGACCGTAAAGCGTGACATCGGATTACTTTTATTGCTTTTTTTGCCAATTGTGATGATATGCGTGTTGGCCCTAGTCATACCGTTTCCTGCATATCGATATGCATATCCAGCGACTTTGTTAATGACCTTGCTATGCACACTTGGATTCGTCTCGACTGACAGTTAATTGCGGGCTCCGGAAAAACCATGCCATTAATAGTTGTAAACAAGCGTATCTTATGGGCGGATGCCTGCCGTGTATGGGCAATTTTTGGGGTGCTGTTAATTCACTCCAGTGGTGAAGTTTTTTATAGCTACGGAAAGATCCCTATCGGCTATTGGTTATCAGCTAATTTATTGGATTCTTTAGCCAGAGTGGCGGTGCCGCTATTTGTAATGATTTCTGGTTCTTTGCTGCTAAACTCTCCTGACATCTACTCTATAAGTTTGTTTAATATCAGCAGGCGTGTTGGAAAAGTTTTGCTTCCGCTCGTTGTTTGGAGTATGGTTTACCTATGGTGGGTGGATTCAAATACGCCTGCCAAAATAATTGATCCATCCGAATGGCTGCAAAAATTTCTATCCCAGCCTGTTATGTATCATTTATGGTTTGCCTATATGATTGTCGGCTTGTACGTGTTGTTGCCGATTTTTCAAGTAATTTTTAAAGCTTGCGAAAGTAGTCATCAATTTCAAAGGTATTTTCTTGCTGTTTGGATGATTATTAACTGCCTTAGCATTTATGTTCCAATGCCATTTACCTCGCCGATGCAGATTTCCATGGTATTTGGCTACGGCGGTTACTTTATCCTTGGGGGATTGCTCAGTTCGACGCGTTGGATCAATGTTGCATTATTTAAATGGGCGACACTTTATTTAACAGGAGTTCTTGCAACCTTTTTGATCACATGGATACGAACCAAAAGCACGGGGATTCCAGACGAGTTGGCGTATGCGTATTTTAGTCCCAATGTATTGTTCGCGTCGATTGGTGCATTTATGATGATTCGTAAAATTCAATTTTCGAACGAATTGGGTTCGTACTTTTTAAAAATGCTTAGTGATGCGAGCTTCTTTGTATATTTCGTGCATGTTTTGTTGCTCGAGTTTCTTCGCTATGGAACCTTTGGATTGCAGATATCCACAAGTGAGATTCATCCAGCTATTTCCATTCCAATATTGGCGCTTGCAGTTTTTATATTTAGCCTTGCTGGGGCTGTGGTTTTCAGAATGATTCCAGGTAGCCGCCGATTTTTGGGTTGAGAAAATTTGCTTGTGACAGGATAGTTTTAATAATGAAGATGCGAGGATATAAATGAGCATTACACAGCTTTCGCCTGCCAAGGGACGAATTCTGCTGTTTAGCTATGCGTTTCCGCCGATGCAAGTGCAAATGACTGCAGCGGTGTACAAGCCTATGGCTGCTATTGCCCGCGCAGGCTTTGCGGTGGATGTCGTTTGTGCTGATTCATTTTGCAGCGAACTACCGCTGGATAGAAGTCTTTTGCCGTTTGCAGAAAATACATTTGGTGCCATTACCCGTCTTCGACCATCTTCCGGACTGGTTGGGCGCTTGCGTAATGCGTCGCGCATATTCGCAAGGGTTCCAGATCTCATGACCGTACTTCATGAATCCGCTTACGGGACGCTCATGGATATGGATCTGAGTGGCTACGATGCGGTTATGACTTGGTCCCCTTTTCATTCGATTAACGCCGTAATGGCGAAGGTCAAAAAGGCTCGCCGCAACGTTCGTTGGATTGCTCAGTTCAGTGACCCTTGGGTAGGAAACCCGCTTGAGGTCAGCCGATTCACCAAGTTTTGGAACGAGCGCAACGAGCCGATTACGGTCAATTTGGCGGATGCCATCGTACATAGTTCGCGCTATTCACTTGATCTGATGCTGAGAAACCATCCCGTGGAAATCCAGCGTAAAACCGCCGTCATACCGCATGCCTATGATGATGCACTCTTTCCACAACGCGCCAAATCCATAAACAACAAAATTGTTATGCGTTATGTCGGCGTGCTGTACGGGCGCCGGTCACCCGAGCCTTTATTTCGCGCAATGGTGGGGCTATTTGCGCGGCGTCCGGATTTGAGAGGCAAGTTGTGTATTGAATTTGTCGGCAGAGTTCCACAAGAGATGCTGCAGACACAAGCGGCTTTGGGCCTACCCGAAGACATTCTACGTTCGGTTGATAACGTATCCTTTGTGGAATCGCTGGCAAAGATGTACGATGCCGATATCTTGGTGTTAATCGAGGCAGATGTTCGCCAGAATCTGTTCCTGCCAAGCAAGCTTTCTGACTACATGGGTGCCCGCACCCCGATCGTTGGTCTGGTTCCACCGGGTGGTTCAGAGGACGCCCTCAAGCAGTTGGGGTGTTGGATGGCAAAGCCTAGCGACATTGATGGTATTTCTCGCGCGATAGAAGGAGCTGTGAGTCACGTGATGACCCGCCCTGATGCGCGGTGGTGTGATGAGTCCTATAGAAACACCTTTAGCGGCACCCAAGTTGCCTGTCAGTTTGCCGACATCGTTGCCCGACTGCAATGATGAGCGAGAAGTTCGTCCTTTTCGCGCCCGGCGTGCACACCGGAGGAGGTTATACGCTTCTGAAAGAGTTGCTTGCGACTTGGCCAACGGACCGTTCGATTTTTGCCTTTTTGGATGTCCGTGCGCCAGAGACGCGATCGCTTCCGGTCGGGTCTCATGTAATCTGGGTTTGGCCACGCATATTGAATCGTTTGTGGGCTGAGTGGCAACTGCAGCGGAATTGTGTGGCTGGAGATACGGTTTTGTGTTTTCATGGTTTGCCGCCGCTTCTAAATCTTCGTGGATATGTCGTTGTTTTTGTGCAAAACAGACTCCTGTTTGATTCGAGTTCCCTGCGTGGGTATCCACTTTTGACGAGGTTTCGCTTGGGGTGTGAACGCTGGTGGACTCGTGCAATGATGCGAAATTGCGATAGATACATTGTGCAAACGCCCTCAATGGAAACCGTTGTTCGACGTCGCTTAGGTCGCCAGGCTGCAATTTCGATATCGCCGTACATGCCCAGGGCCTTGGGTTCATCATTAGGACTTGCTGCAGCAGATTGTTCGTGGAAATTTGATTTTGTATATGTTGCGAGTGGTGATAAACATAAAAACCATGGCAACTTACTTATAGCTTGGCGTTTGTTAGCTGAGCAGGGGGTTAAGCCTTCGTTGGCACTTACGGTGGATGCTATAAATCATCCACTCGTTGCTGAAGAAATCGCGAAGCAAACAAAAATTTACAGTTTGAATATCATTAACTTAGGCAAAGTGGTGAGTGATGATATTCCAATTCTTTATGGAGCTTCCTCTGCTTTGATATTCCCGTCAAAGGTTGAATCATTCGGCTTACCACTCATTGAAGCTAGTCAAATCGGGCTACCCGTATTGGCTCCTGAACTTGACTACGTACGTGATGTCGTTGAACCCATTGAAACTTTTGACCCTGAATCCCCTACGTCTATAGCTAGGGCTGTGAGGCGGTTTCTCAGAAATCCAGATAAGCCCACTCCTGTGGGCACAGTAAAAGATTTTTTAACAGAAGTATTCAGATGAAAATATTGATCTGGACACAGTATTTTTGGCCTGAAAATTTTCATATTAATACAGTTGCATTTGATCTCAAAGCACGAGGGGTTGATGTTACAGTACTGACTGGAAAGCCTAATTACCCAGGTGGGAGAGTATTTGATGGTTACAAGGCTTCAGGTCTCAAAAGAGAAGAATGCTCTGGCATTGAGGTAATCCGAATTCCCTTGGTACCAAGAGGAGGAGCAAGAAAAGGAATTGCTCTTAATTATCTTTCTTTCGTCGTATCCGGGTATTTGTTTGCACCATATGCTCTGCGTGGCAGAGAATTTGACATTGTTTTTGTTTATGCGCCTTCGCCCTTGCTGCAGGCACTTCCAGCGATATTTATATCTTGGCTAAAACGCGCGCCGCTGATGATTTGGGTTCAAGATATTTGGCCCGATGTCTTGGTCGCAACTGGTGTCACAAAAAACAGATGGATTTTGCGCGCAGTTGGAATTGTAGTGCGCTATATTTATCAATTCTCAGATTCGATTCTGATTCAGTCTGAAGGGTTTCGCGCATCCGTCGAGCGCTGGACAAGCAGAAAAGATCGCATCCGATTTTTTCCAAATTCAGCCGATGATCAATCGCAAATACATGTGAATTCGGAAAAAAATGTTCAGCTATCCAAGAAAATTGCTGAAAAATTTTCTATCGTATTTGCTGGAAATATTGGTTCTGCGCAAGCTTGCGAGATAATTATTGATGCGGCTAAGCTTTTGCAAAATGTACCCTCTATTATTTTCCATTTGGTGGGTAGTGGTAGTATGGCCGACTTAGTATGTCGCAGTATTGCTGAAAATAAATTACCGAATGTGACGATGATTGGCAGGATGCCAGCGGAGGATATGCCTTTAATTTTTTCAAAGGCATCTGTTTTGCTTCTGACCTTGCGAGATGAGCCCGCGTTGTCATCAACTATTCCGAGCAAGCTCCAAAGCTACCTGGCAGCAGGGAGGCCGGTAATAGCCAGTTGCAACGGTGAAGCAGCAAGTGTTGTAGCAAAAGCTAACGCGGGACTTGCTTGCCCCGCCGGAGACGCGACTGCATTGGCAGATGCGGTATTGAAACTCTTCCAAATGACACCTGAAGAGCGTTCGCGTCTTGGTGAAAATGGTAGAGCATATTTTGAGGCTCATTATCGGCTACAAAGTCGTATTACTGAGCTGGTGACGCATATCCAAGATGTCATTGCACGGTATCAGTTTCCAGGCAGACAGGCATGAGAGTTCATGTCACAGGTGTAATTGGGCTAATTTGGCAGAGGCCTGATGTCTCTCGTTGGTGATGTTTGAGTTGTGCTTAAAAGTTTTTTTGAAAGTACGTCAATTGGTTGTCGGTCCAATCCAGCAGTATCAGAAATCTTACGAAGTTGTGTCGAACTTTTGGGTGCATTCACCGCAGAATTACACGAGTGAGTTGACGTCGCTGTGATAATTGAGCGCTATGTCTAAGCCGATCTATGTCACCCAACCCTATCTTCCGCCGCTTGAAGATTTCATGCCCTACCTCGAAGAAATCTGGGTTAACAAGATACTCACCAACGGAGGTCCATTTCATCAGCAACTTGAACGTGCCTTGTGCGAGTACCTTGGCGTCAAACACATAAGTCTGTTCACGAACGGAACCATCGCGCTGGTGACCGCCCTGCAGGCACTTCGCATAGCGGGTGAGGTCATTACCACGCCTTACTCCTTTGTGGCGACGGCACATTCTCTGCTGTGGAATGGCATCAAACCCGTGTTTGTGGACGTAGATCCCAATACGCTGAACCTTGACCCCGCCAAAATTGAGGCTGCCATCACGCCGCACACCACAGCCATCATGCCGGTGCATTGTTACGGCCAACCTTGCGATGTGGAGGCCATCCAAAGGATTGCCGACAACTACAACTTGCGGATCATTTATGACGCTGCCCACGCCTTTGGTGTGAGGGACAAAACGGGCAGTGTGTTGAATCATGGCGATTTGTCGGTGCTGAGCTTTCACGCCACCAAGGTGTTCAACACGTTTGAAGGTGGAGCCATCATCTGCCCTGACGCAAAGACCAAACAGCGCATTGACCATCTCAAGAACTTTGGTTTTGTGGACGAAGTCACTGTGGTGGCTCCAGGTATCAACGGAAAAATGAGTGAAATCAACGCCGCCTTTGGTGTGTTGCAGCTCAAGCACATTGACGATGCGCTTGCCAGGCGCAAAGAAATTGATAGCGCCTACCGCAAACAGCTAAACAGCCTAGAAGGTATCAGGTGTTTAAATGAAGCTGATGGAATCAAAGCTAACTATTCTTACTTTCCTGTTCTGGTGCAGCCGGATTTCCCGTTGAGCCGTGATAATTTGTACCAAAAGCTCAAAGATCAGGGCATTTATGCTCGCAGATACTTCTACCCACTTATTTCGGACTTTCCTATGTACCGCAGCATGCCATCTGCGCAGCGCGACAACCTGCCAGTGGCCGCAGATGCTGCGAGCAAAGTTTTGTGTTTGCCGATCTACCCGGCACTGGCCGTTCTAGACCAGCAGCGTGTCATTGACATACTCCGCAGAGTTTGAGCTATGGCCATGTTAAGCCGTGAGGCGATTTATGCGTTGGGGTTTGCTGCCGTTGGTGACAACGTTCAAATTTCAGACAAAGCCTCTTTTTACGGCGTGAGTCGCATTGTTCTTGGCAACCAGGTGCGCATTGACGACTTTTGTGTCCTCGCCGCTGGCATCGGGGGGATCGTGGTGGGCAATTACGTACATATTGCCGTGAGCTCATCACTGATTGGCGCTGGCACGATCACTCTGGCAGACTTCAGCGGGCTGTCATCGCGCGTTTCGGTTTACTCCAGCAGTGATGATTACTCTGGTGCAAGCCTGACCAATCCCACCGTTCCAAGTGAGTTCACGGGAGTCACCCATGCAGCTGTGTCTCTTGGCAAGCACGTCATTGTGGGTAGTGGTAGTGTCATCCTGCCAGGAGTTACGCTGGAAGATGGTGTGGCGGTCGGCGCACTCAGCTTGGTCAACCGCGACTGCAAGGCTTTTGGCATCTACGCGGGTAACCCGGCACGCCGGATCAGCGAGCGCAAACGTGATCTGCTGCTGCTAGAGCAGCAGTTCATGGTGGGTCAGGTGCGTTAGACACAATTCGATGTCCCTCAGGCAAAACATACTCGCCAACTACGTCAGTCAGATTTATGTCACGCTGATTGGCATTGTCATGGTGCCCGTCTATTTGCGATACATGGGACCAGAGGCCTATGGGCTGGTGGGCTTCTTCGCCATGATACAGGCGTGGTTTCAGTTGCTGGACCTGGGACTCACCCCCACCATGGCTCGCGAAACCGCTCGTTTCAATGGCGGTGCCTTGGATGCTTCAAGTTTGCGCCATCTGCTCAGGGGGATGGAGGGAGTCTTCATCGGCGTCGCGGTGCTGGCTAGCGCTGCCATGATGACCGCTTCGGGCACGATTGCGACTGACTGGCTGAAAGTTCAGCAACTGCCGCTGGCTGAAGTGCAAACCGCCATTGTGTTGATGGCTGCGATTGTTGCGCTGAGATGGGTGAGCGGCTTGTATCGTAGCGCAATCAACGGTTTTGAGCGCATGGTATGGCTCGGGGGATTCAACATGGCGCTGGCAACAGCCCGCTTTGTGCTGGTGATTCCGCTTTTCATGTACGTCGGAACCAGCGCCACACTGTTTTTTACTTATCAGTTGTTGCTGGCTGTACTTGAGGTAGTTTTGCTGGTGAGGCAGACCTACCGTCTGCTGCCCACACTGTCGGCAGGCGATCATAGGCCCTGGCGATACGCGCCACTGCGCGGTGTTCTGAAATTTTCGCTCAGTATTGCGTTCGCAAGCTTTGTCTGGATCCTGGCAACCCAGGCCGACAAACTGATTTTGTCCAAGCTCTTGCCTTTGACGGAGTACGGTTACTACACCTTGGTTGTGCTGATGGCTGGTGGCGTGTTGGTCATAAGCGGCCCGGTAAGCGGCGCCCTGCTACCGCGCCTCACCAAACTGGCATCTGAAGGGGACAACGCGGCGTTACTGCAGCTCTATCGCAGTGCAACACAATTGGTCGCCGTGATGGCCGTACCTGCCGCATTGGTGTTGGCACTTTTTTCCAAGCAGGTGCTTTGGGCCTGGACCGGTGACACTGTTGTCGTTGAAAAGGCTGCCCCGGTGTTGGCGCTTTACGCCGGTGGATCTGCTATTTCCGTGATTGCAGCATTCCCTTATTATTTGCAATACGCCATGGGTGACCTCAGGTTGCACCTGATCGGTAACGTTCTTTTTGTCATGCTGCTTATTCCTTGCCTGGTCGTGGCCACGTGGCAGTTCGGCATGGTTGGCGCAGCTTGGATCTGGCTGGTGCTAAACCTCGTTTATTTCCTGCTCTGGGTGCCCGTGGTCCACCGTCGTTTCGCCCCTGGTGTGCACTGGCGGTGGATGACCAGAGATGTCATGTTGACCAGTGTGCCGTCCATTGTTGCGGCTTTATTGGTGCAATACACTGTGCTGTGGCCTGCAGGCAGGTTGGCCATCACCATACAGCTTTGTGGTCTGGGCTTGCTGTTGTTATGCATCAGCAGCTTGAGCAGCAGCAAGATTCGCGAACGCGTCGCACATCGTTTCAACTATATGGAATCGTCAAATTGAGTTCGCCGACCGTCTCTGTCTGCATAGCGACCTACAACCAAGATCGCTACATCAAGGATTGCGTAACCAGTGTGTTGGCACAGATTTCAGACACGACCATTGAAATCCTGATTGGAGACGATGGATCGGGCCCTGAAACACCCGGTACCATCGCAAGATTGATTGAACTCAATCCGGGCCAAATCAGATACTTCAAGCACGAGAAAAATCTGGGGCCATCGGCCAATTACCAATTTCTGATCCGCCAAGCGCGTGGGCAGTACTTGGCCCATCTGGATGGTGACGACTTCTGGCTACCGGGCAAGCTGGCCGCGCAACTGGCTTGGTTGCAGTGCCATCCAGACAGTGTGGCTTGTTACACAAACGCAGTTGTTATAAGCGATGACCAGCAAGTGATGGGGGTCTTCAGTCCCCCTCTGTCGCAGCCTGTAGACCTGGCTTTTCTGCTGATTAGAGGCAACTTCTTGAATCTTAGCTCGCTGCTGTACCGTGCAAGTCATAAAGACGTGATTCTGGGATTTTCCAATCCATTTATTGATTACCGTATCCACTTGAACTTTGCCAGGTACGGTGCGCTTGGTCTCATCAACTCAGCCTATGTCGTCTACAGGCTGGGGTCGGAGCATTCAATGGTCAGAACCACGCCAACCTTGGTGCAGGACCTGTATTTTGAGGCTCTGGCTTCTGCGCTATCGGATCCAACGGTTTCAGGCTCGGTCCGTCGTCGAGCATCGCTGCGTTTTTGGCGAGCCATCGTGGTCGAGTGCGTGGCCAAGAGCCGTTATGCGTGGGGCTTGGCTTGGGCAGGAAAGATCCGCGCGATCTGTCCAGGCGGTATCACCAACGTGCTTTTGCCGGGCGCATTGATGGCGATGGCAACATTGCTGACCTTGGTTTTCCGTAAAGGCATGTCAAAGGTCTCTGGAAAGAACGGTTTGAAGGTACTACATGAATTTTGAACCATCGGTGCTTGGCGCACCAAGTTTCGCAGGGCGTGTTCTGGCAAGTCTAGTTCGGCGCTTCAGTCGCTTGGTACCGTCCGGTCCCTGTTATTGTGTTTGCTGCAGCAAGAACTCGCCATTCTTTTTGCCATTCGCAGGCGGCACAGGCGCAGCTCTTCTTGTCAATTGCAAACTGGATGTGGTGGGAAGCGATCTGGAGCGCTACTCATGCCCCAAATGTGAATCGAATGATCGCGAGCGACACCTGAAGTTGTATTGCCAGAAGCTGGGTATTGATCGTCTGATAGCAGGTGCTCGGATTTTGCATTTTGCGCCTGAGCGTCATTTCGCAAGTTATGTTGCCGCGGCGGGTCCAACTGAACACCTGAAGGCAGACTTGTTTCCAAGGGCTGCAGATATTCAAAAAATCGACATGTTGGCTATGCCATTTTCATCGGCCTCTTTTGACTTTGTGATCGCCAACCATGTGCTGGAGCACGTCGCCGACGACGCGCGAGCGTTGTCAGAGATTCGCCGCGTATTGCGTCCCGGTGGTCTAGCGATCCTGCAGACGCCTTACAGTGCAATGTTGGAGACCACATTCGAAGATGCAGGCATTGTTTCTAATGAAGCCCGAGAACATGCATACGGGCAGGGCGATCATGTTCGCTTGTATGGTCGGGACATATTTTCCCGCTTTGCTGCTGCTGGCTTTGAATCACGTGTCGTGCATCACGATGCTGCACTTGCCGACTTCGACGTGACAGTCTATGGCGTCAATCCACGCGAGTCGTTCTTCTTGTTTGAGTGCATCTGAGAATGGCTTCAGTCGCAAAAAACTCACTAGACTTGTTGCGCTTGGTGGCGGCCACACTTGTTCTTTACAGTCACCAACATGCGTTGACTGGGCAGGCTGAGCCCTCGTTCTTTGGCTGGAACACCTTTGGTGGTGCCGGAGTCACGATCTTCTTTTTCCTGATTGGTCTGTTGGTATGGTCAAGCTGGGAGCGTGACCCGGATTTAAAGCGTTTCTTCCTGCGCCGTTCGCTGCGCATCTTTCCTGCTCTCTGGGTGGTGGTGATCGCCTCCGTTTTCTTGTTGGGCCCGGTGGTTTCCAATCTGTCCGCGATGGACTATTTTGCATCTTCTCAAACCTGGCGGTATTTGAGTACCGCATTGCTGGTGGTCAGGAATGTTCTGCCGGGTGTATTCGCAGATAACCCGTATCCCCTGGCCGTGAATGGCTCGCTCTGGACGCTGCCGGTTGAGTTCCTGTGTTACGTCTCGGTGGCTCTGCTGGGAAGCAACAAGCTGGTATCGAAAGGTCTGGTGATCGGCATTGGTCTGTTACTTGTTGTCTTGCTCGCTTCTATTGCACCCATGCTGATCGGGGATCGATTTTCGCCACACTTCGAAATGGTTGCAGTATTCTGGTGGGGCGTCTTCTACCAATATTGCAGCGCGAACCCCTTGTCTGAAAAGCCGCATTGGCGGCAGACTATGGTGTGGGGTTTCATCGCAATGGTGATATACATCAGCGTCGGACCCAGGGGAGTTGACCGCTCCGCGATGCTGGTAGTTGCTGCGGCGCTGGTTATTGTGGCCCTCAAAATCCCAAGCGGAGCCAGGGTGACTGATCGGTTGGGAGATCTGTCGTATGGCTTGTACATTTTTGCTTTTCCCATTCAGCAGCTGTTGGCCCAGTGGAGTCATGACCGGGGGTGGAGTTTTGGCTTTTTGTTATGCCTTGCATTGGCGCTGACCAGTGCTTTTGCGTATGCATCCTGGCATCTGGTGGAAAAACAGGCGTTTAGACTCAAGCCCTCTACATGTATTGCCACATGAAGCAAGTCACTGCGGTTGTACTGAACTGGAACCGCTGGTCGGATACTCTGGCCTGCGTGGCTTCCCTGCAGCATCAGGACTATGCCAACCTCAAAGTCTTGATTGTTGACAACGATTCGACCGATGACTCGGTCAAACAGATTCGAGCTGCTGTACCAGGGATCGAGTTATTACAGAGCGGTGACAATCTTGGTTTTGGTGGCGGCTGCAACGTTGGTATCAGACGCGCAATTGCCGAAGGTGCCGACTATGTCTGGTTGATTAACAGCGATTCCACGGCTGATGCGCATGCACTGTCAGCCTTGGTTGATGTTGCGGAACAAAACCCCGCATTGGGTTCGGTTGGCTCCGTTTTATATGAGGTGGACGTGCCAACGCAGATTCAATTGTGGGGTGGTGGCCGCGTGCGGCTGTGCTGTGGGCAGTCCCGTCATCAGACGGCGCCCAGCCCACTCGACTTTATCTCGGGAGCTTCTATATTGTTGCGTCGGGATGCGCTTGTAGCCGTTGGCATGTTTGATCAGTCGGCGTATTTCATGTATTGGGAGGACACCGACCTCGGATTTCGTTTGCGTAAGGCTGGTTGGCAACTGGGCGTAGCCGAAGACTCGCGCGTCTGGCACAAGCAGTCAGCGAGTCTGGGCAAGGGCAACCCCTTGCTGGACGAATATTTCACTCGGTCAGGCGTTCGTTTTCTCAGGCGTTACGCGCCCATTCCCTCGATTTCAATTCTGTTCATGCTGGGCATGATGCTTGCCAAGCGTTCGCTCATGGGCGAATGGCGCCGAGTTCAGGCGGTCGTCAAAGGATTTTGGGAAGCATGAATAACCCCATGCCCGTTTCAGTGGTCATACCCTGCTACCGCTGCGTAAAGACGTTGGCGCGCTCTGTTGCGTCTGTGGCAGCGCAGACGAGTCTGCCCGCCGAAGTCATCTTGGTCGATGATGGCAGCGGCGATGACACGCGTTTGCTAATGCAAGAAATTGCCCGCGAGTATGCACATGGTTGGATCAGGCTAGTAGTTCTTTCGCAAAACGTCGGCGCAGCCAGTGCGCGTAACGCCGGATGGGCAATCGCAAGTCAGCCGTATGTCGCGTTCCTAGATGCTGACGACGCTTGGCATCCCAAGAAAATTGAAGTTCAGTACGGTTATATGGCAGCCAACCCCAATGTCGTCCTGAGTGGCCATGGGCACCGGTTGTTGCCCCAAAACGCCCTGCCTGATTGGAGTACAGCGTCATTTGATGTCCAATCCGTTGGCAAATGGGCCTTGCTGCTGTCCAACCAGTTTGTGACGCCATCGGTCATGTTGCAGCGCGATGTTAGGCCACGTTTCAAAGAGAAACAGCGGCACATGGAAGATCATATGTTGTGGCTTGAGATCTGCTTCAGCGGGGCGCAAGTCGTGAAGCTCCGCACGGATCTGGCGGCAGTCTATAAGAGGCAATTTGGCGTTCAGGGCTTAAGCGCGCAGCTCTGGCTGATGGAGCGTGGTGAACTTGGCAATTATCGTAGTCTCTATTGTCAGGGCATGATCAAGGGCTATCAGTTCGCCATGCTTTCTACATATTCGGCGATAAAGTATGTGCGCAGGTTGCTTGTCTATTGGGGCCATTTGAGATGGAAGAAATAGCTCCATCAAACTCTGGTGTTGTCTCTGTATCCGTTGTCAGTCACTTGCAGATCAAACTTGTGGCGCAGCTGCTGTGCGACCTTGACATGCACTGTTCGGACTCGCGTCTGGAGTTGGTTCTCACGCTCAATATGGACGAAGACCTGCCCTTTGGTCTAGATGATTTCTCATTTCCTATCAAATTGATTCGTAACCAGACAGCCAAGGGTTTTGGTTCTAACCACAATCAAGCCTTCAGGCACGCAAACGGGCAATACTTTTGTGTATTGAATCCCGACATTCGTTTGGAAAGCAATCCCTTCGACGCTTTGGTTTTCTGTTTTTCCGACGCTGACGTTGGTGTTGCCGCACCATTGGTATTGGGCCCAGATGGTATGGTTGAGGACAGCGCGCGGCGCTTTCCTACTCCGTTTAGTGTTTTTTTTAAGGCATTGGGTCGCTATAAAGAAATTGATTATGCAATTGGAGAAATGCCATTTCACCCCGATTGGGTCGGGGGAATGTGCTTGCTGTTTTCGCGAACAGTATTCGAGCGGCTGGGGGGCTTTGATGAGCGTTACTTTCTCTATTACGAAGATGTTGACATCTGCGCGCGCTTGCGATTGTTTGGGTATGAAATATTGCTCAACCCACAAGCAAAGGTAACCCACCACGCACAAAGAACCAGTCGCCGAAACTTGACTTATTTGCGCTGGCATTTCAAAAGTATGATGCGATTTTTTCTGTCGCCAGTGTTTTGGCGCGTATATCGTTTGAGGCGGTCATGAAATGCTTGGTTACTGGTGCGAGTGGCTTTGTAGGTCGATCACTCGTCGGCGAGCTACTGCAACGCGGGTGTGAGGTGCGCGCTGAAACACGTTCGGTCAACTTGATGCATGAGGATATCGAGCAGGTTAATGTTGGATCAATTGACGACAGCACGCAATGGTTTGGTGCTGTGCGCGAACTAGATGTTGTGATTCACTTGGCCGCTCGAGTGCATGTGATGCAGGACATTGCGCCCGATCCGCTTGCTGAGTTTCGTAAGACCAATACATTGGGCTCGTTGGCTCTGGCCCAGCAAGCCGCTGCTGCGGGGGTGAAGCGATTTGTGTTCCTAAGTTCGATCAAGGTCAACGGCGAAAGCACACTCACTGGAGCTCCTTTCACAGAGGAAAATCAACCCAATCCACATGATTCGTACGGTGTAAGCAAGCTAGCAGCGGAGCAGGGCCTGCAGTCTCTGTCCTTGGAAACAGGCATGGAGGTCATCATCATCCGTTCGCCGTTGGTGTATGGCCCAGGTGTCAAAGCCAACTTCGCATCCTTGATGCGCGCAGTTCAAAAGGGCTTGCCATTGCCGCTAGGTGCCATCCACAACCAACGCAGTCTGGTGGCGCTGGACAACCTGACTGATTTCATCATTACCTGCATCGCCCACCCCAAGGCAGCCAACCAGACCTTTCTGATCAGCGACGGTCAAGACCTCTCCACCACCGAGCTGGTGCAAGGTATGGCTCAGGCTGCTGGTGTATCCGCACGTTTGCTCCCGGTGCCTGTTTGGGCCTTGGAATGGGCGGGCCGATTGGTCGGCAAGGCGGATGCTATTCAGCGTTTGTGTGGAAACTTACAAATTGATAGCAGTAAGGCCAGAGACTTGCTGGGCTGGGTGCCCAAAATATCTGTACAAGAGGGTCTGCGTCGGGCGATGAATGGTAATGTCAAGAAATGAAAAGACTATTTGATTTGGCTTTGGCTATTGTTATCGCCGCCGTGTTGTTGATTCCTATCTTGCTCGTTGCTATTTCTGTGCGATTCACCTCCAAAGGTCCCATTCTGTATTGGTCTGATCGTGTGGGTGCCAATAACGAGATATTCAAAATGCCTAAATTCCGCAGTATGCGTGTGGGTACACCAGCGGTGGCGACCCATTTACTCAGCAACCCAGATGTGTATTTGACGCCGGTCGGCAGCTTTTTGCGCAAATCCAGTCTGGATGAGTTGCCGCAGTTATGGAGCATCCTGAAGGGTGATATGAGTGTTGTGGGCCCACGCCCCGCTTTGTTCAACCAACATGATCTGGTGGATCTGCGAACCCGCGCTGGAGTACATCGTCTTGTTCCTGGACTGACGGGCTGGGCGCAGGTCAATGGCCGTGATGAGTTGCCCATCCCCCAAAAAGTGGCGCTGGATATTGAATACATGCGCAGAAAATCGTTTTTTTTTGATATTCGAATCATTTTCCTGACGGCGTTGAAGGTTTTGGCAAGGGATAATGTCAGCCATTAAGAACACGGTCAACGTGTCGCCAGGGGGCACCATCATTTTTAAAAGGTAATCAACATGTCATCTCTCATCGAAATCCAGAACCAGATTGCCCTGTTGCAGAAACAGGCCGAAGAAATCAAGTCTGCCGAATTGGCGGCAACCATTGCCGATATTCTGGCCAAGATGGAAGCTTTTGGTATCACGGTGGATGATCTGGATCGTGCCAAGGGCCGTTCTCGCAAACCAGCTGCCGCTCCCAAATCTGGTAACCCGGCACCCATCAAGTACCGTGGTCCCAATGGTGAAACTTGGACTGGTCGGGGTCTGATGCCGCGCTGGCTTGCCGCTAAGGTGGCAGAGGGGCAGAGCAAGGATGCTTTTGCGGTCTAATTGGCAGTTTTTCAGGTGGGTGGATGCAAAACAGGGTTTTAGCGTGGTCGCGCTCGGTCAAACGTTTGATTGTTGTTGCTCTTGATATCTTTCTTGCCCTGTTTGCCACTTGGCTGGCGCTCACCCTGAGACTTGAACAGCTGAATTGGCCGTACGGGGCGCAGTGGTGGGTGTATGGTCTGGCGCCGCTTCTTTCCATACCGATTTTTGTGAAATTTGGCCTGTACCGGGCCATTTTCCGTTACACCGGGCAAGCCGCTTTGCAGGCCACGGCCAAGGCCATATTGCTGTATGCGCTGCTGTTGAGTGCGATGCTGTTGTGGACGCGTTGGCCTGGTGTGCCGCGCAGCTTGGGGGTATTGCAGCCCCTCATCTTTCTGTTTTTGGTGGGTGGTAGCCGAGCATGGGCACGGTTCTGGTTGGCCGACATGGGTCATACCAGTGTGATGCAAAGTGGGCGATTGCTGATTTATGGTGCGGGTGCGGCCGGCGCCCAAACAGCGGCGGCGCTGCAGTTGTCCGCACAGTATGGCGTGGTGGGTTTTGTGGATGATGATGTCGCCAAGATTGGTCGAAGCGTCAATGGCATCCCGGTTTATGCGCCTTCACACATCAGTGTGGTGATAGCCAGCCAGGGCGTCACCGACATCCTGCTGGCCATGCCCAGTGCCTCCAGAGAACGGCGCAACGCTATTCTGGAGAGTCTGCGTGATTTGCCGGTGCATGTCCGCACCTTGCCGGGCCTGTCTGACCTGGCCAGTGGCAGGGTCACGGTGCAGGATTTCCATGAACTCGAGATTGAGGATTTGTTGGGCCGTGAGCCCGTGCCTCCCCGAAGTGATCTGTTGGCGCAGGACCTGACAGGTCAGGTGGTGTTGGTCACCGGAGCAGGGGGCAGCATTGGCAGTGAGCTCACGCGCCAGATCTTGCAACAGCGACCGCGCCAATTGCTGCTGTTCGAACACAACGAGTTTGGGCTGTATGCCATTCACCAGGAATTGCAAGCGATCTGTTTGGCTGCCGGGCTGTCGGTGGAGCTGGTGCCTCTGCTCGGTAGCATCGCTAACCCGCATCGCCTGAAAGCTGTATTCAGCACCTACCAACCCGCAACGGTCTACCACGCGGCTGCTTACAAACATGTGCCGTTGGTCGAAAGCAACCCTGGCGAAGGTGTGCGCAACAATGTGTTGGGCACCCTGAACCTAGCGCAGGCGGCGGCCACGCATGGTGCACGGCGTTTTGTATTGATCAGCACTGACAAGGCGGTGCGCCCCACCAATGTCATGGGTGCCACCAAACGCATGGCTGAGCTGGTGCTGCAGGCGCTGGCGGCCCAAACTCCTGGCACCACCTTTTGTATGGTGCGTTTTGGCAATGTGCTGGGCTCCAGCGGCAGTGTGGTGCCGCTGTTTCGCAAACAGTTGGCCGCCGGTGGGCCGCTCACGGTGACCCATGCCGAGGTCACCCGTTATTTCATGACCATCCCCGAGGCCGCGCAGCTGGTGTTGCAGGCCGGTGCCATGGGGCAGGGGGGCGACGTGTTTTTGCTCGACATGGGCCAGCCGGTCAAGATTATTGACCTGGCGCGGCGCATGGTCGAGCTCTCGGGTCTGCGGGTACGTGATGCGGCTCATCCGGGGGGCGACATCGAGATCGCCATCACCGGGCTGCGCCCCGGCGAAAAGCTCTATGAAGAGCTGCTGATTGGTGACAACCCCGAGCCCACCAGCCACCCGCGCATCATGAAGGCGCATGAAGACTACCTGGACTGGCCACGTCTTGAACCCCATTTGCAGACCTTGCAGCAGGCCGGGCTTGAGGGGGATGTGGCAACCATCAAGGCCGTGTTGCAGACCTGTGTGCAGGGCTATCAGGCGCAGCCAGCGGTTCTGGACTGAGTCAGGTCGACTTGCTGCACAATTTGCAGCTTGTTTTGTCCCTTTCTTCAGTGAACCACGAACCCACCATGACCGACGTCACCCACATCCAGCCACGCGACAAAGCCGAAATCCTGGCACAGGCCCTGCCCTACATCCGCAAGTACCATGGCAAAACCATGGTCATCAAATACGGCGGCAACGCCATGACCGACCCGGCCTTGCAGCAGGACTTTGCCGAAGACGTGGTGCTCCTGAAGCTGGTGGGCATCAACCCGGTGGTGGTGCATGGGGGGGGGCCGCAGATTGAGACGGCCCTGAAGCGCCTGGGCAAAAAAGGTGAATTCATCCAGGGCATGCGCGTCACCGATGCCGAAACCATGGAAGTGGTCGAATGGGTGTTGGGTGGTGAGGTGCAGCAGGACATTGTTGGCCTGATCAACCAGGCAGGTGGCAAGGCTGTGGGCCTGACCGGGCGCGACGGTGGGATGATCCGCGCACAAAAGCTCAAGATGCTCGACAACGCCGACCCCACCAAGGAACACGATGTGGGTCAGGTCGGTGACATCGTCAGCATCGACCCCAGTGTGGTCAAGGCGCTGCAAGACGACGCGTTCATTCCGGTCATCAGCCCGATTGGGTTTGGGGAAGCCAACGAGAGTTACAACATCAACGCTGACGTGGTCGCCGCCAAACTCGCCACGGTGCTCAAGGCTGAAAAACTGCTGATGCTCACCAACATCAGCGGGGTGCTCAACAAGGCCGGTGAGTTGCTCACCGATCTGACCGCGCGGCGCATCGACGAACTGTTTGCCGACGGCACCATCAGTGGTGGCATGTTGCCCAAAATTGCTGGTGCACTGGACGCGGCCAAGAGTGGTGTGCACGCCGTCCACATCGTGGACGGCCGGGTGCCGCATGTGCTGTTGCTTGAAATCCTCACGGATCAGGCTTTTGGCACCATGATCCGCTCGCATTAAGTTGCTAACAAAAAAGTAGCTATTGGTCCTTGTGGATAAAGGGCTGGAGCCACTTTTGATGTAGATCAGCTGAAGTTGAGCAAAACTAGGGGTTTTCCCTAGAAATGCCCCTAAACCCGCATTTGTCACGGGTTCACGTTGTCTGCGGTTCGGGAAATGCTGCAAAATAGAACGATCGTTCTTTTATGCACTATGACCCGTTCCACCTCTCTTTTATCGCCTGACAGCAGCCCGTCTGCCAGCAAATCACGCCATGACCGGGCCTTGCAAAAAGGCCAGCAGACCAAGCAGCTCATCGTCGAAGCGGCCTTGCGTCTGGCCGGCCAGATTGGCTTGGAGGGCCTGAGCATCGGTGTGCTGGCCGAAGTGACCCACATGAGCAAGTCGGGCGTGTTTGCCCACTTTGGCTCGCGTGAGGAGTTGCAGCTCTCGGTGGTGCGTGAGTATTACCAGCGTTTTTCCGACGAAGTCTTTTTTCCGGCCATGCAAGAGCCGCGCGGTCTACCACGCATGCGGGCGCTGTTTGCCAACTGGATGAGCCGTGTCGCGGTGGAGCTGCAGTCCGGCTGCATCTTCATCAGCGGTGCGGTGGCTTTTGATGACCGGCCCGGTCCGGTGCGTGACGCCCTGGCCAGCGCGGTGCAGACCTGGCTCCATGCCCTGACCCGCGCCATTGAGCAGGCACGTGAAGAGGGCCACCTGGTGCCTGATGCCGACGCCGAGCAGATGGCCTTTGAGATCCACGGCCTGATTCTGTCCCTGCACTACGAAGAACGCTTTCTGAAGAACCCCGGCGCCCTGGAGCGGGCCCACACCGGCTTCGAAAACATCCTGCTGCGTTACGGCAAGCGCACCAGCCCCAACCCTCAGATTTAACAGGAGACCACCATGACCATCTACAACCCGCCCCTGCGTGACATGCAGTTTGTCATGCACGAAGTGCTCAACGTCACCCGCGATCTGGCGGCCATCCCGATGCATGCCGACATGGACGCCGACACCATCAACGCGGTGCTCGAAGAAGGTGGCAAGTTCGCTGCCGAGGTGCTGCTGCCGATCAACCGCAGTGGCGACGAAGAGCACTGTGTGCTCGACCCGGTCAGCCACGAGGTCACTACCCCCACCGGTTTCAAGGCCGCCTACAAGCAGTACATCGACAGCGGCTGGGCCGCGCTGGCGTGTGACCCGGCCTACGGCGGCCAGGGCCTGCCACTGGTGGTGAACCAATGTTTCTACGAGATGATGAACTCGGCCAACCAGGCCTGGGCGATGTACCCCGGTCTGACCCACGGCGCCTACGCTGCGCTTTACACCAACGGCACGCCAGAGCAAAAAGAAACCTACTTGCACAAGATGACCAGTGGTGAGTGGACCGGCACCATGTGCCTGACCGAGCCCCATTGCGGCACCGATTTAGGCCTGATGCGCAGCAAGGCCGAGCCGCAGGGTGACGGCACCTACAAGATCACCGGCACCAAGATTTTCATCAGCGCCGGTGAACACGACCTGAGCGACAACATCATCCACTTGGTGCTGGCGCGTCTGCCCGATGCACCACCCGGCATCAAGGGCGTCAGCCTGTTCATCGTGCCCAAATTTCTGGTGAATGCCGACGGCTCCCTGGGGGCGCGCAACAGCGTTTTTGCCTCGCGCCTGGAGCACAAGATGGGCATCAAGGCCAGCGCCACCGCCCAGATCGAGCTCGAAGGTGCCATCGGCACCCTGGTGGGTGAGCCCAACAAGGGCATGCACGGCATGTTTGTGATGATGAACGCCGCGCGCCTGGGGGTCGGCAACCAGTCGCTGGGCCTGACCGAAGTGGCTTTCCAGAACGCCCTGGCCTACGCCAAGGAGCGCATCCAGATGCGCAGCCTCTCTGGCCCCAAGTCCAAGGGTCAGCCTGCCGACCCGATCATCGTGCACCCCGATGTGCGCAAGATGCTGCTCACCGCCAAAGCCTATGCCGAAGGCGGCCGCGCCTTGTTGTGCTTCAGCGCCATGCTGCTGGAAAAAGAGCACAACCACCCCGACGAGAAAACCCGCAAAGACGCCGCCGAGATGCTCGCGCTGCTGACCCCGATCGTCAAAGCCTTCATCACCGACAACGGTCACATCGCCACCAACGCTTGCATGCAAGTGTTTGGCGGCCACGGCTACATCCGCGACAACGGCATGGAGCAGTTTGTGCGCGACAACCGCATCAACATGATCTACGAGGGCACCAACACCATCCAGAGCCTGGACCTGCTGGGCCGCAAGGTGCTGGGCAACCAGGGTGCCACCCTCAAGAAGTTCGGCAAACTCATCGCCGCCCTGGTGGCCGAGGAAGGTGTCAACGAGAAGATGGCCGAGTTCATCAACCCTATTGCGATGCTGGGGGACCAGATGACCAAGTTCACCACCGAAATCGGCTTCAAAGGTTTCCAGAACCCCGACGAGGTGGGCGCCGCTGCGGTGGACTACCTGCGTGTGGCCGGTCACATGGTGTTTGGTTACTTCTGGGCGCGTATGGCACAGGTGGCATTGCAGCAGATCGCTGCGGGCAGCACCGACCCGTTCTACACCGCCAAGCTACAGACCGCCCGCTTCTATTTTGCCAAGTTATTCCCAGAGACCTCGACCCTGATGCGCACCGCACGCACCGGTGTCAAAGTCTTGATGGACACTGACGCGGCCCTGGCCTGAAACCCGGCCAAGCCCCCAGCGTTTATTTAACTCGCACCGGAGACTATCTATGAAAAATCGCCCTCTAGCCCTGATATACAAAGGGCTGATAGCTATTGTTGCCGTAGCTGCCTGCGGCCTGGCTGCAGCCCAGATGACACCCGTGGGCAGCTGGTACAGCATCGACGACAAGACCGGTGAGATCAAAAGCCTGGTGGTGATCACTGAAAAAGACGGTGTGTTGACCGGGCGCATCGACAAGCTGCTGCGCAAAAACGCCGACCAGAACGCCATCTGCAAAGAGTGCACCGATGACCGCAAAGACCAGCGCACGCTGGGCATGGAGATCATCCGTGGCGCCAAAAAGGCCGAGGGCAAGGACGTCTGGGAAGACGGCAAGATTTTGGACCCCGAAAACGGCAAGAGCTACACCCTGCGCCTGACACCGATTGAAGACGGCAAAAAGCTCGAAGTGCGGGGTTCGGTGTTGTTCATCAGCCGCACACAAACCTGGCTACGTGTTCAGTAATAACGGGGAAACCAACATGTCTCGATTCAATGTGAAAAAAGTCGCCGTGCTCGGCGCTGGGGTCATGGGTGCGCAGATCGCCGCGCATCTGGTCAATGTCAAAGTGCCGGTCATCCTGTTTGACCTGCCCGATAACAAATCACCGTCCAAGAACGGCATCGTCAGCCGCGCGGTCGACGGCCTGAAAAAGCTCAAGCCCGCACCGCTGGGTGTGCCCGAAGATGCCGCGTTGATTGGCCAGGCCAATTACGAAGAGCACTTGGAGCAGTTGCGTGACTGCGACCTGATCATCGAAGCGATTGCCGAGCGCATGGACTGGAAGCTCGATCTGTACAAAAAGATCGCGCCGTACATTGCGCCGCATGCCATCGTTGCCTCTAACACCTCGGGCCTGTCGATCACCAAACTCAGTGAGGTTTTGCCTGAGGAAATCAAACCCCGCTTCTGCGGCATCCACTTCTTCAACCCGCCGCGCTACATGCTGCTGGTTGAGCTGATTACCACCCCCACCACCCAGCCGCAGATCCTTGATGACCTCGAAGCCTTTGTCACCAGCAGTCTGGGCAAAGGTGTCGTGCGTGCCAAAGACACGCCCAACTTCATCGCCAACCGCGTCGGTGTGGCCGGCATGCTGGCCACCATGAAAGAGGTCGAGAACTTTGGCCTGAGTTATGACGTGGTGGATGACTTGACCGGCAAGAAGCTGGGCCGCGCCAGCTCCGGTACCTTCCGCACCGCCGACGTGGTGGGCCTGGACACCATGACCCACGTGATCAAGACGCTGCAAGACACGCTGAGTGAGCAGACTGACCCGTTCTATGCGAGTTATGCCACCCCCAAGGTGCTGCAAACCCTGCTGGAAATGGGCAACCTGGGCCAGAAAACCAAGGCCGGGTTTTTCAAGAAGGTCGGGCGCGACATCCTGCGCTTTGATCTGGCCAGCAAATCCTATGTGCCAGGTGGTGAAAAGGCCGACGAGGTCTACGCTCGTATGCTCAAGAAACCCGCGGCCGAGCGCCTGCAGCTGCTGCGCAACAGCGAAGGTGCGCAGGGCCAGTTCCTGTGGGCGATTCTGCGCAACGCCTTCCACTACGCGGCCGTGCATCTGGCCGAGGTGGCCGACAACGCGCGTGATGTGGACTTTTGTATGCGCTGGGGTTTTGGCATGAAACAAGGCCCGTTCGAGCTCTGGCAGGAAGCCGGTTGGCTCACCGTGGCCAACATGGTCAAAGAAGACATCGACGCGGGCAAAGCGCTGTGCAGCGCACCGCTGCCTGACTGGGTGTTCACCGGCCCCGTCGCCGAGGCTGGTGGTGTGCACACGCCGCAAGGCTCCTGGAACCCGACCACGGGTCAGTTTGTGCCGGTGCGTTCGCTGCCGGTCTATGCACGTCAACACTTCCCCGAGAGTGTGCTGGGTGCGCAGGCACCGTCGGCTGCCAGCGCTGGCAAAACCCTGTTTGAAGACGACGCCATTCGCCTGTGGACACTCGACGACGAAATTGTCATTGCCAGCATCAAGACCAAGATGCACGCCATCAGCCCCGACGTGGTCGAGGGCCTGGTGCAGGCGGTGGACTTGGCCGAGGCCAGCTACAAAGGGGTGGTGATCTGGTCCAACGACGAGATGTTCTCAGCTGGTGCCGATCTGCAGGCCATGTTGCCCGCCTTCATGATGGGCGGCGCACAAGCCATTGACGGCGCCGAGGCCGAGATGCAAAGCGCCATGCTCAAGATCCGTTATGCCAACGTGCCGGTGGTCTCGGCTGTGCGTGGCCTGGCACTGGGCGGTGGCTGTGAGTTGGCGGTGTATTCGGCCAAACGGGTCGCCGCGATGGAAAGTTACATCGGTCTGGTGGAAGTCGGCGTGGGCCTGGTTCCCGGGGCTGGAGGTCTGACCTATATTGCCCGACGCGCTGCAGAAAACGCAGCAACTTCCACCGGCAAAGATTTGCTGCCGTTCCTGACCGAAGGTTTCACCGCCGCCGCCATGGCCAAGGTGGGCACCAGCGCCATCGAGTCGCGCAAGCTGGGTTACCTGTTGGACAGCGACGTGATCGTGCCGCACAAGGACGAGTTGCTTTACGTGGCCCTGTCTGAAGCCAAGGCGATGGCCAATGCCGGTTACCGCCCGCCGCACAAACGCACGTTTGCCGTACTGGGCCGCAGTGGTGTGGCCACCATCAAGGGTTCACTGGTCAACATGCGCGACGGCGGTTTCATCAGCCAGCATGACTTCCACATCGCCAGCCTGATTGCCAACGTGGTCTGCGGTGGGGATGTCGACGCGGGCAGCCAGGTTACCGAAGAGTATTTGATGAAACTGGAGCGGCAAGCCTTCTGCTCGCTGCTGAACCACCCGAAAACGCAGGAACGGGTCATGGGCATGATGTCGACAGGCAAGCCTGTCCGCAACTGAGTTCGTGATTGATCAAGCTACTGCGGAGCCGCCATGCGTCGTTGCAGCCCCAAAACAATCCTCACGTACAGAAGTACGTTCCGGTTGTTTTCGGGCGCCCGCGCCTAGCCTGACAGCTCCTCGCGACGCTTGCTCAACCACGAACGGCTGCGTTACCACAACGAACCACTGCATCAGCACGAGCCACCCATTTTTCTGATCATCTGAGGATCACCATGAAACAAGTTCAAGACGCCTACATCGTTGCCGCCACGCGCTCGCCCATTGGCAAATCGCATCGCGGGTTTTTCCGCAACACGCGGCCCGATGACCTATTGGTCAAGGTGCTGCAGTCGGCCCTGGCACAGGTGCCCGGTCTCGACCCCAATGCCATTGAGGATGTGGTCTGCGGCTGCGCCATCCCCGAAGGTCAGCAAGGCCTGAACATCGCGCGCATCGGCGCGGTGCTGGCCGGGCTGCCAGTCAGTGTGGGGGGTATCACCGTCAACCGTTTTTGCGCCTCGGGCCTGAGCGCGATCCAGATGGCGGCCGACCGCATCCGCGTGGGTGAGGCCGATGTGATGATCGCCGCCGGGGTCGAAAGCATGAGCATGGTGCCGATGATGGGCAATGCGCCCTCCATGTCACCCGCCATGTTTGGCAACGACGAGAACATCGGCATTGCCTATGGCATGGGCCTGACTGCCGAGAAGGTGGCGAACCAGTGGAAGGTCAGCCGCGAGGCACAAGACGCCTTTGCGGTGGAGTCGCACCGCCGCGCCCTGGCCGCACAGGCCGCCGGTGACTTTGCCGCCGAGATCACGCCGATCGAGGTGATTGACCGCGCCCCCAATCTGGCCACGGGTGAGGTCATCGAGAAAAAACGTGTGGTCAGCCTGGACGAAGGTGCGCGTGCCGACACCTCGCTCGAAGGCCTGGCCAAGCTCAAAACGGTGTTCGCCGCGCGCGGCTCGGTCACGGCAGGCAACAGCTCCCAAACCTCGGACGGTGCAGGTGCGCTGATCCTGGTCAGCGAAAAGGCGCTCAAGCAATACGGCCTGACACCGCTGGCGCGTTTTGTGAGTTTTGCCGCCAAGGGTGTGCCGCCGCAGTTCATGGGTATTGGCCCGATTGAGGCGATTCCGGTCGCCTTGCGCAACGCGGGTCTGACGCTCTCGGACATCGACTGGATTGAGCTCAATGAAGCTTTTGCCGCGCAGTCGCTGGCGGTGGTCAACACCCTCGGGCTGGACCCGGCCAAGGTCAACCCGATGGGTGGCGCCATTGCCCTGGGCCACCCGCTGGGCGCCACTGGTGCGATCCGCGCCGCCACGGTGATCCACGCGCTGCAACGCAAACAGCTCAAGTACGGCATGGTCAGCATGTGTATCGGCATGGGGCAGGGCGCGGCGGGGATTTTCGAGCGGGTTTGACGCTTCTTGCTGCTGACGGGGTCGGTGTGATGCCGTTGGCGCGTTGCCTCACAGTTGCCTTTCCCGCAGGGTGTGCATGGTCTGCGTGACATTCTTGGCACGTCGCTGCGCGGCAGCCGCTTGGGGCGCCCCCCTCATACTGGGGTACCAGAAATCGGGGGCCACCCCAAGCGGCTACCGCGCTGATCACTTGGACGCTGATGCTGGGTTTGAAGACCTGGGCCGACCGTCTTGCTTGCCGTCGTCGTCTTGTCTTCTTGGTCACCATCGCCAGCGAGATAGGCCCTTGGGGCGGGTGACGATTTCTGGTACCCCAGTATGAGGAAGTCGCCCCAAGGGCTTGTCTCGCGGGAGACAGCCAAAATGCTCACTCAAGAATGACAAGGCCAAAAAAGTGGCGCCGACCCATGGTGTTGGAAGTGCCGCTCAGTGCGAACGGCTCAAACTCACTCAGGCAAGATCCATGACAGCGCTGATAACAACACGTGTGCCAGAATTCCAAGCTCTTTAACCAGGACTGCCAATGACCGACCTTTTGATCGACACCACTGACCGGGTGATGACCATCACCTTCAACCGCGTGGACAAAAAAAATTCGTTCACCGCCGCCATGTACGCTGCCATGGCCGACGCCTTGACCAGCGCGCAGGCTGACGAGACCGTGCGCGTTGTGGTGTTCCAGGGCCATGAGACGGTGTTCAGTGCTGGCAACGACATTGCCGACTTTTTGCAGGCACCCCCGGTCTCGCCCGACGTGCCGGTGTTCCGTTTCTTGCGCGCCATCAGCAGCTTCAGCAAACCCGTGGTGGCTGCGGTGTGTGGCCCGGCGGTGGGCATTGGCACCACGCTGCTGTTCCACTGCGACCTGGTCTATGCCGGTGACAACGCCGCGTTTTCCATGCCTTTTGTGAACCTGGGCCTGTGCCCCGAGGCGGCGTCAAGCCTGCTGGCGCCACAGCGCATGGGGTATGGCCGCGCCGCCGAGGCGTTGCTGCTGGGTGACCCGTTTTTGGCCGAGGCCGCGCTCGAGATGGGGCTGGTGTGCCGCATCGTGCCGCCGACCGAGGCCAACGCCCTGGCGCAGCGCCAGGCGCAGCGGCTGGCGGCCAAACCCAGCAGCTCGGTGCTGGAAACCAAACGCCTGATGAAGCTCAGCCAGGCCAACGCGGTGGACCAGCGTATCGCCGACGAAGCCGTCATTTTTGGTCGCATGCTCGGTGAGCCCGCTGCCAAAGAGGCCTTTGGCGCCTTTATGGCCAAGCGCCAGCCTGATTTTTCAAAACTGTGAGCCAAATTGGCCGATAGCCCTCGTATCTATTGGCTAAGTAGCTGCAATTTGTATAGTTTTTGAAGGCTGAACAATATGTGTCGCGCGCGGCTGAAGCGGGTGTTGATGGCCTGTGTGCTGGGGTGGAGTCTGGTGTGTGGCGCCAGTGCGGCCACGCCCGGTGAGGTGCCCGTCGGCAGTGTGTTGCGTGAAGCGACCTTGCGCGGGCTTAACGGCCCCAACCGCAAACTCTCGGATTTCCGTGGCAGGCCGCTCATCATCAACGTCTGGGCCAGTTGGTGTCCGCCTTGTATTGCCGAAATGGACTCGCTGGAGCGCCTGGCTTGGTCGGACGCCGGGCAGCAGTTTTTGGTGATTGGTATCTCTACCGACGACTACCACCAAGCGGCCAAAGGCTTCTTGCGAAAAAGCCAGGCCACGCTGAACCATTTCATTGACGAACGTCTGATTCTGGAAAACATGCTGGGCGCTGATCGCCTGCCGCTCACCGTGCTGGTAGACGCCAAGGGCCGGGTGTTACACAAGGTGGTGGGTGCGCGCGACTGGAACAGCCCGGAATCTGTCAAACTGATTTCACAGGTGTTCCGACTAAAAACCCTCAGCCCGTTGCCGCTAAAGCGGTGATGACTCTCACACTACAAGCCTCCCGCCATGCCCCACCACACCCCATCTGCTGCCGACGTCCAGTTTGAGCCCGAGTTCATCACCGGGGTGAAAAAGGTGTTTGAAGAAAAAATTGTCTTCAACCAGTTGCTGGGTCTGAAGATCACCTCGGTGTTACCCAGCCAGGTCAAGGCACGCATCGAGATGCGCAACGAGCTGGTAGGTCACTACGCCTACAACCGCATCCACGGCGGTGTCATCAGCGCCGGGTTGGATGCCATGGGCGGGCTGGCGGTGATGGTGGCGATTGGTGCACGCCACATGGACGAATCGGTGCAGCAGCGCCTGCAGCGTTTTTCCAAGCTCGGCACCATCGACCTGCGCGTGGACTACCTGCGCCCGGGCATTGGCGAGTGGTTTGAGTTGCGTGCTGAAGTGATGCGCCTGGGCTCGCGCGTGGCCTCGACCCGCATGGAATTTCTGGGTGCTGACGGCAAGTTGCTGTCGACCGCAGCGGCGGCGTACATCGTGTCCTGAGACTCTTCCAAAAAGGTTTGTTTGTGTCAAAAGTGGTGATTGATCCGCCGGGTTCCTTCTCGGCGCCGACGCTGGTGGTGCTGGCCGCTGGCATGGGTTCGCGTTATGGTGGACTCAAACAACTGGACCCCATGGGGCCGTGTGGTGAGACGATTCTGGACTATTCGGTGTTTGACGCCTTGCGTGCAGGGTTTGGTCGCATTGTGTTTGTCATTCGCCGCACCCTGGCTGAAGCGTTCCAGTCGCAGGTGTTGGCTCGGTATGAGAACCAGGTTGACGTGTCCTGCGTGTTCCAGGACCTTGACGACCTGCCCGCTGGATACCAGCGTCCCGCCCAGCGCACCCGACCTTGGGGCACGCTGCACGCAGTGCTGGCAGCCCGCCACGTTGTGGATGATTTTTTTGCAGTCATCAACGCCGACGATTTTTATGGCCGTGACGCTTACCAATGTATGGTGGCGCACTACCAGCGGTGGGCTGCAGATGGTCGGCGGGCTGACGAGGGGGCCATGTTGGCCTACAACATTCATCAAACCCTGTCGCCCAGTGGTGGCGTCAACCGTGGCATTTGCCAGGCCCAGGCGGATCTGCTGACCTCGGTGGCAGAAATGACCGATATCCAGCTGGCGGTTGATGGATCTTGCTGGGGGCGCAATCTGCTGGGTGACCAGCAGTTGATCTCGCCCCAGGCCCGGGTGTCCATGAATTTCTGGGGGTTGACCCCCTCGCTGCTGAGTTTGATGGCGTATCAGTTCACCCGCTTTCTGGCGCAACACCCCAATGAACTCACTGCCGAGTGTTATTTGCCCAGTGTGATCGATGAGCTGATCTCCGCGCAGAAGATGGTGTGCCGCATCCTGCCTACCGACAGTGTGTGGTTTGGTGTGACCTATCCACAGGACCGGTTGGCCTGCGTCGATCAGTTGCGCCAGTTGACAGTTCGCGGTGATTACCCATCCGGGTTGTGGTCCGGCATCACATCAACCTGATTTTCCTTGAGGCAGGCGTTTTTCGGCCCAAAACATAACTACAGTTCACCCTTGGTTCTCATCGCGGACGTTGCCGCGCTACTCACTCAAATGCATAAGGAGAATTTCATGAAAACGACCCGCAGACTGTTTGCTGCACTTGCCCTGGGTTCCTTGCTGACCGTGTCCGCCTGGGCGCAGAACAAGGTCATCATTTACAGCGCAGCACCACAGGATCTGATCGACCACGTGATTCCGGCTTTTGAGAAAAGCAGCAATCTCAAGGTTGAACTGATCAAAGGTGGCTCGGGCGATTTGGTGAACCGTCTGAAGGCCGAAAAAGGCCGACAAAGTGCGGACGTGATCTTCGCGGTGTCCACCGAGGTGATTGAGGCCAATGGGGCGCTGTTTTCCAAATACACCCCTGAGAACAGCAAGTATCTCGCCAGCATTTTCAAAATCAACGATGCGGCCGTGCCTTTCACCGCAGTGGCCAACTCCTTTGGCGTGAACACCAAGCTGCTGACACCGGCGCAGTACCCCAAGACATGGATTGATCTGGGTAACCCGATCTACAAGGGCAAGATTTCAGCCGGTCGCCCTGACAAGTCGGGCTCGGCCTTCATCCAGCTGGCCTTGATCCTGCAGATTTACGGTGAAGAAAAAGGCTGGGACATCTACCGCAAGATCCTCGACAACGCCGTATTGTCCAACAGCTCGGGTGCGGTGTCCAAGTTTGTCAACGATGGCGAAGCCGCCATTGGTCTGTCCAACGAAGACACGTTGCTTAAGTTCAAAGTGGGAGGTGGCCCGGTTGAGATTCTGTACCCGACCGATGGCACCTCGGCGCTGGCTGATTCGATGGCGCTGACCGCCACCCCGGCCAACCCCGAAGGTGGCAAGGCCTTCATCAACTTCATGCTCTCGCGTGAAGCCCAGGAGATCCTCGACAGCGTGGGCCGGCGCACCGTGCGCAGCGACGTGGTCTCGAAAAACCCGCTGCTTCCCCTGAACAAGATCAATGTCTTCAAGTACAACGACGACTGGGCGGGTGCGAATCGGGCACGCATCCTGGCCAAGTGGAACGATTTGCTGTTGAACAAGAAATAAATCAGAGCTGTAGTCTCAACTTTCTCCATGGCGCTCGTTCAACTTCAAAACATCAAAAAATCCTACGGCAAACAACTGGCGCTCAAAGACGTCAGTCTGAGCATTCCCAGTGGGTCGTTTTTCACCCTGCTGGGGCCCAGTGGCTGCGGCAAGACCACCTTGCTGCGGGCGATTGCCGGTTTTCACCAGCAGGACGCGGGTGACATCCTGGTCGATGGCTTGTCCATCGGACGGCTTGGCGCCAACCAGCGTGACGTGGGTATGGTCTTTCAGGACTATGCGGTGTTTCCGCACCTGAGTGTGTTCAACAACGTGGCCTTTGGCCTGGTGCAGCAAAAGGTGCCTGCCGTAGATATCCGCCAGCGTGTTGAAGAGATGCTGTTGACCGTCCAGCTTGATCAGCTTGCGGCACGCATGCCGCATCAGCTCAGTGGTGGCCAGCAGCAACGGATTGGCCTGGCACGTGCGCTGGTGATCCGGCCCAAAGTGCTGCTGATGGATGAACCGCTCTCGAACCTGGACGCCAAGCTGCGGGTCGACCTGCGGCGTGACATCCGCTCGCTGCAGCAGTCGTTTGGCATCACCACCATCTATGTGACGCACGACCAGGAGGAAGCGTTGTCCATCTCCGACCAGGTGTGTGTCATGCACGCCGGTATCGTGCAGCAGGTGGGTGCACCGTGGACGGTTTACAACCGCCCGGCCAACCGCTTTGTGGCGTCTTTTGTCGGTGCCAACAATTTTGTACCGCTGGCTTGGGACGCTGCCGGTGGGCCGACCCTTCTGGGGCAGCCGTTGCAACTGCCCCAGGGCTTGCCGGTTCGTGCAGGGGTGCCCTGTGTGGCTTCGGTTCGGCCTGAAAACGTGCTGGTCAACCAGCCGCAGCCCGGGGCGGCCTTGCGCGTTGATGCGATCCTGCGGCAAACCATGTTCACCGGGCGTGAGCTGCAGTTGTCGGTGGAGGTGGCGGGTCATGGCCTGATGGAGGCGCTGGTGGACCCCCTTGAAAACACCATGGCGCTCAAGCCAGGCCAGACGGTTCAGTTGGTGATTGGCTACGACGACATCCTGTATTTCTCCGGTGACGATGCCGGGGTCCGGCTGTCATGACGCCGATGTTTGGCCAGGCCGCCTGGCGCCAACGGGGCTGGCTGCGCCTTGATTTCTGGTCTCTGGTCATGGTGGTGGCCGTGGCCATGGTCAGCTTTCTGCTGATCTGGCCGATCCTGCAGGTGTTGAAGCTGGGTTTTCTGGACCCGCAGACCGAAGGCTTCACGCTGGCCAACTACGCCAAGGTGCTCACGCATCCGTATTATTTGAACGCCCTCAAGAACACGGTGATTGTTGGGCTGGGAGGCATGCTGGGTGCCAGCCTACTGGGGGTGCCGCTGGCCTACTGCACTGCGCGGTATGTGATCAAGGGGCGCAGCCTGATTGCCACCCTGGCGGTGCTGGCGCTGGTGTCGCCGCCTTTCATCGGCGCCTATTCCTGGGTGGTGGTGGCTGGTAACAATGGCTGGCTGACCCAGCAGATGAAGGCGCTGGGCATCGCTTTGCCGACCATCTACGGCATGCACGGCATCATCCTGGTGTTCAGTCTGAAGTTCTTCCCGTTTGTCTACCTGATGACCGAAAGCGCCCTACGCAACATCAACCGCTCGTTTGAGGAGGCGGCGGCCAACCTGGGCTGCACACGTTGGCAGCGTTTTTACAAGGTCACGCTGCCGCTGGTGTTTCCGGCCACCAGCTCGGGCGCCATCCTGTGTTTTGTGCTGTCGATTGCCGACTTCGGCACACCCTCGATCATCGGCCGGGACCTCAGCACACTGTCCACCATCGCCTACAACCAGTACACATCCGAGATGGGTGGCCCGCCCACCATGGCGGTCAGCATCTCGATGCTGATGATCGTCATCTCGATGCTGGCGGTTTTTTTGCAGCGTTATGTGATCAACAAGCGCCGTTATGCCGGGTCGATGACCAACCTGACGGTGCCCAAGTCGCTCAGCGGCAACTACTCGGTGCTGGTGCATACCCTGTGTTATGGCGTCGCCGCGCTGGCCACGCTGCCGATTCTGGTGGTGATCTACACCTCGTTCCTGCAAACTAACGGGCCGGTGTTCAGCGGTGGGTTTGGTCTCAACAGTTATGCCCGGGTGATCCACGAGGTACCCGACGTGATCACCAACACCTTCCGCTTCTCGCTGCTGGCGACCCTGCTGATTACCGTGATGGGGGGCTTGATGTCCTACATCATCGTGCGGCGCGAGACCCGACTCTCGGGACTGCTCGATTCCGTGCTGATGGTGCCCTACGTGGTGCCGGGTGTGGTGATGGCCATCGGTTTCCTGCTGACCTTCAACACCGGGGTTCTCGATCTGGTGGGCACCGGCAGCATCATTGTGCTGATCCTGTTCATTCGCCGTCTGCCCTATGGCGTGCGCGCCACCAGTTCGGTGCTGCGCCAGATCAAGCCGTCGATCGAAGAGGCTGCCATCAGCCTGGGGGCGCCGCCGGCCAAGGCGTTCTGGAAGGTCACCGTGCCGCTGATGCTGCCCGGGGTGATTGCTGGCGCCATGATGAGTTTCATCACCGCCATCAACGAGCTGTCGTCCACCCTGCTGCTCTACACCGGCGGCACCACCACCATGCCGGTGAAGATTTACAGCGCGGTGCTCGATGGCGAGTTCGGCATTGCCGCCGCGCTGTCAACTATTCTGCTGGTCAGTTCGGGTGTGTGTGTCTATGTGGTGATGCGTTTTTCGCAGTCCAAGGAAAGTGCTTTTGTCTGAGTGCCCCTTGGTCAGCCACGGGGGCCGCCCATGCTGATTGAATCCTGTTCGGTGCCCAAGTACCGTAAGCTGAGCCAACCGGGCGACGATGTGCTGCTGGTGTTGCCTGGGCGCCTGTATGCGGTGTTTGACGGTGCCACCGACGCCACGGGGCTGCAGCTGCACGGGATGTCTTCCGGGCGTTTTGCCGCCAGCCAGGCGGCACAGGCCATGTTGGCCCATGTCACATCACCCGACCAGGCGGCGCGTTCACCCGAACACTGGCTTGTCCAGATGAACCAGGCTGTCGCCCAGGGGCTGCAAGCTGCCGGTGCCATGTCGGCACGGGTCGGCAGCACAGCGGTGGTGGTGGAAGACGCGGGTGGCGACGACTTGCGCTTTCTGATTGTTGGCGACTCGGGCGTCCGTATCAACGGTGACGAGCTGGTCTGGCTGCACAAGGATGTGGACCTGATCTTCAGCGCTGGCCGGGCCGCCATTTTTCACCTTCGGCAGTCCAGAGGCCTCGAGGGCGATGTGCTGGAGATGACCACACGCCAGTGGGTCTCGGGCGGATTGGACTGTGTGGCCCCGGCGGTCCTGTCAGCGACCGATCGTGAGGCCATCATCCAGACGACTCGCCACTGTTGTGAGGCACGCCTGCTGCCCGACGCCAAAGCGTGTCTCAGTGACTTGTTGTGTGCGGGTATTGTCCGCGGCCAACTCGGCTACGCCAACCTGTTGGGGCATTCGTTGGGGTATGCCGTGCTGGATGGCTCCACCACCCAAGGGCCGGATCTCTTGCACTTTTCACGCCCCAAATCCAGTGTGCGCAGCATTGAGCTGTTCACCGACGGCTATATGTCGGTGCCAGTTGGTTCCCGCGTGGGCGACTGGGAGGCAGAGTTTTTCCGCACCGAGGACGAGGACTTCCACAAGATCGGCACTTTTGCCAGCACCAAAGGGTCCAGTTCGACGCAATTCAGTGACGACAGAACGGTGCTGACGGTGCAGTTTCCAGTGTCCCTGTGACGCTCGGTGTCGCCTGTTTGGTGTCAAAGGTGTTGACCTGGACCGGCTGCATAATGCCCGCGGCTTGGCGCACGATCGGTTGATGGCGCACCCAGAACAGCTTGCGTTTGTCATAACGTTTGTCACGCTTTTGAAACGTCACTGTCGTATGGTTGAAAGCTTGTTTGAATTTCGCATTGGAGTTGTTGCATGTCCACCCCTTTTCCATCACGCCGCCGCGTCCTCGGTATGGCGCCTGCTGCCGGTCTGGCTGCACTGCTGCCGCATGGCCTGTTGCATGCCCAGGCTGCGGTGTCGGGCAACCTCTCGCTCTACACCTCGCAGCCCGAGCGTGATGCACGCGGCACCATCGAGGCCTTCAACGCGTTGTACCCCAACGTCAAGGTCAATGTGTTTCGTTCCGGCACCACCGAGGTGCTCAACCGCCTGCGCACCGAGGTGGCCGCTGGCAGCCCGCGCGCCGACGTGTTGCTGATTGCCGATGCGATTTCGATGGAGTCGCTCAAGGCCGATGGCCGCCTGTTGCGTATGACGCACCTCAACACCCAGCAGATCCCGGCGCGTTATTTTGACAACGAGCGCACCTACATCGGCACCAAGCTGATCAGCACCGGCATCGTGGTCAACAGCAAAGCCCCATTCAAGCCGAAGTCCTGGAAAGACCTGCTCAACCCCGCGCTCAAAGGCCAGATCGTGATGCCCAGCCCACTGTACTCGGGGGCGGCTGCCATCACCGTGGGTGCCTGGAGCCGAACCCCTGATCTGGGTTGGCCGTTCATCGAGGGCCTCAAGGCCAACAAGGCGATTGCGGTCAAGGGCAATGGTGCGGTGCTGCAGCAAGTGGCCACCGGCGAGAAGATGGTCGGTGTGCTGGTGGACTTCATGGCCTTCAACGCGGCCGCCAAAGGTTCACCGGTGGAGTTCATCACGCCCAAGGAAGGCTTGACCTATGTGACCGAACCGGCTGCCATCCTCAACACCGCCAGCAACCTGCCCGCCGCGCAGGCCTTTGTGAGTTTTCTGGTGTCACCGCAGGGGCAGAAGTTCTCCACCACGCTGGGGTACTTCCCGCTGCAGGGCAACATCACGCCGCCTGCGGGTTACCCCAAGGTCGAGAGCCTGCGCTTTATGCCGATGGATGCCGACGCCTTGCTGAAGGGTGCCGAAGCTGACCGCAAACGTTTCTCGGACATTTTTGGCGGTTAAAAATTTGAGTTTTCTGGTGGGTCGGTCAGGCATGTCGGGGTCACGCGCGCCCGCGCAAGAGCGCTGGCTGCTCTGGCTCGCGCTCGCCTTCTTGGTGGTGTTCAGCCTGTTGCCAGCGGTCTATCTGGTGCTGCAGCTGGGCCTGGCGCTGCTGGGCCCCACGCGGCAGGCCGTGCTGGCCACGCTGATGTCCCCCGATGCCTGGCGCGCCAGCCAGCACACGCTCGAAGTGGGCCTGGGCGGCGCAACCCTGGCGCTGATCTACGGTCTGGTGTTTGCGTTGTTTGTCTCGCTGACCCCGGCGCGGCCACGGCAGTGGCTGGTGTTTGCCTTTGTGGTGCAGGCGCTACTGCCGCCCCAGGTGGTGGCGTTGGCCTGGACACAGCTCTGGTTACCGCTCAAGAACACATTGATCGCCCAGGGCTGGGACAGCTGGCAGGCCATCAGCAACCCGCTGCAGTCGCGTGAAGGCATCATCCTGCTGCTGGGCATCCACTACGCACCGCTGGTGTTTTTAACGGTGCGTGCCGGTTTGCTCAACTTGTCACCCGAAGTGATCGAGGCGGCCCGTGTTTGTGGCGCCTCACCCCTCAGCATCCTGCGGCGGGTGATCCTGCCGCTGGTCTTGCCCGCGCTGGTGGCCGGTGGTGCGTTGGCATTTGTCTCGTGTATCGGTAACTTCGGCATCCCGGCGTTTTTGGGCATCCCGGCGGATTACCTGGTCTTGCCCACGCTGATCTACCGTGAGTTGTCGGGTTTTGGCTCGGCGGCCATCCCGAGTGCGCTGGTGTTGTCGGCCCTGGTGGCGCTGCTGGCCGCGCTGGGCATGGGGGTGCAGCGGGTGTTTTTACGATGTGGCAGCAGCGAGGTGATTGCTACGCGTCTGAAAATGCCACCCTTCCATCTGGGCCGCTGGCAGACCCCCGTGGCCGTTGGCCTGACGTTGTGGGTCAGCCTGCTGCTGCTGGCGCCACTGCTGGCCCTGCTGGCCAAGTCGGTGTCGCCCGGTCTGGGTATCGCGCTGACCTGGGCCAACCTCTCGCTGGAGCATTACAGCTATGTGCTGTTGCACAACGACGCCACGCTGCGCGCCTTTGTCAACAGCGTGAGTCTGTCGGTGGGCAGTGCGCTGGTGCTGGCGGTGGTGTCGCTGTTTCTGGCCTACCAGATGGCCTACCGCCGCAATGTGCTGCTGCGCCGGCTGATGCCCTGGGTCGAGGTGCCGTATGTGATTCCGGGCGTGGTGCTGGCCATTGCCATGATCCTGCTTTACCTCAAGCCGTTGCCGCTGCTGGGCTGGTCGTTTTACAACACACTGTGGATCATCTTTTTCGCCTATTTGGCGCGTTTTTTGACGATCCAGCTGCGCCCGGTGCTCAGCGGTTTTGCGCAGATGCCGCGCGAGATGCTGGAAGCGGCCGAGGTGTTTGGCGGCTCGTTTGTGAGCCGTATGTGGCACATTGTGGTGCCGCTGATTTTGCCCTCGGTCACCGCCGGGGCGCTGCTGGTGATGTTGTTGTCGCTCAACGAACTCACTGTGTCTGCCCTGCTGTGGGCCACCGGCACCGAGACGCTGGGTGTGCTGGTGTTCGGGCTGGAGCAGGGCGGCGAGTCGGCTGCCGCCTCGGCCGTGGGCATCCTTTCCATTGTGATCACGCTGCTGTGTATGTTGCTGGCATCGCGGCTGGGTCGCCGTTTACCTGAAGGTGTGTTGCCGTGGCGCGCATAAAACTACAAGACATCCACAAACATTACGGCAGTGGCGCCAATGCCTTCCATGCGCTGCGCGGTGTGTCGCTGGAGATGCACTCGGGAGAGTTTGTCGCCCTACTGGGGCCATCGGGCTCGGGCAAAACCACGCTGTTGCGTGCGGTCGCGGGACTGGAGAGCATCAACAGTGGCAGCATCCAGATTGGTGACGATCTGGTGGCCGCGCCCGGGCGCCATGTGTTGCCCGAGCGGCGCAACGTCGGCGTGGTGTTCCAGAGCCATGCCTTGTGGCCGCACATGACGGTATTTGACAACGTGTTGTTCCCGCTGCGCGAGTCCGGCCTGTCTGCAGCACAAGCCAGCCCGCGTGTGATGGAGGCATTGGCCCAGGTCGATTTGCAGGCGCTGGCTCGGCGCACGCCCGGTGAACTCTCAGGCGGGCAGAAGCAGCGCGTGGCGCTGGCGCGGGCCATGGTGGCGCAGCCGCGCGTGATCCTGTTTGACGAACCCCTGGCCAGCTTGGACGTCGAATTGCGCCGCGACATGATGCGCCACATCGACCAGATGCGCAGCACCCAGAGCAGCATGGTTTATGTGACCCACAACCAGGAAGAAGCGCTGGCGCTGGCCGACCGCGTGGTGGTGCTCAACGAAGGCCGTATCGAGCAGGTCGACACCCCCATCCGCCTGTGCCGCGAACCACAGACCGAGATGGTGGCCCGGTTTGTCGGCGCGGGCAACCTGCTACCGGCCCGGCGCATCAGTGCAGTGCAGGGTGGTTTGGCCGAGGTGGCGCTCGGTGACTACCACTTTGTCGCACGTGACACCAGCGTGGGAAGCACCCAGACCGAGCTGCGGCTGTGCTTGGCGCCCACTGCCTTTGTGGTGGCTGCGCCCAACGTCCCCGGCCTGTCCGTGTTGGTCGAGCATGTGTTTTTTCAGGGCAGCTCGTACGCGGTGGATGTGATGCTGCAGGGCGCCCTGGCCGTGCCGCTGAGCCTGGTGCTGCCGTTTGAGGCCCTACCTCGGCGCGGGGACGTGTTGCGGCTGCAGGTGCGCGACGCCTGGGTCATGCCCGAGCCGCGCGGCACAAGCCAACTTGTATAAGAAATCGGCCTCTAGCCCTTATATATCAAGGGCTAACTGCTGCTTTAATAGTAGCGTCAAACGTCCGCTGGTTTGGGCACTTCACGCGGTTTGCCGTTCTCATCAAGCGCCACATAGGTCAGCAGCGCCTCGGTCACCTTGGTGTAGCTGCCTTGTTCCAGAAAACGTTCCGCATAGACCTCGACCTTGACGGTGATCGAGGTGCGGCCAATACGCACCAGCTTGCCGTAAAAGCTCAGGATGTCGCCGACCCGCACCGGCTGTTTGAAGATGAATTCGTTGACCGCCACCGTGGCCATGCGCCCGGCGCTGTAGGTGGCGGCAATCACCGCACCGGCCATATCCACCTGCGCCATCACCCAGCCGCCAAAAATGTCGCCATTGGCGTTCACATCCCGCGGCATCGGGATCACCTTGAGCACCAGCTTCTCGTCGGTGGGCAGTTGCGCCGGGTTAGTGGCGGGGCGAGGGTTTTCAGACATGGGCACAATCCAGGGTGATAAAAACAAGGAATTGTCACCCATGCGCCGCTCTGGCGAACCTACCCCTCCGCCCACCCTGCTGCCCAACGGCCAAGTTGCCCCACGTTCCGACTGGGCCACACTGCAGCGGCTTTTCCCCTACCTCTGGCAATACAAGTGGCGCGTGATGCTCGCGCTGGCCTTTATGGTGGGTGCCAAGCTCGCCAATGTGGGTGTGCCCCTGCTGCTCAAACAGCTGGTTGACACCATGAACCCCAAGGCCGGTGTTGGCATGCCCGCGCTGGTGGTGGTGCCGCTGGGCCTGCTGCTGGCTTATGGCCTGCTGCGCCTGTCGACCACGGTGTTTGCCGAGTTGCGCGAGCTGATTTTTGCCAAGGCCACCGAAGGCGCCTCACGCGCCATCAGCCTGCAGGTGTTTCGCCACTTGCACGCCCTGAGCCTGCGCTTTCACCTGGAGCGCCAGACCGGCGGCATGACCCGTGACATCGAGCGCGGCACCCGTGCGGTGCACTCCCTGATCAGTTATTCGCTTTACAGCATCTTCCCCACGCTGATTGAGGTGGCGCTGGTGCTGAGCATCCTGGCGGTCAAGTTCGACATGTGGTTTGCCTGGATCACCATCAGTGCGCTGCTGCTCTACATCACGTTCACCATTGTGGTCACCGAGTGGCGCACCCAGTTCCGCAAACAGATGAACGAGCTGGACTCCACCGCCCACAGCCGCGCCATCGACTCGCTGCTGAACTACGAGACCGTCAAATACTTCAACAACGAAGACTTTGAGGCCAAGCGTTACGACGACAACCTGGAGCGCTACCGCAAGGCCGCGCTGAAGAGCCAGAGCACGCTGAGCATGCTCAACACTGGCCAGCAGCTGATCATTGCCGCCGGGCTGGTCGCCATGTTGTGGCGCGCCACGCAAGGTGTGGTGGATGGTCGCATGACCCTGGGCGACCTGGTGATGGTCAACGCCTTCATGATCCAGCTCTACATCCCGCTGGGCTTTCTGGGTGTGTTGTACCGCGAGATCAAACAGGGCCTGACCGACCTGGAAAAGATGTTCACCCTGATGGAGCGCGAGCGCGAGATTGCCGATGTGCCCGGTGCGCTGCCACTGGCGCTGCATGGCACCAGCGCCAACACCCTGTCGGCAGAAGCGGGCAACGCCAGCGTCAGCTTCCAACACGTGCACTTTGCCTACGACCCGGCGCGCCCGATCCTGCACGACATCAGCTTCGAGATCCCGGCGGGCAAAACCGTGGCCGTGGTTGGGCCGTCCGGCTCGGGCAAGTCGACGCTGGCGCGGCTGTTATTCCGCTTTTACGACGTGCAGCAGGGTCAGATTCAAATCGCCGGGCAAGACATCAAACAAGTCACCCAGGCCAGCGTGCGTGCGGTGATTGGCATCGTGCCGCAAGACACCGTGTTGTTCAACGACACGGTGGAATACAACATCGCCTACGGCCGCCCCGGCGCCAGCCGCGCCGAGGTGGAGGCCGCAGCCAAAGCCGCGCACATCCATAACTTCATCGCGGCCACGCCCAAGGGCTACGACACCATGGTGGGTGAGCGCGGGCTCAAACTCTCGGGCGGTGAAAAACAGCGTGTGGCCATTGCCCGCACCTTGCTCAAAAACCCGCCGATCCTGATTTTTGACGAAGCCACCAGCGCACTCGATTCCGCTAACGAACGCGCCATCCAAGCCGAGTTGCAAAGTGTGGCGCAGAACAAGACCACCCTGGTCATCGCCCACCGCCTGTCCACCGTGGTCGATGCCCATGAAATCCTAGTGATGGAAGCCGGCACCATCCTCGAGCGCGGCACCCACGCCGCCCTGCTGGCTGCCAATGGGCGATATGCGCAGATGTGGGCGTTGCAGCAGAGTGTCGAGTAGTTTGGGGTGTTTTTGGGCGCTGGCCCTTTTGGAGTAAGGGCTAGTCACTATTTAAATAGTAGTGACAGAGGTGCAGGGGAACATTGTTTCACGTAAGTCGGGTCTGCAGCTGGAGCAGTCATCTGTGATGGACTGCTGGACGGCAAGTCCGGGCCAAGAGCGGCCGGTCACCCCTGCCGCACAGCAACCATCTGAATGGCAGCTCAGCTTTGAAAGCAGCCGGATGGTCAATTCACACAACTCGGCCATTTCTGTCTTTCGGAGCCTCAGGCTTTAGAGCATGTTTGGGCTGCAAAGCGGACTGCCTGTAACTTAGAAGCGCGGGACCGTTTATGCCAAGGCGCTATAGTGGCAGTTGCTTTCGATTGCCTCGTAGCGTTGGAGGGCCTTGTGTCGAACAAGGAGGTAGATGTAGTGAAGTCGGATGCTGACTAGGCGTGATATTTAAGCCTGCCTCCTCAATCCGTTCTGGAGTTCGAAACAGCGCAATTGGCGACACATTCATGGGGGGGAGGCTATGTCTGGCAAATTGCCAACGAGCATGCAGATGCCGGAGATACTCGTGTTCGCGAGAGCGATGCTGTTTGGTGCTGTGCTGTTTGAGACTCTTTGGGTTGCATACCTTGGTGCTGGAGCGTTGGGTCGGAGTCTCTCCGAATGGGGCGTAGTAGGTTGGTTGGTGTTGGTCGGCTATGCGGCCGCGTTGCCAATTGTCTTCGTATACGCCAAGAAGCGAGGATGCTTACAGCATGCGTTGCGCATCATTCAAAGCCGTCGCATCGACTTGCTGCTGCTTGTTGGCCTCGGGGCGTTCGTGATGCACCTGTTTGATCCTCTGCTTGCCAAGTTTCATGAAGCCGTGTCGCACGCTGACATACTTTGGGCTCCAACTGCCTTTGCGGTATTGATGCTCACGTTTATTTCTCCTATCTGGCGCGAGCTGAGTCAACGCAAGCGTCCAGACACTGCGCAGCTTTGGTTTCTAGCTGATGACGAAATAAAAGGGGACGACCAGGATGCCTTGGGCGTTGCCCCGCAGGCTAAAAACTTTGCGGATACAGTGCTTACTAGTGGCATTCGGTCCGGTCTGGTATTTGGCATCGACGGGCCGTGGGGTATTGGCAAGACCAGTTTTTTGAATATGGCCAAGCAGCACTGGGAAGATGCAGCAGGCGACTCAGTGATTGTTTTTAAGTTTGAACCACTGCGCTACGCATCCGAGCCCGACCTTTCCGAGCGTTTCATCAAGGGCTTGTGCGCAGCAATTCGGCAGCAGGTCTTCGCGCCTGAGTTACTGCCTGTGGCCAGCCGCTATTCCCGGATGCTTAAGGGCAAGACCGACCTTTCCGTGTTGGGAATAAAGTTTTCATTCGAACCTTCGACGGAAACCATCGACGAGTTGCTTGAGGACATAGATGATCTGCTCAAGCAACTGGGGCGTCGCCTGATCATCATTGTCGATGACCTGGATCGACTGGAGAGCAAGCTGGTCAACAACGTGCTGTTTACCGTTCGGCGAACTTTCAAGTTGAGTCAGGCCACTTATGTTCTTTGTTATGACACCGAGAATTTGCTCGCATCGACAGCCGGTAGGGACGATGGGGCGAGGGCTCGCGAGTTTCTTGAAAAATTCATCACTGCGAAGCTGAGCCTGTTCGTGGATTTAAAAAGCATCAACGATTTTCTGGATACCGACTGGGAGAAAGCTGCCTTCAAGAGCGACAGCGTTTCGCCTACGGTCATGCGACTGCTCAGGCAGCTCATGAAGGAGGTCCAGACTCTACTCGCCAGCAACAACGGGCATCGCTACGTGCCTCTGTTAGGCGATCTGCGCAAGATCAAGCGCTTCGTCAATGCAGCGTTGCTCATGAATATGGAGAAGGTCAAACTGGATGGCACAGATTTCAACATCAAAGACCTCATCCACTTGATGCTTCTGAACCTGAATTACCCTGGGCTTTTCCGTCAGATATATGCCGCAGAAACGGAAGGGCGGGCGGGTTCGTTTAGTGTCCAGAGAAAACTAAGTGATTCAAACAAGCCAATACTAGAAAACGCTAAGGGTTTTGCGGAAACCTTCAATAAGGCTGATGAGCCAGCCAAGTTCCTCCTGCTGCAGCTTTTCGATGTAGATACCTTGGCATTCTCCTACTCCTTCGCGAGCGATGAAAATGTGCTGCGTTCGCGTGCCTGCTTCAACAGGCAGCACCGTAACCTGGAGAACTATCTTCAGCTGATCGTGCGGCTGAAGATTCCAGAGCCAACTAAAAGTTATCGCCTCTACAAAGATTTAGTCGAGTCGGTGATCGAGCATAAAAAGGAAGTGGCTGGCATTTTGCTGCAATCTGACTTTTCGCTTCGAAAATCAGAAACGCCGCATGATGAGTTTTGGAACATGCTCGTCAGTCGGGCCGATGAACTGGACAGGGGGGCCGCGAACGACACCATCAAGACCTTGGTCGAATGGCTGCCAAAGTACTCGTCTTTGGATTTCGGCCACCGCAGTATGAGGCACCGCACGGTTATATCGTTGAGGTATTTCCTTGAACGAGCTGGTTTTGGCGATCTGCCTGGGAATGGCCGAATCCGAGGCGAAGCCGATGTCCAGGAGCTGGCGACTCGACTGATTGGAAATGAAACAACTCAATCGCATCCATCTCTGATTCAGCAACTGGTTGCACCCGATCGGGGGGCTTTAGGGTGGAATGACCTAATGCTGTTGCGCATGTACTGCTCGCCAGACGTCAATTTCAATACGAACATTTGCACCGCACTTGCAAGACAAGAGGACCCTGGCGCTACAGTATTCGGAGTGGACCATGATCGCCTCGCAGTCGACTCGATGCGGAGGTTCTCGCAGAGCGTGTTCGCGGAGTTCAAGCGGTTTTATATCGACGGTCAGCTCAACTTCTTCCTTGAGGTCGACCGTCTCTCCACGGCTCAGATCTTAGGAGATGGCGGTCGCGGTATCGTGGGTGACATCGACGATCTTGAAGCCGAGATCCAGCGGTTTCTTTCAGACCTCAAAAGCTTCGTGATTTACCATCTAGCCAACATCCATTTCGGCAGTGCCCAGGGCGTTGGGTGCGGCAGGTACGATGAGTTCGACAAAAAGGACGGTGAGGGAATCCGCCAGGCGATGACTGATTACCTTCTTGGATTCTGCTTCGATCCCAGCCATGGTTTGCCCCACGCGAAGGCATTTGCAGACTTCTGCCTTCAACCTGCACCCTTCAAACTCACAGCCCCGGATGGCGTTGATGACACTTTGTACATGGTGACAGATCTGCTGGGCAAGGATGCAATAGCAAATTTCTGGTGCCGATCTGGTGATCAGATAAAGCAACAGCTGGCGTCAGTGACAGGTGCTGTCTATGGCTGCGGCGGACGTAAGACGACTTACGGTGAGTGGCTTCCAAAGTTGCTTGCTGCCCTAGATCAGCTAGTCAATGTTCCCGAGATGAGTGCACCGGACGAGTGATCAGCTGGGCGGCAAGGGTGACCGGCCGCTCCGCTCAGTTTCCTGCCGCTGACAGCGTCCCAGGCCGAATGTCCGCAACGGGGCGGGGCCAGGCGATGGCAATCGACATGCCTGTGACTCCTGTCAGCCTTAAACTGACTTTAAAAACCAGACTCTTGGGTCTTTTTCGCGGCAGCCGCCGTGGCCCCGATCAACCGTCTCTCTTCAGCAATCGCACGGCATCTTCTGGTGTACCGATAAATCTAGACAATATCAGCTAATTTGTACTAATATGACGGTATGCCAAAAGCCACCAAAGCCATCCAACAGCTACCCCCTGCCACCTTGGGTGCACTCCAGAAACTGGGTGCCGACTTGGCGGTGGCCCGCTTACGCCGCAAGGAATCGCTGCGCACCTGGGCCAAGCGCTTGGGCGTCACCCTCTCTACGCTCCAGCGTCTCGAAGCCGGCGACCCGACCGTGAGCATCGGCATCGTCGCAAGTGCCTTGTGGCTCATCAACCGAGATGGCGAGTTGGGAAACTTGGCGGCACCAGAACAGGATCAGGGTGCGCTCGAGCTGAACATTCGAGAAGCAGTGGCGCTTGGCCAGGCCCGTGCGCAGGCCTCCGCAGAAGCCCGCATGCGCACAGATCCCCCCAACAACAGCAAGAAGGACTGACATGCGTCTGGATGACTTGTACCTTTGGTACCTGGGAGACCCGACGCCTCGCTACGTGGGTGCGTTGAAGCTGGTTGCTGCTGGCAAGGGCGTCTCGCTCCACTACGCCGGGGACTGGCTTGCCAATGGATTCGCACTCAGCGAAGACTTGCCTCTCGTGGACAACGAGTTCTCCCCGCCCGGGCGGCTGAGCGCCAACGCGCCCCGCGCAGTCGGTGCCGTGGATGACGCGCGTCCGGACCGATGGGGTGAAAAAGTCATCCGGTTCATCGACAAACCCAAGCGTACGTCGTTGATGGAGATGCTCTACTACGCTGGTGACGACCGTTTTGGTGCGTTGGGGGTCTCGACCTCACCCGACACCTACCTTCCCAGAAAAGGTGGCCCCCTGCCGATGTTGGCGCAAGCCCAAGAGCTCAGCGAGGTTGTGGCCAAGATCGAAGCCGGCGACACCTTGACTGCTCTCGAAGCCAAAATCATTGAAGGGGGTGGCAGCCCGTTAGGCGGCGCAAAGCCCAAGGCGCTGATCGACATCGAGGGCGAGCAGTGGGTCATCAAGTTCTTCAACCACGAGTATGTGGATGCGCCGCTCATAGAGCACGCGACCATGACCTTGGCGGCGAAGGCCGGTATCTCCGTCGCCCAGACCCAGGTTATTCGCCTGGTGGCGGCGAACGCCGTGGCCATTCGGCGATTCGACCGCGTGAACGGTCGGCGAATTCACAGCATCTCGGCAGGCACTGCTATCCGAGCGGCAACCCCGGCCGGCAACGAGCCAGAAATGGGGTACCCACAGCTTGCCCGAATCCTTCGCAGAATCGGCGTCACCCACGGCGATGCGCATCTGGCCGATGCCCAAGAGTTGTTCCGCCGAATGGTGTTCAACATCCTGGTCGACAACACCGACGACCATGAGAAGAACCACGCACTCTTGGTCGTGAACCCCACCGCCCATGGACGGCTGAGGCTGGCACCGGCGTATGACGTACTGCCCACCAACTCCGGCCAGGGCTATCAAGAGTTCATCTGCGGGACGGACGGGCAAGATTCCACGCTGGCCAACGCGATGTCCCAGTGCGACGCGTTTGGGCTGACGCCGGCCCATGCCGCCGCGCAAGTCGTTCAAGTCATCGGGGTGGTCAACACCTGGCGCGCGCACTTTGAATCCATGGGGGTATCGGAGCGCGACCTGGACAGCTTGGCAGAACGCCTCGACGGTGACCAATTGCTGAGCCAGCGACAGACGTTTGACGCAAGCCAGTACCAGGGTGCACCTCCCAAACGCAGGCCGACAAGCCCATTTCGCAGGACTTGACGCGCGACCGACGGGTCTCTGGCCGGGAGCCTCAGAGTTTCTCGATTGCATGGCAAGTATTTGGCAGGCGGAGCGGCAAGCTGTATGCCAGCGCCCAGCCTCAAACAGTCACCGATCCATGCACGAGAAGTTATAAGCTTTTTTGGCCTCCTGCCCTTTTATCAAAAGGGTCAATAGCTAGCAAAACCATATCAAAACAGCGGCGCCAACACCGCCTCGGTGGCCAGCGCTTGGCCACCTGGCTGGTGTAGCCAGACAAAGCGCTGCGCCGGTGCCGTTGTGGTGGCGGCCTGGGCAGAGGGCAGGTGGGTTTGGTCATTGGTCAGCACCACCACGCGGCGCAGGCCGGGGGTTTCGGCCAGCACCTGCAGCTCGTGCAAACAACCCCGGTTGTGGGCCTCAAAGTTGCGCAGGTCCATCAGCACCACATCGCTGAGCTGCACCAGCTCGGCCAGCGCCTGCTGCCAGGTGTTGTCGTGGCAATAACATTCGTTGACACGGTGTCGGCCATCCACATCGGCGCGCCAGACAAACTCGGCCAAGCGGCGTGGCACATCGGCCGGGGTCTGGATAAAACGCTCACCCAGCCGCCCGTCGATGAAGGTGAAGATGTCATCCACGTCGATGGTGCGGTCCAGCAAGTCGGTGCCCGCAATCAGCACGGTGTTGCCCGTCAGGCGCCAGCGCTCAATCACCCGGTCAAACAGCTGCTGTACCTGGGCGTCCTGCTGGAACACGCGCAACACCAGCAGCGTTGGTGGCCGCCCGGCCTGCTGTGGCGTGGCCAAGCGGCGCATCCAGGCCCCGGCCAGCACAATCCATAACAGCGGTGCAAAACACACCAGGGCGCCCCAGCCCAGGCTGCTGGAGGCGGCCAGCGCCGGTCCGGTGAGTGCCACCGTCCACACCGCAGTGAACAGGTAAAACAGCTCGGACACCTGTTGCTCTCGGTAAGCCCTGGCCAGTTGGCGGCCCAGCCAGCGCGCGGGCCACCAGGCCAGCAGCCAGGGCAGCAGCGCAAACAACATCAGCGCGGCGGTGGCGCCCAGCCAACTGGCCAGCCATTGGATGAAGCCGCTGTTGGCCTTCACCAGCGCGGCCAGCCCATCCAGCCCGGCCTGTGAGGACGCACACAACAACACAAACACCGGCGCCAGCCACGGCCCCACGGCGCGGGTGGCGCCGCCCAGGCACAGCGCGGTCACCACCAGCAGCGGCAAACCGATGTCAAACGCCATCCATTGAACAAGCATCAGCAGCGTCACATTCGCATTGGTGCGCCAGCTCAGCAACAGCACGGCCAGCACAAACCAGCCCAGCATGGCCGCCACAAAACGCCAACGCGACCAGCGGCCGATCACCGCCAGCACCGGCAGCACCGGCCAGGCATAGGCAATGCCCAGCGTGGCCACGGTTTTGAAGGTGATGGGTGCGTCGGCCAGCCACTGGGTGAGCAGGGTGCGTGTGAAGGCGATCAGCAGCGTCAGCAGCAGAAACTGCGCCAGCAGCCGGTGGTAAGCGGCGCGGTTGTGCTCCAGCGTGATCGCGGCTGCCGGGGCGGGCCGTTGCGGGCTGGGGCTGTGCTCGGGCCCGGTGCTGTGGGCGGCGGCGTTCAAAGGTGCGCGCATCAGCCGCTGCATGCTGACGCGGTAACGCCAGGCCACCAGTTGGGCGCATACCACCGCCAGCAGTGTGGCGATGATCAGCAGGGTGAGGATCTTGCCGGAGGCCATGGCGCTCAGACCGGTCTGCTGGCGGGCAGAACGTGTCGGCTCACGTCAGGCTCTCTAGCAGCTGTTCCAGCAGGTGGCGCGTGGGTTTGTCAGCTGCTGACCACAGGCTCAGCAAAAAGTCGAGGTTGTCGGTCAACGCGGCCAGTTCACGCGGGCTGCTGGCCCGGCCAATCGCAGCCCGGTAGGCCGCCAGCACCGGTGCAGCTTGCGTACCGGCAGGCACTTTGGCGCGGCGGCGTGGCTGGTTGGCTGCTTGTAACAGCAGCTGGCTCAGGCTCAGGTCGGCCAGGCTGGCGGCGTCCCAGAAGTTGGGGTTGTCGGCCAGGCGCTGGCTCAGTGCACTGCGCTGTTGCGCCAGCTGGGCGGTGATGCCCGCCGTGTCGAGCTTGGGCGCGGTGTCACGTTGAGCGATGAGCAGGGTGGCGGCCAGCCAGTTGGTGAAGGCATAGGCATCGCTGTGGCGCAGCAGCGACTGCTGGTAGTGCAGCGCCATCTGGCGCAAGGCGGCCAGCTGTTGCGAGGCATCGGTTTGTAACACGGCCAGGCGTTTGTGGGCGCTGCCCAGCAGGTTCAGCCGCTCAGAGCTGGGGCTGCGTTGGCACAGCAGCTGCAGGTCGGCCACCGCGGTGTCGATGTTGTGCACCGCCTGTTGCCGCACCAGCTCGCGTTTGGCCGGGCTCAGGCGGCGCGCCGCGCGCCAGCTGTGTTGCGCCAGGCGCACCCGGAAGTTGGCATGTTGCTCCAGCACCCGCATTGGGCAGTCGCCACGCTCGGCGGCCAGGGCTTTGTCGAGCCAGTCCAGCGCCTGCTGCCACTCGCGCAATTCACCCCAGGCCAGGCCCAGCGCTGCGCAGACATCGGCGCGTTGTAACCACTGCTCGGCCTGGGCTTGTGGCACGCGGGCCAGGCGGCTGGCGATGCGTTCGCTGCCATGGCTGGTGTGGCCACCGGCGCACAGGTCGGCGCTCAGGTTGTTGAGGTCCACCACCAGCTCATGCGGTGTGCCGAAGTCGGGCCAGACGGTTTGTGTGGTGCTGCCGTCACGGTGCAGCCGGAAGTCCGGGTCGCCATAACACTGGTAGGCGCCCCAGGTGTTGACATCGGGGCAACGTGTCCAGACCTCTTCACGCGCGCGGCGCACGGCTTCACCAAACGCATCACCGGACAACATGCCCTGGTAGAAACTGGCGGCAAACACCTGCCCGGCGCGGTCGTCCACCGCCCAGCCTGCGGCAACCACGGCGCGCACCCCCATGCGGATCAGTTCCTCACCCAGATTCGCCGCCAGCCCAAGCCGGTCCAGCGGGCGCGGGCCGTCCACCCGCCCCAGGTGGCAGCAGTTGACAAACACCAGCTCGGGCACAAAGCGCAGCTGGGCGATGTCGCCCGGGGTCAGGAAGGTGTCTGCCCCCATCACCATGCCCGAGATCGGCTCGACACCCACAGCTGAACCCGGGCGCCGGTACTGGTGCACCCCATGACCGGCCAGATGCAGGATGCGCCAGCTGTTTTTGTGCAGCGCCTCCAGAATTGATGTGCTGCTCTGGTCCACACAGTCGAGCACCTCATAGCCGTTGTTACCCAGTTGTTGGGCCACTTGCTGGGTTTCCTCGCGCGCGCCGGGCAGGTCGGCAAAGTCGGCCGAGCCGCCCAGGTCGGGGTTGCCAATCACCAGCGCGGTGTTGCTCAGGCCGTGTACCGGCCGTTGGCGAAAGGTGCTGGTGCGGAACTGGCGGATAAAACCCGCCGCCACCGCAGGCGGGCGCTCACCGGTGGCCCAGCGGTTTTCGAGCAGTTCCCAGGGGTAGGGCGCGGTTTGCGCGTCCACCAGCACCACCAGGTTGCCCTGTTGGAGCGCCATTTCGCGCAGGCGCAGCGGCAGCAGCATCTCAAACAGGGTTTTGGAGGCTTCCGAGTTTTGCCCGGTGCTCTGGCTGGCGATCTGCACAAAACTCTGCGCCAGTGCCAGCTGCCCGGTGGCCAGGGTTTCTTCGGCGCGGGCGCGGTCGGTCGGGAACACAAAACGCAGGCGCCCGGTGTCCTCGGTGATCTCCAGGCGCTGGTACCACTCGGGTGAGGCCACAAAACGCACGCGCCGGTGCCCGCCTTGCCCGGTTTCCACCGCCTTGGCCTCCCAGCGCACGGCACCGGCCAGCGCCTCGTTGTCCACCAGGCGGCCCAGGGCGTCGGTAGCGGCAATCGCAATGTCCTCAAACAGCTCCAGAAACTCCAGCCGGTCGATCAGCACCCGGTTGTCCAGGCCCTGATCGGCCAGGCGCCGGTTGGCGCAGACCGCAGCGCGCAGGATCGCCTCCAGCGCATCGGCCACCGGCAGCCCGCCCGAACCGGTGCCCACCAGCAGGCAGGTCACTGCCGCCGAGCGTGGCCGCCCGCCCTCACCAAAGCGTGGGTCGGGCCAGTGCGCCACATCCAGCGCAAAGTCCAGCAGTGCGGCGCGCACCGAATCTTCCAGCAGACCTGGGCTCAAGGCCCCCACCTGGCCCAGCCCCACCACCACCGCCCCGGCCGGTTTGGCGCTGGCCGAATCGTTGAGGAACACCGTGTTGCTGCCCAGTGGGCCGGGGTAAATGCCCAGATCGAGCCGACGCGTCAGCGCACCACCCAGCTGGCGGTCCAGCACTGCTTCGGCGCTGACCACGGTGTCGCCCTGGTAGTGGCCCACCAGCACCGGGTGGCGCGCGTAGGCCAGGTTGCCGTGGCGGATGGCGATCTCGATGGGGGGCAGCGCCGCCTCCGACGCAGCTTGGGGCGCCAGCGCCTGGCCAGACCAGCCCAGGCTGCTGATGTCACCCGGCGTGGGTATACCGTCCACTGGCGGTGTGTCGGGCAACACAAAACGCTCTTCACCCGCTGCGCCACGCGAGCGCGCTGGCGGTGTGCTGGGCAGCAGCCGGGTCTGGCCGTTGACCAGCAGGTCCAGGTAACCTGGGAAGGCCCGGGGCTGGGCACACAAGGCATCGTGCGCGGTGTCTTCGGCATACCAGGTGGGCACACCGGGCAGGCAGCCCGACTGCCAGCTCACCGTGCCATCGCCCTCGTGGGTGGCAATGAACTGCAGGCGCTTCTGGTCGGGCCGCCACCAGGACGGGCCCGGACTGAGCTGGTAGTCGATCACCGTGCTGGGCTGGCAGCCAGCCACGTACACCATGTGTTGTGGGGCGGGCGGTGCACTGCGCAGCAACTGCCAGGTGGTGGCAGCCTCTTGCAGTGCGGCGGCGGGCGCGGTGGCCCAGCTGGCGCGAATGGCCTGGCGCAGCTTGTCCCAGCGGCTGGTGTCGGCAAAGTCGGGGTCGTTCGGGGCAAAGGGCAACAGCTCCAGCAGGCCCGGGTAACGCGCCACCAGGCCAATGATCTGGTCGGTGTTCTGGGTGATGTCGAGCAGCGTGAGCTTGGTCTGGGTCGGGTTAAAACCGGTCAGCCAGCGCACCGCCTCGTACGAGCCCAGGTTGGGGGTGCCCAGCATCAGAAACCGTGCGCCGGGCAGGCGGGTGATGCGCTGCCACAGCGCGCTGCCCACGCCGCCGTCCGCGATCATGGCGCGCACCACCAGACCCCCCATCGAATGGGCCACCAGGCGCAGCGGCTGGCCACTGCGTTCGGCCTGGGCCACCAGCGGCTCCAGCGTGCTGGCCAGGCGGGCAGCGGCCTGGCGCACCGAGTGGCGCCAGTCGTAGGGGAACAGCTCCACCTGGTGGCTGCGTGCCAGAAACTCGACCAGCGGGCCATAAAAGTCGTCGACCAGCCCCACCGGGCTGATGCCAGGCCGGTCCATGGCCAGGCGTTTCAGGCCACCTTTGAGCAGCGCCCAGTAGTCCAGCCACACGGTGTCGTCCTGCACGCGCAGCTGACTGCCCATGGTGCCGGGCAGCAGCACCACGATCGGGCGCGGCTTGTTGGGGCTGCTGCGGCTGCGTGTTGCGGCGGCCTGGCAGCGCGGGGCGGCGGGTGGTGGGGCGGTGAGAGGTAAAAAACCACCGCTGTCGGCGTCGCTGCGGCCCAGCGCCGCGCCCAGCCAGCGGATGCTGGCCTCGTTGCTGAAATAACGGAAGTGGTTGACCTTGGGGCCGCTGTCCTGGCGGAAACGTGCACCCGGCGCCAAGCGCGCCAGGCCGCCCCCCATGGACGCCGTGTCCACCACCAGGTCGTGCGCGTTTTTGTAGAACCAGTCGTTGGCCAGCACCTTGAGGGTGTTCCACAGGCCGTCACCGGGCTCGATGTCACCGGCGATCACACTCAGGTCGGCACTGGTGGCCAGTTCGGGCACGCCGTTGAGAAGCCGGGTCAGCGCTGAGCCGGGCACCATGGCCTCGATGCCGGGCAGGGTGCGTGGGTCGGTGCGCTCCTTCACCACGGCCAGCAGGAAATCCAGGCTGTCACCAAACAGACCGTTGCCGGTGGCCGCGTTGACCAGGTAGTCCAGCACCGAGAGCCAGCGGTCCAACCGCCCCGAGGCCAGGGTGGTGCCACGCGCTGGGCAGGCCACACGGGCAAAACGGGTGACGCGCATTTGTTTCTGGGCCAGCAGCGCCACCAGCTCCAGCAGGTGCTGGCGGTCGGCGTTGTAGTCGGCATCACGCGCCCGGGCCTCGGTGTCGGACAGCGGCGAGAGCCCGAGTTGGGGGGCGATGCTGCGGTCGGCTGCAAACAGCTGTTGCACCTTGTCAGGGGTCAGCAGTTGGTCCAGTTTGGGGCAGCCAGAGAGGGCCAGCAGCTCACCCACCAGGCCGCCGCGTGAATGGCTCACCAGATGCAACTCGGCGCCGCTGGGCAGGCGTTTGACCAGGGCCAGCGCGTTCTGGATCGGGCTCTCGGTCAGGCTGCGGTGCTCCAGCGCCAACACCCGCTCACCATACACCGGTGCCAAGGATTGGCGCAGACGCGCTGCTTCGGTGGCGCCCGGTTCCCACAGCTTGCCAAAACTGCCCGCTGTGCTGGAGGCCGTGCCATGTAAAAACACCAGCAGCGGGCCCTGGTTGGACGGGATGGGGCTGGTGTCGGGCAGGCTGCGCAGTGTCAGATCACTACTGAGGTCCAGCTGGTACAGGCCGGGCGGGTGCTCACCCAGCAGCTTTTGCTCAAAGTGTTGGCCCAGTTTGCGGGCGGATTTTTCCGCCAGGTCCAGGCCAAAAAAATCCAGCACCCGGATCGCCAGGCCCAGCAGTCCACGTTCACCTGCGCTGCTGGTGCGTGGTGTCAGTCGCGAGAACTCCCAGGCGGCACCGGCGTCGCGGCTGGGCAAGGCGCCATATTCCTGTGCCAGGTCATCCACCCGGCTCCAGAGGACAAAACCGTTGTCCAGCTCGACCCGCACCACGGTGTTGCCCGCCACCTCGATCTGGTCACCAGCCCCGTCACGTGCGGCACCGGGGATCAGCCGGTGGCTGGGTGCCATCCCCCCGAAACGTGGCGCGCGGGTGTCACTCAGGGTGCCGCGGATCTTGTACAGCTGCTCTGCCATGGGACGCTCCTGCCAGATGGAACACAACCGGTGCCGCACGCGCGACACCGGCGCGGGAACTTACGCAAAAACCTTGCTTTTCCGGGCTGTGTCACTGCCCACAATTTGGGGCGACTGCGGGTAACTGGCCGAGGGCAGGTATTTGAGGATGGCTTTGTGCCAGTCGGCGTAGCTGGCTTCTGGTTTGAGCGTTTTGAGGGCTTTGAGCGCGTAGTAGGTGAAGGCCCCGTTGTAGCGGCCCTGGATGTGCGCGTCATAACTGAAGTTGTTGGGGCCTTCTTTGCAGCCCGACAAAAGCAAGTCACCCAGCAGCCGTGAATAAGCCCCCAGCAGCGGGGAGGCGCCCGCCGGTGCCAGCACAGTGGCTGCCAGTTTGCCCGCGCGGTTTTTGGGCAAATCTTTGGCCGGCAACCAGTTGCCCATCGGCATGAAGCGTGGCCGGGTGTCGGCACCGGGCTCCGCCTTGGCGGCACGGGTCACGGTACCGGAGTGGCAGCTGTCGGCAATCAAGACCAGGCGAACACCGGGCTTGCGCGCGGCAAACAGGGTTTTGATTTCGTCGTCGGTCAAGGCCGCGCCCTTGGTCTGCAGGTCATACGGGCACAGGGCTTCATCGAGCCCGTCGGCCTCGTCACCATCGGTGTCGGGCTGGTAGCTGCCATGGCCCGAGAAGGTGATCACCAGGCTGTCGTTTTTGCTGGCCTTGCTGATCAGGTTGCTCAAGGCCGCCACCATGGCCGCCTTGGTGGCTTGATCGTCGAGCAGTTTGCTGACCCCAAAGCCGCGTGCGCCCAAACAGTCTGCCCAGTCGTTGGCGTCGTTGACACAGCCCTGCAGGTCCATGTGGGTGCCGGGGTAGTTGTTGATGCCGATACACAGTGCCTTCTTGGCCATGATGACGCTCCTTGGTGGGACAGGTTGAACAAACGGGCAGGCTTGACTCTCCAGATCTTCAGAGGAATAACAACGGCAAAAAAACCAACGAGGGGGAGGCCGATGGGTGCGCAGCGTGGCAAGTGCCAGTCGGTGTCGCTCGAGCGACTTGTGTTTGTGGGGGCAAGAAATTCTAGCGATGCAGCTATAAGACCGGTAACTTTTTGATGTGGATCAAGATGGGTATGCCACACACCAGTCGTCAGGAGGCTGGCAGCAATCAGACGACAATACGCGGCCCTGCGGCCTAACGCCCGAGCAAGCTCAGTCAAGTGAGTGCAAGCCTTTTTGGCCTCCAACCCTTGTATCAATTGGTCCGGGTGCTACTGGGATGGTAGTGATTCTCTCAGCCGGCAGTGCACCACCACGCCACTTGTCGGGTGAACGGTGGTGTGGCGAGGGCGGCATTGCATCAATTTGCCGCACCCCCAACAATCCAGACGCGCCATCAGGTCGCCAGGTGTTTTTCAACTTATCAGGAGTGTGTCCCAATGCATTTTTTCCACCACTTGCGCCTGTCGCAGAAACTCTACGGCCTGGTGTCCTTTTTTCTGTTGGCCCTGGTGCTGGCCAGTGCCCTGGGCATTGTGCAGATGAAGCAGCTCAGCGACGAGCAACGCCTGATGTACACCGAAACCGTGGTGCCGCTGCGCAAGGTGGTGGATGCTGGCCGGCAGGCGGCAGTGCACTTTCGGCGCATGTACCCCTACATCCTGAAAACCGACCCGAAGTCGCGTGAGGAAACCACCGGGCTCAATGGCAGTTCCGAAAAAGACGTGCTGGGTGCCATCGAGTTCCTGCGCAAGGAGGCCCCCACCGACGAGTTGCATGCGCTGGGTGACAAGCTGGCCGACAAGTGGGCGCAGTACAAAGGCTCGGTGCAAAAACTCTACGCAGCCGCTGACGCGGGCAATGCCGATGGCGCCATGGAAGAGCTCAAAGCCGCCACCGACCCGCTGCATGTGGAGGTGCGCAACCTGCTGATCGAGGCCGGTAAAAAGCAGGAAAGTTATTCCAAAGACGCTACCGAACGAGTTGCCGCAGCGGTGGACCGCACTGCCAACATCATCATGGGCATCATGGCGCTGGCGATTGTGATGGGCATCGGTTTTGGTGTTGCGGTGATTCGCTCGGTGCAGAAGCAGCTCGGCGGTGACCCGGCCGATGCGGTGGACGCGGTAGCCCGGGTGTCAGGGGGAGATCTGGCCACGCGGGTGGAGGTCAGCGCTGCGGATCAGAGCAGCCTGATGGCCCAGCTTGAAAAAATGCGCCTGGGTCTCTCGGACACCTTCAAGTCGGTGCGCCACTCGGCCCAGACGGTGTCTCAGGCTACCCACGAAATTTCCTCAGGCACCAACGACCTGTCGGCGCGCACCGAGCGCCAGGCGGCAGCACTGGAGGAAACCTCGTCCTCGATGGAACAGCTGGGCTCCAGCGCCTCACAAAATGCCGACAGTGCGCAGACCGCGCACCAGCTCGCAGGCAAGGCCTCGGCTGTGGCGAGCCAAGCCGGTGACATGGTGGCCCAGGTGATCCAGACCATGAAAGGCATCAACGACAGCAGCGACAAAATCGCCAACATCATTGGTGTGATCGACAGCATTGCGTTCCAGACCAACATCCTGGCCCTGAACGCGGCGGTGGAGGCCGCCCGCGCTGGTGAACAGGGCCGTGGTTTTGCGGTGGTGGCCTCTGAAGTGCGTTCACTGGCACACCGCAGTGCCGAGGCCGCCAAAGAGATCAAGGGCCTGATCGACACCAGCACCCACAACGTGGCCGAAGGCGCCACCGTGGTCAACAAAACCGGCGCAACCATGGGTGAACTGGTCGACGCGATCCGCCGCGTCAGCGACCTGATTGGCGAGATTTCATCGGCCAGCAGCGAGCAAAGCCTGGGTGTGCAACAGGTGGGCCAAGCCGTGGCCCAGATGGACGAAGCCACCCAGCAAAACGCCGCCCTGGTGGAGGAAAGCGCCGCCTCGGTGGAGTCGCTCAAAGAGCAGGCGCAACAACTGGTGCACGCCATTTCGGTGTTCCGGCTTGGGGATGACAATAGCCGTTCTTACGCCGCACCACGGCTGAGCTGATCGGCTGGAGTTGGCGCACACCATGTTCTCTCACATCTTTGTTGGCACCAACCATTTCGAGTCTGCTTTGGCCTTCTACCAGCCGCTGATGGAGGTGCTGGGGGTGCAGGCGCAGTTTGTTGAGGCTGATCGGCCTTGGGCCGGTTGGCAGTCGCAGCCCGACCCGAGGCCGCTGTTTTTGCTGGGCAAGCCGTTTGACCAGCAGCCCCATACACCGGGCAACGGGCAGATGGTGGCGTTTCTGGCCAGCAGCCGAGCCATGGTGGATGCAGCCTACGCGGTGGCGCTGCAGCATGGCGGAAGTTCAGAGGGGGCGCCGGGTCTGCGCCCGCAGTACCACGCCAACTATTACGGGGCTTATTTTCGTGATCCGGATGGCAACAAGTTATGTGTGGCTTGCCACACCGCCGGGGACTGAGCTGTCCGCCAGCTGATGGCGCGCTGGCTTAGGCGTCGAGGTCGAGCAGGGCGCCTGCCATTTTGTTGCTGGTCTTGAACACCGCCAGGTTCGCCAGGTAGGCGTGTTTGGCCTGCAGCTGCGAGACCACGTCTTCCTCCAACGCCGCACCGGGCTGGGACGCTTTACCCACACTGGCCGACACACCGCCTTCGGATTGTTCGGTCAGAGCCACCTGTTGCCGCGTGAACCCGTCGGTGTTGAGTTTGGCCACGTTGTGCGCCGCCACATTGAGCTGGGTCTGGGCGGCATTCATGCCCGAGAGGGAAATAGATGAAACAGAGGCCATGGTGCTTCCTGTGGCGAAGGGGGAGGGCGCCAATGTAATCACACTCTCAGGGTTTGACAAGCGCCGCGTCCAGACCAAGGGCTTTGATTTTCTGAATGCCAGCCTCGGCCTGGGCCGGTTTGACGTAGGGCCCGACCCGAATCCGCGTGCGTGGCCCCTGGCTGGTGTCGATCTCCTGCGCTGTGGCGGGCAAGCCAGCGGCTTGTAATTTGGCCAGCGCATTACGCGCGTTGTCCGGGTTGGCAAACAGGCCTGCGTTGATGTAGAGGCCTTTGGTGGGCGGCGCTGCCTTGGTGACCTGGCTTGCCTTGGCGGCCGTGGTTTTGGGGGCTTTGGCGCTGGCAACTTTGGCCACCGGTTTGGAGGCGGCGCGTGCTGCCGGTTTGGACGCAGAGGGTGCTGCCGAGCTGTGTACCGAGGCTGGCGCAGCGCTGCGACCCCGAGGCGCGCTGGCGGCGCGTTCCAACGCCGAAGCCGCAGCTTGGGGCGGGGCGGAGGCCACCAGCGCGGCAGAGGCTGCGGGCTGGGTGAAAGTGGCCGGCAACACGGTGGGCACCGAAGCCGCGGCCGATGCGGGCATTGCCAGGGGGGCAGAAGCAGCGGTAGACACCGCTGCCGAAGCTGGCGTGGTGTTGGCCGCTGAGGCAGCGGACGCCGCCGACAGAGCAGACACCTCCAGCGGTGTCGAGGCCGCTGACGCAGGCGCCAGCGCAGCCGATGCCACCTGGCTGGCCGCAGGCGCAGCGGGTTCAACGGCACTGGCCGCCAGGGCGGGCGCGGGAGTGCTGTCTGGCAGCGGGGTGTCGGTGCCATCCCACCCCACCCAGCGCAGGTAAGCCAGCCCCGCCAGTGTCAGCAGCAAGGTGTTGGTCAGCAGCAGCCGGATAAAACGCTGGCGGGTGCTGGCCCGCTGGCTGAGCTGGGCGCAGGCCTGCACAAGGGTCTTGTTGTCGGCCACCGCGCTCATCATGGCTTGGCGGCAGTGGTTGTAGAGCAGGGCGTTGCCCCACAGCCCGCTGGCCAGCATGCCCAACCCCAGGCAGGTCAGCAACAGCTGGTAGATCAGCTCGTGGGGCCAGTCCAACACCAGCAGGCCCAGCGCCACCAGCAGCACCGCACCGCCCAGCAAAGCCCCTGCAAACACCAGCGCCGGGCCCCACAAGCGCCGGAAAATCATCCAGTTGATGGTGTACAGGCAGGCCGACAGGTTCCACGACAAGGTGGCTTGACCGGCGGCTTCAAAGCGGCTGAAGATGGGAAGGTAATAATCCTTGCCAATCGGGCCAACCGCCGCGCCGTACAGCGTGGTCATCGCCATGGTGGGCGAGCTGTCCAGCGAGACGGTGTCTTGGGCACGGGTGATGGGTTCGGGCATGGTTTATTTTGGCATGGGCACCCTTGGCTGGGTAGGGTCTTTGCAAACTATTGATTAAATAGCAACAAGCGCATACAGAACGAGGGGCAACGTATTTTTTTATGGATATTTTTATTTCGGTCTTCATCATTGGTTTTGGCCTGAATTCGTTCACCCAGCGTGACCAGCAGGTGCGTATTGCCCTGCTTGGCGCCTACCTGGCCAAATTCCAGATCGAGAAGCTGATGGAGAGCCTGCTGCAGGGTTATTTGCGCGCCCTGGGTGAACCCGATGCACAGCGCCGGGCCGCCATCTGGAGCATGCTCGAGCCCGCCGAGACCGAGCTGTGCAACCAGTTCAATGCTTTTGTGTTGTCGTTCTCCAAAGTGCCTGAACCCCAGGCCCGCATCAGCAAGCTGCCGTTTGCGCTGCCTTACATCACCAAATGGCTGCCGGGTTACAGCTTTGACGCCCGCAAGGCGCTGAGCCTGCACGCCCACGCGATCACCCAGGCGGCCAGCCCGCAGCCTGGCCAGAGCCACAAGGACAAGGCCTTCACCCTGATGGCCGAGCTGTTCCTGATGCAACACACCTGCCACTGGTTTTGCCGTTCGCGCATGGTGGCATCCGCCCGCCTGTTGTCGCAGCACAAAAGCCCGTACCCGCAGGTGCTGCGCTCGGTCGCATCGTCCACGCGCGAGGCTTATCGCGCCCTGGTCGGGGTGTAAATGCCTGCGCCCAAGCTCTGGGGCCGGATCAAGGCCGCGTGCCTGGGCAGCCCACCGGTCCTGACCGATGTGCAGCGGGCCCAGGCGCTGATTGCGGCGATTGATGCCGGTGGCATCCCGCTCAACGCGGCCCGCATCAACGCCATTGCCCGCAGCCTCGGGCTGGAGGTGTCCACCCACGCCCCGGTCAACGACACCCTGGCCCGCATCCGGCTGGCACTGCAGCGTGTGACGCTGCCAGACTCCCCCAAGCTTTGATGACAATACCCGCCATGACATCCTCTCCCATCCAGACCCTCACCCTGACCCGCCCCGACGACTGGCACCTGCATGTGCGCGACGGTGACGCGCTGGCCACCGTGGTGCCCCACACGGCCGCCCAGTTTGGCCGCGCCATCATCATGCCCAACCTGCGCCCGCCGGTGACCACCACCGAGGCCGCGCTGGCCTACAAAGCGCGCATCCAGGCCGCCGTGCCGCCGGGTGTGGCCTTTGAGCCGCTGATGACGCTGTACCTCACCGACAAGCTGCCCGCCGACGAAATCCAGCGCGCCAAAGACGCTGGTGTGGTCGCCGCCAAACTCTACCCAGCCGGTGCCACCACTAACAGTGACGCCGGTGTGACCGACCTCAAGAAGATCTACAAAACCCTGGATGCCATGCAACGCGCGGGCCTGCTGCTGCTGGTGCATGGCGAAGTGACCTCGCCCGAGATCGACCTGTTTGACCGCGAGGCGGTGTTCATCGACCAGCAGCTGATCCCGCTGCGCCGCGACTTCCCCGAGCTCAAGATCGTGTTTGAGCACATCACCACGCGCGAAGCCGCGCAGTATGTGCAGGAGAGCGACCGTTTTCTGGGCGCCACCCTCACCGCGCACCACCTGCTCTACAACCGCAATGCCATCTTCACCGGCGGCATTCGGCCACACTATTACTGCCTGCCGGTCTTGAAGCGTGAAACCCATCGTTTGGCCCTGCTGGCGGCAGCCACCAGCGGCAACCCGAAGTTTTTCCTGGGCACCGACAGCGCACCCCACGCGGTGCACCTCAAAGAACACGCCAGCGGTTGTGCCGGCTGTTACACCGCCCACGCCGCGATGGAGTTGTATGCGCAGGCTTTTGATTCTGCAAACGCACTCGACAAACTCGACGGTTTTGCCAGCTTTTTTGGCGCCGACTTCTACGGCTTGCCGCGCAACAGCGGCCAGATCACGCTCAAGCGCGACAGCTGGACGCCGCCCGCCAGTTTTGCCTTTGGCCAGGCCGAACTCAAACCCCTGGCCAGTGGTGAAGCGCTGGCCTGGCGGCTGGTGGCCTGAGTCACAGCGCACGCGCCAGATTTACCCCTGCACAAGGAGTTGCCATGAATGTGTTCCTGATCGACGCCGACAACCTCAATTCGGGCGCCTGGGTGGACGAGGCCTTTCGTGTGCTGCAGGAAACGGAAGGCCCCTTGCCGGTGCGCCGTGCCTACGGCAGCGCGGAGAACCTCAAAGCCTTGGCCGACACCTTGTGTGCCTGGGCGGTACGCCCGTTTGTCAATTTGGCCTTGACAAAAAACACCACCGACATGGCGCTGGCAGTGGACGCGATGGAGCTGGCCTGCCAGAGCCCCACGCCCGGCCTGATCGTGATCGGATCGGGGGATGCCGACTTCACGCCGCTGGTGGTGCGCCTGCGTGAGCGAGGCATCCGTGTGGTCTGTGTCTCCGAGCGCAGCAAGATGGGCCGCGAGGCTTTGCCCGCCTATGACCGGGTGATCCTGGTCGGCCCGGAGCAGGGCACCGCACCCTCCGCGCCGGCCCGCAAGACCGCGCGCAAAACGGCCGCCAAAACCAGCAGCCCGGCGGCCAGCCCCAAACCAGCGGCGGCCAAAACCCCTGCCAAAAAAGTGGCGGCCAAAACCAGCACACGCACCAAAGCGCAGCAGGAGCAGCCAGCCACCAGCCCGGTGCCCGTGCCACCACCTGCACCCGAGAAACCAGCGCCCCAACCTGCTGAAGGTGCGGCCCATGCCATGCCGCTGTTGGACCTGGCAGCCATTCTGGCGGCCGTGCCTGCCTTGCAAACCGGGCAGGCGCAGCCGCTGGCGGCTGTGGCCAAGGCTTTGCTGGACGCCCGCTTGCGTGGCAAAAACATGACGGCCACCAAATTACTCAAAAAGTTTCCCCAGCAGTTTGTGCTGGCCCCACCCGAAAAACCCAGAACGGTGCAGTACATCCCGGCACCGCCAGCGGCTTGATTGCTGACATCGACTGGGCCGCACCCTGGCTGGCGCCCTGGCGCCAGCGTGGCGAGCCCATCACGCAGCAGGTGCTGGCCGGTGTGGCCCAGCCCGAGGCGCTCAATGCGGCTGCACAACAGCTCTGGCCCGCGCCCGGTCGTCCCCCCGTGCACTTTGTGCCACAAACCGATCTGCCCGCAGGCAAAGCCTACGAACAGTATATTTTTGAGAGCGGACAATGCCCGACCCGCGAGGGTTTGCACGACTTTTTCAACGGATTGATGTGGTTGCACCTGCCCCGCACCAAAACCCGCCTGAACCAGTTGCAGGCGGCGCAGATCGAGCGCCTGGGCATTGCCCCGGTACGCGGCCCCGCGCGGGATGCCCTCACGCTGTTTGACGAAAACGTGGCGCTGCTGCGTGCGCCCGATGCTTTGTGGAACGCGTTGGTGGCCAAAGACTGGTCACAGGTGTTTGGCAGACTGCGCCCGCTGTGGCATGAGTCCAGCCTGTGGTTGTTTGGTCACGCTTTGATGGAAAAACTGGTTGTCCCAAGAAAACCGGCTACAGCCCACGTCTACCGGGTGTGTCCTGCTACGGACGACATAGCAAGCCTGGATACCTGGCTGGCAACTGATCTGAGCGCAGACAGGCTGGCTGAGAAACCCTTTGCCCATCTGCCGGTGCTCGGTGTGCCGGGCTGGTGGCCGGGCAACGAGGTGCCTGGTTTTTATGAAGATGCCTCGGTGTTCCGGGCGCCGCGCTGCGCAGCACACAAATAGCTAAACCGCATGTGGATTTGGCCGCCGATTGGCTTGAATTCGCGCGCTTCACCCTTACCATTCGCGCCAACACGCGGCACATTGGTCGCACAACACACTGTTTTTACCAAGAGGAAACCATGAAACGCATTCTTTTGTTTGTACTCACCAACGTCATGGTGGTGGCCGTGCTGGGCATTGTGGCCAGCCTGCTGGGGGTGAACCGATTCCTCACCAGCAACGGCCTGAACCTGGGTGCTTTGCTGGGTTTTGCGCTGGTGATGGGTTTTGGTGGCGCGATCATTTCGTTGCTGATCAGCAAACCCATGGCCAAGTGGACCTCGGGCGTGCGGGTGATCAACCAGCCATCCAATGCCGACGAAGCCTGGATTGTGGACACCGTGCGCAAGCTGTCTGAGAAAGCCGGTATCGGCATGCCCGAAGTCGGCATTTTTGAAGGTGCCCCCAACGCTTTTGCCACCGGCGCGTTCAAGAACTCGGCGCTGGTGGCGGTCAGCACCGGCTTGCTGCAGGGCATGACACACGACGAAATCGAGGCGGTGATTGGCCACGAAATCGCCCACGTGGCCAACGGCGACATGGTCACCATGACGCTGATCCAGGGGGTGATGAACACTTTTGTGGTGTTCCTGAGCCGGGTGGTGGGGTCGCTGGTGGACAGCTTCCTGCGCAAGGGTGACCAGGAAAACACCGGCCCCGGCATTGGTTATTACGTGACCACCATCGTGCTCGACATCGTGCTGGGTTTTGCTGCTGCCATTGTGGTGGCCTGGTTCAGCCGCCACCGCGAGTTCCGCGCCGATGCGGGTTCTGCCCAGTTGCTGGGCCGCAAACAGCCGATGATCAACGCCCTGGCGCGCCTGGGCAGTTTGCAGCCGGGTGAGTTGCCCAAGAGTGTGGCGGCCTTTGGGATCGCCGGTGGCATCGGGCAGCTGTTCTCGACCCACCCGCCGCTGGAAGACCGTATTGCCGCTTTGCAAAACGCACAAAGCTGATTTTTCACACGTTGAGTTTTGATTTTGGTGCCCCAATCAGGTGTATCCTGGTTGGGGCTTTTTTGTGCTCTAGTCCTTGTGTTTAGATGGCTTGTTGCTATTTGTTTTGGTGTTCTCTTGTGGCTGAGTAGACTGCATTCGTGGTACGCCACAAGACTCAGGACGACGCGGCACTCAGCTCCGCGGCTGTCCTCCGCCCTGCGGGCTCCCCCTTTATGCCGCTGCGCTGAATGCCACGCCGTCCTGAGTCAGCCAGCGTGGTGGCATGGCATGGAAATCCGCTGCATGAGTCCCTACGTTGATGGTCACCGATAGCGTGGTGGCAGATGTGCTTGCCTGTTTGTCTCCAAGCAGGGATGGGGGTATACCGCTGGCCCCTGATGACATTGGGGTGAGTGGCGCAGCGGCATAAAGGGGGAGCCCGCAGGGCGGAGGACAGCCGCGGAGCCATTCGCCCCAGTGTCATCAGAGCGCGCACCAGAGACAGACCAAGCCAAACAAAGCCATAACCGCTAGACTCAACCCATGGAACTCTCAACCTGGCTTACCTTCTTCGCGGCCTCCTGGGCCATCAGCATCTCCCCCGGCCCGGGCGCCATTGCGTCCATGAGCGCGGGGCTCAACCACGGTTTCAAATACGGTTATGTCACGATATTTGGCTTGGTGCTGGGCATCTGGACGCAGTTGCTGATTGTGGGTGTAGGGCTGGGTGCGCTGATGGCCACCTCACACACCGCGTTTGTGGTGGTCAAGTGGCTGGGTGTGGCTTATCTGGTGTGGCTGGGCATCCAGCAGTGGCGCGCACCTGCGCGGCCCATGGTGGCGGCGTCCGACAGCGACGAGGTGGTGAGCCAGCGCAAGCTGATCCTCAAGGCCTGGATGATCAATGTGGTCAACCCCAAGGGTACGGTGTTTTTGCTGGCGGTGGTGCCGCAGTTCATCAGCACCGCTGAGCCCTTGTTGCCGCAGTACCTGATCATCGGCGCCACCCTGGCCTTCACCGACATGGTGGTGATGGCAGGTTACACCGCGCTGGCTTCGCGCGTGCTGGGCGCGCTCAAAAAACCGGCCCACATCCGTGCCATGAACCGCACCTTTGGCAGCCTGTTTGTGCTGGCCGGGTCCCTGCTGGCGCTGTTCAAACGCTCGGCCTGAGTGTTACGTCTTTGATAGCTGCTGGCCCTTGATCTATCAGGGCTAGAGGTCGATTTTCTCTATATCCACGGGTCAAGTGCTGGCGCGCACCACCAGCCGGTAACCCAGATCGACACCAGGTGCGGCCACCGGTTCGCGGTTGATTAGCGCCACCAACATGTTGGCCGCGGCTGTGCCGATTTCGCTGCGTGGCGTGTGCACGGTGGTTAGCGCTGGCAACATCTGGTCGCTGCCGGTCAGGTCGTTGAACCCGGCAATCGCCACCCGCTCTGGCACCGCCAGCCCCAGGCGCAAAGCTGCCAGCAGGGCGCCTTGCGCCAAGTCGTCGTTGCAGAAAAAGATGGCATCCACCTCGGGCTGCGCCTGCAGGATCTGGGTCAACATCTCCCCACCCAGGGCCATGGAAGAGGGCGCGGGGTTGAGCCACTCCAGCTTGGGGTCATACAGCTGGGCCTGCTGCAGCTCGGTTCGCCAGCCCGCCAACCGCTGGCGGGTGCGTGGGTCGAGCTGGGCACCCGCAAAAGCGATGCGGCGTTTGCCACGTGCCAGCAGGTGGCGGGTCATCTCGGCACCCGCGTCGGTTTGTGAAAAGCCCACGCTGTAAACGCCCTCGGTGTTGGACACCTCCATCAGGTGCACACAGGGCACCCCACTGGTCGCCATCATCTGACGGGTGGCTTCGTTGCGCTCAAACCCAGTGACCAGCAGGCCCGCCGGGCGGTGCTGCAGCAGCTCGCGCAGCAGGTGTTCCTCTTCGTTGGCGTCGTAATGGGTCACGCCCATCAGCATCTGGTAACCCGCCGGGCGCAGGCTGCGCTGCACCGCCTCCAGCACATCCACGAACAAGGCGTTGGAGAGCAGCGGCACCAGCACCACCACCTGGGCGCTGTGGCGCGAGGCCAGGGCGCGCGCGGCCGGGTCGGGCACATAACCCAGCTCCTTGGCCGCCGCCTGCACCCGAGCCACCAGCAGCGCGTCCACCGCGCGCTCACCCCGCAGTGCGCGCGACACGGTGATTGGGCTCACCTGCGCCAGTTGGGCCACATCGGCCAGGGTGACACGGCCGGTGGCACGAGATCGGGGGCTGGATTTTTTTGTGGAGGACATAGGGTAAATACTAGGGTACAACCAAAGTGAGCGGGACTAGGATAGCGCTATCCGAAGGTCGGAGTCAAGCCAGATTGCTCCTTCGCCGCTTGTTGTCAAGAGGCACGGTGGGGCAAGTCGGCAGCGACGCCGCCTTTTTATTTGATTTTTTGGGATAGCGCTATCCAAACAACGATGATGAATATTTCAATTGTGATTATGGGGGTGGCCGGGTGTGGCAAGTCCAGCCTGGGCAGTGGTGTAGCCAAGGTGTTGCAGCTGCCACTGGTGGAGGGCGACGACTTCCACAGCCCCGAGAGCCGCCAGAAGATGAGCCAAGGCATCGCCCTGACCGACGAAGACCGTGCGGGCTGGCTCGACCGTTTGGGTGAGCAGCTGCGCCAGCAACCGGGTGGCATTGTGCTGACCTGCTCGGCGCTCAAACAAGCCTACCGTGACCGCCTGCGCTTGGCCTCGCCGGGCTTGCGGTTTGCCTTTCTGCAGATCAGCCGCGAAGATGCTCAGGCGCGGGTGGGTTCACGCGACGCGCATTTTTTCTCGACCACGCTGGTCGACAGCCAGTTTGCCACGCTGGAAGTGCCCACCGGTGAGCCCGGTGTGTTGACGCTGGACGCGGCCAAACCGCTGCCGCAACTGCAGGCTGAAGTCGCGGCCTGGATGACTCACAAGGAGTTGACATGAGCAACAGCACACACATCGCACCCAAGGACAGCACCTTCCGGCGGCTGGCCAGCACCCTGATGGCGATTTGCCTGGGGGTGATGGCGCTCTCCGTCTTTATCAATGTGGTGCTGCGTTACGGCTTTGGCAGCGGTGTGGCCGCCAGTGAGGAGCTGTCGCGGCTGCTGTTTGTCTGGATGGTGTTTATTGGCGCCACCGCCGCCTACCCGGCCGGTGAACACATGACCTTCACCAGCCTGGTTGGTCTGCTGCGCGACAAGCCTCGGGCTTTGTTGGCCGCCACGCTGATGATCCGCCTGCTGGTGGTGACCTCGAGCGGCCTGATTGCCTGGGGTGCCTGGCAGCAGGTGGTGGTGGGCTTGGACAGTTATTCGGTGGTGCTGCGTTACCCCACCGCGTTGTTGCCGTTGCCCGCCTTTTTGTGTACCAGCGCGATTTGCGTGATGGCTTTGGTCGAATTTATCAAGCGCACGCCCTTGTTTTTGGGTGTGACCGCAGAGCAGGAGTAAGTCGTCATGTCAATCGAAGGTCTGGCTTTTTTTGTGTTCATCGGTGGCATGTTGTCGCTGCTGGGCATTGGCATGAACATGGGGTTGGCGCTGGCGCTGACCGGTGCCGCTATGTCCTACGTGCTTGGCTTCTGGGACACCCAGTTGCTGGCGCAAAACCTGGTGGCCGGGGTGGACAGCTTCCCGCTGCTGGCGGTGCCGTTCTTCATTCTGGCAGGGGAGCTGATGAATGCGGGTGGCATCAGCCAGCGCATCATCACCATGGCGCAGGCCTGGGTTGGTCACATCCGTGGTGGCCTGGGGTTTGTGGCGATTGGTGCTGCGGTGTTGATGGCCAGCATGAGCGGCTCGGCACTGGCCGACACCGCTGCCCTGGCGACCATTTTGCTGCCGATGATGCGCCAGCAAGGTTACCCCTTGCACACCTCGGCCGGGCTGATTGGTGCGGGCGGCATCATTGCGCCGATCATTCCACCCAGCATGCCGTTCATCATTTACGGCGTGACCACCAACACCTCGATCTCGCTGCTGTTCCTCTCGGGCATCGTGCCGGGGCTGATCATGGGTGTGGGCCTGATCTTTGCGTGGAAGCTGGTGCTGCGTGACCTGAGCCTGCCCAAGGGTGAGGCGCTTCCGATCAAGGCACGTCTCAAAGCCACGCTTAAGGCCTTCTGGGCGCTGCTGATGCCCATCATCATCATTGGCGGCATGAAGTCTGGCCTGTTCACCCCGACCGAGGCCGCCGTGGTGGCGGCGTTTTATTCGCTGGCAGTGTCGCTGTTTATCCACCGCGAAATGAAGCTGGTGCAGATCTACGACGTGCTGGTGCGTGCCTCTCGCACCACGGCCATCGTGATGTTCTTGTGTGCCGGTGCCCAGGTGGCCAGCTACATGGTGACCCTGGCTGACCTGCCCAATGTGTTGACCGCATGGCTCGGGCCCCTGGTGGAAAGCCCCAAACTGCTGATGGTGGTGATGATGCTGGTGCTGGTGATGATTGGCACCTCGCTCGACCTGACGCCCACCATCCTGATCTTCGCCCCGGTGATGTTGCCGATTGCGGTCAAGGCGGGTATTGACCCGGTCTACTTTGGCCTGATGTTCATTCTGAACGGCTCCATCGGGCTGATCACCCCGCCCGTGGGCACGGTGCTCAACGTGGTGGCCAGCGTGGGGCGGGTACCGCTGCACCATGTGATCCGGGGCATCAGCCCGTTCTTGATCACCTACCTGTGCATCCTGGCCCTGTTTATTGCGTTCCCGCAGATCGTTACCGCACCCGTCGCCTGGATGCGCTGACGTTCATTTTTCCAACTCTTTTCACGCGTTCCATTTCAACAACAGGAGATTCTTATGACATTCCTTCGCAGAACCCTCATCGCCGCCGCCAGTGTGGCCGTGCTCAGCGCCTCGTTTTCCGCGCTGGCGCAAGACATCAAGCCGCGCCTGATCCGTTTTGGTTATGGTCTGAACGAACAAAGCAACCAGGGCCGCGCCGCCAAGGTGTTTGCCGATGAAGTGGCCAAACTCTCAGGTGGCAAGATGAAGGTGCGAGCCATTGGCGCCGCCGCTCTCGGCCCGGACAACCAGATGCAACAGGCGCTGATTGGTGGCGCGCAGGAAATGATGGTCGGCTCTACCGCCACGCTGGTGGGCATCAGCAAAGAAATGGCGCTGTGGGACACACCGTTTCTGATTGGCAACGTGAAAGAAGCCGACACCCTGCTGGATGGCCCGATTGGTGACAAGGTACGCAACAAGCTACAGGACAAAGGCATGGTGGGCCTGGTCTACTGGGAAAACGGCTTCCGTAACCTGACCAACAGCAAACGCGCCATCACCAAGATGGAAGACATGCAAGGCATCAAGCTGCGTGTGATGCAGAACAACGTGTTCCTGAGCAGCTTCCAGACCCTGGGTGCCAACGCCATCCCGCTGGCATTTTCTGAACTGTTCAGCGCACTCGAAACCAACACGGTCGACGGCCAGGAAAACCCGTTCAACACCATTTTGTCGAGCAAGTTCTACGAAGTGCAGAAGTACATGACGGTGACCAACCACGTCTACAGCCCCTGGATCGTGACCGCCAGCAAGAAGTGGTGGGACCAGCTCTCCAAAGACGAACAAAAGGTGCTGATGGACGCTGCCAAGACCAGCCGTGACTTCGAGCGCAAAGACACCCGCGACGAAGCCGCCAAGGCCATGGGTGACCTCAAAGCCAAGGGCATGCAGATCAACGAACTGTCTCCCGTTGAAGCCGGCCGCATGCGCGACAAGCTGACCAAGGTGTACGCCACGATTGGTGCCGACATCGGCATGGACCTGTGGAACGAAACCCAGGCTGAGCTCAAGAAGATCCGCGGCGGCAAGTAAATGCTGCCGGGGCTGGGGGGCGGTTCGTTGGGAGCCGTGCCTCTGGCTCAGGTTGACCAGCATGTCACGATTGATAGCGCCTGACCCTCGATTCTTAAGGGGTATAGGCGCTTTTTTCATATGAAGTCGGTGGCAGGTGTCTCCTGCCGGGCTGTTGCGCCCGCGCCACCCCCTAAGAATTTCTCCCCATTCCTGCCGTACCTCTGTGAGGCGCGCGCTATAGTGATTGCGGCCCCCTAGCCCCCGCACCTGATCCAGCCAGCGGGACGACGGGGCACATCTGCCCACCCCGCCAGGGGGTTCGGCAACATCAAACAGGCCTCAAGCACATCGCTTCACATCCTTCAGGAATTTTTCCATCATGGACATCCCACGGATATTCACCATCACTGAAAGCGCGCACCGCATCCACAACCCGATCACCCCCGACAAACTCGCCACCCTCGGCGCGGCATTGCGCCTGGCACCGGGGGCCAGCCTGCTCGACCTGGGCAGCGGCTCGGGCGAGATGTTGTGCACCTGGGCGCGCGACCACGGTATCACCGGCACAGGCGTCGACATGAGCCAGCTGTTCACCGAACAAGCCCAAGACCGTGCAGAAGAACTCGGCGTGGCCCATCAGGTCAAGTTCATCCACGGCGATGCCGCCGGTTATGTCTCTGACCAGAAGGTCGATGTGGCCGCCTGTGTGGGTGCCACCTGGATTGCTGGCGGCGTTGCGGGCAGCATCGCTCTGCTGACGCAGAGCCTGCGCCCCGGCGGGATCATCCTGATTGGTGAGCCGTTCTGGCGCCAGTTGCCTCCGACAGAAGAGGTAGCCAAAGGCTGCCTGGCCCACGCCATCAACGACTTCCTCACGCTGCCTGCACTGGTGGCATCTTTTGGCCAGCTGGGTTACGACGTGGTTGAAATGGTGCTGGCGGACCAGGACGGCTGGGACCGCTACGAGGCCGCCAAATGGCTCACCATGCGCCGCTGGCTGGCGGCCAACCCGGGCGACGCGTTTGCGCCCGAGGTGCGCGCCCAGCTGAACTCGGAACCCGAGCGTTACGCCACCTACACACGTGACTACCTCGGCTGGGGCGTGTTTGTGCTGATGCCACGGTGAGTCAACCTACCCACCCCGCCCAGATGCAACTCGTCCTTGTGAGTGCCTGCCTGATTGGCAGCCCGGTTCGCTACAACGCCATCCACAAACGCTGCGATAGTGACGTGTTGGCACGCTGGTTAGCGCAGGGGCGCGTCGTGCCAGTCTGCCCCGAGGTCTCGGGCGGCCTGCCTGTGCCACGCCCAGCCGCTGAAATCAGTTTGGGCGCGGGTGGCGCCAAGGTCTTGTTGGGGCAAGCCAGCGTGTTTGACCGACAGGGCCAGGACGTGTCGGATGCGTTCATCTCCGGCGCCCAGCACGTGCTGCTGCAAGCCCAAAGCCAAGACATCCGCGTGGCCGTGCTCAAGGAAGGCAGCCCCTCCTGCGGCTCGGGCTACATCTACGACGGCACGTTCGCAGGCGTGCGCGTGGCCGAGCGAGGGGTGTTGGCTGCTCTGCTGGGAAGTGCGGGTATCAGAGTCTTCAGCGAAGAGCAATTTGTGGAGGCAAACGAGTTGCTGCTGCAGCTGGAGGCGGGGGAAGCGGCCTGACCCGAAGCCAACGCGCCATGACGCAGGTATGGATGGATTGGTATGGTATTGATAGCTTCTGACCCATGATCTATAAGGGCTGATGACGCTTTTTCTATCAATGGACTGAATGCAGATGTGACATGTCAAACGCGCAGGTGTTTCGCATCGCCGCATTCGACCGTTGCGCCCATGCCACCGCAGGAAAAACCTCGCCTCGACATGCCTACCCCCGTGACGTGCCAGCTATAGTGCTTGAACCCCATCACCCCTCGCAAATGATTCAGCCAGAGGTACGGTTGGGCAACCGAGGAGGCGGGTTTGGTAGACGTTTTGAATACGGTAATTGCGGCTAGGATTTGCAGTCCGAATGCTGGCAACCAGCAGTGCTGCGCCTCATTTTGCTACTGCGATCAAACCTGCAAACCCAGTTTATGCCATCGTCTATCTTGTGAATGCCAAGATACGCGTTCGGCTGTATTGCGCTAGGCAGCATCACCAGGCAGCCTATGGATATTGAGGAACTACCGCTCATTGACGCACTCAGAGGGTTGGCAATGCTCCAGCAAGAGTTCCTTCGTCTTGCGCTCTACGTTGCATCTCAGGGCCCTGCTACTTTTGAAGGGGAAAGGCTGGTATGCAGTCTTGGTGACAGCCAGAGGCGCATTAGCACGAGTCTAGCGATGGGAGCTGGCCAATCGTTAGAAACATTGCTTCGCATGGCCAAGCTTCGTGGCATTCCCGTTCGAGATGCGTATCCTGTTGCCCGTTCAGCATTCGAGTCTTTTCTAAACGCCAGCTATCTTCTAGCTGAGTCCGATGAAGTCGCATCGAGGGCTATTCGATATATCGACTATGCCGCTTGGAAACATTTCAACAGAAAAAGAGGGCGCGGAGAGTTTGCTCTGGAGATCCGCTCAGACGCCGATCAGCAGGCCACCCTCGAGGAGAAGTTTCCGGAGTTCAGTGGAAAAGGCAAAGGCCGTTGGACGAATCATGATGTTCCAAGCCGCATCAAAATGGTGGGAGAGCTTGCAGGCCGTCGCGCTGCGTCACGCTTGCTCGCGGCAGATTTCCTTCTCTACAGTCTTTCGTCAGAAATTATTCATGGCTCGCCCTTCGGCGTAAGTTACTTTTTTTCAGCTCATCAGACCGGCGAGAAAACTACCGACGGATTTAGGGCCGCGACAATATGTCAACTTGAAGAAATCTTGATCGGTGTGATTCACGCTGGTTGCGGTTATCTTTCAGCTTTTTTTGGGCTGCAGGATATGCAAGCGCCGTTGAAGGCAGAAGAAAAAATCTTCAATCGGCTCTTTGAGTTGAGCACAAAGCCGTCCGACGCATTTCCGCCAGCTTCACTATGCCCTGCTGGTTGACAGTAGCGGTTGGTGCGGGCGGTATGGCGAAGATGAGGCCTAACTTGGCCGATCCCTTTGATCGTTGGCCGCTGTCAGGAAATTTGTCCGATAGCTTTTGGTTTCAATCTGACTTGCTTTCCCCGACCATGTATCCAAAACCGTTGAAGGCGAGTGGTGGGGTAACCGGGCGCAGAACCCATTCGCGTGGTGAGACAGGTGGCGCACCACAGTCAGACGCGACACTTAGGCAAGCAGTTCACTCAAGCCGCTTCCCGCGAGGGGGCCGGAGAACGGTTACCCCGCCGCTCGCCTGGCGCCACGCGAATCAGTCAATCAAAAAAACGATAGCTACAAGCCCTCGAAGAATAAGGGCTAGAAGCCAATTTGACCAATAACTACCCAGCCACCCGCCGCGCCAACGCCTCAGCCAGCTTGATGCCATCCACCGCCGCCGACAGGATGCCACCCGCGTAACCCGCGCCTTCACCACCCGGGTACAGGCCTGCGGTGTTGATGCTCTGAAAATCCTCCCCACGCGGCATACGCAAGGGGGACGAGGTGCGGGTCTCAACCCCGGTCAACACCGCGTCAGGCAGGTCAAAACCTTTGATCTTTTTGCCAAACACCGGCAGCGCCTCACGCAGCGCGGTTATCGCGTAGTCGGGCAGGGCACCATGCAAATCACCGAGCTTGACGCCCGGTTTGTACGAGGGCAACACACTGCCAAACTGGTTTGATGCTTCCCCCCGGATGAAGTCACCCACCAGTTGGCCGGGCGCCTCGTAGGTACTGCCGCCCAGCACATAGGCATTGGCTTCAAGCTGGCGCTGCAGGTTGATGCCTGCCAGCGGGTGCACGGCTTGGGGATCATTTGCTCTTAATTCCAGAGCTTCCTGCGCATATTGCGCACCGGTTACATGCCCAAAAGCTGCAATAAACGCGGCGCTGTCCTGCGGGTAATCGACGGGTTCGATGCCCACCACCAGCCCGGCGTTGGCGTTGCGCTCGGCGCGTGAATACTGGCTCATGCCGTTGGTCACCACGCGGCCCGGCTCGCTGGTGGCGGCCACCACGGTGCCGCCCGGGCACATACAAAAGCTGTAGACCGCACGGCCATTCTGCGCGTGGTGCACCAGCTTGTAGGCCGCAGCGCCCAGCACCGGGTTGCCCGCGTGGCGGCCCCACAGGGCTCGGTCGATCAGGCTTTGCGGGTGCTCAATACGAAAGCCCACCGAAAAGGGTTTGGCCTGGGTGGCCACACCGCGCCCATGCAGCATGGCAAAGGTGTCGCGGGCGCTGTGGCCCAGCGCCAGGATGACCTGGTCGGCGCGCAAGTCGTAGGTTTGGCCGCTGGTCTGGTCCAGCACCGTCAGGCCACGCAGTTGGCGTTGGCCCTTGGCTGTGTCGACCTCCACATCCATCACGCGTTGCTCAAACCGGATCTCGCCACCCAGCGCGATGATGCGTTCGCGCAGGTTCTCCACCACCTTGACCAGCTTGAAGGTGCCGATGTGCGGGTGCGCTTCCACCAGAATCTCGGGCGGCGCGCCAAAGTTGACAAACTCGGTCATCACCTGGCGGCCCAGGTGGCGCGGGTCCTTGATCTGGCTCCACAACTTGCCGTCTGAAAAGGTGCCGGCGCCGCCTTCACCAAACTGCACATTGCTCTCGGGGTTGAGCACGTGTTTGCGCCACAGGCCCCAGGTGTCCTTGGTGCGTTCACGCACCTTGCGGCCACGCTCCAGCACGATGGGTTTGAACCCCATCTGCGCCAAAATGAGCGCGGCAAACATGCCACATGGGCCAAAACCCACCACCACCGGGCGCAGCGGCAAATTGGCGGGCGCGGTGGCCACCAACCGGTAGGCCATGTCGGGCGTGGGTTGGATGTGTGAGTTGCCCTGGAACTGGGCCAGCAGCCGGGCTTCCAGCGCCGGATCGTTCAGTGTGACATCGACGATGAACACCGCCAGCAGCTCGGCCTTGCGCGCGTCAAAACTGCGTTTGAAGACGTGTAAATGGGCGATGGCTGTTACGTCCACACCCAGCGCCTGCGCGCTCATTCGCGTCAGGGCCTCAAACGGGTGGATGATGGGCGCACGGTCGGCGTCGGTTTCAGCCGGAGCATCGGCTGCGCGGCGGGTCACCACCGGTAAGGCGGACAGGGGGAGTTTGAGTTCTGAGAGTCTGATCATGGCGGGCTCGTGGTTATCAAGCAGGGCGCCGATGATAAAGCCTCCCTTATGCCGTGCCGACTGCAGGCGCCACGGGGCCCGTGTGCGCCTGGGGTTTGCCGCCCTAACTTGGCAAGAAACCTTCTATCGACAAATAACGCTCACCGGTGTCGTAGTTGAAGCCCAGCACCGTGGCACCGGGCGCAATCTCGGGCAGTTTTTGTGCAATGGCGGCCAGGGTGGCGCCGCTGGAGATGCCGACCAGCAGGCCTTCTTCAGCCGCGCTGCGCCGGGCGAATTCACGCGCGGGCTCGGCATCGACTTGGATCACACCGTCGAGCAGACTGGTGTTGAGGTTTTTGGGCACAAACCCGGCACCAATGCCCTGGATCGGGTGCGGTGACGGTGCGCCGCCCGAGATCACCGGCGAGGCCGAAGGCTCCACCGCGTAGACCTTGAGCTGCGGCCACTTGGCCTTGAGCACCTCGGCCACACCACTGAGGTGGCCGCCGGTACCCACACCGGTGATCAGCACATCCACACCCTCGGGGAAGTCGGCCAGGATCTCCTGTGCCGTGGTGCGGGCGTGTACCGCTGGGTTGGCGGGGTTGTCAAACTGTTGCGGGATCCAGGCACCGGGGGTGCTGGCAGCGAGTTCCTGGGCGCGGGCGATGGCGCCTTTCATGCCTTTTTCACGCGGGGTCAAATCGAAACTGGCGCCGTAGGCCAGCATCAGGCGGCGGCGCTCGACACTCATGCTGTCGGGCATCACCAGGATCAGTTTGTAGCCCTTGACCGCAGCCACCAGCGCCAGCCCGACACCGGTGTTGCCCGAGGTGGGCTCGATGATGGTGGCACCGGGTTTCAGTTCCCCTGATTTTTCGGCGGCCTCGACCATCGCCAGCGCAATGCGGTCCTTGATCGAGCCGCCGGGGTTGCTGCGCTCGGATTTGACGTACACCTTGTGTGTGTTGCCAAACAGGCGGTTGATACGGATGTGTGGCGTGTTGCCAATGGTCTGCAGGACGTTGTCGACTTTCATCAGGGCTCCTCGAATGGGTCACGCCGTGTGCGTGGGTGAAGCTATTTTGAACCAGTTGTTCTGTCCGAATGCATATAAGCTTATGCCAGCACGTGGGGTGCGGTCTATCTGATGAATCACTGGGAAAGGCCGCGCCGATTGCCGCGATAATCCCCCGTGTGAAGCCCGCCAGACTGCCGCTGGTGCAATTCTGGAAACAGAGCACTGGAGGAACGTCCGGACTGCATAGGGCAGCGTAGCAGCTAACGGCTGTCCACTGAAAGCCTTGGGCGCAAGCCAGGGGTATAAGGTGAGGATCAGAGCAACAGAGACGAGCCGATTTAGTTCGGGTGAAACGGGCAATCTCTACGCGCAGCAATACCAAGTAGGCCAACGTTGACGGGGCCCCCGGAGTTGGCGGGTAGGTAGCACCGAGCTGTTGGGTGACCAACAGCCCAGATTAATGGCAGTCACACCCGGGGCAACCCGGGTGCACAGAATCCGGCTTATCGGTGGGCTTCACACTTTTTCATAGCGCTCAGCCCAGGTACTACCTGGGCTAGAGGCCAATCAGCCGCGTGCCAGCAGGCTTTGGCCGAGGGCAAACACCGAGTTGGGTGCGCTGGTGCGCAGCGGTGCATGCACCGGCTTCTTGAACACACCGCGGTTAGCTGCGGGTTTTTGTTCGATCTTGACACCCTTGGCCAGTTGTTCCAGCACCAAGCTGCGCAAGGTGACCGACTGCATGAACTCGAACACCTTGGCGTTCATCGAGTCCCACAGGTCCTGCGCCATGTCTTTGGTGTCAGCCACCTCTGCTGACTTGACCTCAGGCACAGCGTCTTCCACAGCGCAGATGATGTCGGCCACCGTGATGGCATCGGTGCGGTGACCCAGGGTGTAACCACCGCCTGGCCCACGGGTGCTGCGCACCAAGCCCTGCTGGCGCAACTTGCTGAACATTTGTTCCAGGTACGACAGAGAAATTTGCTGGCGCACGGAAATGTCAGACAGCGGCACCGGCCCTTGTTTCTCGCGCAAGGCGACATCAATCATGGCGGTGACGGCAAAACGACCTTTGGTACTTAAGCGCATATGTATTACTCCTGTCAGTGTCTGTGAAGATGACACGCGTTGAACTATAAAGTTCAACTCACTTCGCGTAAATTCGAATTTAAGACATTTAAACTTCGATAAAAACGAACAATCAGGCAGATACATGAGGCCAGCGACATGAATTTCAAGCACCTTTACTATTTTTGGGTCACCGCGCGCGCCGGCGGCATCATGCGCGCGGGTGAGCAGTTGCACATCACGCCGCAAACCCTGTCGGGGCAGATCAAGTTACTGGAAGACTGGCTCGGGCGCAAGCTGTTTCGCAAAAGTGGCCGCCAGCTGGAGCTGACCGAACATGGCCGCCTGGCGCTGGGGTATGCCGACCAGATCTTCAGCCTGGGGCAAGACCTGGAGACCGCGCTGCGCCAGACGCGTGGTGTGCAAAAGCGGCTGGACTTCCGGGTCGGGGTGGCGGATTCGGTGTCCAAGTCGCTGGCCTACCGTCTGTTGGAGCCGGCCTTGTCGATGGCACAACCGGTCAAACTGCTGGCCAGCGAGGGCACGTTTGATGATTTGCTGGCGGCGTTGGCCTTGCACCAGCTCGACCTGGTGATTGCCGACGAGCCGATGCCACGGCGGGTCAGTGTCAAGGCGTTTAACCATGCGTTGGGCCGCAGTGCCATGAGTTTTTTTTGCGCGCCGGGACTCAAGTCCCGCGTCAAGGGGGCGTTTCCGGGCTGCCTGGACGGTGTGCCGATGCTGGTGCCCGGCGCCTCGTCCTCGGTGCGGCGCCAACTGGAGGGCTGGTTTGCACGACACCAGGTGGCCCCCGTGGTGGTGGGCGAGATTGACGACGCCGCGCTCATGAAAGCCTTTGGCCGTGAAGGCCAGGGGGTGTTCATGACCCCAAGCGTGTTGGAAGACGAGACCTGCACCCAGTTTGGTGTGTCGGTGATTGGTCGCACCGACGAGCTGGTGGAGGAGTTTTATGCGGTGTCGGTGGAGCGGCGCATCAGCCACCCCTGTGTGCTGGCGATCACCGACGCCGCGCGGGGGCAGTTGTTCAGCCTGTGACGCCCGGGCAGCACAGCCCGGATAATCCCGGCCCATGCCTTTGCAAGAAATCTCCCACCCCGCCATCGACATCGATCTGCGTTACGCCACCACCAACAACCTCACCGGTATCCCGATTTACCAACACGCCATCGCCTTTTTGCACAAAGATGCCTTGGTGGCGCTTGTTGCCGCCGCCGAATTGGCGCAGGCGCGGGGCCTGCGCTTGTGTGTGCTCGATGCGTACCGGCCATCCGCTGCGCAGTGGCGGCTCTGGTCCGTCTTGCCCAACCCGATGTTTGTGGCCGACCCGCGCATCGGCTCGATGCACACGCGCGGTGTGGCGGTGGACCTGACGCTGTGCCAGGCCGATGGTGCGCCGCTGGACATGGGCACCGAGTTTGACGAGATGACCGAGCAGTCGCGCCATGGCCGCACCGACATATCAGAACAGGCGCAGCACAACCGGCGCCTGTTGCTTGATGTGATGACCACTGCGGGCTGGGCGCACCACCCGCACGAGTGGTGGCACTACAACCTGCCCGAGCCAACCCGTTATCCGCCGCTCAGCGACGAAGTCGAAGGCCGGGCGCTGCTGGCCTGAGGGTTTAAAACCGCTCGTGCGGTAGCAGGTAGCGCCATTGCCCTTCGGGCAGATGGGCCAGTGTGACGCGGCCAATACGCAGGCGCTTGACACTCAAGATCTGCAGCCCGGCGCGTTCACACAGGTAGGCTGCCAGCCCGGGGTGCGCACCCTTGACAGCAAAACGCAGCCGGGTTGAGGCCTCGCTGGTGCTGTTGACACTGACCTTGACCGGCGGCAGCGTGCTGCCCGCATTGGTGGACGGCACGTTCATGCGGTGCAATTGCTCGGGCGACACCTCACCTTGCACCTCCACCGCCAACTCATGTTCGATCTGCGCGGCGTCTTCGGTCAGTTTGCGCAGCACGCGCCAGTCCTGGGTGAACACCACCAGCCCGCTGGCTGCCAGCTCCAGCGGCACACCCGCGGTGAGTTTGGCCAGATGGCGTTTGAGCACGCGTTCGTTCGACTCGTCCTGCTCCCAGTGCGTGGCTGCTTGTAAGAGGGTGTGTGCGGGTTTGAGCCGTTTGTTGGCGGCACCCAAGGGCGCCATGGCCTCAAAACCGGGTGGTTTGTGCAACAGCAGCGTGACCTCGCTCAAAGCCATCGGGTTGGCCTGCGGGTCAACCACCACGCTCTGGTCCTGCACCCGCGCCATCGGTTCCTCCACCACCTTGCCATTGACCTGCACCCAGCCACCCTCAATGATCTGCTCGGCCTCGCGGCGTGAGCAGTTGACCTGGGCCGCCACCAGTTTGGACAGGCGCACCCCGGCCATCTCTGGGGCGGGTGGTGGCGTGTTTTTGTGCAGGCGTGGCTTGATGGGGGCGCCAGCGGGTTCGGTTCGGCGCGGGCGTGTTTGGCTCGGGGTTTTGGCGGAAACGGGTCGGGGCGCTTTGGCAGGCGCCGGTTTGGGCGCAGGAGCAGGGGCGCGAGCCACCACGTTGGGGGGGGCGCTGTGGGCAAGTGGGGCAGGCGCTGGCGCGCGCGCGGGAACTTTGAGCGTAGGGCGCTTGGGCGCGGCGGTGCGTGGCGGTCGGGGCAGGGTCATATGCCGGGCATGTTAACCGCGTGCCCCTGTGGCTGGCTGGCGTTTTTCAGCGCACGTGGGCGGTGATACGCGCCAGGTGCGCCATCAGTGAGCGTTTGGCCACTGGCCACATGCGTTCGGGTACATCGGCATAGGCCAGCGCCAGCCAGTCGTCGGGGCTGCCATCGGGCAGGCTTTGCATTGCCGCCAGGACCTTGGCTTCGCGCTGTTGGCGGTGGGCTTTCAGGCGGGCGATGGCGGCCAGTGCCTCGTCCTCAGGCCCACCGATCACATAGCCATGGGCGGGCAGGATGTAGCGCACGCCCAGCTCGTTGCAGGTGTGGCTGAGCAGATCCAGCGAGGCCATGTAGTCGTCCATGTCGCCATCGGGCGGGTCGACCACGGTGGTGCTGCCGTTGAGGATGTGGTCGCCCGAGAACAGCAGCCCGTCCTGCAGCAGCACCAGGCACAGGTGGTTGGCGGCGTGGCCGGGGGTGTGGATGACTTGCAGCGTGTGGCCAGCGTTATAAGCCAAATCGCCCTCCAGCCCTTTGAGATAAAGGGCTAGAAGCTCATGATGTTGTAGCGCCCTGTCGGGGCTGAACTGGCTGGCAGCCCGCGCCGTGGGCGCACTGGGCAGGCCCAGAACCGGCGGTTTGGGTTGGCACAAAGCCTGCAGTGGCCGGGCGCCGGGGGCGTGGTCGGGGTGGGAATGGGTGCAGACGATGGCGCGGATGTCGCCACCCGCTGCGCGCCAGAGCTGCTCCAGGTGCTGCGGGTCGGCCGGGCCGGGGTCAATGACGATGTAGCCGGTATTGGGGTCCCCCACCAGGTAGCTGTTGGTGCCCGGGCCGGTCATCGCGCCGGGGTTGGGTGCGGTCAGGCGCTGCACGTTTTTGAGCAGCGGCACCACGCGTTCACTCTGCCAATCGAGCGGGTGTTGCACTTGGCCGTCAGGGCAGATCAGGGCCAGTTCACCAAAGGCGCTCTCAAACTCCATGTAACGGACTTCGCGCCCGCCCACCAGTCCGGTGCGTGGGCAACTGACCCACAGCGGTGACTCGGTCTCGGCGCAGGCCAACAACACGGCCGCCACGTCGAGGAAGTTCCGCAGCCGCTCCAGCGTCCGAATGGTGGGGAAGATCATGAAGAAGTTGCCCGCCGCATGACGCGCCAGCGCGTCCGCAGGACGCAGCCAGACCGGCTCAAACTGTTCCGCTTCATCGGCCACCGGCGTCTGGCCCTCGGGCATACGCGCCACCAGAAACGGCACCTCATAACGCTGGGGCAGTTGGCGGTCGGTGGTCCAGCGCGCCAGCACAAACACCTGGTCGGCGGCCAACGTCAGGCCGCATGCCGCCACCTGGGCAAAAAAGTCGCGCTGGCGGTCCAGGGTGTCAATGTCCTGTTGGTCGGCCCAGCGCCCATCCGGGTGGCGCGCCAGCAACACACCTAGCTCTTCCAGACTCTCGCGGATGGCGGCAATGGCTTCGGTGAGGGGTTCATCGTGTTGCCCTGGGCGTCTGGTGGCCAGGTGATGGTGCAAGGCGTCGGCCGCGTCGACACCTCCGCCCGGAAACACATAGGCGCCCGGTGCAAAACGCGCCGTGTCCGAGCGCCGCGTCATCAGCACCTCCAGCCCCTCTGCGCCATCGCGCAGCAGCAACACCGTGGCCGCCAGCCGCGCCGGGGCGGGTTCGCGGTGGGGGTGAAGTTGTTGGTTGGGGCGTGGCATGGGGAAATGATATCGACTCGGTATGACGCTTTGGTGGAGGTGCGGAAGGGCCAAGTGGAAGGTGGGCGAATTGGATGTCCAAGACCAGAAGCGCCCGGGTCGCGGATCGCGCGGAGGTCGGGGGCGATTTCAAAAAGCGAAGCGTCATGAGCCCCCGGCCTCTGCGCGGTCCACGTCCCGGGTCAAAACTGACACGTTGACGAGTTCACCCGAGGAGAAAACGCCCGAGGGCATCACACGCTCTGTGAAGCGGCCCCGGCGCTCCCATAGATAATGCCACCCATGCGAATCCCCTTTACCAAAATGCAAGGTGCTGGCAACGACTTTGTGGTGCTGGACGAAACCCGCACCCACTACGGCCTCACCCCCGCGCAATACCGCTTTCTGGCCGACCGCCACTTTGGTGTGGGCGCCGACCAGATCCTCACGGTGCGCCCGGCCACCAGCCCCGACATGGATTTCTCCTACGTCATCCACAACGCCGACGGTGGCCAGGTCGAGCACTGCGGCAACGGCGCGCGCTGTTTCATGGCTTTTGTGCGCCGTCAGGGCCTCACCGCCAAAGACGTGGTGACGGTGCAGACCATGAACCGCGTCTTGCAGTTACAACGCCAGCCCGATGGCCGGGTCACGGTCGACATGGAGGCGCCGGACTTTGCGCTGGCCCACCTGCCGTTTGACGCCACTGGTTTGCAGGTCGACCCCTCCGGTTCTTGGGAAAAATGGCCTCTAGCCCTTAACAATCAAGGGCAGATCACTATTGTTCAAGTAGCGCTGGTGTCCATGGGCAACCCCCATGCGGTGACGCTGGTGGACGATGTCGACACGGCCCCGGTGTTGACCCTGGGGCCGCTGGTGCAGCAGCAGGGTGCCTTCCCGCGTGGTGTCAATGTGGGGTTTATGCAGGTGCTGGACCGCAGCCACATCCGCCTGCGCGTGTTTGAGCGCGGCGCCGGTGAAACCCTGGCCTGCGGCACTGGTGCCTGTGCGGCGGTGGTGGCGGGCATCCGCCTGGGGCTGCTCGACGTCACGGTCGATGTGGCGACCCACGGCGGCACCCTCACCATCAGCTGGCAGGGCGGCAGTGCGCCGGTGCTGCTGACCGGCCCGGCCACCGTGGTTTTTGATGGCGAAATTGAACTCCCGAACTGAAGGCAAACATGTCACCCACCTCCCATTTCCCCAGCGCCATTGGCAGCCCGATCACCGAAGACGACATCGCCAACTATCTGGCCAACACCCCTGATTTTTTTGAACGCCATGCCGAGTTGCTGGCCGCCGTGCAGCTCACCAGCCCGCACAGCCAGCGTGCGGTCAGCCTGCAAGAGCGCCAGGCCACCTTGTTGCGCGAAAAAATCCGCATGCTGGAGCAGCGCATCATGGACATGATCCGCAACGTCAACGAAAACATGGTGTTGTCCGACAAGCTGCTGTTCTGGGCGCGCACCCTGTTCCTCAACACCGATGTGCAGGCGCTGCCGCAGCTGATTGCCGACGAGCTGGCTGACCAGTTTTCGGTGCCGCAGGTCGGCATCAAGGTCTGGGGTGTGGCGCCGCAATACGCGGCCTGCGAGTTTGCCACCGGCGTCAGCGACGATGCCAAGTCCTTTGCCACCTCGCTGACCGAGCCGTTTTGTGGTGTCAACACCGGGCTGGAGGCGATCAACTGGCTGCCCGAACCCCAGGCGGCGGTGTCGCTGGCGATTCTGCCGCTGCGTGGTTTGCCGGAGACCAACGGCGCACACGGCGGTGTGGCGCCAGCGTTTGGTCTGCTGGTGCTGGCCTCCCCCGACGCACAACGTTTTGCCAGCACCATGGGCACCGATTTCCTGGCGCGTATTTCCGAGCTGGCCAGCGCAGCGCTCTCGCCGCTGCGTTAGTCTCTGTTGCACCGCTTGTACCGCGCATGATCGACCCCCTGGTTCAGCGTTATCTGGACCATGTGCGTTTTGAAAAACGCCTGGCCGAGCGCACGGTCACGCTCTACAGCCTGGACTTGGCCAAATTGGCGGACCAGGCCGCTACCGCCGGGGTGGGGCTGACCGAGGTCCAGCCGGCCCATATCCGGCGCTGGGCGGCGCAGATGCACAGCGCTGGTCGCAGCGGCCGGGGGATTGCGCTGATTTTGTCGGGCTGGCGTGGTTTTTATACCTGGCTGGGCCATGAAGGTCTGGTGCAGGTCAACCCGGTGCTCAATGTCAGGGCGCCCAAGGCCGCCAAACCCTTGCCCAAGGCGCTCACTGTGGATGACGCGGTGCAACTCGCCAGCTTCCAAAATGAGCGTGACAACCCCTGGCTGGAAGCGCGTGATGCGGCCCTGATCGAGTTGCTCTACGGCGGTGGCCTGCGTCTGGCCGAAGTCACCGGTCTGGATGTGGTGGCCAGCGCCACGGCGCGTGGCTGGCTCGATTTACAAGCCGGTGAGGCCCATGTGCTGGGCAAAGGTAGCAAACGCCGGATTGTGCCGGTCGGCAGCCAGGCGGTGGTTGCGGTGCAGCGCTGGCTATTGGTGCGCGATCAGGGCTTGACTCAGCGCGCGCAGGCCGCTGGCGCCGCTCCCACCGAAGTACAGGCCGCGCTGTTCATCGGGCGCAACGGCACGCGTTTGTCGGCGCAGTCGGTCTGGAAGCGGCTGCAGTCACGCAGTCTGCAAGCCGGGCTGGCCGCACCGGTGCACCCGCACATGCTGCGCCATTCCTTTGCCAGCCATGTCCTGCAGTCCAGCAGCGACCTGCGTGGGGTGCAGGAGTTGCTGGGCCACGCCAACATCAGCACCACCCAGATCTACACCCGGCTGGACTTTGGCCACCTGACCAAGGCCTATGATGCGGCGCACCCGCGCGCTCACCTCAAGCCGGGTAGTTCAAAATAGCGACTTTCCCCTCAACTTCTCATCAACAGGTGCCCTATGCAAAAGCAAATCAGCGTTGTCTTGGACAAAGGAGTTGAACTGACTTTCCCCGTGCCCGACGGTACCCCTCTGGCGCACGACGCCGCACGTGCCTGGCTTGACAAACAGTTCGTTGAGCTGGAATGTGAGCCGCTGCGCGCCAGCGGCAAGGTGCTGACCGCTGACAAGGTGCTGGTGGTGACCCAAGCCGCCGGTGCCGCGCTGTTGAAGGACCCGAAGTGGGCCGCTGGCTACGTGGCCGCGGTGAGTTCGGCGCTGGGCAAACCCATGATCCGTGTGGATGTGCCTGCCATGGCCATCACGTATTGAATGAAAGTTATCCGTCTGCGACCCGGCAAGGAACGTTCCCTCCTGCGTCAACACCCTTGGATTTTTGAGTCGGCCATTGCCCGTGGGAGTGCCGACCCCGGTGAAACCGTGCGTGTGGAATCGAGCGAGGGCCAGTTTCTGGCCTGGGCGGCGTTCAGCCCCAGCTCCAAAATCCGCGCCCGGGCCTGGAGTTTTGACGAGCAGCAACGCATTGATGCATCGTTTTTTGTAGCTACTTGCGCAAACGCCATCAGGGCTAGAGGCCGATTTGGCATACAAAGCAACGGTGTGCGCCTGATTCACGGCGAGTCTGACGGCTTGCCCGGGCTGATTGTGGACCGCTATGCCGACACGCTGGTGGCGCAGTTCACGAGCGCCGGTGTCGAGCGCTGGAAAGACGTGATTGCCGATGCGCTGCTGGCCGCCACCGGCCTGACCAAACTGTACGAGCGCAGCGACGCCAGCAGCCGCACACTCGAAGGCCTGGCCGAAGCCACCGGCTGGCTGCGTGGTGAGGGCGAGGTCGAGCTGTTGCTGCAGGAGCACAGCTGGCAGCTCGCGGTGAACATCGCCGAAGGCCACAAAACCGGCTTTTACCTGGACCAGCGCGACAGCCGCAAACGCTTTTTTGACTACTGCCAACGGCTCAAGTTTGAGCGGGTGCTCAATTGCTACTGTTATACCGGCGGCTTCACCGTGGCCGGGCTGCAAGGTGGTGCGGCGCATGTCACCTCGATCGACTCCAGTGGCCCGGCACTGGCCAAGGCGGCGGCCAATGTGGCGCTCAATGGGCTGGCATCAGATCGCGCCAGCTTCATGGATGCGGATGTGAACGCCTCGCTGCGCCAGTTTGCCGAGCAGGGCCGCACATTTGACGCCATCGTGCTCGACCCGCCCAAGTTTGCACCCACGGTGGCGCATGCCGAACGCGCCGCGCGGGCCTACAAAGACATCAACCGCCTGGCCTTCAAGATTCTGGAGCCCGGGGGGGTGTTGTTCACCTACAGCTGCTCGGGCGGCATCAGCGCCGACCTGTTCCACAAAATTGTGGCGTCGGCCGGATGTGACGCCGGGGTCGACGGTTTTATCCACGAACGTATGGGTGGCGCGCCAGACCACCCGATGACCATCCATTTCCCAGAGGGGGAATACCTGAAAGGTCTGGTGGTCATGCGTAAGTAAGCTGTTACAGGTTCGTCGTTACACTCGCTGCCTTTCCAACCCCCGCTCTACCATGTCTCTGATTCCTGCCACGATCCTCACCGGTTTTCTCGGCTCCGGCAAAACCACACTGCTCAAACGTGTGCTGGCCGAGGCGCACGGCCAGAAGATTGCAGTGATCGAGAACGAGTTTGGCGAGGAAAACATCGACAACGACATTTTGGTGACCGACTCCAAGGAGCAGATCATCCAGATGAGCAATGGCTGCATCTGCTGCTCCATCCGCGAAGACTTGCGTGAAGCGTTGCAGCTGCTGGCGGCCAAAAAGCGTCAGGGCCTGCTCGACTTTGACCGGGTGGTGATCGAAACCACCGGTGTGGCCGACCCCGGCCCGGTGGCGCAGACCTTTTTCATGGACGACGAGATCGCCGAGAGTTATCTGCTCGATTCGATCCTGACCCTGGTGGATGCCAAACACGCCAACCAGCAGCTCGACGACCGCCAGGAAGCGCGCCGCCAGGTGGGTTTTGCCGATCAGATTTTCCTCAGCAAGACCGATCTGGTGTCGGCCGACGAGGTGGCGGACCTGCAGCATCGCCTCAAACACATGAACCCGCGTGCGCCGCAAAAAGCCGTGCATTTTGGTGAGGTGGCCTTGAGCGAGGTGTTTGACCTGCGCGGTTTTAACCTCAACACCAAACTTGACATTGACCCGGACTTCCTCAAGGAAGACCAGCACGACCATGACCATGACCATGCGGGGCACAACCATGCGCCCGGCGAGGCTTGCGACCACCCGTCGCACCAGCATGATGGCCACCACCACGCCCACGATGACGACGTGAAAAGTTTTGTGTTCCGTTCGGACCGCCCGTTCGATCCGGCCAAGCTCGAAGACTTTCTGGGCGCGGTGGTCAACATCTATGGCCCGCGCATGTTGCGTTACAAAGGTGTGCTGTACATGCAGGGTACCGAACGCAAGGTGATTTTCCAGGGGGTGCACCAGTTGATGGGCAGTGACCTGGGCCCGGCATGGGCCAAAGACGAAAAACGTTGTAGCAAAATGGTATTTATTGGTATCGATCTGCCCCAGGACATTTTCCTGCAAGGTATGGAGCAAGCCTTGTGTGAGCCTGTCTTTTAACCCTGCCCCGGAGGGCTGATGTTTGTCTCTCTTTTGCAACTGATGGGTTTTTCGAAGGCTGCGCCAGTACACTCGCGCGCCGATGAAAAAGCGCCAACCGGCGTTTCCAGGTTGCCAACGACGGCACAAACAACTGTTTCCTCTGCCAAAGCTCATAAAAACCCCGCCAGGAGACCACCTGTGAAAGCGCCAGTCGTGAAACAGAAAGCTGTACCCGCCAAAGCGGTTGTTGCCGCCAAGCCCGCCCCTGCGGCCAAAGCCAGTCAAGCGGCGCCAACCAAGAAGGCGGTGGTGGCCTCTCCAGCCAAACCGGCGGCCAAGCCAGCTGCCAAAGCCAAAGCAGCGGACACGCCTGCGGCGGTTGTTAAGAAGGCAGCAGCGGTTAAAAAAACCGAAACTGCCAAAGCAGCGCCGGTGCCAAAACCTGCGCCATCCCGTTCCCCAAAGAAGCCTTTATCTGTGACCACTCTCGATCAAACCGCAACCGTGACCTCTACTCCCAAATTCACCAGAGCCCCGAAACCCAATGAGTCAGTGGCAGTGGTCAAACCAGCCGCTGTAGCGCAACTGACGCCGCTGGGTGTGCCGGTGCGTTCTGGGCGCCCGTCCTCGCGGCTGGCGCAGTTGACCGTTCCGTCCATGGCGCAGTCGGTGGCGTCCACAGCGGCCAAGGCCAGTTTTACCCAGATGACCTCGGTGCAGCCGATCGTGTCGCCGCTGGCCTCGGCCATCAAAAAAGATCCTAAGTTGGCCAACAACTGGAAGACCAAGTCGGTGGCCGAACTGACGGATGCCGAAATCATTGCCATGTCGGATGACGACTACATGAACGACACCCAGTTGGCGTTCTTCCGTCAGAAGCTGGTGGCGCTCAAGACCGACATCCTCAGCAACGCCGGTGAAACCACCGAGCATTTGCGTGAAGACACGGTGGTGGTGCCGGATCCGGCCGACCGGGCCACCATTGAGGAAGAACACGCCTTGGAGTTGCGCACCCGCGACCGTGAGCGCAAATTGCTCAAGAAGATCGAGCAGTCCATCAACCGCATCGACGCGGGTGACTATGGCTACTGCGACGAAACCGGCGAGCCGATTGGTGTGGGCCGACTGCTGGCCCGCCCGACCGCCACCTTGTCGCTGGAAGCACAACAACGCCGTGAACTCAAGCAGAAAATGTTTGGGGACTGAGACCGCGTGTTGGCAGGGCTGATAACACCAGACTGAGTGATGGCAACCAAAGACACTCCCACCGGTTTGTTGGCCAGGGTTGCCAATTTTGTGCGCAGCCCGGTGGCCGACGCGCCACCGCAGCTCGGTGCAGCTGCCGGGGAGCAGGGTGAACTGGGCAAATTGGCGATCAAACGCATGGTTGAGCGCAAAGCGCACAACGACGCGGTGCGCCAGCGCGAGTTCAGCCAGCTGCGCAAATTGCGCGAAGTGTCGCCGTCAGCCTTGTCCGAAATGGCGGCGCGCGCTTCGTTTTACCAGGACAGCTCAGGGTTTCCGGAGTCTGAGACACGTGCCTCAACCCTCAAAAAGATCGACGAGATCGAAGCCCAGATGTCCAGGCAGTGGTGGAACGGCCAGCAGCGCAAGCTGGGTGAACCTGCGCCAACGGCACCACCCAGCCCCAACGCATCAACCCCGTCAGCCACCTCCGTGGCGCGTGCGCCTGCACTTGCCACCGGGAGCAGCCTCTCCAGCACATCAGCGGCAGAGTCGCAGATCGACACCCGTCTTGCCTTTGCCCCGACCATGCCGACCAAGCTGGAGGCCGCGATGCCGCAGCTGCCGATCAGCGCCGCTCAGGACAAAGCGTGGTCGGCCAAGTCGCGCGCCAAGCTCTCGATGCCGGTCGGTGTGGCCAGTTTTGAGCCCACCGATTACAGCGACTTTTCCTGCTCCAACATGGTGTCGGTTGAAATGGGGCAGGTGTCCTCTGATCCGGTGATTGAAGATGCGGCCATCCGTTTTGCCAATAGCGATGATGCCGGTGCCGAGTTGGTGCTGACGCTGGCGCTCAAAGGGGAAGCCGCCGATCCAAGTGCCAAGGCGGTGTGGACCACCGCCTTGCAGGACCTGTACCGATCCACCGGCCAGGTCGCCCTGTACGAGCGACTGGCGCAGGTTCAAGCCCAGCGCAGCCCCGCAGTGGCACGGTGGCAGTCGCCCGCGATGCTCGACAAGCTGGCCGTCGCGCATTTGCAAGCCAGTGTCACAACGGGGGGCAACCTTCACCGGCTGGACTGGCGTCTGCTGGAAAACATCAGCCCGGACGCGGCGGTCGCTTTGGCGGCGGTGATGCGGCAGTGGTGTGATCAAGCTTTGTCCCTGCAATTTGACAACCTGGACCGTCTGGACGCGCAGTTGCGTGCCAACACGCCCCTGGGTGACCGGGAAGTTGCCCAGTTCTGGTGGCAATTGCGCCTGAATGCCTTGCGTGTGCTGGGCTCGCGCGAAGAGTTTGAGCTGGTGTCGATGGACTACTGCGTGACCTACGACATCTCGCCGCCGGCCTGGCAGGATGCGCGTTGTCAGCATGTGTTGGCTCAGAGCACGGGCACTGGGGGGCTTGACTGGCGTGATGATCTGAACCAGGCCTCGACACTGGCCGACCCCTTGACCGAGCGCACCCCTTTTGTTGATGCCAATGCCAGCCGCATGGAGCTGAGCGGTGAACTTCTCGGCACCGGGGCTGCCGGACTCAAGCCCTTGCAGCAGGCCTTGCAGGCCAAGGGTGATGTGCTGATCACTTGCGACGCCCTTGTGCGTGTCGACTTTTCCGCCGCTGGCAGCATTCTGAACTGGGTCGCCAGTGCACAGGCCACCGGCAAAAAAATCGAGTTTGCGCGCTTGCCCCATTTGGTGGCGGCATTTTTCAACTTGATCGGCATCAACGAACATGCGCGGGTGACAGCCCGTAGCAACTAGGACACACATCTCACGTATGGAACAATTTCACGGAACCACCATCATCAGCGTGCGTCGCCAGACACCGGACGGTGTCCAGGTAGCGATTGGTGGTGACGGGCAGGTGACCCTGGGCAACATCGTGGTCAAGGGCACGGCACGCAAGGTGCGCAAGCTCTACCATGGTAAGGTGCTGGCCGGTTTTGCGGGCGCTACGGCCGATGCCTTCACCCTGTTCGAACGTTTTGAGGCCAAGCTGGAAAAACACCAGGGGCATCTGGTGCGCGCCGCCATTGAGCTCACCAAAGACTGGCGTACCGACCGGGTGTTGCGTCGTTTGGAGGCCATGCTGGCCGTGGCCGACAAAGAAGCCTCGCTGATCATCACCGGCAATGGTGATGTGCTGGAGCCCGAAAACGGCATTGTGGCGATTGGCTCAGGTGGCGCCTATGCACAGGCTGCGGCGATAGCATTGCTCAGCAACACCGAGTTGTCAGCCACCGAGATGGTCAAAAAATCCTTGGAAATTGCTGGTGAGATTTGTATCTACACCAACATGAACCACACCATCGAGAGTCTCTGAACGCCAGCACACTGGCCTGAACCTCAGCTGCTGCACAGCTGCGCACCTTTCACTGATTGAACCATGTCATCTTTAACCCCCCAGGACATCGTCGCTGAACTCGACAAACACATTGTTGGCCAGCAGCAGGCCAAACGGGCCGTGGCGATTGCGCTGCGCAACCGCTGGCGCAGGCAGCAGGTCCACAGCGATCTGCGCGGTGAAATCACCCCCAAGAACATCCTGATGATTGGCCCCACGGGTGTGGGCAAAACCGAGATAGCCCGGCGCCTGGCACGTCTGGCCGATGCACCGTTCATCAAGGTCGAGGCGACCAAGTTTACCGAGGTCGGGTATGTGGGCAAAGACGTGGATTCGATCATCCGTGATCTGGCGGATGTGGCGGTCAAGCAAACCCGCCAGGCCGAGATGCACAAAGTGCGGGCCCGCGCCGAAGACGCCGCAGAGGACCGGGTGCTTGACATCCTGATCCCGATGCCGCGCAAGGAATTTGGCGTGATGGAAGCGCAGGAGCCCGAAAGCGCCGCACGCCAGACCTTTCGCAAGAAGCTGCGTGAGGGGCAGTTGCATGACCGCGAGATTGAGCTCGATGTGGCCCAGGCCTCGCCGCGCCTGGAGGTCATGGGCCCGGCGGGCATGGAAGAGATGGCAGAACAGCTGCGCGGTATGTTTGGGCAGCTCAATACTGGCAAAAAGCAGACCCGCAAGCTCAAGATCAGCGAAGCCCTCAAGCTGCTGGCCGACGATGAAGCCGCCAAACTCGTGAACGACGACGACATCAAAACCCAGGCGCTGCAGATGCTGGAGCAAAACGGCATTGTGTTTATTGACGAGATCGACAAGGTGACCTCGCGCGCCGAGAGTGGCAGTGCCGAGGTGTCACGCCAGGGCGTGCAGCGCGACCTGTTGCCGCTGGTGGAGGGCACCTCGGTGTCGACCAAATACGGCACCGTCAAGACCGACCACATCCTGTTCATCGCCTCGGGGGCTTTTCATCTGAGCAAGCCCAGTGATCTGATTCCTGAATTGCAGGGGCGTTTTCCGATCCGGGTTGAGCTGCAGTCGCTTTCGGTGGCGGATTTTGTCGCGATCCTGACCCAAACCCACGCATCCCTGGTCAAGCAATACCAGGCTTTGCTGGCCACCGAACAGGTGGCGGTGGTTTTCACCGATGAGGGCATCACACGCCTGGCGCAGATCGCCTTTGATGTGAATGAGCGCACCGAGAACATTGGTGCACGCAGGTTGTCCACGGTGATGGAGCGCTTGCTCGACGAGGTGAGTTTCAACGCCAGCCAACTGGGCGGTCAAACGGTGCAGGTGGATGCCGCCTATGTTGAGTCTCGCCTGGCAGAACTCAGCAAAAACGAAGATCTGAGCCGTTACATCCTGTAATCCTCTCTCGGCTGCCGACCGTCATCCGGTAACTTTGCACGTTTCTTGAGGATGTTTTTCATCCTCAAGCATCACTTTCAGTGCGTCTTCTAAGTGCTTCATTTACAACGATTTTGTCGGACTGTCGCCTTCAAAGTCGCTGCTAAGTTGTTGATTCCATTGTAAAAATTTGTAGTCCGTGTGTTTGCGGGAAACAATTTTGCTGATACAGTGCAAAAAAGTGCAATTTAGTGGTGAAAAGTGCCTTTTCTCTGCGTTTGCTCAACTGGTTTATCCAAAAAGGTCATTTCAAGTGTTTCAAGGGGCTTCCTCATTGAGTCTGGATGCAAAGGGTCGGCTGTCTGTGCCGACCCGGCATCGTGACGTCTTGAGTGCCACTGCGAGTGGCCAGCTCACCATCACCAAACACCCGGACGGCTGCCTGATGATTTTCGCGCGGCCCGAGTGGGAGAAGTTCCGCGAACGTATTGGCTCGTTGCCGATGTCGGCGCAGTGGTGGAAACGCATTTTTTTGGGCAATGCCATGGATGTGGAGATCGATGCCACCGGTCGTGTGCTGGTGTCGCCTGAACTGCGCGCGGCCGCCGGCATCACCAAGGAAGCGGTGTTGCTGGGCATGGGCAGCTACTTTGAGCTCTGGGACAAAGCGACCTACGACGCCAAAGAAGCCCAGGCCATGCAGGGCGGCATGCCCGATGTTTTCAAAGACTTTGCGTTCTGAAGGCCAGCGGTGGACAACGCATGGACACACACCACCGTGTTGTTGGGCGAGGCAGTTGATGCTTTGCTTGGCAACGCTGACACGACTGGCCCCAGCCCGGCGCAACCCGTGTATGTGGACGCCACCTTTGGCCGAGGTGGCCACAGCCGCCTGATTCTGTCGCGATTGGCCGCAGACGCGCGGCTGATTGCGTTTGACAAAGACCCCGATGCCCTGGCGGAGGCCGCCAACATCACCGACCCGCGTTTTTCGATTCGCCACCAGGGTTTCAGGCATCTGGATGAGTTGCCTGCAGCCAGCGTGGCCGGGGTTTTGCTTGATTTGGGTATCAGCTCGCCGCAGGTGGACAACCCGGCGCGGGGTTTCAGTTTCAGGTTCGAAGGTCCTCTGGATATGCGCATGGACACAACCCGTGGCACCTCGGTGGCGCAATGGCTGGCCCATGCGGAAGTCGATCAAATAACGGAGGTGATTCGTGACTATGGCGAAGAACGGTTTGCTGGCCCCATTGCAAAGGCGATTGTTGCGCGCCGACAGGCTCGGGGCCCCATTTCAACCACCACTGAACTGGCCCAACTCGTGGCTGACACGGTCAAAACCCGCGAGCCGGGCCAGAACCCTGCAACGCGCACATTTCAGGCTTTTCGGATTTTCATCAACGCCGAGCTTGAAGAGCTGCAACAGGCGTTAGACGGCGCGCTCAAGGTGCTTCAGCCCGGTGGGCGGTTGGTGGTGATCAGTTTCCATTCGCTGGAAGACCGCATCGTCAAACAGTTCATCACCCAGCACGCCAAAGAGGTGTACGACCGCCGTGCCCCGTTTGCCGCGCCCCAGGTGATGCACCTCAAGGCGCTGGGTCGCACGCGTCCGGGCGCCGCCGAGGTGGCGGCCAACCCGCGCGCCCGCAGCGCGATCATGCGGGTGGCTGAACGCACGGCTGAGCCGATCAAGGGGGGCGCATGATGCGTCTGAACCTGTTGCTGCTGCTCGGTGTGGTGCTCAGCGCCCTCTACCTGGTGAATGTGCAGTACGAGTCGCGCCATCTGTTTTCGGAGCTCGACCGTGCCCGGGCCCAGGCGCACAAGCTGGAACTTGAAAACGAGCGCTTGCAAGTGGAGAAACGCGCGCAATCCACCTCGGCGCGGATCGAGGGGCTGGCCAAGTCGCGTTTGCAGATGCGTCCGGCCAACCCGGCCATCACCACCTATGTGGCTTATGCCGCCAGTGCTGCTGAGCAGCCCGGTGCTGATCGACCGACCAACTCCAGCAGCAGCGGACGGGTGAGATGAGCCGCAGCATTGCCTACAACTCCAGCCCCCTGTTGGCCAGCCCGACCCCGGTCTGGCGCAGCAAGTTCATTGTGGCCGCGATTGCCCTGGCTTTTGCCGGACTGGCCGGGCGCGCGGTCTACATTCAGGTGCTTGAAAACGACTTTTTCCAGCGGCAGGGTGAGGTGCGTTTTGCCCGCACGCTGGCGCTGCCGGCCAGTCGCGGACGCATTTTGGACCGCAATGGGGTGATTCTGGCCTCCAGCATCCCGGTGCCCAGTATCTGGGCGATTCCCGAAGATGTGGGCCGCGATCCGGTCAAGCTCAAGAAGCTGGCCAAATTGCTGGGTCTGACGATGACCGATCTCAACAAGAAGCTGGAAGACGAGGACAAGAGTTTTGTCTGGCTCAAGCGGCAGGTCGATGAGTCGGTTGGCAAAGAGATCGAGGCTCTGGCCATCAAAGGCATCTACCAGCGCAAGGAATACAAACGCCAGTACCCGGAAGGTGAGGCAGCCGCCCATGTGGTGGGCTTCACCAGTGTCGAAGACATGGGCCAGGAGGGCATCGAGCTGGCCTTCAACAAGTACCTGGGTGGGCGCAGCGGTTCGCGCCGGGTCATCAAGGACCGCATGGGCCGGGTGGTGGAAGCCGTGGGTGAGCAGATCGCCCCGGTGGATGGCCGTGACCTGCAGCTCAGCATCGACAGCAAGGTGCAGTTTTTTGCCTTCCAGACCCTCAAGGAAGCGGTGTTGCAACACAAGGCCAAAGCCGGCAGCGTGGTGGTGCTTGATGTGCACACCGGCGAGGTGCTGGCGTTGGCCAACTACCCCAGTTTTGTGCCGGACAAACGCCAGAACCTCAGCGGTGAACAGCTGCGTAACCGGGCCTTGACCGATAGTTTTGAGCCGGGTTCGACCATGAAGCCCTTTGTCATAGGGCTGGCGCTCAACACCGGGCGCGTCACTCCCAACACCCCGATCCAGACCGCACCTGGGCGTTTGACCATTGGCAGCGCCACCATTTCCGACTCACACGCGCACGGTGTGCTCTCTGTCAGCGAGGTGATCCAGAAGTCCAGCAACATCGGCACCGCCAAGATCGCGCTGCAAATGCCCGCGCGCGAGATGTGGGAGATGTTCAGCAACGTGGGTTTTGGCCAGAAACCGCAGGTGCCGTTCCCGGGCGCAGTGAGTGGCCGCCTGCGCCCCTACAAAGGCTGGCGGCCGATTGAGCAGGCCACCATGAGTTACGGCTACGGCCTGTCGGTCAGCCTGATGCAGTTGGCCCATGCCTACACGGTGTTTGGCCGTGACGGTGACCTGGCTCCGATCTCGATGCTCAAGGTGGACAACCCGGTCGGCGGCCAGCCGGTGTTCCAGAGCAAGGTGGCACGCGATGTGCGCACCATGTTGCACATGGTGGTCGGCCCCGGTGGTACCGCCTCCAAGGCGCAGACCATGGGTTATTCGGTGGGTGGCAAAACCGGTACCGCCCACAAGCAGGAGGGCCGGGGTTATGCCGGTCACCGTTACCGGGGCGTGTTTGCCGGTCTGGCACCGATCGACGCGCCACGGATTGTGGTGGCGGTGATGATTGACGAGCCCAGCAATGGCAAATATTTTGGGGGCGACACGGCCGCGCCGGTGTTCAGCAAAACCGTGCAACAAACCCTGCGGGTGCTGGGCATTGCACCCGACATGACGGTGGTGCCCCAGGTGGTCACCGAGACCGTCGAGGAGTCCTTCTGATGCGGCATCTGTCCAGCCCCCAAGACGCCGTGTCCTGGTTGCGCGCGCAGGTAAGTGGCAACTTGCGCACCGACAGCCGCCAGTTGCAGCCCGGTGACGGTTTTCTGGCCTGGCCTGGTGCCGCAGTGGATGCACGCCAACATGTGACCGGTGCGTTGGCGGCGGGTGCGGCGGCCTGTCTGGTGGAGCAAGCGGGTGTCGAGGCCTTTGCTTTTGACGACCCCCTTGTGGCCAGTTACAGCGGTCTCAAGGCCGCCAGTGGTCCGCTCGCCAGCCTGTACTTTGGCCAGCCCAGCCAAGCCTTGCAGGTGCTGGCGGTCACCGGCACCAACGGCAAAACCTCCACCGCCTGGTGGTTGGCCCAGGCACTCTCGAATTTGAAGCAGGTGGCGCCCATTCCATGCGGGCTGGTAGGCACTTTGGGCATTGGTGTGCCGCCCGATGTGGTGAGCACCGGCCTGACCACGCCCGACCCGGTGGCGCTGCAGTCGGCGTTTGCGCGTTTTGTGGCTCAGGGCTTTGGTGCCTGCGCCATCGAGGCGTCGTCGATTGGCATCGAAGAGCACCGCCTGGACGGCACGCAGATTCACACCGCGATCCTGACCAATCTGACGCAGGACCACCTGGATTACCACGGCAGCATGGAAGCCTATTGGCAGGCCAAGAGCAAACTGTTTGCCTGGCCCGGCCTGCGCGCGGCGGTGGTCAATGTGGATGACACCTACGGCGCTGATCTGGCCCAAACCCTGGCGGGTACCGCACTCGATCTCTGGAGTGTGTCGATGTTGCCCGGTGCGGGCAACAGCGCGCGCCTGCAGGCGCAGGCGATTGACTACAGCCAGGGCGGCACCCGTTTCACGGTCGTGGAAGCTGAGCAGGCGCTGTCACTGGCCACCGGCCTGATTGGTGACTACAACGTGGCCAACCTGCTGGGTGTGATCGCGACTTTGCGCAGCCTGGGTGTGCCGCTGGCAGCGGCGGTGGATGCCTGCTCGGCCTTGACCCCGGTGCCGGGGCGTATGGAATGTGTCAACCAGCCGGGGCAGCCACTGGTGGCGGTGGACTACGCCCACACCCCTGACGCCTTGGCCAAGGCGCTCGATGCTTTGAAGCCTGTTGCCGAGCAACGTGGTGGCCAGCTTTGGTGTGTGTTTGGGTGTGGTGGTGACCGCGACACCCGCAAACGCCCGCTGATGGGCGCGGTGGCCGCGAGCCATGCCGACCGGGTGCTGGTGACCAGCGACAACCCGCGCAGCGAGGCGCCCGACGCCATCATTTGCCAGATTTTGCTGGGCCTGAGTGGGGTGCCGGGTGTCATGGTGGAGCCAGACCGCGCCCGCGCCATCGCGCAGGCACTGACGCAAGCCGCCGCAGCCGATGTGGTGCTGGTGGCAGGCAAGGGGCACGAGGATTACCAGGAAATCGCCGGCAAGCGTCACCCGTTCCTGGACCTGGACCAGGTGCGCCAGGCACTGGCGCAACGTGCTCCAAACGCCAACGGGGTGGACGCATGAGCACCCTGATGACCCTGCAACAAGCTGCCTGCTGGCTCGATCAGGCGCAAACCGTGGGAATGGACGCGACTGTGCCGGTGGCGATTGCCCGGGTGCACAGCGACACCCGTAGCCTGCAGCCCGGTGACCTGTTTGTGGCGCTGCGTGGTGAACGTTTTGACGCCAATGCTTTCCTGGCCGAGGCCAAGGCCAAAGGAGCGGTCGCTGCCATTTGCCAGGGCGAAGGCGCCGCTGCCCAACTGGTGCAAGCCGGTTTGCCTGGTTTGGTGGTGCCCGATGCGCGGCTGTCGCTGGCACAGCTGGCCACGCAGCACCGTGCCCGGTTTGCGCTGCCCTTGATCACGGTGACCGGCAGCAATGGCAAAACCACGGTGACCCAGATGGTCGCGGCCATCTTGCGTGCCCACCAAGGCGCCGCCGCTCTGTCCACCCAAGGCAACTTCAACAACGACATTGGCGTGCCGCTCACCGTGCTGCGTCTGACCCCGGCCAACACCATCGCGGTGGTTGAACTGGGCATGAACCACCCCGGTGAAATTGCCACGCTGGCGGCCATTGCCCAGCCCACGGTGGCGCTGGTCAACAACGCCCAGCGTGAGCACCTCGAATTCATGCACACGGTGCAGGCCGTGGCTGAGGAAAACGGCTCGGTGATCCATGCGCTGCCTGTTGACGGCGTGGCGGTGTTCCCGGCGGACGACGTCTACAGCCCGGTCTGGGCAGCCTTGGCGGGTCAGCGCCAAGTGCTGACTTTTGCGGCGCAGGCTCAGGCGGGTGCCGATGTGTTTGTGCTGCAAGCCGGTTGGCAGAACGCCGCCTGGCACGTCAGCGCCAGCACACCCGCCGGTGCGCTGTCCTACAGCTTGCACATCGCCGGTGCCCACAACGTCAAGAACTCCCTTGCAGCGGTGGCCTGTGCCCTGGCAGCCGGTGTGCCGCTGGCCGCCATCGCGCAGGGGTTGAGTGCGTTTGAACCGGTCAAAGGCCGCAGCCGGGCACTGCAGCTGCAGCACCTGGGTCGCGCCATCACCGTGGTGGACGACACCTACAACGCCAACCCGGACTCGGTACGCGCCGCCATCGACGTGTTGGCGGCTTTACCCGGGCCGCGTCTGCTGGTGCTCGGCGACATGGGCGAGGTGGGTGACCAGGGCCCGCAGTTCCATGCCGAGGCGCTGGCCCATGCCCGCCAGAAGAATATAGAAAAAGTGCTTGTGACCGGTATACAAACTGGGCAGGCAGCTATGAATTTTGAAGAGATCAAGGTGTACCCCGAGATGATGGATTTACAAGCGGCGGTGCTCAGCACCTTGCCGGAGGTGGCCAGTGTGCTGGTCAAAGGTTCGCGTTTCATGAAGATGGAGCGCGTGGTGGAGGCACTGCTGGCCACCGCTGACGCATCCAAGGGGGTCACATGCTGATCTGGCTGGCCCAATGGTTGCAAACCCTCTCGCCCGAACTGGGCTTTTTGCGGGTGTTCCAGTACCAGACCTTCCGCGCGGTGATGGCTGCGATGACTGCGCTGCTGATGGGCATTGCCGCCGGTCCCTGGGTGATTCGCCGCCTGACCGCCCTCAAGATTGGCCAACCGATCCGCGGCTACGGCATGGAGTCGCACCTGGTCAAAAGTGGCACACCCACCATGGGTGGTGTGCTGATTCTGCTGAGCATTGCGCTCTCGACCCTGTTGTGGTTTGACTGGAGCAACCGCTTTGTCTGGATCGTGTTGCTGGTGACCCTGGGTTTTGGTGCGATTGGTTGGTCGGACGACTGGCGCAAGGTGGTCAACAAAGACCCAGAGGGCATGCCCTCGCGCGAAAAATACCTGTGGCAGTCGCTGATTGGTTTGGCAGCGGCGCTGTACCTGGTGTTCAGCATTTCCGAGAACACCAACTACCGCGTGCTGGAGCTGTTCTTCACCTGGGTGCAGTCGGGGTTCGATCTGAGCCTGCCACCCAAGGCTGGGCTGATGGTGCCGTTTTTCAAGGAAATCAGCTACCCGCTCGGTGTGCTGGGTTTTGTGATCCTGACCTATCTGGTGATTGTGGGTTCCAGCAACGCGGTGAACCTGACCGACGGACTGGACGGCCTGGCGATCATGCCGGTGGTGATGGTCGGTGCCTGCCTGGGCATTTTTGCCTACGTCACCGGCAACGCGGTGTTTGCCCGTTACCTGTTTTTGCCGCACATCCCCGGGGCCGGTGAGCTGATGATTTTTTGTGCCGCGATGGCCGGAGCCGGGCTGGCCTTTTTGTGGTTCAACGCGCATCCGGCCCAGGTCTTCATGGGTGACGTGGGCGCGCTGGCGCTCGGTGGTGCTCTGGGCACCATCGCGGTGATTGTTCGGCAAGAGATTGTGCTGGCGATCATGGGTGGCATTTTTGTGGCGGAAGCCGTCTCGGTGATGCTGCAGGTGACTTATTTCAAATACACCAAGAAACGTTTTGGCAGCGGCAAACGCCTGCTCAAGATGGCGCCCTTGCACCACCATTTTGAGAAAACCGGCTGGAAAGAAACCCAGGTGGTGGTGCGCTTCTGGATCATCACCATGCTCTTGTGCCTGATTGGCCTGTCCACCTTGAAGCTGAGGTGACCATGACAACGACACCCCTTGACACCACGATCACCGCATTGCCCCCCGAGGGGGCTTTGGCCGTTTTGGAACAGCCCGCCAGCACCCCACACCCGCTGCAAGACCAGCCCGTGCTGATCCTGGGCCTGGGTGCCTCTGGCCTGGCGATGGCGCGCTGGTGTGTCCGCTGTGGTGCCCAGGTCACCGTGGCCGACACCCGCAGCGCACCGCCACAGTTGGCCACGCTGCACAGTGAGCTGCCCGGCGTCCAGTTTGTGGGTGGCGCCTTCACTGCGGCGCTGGTGCAGGGCACCAATCCGCGTGCGGTGTTCAAGAGCCCGGGTCTGAGTCCGGTCGAGGTTGCTCCTGTCTTTGAAGCGGCCAAGGCAATGAGTATCTGGGCTGCAGGCGAACTGGGCTTGTATGCGCAGGCGCTGGCACAGTTGAAGGCAGAGCGCGGCTACGCGCCTGCGGTGTTGGCCATCACCGGCACCAATGGCAAAACCACCGTCACCTCACTGACCGGTCAGCTGGTCGAGCGTGCCGGTAAAACGGTGGCGCTGGCGGGCAACATCGGCCCGACCTTGCTCGACACCTTGGCCCAGCATCTGGACAACAACACCCTGCCCGAGGTCTGGGTGCTGGAGTTGTCGAGCTTCCAGCTTGACGGTGAAACCGGTTTTGAGCCGACGGCTGGTGCGGTGCTCAACATCACCCAGGACCACCTGGATTGGCATGGCTCCATGGCCGCCTACGCCGAGGCCAAGCGCCATGTCTTTGGCCAAACGGGTCTGATGGTGCTCAACCGTGAAGACGAGGCGGTGATGGCGATGCTGCCACCACCCGTCAAGGTCAAGCTGCAAAAGCCTCTGCAGCGCAACTGCATTCTGTTTGGTGGCGATTTGCCGCGGCGCCCGGGTGACTTTGGCATTGAGAGTGTCAACGGCATGACCTGGCTGGTGCGGGCCCAGGACGCGGACGAAACCAAACGCAAGCGCAGCGAGGCGGCGGACGAGCTGTTCATTCAGCGCCTGATGCCGGCTGACGCCCTGCGCATCCGGGGCCGCCACAATGCGATCAACGCCTTGTCGGCGCTGGCCCTGGCCAGTGCGGCGGGTTGTGCGCTGGCACCGATGTTGTACGGCCTGCGCGAATACACCGGTGAACCGCACCGGGTGCAGCCAATCGGCACCGTCAACGCCGTCGAGTATTTTGACGACAGCAAAGGCACCAATGTGGGCGCCACCGTGGCCGCCTTGATGGGCCTGGGCGCCGACCGCAAGGTGATCGTGATTCTGGGGGGAGAGGGCAAGGGCCAGGACTTCGGACCCTTGGCCGAGCCGGTGCGCCGCTATGTGCGTTCGGTGCTGCTGATCGGGCGCGACGCACCGCAGATCCGCGCTGCGTTGTTGGATACCGGTGTGCCGCTGTTGGACGCCAGCTCGATGCTGGACGCGGTGGAACAGGCCAGCACCCTGGCGCAAGCCGGTGATGCGGTGTTGATGTCGCCGGCGTGCGCCAGTTTTGACATGTTTGACAACTACGAACACCGTGCCCAGGTGTTTGTGCAGTCGGTGGCCCAACTGGCCAGCGACGCGGGTGTGATGCTGGAGGCGGGTGCATGAGCAGCCGCAGCCTGCCCCTGGGCCAGCGCCTGCGTTTGTGGACGCTGGGTGGGCCTGCCGGTGATGTGTTGCCGGTGCGCCTGGGCGCCACCGGCTCGGCACCGGTGCGGGCGCAGGGTTTTGATCAGCCGCTGTTCTGGGTCACCACGGCGTTGCTGCTGTGGGGGCTGGTGATGGTGTATTCGGCCTCGATTGCGCTGCCGGAGAACCCACGTTTTGCCCAATACACACCGACCTACTTTCTGGTGCGGCACAGCATGTGGCTGGTGATTGCGTTTGTAGGCGCCTTGATGGCCTACCAGGTGCCGCTGTCGACCTGGGAAAAAGCCGCGCCCTGGCTGTTTGTGGTCTCGCTGGTGCTGCTGGCCCTGGTGCTGGTGCCTGGTGTGGGCAAAAAGGTGTACGGCGCACGCCGCTGGATCAGCCTGGGGCCGCTGAGTTTTCAGCCCTCCGAGATGGTCAAGTTCACCGTGCTGCTGTATGCGGCCAACTACATGGTGCGCAAGATGGATGTGAAAGAGCGCTTCCTGCGCGCGGTGTTGCCCATGGGGGCCGCCGTGGCGGTGGTGGGTGTGCTGTTGTTGGCCGAGCCCGACATGGGCGCCTTCATGGTGATTGCGGTGATCGCCATGGGCATCCTGTTCCTGGGCGGCGTGAATGCCCGCATGTTCTTCCTGATTGTGGCAGTGCTGCTGCTGGCCTTTGGCACCATGATTGCCACCAGCGAGTTCCGCCGCGAACGCATTTTTGCTTACCTCGACCCCTGGAGTGAAACCAACGCCCTGGCCAAGGGTTATCAGCTGACCCACTCGCTGATTGCCATCGGGCGCGGCGAGATTTTTGGTGTTGGCCTGGGTGGCAGCGTGGAAAAACTCAACTGGCTGCCCGAAGCCCACACCGACTTTCTGCTCGCGGTGATTGGTGAGGAATTTGGCCTGGTGGGTGTCATTCTGGTGATTGGCCTGTTTTTGTGGATGGTGCGCCGGGTGATGTACATCGGTCGCCAGGCGATTGCGCTGGAGCGGGTGTTTGCCGGCCTGGTGGCGCAAGGTGTGGCAGTGTGGATGGGCTTTCAGTCCTTCATCAACATGGGTGTGAACCTGGGCGCCTTGCCGACCAAAGGCCTGACCTTGCCCCTCATGAGTTACGGCGGCTCCGCCATCCTGATCAACCTCGCCGCCATCGCGGTGGTGCTGCGGATTGATCAAGAAAACAGAACCCTCATGCACGGAGGCCGTGTATGAGGGTTCTGTTTCACCAAAATCGGACCCAGCGCGCAGCGCGTCAGGGCGCGCCAGCGGCCTGGTTGATGCACGGAGGCCGTGTATGAGCAAGTGCGCCTTGATCATGGCCGGTGGCACAGGTGGCCACATCTTCCCGGGGCTGGCGGTGGCGCAGGCGCTGCGTGCGCAGGGTTGGCGCGTGCACTGGCTCGGTGGTCGCGGTCAACCGGGCCAGCCCAGCATGGAAAGCCAGCTGGTGCCGCCGGAAGGGTTTGCCTTTGAGGCGATTGAATTTGGGGGCCTGCGTGGCAAGGGCTTGAGCACGTTGGCCCTGTTGCCGCTGCGTCTGCTCAAGGCCTTCTGGCAGAGCATCCAGGTGCTGCGCCGGGTCCAGCCCGATGTGGTGGTGGGCTTGGGTGGCTACATCAGTTTCCCCGCTGGTTTGATGGCGGTGGCACTGTGCAAACCGCTGATCCTGCACGAACAAAATTCGGTGGCGGGTCTGGCCAACAAGGTGCTTGCCGGTGTGGCAGACCGTGTATTCACCGCGTTCCCGAATGCCCTCAAGGGCGCCCAGTGGGTTGGTAACCCCTTGCGTGCCGCCTTTTTGAACCTGCCTGCGCCGGAGCAGCGTTTTGCCGGGCGCAGTGGGCCCCTCAAACTGCTGGTGGTAGGTGGCAGTCTGGGCGCCAAGGCGCTCAACGAGATCGTGCCGCAGGCGCTGGCGCTGCTGCCAGCAGACCAACGCCCCAGCGTGCTGCACCAAAGCGGCGCCAAGCAGATCGACGCCCTGCGTGCCAATTACGCCCAGGCCGGTGTGGCGGCCGAGTTGACGCCTTTCATCGACAACACCGCCCAGGCTTTTGCCGAGGCCGACCTGGTGATCTGCCGCGCCGGTGCCAGCACCGTGACCGAGCTGGCCGCCGTGGGCGCCGCTGCCTTGTTTGTGCCGCTGCCGCATGCGGTGGATGACCACCAGACGGCCAACGCCCGCTTCCTGGTCGATCAGGGCGCGGGCTGGCTGGTGCCGCAGCGCGAACTGACGCCGCAGAAGCTGGCTGACATGTTATTAAAAATGGAGCGATCTACCCTTATGAATCAAGGGCTAGAGGCTAAAAAGTTGCAAAAACTGGAGGCCACCGAGCAGATCGTGGCAGCGTGTGTGGAGGTGACCCCATGACGAGGCTGACGCTGATGCGGACCGCTTTTTCTGGCCCCCGCTACACCCCCCTTAACTGGGGCAGGACAACCCACGCGGTGGGAGAAAAGAATCTATGAAACACGCCATCAAACACATCCACTTCGTCGGTATCGGCGGGGTTGGCATGTCCGGCATTGCCGAAATTTTGTTCAACCTGGGCTACACCATTTCCGGCTCGGACCAGGCCGACAGCGCCACATTACAACGCCTGGCCAGCCTGGGTATCCAGACCTGCATCGGCCATGCGGCCAGCCAGGTGGCGGGTGCTGATGCGGTGGTCACCTCCACCGCCGTGCAGGCCGACAACCCCGAGGTGCTGGCGGCCCGGCACAGCCGCATCCCGGTGGTGCCACGCGCGCTGATGCTGGCCGAACTCATGCGCCTCAAACGCGGTATTGCGATTGCCGGCACCCACGGCAAAACCACCACCACCAGCCTGGTCGCCAGTGTGCTGGCCGAGGCCGGGCTGGACCCGACCTTTGTCATTGGTGGGCGCCTCAACAGCGCCGGTGCCAATGCCCGCCTGGGCAAGGGCGACTACATCGTGGTCGAGGCCGACGAGTCGGACGCGTCCTTCCTGAACCTGTTGCCGGTGATGGCGGTGGTGACCAACATCGACGCCGACCACATGGAAACCTATGGGCACAACTTCGAGAACTTGAAGAAGGCCTTTGTCGACTTTCTGCACCGCATGCCGTTTTATGGCACCGCCATCCTGTGCACCGACGACCCGGCGGTGCGTGCCATCGTGCCGCAGGTCACCTGCCCGGTCACCAGCTACGGTTTTGAGGAAGGTGCCGAAGTGCGCGCGGTCGATGTGCGCGCGGTGGACGGCCAGATGCACTTCACCGTGCAACGCCGCAACGGCGAGGTCTTGCCCGACCTGCAGGTGGTGCTGAACCTGGCAGGCCGCCACAACGTGCTCAACGCCTTGTCGGCGATTGCGGTGGCGACCGAACTCAATATTGCTGACGACGCGGTGTTGCGCGCCTTGGCCGGGTTCAAGGGCGTGGGGCGGCGCTTTCAGCGTTATGGCGATCTGCCCGCGCGCAACGGTGGCCACTTCACCGTGGTCGACGACTACGGCCACCACCCCATCGAGATGGCGGCCACGCTGGCGGCGGCGCGCGGTGCCTTCCCCGGGCGGCGCCTGCTGCTGGCCTTCCAGCCGCACCGCTACACCCGCACGCGCGACTGTTTTGACGACTTTGTCAAAGTCATCGCCCAGGCCGACGCGGTCTTGTTGACCGAGGTCTATGCCGCTGGTGAAGCCCCCATCGTCGCTGCCGACGGCCGCAGTCTGGCGCGGGCGCTGCGTGTGGCCGGCAAGATCGAACCCGTGTTTGTCGACAGCATTGCCGACCTGCCACAAGCCATTGCCGACAACGCCCGCGACGGTGATGTGGTGCTGTGTATGGGCGCCGGGTCGATTGGTGCGGTGAGTGGCAAGGTGGTTGATTTGCTCTTGAATCAAGAGCTAACAGCGCAGGAGATATAGGGGCTATGAGCCAATTTGACCTAAAAACAGAGAAAGTCGCCGTGCTGCTGGGTGGCCAGTCTGGTGAGCGTGAGGTGTCGCTGATGTCGGGCTCCGGCGTGCTGGAGGCGCTGCGCTCGCTGGGTGTCAACGCCCACGCGTTTGACCCGAGCCAGCGTGACCTGAGTGAACTCAAGAAAGAGGGCTTTACCCGCTGTTTCATCGCGCTGCATGGCCGTTTTGGTGAAGACGGCACGGTACAGGGTGCGTTGGAGCTGCTGGGCATCCCCTACACCGGCCCGGGCGTGATGGCATCGAGCATTGCCATCGACAAGATCATGACCAAACGCCTGTGGCTGGCCGACGGGCTGCCCACACCGGCCTGGCGTCTGGTGGCCAGCGCCCAGGCCACCGAAGCCGCGTATGCCGAGTTGGCCCAGCCCGGTGCCCCCATGATTGTCAAACCCGCACGTGAAGGCTCGACCCTGGGCCTGAGCAAGGTCACCAGCGCCGACCAGTGCGCCGCCGCTTATGCCCTGGCCGCTGGCATGGATGAGGAAGTGCTGTGTGAACAGTTCATCGCGGGTGATGAAGTCACCGTGCCGGTGCTCGGCAGTGGTGTTTTGGCGCGGGTGTTGCCGGTGATCCGTATCCAGGCGCTCGACGGCAACTACGACTTCCAGGCCAAGTACTACACCAACACCACGCGTTATCTGGTGCCCGCCGGTTTGCCCGAGGGCGAAGAGGCCGCGATCCAGGCCTTGGTGTTGCGGGCCTACCAGAGCCTGGGTTGCCGTGGTTGGGCACGTGCCGACGTGATGATCGACGCGGCCACCCGCAAACCCTATCTGCTGGAGATCAACACCTCGCCGGGCATGACCAGCCACTCGCTGGTGCCGATGTCGGCCAAGGCCGCTGGCATCAGCTACCCCGAACTGTGTCTGCAGGTGCTGCAGACCGCCACCCTGGACCACGCCCTCGCATGAGCCAGACCACCCCCCTGCCGATGGACGTTCGCCTGATGCATGCTGTGGCCAGCCTGCTGTTTGCCGCTGCGGCATTGGCGGGCCTGAGCGCGCTGCTGGCCTGGGGGGCCCGACTGCCTGCGTTTGCCATCCGCGAGGTGCGCGTCACCGGGGATGTCAGCCATTACAACGCCATCACCTTGCGTGCCAATGTGATCCCGCGGCTGCAGGGCACGTTTTTCACACTCGATGTGGCGGCGGCACGCCAGGTGTTTGAGACCATCCCCTGGGTGCGCCAGGCGATTGTCCGGCGCGAGTTTCCGAACCGCCTGAATGTGCAATTACAGGAGCACCAAGCCCTGGCGTTCTGGGGGCCGGAGGGTTCTTCGAGCATGGTCAACAGTTTTGGCGAGGTGTTTGACGCCAACGTCGGTGAGCTCGAGCAGGACAACCTGCCGCGCCTGAGTGGCCCGCACGACCAGTCGGCCAGGGTGCTGGCCATGCAGCAGACGCTGCAGCCGTTGTTTGCGCGCCTGGACATGACGATCAATGCGCTGGAGCTCACCCCACGCGGTGGATGGCGCGCCCAGCTTGATACCGGCACCGAGGTGGAGCTGGGCAGCGGTGAGGCCCCCGAACTGGTGGCCCGTGCCGAGCGTTTTCTGGCCACCGTGACCCAGGTCACCGCACGGTACCAGCGCCGACCCGAGCAACTGGCTTCGGTCGATCTGCGCCACACAGACGGTTATGCAATGCGGCTGGAGGGGGTGACCACCCTCGACAGCACGGCCAGCAAACAACAGTAATGCAAGACAACAGGTGACATCATGGCAAAAGAGTACAAAGATTTGGTTGTTGGTCTGGACATCGGCACCGCCAAGGTGATGGTGGTCGTGGCCGAAGTGTTGCCCGACGGCCACCTCAAACTGGCGGGCCTGGGCGTGGCGCCCAGCAACGGCCTCAAACGCGGTGTGGTGGTCAACATCGACGCCACCGTGCAAAGCATCCAGCAGGCTTTGAAAGAGGCCGAGTTCATGGCCGATTGCAAGATCACACGCGTCTACACCGGCATCACCGGCAGCCACATCCGGGGCATCAATTCGCACGGCATGGTCGCCATCAAGGACCGCGAAGTCAGCGCCGCCGACGTGGCCCGGGTGGTGGAAACCGCCAAGGCGATCAACATCTCGACCGACCAGCGCCTGCTGCTGGTGGAGCCGCAAGAGTTCATCATCGACGGCCAGGACGTGAAAGAGCCGATTGGCATGAGCGGCATCCGTCTGGAGGCCAAGGTGCACATCGTCACCGGTGCCCAGAGTGCCGCCGAGAACATCATCAAATGTGTGCGCCGTTGTGGCCTGGAGGTGGAGCAGCTGATGCTCAACCCGCTGGCCAGCAGCCAGTCGGTGCTGACCGAAGACGAACGTGAATTGGGTGTGGCCCTTGTCGATATTGGGGCGGGCACGACTGATTTGGCCATTTTTACCAACGGTGCCATCCGCCACACTGCGGTGATCCCGATTGCCGGTGACCTGATCACCAGTGACATCGCCATGGCACTGCGCACACCGACCAAGGACGCCGAAGAAATCAAGGTCGAAAACGGTTTTGCCAAGCAACTGCTGGCCGACCCCGAGGCGCAGGTGGAAGTGCCCGGTCTGGGTGACCGGGGTCCGCGCATGCTGAGCCGCCAGGCACTCGCTGGTGTGATCGAGCCGCGGGTGGAAGAAATCTTCAGCCTGGTGCACCAGGTGATGCGCGAATCGGGCTTTGAGGAAATGCTCTCCAGCGGCATTGTGCTCACCGGCGGCAGCTGTGTCATGCCGGGCATGGTTGAGCTCGGTGAAGACATCTTCCTCAAACCGGTGCGTCGTGGCATTCCCAAATACACCGGCGCCCTGTCCGACATGGTGGCCCAGCCGCGTGCCGCCACGGTGATGGGGCTGCTCGAAGAGGCCCGCATGGCGCGTCTGCGTGGTTTCAAGGTGGCGCAGAAAAACGGTTCGATGAAAACCGCGTTCAGCGGCATCAAAGACTGGTTTGTAGGTAATTTTTAGCATGAAGCAACTCAATTCCCGACTGCAAGGCAGCCTGTCACGACGATGGCGATGTGTTGATCCGCCACCCGATCCTGCCCCCTTCATCAACCCTGATTTTTTTGACAACTTTTTCAGCATTCACCCCCAAGGAGCACACCATGCCTATCGAACTCATTGACGAAGAAACATTCAACCAAGGCACACAAATCAAGGTGATTGGTGTGGGCGGTGGCGGCGGCAACGCCGTGGCCCACATGATCGCCAGCGCGGTGCAAGGGGTTGAGTTCATTTGTGCCAATACCGACGCACAAGCCCTGTCCACCAGTGACGCGCACCGCGTCATCCAGCTCGGCACCACCGGTCTGGGCGCGGGCAGCAAGCCCGACAAGGCGCGTGATGCGGCTGAACTGGCGGTGGAGCACATCCGCGAAGCCATCGACGGCGCCCACATGTTGTTCATCACCGCTGGCATGGGCGGTGGCACCGGCACCGGCGCGGCACCCGTGATTGCCCGCGTCGCACGCGAGATGGGCATTCTGACCGTGGGTGTGGTGACCAAACCCTTCGAGTTTGAAGGTGCCCGGCGCATGGCCAATGCCGACAGTGGCCTGACTGAGCTGGAGGCCAATGTCGACTCCCTGATTGTGGTGCTCAACGAAAAACTGCTCGAAGTGTTGGGTGACGACGCCACACAAGACGATGCTTTTGCCCACGCCAACGATGTGCTGAAAAACGCCGTCGGTGGTATTGCCGAGATCATCAATGTGCCCGGCCATGTGAACGTCGACTTTGAAGACGTGCGCACCGTCATGGGTGAACCCGGCAAGGCGATGATGGGCACCGCCGTGGCCGCTGGCCCGGACCGCGCCCGCATCGCCGCCGAACAGGCGGTGGCATGCCCGCTGCTCGAAGGCATTGACCTGTCGGGTGCCAAAGGTGTGTTGGTACTGATCACCGCTGCCAAGGGCTCCCTCAAACTGAGTGAATCCAAACTGGCGATGAACACCATCCGTGCCTACGCTTCGCCCGACGCGCATGTGATCTACGGCACCGCTTATGACGACCACCTGGGTGACCACATTCGGGTCACCGTGGTGGCCACCGGCCTGAGCCGCCAGGGTGTGCGTCCCAAGCTGGTGGTGGCACCGCCGCAGCAGCAGGTGCAGTTGCGCACCGGCACCCATGACGTGCCGTTTAATGTGCCGACGCTGGACAACCCGGTGAACAGCAACCAGGTCACCGGTTTGGCTTCCACCACGTTGGGCCGCAGTGCCCCTGACTATGGCTCGATGGCCACACCGAGTGTCTGGCGCACGCGTGACCGCACCAGCGCCGCCGCCAAGGTGGATGCGCTGTCCAGCGGTGGCATGGACGACTTCGAGATCCCGGCGTTTTTGCGCAAGCAGGCGGACTGAGCCCGGCGGGCCGCCCGCCAGCGCATGCTGCGGGTGGCCAAATTGACTTGGCCACCGGCGCTTGGCTTGGCACACGCTGCTGTACAGTCCCTGTTTTGATCCGAGAGGTTTGACATGAGCAAGCAAGAGCAAGTGAGTGACGTGGTCTATGGCACCGAGGACCTGCTGATCAGTTTGTGCAATTCAGTCACCCGTGTGCTGAATGTCGCCACCAACTGCCAGATCAACTATTCCGGCATGGTCCAGCGCATCACCAAAACCTGCCTGAAGCCGGACATTGGCTGTTTTGTGCTGTTTGACGGCGGCTTTTCTGGCCTGGTGGTGCTGAACTTCTCCTCTCAAACCGCAATGGAGCTGTACGAGAGTTACATGATCAACATGGGCATGCCCAAGAGTGAGCTGGCCATGTCGCACACCGCTGATGAGGTCAGCAACATCATGGGTGAGCTGATGAACCAGATCGTGGGTGACTTCACCGGCAAGGTGCGTCGGGAGTTGCAGACCCACATCACCCAGAACCAGCCCAAGATGCTGGTGCTCAACAAACAGGTGATGCTCAGTGTGGACACCCAACTCGACAACCCGGAAGCCCGCCGGGTGACCTTCTACACCGGCAAAAACAACATCTTCTACCTGGAGCTGGCGGTGGACCGCGCCGAGTTCATCAAGTTACACGACTTTGATGCCAAGGAAGTCAACCCCGACGATGTGCTGGCTGAAGTGAATGCCGGGCGCAACACCGCCCCGGACACCTCGGTGAGCGACGCAGAAGCAGCCAGCCATGAGGAGTTGCTGCGCTCCCTGGGCATGTAAGCAGGCCGCGCCGCAGCACTTGTAGTCGCCCCGACTTGGCGTGGGGCTGTGCCCTCAAACGTAAAATCGAGCCGTGCTCAAACAAAGAACTCTCAAATCCCTGACCCGCGCCGTGGGTGTGGGCCTGCACAGCGGGCAGCGGGTGGAAATCACCTTGCGCCCGGCGCAGCCTGACACCGGCATTGTGTTTCGCCGGGTCGACCTGCCGCAGGTGGTGGACATTGCGGTGTCGGCACAGGCCGTCACTGACACCCGCATGGCCTCGACCATCTCGCATGGTCAGGCCAAGGTGCACACGGTGGAGCACCTGATGTCGGCCTGTGCCGGTCTGGGGGTCGACAACCTGTATGTCGACATCACCGCCGAGGAGGTGCCCATCCTGGACGGCTCAGCCGCCTCGTTTGTGTTCCTGCTGCAAAGTGCTGGCATCGAGTTGCAGAACGCGCCACGCCGGTTTGTACGCATCCTCAAGCCAGTGGAAGTGCGCCAGGGTGAGGGCAACAACGTCAAGTGGGCCCGGCTCACGCCCTACCACGGCTACCAGCTCAGTTTTGAGATCGACTTCAGCCACCCGGCGGTGGACTCCACCGGCCAACGTGTGGTGTTTGACATGGGCACCGGCTCCTACTCCAAAGACATCGCGCGTGCGCGTACCTTCGGTTTCACCAAGGATGTGGAGATGATGCGTGCCAACGGCCTGGCGCTTGGTGGTGGCCTGGACAACGCCATCGTCATGGACGACTACAAGGTGCTCAACGCCGGTGGTCTGCGTTATGACGACGAGTTTGTCAAACACAAGATCCTGGACGCGATGGGCGATTTGTACCTGCTGGGCAAACCCCTGCTGGCAGCCTACAGCGCGTTTCGCTCCGGCCACGGGCTCAACAACCTGCTGCTGCGTGAGTTACTGAACCACCCCGAGGCCTGGGACGTGGTGAGTTTTGACGACGAAAAAAATGCCCCAGAAGGTTTTGCCAAACTGGCGCGTGCTTGGTGAAGACCGCTTAGCCTGTCACCATGCTGCTGTTTCGCTGGACCATCCTGTTGCTGCTGCTCTCGGCAGTGGCCTGTTTTGTGTTCTACATCGGCACTGGTGAGCTGCGTTATCGGCTCTGGGGGCTCAAGGTGCTCAAGTGGACGCTGGTGGCAGCGTTTGGCTTTTTTTCGGTGCTGATCCTGGAGCGCTTGGCATAACGGGCTCGCGCCGCCGTTACCCTTGGCAACATGGGTATCAGCTGATTTGCAAGCGCAGCATTGCGCTTGAACACTTGTTGCAAGCTACAGCTGGCGTTCTGGCATCACTCACTCAACTGGCGCTTGATGTCGCGTCTCACGCGTCGGATGTGGATCGGAATAAACACCAGCAGCAAAGCAGGCGCGGTGAAGATCAGGTTCGCAACGATGGTGAAAGTGATCCGGTTGTCGTCCGTTGCACCTTGCAGAATGCTGCGGGTGACCAGGCCAACCACCACCAACCACACCGCGATGATGCCAAGCTCACCTGCTTGCAACTCGGATTTACTGGCTTTCTCGATGGCGTTCTTTCGCCTTGCCGCATGAATGCGCGTGAGGTCAGGAACCAACAATAACCACAGTTTTTTCATGATGGACGGATGGGTGAGGCCTGTGTGATGGTGTGTCATGGTTGGCGAGGTTCAACCCAGGTAGTACAGAGCCAGGTAGGCCAGCAGCATGACCATGACCCACAGCGCCATGCTGCCGGTCGGCCAAGAGCGCAACAGCAGACCATCGGGGTGGCGTTGACGTGACAGCGCTTGGCTGACAGACACAATGCCGCGCGAGGCACTTTGGCTCAAGCCACCACTGACCACGCGCAACCAGTGGCCTGAGACACGGACCATCGCCGGACCAACGGAGCGCCATAACAAGTCGACATCCAGCGTGATGGTGGGTGTGCGTTTGAGGTAATTGAGCATGACAAAAAAGGCCAGGCCGGAAAACAGCAGCAACTGCAATTGCGTGATGACGTGGGCCGCGGTGTAGGGCGCATAGTCCACCGCATAGGGCAACAGCGCATACAGTGGGTCTGGCCAGATACCCAGCGCCACACACAAGAAGGCAAAAACCAGCATCGCCCAACGCATGCTGGGCGCGGGATCGGACGGACGCAGGCCCGAGTCTTTCTGGAAGAAGACAAACCACGGGAATTTGATGCCTGCGTGCAGGAAGACGCCAGCGGATGCTGCTGCCAAAAGCAGCCAGACCATTTGCAAATGGCCATCGGCGGCGGCCTGTGTCACCATCGATTTGGAGACAAAACCCGAGGTCAGCGGGAACGAGGAAATAGCCAGGGCGCCAATCGTGCCGCATACCGTGGTCAGCGGCATGCTGTGAAACAGCCCGCCTAGTTCAGAGCACTTTCTTTTGCCGGTCGCCGCCAACACAGCACCGGCTGACATCAGCAGCAGTGCCTTGTAGATGATGTGACTGAACGCATGCGCTGCGGCGCCATTGAGGGCCATCTCAGTGCCGATACCGATGCCAACCACCATGAAACCGACCTGGTTCACGATGGAATACGCCAGGATGCGGCGCATGTCGTTCTCCAGCAGCGCGTAGACGATGCCATAGAAGATCATGAAGAGGCCGACCCAGATCAGGATCTCGTTACCTGGGAAACCCCGCAGCAGCACATACACCGCTGTCTTGGTGGTGAACGCGGACAAGAACACGGTGCCGCTCCAGGACGCCTCTGGGTACGCATCAGGCAACCAGGCCGACAGCGGTGGTGCGCCCGCGTTGATGAGAAAACCGATCAAGATCAACCAGGTGGCCAGCGAATCGACTTGCATGGCATGGAAGCCGACGTCGCCCGTGGCCAGAATTTGCCCTGCCACACCGGCGAAGAGAATCACGCCGCCCGCCAGATGCACCGCGACATAACGACGGCTGGCAGACCAGGCGCCAGGTGTGCCCGCACTCCACAACACCAGCGTGGAGCCCACCGCCATGAATTCCCAGAACAGAAACACAGTCACCAGATCACCGGCCAGGGTGACACCTACTGCCGACCCGGCATACAAAAACGCCGCCGGAATCTCAAGCTTGCTGGTTTGGCCCAGAGCAAACAAGCCGCCCACGGCACTCATGAGCAAGAAGATGGTGGCAAACAGCCGTGAGAGTTTGTCCACCACGAGTGGCGCCAGTGTGTAGTCAAGCCACTGCACTTGCCAGAGTTTGCCCTCGGGCAGCAGCCACAGGGCGACCAAGGCCAGAATAGGCACACCCAGCACGGCGCTGTTGCGTGCTGTGCCACGCAGCAGCGGCAGCAGCATGGCCCCCAGGATCAGCACCAAGGCCGGGTGCACAAAGAAGCTGATTCCGATGGTGTTACTCATCGGACTCATCCTCGGCGTAATGGGTGTCAGGGCGCTTCAACAGCAGCCCCAAACCCTTGGCCACCAAGATCATCAGCAGGCAGGCGAAAAAACCAAAAGCAGCGTTGAAGCCCGGCCAGTTTTCAATCTCAAAATGGGGATGCAGGTCGACAAAAAAGCCCGCCAGCACCGTCAGTGCCAGTACCACGAGAAAGCCGCGCCAAAGCTGCTTCACGTGACGTGGGTCGTCCAGCCAATGCTCGTATTTCATGGTGCAACCAACAACTGGTGAGCGAGTGCCAGCGGCACATCGGGGAAAAAGAACAGCGCCACCGTACCAGTGGCAGTCAGGGTCAGGGCCATCACAATCGGCCAGGGCGCTTCACCATGGGGGTGGGCCTGTGCCTCGGCGGACAGTGGTCGGAAAAAAGCGCGGTAAATGATGGGCAGGAAATACCCGGCGTTGAGCAGGGTCGACAGCAACACCACCGCCAAGGCCACCCAAGCCTCCTGACTCACAGCGCCCGACACCAGGTACCACTTGCTGACAAAACCAGCGGCTGGTGGCAAACCGATCATGGACAACACGCCAATAGCGAAGGCGCCCATGGTCCAGGGCATGCGTCGGCCGATGCCATTCAATTGACTGACCTCGGTCTTGTGTGCTGCGGTGTAAATGGAGCCGGCGGCAAAAAACAGCGTGATCTTGCCAAAGGCGTGGGCGGCGATATGTAATGCTGCCCCGACCACGGAGAGTGGCGCCAAGATGGCGACGGCCAGGATGATGTAAGACAACTGGCTCACGGTGGAATAGGCTAGGCGGCGCTTCAGATTGTCGGCCGAGAGCGCCACCACCGATGCCGCCACGATGGTGAAGCCCGAGATGGCCACCAGCCAGTCGGTGGCCCCCACGAGAGCGTCCAGACCAAAAACGTAGATCACCACCTTGATCACCGAGAACACACCGGCTTTGACCACCGCCACCGCATGCAGCAGGGCGGACACCGGCGTGGGCGCCACCATGGCTGCTGGCAACCAGCGGTGAAAAGGCATCAGTGCCGCCTTGCCAATCCCGAACATGAAGAGGGCCAGCAAAATAGCCACAGCACCTTTGTCCATGCCTGCGGGCAAGATGCCCCCGAGTCGGAAATCGGTGGTGCCGCTGACATGCCAGACATAGATGACAGCGGGCAGCAGGAACAACACCGATGTCCCCATCAAGATGCCGAGGTAGGTGCGCCCACCTTGTTTCGCCTTGTCAGTACCCGCATGGGTCACCAGCGGATAGGTGATCAGGGTCAGCACCTCATAAAAGAGGAACAGGGTCCACAAATTGGCGGCAAAAGCGATGGCCAGGGCCGCGCCAATCGCCAAGGCAAAGAACACGTAAAACCGGGTTTGGTTCGCCTCCACATTGCCGCGCATGTACCCAATCGAGTAGATCGAATTGATGATCCACAGGCCCGAGGCCACCAGCGCGAACAACATGCCCAAAGGCTCAACCCTGAACGCCACGGGCAGACCCGGCAAGGGCTCGGTCAGAAGCCATTCAGGGCGCTGACCCGCCAGCACCGGGGCCAGCAATTGCGCTACGCAGAAAAACAGCAGCCCAGCCGTGACCAGGGTCACCGTTTCACGCAGGTTGGGTTTTTTCCTGGCCAGCACGATGCCTACAGCACCCACCAGGGGCAACACCAGCGCCGCAAGAATGAACATGTTCGCGTTCATTGAACCACCCTGATCAGTTGCTGCGCCGCATCGGCTGCTGTGCCAACTGTGAAGGACGTGTCAAAACCAAACCACAGGGTGGCCAACACCAGCAGCCAGGCCGGGATCAGGGTCGACAGCGGCGGCTCGTGAGCCTCGCTGTGTGCAGGCGGTGCCCGGAAATAAGCCACTTCGACAAAACGCCAAACATAGGCCACAGCCAGCAGCGAACTCAGCACAATGGCTCCCACCAGCCAGAACTGTCCCTTTTCCATGGCTGCCAGAATCAGGTACCACTTGCTGATGAAGCCGACGGTGCCAGGTACACCAATCAGTGACAGCCCGGCCACGACGATGCCAAGACAGGTCAGTGGCATACGTTTCGCCAGCCCATTGAGGCGATCAAAACTTGGTGCGGGAGGTATGGCTCCATTTTTTGTCAAACCCAGCACCATGGCGCCAATCAGCAGAAAAATCGCGCCCTTGGCCAGCCCGTGGTTGAACAGATGCACGATGGAGGCGGTCAAACCACTGACCGAGTCAAACGACAGACCCAAGGTGATGTAGCCGATTTGCCCCACACTCGAATAGGCAAACAGGCGCTTGAGGTTGTCCTGAAAAATGGCGATGAAGCTGGCCGCAAACATGGCCAGCAGCGACAGGCCCAGCATGATCTTGGGCAAGGGTAACTTGTCAAAAATCAGGCTCTCACCAAAGACCGTGAAGTAAAACCGGATCAACACATACACGGCGACCTTGGTCGCTGTTGCGGCAAGAAAGGCTGTCACCGCCGATGGCGCATAGGTGTAGGCGTTGGGCAACCACTGATGCAGGGGGAACAACGCGAGTTTGAGCGAGATGCCCACGGTGATAAATGCCAGTGCTGCCAACACCGGCTTGCTGCTCTGAACGTCACGCAGGCGAATAGCCATGTCGGCCAGATTGAGCGTACCTGTCGTCAGGTACAGAAAACCGATGCCGATCACAATGAAGGTGGCACCAATACTGCCCATGATCAGGTAACGATAAGACGCTGCCAGTGCCCGGCGATCACGCCCCAGCGCAATCAGCACATAGGTGGACAGCGAGGACACCTCCAGAAAGACAAAAATATTGAACGCGTCGCCGGTGATCGTGATGCCCAGCAGACCGGTGAGGCACAGCCCGAACATCGCGTAATACAGGTAGTGCACGTTGCGGGGGATTTCACGGGCAATACTGGCCCGACCCCAGGGCAACACGATGGCGGCCATGCCCGATACCAGCAGCAGCACAAAGCTCGACAGCCTATCAACACGGTATTCAATACCCCACGGGGGTGCCCAGCTACCCAGGTGGTAGGAAATGGTGCCGCTGGCATCCACCTGGAACCAGAGGGCAATGGCGGTTGCAAAAGCCAGCCAGGCACCTGCGGTCACCAGGCCAAAGGCCAGCCCGCCATGGCGCAGTAACACGGCCAAGGGCGCGGACATCAGCGGCACAATGACCTGCAACGCTGGCAGATGCTGAGCCAGGGTCACGCCACATTCCCTTCGGACTCATCCGCCTGGTTGTCCAGATCGGTGATGTCATCTTCTTCAATGCTCCCGTAGGCTTCACGGATGCGTACCGCCAGTGCCAGCCCCAGCGCCATGGTGGCCACACCCACCACGATGGCTGTCAGAATCAGGACGTGGGGCAATGGGTTGGAGTACACCGAGTACTGCGCAGACAAAATCGGCGCTGTGCCCCCCAGCAGCTTGCCGGGGATGATGTAGAGCAGGTAGACCGAGGTCTGGAAGACAGACAAGCCCACCAGTTTTTTGATCAGGTTGCCACGAGCAATCACGATGAACAAACCTGTCACCATCAAAAAAACCGTGACGATGTAGCCGAAATGGTTGAGAAACTGACTCAGCATCATCATTCGTCGCTCGGGCCATCAGCGTGTCCGCGCGATGCGAACATGTAGAAAATCTTCAGCATCACCCCACTGACGGTGACAGCGACACCCACCTCAACCCAGAAAATACCGCGGTGCTGGCCGTGCACTGGGTCATGCGCCAGCACCGAGTAGTCCAGGAAATTGCCTCCCAGCAGCAAGCCGGCAACCCCGACGCCCGCGTAGATCAACACACCTGCGGCGAGCATGGTTTCCACCAACCAATCCGGCATCACCTTGCGGGTGTTGACCAGGCCAAAGATCAGCGCATACAAGACCATACCGGCCGCAAAAATGACACCCGCCTGAAAGCCCCCACCCGGGCCAAAATCCCCATGAAACTGCACGTACAGGGCAAAAAGCAGAATGAAGGGAATCAACAGCTTGCCGACAATGCGCAAGACCAAGTCACTTTTCATCACGACCCCGATTGTTCCCACGGCGCCGCAGCAAGGCGATGATGCCGGCACCCGCCGTGAACACCACCGTTGTTTCTCCAAGCGTGTCATAACCGCGAAAACTCGCCAGCACTGCGGTGACCACATTGGGCACATCCACTTCGTTTTGCAAGTAACGTGGCACAACCTGCTGATGGATGGCGGCTTGCGGATCAGCAAAGTCTGGCAGACCCAGACCGCCATAGATCAGAAGCGCCGCTGTCGACAAGGACAGTGCCAGCGCAAGCCAGGGCTTGTGCGCGGGCCGTGCCTCATGACTGCGACACAAATACAGCGCACCTAACAACAGCACGGTTGACACCCCCGCACCCACGGCAGCCTCTGTCATGGCGACGTCCACCGCATCCAGGGCCACCAGCACCAGGGCCATCAGAAAGCTGTAGACGCCAGACAGCACCACCACCGCAAACAGGTTGCGCGACCTGGCCATGATCAGCGCGGTGACCACCATGAACACGAGTACCACGTGAATGATCAAGGTTTCGATGGCAGCCTCGCTTCGTTCGACAACACCGGCTTCACACCCCGAAAGAAGGCCGACCTTGCCAAGGCATGACTGACAGTGGGGCTGACAAAGAAGATCAGCACACCCATCATCACCAGTTTGACGGTGACCAGGGTCAACCCGCCCAAGAACATCAACCCCAGAAGAATGAACCCGACGCCGAGTGTTTCGGTCACACTGGCAGCGTGCATGCGGGTGTAGAAGTCGGGCATGCGCAACAGCCCAAGGCTCCCAACCAGGCAAAAAAAGCCGCCGATCAGCAGGAAAAATCCGCTGAGCACATGGGTTGCGTCGATCATGAGCCTCCGTCGGTTTTGGTGGGTGGGAAGTCGTCCCCGCCCAGGTCGCCTTGACGCATGAACTTCAACACCGCAAACATGCCGATGGCGTTGAGCAATCCATAGGTCAGGGCCAGATCCAGAAAGTCTGGCCGCCCGCTCAGAAACCCCAATACCGCCAACAGCAGCATGGCCACGGTGCCCACGGTATTGGCCGCCTGTAGGCGGTCAAACACCGAGGGGCCCAAAGCAGCCCTCACCAATGCCATAGCGATGGTGACCAACAGAGCAATGGCGGCAACCGAGAGCAAACTAACGCCCCTCCAATGCAAGACAGCGGCGGTCCATGTCGCTACCGGCCAGCCCGCAGGCATTGCTTTGTGTGAGCGCATGCACCAGAAATCGGTGTGGCTCCACCTCGACGGCAATCGTGCCAGGCGTCAGGGTGATCGAATTGGCATGGATCACCAACCCGACATCGGATGTTTGTGAAGGTTTGAATTCAACCAGCGCAGGAGAAATGGGCAGTGCCGGATTCAGAATCCGTTTGGAGACATCCCAACCGGACTTGATGATCTCTATCAGCAACCAGGGTATATACGACAGAGCGGCAGGCCAGACCAGATGCATCGACCGACCGGCATGGTCAGCCCGGTTCATGCGCCGGGCAAGGAGGCCAATGGCGATGGCACATCCCGCACCAGCGGCCACAAGGAACGGCGTGAACATGCCTGACAACAGCAACCAAAACACAAAAAGAGACAAGAACGCACCGACTAGACGAAACATCCGCGCATCGTAGCCAGGGGACGCCGTTTTGAAAATGAGGGATCAAACGTAAGTGGAATGACAAAAAATCTCAGTATCTTGCGGAGGAAAAAACTCAGACAAATCAATGCACTTGCTTATCTATACGTGATTCACGTACGTGTCATTCCCAGTTACATCTTGGGCCTTGCTCAAGCAAAATAACCCTTTGTTGTTCTCGAGAAACCGATCTTGTCTATTTCTCCTACGCCGCAGCTTGGCGGGCGTCATGTCCTGATCCTGATCTTTGGCTATATCGCGCTGGATTGGGTGAGTTATATCCACGCGCTCCATGGTCTCAATATCACCCCGTGGAGCCCCGCGCCAGCCTTGGGTCTGGTGTTCCTGATTCGGTTTGGCAAAAAGGCCGTATTGCCCTTGATGCTGTCGATTTTGCTGGCCGATCTTTGGGTACGCCAGTTGTCGGCGCCATTGCCCGGCGCCATCGGAATGTCCGGGCTGTTGGCGCTAGGTTACTGGGGCATTGCAGAGGGGATGCGACGCAGGTTGGGGCATCTGGACATCTCCAGGATCCGTCAGGGTTTGCTGGAATGGGTCAGCATCATTGCGCTGGGAACACTGGTTGTCAGTCTGCTGTTTGTCTCGCTGCAGTTTTGGCGGGGCCTCATTCCGGCTGGTGGCTGGCTCCAGGCACTGGTCCACTACTGGGTGGGGGATGGTGTTGGCATCTTGATCACCATGCCGATGATCTGGATGCTGCACGATGATCGTGGTAGGGCACATATCGCCAGTCTGCTTCGGTCAAAACACACCTGGATCTACCTGATGGGTACTGGCATGGCCATGTGGGTGGCTTTTGGGCACGGTGATCATGGGCAGGCCAGCTATTTTTATGTCCTGTTCCTGCCGGTGGCGTGGGCCGCAGCGCGGCAAGGCTTGTCAGGCGCGGTGTTCAGTGCCGTGGTGGTCCAGATCGGCATCATTGGCTCGGTGCAGTTGCAGGGGTTCCCGGCCATCACGGTCCTGGAAATCCAGATATTGATGGTGGCACTGGTGTTGTTTGGCTTTTTCATGGGCATTGTGATCGATGAAAAACAACGGGTCAGTTTGGAGTTGCGGGAGTCTTTGCGTCTGGCTGCGGCAGGAGAGATGGCTGGGGCCCTGGCCCACGAGCTCAACCAGCCACTTTCGGCCTTAACAACCTACGGCGCGGCCTGCGAAAAGCTGATTGAACGAGGCGCATCGACCGAGCAGTTGCGAGACACCGTCTCTCGCATGGTGGAGGAGTCCTACCGGGCCGCCGAGGTTCTGCGGCGGCTGCGGGATTTTTTTCGCAGTGGCGCCACCCGGTTGGAACCGGTCCAGCTCGATACCCTGCTGCGCCAGGCCAGTGCCCCTTTTTTGGCCAAGTCGCAGAGCCTGGGTATTGACTTGATTGTGGACGTTGGGCCGCCATGCACCTTGCTGGCCGACAGTCTCCAGCTGGGGGTTGTTTTTCGCAACCTGCTGTCCAACGCGGTCGATGCGGTGTCAACCCAGCCAGCGGGGCAGCGCCACATCATCCTGTCAGCCGCGCCTGCTGGTGCAGGACGGGTCAGGATTTGTGTCGAAGACAGCGGAGACGGCTTGTCGGCTGAGTCGGTGGTGGCGTCATTCGAGGCCTTTCAATCCACCAAGTCAAACGGACTGGGGCTGGGGCTGTCCATCAGCCGTGCGATGGTTGAGGCGCACGGCGGCAGCCTGCGAGCGGAAATCGCCGATTTTGGCCTGTTCATTGTGGAGCTACCCACAGGAGGAGACACTGAAAATGACACGCAGCATCTACATCGTTGAGGACGATCCATCGGTTCGGGATTCATTGAGTCTGCTGCTTGGACTCGAAGGCTACACCGTGGCACTTTTCGCCAATTCAGAGAGTTTGCTCAAGGCCTACAAGCCGAGCTGGCGTGGTTGTTTCCTGATCGACATTCGTATGCCCGATATGGATGGCCTCTCCCTGCAAAAGCACTTGCTGAACATGCGCTGCCAGATGCCCGTCATTGTGATGACCGGACACGGCGACGTCTTTTCTGCCCGCGAGGCCTTTCGTGCACACGCGGTGGATTTTTTGGAAAAACCGATTGACCACGAAAAACTCAGAGTCGCTCTGGACGATGCCTTCACGCGCTTGTCCGAAAGCCAGCATGTCAAGGAGCAGGAACTGGGACTGGAACACCTCTTGTCGAGCCTGACACCGCGTGAAAAAGAAGTCATGGACCTGGTGGTTGCAGGCAAACACAACCGTGAGATCGCCGACCAGCTGGGCATCAGCGTGCGTACGCTCGAAGTCCACAAGTCCCGCATGATGAGCAAGCTCAACGTCAACGGCATTTCACAGCTGGTGAGGCTCAGTCTGGGTTTGAGCAGCACCAACAGCGCATAAAAGCACAGCTCGCCCCGAGCTTGCCCGCACACGCGCCAGATCTCAGCGGCTGCGCCCGCCCTTGTAAGCCGCCTTTTGGGTCTGTTGCTGTACACCGCCCACGCCTTTGGCCTGGGCCAGGCGGGCCATCGAGGTGGCGGCGTGGGCGTGGGTGATGGCCAGGCCCAGGGCATCGGCTGCATCTGGTCCGGGCAGGCCGGGTAACACCAGCAGGCGGCGCACCATTTCCTGGATCTGGGTCTTGTCGGCACGGCCATAACCCACCACCGCCTGTTTCATCTGCAAGGCGGTGTATTCGGCCACCGGCAGGTCGGCCGACACCAGCGCCGTCACGATGGCGCCACGCGCCTGACCCAGCAGCAGGGTGGACTGCGGGTTGACGTTGACAAACACAATCTCGACCGAGGCCGCATCTGGCTGATACCGTGCCACCACCTCGCGCACGCCGTCAAACAGCACCTTCAGGCGTGCGGGCAGCTGGTCTTTTTCGATGTGGATGGTGCTGATGGTGCCGCTGGCCACATAACTCAGCGTGCCGCCATCGCTGTCCACCACACCAAAACCGGTGGTGCGCAGGCCCGGGTCAATGCCGAGGATTCTCATGGTGATGGGGCTCTGGTTTGCTGCAGGATATATAGCTATCTGCCCTTATTGAATAAGGGCTATAGCTTGAAATACCATCTGGCGGAGTAGAAAAACACGGGCGCTGCAAAACACAGCGCGTCGATGTGGTCAAGCATACCGCCTGCGCCAGTGACGGCGGTGCGCTGGCCGCGCCACATCGGGATGCCCCGGTCGCGTTTGAGCGCCTTCATCACCAGGTGCCCCATGCTGCCTGCGGCACACGCAATGAAAGACAGCGCAAACGCCTGGCCCGGCACAAAGGGGGTGATGCCCGACAACAAGGCTCCCATCAGGCTGCCTGCGGCCATGCCTGCACGCCAGGCGCGCCAGATGAAGCTCTGGCTGATGGCGGGCACCGCCGGGCGTTTGCCCAGTTGCATCAAACGGTGTGACACCAGGTGCTGGGTGACCATGCAGGTCTGCACCACCAGCACCAGAAACAGCACCAGAAATGCGTTTTGGTGGTTGTAGTGCGGGAACTTGAGCAGCAGCAGCGCCGGCACATGGCTCATGCCGTAGATACACACCATGATGCCCCACTGCAGCTTGGCGTTGCGCTCCAGAAACTGTTTGGGGTCGTTGGCCAGCACGCTGGTCACTGGCAGCGCCAGAAACACATACACCGGGATGAACACCGTGAACAGCGCCACCTGCCCGGTGCCCACCAGCCAATACTGGCACGGCAGGATGACAAAAAACGCCAACACCAGGCTACGGTGGTCCCCATGGCGGGTGGGTGAGAGTGTCAGAAACTCGCGCAGCGCAAAAAACGAACCCAGCGCAAACAAGACCAGGCGCGAGATGTCCCCGGCCAGCCAGGCCAGCCAGAACACAAACACCAGCAGCCAGCTGGTTTTGAGCAGCTGGGTCAGCCGGTCGAGCTCGTCGCGGTGTTGTGCGCCCTGCTGCGGGTCATCAAACTCGCGCATGGAGCGCAAAAAAATCACCAGCCCGCCGACCATCAGCAGGCCAAACACGATGATGAACAGCGCACCGATCTGTTCGGTGGGGTTGAGGTTTCTCAGGGCCCGATGCATGGTTCTGACACTTTCAAACGTCGCGCAGCGCCAGCACCGCCAGGCGGGCACGCTGCAAAAAAGTTGGGCAGTCTTCGCCGGGCAAGACCTGCATCGGCACCCCAAAGGTCACCGAACACAGCACCGGCACCGGCACCACCTCACCCTTGGGCATGACTCGCTGCACATTGTTGATCCAGGCCGGTACCAGCTCCACCTCGGGGAACTTGAGCGCCAGGTTGTAGAGCCCCGCCTTGAAGGCCTGGGGTTCGTCGGCAAAACCGCGGGTGCCCTCGGGAAACAGGATCAGAGAGTCGCCATTGCTCATGGCCTCGATCAGCGGCTCCAGCGGGTCCTCACTGGCCTGGCGATCACGTGACACGTAGATCACATTGAACACCGCACTGGTGAGCCAGTGTTTGAACGGGGTGCGTGTCCAGTAGTCGCGCGCCGCCACCGCACGGGTGTTGTGGCGCAGCTCCTTGGGCAGCGCGGCCCAGATCATCACCAGGTCGGCATGGCTCTGGTGGTTGGCGAAATAGATGCGCTGCAAGGCCTTGGGCGGGCAGCCCCACCAGCGCGCCTGGGAGCCGGTCAGGATGCGGATCAGCCCGAGCAGGAAATAACTCACGAGCACCGCCACCCAGTCGAGCACAACACGTTTCATCATGACAAAGTTTCCGTTACCGCCGTGTGTGCCGGGTCAGGGCAGTTCGGCGTTGTCCAGCCGGTTGGCGATCACCCGGGCCCGCCCGGCCACATAACTGGAGTTGGGCAGCTTCTCGAAATACTTCGGGCGCGGCAACATCACCGCCAGCCGCGCCGCCTCGTAACTGCTGAGCTGGGCCGCGGGTTTGCGAAAGTAGTGCTGGGCTGCGGCCTCGGCGCCAAACACACCGTCACCCCACTCGACGTTGTTGAGGTAGATCTCGAGGATGCGCTGTTTGTCGAGCATCGCCTCCAGCAGCAGGGTCAGCGCAAATTCCTGGCCCTTGCGCAACAAGGTGCGTTCACCCGACAACAACAGGTTTTTGGCCAGCTGCTGGGTGATGGTGGAGCCACCAATCACCTTGGGCGCTTTCACGGGTTTGGGTGGTGTTGCGGCGGCGTGGGCCGGGTTTTTGCTGGCTGAGCGGGCCTGGGCCTTGGCCGCTTGTTCCTGGGCCTTGGCCAGGCGTTGTTCGGCGAGGGCGTTTTTTTGCCAGGCTTTCTCAAGCGCGTCCCAGTCGACGCCGTCGTGGTTGACAAAACCATCGTCCTCGCTGGCAATCACCGCCCGTTTGAGGTGGTTGGAGATGGCGCTGTAGGGCACCCATTGCTGGCGCCAGCGCAGTTCACCCTTTTCCGTGAGCAGACGCCAGGCCTCCGAGCGTTCAAACGCGGTCGACTGCGGGTCGATCACCAGCATGGCTGCAATCCGGACCACAAAAAACAGCTGCAGCAGCAGGCCCGCCAGCAGCACCAAGAACAGCCATCGCCACAACGCCTTCATGTCACTCAGATACCCATGTGTGCCCGCAGTTCAGCCAGCACCTGCGCCGCAGGCGGCATCACACCGCGCCAGATGGCAAAAGCCTCGGCGGCCTGTGCCACCAGCATGCCCAGACCGTCGCGCGGCACCGCACCGTGGCTGTGTGCCCAGTCCAGGAAGGGTTTGGCAGCGGCGCCGTACATCATGTCGTAGGCCAGTGCGCCGGGCGCCAGCACATGCGCGCTCACCGGGACGCCGTGGCCACCCAGGCTGCTCGCTGTGCCGTTGATGATGATGTCGAATTGTGCCTCTAGCCCTTTTAGATCTTGGGCTAGTAGCTCTACATTGTGTAGCGCGGCGAGGGGCAGGTGGCGCGCCACCAGCTGTTCGGCTTTGGGCAGGGTGCGGTTGGCCACGCAGATCTGGGCGGGCTGGGCTTGGATCAGCGGGCCCAGCACGCCCGCAGCGGCCCCGCCGGCCCCCATCAGCAACACGCGCTTGGCTTTGAGCGACACCCCGGCGTTTTGTTCGATATCGTCGACGAGACCAATGCCGTCGGTGTTGTCGCCCAGGATCTGCCCGGGTTTGAAGCTCAGGTGGTTGCAGGCCTGGGCCAGCTTGGCACGTTCGCTGGTGTGGGTGGCCAGCAGGGCCGCCTCAAACTTGAACGGCACGGTGATGTTGCAGCCGTGCCCGCCTTCGTCGATGAAGGCCTGCACACTGCCGGGAAAATGGTCCAGCGGGATCTCCCGCTTGGTGTAGAGCATGTCCTGCCCGGTGAGTTCGGCAAAGCGGGTGTGGATCCAGGGCGACTGGCTGTGCGCCACCGGGTGGCCCATCACGCAGTAGAGGTCGGTGCTCATGGGGGAGGTCTTTCTTGAGGGAGACGGTGTCTCAAGGGGCATTGAGCCGGGTTTGCAGGGTGTCGTCGCGGGTGAACTTGAAGCGTGACACCACCGCAATCTGGTCGGCCTGGCGGCGCATCTCGCGGTTGAAGTTGCCAAACGGCCCGGCGCTTTTGGCAATGGCCTGGGCGCGCCGGTCCAGCAGTTTGTTGCCCGAGCTTTGCACCACCTCGGTGGCCAACACTTTGCCATCGTGATTGACGGTGACGATCATGGTCAGCTCGCCATAGAGCTTCTGGCCATTGGCCTCGGGGAAATTCTCTGTGCCTTTGTCTTCGATGGCGCGACGCAGCCGGTCGTAGTAGATGGCGTAGACCGCTTCACGCGTGGCCGGGCTGATGTAGCGCTTTTTCGGGCGCTCGTTTTCCATCTGGATACGCCGCTCGATCTCGGCCAGCAGGTCAATCAGCTGGCGGCGTTTTTCCTCGCGCTGGATATCGTCGGGGCTGAGTTTTTGTTGCAGCGGGTCGGTCGGCGGCATCGCGGCCAGCACCGATTTGACCTTGGACAACAACACCCTCTGCTGCTCCTGCATTTCGCGCACCTGGCGTTCGCGGTCGTGTTCGCTGGCCTCACCGGGCATCGCCACCAGGGCGGGCGGCAGCGGGCTGGTGGCGCGGCCCTTGGCCGCATCACCGCCACCGGCCATGTTGGCTTGGGCGATGGCGCGTGCCTTGCTCGGTTTTTCGTTGGTCTGGGCGTTGACCAGGATCACCTCCAGCGGGGTGTCTTCAAACACCCGGTTGAAGGCCTCGGGGTCGACCACCCGCACCGTCAGCAGCGCGGCGTGCACGGCAATGGACACGCCCAGGGCGAGTTGGAGGGTGCTGAAAGACCGCAGTTTCACGGGGCGGAATTATCGCCGGGTGCCGGGTCGCCTTCGCCCAGGTCCACCGCAATCGCAATCGGGCCGGCCAGGGTGTCGTCGTCGGACTCGTCGTCTGGCGCCTCGGCCGTGTCGCCTGCGCTTTTGTCGTCCGGGCCACCGTCGAGTCGCGCGGTCACGGTGCCGTGGATGTCGAGCGAGACCTCGTCGATGTCACCCAGGCGCACCATCACCTGCGCCCAGCGTGGCAGGCCCTGGGCACCAGCCACCGGCAACACCAGCGGCAGGTGGTCGGCGCGCACCAGGTTGTCCTTGAACAGGCTCGCGGGCAGCTCGGTGATGCCTTGCTGTTGCACATATTTGAGCACCCAGAAACGCTCCATCGCGTTCTGGAAGCCGTTGTAGGCGGCGTAGGTGGCATCAAAGCTGGAGATGATCGAAAACAGCTCGGCGTCCTTGGGTTTGAACGGCGCGGCCAGCGCGGCGGTGTGCCCAAAGCGCGCGCAGGCAATGATCTGCCACTGGTTGACCAGGTCGGTGTAACGGCGCAGCGGCGAGCTGCTCCAGGCGTAACTCTTCACCCCGATCCCGGCGTGCGGCAGCGCCTTGGTGCCCATGCGCACCTTGACACCTGGCGCCAGGCTGGCCTGGCTGCGGTAAATGCCAGGCACGCCCAGGTCTGCCATCCAGCTGCCCCAGCTGCTGTTGGCCAGAATCATCGCCTCGGAGACGATCAAATCCAGCGGTGCGCCACGCTGGCGCACACTGATCTCGACCTGTTCATCACCCTTGGGCTCGGCGCCGTTGTTGCCGACCAAGCGGTAGTTGTAGTCAGGCCGGTTGAAGGTCTCGGGTTTGCCACGCACGACTTCGCGCTTGGCTTTGAGGTCTTTGGCGAGCCGGTGTAAAAAAGAGAGCGACTCGCGCTTATCCAATAAGGGCTTAGGGTCGATTTCATGCTCAAAGGCCGGGTTTTCCAGCCAGTCGGTGGTGACCACCGCGTCGAGCTGATCGTGGCGCAGGTTGGCTTCGATAAAGACGCGCTCAAGCTTCGTTTCGCTGCTTTTGATCTCGAGCGTGGCCTCATCCAACGTGACATACAGCGACACCGCCGGGCAGTTCTGCCCCTCCATCAAGGTGTAGGCCTGCACCACCTCGTCGGGCAACATGGTGATCTTGTAACCGGGCATGTAGACGGTGGACAGCCGGGCGCGGCCCAGCTGGTCGATTGCGCTGCCGGGCTGGATCGCCAGACCGGGTGCCGCGATGTGGATGCCCAGCAGCACCGTGCCACTGCCCAAGCCTTGTACCGACAGGGCGTCGTCAATTTCGGTGGTGGCCGAGTCGTCGATGGAGAACGCGCGTGCGCTGGAGAGCGGCAACTCGTCGGTGATGCGCGGTGCTTCGAGTTTGGGGAAAGCCGTGCCTTTGGGAAAGTTTTCCAGCAAGAAGCGTTTCCAGTGGAACTGGTAGGGCGAGTCGATGGCGCCCGCCTTGATCAGCAGCTCCAGCGGGCCCAGATGGGTGGCGCGGGATGCTTCCACCACCGCCTTGTATTCGGGCGCGTTTTTGTCGGGTTTGAACAGAATTTTGTAGAGCTGTTCACGGATCGCGGCCGGGCAGGACCCTGCGCTGAGCTCCTTGACCCAGGCCTCGATCTGCAGCGCAATCTGTTTCTTTTTCTCGATGGCGGCCAGCGCCTGTGCCAGGATCTCTTTGGTGGCCTTGCGAAAACGCCCTTTGCCCGCACGGCGGAAATAGTGCGGCGCCTCAAACAGCGCCAGCAGCATGCCGGCCTGTTCACTCAGGGTGGCTTGTTCAGAAAAATAGTCGCGCGCGAGCTCGGCAAAACCAAACTCGTCTTCGGGGGCAAATTCCCAGGCCATGTCGAGTTCAATGCCGCTGGCCACGGCCTGGGCGGAGGCCATCAGCTGGGCCGGTTCGGGCTTCTCAAACTTGAGCAGGATGTTGGCCGCTTTGACCTTGACACGTTTGCCGCTGTCGAGCTCGACCTGCGCCGAGGCGTCGGCCTCGGACAGGATCCGGCCAGCGAGGAATTTGCCGGTTTCTTCAAATAATAGGTGCATGCGCCGGATTGTCCCATGGGTGCCTGCTGTCTGGCCTGGGGTCTGACTTGCGTAGGCGTATATTGGCCGGACAAGCTTTGCACCAAGCTCCCGCACCAGAAAGGACAAGCATGAACGAGCGCATCAGCCAGCTACTGGCCCAAATGGCCACTCTGGAGGCCGAACTGGTCACCGCGATGCACGAGCAGCAAAGTCGCATGTTTTTCCAGATCAAGGGCAAACGTGTCGAGTTTGAGGGTTCGGTCAAAGCCGCGCACCGCAAGCTCAAGATGAATTTTTTCAGATGGCTGGTGAGTTTTCGCCCACAAAACCTGATCACCGGCCCGATCATCTACGGCATGATTGTTCCGCTGGTGCTGCTGGACCTGTGTGTCAGCTTCTACCAGTGGAGCTGCTTTCCGATTTACGGCATCACCAAGGTGCGCCGCGCCGACTACCTGGTGTTTGACCGCCGCCAGCTGCAGTATCTGAACTTCATCGAGAAGTTTCACTGCACCTACTGCGAATACGGCAACGGGCTGGTGGGTTATTGGCGAGAGATTTTGGCGCGCACCGAAGCCTATTTCTGCCCGATCAAACACGCCAAAAAAGTCTTAGGCACCCATGCCCGCTACAGCCAGTTTCTGGACTATGGCGACGCCACCGACTACGAGGCGCGGCTGGAGGCGATCCGGGTATCTCTGGGCAAACTCAAATAGCCCGCGTCTGAGCGTTCCGGGCGGCGCACCATTCGGCTCAGTCTGATGCGTCTTGAGTGAACACCGCAGGCAGCTTGGTCGGGGCGGTGATGCGCAGCTGTTTGTTGACGTTTTCCTGGCCAAACACCACCTCGACGGCCGACACACTGACCCCAAACAACGGCGCCAGAAAACGCACCATGTGGTCTGTGGCTTTGCCACCCAGCGGTTTGGCGGTCACGCTGACCTTGAGCTGGGTGCCGTGGGGTTTGCCAATCGCGTCCTTGGCCGCACTGGGTTTGCCCAGGATGTTGACCACCAGAACGTTGCCGTCCCAGGCAAAAAAGGAGTCGCCAGTGATGTTTCTGATCTGGCCCCGGCTCATGGGGCAAAACCCAGCACCACACGGCGGGTGCTGGCAGACTTTTTCTCGATCTTGGTGACGATGACCGGGCCAATTTCCGCCGTGTTGGCCACATGGGTGCCGCCGCAGGGTTGCAGATCAATCAAGGTCTCGTCGCCAATCCGTATCGTGCGGATCTGTCCACTGCCGCGCGGTGGTTGCACCGACATGCTTTTCACCAGCGCCGGGTTGGCATCGAGTTCGGCATCGGTGATGGCGCCCACCGTCACCGGGTGGGCGGCGCCCACCAGCTTGGCTATTTCGGCTGTCAAAACCTCTTTGTCCAGCGCGTCGGTCATGTTGAAGTCCAGCCGCGCGTAGTCGGGGGTGATGGAGCAGCCGTTCACCAGCTGCGGCACGATGTGGCACAACAAATGGGTGGCGGTGTGGAAACGCATCATCCGGTGGCGCCGCGCCCAGTCGATGCGTGCCGTCACGCAGTCGCCCACCACGAGTTTGGTTTGCTCTTGAGTTAATAGCTGCTCAAGCACGTCTGGCGAGGGCAGGTGGCAGATTTCTTGTGTAAAGCTGCCATCCTCGGCCTTGCCCTTGCGGGTGTCCACGATGGTGATTTCGGTGCCATCGGCCAGCACTATCACACCACTGTCCCCCGCCTGACCACCACCCAGCGGGTAAAACACGGTGCGGTCCAGCACAATGCCCTGCGGTGTGATCGCAGTCACTGTGGCGGAGGTCTCTGTCAGATAAGCGTCGGTGCGGAAGATGTCTTGTGTCATCCGCACATGATACTGAAGCGTGACCCACGCGCCCAGCAGCTGAATTGGCCTCGTACACTTGTCACCCTTGGGTTGAACCCACCTTTTTTCTGAATTTTCACTATGTCTCAGTTTCCCGCCTGCCCCCAATGCACCTTAGACAACACCTACCCGGATGGGGACAACTACATCTGCCCGGACTGTGGCTTCGAGTGGCCCCAAACCGCTGCGGTGGACGAGGGTGAGGCCACCAGCGGTCCGGTGGTGGACGCCAATGGCAACCCGCTGGCCAGTGGTGACACGGTGATCCTGATCAAGGACCTGAAGGTCAAGGGCTCGTCGATCGTGCTCAAAAAAGGCACCAAGATCAAAGGCATCCGCCTGCCCGAAGGCGCGGGTGACCACGAGGTCGATTGCAAGACCGACCAGGGCGCCTTCATGCTCAAGGCCGAGTTCATGAAAAAGGCCTGAACTGCCTGCGACTTCCTCTTAATCAGCACCCACCATGAGCACCTTTTCACGCTACTGGGCCGACCTGAGTACCCGTGACTTTGCCGCCTTGTTGGCCAGTGGCGAGGCGGCGCGCACCATCGCGGTGTTGCCGGTGGCCGCCATCGAGCAGCATGGGCCGCATTTGCCGGTGAGTGTGGACTCGGTGCTGGCGAACGGCATCGTGGCAGCAAGCTTGCCGCACTTGGCCCCAGACCTGCCGGTGCTGTTTTTGCCGACCCAGGCCATGGGACTGAGTCCTGAACATGCCCGCTTCCCCGGCACGCTGACCCTCAAAAACGAGACCATTCTGCGGCTGTGGACCGACATCGGCGAGTCTGTCGCCGCCAGCGGCATCACCAAGCTGGTGCTGTTCAACACCCATGGTGGCCATGTGAGTGTGATGGACCTGGTGGCGCGCGATCTGCGTGCACGGCTGGACATGCTGGTGTACAGCGTGAGCTGGTTCAATCTGCCGCTGCGTGATACCCAAGGGCAAGACGTGAACGCCTTGTTCTCTGCTGATGAGCACCGCTTTGGCATCCACGCCGGTGACATCGAAACCTCGATGATGCTGGCGCTGGACCCAGCGCATGTGGTGATGGATCAGGCGCAGAACTTCGCGTCCACCTCACACACCCGCGCCCAGCAATTTGAGATTCTGGGTAATGGCAAAAGCGCCAAGCTGGGTTGGCAGATGCAGGACTACAACCCGGCGGGTGCGGTGGGCAACGCCGCCGCTGCTACGGCCGACAAGGGTCACGCGCTGGTAGATGCCGCTGGCCGGGCGCTGGCGCAGCTGCTGGCTGAAATCGATCAGTTGCCGCCAGACACCCTGACGAACCGGACCGCCCCGCGCTGACTTTCCCCATGCTTGCTTACGATTTGTTGGCGCTGGGCGCCGCCGCCTGCTGGGCGATGGGCAGTGTGATGTCGGTCACACCCTCGCGCCACCTCGGGGCGTTTGCCTTCACCCGCTGGCGCATGGCCATGGTGGCGGTGATGTTGTGGTCGGTGGTGGCCGTAACCGGTGGCTGGTGCGGTTTTGGGCTGGAGGCCTGGGGCGCGATGGCCATCAGTGGGCTGATCGGTATTTTTGTCGGTGACACCGCCTTGTTTGCGGCCATGAACAGCCTGGGGCCACGCCGCGCCGGGGTGTTGTTCGCCACCCATGCGGCTTTCAGCGCGGCGTTGGGCTTTTGGCTGCTGGACGAGCGCATGAGTGTGCAGGCCTTGGTGGGTGCGGCACTGACGCTGGCCGGGGTGATGACCGCGATGGCCCTGGGCCGACGCAAGGACGAAAACCACGCCTGGGAGGTCGACCGTGGCCATGTCGGGCTGGGCGTGGCGCTGGCGCTGCTGGCCGCCTTGTGCCAGGCGGTGGGTTCGCTGGTGGCCAAACCGGTGATGGCTTTGCAGGTGGACCCGATGATGGCCTCGGCGGTGCGGGTGACGGTGGCCACCGCCGCGCATGGGGTGCTGCTGCTCTCAGGTTTTCGGGCGGCGCGCGCCACCACAGCGCCGACGGCGCGCGTGCTGTTGCAGACCGGGCTCAACGGTTTTGTCGCCATGGGGGTGGGCATGACGCTGGTGCTGCTGGCGCTGGAAAAGGGCGATGTGGGCATGGTCGCGATCCTGTCCTCGGTCTCGCCGATCTTGGTGTTGCCCTTGTTGTGGTTCCAGCTCAAACGTGCGCCAGCACCGGGTGCCTGGCTGGGGGCGCTGATGACGGTGGTGGGCACCGGGCTGCTGCTCTGGCGCTGACCACGGTTTTAGAGCTTGTCATCTAGTTTATTTGTTGCGGTGCAGCAAAAAGTGCTTGTTTTGGGCTTGGGTGTCCCTATAATTTAGTCATGCTGCACTGCAACATAAGTTTGCAAAGCATCCCTGGTTCATCAACCTCTTCCTGAAAGACGCCGCCATGTTTATCACCGCTGACCAAATCACCGCCGCCAACAAGACCAACCTGGACGCTGTCACCGGCCTGTCCACCAAGGCCTTCTCTGGCTTCGAAAAACTGGTTGAACTCAATCTGGCCGCTGCCAAAGCGGTACTGACCGAGTCCTTCAGCCACGCCCAAAGCCTGCTGGCAGCCAAAGACCTGCAGCAAGTGATGGCCTTGCAATCCGGTCTGATTGGCCCCAGCGCTGAAAAAGCAGCTGCCTACAGCCGCCACGTGTACGGCATCACAGTTGAAACCAGTGCCGAGTTCACCAAGGCATTTGAAGCCCAGGCCGCAGAGAGCCAAAAGACTTTCACCAAGGCCATTGACAGCCTGGCCAAGAACGCACCGGCTGGCACCGAGTCGGCCGTGGCGGTGCTCAAAAGCGCTCTGGCATCCAGCCAAAACGCCATCGAGTCGGCCCAAAGCACCGCCAAAAAGGCACTCGCCCTGGCTGAAAGCAATGTCGCTGCGGTCACCGAACACGCCCTGAGCGCCGCCGCTGCGGTCAGCAAAAAGGCCTGATGTGCCGCAGGCCTCGTGCCTGTCGGCCCACGCGGACACAAAAAAAGCACCTTCGGGTGCTTTTTTCGTGTCTGATGCAAGCGTAGCGTCGGGTGGGTCTACTCCGAGAGCATGGCCTTGGCCTGCCTGACACGCAGGTTGGCGGGCATGGTCAGTGTGGCCCGGTCCCATTTTTCGAGGGTCAAGATCTGGTCCAGACAGTCCTGCAGGTGGGCATGGGCGTGGATCGCGCTTTGGGCAATGGTCTGGTGCACCTCGGACTGGTTGTCCGGGTCGTTGATGCAGTGGTACTGGTAGCGGTAGAGGGCGCGGAGTTTGCGGATGGCATCGGCCACCTGCGCCGGGCAGGCGCACATGTAAATCAGGCCTTCATCAACGATTTTTTCCAAATCGCGGTCGGTAAATCGTTCTTGGTAGTCCATGTTTGTGTTGCTCTGAGTGCTTTCCATGAACAGCAGTTTGCGCCGACACCGGTGCTGAAGTGTGGCGCGCACTGCCAGTCAGCAACTTTGATTTTGCATCCTTGTGATGTTGTTGGGGTCACTTTTTGGTGACCATCACCTGAAAAATCACCGCACCCGGGCCATCCCAGGCGCTTTTTGGGTGCAGGTCTACAGCGTCACCGTCCCGTCGATACAGGTCACCACATCGCCCCCCACCCAGACCTGGCCTTGGCCGTCTTGTGACACCATCACCTGGCCGTGTCGCCCCAGGCAGGTGCCCTGGGTGGCGATGTAGCTACTGGGGGCCAGCCCCTCGGTGATGAGCCACTGGGCCAGGCTGGCGTTGAGGCTGCCCGTGACTGGGTCTTCGTTGACACCGATCGGTGCCGCAAAAGCGCGCACCTGTGCCTGGGCCACACCCGGGGCTGCGCCGGGTGTGCTGGTGCGTGGACCAAAGGCGCGTGCCTCGCGGTTGGAGCGCGCTATCAGTGGTGTAGCTGTTGACCCTTGATCTATATGGGCTACACCCACTTTTTGCCCCAAAGCCTTGAGCGCGGCGTGGTCAGGCTCCAGCGCCAGAAGCAGCTCCTCGTCATCGAGCAACAGGCCCAACCACAGTGGCCCGTTGTTGAGCAACTGGCTGGCCAGAATGTGCTGCGGCGCCAAGCCGAGTGCGGCGCTGACATCGGCCAGCAGTTGGGCACTGGGCAGACTGCGTTGCAACGGCGGCGCGGCAAAAACCAGGCGGCGGCCATCGCGGCGGATGCGCACCAGCCCCTGGCCACATTCCTGCACCACATGGTCAGGTGACTTGGGCTGGCCACCCGCTTGCAGCCAGGCGTGGCAGGTGCCCAGTGTCGGGTGACCAGCAAACGGCAACTCACCACCGGGCGTGAAGATGCGCACCTGGTAGTCGGCACCTTTTGCCGCAGCTTCTGGCGTGGGTGGCAGCAAAAAAGTGGTCTCGGACAGGTTGGTCCAGCGTGCAAAGTGCTGCATGTCGCTGGAGTCCAGCCCCGAGCCGTCCAACACCACGGCCAGCGGGTTGCCGAGGTAGGCGGTGTCGGTGAAAACGTCGACTTGTTTGAAGGCTCTGGTGATCATGGGCACAACTCCAAGGTGTCAAGCCAGGGGCAAGTCCAGCACCCCCCGAGTTGCCGGGCGGGCCATGATCTGGGCATACCAGCGTTCCAGGTTGGGCAACTCTGGGCGGGTTTGGGGCAGGCCAAACCAGCGGTGTACATCACAGGCCACCGGGATGTCGGCCATGCCGAAGCTGTCACCCCCCACGTAGGCGCGTTGTGACAGATGCTGGTCCAGCAGTAGCAGCAACGGGGTCATGGTGGCCACCGACTTGGTGATCACACTCTGGTCGCGCTGCTCTGGCGCGGTGCGAAACCACTGGATGAAGGCCGGGCTGCCGGCGGGGTTGAGGCTGGTTTGTTGCCAGTCCATCCAGCGTTCGGCATCAAAACGCGCGGCCAGCTCCTGCGGGTACAAGGCCGGGGCGTAGCGTGCACACAGGTAACGCACGATCACGTTGGACTCCCACAACACCAGCTCACCGTCCTGCAGCGTGGGCACCTGGGCGTTGGGGTTCAGGCGCAGGTAGTCAAAGGTTTTCACCACCCCAAAAGTCAGGCCCGCGTCGGTGCGGGTGAAGGGCACACCGGTTTCCTGGGCGGCCCAGACCACCTTGCGCACGTTGATGGAGCTCAACCGTCCCCAGATGTGCACCATGTTTATGCTCCTGTCTGTTGTTGCGCGATGGCGCGGGCCAGTGCCGCCACCCCACGATGGATCTCTTCGACACTGGGTGTCACAAAACTCAGGCGCAGTGTGCGCTCGTCGCCGTGATCGGCGTAAAACGGCGCGCCCGGCACAAAGGCCACGCCTTGGTCCACCGCGAGGGGCAGCAGGTCCACCGCACGTTGGCCCTGGGGCAGGCGTGCCCACAAGAACATGCCACCGGCCGGGCAGTTCCAGGTGAGGCGGCTGTCGAGCGTGGCCGCACTGGCCTGGGTGGGCACGGGGCCAAAGTGCTGCGCCAGCGCCTCCAGCATCGCATCACGCTGGGCCTTGTAGAGCGCACGGATCTTGGGCACATGGCGATCCAGAAAACCGCCTTGCATCACCTGGGCAATCATGCGCTGGTTAAAGCCCGGGCTGTGTAAATCGGCCGCCTGTTTGGCCTCCAGCAGTTTGGGGTAGACCGCTTTGGGTGCCACCAGAAAACCGAGGCGCAGCCCGGGTGCCAGCACTTTGGAGAAAGATCCCAGGTAGATGCAGCCGTCCGGGTTGCGGGCGGTCAGGGGCGCAGGGGGTGGGGTGTCAAACCACAGGTCGCCGTAGGGGTTGTCCTCGATCAGCGGCAGGTTCAGCTCGGCAGCGACTGTGCTGAGCGCAGCGCGGCGGGCCTCACTCATGGTGTTGCCGGTCGGGTTCTGGAAATTGGGCAACACATAGAGGAAACGCGCCCCGGCGGCCTTGGTCCGCAGGTCGCTGATGTCCACACCTTGCTCATCGCTGGCCACACTCACCACGTCCGGTTCCATCGGGATAAAGGCCGACACCGCCCCCAGATAGGTCGGCGACTCCACCAGAATCTTGCTGCCCGCATCCACCAGCACCTTGGCCACCAGGTCCAGCCCCTGCTGGCTGCCGGTGGTGATCAGCACCTGCGCCGGGTCCACCTCCCAGGTGTGGCCCGCTGCGGCGGCCTTGGTCCGCAGTTGTTCGGCCACCATCTGGCGCAGCGGGGCGAAACCTTCGCTGGCGGCGTATTGCAGTGCACCCGCCGCGTCGTCCTTGAGCACCTGGGCGCAGGCGGCCTCAAACTCGGCCACCGGGAAGGTTTTGCTCGACGGCAGGCCACCGGCAAAACTGATGATGCCGGGGCGCTCGGTCACTTTCAGGATCTCACGGATCACCGACGGGTTCATGCGCTCGGCGCGGCGGGCGAGTTGCCAGGGTGAGTTCAGACAATCTGGGGGCAGGGGTGCGTTCATACAGGTTCCTTTGAGGCGACGAGGGTAACAACAACAGGGGCAGGCCTGGCAAAACGCCTGCCCAGAAAAACGGTGGTGATCACGGCCAGGGCAAAGCCCAGGGTGGCCAGTTCCAGCGGCTCACCCAACAAGGGCACGGCGGCCAGGATACTCAAAAATGGTTGTAACAGCTGGGTCTGGCTCACGCGCAGTGCGCCACCCATCGCCATGCCGCGGTACCAGGCAAAAAAACCGGCCCACATCGAAAACACACCCACGTACACCAGGCCCAGCCAGGCTGAGCTGGGCACGCTGTGGCTGGGCCAGGTCAGCAGCGCACCGGGCACGGTGAGTGGCAGCGCCATCACACAGACCCAGCAGATCACCCGCTCGGCGCCCAATGCATGCGTCACCTGCGCACCGTAAACATAGCCCACCGAGGCAGATAACACCGCACCCAGCAGCAACAGGTCGGCCCAGGCCAGGCCAAAACCGTGGCCCTGGCTGTGGCTGCGCCACAACACAAACACCAGCACCAGGCCACTGCCCAGCGCGGCAAACAACCAAAAACCCAGCCGCGCCCGCTGGTGCAACACCAGAGCGGCCACCGCCGCCGTGCTCAGCGGCAGCAGCGCGGTGATCACCGCCGCGTGGCCGGAGCTGACATGCAACAACGCAAACCCCAGCAGCAGCGGGTAACCGATGGCATTGCCCAACAGCGCCATCACCAGCGGCTTGCGCTGCGCCGGGGTGGGCAGGGGCGAGCGGGTGGCCAGCAAAAACACCAGGGACAAGGCCCCTGCCAGCACCGCCCGCCCAAAGGTCACAAACCAGGGCGAGAGGTAAGGCGCCTGCGCGGTGCCGGTGGCCAGGCGCGTCATCGGCAGCGTCACCGCAAAGATGGCAACACCCAGCACACCGAGCCACATGCCCAGGGTTTCGTGGTGGGTGTTTTTCAAAAGCAAACTTTCAAGACAGCGCCCACAACGCAGCGCTGCGGGCGTGCAGGGCGGTGGTGTCAAACAGAGGCAGGCTGAGGTGCTGTGGCTGCAGGCTCATGGCCAGTTCGGTGCAACCCAGGATGATGGCTTGTGCGCCCTGCGCTTGTAGTTGCGCGGCAATGTGCTGCAGGGTGTGTTGCGAGCCCGCTTGCACCTGGCCCAGGCACAACTCATCAAAGATGATCCGGTGCACCTCGTTGCGCGCCTCAGGCGGCGGTGTGAGCACCGTCAGGCCAAAACGGCTCTCGAGGCGGGCGCGGTAAAAGTCCTGCTCCATCGTGAAACGGGTGCCCAGCAGCCCGACAGTGTTCAGCCCGGCTTGTTGAATGGCCTGTGCGGTTGGGTCGGCGATGTGCAACAAGGGGATGTCGACCGCAGCCTCGATGGCCGGGGCCACCTTGTGCATGGTGTTGGTGCAGAGCACCAGCGCGTCGGCCCCGGCGTGCGCCAGCTTGCGCGCCACATCTGCCAGCAAAGCGCCCGCCGCATCCCATTGACCGCTTGCCTGCAGTTGCGCAATCTCGGCAAAGTCCACGCTGTACAGGATCAGTTTGGCCGAATGCAAGCCCCCCAAGGTTTCTTTCACCGTTTGGTTGATGTGCTGGTAATAAGGCAGCGTGGACTCCCAGCTCATGCCACCGATCAGGCCCAGCGTTTTCATGGGTGTGCTCCATTTGTCATAGCTATTGGTCCTTTTGTCGTAAGGGCTGGAGGCAAATTTGGCTTGAATCCTGCTGATCCGTGCAGCATCGTGCCGTCACAGCGCGGCGCTTGGGGTGGTGATCAGCGGGGGGAGAAAAGCCCATCATGGCCACAAATGTAGTGCCAAAAACAATACAGCTGCAGTACACTTAAAAAGACATTTCAGACTACTGTATTGTCTGTATTGGCAACACAGCTGCCGCCACCGTGTGGTGGCAAGCCAGCTGGGTTGAAGTGTTGGCAACCTTGGAGGGAGTACACACGATGTTGGTCAGAACCCGGTCACAGTCCTTGTCCGCACAACTCGCGGCGCGCCTGGCAGAGCGCATCAACAGCGGTCTGCTGGCTGCGGGTAGCCGCCTGCCTTCGGTGCGTTTGTGTGCGCAGCAGCAGGACGTGAGCCCGAGCACGGTGGTGGCGGCCTACGACCAGTTGCTGGCGCAGGGCCTGGTGGAGGCCCACAAAAACCGCGGCTTTTTTGTCAGAAATCGCACGCTGGCCCTTGTAGATAAAGGGCAGGTTGCTACAAAAAATGTGGATCTGATGCCGCCCGGTGCCAGCTCGGTTGGCAGCGTTTTTGCGGCGCAGCATGTGCCGGTCAACGCCACCGCACTGATCCGTGGCATGTTCCAGCGTGGCAGCGACAAACCCCAGCCCGGCCTGGGCGCCTTCCCGCCGGACTGGCTGGAGACCGGTTTTTTGCCCGCCGCCATCCGCCGTGTCAGCAGTGGTGCGCAGCTGCGCGCCTTGTCGCTGCAGTATGGTGAACCCGCCGGAGACTCGGGGCTGCGCCAGGCGCTCTCGGCCCGGCTGGCGGCGCTGGCGATTCCGGCCACCGCGCAGCAGATCATCACCACCGTGGGGGCCACCCACGCGCTCGACATCGTCAGCCGCACCCTGCTGCGCACCGGTGACTGTGTGATGGTGGAGGAGCCCGGCTGGGCCATCGAGTTTGCCCGGCTCGACGCCCTGGGCATGCGCATCCTGCCGGTGCCACGCGGGCCGGACGGGCCGGACCTGGCGGTGATGGCGCGGTACTGTGAGTTGCACCAACCCAAGCTCTTTGTCAGCGTCAGTGTCTTGCACAACCCGACCGGTTTTTGCCTGAGCCCGGGCAGTGCGCACCGCTTGTTGCAGTTGGCCAGCGCGCACAACTTTGTGATTGTGGAGGACGACACCTACAGCCACCTGGCGCCCGAACACGCCACCCGGCTGAGTGCGCTGGACGGTCTGCAGCGCACCATCTACGTCAGTGGTTTCTCCAAAATCCTGGCGCCCGGCTGGCGCATCGGTTTTCTCGCCGCACCCACCCATCTGTACGAACAACTGCTCGACACCAAGCTGCTGGCCACCCTGACCACCCCGGCGCTGCTCGAGAAAGCGCTGGCCTGGTGCATCGAACAGGGCCAGCTGCGCCGCCATGCCCAGCAGGTGCGCACCCGGCTGGCCCAGGCGCGGGGGCGCAGTGCGACGCTGGCGCTGGCGGCGGGGTGCCACTTTGTCGCGCCACCGGCGGGCCTGTTTGGCTGGGTCGACACCGGGGTCGACACCGACGCGCTGGCACAACGCATGCTGGACCTGGGTTACCTGCTGGCGCCGGGCTCGCTGTTTCATGCCAATCGGGCGCCCGGCACGCTGATGCGCATCAACTTCTGCACCACACAGGACGCGGTGTTCTGGCAGGTGTTTCAGGAGATGCGCGCCAGCTTGTGAGCAGGAAAGCTTGATCTGCAGCAACAGCAACAAGGGTAAGCCCGCATTGTTTGGGTGTTTTATTAATTAACAATTAATTAATTCGGGTGGCGCTGTGCGTCTGCCTGGATCGATTTTCAGGAGTGGACATGGTCAAACGAATCCCGACAGCGCTTGCCGTGTTGTGCCTGCTGGCTGGTAGATGCGTGCTGGCGGGTGAGGTGGAGGTGCTGCACTGGTGGACCTCGGGCGGCGAGGCCCGGTCCATGGCCGAGTTGAAGAGGACCATGCAGGCCCAGGGCCACAGCTGGAAAGACTTTGCGGTGGCCGGGGGCGGTGGTGACAACGCCATGACCGTGCTCAAAAGCCGCGTGATCGCGGGCAACCCGCCCGCAGCCGCCCAGATCAAGGGTCCGGCGATCCAGGAGTGGGCGAACGAGGGCGTGCTGGCCAACCTGGATGCCACCGCCAAAGCCGAAAAGTGGGACAGCCTGCTGCCACCGGTGGTGGCCAACGGCATGAAATACCGGGGCAGTTATGTGGCCGCACCGGTCAATGTGCACCGCGTCAACTGGATCTGGGCCAACACGGCGGTGCTCAAAAAGGCCGGTGTGGCAGGCATGCCCAAGACCTGGGACGAGTTTTTTGCCGCCGCAGACAAGGTCAGAAAAGCCGGTTTGATCCCGTTGGCGCATGGCGGGCAGAACTGGCAGGACCTCACCGTCTTCGAGTCGGTGCTGCTGGGGGTGGGTGGGCCTAAGTTTTACCAGGACGCGCTGGTCAAGCTCGACCCTGCCGCCCTGAACAGCCCGACCATGGCCAAGTCGCTGGAAACCTTTCGCAGGCTCAAGGCCTACACCGACCCGGCCGCCCCGGGGCGCGACTGGAACCTGGCCACCGCACTGCTGATCCAGAACAAGGCCGCCTTCCAGATCATGGGGGACTGGGCCAAGGGAGAGTTCAGCGCCGCAGGCAAGTTGCCCGGCAAGGACTACCTGTGTGCCGCCGCGCCGGGCAGCACCAATGCCTACACCTTCAATCTGGACTCGTTTGTCATGTTCAAGCTCAAAAGCGCCGGGGCGCAACAAGCCCAGGCCGATCTGGCGGCCGCCCTCATGGGCACCACCTTCCAGCAGACGTTTAACCTGAGCAAGGGCTCGATTCCGGTGCGCCTGGGCATGGACATGAGCAAGTTTGACGACTGCGCCAAGCTGTCTGCCAGAGACTTTGCCACCTCTGGCAGGGCGGGCTCCCTGGTGCCATCCATTTCCCACGGCATGGCGGTCAAACCCGCCATCGAGGGCGCGATCAAAGACGCGGTGAGCCAGTTCTGGAACAACGACAAGATCAGCGTGGCCGAGGGTGTCAAAAGCATCGCCAAGGCGGCGGCGACGCAGTGAATCGAGCACACATGTTGAGACAACGGTTTTTGCGGCGTTTGCTCCCGGCGATGGTTGGTGGCGTTGGTGGTGATCGCCCGCTGCAGGGCTGGGGTATGTGTCACCGCTCATGTCCCCCGCCCTGCGGGCTCCTCCTTGACTTCGCTATGACACGCACCCCATCCCTGCAGCTGACAGCGTGGTGTGCAAGTCTGGCAACTCCAGCGTATCGGACCGAGTGGGTTGGGTGTTCTGCGAAGCGAGGTAAAGGGGGAGGCCGAAGGCCGGAGGACACGAGCGCAGCAGAGCACCCAGCCCGCGCGGTCTTGTGCAGACGCAGCGCGAACAGGCCCTCCAGGCTCGGCACAGTGTGCTGCCTATGAAGTCCCTTGAAAACCTATTGCCCAAACTGGTGGTTGCGCCAGGCTTTGTGCTGGGGTTTGCCTTCATCTACGGGCTGATGATCTGGAACGGTGTGCTGTCGGTCACCAACTCACGCATGTTGCCCAACTACGATGAGTTTGTTGGGCTGGAACAGTATGTGCGCCTGTGGGACATGGAACGCTGGCACGTTGCGCTCCAAAACCTGGTTCTTTTCAGCCTGCTGTATGTGGGCGGCTCGATGCTGCTGGGCCTGCTGCTGGCGGTGTTTCTGGACCAGAAGATCAGGGGTGAAGGCGTGTTACGCACCATCTACCTGTACCCCATGGCGCTGTCCTTCATCGTCACCGGCACCGCCTGGAAATGGATTCTGAACCCCAGCCTGGGCCTGGAGAAACTTTTGCACGACCTGGGCTGGACATCGTTCGGTTTTGACTGGCTGGTGCAGAGCGACACCGCCATTTACTGCGTGGTGATCGCCGGCATCTGGCAGTCCACCGGTTTTGCCATGGCCCTGTTCCTGGCGGGCCTGCGGGGTATTGATGACAACATCATCAAGGCCGCGCAGATCGACGGCGCCAGCTTGCCGCGCATTTACTGGCGCATCATCCTGCCGATGTTGCGCCCGGTGGTGTTCTCGACCATTCTGGTCTTGTCCCATCTGGCGATCAAGGCGTTTGACCTGGTGATGGCGCTCACCGCGGGCGGGCCGGGTTATGCGTCGGACCTGCCCGCCACCTTCATGTACACCATGAGTTTCACGCGTGGCCAGATTGGCCTGGGGGCAGCCAGCGCCACCATGATGCTGGCCACTGTGGCGGCTATCGTGGTGCCTTACCTTTACAGCGAGCTGCGCGAAAAAAGATGAGCCCCCTGAGCCGCTTCGCGTCTTCCCCCCTGACGGGGGGACGCACCCTATGGCCAGGCGTAGCCAGTTCCATGGGTGCTCCCACACATACCCCATGCTCGGGCAAAGACGCATGAATGCCAAATTGTTGCTGTTGTCGCGTCTGCTGGTGTACGGCGTGTTGCTGCTGGCGGCGCTGTTTTTTCTGGCGCCTTTGTATGTGATGTTGGTCACCAGCTTCAAAGATGCCGAGCAAATCCGTTCCGGCAACCTGGTGAGTTTGCCGAAAGGGCTGAACCTGGATGCTTGGCGGTTGGCCTGGTCCAGCGCCTGCACCGGGGTCGACTGCCGGGGTCTGCAACCCTATTTTTTGAACTCGGTGACGATGGTGGTGCCTGCGGTGCTGATCTCCACCGCCTGGGGCGCGGTCAACGGGTATGTGCTGAGTCTGTGGCGTTTCAGGGGCTCGGAGTTCTTGTTTGGCTTGCTGCTGTTTGGTGTGTTCATGCCGTTCCAGGTGGTGCTGTTGCCGATGAGCCAGGTGCTGGGGGATCTGGGCCTGTCGAGCTCGGTGTTCGGGCTGGTGCTGGTGCACAGCCTGGCGGGCATGGCGGGCACCACGCTGTTTTTCCGCAACTACTACAGCGCCATCCCGCGCGAGCTGGTCAACGCCGCACGTCTGGACGGTGCGGGTTTCTGGCGCATCTTCTGGCGCATCGTGTTGCCGATGTCCACACCGATTTTGATGGTGACGCTGATCTGGCAGTTCACCAACATCTGGAACGATTTCCTGTTTGGGGTGGCCTTCAGCGGTGCCGACAGCCAGCCGATCACGGTGGGCCTCAACAACCTGGCCAACACCAGCAGCAGCGTCAAGAACTACAACGTGGACATGGCCGCCGCCATCATTGCCGGCCTGCCCACCATGCTGGTCTATGTGCTGGCTGGCCAGTATTTCGTCAAAGGCTTGACTGCTGGTGCCGTCAAAGGATAAGAACATGGCAGCTTCACTCCACATTGCGGGCATTCGCAAGGTGTTCGGCAAAGGTCCCCGCGCGATTGAGGTGCTCAGCCACATCAACATCGATGTGGCGCCGGGCGAGTTTCTGATTCTGGTCGGGCCCTCGGGCTGTGGCAAATCGACCCTGCTCAACATCCTGGCCGGGCTGGAGGCGCCCACCGAAGGGGAGTTGTGGATCGGTGGCAAAAACGTGGTCGACATGCCACCGGCGCAGCGCGACATCGCCATGGTGTTCCAGAGTTATGCGCTGTACCCGACCATGAATGTGGCGCAGAACATCGGCTTTGCGCTCGAGATGCGCAAGATCCCGCTCGATGTGCGCACCCGCCGTATCCACGAGGTGGCCGCCTTGCTGCAGATCAAGCACCTGCTGGAGCGCCGCCCGGCGCAGCTCTCGGGTGGTCAGCGCCAGCGGGTGGCCATGGGCCGGGCGCTCGCGCGTGACCCGCAGCTGTTCCTGTTTGACGAGCCGCTCTCCAACCTGGACGCCAAGTTGCGCGTGGAGATGCGTGCCGAGATCAAACGCCTGCACCTGCTCAGCGGCATCACCAGCGTGTATGTGACGCACGACCAGATCGAGGCCATGACGCTGGGCAGCCGCATCGCGGTGTTGAAGGACGGCACACTGCAGCAGATTGGCACCCCCTACGAGATTTACCGCCAGCCAGTCAACACCTATGTGGCCGGGTTCATTGGTTCACCCACTATGAATTTCATAACAGGTAACGCAAGTGGTACAAGGGCTGATGGCCAATTTTCCTTTGAAGGAGGGGTTTTGCAGCTGCCCGCACCGGTGGCCGGGGCGGTGACCCTGGGCCAGCGCCCGGAGCACATCCACCTGGCTGATGATGCGCCCTGGCGCGGTGAGGTCACGCTGGTGGAGCCGACCGGCGCTGACACCTATGTGGTGGTCCAAACTGGTGCCGGGCTGATCAATGTGCGTGTGCCGCCGAGCACCCCGGTGGCCGTGGGTGACAACGTGGGCCTGACCATCAGCAGCCGCCACAACAACTGGTTTGATGTCCAGACCGGTGTGCGACTCGGCTAAGGTGAACACCTGGCCCGCCGCCTGGCTCAGAGCGCGGCGTTGACGGTAGGTGGGTGGACGTGGATCTGGCCACAGATCTGTTCAAACTCGGCCGCACTCACCGGCCTCGAGAAGAAATAACCCTGGCCAAAGTCACACCCCGCTGCGGCCAGCAGCGCGCGCTGCTGCTCGGTCTCGATGCCCTCGGCCACCACCTGGATGCCCAGCGCATGCGCCATCGCGATGATGCCTTGGCACAGCGCCAGGTTGGTGGACTGCGGCGCCAGTTGGCGCACAAACGACTGGTCGATCTTGATCACGTCGATGTGGAACTTCTGCAGATAGGCCAGCGACGAGTAGCCGGTGCCAAAGTCGTCCAGCGAGACCTGGATCCCGTCATCCCCCATGGCCAGCAGCTGTTCGGTCACCCCGGCGCTGGTGGACAGCAGCAGGCCCTCGGTGATCTCCACCACGATGCTGTCGCCACCGAGCCCGCGTGCACGTAGCTGCTCGATCCAGGGTGTGGCTTGTGGGTCAGGGTTTTCAAACTGCACCGGTGACTTGTTGATGCTGATCTGGAAGTGCGGGTGCAGCTGGGTGCGCCAGGCCTGCACCTGGTCGGCCGCCTGCTGGAATACCCATTCACCCAGGGCACCAATCAGCCCACTGCTTTCGGCCACCGGGATGAATTCACCCGGGTTGATCAGGCCGCGTGTCGGGTGTTGCCAGCGCAACAAGGCCTCGGCCTTGTGGATGACCCCCGTGGCTAGGGTCACGATCGGCTGGTACACCACCCGGAACTGCTGCTCAACCAGCGCCAAGCGCATGTCCCGGGTGAGCTGGGCCCGCCACTGGGCGGCTTCTTGCAACGCGGGTGTGAAAAAGCTGAAGCGGTTGCGCCCGGCGGCTTTGGCCACATAGAGCGCCTGGTCCGCATTTTTGAGCAGGCCTTCAATCTCCAGCGCATCATCGGGGTAAACCGTGACACCGATGCTGGCCGAAATGAACACCTGGTCGAGCCCCAACTGGAACACCCCGCCGAGCGAGCCCAGCAACTTGTGCAACACCGCTTCCAGGTCAGCCACCTGCGGCAGTTCGGTCACGATCACCATGAATTCGTCACCCCCCATGCGCGCTACGGTGTCAACTTCGCGCAGGCAGTGGCTGATGCGTTGGGCGGCCTCGGTCAGCAGCAGGTCGCCGCGGTCATGGCCCAGGGTGTCGTTGACTTCCTTGAAGCGGTCCAGGTCGATGAACAGCAGCGCCAGTTTCAGCCCATCCCGTCGGCATTGCTTCATCTCCTGCGCCAGACGTTCACGCATCAGGCGGCGGTTGGGCAAACCGGTCAGCGTGTCAAAGTGGGCCTGTTGCCAGATGGTGGCCTCGGCCGCCTTGCGTTCGCTGATGTCGGTGTGGGTGCCAATCATGCGCAAGGCGCGGCCCTGGGCGTCCCGGCTGATGACCATGCCGCGCGATAACACCCATTTCCAGCTGCCGTCTTTGCACAACACGCGGTGTTCGTTGCTGTAGGTGGCGGTGAGCCCGTCCAGGTGGGCTTGGCGGTCGCGCCGCACCCGCTCCAGGTCGTCGGGATGGGTGTGTCGGTCACGGTCTGCCAGGCTGGCCCGCAGGTCACCCTCCTCAAAACCGTACATGCGCAGCAGGCCTGGCGACAGGTACTCTTCGCCGGTGGGTACGGTCAGGTCCCACAGGCCGTCGCCAGTGCTCTCCAGTGCCAGGCGCCAGCGTTCTTCGTTGGTCTGCAGCGCTTGTTTGGCGCGGAAGTAGTCGGTGACGTCGGCAAAGGTGCGCACCATGCCACCGTCTTCCAAGACCTTGCTTTTGACCTCGAGCATGCGGCCTTGGCGTGTCTCGCGCACATAGTGGGCCGGAGGTTCACCCAGGCCGTCGCTGCGCACGTAGGCGCGTGCGTTCTCACTCACAAACAGCTCACGTTCACCAAAGTCACCCCGATTGAGCTGAAACGCACTGAACTGCGTCAAGGTGGGGCGGGTCATCAATAACTCAGGGGGCACCTCCAGTAACTCACACACACGTGGGTTAAAGCCGACGATGCGCTTGTTGGCATCCAGCAGAAAAATGCCCTGGCTGATGTTGTCCAACGTGGTCTGCAGCATGCTGGACTTCTCGTGCAACTCGGCATTGAGCCTGGCCAGCTCCTGCTCGGTGGCTTTGCTCTGGGAGATGTCGGTGTGGGTGCCCATCATGCGCAGTGGCTGGCCATCGGCACTGCGGGCAACCATCATGCCGCGGGTGGCAATCCATTTCCAGCTGCCGTCCTTGCAGCGCAAGCGCATGTCGACGGCGAAGTAGGGTGCCTGGCCACGTTGGCAGGCGTTGGCCTGGGCTTCCAAGTGATCGATATCGTCCGGGTGAATGAGAGCCACAAACGTCGGGTAGTCCAGCTTCAGTTCATCGCCGGCGTAACCAATCAAATGCTCCCACTGCGGTGAATGGGTTTGCTGGCCGGTGACCAGGTTCCAGTCCCAGAAGCCAGCACCAGAACCCAGCAGCGCCAGCCGCCAGGGGTTGTTGTCCTCCTCTGTGCTTTGGGGGTCAACCGCACTCGGCATGGTGCTTTTCACCACGGTGGACGGGGTCGGGTTGACGGCTGGATGTTTCACTGGCGGCTGTGGTGGAGGCTATCCAGTCTGAGGAATGGCAACGTGGGCTTCACGACAATTCAGTATCTCATGAGCTCAGCGCGCGTCCCGCAGTGAAGGTCAAGCGGCCAAACTCAAGGCTCGGGCGCAGGGGGTGTGGTGATGCGTGGCAACAACAGCTGCACCCGCAGACCATGGGGCTGCGCCGCCAGCGCCAGGGCCTGCCCACCGTGGCGCAGGGCAATCTCTTTCACAATGGCCAGGCCCAGCCCGCAGCCGCCCGGCAACTCGTTGGCGCGCCAGAACCGGTTGAACACCTGCGGCAAGTCCTGTTCAGACACCCCGACGCCGTTGTCTTGGACCTCCAGCACCACCTGGTCGGCTACGGTGCGGGCACTCAGGGTCACCTCCGCGCCCGGGCCGGCATAGGTCAGGGCGTTGTCGATCAGGTTGCTCAAGGCTTCGTGCAAGAGCAGGGCTGCACCAGCCACCATCAGGTGCTCTTCGCCTTCATAACCCAGGTCGATGTTCTGTTTGAGAGCGCGTGGTGTCCACTCGCGTGCCACCTCGCGCGCCAGCGCCGCCACATCCAGCGGTTGCAGCTTGACCTCGACCTCGTTGCGCGCCAGTGACAGCAACTGGTGCACCAGGTGGGCACTGCGCTGGGCGCCTGAGAGCACCTTGTTGAGCCGGTCCTGTCGCGCCTGCGGGTCGGTCTCGGTCAGGGCCAGCTCGGTCTGGCTGATCAAACCCGCCAGCGGGGTGCGCAGCTGGTGCGCCGCATCGTTGAGAAAACGTTTTTCCTGGCTCAGGCTGCGTCGTACCGCCGACAGCAGCTGGTTCACCGCCGTCGCCAGGGCATGGACCTCTTGCGGGGCTTGTGTCAGCTCGATCGGCGACAGCGCGTGCACGCTGAGCGACTGGCGGTCACCCAGCTGCGCCTGCAGGCGTTTGAGCGGCTGCAGCCCGCGCGAGATACCGGCGTAGACCAGAAAACTCATCAATGCCACCAGCAGCATCAGCGGTGCCAGCATGTCGGCAATCAGCTCACTGGTCAGGCGTTGTTGCAGGGCCAGGCTTTTGGCCACCTGCACGCGCAGGCGTTGCGGCGCATCGGCCTCGCCGTAGTCCAGCTCCAGCAGGGCCAGGCGCATCGGTTTGCCATCGATGTGGGTGGTGTAGAGCAGGGCGTCACGGCTGTTGGCCGCCACCGTGATGGCGGGGTCGGGCAGCTTGGCGTTGCCCAGCAAAAAATGCCCGGGTGGGCTCGACACCATGTAGCTGACTCGGTCTTGCGGGTCCTGTTCGATGATGTCCTGCGCCGCACGCGGAAAGTCGATCAAGAGCCCGGAGCCAATCGGTTTGACCTGGCGTGCCAGCGAACGCACTGACTGGGTCAGCGACTGGTCGGTGGCTTTTTCGGCGTAACTCAGGGCGATACGGTAGGCCAGTGCGCCACCCACCAAAAACAGCACCAGTTGGGGCAGTAGCAGCCACAGCAGAAGCTGGCGTTTGAGTGACAGACCCTGCCCGGCAGGTCTGGCCTCGGTGTTCATTGCGGCGTGGTTTCCAGCATGTAGCCGAGGCCGCGCACATTGCGGATGTTCAGGCCCGAGTCGACCAGTTTGCGGCGCAGGCGGTGGATGTAGACCTCCAGTGCGTTCGAGGCGGAACTCAGGCTGTCGCCGGGTTCGGCCTGCCAGGTTTCCAGCACATCCTCACGGCTGACCACCCGCCCGGCGTGGGTCACCAGCAGCGACAGCAGGGCCCATTCACGCTGGGTCAGGTCCAGCGGCTCGTCCCCCAGCCAGGCTTGTGGCAGGGTGGCGTCGACCCGCAGGCGCCGGGTGCTTTGGCTGGCCACTTCCAGGCTGCCACCAAAGGCCGGCAGCGCGGCACGGCGCAGGAGCGCGCCGAGCCGGGCCTGCAATTCGGCCATGTCGAAGGGTTTGGTCAGGTAGTCGTCGGCACCTGCGTTGAGGCCCTGTACCCGGTCATCCACATCGTCGCGTGCAGTCAGGATCAGCACCGGCAGCGCGGGCAGACGTTTGCGCAACCAGCGCAGCAGTTCCATGCCACTGATCTTGGGCAGGCCCAGATCCAGCACCACACCGTCAAAGCGGTCGGACTCCAGCAGCCGTTGTGCCAGTTCGCCATCGGCCGCCGTGGTCACTGCATGACCGAGTTGACGAAGCTGGGCGCTTAAACCATCACGCAGCAGTTCGTCGTCTTCAATAATCAGCAAACTTGACATGTTGCAAGCATAACCCAGCGGATTTCGCCCAAGTTTGATCTGTGAGGGGTTTTCTGGCCGGTGTGTCAGTCTGTGCAGCGCCCACGGTGCCCGGTTTCAGTCGGGCAGGGCGGCAAACACCGCCGCGACCCGGGCCTGGTGCATCAGTTCACCAATTTTTGGGCCGCTAGCTCCCGTATTCATTGCTTTTTTAGCTATCTCTTTTGTATCAACGTCTTGCATCAGCGCCAGCACCTTCAGCAGCCGTGGGCGCTGTGGGTAGCGGGCCTGCGCATGCCCGAGTCGGCCACGGGCATCACATTCGCAGGCCAGCAGCATCTCGGCAAAACGCTGCGGTTTTCGCAGCGCGTCGCAGCGTTCCAGCAGACGCACCAGGGCGCTGGCGCTGACATCGGTGCTGCGGTGGATGTTGCTGTGTTCCCGCGCCACCACGTCGGCGAGTTCGCGGCATTCGGTGGGCACACGCAGGCGCTCACAGACCCCTTTCAGCAACCGGGCGCTGCGCTCTTCATGGCCGATGTGGCGCGGTAACACGTCGGCCGGGGTGTTGCCCTTGCCCAGGTCGTGGCACAGGCAGGCAAAACGCACCGGCAGCGGGGCTTGCAGGCGCGCGGCCATGTCCAGCACCATCATCAGGTGTACACCGGTGTCGACCTCGGGGTGGTAGTCGGCGCGCTGGGGCACGCCCCACAGGCGATCCACCTCGGGCAGCAAGCGCGCCAGCGCGCCACAGTCGCGCAGCACCGCGAACATGCGTGAAGGTGTGGCCTCCATCAGCCCGCGTGAGATTTCCTGCCAGATGCGTTCTGGCACCAGGTGATCCACCTCGCCGTCTTCCACCATCTCACACATCAGCGCCTGGGTTTCAGGTGCCACGGTGAAGTCGGCAAACCGTGCAGCAAAACGGGCCACCCGCAGGATACGCACCGGGTCTTCGCGAAACGCCGGGCTGACGTGGCGAAACACTTTGGCCGCCAGGTCCTGCTGGCCGTGGAACGGGTCAATCAGGGTGGTTTTAGTATCAAACTGGCCGTTGGCCCTTATGGCATATGGGTGAGTAGCTATGGCGTTGATAGTGATGTCACGCCTGGCCAGATCGTCTTCGAGTGTCACGTCGGGTGCGGCGTGGATGACAAAGCCGTGGTAGCCGGGCGCGGTTTTGCGCTCGGTGCGTGCCAGAGCGTATTCCTCGTGGCTTTGTGGGTGTAAAAACACCGGGAAGTCTTTGCCCACTGGCACATAGCCCTGGTCAAGCATAGCCTGCGGCGTGGCGCCCACCACCACCCAGTCGCGGTCACTCACCGGCAAGCCCAACAGGGCATCGCGCACCGCACCACCTACAAGGAAGATTTTCATGGCCGCAGTTTACTGAGCTTAGGCGCCGTCAGACACGGCTTTCGCCGCTTTAGAATGTTACAAATCCGGCACAAGAACCGGTCAACTTTGGTAAGAAAGTGAGCAGGGCGGATGGTGATGTCGACATGTCGGTGGAATCTGTTCTGGCGCAGTGGCTTGTTTCTGTTGGCCGCTGTGCTGCCTTGGCTGTCGCAGGCACAGTCCTTGGCCAAACCGGTGGGGCCTGTCATCCTGACCATCAGCGGGAACATCGCGCACAAAAACTCGGCCAATGCCGCCGTGTTTGACGCGGCCATGGTGGATGCGATGGCCGTGAGTCAGATCAAAACGTCCGCATTCTGGCGCAAAGGGTTGCGTACCTTCACCGGGCCGTCTCTCCAATCCGTGCTGGCGCTGGTGGGTGCCAAAGGCCAGTCGCTGCGCTTGATCGCCCTGGACAACTATGAGGTGCGTGTTCCCATTCAGGACGTGACGCAATTCAACCCGGTGCTTGCCCGAAAAATTGACGGGGTGAGCTTGAAAGTCAAGGACCAAGGCCCCCTGTTCTTGATCTACCCTTTTGACGATCTGCCCGAGCTTAAAAGTGAGGTCCATTACGGACGATCCGTCTGGCACCTGACACAGATGGTGGTGGAATGAGTTGCCCGGGGCTTTGAAGTGACAGCCTGGTTGCTTGGATGGTTGCGCTGTGAAGGTGATGTCAAGGCGAGCGCCCGGGTAAGGCGCGGGGCCTTGGTGATCTTTTTGCTGATCTTGCTGGGTATTCCCATTTTTGGATGGCTTCAAGACCGGCAGGCACACAGCCTGGAGCGTTTGACCCGCCCAAGCTTCAGCGGTTTTGAATGGAATGCTTTCAAGCTTGAACTGCGGGTCTTGTCTTTGCGCAGTGCCTTGTTTGAAGCACTGATGCGGCCGGATGCGCCGCAACTGATCGAGCGGGCGAGCACCCAGTACAACCTGTTTTTCGCACAGTTTTCGATGATTGACAACGGTGCGAGCCGGGAAACGATGCAGGACGCGCCCATCTTTCAGACGGTGTTGGCGCAAGCGCAGGCCTTGATCAAGCAAGCCGATCCGGTGCTTGAATCGGTGAGTCCAGTGCCCGATTACCCCGCCATGCAGCGGCTGTTGGACCAGGTCGACAGTTTGCACATCAATGTGCATCGTCTCGTCATTGAGGCCCATGAACGACGTTATTTGCAGTCAAGCCAACTGATCCAAGAGGTGACCGGCCTCGGTAACTACCTTCTTGTGCTGTCGTCTGTTGTGCTTGTGCTGGGGATCGGCTGGGGTGTCTCAGCCATGCGCAACTTGAGCCTGACTTTGCAGCGGCAGCAGCAGTTCAAAGAGTTGTACCTGCATTCGAGTTTTCATGCCTCACACGACTTTCTGACCGGTTTGGCCAACCGCAGACTGCTCTACGACCAGTTGCAACACGCCCTGGCCAGCAGCAAGCGGCACAACGCCCATGGTGCCGTCATCTTGATTGACCTCGACAATTTCAAGCCCATCAACGACACCTATGGCCATGATGCCGGGGACATGTTGCTGGTTGAAGTGGCCAAACGGATGAAGAACTGTGTGCGTGATGTAGATACGGTCGCCCGGCTGGGGGGTGACGAGTTTGCGGTCTTGCTCGGGCAGATCGATGGCCCGGCGGCGGATGTGAATGGCACCGTCAGCATGGTCTCGCAGAAGCTGCTTGACGCCTTGTCAGCCCCCTATCTGCTGACCCCGTTGGGTCAGAAAGCCGAGCCAGGCGGTATTCGTCACGTGTGTACGGCCAGCGTGGGTGTTGCGGTGTTTTTCAGGGACGAGCTCAATGCCGATCAAATTATCAAAGTTGCTGATGCCGCCATGTACCGCGCCAAGCAACTTGGCGGAAACCGCATCGAACTGGCGACTTAAGCCTATGGCTTGTTGGCCTGGCTGGCCAAGCGGTACGGCTCTTCAAAGTCCAGAAAATCCTGCTCGGCGCAGGCACCATCGATCCAGGCTTGAACGCCTGCCAGGGCGCAGACGCGCTGCACATAGGTCGCGATGTCCTCTGGCAACGGCAGCGCATAGGTGAGCAGGCGGGTGCAAATTGGCGCAAAGTAGGCATCGGCCACTGTGAAGTGGCCAAACAGCAGCGGTCCGCCGTGTGCCTGTAGCAGCGGTCGCCACATCTCAATCAGGCGCGCTACATCGGCACGCACACCGGGCTGGTCGCGCCAGAGCAGGGCGCCGGTGTCGGGCAGGTGGGCTTCGATGTTCATCGGGCAGTGGTTGCGCAGGCTGGTGAAGCCGCTGTGCATCTCGGCGCAGATGCTGCGCGCCCGGGCTCGCGCCGCCTTGTTGGTCGGCCACAGCTGTTTGTCGGGAAACTGCTCGGCAACATACTCTGCAATCGCCAGGGTGTCCCACACCACCAGATCACCGTCCACCAGCACCGGCACCTTGCCGGTAGGCGAAATCGGTTTGAGCGCCGCCTTGAATTGCGAGTCGGGTGTGAAGGCGTCAAAACGCACCATCACCTCCTCAAACGGGATACCCGCCTGTTGGAGCAGCACCCAGGGCCGCATCGACCAAGACGAGTAGTTTTTGTTACCGATATAGAGTTGGATCATGGCAGGTCGCGGTTGTCTGGTGTGCTGATGTCGGCTGGGCCAATGTGCCCCAGCCGTGCCTTGAGGGACTGGGTCTGCCCGGTGATCATGGCGGCGTAAATGGTGGTGTTGGCCAGCACTTTCTTGACGTAATCACGGGTCTCGGTGAACGGGATGTTCTCCGCCCAGATGGCGGCTTCTACCGACGGGCTGCCTGCCTGACCGCGCCAGATACGTGGGCGCCCTGGCCCGGCGTTGTAGGCCGCTGCTGCCAGAGGCATGGAGCCAGCAAAATCGTCCAGCACCAGCTTGAGGTAGCCGGTGCCAATGGCGATGTTGGTGTCGCGGTCGTTGAGTTGCAGGGGGTTGAAGTTGCTCAAGCCAATTTTTTTGGCGGTCCAGCGCGCGGTGGCGGGCATCACCTGCATCAGGCCTGAGGCGCCCACGCCTGAGCGCGCATCGGTGATGAAACGGCTTTCCTGGCGGATCAGGCCGTACACATAGGCCGGGTCGAGGTTGATGCTGCGGCTGCGTTCAATCACCGCCTGGCGGTAGGGCATCGGGAAACGTTGCACCAGATCGATCACGTTGCGGGTGCGCTCACTGGTGTTGATGCAGCGGTCCCACACTGCGTTTTGGCAGGCCAGATCAGCGGCGGCCAGCAGCTCGCGGTCATTCATGCCGCCGGGGGCATGCAAATTGGTGCTGTAGTTCCACTCACGCACACCCTCGCTGCGCAGGCCCAGGGCGATGGCTTTGAGGGCGCGTTGCAGCCCTGGGTTAGCCTGTGCGCGGTCTTTTTCCTGGGCGGTCAGTGGCGTGGGAGCGAGTGGTGGCGTGATTGGCTGGCCCAGTTCTTCCAGGGCCAGCAAAGGGTAAAAACCGCGCACGCTGGCAATGCTTTGCAGCAACTGGCGCGCCTGTGTCTGCTCAGCCTGGCTTTGGCCCGGTTGCATCAAGGCGCGGGCACGCCAGTAGACCCAGGTGGGGTCGCTGGCGGCGTCCGGGCTCATGGCGTTGATGGTCTGCAGCGCGTCATGCCATTGGTGCTGGCGCAAAGCGGCGCGGGTGCGCCAGGCCAGATGTTCGTCACTCATGGCCTCGGGGCTGGCGTGTTGGAAATAGGCCAAGGCGCTATCAGAGAGTTTTTGTGCGGCTTGTTTGCCAATCGCGCCCCAGGCCCAGGCACGCTGGGCGTAGGTGAGATGTTTGCTCCAGCGCTGCTCCAGCGCCTGGGCCGCGCTGTCGGGCGCTGTGTCGGCCCAGCGGATCAGCGCCAGCACCGCCAGCTCCTGGTTCAGGCGTTGGTTGGACACCGGGCGTTTGATGAGAATTGTCTCGGGTTTTTTCAGGGCATCAGCCAGGGCTGCGCTGGCGTCGGGCGCCACGATGGCGACCACCTGGCGTGCCGCATCGAGCTGGCGCGCCTCCACCAGCAGCCGTGCCTTGCGCCAGACATCGGCCTCGGACAGCTGGCCCGCGGCAAAGTGGCTTTGCGCGGCCAGGGTGCAGCCGTCACCCGCATCCTTGGCTGCATACCACTGGGCTTTGACCTCGTCAGCCAGGTCCACCTTGGCCAGGATGTTCTCCATGGCCAGGGTGTAACAACGCACCTCGCGGTCATCGTTCATACGGAAGTCGGGCGCGGCCTCGGCAAAACGCGCCCAGTCGCGGCGCTGGCCCAGCAGCAGCAGCCAGTCGTTGCGCAGGCGGTCCTCCTGGTAGGTGCCGCGGTACTGGTTAAAAAATATGTTGACCTCGTCCGACGTGGCGGTGTCCAGCCGGGCGCGCAGGGTCCAATACGCGGCCCAGGGTGCCAGCATGTGGCTTTGGGCCTGCGGTTGCAAGGCGGCTAGTCGGGTACTGTCGCCTTTTCTGAAAGCTTGCTGCATGTCCAGCAAAACGTTATCGGCCGAGGTTTGGGCGTGAAGCATTGGCGCCGCGAGTAATCCGGCGGCACCAATCAATGTCAAAATCGTCTTGAACTGCATGTGGAGATTATGAATAACTCTGATGAACAACGTGCGCAGGACAAAAAGGCCCTGCGCCAACAGCTTCTCGAACAACGCCTGCACCTGCCAGACCGCGAACAGCGGGTGGCCTTGTTGCGGCGTGTCATGCGCATCTGGCTGGTGGGTCGGCCCGACACGGTGATTGGTGCCTATTGGCCGATCAAGGGGGAATTCAACCCGCTACCGGCCCTCCATCGCTGGAAAGAAGACGGCGAACTGGTCGAGCGTCCTCAGCTGCGCAAGATTGGACTGCCAGTAGTCGACAAAGTTCACAAGACCATGACCTTTCATGCCTGGTACCCAGGCTGCCCGATGGAAGACGACGCCTACGGCATCCCCAAACCCAAGGACACCGAGGTGATCACACCCACGCTGCTGTTTGTGGCCTGTGTCGGTTACGCACCCGGTGGTTACCGGCTGGGTTATGGCGGCGGTTTTTATGACCGCATGCTGGCTTCACTCAACCCCCGGCCGTTCACCGTTGGGCTGGGTTTTGGCACCGACTTTTTGCCCGACTTTGAACCCGAGCCCCATGACATGCCACTCGACGCCATCCTCAACGACCACGGTGTGGTCTGGCCGGTGTGAACGGTCTGCCCCGCGCCCTCTGATGACAAGGGCACCACGGCCATGACTTCCGCGCTCCTGATCATTGATGTGCAGCACGCCCTATGTAGGGGTGACGATGCTGCTTTTGACATTGCGTCTGTGATTGATCGCATCAACCGTGTGTCAGCGCAGGCCCGCTCGGTGGGTGCGCCTGTGATCCTGATCCAGCACGAAGAGGCCGATGGGCCGCTGCAGCACGGTGCCGATGGCTGGCAGCTCGATGCCCGCCTACAGCTGTCGGACGCCGACCTGCGGCTTCACAAAACCGCCTGTGATTCGTTTTACCAGACCAAGCTGCAGGACCTGCTGCTGTCACACGCGGTGGACCACCTGGTGGTGTGTGGCCTGCAAAGCGAGTTTTGTGTCGACTCCACCGTGCGTGCCGCACTGGCCCGGGGCTACCCGGTGACCCTGGTGGCCGACGGCCACAGCACCGTGGACAACGCTGTACTGACTGCGGCGCAGATCTCTGCCCACCACAACACCACGCTGGCCAATTTGGGCAGTTTTGGCCCGCGCGTGACACCCGTCCCGGCGGCTGAGCTGCGCTTGGGCGCCTGAGCGCGTCAGCACTCCACGATATTCACGGCGAGCCCGCCGCGTGAGGTTTCCTTGTACTTGGTCTTCATGTCGGCGCCGGTCTCGCGCATGGTCTTGATGACCTTGTCGAGCGAGACCACATGCTGGCCGTCGCCCTGCAGCGCCATGCGGGCGGCGTTGATGGCCTTGACCGCGCCCATGGCATTGCGTTCGATACACGGCACCTGCACCAGGCCACCCACCGGATCACAGGTCAGGCCCAGGTTGTGCTCCATGCCGATCTCGGCGGCGTTTTCGACCTGCTCCGGCGTGCCACCCATCACCGCCGCCAGGCCCGCAGCCGCCATCGAACAGGCCACACCCACCTCACCCTGGCAGCCCACCTCGGCGCCGCTGATCGATGCGTTGAGTTTGTAGAGGATGCCGATGGCGGCTGCGGTCATCAGGAAGTTGTCCACATTGTCCTGGCCGCCTGCGCTGGTGTTTTGGCCGCGCGATGGCAACACAAAACGGTCGCAGTAATGCAGCACCGCCGGGATCACGCCCGCTGCGCCATTGGTGGGCGCGGTGACCACGCGGCCACCGGCGGCGTTTTCCTCGTTCACCGCAAAGGCGTAGACGTTGACCCAGTCCAGCACACTCAAGGGGTCGGCCAGGGTGCGCTCGGCACGTTCGCGCAACTGCGCGGCCAGCATCGGCGCGCGGCGCTGCACCTTGTACGGGCCGGGCAGGGTGCCGCTGTGGCTCAGGCCGCGTTGCACACACTCGCGCATCACGCGCCAGATGGTGTGTAAGCCGCTGTGGATGGCCTCGTCACTGCGCCAGGTGCGCTCGTTGGCCCACATGACCTGGCTGATGCTGTAGCCTGTTTGCTTGCAGATCAATAGCAACTCGTCCCCGCTGGTAAAGGGGTAGGGCACTTTTTGGTACTCAGTCAACACAGCCTCGTTGGCGGCGCCTGCGGTCACCACAAAACCGCCGCCCACACTCAAATACTTGGCGGACTTGAGTGTCTGGCCCTGGGCATCGAGGGCCGTGAACTTCATGCCATTGGGGTGCTCGGCCAGGGCTTCGCGCCGGTACATCAGCACATGTTCACGCTCGATGAATGGAATCGGGTGCTGGCCCAGCACATTCAGTGAACGGCTGCTGCGCACACCGGCAATCAGGCTGGGCACCGCGTCCACATCCACCGTGTCAGGTGCGTGGCCCATCAGGCCCAGCATCACCGCCACGTCGGAGCCGTGGCCTTTGCCGGTGGCGCCGAGTGAGCCGTAGAGTTCGCAGCAGATGCTGGTGGTCTGCGCCAACACACCCTCCGTTTGCAAGGCAGCAACAAACAGGCGCGCGGCACGCATTGGGCCCACGGTGTGGGAGCTGCTGGGGCCGATGCCCACTTTGAAAAGGTCAAAAACGCTGATAGCCATGGGGTGATCTTAGGTGGGTTCAGCGCGGCGCTGACAGCGTACGCAGGTCGAGTTCATAAGCCTGGAGTCGGCTCACCATCTGCTGCCGCTGCGCCGGGCTGGCGCTGTTGTGCAACTGGGCAAAGCTGGCGCAGTTGGCCTGGGTGAAAGCCTCCAGATTGGCGCGGTAGACCGGGTTGGGCGAGTCGAGCAGGCGCTGTTGCAGGGCATGCAGCCGCGCCTGCGCTTGGCTGGCGCTGTCACCGCCCTGCACAAGCGCTTGCAGCGTTTGCCGCAGGTCCTGGTGGCGGCGCAGCATCTCGGCTTCGGCCTGCACCACGTCATAGGGGTTGGCCAGCACACTGCTGGTCAGCAGGCTGCGTTGTGAGTCACTCAGGCGGCCGTAAAAACTTTCGCTGCGTTCGATCAGGCGCTCGGCACGGCGTTTGGTCAGCTTGGCCGGGCTGATCTGAACCCACTCTTCGCGCCAGGCCTGTTCTCGTTTGTCCAGTTGGTGGGCCAGGTGTTGCATTTGCGCGGGAGTGAGTTGCCGCACCAGGGTGGCCAGGCCGGGCTCGGCCTGGGTCAGCACCACCTGCAGGTGCGCTTTGAGCTGGTCGATGACTTGGCAGGTGAACTGCGGTGTGGTGTCATGCAGGGCCTGGGTCTGCAGCGAGGCCAGCAGCTTGGCCAGTTGCGGCAGCTCCTGGCTGCGGTGCCAGCTGTGCAGGGTGTCCAGGTCTCGGCGCAGCGCCACACTCTGGGCATCGTTGAGGTCAAAGTAACTGTCCACCCACCAATACGCCAGGCTGGGTAACTGGTCGTACCCCAGGCGCACCATGCTGCAGGCGCCCAGCAGCAGCACGGTCAGCGTCACCAGCAGGGCGCGGATAATGCGAAAAAACGGCAAACGACTCAACGCGGAGCTTGGCATGGCAATCACTCAGACACTTTTTACAGACACACCGCTGGACGTGGTGATCATGGCAGCGGGCAAAGGCACCCGGATGAAAAGCAAACTTCCCAAAGTGTTGCATCTTTTGGCCGGACGTGCCTTGGTGCAGCATGTGGTGGACACTGCCGCCGAGTTGCAAGCCCGTCAGGTGACCGTGATCACCGGTCACGGCGCTCCTGAAGTTGAAGCGGCTTTATCAACGGTGACAAGGGCTACAGGCCAATTGGATATCAATTTTGTGCGCCAGGAGCCTCAACTCGGCACCGGCCATGCCATCCAGCAGGCGGTGCCGGTGTTGCGTGACGATGGTCTGGTGGTGGTGCTCTCAGGTGACGTGCCGCTGACCCAAGCCGACACCTTGACGCAGCTGATCAGCGCCTGTGCTGGTGACAAACTCGCGCTGCTGACCATCGACTTTGCCAACCCCACGGGGTATGGCCGCATCGTGCGCAAGGGCGACGCGGTGCAAGCCATCGTCGAGCAAAAAGACGCCAGCGCCGCGCAACTCAAGATCACCGAGGTTTACAGCGGCATCATGGCGGTGCCTGCCAAACAGCTCAAAAGTTGGCTGGCGCGGCTCGACAACAAAAACGCCCAGGGTGAGTACTACCTGACCGATATCGTCAAGTTTGCGGTGGCCGATGGTTTTCCGGTGGTGGCGCACAAAATCAGCGACGCGGCCCAGGTGGCCGGTGTCAACAGTCCGGTGCAGCTGGCTGAGCTGGAGCGCACCTACCAAAAACGTGTGGCGCTGCAGCTGATGGAGCAGGGTGTGCGCCTGGCCGACCCGTCGCGCCTGGATGTGCGCGGCACATTGACCTGTGCGCAGGACGTGGCCATTGATGTGAACTGTGTGTTTGAAGGTTTGGTCAGCCTGGGTGAGGGCGTGCACATTGGCCCCAACTGCGTGATCAAAAACGCCAGCATCGCCGCCGGTGCGGTGATCCACCCCTTCACCCACATCGAGGGGGGTGAGCCCGGCAGCAAAAATGCCATCGAGGTCGGTCCGGGCGCGTTGATCGGTCCGTTTGCCCGCCTGCGCCCAGGCGCCAAGCTGGGCGCCGAGGTGCACATCGGCAACTTTGTCGAGGTCAAAAACTCCACCCTGGCCAAAGGCGCCAAGGCCAACCACCTGGCCTACCTGGGTGACGCCACCGTGGGTGAACGTGTCAACTACGGCGCAGGCAGCATCACCGCCAACTACGACGGCGCCAACAAACACCGCACCGTGATCGAGGCCGATGTGCACATTGGCAGCAACTGTGTGCTGATTGCACCGGTGACGATTGGCGCGGGAGGCACCGTGGGCGGCGGCTCGACCCTGTCCAAAGACGCGCCACCGCTGGCGCTCACCGTGGCGCGCGCGCGCCAGGTCAGCATCCCCAACTGGAAACGCCCTGCCAAGAAATGAGCGTGGCCAGCGACTCACCAACCCCCCAAGACCTGACCGAGCAGCTGGCGCAGTTGCAGTGTCAGTTGGATGCCAGCCGCGCCGAATTGCAGGAGTTCACCTATGTCGTGTCACACGACCTGCGCGCGCCACTGCGCCACATCCACGCCTACGCCCAGATCATTGCCGAAGACTGGCCCGACCTGCCGGACGATCTGGCCAGCCACCTGGGCACCATCCGCCAGGCGGCGCAGCTGCTGACCCGTCAGCTTGACGGTTTGGCGCAACTGTCACGGCTTGGCACACAAGTGATCGACCTGCAGCCAGTGTCTGTGGGTGCGCTGGCGCGTGAGGTGGCCGACGAGTTGGTGGCACTGCACCCGGATGTCGATGTGTTGTGGCAACTGGCAGGCGATGTGCCTCCGGTGCTGGCCGACCCGTGCCTGCTGCGCCAAGTGTTGCAGCAGCTGCTGGGCAATGCCCTCAAATTCAGCCGGGGCCGATGCCCGGCCCAGATTGCCCTGGGCTGGCAGTTTGAGCCCGCGCCATCTGCAGAGGCCGAGGCCGCTGCACCCGCAGGCATCCGCCTGACCCTGCGTGACAACGGTGTAGGTTTCAGGCCCGAGCAGGCGCAGGCGCTGTTCAAGGTGTTTGGCCGCTTGCATCCGGCGTGTGAATTTGAAGGCCTGGGGCTGGGCCTGCTGTTATGCCGCCGCATTCTGGAGCGCCTGGGCGGCGCAATCCAGATCACAGCCACGCCAGACCAGGGTTGTGAGGTCGCCGTGTGCCTGCCTGTGGCACCGGATCACTCTTGAATCCATAGCTACTGGCCCTTTTTATATAAGGGCTAGAGGCCCAAAAGGCTTATAAGTTAGAGCGACTCCGGTAAAGGCAGACTAGCGCCGAACTTGCTGCGTTTGAGGCTGAAAAAACTCTTCACATTGCGCACATTGGCATCTGCGGTGAACAGCTGCTGGGTCAGCGCCAAATAGTCGGGCATGTTGGCGGCGTGTACCACCAGGCAAAAGTCCGGCCCGGGGGAGACACGGTAACACTGCTGCACCGCGTCGATGGGCGCCACGCGCTGCTCAAAGACCTCCAGCGCGGCCTGGTCCTGGCGGTCCAGCGTGATCTCGACCACCGCTGTGAGCCCGTGGCCAAGCTCGCTGGCGAGTTTGTCGGTGCTGAGCACCGCGATCTCGCGCTCGATCAAGCCGGTGTCTTTGAGGCGTTTGACCCGGCGCAGGCAGGTCGGCGGCGACACATGGACCCGCTCGGCCAGTTCCTGGTTAGTCAAAGCCGTGTTGGTTTGCAGCTGGGCGAGTAACTGCAGATCGATGTTGTCGAGTGTCAGGGCGCTCATGGGGCGGGTCGCTTCAAGAGTTTTTGGCGCAACATGGGCCACAGCAGGTTGAGCGCCAGCCCGGCCATCACCAGCGCGGCGGCACCCAGTTTCCAGGGCGGCAGGCTCTCACCGAGCCACCAGGCCGAACAACCCATGCCAAACAGCGGCACCAACAGCGCCATCGGGGTGATGGTGGCCGCGCTGTAACGGCTCAGCAGCCAGCCCCAGGCGGCGTAACCAAAGATCGAATTCCCCCATGCTTGCCAGGCCACGGCAGCCCAGGCCACGCCATCGGCGTGTTGCAGCCCGGCCAGCAGTGCAGGCCAGCCCTCTACCCACAGCGACAAAACAGCCAGCGGCGGCACCGCAAACAGACTGGACCACACCACATAAGCCACCATGTTGATGCGCCCGGCAGCGCGGCTCACCAGGTTGCCACCCGCCCAGGACAAGGCCGCCAGCAGCACCAACCCCAGGCCCAGCAGCGTGGTGCTGCCGTCGGTGTGGGCCACGATCACCCCCAGGCCACTGGCCGCCAGCAGCAGCGCCAGCCATTGCACCCGCTGCAGGGTTTCACCCGCCAGCGCCATCGCCAGCCCGATCGTGAAAAACACTTGAACCTGGATCACCAGCGAGGCCAGACCCGGCGAAATGTGCCCGTTCATCGCCACAAACAGCAGCCCGAACTGCCCCACACCAATCAGCAGCCCGTAAGCCGCCAGATTGCGCCAGGGCACCGCCGGGCGCGGTATCAAAAACACCATCGGTACAACCACCACACAAAAACGCAAGGTGGCAAACAGCAGCGGCGGCATCTGGCCCAAGGCCAGCTTGATCACCACAAAATTGCTGCCCCACACCGCCACCACGGCCAGCGCCAACAAAAAATGGCGTAGAGAAAGTGATTTATTCATTCATGAAAACTCTGTTTATGAAATATTTAAACACACATCATGTTTTGTGAAATATACAGTCAAAAAAATCGACAAATAGACTGCATATTTCTTGTTTGAGCTTCTACGATGCAGTCCATCACTTTTTGGAGCAGCTTATGTGTGGCATCGTCGGTGCAGTATCCCAGCAAAACATCGTTCCTATTTTGGTGCAGGGCCTGTCGCGCCTGGAGTACCGGGGCTATGACTCCTGTGGTGTGGCGGTGTACGCCAACGGCCTGCAACGCGCTCGCAGCACCGCCCGTGTGTCGGAGTTGATGGACCAGATCGCCACCACCCATTTGCAAGGCAGCACCGGCATCGCCCACACCCGCTGGGCCACCCATGGCGCACCAGCGGTGCACAACGCCCACCCCCATTTCAGCCATGGCCCTGGGGCTGACGCTGCCAGCCGCCCGGGGCGCATTGCGCTAGTGCACAACGGCATCATTGAAAACCATGACGAGTTGCGTGCCAGCCTGCAGGCCAAGGGTTATGTGTTTCAGAGCCAGACCGACACCGAAGTCATCGCCCACCTGGTGGACAGCCTGTATGACGGTGATGTGTTTGAGGCCGTCAAAGCCGCGCTGGGTTCGCTGCGTGGTGCCTACGCCATTGCGGTGTTCTGCAAGGACGAGCCGCACCGCCTGATTGGCGCGCGCGCTGGCTCACCGCTGATTCTGGGTGTGGGGCCGGACCACCAGGCGCACTACCTGGCCAGTGATGCCATGGCGCTGGCTGGCGTCACCGACCAGATCGTGTACCTGGAAGAGGGCGACGTGGTCGACATCCAGCTTGGTAAATACTGGCTGGTGGACAAAAGCTTCAAGTCCCTGACCCCGGCCCAGCGCCCGGTCAAAACCGTGCATGCCCACAGCGGCGCGGCCGAGCTGGGCCCGTACCGCCACTACATGCAAAAAGAGATTTTTGAGCAGCCGCGCGCCATTGCCGACACCCTGGAAGGCGTCAACCACATCCAGCCCGAGTTGTTTGATGGCGCGAACGCCAGCGCCGCGCGCGTGTTCAAGGAGGTTGACTCGGTGCTGATCCTGGCCTGTGGCACCAGCTACTACAGCGGCTGCACCGCCAAATACTGGCTCGAGAGCATCGCCAAAATCCCGACCCAGGTCGAGGTGGCCAGCGAATACCGCTACCGTGACTCGGTGCCGAATCCGCGCACCCTGGTGGTCACCATCACCCAGTCGGGCGAAACCGCCGACACCCTGGCCGCGCTGCGCCACGCGCAAAACCTGGGCACTTTGCACACCCTGACCATTTGCAACGTGTCCACCAGCGCCATGGTGCGCGAGTGTGAGCTGGCCTACATCACCCGCGCCGGCGTCGAGATTGGTGTGGCCTCTACCAAGGCCTTCACCGCGCAGCTGGCCGGACTGTTTTTGCTGACCCTGGCGCTAGCGCAATCACGTGGCTTGCTGAGCGATGCAGAGGAAGCGCGCCACATCAAGGCCATGCGCCACCTGCCCGCCGCGCTGCAGTCGGTGCTGGCGCTGGAGCCGCAGGTGATCGCCTGGGCGCAAGACTTTGCCGCCAAGGAAAACGCACTGTTCCTGGGCCGGGGCCTGCACTACCCGATTGCGCTGGAAGGCGCCCTCAAACTCAAGGAAATCAGCTACATCCACGCCGAAGCCTACCCGGCCGGTGAACTCAAACATGGCCCGCTGGCACTGGTGACCAGCGCCATGCCGGTGGTCACCGTGGCGCCCAATGACGCGCTGCTGGAAAAGCTCAAGAGCAACATGCACGAGGTGCGCGCGCGCGGCGGTGTGTTGTATGTGCTGGCCGACGCCGACTCCAAGATCGAAAGCGCCGAGGGCCTGCATGTGATTCGTATGCCCGAAAACTATGGCGAGCTGTCACCCATGCTGCACGTGGTGCCGCTGCAATTGCTGGCGTATCACACCGCTTGTGCGCGGGGGACGGATGTCGATAAGCCACGCAATTTGGCGAAGTCGGTGACGGTGGAATAGGCCCCCGCGTTGGGCCTGATAACTGTTGACATCAAATAAAGTTCTATCCCAACAAATAAAGACCTATCGTAACAAATAAAATGCTATCCTAATTTGGAGGCGAAGCACTATTGAGCGTGTCAAAATTGAGCGCCCCAGGTGTTCACGGCTTGCAGGTTTCACGGAATTTTTTACTGGTGTAAAAATCAGTAAAACCGAGAAGAATTCTGTCTTCAAGTCACCCATGAGGTTTTCATGATACGGTCAATACGCCGAGCCGACATTCATTGGCTTATTTTGAGGTACCCATTGATTTGGGTAGTTTGATCCATGGCGAAACACGAGCCACCTGTGACAAGTTTTCGCCTCGAAAATCTACTGACATTAGCGTCTGATCGCATGAAGGCAGATCTTCGCGAAAGGCTGATAGCTCACCCTGGGGAGCTCGGTACGGACCGCGAGGAAGTTATTCGATCATTTCTCCGTGCCTATCTACCGAAACGATTCGAAATCTCGACTGGGTTCGTCTTTGATGCCAACGGTACCGTGAGCAAGCAGGTCGACATAATCATTGCAGATTTGTCTGTCTGTGCCCACTTCGAAACTGCTGGCGGGACACGGTACTATCCGTGCGAGTCAGTGGTGGCTGTAGGCCAAGTCAAATCATCACTTACCTCGGTAAAGAAGTTCCATGACGCCTTGGAAAATCTGGAATCGGTAAAATCCCTCGACAGGTCTGCTCGCGGCCGAGCGTTTGATATTCGTTTCAACGAAAAAATTGACCAAAAGTCAAATCATCTTCACCAAATTTTCAGCTTTGTGTTGGTGACTGGCAGGACGATTTCCGACGCTGCTATCCAAGGGCAGTTTCTTGACCACATCATTTCCCGTGAACCGCATCTTTGGCCGAATGTTTTTCTCGCGTTGGATCGGTACCTCGTCACCTTCTGCTGTGACGACGGTGTGTGTCCAAACCCCATGCACGCACGCGGGATAGCACTTCAACAGGCTAAAGATTCACCTGATTTAGTGATGAGGTTCTTCCTCCTGCTTGGCCGATCTATCGAGGTAACCCGTATTTCTGGTCTGCCCTATTGGGAGTATCTCAATACCGCACACGAATGGACTGCTGAAATCATATATTCATCTACTGATGATCCCCCCCCATTCCTGTCTGCCCTCATCAAGGTGTAGCGCTAAAAGCTCGGTTTTTTATCATACGCACCGGCATCCGGGCTGCTTGTCACTTTTACAGACTTAAATATTAGTTAACAGACTTTAATAGCAAAACCATTTGGATGGTTTCATTGCTGTCGTAACTATCTGGTCCTGGCCAGCGTCAAGAATGCGTCGACAGCATCAGCGGCGTTGATGACTTCTTGACGCGGTATATTGGGTGCACTAGGGTGCGAGTATGGATTCATCACCACGTCTTTCATGAGCTCAAGCTGATGCAGGGCAGCATCCCAATCAACCTTTGAGACAGCGGGTGAACCCTGCCACGTCTTTAGGCCGTTCAAAAGGTCTTGCGCTTTGTGATCAGTCAAATCCTGCTTGTAAGAAAGTTTGACGCTCTTCAGCTCACATGCGGCACGCAGTCCAGTCTCAAACGCTTGACGTACATAGTTGGCGGCGGCCTCTACATAACCTTGGGCCAATAATTCGCGGGCCTTCTGCAATAACGCAGGCGCGGGGCGGTTTTGCGTTCTACGCACTATGGGCATTGGGGCTGTAGCTCCTTGGTCACCCTCATACACTTCGTAGCAAGTCCAGCCGCTGGGCAAATGCTGACGCGCCAAGTCAAACCAGCCACGGTCATGAGTCAGCAGCACGATCTGCCATTCAGGAAAGTTGTCTTTCAGCACATTGAGAACAGGTAAGCGATTCGAATGGTCTAGTCCCACCAGCACATCGTCCAACACCAGTAACTTTAAGTGGGGCGTGGTCCGTGGCGTGCAGGCCAACCGGGCACCAAGGTAAAGAGCCAGACCGAGTGCTGACAAGCGGGCTTCATTCAGATAGTTTTGTGGCCGTTCGACATCAAGACCTCGGTACGAAATTTTGAGCCCGATCATTTTGTCTACGAAGGCTTTGTCCCGCGAAGCTTTTGCCCCGTTATAGCGAACACCCGCAAAAGGCAAATCCACCAATTGCAGACTATTTGGAGAAAGTTTATGCAAAATAGCCGCTGCTTCGGGCAAAAGTAGGGTGATAGCGCGCTTCGTAGCAGCGTTGAATTGGGTGCAAGCATTTAGAGCATTGCTAACCAATCTGGGGGAATTTACGGTGGGCAGGTTACGCTGGACAGCCTGCCACAATTCCCAGATTGTCCTGTTAGTGGCCAAATCAACAAATCCGGCCAACAGTTCTGACACCATCGGGTAAAACAGATTAATCGCATCATCGCCATGCTTGTAGTTGGTGGCGAGCAGACTGCGATAGTCAAGCATGGCACTGAACTTGGCGGCTTCTTTGACCTTTGCATTGACTGGCGCGGTGTGACCAGGATGAACTGGTACTGCAAATGGCCCATTTTGCGCACTCCCGAACACCATGCGTGTGGGCTTATCGCTGACCCCAATTGTCCAGGCAGCGGTGGAGCTGTCAGTGAACGCCACCTGCACACGGACATTGCCGATGCTTTCACTTGAAAACGAGTTGCGCAAGCTTAGTAGGCTGGGCGGTGTGTCGTTGCTGAACATGCCCCGAAGCGCGTGAAACAGCGAGCTCTTGCCACTTCCGTTCTCTCCATAAACCAGAAGATTCTTGCCATCCAGCTCAAACGTGGCGGGTGCCGGACCGGGGAAGGCGCGAAAATCATTGAGGCTAAGTGTTTTAATCTTCACTTTGCTGCAGCCGGTATGCCTTGCCGAATTTGCTCAACCATTCGTGCCGTTCGCGGGCAACCAAGCCAAGGGGGTACAAGTTGTACCCCAGTCAGCGTCTGAGTTTTGGTCAGGCTTGCAGGTTCCGCGCCTGCCGTTGCTTTTTTATTCATGTTGCTTCCCTTTTTTGCTCCCTATGCTTTTGATAGCCTTTTGCGCAAATTCCACCTGGGCTAGCGGCCTATTTCATGACTGTCCTTCAATCAGGCGCACTACCTCCAGCGTTTGCAGCTCAAACAGTTGGCCGTAGATGGGGTGGCGGGGGTGGAAGATTTCGGTGGCTTTGGCTTGTGCGTCCATGCCGTCGTGGACGCCCGCTGCGGTGCAGGCGTCGAACAGGCGGATGTTTTTGACTTGCAGCTCTTCGGGGAAGAAAAGTTCGTAGACCAGTCCGTTGAGGAGGCGTTCGTATTCGGGAGCTGCCACACCGGTAAGAATTGTCTGAACGACGATTTCCACAGTAGTACGCTGATCGAAATTGGCATTAGGAATGGGCAGGGACTCTAGTGCCTCTGGCTGAACCTCATAAAACCCGCCCTGTTTACCAACAAAAACGCACTTGGAGAAAAACGCTGACACGGCAGAATTCAGAAGTCCAAGCAGAAACAAGGAATTACTTCCAACGTTGAAAAAGTACGAAGTGTTACCCAGAAAACTACCAGTTTTGTCAAGACAAAAAGTGGGCGCGATTGAGACTTTGGTCGAAACGATTTTGGGTTGAGCAAAGTCCTCCCAATAAGCGATGTTGTCCTGAATTTCATGCCAATCGTAAGACCCAGGTTTTCGACCAGGCCAAGCACCTTGCTCTTTGTCATTCCACGCTTCAGGCTTGGGTTTGAGCTGCGTTTGAAATGTCTTCAGGTGTGCTTTGACTGCCGGATAAGCATCGATGTCGATTCCTCGCCTAGTGAAAATGAGCCAAATATCGCTAGATCCAGCGCGCCAGCGACTAATGTCTTTTCCACGCAAATAGGGCTTTATCAGTTCAGCGGACTTCGGGTCTTGCTCAATAAGTTGCGCCCGAGTATTGGTATCAATAACGAACGCATCGTTGAAACCCGTAGTCACGCCACGATAGATGCGTGCGCCCGCCGACTGACGAAGTGATGTGCCAGTTTTACGAAGGCGCTCCAGCAACCGGCGCTTTTTTGGTTGTTCAAGTTGCCAGCCACCGGGCTTGAGTTCATTTTGCGGCACAGCAAATCGTTCGGCGGCAAACACGACAGGAAAATCGCTAACGCGGTAGTTCTCATTCGTGCTGTCCCAGTTCAATACCGCCAACTCGTTCTTCACATCACTCAACGGCACCGCTTTGTCGCGCTTGGTGGCAATGACAATGGTGGGGTAAGCCAGCGCGTCAAACACGGCCTCGTCACCAAAGTCGATGATTTGGCGCAGCTCGGTGTGCGTGACCATGTATTCGCGCAGGGCTGTGCCGTATTTGGCGCGGAACCATTTGTTGCTAGTGATGAAGCTCAGACAGCCGTGGGGGTTGAGTAGCTGGAACGAACGCTCATAAAAGTACACAAACAAGTCTGCTGTGCCACTGAAGGTGGCGTAGTGCGGCTTGAAGCGGGGTTTGTCGTCTTTGATGGACTCTTGCCGCACATAGGGCGGGTTGCCAATGACGATGTCAAAGCCGCTCTGAAAACCAAACATCCACTCGGGGTCAAAAAAGTCAGCATGGCGGTTCTGGTCAAACGGGTCCCAGGCGGTCATGCGTTCGGCATCGCCGGGCTTCAGTGTCAGCTCGGCCTTGAGCAGCGTGGCCAGCTCATCACGCAGGCGCAAAATTTTCTCTTTGCGTTTACGCTTATCGGCAAAGCGTTTGGCCGCAAAGTGGCTGGCATTGGCATCGCGCAGCTCGGCTTCTTTCTCAGCCACCTCGGGGTTGGCCAACAGGTCTTTCTGCACGCCGCTGCGCGGAATCGGTAGCAGGGTGTTGGCGGCGACGATCTTGGTTTCCAGATTGGGCAGCGGTGTCAATCGCTGGTGATCAGTGCTCAGCTTTTGCTCCACCACCAGGCTGATAAAGAAGCGCAGCTTGGCAATCTGCACGGCGATGGGTTGAATGTCCACGCCGTACAGGCATTTTTCGATCAGGTAGAGCTTGCGGGCGTAGTCGGCATAGTCAGGGTCGGCAAAGTCAGCATCAAACTTTTCCAGTGTTGCCAGGGCGGCGGTGGTTTGCTCGTCGCGCAGGGTGGGATCACGCAGCTTCTTGGCGCTGGCAAGCTGCTCTGCCAGTGGGGCACGGTTTTGGGCTTTCCAGAGCGCGTTGTCGGGGTCGAGCTTACGCAGCACGGCCACCAGTTTTTGCAGCATGCCCATGGGAAAGGCGCCGGAGCCGCAGGCGGGGTCGAGCACACGCAGGCGCTCTATGGCCGCGATGATTATTTGCGTTTCTTCGGCTGAAAAATCGTGGCCAGTTTGCCGGTAACTGAGCAGGCGGCGCAGACGGTCACCCAAAACGTTATCTGGCCCCCTCACTGCCGGGTAGCCAGGCATGGGGTTGGCGGCGACAGCGTCAAGGTGCAGCTCCAGATCGCCGGGGCCAGCCTCAAGGTCAAGCAACCCATTTGCTACAAATTGTGCGGCTGATTGCGCAGGTTCTACGTGGGCTGCAGCCGATATTGGCCTTTCCAGGTAACAAACCAGGGCTTCGTCCACCATGTAGTCCACCACCTCACGCGGGGTGTAGAAGGAGCCGCTTTTTTTGCGCGCGGTGGTTTTGGTGTCGGGGTTGTAGCTGGCGAGCAGGTTCTCAAAGACCTTGCCCAGCAGCTCGGGGTCTAGGGCCACTTCTTCTTCAACCGGCGTGTTTTCTTCGATGGTGAACTTGTAGCTGTCAAAAATCTTGAGCAGGCCGCGCGGTTTGTATTTGCGGTTTTTGGTGCCGAACACGTCGTTCAGGTCCACCTCGTCGGCACCATCGCCAAAGAACAGTTCGTTGGGGATGTGCATGGGGTTCTCGTCGCGTTCCGAGAAACCATCTACCCGTAGCACGGTTTGCTTGCCTTCGGTAACGATCAACCCTGCCAGCGTGGGGTCACGCTTGGCGTCCTCTGGCGTGACCAGTTTGTCCAAGCACTCGAACAGGCCACCATTCAAAAACGGCACCTTGCGGAACAGCGCCAGCGCGGCGTCTGGGTCTTTGAAATCACCTTTATAGCGGTAGGCGGTGTGGATCAGATATTTGTCCATCCGCTTGGGGCCAGCAGTGGCGCGCCACACGCGCTGCTTGTTGCCGTCTTCATCTTCATCCGCCGTTTCGGTATTGAGGGTGGCGAAAAACAGGTTTTGCAGAATGGCTTTGTAATAGTTGCCTTGTGCGCCGTGCTGGTGGGGCGGCGTGTTCAGCAGCGCCGCCAAAGCCTTTTCGTCAAACAGGGCGGCGGGCACCAAGTGCTTTTCCTTGAGAAACCAGACAAAGATAAGCCGGGTAAGCAGGCGTATCAGTGCGACCGTGGGGCGATTGTTAGTCGTTGGGTCATCTGACTTCTCCAGAGGCTGGCCTTTGGGGAACACCACGCCCGTGCGTGCGAGGATGGCCCAGTAGTACCACTCGGCCAGGTCTTTGTAAAAGCGGTCATTCAGTGCTTTGACATCCAGCACCTTGAGCCAGGCTTCATACAGCTTGTCGAAGCTGGAGGGGACGTACTTCGCGTCCACCTCAGTCAACGCCATGCTTTCTAGAATGCGCAGGTGAGCGGCGTGGGGGGTGCCCAGATCAATGTCTTTGATGACGGAGACTTTGCCTTCAATCACATCCTGCGACGCATCGCGTTTGTTGGCCCGGCGGTGGATCACCGAAATGGACAGAAGTGGTGTGCCATCTTCCCGCGGGTGGCGAAACAACAGAACAGCGGGCATGGGGAACAGGCGATTGACCTCGCGCGTGAGCGCGGCCAGGCGGGTGCGCGACCATGCGCCAGGTTTCAAATCCAGCGCCAAGAAGACAAAGCTCTCCACCAGCCATGCCTGCACACCCCCTGTGTCAGTCAATAGGCTCATTTGCCCAGCAGCCAAAGCGGGCAGTTCGTCATTGGTGAGTTGGAACAGGAAAGCGGCGCTTTGCCACTCGGCCAGGCTGGCATGTACGGGGTTGAGCTGCTTGCTACCACCCAGCAGGTTTTCAACTTCTTTGGCAAACGCTTGGGGTTGGGTGGGCAGCTCTAGTGTTTTGTGGCTGGCATAACCCAGTTTGCCAAGCAATGCGGTTGCGCTAGTGCGTAGATCGCCAGTGGCCAAGGTGTGCAGCGCGGCTTGAAGCTCTGCGCGTAGAAGCTTGCCGCTCATGCTGGGCTACCCAGTGATGGCTGGATCACCAGCCAAGTGATGAGTTCAAAGTCGTTGTTACTTTTCACCGCCCTGCTTGCATCCATGAGTTTGCCGCCACGGCTTGTAAACAGGTTAGCAGCGTTTTTTCGGGTGAATTGGGCCACGATGGCGGCCACAGTTTTGTCCAGTAGTGCGGAGTACGCGCTCATGTCTTGCCCATGGCGGGTTTGCTCGTCAAACAGTTTGCACAGGTCGGTATAAGGTTCTGTCTTGCCCTGACAGAGGACGCGGAAAATTTCCAGCACTTGCTTGGGTGCAGCAAAGTTGTAGCGCACCACGCCATCAGCCTGTATGTAGACCAAGAAATACGGGCTCAATGGGTTGACCGTTTGGTTATTCGTTTCAACACCCTGCGCCGCCTTGTGCTGTTGCTGGCGCAGGCAATAAATAACGCCGGGCTTGACAGAGGCATGCTCGGTGCTGGCGGGCACAACACCGTACAGGCCGTAAGGCGCGTCTTGCAACTTGGTGCGGTTGGCATCCACATAGTTACTCAGGTCCATACGGAAGTCGTCCAGGCTGAACTCATTCAGCGCCACGGATTCATTGAAGTCTTCCAAGTCCAGCACCTCGTCTTTCAGGCGCATGAGTTGCTTGTCGCGGTACTTCAGATCTTGGTGAATTAACTCTTCAAGTTCCGCATTGGTCAACACGTTGTCTTCATTGGTGGCAGAAATATCTACCAATGCCATGCGCGCCTCAACCCGGTTTTTGAGGTTGATGTACTTATTTAAGTCTGGCGTAGGCCAGAAGTTGACGAGCTGAATGGTGTCGTTCGGGCTACCGATGCGGTCAATACGGCCAAAGCGTTGAATGATGCGCACCGGATTCCAGTGGATGTCGTAGTTGACCAGTAAGTCGCAATCTTGCAGGTTTTGGCCCTCAGAGATGCAGTCGGTGGCAATCAGAATGTCAATCTCTCCGTCTTGCGGCATCTTGGACATCTTGGCACGCTGCTTGGCGCGCGGTGCAAAGTTGGTCAGTATCTGGTTGAACTCGGCCGGACCAAAAGTGGAGCGGTTGGGACGTGCACCGCCAGACACCAGCGCAATGTGGCTGCGCAGAGTTGTGCTGGCCCAGGGCTCCAGTTGCTCATATAGATAGGCTGCTGTGTCTGCAAAGGCGCAGAACACGATGATCTTGCGATTGGATTCACCACGGATATTTGTGGTGGGCGTTGTGACCTTGGCTTCGATGATGTCTTTGAGTTCCGCCAGCTTGGCATCGCGCTCGGGCGTAACGCCGCCAGCACTTTCTGCAAGCATGGAAAGCTGCCGTTTGTCGGTGGCCAGATCTGCCAGCCAATCGTCCACACGCATGTGCTCCAAGCGGTATTTAAGGCTACCCACCTCAAAGGCTTCACGCAGTTCCTCGTCTTCTTCGGCCTCCATCAAAAACAGCGTAGCTTGCAGGTCCTGCGCTTTGCCGTCGCGCAGTTTTTGGTAGGCTTTCAGTCGCTCTTCCAAGTCTTCGATCTTGCTAACTGTGCGCTCCATGGTGATGGCGAACGATTTGACTGAGCTTTCCAGTCGTTTCAAGAAGTTCACCTTCATCATGCCGATCAAAAACTTTTCACGGTTCTCCTGGCTGAAATTGCGTACATTGGTTTCGCCCTGGTACTGGTCCTTGAATTGGGGCAGCACATAAATGGAGGGTTTGAAAAGAGCCAGTTGGTACTTTTCAATCTCTTCATTTAACTTGTCGTAGGTGGGGAAACGGCCCTTGCTATCAATCTCTGAATACTTGGAAATCGGTTTGGCACGTTTGGGGAATTTGCCGATTTGCGCGATGGAGGCGCGGTAGTATTTTTGGATGTGCTTGCGGGAGCGGGCGATGGTCAGCTCATCCAGCAAGGTGAAGAACCCAGCGGGCAGCCCGTCCATCAGGTCTTTGGGGTCACGTTCACCAGGAAGTTTTGCCCACGCAGAAAAGGTTTTTTGTGCAGTGTCTAACGTTTGTTTGATGCTGGCAATGCCCGTGGTCGGCATCAGGGCATGATCGCGTCCCTCGGACACAAGGTAAAGCTGGTTGCGCAGGTCTTTCAAGTCGTTGTTGACCGGCGTGGCCGACAGCAGCATCACCTTGGTTTTTACCCCCGCCTGGATGATGTCTTGCATCAGCTTTTCATATCGACTCTTTTTGTCGTCCTTACCTTTGACGTTGTTTCGGAAGTTGTGCGATTCATCAATCACCACCAAATCGAAGTTGCCCCAGTTAATGGCACCAATGTCAACGTCTCCAGCCTTTCCAGAATCACGAGACAGGTCGGTGTGGGACAGCACCATGTAGCTGAACCGGTCGCGAACGAAGGGGTTGAGCTCGGTCATGTTGCTGCCGAGGTAAACCGTCCAGTTCTCTCGCAGCTTTTTGGGACACAGCACCAGCACGCGGTGGTTGCGCAGCTCAAAGTATTTGATGACGGCCAGCGCGGAATATGTTTTTCCCAAGCCAACGCTATCGGCCAGGATGCAGCCGTTGTGAGTGTTGATTTTCTGAACAGCGCCCTTGACACCGTCTTTTTGGAATTCAAAAAGGGTTTTCCAGATTTCGGTGTCGGTGATGGCGGTGTTGTCAAAAAACTGGGCGTGCTCCTCCTGCCCAGACAGGAACTTTTCAAAGACGTGGAACAGAGTCTTGAAGTAGATGAACTCAGGGGAATGGTCCACGTAGAGCTGCGCCAGATACTCCAGCACTTTGGCTTTGACATCTTCGACCAGCGCGGTGTCTGACCACAATTCATCAAACCAAGCTTTCAGGTCGGATCGGTCACGGTCACTATCGACCACCATGTTCAACTCGATATTCGGTGCAGCAGACAGGCCTAAACCGCGCTGGGTGAAGTTGGAACTGCCCATCAGAGCGTGTTCGCGTCGACCGTCGTCGATGTGGTACAGCTTGCCATGCAGCAAGTTGGCTTCGCGGATGGAACGGACTTCGACCTTGTTGGTGATCCATTCGGCACAGCGGCGGGCGACTTCCTTTTGCTGAAGGCGGTTGGCAAGTTCCAAACCTTCGTCTTCAATCTTGAAGGCCTTTTTGTCGGTCTTCTCGGGGTCTAGTGTCTGAATGAACTTTGGCTCACCGAACAGGAACTGGAGGGATTCGATCCCGTCGAGCTGATCGCTGAGGGCTTCGTAGGCATAAATGGTGAAGTAGGCCGACACGACTGAAAGGCGGCTGCCGTTGCTGGCCTTCTCTTTCAGGAATTCTGCGACTTTGCCCCTAGTCCTGTTGTCTCTGATACCTGATTTCAAGTGAATCCCTTTGTGATGCGGTACCAGATGTTGCACATATCGAAACTGCGACATCAAGTTTTTTGGTTTTTACTTTCTTGTGATCGGTACTGTACTGCACTGCACAAAAATCCAACTGAGGAACGAATGCATGGGGAGCCTAGCTACGAAGCAATCATTCTCTTGGCCTTCGCTACGAGCTTGAAGGGCTTGATATCTGGTGCCGCCACCGTTGAGTTGCTGTCTGTTTCAGGCATTTTACTAAGGTGGTCGAAGAGGCCGTTGGTGGAACATTGGCACTTGAAGTGCTGCGCGCATTGAGTGACGCTCAAATATAGGTTGTCGGTGCCGACGATGATCTGACGCTATTGCGTACACTTCGTCATAAAAAATGCAGGGGAAAAGATGGAAAAGGTCTTCATACCAAGCTCTTACGATGGTCGTGAGCAGGCTTGGATCAAGCACCAGCTTTTGCAAAGCTATTTTGAAAAACTGATACTGATCATTGGAATGTCTCCTCAACGTGATCGTTCGGTTGAGATTTGCTATGTGGATTGTTTTGCTGGACCTTGGGGCGATGAGTCTGAGAGCTTGGAAAGCACATCTATCGCCATTTCATTGCGCACGATGGCCATATGCCGACAAAAGCTGGCAAAGTTGAACGTTCAAGCCACAATGCGGGCTTTATATATTGAGAAAGACCCCAAGGCATTCGGGCGGCTATCGCAGTATTTAGACGTCGCCACTCCTGCAGGTGTGGATGCAAAGTGCAAACAAGGTGATTTTTTGGATCTCCGAGAGCAAATATTGGATTGGTGCGGCCCATCTGCTTTCGTGTTTTTTTTCATCGACCCCAAGGGATGGAAAACTGTGGGGATTGATAAGCTTAAACCACTGCTCAAACGCCCTCGATCCGAATTTTTGATTAACTTCATTTACGACTTCATCAATCGTACAGCTTCGATGCCAGCGTGGCAGTTCGAGATTTCGGAGTTCCTTGGTGTATCAATGGATGTGGTTCAACGTCTGGACGGGCTACGCCCAAATGAACGAGAGCGCCTGCTTCTAGACAGTTATCGGGCCGGTCTCAAGCGAAATCGGCCATTTTCGAAGCAGAAATTCAGACCTAGAACTGCATATGTTCGAGTTCTTGATCCAAGCCGAGATAGACCTAAATATCATTTAGTCTACTTAACCAATCACCCCAAGGGGGTTATCGAGTTCATGGAAATTTCGCAGGGAGTAGACCTGGTTCAGCAGCAGGTGCGAGCCAACAAACGATATGAGATTCGAGAGTTACAAACGGGAATGCTGGATATGTTCTCCGACGAACCGGATACGAACACCCAGATCGTGCAGGTAAATGCACAGGATGTCGATAGCTATTGGTTCCGCTATCTCGAAAATGGTTCCAGATCCATTGGTGAGGAGGAATTTGCCGATATATTGGAGCAGACGGATTGGATGCCGGGTGATTTGCAATCTTCTCTAGTGCGTTTAATACGCTCTGGTCAGTTGCGTAACTTAGATGCGGTGAATTCTAGGCCCAAACGCCCATTGCATATCGAAAATGCCGAACGCCTAGAGCTGATACCAAATGTGCGGTATCCTCGATAGACAACGCTTGAGCTTTCATGGTGGTCATTTTTAGCACATTCTGAAGTTGTCTTGGCAATTTGATATTTTGTCAAATCAAGGTAATTTGTTTGGACGGCTCAATGACATCGTTAAGACTAAACGTTTTATTTGTGGATCTCCTGACTGTACAACCATCTTTGGAAACAATAACGATATTTTTTGAAGCATGCAATTGACGCGTGGCTTCCATTAAATGGTTTTCTGCCGCAGTTGAGTTGGTTACGCAGTTTTGAAAAATGTCAGCAAGACGAGTCGGTTTGTCGAGTTTGTATATGGTTTGTCCAAAATGTTCTCGCACTCCATTTATGCAAGCTTCCCGTGACCCTTCTCCTGAGAATTCAAAAGTTTCCTGTCCTGTGTAGTCGCTATCTTTATTTGCATTGTAGCCAAGGACAAATATTCCAGGATCCAATTCATGCCCGAATTCAGTTGCATGTTCCCAATGCAATGATTTCATGACTGCATGCGCACGATATGAATTCGACAGGTGAATTAACCAATAGCCCCAAGAATTCAGTCCAATAGGTTTGACAAAGAATAGAGTCATATACTTTGCACCTGTTTCTGATTTAATACCGTTCGCAACGTATCGCTGTAATGTTTTTCGCCATTCTTGCTTCTGAGTTGCTTTGAGTAGTCTTAGATTTTCCCATGGAATATATTTATCTAAACCGATGTTTTCTAAAGGCTTTCGGTTAGCCGCCCTGTCTGATAAATATGTTGTTAGATTGTCAACGTTAAACGTCATGACAACCTCCGCGCCCTTCAGCGTTTGTAGGATGTTAGCTATTTGGGGAAGCGGTATGTCTTTATAACTGTATTGATCCAATAGAAATAAAGCGTGTTCGCCCATTTTTCGCTGCTGAACTTTTTGAATAACGTATGGGAGTGCCTGAAGAAATTCTTTCGTAATAATTTCAGTTTTGTTGTAGTCAATTAGATCAATGGCATTTTCATCACTCTTTGCATTTATAAAATATCTGAGATAGTTTGTTGTATCCGGAGAAATGTCGATGAATGAATACTCCACATTGACATTGCGTGGAATGCGCCTATTCTGATTAAGATGTATTCTGGCTTCACGTATCGCCCGCATCATCAAGACTGGTGAACCATCTACCTGGCCCCCATCCTCTGCTAGGTAACAACCTCCACCGCAAAATCCATCAACAATGGAAAGTCGAAGTTCTGGAATGTTTGCTTGCGCCATTAACGTCAGAACATATTTTCTTACATATTCCTCAATAATGGTGTGTTTGGTTTGACTGTGTCGATCGAGAAGTGGAGGAGGAGACCCAATCCTCCAAAAGTATTTTCTGTCAGTCATTTATATCAATTGTTGTATTGTCGGCATTGCATCCCAAGTACGGCCATTTAGCTCTCTTCCATTTTGCTTTTTAGCTCGCTTTTTGCCGTCAGCACCCCATCCCCCCCATTGCTTAAAGAAGAATGCAACGCCAGCCGCTTCGCATTGTTCGTGGATGTCATCCACCCATTCCTGCTTCATCGGACGTGCTTTAGGACCAGATTCGCCTCCAACAATTACCCAGTGTATGCCTGTTAGATCTAGGGTGCCAACGTCTTGGAGTAGTGGCTCTACAGACAGAAACCGAATGGATGCGTTAATTTTGCGAAGATGGGCAATTCGGGGAACGCCATGCTTTCGATCTTCAACAGACACGCCCATCCATGCGTTGGACGGTGCGGTTTTTCCTTGGAGGTACTCGGCCATACGAGCGCTGCGCTTGGTCAGTATCTGGAATGTATGTTGCTTGGCCTGCGCGACAACCTCAAATACCTGATCGATATAGGCGAACGTCACGTCCTCATGAAATAGATCGGACATCGAATTTACAAAATAGGTCGTCGGAGTTTTTCGCTTCAATGGGTCTTGAAGTCGCTGAGGCAGCATGGTTAGTTCAAACCCATTTTCATACCCTGGTGTTTTCATCGCCTGTAAACGAGCTGCCATACCTTCAGCGTAGCAATGTTTGCATCCTGGAGACACTTTGGTGCATCCAACAGTCGGATTCCACGTGCGTTCTGTCCATTCTATTTTACTGATAGTAGTCATTTTTTACTCCTTTTTTTCATGCCACTGGCGTATAACTTTCACCACTTCTTGATCGTCCAAACTCGCCAAAAGATTCAGTAGCGCTTTCATCGCAAGTGGCGCATTAGTTCCCCTCTGGTATTCCATATACGTCCGATAACGAACGCCAATTCGTTCGGCCATTTCTTTCTGCGTGACTCGTCTTTTCTCCTTGGCTTCAACTAAGGAATGCGCTCCACGTATTAGCTCTTTTAATTCCACAGAAACCCTCGTTGCAATGACTCATTTCCAGATTAAAACATTATTTTGTAAAAATGTCAATAAATATATCCATTTTGTTCATAAAAATGTATATTTAATGCATAAATATGTACTTATAAGATGGGTGTCTATGTGGTGAGGTATGAAAATCATCAACACTGGAGCACTGTTTCCGTGAGCCGCGAGTGTGTATTCAGCGTGGCAATGTTTCAGGACAACGTTGTGCGGCGCAGCACGTGTAATGCATTCATGGCATTTCAGAAGAATCGTGCAGTGAATTGTTATTGATACACCTCACCAATTGCTAAACAGGGCATCGTCAATCGGGCGGCATATGCAACGTAGAATCCGCCGCAGGAGGTGGCAATGCGGTGGCAAAGCGAAGATACAGTTTCGACGAAGACAAGCTTTCTCGCTTCCTGAAAGAGGCCCGTGGACACGGGCACGGAAAGGACTATCGACCCTGGCTCACGATTCAGGATGTGTCGTCACTGGGCCGATCTTCCCGGATCCACAGTCGCAAAACCGACCGCGAACACCACTTGTTGTCAGACATCGAAACGGCGATGTTCTTGTTGCTTGATTGGTCCGATTCTGTGACCGACATCCGTGAACAGTTTCCGCTGGATCGGGACGAGACGCGACGCATTGCTGCCGACATGGGTGTGCGACACCCGGCCGATACACAGAGCCGAACCGACATCGTGATGACTACAGACTTTGTGGTGAATGTGCAAACCGGCGACACGAACACGCTGGCTGCACGATCCGTAAAGCCAGCAAGTGAACTTGACAAGGTCCGTATTCTTGAGAAGCAAGAAATTGAGCGCCGTTATTGGCACGTCAAGGGCGTTGATTGGGGTCTTGTGACCAATTTGGACCTGCCCGCTCAACGCATCAAGAATCTTCGCTGGTTGCACGAAATGCAGTCGCTGCAACATATGATGGCACCGCACCCAGACTACTGGGATGACCGGTGCAGCAGATTCCTGGCCTGCTTGCCGCAGGCGACCGGAATGTCCAACAAACAGTTTGTCCGGCTTCTGGAAAGCACACAGGGCTTTGCCAATGGCGAAGCCCTGACGGTTATACGGCATCTCGCTGCCAACAAACGGATCGCTATTGATCTCGATGCCAAGTTCGATATGCAAGGGCAGGTGGATTCGTTCATTGTTGCGGCTCAGTACGCTGCGGATCAGTCGCCCCGGAAGATAGCCTGATGCTGTTGCAAAATGATCTGATTGAGTACGGTGACCCGCTCGCCCGCACGATTCGGTTATTGTGGCTTAATCCAACGCAGTCTGTCGGGTTCGCCATCGACATCAACGCACACGATGCTGCGCCTGAGCTGGTGCAGTTGCACGCCCTGCAAAACGATCTGCAATCAGGACGTTCCAGGCTGCTGACAGCCGATCCCTATCTGACCATTGTGGAAGAAACATCTTTGCCTGAGCTGCGTAAACGCAGGCGAGACCACGCCTGGCAAATTGTTGAAGGTTTGGTTTGTGATGAGCCTGAGATCTACTACCCCAGGCACCGGGCGAAACGGGTTGCTGATTGTGTTGCTGCGGGGTGGACAACGAGAGCCACGATTTACCTGTATCTGCGCCGCTATTGGCAACGCGGCCAAACGCCAAATGCTTTGATTCCCGACTTTGCCAAATCGGGTGGCAAGGGCAAGGCACGGACCGCAAACGTGGACATCAAGCGTGGCCGTCCGCGCAAGCTGGGCGAATTGCCCGGCCTCAATGTTGACGAAGACATCCGCCAAGTTTTTCGGGTTGCCGTGGCACGCTACTACACCACCCAGATCAAGTTCACATTGCGGGGTGCGTACGACCAGATGATCAAAGACTTTTTCTGTGATCGTACGATTGACCCGGAAACTGGCCGTGTTACTCATGCCCCGAATGGAGACGTTTTGGCCAGCGGCTTTCCCAGCTTCGGCCAGTTCAATTACTGGCTGGAACAAGATCATGACCGACTGGACATCAAGCGAGAACGCTTGCGACCACGCATCTATGACAAGGATCTGCGTGGTTTGCTTGGCACCTCGACAGCGGAGGTCTGGGGCCCAGGTGCGCGCTACCAGATTGACGCGACGATAGCCGACGTGTACCTGGTTTCGCGCACAGACCGTAATAAGATCATTGGTCGCCCCGTGCTCTACGTCGTAATCGACGTATTCAGTCGAATGATTGTCGGCATCTACGTAGGCCTCGAAGGGCCATCATGGGTTGGGGCCATGATGGCTTTGGCCAACACGGCCTCCGACAAACAGGCCTTCTGTATGCAAAGTGGCCGCGAAATTGAAGTTGAGGACTGGCCTTGTCACCACCTGCCCGCCACGATTTTGGGTGACCGGGGTGAAATCGAAGGGCGCATGATAGAAACGTTGATCAACAACTTCAACGTCACAGTCGAAAGTGCGGCGGCCTACCGCGCCGACTGGAAGGGCATTGTTGAGCAACGATTCCGTCTGATCCCTGCCAAGTTCAAGCCCTATGTGCCGGGATACATCGACGTGGACTACCGCGCGCGTGGTGGCAAAGACTATCGACTTGATGCCGTACTCGACCTTGACCAATTTACCCAGATCGTCATCGAGTGCGTGCTGTATTACAACAATCACCATGAACTGAAACGATACGACAAGGACCGTGACCTAGCAGCCGACAACATTCCAACTGTACCCATTGACCTTTGGAATTGGGGTATAGCCAACCGTAGCGGAAGTCTCCGCCAATACCCAGAAGAATTGGTTCGTTTCAGTCTGCTGCCGTTGGAGGAAGCCACGGTTACGCTCAATGGCGTTCGGCTGAGAGGCCTTTTCTACACTTGCCAAAGGGCCTTGGAGGAACGTTGGTTCGATAGGGCGCGCCAGCGTGGCAACTGGAAGGTGACAGTCTCCTTTGACCCGCGCAACCTGGATGAAATCTACCTGCACGATCCAGTGGCGCCGATGCAGTTTCAGGTCTGCCAGTTGACCGAGAGAAGTCGGGCACATCGCCAAATATCGGTATGGGAACTCGGGCAAATGCAAGATACAGAAAAGCAGATATCGGCGAAACGGCAACCGCGTCAGCAACTGGCCGCAGCCGACTTGTCGGCCAGCATCGAAGGGATTGTGTCAGGTGCCGTAAAGCAGAAGGGTGAACCCAGCACCGAGAGTGCGGCCAAACGCACAAGAAACATCCGCGTTAACCGTGCCAACGAGAAGCAACTCAATCGAGGCGCTGAGACTTTTCGCTTCCAGGCAGATCCGTCAAGCCCGGCTTCCGGCAAGAGCGCTGATGTTCTTCAATTCCCAAGTGCAGCACCCGATGACTACAGCGAGCCCGATATCACTGAAATCTTAGGCAGCACTCCAAGCCATGACGACAAGCCCTGAAACACCCGCATCTTCGTTGCCCGAGTACGAAGGCAATCCCTTCATCGCACGCCTCCCGCCACTGCGGTCACAACTGCAGTTGTTGGACGCTCTGGCAGCCCGGCCGGAATACCATGCGCAGGAGCGAGGTTACGCAGCCAGCCTGCGCAAGCACTGCATCATGCGGTTGGGGCGTTATTTCGAGCCGTTGGAGCGTCAGATCCAGCTTGCTGATCGCTTTGGCATGCTCCTTCGCCAGGGCTACATCGGTCGCAATCCTCTCACCCACGACTACATTCGTCATCTGCAAAATGGTGCCGAACGCATCGAAGCCAAGTCACTGACGATCCCGACTCGCCAGCCGGTCGAAAATACTGCTACCAGCTTCGCGCTGGCTGGCTGCTCTGGCATCGGCAAGTCCAAGGCTATCGAGAAGGTGCTGCACCAGTACCCTCAGTGCATTCAGCACACAGACCCTTTCAGCCTGGTGCAAATCACATGGCTGAAACTGGACTGCCCGCACCAGGGGTCTCCCAAGCAGCTTTGTATCAACTTCTTCTCGGCTGTGGATCGGCTGGTCGGTACCAACTATTTCAATTGGTACGGCAGCCGCCGCGCGAGCGTGGACGAGATGATGGTGCACATGGCGCATGTTGCCAACCTTCATGCCTTGGGCGTGCTGGTAATCGACGAAATTCAACATCTGAACAAGACCAAGATCGGCCCGGATGCATTGCTGAATTTTTTGGTCACGCTCGTGAACACCATCGGCGTGCCCGTGATCCTGATTGGTACGCTCAGTGCGATTCCGCTGTTGCAGGAGAATTTTCGTCAGGCCCGACGCGCCAGTGGGCTGGGTTCACTGATCTGGGATCGCATGCCAAAGGGCAAGGCCTGGGACTACTTCATCAGCCAACTCTGGCAGTATCAATGGACACGTGTGCCCACGGAGATCAGTTCTGAGATTCGGGATGTTCTTTACGATGAGAGTCAGGGCATCCTGGACATCGTTGTCAAACTTTTCATGCTGGCACAGTTGCGGGTGGTCAGTATCGGTGAGGTGAGGCACGGTCCAGAAGTTCTGACGGCTGAGTTGTTACGCAAAGTGGCCCGAGAAGACTTTCGCGTTGTTCGGCCGATGCTGGATGCATTGCGTGCGAACGATACCAAAGCATTATTAAAGTACGATGATCTGTTGCCCTTGCAAGCCCATGTGAATCAGGTATTGGCTTCGGCGGTGGCGACACCGGCAAACATGGAGCGAATGCCTGCTGCCGCAGAGCATGTTGACGCGCCAATGCAAGACGACGGCACCGATTCAATACGCAAGGCCTTGAGTTCGCTTGGCATAGCCGACGATGTGGCGCATGTTTTGGTCAGCGAAGCGAGAGCCCTGAATCCGTCTGCCGATCCATTGCTGTTGATGGCCACGATCTCCGAACGCCTGGCGCAGCGCCCGGTGAAAGTGCGAAAACGTCAGTCGCCGAAGCTTTCAAAGGTTGTTGCACCACTTGCACAGGACTTGCGCCACGTTGTGGCGATCGGCAAAAAGGCCGGTCAATCCGGCTACCAATCGCTGCTGGCTGCCGGTCTGGTGAAGCCGCCGTTACTTGATCTTGCGGCGTGATGGTGACCAATGCTTGCATACTTCCCAAAGTTCTACCCCGGAGAGTTACTGTACAGCGTGCTGGCACGCTACTACCTGCATGTCGGGGCACCAGGACCGATGCACACGCTGGATACTTTGTTTGGCAACCGAAAGGTTATCGCCACTTTTGACTTGCCGGGACATCTCCAGTCTCTGGCTGATCGAGTTCCGTCAGATCAAGGTTTGAGCGTGGACCGCATTATTGACACACTCACACTGTTTCCCTACTTCACTGCGTTCGAACCTCCGGTGCGGCAGGAAAAGACTCGTGATGCAATGCGGAGCGGTACTATCGACGGGCTGCATGTGCGCCTTGGGCTGTCGGCGTTTCGTATTGGACGCAACCAACGGCTACGCTTTTGTCCAGAGTGTGCTTTAAGGATGAAGTCGGCGCATGGTGAACTGTGGTGGTGTCGAGATCATCAGTTGCCTGGCGTCCTGGTCTGTCCAGAACATGCTTGCCTACTGCTGGACAGCACGGTCTCGTTTCTGCAATTCAGTCGGCACGAGTTTGTCGCGGCGACGCAGGAAACTTGTCCACCACATGCCCGGCCAGCGGCGCCCGTGGTGGATCAAGCATGTTTGACACACCTGCATCGTGTGGCTCGACGTAGCTCTGATTTATTGTGCAGCCCACCGGCTCCGCGTACTTTGTCGCGTTGGACTACGTTTTATCGTAGTCAGATGCTCGAAGTCGGCTTGGCCAAGTCGGTTTCGACGATGGATCAACACCGCTTTGATTGTGAGTTTCGCAATTTCTATGGCTGCGTTCTGGATCTGTTGCCCTCCGTGATGGACGGCGGCGATTTTGCTGGTGACTGGCTGGCTTCAATGGTACGCAAGCATCGCAAAGCCAATCATCCTCTGTATCACGTACTGCTCCAGGATTTCCTGGCGCAGCGGGCGCGACCGGTATCGCCGTTTGGTGCTGGACCTTGGCCCTGCATTAACCCCTTGGCAAAGCATCGTTCACATTCGCCGATCAAGACCTTTACCCAACATCGAAACCACGGTAGCAGGGTGGGTGTGTTTTCCTGCATCTGCGGCTATGTCTACACCCGGTGCCTCGACTCGCACACAGGTACGTTGGGGTTGCCTCGTTTTCTGCACTATGGCCCACTTCTGGAACCTGTGTTGCGTCAACTTGTGATGGCAAGCACTGGGCTGAGAGAGGTCGGTCGATCACTGGGACTAGATCCGAAGACCGTGGTGCGCTTGGCAAGCGAGTTGGGCATTGCTGTTTCGTGGAAACCCACGTTATTTGACAAGCGGCAGCGAGTGACACCGAAAGTGGCGGTGCAATGCGTGTCCCCGTCATCGCACCTCAGCCCCGCAGTATCAGCAACTCGCGATATCTCAAGTCGAACCCGCTGTGACTGGCCTGAGATTGATGATGCCTGGGCTGCGAAGCTTAACGCATGGGTCGGCACTGTTCATGCGGAGAATCCACCGGTGCGCATCACTGTTGCTGAACTGGAGCGTCGACTTAACCTGCGTGGCTGGTTGCTCAAGCGGCGACATCGTTTGCCGCAGACGATGGCATTCCTGGCGCGAGTCGTTGAGACCACTGAGGCCTTCCAACTGCGCCGCATTCATTGGGCCATCGTCGAATTGGAGCGGTGTGGCGCTCAAGTCAAAGCATGGCAGGTCATGCGTAAAGCGGGCCTGCGCTCGACCAGTCTGGTTGTAATCAATGCAATCCTCGATGCTGCGCCCATCCCCTCGCGCATGGCTGCATGAGCCGGTTATTTTTTCGGCAGCTTGCCAAGCTTGGCCCAGAACAAGTCGAGTTGTACTGGCTTGCTGGCCTTTTTGAGGAGGAGAATGCGTGGTTCATCCGTGCCGTGATGCGCGGCATGGAGTCGAATCGGTATAGCATGGTTTCATTGCCTATTGGTCTGGCGCCATTGCTTTCGCTAGGGCATGTCTTTTCGGAAGGCGAGATGCTGTCATTGCCTGCACGCGGCATACATGGCAACGCGACAGTCATGGATATGTCTGACTATGAGGAAATTACCTCCGCTGATATCCCGCCAGAGCTTTATTCATTTGGTGGGAAGGGAGTCGGCATCCAACGACTGCTCCGGTATCGCACGGGGCACGGAGAGGTCCTGATTCCTTCCTTCGAACTGATCCGCTACCTTTTCCTGCACAACCGCACCCTGGCGAACGCCGTCATACGCCCCGGTGCATTGAACCTGCTGTTTCACCCCGAAGTCCCAGGCTACCGACGGGAGTTGAAGTTGCGCTTCACATCGCGGATCCCCAAAAGTTGCTTGTCGCGCCACTTTGCACAGGAGTTTGCGTGGATCGCGCTTGATCCCGATGCACGACGGGCTTGGGATAGCGTCTGCCTTCAAAGCCAGGGCAAGCAGTACGTGACCTTCACGCCGCCGCCACTTAGGGAGTCGGAATGGATGTTTAGGGGCGTTCAGTATGGTCATCTATGGTTGGTGCTCGAACTACTGCATCTGACCGGCAAGAACCACCCTTGCGACGAATTGCACTACGGTCACCCTTCCATGAAGGAAGTAATTCACAGCGCGGGTGAAAATGGCAAAAAACCAGATGCGGATTCCGACGACGAAGACGGTGACACGTCGAGGGAGCACGTTACCTACGACTACGAACTTGATGATGGGCAGGATGGGGCCAAAGCCGGAGGACAGAAGACGAAGGACACTTATTCAAAGCAATCCGACTTTGATCGAAGTATCACAGTCGAAAAATTGCTGATCAAAGTGGACAGGCCGGGTGGTGTGCAAACGAATGAAACTGTTCCCGCAACGGGCCCGCGTTCCGAGATACGCAAGACCATCAAAGTCAGTTCGGGTGAACAAAGCCTCAGTGCAAAGCTGCCATCACTTGAGTTCAAGTTGCTGACGCCTGCAGCGTGGGATTGCATTGGTGATCTGGAGGCGCTGGCTGGCACGGTGAGGCATATGGCGAACAGGCTGCCTTGGGTCCGTTTCGCAATGTCACTCTGTCAACTCAAGGCGGGACGGGTGTTTTCGATGGCGAATCGAAAGCCGCGGGTAGCACTTGTGGTGATAATAATGCCTCCAGATAACCCTTCAATCGTGTTGTTGGATGTAGATCGAACAGGCGATGTCGCACTGTCAATGGTTGCATTGCACTTCCATCGCTATTCGTCGTTTGACGTGGTCGAGGCTTCGGTCAAACGGGCACTGGACGGCTTGGTCGATGGTAGCGGTCACTGGGATCATAAGATTGAGCGTGAATTGACCGATATTTGCGGATGCGAACGATTGCCCAAGATGCTGACTCCGAGGAGCGACGCCAATATACGGGGGCAGACGGCTTTGTGGGCGATGAAATTGCTGCGCAGGCTGGGACTGGAGGTCGTACCCAGTGATTCCGAATGAGGATAGGACTTTATTTTGTGCATTTGAGATGCATGTGGCGGTAGTTGAGCAACTTAGGATGGAACTTTTTATTCCCGATCAAAGGCAAGCATCTATATAAATCAACAGGTTAGCGACGTTTTAAGATAGAACTTTATTTGTCGCTAACAATAACTTGTTCCAAGTATTGAAGTCCGTCAAAAGATGGCCGTTTATCCGCGCAAATGAAGTCCTAAACAAGAGCCCAACATATGCGGGTTTGCTCAGTCTTGGAAATTGGTGACCATTTCCAATATTCGCATAAACATCAACTTTTTGTTTTGTTCAGCAGGATGCCATCCATGGACATCATGGAGGGCTTGAAGTAAGCCTTCAAGCGCGTCGCGAGAAAACTCACTTTTGAAATGACTATATCCGCAAAGCCAATTGAGAGATCAATCGCACGGATAATCAGAATATGGATTATCTGTGCGAAATCGCTGCCTTATTGATGAGAAATGTGCGCATCTAGTTTTGAGGAAATGGGGTCATGCTCAATCACCTGAAGTTAAAAAATGTCGGCCCGGCGCCAAGCATGGAACTTACCTTTGGGCAGCGACTAAACCTGATCACGGGTGATAACGGACTTGGTAAGAGCTTTCTTTTAGACATTGCCTGGTGGGCATTGACCAGAAAGTGGCCTTCAGAAATCAACCCACGCCTTACTTCTGGCAAGAGGGCGCTTCCTAGCAGTGAAAAACTTGCGACGATCGGTTTTGCCTTTGCTGGTAAAAGTCGAGTCGAAGACTATGAGAGCAGCTATCTGCCGCGTGACGAGGCCTGGACGGGCCGACCAGGCCGGCCCGCCAACCCGGGGCTGGTTTTTTACGCCATGGCAGATGGCAGTTTTGCTGTGTGGGACCCAGTTCGTAACTATTGGCGCACCCAAGACGGGGTGGATGTGCAAGACCGCATCCCCGCTTATGTTTTCAGTCCCGCAGAAGTTTGGGACGGGTTGCTCGGCAAGGACGGCAAGCCGCTTTGCCTGGGCTTGGTGATGGACTGGGCGGGCTGGCAGAAGGAAAACAGCTCGGCGTTTGAGAGCCTTCAAGCTGTCTTGAAGGCCATGTCCCCCTCAGACAAAGAGCGCTTGACTGTAGGCGAACTGACGCGTGTCAGCCTGGACGATGCGCGGGACATTCCCACCATCCGCATGCCCTACGGACAAGACGTGGCCGTACTGCATGCATCTGCCGGCATGCGGCGCATCCTAGCACTGGCATATTTGTTGGTTTGGACATGGGAAGAGCATTGCAAAGCGGCGAAACTGTTACGAGAGGAGCCAACCAATCAGGTGGTGTTTCTCATTGACGAGGTGGAGTCGCATTTGCACCCACAGTGGCAGCGCCAAATCATTCCAGCCCTACTGGCAGTGGCGCGTACGCTCATCAAAAAGGCCGAAATCCAGGTCATCACCGCCACGCATTCGCCTCTGGTGATGGCCTCGGTAGAGCCCCTTTTTGATGCGAAGCGGGATGCATGGTTCGACTTGGATCTTGAGCGTAGGAAGGTCGTGTTGCGCCAACGTGAATTCGAGAAGCACGGCAGTGCGGCCAGTTGGTTGGTCAGCGAGGCATTTGACCTCCAAAGTGGTCGTGCGTTGGAGTATGAAGACTTGGTGAAGAGGGCTGCGGCCTTGTTGGAGCAAGATGCCCCGAGTGCCGACCGAATCAACGCGATGAATGCAAAACTCGTGGAGGCGCTCAACCCAACTGATGACTTCCTGTTCAACTGGCGTTATGTTTGTAAGAAGAAGGGTTGGCTTGAATGATTCCAGTGCAGTTACAGCCGGAGCCCATTGATTTTGATATGGAGGTCCGACAGAAGGGATTGGCCTGGATAGCTCAAAAGGGGTTCACATTTAATGCCCCAGCCCCAAAAGGGACCAAATTTCCCGCCTATTGGTCCCACTCGAATAGGCAGTTGTGGACAGCCTATTCGGGCGTTTGCGCTTACTTGGCCATCTACTTTGAATGGGTCACTGGTGCCAGCTCAACAGACCACTTCGTTGCAAAGTCAAAGGATGCTGCACAAGCCTACGAATGGGGCAACTACCGACTGTCGTGCTTGGGGCCGAACCGGAACAAGAACAAGTATGAGGATGTGCTTGATCCCATCGGGCTGGTGCCAAATACGTTCGAACTCGTCTTGACCACTGGTCAAATTCGTCCAGGTCGCGCACTGACCGACAAGGCAGATATCGCAGCGGCTCGCAAATCCATTACCAGGCTGAAATTGGATAGCACATACCATCGCGAGATGCGAATGACGCACTACGCGCGGTACCTGAGAAACAAGGACGTGCAAACGTTGAGGGAGCTTTCTCCATTCGTTTGGTATGAAGCTGATCGTCAGGGGTTGCTGTGAAAGCTTGTCAAGCATTCATCGGGGTGGTGCTGCCGACCAATAACTGAGCCAGGTGTTGCCGCCGACAAGCGGAAGGAGTTGGTATCGGTAAATGCCCGTCGCCAGTAACTGGCGTCGGGCAGTAGGCGGGGCCGCGCTCAATCCTCGAGGCTCACCCCCAAGGCAGCCAGCTTCTTGGCATACGAGTCCCTGCGTTTGGCTGCCTTTGCTGCTGCTTCTGTGGCCGCTTGGATGGCCTTGGGACCCTTTTGCGCAGCAGCTTTGATCAATCCGAACTTGTGCGCAGCATCTGCCTGCGCCCGCTTGAAAGTGGCGATGAGTTCGGTATGGGCAACGGGTGGATTCACAGGTACTCCCCTATCTGATAGCGCATTTTCTGGACTTTTTCGCACCCATCGCCGCGCAAGGCAGGATGACGGCATGGGGCTTCGAGTGATTGGCTTTAAAGCTTGACGTTGGTGCGCAGCAAGGCTGTTCTCAATTCTCGAGTAGCAGGTTTTGAAACGTCCACCTGTTGAACAGCCAGGTCGAACGGTGAGCCTGGCCTGATACTGGTTGGCAGTATCTTTTTGGTGGGATTCGCAGCGGGGTAGGTGCCCTGACCCGGACACATGCGAACGGAAAATCCGAACTCATCGAGTACGCCTTTTGCATACAACTCCGCCAATTGTTGAAACGTCACGAAGGTTGAGCGTTTCACTTCTTTGAGCCCTGGCTCACGAATATCACGAACGATCTCGAATTTGCCCTGCGTGTCTCGCTGCGTATCGGTAAACGGATGCAGCAAGAAGGTCTGACGAACCCCATTCTGTTTGGACACCCGTGTGTGTTCGACAGCGATATCAGTTAACAGCATTTTGTGTTCCTCCTTTTTTATGCCAGAGCTTGCCTCGCCGCAAAAGAAAAGGGGAGCCGTTGGGCTCCCCTTGACTGGCAACGAAGACAATCAGGCCAGCACAGTCTTCAGGTAGGCCGCAATGGCATCATCCTGGCAGTTGGCGAAGAAATACTCTTGGAACTTGTCGCCAGCGATGGCAGCCTTCAACAGGTCTTGGTCGATTTCTTTCAGGACGGTCAGCATGTCCTTGCAGGAAACGGCCTTCACTTGCGACAGGATGCCCCGGTTTTTTGCCATGATGGCTGCACGCTCTTTGGGGTAGCCCAGACCGCGTTCGCCTTCAAACAGTTTGCGATAGCAATCTTGCAGGTTCAGTTCGGCAGCCCAGCCAAAGCCTTTGGCGTAAGGCATAGAGATGGCATTGCCGTCGTTGATCTGGCCAAACAGGAATGCGTCCGTCGGGTCGATCACCAGACCACACTGCACGCCGGGCATGGCGTTACAGGCCAGCATGGCGCCCATACCGGTACCACAGCCAGTCACCACAAAATCAGCGGCCTTGGAGTTGAGCAAAATGGCGGCCAGCACGCCGTTCATCACGTAGGTGAGCTGCGCCTTGTCATCAGCCGCGTACATGCCATAGTTGAAAACGGTGTGTCCCATTGGCTCGACGACAGTCTTGAGTGCATTGAAGATGATGTCGTTCTTGGCGGCTTGGCTGTTTTCATTGATCAGGGCGATTTTCATTGTCATTGCTTTCATGCAGATTAAATAGCAGCCGATTTTACGCGGCCTCACCTTTTGCCAGATGAACAAAGACGTTGTTCTTTGCAAGCACCCGAGGGGTCGATGTGATTACCGAGCGTTTTCCGGTCGGACCGCCAAGGCCACAACCGCCACACCTGCAGCGACCACCAAGGCGTCTTCGATCAAACCGCTGCGGGTCTGCCCGATGCGGGCCATTTCGAGCTTACGGCCTGCCAGCGTCGCATAAGCACGTGGTACGGCGGTTGTAATAGCTACTGAGCTGCCAGTTTCCAGCGTTGTGTGCGACGGGACAAAAACTCAAATGCGCAGTCAGTGGTAATGGCAAGAAGACCCGTGAGCAGGGCGCCTTGAAGAACGTAGGGCGTATTAAAACCACTCAGACCAATGATGATCGGCGAACCCAGGTTTTGGGCACCCACAGTAGCGGCTATGGCAGCGGTGCCAATATTGATCGTGACCGAGGTGCGTATCCCCGCCAGAATCACTGGGGCGGCCAGCGGCACTTCGACAGATCGAAAGACCTGCCACTGGCTCAAGCCGAGGCCCCTGGCCGCATCCACCACAGCTTCCGGTGTGGAGTCCAGCCCCGCGATCACGGCTTGCAACATTGGCAACAGACCGTATAGAGCCAGTGCAATGTAGGCAGGCCGTTCGCCAAATCCGATCAGAGGCACGGCCAATGCCAGCACGGCCACCGGCGGGAAGGTTTGGCCCATGGCCACCAGCGACTCCACCGTGCTTTGGTATTCGCGCCCACCCGCGCGAGTGACCCATATGCCAGCAGCCAGCGCCAATACCAAGGCAGAACCGCTAGAAACCAGCACCAGCGCCACATGGGCGCCCAGCAGGTTGATGAAGGACTCTTGCCGGTACATGGGCCGTTCTTGCATGGCAAACAAGCGGTGAAATACCGGCTCCAACTCCGTCATGAACAGCGCAAGCAGGATGAGCAGCGTGACCAGAACGACCGTCGTTCTCAGGCTGTTGTCTGCTGCTGGCCGTTTTTTCATGCGGACTGATCCTTGGTTGGATCGGCATCTTTTCGGGGGAGCAATAAATCGGAAAAGTGCATTTCTCCGGCGTGACTGCCGTTGGTGTTGATCACTGGCAGGATCGGCGTGCCTTGCACGATGAAGGCAGAAAGTGCCTCTCTCAGACTGGCATCAACGGAAATCGCTTTGCCACCCGTTGGATGTCCTGGACGCAGATGTTCGCGAACAGACCCGAGCCCCAAACGCTTGATGCCCAGTTCGGCACGCCCCAGGAAGTCCACCACAAAATCACTGGCCGGGTGTGAGAACAAATCAAGTGGTGTGCCATCTTGAACGATTTGCCCGTCCTTCAATAACACCACGCGACTGGCAAGAAAGAGCGCTTCATCGATGTCATGGGTGACCATCACAATGGTTTTGCCTGCGAGCGCATGAATGCGCTTGAGTTCTCGCTGCATCACGATGCGGGTCACCGGGTCCAGTGCGCCAAAGGGCTCATCCATCAACAGAATCTCTGGGTCTGCAGCCAGGGCACGGGCGACACCTACACGCTGTTGTTGACCGCCCGACAGTTCATGCGGGTAGCGCTTGGCGAACTCGGCGGGTGGCAACTGCAGCAGCTCCAAAAGCTCATGAACCCGAGCTCTGATTTTGTCTTTGGGCCAGGCCAGCAAGCGCGGCACGGTAGCGATATTTTTTTCGACAGTCCAATGTGGGAACAAGCCCACCGACTGAATGGCATAACCCATGCGCCTGCGCAAATCTTCGGGTGTGAAATCACGGATCTCGCGGCCTGCGAAGCGGATGCGACCCCGGTCATGTTCCACCAAGCGGTTGATCATGCGCAAGGTGGTGGACTTGCCCGAGCCCGACGGCCCAATCAGGACCACAAACTCGCCTTGCCCAATCGACAAATTCAAATTGGCAACGGCAGGGTGTTCACCATAAGCCTTGCTGACATTGTCAAATTCAATCATGGCCTATGCTCGAACCCAAGGGCGGGAGAGGGCCGTCAGCATGGTGAAAACACCGTTGGCCAGCCAGGTCAACACCACGATGGGGATCAAGGCCAGCACCACCAGATCCAGCGCGCTGCTAAACAAGCCCTCAAACATCAAAGAACCGAGTCCGCCCGCACCAATCAGGGCGGCAACTGCGGTCAAGCCAATGGTTTGAATCAGCATCACTTTCAGACCCGACAGAATCACCGGAAACGCCAGCGGCAACTCCACCTGCCAGAACAATTGGCTGTTTGACAAGCCCATGGCTTTGCCGGATTCGGTCAAGGCCTGTGGCAGTTGGCTGAGTCCTTCGCTGGTGCTTCGTGTCAACGGCAGCAGCGAGTACAAGGTCAATGCGATCACAGCAGGTGCCAGACCTATTCCCTGTAAACCCCAGGCGGGCAGCAAGGGGAACAATTTCCCCAACCATGCCAGCACAGCGATCAACAAACCGAACAGGGCAATGGAAGGAATGGTCTGGACAAGGTTCAACAGGGGAAAGACTCGGCTGGCCCAAGCGGGATGCCGGTGAATGGCCACCCCCAGGGGCAAACCCATCACCAAGGTGAAAAAAGTGACGAGGGAGATGATATGAATGTGTTGCCCAAGTGCTCGCCAAAAATCGTCTTGGCGGTTGGCGAATTCTTTGAGTAGAGACAGGCTGTCAAGTGTGCCGCAGGCCAGCAGCCCCAACAACCCTGCAAGCACAGACAACCAGTAGAGGTAGCGTGCCCATGTTGTGGCCCGAACACGCCGCAAGGCATCGTTTGCGGCTAGCCACGCGATCAGTACCGTCAGCCAGTAGCCACTCGACAAAGCAATGCGGCCCAAACCGTCGGTCTGTGTGTTCGCTACGGCCGCAAATTGTCCCGACATGGCAGTCAAATACCATGAGCCAGAAGCAAGAGCCACCAATACAAATGCAGAAAAAAAACTCTGCCAAGACCTGTGGCAGAGTCCAACAATGGCGGCGACGAAGACCAAGCTCAGCGCCAGCAGGCTCTCTTTCCAGAGAGAGCCCGTTGATTCAGAAACTGTCCAAAGGCTCAGCCCTTGGCCGCTAAGCAAACGGTTTGGGGCTGCACTGACCAGCGGCAGGCCAGTCAGAACCAGCAAGGCAAGCAGCACCAAAATCACCAGGGAAGACGGTTTGGAGAAACGCGACATGGGTGCAGGCATTGGCCATGTTCAGCTCTTGAGAAGGCCTTTGGCTTTCAAGTAATCGGCAGCAACTTTCTTGGCATCCTGGCCTTCAAGCGCAATCTTCGCATTGAGGGACTGCAGTGTTGGGCCGTCCAAGGTTTTGAAAACAGGCGCCAATATGTCTTTTATTTTGGGGTTCTTTGCAAGGACGGACTCTCGAATGATGGGGGCCGGTGCGTAAACAGGTTGGATGCCCTTGGGGTCGTCAAGAATCACCAAGCCCAGAGCGGCAACGGGCCCATCTGTTCCATAGGCCATTGCCGCGTTCACGCCAGAGGTGTTTTCGGCGGCCGCCTTGATCGTCACGGACGTGTCCCCGCCAGCCAGGGTTAGCAACTGATCCTGACTGAGTTTGAAACCGTAGGCGGTCTGGAAAGCGGGGAGGGCGTCCGAGCGTTCAATGAATTCAGCCGATGCTGCAAGCTTGAACTTGCCGCCACTGGACAGCCAGCGGCCCAAGTCTGCCAGCGTCTTGAGCTTGTTGGTGTTGGCCACGTCTTTGCGGATCGCAATGGCCCAGGTGTTGTTGGCTGGTGCCGCAGCCAGCCAGGTAATCTTGTTCACCTCAGAGTCGAGTTTGTTGACCAGATCAAAACCAGCTTGGGCATTTCTCCAGGCAGGATTTTTCTCGTCCGAAAAAAAGAAGGCCCCATTGCCGGTGTATTCGGGATAGATGTCGATTTCCCCTGCGACGAGAGCACTGCGCACTATTTTTGTATTGCCCAGTCGTACCTTGTTTTCAGTCTTGATGCCGTGAGCTTCCAGTACCTGAACAATAATGTTGCCGAGTAAGGCACCCTCTGTGTCGATTTTGGAGCCGACGCGCACCGGTGCATCTTGTGCCCAGATAGACGTTGTGAGCAGCGCTGACGTCAACGAAACCAAGGTCAACGCCCGACGTGAAATTGAAGCTGTCATGTTGTGTCCTTGTTGAAGTGAAATACATCGGAATCGAACCAGGTCGTCGCAAACGGTAGCGAATCCACCAAGCGTAGCCGGGTATCCAAAAACCTCCGTTTTGATCCAAATAACCAGTACGGCCGGCGTGGCAATGGGTAGAGATCTGGTACCAAGGCAACTCCGGACGCGCGTGGTGTACCTCATGGTAGTTGTTATTGAGATAGAGCAGGCGCCAGGGATTTGCTCTTTTGCAACATGGGCGGGAGGTTGTGAAAAGCTACCGTCACTGGCTGCATGGAATCCCCCGTTCTGGCTCTACCTTGGCGCTGCAAAGATCCCTAAGCTTCGCGCCAAGTATTGTCCTGGAGCCCATCTTGTTGAACGTATTTCCGCCAGTCACCGAAGCCACTTTGGCCGCCTTTAGCCACGCCTGGAACCAGCATGATGTGGAGGCACTGATGTCTTTCATGACAGAGGACTGCGTGTTTGAAACCGCAGCAGGGCCAGAGGCTTTTGGCAGCCGCCATGTCGGCAGCGAAGCGGTGCGCCGTGCCTTTGCCGCCGCCTGGCAGGCCGTGCCCGATGCGCAGTGGCTGAACGGCCAACACTTTGTGCAGGGTGACTTTGGTGTTTCGCAATGGACCTTTGTCGGCACGGGGCTTGACGGCAGCCGTATCGAAACCGACGGTGTCGACGTTTTTGCATTCAAGGACGGCAAGATCCAGAGCAAGAAGGCCTTTCGCAAGGCACGCCCTAGTAGTCCCGCAAAGGCCTGAGCCATGACCACAAGCGCCAGCCAAGCCTACAACCCGCACTACGACCCACTGGTTGCCAAAGACCCCGGCACCGGCAGCCACTATGCGCCCACCTATTGGGTGGCCAGCGCGGGGGCGCCGCCGGACGATGATGGCCCCCTGGTGGGCGACACCGTGGCCGATGTGGTGGTCATCGGCGCCGGTTCCACCGGCATGTCAACCGCGCTGTATCTGGCACAGGAGCACGGTATCCAGGCGGTGGTGTTGGAGGCCAATCTGTCTGCCTGGGGCTGCTCTAGCCGCAGCGGCGGCCAGGGGCAAAACGCCAGTGGGCGGCTCACTCGCTCGCAGTGGATCGAGCGCTGGGGCCTGGATGTAGCCAAGAAAATGGACACCGAAATCCGCACCGGGTTCGAGAACTTTAAGGCGCTGACCAGCGGTATTGACTGTGATGCGATTGACGGCGGGCACCTGTACCTGGCCCATCGCGCCAAAAAGCTGGACTACCTGCGAAACGAAACCCGTGTGCGGCGCGAGATATTTGGTTATGACACCCAGCTGCTCAGTGCCGACGAAGTGCGCCGCAACTATTGTGATGAACGCGAACAGCTGGGCGCGATGAAAGAACCAGAAGGGGTGGGCATTCACCCGCTCAAGTTCACCTTCGGCCTGATCCGCAAGGCACGCGCCCTGGGTGTCAAGCTGCATCCGGCCAGCCCGGTGCAAGGCTGGGAGACCGGCGCCGATGGCATCCATACCTTGCGCACGCCTACTGGCAGCGTGCGTGCCAAGCGCGTGGCGGTTTGTACCGGCGGCTACACCGGCCAGGCCTTGAGCCCGCACACCCGCGACAAGATCCTGCCCATCCTGTCCAACTCGATGGTGACCCGGCCACTCACCAGTGCCGAGCTGGCAGCCACGAATTTTTGCTCGCACACGTTTCTGACCGACACCCGCACCCTTCGGTTTTATTACCGACTGCTGAAAGACAATCGCCTGCAGATCGGCAGCCGCAGCGCCATCAGTGGTGCCGACGCGCAAGATCCGGTCCACCTCAAGCTGCTGACCGACGCCATTGCGCGCAAGTTTCCGCCGCTTGCGGGCATACAGATTGACTACTCGTGGTGGGGTTGGGTCGATGTCAGCCATGACCTGATGCCCCGCATTGCCCGCCCAGACCCACAGCAAACGGTGTGGTATGCCGTGGGTTATGGTGGCAACGGCGTGTCTTTTTCCACCTGGGCTGGCAAGCGCCTGGCCGAGCGTGTGGCGGGCAAAGACGCGGGGCAGGCGGTGTTTTCACTGCCCATCTACAACTCGCCGCTGGAGTACCCCAATCTGTTCAACGCGGTGCGTTCACAGGCTTTTGCCCCGTTTCGTCGCTTTGGCCAGTACTTCTTGTACAAGTGGTATTGGCTGCGGGACGAGAAGCTGTAGATCAGGCTGATTCACCACCACGCTTGAGGCGTCGATGCCATGGCCCGGCGTGGTGAACGGCGCTGAGGTTAAGGTCCAAATATGGCCTTAGCCCTTATTCTGATTGGGTAATGTGCTCTTGTTTTTGGTGCTTTTGGCGTTGGCTGCTCAAGCTTTGGCGAGAAGTGACACAAAGCGTCCACCCATCTGGTTCACCACCAGCCCCAGAAATACCGCCGCTGTGCCCAGCAATTGCAGCTGACTGAGTTGTTCACCAAAAGCCAAGTAAGCGGCCAGCAGGCCGACCACCGGCACCAGCAGCGAGAACGGTGCCACCCGGCCTGCTGGAAAACGTTTGAGCAAGCCGGTCCACAGCGTGTACGCGAGCAAGGTGGCCAGCAGCGCCAGAAAGGCCACCGCCAGACACTGGCGCAGCGTGAGGTGCAACAGGGTCTGCAGCGTGGGCTGGACACCATCCAGGGCAAAGGCCAGGCCCAGAAACGGGAGGATGGGCACCAGACTGCTCCAGACGATGAAGGCGAACGGGTCATAGGCGGGTGATACTCGGCCCATGAAGCGCACCACCAGATTGGAGGTGGCCCACATCAGCGCTGCGCCCAGCGTGAAAAAGAAGCCAATCAGCGTCATCTGCCCAGGCTGGCTGCCGTGCACGGTGGCTAACAGTACCAGACCCATGGCCGCCAGCAAAAGGCCCAGCCACTGGTAAGCGCGGGCGCGTTCACCCAGACAGGGCACGGCAAGCAGCAGGGTAAAAAAAGCCTGTGCCTGCATCACCACCGAGGCCATGCCCGCCGTCATGCCCAATGAGATGCCGGTGAACAGCAGACCAAACTGGCCCACGCCTTGTACCAGTCCGTACAGCACAACAAAGCGCCAGGGCACCTTGGGACGGCGCACCCACACCAAAAAAGGCAAGGACGCAGCGGCAAAGCGCAGTGCGCCCAGCAGCATCGGGCCCAGACCGGGCAGCCCGACCTTCATGACCACAAAGTTGAGACCCCAGATCACCACCACGGCCAAGGCCGTCAGGTAGTCCAGTCGTGAGAAGGCGTGGTTATCGGACATCAGGCAGTGGGACAGTACAGGACCTGAAGGTGTAAGAAGGCATGTGTGGGTCTCGAAGTGGCGCCATCGTGGGCATCTGACGAGCTTATTGAAACCACCCGGCCCGACCAAGAGCCAGATGTTGCCTACCTGCCATGCCAGCGGGCAGTTCGTACCGCACCCGTGCACCGCAATGAGAGCGCACGTGGCACCTTGATCGTGCTTGTGGTGCGATAGTTGCTTGGTTCTCGACGTCATGACACGCACTCACCGCACCCCAAAAGAACCCATGTCTGCTGAACCGCCCGACACCAGCACACCACAATGGGAACAGTTGTTCCGTCTGCCTGACCGGGCTGGCGGTATGTCGCTGCAGGCCAGTTTGCGCGGCTGCATCGTGCAGGCCATTCTGACCGGGCGGCTCACGCCGGGCACGGCCTTGCCCTCGTCGCGCGTGCTCTCGCAGTTGTTGGCGCTGAGTCGCAACACCGTGACGGCGGCCTACCAGCAGTTGATGGATGACGGTTATCTGGAGTCGCGCCTGCGCAGCGGCGTCTTCGTGGCCTTGAACGCACGGCCACTGATGGTTGACTTGGCTGCGGCCAGCAATGACCCGTTTCGCGGACCTCAGGAACGCGTCGAACTGGCGCCCGACTGGAGCGCGCGCGTGGTACGTTCGCGGGGACACGAGCGCAGTCTGAGCAAACCTGCGCGCTGGCAGGACTACCCCTATCCGTTTGTCTATGGGGCCAGTGATGACAAGAGCTTTCCCATAGAGGGCTTTCGCGAGTGCTGTGCGCTCACCACCAGTCGTGCCCAGTTGCCAGAGTGGACGCATGACCTGGAGTCTGCCGACGTGGCGCATCTGGTTGCACAAATCCGCCAGCGTTTGCTGCCTGCGCGGGGTGTGTTCGCTTTGCCAGAAGAAATCCTCATCACCAGCGGTTCACAACATGCCTACAGCTTGCTGGCCGAAGCCCTGTTTGACACACAGACCCGTGTTGGCCTGGAGGAGCCCGGTCACCCGCATGCGCGCAACAGCATGGCGACACGCGCCCCACGCTTTTTGGGCATTGAGGTGGATGAGCAAGGCCTGGTCGTCGAAGGGCTACCAGAGCTTGACTATGTGTTTGTCACGCCATCACACCAAAGCCCCAGCACCCATGTGATGAGTCTGGAACGTCGTCAATGGCTGTTGCGCAAGGCCGAGTTGCAGAACTTTGTCATCATCGAAGATGACTACGAGGCCGAGAATCTGTATGAAGGCACACCCATGCCAGCGCTCAAAAGCCTGGACCAGACGGGGCGCGTGGTGTATGTCGGCTCCATCTCCAAAAGCCTGTCGTCTGCACTGCGTCTGGGGTTCATCGTGGCGTCCAAAGAGTTGATTGGAGCCCTGCGCCAAACCCGTCACGCCATGTTGCGCCACCCCAGCGCTTTTCTGCAGCACACCTATGCCATGTACCTGTCGCTCGGTCACCATGAAACCCACGCCCGGCGGGTGAATGCCGAGATGCTGCAACGCCTGGTTCGTGTGGGTGAGGCCTTGCAGCAGCACCTGCCAGCGTTTCGGTTTCAGCTGCCGCATGGTGGCGCCTCACTCTGGGTGGAGGCGCCATCACATATCGACTCGACGGCGTTGGCCCAGGTGGCCCAACAGTTTGGTGTGCTGATTGAGCCGGGTGAGGTGTTTTTTATGCAGCCGCCCAAACCCTGCGCGTTTTTCAGGTTACGCATCTCGTCGATTGGCCTGGGCCAGATTGATGCAGGCATTGCCGCTCTGGCCCGCGCTGTCAAAACGCTGGAGACGCGCCAGCCTTCTTGCGGCTGATGCTGTCGGCCAGCACACACAGAATTTCAAATGCCATGGTGGCTGCCACCAAAGCGGTGTTGCCACTGGGATCAAACGGGGGCGAGACTTCCACCACGTCACCCCCAATCAGGTTCAGACCCTGCAGGCCGCGCACCAGGCGCTGTGCTTCCAGCGTGGTCAGGCCGCCAATTTCAGGGGTGCCGGTACCTGGGGCGTAGACCGGGTCGAGTGCGTCCACGTCAAAACTGACGTAGGTCTCGCCATCACCAACCACGCGACGGGCTTCGGCGATCACGGCCTCGATGCCCATTTGGTGGAATTCTTCGATGTCGATGACACGTATGCTTTGCTCCTGGCCCCAGGTGTCTTCGGCATCGTTGTAGAGGGCGCCACGTATGCCGATCTGAACCGTGCGTTTGGGGTCCAACACACCTTCTTCGATGGCGCGCCTGAACGGTGTGCCATGTGTGTATTTGAAACCACCGAAATAGCCGTCCCAAGTGTCCGTATGGGCGTCAAAGTGCACCATGCCGACCGGGCCGTTCTTGGCCAGCGTGCGCAAAATCGGCAGGCTCACCAGATGGTCGCCGCCAATCGACAGTGGCGCAATACCGGCGGCCTGCAGTTTGTTGAAAAAACCTTCAATGCGCGCCAGTGAATCCATCAGGTCCACCGGGTTGACAGGTGTGTCGCCCAAGTCAGCGCAATTGCAAATCGAGAAAGGTTTGATGCCGCTGGCGCGGTTGACATTGCGCACCATGGTTGAGATGTCGCGCACCTGACGCGGCCCGTGGCGTGCGCCGGGTCGGTTGGTGGTGCCGCCATCCCAGGGCACACCTACCAGGCCGATGTCCACCTCCTGGAACATGGCGTCGTCCATCGCGACCAGGGGCAGGCGCATGAGTGTGGCGACGCCAGCAAAGCGTGGCATGACGGAGCCGGTGATGGGGTGAAATGGATTGGTTGACATATGTGATTCCTTGTGTGATTCGGTTTGTAACCTGTCATGAGCAGGTGGTATGAGGCCAGACTTTGCCAAGTGATGGTGCCAGTGGGTGCCAGCGCCTTCCTAATGCAGTGCAGTGCATGCTTTTGGGTGCACTTGGCTTGTGCGGCCCTAGGGTTTGAGCCGCGGGCTGGACACCATCAGGCTCAGAATTTCAAACAGCATTTGCGCACCGGCCTGGGCCGTGTTGGTGCTGCTGTCGTACTGGGGCGCTACCTCGACCACGTCGCCCCCACAGATCGCCAAACCTTTGAGTCCATGCAATATTTCCAGCGCTTCGCGGGTGGTCATGCCGCCGATTTCCGGTGTGCCGGTGCCCGGAGCAAAGGCCGGGTCCAGCCCATCAATGTCAAAGGTGATATAGACCGGTCCGTCCCCGACAACTTCGCGTGCCATGCGCACAATTTCGGCTGTGCCCAGGCGCGAGATGTCTTCGGCGTGCACCACAGTCATGCCTGAGTCTTTGGAGAATTCCCACAGGTATTCGGACGAGCCGCGGATGCCAATCTGAATGCAGCGCGTGGGGTCAAGCACCCCATCCAGCACCGCCAAACGGAACGGGCCACCATGGTGAAAGCGGGTTTGGTCAAACTCACCGCCAGTGTCGCAATGGGCGTCGAAATGGATCAGGCCCACGGGCTGTTGACGACCGATGGCCTTGAGGATGGGGTAGGTGATCGAGTGGTCACCACCCACCGAGAGGGGTATCACACCCTGGTCTACAACCTGCTGGTACCAGGCCTCGATGTCCTCAATACTCATGGGCAGGCTATAGCGGCTGCGAAACGGCACATCGCCCACATCGGCCACACGCAGGCTGTGCACCGGTGCGCAGTCAAGCACATGGTTGTAGGGGCCAATGCGCTCAATCGTTCGCAGGGCACGCGGGCCAAAGCGTGCACCGGGCCGATTGCTGGCGCCCAGGTCCATCGGCACACCCATCAGTGCTACCTGCAGATCACCAAAGTCGGGTTTGGTGCCATCCACGGCGCGTAGCGGTGCGGCCAATAGCGAAGGCACACCGGCATACGGTGCCGCACGGGTGCCGCCCTCCGAAAAAATGCTGGCGGCCACCTGGGCAAAACGCGGGTCGTGCATGTCTGCCGCCGTGCCGCTGTACTTGGCGCGCAGTGCGTCCAACTGTGCTTTGTTCAAGGCCATAGAAATCTCGCTTTGTTGGTTGTTTGGAGTAGGGCACCAGACGCAAGGATTGTTCCAGCGCAAGGCAATTCAACCCAATGGCTGGGTCTTGAAGTGGCTTGGCACGCAGTTTGCGTTGATGTAGGTCAATGATTTCAAAGAAACCTACTTCATGAAACTGGATTTGTTCAAGTCACTTTGGGGCTGGCAGGGTGACTGGAGTCACTGCGCCGAACAAGTTCGCCAGATGGGCGCAACGGGTGTAGAGGCGCGCATGCCGCTTAACGGCACAGAGGCACGCACCATGGCCCATAACCTCAAGCAGCAGGGGCTGCAATACATCGCCGTGGTGTTTACCGGGGGTGACGTGGTGCCCGATCAGGGGTGGAAGGCGCAGCAACATCTGGACCGCTTGCAATTGGCCCTGGATACGGCTGGGATCCTGCAGCCCAGGTTTTTGAATGTGCTGGCGGGCAACGACCGCTGGCCTTTGGCGCAGCAAGTAGATTTTTTTGGCCGGGCGCAGGTTTTGGCTGATGTCGCTGGTGTGGTTTGTAGCTTCGAGACACATCGGGGCAGCTCGCTCTACAGCCCGTGGGTCACGCTGGCCTTGATTGAGCAGCTGCCGCAACTGCGTTTTACCGCTGACATCAGCCACTGGGTGGTGGTTTGCGAGCGTTTGCTCAACGATGCTCAGGACGATTTGCAGCCCTTTATTGATCGGGTGCATCACACCCAGGCGCGTGTTGGCTACGACCAGGGGCCGCAGGTGCCCCATGTGCAAGCGCCTGAGTACGCCAAGGAGCTGGCCTTTCATCAACAGGTCTGGCAGGCGATCTGGGTGTCCCACCGCGCTCGCGGTTACCACGGCAGCACCTTAACGCCCGAATTCGGCCCGGATGGGTATACCCATTTGCTGCCGTTTACCAGGATGCCAGTTGCCGACCTGTGGGACTTGAACCTGGGCATGGCCCAGACCCAGCGCAGGCATTTTGATGCTTGGATCGACACACTTCAGGAGTCTGCATGAGTACAGCTGTTTCCCCCGTGCGTGGAGATTTTTCGAGCCTGCCCTTGGTCAATGTGCGGGGATTGTTCAGCGCTGATGTGGACGAACGCCAGGCAGTGGCCCGTGCCATTGGAGAGGCGGCACGCACCGTTGGCTTTTTCTACATCACGGGGCACGGTATAGCGGCCCAGGAGATTGCAGCGTTGCGGACCGCCGCCGCCGATTTTTATGCCAGAGACCTGGACTGGAAGATGCGTTATTACATCGGTCTTGGTCGTGGCCACAAAGGTTTTGTCCCGGAGGGGGAAGAGGTCTACAGCGCGGGCAAGCCGGACCACAAAGAGGCTTACGACATTGGCTTTGAGGCGGCAGATGACCACCCCATGGTGTTGGCAGGGCTGCCACTGATTGGCGGCAACAAATGGCCCGAGCTGCCTGGTTTCAAGACGGCGGTGCAAACCTATTACGCCGCAGTGTTTGATCTGGGTCTGCATCTGTTGCGCGCTTTTGCCTTGGCACTGGGGCAAGAAGAAAACGCTTTTGATGCCTATGTGACCTGCCCGCCCAGCAAGCTGCGCCTGATTCACTACCCGGTGGACAGCAGCGCCGAAGACACGCCCGGTATCGGTGCACATACCGACTACGAATGTTTTACCTTGCTTCTGGCTGATCAACCCGGACTGGAGGTGCTCAACAACCGTGGCCAGTGGATTGATGCGCCCCCTTTGACGATCGATGGTGAAGAAGCTTATGTGATCAACGTGGGTGACATGTTGGAGGTGATGACCGCTGGCGCCTTTGTTGCCACCTCACATCGGGTACGCAAGGTCAAGCACGAGCGCTACTCCTTCCCGCTGTTTTTTGCCTGTGATTACGGCACGCGGATACGCCCGCTGCCGCAGTTTGCACGTGCCGACGCCTCACCCTTGTATGAGGAGCTGAGCATTGGCGAGCACATGTGGAGCATGGCGATGCAGACCTACCGTTATCTGGGTGAGAAGCGCCGCTTGGGTGAGCTGCAATTGCCTGACGGCGCACGCCAGCCGTCCAGCTTTGGCAACTTTCTCAAGGAGGGCGCCAACACCGATCACCCGACCCAGACTGTTTGATGGACTCCGAACCCCGTATCGATGCGAGGCCAGACCGACCAACCCGATTTCTTCAACGCGCTTCTCTTTCTCAACCCTTAGGAGTTTTCACCATGTTCAAGCTTTCCACCACGGCACGTCGCATTGGCTTGTCCCTGTCTTTTGGCACCTTGCTGCTGGGCGCCGCCCTGCATGTACAGGCCCAAGTTGCGGTGCCCGGCACCATCAAGGTTGCCCTGGAGGCCTCCTACCCTCCCTTCGAGTCGTATGAGGGTGACAAGATCGTCGGCTTCGACCCGGAATTAACGGTGCTGCTGTCGCGTGAGATGAAACTCAAGCCTGTCATCACCGACACCAAATTCGCCAGTCTGGTGCTGGGCCTGGGCAGTGGTCAGCATGATGCTGTGATCTCTGGCCTGTACATCACCGCCGAGCGCCTGGCCATTGCCGACGCCGTGCCTTACGCTGGCATGGGCGCCCTGATCATGGCCAGCAAAGATGGGGTGCAGCCCAAGACCGAGAACGATCTGTGTGGTGTCAAGGTCGGTCTGCAGTCGGGCACCAGCTGGGTGAAAAAACTCCAGACCCTGTCCACCGACTACTGCGTCCCCAACGGCAAGCCACCAGTCACGGTGGCCGAGTTCCCGACCGCGCCTGAAGTGTCCCAGGCCTTGATGTCCAAAAACGTGCAGGCCCAGATTGAAGTGGCCGCTGCAGCCAAGGCTTTTGCCGCCAAGAGCAATGGCCGCATTGTGGTCAGCTCGCCTGCCACGGTGTACCCGCAAATTCTGGGGATCTATGTGAAAAAGGGCAACACCGCACTGCTGAAGGAGTTCGAGAAAGCCATGCTTGCGATCCACAAGACCGGTGAATACGACGCCCTGATCAAGAAGTACGACTTGACGCCTGTCGCCGCCAAGTAATTTGCCCGCCGCATACCGAGGATTTCCATGGAACTGAACTGGACTTATTTTTTCTCGCTCTTTTCAATGGCGATGTTCTGGCGTGCGGTGGTCACCGTGGTGGAGTTGGGCACCCTGTCCTGGCTGATAGGCCTGGGGCTGGGTTTTGGTGTGGCCAGCGCCGAGTTGTCCAGTTTGACCGTTCTGCGCTACGTGGCCAAGGTCTACGTTTGGTTTTTTCGCAGCGTGCCTCTGCTGGTGTTGTTGGTCTTTGTGTTCAACATGCCGCAGATATTTCCATCAGCCGGACCGTTGCTGGCCATTCCTTTCATCTCGGGCCTGATCTCTTTGGTGTTGACGGAAACCGCCTACATGGCCGAGATCCACCGCGGCGGCCTGATATCGGTGTCCAAGGGGCAGCGCGAAGCCGGTCGAGCCTTGGGGCTGGGATTTCTGGGTATTCAGGCGCGCATTGTGGTGCCGCAAGCCTTTCGTATTTCCCTGCCGACGCTGGTCAACGAATATGTCACCGTGATCAAGCTGACCTCACTGGTCTCGGTGATTTCTCTGCCCGAGCTGCTGATGACCGGGCAACGCCTCTACAGCCAGAATTTTCTGGTGATGGAAACCTTGCTTGCTGTGGCGGTGTATTACGTGTTGATCGTTTCGGTGTTTGGTGCCGCCTTCCACTGGCTGGAGCGTCGGCTGGATCTGCAGCGTCGCCAACCAAGCACGCTGGATGACAGCCGGTGTGCACAGTTGCGTGCCAGTCTGGCGACGCCAGCCCTTGTTCATGCGTCTGGCCCCGAGCCCGGTGCCCCATTGGCACTGGAGATGTGCAATATCACCAAGCGTTATGGTGAGCACACGGTGCTTGATGACATCCATTTGAGAGTGGCCGCAGGTGACGTGATTTGCCTGATTGGGCCTTCAGGTTCGGGGAAAACGTCCTTGATTCGCACCATCAATGCACTCGAACCTATCCAAACTGGCGAGATCATCCTGTTTGGGGAAAGTTACCTGAAGGCGGGCGACAACCCGCATGACCGCAGTGTGCGCGCTGGCGTACGGCGCATTGGCATGGTGTTCCAGAACTTCAATTTGTTTCCCCATCTCACGGTACTGGACAACATCCTGATGGCACCACACTACCACCGTGCAGCAGACCCAGCCCAGATGCGCGATGTGGCACTGGGCCTGCTGGACAAGGTCGGCTTGTTGGCCCATGCCTACAAGTACCCGCACCAGCTCTCGGGTGGCCAGCAGCAGCGTGTGGCGATTGCCAGAGCCTTGGCCTTGCAGCCCGACATCATGTTATTTGATGAACCCACCTCGGCGCTGGACCCGGAACTGGTGGGCGATGTGCTCAAGGTGATCCAGAGCCTGGCCAAGGAGGGGATGACCATGCTGATCGTGACACATGAAATGGAATTTGCGCTCAATATTTCAGACCGCGTGGTGTTCATGGAAGGGGGGCATTTGAAACTGGACGTATCGCCTGAGGTGTTGCGCAGCCAACCCAATCCAAATGAAATATTGCAACGCGTGCGCAAATTCATGGGTCTGTCCAGCGCCGCAGACAGTACCGGAGGCCAAGCATGAACACGACCATCGGTGCCGCAGACGAGACCCGGCTGCGCCAAGACCTGGCGGCAGCCTATCGACTGGCTGCGCGCTTTGGCTGGGACGACACGCTCTACACCCACTTCTCGGTGCGTTTGCCTTCCCGCGACGGTCACGAGCGGTTTTTGCTCAACCCCTTCGGCCTGATGTTTGACGAGGTGCGGGCCAGTGACCTGATTGTGGTGGACATGCAGGGCCACATCGTGCAGGGTGATGCCAAACTCAACCCGGCTGGCTTCACCATCCACAGTGCAGTGCACATGGCGCGAGAAGACGCACATTGCGTGATCCACACCCACACTCTGGCCGGTATGGCGGTGGCGGCTTGTGAGCGTGGCCTGTTGCAGTTGAATCAGATCTCTGCCGAGTTTTATGAAGGTGTTGGTTACCACGCTTATGAAGGTGTTGCCACCAACCTGGAGGAGCGCCGCCGCATCCAGGCGGCCTTGGGCGACAAGGCTGCCTTGATCTTGCGCCACCACGGTTTACTCAGTGTGGGGCCCGCGGTCGCTGATGCGTTCTATGTGATGTATTACCTGAACCGTGCCTGCGAAATCCAGTTGGCATGTGCGCAGTTGGCCGCTTTACACAGCAGCGCCGGTGCGGTGACCGAAATCCCGCCCGCAGTGAGTGAGCATGTGCGCCAGCAGTTGCTGCGTGCGCAGCACGAGCGCCCGCTGATCTGGGCTGCCTGGCTGCGCCAGTTGGACCGCAGCGACGCCAGCTACAAGAACTAAGGCGAACACACTGATGCCGACCCTGCTGGTTTGCAGCGCCACCGACAACTTGCGGGTTCTCGCCGATAAGATGGCTGACGAAGCTCGCTTGCGCATGCCGGACCTGAAAGTGATCCTGTGGCCCGAGCCCTTTGACCCCACTGATGTGTTGGCGGTAGCCGCCTGGCATCCCCCAGAGGGTTTGTTCGGCCATCTGCCCAATCTGAGACTGGTGGCGTCCATTGGTGCCGGTGTTGAGCACATCCTGCGTTGCCCGGATCTGCCCGCCAGCGTGCCCATCACGCGTATCGTGGACGAAGAGCAAGCCAGTGGCATGGCTCAGTACATGTTGTGGGCCGCCCTGCATTTCCACCGTGGATTTGACCAGATGGCCGCGCAGCAGCACCAAAGTCTGTGGCGTATGCCGCCCCAAACACCAGCCTGTGACTTCACGGTGGGCATCATGGGACTCGGTCGCATGGGTCTGCAGGTTGCAACCTGCTTGCACGGTGCGGGTTTTGCGGTGTCTGCCTGGTCTCGTCGTACCCACACCGTGCCAGGCATCTCCACTTGTGCGGGGGAAGCTGCGCTGGCAGGCTTTCTGTCAAGGCTGGACCTGGTGATTTGCCTGTTGCCGCTCACAGCGCAAACGCGGGGCCTGTGCAGCGCGGATTTTTTCGCCCGCATGAAGCCTGGTGCTGCTTTTGTGAATGCCGGGCGAGGTGAACATGTGGTGATGGCTGACCTGCTGGCAGCGCTTGATAGCGGCCAGTTACGTGGCGCCTTGCTGGATGTGTTCGACACCGAACCCTTGTCTGCCACGGACCCCTTGTGGGCCCATCCAGGACTCATCATCACCCCTCACATGGCTTCCTCTGCCTCTGATCGAACGATCGTCCGGCAGGTGCTTGACAACACCTGCAAGGTCGGCCTAGGCCATGTGCCAGAGCATGTGATGGATCGAGACGCAGGTTATTGAGTCTGTTGGTACCTGATGGAGTCCGGTCAGACGGTTTCCGCAGCTTGTTCCCGTTGTGCATTTTTGGGCATGACCACCGATGACTCCTTAGCCGCTGTCCATGCGCTGCACATCTCTGGGGGCAAAGAGCTTTTGCGGTTCATCAAATCATGTTGGGCAAATAACTCGGCAATCCAGTCCACAAAGACGCGTACCTTGTTGCTGAGGTGCCGGTTTGGCGGATAGACGATGTAGATCGGTTTGGCTTCGGTGCACCAGCCGGTGAACAAGGGCTCCAGAACACCGCTGCTGATGTGCTGCTGCACCATGAATGTCGAGGTAAACAGGACGCCCAGACCCGACAGACCCGCCACGACAGCCGCGCTGGAGTCATTCACCGCGAGTTGGTGTTGCCCGCCAACCTCAACCAGCTCGCCATCTTTTTGCATCTTGAGAGAAAACAGTTTGCCTGTCAGCGGCGACATATAGCCAATCATTTGATGTTCGTTTTTGAGTTCGTCCGGGTGTTGCGGCACACCATGGCGCTTAAGGTAGGCCGGTGAAGCACACGCCATGATGTAGAACTCCCCAATCCGCCGAGCCACCAACGATTGGTCGGTGATGGCGCCAGCGCGGACCACGCAGTCCACGTTCTCCGCCAGGAGATCGACCGGTCGGTCGCTGACGCCCAGATGCAACTGGATGTCTGGATAACGCGCGTAAAAGTCCGGCAGCGACGGAATGATGACGGCCAGGCCCAGGGACGATGGAATATCTACCTTCAATTTGCCACGCGGGCTGGCTTTGGCACGTGACATGCTGGCCTCAAGCTCATGCACCTCGTCCAGCAATCGGCAGGCTTGCTCGTAGTAGGACGCGCCATCAACGGTCACGGTGACTTTGCGGGTTGTCCGATTGAGCAACTTGGTTTCCAGCTCTTTTTCCAGATCCTGGATCAGGCGGGTGACCGTGGCTTTGGGCAGGTGCATCGAATCGGCGGCTTTGGTAAAGGTACCTGCCTCCACGACACGTACAAAAGCCTGCATGGCAGAGAACTTATCCATGGAAATCCTGTTGGGTTGAGGACTCACCTCAAACGGTTGAACGGTCAGGCCGCTACCAAGGTGGGTTGATTGTTTCTTTTGTGAAACAAAGTATAAGTAAATGGGCTATTTATTGTTTTGCCTGGTGACTTTACATTCTGCCGCATCGCAACAAATGGGTGCCGCCTGACGGCTCAACCTGATGCAAAGCCTTCACACCACCGCTCCAGAGATGTCTGCCGACCAGCTGCAAGAGGTGGATACACAGATCAACATTTTGCTGAATCGACCCTTGGCTGTGCGCATCTACCGCCTGCGCAAGGCTATGGTCGCCGCTGGGCCAACACCCTTGGTGATCCATTTTCATGGAGGTGCTTTTGTGGCCGGTTCACTCGATACCGGCTCCTGCATTGCGCGCCTGTTGGCCCAGGCCGGGGCGGTTGTTGTGTCGATCGACTATCCGCTGGCACCTGCCCAGCCTTTTCCTCAGGCGGTCGAGGCCGGATATGCGGCGCTGTTGTGGGCCTGGAAAACCCGCCACAAGCTGGTGGGTAAGGATGCGTTGTTTTTTGTCGCGGGTGAAGAAGCCGGGGGCAACTTGGCTGCCGCCGTCGCCCTGATGGCGCGCGACCAGCAGCATCCCGCATTGGCCGGGCAAATTTTGCTGTCTCCCATGTTGGACCCCTGCATGGCCACCGCGTCCTTGCGCCGTGCAGATGCCGGCCAAGTTGGCTGCCCTTGGGCCGATGGCTGGCATCAGTACCTATCGCGCCTGGACCAGGCCTGCCATCCCTATGCGGCACCGGGTACCGCTTTGCGCCTGTCTGCGCTACCACCGACTTTGTTACTGACTGCGCAAGATGACCCCTTGCGTGACGAATCGCTGGCCTATGCCAAACGCCTGCGTGGCGCCGGGCGCCTGGTGCATGCCGCTGTGTTGCCTGGCCCAACCGGTTGGCCGGGCAGCTGTTTGCAGCCCACCAGACATGAAGCGAGTTGGGCGTCTGCCGTGCAGCAACAGTTTGGCGATTTTTTCCAGAGTTTTTCAGGTCGTGTGGCGGAGGAATCCTCATACAAGCCCGTTTGTTCGCTCCCTGTTTCAGTTTCTTAATTTCACTTTTCGAGGATATTTACCATGCCAAACCTTCTACTCACTACTTCCCGACACCGTCTGCTGGCCGTTGCTTTGGCCGTTCTGGCCGTGGTGGGCGTTGCTGCCACCGTGCTGGGTGTCTCCAGCTCCCAAGCCCAACCCGGCACACCGGCCCAGGCGCCGGCAACACCGGTTTCTGTGGCCACCGTCGTGCAAAGCGAGGTGGCCGCCTGGGACGAGTTTTCAGGCCGACTCGAGGCCGTGGAGCGGGTTGACATCCGCTCGCAAGTGGCTGGAACACTCCAGGCCGTGCACTTCCGTGAAGGTGCGCTGGTCAAAAAGGGGGAGTTGCTGCTGAGCATTGACCCGGCGCCGTATGCCGCCGACGTGCAGCGTGCCGAGGCTCAGGTGATGGCCGCCCAGGCCCGGGTTGCACAAGCCAGGGGTGAGCAGGAACGTTCACAGCGTCTCTGGAGTGAACAGGCGATCTCCAAACGTGAACTTGATGAACGTGTCAACGGCCAGCGTGAAGCCGATGCCAATTTGCGTGCGGCCCAGGCGGCCTTGCAGACAGCCCAACTTAGCTTGGGTTACACGCAGCTTCGGGCACCCGTGGCGGGGCGCGTCGGCAAGCTGGAAGTGACGGTGGGCAATCTGGTTGCTGCCGGCCCTGGTGCGCAGGTGTTGACCACTCTGGTATCGGTCAGCCCGATTTATGCGAGTTTTGACGCCGACGAGCAGGTGGTCGCCAAAGCATTAAAAGACGTTGGAGTGAAGGGTGTGCGCAAGCTCGACCGGATCCCCGTGCAAATGGGCACGGCGGCCAGCACCGACACACCTTTTGAAGGTCGTCTGCAACTGGTGGACAACCAGGTGGATCCCAAAAGCGGCACGATCCGCGCCCGGGCCGTGTTCGATAACCCGGACGGCCAGCTGATGCCCGGCCAGTTTGCACGCATTCGCATGGGCCAGTCCACACAGGGGGTGGCGTTGTTGATCAATGAACGTGCAGTGGGCACCGATCAGAACAAAAAATTCGTGCTGGTGGTCGGCGCCGACAACAAGGCGATCTACCGCGAGATCAGCTTGGGCGCCTCCGTCAATGGTCTGCGCATCGTCAAACAGGGGCTGGAGGCCAATGAGCGCATTGTTGTCAACGGCCTGCAGCGTATTCGTCCGGGCTCGCTGGTTGCGCCACAGCTCGTGGAAATGAGTGCCAAGGCTGAGCTGAGCAAGCCCGTGTTGGTGGCAGCGAAGTCATGAACGGACATCTAAACCTGAGCCCGCCATTTGCCCGAACAAGAAACACCCCATGAATCTTTCCAAATTTTTTATCGACCGCCCTATTTTTGCTGGCGTGTTGTCCTTGCTGATCTTGCTTGCCGGTCTGGTCGCGTTGCGTGGCCTGCCTATCTCGGAGTATCCCGCGGTAGCACCGCCAACGGTGGTGGTGCGCGCCCAGTACCCGGGTGCCAACCCGAAGGTGATTGCAGAGACCGTGGCTACACCGCTGGAGGAGTCCATCAACGGAGTGGAGGACATGCTCTACATGAACAGCCAGGCCACCACCGACGGGGTGATGACGCTGTCTGTCACCTTCAAGTTGGGAACCGACCCCGACAAAGCGCAGCAGATGGTGCAAAACCGCGTCGCGCAGGCCGAGCCGCGTTTGCCCGAAGAGGTGCGGCGTCTGGGGGTGAGCACGGTCAAGAGTTCGCCCAATATCACGATGGTGGTGCACCTGGTGTCGCCCAATGACCGCTACGACATCACCTACCTGCGCAATTACGCTGTGCTCAATATCAAGGACAGGTTGGCGCGTATTCAAGGTGTGGGTCAAGTGCAGGTGTTTGGCGGTGGCGATTACGCCATGCGCGTCTGGCTGGACCCCCAGAAAGTCGCACAACGTGGTCTCTCTGCCAGTGACGTGGTGGCCGCCATCCGTGGCCAGAACATCCAGGCGGCGGCTGGTGTTGTGGGTGCCTCACCCGGTTTGGAGGGTGTGGACATGCAACTGTCAATCAACGCCCAGGGTCGTTTGCAAAATGAAGAAGAGTTTGGCGACATCATTGTCAAGACGGGTGCGGACGGCGCCGTCACGCGGTTGCGCGACATTGCACGCCTGGAGCTGGGGGCTGCTGACTACGCGCTGCGTTCTCTGCTGAACAACAAGCAGGCCGTGGGTATGGGCGTGTTCCAGGCGCCGGGTTCCAACTCGCTGGACATCTCCGCAGAAGTCCGCCAAACGATGGAAGAGCTTGGCAAAAACATGCCAGAAGGTGTGGAGTACCGTATTGCGTATGACCCGACACAGTTTGTGCGTGCATCGATCACCTCGGTGATCCACACCTTGCTCGAAGCGATTGCGCTGGTGGTGCTGGTGGTGATTTTGTTTTTGCAAACCTGGCGCGCATCCATCATTCCGCTGCTGGCGGTGCCGGTGTCGGTGGTTGGCACGTTTGCGGTATTGCATCTTCTGGGTTTTTCCATCAACGCGCTCAGTCTGTTCGGGCTGGTGCTGGCCATTGGTATTGTGGTGGATGACGCCATCGTGGTGGTTGAAAACGTGGAGCGCAATATCGAAAGCGGCTTGACCCCGCGCGAGGCCACCTACCGTGCCATGCGCGAGGTGTCGGGCCCCATCATTGCAATCGCCTTGGTGCTGGTGGCGGTGTTTGTGCCGCTGGCATTTATCAGTGGCTTGACCGGTCAGTTCTATCGCCAGTTTGCGGTGACGATTGCGATCTCGACCGTGATCTCGGCGATCAACTCGCTGACCTTGTCGCCCGCGCTTGCAGCCTTGTTGCTCAAGGGAACCGATGCACCCAAAGATGCGCTGGCGCGTGGCATCGACAAAGTGTTCGGCCGCTTCTTTGCTAGCTTCAACCGTCTGTTCAAGCGCGGTGCAGAGGGCTACAGCACGGGGGTGACGGGCGCGATTTCGCGCAAGGGCATGATGCTGGTGATGTACATGGTGCTGGTTGGCGCAACGGTTGGCATCTTCAAGCTGGTGCCCGGCGGTTTTGTGCCCGCACAGGACAAGCAGTACTTGATTGGGTTTGCGCAGCTGCCGGACGGTGCGACGCTGGACCGCACCGAAGACGTGATCCAACGCATGGGTGAACTCATGAAGCAGAACCCGAACGTGGAAGACGCCATTGCCTTCCCGGGCCTGTCGATCAACGGGTTTACCAACAGCTCCAACTCAGGCATTGTGTTTGCCACGCTCAAGCCCTTTGCCGAACGCAGCCGCCAAGACCAGAGCGGTGGTGCGGTTGCGGGGCAACTCAACCAGGCCTTTGGCAGCATCCAGGATGCCTTCATTGTGATGTTCCCGCCACCACCGGTGGAGGGCCTGGGGACAACAGGCGGCTTCAAGCTGCAGCTGGAGGACCGAGCCTCACTCGGTTACGACGCGATGGATACGGCGGTCAAGGCTTTTATGGCCAAGGTCTCGCAAGCACCCGAGCTGGCTGGCAGCTTCACCAGCTGGCAGGTCAATGTGCCGCAGTTGTATGCAGACATTGACCGCACCAAGGCGCGTCAGCTGAATGTGCCGGTGACGGACATTTTCGACACCATGCAGATCTACCTCGGCAGCCTGTATGCCAACGACTTCAACAAGTTTGGCCGCACCTACAGTGTGCGTGTGCAGGCCGACGCGGCCTACCGGGCGCGGGCTGAAGATGTGGGCCTGCTCAAGGTCCGCTCGACCACCGGTGAGATGGTGCCGCTGTCGGCGCTGATGAAGGTGCAATCCAGTTTTGGCCCTGAGCGTGCCATGCGCTACAACGGTTATCTCTCTGCCGACGTGAGCGGTGGCCCGGCGCCGGGTTATTCGTCGGGCCAGGCCCAGGCAGCGGTGGAGCGTATCGCGGCCGAGACCTTGCCCCCAGGCATCGGCTTTGAGTGGACGGAGCTGACCTACCAGGAGATCCTGGCGGGTGACTCTTCCGTGCTGGTGTTTCCGCTGGCCATTTTGCTGGTGTTCCTGGTGCTGGCGGCGCAGTATGAAAGCCTGACCTTGCCTATTGCAATCATTCTGATTGTGCCGATGAGCTTGTTGGCCGCGATGACCGGCGTGTGGCTGTCGGGCGGTGAGAACAACGTGTTTACCCAGATCGGGCTCATGGTGCTGGTTGGGCTGTCTGCCAAAAACGCCATTCTGATTGTGGAGTTTGCCCGCGAGCTTGAGTTTGCCGACCGGACACCGGTGCAGGCCGCCATTGAAGCCAGCCGCCTGCGCTTGCGCCCCATTCTGATGACCTCCATGGCCTTTGTGATGGGTGTGTTGCCGCTGGTGCTGTCCACCGGGGCGGGGGCAGAAATGCGCTCGGCCATGGGGGTGGCGGTGTTCTTCGGGATGATTGGTGTGACAGCGTTTGGCCTGTTTCTCACACCTGTTTTTTACGTGGTTCTGCGCCGTCTCGCGGGCAACCGACCGCTCAAATTACATGGCGAAGTGCCCCATCTGGACGGTTTTGCAGGCAGCCATGCCGCTGGCGGGCCAGCCGGTCATGCCCAGCCCGCAGCAGCCATCGGATACCACGAATAACAAGACATGACACCCAAGGAGTTCCTCATGAACCAGTTCCTCTTAAAGCGACATCTTGCACTGCTGCCGCTGCTTGCCGCACTGGTGCTGGCTGGCTGTGCCACTGGCACGGTGATCCCGCCATCCAGCCTGCCAACCGCGCCCGCCGCGTTCAAGGAAAACGGCGGCACGGTCACCTCAACCCACACGCCAGCCACCACGGTGAGCGCGCCAGGACAGACGCAAGGCCTGTGGTGGCAGGTCTTTGCCGATCCGCTGCTTGATCAGCTGGTTGAGCAAGCCAACCGCAACAACAACAGCATTCAAGTCGCGGCCGCCAGACTGGCCCAGGCACGCGCTTTGGCAGGTCTGACGGATGCCAACCGCGCGCTCCAGGTGGGGCTTAGCACCGGTGTGGCACGCCAGAACAACAACACAACGGCCAACACCCCGCAGACGCTGGTCAGCACCGGCCTCAACCTGTCTTACGAGGTGGACCTGTTTGGCAAGCTCTCGGCAGCATCCGATGCCGCCTCGCTGGACGCCACCTCGCGCGATGCACTCTTGCGCAGCACACAACTGCTGGTCCAAGCCGAAGTCACCCAGACCTATCTGAGCCTGCGTGCTACGGACAGCGAGCGGACCTTGGTGCGCGATACCTTGCAGGCCTACCGCAACACCTTGCAGCTCACCGAAGTGCGTTACAGGGAAGGGGATGTGGCAGAGCTGGATGTGGCGCGAGTGCGGTCCGAAGTGGCATCCACAGAATCCGACGTGCTGGCGTTGGACCAGCGCCGTGCCCAACTGGAGCACGCCCTGGCCGTTCTGGTCGGTGAGCTTGCCTCCAACTTCTCTGTACCGCCCACCCAATGGGCGACGGCCTTGCCCGCCATACCGGCGGGTGTGCCAAGTACCGTGTTGACACGCAGGCCCGATATCTCTGCAGCCCAAAGCAGCATGCAGGCCGCCCAAGCACGCGTTGGTGTGGCCAAAGCCGCCTGGTTCCCGAGCTTTTCATTAACGGCCAATGGCGGCTATGCCGCGCCCGAGATCAAGGACTTGTTCTCGCTGTCTACCCGGGCCTGGGGTGTGGGCGCATTGCTCTCGCTGCCTGTGTTTGACGGCGGCAAGCGTGAGGCGGGTCTGTCAAGCGCCAATGCCGAACTCGACATGGCACTGGCCAGCTACCGTGAGCAGGTGCTGGTCGCGTTCCGGGAGGTGGAAGACCAGCTGTCTTCATTGCGGCTGCTGGCCGAACAGTCTGAGGCGCAGTCGCGCTCGGTGGCATCCAGCAGCCGCGCCACCCAGCTGTCGGGCGCTCGCTATCGCAATGGTTTTGTCAGTCAACTTGAACTGCTGGACGCGCAGCGCAGCGAACTGCGCAACCGCCGCCAGGCACTTCAAGTGCGTGCCGCGCAATACCAGGCCACGGTGGGGCTGATCCGCGCATTGGGAGGGGGCTGGGTTTGACGAAAACGGTTGGGTGCTGTGATGGCTCTGTCGCAAGGGGCTGTCCACCTACACCGGTTCTCAGGACGGAATGGGCGAGCGGCAACCTCGCCGCTCGCCTGGCGCCACGCGAATCAAGGCCTTGAATCACTCTACTAAACATAGCTATATGCCCTTTTGGGATAAGGGCTAGAGGCTGTTTTGGCATATAAAAGACGGCGGGTTGTCGAAACCGCTGCCGTGCCAGAAGTTCATCCGCGTAAGGTGTGAATTCCGCATGCACGCCAGGTGCGTTCGTGGCAGGCGGCGGTCAACAGGCCAAGCCTCGTCACCCTTCAGTCATCAGCCCCAGCGCATCCTGACAGGGCTCCAGCTCCGTGCCTCTTACCGGCGTTGCTTTCGCCAAGGCCATCCACACCGAAAACGGCAGCTGGCTCACCATGCGCTTGGGCGCCATACGCAGCACCTCCAGCTGGCTGTTCTGCAGCACCATCACCCCACACTCCAGCGGAATTTCGTTGGCCTTGGCAATCGGGTAACCACTGCGGTCACAGCCCAGCACATACCAGCACTGGCCACCCACATCCAGATAAGCCGACCGTTTGTCGAGGCGTTTGATGTCGCCCAGCAAATCAGCGCGGCTGACCTTGATCTCGTGCACGATGGGCTCCAGGTATTCCTGGCGTGAGCTGTTGCGGATTGAGAAGACATCGGGCTGGCACAGCTTCCAGCGTGATTGCTCTTCAGACTCCCCCGGCACCTTGGCGCGCAGGCTCAACCCGGTCCAGACCAAGCGACCATCACGCAGCATGGCCTGCACCACCTTGTCCACTAGTGCCTCGTGTGCCGAGCGGGCCTGGCGGTTGCCCTGGGTGGCCTGGGCCAGGTGGGTGATGCCCGCATCGGTGAGTGCAACCAGGGGGTGCCCTGCGTCGCTGTTGGTGCGCCTGAGCAGCCCGGCTGCCAGCAGTTCAACTTCCACCACATCTTGATACGGCCAACCCGCCGAGCGGTACACCTCCCGCAGGCGTTGGGCGTGAACCCGTTTCAGGGGGATCGGCAGGTCTGCAACTGTTGCCGGGGTGGGGCTGTTTGATAGGGCCGCTGCCTGGGTGCCGATTTCGGCTTTTGGCTTGGCTTTGACTCTGGTTTTGCTGGAAGGTTTGACGGGTGTGTCAGCGGCCGTGCTGGCCTGCGGGCCGCTTTCCTTGGCCGTCTCTGCCCCTGGGGCCTGGCTCAAAGCGGTGTTCGGGTTGGGGGTGGATGATGCGGGGCGCATACAAATACTGTTAATGTGTACAGTATAAAAGAAAGCCCGCTGTGTTGACCAGCCTGCTGCCTATGTTTTAAGCAGTCCCCGCCAGATCAAGCGGGGCGCGGCTTTGGCGACTTGTTCAAGCCTTTATCCACAGCTTTGGGCCCAGTCTGCGGGGACAACTTGTCAGAACAGAGGTTCAGCTGCGGAGCCTGGATGTTTACGGCGCGTCGTCCGGCTCAGCATCGGTCACCAGATACTGCTTCACCAGGTCAAAAAAGCGGTCGTAAAAAGCGTCTGAAACAACGGTCTCACTGCCGACCTTGACCATCGACTCACTGCTTGAGCTAAACGGCAGCGAGACGGAGCCAATGGCACTCACGCCCACACTGGCCGAGTTATTGCTTTTCTTGAGCGCATAACGGTCTTGCAAAGCGGTGACGAACCCAAGGCTGACTTTCCCGTCTTTGCTGTCGGGTACACACACCACCCGGATTTCCAGCTGCAAGTGTGATTCGCCATCGGGTTGGAAACTTTTCTGTCCCGTGACCAGGTCGTCACGGGTGATGTTGGTGATGTAGCCCTGGCTCAGCAAGGCCCTTCTGGCGGCTTCACAGGTCTGCGCCGGGGTGCTGTCAAACAGCCGTGAGTAGGTCGAGGTGGAGCCGAACTTTTCCTGCAGCGGGAACTTCTTCAAGGATGTGCCACACGCGGTCAGCATACTTGACAAGCTCACCAGGCCCACCAGCCAGAGCGTGGCACGGCGTCGTATCCATGACAATTTCAAAGCCAATCTCTCCTATATCCTTGAGGCATCAAAACAGGTTACCACAGCACCTATTGTGGCTGTCCTCCGGTGACGGAATCACGCTGGCCGCTGCCAACCCGATGTTCAGGAGGCGCAGAACTGTGTTGAAGACGCGTGCATCATTTAGCCAGTTTTGCCAACAGCTGTGGCACCTCAAAAACGGCCCGATTTTGCATCTGGCGGACGTTGTTTTGCCATCTGGGCAGATCTCGCACCATCTCATACACGGCCGAGCGCACACCGCGAAAACTGTTTAACACCAGCCCCAGCCCGTTGTGGCGAACCCACTGGGTATTCCACCGCTCTTGAGGCATGGTCCAGGCATTGCAGGTGATCACAACGGGCAGCCCCATATGCACCGCCTCACTGAGGCTGCCCGGCCCAGGTTTGCCAATGAAGAAGTCCGCCAGACGCATCCAGTACGCCATGTCATCGGTGAACTCGACCACCACATGGGGGGCCTGGGTGGTCATGGCGCGCAAGGATTGGGCCAGCGCTGTATTTTTGCCGCAGACCAGAATCAGCGGTGTGTCCACCAGACGGGTCGCGATGGTCTTCATCACTTCCGAACCATAACCGCCAAACATCACCAGCCCCACAGCCTGTTTGCCAAAAAAACCATGCTTGAACCGCTCGATCCAGCGGTCTGTGGCAGAAGGTTCGTAAAACCGGGGTGACAGGATCATGCCGGAGCTTTGATGAACACGCTGGGCTGCACAGCCTGCCGACATCGCCTGTTGGGCCGCATAAGCTGTGCCGCACACCAGCTGCTGGGGCTGGTCCGGCTCGACCCAGAATGCCGGTGGATGGTCTGCCATGTCGGTGAGCACGGTCACGTAAGGCGTGCTGGGCACGGCCAATTTCAAGCTTTCACACAAGGCACGATTGAAGTTGGGTATCACTGACACGACCATGTCGGGCCGGGCATCGCGCCAATAAGCACACATCCGCTTGACCATCGCCTGGTGCCCCAGTCTGATCAACATCTGCAGCAATTTGAGCTCCAGCGACATGCCCAGGGTCATGCCGTGCGCCAGTTGTTTGTTGTAGATGTCTTCCGGCTGGAACCCCAGTGTTTTGGCAAACAGGCTGCAGGGGTCAAGGATGTCGAACAAGTGCACCAGCCGCACCTGCCAGCCTTGGCCGTGCATGACCTGCTGCAAGGCTGTTGCGGCGGCGCGGTGCCCACCCCCGGCATTGAAGTAGATGATGTCGACGCGGGTTTTGGCTGACCCGGGGTGGGCCGTATCAAGGTCAGAGGCGGTCAGCAATGGCTTGTTACCGATCACGGCGCCGACCCGGGGCGACGCCTTGCAGTTGGCCTAAGCTCATCTTTGCCATGTTTGCGGATGTTGTGCTGCCTCTGGCCAGTCCGCGTAGGCGATTTCTGTCGAGGTGATGAACCCCATGGTCAAGTGGTTGCTGAAAGCCCCGAGCCAGCTGAGACACAACATCACAAAGTCGGATCGATCACACATGGGGAGTCTCGGTGCACAACAAGGCGATCAGTGTGCCTCTTGTCTGTGAAGCTTGTGTGACAGCTTCCGGTGGGCGGAGCCAGCCCGGCACCCGTGTTCGCCCCAAGCTGGCAGAATCGCCCGTCCTGACTTTTCCGCTCATCCTGGTGCCCGTCCATCAGGATGGGCTGGTTTCCTTTTACCCACCTTGTTTTCCCCATGACTTCTTCCCCCCAAGGCACACTTGGCATTGACTTCGGCACCTCCAACTCGGCCATCGCCTGGGCCGACCCGCTGGGTGAGGCCCGCCACCTCTGCCTGGAGGGGCAAGCCACCGCCATGCCGACCGCCGTGTTCTACAACTCAGAAGACCTGAGCACCCACTTTGGTCGTGACGCGGTGGCGCAGTACCTGGGTGGTACACCCGGGCGGTTGATGCGTTCGCTCAAAAGCCTACTGGGCAGCCCTTTGCTGCAGGAGACCACGGTGATTAACCACCGGCAGGTCAGTTTTCAGGACATCATCGCCACCTTTCTGGCCACCTTGCGCGAGCGCGCCACCCAGTCGTTGGGTGCGTCTCCCCAGCGTGTGGTGATGGGCCGCCCGGTGCATTTTGTCGACGATGACCCGGTGCGAGATGCCCAGGCCGAGGCCTCACTGCGGCAGGCTGCCCAATCCGTCGGCTTTGATGAGGTGACGTTCCAGCTGGAGCCGATTGCTGCTGCGCTGGACTACGAGCGTCGCCTGCAGCGTGAGTCGGTGGTGCTGGTTGTGGACATTGGCGGCGGCACCTCCGACTTCACCGTGGTGCGGCTGGGGCCACAACGCAAAACGCGGCCGGATCGGACCAGCGACATCCTGGCCACCACCGGTGTACACATTGGGGGTACCGACTATGACCAGAAACTGAGTCTGGAGCAGCTGATGCCGATGCTGGGTTACCGTCATCTGGGGCCGCAGCAGCGCGAGGTGCCGAGCCGCATCTTTTTTGATCTGTCCACCTGGCATCTGATCAACTGGCTGTACCAGTCGCGCGCGCTGAGCCAGGCGCGTGAGTTGCGCAGCAACTATGCCGACCCACATTTACACCAGCGCCTGATGAAGGTGCTCAACCACCGGTTCGGCCACCAGATGGCGCATGAGCTGGAGCTGGCCAAAATCCGCTGCTCAGACCTCAACGACATCACGCAGGTCGATCTGTCGTTTGTGGAGCCTGGTTTTGAAGTGCAGATGGCGCCCGAGGACATGCGTGAGCATCTGGCCACCTTGCTGAGCCGGGTGGTGGCCTGTGCACGAGACTGTGTGGCGCGTGCCGGTATCACCGACGCTGCGCTGGACGCGATTTACCTGACCGGTGGCTCGTCGGCCCTGCGGCCTTTTCAGGCGGCGTTGCGGGCCGAGTTTCCCGGTGTGCCCCTGGTCGAGGGGGATCTGTTTGGTGGGGTGGCGGCCGGTCTGGCCTATTCCCAGGGCCGGACCTGAGAGGGCAGGGGGCACATCACGCGCTGGTTCGTGTGATGGGAGGCAAAAAAACGGCGAGCCAGAAGCTCGCCGTGTGCAGATATCGCCCCGTTGGTTGGCCGGAGCGTCAAGGGAACCTTACTCGTGCGCCAGCTCCCAGCGGTCGGGCGAGCGCCACAGGCGAGAGCGCAGCAACTCGCGCTCAAAGGTGAACTCCTTGGGCAGTCGGTCGCGGAAGCGGTCAAACAGCTCTTCGTGGGCATGGGCTTCGGCGGTGCCGGCTTCCCGGCCCACGGCCATCAGGTCGTAGAAACTGTCGCTGGAGAAGTCCAGACCCGTCCAGTCGATGTCCTCAAAGCGGGGCATCCAGCCAATCGGGCTTTCCACCGCACAAGCCTGGCCATGCACGCGCCCGGCAATCCACTTCAGCACCCGCAGGTTGTCGCCAAAACCAGGCCAGATGAACTTGCCTTCGTCGTTTTTGCGGAACCAGTTGACGCGGAAGATGCGTGGTGGGTTGCTGACATTGCGCCCCACATTGAGCCAATGTGAGAAGTAGTCGGCCATGTTGTAGCCACAGAACGGTAGCATGGCCATCGGGTCGCGCCGGGTGGCCACCACCCCAATCGCCGCAGCGGTGGCTTCCGAGCCCATGGTGGCGGCCAGGTAAACGCCGTGCGCCCAGTTGAAGGACTGGAACACCAGCGGCATTTCCTTGCTGGCGCGGCCACCAAAGATGAAGGCCGCGACCGGCACACCTGCGGGGTTTTCCCAGTCAGGGTCAATCGACGGGCATTGGCTGGCAGGCGCGGTGAAGCGCGAATTGGCATGCGCTGCTGGGCGGCCACAGCCAGGGGTCCAGTCCTTGCCTTGCCAGTCGATGCAGTGCTCGGGGGCGGGGCCGTCCATGCCTTCCCACCAGACATCACCGTCGTCGGTCAGCGCCACATTGGAGAAGATCGAGTTCTTCGTCATGGTCAACATGGCGTTGGCGTTGGACGAGTAGTTGGTGCCTGGGGCCACGCCAAAGAAACCGGCCTCAGGGTTGATGGCGCGCAGGGAGCCGTCAGGGCCTTTTTTGATCCAGGCGATGTCGTCACCCACGGTGGTGACCTTCCAGCCCTCCATGCCCTTGGGCGGGCGCAGCATGGCCAGGTTGGTCTTGCCACAGGCGCTGGGGAACGCCGCGGCGATGTAGGTTTTTTGACCTTCCGGTGACTCCAGACCCGAGATCAGCATGTGTTCAGCCAGCCAGCCTTCCTTGCGGGCGATGGCCGAGGCAATACGCAGGGCCAGGCATTTTTTGCCCAGCAGCGCGTTGCCACCGTAGCCCGAGCCATACGACCAGATTTCGGTGGTGTCTGGGAAATGGGCGATGTACTTCTTGGCAATATCGGGCTCACACGGCCAGGTCGAGTCTTTTTGGCCTGGGGAGAGCGGTGCGCCGACCGAGTGCATACACGGGATGAAGGCGCCGTTACCCAGCACGTCCAGCACCTTGGCACCCATGCGCGTCATGATGCGCATATTGGTCACCACGTAGGCGCTGTCGGTGATTTGCACACCGATCTTGGCAATGGGCGAGCCCAGCGGCCCCATGCTGAACGGGATCACATACATGGTGCGCCCGGTCATGCAGTTGGTGAACACATTCTTCAAAGTGGCGCGCATTTCCTCTGGTGCGGCCCAGTTGTTGGTGGGGCCTGCCTCGTCTTTGGTGGCAGAGCAGATGAAGGTGCGCTCTTCGACACGGGCCACATCCGAGGGATGGGTGCGGGCGAGGAAGCTGTTGGGGCGTTTGTCGGGATTGAGGCGGATGAAGGTGCCTGCGGCCACCATTTCCTCACACAAGCGGTCGTACTCTTCCTGCGAACCATCACACCACACCACGCGGTCAGGTTTACACAGTTCGGCCATGTCACTGACCCATGTGAGAAGCTTCTCGTTGCTCGTATTCGCCGGGGAACCCGTGGATTTGCCACTCATTGAACGACTCCTTGCAGTTAAAAAAACTTGTCTCCCGGAGGTCGTACCCGTGTGCGGCTCCAGGTCTCTGATGCGCGACGTTATTAATTAATTGTTAATAATTATGGCGCAAGCCTCATCTTTGCACAAGTCCAGCACTTTGTGCAGTATGGTTTTGATCCAAGTCAGATGGATGACAAACAGGCGCTCACCAACCTGACTCGGTCAAGCGCTGTTCTGGGTCGGGGAGAGTCCCAACAAGACGGCATGGCTAAAAGCGGGCCCCGTCGGTGCACTGGAGCACAGACAGCCCAGTCCCCCCGCCCCTAGCATGCGCGGCAACTATGAACGACGGCCTGCCATCCGCCCCAAGCACTGCACAGCCCCCATGGGGGATGCTGCAGCGCCTTGGCCGTCAGTCTTGTGACGCGTTGGCGCAAGTGATGGCATTGCTTGGTTTTTTGGGGGAAAACGTGATGGCGCTGCTGGGCTGGGTGCTGCACCCACGGCGCATTCGCTGGCGCCCCATTTTGTTTAACCTGCGCAGCGCGGGGTTCGATGCGCTGCCGATTGTTGGGCTGCTGTCGTTCCTGCTGGGTATTGTGGTGGCGTACCAGGGGGCCGACCAGCTGCGCCAATACGGCGCCAATATTTTTGTCGCGGACCTGGTGGGCCTGTCCATGTTGCGCGAATTTGCGCCCTTGATGACGGCCATCATCATTGCCGGGCGCTCCGGCTCGGCCTATGCGGCACAAATCGGCACCATGTCGGTGACGCAGGAGATTGATGCCATGCGCACCATCGGCATCGCCCCGCTGGAGATGCTGGTGCTGCCCAAACTCCTGGCCCTGGTGCTGGCGCTGCCGCTGCTGACCGTGTTTGCCGATGTCTCAGGTGTGCTGGGCGGCATGTTGATGGCCCGGGCCCAGCTGGGTGTGGGTTTTGCTGAGTTTCTGGACCGCTTCTCCAAAGCGGTCAGTGTCACCACCTACCTGGTGGGTATTGGCAAGGCGCCGATTTTTGCCGCCATCATTGTCATGGTCGGCTGTTTCCAGGGTTTTCGCACGCGGGGTGGTGCGGACAGTGTGGGCATACACACCACCCGTGCTGTGGTGCAGTCCATCTTTGTGGTGATTGTGGCCGATGCCCTGTTTTCGGTGGCCTTCAGCATGCTGGACCTGTGACATGACCACCGATACGCCCGAGACGGTGCTTGAAATGCAACAGGTGGTGACACGTTTTGGCCAGCATGTGGTGCACAAGGACATCAACCTGGCCGTGCGCCGCGCCGAAGTGTTTGCCGTGATTGGCGGCAGCGGCACCGGCAAATCAACCCTGCTGCGTGAAATGATCTTGTTGCAGACACCCAATGCGGGTCACATCCGGGTGCTGGGGGTGGACCTGGCCAACATCAGCGACGCCGCAGCGCTGGCACTGCGCCAGCGTTTTGGGGTGCTGTTTCAGCAGGGCGGGCTGTTTGGCTCACTCACGGTGCTTGAAAACATTGGCTTGCCACTGCGTGAGCATCGCCAGCTGGACAACCGCCAGGTGGATGCCCTGGCGGCCGAGAAGCTGGCTGCTGTTGGCCTCGCCCCAGAGGTGGCCCGCCAATACCCGTCCGAACTCAGTGGGGGCATGTTGAAACGCGCCGCGCTGGCCCGTGCCCTGGTGCTGGAGCCTGAGCTGCTGTTTCTGGACGAGCCCACCGCCGGGCTGGACCCGCAAAGCGCCGCCGGTATTGATGAGCTGGTACTGCGCTTGTGTGACACCCTGGGGCTGACGGTGGTCATGATCACCCATGACCTGGACCTGCTGTGGCAGGTGGCAGACCGGGTGGCGGTGTTGGCGGATGGCAGGGTGCAGGCGATTGGCTCGATGGCCGAGCTGGCCGCGATGAGCGACCCCGCCATACGCCCTTTTTTTGACGGGCCGAGGGCGCGCGCCGCCGCCGCACAGGCCTGTTTTACCCAACGGGAGACATCATCGAAACCAAAGTGAACTATGCGCTGGTGGGCGCCTTTGTGCTGCTGCTGGGCAGCCTGCTGGTGGCCGGTGTCCTGTGGCTGGCCTCGGGAGGCGCCTGGCAGAAAAAGTACGAGCTGTATCAGGCGGTGCTGGCGGAGTCGGTGGCCGGGCTCAACCTCAACGCGCCCGTCAAATACAACGGTGTCGATGTGGGCAAGGTGCAGGCCATCCTGCTCGACAGCAGCAACCCCAAAAACGTCAACCTGCTGTTTGCCATCGAGCAAGGCACCCCCGTCAAAGAAGACACCCTGGCGGTGCTGAAGACCCAGGGCCTCACCGGCATTGCTTATGTGGAGCTCAGTGGTGGCAGCCTGGCCTCGCCGGTGTTGCTGGCCAAGGCGGGTGCGCGCTACCCGGTGATCCGCAGCTCGCCGTCGTTGTCGGCACGACTGGAAAACGTGTTATCGAGCGTGTTGGCCAAGCTCGACAGCACCTCCACCAACCTCAACGCGATCCTCAGCAAAGACAACCAGGCCGCCTTTCACAACACGCTGGCCGACATGGCGATCATCACACGCACCCTGGCTGCGCGCAAAGACAGCATCGATACCGCGCTGGTGGACGGCGCCCGCACCATGAAAAATGCCTCGGTGGCCAGCGCCGGCCTCAACGACTTGGTGCAGCGCCTGGCGCGCAGCGCCGACGCAGTGGCCCTGATGGGCACCGAGGTGGCCAAAACCAGCGCCGGTGCGGGCCAGACCATTGGTGCGGTGGGGGCCGATGTGCAGCGTTTTGGGGCGGAAACCTTGCCCGAACTGCAGCGTTTGTTGGCCGAGCTGAGTAACTTGAGCCGTTCACTCACCGAGCTCACCGAACAAACCCGGCGCAACCCCAGCGGCCTTATTTTTGGACACCCCGCCGTGGTCAATGGCCCCGGCGAATCAGGCGACACACCATGACCCATCACGTTCTGAACCAGAAGTCCCCGGCCCAAGGGCTGCTGCGTCTGCTGCTGGTGGCAGCGCTGTTCACACTCTCGGCCTGTGGTGCGCTGCGCCCGACCCCCACCCAGGCCCCGACCTTGTACCTGCTGGCAGGTCTGCCCGGCCCAGTGGCAACACCTGCCTCAGGTGCGGCGGTGACACCACCGTTGCCCACGCTGCTGGTTACCCCAACGCGGGCGGCATCGGGGTTTGACAGCCAGCGCATCATCTATGTGCGTGACGACCAGACCCTGGCATTTTTTGCACACAGCGAGTGGGTCGACCCACCGGCGCGTATGTTGGGGCACTTGCTGGTGGCCGCGCTGGACCACACCGGCGCGTTTGGCCCCGTGGTGCTGACACCTGCGGGTGTGTCGGGTGACTTGCGGCTGGACACCCAGATCATCCGTTTGCAGCAGAACTTTCACAACACGCCGAGCCGGGTGCAGTTCAGCCTGCGTGCCTACTTGACGGATGAAAAAACCCGCCGTGTTCTGGCCTGGCACGAGTTCAGCGCCGAGGCAGACGCCACCAGCGACAACGCACAAGCCGGTGTGACGGCCGCGAACCAGGTGGTGCAGGAGGTGCTGGCGCAGCTGGCGCTATTTGTCGCCTCAGCATCCCGCTTGCCACCAACAGACTGAACGGTTTGTGAGGCCGCTGCTGGAGCGGTGCTTGACCAAGCCGGGAGCTTGGATGATCTCGACAAAGACCGCTGCCAGCCCGGGGCGACAGGTGGCGCCCTAGAATCATCGGCCCCAACCTTTGCCACCTCACCCGGAAACACCATCCATGACCCAGGGAACCATCCGCATTCGCGGTGCACGCCAGCACAACCTCAAGAACCTGGACCTGGACATCCGTACCGGTGAACTCACCGTGGTCACCGGCCCGAGCGGCTCGGGCAAGTCCAGCCTGGTGTTTGACACCTTGTTCGCCGAAGGCCAGCGTCGTTATGTGGAGACCTTCAGCGCCTATGCGCGCCAGTTTCTGGATCGTATGGACAAACCCGCCGTCGACAAGGTCGACGGTGTGCCGCCTGCCATCGCCATCGACCAGACCAACCCGGTGCGCTCCAGCCGCTCCACCGTGGGCACGATGACCGAGCTCAACGACCATCTGAAGCTCTTGTTCGCGCGCGCTGCCCAACTCTTTGATAGCGCCACTGCCCAGCCGGTGCGCCATGACACCCCGGAGACGATTTATGCCGACATCCAGGCCCGCGCCCTGGCGCTGGCCAATGCCGGTGGTTTTGAGGGCGTCCAGGCTGCTGACGATGTCCGGCTCGCCATCACCTTCCCGGTGGAGTTGCCTGCCAGCGCCACACCCGAAGAGGTGGAGCAATGGCTGTCGGTCAGCGGTTTCACCAAGGTGCAGGCGCAGCGTGATGTGGAGCAGCGCAAGCTGCTCGACGTGGTGGCCGACCGTTTCCGACTGGGCGCTGCCGAGCGTGCCCGCGTGTTGGAGGCGATTGAAGTCGCCCTCAAACACGGCGGGGGTCGCCTCAGTGTATATGTGTTAAATCAGCCTCTAGCCCTTATCAATCAAGGGCAGGTAGCTGCAGATTCAGGAGTGGATGCTGCGCCCGAGATCTGGCGCTTTTCCACCGGCCTGCATTGCCCGGACAGCAACCTGCGCTACACCGAGCCGATTGCCTCGATGTTTTCGTTCAACTCGGCAGTGGGTGCCTGTGACAGCTGCCGAGGTTTTGGCCGGGTCATCGGGGTCGACTACAGCTTGGTGATCCCGAACGACAAACTGACCTTGCGCTCTGGCGCCATCAAACCGTTCCAGACCCCGGCCTGGGCCGAATGCCAGGACGACCTGATGCGCCATGCCGAAACCCACGGCATTCCGCGCGACACCTCCTGGAACAAGCTCAGCCCCGAGCAACAGCATTGGGTGATCCATGGTGAACCCAGCTATCGCGACGGCCAGTGGAACAAGAAGTGGTTTGGCGTCAAACGCTTTTTTGAGTACCTTGAAACCAAGGCCTACAAGATGCACATCCGGGTGCTGCTGTCCAAGTACCGCAGCTACACCGAATGCCCGACCTGCACCGGCGCCCGGCTCAAGACCGAGAGCCTGCTCTGGCGCATTGGCTCCCAGGTCCAGGCCGACGCGGTGCTGGACCCCGCCAAGCGTTTTCTGCCTGCCGGTGTGTCATGGTCACGCGCGCAGCTGGAGGCATTGCCGGGCCTGTGCCTGCATGACCTGATGCTGCTGCCGATTGACCGGCTGCGCCGCTTTTTTGACAGCATGCAACTCGCCCAAGTGGCCCAGGTGAGCGCAGGCGCTGGCAACGAGGCAGATGCCAAAACCCTCAAGCTGCTGCTTGAAGAAATCTGCACCCGCCTGCAATACCTGAGTGAGGTCGGCATTGGGTACCTGACGCTGGACCGCCAAAGCCGCACCCTCAGTGGCGGTGAGGTGCAGCGTATCAACCTGACCACCGCACTGGGCACCTCGCTGGTGAACACCTTGTTTGTGCTGGATGAGCCCAGCATAGGCCTGCACCCGCGCGACATGCACCGCATCATCGTGGCCATGCAGCGCCTGCGTGACGCGGGCAACACCCTGGTGGTGGTGGAGCACGACCCAGCGGTGATGTTCGCCGCCGACCGCATGATCGACATGGGCCCCGGCCCTGGCCAACTGGGCGGGCAAATTGTGTTTGACGGCAGCACCAATGACTTGCGCAATGCCGATACGCTGACTGGCGCGTACCTGGGTGGGCGCAAGCAGGTGGGCATGGGTTTCAAGCGGCTGGTGGCAAGCAGCACGCCACGTCTGATTCTGGAAGGCGCCAGTGACCACAATCTCAAAAACGTCTCGGTTGAGATCCCGTTGCAGCGCCTGGTGTGTATCACAGGCGTCTCCGGCTCGGGCAAATCCACGCTGATCCAGGACACGTTGGCACCGGCGCTGTTGCGCCACTTCGGCAAAGCCACAGATACGCCCGGCGCTTTTGAGCGCCTGCTCGGTGCCGAGCAGCTCAGCGACGTGGTGTTTGTTGACCAGTCGCCGATTGGCAAAACCGCACGTTCCAACCCGGTCAGTTATGTCGGCGCTTGGGACACGATTCGCGAGATTTTTGCCAACGCGCCGTTGGCGCAGCAACGCGGCTACACCGCCACCAAGTTCAGCTTCAACAATGGCGACGGCCGCTGCCCCACCTGCGGTGGCTCGGGTTTTGAGCATGTGGAGATGCAGTTCCTGAGCGACGTGTACCTGCGTTGCCCGGACTGCGATGGCAAACGGTACCGCCCGGAAATCCTCGAGATCAGCATTGAGCGTGGTGGGCGCGTTGTTAATGTGGCCGATGTGCTGGACCTTACTGTCAGTGAAGCCGCAGCCTTGTTCAAGGACGACCGTGAGGTGATCCGTGCGTTGCAGCCCATCGTCGATGTGGGGCTGGAATACGTCAAGCTCGGTCAGCCGGTGCCCACGCTCAGTGGGGGTGAAGCCCAGCGCTTGAAGCTGGCCGGTTTCCTGGCCGAGGCGGCCAAGAGCAGCAGCGCCAGCCGCCAGGCCTTGGCGCGCAAAGGGGTGTTGTTCATGTTTGATGAGCCCACCACCGGGCTGCATTTTGACGACATCGCCAAGCTGATGCGGGCGTTGCGCAAGTTGCTCGACGCGGGCCATTCGCTGCTGGTGATTGAGCACAACCTGGATGTGATCCGTGCATCCGATTGGCTGATTGACCTGGGCCCTGAGGGGGGTGACGCGGGTGGTGAGGTGGTGGCCTTTGGTACACCTGAGGATGTGATGCTGCATGCCAGTTCCCACACGGGTCAAGCGCTGCGTGAGTACGCAGCACAGATGGGGGTGGTGCATGAGGTGGCTGAGGCTTCGGTCAAGTATTTGTCTGTGGTGCGCGCTCCCGGAGCTGGGCTGAGGCCGGGTTCCTCAGACGTCAGCTTCGCTGCCTCGACATCGTCACCCGGCCTCAGCCCAGCCCCGGCGGGTTCGCGGACGAGCGGCGTTCCTGTCGCCGGGTCAGACGCCATTCAGATCATCAATGCGCGTGAGCACAACCTCAAGGGTCTGAGTGTCAACATCCCGCGTGGCCAGTTCACCGTGGTCACCGGGGTCAGCGGCTCGGGCAAATCGACGCTGGCGTTTGACATTTTGTTCAACGAAGGCCAGCGCCGTTATCTGGAAAGCCTCAACGCCTACGCCCGCAGCATCGTGCAACCGGCTGGGCGGCCTGAGGTGGACGCGGTTTACGGCATCCCGCCCACGGTGGCGATTGAGCAGCGGCTAAGCCGGGGCGGGCGCAAGTCCACCGTGGGTACCACCACCGAGGTCTGGCACTTTTTGCGGCTGTTGTTTGTCAAACTCGGCACCCAGCATTGCATCCATGACGGCACGCCAGTGGCGCCGCAAACGCCGGAGAGCATTGCCGCGCAGTTGATGAAAACCTACCGCGGCCAGCACATCGGCTTGCTGGCGCCGCTGGTGATGAACCGCAAAGGCGTCTATACCGAGCTGGCCGACTGGGCGCGCCCGCGTGGGTTCACCCATCTGCGGGTGGATGGCAACTTTTTGCCGACCACCAACTTCCCGCGCCTGGACCGCTTCAAGGAACACACCATCGAGCTGCCAGTGTTCAGCCTGGACGTGACGCCTGAGAACGAAACCCTGTTGCGCCAGGCCCTGGCCGAAACCTTGCAGCATGGCAAGGGTGTCTTGCATGTTTTGTCCGATCTGGATGGCCTGTCGGAGGCGATGCAGGCGGGCACTTCGACGGCGGGTATTGGCCGTTTGAGCGTGTTTTCCACCCTGCGCGCCTGCCCGGTGTGCAGCACCAGTTACGCCGAGCTGGACCCGCGCCTGTTCAGTTACAACAGCAAACACGGCTGGTGCCCGGACTGCGTGGGCACCGGCCTCAAACTCAGCCGTGAGCAGCGTAAGGTGTTTGACGACTCGGTGCGCGACGATGAAACCAAAGGCCGTGAACAAACCTTTGTTGAGGCCGATGTGGAAGACCTGGTGGATGTCGTCTGCCCCAGCTGCAACGGCACACGGCTCAACGCCACTGCGCGGGCGGTCAAGTTTGGCCTGCAACTGGCCACCGACGCCACGTCTGGCGTAGCGGCCAAAACCGCCATCGACGGCATTGGCATCACCGAACTGGCACGCCTGAGCGTGACCGACATGCGTGTGTGGGTCGAGACCTTGCAGGTGCTGGGCCGTATGAGCCAGCGCGAGACCGAAATCGCGCGTGACTTGGTGCCCGAGATTCTGGGGCGGCTCAAGTTCCTGGAACAGGTCGGCCTGGGTTACCTGACGCTGGACCGGGGCGCGCCCACGTTGAGCGGCGGCGAGGCGCAGCGCATCCGGCTGGCGGCGCAGCTTGGCAGCAATTTGCAAGGGGTCTGCTATGTGCTGGACGAGCCAACCATCGGCTTGCACGCACGCGACAACCAGATTTTGCTGGGCGCCTTGCAAACGCTGAGCGACCAGGGCAACACCCTCGTGGTGGTGGAGCATGACGAGGACACCATCCGCCACGCTGACCACATCATCGACATCGGCCCGAGCGCCGGCAAACGCGGTGGGCGGCTGGTGGCCGAAGGTTCGGTGGCCGACATTCAGGACGCCGAAGAGTCGCAGACCGGGCGTTATCTGTTGCACGCCATGCGCCATCCGGTGCAGGCGCGGCGGGTGATACTTGCTGCGGAATCAGTAGCTGTTGGCCCAGGTGATAAAAGGGTTGGAGGCCAATTGGATGCCAATGCGCAGGAAACCTTGGCGGTTGATGCCAACCCGTTGCCCAGCGAACCCGCATCTGCTGATAGCGCCTTGGCGGCTGCAGCTGGTGATGCCAAATTTGTGTTTGTGCCTGCGCCCAAGAAAACGAAGACGGCCAAACGGTTGCCCGTGGACCCGAACGTGGTGGAGCCCTACATCCAGCAGTGGATCACTGTCACCGGGGCCCATTTACACAACCTGCAAAACGTCACCGTCCAGGTGCCGCTCAAACGCCTGGTCGCGGTGACCGGTGTGTCCGGCTCCGGCAAGTCCACGCTGGCGCGGGATGTGTTGCTGGCCAATGTGCAAACGGCGGTCCATAAACGCAGTACCAAGGCCGGGCGGGACGCGCTGGAAGCAGGCGAGCAAATCGCCTGGACCGGTTGTGAACAGGTCAGCGGCTACGAGTCTGTGGACCGGGTCCTCGAAGTGGACCAAACCCCAATTGGCAAAACACCGCGCTCTTGCCCGGCCACCTACATCGGTTTCTGGGACACCATCCGCAAACTGTTTGCCGACACGCTGGAGGCCAAGGCACGCGGTTACGCGGCCAACCGTTTCAGCTTCAATACCGGCGAGGGCCGTTGCCCGAGTTGTGAAGGCCAGGGCATCCGCACCATCGCCATGAGCTTCTTGCCCGATGTGAAGGTGTTGTGTGAAACCTGCAAGGGCGCGCGTTTTAACCCCGAAACCCAGGCCGTCACCTGGCGTGGCAAGAACATTGGCGACGTGTTGCGGATGGAGGTCGATGAAGCGGTGGACTTCTTCGCCGCCATGCCGGTCATCGCCCACCCGCTGCAACTGCTCAAGGATGTGGGCCTGGGTTACCTGACGCTGGGCCAACCGTCACCGACGCTCAGCGGCGGCGAGGCGCAGCGCATCAAACTCGTCACCGAGCTGTCCAAGGTGCGCGACGACATCACCCGGCGCGGCCAGAAGGCGCCGCACACCCTGTATGTGCTCGACGAACCCACGGTGGGTCTGCACATGGCAGACGTGGAAAAACTCATCAAGGTCTTGCACCGCTTGGTGGACGGCGGCCACAGCGTGGTGGTCATCGAACACGACCTGGATGTGATCGCCGAGGCCGACTGGGTGATTGACCTCGGGCCCGATGGCGGCACCGCCGGTGGTCAGGTGGTGGCTGCTGCCCCGCCCGAAGCGGTGGTCAAGCTGGGCACCCACACCGGCAAGGCGCTCCAAGCGGTGCTGGCGCGGTGAGAGCTTGCGCCAGCAGGGGAAACGCTCAAGAAATCGGCCGTAAAGCCGCTTGAACCCTTGTTTTTATTGATCATGAAGCTACCAAAAGAGTAGCGATTGCACTTTTCCAAATGACTCGCCCACGTTACCTCCCCGACAACTTCACCCTGGCCCTGCTGGGCAGCATTGGCCTCGCCAGTTTTCTGCCGGTGCGCGGTTATGCGGCGCAGGGTTTTGAGTGGCTCACCACTGCGGCCATTGCCCTGCTGTTTTTCTTGCACGGCGCCAAGTTGTCGCGTGCGGCGGTGGTGGCGGGTATGAGCCATTGGCGGCTGCATCTGCTGGTGTTTGCCTGCACCTTTGTGTTGTTTCCCATTTTTGGGATGCTGCTCAAGCCTTTGTTCAGTATCGTGCTGACGCCTGACCTGGCGGTGGGCATGTTGTTTCTGTGCACCTTGCCCGCCACCGTGCAGTCGGCGATTGCGTTCACGGCCATGGCTCGGGGCAATGTGGCCGCGGCGGTGTGCAGCGCCTCGGCTTCCAGTCTGCTCGGGGTCTTCATCACGCCGCTGCTGGTGAGCTGGCTGGTGGTGTCGGGCGGGGTATCGGGTACTGGCAATCTGGACGCCGTGGGCCGCATCATGCTGCAGCTGCTGCTGCCTTTTGTACTGGGCCAGTTGCTGCAGCCCTGGATTGGCGACTTTGTGCGGCGCCACGCCAGCGGGCTCAAGCTGGTGGACCAGGGCTCCATTCTGCTGGTGGTCTACACCGCGTTCAGTGCGGCGGTGATCGAGGGCCTGTGGCAGCAGGTGCCGCTGCCGATCTTGCTCAGCCTGGCGGTCACCTGTTGTCTGCTGCTGGCGCTCTCCTTGGCCATGACCACCTGGGCCAGCCGCGCACTGGGGTTCAGCAAAGAGGACGAGATCGCCATCGTCTTCTGCGGCTCCAAAAAAAGCCTGGCCAGCGGTGTACCCATGGCCAAGGTGCTGTTCGCCGCCCACACCGTGGGGGTACTGTTGTTGCCGATCATGCTGTTCCACCAGATCCAGCTGATGGTCTGCGCCGTGCTGGCGCAGCGCTACGCCAAGAGGGGCGGCTAAATCCACTTGCTGCCCACCGGCGCGAGGCGGGCGTTGCTATTAATAACAAAGCTGCAAGTGGATGCAGCATAAGGGCTGCAGACCGGTTTTCTTGTGACCTAGAATGTAAACACAGGAGGAAGCCGGGGCATGACGCCAGAGCAGAAAGCCAGAGTCAGCATCGACACGCTGCTAGCTGCGGCCGGCTGGCACGTCTGCCATGTCCCCCGCGCCAACCTCCATGCCGCCACTGGCGTGGCCTTCCGCGAAGTCGAAGCCGAGGTCGACGCCAAGCTCCAGCGCGCGCAGGCGCTGCGGCAGGCCACTCTTGCTAAAACGCTCGCAGCCACATGAAACCGCCAATCTATCTCAAGCTTTTCGAGAAATCCGTTGCGGCTATTACGTCAGCGGTTGAGATCTATAACAAGCCGGGCTTTCAGTACAGGGATGAAACGTTTGCACTGTTGGCGCTGAACGCATGGGAACTGATCCTTAAAGCGCGGGTCGTCCAAGTCGATCCAAATAAACAGAAGGCGATTCACGTCTATCAGCGCAGACCAACAAAGTCGGGTGTTCTGGGCACAAAAGAGTACTTGGAGCGCGGGCGTTCTGGAAATCCGAAAACCATAGGGATACGCAAGGCAATTGAAAAGCTGGATGCCCATGCACCGTCCAAGTTGCCTGATGCGGTAAAGAACAACATCGAAGCCTTGATGGAAGTCCGGGATTGCTCAGCTCACTTTTTTTCACCATCCATGGCGCTACGTAGGCAACTGCTGGAGGTCGGTACTGCGGCGGTACGGAATTTTGTTTGGTATGGGCGGCGATGGTTTAAGAAAGACTTGTCGGAGCACCTTCAAATTCTTTTGCCTATCGGCTTTGTGAATACGGGTGGTTCAATCGTGGTGTCCTCTGCTGAGGAAAAAAACCTGTTGGCTTGTATCAGCGATCTGGCACAGTCGTCAGCAGCGACTGAAACAAATGATCTTCGCTTTCAGACATCAATTGAAGTGCAAATCAAGAAGACAGGTGCAGAGAACACGCCGACCGTGAAGATCACGAACGATCCAACGGCAATACCAGTATTCTTGACTGAGGAAAATCTTGCTCAGAACTATCCTTGGACCTATGACGAAGTGACTGCGCGTTGCAAAGCTCGGTACTCTGATTTCAAAGCAGCGAAGAAGTATCACGACCTGCGAAAAGTTTTGGCTGAAGATTCAAAGTTATATCGACTTCGTTTGCTTGATCCAACGAATCCTAAAGGGATCAAGAAGCCGTTTTACAGCACGAACGTGCTGGCCTTTTTTGATAAACATTACACGTTGAAGTGACCTTTTGACCATGTTCAATATAAAGGGGGACAGTTTTGCTTGCGCCTGCAATTCGTGGTGTGATTTTGGGAGAGCTTGTCCGCTATTTGCTGAGTCTGGTCGGTTAACGTGATTGAACCTCTACTTGCGATAGAGGCGTCTTATTTTGGAATGCTTCAGGGTAAGTGGCCTATGCATTTGCTTGCAGGGAATTCACTACCTCTGGCATTGTTTGCTACTCGTGATGAGGTGGCTTGCTGTGTTTATGGGCGAGAGAGTGACCGTTGGTGGTTTTCGCCCGTCGATGTTACCGAAGGTAGTTTCGAGTGGTTCCTGCTTGATTCATGGCCGAAGCGCCAATGGCCGTATCGAGTGGAAGGATGCGAACGCGCGCACGCTGAAGGCATTGGAAGAGGCTGAGGCAGGTTAGTAGTTTTGCTTCTGTTGTGATAGCTTCTTGGCCCCATCTCACAAGGGCTAAAGGCCAATTTCATTCATGAATTGCATCTACTTGGGTTTTTGGTTAAAGTAAGGAATCCTTACTTTCTGTCAAATGCCATGCTCGCCAAAATCACCTCCAAGAACCAGCTCACGCTGCCCAAGAGCGTGACGCAGGCCGTGGGTGCCACGGAATACTTTGATGTGGAAGCCCGTGCCGGGCAGATCATCCTGACGCCCGTGCGCATCCAGCGCGGGGACGCCGTCCGGGCCAAGTTGGCGGAGTTGGATTTGACGGACGCCGATATTGCCGACGCAGTGGCCTGGGCCAGAGCGCCCCAGGCCGCGCCAGCCATGGCTGCCGAGCCGGTGGCGCCCTATGCTGTTAACCCCGCGAAGACCAGGAAACCGGTTGGCAAAAAGGCCCAGACCAAAGCATGAGCGCCCCAGTGCGCGTGGTGTTGGACACCAATGTCGTCTTGTCTGCGCTGGTGTTTGGCGGCGGGGCGGCCGGGCGTGTGCGGCGTGCGTGGCAGCAAGGGGCATTCTTGCCATTGGCCAGCACCGCCACGGTACAGGAGCTGGTGCGGGTGTTGGCGTACCCCAAGTTCCACCTGCCGCAAGCCGAGCAAGAAGAGTTGCTGGCCGACTACCTGCCGTACACAAAGACAGTGCGTATTCCCCAACCGCCACCACAGGTGCCAGAGTGCCGCGATACGCAGGATGAGCCGTTCATGCATTTGGCGGCGGCAGGCAAGGCGCACGTGCTGGTGTCTGGCGACCGCGATTTGCTGTCCATTGCCGCAGAGTTTGAGCAGGCAAGCGGCTGCCCGATTTTGACCTTGGACGCTTTTTGCAAGACCTACTGTGATGTGTAACTTCTTGCTCAAGGACGATTCATTGACTGACCGTGTGACGGATCAGGCCACTGCGGCGGGACCAGATCTGCGCCTAGATACCAACCACTTCATTTGAAAGAACGCCCAATGTTGACCTACTACAACCATTTGCACAGCCAGCACCAAGGCAAGCTGGAGATGTTTCGTGGCCAGTTGGTGCCGTGTTTTGAGGTGCCCGCACGGGTGGACCATGTGCTGGCGGAGTTGAAGGTGCGCAAGCTTGGTCCCATCTTGCCGCCCGAGCCTTTTGATGACAGCGCGTTATTGGGCGTGCACAGCCAGCGTTACCTGGATTTTTTGGCCGGTGCCTGGGACGAGTGGGTGGCGCTGGACCCGGCCAACGCTCAGCGTGACGCGCTGCCCTCGGTGTGGCCGGTGCGCAGCCTGCGCTCGGATGTGTTGCCTGCCAACTTCGCCGCCCGCATGGGCCTGTTTTCGATGGATGCGGGCACCCCGCTGACCGAAGGCACCTGGGACGCCGCCCGCGCCGGTGCCGACTGTGCCTTGAGTGCGGCGCTGGCGGTGGCTGGGGGTGAGCGTGCTGCGTTTGCTTTGACGCGCCCACCTGGTCACCATGCGGGTGCAGACTTTTTTGGCGGGTATTGTTTTGTGAACAACGCCGCCCTGGCCGCGCAGGCCTTGCGTGAGCAGGGCCTGGATCGGGTGGCGATTCTGGACATCGACTACCACCACGGCAACGGCACCCAGGCCATTTTTTACGAGCGGCCTGACGTGTACTTCACCAGCATCCATGGTGACCCCCACACCGAGTACCCGTTTTACCTGGGGTATGCCGACGAGTTGGGTGCAGGTGCCGGGCTGGGTTTTAACCGCAACTGGCCGCTGCCGCGTGGCACCGGGTTTGAGGTCTGGCGGGCCACCTTGCAGCAGGCCTTGGCGGGTATTGCCGAGTTTGGCGCGCAGGCGCTGGTGGTGTCGCTGGGCATGGATACCTTTGTGGGTGACCCGATTTCGGGCTTCTCACTGCAGAGTGCCGACTACCTGCAGGTCGGTGAGGACTTGGCCAAAGCGGGCTTGCCCACGGTGTTTGTGTTTGAAGGTGGTTACGCGGTCGCCGAGGTGGGCACCAACGCGGTCAACGTGCTGCAAGGCTTTGATCAGGCCACCAATCATTCATAACCATATCGCCAGGCCCTTTAGATATAAGGGCTAGAGGCTGATTTTGCCCTGAGTCCAGGGCGGGGTGGGGCGTTCGTCAGCCGGGTGTTGATGAGGGCCGGGGCAAAACCACGGTGGCCACCAGACCGCCGCTGGTCCCGTTCTTGAGCCGCACCTCACCGTGCAGGCGGCGTGCGATGTCGTTGGCAATCGACAGCCCCAGGCCCACCCCGCCGCTGTGGCGGTTGCGGGAGCCTTCGGCGCGGAAGAACGGTGTCAGTGCCCGGTTCAGGTCGGCCGCGGCCATGCCGGGGCCGGGGTCGCTGACCTCGATACACAGCTGGTTAGCCTCTTCAAAACAGCGCACCCGGGCCGAGCCGCCGTAACGCACCGCGTTGTCGACGATGTTGCTGATGCAGCGGCGCAGCGCCTGCGCCTGGGTCAGCAGGGGTGCCACCGGGCTGGATTGCTCAGGTTCAACCAGGGTCACCGGGTGGCCCCAGGACTGGTAGTCGTCAACCAGACTGCTTAGCAAGGAACCCACATCAAGCAACACCATCGGTTCCCCCGAGGCCACACCGCGCAGGTGGTCCAGCGTGGCGGTGATCATGGTGTTCATCTCAGTGATGTCGCGCTGGAAACACAGGCGCTGTTCGGCATCCTGCAGGCTTTCGGCGCGTAGCGCCATACGCGTCAGCGGGGTGCGCAGGTCGTGTGAGACGGCGGCCACAAAGCTGTCGCGTTCGCTCAGTTGCTGGCAGATCTGGGCTTGCATCTGGTTGAAGACACGGGTGGCTTCACGGCACTCGTCGCTGCCTTGTTCCACCAGTGGCGCGCGGTGGATGTCGCGTCCCAGCTCACGCGCGGCGTCGGCCAATTGGCGCACCGGCTGCGCCAGCCAGCGTGCGCCAATCCAGGCCGCCACCATCAGTGCCAGCAGCCGTATCCCGATGTCCAGCCACAAACCCAGATGGGCTAGGCTGGGTGCTTCTCCGGGGCGCGGTGGCGGTGGGCCCATGTTGGGGCCGGTGAACGGGCCGGGTGGTGGCCCGGGGGGCGGGCCGTTGGGCATGGGGCCAAACAAGCTTGGGCCAACCTCAAACATCAGTTTGATCGCCAGCGCCTGGCTGATCAACACCGCCACACACAGCAGCAGGGCCAGGCGGCCAAACAGTGTGCTCGGCACCAGCCGACGCAGCAGCCCGATCAGCCGAAGTTTCACGCGACCTGACCCCGCTCAACCGGGGCGGTAAACAGGTAACCGCGACCCCGGATGGTTTTGATCATGTCGGCCCCGTCGGGCGAGCCAGCCAATTTCTGGCGCAGCCGTGACACCAGCAGGTCAATGCTGCGCTCACCGGCGCCAGCCACATGGCCATGGGCGAGTTCGATCAGCTGGTCGCGGCTCAGCAAACGCCGAGGGGTGTGCAAGAAGCTGCACAGCAGACGAAATTCGGCATTGGACAGGGCCACGGTGACACCGCTGGGTGCGTGCAGGCTGTGGTTCTCCGGGTTGAGCTTCCAACCGTTGAAACAAATCACATGGCCGCCGTCACGTCCTTTGATGGTGTTGTGGGTATTGGCACGGCGCAGCACCGACTGGATGCGGGCCACCAGCTCACGGGGCTCAAACGGCTTGGTGACATAGTCGTCAGCGCCGTTCTCCAGGCCCAGCACCCGGTCAAAATGGTCGGCGCGGGCGGTCAGCATGATCACCGGGATGGGTGAGTGTTGCCTGACTTCGCGTGTCAGGCTCAGGCCGTCGGTACCGGGCAACATCACATCCATCACGATCAGGTCGATGCGGTGGCGCTCCAGCTGGCGGCGCATGCTGTCGGCATCACATGCCACATGGGTCACAAAGCCATAGGGCACCAGATAATCGGCCAGCAGGCGATTGATATCTTCGTCGTCGTCGACAATCAGTACCTGAAATTTGGAAGTCATCTTGAAGGCATAAATGGGCTGATTGTAGGTTTGTCATTTGCACCTATTTGTGCCGATGCCTTTCTGCGGGACATTCTGGGTATGTATTGTGTTTTATGTCCAAACAGATACAAAGTCGACATATTCCATTCACATATTCACCCGGGTTCAGTCACGCAGGGCTGAGCGCAATTCCGTGGCCTGGCCCAGCAGTTTCATTTTGAGCCCGGAATCGGCCGGCCGGTCGCCCAGCCAGATGTTGAGCAAAGCCTTGTAAAACGCCAAGTCGCGCAGTGGGGTGGTCAGCGGTTTGTTGTTGAGCTCCACCAGCGTGCCGGTGCCGGGCACCCAGTCCAGCGTCAGAGTGTCGCCCTTGCGCAGGCCGTTGGACTGGCGTTCAATGGCCTGACCCAGGCGCATCATGTTGTCCAGGATGTGCGCCGGTACCGAGGCGCTCTCGGTCACCGCATACTGGCGCAACTCGTCGTTGAACTCTGCACCGCTGACGTCCCGCAACATGGCAATCAACAGCCTTTTGGGGCCCTCGCCATGCAAGACCTCGCGGGTGGTGTCCTGGCGGTTGGGCAGGTACAGGCCCAGGGCGTAGACCTTGAAGATCAAACGCATGCTGATGCCCGCCCCGTTGAGCCTGAGGTTTTTGCCGGCCACCTGGACCGACTCCTCCAGCGCCACACCGTCCATCTGCAGCGCGGCCGTGGCAGGCAGGCTGGCAGCCAGCCAGGACGCCGCTGTCAAGGTGGTTTTGAGAAATGTGAACATGGTTTTTTCCTTGAACCCATTACCAAACGGACAGGGTTCTGCTGAGCACCTTTTGCAGCCAGGTGCGTGAGGCAATCTCGGACGAGTCGCCCTGCGCCACCACTTCCAGGCGGGCATTCACCACATCGCTGGACTGAATGACATTGCCGTCCCGGATGTCACGCGGGTCGATCACACCTGAAAAGCGCAGGGTGCTGCCGCCCCCGTGCAGGGCAATGCTGCGTTGACCCGCCACCACCAGGTTGCCATTGGCCAGCACATTGATCACCGAGGCGGCGAGTTGGCCGGTGAAACTGCTGTCGTTTTTGGCGGTGCCGTTGCCCTTGAAGGAGCTGCTGCCGGAGGCGGTGGCATCCTGGTTGAAGATGCCTGCCAGAGGGGAGTCCTCCCGAACGCCGGGTCCTTTGGACTTCAAGGACGTTTCCCGGCTGGCATCTTCCTTAACGGTGTCGCTGGCACTGAGTTTCTCCGAGATGTTCACCTTGACGGTGTCACCAATCGCGCGGGGTTTTTGCCGTCCGGTAAAGAGTGAGCCTGAACTGGCCTGGAACAGAGAGCCGGTGGTGACACGTTCCAGATTCGCCGGGCGGGCGATCGGCAGGGCCGACAGTGGCCCGGGTACGGTGGTGGTGGGTGCACTGGCACAGCCCAGCAACAGGCTGCTCAGGCTGAGTACCGCCAGCAGAGGGCGGGCAATGGGGGCGATCATGATTGCTCCTTGGCTGGCTGGGTTGGTCGCTTGACTGGCTGCACCCCGGTGACCAGGACACTGACCACGGGTGCCAGCTTGTCCTGGGTCGAGGCCCATTTGCTGGTGAGGAAACCATCATCCAAGCGGTAGTGGCTGCTGGACAACACCCGACCTCGGTCGGTCTGCAAGGTCAGGGCGGCTTGGCTGATGTAGGCCTGATAACGCTCTGAATAGGGGGATATTCCCCACTCCATTTGGGCGCTGTAACGCAACCAGACCGGGCAATGGGGTGCGTTGATGGCGTTTTCATAAACCCGGCTGTCAATCCGGTGGGCACGCAGTGCCAGTTGCAGGGCGGGCACCACATCGGCGGTCTGGGTTTGCGGGTTGTATTCGATACACAAGCTGGTAAAACGGGCATGGGCGTGGTAGACCGTGTCACTGGCCTCGCCCGGCTCTGTCTGCAGGGAGCTGAAGGCCAACTGACCGGTGGCTTTGGTCAGCTCCCAAAGTGGCAAGGGACTCAGGATGGAGCAGCCCGACAAGGACAGGCTCGCCACCGCCAGTGCCACGGTGTGTCTGCGGGCAGCCATGTCAAACCATTTCGCTGAAGGTTTGTTTAACCGCCGCCGCGCCCAAGTTGGCGTACTCCGAGATGCTGCTGGCGACTGAGCTCATGCCATCTGCCACCGAGGAGGCCGCATCACCGACGCCGTCCACAACCGATTCGGTTGCCTCGCTGATGCCATCGGCCATCGAGGTGGCGGTTTCGCTGATGGCGTCCACACTGTTTTGCGCCAGGTCGGAGATGTCGGTGTACAGCTCGGTCAAGCCGTTCTCCACACTGTCAGCCGCATCAGCGATGGCGTTCCCGGCATCGCTGAAGGCGTCACCAACGGCGTCGAAACCCTCGCCAGCGAGTTCACTGAGTTTGTTCAGGCTCTCGGCGCTGAAGGTGACAACGGCGCTGGCGGCATCGCTGATCTCATTGGCCACCGACGAGCCATAGGCCTTGGCAGAGTCGTAGACGGAAGACGTGGAACTGAGGGCCGTCGACGACGGCATATAAGAAGTCACCGAGCTGATATTACTCACAATCATCTCCTGGGGTTAAGTGGAAAAGGTGAGGAAATATTAGGGCTGCTGGTGAATGCTTAGCTTTTTATAAAAAGCATCAAAACGAGATACCTCGGTGCTTGAAAATAACTCCTTCATCCAAAGTTATTAAATTGGATATATTCGATGCCATCACTTAACGCGATGCATATCTATTGGATAAATTGTTTCTGGTTGGACACAAAAGTATCGCCAAGGGGTCGACGTGTGAGGGCGAACAGGCCCGCTGCAAGGGGCCAACGCAGGATGCGTCGGTGATCACCCCAGCTTGGGGGCGTTTGAGTGGCCGACCCCAGCAGCTCAGGCTTCCAGCCGGTAGTGCAGGCGCAAGTGCTGTTTGAACTGCTTGATGATCAGCAAAGCGTCCTTGAGCAGGTCGCGGTCGAGGGTGCCCAGGGTGTTGAGCTCAATCAGGTTGCTGATGGGTTGCCCGAGGGACTGTTGGCGCAGGTTGTTGCGCAGTTTCATTGCCATCAGCAAGTGCAGGGTTTCCACCAGATCACGCACCAGCGTTGTCGGTAACACCTGCCGGTGGGCCAGTTCCTGCAGGCGCTCGACCGTGCCCAGTAAGTCCAGTCGATGCTCCAGGGCCAGGGCGCGGGTGCCGTGCACGATCGGGAAGGTGCCGATTTTTTTCAGGTCAAAAGTCTCTGGCCCGCTGACCTGCAATTTGGTGATGCGGCTCCACCAACCTTGTGTGGGCTCGGCAAACTGGTCAATGGCGCTGGCCATGCGGGCCATGTAAGACAGGCTGCCGGTGGCCAGATTCAGAGCATGTTCGCGGGCGTTGGTCAGCAGCGAGGCGTCGCCAGAAATGGCCCGGGCATCCAGAAAAATGGCCAGGTTCATCTTGCCTTCAGGGTCCGCGTTAAACAACCACTGGCCAATGGTCTCGCGAAAAGCCGCCAGGGGTTGGCACCACAGCGGGTTGGTGATCATGATGTTGCCCGGGCAAGGCGGGTAACCAAAGGTCAGCAGGGCGGCACTGAATTGGCCGGTGATGCTGGCCAGATCCGCACAGCTGTAGCCATCGCGCAGCAGCAGGGCGTTATCCTGGTCGGTCTTGAGGATTTGTTCACTGCGGCCCTCGCTGCCCATCACCAGCAGGCAACTGTTTTGCAACAGCTCAGGCGGTGCCAGTAGCGACCACAGCCTGGCAAAAATCTGGCCATTGAGTTCACTCACCAGTTTGGAGATGATCTCGATGCGCATGCCACCACGCTGCAGCATCTTGATCGAATCGTCCACCTGAATCGCCGCTGCGCGCAAGTCATCCACCGAGCGCGCCTGTTCCACCTGCAGCGTGATCAGGTGCGAGTGGTTGGACATGAAACTCATCAGATCGAGCTGGCTCAGCAGGCCCAGAACGGTGTCGCCGTCTTTCACCAGCACCCGGTGTACCCGGTGCCGCAGCATGATCAGCAGGGCCTCAAACAGCTCCGCCTCTGGCCCCAGTGTGATTAGATCAAAACGGGCCACATCCCTTATGGGCAATAGGTGGGGTGCTACAGGTTTTAATAAAGCGTCACGCAGGTCGGTGGTCGTGAACATGCCGATGCGTTCGACCCCCTGCTGCACATCACGCACCAGCGCGTTGGTTAATTTGTGCTGAGCCAGCAGGCGACACACCGCCACCACGTCGAGCTGACCGTCGACATAAAAGGGTTTTTGCAAATAGGCGTCTTTGACGCGCACCAGCATCAGCGACATCAGTTCGCGGTTGTGGTCAATGTCCTGGTCATTGGCCAGATCGGCGGCCATGGTGGCAAACACCCGGGCACTGAAACGCGGGTTGTTGGCCAGCAACGGCATCAGGGTGGTTTTGGGGATCTGCCAGGCCAACACATCGTCCAGGGCCACCACACTGGCATGGTTGCGCTCGGTCAGCAACGCACGCCAGCTGATGGACTCGCCCGACGTCAACACATGCACATGTTCATCTTCTTGCAGCTGGGCATGCCCGTCACGGATCACCCACAGATGCTGGGGTGTGCTGTCGGGCACCAGCAACCGGTCTCCGGCGGTGATGCGCACATGCAACGCCACCTCGCGCAGCCGGGTTTGTTCGGTGGCGCTCAGCTCGTTGAAGGGTGCGGTATCAAAAGGAAAAATGAAAGACACGGTAGCTTTCAATCAAAAAAAGGGCTGCAGACAGTAGCGCCAGCAGCCCTTTGAACGGATGACCTCGCTAGCCAAAGAGGCTGAGGCGAGGCTTTATCTGTCGTCAGTGGCCGGACGCACCTGAGGCACCGATGCCGGTTTCCGAGCGCACTTGCTGCGCCAGGAAACCATCGCGGTCTTTGGCAGCACGTGCACTCTTGTCAAGCACCGAAAACAGCCAGATGCCAACAAAACCGATGGTCATCGAGAACAGCGCCGGTGAGGTGTACGGGAACAGGGCCGAACCTTTGGGGTTACCCAGCGTGGCTTCCCACACCGAAGGTGACACCACCGTCAGGGCAACGGATGAGATCAGGCCCAGAAAGCCACCGATCACCGCACCTTTGGTGGTGCAATCTTTCCACAGCACCGACATGAACAACACCGGGAAGTTGGCCGAGGCCGCAATCGCGAAGGCCAGCGACACCATGAAGGCGATGTTTTGCTTCTCGAACACGATGCCCAGCGTCACCGCCAGAATGCCCAGGCAAATGGTGGTGATTTTGGAGATGCGCAACTCGTCGGCACTGTTGGCCTTGCCTTGTTTGATCACGGTGGCGTAAATGTCATGCGACACAGCGGACGCCCCTGAGAGGGTTAGGCCCGCCACCACCGCCAGAATCGTGGCAAAAGCCACCGCCGAGATGAAGCCCAGGAACACATTGCCACCCACGGCGTTGGCCAGGTGGATCGCCGCCATGTTGCCGCCGCCACGCAGACCACCCTTGACCGGGTCAAGAAACTCGGGGTTGGTCAGCACAAAAGTGATTGCACCAAAACCAATGATGAAGGTCAGCAGGTAGAAGTAGCCGATCCAGCCGGTGGCCCACATCACCGAACTGCGTGCCGCTTTGGCACTGGGCACGGTGAAGAAACGCATCAGGATGTGGGGCAGGCCAGCGGTACCAAACATCAGCGCCATACCAAAGCTGATGGCCGAGATCGGGTCCTTCACAAAGTTGCCCGGTCCCATGATCGACTGGCCGGCCGCTGCTGCCACTTCGGCAATCTTGCCGTCTTTGAGCGCCAGGTCGGTCTTGATCTGTACCGCAGAGGCAAACATGGCTTCGGGGCTGAAGCCGAAATGCCACAACACCGACAGCGCCATGAAGGACGCCCCACCCAGCAGCAAACAGGCCTTGATGATCTGCACCCAGGTGGTGGCGGTCATGCCACCAAACAACACGTAGACCATCATCAGTGCGCCGACGATGATCACCGCAATGTAGTACTCCAGACCAAACAACAGCTTGATCAGCTGGCCTGCACCCACCATCTGGGCGATCAGGTAAAACGCCACCACCACCAGCGTGCCCGAGGCCGCAAAAATGCGGATCGGTTTTTGCTCGAAGCGAAAGGCCGCCACGTCAGCAAAGGTGAACTTGCCCAGGTTGCGCAGACGCTCGGCCATCAGGAAGGTGATGACGGGCCAGCCCACCAGGAAACCGATGGAGTAGATCAGGCCGTCGAACCCGCTGGCCATCACCGCCGCAGAAATACCCAGGAAGGATGCCGCCGACATGTAGTCGCCAGCAATCGCCAGACCGTTCTGAAAGCCGGTGATGCCGCCACCTGCGGTGTAAAAGTCAGCGGCCGATTTGGTTTTGGCGGCTGCCCACTTGGTGATGAACAGCGTCATGACCACAAAGGCGCCAAACATGCTGATGGCCGTCCAGTTCGTTGCCTGTTGTTGCGCCTGGCCCAGATCGGCGCCCGCAGACCAGGCGGCCGCCGACACGCCAAGCAGCGCTGCCAAGATGGCAATTTGTCGGGTGGTATCGTTTTTGAACCTCATTTCAGCACCGCCTTGGTAATTTCTGCTGTCAGATCGTCGTATTCGCTGTTGGCGCGACGCACATAAATGGCGGTGATGAGCACCGTGAACACAATGACACCAAAACCAATCGGGATACCGATGGTCATGACACCCGCACCGAGTTTGGTGGCCAGGAACTCCTTGTTAAATGCCACCAGCACAATGAAGCCGTAGTAGACGATCATCATCGCCCAGGTCAGCGTCCAGCCAAAGCTGCTGCGCTTGGCTTTGAGCTCCTGGTATTTCGGGTGGCTGATCACCCGCTGTATCAAATCGTCTTGCATGGGTTGTCTCCGGATTGTTGCTGTGATGGGGCTAGGCTAAGTGGCACGACTTACCCATTACTGACCTCTTTCTCCCGCGCACCATCTTTACGCCAGTGTTTACCCTAAGTTGTTGGTTTTCAAGGCAATTTCATAAGAAAACTGTAAGGAATGGCCGCGACAGTCACCAACGCAAAAGCGCGGGAACAGGTCGCGCAATGTATGTGTGTAGCCTCGACGCTGCACTACTTAAATCAATCGAGGAGACTTCATGAAGCATGACTACGATAGTGGTGCCTACTGGAAGGAGACCCTGAAACTGCTGAGGAATGTGCTGATCCTCTGGTTTCTGGTGTCCTTCGGGGCGGGCATTCTGTTTGTTGAATTTTTCAACCAATTCCACCTGGGTGGCTACCCGCTGGGTTTCTGGTTTGCACACCAGGGCTCCATCTACTTCTTTGTGGCTCAGATTTTTTATTACGCCTGGCGTATGAACAATCTGGACATCAAGTTTGACGTTCACGAAGACTGAGGGCTACAAGATGGATCTTCAAACCACAATTTATCTGATGGTGGGTCTGAGCTTTGCGCTCTACATCGGCATTGCCGTCTGGGCACGTGCCGGCTCCACCAGTGAGTTTTACTCGGCGGGCGGCTCAGTCCATCCGGTGCTCAACGGTATGGCCACCGGCGCCGACTGGATGTCGGCGGCGTCCTTCATCTCCATGGCGGGCCTGATCGCCAACATGGGCTACGGCGGCGGTCTGTTCCTGATGGGCTGGACTGGTGGTTATGTGCTGCTGGCCATGTTGCTGGCACCGTATCTGCGCAAGTTCGGAAAATTCACCGTGCCTCAGTTCATCGGTGACCGCTTCTACTCCAAGGGCGCAGCCATGATCGCGGTGATCTGCCTGCTGACCGCGTCGCTGACCTACATCATTGGTCAGATGACAGGGGTGGGGGTGGCGTTCTCGCGCTTCCTGGGCGTGTCCAGCGACGTGGGTATTTATGTTGGTATGGGCATCGTGTTCCTGTACGCGGTGTTTGGCGGCATGAAAGGCATCACCTACACCCAGGTGGCGCAGTACATCGTGCTGATTTTGGCCTACACCATCCCGGCGATCTTTATCTCTCTGCAACTCACCGGCAACTTCCTGCCGCAGTTGGGGCTGGGGGCTGACCTGACCGGTACCGACATGTCCTTGTTGGCCAAACTGGACTCCGTGGTGACTGACCTCGGTTTTGGCAAGTACACCACCACCACAGCGGGCAGCACGCTCAACATGTTCATGTACACCCTGTCGCTGATGATCGGAACCGCCGGTTTGCCCCACGTGATCATGCGATTCTTCACGGTGCCCACCGTCAAGGACGCACGCTCCTCTGCGGGCTGGGCACTGGTGTTTATTGCCATCCTCTACACCACTGCACCCGCCGTGGCGGCCATGGCCAAACTGAACCTGCACTCCACCGTGAACACGGCCGTAGTCAAGGGCGGTGACTTGTATGCCCCTGAAGCCTCGATCAAGGCGGACGAACGTCCGGACTGGATGAAGCGTTGGGAAAAGACGGGTCTGTTGAAGTTTGAGGACAAAAATGGCGACGGCCGTATCCAGTACTACAACGACGCAACCAAAAATGACGCCGCCAAAGCCAAGGCCGCCGCCGCAGGCTGGAAAGGCAATGAGCTGACCGTGAACGCCGACATCATTGTGCTGGCCAACCCGGAAATTGCGTTGCTGCCCAACTGGGTGATTGGTCTGGTGGCTGCGGGTGGTCTGGCCGCCGCGCTGTCCACGGCTGCTGGCTTGCTGATGGCGATTTCTGCCGCTGTATCGCACGACCTGATCAAGAACATCTTCATGCCCAGCATCTCTGAGAAGGGTGAGCTGTTGGCGGGCAAGGTGGCGATGGCGGTGGCGATTGTGATCTCTGGTTGGCTCGGCTTGAATCCGCCAGGATTCGCGGCGGGGACAGTGGCACTGGCCTTTGGTATTGCGGCGTCCTCGTTGTTCCCGGCGATCATGATGGGCATTTTCTCGAAGAAGATGAACAAAGAAGGCGCCATGGCCGGCATGTTGGCGGGCTTGTTCATCACCTTGTTCTATGTGTTTGCACACAAGGGCATTTTCTTCATCAAAGGCACCGACTTCTTGCCGCTGATTGGTGGCGCCAACCCATTCTTTGGCATCACCCCTGAAGCATTCGGCGCGGTGGGTGCTTTGGTGAACTTTGCGGTGGCCTTCCTGGTGGACAAGGTCACGGCGGAACCGCCCGAGCACATCCAGCACATGGTCGAGTCGGTGCGTGTGCCACGTGGCTCCAAGCTGGTGGACGGTGCCCACTGACCGCTGTGTTTGATTGACACGGGTCGCTGGCTTGTTTGCCGCAGGCCAGTTTGACAAAGCAAGCCCTGTCAGCCATGCTGGCGGGGCTTTTTTTCAGAACTGGCACAAGCCAGCCCAGCGTTTCAGTGACGCACATGACGTGCAGGTTTTTCAGATTCTTGACTGGTATTGGAGGGTGTGAATGGTTTTCGACATCAGCGTCGCCATGACGTGGATTTTGTTTTTGGCACTGTTTCCGATCGGGTTTTTCTGGTTGCGTCGGGCTTGGCGCATCACCGTGCGGCGAGATTTCTCCGAAGTGGCCACCAAGCGCGGCGAGGCACCACCCGATGCCCCCAAATGGGCACCTTATGAGATGGCCATCAATTTGGTGGCAGGTGGCGTGATCGCCTGCGTGGTGGTGGCGGTGATTCTGGGCGAATGGGACTACAGCACCTGGAGTGCGGTGGCTGGTAGCACCATCTGGTGCAAGTTTTTTGCCAGCTTTGCCCTGAGCCGCCATGCACACGCCAAGTGGGGTAAGGCCAAGGTCTGAGCCCGGGAGTTCCATGAAGCCCATCGACCGCCGCCTGTTGCTGGCCATTGTGGTCATTGGCCTGGCCACCATCGTCTGGCTGGCGCTGACCATGGGCCTGATCACCTCGACCCTGGCGCCAGAACAGCGGGCGCTGATCACCGAGCAACTGGCGCCACGTCTGGCGCTGATTGGGTTGACCTGGGGGATGGGGTTGGTGTTGATTGCCGCCACTTTGCGTTGGTTGTTCCGGCGTTACGCCAGCGCCCCGGCACGTTTGCTGGAGCAAACCCGGGTGTTGTTGGCCGCAGACCAGGCCGCACCGATGCAGCACCAGGGCACCCAGGAAACGCAGGAACTGGCGCAGGTGGTGTTCCAACTGGCCAGCCAGCGTGACCAGTTACGCCACGAGATGGCCAGCCAGGTGGCCCAAGCCAGCCTGGGCATCCAGCAGGAAAAAGACCGCCTGGCGGCCCTGATGGCCGAGCTGACCCAAAGTGTGGTGGTGTGTAACCTGGACGGCCGTATCCTGCTCTACAACAACCGGGCGCGGCTGCAGTTTCGCACTTTGTCCAATGTGCCCGCGCTGGCCGGTGGTGCTGAACTGGTGGGTATTGGCCGCTCGATCTACGCGGTGTTTGACCGTGCCCTGGTGGCGCACGCCATCGACAGTATCCAGCAGCGCCTGCTGCGTGGTGCCGCCAACCCGTCGGCCCAGTTTGTCACGAGCACGACCGCCGGCCAGCTGCTCAAGGTGCAGATGGCGCCGGTGCGCACCAGCAATACCGACGACGCCAACAACGCGCTGAGCGGATTTGTGCTGATGCTGGACAACGTGACCCGGGCCTTTGAGGAAGAAAAGCGGCGCGATCAGATGCTGCATACGCTCACCCAGGGCTGCCGCGCCTCACTGGCGGGCATGAAAACCGCATTGGCCACGCTGGAGGCCTCGGAGCTCACAGGTGAGCCCCGCTCGCGTCAGCGCCAGATCCTGCACGACGAGATGAACAGCATGGCCCAGCGCATCACCGACCTGGACAAGCAGGCCAGCCATAGCCAGAGCACCCGCTGGCCATTGGAGGAGATGCTGGGTGCCGACATGTTGCTGGTGGCGCAACAACGCATTCAGAAACACTGCCAGCGCACGGTGTCACTGGAGCAGCTCGACGACAGCCTGTGGCTGCGGGTGGACAGCTATAGCCTGATCCAGGCGCTGGTGTATCTGTCGGCACGGCTGGTGGATGAGTTCGATGTCAGGTTCCTGCGTCTGCGCTTGTTCTCAGAGAACGGCGTGGCCAAGCTCGACCTGATCTGGACCGACCAGGTGATGAGCACCGAAACCGTGATGATCTGGCAGATGGACAGCATGCAGATGGGCGCCGAGAGCACCCGTTTGAGTGTGCGCGATGTGGTCGAGCGCCATGGGGGTGAGCTGATCTTTGCGCGCGAACGGGTGCGCCACGAGGCCTTCTTCCGTTTTGCCCTACCCCAGGTGAATGTGCAGGACCTGCCCGAGACCGCCACCCTGGGGCACAGCAACAGCCGCCCTGAGTATTACGACTTCGATCTGTTCCAGAGCACCGACCAGACCAGCGCATTGGATGACCGCCGTCTGAGTGAGCTGGCCTACACCGTGTTTGACACCGAGACCACCGGCCTGAACCCGTCCGAGGGCGATGAGATCATCCAGATCGGCGCCACCCGTTGTGTCAACGGCAAACTGCTGCGCCAGGAGAGTTTTGAGCAACTGGTCAACCCCGGGCGACTGATCCCGGCAGCCACCATCCCGATCCACGGCATCACCCAGGAGATGGTCCGTGGTCAGCCCCGCATCACCGAGGTGTTGCCCGCGTTTCACCGCTTTGCCAGCGACACCGTGCTGGTGGCACACAACGCGGCGTTTGACATGAAGTTCCTGCAGCTCCAGGAAGCCGCCACCGACCTGAAGTTTGACCAGCCGGTGCTCGACACCTTGTTACTCTCAGCCGTGGTGCACCCGGCCCAGGAGTCTCACCGGCTCGAGGCGATTGCCGAGCGCTTCAACATCACCGTGCTGGGCCGCCACACCGCGCTGGGCGATGCCTTGGTGACCGCCGAGGTCTGGCTCAGGTTGATCCCGCTGCTGCAGGCCATGGGCATCCACACCCTGCGCCAGGCGCGTGAGGCGGCACAAAGCACCTATTACGCGCGGCTTAAGTACTGAAAACTTGTGCCCGTTCAATCGGATTGAGCAAGAGGTTGCATGTTGGCTTGAGGTGCTATTGTTAGTGGAGCTATCAGCCCTTTTGAAATAAGGGCTAGAGGCTAAAAACGTCCGCCGGCGTAACGTTTGCTCAGCACCTCTTGCAGGGTCTGCACCACCCCAAACGCCTCTTTGAGCTGGCTACGTTCAAAGTTGGACAGCTCTTCTAGGGCCAGGAAGTTGTCGGGTGCCTGGCCCTGGGCCGTTTGGCGTGCCTGGTGGGCCAGGCGCAGCTTGCCCAGAAACTCCAGCGCGTCGCGCAGGTCACGCGCACTTTGTTCGCTGACCTGCCCGGCATTGGCTGAGAGCGCCAGTCGGTCATGTGTGTTGGCCGCAGACACCCCGGCCGCCAGCGCGTAGATGCGCGCCAGATCCACGATCGGCACGATGCCACTGTGTTTGAGGTCGATGGTGTGGGGATGGTCGCCACCTTTGCTCAGGGTGATGTTGCCAAACAAGCCCAGCGGCGGGCGGTGTTTGAGTGCGTTGCTGACCATGTGTGCCAGAAACAGGCTGTTGCCCCGGGTCAGTGTCAGCACGTCCTGCCGCAATGTCTCCAGCAGCTCGGTTTGGCCGTGGATGCCGCGCAAATCAAAAAACACACAGGTCAGCATCAGCGCCCTGGGCTTGGGCTGGTTGACCCATTTGTGAAAGTACTCGGCCCAGACCCGGCGTGGTTGGCGCCAGGTGTCCGTCATAGCCATCATCTCACCGGGGCAATGGATGTAGCCGCAGGCCGCCAGGCCGTCACACACTTTTTGGGAGAACTGCTTGAAATAGTCGCCATGGCTGGCCTCGTCAAAACCGTCGTCCAGGATCAGGCAGTTGTCCTGGTCGGACTTGGCGGTCTGCTCGTTGCGGGCCTGGCTGCCCGCCGCAACCCAAAGGTAGGGCAGGGGTGGCGGGCCAAGTGCCTGCTCCGCCAGCTGGATCAGCCGCACGGTCAAAGCGTCGGTGATGGCGGTGATGATGTGGCCGGTGCTGTAGGCGTTGGCGTCGGCGTCCACCAACTGCTGCTGCAGCTGTTTGACACGGGCCGTGAGTGTTTGCAGGCCCTCCAGCGTGGTCTGTTGGTAAATGTCGGAGGCCAGGTGCACCGGAGAGGCGCGGTGTTGTTCGGTCAGGTTGGTGGTGGTGACCATGCCGATCAGTTCACTGCCATCCAGCACCGGCAGATGGTGGATGTGGTGGCGCGCCATCAGCAGCAGGGCTTCGAACGTGGGGCTGTTGGCCTGCACCGTTTGCAGGCTGCGGCTGGCGATGTTGACCACCGGCTGGTTCACATCCAGGGCGTTCGCCACCACTTTGTTGCGCAGGTCGCGGTCGGTCACCAGGCCCAACAGCTGGCCGTGCTCTACCAGCAGTACGGAGGACACACCGTGTTCGCGCATCAGCTGGGCGGTGGCCTGGATGCTGGTGTCGGGCGTCAGGCTGATGGGCCTGCGCTGCACCAGCGTCCGGACCGGGGCGCTGATCTGGTTCAAGGCTTTGGCCGCCGTTTGCCGGGTGTCGGGCTGGGCACTCTGCTGCATCACCGATGGGAAGAAGTACAACAGCGCCGGGTGTTTGGTGCACAGGCTTTGCAGCAACTCCGGCGCCAGCCAGGCCAGCTCGCAGTCGGTCAGCGCGGTGGCTTGCCAGGCCCGCAACTGTTGTTGAGGTGTGGCCCCATAACCCAGCATCTGCCCGCGCCCCAGGCGCACGGACAGGCCCAGGTCCGGGTCCTGCAACTGCACCTCGCCGTGCAACACCAGTCCCAGGCGGCTGCCCAGTTGGCCCTGGGCCAGCAGCACCGTGTCAGCTGAAACACTTTGCAGCTGGGCCTGGGCTTCCAGACTTTTGAGCGTTTTGACCGGCAAGTTTTGCCAGGCGGGGTGCTGTGCCCACAGGGCGGTCAGCGGGTGGGTCTGGGCGCTGGTGGAGGTGCTGGGCATGGTGTGGCGCAGGACGCTGTGGGGTGGATCAAACGGCGGTCAGTGTCTGGCCTGGCGCCCGCCGTGGCCAAATTTGAGGATACGTGTGGCAATCACCGTCTCCGTCAGGAAACACAACAACGCCAGCAAAAAGCTGCCCACCCCCGACAGGAACAGCACGGTGGCCACCTTGAAACTCTCGATTTCGGTGGTTTCACCGAGAAACAGCGCCATGATGGTCAGTCCGATCTGGATCGCACACAAGGTCAGCAGGCCAATACAGACGTTCACCAGGTTGCCGCGTTTGCGCAGCTGTTTGAGCTCGGCGATGATGGTTGGCATCGGGCAGTCGTGAGGAGCGGCTTCGATACGGCCCTCCAGCAGGCGGGCGCGGTCGATGATGCGTGCCAGCCGCCCGGCCACGGTGCCAATCATGCCAGCCACCGCGGTGAGTAAAAACACCGGCGCCACCGCCAGCTGGATACCGTGCGAGACGGCGCTGACATCTGTTGCAAAAAACATCTTGCCTCCCGAGGAGTCAGGTCAAACCACGTGGTGAAACTGTCAAAAACGCCGGGCATGGCGCACCAGTGCCCAGCAGGCGGCCAGTGCCAGCAGACTCAGCAGCAGCGGGAAACCCAGCGCGGGTGACCACTCGATCAACGCGCCAGACAGTGCCGACGCCATCAGCCCGCCCAAAGTGTAGGTCAGCACCAGCACTGCGGTGCTGTTGACCAGGGTCAGCCCTTTTTCGCGGGCACCGATGTCGACCATGGCCAGGGTGTAGAGCGCACCACCCGCCGCACCCCAGACCGCCACCATGGGCCAGACCAGAACCTTGGCGCCGCTGACCCAGGGCAGCAGCAGGGTCGACAGCAGGATCATTGCGGCACACACCGCCATCAGCGTGCGTCTGCCTTGTGCCGGGTTGGCAAAACGGTCGGCCAGCATGCCCGAGGGCAGGGCGATCAGGGTGCCACCGGCCCCACTGACGGCCACCAGCAGGGTCGCGGCGCTGGCGCCCAGGCCCAGTGACAGCCCGTACAGCGGCAGGATTGAGGCCAGGCCCAGCTCAAAAAAGCCACCCAGAAAACCGGCCAGCATGATCACCGGGTGGGCCAGCACTGCCTGCCACAGCCCGCGCAGGCCCACGCTGGCGCTGTGGCTGTCGTGGTCGGGCGGCAGGCGCGGGATCAACGCCGTCCAGGCCAGGCCGATGACCAGCAGCGCCACCACCAGCCACAAGGCCACGTTGTTGTCGGGCCCAACCCAGGCCAGCAAGGTGGGGCCAATCACAAAGGTCAGCCCAACCAACGTGGCATAAGTGCCTATGTAGCGCCCGATGTTGCGCGGCGGTGCAAATTCGGCAATGAAGGCCTCGGCCAGCACCCAGCGCAGGCCACCGGTGATGCCCGCAGCCAGTTCCAGCACAAACCAGACCCACACCACATCGGTCAGCATAAAACCCAGCGCCGCGATGATCGGCACGGTCGATGCCACCCACATGGTTTGGCGCCGCCCCACACGCCGGATCAGCTGCGAGGCAAACGGCGTCATGACAAAAATGCCGAGCCAGGTGGTGGCGGCAAACAGGCCCGCCAGGGTGGTCGAGACCTGCACGTTTTTCAGCATTAGCAGCATCAGCGGGCTGAGCATGAAGATGCCCGATAGCTGGAACAGGGTCGAGCCAAACACCGCCAGCAGGCCGACCGGTGAGCCCTGGTTGGGTGCAGAAAGAGCTGGGTGATTTGCGCTCATACCTGCCTCAGGCCAGGCGTGCCTGCAGGATCGCCTGGGCCATCTCGGCAAAACCGGCGCCGCGTTCACCCACAGTCTCATAACGCGGCCAGTGTTGCAACTGGCCATCAAAGTTGTGGATGTTGGCCACACCCACGCTGTGCGGGAAATGTTGAAACATCAGCTGGTCGTTGGTCGAGTCACCCACATAGACCCAGCGATCCAGCTCATCGTCAAGGTTGCGATGAAACAGGGTGGCCACCATCCAGCGTGCAGCTGCAAGCTTGTTGTGCGAGCCGTACCAGCCGTTGATGTGGATGCTGCTGACGGTGGCCTGCATGCCCTCTGACTGCATCAGCGCCACCACCTGCGCCACCTTGTCCGGCGCCAGCGTTGTGTGTTCTGCGTGGTCGATGGCGATGTCGGTCTCGCGCCCGGCGCTGTCTTGTGAGAGCGTCGTGCCGAGGATCTCAGACAGGATGCGCTGGGCCACTTGCTGTAGCTTCTGCGTGTTGATGACCCGCTCGGCGGCTTCGATGTAATATATTTTTGATAGCTGTTGACCCTGATCTAATAAGTGCTGGTGGCCATTTTGGCTTAGAAGTGTTGGCGCAAAGGCGACACCGCCGTTTTCCGCCACCATCGCGTCCACCGCCCAGGCCGGCAAGCCGCGGGCGACATCGCCGTACGCATGGGGTTCACACCAGCCAATCGGCCGCCCGGTGATCGGAATCACAACCAGCCCGGCGGCTTTGAGGTCTGCCAGCGCCTGCAAGGCATCTGGCGTGATGGCCTGATGGGTGGTCAGGGTGTCGTCGATGTCGGTGAACACACCGATGATGCCCCGGCGCTGCGCCAGCGGCCAACTGGACAGCGGCAGCATCGGGTCGGGCATGTTAGCCAGCGCTTTGCAGCGCCAGCCCGGCATGTTCGCGCAGCGGATGGAAGTGGATCTTGGGGAAACGTTCCTGCGCCAAGCGCACATCGTACGGGCTGGTGCACAGGTAGGCCAGGGTGTCGGCGGCGTCGCGCGCCATACGCTGCGGGTAGGCGTTGACAAAGTCCTTGAGTTCCTGCGGCGTGTCAGCCGTGATCCAGCGCGCGCCGGTGTACTGGCTGTTTTCGAGCCGCACATCGGCATCGTATTCACTCTTGAGCCGGTGTTGCACCACCTCAAACTGCAGCTGGCCGACCGCGCCGAGCAACATGTTGCCGCCCATCTCGGGGCGGAATACCTGGATCGCGCCTTCTTCACCGAGCTGCGCCAGACCCTGTTGCAGCTGTTTGGTGCGTAACGGGTTTTTCAGGATCACGGTGTTGAACATTTCCGGCGCAAAAAACGGCAGGCCGGTGAACAGCAGGTTGACCGAGCCGTCTGTGATGGTGTCGCCCAGCTGCACGCCACCGTGGGTGGTGAAGCCGACGATGTCGCCCGCGTAGGCTTCTTCCACTGCCTCACGGCGCTGGCTCATGAAGGTGACCACACTGGTCGGGCGCAGTTCCTTGGCGGTGCGCATCACTTTGAGTTTCATACCCGGGGTGTATTTGCCGCTGGCCATACGCACAAAAGCGATGCGGTCGCGGTGGTTGGCGTCCATGTTGGCCTGCACCTTGAACACCACACCACTGAAGGCGCCGTCCTCAGGCTGCACCTGTTTGATGACAGGCTGCTTGTTGACAATGAAGCTGCTGGTACGGGCACCGGGTGAGGGGGCCAGGTCCACCAGCGCGTCGAGCACCTCCATCACACCGAAGTTGTTGACGCCCGAGCCAAAAAACACCGGGGTCTGTTTGCCCGCCAGGAAAGCTTCGCGGTCAAACGTTGGGGAGGCGCCGGTGGCCAGTTCCATACTCTCGAGTGCGGTGAGCCACTCGCTACCGAAGCGCGCTTCCAGCGCGGCCGGGTCAGACAGGGGCATGGCGTCGAAGTCGTGCGGCAGGCGCTCCGACCCGGACTCAAACACCGTCATGATCTGGGTGCGCAGGTTGATGATGCCGCCAAAGGTTTTGCCCTGACCGACCGGCCAAGTCATCGGCACACAAGGCATACCCAGCTCACGCTCGACCTCGTCGAGGATGTCGAGGGGGTCGCGCACCTCGCGGTCCATCTTGTTGACGAAGGTGATGATGGGTGTGTCGCGCTGGCGGCAGACCTCGATCAGGCGGCGGGTCTGCGACTCCACCCCGTTGGCCGCGTCGATCACCATCAGCGCCGAGTCCACCGCCGTCAGCACCCGGTAGGTGTCTTCGGAAAAGTCCTTGTGGCCGGGGGTGTCGAGCAGGTTGACCACGTGGTCGCGGTAAACCATTTGCATCACGCTGGAGGCCACCGAGATGCCGCGTTGTTTTTCAATTTCCATCCAGTCGCTGGTGGCGTGGCGCGTGGCCTTGCGGGCTTTCACCGAGCCGGCGATCTGGATCGCGCCCGAGAACAGCAACAGTTTTTCGGTCAGCGTGGTTTTACCCGCGTCAGGGTGGGAAATGATGGCAAAAGTGCGGCGGCGGCGGGTTTCAAAAGCGTAAGTCACAGGAGATTCTCAGGTCGGCAGCGTTGGGCTGGGTCGGGCTTTTGACTGGGCTCAATCGGCGAAAGGCCGCTTTCATTGAGCCACGTCAATCTGAAGCGGTTTATATCCATTTTAAAGGGCCTTGGCCTCTGTTCCCCGTCGGCTATTGGTGCTAAATTCAAAGTGCTGTTGTGAAGCCCATGGCCCAGCCACAGCGACCTTTCGTGCACCTTTTTTTGTAGCTTTCTAGGCAACAGCCGCTTCGGATACACAGCACCATGGCCATTCAAAACCTGCCCACCCAAGTCTTTGCCGGGCAGCGCCCAGGCACCTCCGGCCTTCGTAAAAAAGTGGCTGTTTTTATACAGCCCAGGTACCTGGAGAACTTTGTCCAGGCGCTGTTGGATGTGCTCAATGGTCTGGCGCCAGATGGCCAGGTTGGCACCGCACTGCATGGCCAGACGCTGGTTCTTGGGGGCGACGGGCGTTTCTTCAACCGGGTGGCTGTCCAGACCATTTTGAAGCTGGCAGCAGCCAATGGCGTGCAGCGGGTGTTGTTGGGCCAAGGCGGCATTTTGTCGACCCCGGCGGTCAGTGCGGTGATCCGGCGGCGACAGGCGTTTGGTGGCATCGTGCTCTCGGCCAGCCATAACCCGGGCGGGCCTGACGGTGACTTTGGCATCAAGTACAACGCCAGCAATGGCGGGCCGGCCAATGAAACCCTGACCGAAGCGGTGTATGCGCGCACGCAGGTCCTGAGCCAGTTGCGCATCAGTGATGCGCCAGACATCGACATCAACACCCTGGGCAGCTGCCAGATCGAGCAAATGCAGGTGGAAGTGATCGACCCGGTGGCCGACTATGTGGCCGTCATGCGCGACCTGTTTGACTTCGACATGCTGCGTGGTTTGTTCAAGCAGGGGTTCACCCTGCGTGTGGACGCGATGAACGCAGTGGGCGGTCCGTATGCCAAGGCCATTTTGGAGGGCGAATTGGGCGCGCCAGCGGGCAGCGTGGTGAATGCCGTGCCGCTGGAGGATTTTGGCGGCCTGCACCCTGACCCCAACCCGGTCAATGCCGAAGACCTGATTGCCCACATGAGCGCCGCAGCTGCGCCTGATCTTGGTGCGGCGATGGACGGGGATGCGGACCGCAACATGGTGCTCGGGCGCCACTTTGTGGTGACACCCTCAGACAGCCTGGCGCTGATGACGGCGCATGCCCGGCTGATTCCAGGTTACCGCGATGGCCTGCTGGGCGTGGCGCGTTCGATGCCCACCTCGGCGGCGGTGGACCGGGTGGCCAAGGCGCTGGGCATGGACTGTTTTGAGACCCCCACCGGCTGGAAGTTTTTTGGCAATTTGCTCGATGCCGGGCGCGTCACCCTGTGTGGTGAGGAGAGTTATGGCACCGGCTCCAGCCATGTGCGTGAAAAAGATGGTTTGTGGGCCATTCTGTTCTGGCTGAGTTTGCAGGGCGCCACCGGCCGCTCGGTGGAGTCGCTGGTGCGTGAACATTGGGCCACCTATGGCCGCAACTATTACTCCCGGCATGACTACGAGGCCATCCCCACCGAGGTGGCCGATGGGCTGATGTCGGCTCTGCGTGCCGCCTTGCCCGGGCTGCAGGGGGCGCAGTTGGGTGCACGCACTGTGGTGGTCGCCGATGACTTCGCCTACACCGATCCGGTCGATGGCTCGGTGTCCGCCAAGCAGGGCGTAAGGCTCATTTTTGACGATGGCGCGCGCGTCATCTTCCGTCTTTCAGGCACAGGCACCGAGGGCGCCACGCTGCGCATTTACCTCGAAAACTACGAGGCCGATGTGAGTCGACAGGACCAACCAGTCCAGGCGGCTCTCGCAGACCTGATCGCAGTTGCAGAGCAGGTCGCCGGTGTGCGTGAGCGCACTGGCATGGCCGGTCCGACTGTTGCCACCTGATGGCTGATTCCTTGGCATTCCTTCACTTTGAAAGCGAGTTGAACCTATGTTGAACGAGACGGAACGGGCCCCTGAAACGCACCAACTGGTGCGCCACACAGTGGCATTGGTGCTGGCCGGTGGGCGAGGAACCCGGCTCAAACAGCTCACGGACTCCCGCGCCAAGCCGGCCGTTTATTTTGGGGGCAAGTTCCGCATCATCGACTTTGCTTTGTCCAACTGCTTGAACTCCGGCATCCGGCGTATGGCGGTGGTCACCCAGTACAAGTCGCACTCGCTGATGCGTCATATGCAGCGTGGCTGGAGTTTTTTGCGCGCTGAACTCAATGAGATGGTGGATCTGCTGCCCGCGCAGCAGCGCGCCGGGGAAGAACATTGGTACCGCGGCACGGCCGATGCCATTTTTCAGAATCTGGACATCATCCGCTCCAGCAACCCCAAATACATCGTGATTCTGGCGGGTGACCATGTCTACAAAATGGACTACTCGATCATGGTCCGAGACCATGTGATGCATGGCGCAGGCTGCACCGTGGGGTGTATCGAAGTACCGCGTGCCGAAGCCAGTGCGTTTGGCGTGATGGCGGTCAACGAGACGCGGCGCATCACGGCCTTTGTCGAGAAGCCGGTAGATCCGCCGCCGATGCCTGGCAACGATGCGGTGTCGCTGGCCAGCATGGGGATTTATGTGTTTGATGCCGAGTACCTTTACCAGCTGCTGGAGGCAGACCTGGACAACCCTGCATCCGAGCACGATTTTGGCAAAAACGTGATTCCTGCGGCAGTGGCAGAGGGGCAGGCGCTGGCGCACCCGTTTGGCCTGTCTTGTGTGTCGCGTGTGTCGGGTTCCCAGCCGTATTGGCGCGATGTGGGCACGATAGATGCTTTCTGGTCAGCCAATCTGGATTTGGCCTCGACGGTGCCTGAACTCGATATTTACGACACCGACTGGCCGGTCTGGACCTACCAGCGTCAGCTGCCACCCGCCAAGTTTGTCCCCGACAGCTTGGGTCAGAATGGGGTGTCTGTGAACACGCTGGTGTCTGGCGGTTGTATTGTGTCGGGATCGTATGTGGCACATTCGGTGCTGTTCTCGGAGGTGCGGGTGCATTCCTTCTGCCGCGTTGAAGAAGCGGTGGTGTTGCCCGATGTCACCATCCAGCGCAACTGCCGTTTGCGCCGTGTGGTGATCGACCGGGGCTGTGTGGTTCCCGAGGGATTGGTGGTGGGTGAAGACCCGGCGCTGGATGCGCAAAGGTTTGAGCGCACCGAAGGAGGCGTGGTGTTGATCACACCTGCGATGTTGGCCAAGCTTTAAGTTATAGAAGAGTTTTCTCAATGAATGTGTTGCAAGTCAGTGCCGAGATTTTTCCCCTGCTGAAAACGGGAGGGCTTGCGGACATCGCAGGGGCTTTGCCCGGGGCTTTGCAGTCGGTGGGCTGCCAGGTGCGTGTGGTGTTGCCCGGTTTCCCTACCATCCTGGCGGATCTGTCTGACGACTGGGTGCTGGCGGAGTTGACCGCGCCCTGGGGTGAACGCTTGCAGCTTCGGCAAGGCAAACTGCGCACCTTGGGGCTGGACGCCTATGTGATCGATTTGCCGCATCTGTATGACCGGCCTGGTAGTCCGTATGAGGATGTGTGGCGTCAGCCCTATGCCGACAACCACCGGCGCTTTGCGCTGCTGGGCTGGGTGGCGGCGCAGCTTGCGCATGGGCTCGATCCCCATTGGCAGCCCCAGGTGGTGCACAGCCATGACTGGCACGCGGGCTTGACCTCTGCCTACATGGCGTTTTTGCCACACCGTTCGCCGCGTGTGGGTACGGTGTTCACCATCCACAACCTCGCCTACCAGGGTGTGTTTTCGCCAGCCTGTTTTTACGAGCTGGGTTTGCCGCATGCTGCTTTTGCTTTGAATGGTGTCGAGTTTTATGGCCAGGTGTCTTTTATGAAGGCCGGCTTGTACTACGCAGACCACATCACCACGGTCAGCCCAACCTACGCGCGCGAGATTCAGACGCATGAACAAGGCTGCGGGTTTGATGGTCTGCTGCGTACCCGCTCAGCGGCCTTGTCGGGCATCTTGAATGCGGTGGACGATGCGGTGTGGAACCCCGCGATAGATCCCTATGTGAGTGAAACCTTTGATGCAGACAACATCGCAGGCAAGGCGCGCTGCAAGGCCGCCTTGCAGCAAGAACTGGGGCTGACGGTGCAGTCCGAGGCGCCCTTGTTTGGTGTGGTGAGTCGCCTCACGGGTCAAAAAGGTTTGCATTTGGTGCTGGGTGCGGTGGATGCCCTCCTGGCCCGTGGTGGGCAACTGGTGGTCTTGGGCACAGGTGAGCCCCATCTGGAGTCACTCTTCAAGGCCAAAGCGGAACAACATCCCCACGCTGTGTCGGTGCGTATTGGTTATGACGAGACCTATGCCCACCGGATTTTTGCGGCCACCGATGTGACGCTGGTGCCTTCGCAGTTTGAGCCCTGTGGCCTGACGCAGATGTATGGTCTGAAGTACGGCAGTCTGCCGCTGGTCCACCGGGTGGGTGGGCTGGCCGACACGGTGGTCGACTGTTCCCTGGAAAACATGGACGAGGGTCGCGCCAACGGCTTTGTGTTCAACAACTTCAACCAGCAGGCGCTGGAGCGCGCCATGGCACGTGCCTTTGCGCTCTACGCCCGCAAAAACGAGTGGGAGAAGGTGCGTGACTGCGGCATGCGCCAGGATCTGGGCTGGCAAAGTGCCGCCCGTCAGTACCTGACTCTGTACCAACATTTGTACGCGTGAGTTTTTTTGTCTGTGAAGGGGGCGAGCTGGCTTGGCGCCAGAAGCCCCGTTCTCTTTTGTTGGAACAACCGAATGCCTAGTTCTTTGATGGATCTGCGTCGTGCTGGTGTGGTGTTGCATCCCACCTCCTTGCCTGGCCCGCATGGCTCAGGTGACCTGGGTCCCAACGCCTACTATTTTGTGGACTGGTTGAACAAGGCCGGGCAGACGCTGTGGCAAACCCTGCCCTTGGGGCCGGTGGGGCCGGGGTTTTCCCCCTATATGGGCAGTTCGGTGTTTGCTGGCAACCCGATGTTGGTGGCCTTCGAACCGTTGGCCGAGCGCGGCTGGTTGGCTGCCAGCAGCTTGCAGGTCGAGTTTGATGATGTGAAGGTGGACTACCCTGAAGTGTTGCCCTGGCGCATGGCCAGGTTGCGCGAAGCGTTTGCCGGGTTTGTCGCCACGGCGACGCCACATGAGCATGACGCTCAGGCGCACTGGGTGGCCTCACAGCAGATCTGGCTGGAAGACTATGCGCTGTTCATGGCGCTGGACCAGGCCTACGCCCCTCTGTTGTGGCCACAATGGCCACAGCCCCTGGCGCAACGTGAGCCTGCCGCACTGGCCGAGGCACGACGGGTGTTCGCTGATGAACTGGCGTTTTGGCGCTTTGTGCAATGGCAGTTTGACAGCCAGTGGCAAGCGCTCAAGTCGTATGCCCACAGCCAGGGTGTGTTGATGGTGGGTGACTTGCCGATTTTTGTGGCGCACCACGGCGCAGATTGTTGGGCGCGGCCGGATCTGTATTTGCTCGACGCCAGTGGCCAGCCGCGTGTGGTGGCTGGGGTGCCGCCTGACTTTTTCTCGGCCACAGGGCAGCGCTGGGGCAACCCCTTGTACAACTGGGAAACCATGCAGGCGGACGGCTACCAGTGGTGGGTGGAGCGAGTCAGGCGACAGCTGGCCTTGGCCGATGTGATCCGTATCGACCACTTCCGGGGGTTCATGGATTATTGGGAAATCCCGGCAGATGAACCCACCGCCGTCAAAGGGCGTTGGCAAGACGGGCCGGGGGATGCCTTGTTTGAGGCGTTGACCCAGGCGCTAGGCCCGTTACCCATCATTGCGGAAGACCTGGGCATCATCACCGATGCGGTGGTGCGCTTGCGTGAGCGCACGGGTTTTCCGGGCATGCGGGTGTTGCAATTTGCGTTCTCGGGGGATGCACATCACCCGTTTTTGCCACACAACTTTGAGCCCAATACCGTGGTCTATACCGGTACCCACGACAACGACACGGTGCTGGGTTGGTGGGCCAATTGCAGCGCCCATGAGCGGGCCTTTGCGCAACGTTACCTGGATGTTCAGGACACAGACCTGACCTGGGCTTTGTTACGTGCGGCCGCCATGTCAGTGGCCCGCCTGTCCCTGTGCCAGTTCCAGGATGTGCTGGAGCTGGGCTCCGAACACCGCATGAATGTGCCAGGCACCACCTCGGGCTGCTGGACGTGGCGTTTTTCTTGGGACTGGGTTACCCCACAGGCCTCGGTGCGCCTGGCACACATCACGGCGGCCAGCGCCCGCGTTGGTTTCGAGCGGCTGGATTTGTCGGCCTGATACCCCCAGGCAAGCCAGCCACGCCGGGCGTGCTTGTCAAGTGCGTGTGACGATCTGCTGAAGCAGCAGCAGGCTGTGTGCTGCCACCGGCAATTCGGAGGTGCCCGCACCCTGCCAGTCGGCCAAACCCAGGGGGTGGCTGGTGTCGAGCAGGCCTTGCCAATGGCCCCTGGGCAGCACAAAGTGCTCGGGATGCGCGGCATTGTTGACCAGCAACATCAAGGGGGATCCAGAGCCGCCGGGCTTGCCGATCAGACAGCCCAAGGCGCGGCGTTGTGGCAACTGCCAAGCCGATCCCTGCAGCACACTGCCATCGGCGTTCCACCAGGACAGGTCATAAATGCCCTCGGCATCGGCAATACCGCTGTACCAGACATTGGCAAACGGCAGGAAACGCTGGCGCAGACTGATCACATGCCGGGTAAATGCCAGCAAATCCGTATCCACCTCCGCCCAGTTGATCCAGGTGGCGGCGTTGTCCTGACAGTAGGGGTTGTTGTTGCCACCCTGTGAGTGCCCCAGTTCGTCGCCAGCACTTAGCATGGGTGTGCCTTGTGCCAGCAGGTTGGTCGCCAACAAGGCACGTTGCAGCAATTGCCGAAGTTTCTGGACCTGGGCGTCGCTGCTGGGGCCTTCCTCGCCGCAGTTGAAATTGAGGTTGTTGCCTTGGCCATCGCGGTTGTTTTCACCGTTGGCCAGGTTGTGGCGGTGGTTGTAGCTCAACAGATCCAGCAGGGTGAAACCATCGTGAGAAATCACATAGTTGACCGACTCGGATGGCTCGCGTCGGCGCGCCTGGTACAAGTCCGAGGAACCACACAGCCGCATCGCAAATTCGCCCAGTGTGCCGCCACTGCCTGCTGCATGGGGGGAGGCCACGCTCTGCACCCAAAAACGGCGCATGCCATCGCGGAAATGGTCGTTCCACTCCAGCCAGCCACGTGGAAACTGGCCCACCTGGTAACCACCTGGGCCGATGTCCCAGGGCTCCGCAATCATCTTGACGCGACACAGCACGGGGTCCTGGGCGACGGCTGCGAAAAATGCGGCCTGCGCAGAAAAACCGCTGTCGGTGCGCCCCAGGACGGTGGCCAGGTCAAAACGGAAGCCATCGACGTGCATCTCGCTGACCCAATAACGCAGACTGTCCATCACCAGCTGCAGCACCCGGGGGTGCCGAATGTCCAAGGTGTTGCCGCAGCCACTGAAATTTTCGTAATGGTTCAGGTCGTTCGGTACCAGTCGGTAATAGCTGAGGTTGTCCAGCCCGCGAAAACTCAGCGTGGGGCCGTTGTGGTCTGCCTCGGCGGTGTGGTTGTAGACCACATCGAGGATCACCTCCAGGCCAGCCGCATGCAGGTTGCGTACCATGCTGCGAAATTCGTCACGCGGGGACTGCCCACCTTGCCCACTCGCCAATCGCGGGTTCGGGCAGAAAAAGCCCAGGGTGTTGTAGCCCCAGTAATTGCTCAGGCCCATGTCGATCAGCCGCTCTTCACTGAGGTGGTAATGCACAGGCAGCAGGCTGACGGCGGTGACCCCCAGGGTCTTCAGGTGCTGGATGGCGGCGGGGTGCCCCAAACCGGCAAAGGTGCCACGCAGCTTCTCCGGGATATCCGGGTGGGTTTGGGTGAGCCCCTTGACGTGGCACTCGTAAATGACGGAATTGGCCAGAGGAATCGCCGGAGGACGGTCGTTTTTCCAGTCGAACGTGTCATGCACGACCCGCGCCTTGAGCGCCATCGCCGCGTTGTCCCGGGTGTCCAGATGGCGGGGGTGCATCCGATCCGGGCCGAAGTGTTCGTCGGCCCAGATGAACTCACCCACAATCTCACGTGCATAGGGGTCCAGCAGCAATTTCGATGCATCGAATCGGTGACCACGGTCTGGCCGCCAGGGTCCCGACGCACGCAAGCCATAAACCAAGCCAGGTTGGGCGTTGGGCAGATAACCATGCCAGATGTCACCGGTGCGACCGCGCAAACGTAGTCTGGCCAGTTCCTGGGTGCCATGGCTGTCAAACAGGCACAAGTCGATCACTTGAGCATGTGTTGAGAACACGGCAAAGTTGATGCCCTTCCCGTCAAAATGGGCGCCCAGCGGCCACGCTTGCCCCAGTTGTGTTGCTGAGGTATTTAAGCGGTCCATTTCAGGAACACCGTGGACAGAGGGGGAACGGTCAATGTGATCGAGTTCAATTTGCCTTGCCAGGGGATGGCGTCCGTCAGGTTGCCTGTGGCCAGTGTGCAGACATTGCTGCCACCGTACGCCGCCCAGTCGGTGTTCAGCAGCTCCTGGTAGCAGCCCGGTCGTGGTACACCCAGCCGGTAGTCTGTCCAGACGTTGGGGGTGAAGTTGCACAGCACCACCACAAAACTGGCTTGATCTTCCGCCCAGCGAATGAAGCTCAGCAGCGAGCGCTGGTTGTCAGCGTGGTCAATCCACTCGAAGCCGGCCGGCACAAAGTCTTGCTGGTAGAGCGCCGGTGTGGCGCGATAGAGGTGGTTGAGGTCGCGCATCAGGCACTGCACGCCAGCATGCTGGGGGTTGTCCAGCAGATGCCAATCCAGGCTCTGGTCATGGTTCCACTCGCGCTCCTGCGCAAACTCACAACCCATGAACAACAGCTTTTTGCCGGGGTGGCCAAACATGTAGCCCAGAAACGCGCGTACGTTGGCAAACTGTTGCCAGCGGTCTCCCGGCATCTTGTTCAGCAGGGAGCCCTTGCCGTGGACCACTTCGTCGTGCGAGATCGGCAAAACAAAGTTTTCGTTGAACGCGTAGACCAGACTGAAGGTCATCTCGCCCTGGTGGTGCTGGCGGTAAATTGGATCGCGCGCCATATACGCCAGGCTGTCGTGCATCCAGCCCATGTTCCACTTGTAATGGAAACCCAGGCCACCCGCAAAGGTCGGGCGTGACACAGCCGGGTAGGCGGTGGACTCTTCGGCCAAGGTAATGGCCTGTTCGCGCTCTACCCCCACCACCTCGTTCATGCGTTTCAGGAAAGAAATGGCTTCCAGGTTTTCCCGGCCACCGTAGATGTTGGGAATCCACTGGCCGTCCTGGCGGCTGTAGTCGCGGTACAACATGGACGCCACGGCGTCCACACGCAGACCATCCACGCCAAAACGCTCCAGCCAGTACAGGGCATTGCCCACCAAAAAGTTGCGAACCTCGGTGCGGCCCAGGTTGTAGATCAGGGTGTTCCAGTCGTTGTGGAAGCCTTCACGCGGGTCGGCGTATTCGTACAAATGGGTGCCATCAAAGTTGGCCAGGCCATGGGCGTCGGTCGGGAAGTGGGCCGGAACCCAGTCCAAGATCAGGCCAATGCCAGCCTCATGGCAGCGGGTCACCAGTCGGCCAAAACCCGCAGCGTCGCCAAAACGGGCGGTGGGAGCGTACAGCCCGATCGGTTGATAACCCCAGGAGCCATCAAACGGGTGCTCGCTAACGGGCAACAGCTCCAGATGAGTGAAGCCCATGTCTTTGGCATAGGGAACCAGCGTGTCCGCGAGTTCATCCCAGTTGAGCCAGCGGTTGCCATCTTCGGTGACGCGTCGCCACGAGCCCAGATGTACCTCATAAATGCTCACTGGCGCATCCAACGCATTGGCGATTTTGCGTGCCGGGGACGGGTTCACCATCTCCGGCAATTGCCCTACAACACTGGCGGTGGCGGGGCGTAACTCCGACTGCAGCGCATACGGGTCGGCACGTGCGGGCAGCACTTGCCCGTGTTGGGTGCGCACCTCGTATTTGTACAGCGCGCCGATATCCACGCCGGGCAGGAACAGTTCCCAGACACCACATTCGCGCCGCAAACGCATTGGGTGGCGCCGCCCATCCCAAAAATTGAAGTCTCCCACCACACTGACGCGCGATGCATTGGGCGCCCAGACGGCAAAACGGGTGCCAGAGACACCTTCCATGGTGCAGGCCTGTGCGCCCAACACCTCAAAGGGCCGCAAATGGGTGCCTTCACCCAGCAGCCAGACATCCATCTCGCCCAGTACCAAAGGAAAGCGGTAAGGGTCTTCCAGCCGACTGCTCAGGCCGCTGGCCCACTGCACCTGCAGCTGGTACGGGGCTTCGCGCCGGGCGCTGATCAGGCCTTCAAAAAAGCCATCGGCATGTAACTGTGTCAACTCGCCCAGGGCCGCGCCATCCGGGCTGAGCACGGTCACCGATTTGGCGGATGGCAGGAAGCAGCGCACTGAAGTCTTGCCTCCTTTGCTGCGGTGTGGCCCCAAGATGGCGAAAGGGTCGCTGTGGCTGCCTCGACAAACCCGGTCGATATCGTGGGATGACAACATAAAAAAATCTTTCGTGAGACAGCAAGCTGTCTGGCTTTCTGATGCACCAGCCCTATCAATAGGGGGCTGGTGTCACGCGCCAGATTTGGCGAGCATACTCCCCAATTGTGCGGTCCGACGAGAAAACACCCATGCCCGCCACATCGGCAATCGCACGCTGGCTCCACAGCTCAGGCTGGCGGTAAACACCATCAACCTGTTGCTGTGTGGCAACATAGGACGCATAGTCTGCCAGCAGCAGGTAATGGTCACCACCCCACACCAGCGAGTTGATCAGGGCGCTGTAACGGCCCGGCTCATCGGGTGAAAACTCCCCCTCACCAATGGCATTGAGCACCGCCTTGAGTGTCGGGTTGCCCTCGTAATAATTCAGCGGGTGATAACCGGTGACACGCAGATCACGAACCTCAGGCGTTTTCAGGCCGAAGATAAAAATGTTGTCATCACCCACGTTCTGGCGGATCTCGATGTTGGCGCCATCGTCGGTGCCAATCGTCAGTGCGCCATTGAGTGCCAACTTCATGTTGCCGGTGCCCGAGGCCTCGGTGCCTGCTGTTGAAATCTGCTCGGACAAATCAGCGCCCGGCATGATGATCTCTGCCACCGACACGCCGTAGTTCGGGATAAACACCACCTTGAGCTTGTCGCCGATACGTTCGTCATTGTTGACAGTCAAGCCCACATCGTGGATCAGGCGGATGATGGATTTGGCCGCCACATAACTCGATGCGGCCTTGCCCGCAAAAATCACGGTGCGCGGCACCCAGGGTGCATCCGGGTTGGCCAGAATGGCTTGGTAGCGGGTCACCACGTGCAGCACGTTGAGCAACTGGCGTTTGTACTCGTGGATACGTTTGACCTGCACGTCAAACAGACTGTCAGGGCTGACCACCACGCCGGTGGTTTCTTTGATGAGATGGGCCAGGCGCACCTTGTTGTAGCGCTTGATGGCCCGGAACTGCTCTCTGAAAGCCGCATCACCCTGGTGCTCTTTGAGGCCTTGCAACTGGTTCAGATCAAGCCGCCAGCCTGAGCCCAGGCTGGCATCCAGCAGCTTGGACAGGCTTGGGTTGGCCTGGGCCAGCCAACGCCTGGGGGTCACACCATTGGTCATGTTGGTGAAGCGGTGTGGCCACAGGGAAGCAAAGTCGGTGAAGATGGTGCGCACCAGCAACTCCGAGTGCAGCGCCGATACCCCGTTGATCTGATGGCTGCCCACCACACTCAGGTGCGCCATACGCACGCGGCGTTCACCGGTCTCGTCAATGAGCGACAGGCGTTTGAGGAACTCCTGGTCACCCGGGCGAAAACGTGCGGCCTGGTCCAGAAACTCCTTGTTGATGCGAAAAATGATTTCCAGATGACGCGGCAGCACATGCTGGATCAGCGACACCGGCCAGGTTTCCAGCGCCTCGGGCATCAAGGTGTGGTTGGTGTACGAGAAAGTTTTGCCACACAGTGCCCAGGCTTTGTCCCACAGCATGTCGTGTTCATCACACAAGATACGCATCAACTCGGCTACACCAATGGCGGGGTGGGTGTCGTTGAGGTGGATGGCAACATGTTCAGCCAGGTTGTCCAGGGTGTGGTGCTCATCCAGGTGCCGTTTGATCAGATCCTGCATGGATGCGGCGACAAAGAAATACTCCTGCTTGAGCCGCAACTCACGCCCGGCCGGGGTACTGTCATTGGGGTAGAGCACCCACGAGATGTTCTCGTACTCGTTTTTGGCAGCCGCAGCACGTGCATAGTCGCCGGTGTTGAAGGCACCCAGGTCGATGTGGTCAGGTGCCACCGCCTTCCACAGGCGCAGGGTGCTGACTTTGTGGGTGCCGTGCCCTGGCACCACCATGTCGTAGGCCTTGGCAGCCACTTCGCCGGCATGTTTCCAGACCACCTTGCCATCCTCATGGGCCACCCAGCCACCAAAACGCACCGGGTAGGTGAGCTCGGCCCGGGGGAACTCCCAGGGGGTACCATCTTTGAGCCAGGAGTCCGGGTACTCCACCTGGTTGCCGCCCTGAATTTCCTGGGCAAACATGCCGTATTCGTAACGAATGCCATAACCAAACGAGGGCAGGCCGAGGGTGGCCATCGAGTCGAGGAAACAGGCCGCCAGGCGACCCAGGCCGCCGTTGCCCAAGGCGGCATCGGGCTCACATCCGGTCAGGTCTTCCAGATTGTTGGCGTGTTGCAGCGCACCGGCCGCCGCACCCTCGGTGAGATTGAGCGCGGCCAGGGCGTTGGACAGGGTGCGCCCCATCAGGAACTCCATCGACAGGTACACCACCCGTCGGGCTTTGTGTTTGCGTTCTTCCCGCTGGGTGTGCACCCAGCGCTCGGACAGTTGCGCCCGTGCCACTTGCGCCACGGCCTGCATCATCTCGCTGCTCGACGCAGCCCCGGGATCTGCGCCGACCGTGTGCAGCAAATGGCTGTTGATGTCCTTGCTGATATCGGGGCTTTGGGGTTTGGCGAGGGTGTTCAAGGGCATTCCTTTGGTGGGTTCACGAACGGGTTCGTTTGAGGGTCTATTTTGCATGCTGAGGATCACAAATCATGCACAGAAGTTACTGAGTGGTTACCTAGCAATTTGCCGGCCAGTTTGCGAGTCTCTGGGTGACCCTGTGGCGCTGAAGTGCCAAATACCTATAATCGCGCACTTCCGAGGAGCGTTGCAGCTCACACTGATGGCTCAAACATCGTGCTGAGTGAGGCTCGGACCCCGCTGTTGTTTTTTGCACAGCGTTTCACAACGGCGCTCACCCACCGTTCGTGTGTGGTGAGTCTTTTTCCCAGATTCACTTCTCACGGCGGTGCTTGTCACCTTAACTTTTGGAGTGAACCATGAGCGCTAAAAAACCTGTTGCAAGCAAACCTGCCGCCAGCAAACCTGATTACGTGATCGCCGACATCGGCCTGGCCGCCTGGGGCCGCAAAGAACTCAACATCGCCGAGACCGAAATGCCTGGCCTGATGGCCATCCGTGAAGAGTTCGCCAAAGAGCAGCCGCTCAAAGGTGCACGCATCACCGGCAGCCTGCACATGACGATCCAGACCGCGGTGTTGATCGAAACCCTGACGGCATTGGGCGCACAAGTGCGCTGGGCCTCGTGCAATATCTTCTCGACCCAAGACCACGCCGCCGCCGCCATCGCTGCACAGGGTGTGCCGGTGTTTGCGATCAAAGGTGAAACCCTGGCCGACTACTGGGACTACACCCACCGCATTTTTGAATTCGACGGCAAAAAAGGCACAGCTGCCGAAGGCCCGAACATGATCCTCGATGACGGTGGTGATGCCACCTTGCTGATGCACCTGGGCACCAAGGCCGAGAAGAATCCCAAGCTGCTGGACAACCCCACCAGCGAAGAAGAAACCTGCTTGTACGCCGCCATCAAGGCCAAGCTCAAGCAAGACCCGACCTGGTACAGCCGCCGCCTCAAAAACATCATCGGTGTGACCGAAGAAACCACCACCGGTGTGCACCGCCTCAACGACATGAGCGCCAAGGGTGAACTGATGCTGCGCGCCATCAACGTGAATGACTCTGTGACCAAGAGCAAGTTTGACAACCTGTACGGTTGCCGCGAATCTCTGGTGGATGCCATCAAACGCGCCACCGACGTGATGATTGCTGGCAAGGTCGCCTGCGTGGTCGGTTATGGTGACGTGGGCAAGGGTTCCGCCCAAGCGCTGCGTGCTTTGTCGGCCCAGGTCTGGGTGGTCGAGATCGACCCGATCAACGCGCTGCAAGCCGCCATGGAAGGTTACAAGGTTGTTACCACCGAATATGCCGCTGACAAGTGCGATATTTTTGTGACCTGCACCGGCAACAAGAACGTCATCACCTACAAGCACATGGAGGCCATGAAAGACCAGGCCATCGTCTGCAACATTGGCCACTTTGACAACGAAATCGACGTGGCTTCGCTCGACAAGTGCAAGTGGGAAGAGATCAAGCCGCAGGTGGACCATGTGATCTTCCCGGCCAAGGGTAAGAAACCGTCCAAACGCATCATTCTGCTGGCCAAGGGCCGTCTGGTGAACCTGGGCTGTGGCACCGGCCACCCGAGCTTTGTCATGTCGTCCAGCTTTGCCAACCAGACCATTGCGCAGATTGAACTGTTCACCAAACCCAAGGCCTACAAGGTTGGCAAGGTGTACGTGTTGCCCAAGCTGCTCGACGAAAAAGTGGCACGCCTGCACCTGAAAAAGGTCGGCGCGATGCTCAGCGAGCTGACCGACGAACAAGCCGCCTACATTGGCGTCGACAAAGCCGGCCCGTACAAGGCCGACACGTATAGGTATTGAACCACCCCCGAAGCGCCTGCGGCGCTTCCCCCTCAAGGGGGCGATACCAGCCGACCGGCGAAGCCGGTTCGACGGTATCCCACGGTTGAAGGGCGAGGCTGTGGTGTTTAACTTGGAGATGTATGCGAATTGACCAACTGCTGGTGCAACGTGGCCTGGCCAGCACCCGATCCCAGGCCCAGCGCCTGATTTCGGGTGGGGTGCAATGGTTACACGGCGACGTGTGGCGCAAGGTCGCCAAAAACGGTGACGATGTGCCGCCAGATGCCGAGCTGCAGCTGCTGGACGACGCCGAGGCGCGTTATGTGTCGCGCGGTGGCCTCAAGCTGGAGGCGGCGCTCAAACACGTTGGCCTGTCGGTGGCCGGCCTGCAATGCCTGGACGTGGGCCAAAGCACCGGTGGTTTCACCGACTGCCTGTTGCAACACGGCGCAAGCTTTGTGGTGGGGGTGGATGTGGGCACTGCCCAGCTGCACCCCCAGTTGCGTGCTGACCCGCGTGTGTTGTGTGTCGAGGGTGTCAATGCACGTGCACTCGATGCTTCTGATTTGGTAGCTTCTTACCAAGACAGTACGGGGGCTGAGGGGCAGTTTTATCTGGAAGACGACGACCTGGACGACGAAGCCGAGGTAGAGCGTGAACCGCATGAGGTGGACGACGACACCGCATCGGCAGAGAGCGACTTTGTGCCCGAGTTTGACCTGATCGTGGCCGACCTGTCCTTCATGTCGCAGACCCTGGTGTTGCCCGCCGTGGTGCCACTGCTCAAGGCCGGTGGCACGCTGCTGACCCTGGTCAAGCCGCAGTTTGAATTGCAACCCGGCCAGGTCGGCAAGGGCGGCATTGTCAAAGACGCCGCGATGTACGCCCTGGTCGAGCAGCGTCTGCGCGACAGCTGTGCCGAGCTGGGCCTGAGCGTGACCCACTGGTTTGATTCCCCGATAACCGGAGGCGACGGCAACCGCGAATTTTTCATCTGCGCTCGCCAGCCGGGTGCGGCTGAGTAACTTGAAATCTTGTGACCCGCTGCCCGCCAGGCTAGGCTGACAGCGCGGTTCACACCACTTTGTAAAGGCGTGTCATGACCGCTTCTTCACGACTCCCTGTCAGCATTGAATTTTTTCCACCCAAAACCCCAGAAGGGGTGGAAAAACTGCGTCTGGTACGCCAGGCCCTGTATGCGCTGAAGCCCGAGTTTTGCTCGGTGACCTTTGGCGCGGGCGGCTCCACCCAAGAAGGCACCTTCAACACCGTGCGCGACATCCTGGCCGAGGGCGCCTCAGCCGCGTCCCACCTCTCATGTATCGGTGCCACCCGCGCCGGTGTGCGCGAACAGCTGGCCACCCTGCAAGCCATGGGTGTCAAGCGCCTGGTGGCCCTGCGCGGTGATTTGCCCAGTGGTTATGGCGCGGGCGGTGAGTTCCAGTACGCCAGCGACCTGGTGGCCTTCATCCGGGCCGAGACCGGCGACAGCTTCCACATCGAGGTGGCGGCCTACCCGGAAATCCACCCCCAGGCCAAGTCTGCCGAGAGTGACCTCCAGGCCTTTGCCAGCAAGGTGCAGGCTGGCGCCAACTCGGCCATTACCCAGTATTTCTACAGCGCTGACGCCTACTTCCGTTTTGTCGAAGATGCCGACGCGCTGGGTGTGACGGTGCCGGTGGTGCCGGGCATCATGCCCATCACCAGCTCCACCCAACTGATGCGTTTCAGCGACGCCTGCGGCGCCGAGATCCCACGCTGGATCCGGCTGCGCCTGCAAGGTTTTGGCGACGACACCGCCTCCATCAAAGCCTTTGGCCTGGATGTGGTGACCGACCTGTGTGAACAGCTTCGCGCCGGTGGCGCGCCATCCCTGCATTTCTACACCATGAACCAGAGTGCGGCGGTGCTGGAGATTTGTGACCGGCTGGGGCTCTGATCTTGTTTTGATAGCTGCTTGCCCTTGATTCATAAGGGCTAGAGGCTGTTTTGACCATGACTCCCGTTCGCAGCTCACTCGCGGTTGGGCAACGGATTTGGGGCGATTGTGGTGGCAGGGGATGGGTTGGGGCGGCGGCCTCATACTGCCAAATGCGCAGAAATCGGCCGCCAGCCCAGCCCAACCCATCCCCTGCTGGCGAGCGACGGTGGTGTGCCAGCAAAAAATTGAGTGCAAGCTAAGACGTAATTGTTGGTCAGCAGCCGGAGCTGACATTCAACCATCAGTCCAGCAAGCGCATCGAGCGGACTTTTAGCACCAATTGCGGCAACTCCGTGGATCGTTTGCGAACGGTTGAGGTGTTGGCTGGGGTCAGGCAGTTGCCTGCACCCGGCACGCTGGGTTGGCCACAGGAACGGGGGCCACCGTGAGCGATGGGCAGGCGTCTGAAATCAGCCGGGGGTTTGCACGCTGTTCATGCGGCTAGCGGGGCGGGGTTGTGCGTGACACCGCCAAAGCCTTGCACATAACCCGAAAGCTGGGTCGTCTTGGTTCTATTGGGTGCTGATTTGCATGTGAACTGCGTCGCCTGCTGACAGATCCGCGCCGCTGCCCCAGTATGATCTGAATCCACAAACAGGGCCAAAGCTTTCAATCCCCTAATACCACCGCTCACACAGGCGGTTCAGTCCAACATAGTTTATCTGCCGCAGGAGGTGTCTATGGTATGTGCAATCTTTGCGGCGCGGCAGATAAGCGCTGATCGTTAGACGTCATAGTTCATGCAGCGACTGCAATTTGTTCTCTTCCAAGCAGACGAAGCAGCAAACCTTCTACGAGCTTCATCACAGCCTCGGCTTAGAACCGCTTTGCTGCTTCTGGATAACAGCATTGAGCTACTACTCGATCGGTGGATCGAGGATCAGCTTCAGCAAGAAGAGATTCAACGAAAGATTCAGACTCGGGCCATGGAAGCCGGAATCCCAAGGAATCATCCGCAGTTTGCGGACCTGCTGTCTCAGAAGTTCCTCACAGCAGATGAGACAAGGCAGGTCGCAAGGTTCTTCGACGAGAAGCTAAAGTTCGCCTCCGTAAAGAGAGGCAAGATCACTGCTGAAGTTGCCGCTGTTCTCTCGCACATTCATCGCTATCGAAACGAGAGCTATCACGGTGGACGAGTCAGGCCCGGCATTCTTCGCACGACCGTCGCGATTCAGCTGCACTTGGTATGTAATCTTGTCCAATCACTAAAACCTGGCTCCGTCGGTTATTCGTCAGGTGACGATTTCTCTTGGCTGAAAGAGCGATTTGATCTCTCTCCGGGAGAACTTTGGCGCGACCAAACGTTGAACCAGGTACTGCGGGAGATTATGGAGGTCGCCGAACAAACTCCCGATAACATGCGCAGAGCATTGGCAGAGAATCTTGCCGCACGGATAGAAGCGCTCGACGACACTATTGATTTCATTTCGAGCGAAACAAGTCTGGGCAAGACCGCAGCAGAGGTCATTGCGGCAGCACACTCGTTTGTTCAGAAGAAGCTCGCGAGTGACCCCACCTACCCGCCGCCGCCACGAGGGATAGAGAAGTCAATTTCTGAATCTCATATCGAACTGGCCCGATCCATTCCTAGCTTGCTGCTAGGCAAGGAAAGTAGCGTGGAAGCGTTTAATGCTTTTGCATCTGCAGATGCATCACTCGACCTCGTCGAATACGTTCTAGGTCAGCTAGCGGTCGCCATCGAGCTGCAGATCCAGTTGGAGATTGACCTTGCGCGCGGAAAATGACATCTAACCTTTCCATGGAGAGCCCGCTTCCTGGAAAGCCTATCAGCGCCTCTCATGTCAAACGTTAAAGCCCAAAACCATAGGGTCTGGATGACCGCTGTCTGAAAATTGGGCTGTCAGTTTCCAGTCTCGAACTGCCTGTTCTCCACCTTCGACGCATCCAGAGTTGTTGAAGGCGGGTGGTGGGGTTGCCGGGCGCAGAACCCATTCGCGTGATGAGACCGGTGGCGCACCATCTTCAGGGACAACACCCGAACAAGACGCCCACTCAAGCCGTTGCCCGCGAGGGGGCCGGAGAACGGTAACCCCGCCGCCCGCCTGGCGCGACCTGATCCGGCATCAGAGGCTGGATGTTAATAAAATCAGCCTCTAGCCCTTATTCAATAAGGGTGGAGAGCTATAAATGAAATAGCGACCCGAAGAACCCCGGGCCACACCCATTAGCGCCCGTACACATCCTCAAAACGCACGATGTCATCCTCACCCAGGTAGGAGCCGGACTGCACCTCGATCATCTCCAGCGCGACCCGGCCCGGGTTCTCCAGGCGGTGGGTGGTGCCCAGCGGGATGAAGGTGGATTGGTTTTCCGAGAGCAAAAACACCTCTTCGCCTTTGGTGATGCGTGCGGTGCCGCTGACCACAATCCAGTGCTCGGCGCGGTGGTGGTGCATCTGCAGGCTCAGAACACCACCCGGTTTGACCACAATTCGCTTGACCTGGAAGCGCTCGCCCCGGTCCACACCGTCGTACGAACCCCAGGGCCGGAACACCTTGCGGTGGATGCTGCCCTCAGGGCGCTTTTGCGCCTTGAGCTGGTCCACAATCTTTTTGACGTCTTGCGTCTTGTCCTTGTGCGACACCAGGATCGCGTCGGCAGTTTCGATCACCACCAGGTCACGCACACCGACACAGGCCACCAGGCGGCCTTCGGACAGGGCCAGGGTGTTTTCGCAGTCCTGCAGCAGCACATCGCCCTGTGCCACGTTGCCAGAGCCGTCCTTGGGCAGCACCTGCCACAGCGCGTCCCAGGCGCCCACGTCGGACCAGCCTGCGTTGAGCGGCAACACCACACCGGCGGGCAGTGTGCTGCTGCTGGTGTTGGCGGCAATGCGTTCCATCACCGCGTAGTCGATCGAGTCGCTGGGGCAGGCAGCAAACAGCTCTTTGCCCACGCGCACAAACTCACCGTCCGTCTGGCCAGCCTCCCAGGCGGCCTGGCAGGCGGCCAGGATGTCGGCGCGGCAGACCCCCAGGGCTGACAGCCAGACCGAGGCGCGCATCATGAACAGGCCGCTGTTCCACAGGTAGTTGCCCGCGTCCAGGTAAGACTGGGCGGTGGCCAGGTCGGGTTTTTCGACAAAACGGGCGATGCTGCGCGCGGCGGCGTCGGCGCTGCCAAACGGGGCACCGGTCTGGATGTAGCCGTAACCCGTTTCAGGTGCATCGGGGGTGATGCCAAAGGTGACCACCGCGCCTGCGTCGGCCAGTGCCGCACCCCGGCTGACCACGTCCTGGAACGCTGCCGCGTTGGTGATGACATGGTCGGCGGGCATCACCAGCAGCACCGGGTCTGCGCCATCTTTTGAGGCGGCCAAGGCTGCCAGTGTGAGTGCTGGCGCCGTATTTCTGCCACAAGGCTCCAGCACCACGGTGCCACTTTCACCGAGCAGGCGCAGCTGCTCAGCAATCACAAAACGGTACTCTTCGTTGCACACCACCATCGGTGTGGTCAGGCTCACGCCCGGGGTGCCGATGACACGGCGCACGGTGGCCTGCAGGAGCGAGTCCTGGCCAACCAGGCTCAGCAACTGTTTGGGGTATTTTTCGCGGGACAGGGGCCACAGGCGGGTGCCGGAGCCACCGGACAAAACCACGGGCTGAACGAGGACAGGTGTGTTCATACGGTAAGACGGATGGATGTGAATGTTCAGAGGACCTCGGCTCAGGCGCGGGAATCGCCCCAGCGCAATTGCGCGGTTTCATCACCGCGGTAGAGGGTTTCGCCGGACTGGTCGACACAGTAGGTGGGCGAGACGATCATTTCCTTGAAGGTCATGTCGGCGGCAATGCGGGTGTATTCGAACAGGATGCTGCGCACCACCTTGGCGCCTGAGCGGATGTGGCAACCGTGGCCGATCCAGCTCGGGCCAATGATGCTGGCGCCGGGTTCGATGCGCACGCTCGAGCCAATGTAGACCGGGCCTTCGATGGTGACCTGGTCCCATGGGATTTGGGTGTTCAGGCCGACCCAGATGCCGGGTTTGACCTCGCGCCCAGGCATGTTCATCTGCGCCACCTCGCCGCGCAACACACGCTGCAACACGGCCCAGTAGTCGCTCACGCGGCCGATGTCGATCCAGTTGAAAAAACGTTTCTGCGCAAAAAACGGCGCCTTGCTCTCCACCAATTGCGGGAACAGTTGTGAGCCGATGTCATAGACCTGGCCGGGCGGAATCAGCTTGAGCACCTCGGGCTCGAAAATGTAGATGCCGGTGCTGGCGGCCGTGGATTTGGCCTCGGAGGGCTTGGGTTTTTCCTGGAACGACAGGATCTGGCCGTTGTCATCGGCCACCACCATGCCGTAGTTCTCCACCTCGCTCAAGGGCACATCGAGTGTCACCACGCTGGCAATCGCGCCTTTGAGTTTGTGCTCGGCGAGCGCTGCGCCAATGTCCAGGTCGATGATGGCGTCGCCACACAGCACCAGGGTGGTTTCGTCGAAGAAGCCGCTGAAGTCCTGGATGCGGCGCATGCCCCCGGCCGAGCCGAAGGGTTTGGGCGTGACCTCGCCGTGTTCACGCACACCTTCGTAGGCGTAACCAATTTGCACACCCCAGCGGTGGCCGTCACCAAAATACTGCTCGATCTTGTGGTGGTTAAACGCCACGTTGACCATGATCTCCTTGATGCCGTAGCTGGCCAGGTGTTCGATCAGGTACTCCATCACCGGTTTGCCCAGGATCGGGATCATCGGTTTGGGCAAATCCTTGGTGAGTGGTCGTACCCGGGTGCCCTGTCCGGCGGCCAGAATCATGCCTTTAGCCATGGTGAAAACCTCTGCTTGTCATTGTTAAAAACTCCCGAAAAAGGATGAATTACGCCGCCGTGCCATACCCTTGCGGGTTGGCGTTTTGCCAGCGCCAGCTGTCGGCGCACATGGCCTGCAGGTCACGCTGGGCCTGCCAGCCCAGCAGGGCCTTGGCGTAGGCCGGGTCGGCGTAACAGGCGGCCACGTCACCCGGGCGGCGTGGTGAGATCTGGTAGGGCACGGGTTTGCCGCTGGCGGCCTCAAAGGCATGCACCATGTCAAGCACGCTGTAGCCAATGCCGGTGCCCAGGTTGACGGCAAAACTTTTGCCATCACGCTGCAGGGTTTGCAGCGCGGCCAGATGGCCCAGGGCCAGGTCCACCACATGGATGTAGTCGCGCACACCGGTGCCGTCGGGGGTGGGGTAGTCATTGCCCCAGACGTTCAAAAACGCCCGTTTGCCAATGGCCACCTGGGCCACAAAAGGCATCAGGTTGTTGGGCACACCTTGCGGGTCTTCCCCAATCAGGCCGCTGGCGTGGGCGCCCACCGGGTTGAAATAACGCAGGATGCCGATCTGCCAGCTGGGGTCGCTGTGGGCGAGTTCACGCAGCATGTTTTCGATCACCAGCTTGGTCTGGCCGTAGGGGTTGGTGGCCGAGAGCGGGTGGTCTTCGGTGAGTGGCAGGCGCTGTGGGTCGCCATACACGGTGGCCGAGGAGCTGAACACCAGCGTTTTCACCTTGCAGGCCTGCATGGCCTCCAACAGCTTCACGGTGCCCAGCACATTGTTGTCGTAATACCGCAGCGGCTGCGCCACCGACTCACCCACCGCCTTGAGCCCGGCAAAGTGGATGACCGCGTTGGCACCACTGGCCTGCAGCGCCGTCTGCAGGGCCGCCTGGTCGCGGATGTCCCCTTCGATGAAGCTCAGCTTTTTGCCAGTGATGCGTTCCACCCGGGCCAAGGCCTCGGGCTGGCTGTTGGAGAAGTTGTCAAACACCGTCACCTGGTGGCCTGCATTGAGCAACTCCACGCACGTGTGTGAGCCGATGTAACCGGCGCCGCCTGTGATGAAAATCATGATCGGTTGACCTGAAAGTGGTGACCTTTGGAGTTTAGACGGTCTGTGTGACCGTCTTTTGCGCCTCACGGCCACCGTTGTGGGCGCCTGTCTTGCGCTACGCTATGCGCCACAAGCAATCTGTTGGAGATGATGATGTCTTTTGTTGTTCATGGCCGTGCGTTTGCGCACATAGCCACGTTTCACCCCGAAATCACCGCCTTGCGGCGCGATTTACATGCCCACCCGGAACTCGGTTTTGAAGAGGTCTACACCGCCGCGCGGGTCAAACAGGCCTTGCAGTTGTGTGGTGTGGACGAAATCCACACCGGCATTGGAAAAACCGGCCTGGTGGCGGTGATCCGGGGCCAGCGCCAGAGCTCTGGCCGCATGATCGGCCTGCGTGCCGACATGGACGCGCTGGCGATGGCCGAGCACAACGACTTTGCCTGGAAGTCGTCCAAGCCTGGCCTGATGCACGGCTGTGGTCACGACGGCCACACCGCGATGTTGGTGGGCGCCGCCCGTTACCTGGCCGAGACGCGCCGTTTTGACGGCACGGCCGTGCTGATTTTCCAGCCCGGCGAAGAGGGTTATGCCGGTGCCCAGGAAATGATCAACGATGGGCTGTTTGAGCGTTTTCCGGTGCAGTCGGTTTACGGCATGCACAACTGGCCCGCGATGCGCCCGGGCACCATCGGCCTGAACCCGGGGCCGATGATGGCGGCGGCAGACCGCGTCACCATCGAGATCACCGGCAAAGGTGGCCACGGCGCCCACCCCTACCAGACCATTGACCCGGTGCTGGTGGCAGGCCACATCATCACCGGGGTGCAGAGCATCGTGTCGCGCAACGTCAAGCCGGTGGACAGCGCGGTGATCAGCCTGTGTGCGTTGCAGGCCGGCGACGTGAATGCCATGAGTGTGATCCCCGGCAGCGCCACCCTGGTGGGCACGGTGCGTACCTTCACCGCTGCGGTGCAGTCCTTGGTAGAACGGCGCCTGCAGGAGCTGTGCAGCGGTGTGGCGCAGGCCTTTGGCGCCCATGCCGTGGTGACTTACGAGCGCATGTACCCGGCCACCATCAACACCGCGCCTGAGGCCCGTTTTGCAGGTGATGTGGCCGAGAGCCTGGTGGGTGCGGCCAACCTGGTGCGTGATCTGGAGCCCAGCATGGGCGCCGAAGACTTTTCGTTCATGCTGCGTGTGAAACCTGGCGCCTACATGCGGCTCGGGCAAGGCGCTGAGAACGGGCTGGGCAGCTGCTATCTGCACAACAGCCGCTACGACTTCAACGACGAGGTCTTGCCGCTGGGTGCTGCCCTGCACGCCAGCCTGGTGGAGCAGGGTATGCCGTTGGTTACCGCTTAATGCTGCGTAATAAATAGCTACTAGCCCTTTATCTATAAGGGCTGGAGGCTCAAAAGGTTTGTAAGCTAGGCGTAGCGCTTGTTGCGCAGGTTGTTCTTCATCTCACGCAGCAGCGGCTGCAATTTCTCGCTGCCAATGCGCAGGGCCAGGCAGGTGGCCAGAATGTCAACAATCATCAGGTGCAACAGGCGCGACACCATCGGGCTGTAGCGCTCGTAACCCTCCGGGTGGTCGGCGGCCACATGGATGTCGCCAGCGCTGGCCAGTGGTGAGCCGCTGGCGGTGATGACGATGGCGATGGCGCCGTTTTTGCGGGCAATGTCACAGGCGTCCATCAGATCGCGGGTGCGTCCCGAGTTGCTGATCACCAGCACACAGTCGCCGCGTTGCATCAGGGAGGCACTCATCACCTGCATGTGGCCGTCGCTGTTGGCCACGCCGTGGATACCCAGGCGGAAGAATTTGTGCTGCGCATCGCGCGCCACGATGCCTGAGTTGCCGACACCAAAAAACTCGATGCGCCGCCCGGCGTGGTAGGTGGCTGTGAGGGCGTCCACGGCGCGCTCAATCGCGCTGGCCGAGGCGTCGTTGCGGTATTTGAGGAAGGCCGCCACCGTGTTGTCGATCACCTTGACCATGATGTCGCTGGTTTTGTCGTCGGCGTCCACACTGCGGTGGATGTAGGGCACACCTTCACTGACGCTGCCCGCGAGCTTGTGTTTGAAGTCGCTCAGACCGTCGTAACCGACACTGCGGCAAAAACGCACCACCGTGGGTTTGCTGACATGGGCGCGGTCCGCCAGCTCACTCACCGGCATCAGTGTGAAGCCGCGTGGGTCACTCAGCACCAGTTTGCCCACACGTTGTTCGGCGGGTGCCAAAGAGGGCAGAGAGGCGCGGATACGGTCAAGCATGGTGTAACTCCAGAATCAGCATTCTTCGCTCCAGCAGGAGCCGTCGCGCGCGATCATGGCGCTGGTGGCGCTCGGCCCCCAGGTGCCGCTGGCGTAGGGGCGCGGGCCCTGGGTGTCGTTGCGCCAGTGGTCGATGATGGGCTCGACCCAGCGCCAGGCTTCTTCCTGCTCGTCGCTGCGCACAAAGAGGTTCAGGCGGCCGTCCATCACGTCAAGCAACAGGCGTTCATACGCGCCCACACGTTCGGCGCCAAAACGTTTGTCAAAGTCCAGGTCCAGGTGCACCGGCGCCAGGTTGTTGGAGTTCTGGCGTTTGTCCTGGGCCTGAGCCAGCAGGTGCAACTCCAGCCCGTCCTTGGGTTGCAGGTTGATCACCAGCCGGTTCGCCATGCCGATCTGCGAGTTGAAGATGGCGTGGGGGGTGGGCCGGAAGTTCACCACAATGCGGGAATCGCGGCCCGCCAGGCGTTTGCCGGTGCGGATGTAAAACGGCACACCGGCCCAGCGCCAGTTCATGATTTCGGTGCGCAGTGCGACAAAGGTTTCGGTGTTGCTGCTGGGGCTCACGCCCAGTTCTTCGCGGTAACCCGGCACCGCCTGGCCCGCAATGGCGCCTGCGCTGTACTGGCCGCGGATCACGTCCTGTGCCAGGGTTTCCGTGGTCCAGGGTTTGAGGGAGCGCAGCACCTTGAGCTTCTCGTCGCGAATCGCGTCGGCGTGGGAGTTGATCGGCGGCTCCATGCCAATCGCACACAGCAGTTGCAGGGCATGGTTTTGCACCATGTCGCGCAGCGCACCGGTGGTCTCATAAAAGGCACCACGTTTTTCCACACCCAGCTCTTCGGCAATCGTGATCTGGATGTTGGCAATGTGTTCACGCCGCCACAGCGGCTCAAACAAGGCGTTGCCAAAACGCAGGGCAAACAGGTTCTGCACCGCTGGTTTGCCCAGGTAATGGTCAATGCGGTAGATCTGTTGCTCAGAAAACACCTGGCCCACCGTGTGGTTGATCGCGCGGTTGCTGGCCAGGTCGTGGCCCAGCGGTTTTTCCAGCACGATGCGGGTGTGCGGCGTGTTCAGGCCAGCGGCGCGAAGTTGTTCCGCAATGGTGGCGAACAGGTTGGGCGCAGTCGCCAGGTACATCACCACGGTGTCGGCCTGGCGCTGGTCCAGTTTGTTTTTCAGGAAGCTGTAGTGCTCGGGCTTGGACAAGTCCATGCTGACAAATTCCAGCAGCGCGGCGAAGCGGTCGAACTCTTCGCTGCTGGGGCGTTTTTCGAGCTCCACATCGCCAAAACGCGAGGCGATCAGGGCGCGGTAGCGCTCGTCGCTCAAGTCATCTCGGCCAATACCAATGATGCGCACACCGGCGGGCAGGGTGCCGTGTTTGAAGGCCTGGAACAAGGCGGGCATCAGCTTGCGCCAGCACAGATCGCCGGTGCCACCAAAAAGGACTAGGTCAAAACTCATAAGGCTGAAAGTGAGAGTGGTCGGATGAGTCGTGACTGTAACTTCGTTTCATCAAAGCTCGTAACCGGGTAACAATTTTGCGCAAGAAGCCCATGTTGTTGGCGTTTCCCCGATGCGCGTGCCCCAAAAATGGGATTACAGTGATGCCGTCACCAAACGGTAATTTATTTGTAGCGAATCTGTCATGACAACTTGGACCACCAACCTGGGTTTGTTTGCCCATCCAGGTGCAGACACCAGGGTGCACATGATTCGGGCTGTTTGGCACCCCTTCGCTTTCCCGTTCCCTATCCCGCCCAAGCGCAGGCTGCTGATGGGTGGGGCGGTCGCTCTTTGGCCGCAGCAAGACCTGGACGGGCACCATTTTTTTGAGGAGCTGATATGAAAAAACTGTTCGTTGTGTCGGTGCTGGCCGCTGCCAGTGGGTTTGTCCAAGCGCAAACCGTGAACGTGATTTGTTCGGTGCAAGCCGAATGGTGCAACATGATTGGCACCGTCTATGCCAAAACCACGGGAACCAAAATCAATGTCTCAATGAAGGGTTCCGGTGAGGCGCTGGCCCAGCTGATTGCTGAGAAAGACAACCCCAAGACCGACATCTGGTTTGGTGGCACCGGTGACCCGCATCTGCAGGCCGCCGAGCTGGGGCTGAGCCTGGAGTACAAATCACCGACCTTGCCCCAGCTGCAGAGCTGGGCCCAGCAGCAAGCGCAACAGTCGGGCTTCCGCACCGTGGGTATTTATTCCGGGCCGCTCGGCTTTGGTTACAACACCGAGCTGTTGGCCAAGAAAAAAATGCAGCCCCCCAAGACCTGGGCCGACCTGCTCAACCCAGCGCTCAAGGGCGACATCCAGTCCGCCAACCCGGCTTCGAGCGGCACCGCCTACACCATGGTGGCCACGCTGGTGCAGTTGATGGGGGAAGACAAGGCGTTTGAGTACCTGAAAAAGCTGCATGCCAACATCAGCCAGTACACCCGCAGTGGCACCGGCCCGATCAAGGCCGTGGCACGTGGTGAAACCATGGTGTCGATCAGTTTTGTGCACGACGCTCCGGGCGAAAAGATGAATGGTTTCCCGATCGAGGCGGTGACGCCAACCGACGGCACCGGTGCCGAAATTGGCTCGATGAGCATCATCAAGGGTGCGCGCAATATGGATGCCGCCAAGAAGTTCTACGAGTGGGCGCTGACACCGGCGGCCCAGGAAATGGCGGCTGCGGCCAAGCAGTTCCAGGTGCCCTCCAACAAGGCGGCCAAGGTCGACCCCCGGGTGCCGGACTTCAAGAAAATCAAGTTCATCAACTACGACTACGCCAAATACGGCGCCTCGGCTGAGCGCAAGCGCCTGATTGCCCGCTGGGAAAAGGAAGTGAATTCCCTGCCGCGTTGAACCTGCCCTGCCAGTTCAAACCCTGGGCGCAGCGGGTCTTGCGCCCGGTCTGGCGGCGGCGCTGAGCGCCGCCTTGTGTGATTTACCGTGAGCTTCTTGTGAACAAACATCCCAATCAGGCGATCCGCCTCTGGCTCGTCCTTGGCCTGCTGGCCTATCTTTTGTTGCCGTGGTACGCCATCCAGGACACTGCCTGGTACAGCGTTTTGCCACAGATTTTTGCGGGCCCGGACACCGCCAATGGCCTGGTGCAAACCGTGGTGCATGGCCGTGTCTGGCTGGGCCTGGGCCTGGTCGGCTTGGGGCTGTGCGCCGTTAGTCTGTGGCTGCCGGCAGGCAGGTCACAAAGTGGCTGGCTGCTGGGTGGGGGCTTGCTGGGTTTTGTGGGGCTGCTGGCCAGTGGTTTCATGATTGGCGCCCGGGGCTGGTCGTTTGCCGCGTTGAACACGCAATTTGGTGAGTTGGCGGTCAACCAGTACGGCATTGGCATGGGTGCTTTCATCGCCTTGCTGGCGCTGGTGATGCTCACCGCGTTTGGGCTGGCGCGCCGGGGCTATTTCAAGGGGGATATGTTCATCGCCTCGTCGGTGCTGGGCTGCTCGGTGCTGCTGCTGCTGTTCATCGCCTTTCCGGTGACCAAGGCACTCTACGGTGCGTTCCTCAACGAAGAAGGCCACTGGGCCTGGTCGGCGATTTTTGAGCGCATCGGCAACGAGCGCGTCTGGGGCCTGGGCTGTGTGAGTGGTGGCACGCGTTGTGGGGTGGCCTGGAACACCTTGTTCCTGGCGCTGCTGACCGCCACCGGCACGGTGATTCTGGGCACCATGATGGCCCTCTTGGCTGAGCGCAGTGCCGGGCCACGGGTGCAGACACCGCTGCGTGTGGTGGCGCTGCTGCCGATCATCACGCCGCCGTTTGTGGTGGGTCTGGGCCTGATCCTGTTGTTTGGCCGGGCCGGAGTGGTCAACCAGTTTCTGGAATATGCGTTTGACTTGCCACCCACCCGCTGGTTCTACGGTTTGTTTGGCATCTGGATTGCCCAGCTGTTTGCTTTCACACCGATTGCCTTCATGATCATGCGGGGTGTGGTGCAAGGGGTGGCGCCGAGTATGGAAGAAGCTGCACAGACCTTGCGTGCCAGCCGCACCAAAACCTTTTTCACCGTGACCCTGCCGTTGCTCAAGCCCGGCCTGGCCAACGCTTTTTTGGTGGGATTTATTGAGAGCATTGCCGACTTTGGCAACCCGATTGTGGTGGGCGGGCAGTTCTCGGTGTTGTCGACCGACATCTTTTTTGCCATTGTGGGCGCCCAGTATGACCAGGGCAAGGCGGCCTCGCTGGCCTGGATTCTGACGATGTTTGCGCTGGCGGTGTTTGCGATGCAACGCGCTCTGCTGGGCAAACAGAACTACACCACCGTCAGCGGCAAGGGCGACGCCGGTATCCCGATGGCCCTGCCCGACGGCGTGCGCCGGGTGCTCAACGCGGTGGTCTACCCCTGGCTGGCGTTCACCGTGGTGGTTTACCTGTTTGCTTTTGCCGGTGGTTTTGTGCAGACCTGGGGCCGCGACTACACCTTGACCCTGGCCCACTTCAACACCGCGTTTGGCTTGGAGTGGGGCGACTTTGGGCTGGTCTGGGCGGGTACCGCCTGGAACTCCTTTTTCACCACCGTCAAGCTCGCCGGGCTGGCCGCACCGATGACCGCAGCTGTGGGCCTGCTGATTGCCTACCTGTTGGCGCGGACCGAGTTCCGCGGTCAGGGCGGTTTTGAATTTGTGGCCCTGCTGGCTTTTGCTATTCCCGGCACGGTGCTTGGGGTGAGTTACATCCTGGCCTTCAATGTGCCGCCAGTGGAGCTGACCGGCACCGGGCTGATCATTGTGCTGTCGTTCATGTTCCGCAATCTGCCGGTGGGTGTGCGGGCCGGTACCGCCGCCTTCAAACAGCTCGACAAGTCGCTTGACGAGGCGTCGGTGATGTTACGCGCCTCGACCTTGCAGACATTGCGCCATGTGGTCTTGCCCTTGCTCAAACCGGCGCTGGTGGCCGCGCTGGTTTACAGCTTTGTGCGCGCCATGACCACGGTGAGTGCGGTGATCTTTTTGGTGACCGCTGAGAACGAGCTGGCCACCTCGTACATCATTGGCCGAGTGGGCAACGGCGACTACGGTGTGGCGCTGGCTTATTGCACCGTGTTAATCATCCTGATGTCGGCGGCGATTGCACTGATCCAGTTCTTGGTGGGTGAACGCAAACTGGGCCGCCGCAAGATCGGCCTGAAGCCGCCCGCCATCGCAGCCCACTAATTTCCTGAGAGACAAGCATGACTTACGGCGTTGAATTCAAAAATATCACCAAACGGTATGGCATCGACAAACGTGCGCCACTGGTGATCAAAGGGGTGGATTTCGAGATTGAGCAAGGCTCGCTCACCACCATTCTGGGACCCTCCGGCTGTGGCAAAACCACGGTCTTGCGCATGATCGCCGGGTTGGAGACCCCCACCAGCGGGCAGATTCTGATGTTGGGCAAGGACGTCACCACCCTCGGACCGGCGGACCGCAATGTCAGCATGATGTTCCAGAGCTACGCGCTGTTTCCGCACATGAACGTGCTGGAAAACGTGATGTATGGCCTCAAGATGTCCGGCATCGAGAAGGTTGAGGCCGCGCGGCGTGCGGTGGAGACCCTGGGCAATGTGGGTCTGGTCGGTTATGACGACCGCCTGCCCAGCGAGTTGTCAGGCGGCCAGCAGCAGCGTGTGGCGCTGGCGCGTGCCCTGGTGCTGGAGCCCGGTGTCTTGTTGTTTGACGAACCCCTGAGCAACCTGGACGCGCGCCTGCGCCGTGAAATGCGCGAAGAAATCCGCAGCTTGCAGCAGCGCCTGCGCCTCACCGTGGCCTATGTCACCCATGACCAGAGTGAGGCGTTGGCGGTGAGTGACCAGATCATCGTCATGGACGATGGCCTGATTGCCCAGCGCGGCACACCCCAAGACATGTATGAGCGTCCGAGCAGCGAGTTTGTGGCCGGTTTTATGGGCGAGGCGATGTTGTTTCCTGGGGTGGCTGACGCCGCTGGCATGGTGCAGCTGGGGCCGCTGCAGATCCATTCGCGCCAGACCGTGCCTGCGGGCCAGGTCAAGGTGGCGGTGCGGCCCGAGGCCTGGTACATCCACCACGATGGCAGCGGCCTGCCTGCCACCTTGCGCAAGCTGGCCTACCTGGGCAGCTTTTTTGAATACACCTTTGACACCGCGCTCGGGCCGATTTTTGTGGTCTCGCCCGATTTGACCGATGTGCTGGCGCTGGGCGCCGAGGTGGGGCTGACGCTGGCCGACCACGGCGTGTCGGTGGTGCAGGCCAGCTGACTTGTCCGGGCTCGCATTCGCGCTGATCCTGGTCGGCGCGCTGATCCACGCCGGCTGGAACATCGTCGCCAAGAAGGCGCAGGGGGACGCCCGTTTCACGTTCTTCAGCTGCATCATCATGGCGGTGGTCTGGTCGCCGCTGGCGCTTTGGCTCGGCTGGGAGGTGATGCCGCTGTGGGGGCTGACCGAGTGGTTGTTCATCGCGGCCAGCGGTTTTGTGCACTGGGTGTACTTTGTCTGCCTGCTCACCGGCTACCGCAAAAGTGATTTGACCGTGGTCTACCCGCTGGCACGCGGTAGTGGGCCGCTGCTGTCCTCGTTTGTCGCGGTGGTGGTGTTTGGTGAACGCCTGAGTGCCCTGGGTGTGGTCGGCATTGTCGGTGTGGTGGCGGGGGTGTTTCTGATTGCTGGTGGGCCGGGGCTGTTCAAGGCCGCACACGACCCGGCTCGGCGTGAGCGGGTGTTGGCCGGGGTGTTCTGGGGGTTGCTGACTGGTGCCCTGATTGCCGCCTACACGGTGCTCGATGCTTATGCGGTCAAGGTGATTGCGCTGTCCCCGATCCTGTTTGACTACTGGTGCAACATCCTGCGCCTGCCTTATGCCGTGGTGCCGGTGCTGCGCAACCGGGCCGAGGCCTGGCGGTTGTGGCAGCTTCAGTGGCGCTACGCGCTGGTGGTGGCGGTGTTCAGCCCGATGGCTTATGTGTGTGTGTTATTTGCAGTGCGTCTGGCACCGGTCAGCCATGTGGCCCCGGCGCGTGAGGTCAGCATGTTGTTTGCGGCCTTGATTGGTGGGCACCTGCTCGGTGAGGGGGATCGGGGCTCGCGGATTGTGGGGGCGCTGGCGATTGCACTGGGGGTGATGGCCCTGGCTTTGGGCTGAGCTATACAAGTTTTGTTATGGCTTGTGTCGTAGAAACTGTGGTAAGCGGGCGATGAAGTGGGGTCAAATGCCGTAATAATCCGTTCATGAACCAACTCAACGCCCTCAAACAATTCACCACCGTGGTTGCCGACACTGGCGACTTCAAGCAGATCGAGGCCTACCAGCCAACAGATGCCACCACCAACCCGTCCTTGATCCTCAAGGCCGTGCAAAAGGCCGAGTACCGGTCGCTGCTGACCGACACCGCCACCCGCTTCCAAGGCCGTGCGCTCGATGAGATCACCGACCGCCTGCTGGTGCGTTTTGGTTGCGAGATTTTGTCCATCGTGCCGGGTCGTGTCTCGACCGAAGTGGATGCCCGTTTGAGCTTTGACACCAACGCCACCATCACCCGTGCCGAGCGCATCATTGCGCTGTACCAGGCCGAAGGCATCCACATCGACCGCGTGTTGATCAAGGTCGCCTCCACCTGGGAAGGCATCCAGGCCGCTGCCGAGCTGGAGCGCCGTGGCATCCACACCAACCTGACTTTGTTGTTCGCGTTCTGCCAGGCCGTGGCTTGTGGCCAGGCCAAGGTGCAATTGATCTCGCCGTTTGTTGGCCGCATTTACGACTGGTACAAAAAATCGGCTGGCGCTGCCTGGGTCGAAGCCGACAACACCGGTGTCAATGATCCCGGCGTCAAGTCGGTGGCGCAGATCTTCAACTACTACAAAAAGTTTGGCATCAAAACCGAGGTGATGGGCGCCAGCTTCCGCAATGTGGGCCAGATCACGGCACTGGCTGGCTGTGACCTGCTGACCATCAGTCCCGACCTGCTGGCCACGTTGGCAGAGACCGAAGCACCGCTGGCCAAGGCACTGGATGCCCAGGCCGCTCAGTCGATGGACATGGAGCCGGTGAATTTTGACGAAGCCTCCTTCCGCTTTGCGCTGAACCAGGACGCGATGGCGACCGAAAAACTGTCTGAGGGCATCCGCGCCTTCTGTGCCGACGCCGTCAAACTGGATCAACTCTTGCTCGGACATTAAGCATGAACACCACACGTTGCGACCGCACACCCAGCTGGGCGGCGCTGCAGGCCCGGTTTGAAACCAGCGGGCGCAGTTTTGACCTGCGTCCCGAGTTTGCGGCGGACCCCCAGCGTTTTGCCAGCTTCAGCCAAAGTGCGCCGCACGTGTTTGCCGACCTGTCCAAAAACCTGATCGACGAGGCCACCCAGGCCTTGTTGCTCGATCTGGCGCGTCAAAGCGGGTTGGAGTCGCACCGTGATGCGATGTTTGCCGGTGCCAAGATCAACAGCACCGAGCAGCGTGCTGTGATGCATTGGTTATTGAGAAATCCGCCTCTAGCCCTTGTGGATCAAGGGCGAGAAGATATCAAAAATGTAGCGACTGAGTTGGCCCAGGTGCATGCCACGCTGGACGCCATGCTGGCCTATGCCGAGGCTGTGCGGGCCGACGCCGACATCACCGATGTGGTGAACATCGGCATTGGTGGCTCCGACCTGGGGCCGCAGATGGCGGTGCTGGCGCTCGACGAATTTGTGACACCGGGCAAACGTTTTCACTTTGTCTCGAATGTAGACGGGCATGAACTGGCGGCGGTGCTCAAGAAGGTCAAGGTCGAGAGCACCTTGTTCCTGATCGCTAGCAAAACCTTCACCACGATCGAGACCATGACCAACGCGCACAGCGCCAAGGCATGGTTTGAGGCGCAGGGTGGCACCCACATCGCGCGGCATTTTGCGGCGCTCACCACCAATGTGGCGGCCGCCAACAGTTTTGGCATCAGCACCACCTTTGGCTTCTGGGACTGGGTGGGCGGGCGTTATTCGGTCTGGTCGGCGATTGGCCTGCCGTTGGCGATTGCCATTGGTGCGCCCGGTTTCCGTGAATTTCTGGCCGGTGCACACGACATGGACGAGCATTTCCGCACGGCCCCGCTGGCGCAGAACCTGCCGGTGCGCTTAGGGCTGTTGGATGTCTGGTACCGCAACTTCCACGGCTTCACCAGCCGCAGTGTGGCGCCTTACCACTGCGCCCTGAAACGTTACCCGGCTTACCTGCAACAGCTGGAGATGGAAAGCAACGGCAAACGGGTTGATGCCAGCGGCGAGGCCTTGCCTTTTTCGACCTCTCCCGTGGTGTGGGGTGAACCAGGTACCAATGGCCAGCACGCCTACTTCCAGATGCTGCACCAGGGCACCGACGTGGTGCCGGTGGAGTTTGTGGCGGTCAAGAAACCACAGCACAGCCTGCCTGGCCACCACACCCTGCTGCTGGCCAATGTGCTGGCCCAGGCGCAGGCGCTGATGTTGGGCAAAACCGATGCCGGTGGCCACAAACATTTCACCGGCAACCGGCCCAGCACCTTCCTGTTGCTCGACGAGCTGACCCCGACTTCGCTGGGTGCGCTGATTGCCTTGCAGGAACACCGTGTGTTTGTCTCGGGCAGCCTGTGGGGCATCAACAGCTTTGACCAGTGGGGTGTGGAGCTCGGCAAGGTCTTGGCCAAGGACGTCGAGGCTCGTCTGCTCAGTGGCGACACAGCGGGGCTGGACGGCTCCACAGCGGGCCTGCTGGCCCGTTTGCAGGCTTGACCCCACACGCGGTGTTGTTGGACACAACACCGCGCTCTGCCAACGGCAGAGGCCCGAGCCGCCCGGCGCGGGCCCAGCAGCTTCATCCCATGGCGTTAACAAGGATGTGTTCGTGAACATTGTTTTTGACTTTGGTGCGGTGTTATTCACCTGGCAACCCGGCACCTTGCTGATGCAGACTTTCCCGCAGCGTGTGCGCACACCCGACGAGGCCGCGCAGCTGGCGCACCAGGTGTTTGGCCATGCCGACTGGCACGACTTTGACCGAGGCCTGCTGGAAACCGATGCGGTGGTGGCACGCACCGCCCAGCGGCTGGACTTGCCGCAGCAGGACTTGGCGGCCCTGGTGCAGGGCATTGGTGAACGCTTGACGGTGATGTCGGAGTCACTGGCGGTGCTGACGCAGTTGCACCAGCGCCGTCTGGCATGCGATGGTGTGAGCGGTTTGTATTTCCTGTCCAACATGCCGGTGCTTTATGCCCGTTATCTGGAGCAACATCACCCGTTTTTGCAGTGGTTTGACGGCGGTATTTTTTCAGGGGATGTGCTGCAGATCAAACCGGACCCAGCCATTTACCAACTGCTGCAAAGCCGCTACAGCCTGGCTCCCGACAGCACCGTGTTCATCGACGACCTCAAACACAACATCACGACCGCCCAGTCACTGGGTTGGCACGGCATCCACTTCACTTCAGCGCAGCAGTTGCAAACGGATTTGGCCCTGCTGGGCTTGTAGCGCGTCCACATGGTCTGAAAGGCAGGTGTTCCCGCTAGCGACGTAGTGCCGACTCAGGTGTGACGTTATAAGGAAAAACAGCCTCTAGCCCTTATGGGTCAAGGGCGAGTAGCTTCTGAAACCATAGTAAAAACCCTCGCAGAGTTTGCACTCTGCGGGGGTTTTTGATGGTGAGTCGAGTGCCTTAAAAGCCACTCGACGCCGCATGGTGATCTACAGCTAGGCGTTTGGGCGCAGACAGTACCAGAGGTACGGCAAGCCCAAACAACGACGCTGTAGGTCGCCAGGCAAGGAGCTCTTACATGCCCATGCCACCCATGCCGCCCATACCACCCATGTCAGGCATGCCGCCAGCAGGTGCGTCGTCCTTCGGAGACTCGGACACCATGCATTCGGTGGTCAACATCAAAGAGGCCACAGACGCTGCGTTTTGCAGGGCGGTGCGGGTCACCTTGGTCGGGTCCAGGATACCCATTTCGATCATGTCGCCATAGGTGTCGTTGGCAGCGTTGAAGCCGTAGTTGCCCTTGCCAGCCAACACAGCGTTCACCACCACAGAGGCTTCGCCACCGGCGTTGAACACGATTTCGCGCAGAGGCGCTTCGATGGCCTTGAGCACCAGCTTGATGCCGGCGTCTTGGTCAGCGTTGTCACCCTTGATCTCACCAGCAGCTTGCTTGGCGCGCAGCAGAGCCACGCCACCACCAGCCACAATGCCTTCTTCCACAGCAGCGCGGGTAGCGTGCAGGGCGTCTTCGACGCGGGCTTTCTTTTCCTTCATTTCGACTTCGGTGGCAGCGCCAACTTTGATCACGGCCACACCGCCAGCCAACTTGGCCACGCGTTCTTGCAGTTTTTCACGGTCGTAGTCGGAAGTCGCTTCTTCGATTTGCACGCGCACTTGTTTGACGCGGGCTTCGATGTCAGCAGCGGGGCCTGCGCCGTCGATGATGATGGTGTTTTCTTTGCCCACTTCGATGCGCTTGGCAGAGCCGAGGTCAGCCAAAGTCACTTTTTCGAGTGTCAGGCCCACTTCTTCAGCGATGACCTTGCCACCGGTCAGGATGGCGATGTCTTCCAACATGGCCTTGCGACGATCACCAAAACCAGGCGCCTTGACAGCCACAACCTTCAAAATGCCACGGATGGTGTTCACCACCAGAGTTGCCAGGGCTTCGCCTTCGACATCTTCAGCAATGATCAACAGCGGACGGCCGCTCTTGGCGACTTGTTCCAGGGTGGGCAACAGGTCACGGATGTTGCTGATCTTCTTGTCGTACAACAGCACAAACGGGTTGTCCAGCAAAGCGGATTGTTTTTCTTGGCTGTTAATGAAGTAGGGCGACAGGTAACCACGGTCAAACTGCATGCCTTCAACGACGTCGAGTTCGTTTTGCAGGCTCTTGCCGTCTTCCACGGTGATCACGCCTTCTTTACCAACCTTGTCCATCGCGTTGGCGATGATTTCGCCAATGGAGGCGTCAGAGTTGGCAGAAATCGAGCCGACTTGGGCGATTTCCTTGGAGGTGGTGGTGGGCTTGGAAGCCTTCTTCAGCTCTTCGATCAGGGCGGTCACAGCCTTGTCGATGCCGCGCTTCAGATCCATCGGGTTCATACCGGCGGCAACGTACTTCATGCCTTCGCGCACAATGGCTTGGGCCAACACGGTAGCGGTGGTGGTGCCGTCGCCAGCGTTGTCAGAAGTCTTGGAAGCAACTTCCTTGACCATCTGCGCACCCATGTTTTGCAGCTTGTCTTTGAGTTCGATTTCCTTGGCCACGGACACACCGTCCTTGGTCACGGTGGGGGCGCCGAACGAGCGCTCCAACACCACATTGCGGCCCTTGGGGCCCAGGGTCACTTTGACCGCGTTGGCCAAAATGTTCACGCCTTCAACCATGCGTGCGCGGGCTTCGCCGCCAAAAATAACGTCTTTTGCTGCCATGTTATGACTCCAGAATATTTAAGTGAAATGAGTCGCTAGCCCGCATGAATCAAGCGTGACCAGCTATCTATTTGGTATTGAGTGCTTACTTCTCGACGACTGCGAACAGGTCGTCTTCTTTCATCACCAGCAGTTCGTCGCCATCGACCTTGACGGTCTGGCCGCTGTACTTGCCAAACAACACGCGGTCACCGACCTTCACGCTCATCGCGCCGAGTTCGCCCTTGTCGTTCTTCTTGCCAGGGCCAACGGCCAGCACTTCACCTTGATCAGGCTTTTCAGCAGCACTGTCAGGGATCACGATGCCGGAAGCGGTGCGGGTTTCGTTTTCAACGCGCTTGACAATCACGCGGTCGTGCAGGGGACGAAGTTTCATAAAGATCTCCTAAAGTTTTGAAACAAGGTTTAAAACGCAAACGCCAGCTGCGGCAGCGGGCTGTTGTTGTCTTGAAGAGATGTGTGTTCATCACACCGTGCTGTTAGCACTCATCTCTATCGAGTGCTAATGATAAGGGCGTTTGAAAGCTTTTCAAGAGCTAGGCTGACATTTCCCTTGTGTTTGTCAGGTGGCATGTGTCGAGTTGTCGAGTTTCAGCTAACTCAATAGTTTTCTCACTTAACTCGATAGTGATGCCCCCGGATTCGAAGTTCAGCCAGCGCTGACGTTTAGGGGCGTGAAGCGGCCAGGCGTTCAGGAAACCTAAATGCCATCGGCCGTGTCTTTGAAATTGTGGGCGTCCGGATTGGGCCAGTTGCTGTCAGTCGCGAATGACCGCTGTCCGGCAGCCAAATGACTCTGTCAATTTGCCCCATCAGTAATCCATCCCTTTCAGCAGGGGGCGCCTGGAATGCTAACGGATCAAGGCTGGGTTTTCGCCATTCCCGATGCAACAAGTCAAAGAGAAAACTGGTCAATCAGATGTCTGTCTGCTCGGCGAGCTCCAGTGCATCTTCGACTTCGATTCCCAGATAACGCACCGTGCTCTCGATTTTGGTGTGGCCCAGCAGCAGTTGCACTGCCCGAAGGTTCTTGGTTCGGCGATAGATCAGGGTCGCTTTGGTTCTGCGCATGGAATGGGTTCCATATTGGGCAGGATCTAAACCGATCTCCTTAATCCAACTGTCCAAAATTCGGGCGTACTGTCGCGTGCCCAGATGTGGTGATTCATGAACGCGGCTCGGAAACAAGTAGTCGTCCGCCTTCAGTGATGACTCTTTGATCCAGGTCTCGACCGCTTCACGAGTAGGCTGTGTGATTTCAAACTGAACCGGCAATGATGTTTTTTGTTGCAAGACGATGGCGCGGGTCGAGACGCGATCACCATGACAGATGTCATTGACGCGCAATTTCACCAAATCGCAGGCCCTGAGTTTGCTATCCAGCCCCAGATCAAACAACGCCAGTTCTCGAGTCCTTTTGTTGAGCTGTAGTCGAATCCTGATGGCCCAGATGTCTTTGAGCTTGAGAGGTGACTTTTGACCAACAATTTTTCCCTTGTTCCATGGAATCTTGGCAGGCGAAGCGGTTGTAGTGTCCACAATGATCTCCTAAAAGTTGGGGGAGAACAACTGTGGACCGGTTGTGCGAATAGTCAATTCGATCCGGCCGTGGAATGCCGGACAGCTGACATTGGCCATCGGCTTGTCGGTGCCCACAAGAGCCATTCGACTTTCGCAACTACCTGCTACAAAGCGGACGGTCAAACGATGGCAGTAAGGCAATGTCTTGCATGATTGATTGCACCGTGGGCATCGCATCGCAAAAGCGTTCACACGGCTTCAAATGCTTGCCCATGGATCTGGATCCAAGCCTGGGTTCTCACGTTTGAACCGGAATTCCTCATGATCAGATAGAAAATCACCGCATCGCTGAAACGCGCGGCAATCTGATTGTGAACGCGGTGATGGTTGTCGATGAGGCTGCAGAAATGCTTCCTCCATGTGCTAAGACGATGGACTTGGCAATTGCCAGACCGAGGCCAGTTCCGTCACGGCGTTGACGTGCAGTGTCAACTCTGAAAAATCGATCAAAAATACGTTCCAGATATTCCTCTGGGATGAAATCACCTGTGTTTTCAATTCGCATTAACACCCAATCGGATTCCTGCGAAATGCAAACATTAATCGATCCATTTGGTGCCGAATGTCGAATGGCATTGGACATAATATTCCCGATGGCCCGCCTCAACATAAACCTGTCGGCATTCACGATCGCGTCACCTTCAAGGATGAGCCGTAATCCCTTTTCTTCCGCCACAGCATCATAGTAATCAAAGAGAGCTTTGATCTCCTGAGCCAGCGTAATTGAGGTACAGCTTGATGCCGTCAAACTGTTTTCGGACTTGGCTAACAAAAGCATGTCAGAAATCATCCGGGTCATATGATCCAATTCTTCGGCGTTCGATTCAAGAACGCTACGGTACTCATCGGCACTGCGCATTCGCGTTAACGAGACCTGGGTCTCTGTCATCAGGTTACTGACCGGCGTACGTAGTTCATGCGCAATGTCGGAAGAAAAATCGGATAGGCGCTCAAAGGCTTCTTCAAGACGGGCCAGCATGTCATTGAGTGACTGCGCAAGTTCCTCTAGCTCGACTGGCACTGAATCAACCTTTACACGTCGATTGAGCTGTTGAGCCGTTACAACCTGAGCTTGATCGCGCATGGCGCGCAGGGGTTGCAGTCCACGTCTTACAGCAACCCATCCAAGCAAGCCGCTAAAAGCAGCAGCAATTGCGACAAACAGCCATAAGGTTTGCACGAACGACTGCATGTATGCCAAGTGATGCATGATGTCCATGGATGTCGCCACGATGACCTTAACTCCGGGATCAGTACCAATCGACACCTCATCGGCAATGCCCCGATACGACTGCTCACCAGACTGCCACCTGAAAGGTTTGTTCGGGTGATTGGCGGCGCTTGACATGACCAATTCTTTGGGGAAAGTAGCGTCAGGTGTGGAAAAGATCGTCTCGCCCTTTGCGTCATACACGATCAAGTCCAAACCATAGTGGCCGACGAGTGCATCATTTAGAACTTGCGTAATCTGTTGGCGATCACTTGGTGAGTCAAATTTTTCAAAGGTATGACGAGTCAATGTCATTTTGGCCGTCAAAACCTCCATATCCTGTTCTTCAAAGTGCTTTTCAACCGTTGAGGAAATGACAAACCCGAGTGTCATTAGAACCACGGTAGAAGTAATCGCAAATAGTAAAGTCAGCTCCAGCGTGATTGATCTTTTTCTGTTCAGGCGCAATCTGGATTCTCCAAAACATAGCCCATTCCGCGAATTGTGCGTATGAGCTTGGGTTCGAAATCGTCATCTACCTTGGCGCGCAAACGTCGCATTGCAACTTCGATCACATTGGTGTCAGAGTCAAAATTCATATCCCACACTTGAGAGGCAATCAACGAGCGCGGCAACACCTCGCCCTGGCGGCGTAAAAGCAGTTCAAGTAGTGCGAACTCTTTGGCTGTGAGGTCAATGCGCTTTCCAGCACGGGTAACCCGACGACGCATCAAATCAAGATGCAAATTGGATGCCTCCAAGAAGTCCGCGGCAGAAACCTTGGATCCTCTGCGCAAAAGGGTTCGAACACGGGCTAGCAGTTCTGAGAACGCAAACGGTTTGACCAAATAGTCATCGGCTCCGAGCTCTAGGCCCTTCACTCGATCATCAACATGATCGCGGGCCGTCAAAAACAGCACTGGAATATCCTTGCCTGAGCGTCGAATGCCTGCCAACACCCCCCATCCATCTATGCCCGGCAGCATCACATCCAGTATGACCAAGTCGTAATCTTCAGTGAGTGCGCTGTGTAAACCGTCTGTCCCGTTGCGCAACAGATCTGTGACAAACCCCGCTTCAAGCAAACCTTGTTTGAGGTAATCCCCGGTCTTTTGCTCATCTTCAACTATTAAGATTTTCATGGCGTCCCTTCAATGTTTTCTAATCTGGTGCCATTTTCGATTGCAACAGTCCCGTAGATGTACAGATAACAAGAATGTAATATTCGGCTCATCGAACTGTTAGGTGGCAACGGTCACACTTCATCTTTTACTCATTGCATGTTGATGTGAAAGGAAATGGTTTGACTAAAAATTCAAATGTGAACCGGCGGGAAATGGTCGTTGGCGTTCTTGTGTTGCCTTGGGTGACCACTCAAGCGGCACCTTCGCGTGAGTTGATCGAGGTGTGGAAGACGCCAACCTGTGGTTGTTGTAAAGACTGGATTTCGCACTTGGAAAAAGAAGGTTTTGATGTCAAGACCTACATGGTGAGCGAGTCAGCCAAAACTGCTCAGCGAAGCAAGATCGGCATTCCAGAAAAATTGGGCTCCTGTCATACAGCGCTCGTTAAGGGCTATGCCCTTGAGGGCCATGTGCCAGGACGCGACATCCGTCGCTTGTTAATCGAGCGACCGCGTGCAGTTGGATTGGCGGTTCCGGGTATGCCGGTTGGCTCACCTGGTATGGACGGCCCTGAATACGGGGGCCGAAAAGATCCTTACAACGTTCTGTTGGTTCAGCGCGATGGATCTTCCTCTGTTTTTCATGCCTATTCATGAGCACAAGTCGCCCGCAACAGCAACGGTTCTCCCTATTTTGGTCAATTGTGCTTCGAGCTCGGGAGTGATACATGAAGCCCAATGCGCCAGGTATCCGCACTGGGCGATTGCATCATGTCAGTTACTTGATTGGCTGTAGCTCTGTGACGATCAACTGGCCATTTTCGTGAAGAGCCATGAAGCGCACCTTGTCTCCAGCCTTTACCATGTCGAGCATGGACTTGTCTCTGGCCACAAAAACCATGGTCATTGGAGGCATCTCAAGGTGTTTAATCTCACCATGCTTGATAGTGAGTTTTCCCGCTTCTTTATCGATTTTTCGAACTTCCCCGTCTGTCAAGCTAGGCTTTGCAGACATATCCATTGTGTTGTGGTCTGGGGACGTCTGTGCAAAAACTGAGCCAAAAAATAGGGACGGCAGGGTTATGGCTATTGCAGCCAGCAAAGGTTTCGTTTGTTTCATGAAGTATTTCCTGAAAAGGTAATAGTCAAAGGACCGATAGCGAGTTGACCTTACTTGGCGGCTACGATGACGCGGCCTTTCATACCTGCCTCGAAGTGCCCTGGGTGCAGACACGCAAAATTGATGGTGTCCGCCTTTGTGAATTGCCATATCACATCTCCCTGCTTGCCCGGTGCCAGACTGATCTTGTTCGGCTCGTCGTGTTCCATATCGGGAAACTTCTTCATGACCTCGTAGTGTTCCAGCAGTTCCTTTTCTGTTCCCAGGCTGAATTCATGTTTGACGCCATCGGTGTTTTTTAAGACAAAGCGGATCGTTTCCCCCTTTTTGACCCGAATTTCAGAGGGTTTGAAGCGCATGCCGTTCATCATCTCCATTTCGATCGTACGGTTGACTTTGGAAGCGACTCCGGGTTTTCCAGTGGGCGAATCACCATGTCCTCCAGCGTGAGATCCCGAGGCCAATGCGGCAGAAGATGCTGCAAGCAATGCGATGGAAACCAGTGTGGAAGACTTCGACAGGAGGAGTTTTGCAAATTTCATGTTTACTTATTTAATGGAGGGTTGATAACGCTGAAAAAATTGAGCGACAAATGGCTTTGGCGGCGTTTTACAGTTAGTGCGACACTCCTTTGCCACTGGGCTTGATGGCGCTTGCAGCAGCAGGCGCAGTCTCGGTACTGCCAGTTGGGCGTGCGGTCTGTGGTGTGGTGCCATTCCACTCGTAAGCCACGGTGCCGGCTGGAAACTTATAGTGTCCGGGGTCGCTGTAATCCCCTGGTTTCTGGTCCTTACGCACCTTGAACACGGTGAACATACCGCCCATCTCCAGCGGTCCAAACTGACCGGTGCCGGTCATCATGGGAGCCGTGTTGTCTGGGATGGGCATCTGCATTTCGCCCATATCGGCCATGCCGCGCTCGCCCATCAGCATGTAATCAGGTGCCACTTTCTGGATTTTCCCGACCAGCCCGCGGTGATCCACACCGATCATCGTTGGTACGGCGTGCCCCATGGCGTTCATTGTGTGGTGGCTTTTGTGGCAATGCATGGCCCAATCACCTTCTTCGTCAGCAAGCAGTTCAATCTGGCGCATCTGCCCTACCGCCAAATCGGTGGTGACTTCATACCAGCGCGTGCCGGGCGGCGTCGGGCCACCGTCGGTGCCGGTGACCAGAAACTCATGGCCATGCAGATGGATCGGGTGGTTGGTCATGGTGAGATTGCCAACCCGAATGCGAACGCGGTCGTTCAGGCGCACGTTCAAGCTGTCGATGGCCGGGAAAACGCGGCTGTTCCAACACCAGATATTGAAGTCGGTCATGGTGTTGATCTTGGGTGTCTTGCTGCCAGGCTCCACGTCAAAAGCATTGAGGAGAAAACAGAAGTCCCGGTCCACCTCGCTGATGTACGGGTGTTTGGCCTTCGGGTGCGTCACCCACATGCCCATCATGCCCATAGCCATTTGCACCATCTCATCCGCGTGGGGGTGGTACATGAAGGTGCCTGGCCTACGCGCCTCGAACTCGTAGACAAAGGTCTTGCCCATAGGAATGGCGCGCTGGGTCAGCCCGCCGACACCGTCCATGCCGTTGGGCAAGCGCTGGCCATGCCAGTGGATGGTGGTGTGCTCAGGCAATTTGTTGGTGACAAAAATGCGCACGCGGTCACCTTCCACCACCTCGATGGTCGGACCCGGACTTTGACCGTTGTAGCCCCACATGTTGACCTTGAACCCTGGGGATACCTCTCGCACCACCGGTTCGGCCACCAAGTGAAACTCCTTGACTCCGTTGTTCATGCGCCAGGGCAAGGTCCAGCCGTTTAGGGTGACAACCGGGTTATAGGGTCTTCCCGTGGTAGGGATCAACGGAGGTGCCGTTTCCACCGAAGTCTGGATGACCGGCTCAGGCAAGCCCGCCAGCGCCGAGCGCGCCACAGCCAAGCCAGCCACCGATGCGGCAGCGCCGGCGAAAAATTGTCGACGTGAGTTGAGATGCATGTTCTTCATTCCTTCTTATTAGTGCGCAGCGGGTGCGGCAGTGTCGCCACCACCGCCCAGCGATACAAAACTTTCTGGTTCACCGCCTTGCAGCACCCACTGCAAGTCGGCCTCGGCGATCCAGAAGTCACGCCGAGCACCTATGGCGTCGATCACGGCCTGTGACTGATTGCGAGATTCATCCAGCAAATCCCAAACACTGCTCAACATCCCGTTGTAGTGCAGGAGAGTTTCCTCGCTGATGAATTCGCGCACCTTTAGCACCTCATCCCGCGTGCCTTTGACCAATGCGTGGCTGGCCTGATATGCGGCCAGCGCCAATTCGACGTTGGATTGGTTGCGTATGCCTTCAGCAATTGGCAGTTGCGCTTGTATCGCCGTTACCTTTTTCCGCCATTCATCGCGTGGGACAAGTTGTGGGGGCACATCTGGCAGGGAATCGGGTAGCGTCACATGCGTGTATTGACCTCTTAAACCCAGTAGCTTTATCAAACCAGCCTGAGCCTGGTCCGCTGTGTATTGGGCGCGTACCAGATTCATTTTGGCGGTTGACTGGGCCAGTTGCATCTGAGTCTGTTGCAGCTTGCTCCAATTGCCCACGTTGACCATGCGCCTGCCCAATTCATTTGCAGCTTCGGTAGCATCCAGGGCTGCACGGTACTGCGCCAGAGCTTGACGTGTGGCAACCGCTTGCAACCAGGCTTTTCGCCCTTGTACGGCCACCTCCAGCACCTCGTCCATACCGTCCACTTTGCGCTGAAGGCTGGGGTCAACTTCTGTCCAGCGGCCCGTCACGATATGTGCCACAGTGGCCGTGTCAAGACGAGTCAACGACCGAGCCAAATCGCGGTGAGCTCGCCAAGCCTGACGAGTAATATCTTCTATCGTTAGCAGCTTGAGCCCATTGGCGACCTGCCCTTGTGTTGTCGAGGGCGACTCATTGGCTTTTTCCCATTTGAGTACATCCGCATGGCCTCGCTTGAGTTGCCCCACCGCATCGTTTGCATTTCGCCAGTCTGTGCCCGAGTCGGGAGCAGTCGTCTGTGCTGACAATGTCAATGGAATCGACACGAAACCCAAAACCATAACTGGCCACACATGTTTTATTTTAAGTTTGAGAGTCACTATTTAACTTCCTTTTGATGTGGATCAAACAGTTCTTATTGTGCGGGCTAACAAATGTCATTTGAATGTCTCGAAAATTACATAGTCGTAATGTTCATCAGTGATGTGTTAAATCCGACAATAGAAAATTCACTAAAAAATGGCGTTGCTTGCACGCACCTGATCATCAGATCGGGCTGCCATTGAAGCTGTTGGCGTGGGTTGTGTCGGCGAATGCACTGAATGATGTGCAATCACGTCAAGTCGCTTTGAGGCTTCAACTTGCTGCTGACCGATTTGCATAACAAAAGTGACTGTCTGTAGTGCATTAGCTTCTCAGAAGTCCGGGGGGGGCGGATCAAGACCGCGAGCTCTGATCACAAGTGCTTATTTCCGATGTCGGAAAAACCGGCATCGGTGACACCGTTGTTGTCAAACCGGGCGACGTAGTCGAAACCGCGCCCAATCGAGCCAGCGTTTCCCCCTTTGGGGTGTTTCATGGGTCTTTCGTCCCCCTATCGCGCCCTCATGGACGCACCTTTGCCATCAACCACACTCGACTGAGATAGATGTTGGTCAGTGCCAGAGCAGTAAATACCCGTGTCGCATTCTTTTGCAATCCGCGGTATCGCACCTTGCCAAATCCCCACAGCCGCTTGACCACAGCAAAGACATGCTCCACGCGTGAGCGGATTTTTTGGATATGTTGCGGTTCTTGGCGCAAATCGCCTCAACGACAACCCCAGCGCGGCGACTGCGCTGATTGGTGAAGTCTTTGGCCTTGGGTGCGGCACTGTGGATCAGCTCCTTCTGGCTGGCATAGGCACTGTCGCCATAGACGCGTTGCTCGCAGCCATGCAATAAATCTGGCAGTCGGTGTTTGCAATGAATCATGCAAATCACGGGCCAGGTTGGGACTAAATCAGCATTGCCTTAGTCAGAAAGACCGAATAAAGAATGCGGGTGGAGGTGCGACATCTTGTTCTAGGACGCATTTGTGGCTTCCTGACGCTCCAAGATGTAGATTGCACCCCGAAATTTACTTGCGGGTTTCCGATTTCTTTTGCGTGAAGAGTCTAGCAACTTCGTTACCAGACATGGAGATTGTTTTTCCGTCGCTGGTTTCCATTGATACGCCGTCCTTCATGTAAACGATTTTCCCCATTGAATCTTCCATGGACATCTTGCCGTCCTTGTAATGGTGCATCGTGGTTCCATCCTTGAGTTGCACGGACTGCACGATGGCGGCATCACCTTTTGAGACATCTGGACCTGCGGCAACAGCCGACAGAGCGGTAGCGACAAGACTCAAGGCGATCAGCGATTTGCGAATAGACATGATAAAACTCCATTTTGATGATATCGGTGCCCTGTTGAGTTCTTCAGTAGGGCCAGTGATGCAACTGCTGCATCACAGGGGTTAATGTAGAACTCGGGTACTGTCAGCAGCATGACCCAGAAATTACAGATATGTAGGATTTGGGTCATAAGCCGAATATCATGGAGTTTTCTTGCTGTCTTGCGTGATCGTGAAACGCGGGCAGAATTAACAACACCCACCCGCCAGGTCATCCAAAATTGGGCAGTCAGGTCGTTCATTGTCTGGGCAATGTGTTAGCAGCGAAGCCAAGGTCCGTTGCATGGACTGCATGGCCTCAATGCGTACGGCCAAGTCCTCAACATGCTTTTGTGCAACGCGTTTGACACTGGCACTTGCACGCGTTCGGTTGCGCCACAATCCCACCAGTTCCGCAATCTCGATCATGGAAAACCCAAGTTCCCGCCCGCGTTTGATGAACTGCAGAGTGCGCACATCTGCCTCGCCATATTGACGGTAACCGCTGTCTGTACGTGCCACTGGAGCCAGTAAACCCAGTCCTTCATAGTGCCTGATCATCTTGGCCGACACCTTGGAAAGACGCGCTGCGACACCAATTGTCACCGGCCAAACGGTGCCAACCAAGTCAGCAGTGACCTTTATGTCAGCTTTCATTGGACGACGATATAGCCTTCGTCCGTGATGGCCTTGGAAATCAGTTCAGGCGCACACGTGGAAACCACCTCCACCTTATTGAGGTGTCGATCAATCGTCACTTCGGCTTTTGGATCAATCCCTTTGACGGCACGAGCGACTGCTTTTTCACAATGGCCACATGTCATGCCCGTGACGGTGAAAGATTGGTTCATAAAAACTCCTTTTAAACATTGGAAAGCATAGCTTGAAGCCTCCCACCATGGGAAGGTCAAGGGTTAGAAGCATGGAATCTTTGTGCTTGACCTTGCCACAGTGTCAAGGATTACGCTTGCCGGCATGACTACTTATCCAACACAATCAATCGTCACTACTATTTCTGAACCAGTGGACATAGGCATAGGGGGCATGACTTGCGCCTCTTGCGTTTCAAGAGTCGAAAAGGCGCTCAGAAAAGTGCCAGGCGTTCAAGATGCCACCGTCAACTTGGCTACCGAGTCGGCCCGCATTTTGGCAGCACCAGGTGTGCACATGCAGGCGCTCCTGCGCCGTGCCGTGCGCGACGCTGGCTACGAACCTCGGGCCGCCGAGGCGGGTCTAGATGCTCAAGAAGCTTCACCTTGGTTGGGCTTTATGCCTGTGGCCATCGGACTGTTTCTGTCTATGCCGCTGACCGCTCCCATGCTGGGTGATTTGTTCGGACAGCACTGGATGCTGCCCCCGTGGTGGCAATTTTTACTGGCAACACCCGTGCAGTTCGGCCTTGGGGCACGCTTTTACAGGGCGGGCTGGCACGCACTCAAGGCCCGAACCGGCAACATGGACTTGTTGGTATCTATTGGCACGACAGCAGGTTGGGCGTTGTCGGTGTGGTTGTGGTTGACGGCCGAAGCAGGTGCCGTGGTTCATCTTTACTTCGAAGGCTCAGCGATTGTTATCACGCTTGTGTTGCTGGGCAAGTGGCTCGAAGTCCGTGCCAAGTGGCAAACAACCTCCGCCATACGCGCACTCCATGCGCTACGCCCCAACATGGCTCATCTGCTGGGGTTGGACGGCGAAGTGGATGTTCCCGTGGCTGAGGTGCTTGTCAGTGACAAACTGGTGGTCAAGCCTGGCGAACGTTTTCCGGTTGATGGAACGCTGTTTGAAGGGCATACCGAGGTGGACGAGTCCATGCTCACAGGCGAGCCCCTTCCCGTAACCAAAGACGTGGGCGCAGCCCTCACCGGTGGTTCAATCAATGGCGAAGGGCGCATCGTGATGCAAGTCGGCGCAGTAGGCAACGAAACCGTGTTGTCCCACATCATCCGGCTGGTGGAGGACGCGCAAGCTGCCAAAGCACCGATCCAGCGGATGGTGGATCAGGTCAGTGCGGTATTTGTTCCAGTGGTTCTGGTGCTGGCAGTCGCCACTCTGCTGGGCTGGTGGCTGACAGGGCATTCGTTTGAGCTCGCAGTGATTCGCGCGGTGGCTGTGCTGGTGATTGCATGCCCCTGCGCATTGGGCCTGGCTACACCAGCAGCCATCATGGCGGGCACTGGCGTGGCTGCCAGGCATGGCATTTTGATCAAGGATGCCCAGGCCCTTGAGTTGGCCCACAAGGTTGATGTGGTTGCGTTTGACAAAACTGGCACGCTGACAGTAGGTAGACCCAAATTGACGAGCCTGTTCCCGTTGCATGGGATCTCCGAGGACGAAGTGCTGCAGATAGCAGCAAGTGTGCAAAGCGGTAGCGAGCATCCACTGGCGCGTGCTGTGGTGGCAAGAGCTCAAGAGTGTGGACAAGTGTTCGAAGCTCCCGAGAGTGTTCGCTCAATCGCCGGTCGAGGCACCGAGGGTGCGGTGGGTGCGCGTAATTTCTTGATTGGTAGCCTGAGATGGATGGAAGAACTCAATGTTGACACCCTCGCAGTGAAATCGCTGGCTGTTGAGTGGCAGAGCCAGGGTGCCACTGTTTCTGCGATTGCTGAGCGCACGGCACAAGGCTTGACTCTGCGAGCAGTAATGGCGTTTGGAGATGAACCCAAGCCTGGAGCGAAGGAAGCGCTCGCCACGTTGCGGCGACGCGGTATCAAAACCGTGATGATTTCTGGTGACAACCAAGGTGCTGCCGAAGTTATGGCACGTCGCCTTGGCTTGCGACCAGAGGATGGTGAAGTCATGGCGGAAGTGCTGCCAGGCGAAAAGGCCGCCAGGGTCATGGCCCTCAAAGAGGGCGGTTATACCGTTGCCATGGTGGGCGATGGAGTTAACGACGCTCCTGCACTTGCCGTTGCGGATGTTGGCTTGGCAATGGGCAACGGCACCGATGTTGCAATGCACGCAGCAGGGATCACCCTCATGCGAGGCGATCCCACGCTAGTCGTTGCCTCGCTGGATATTTCAGATAAGACCGTTGCCAAAATTCGTCAAAATCTATTCTGGGCGTTTGCCTATAACGTTGCAGGCATTCCTTTGGCGGCGTTCGGCTTTTTAAGCCCAGTCATGGCCGGTGCCGCAATGGCTTTGAGCTCGGTCAGCGTGATGAGTAATGCACTGCTACTAAAGCGTTGGAAACCGGACAAACAATAGGTTTTTATGCTGCGCAAAGCTGCTCTTCACACCTGCATATTCATGACATCTGTATATGCCTGGACAACCCTGTTGCGTACCTGCAAGGTCGCCTGAAACGCGACATTTGATTTAACACCTGCCAACATGGTTTGCTCAAGGCTAACGGTTGGATTTTCGAGGGTGAACGCCGTGGTAAGTCGCCCAGACTCTTTTTGAAGATTGCTTGTTGAACTCAAGGCCTGCACCAGAGCATCCTGAAATCCGGTTTCAGATGAACCCTGACTTTTGCGGAGCGGTGGATTTAGATCCACGACAGCACGTATTAATTCGGGTGACTTGATTGTGAGGTTCATGAGCATGCCTATAGGCTGCAAATCGGCTGAGTTGAGGGCAAGTGCCCAACCGCCCAGTGCGCACGGCACTGGGCTCTAATGCGGGCAAAACCTCTTGGGTACGCCTGCACCGGTCAGTACCCTAGTTGCGGTTGTGTTTATAAATGCCTTGGGCCAGCTTAGCTACCTCGTCTCCTTTCATGGTGATCGATTGACCGTCTGCTGTTTCCATCGTTGTGCCTTCTTGCATGCGCACGGCTTTTCCGAACTGACTTTCCATGGCCATCTTGCCGTCTTTGAACTGATACACAGTTGAGCCGTCCTTGAGTTGGGTGGACTTCACGACATCGGTGTTGTCCAAAGCGAAAGCCGACAAAGCGGGCAACACAAGACTCAGAACCAGAATGGATTTACGAATTGACATGATAAAACTCCTTCAAGATGATTGCAGTTCTCCCCGAAGTTTCTCGGGGACTGGTGACGCAACTGCTGCATCACTGGTGTTAATGTAGAAGTCCAACCCCAACAAAGGCATGACCGCAAAATTACAAAAAGGACGCCTAAAGAAAGTTTTCGGATCACATTGACGGGTTCTGAAAAACGACATCAAGCATCGCGAACGTTTTCCGGTTGATGGAACGTTGTTTGAGGGGCATACCGAGGTGGACGAATCCATGCTCACTGGCGAGCCCCTTCCCGTAGCCAAAGACGTGGGCACAGCCCTCACAGGTGGCTCAATCAATGGCGAAGGGCGCATCGTGATGCAGGTCGGCGCAGTAGGCAGCGAAACCGTGTTGTCCCACATCATCCGGGTGGTGGAGGACGCGCAAGCTGCCAAAGCACCGATCCAGCGGATGGTCTATCAGTTCAGCGCGGTATTTGTTCCAGTGGTTCTGGTGCTGGCAGTCGTCATTCTGCTGACATGGCATTCGTTTGTGTGTGGTGAGTAATGCACTACTGTTAAAGCGATGGAAGGCTGCACAGTGAAGCGTGGAAGTGGTGACGAAGTGCTCTTGAAATTTTGCAGAACATGACACCCCATGTGCCTGGCGAACCACTAAAGCCGAGCAGATCGCAACCGCAGTGCATTGCCAATAACCGACACCGAACTAAAGCTCATTGCCAAGGCAGCAATCATAGGTGACAGTACCCAACCGGTGAAGGGATAGAGGACCCCAGCAGCCACGGGGATGCCCAGTGCGTTGTACAGGAATGCAAACATCAGGTTCTGTTTCATGTTGCCGACAGTGGCATTTGAGAGTGCCAGGGCGATAGAAATGCCACGCAAATCCCCCTTGACCAGAGTGACCTGAGCGCTGTTCATTGCCACATCAGTTCCCGTTCCCATTGCAATTCCCACATTGGCTTTTGCCAGGGCCGGGGCATCATTGATGCCGTCACCCGCCATGGCCACGATACGGCCGTCCTTTTGCAGCTGCTCGACCAAATTGAGTTTGTCTTGAGGCTTGACCTCCCCATGTACTTCATCGATGCCGAGCTTTGCGCCAACTGCTTTGGCCGTGGTCAGACCGTCACCCGTTGCCATCACAATGCGGATGCCTGATGCCTTGAGTGTCCTGAGGGCCTCCATCGAACTGGTCTTGATGGGATCGGAGACCGCGAGCAATCCGGCGAGCTTTCCATCAACGGCAAGGTGCATGACGCTGGCACCTTCGGTCCGCAGGGCTTCAGCCTGTCCTTTCAACTCATCCACCGCAATCTTCATTTGCTGCATCAGAGTAGTATTTCCCAAGACCAAATGTTTTCCTGCAACTTGGCCTTGCACACCAATGCCAGAGCCTGATTCAAAGTTCTCTGGCTTTTCCAATATGAGTTTGCGATCACGCGCGGCGGTCACAATGGCTGCCGCCAAAGGATGTTCGCTTCCCTGATCAAGGCTTGCGGCAAGACGCAAAACTTCGTCAGCTTCGTACCCAGCACTCGGCACCGTCTTTTCAAAACTTGGGTGCCCTTCTGTCAGAGTACCGGTTTTATCGATGATCAGGGTGTCGATCTTGCGCAGGTTTTCAATGGCTGCGGCGTCGCGAAACAGTATTCCCTGCGTCGCCCCTTTCCCAGTGGCCACCATGATCGACATGGGTGTGGCCAGCCCCAGTGCGCAGGGGCAAGCGATGATCAATACGGCGACGGCGTTGATCAATCCGTACACCCAGCTTGGCTCAGGACCCCAAAGCCCCCAACCAATGAAAGTGAGCATGGCGATGCTTACAACTGCCACGACAAAGTACCCAGCGACCTCATCCGCCATGCGCTGCATCGGAGCCCTAGAGCGTTGGGCCTGTGCGACCATTTGAACGATTTGGGACAGGACGGTGTCAGACCCGATTTTTTCAGCCTTCATCACCAACGCGCCACTGGTGTTCAGCGTTGCACCAATGATCTTGTCGCCCACGCGTTTGGTAACAGGCAGAGGTTCGCCAGTCAACATGGACTCATCGAGTGCACTGCTGCCTTCAGTGACGATGCCATCGACTGGAACCTTTTCGCCCGGGCGCACCCGCAACAAGTCACCCAGATGAACATGCGAGAGTTCAATGTCCTCCTCGGTGCCATCGGTTTTCACACGGCGCGCCGTTTTTGGTGCCAGTCCCAGCAGCGATTTGATTGCCGCTGAAGTCTGGGAACGCGCCTTGAGTTCCAGCATTTGCCCCAAAAGTGTCAGTGAAATGATGACCGCAGCCGCTTCAAAATAGACAGCCACCCGGCCCATGGAGATGAATGAATCCGGAAATACACCTGGCACAATGGTCGCCACCACGCTGTAGAGGTACGCTGCTCCAGTGCCAAGACCAATCAATGTCCACATATTGGGACTGCGGTTCATGACGGACTCTGCACCGCGTACAAAAAACGGCCATCCCGCCCACAGGACGATGGGCGTTGCCAGCGCAAATTCGACCCAACTCTGCACCGTCATATCCATCCACTGCAGGCGATGGCCCACCATCGCCAGCACAAAAACCACGGCAGTGAGAGGCAGCGTCCACCAAAAACGCCGCTGAAAGTCTTGCAGCTCTGAATTTTCCTCATCATCGAGCGCAGGCATCAGGGGTTCCAGCGTCATCCCACATTTCGGGCAGTTGCCTGGATGATCCTGGCGAATTTCGGGGTGCATGGGGCAGGTGTAAATCGTCCCTGCAACCGTTGGTGCAGCGGCCGTTTTGGCAGTGGGTTCCCCCATGTACTGCATGGGAGCGGCATCGAATTTCGTTTTGCACTTGGGGCCGCAAAAGAAGAACGTACGACCCATATGCTTGGATCGGTGAAAGGACTGGTCCGTCACCGTCATACCGCACACGGGATCCTTCAGAGCCTCAGTGCTGCCTTTTTCGGTGCTATTGTCTGCTTGAGGCACAGCGCTCCCGGCGCCATGGTGGTGCGCATGCGCGTGTTCGTCGTGTTGGTGGGTATTCATAGTATTTCTGCAATGTTTGTCAGGTCAACAAGACCGGGGCATCGGGAAGCTCGTTAACGCGCGCTTCCTGCGCTGGGAAATACGCTCCGATCAGGTTGGCAAGTGCCGCAATGCCCTGCAATGCGCCGGCTTGGAACGCGGCACTGGAAAACGCCTTTTGCATGTCATGGCAGATGGCGGCCCAAGTTTCATTGCCAGCTTTGGCATGGATTCCCCGGTCTGCAACGATTTCAACCGCATGGTCTGCCAGCAAAACGTAAATCAGGACACCGTTGTTGTGCTCGGTGTCCCAGACTCGCAGTTGGGAGAACACTTCAAGGGCGCGCTCGCGCGAGGATTGGCCCTTGAGCAAGCGCATGCCGTCCAGACCACCTTCCACGGCAAATCGAATCTCGCCGCCATGCTGTTGTTCGCTGGACTGGATCGCTTGCTCTATGGCGCGCAGGCTCTGTGGCGTGAAGGCCCGGTGCAACTGCCAATCGGTAAACAGCAGGTGTCGCATAAAACGCTGGATATGCATGGCTACCACCTTCCCGACGCGCCGCCGCCGCCGAAACCACCACCGCCACCCCGGAATCCGCCACCGCCGAATCCACCTCGACCACCACCAGAATAGCCTCCGACGCCACGAAGCAGTGTGCCTGCTCCAATCAATGTGACAAACATGGAAGCAATACCGGCCAAGATGGCATAAAGCAAGGTCCCAATCAACATCCAGGCAAGGCCAGTCACGATGGCCCCCGTGATCAAGGACCCACCAAACTTTCCAACGACATGGCGCAGCACACCGCCAACTCCCAGGGCCACAATGAACAGAAATGGCACGAACTGCCGAAGACTCTGATCGTTCCCTCTTGGGTTGCTCTGGGTTGCCGGTAGAGGTTCACCATCCACCACCTGCATGATCTGCGCCGTGCCGGCTTGCACACCGCCGTAGAAATCACCTTGCTTGAAGCGCGGCACGATGGTCTCGCTGATGATGCGCTTGCTGACGATGTCTGACAGTGCGCCTTCCAGGCCATAGCCCACTTCGATGCGTACGGTGCGATCGTCCTTTGCCACCACCAGAATGACGCCGTCATCTACCTTCTTGCGCCCCAGCTTCCATTGCTCGGCCACCCGCAAGGCATATTGCTCAATGCCTTCGGGCAGCGTGGTGGCAAGCATCAGCACGGCCAATTGCGTGCCTTTGCGCGCTTCAAAGGCAGTCAATGCTTGTTCGAGCTGGGCTTTCTGCTCCTGCGTGAGCGTGCTGCTCTGGTCGGTGACGTGTCCCACCAAGGGAGGCACTGCGACCTGTGCATCGGCAAGTCCTGGAACGAACAATGCAAACGTCAGCCAGACAGCAAGACACCCGCGGTGCATCGCCCCTTTGATGGTCATTTTGTGACTCCGGATGCAGCGCCTTTTGGCGCAGCCGCTGGGCGGTCAAAGCTGACGGACGGCGGCTTGGAGATTTCCTTCTCGTTCTCCACCGTGAAATTGGCTTTTTCTTTGTATCCAAACACCATTGCAGTCAGATTCGATGGGAATGACCTCACCGTCACGTTGTACTCCTGAACTGATTTGATGTACCGGTTGCGGGCGACCGTGATGCGGTTTTCTGTGCCCTCCAGCTGCGCCTGCAAATCCCTGAATGCCTGGTTGGCTTTGAGATTGGGGTAGTTCTCGGATACCACCAGCAGGCGCGACAGGGCTCCCGACAATTGGCCTTGTGCCTGTTGGAACTTCTGAAAAGCAGCGGGATCGTTGATCAGCTCAGGAGTCGCCTGTATGGACGTTGCCTTTGAGCGTGCCTCGACCACTTTGATCAACGTGTCTTGCTCAAACTGGGTCTCGCCCTTCACGGTGCTGACCAGGTTGGGTACCAGATCCGATCGACGCTGATACTGGTTCAGCACCTCAGCCCAGCTGGCCTTGATCTGCTCGTCGGTGCTCTGAAAGCTGTTGTATCCACAGCCCGTCAACCCAAGGATCGTGGCAGACACGATGAAGATGAGAAGTTTGCGCATTTTTTGTGCCTCCGATATAAAAGAAAGATGCCAGCGTTATGCGCAGCAGCAGGCGACTTTGTTATCCAGGCTGGACGGGCACCCAGATGTCTTCGAGAATCCAGAAGAGACCACACGTGTGCGGCCACTTGCCAGATCCACCTCCACACGAGTTACACCAGGAACAGCTTGCAATGCTGTCGTGACATGTTTCACGCACGATTCGCATGTGATGTCGTGAACCCTCAAATCACCTTCGATTCCCTTTTTTCTATTTTGCGAAACAATCCCAGTAGCTCCACATGGCTCAGCCACCAGATGTCGCAGACGACTGATGAAAGTGCGGAAAAAAACGTGGCGTCTGCTGGGCGTAACGCGTATACATCTCGCCAAATTGCGACCGCATCTCTGCCTCTTCGGTGACTGCCAAGCGCCCATACATCGTTAGCAAGACTGGAAACATCAACAGGGTTAACAAGGTCGGCCATTGCAATAGGAAGCCAAAGAGAATCAGGACAAAGGCCACATATTGCGGATGACGGATACGGGCGTAAGGTCCCGCCGTTGCCAATACGTGCCTGCGTTGGGCGTGGTACAGCACATTCCAAGCACTCGACAACAGGTAGAAACCCAGGCCCAGGAAGATATAACTCGCAATATGAAGAGGCCCCCAATGAGGATCACCCTTTTCGCCCAGCAGTGTGGACCATAAATGTCCAGCGTCATGGGTCAGGATGTCCAAGCCAGGGTATTTGGTTTGCAACCAACCGGACAGAAGATAGATGGTCAATGGGAACCCGTACATCTCCACAAACAGGGCCACGATAAAGGCAGAGAACGCACTAAACGTTCTCCAATCCCTGGCCGTTGCGGGTTTGAAGAAGCTGTAGCCAAACATGATGAAAATCGCTGAATTGAAGATCACCAACGTCCACAACCCATAGGCAGGTTGATCATGGCTCATGCTGATTCTCCCGGCCGCGGATTGCTCGATTTGCTGGAATCATCAATGGGTGGACCGCCACCTTGACCGTGACCATGAGCTCCGTGTCCGTGGTGCATGAAGACATGCATCAAGGGACATGCCAACAAGAGCAGCCAGGGCAAAGCTCCTGCAACATGAGCCAGGTGCTCCGTCAACAAGTAATACGCAGCTGCTGCGCCAATCACCAATAGTCCCACGGCGTATCGGGAACTCCAAAAGCTTGGCGGTTGGTCTGGGGTTTCATGGTCATGGTCCATGATTGGGCTCCTTACTTTGCGGGATCGTCAGGAAGGCGATCCATCATCATTTGCATCATGGAAGTCATCATTTCCATGCGCTTTTCCATTATCTCGGGGTGGGCCATCATGTCCAAGGGCACACGCCCTTTGTTTGCGCCAGAGTCCGTGCTGCCCATGCCTTTCATGCCACCCATGGAGGCCATCGAACCCATCATGTTCATGCCGTCTTGCATGGCCTTCGCGTGATCAGCCATAAGCGCGTTGCGTTCTTCCGGTGTTTTTGCCGCCATCATCTTTTCATGCATCTCGCGCATAACTTTCATTTGGCTATCCATAGCGGCCATCGATTCCTTGACCAATGCTTTCGGCTTGGCTACAGCCGCCTTTTTTACAGAATCAGCCGGATGATGTTGAACATGTTGGGCGTCCGTTTGCGCATAGGCGCCAAATGCAGCGGCAGCCATAACTAGAGGCAGAACAGTTTGACGAAAAGTTGTCATTTGAAACTCCGGTTGGTGGAAATGGGTAATGCCAATGCCATGCCCAAATTGGTGAGCAGTGCGAGTGAAGCAGTCAGAGCGCCAAGCGTCCGTGCGCTAAGCAACTTATTGAAAGCTTTCGCTGGATGGAAAAGTTCAATATCGACAAGTGGAGGATTCCGCATGTGAATTCCTTTGCACCTCGCCCAGACGTTGTTTGAAGATGGCCTCTTGGTTACCACACTTGCACCAGATCATGATGCGGTGCTGAAATGTCCGCATCACTCCTGGTTACGGGCTCGTTAGCGGCGGTTTTCCAATTTGACGTAGTAAGCCAGCCTGCCGACCTCATCCCCGTTCATGGTGATTGTTTGACCATTCGCGGTTTCCATCGCTGCGCCTTCTTGCATGCGAACAACTTTTCCAAACTTGTTTTCCATGGCCATCTTGCCGTCTTTAAACTGATGCACGATAGCGCCGTCCTTGAGTTGGGTGGACTTCACAATATCCTGATTGGTCACTGCGAATGCAGACAGGGCAGGCAAAGCAAGACTCAGAACCAGAATGGATTTACGAATTGACATGATAAAACTCCTTCAAGATGATTGCAGTTCTCCCCGAAGTTTCTCGGGGACCGGTGACGCAACTGCTGCATCACTGGTGTTAATGTAGAAGTCCAACCCCAACAAAGGCATGACCGCAAAATTACAAAAAAGACACCTAAAGAAAGTTTTCGAATCACATTGACGGGTTCTGAAAAACACGAACGTCTCGGTGGATTAATGCTCTTCCTCCACGCCGGCTTATGCACTCAGTCTCAGTTGGAAAACGCTCAAGTGCCAAGTCTGAGTTCATAGATGCATGAAGGCAACAGCCCAGATGCGGTCTCAAAGACTTTGTGTCTTTGCCAGGTAATCGGTTAGTCAACGACGATATCCAGAAGTGCGAATTTCGTCAGAGTCAGTCAGATCAATCAAATTGCCTTCTTCACTGTCGTCTTAATGCCAACAGCTGATTGAAATAGAAAGTCGAGCATGAGATTTCGAAGATGACACAAATGTAATTTTCGGGTCAACTTGTTGTTCGTTTCGGCGGTTCAAAATCGGACATCCAATTTCACAAAGGAGTTCCCTCATGAACGCTCGTTCTTTTTTCACCTTGATTCTGGCTGTTGCTGGAGTGGGATTTTCGACACTTGGCTTGGCGCAAATGGATCACGGCAGTATGAAGGGCGGTGCCATGGCTGGTGGCAGCATGCAGGGAAGCGCTGCCACCATGGCGGCCCAACATGGCGCCGACACCAGCATGGCTGAAGGCACGGTCAAGCGGGTCGACAAGACAAAGGGAACAGTGACCCTGGCGCATGGGTCGGTGAACGGCATGCCGCCCATGACCATGGCCTACAAGGTCAAGGACATCACTTGGCTCGACAAGATGCAGGTCGGACAAAAGATTCGCTTTGCCACCGACCCCGCCGACGGAGGCATGACCGTGCTGCGTTTTGAAGCATTGAAATAACTGATACAAGTTTTATGCGCTGGTCAAGGTTCTGGTGGCTGCGCACCAACAATGCCGGTTTGAAGTCATACTGCAATCTCTGCATGCCAGCCAAGATACCTGGATGATCATCCACACGGTCGATGGGCAATGCATCGGCCCCTTGCTGCAAAACCTGGGATTGAACCTGGCTCGCCTGTAAAACGACGCGACTGCCCTTGAAGTAACGGCCTTGGCCACGTGTGATCTGGCGGATGCCCAAACTCTGAAAGTGACGATGACGCCGTGGTATTTTGTCAACGGCAAACCGCTGCCACAGTTCGGTTTTGACGAGTTAATGAAGCTCGTCGAAGACGCACTCGCCCAACATCTATAGGATCATTATGAAAGACATTTTTCAATCGGCTGCCTTATTGACGCTGCTGGCCTGGGGCAGTGCTGCACCTGTGCTGGCACAGGAGACCTTGCCCGGCGCCCAGCTCGAAGGTTTGCTGGCCATCGCCAAAGCGAGCAACCCGGACTACGCCAGCATGCGCAAGGAAGCCCAAGCCGCCAGCGAGCGAGTCGTTATGGCCGGCGCCTTGATGGACCCGAAATTCCGGGTGGAATGGATGGACATCACCAAGGGCGGTTCGCAATCAGCCACGCTGTTGCCCAACGATACCGGCAGCACCGTCTACACCTTCATGCAAGACCTGCCCTGGTGGGGAAAACGAGATTTGAAGCGTGCCATTGCTGGTCAAGAGGCACAAGCTGTTGATGGCAAGGCACAAGGGACTTGGGCGGAACTGGCCGCCAAAGTGAAAACCACCCATGCCCAGCGTTACTTTCTGTACAACACCAGGAAACTCACACAGGAATTACTCGACCTGACCAACCGCTTGTCCAATGTGGCCCAGGTGCGCTACGCCGGAGGGTTGGCCATGCAGCAGGATGCCATTCGCGCCCAGGTGGAGCAAACCACCATACAAACTGAATTGGTGGCACTAGAAAGCGAAGCCCGCCAGGCCGACGCACGGCTTAACGCCTTGTTGGCGCGGCCATCCAGCGCACCTTTGGCTGCTCCTGAGCGTCTGTCAGTGCTGCCTGCTGCGGCCTCGCTCGATGCCGATTCGTTGTTGGAGCGGGTGCGCCAGCGTAATCCGCAGCTCTTCTCAGAGGACGCGCGTATCAGGGCGGCAGAGCTGTCTCGTGAGCTGAGCCTGAAGAACCGCTACCCGGACTTCACGCTGGCCATCACGCCCACGCAAATGCAGAGCCGCGTAACCGAGTGGGGTCTGATGCTGGAGATGAACATTCCACTGCAACAGGGCACACGACGCGCTCAGGAGCGTGAGGCCCAAGCCATGCTGGCGGCAGCTCAGTCACGTCGTGAGGCTGTGGCTAACCAAGTCGCATCCGATTTGTCTGAAAACCTGGCTGGCATGCAAGCGGCGCAAAGGACCGAGGAACTTTTGAAGACCAGCTTGTTGCCACAGGCCGAATTGACTTTTCAGGCGGCCTTGGCGGGATACGAAAACGGCAAACTCGACTTTGCAACTCTGCTGGACGCACAGCGGCAAATTCGCCAGGCCCGCTTGGGACAACTGAAGGCGCAAGTTGACGCACAGATGCGTTTGGCTGAGATTGAAAAGCTTTTGGGAGAAGAATTATGAAATCAGGTGCAGCTATCTCTGTAGGTGTGATCGCTTTGGTTGCTGCCGTGGGCAGTGGTTATTGGTTAGGACAGTCGGGCAAGGCAGCACAACATGCGCCAACTGCCGCAGTTCAGTCCACAGGCGCACCAGATACCCCCAAACAGCCAAAACTGTTGTACTACCGCAATCCGATGGGCTTACCCGACACCTCGCCGGTGCCCAAAAAAGACCCGATGGGCATGGACTACATCGCTGTGTTTGAGGGCGCCTCCACCGACGACAGCGCTGCATCGCCGAATCAAGTCAACATCAGCACCCAGAAGGTCCAAAAACTTGGCGTGCGTGCCGAAGCTGCCCAGCTGCGCAGCCTGGATCGGACCATTCATGCCGCCGGCCGCGTGGAGCCCGATGAACGCCGCATTGCGATGATCTCGCCCAAGTTTGAAGGTTATGTCGAACGCTTGCATGTCAATGTGACCGGCCAGTTCGTCGCCAAGGGTCAGCCGCTGTTCGAGGTCTACAGCCCCGAACTGGTGTCGGCGCAGCGTGAATATGCGATCGCGGTTCAGGGCGCCGCGTCACTCAAGGGTGCCGACAGCTCGGCACAGTTGGGCATGGGGCGACTGGTCGAATCGAGCCTGCAGCGGCTCAAGAACTGGGATATTTCCGAGGAGCAGATCAAGACCCTGGTGGCCTCTGGTGAAATCAGACGCACGATGACTTTTCGCTCACCGGTGTCGGGCATCGTGACTGAAAAGAAGGCGGTGCAGGGTATGCGTTTCATGCCCGGCGACGCGCTTTATCAGGTGTCCGATTTGTCGGCCGTCTGGGTGGTGGCGGATGTGTTTGAGCAAGATCTGGGACTGGTCAGGACCGGCGCCAAAGCGCAGGTCAGGATCACCGCTTACCCCGACAAGCTGTTCGAGGGAAAGGTGACTTATGTCTACCCCACACTTAAAGCAGAAACGCGAACGGTGCCGGTGCGGGTGGAGATGGCTAACCCAGGCGGACTGCTCAAGCCCGGAATGTTTGCCCAGATGGAACTTCAAGTCTCGGACAAAGCTCAGGCGGTGACTGTACCGGTGTCGGCGGTGATCGACAGCGGTACCCGGCAAATTGTCTTGGTCCAGCTCAAAGAGGGCCGCTTCGAGCCGCGCGAGGTCAAACTCGGTGCGCGCAGCGACACCTATGTCGAAGTGATCGACGGGGTCAAGGAAGGTGAGCAGGTGGTGGTTGCGGCCAACTTCCTGATTGATGCCGAAAGCAATCTCAAGGCCGCAATAGGTGGCTTCGCGGGCGCAGCAACACCCAATTCTGCGGCACCGGCCGCATCTGGTGCAGCCGGCCCGGCCAGCGCCGGTCATCAGGCGCAAGGCACGGTCGAAGAGGTAGATGCCAAGTCCGGTACGGTCAGCATTGCCCACGGTCCCATTGCCAGCCTCAAATGGCCAGCGATGACGATGGAGTTCAACGTGGCCAACGAGGCATTGCTCAAAACACTTAAGCCAGGTGCCAAAGTGGCAGTCGAGTTTGTCGAGCGTCAGCCCGGGGAGTGGGTGATCACCAGCGTCAAGCCTTTGGCAGACAACAAAGCAGCCGGTTCAACCGCCAGCAGCGTGCATTCCGGCCATTAACGGGAAACGCCATGTTGTCAAAAATCATCGACTGGTCAGGCCGCAACCGTTTCCTGGTGCTGCTGGCCACCTTGTTCATCGTCGCGGGCGGGGTGTTTGCGGTACTGCGCACGCCGATTGACGCTCTGCCCGACTTGTCGGACGTGCAGGTCATCGTCTACACCGAGGTGCCCGGCCAGGCGCCGCAGGTGGTGGAAGACCAAGTGACCTACCCGCTGACCAGCGCCATGTTGTCGGTGCCTAAATCGAAAGTGGTACGCGGCTTCTCGTTTTTTGGCGCGTCGTTTGTCTACATCATCTTTGAAGATGGCACCGACATCTACTGGGCTCGCTCACGGGTGCTGGAGTACCTGAACTTTGCCTCAGGCCGTATGCCCAAGGGCGTCACGCCACAGATCGGGCCGGACGCCACCGGCGTTGGCTGGGTCTACGAATACGCGTTGATCGCCAAGAACAAAACCCTGGCCGAGCTGCGCAGCATCCAGGACTGGTATGTGCGTTACCAGCTGACCAAGGCACACGGTGTGGCCGAGGTGGCGTCGATTGGTGGCTTTGTCCAGACCTATCAGGTGACCGTCGACCCGGTCAAGCTGCGTTCCTACGGCATTCCGCTGATGAAGGTGGCGCAGGTGATTCGCGACTCGAACCGCGATGTGGGGGGCCGTGCGGTCGAGATGGCCGAGACCGAGTACATGGTGCGTGGCAAAGGCTATCTGCGTGGCAAAGGCGACATCGAGATGCTGGTGGTCAAGGCCGACAAGGGCACACCGGTGCTGATTCGTGACATTGCCCGTGTGGAACTGGTGCCCGACGAGCGCCGTGGCTTGACGGAACTCAATGGTGAGGGCGAAGTGGTCTCAGGCATTGCCATGGCGCGTTACGGTGAAAACGCGCTGGAAGTCATCGCCAACCTCAAAGACAAGATTGCCGAGATTGGCCCGGGCCTGCCCGAAGGGGTGACAGTGCAGGCGGTGTATGACCGCTCCGAGCTGATCTACCGCGCCATTGACACCCTCAAACGAACACTGCTGGAAGAATCGCTGATCGTTGCCGCCGTGTGTATCGTCTTTCTGCTGCATGTGCGCAGCGCCTTGGTAGCGATTCTGATGCTGCCAGTGGGCATTCTGATGGCGTTTATCGCCATGCGGTTGCTGGGCATGAGCTCGAATCTGATGAGCCTGGGCGGCATTGCGATTGCCATCGGCGCGATGATTGACGCGGCGATTGTGATGATCGAGAACGCCCATAAACACCTGGAGCGCCTGCCCGAAAACCACAGCACGCATGACCGTTTTGAGGCCATGCTGGCTGCCTGCAAGGAGGTTGGCCCGGCGCTGTTTTTCTCGCTGCTGATCATCACCGTGTCGTTTTTACCGGTGTTTGCACTGGAAGGGCAGGAGGGGCGGCTGTTCTCGCCGTTGGCCTACACCAAGACCTTTTCCATGGCCAGTGCGGCGCTGCTGTCGGTGACGCTGGTGCCGGTGCTGATGCTGCTGTTTATCCGCGGCAAGGTGATGCCCGAGTCCAAAAATCCAGTGAACCGGTTTCTGATCTGGGTCTACCGGCCAATCATCACCGGCGTGATGCGTTGGAAAAAAGTGACCATCTTCCTGGCACTGTTGACACTGCTGGTTTCCTGGTATCCGGCCTCCAGGTTGGGTTCTGAATTCATGCCCACGCTCAACGAAGGCAGCCTGCTCTACATGCCAGCTTCGTTGCCCGGCATGTCGATCACCAAGGCCGCTGAGTTGTTACAAACGCAGGACAAGATCATCAAGAGTTTCCCCGAGGTGGCCTCGGTTTTTGGCAAGGCAGGGCGCGCCAACACCGCCACCGACCCGGCACCGACCGAGATGTTCGAGACCGTGATCAACCTCAAACCCGAATCCGAATGGCGTGCCGGTCTGACCATGGACAAGTTGATTGCCGAGATGGACAAGGCGCTGCAGTTCCCCGGTGTGGCCAACTCCTGGACCATGCCAATCAAGGCCCGCATCGACATGTTGTCCACCGGCATCCGCACGCCGATTGGCATCAAGGTGTTTGGCAAGGACCTGATTGAAATGGAAAAGCTGGCCCGGCAGATCGAAGCCGTGGTCAAGACCGTGCCGGGCACCAGCAGTGCCTTTGCCGAGCGCATCACCGGCGGCTTTTACCTCAACATCGAACCCGATCGCACGCAGTTGGCGCGGTACGGCCTGGCCGTGGGCGACCTGCTTGACGTGGTTGGCAGCGCCTTGGGGGGGGAGATGGTGACAACGACGGTCGAGGGCCGGGAACGCTTTGGCGTGACGGTGCGTTACCCGCGTGAATTACGTGGCGACCCGCAGCAAATCGCACGTGAGGTGCTGGTGCCAACCATGGATGGCGCGATGATCCCGCTGGGACAATTGGCCAAGGTAGTGGTGGCCAAGGGCGCACCGGGCATCCGGACCGAAAATGCTCTTTTGTCGGCCTACATCTATGTTGACATCCGCGACCGTGACATTGGCGGTTATGTGCATGACGCTAAAAAAGCCGTGGCCGAGCAGGTGACCTTCCCAAGTGGTTATTACGCCACCTGGAGCGGCCAGTTCGAGAACATGGAGCGCGCCATCGAGAAAATGAAGGTGGTGATTCCGGTCACGCTGCTGATCATCTTCCTGCTGCTGTACCTGAATTTCCGGCGCATCACCGAGACGCTGATCGTGATGCTCTCGGTGCCATTTGCCCTGGTGGGTGGTATCTGGCTGATGTGGGCGCTGGGCTACAACCTGTCGGTGGCGGTGGCGGTGGGCTTCATCGCGCTGGCCGGTGTGGCCGCCGAGACCGGCGTGATCATGCTGATCTACCTCGACCATGCCTGGGAGGCTATCAAGGTTAAATGCCGTGCAGAAGGGCGCGAGCCTGCCGTTGGTGATCTTTACGAAGCGGTGATGGAAGGCGCTGTCGAGCGCGTGCGGCCCAAGATGATGACGGTGGTGGCGATCATGGCTGGCCTGCTTCCCATCATGTGGGGCACCGGCACCGGCTCTGAAGTCATGAGTCGTATCGCCGCGCCGATGGTCGGCGGCATGTTGTCAAGCACGGTGCTGACGCTGGCGGTGATTCCTGCGATCTACGCGCTGGTCAAACAGTGGCGGTTAAAGAGGGGGTTGGAGGGCTAATCGTTCACCCTGAAGTTTGAAACCACTGGCCTTCTTCAGTTAGATTTATTTTCAAGCATGAATCAAATTGGATATGGCAGTGCTCTGAGTGAGATGTGTCCTGTGCCAGGCAGAGATACTTCAACAAGTGGACTTTAATCTGGGAGGGAATTTTGATTTTGGCATCTCGATACCGGCCATTGTTGAGCCTCAATTCCTGGTCGAGACACGACTACCACTTTAAAGATTGGGTCTCCCGCAAGCGGTCATTGCGGGTCTGCTGATTCCCATCAGCGAATGTCAGCTTTCCGGCGTTGAAATCGCCAGAGGCTAAGACCGCAATGGGTCGAAACTTGCTGGTGATCCCAAAAGTTGACTGGCTCCAACGGAGTCTCAAACCGTCTTCCAGTGGGCAATAACAAGAGATAGCCACAGTCGTGTTCAACGCCAGTCAGCGCGTTTTCACGCCTATTTAAGCTCTGGCGGGGTGGGGGCGATTGCACCGAAATAGGCACCATGCCCTCAGGCAAGAACACTCGGCTGTGCATGTTCTGCGGATCGTCAGAGTAACTCACCCGCTTGTTCACGAACCGTATCCATTCGCCGTGTAGCACCAGATTCCTGCGTTCACCCTAGTGCATTAACTTGAACGCGTCGTTGAAAAGCCAAGTGATTCAACTTCGCAATTACAAGAGATGCTGCCCACAAAAAGTTGTCAGTAATAACAAACTGATGTCACCTCTTGTCTCATCTTGGAATGCCCTATTTCTTTTGCTGCAAAAGATGTTTTGTATATTAATTAATGAAGTAGTCAATATGCATTATTAAATTTACATGCAGTGATCTTTGGACTAATTTTGATCTAAATGTGTTAAATCTCAGATTTATTTCTAGAATATCTTGGAATGAGTGCGAAGCTGATTTAATATCTCGTATATGAAGTCCACTGAAATCCCGGCTGTCAAGTTTGCTGAAATCCGAGATTTGTTTGCACAAAGCGGAATCAGCTGTAGTGAGTGGGCAAGGCAGAACAATGTTGATCGACGCACTCTCTACGCTGTTCTGAGCGGAAAGAGTAGGTGCCTCAGAGGGGAAAGCTACAAAATAGCTGTGCTTTTGGGCTTGCGCCCCCAGTCTTGCAAAGACTTGAGCTGTGACGTTATTGCCCAGCCTGTTCCGCAGATATCGATCGCTGATCAACAGCCCGTTGCTGCAAAAAAACCAATTCAACCGTTATTCAATTGGTCTTGGGCGCTATCGGTCAGCAACTACCGACTCAATCAAATATGAGTGCTAGCCACCAGCTCACTTGCGGTGCCAGCACGTCTATTGGTTCCCCAATCAGTATTGGGGCCTACCCTATTAATCATGGCTTGTGGTTAGTCCACTTGCAATTTATGAGTATGCCCAAAGAGTCGTATCGGACCCAGAAAGAAAGGAGACTACCCCCCTAAAAGCAAAACGCCAACCACCCATTACGAATGATCGGCGCATGCCAGAAGCTGGATTAAGAGCTCCCTCAGGTTTAGAGGCCCTGAGAAAGTATCTCTCCAGTGGATGACTGTGTCAAGTCGTTTTTCACAGGACCACTAACTATTCAAAAAAGTAGCCCATTTTTAGGAGAGATACATGCCTGCAGCACGCAAGGTCGTCACACGTTCGCCCAAACGCAACGTAGGACTGATCAACTGTCCGTGGTTCCAGGATCGGCCAATTGAACACGAAAGTCGCTTGGAAAAGCACTTCGTGCTCAGGGCCATCCTGTTTCCCGGGCTCACATTCATCCAGCACCAACCCTTCCACATGACGCTTGTGGAACACGGTAAGCGCTACACCCCGGACTTCTTACTCACTTTTTCCAATGGAGAAAAGGTCGTGATTGAAGTCAAGCGAGCAGAGCGCGTCAAAGAGGCAAAGGACCGTTTTGATGAGATTTCCAGACTGTGTCAGGTGGCCGGGTTTCGCTATTTTGTGGTCCATCAAGGACAAATCGAAGGGCAGCGCAGAGCGGAGCGGGCGCTTCTGATTCGCCGATATGCCATGCATCACCTTGATCCGGCGCTTGTGCGAGAGGCAGTGGCCCATGTCAGCCAGCGTAACAAAGGCATATCCATCAAGCGTTTCAAGAAGGACCTCTGTCTTTCGCAAGAGCAGTTGCTTTCTTTTGTCGCCCATCGCCATGTTGTCTTGAGCAAAGACTTGCTCATCAGCGACGACGACCTGTTATTCGCCCCCAATTTGGAGATCAAAAATGCGTCAGTTCAGTTTGGAAGTTGGTTTGGTTGTGCGGCGTGGGTCCCAACAGCTGGAGTTTCTCAGGTTGTTGGAGGGCAACAAGGTTCAGTTTCAAGACCAGCGGACCCACTTTGTGCAGACCATGAAATTGTCGACCTTCTACGCGGAGGTGATGTCTAAAAAGATACAGCCGGTCATCGGCGATTGTTCAGATGAAACAAACACAAGTGGGGAGAGCAAACCTCCAGAGCTGATATTTGACATCGCATCGCTGGGTGCCAAGGATCAGTCTCGCCTTGAGCGGTGTATCAACTGGGTGAAAGCCCTGCGAAAACGTGGCATCACCAGAGGGCAAGTAGATCGGATCGGTAAGGCAACACCCGAAATCGCCACTGCCCTGGGGGACAAATCGCCCCCGGCACCATTGACTTTAGCTGTGTGGATGCGCAAGTACGATCTTTCATGCGGTAGCCCCGCCGCGCTTTTGTCTGGGAACAGGCATCGGCGACGTAATCGCAGGTTGCCGTCCTTGGTCGAAGAGGTAATCCAAAAAAGGCTGCGCAGCGTCTATCTAACGACGGCGCGCCATACCTTGCGTCATGCGCACGAGCAGATCTTGCTGGAGCTCAAGAAACTGGTTCAGGCCAAAAAGCTCGAGGAAGACCAGTCTCGTGTCAGTCTCGCCACAGTGAGCCGCCGCCTATCTGAGTTTGGGGCCTATGAGCGTGCGAAGGCTCGCTATGGTGCTGGCTATGCACGGCCCCTGTTCCGTACATCTGTTGAGGGTACCCTGGCGGTGCGCGCCATGCAGCGTTTGCAGTGCGACCACGCATTGTTGAACTGGGTGGTAATCTGTGACCGCACGGGTTTACCTTTGGGACGGCCCACTTTGACCATCATTGTGGACGCCATGAGTGGCTACGTTGTTGGTCTGTACGTGTCTTTCTATGGTCCTGGTATCACCAGCGTGCTCAACGTTGTTAAGAACGCGATTCAGCCAAAAGATGATTTGGCCCGCGCAGCAGGCGCCAAGCAACCCTGGATTGCCTTTGGTATCGGAGAAACACTGGTCTTGGACAACGGCATGGAGTTTCATGCTCGGGTGTTCCAACTGGCTGCCTGGGAGCTCGGTATCGACCTGGAATACTGCCGCGTTCGCTCACCATGGCTCAAGCCGCATGTCGAACGTTTCTTTGCCAACTTGGACTACTTTTCTTTGGCAAGGGGGCGCATTCGAAAGCCGGAAGCCAACGTTTTGCAGCTCGATCCAAAAAAAGACGCAGCGATCCTGTTCAGCGATCTTGTTCGTGGGTTGATCAAGTTTGTTGTGGACGTTTACCCGTTTGAGCTCAATGAACGTAAGTTGGTAACCCCATTTGCGGCGTTCCAAGACAGCTTCAATAGCTTGCGTCCACCGACATTTCAATGGTCAATGGACCAACTGGATCTGATCGCAGCGATGCGCAAGGACTTGACTGTGGGGCCTGGTGGCGTAAGTTTGCCTGGCATTTCTTATTCATCCAGCGCTGTGCTGGCTATGAAAAAAGAGGTGGGGCATACCTTCAAAACCGGCGTGAAATGGAATCCAGACAACTTGTCTTTCATCTACTTGCAGCACCCGGTGAACAAAGACTGGTTGCCCGTCCCGAGCCTGCGGCCTGACTACACAAACGGGTTGTCCTGGAACCAGCATCGCCTGATTCGCAAGCATGCCCGTGAAAAACACGTCAGAGGTGGCGGTGTGGATCAACTTTTGTTGGCGCGCCAAGAGTTGCATGAACTGTGGATGAACGGCATTGCCCGCAGCAATCGATCACAGGACACCCGCACTGCTGCCAAGTTCTCTGGTCTTTCTTCCAACCAGATTTTGCTGCCAGACCAGACGTTGGCACCGCATCTACCCGCATCCAAGATGCTGAGCCAAGAGGACTACGTCTTTCCTGCTGAAAACGACATTCAATCTTTCGAGACTTTTGTGATGAGGAACCCAACATGATGACAACCGTGTGTGACGACGATGATGACCGTTTCGAGTTTTCTTCCGAAGACCGTGAAATGGAGGCCAGACGGCTAAAAATGTACTCTGATAAGGCTCTCAAAATTGGGCTGCCTGTTGACCAGATGTTCATCAACCACCCGGCGTTCTCGGACGCCTTGGCGGCGCTGGACCGGATTTTCCAGTTATCGACCAAGGTCGACATGCCCCACGGCATGCGTCTGATCGGGTCGTCTGGGACTGGCAAGACGTCCTTGTTGAAGTACTTTCAGCGCTCACTGCCCAAATCGTCGCTGTTTGCGGAAGGTCTAGGCGCCATTTATGTGCGTGTACCGATGAATGTGTCCACGCCATACCTGGTCAGCCGATTGCTGCGCATCTACGGCTACCCATTCAGGCGGGTCACTTGGGATGCCATGGAGCAGCGCATTACTGTTCTGCTGGAAGCCATTCGGCAAAAGGGCACGCAACTCATCATGTTTGATGAGGCCCACAACCTGGCACCCATGCCAGGCCGAAAGAAATCTTCACAGGAGGAGGGTACCTCGCCAACGGATTTCATTCGTCTTCTGATGGATGAGGCGCTGATTGGCACGGTCTTCTCTGGCATCAACGCCCTGGAGGGGTTTGCTGAGTTGGACCAAGCCTTGGCCAGTCGTGTGGTTGGGTGTCATCGGTTGGATCTGTTTAAGTACGACGCCACCTGGATTGGTCTGCTCAGAGGATTTGTTCAGCAGTCCAACCAGTTTGATATCCACGTGCTTTTGGAGAAGGAGGTTTCCCTGAAGCTCTTCAAGGTGACAGAGGGCAACCTTCGCAGCTTGAAGCGGTTGTTGACAGAGATTGTGCTGGTGGCCGTGGACAGTGGAGCCGCGAAAGCGGAGATTTTCCACATCCAGAAGGCGTACAGCTTGATCTATGGTGCGGCTTCCCTGAAGGAGAACCCATTTGGTCCAGTGTCGGCATAGTTTGCCGGTAGGGTGTTCGGCGCAGCAGGGTGAGAGCGGAATGGGCTTCCTGCTGCGCTGCGCCACTGCGAACGGGGTGAGCCTGCATGGTCTTCGAGACTTGTGTGGGATTTCCTCTGTTCGCACGATCTGGAGTTCAGACGCCGCCAGCTTGGCGGGGGTGTTGGCGATCCCTGCCCATGAGCTTCAGGACATCCTGGTTGACAAGCGAAAGCACATGGATGCCCTGGCCTATCGGGTCGGTGGACAGATCATTCTGCGAACAGAACTGTTGAGGCTCTCCAAGCCACAAGTTTGTGTGGCCTGTGTTCACCGTGACGGGTATTGCAAGGCTTTGTGGGACTCTCGGCTATACACCGTTTGTCACATACATCGGACCCCCATGGTGGAGCAGTGCAAAGTCTGTGGCAGTCCTTTGCGCTGGCATCGACCAGCGGTGGATGTTTGCCAATGTGGTGCCTATTTGCAATCCGATCATGATCAGGTTATGCATCCAGACGCTTCGGAAGTATGGGTGGCCGGTCGCATTGCCAACTATTTTGCGAGTGGCTGTCGGTTTGAGGGAATGTCAGGTGCCCTGCCGACATGGATGGTTGAGCTGTCGCTTGATGGCTTTTTGGCGTTGATACAGGCCTTCGGCGTGCAGTTGCAGCCTCACCAGAAGGTGGTCAATGCCAGTGTTGCGAAGATGCCTGTGGAATTCTGGCGTGGCGTGTGTTGTCGCGCAGTTCAGCGGTTATCGGATTACACCGTGTCAAAGGACACCAAGCAGTTGTCCCCCTGGATCTGGGAGGGCGGCCTGGAGAGTTTGGCACTGTCATTTGTGCGCCATGCTGACCAGCAAGTCGCCATCAAGCTATTGCGTGATGTATTCGGCATCGAAGTCCTTGCAAGGTTTGGGAGCCAACGAACCGTTCTCTGCCAGATGCCGTTGTTTGAGGATTAAAGAGTGGAGTCGCAACAAAGGTTGTATGCCGTGCCAGCACCCATGTCGTTGGAGCTACCGTCGTCCTGGTTGCCTAGAGTGGCGCTGAGTCAGGGGGAGTCATTGAACGGGGTGAAGCGCTTCTTGGGATTTTCTAGACAACCGGATGTCGATCTTGACTTCCTGGCGATGGAGCCTGCTCGTGTTGCCGAGTTGTCTGGCCTTGACGGCGGGGTTTTTGATGAAGCTGCGCGTGTTTTGAGATATGCCCATTCGTTGGAAATGCGCAATCCCATTTTTCTCCAAGAAGGGTCAGCGCCAAGATATCGCTTTTGTATGGAGTGCCTGAAGGGATGCAGAACGCCATATTTCCCGCTTCATTGGCGGATCGACGCTTATAGGGTTTGTGCGGTTCACCGATGTCTGATGGAGGAAAACTGTCCGCACTGCGGGGCCATGGTATGCCCCCTCCAAGACTGGGCCACGTGTGGTGTACGTCGTGGTAGTCACACGTTTGCCAGCCAGTGCCTTCAGTGTTCCAAATTTCTGTGGCGTGGTGTGCCATTAAAAATTGACGCTATCCCAAAACGGGTATTTGCACGCAAGGAGAGACTGCGCTTAATGAATGGGGGAGTCTTTGTCGCATCGATCCTGACGGGGAGATGTTTAATGCCTTTTTCTGGTGATACGGACGCACGCATCTCTTTGCCTCAACTGGAGAGGCAAGGGATGTTCGCGTTGGGTTTGAAGTCTCGAGTTGATCATTTGCGACAGAAAATGGGGGCGTAGATGCCTACGCTGGATGCATCGGAGGGATGCATCACTGTTAACTTTGTGAGTTCGCAGTCTTGCCATTCACAATCAATGACGGCTCAGGCGGTTTTCAACTCCAAACCCTGAGTACCGGAGATCGTTTTGTAACCAACGCTAAGGTGCACCAATGGAAGAGCTTGTTCGCCGTGAAATTTATGGCCCCCAAGGTGCTCAGCAAATCGAAGACATGGGCTCCATTGCGGTGTCGATTGCCAACCGCTGGCAACAAGGCTGGCCAGAGCGTGTTAAGTCCCTGATCGAGGCCCGTATCTATCTGGTCAACTTGGATGCCCAGATCGAACGGGAATTAGAGGCGAGTGCCGGTGCTGTGGATCTCCAGATCCTCACACAAGAGCCACCGATCTGGCAGCCAACAAAACAAAGCGACGTCACGTTCCTTGATGACAATGCGATCTGGCCGCTGCCACTGTTTGTGACCTATCAAGGACCACGCACAGAAGAACAGATGGTCATCGAAACCGCCATGCGCAGACACCAAGCGGCCTTTACCTGGTAACAGAAATGAACAAACCCGAAATTAAACCGATGGAGCGCCGCGTGCGTGAGCTGGTGTTGCTCAACCCTTGGACTTCGACTCTGTACATCTACCGCCTGGACACAACGGGCTTGCATTTGCTGCGAAAGTTGGGGCCGGTTAGTGTTGAGACGGTTGAGCGCAATGGTCGGTGACGACCAAGTTTTGAGACTGCGGATGCCATGCTGGTTTTTTTGGATACGGAATTCACCGATTTTGCAAAACACGATCTGATTAGCCTCGCGCTGGTGGCCGACGACGGGAAGGAGTTTTACGCCGAGCGAACGGACTTCAAACAGGACGAATGCAGCGACTTTGTGCGCAAAGAAGTTTTGCCAGTGCTGCACCGTGTCTCCGGTGCTTCCTGCGACCGCCTACAACTCACAAGGCGGCTGCACGAGTGGTTTGGAAAACTGCCGGAACCTGCCACGCTCATCTTTGACTTTGAAGGGGACTGGCTGCTTTTGGTGTCGACCTTGCTGGACGTGACCCACAAGAAGCTACCGCCCAACGTGGGGGACAAACTCCACTTGGACAGGCGCACCATCGCGCATCCTGTGTTTGACCAGGCAAAGAATGCTACCTATACCCCGCAGTGGCCACCTCACCACGCCCTGGCTGACGCACGTGCGCTGATGGCCGGGTACCACGCCTGGAAGGCCTTCATGGAGCCGATCAAGAGGATTCAAACATGATCCTCTTTCTGGACTTTGATGGTGTCACTCACCCTGAGCCCTATCCCCAGGAATCGGCATTCAATCAACTGGCGCGTGCCAATGCCTTGGTGATGTGCTCAAGAATGAGTACATCGGGTTGATCACGATGTTTTGACGTAGCCCGAATAATCTCAAGCCGCTGCTCTGTAGGTAGCACGCAGGACACTGGCGATGCCTGGCGTAGCTGGTTGCCGCGCTCACTGGTTGATAGCGCTAAATCCCAATCCCGTTCTCGCAGTATCCGCACCCATTCGTCGCGTAGCGGCTTGGAGCGTGCGCTGACATGGGTATCCCACCGTGCCAATCTATCCAGTGCTTGCTGGATCAGCGATTCGTCAGTCCGCATCAGTCCAATTGCCGCAGCTTGCAGCGCGAGGCTTCGGGCGTCTTGTTCCTGATGGTGCATGTCCGCCATTTTGCGTCAGATGTGCAGCGTTCCGCTCGAAGTGCCCGTTAGCCTAACTGGATAATTGGACTGACTGAAGCTGCAGCCGACCCAAAGCAGAACTTGCATGGTTCGGATAAATTGCCTGATACCGGTCATTCAGGAGTGGCCCAGCAGGCGGTTACGATAAAGAGTCGGAATGCAGCGATTACTGTCGTTGGACAACGACAGTTGGAGAGCGGCTCCCGAACCGTTTTAGACACTGGGAGAACTGGTGACTGACGCCTCCACTATGGCCCCGATATCCACCCTTAGGTCTTTGGTTCTGTGAAGCCGTACGAGTCCATAAATCCGACGAGTGTGACCGGAAAAGGCACTTGTCCCGAAGGATTCGAACAGCTCCACGATCCAGAACCGTAGGTGACTCGCAGGTCCTGTGCATCAATTTGAACGATCAGACCCGGCAGAGTCTCGTCGTACGTCTCCTCATAGCGGTATCGAAGTCCTGGCAAGACATCCTTCGAACGTGTCTGCAGTGCCCAGTAAAGCGCGTAGCTGCGCAGCTCCGCGTGATATCCAGACAGCCGCTTGCGCGAAACCAGGTAGATATCATCCGACGCACCTCGGTGTACGAGACGCTCCTTGCAGTAGTCTATGAGGTGGGGCTCGGCGATAACGTACCGACGCCAATCCGTACAAGTCGCCGCGCCAATTAGCACCCTGAGCGAACTACGCGCGTCGCCATCCACGCGATCCAGCAGCGACCTGAAGGATGGTCGTCCGACAACCCTGAACCAGTTTTCAGATCTCTCGCGGTATGTGCCGCCGTCTGCGTTGCAGAAGGAGAACTTGGAAGCTCCGCGCTCGATGAGGTAGTCCTCGATGGACAGCATCGCCCGTTCGAGCAGGTGCTCGGCCGAAGCGCGGATGCCTTCATCAAGCACGGCTCGAGCGCGTTGCGCGTAACGGACAAATGCATCGCGGTCGAGGGGCTCTTCGGGTGCGCCGCTGAAGTCAAGCAGAAAGCCGATCCTTCCTTGGAGATATGGGTGTGACTCGGCTTCGGTGAAGAGCGACTCTCGCGTCGGATCCTCGACGATCAGGCGGGCCTTTCGGATTTCCTCCTTCGCCTGTTCCATGCCGAATCCAGGGATGGCGTCAGCCTTCGACAGCGCGTAGTAGAGATCGCCCGCCTGAGAGGCTAGCGCTTGCACGCCCCTGATGGTGGTGCTCGCCGTGTACACCTCATCGATGCGATGGTTGGCAAGCAGGTTCGAGATCACGCGATCCCACCTCGCCCTCTCAGCCTCCAAGTTGGGCCTATCGGACTTCACCGCGTCACTATTTGCCCAGGCAACGACGCTGAATAGGCGAACCAAGTCGGCATAGTCGCTCGTGGGGGCCAGGGCTCGCTCAAGGGTCTTGATGTCTGCTGGGGAGTTGGGCCTTGAGAGATGCTCCAGGACGATCGATATGACCCGGACCGCTGATACGGCGAATGCACCCTGCGCCTCTAGCTCGCGAAGGGGGATGTATCCGCGAGCCTGGCGCAGCTTCTGAAGCCAATCGACCACGGCCCTCGGGGCCGAGTATCCGCGTTCAAGCCGGATGCAGGCATCGAAGAACGCCATCACGTACATGAATCGCAGGTATAGGTCATCGACGGCGGACGCCACGGCCGCGCTATTCTGCTTCGGGGCAAGCCGCCAGAAGAGGTCCATCCACTTCTGGTCCAGCGCAAGGTCAAAGTCCTTGGACCACGGCTCATTGGTCACGCGCCCAACGAGCCACGCCTTGAAGTTCTCGAACGGCGTCAGCGGCTTGCCGCGGGCGTTCATCTTAATGTATAGGTCGTCCGTCAGGCCAAAGCGTTCCAAGTCGAGGAAATGGAAGGTGACCGGTGGCCGCTCCTCGTCAATAAGGCGCGGGTAGACGCCCTTGGTGATGCCGAACCGGCTGGCAATTGCGTCGAGCGTGGTCATGCACGCCTTCACCGTGGGGTCGCTGCGCCAGGACAGGAAGAACCAGTTGCTGTCGATCAAGACGGCAGACAGCTTGCCGCTCCACTCGCTGCCCCCGGACGGTAGGTCAACCACGGCATTCGCCAATGTGTCGAAGAACTCCAGGGAACTTGGTCGCGTTGCATAGGTGAACCTCGAGCGCCCGCGCTTGGTCCACCGCGCCCTAAAGTCCTCCAACTGCCCTTCGCACATCGCGACGTACCAATGCAACAGGAAGAGGGTTGTGAGCCGCTGTTGTCCGTCGAGTAGAGAGAGCACCTTGCCGCCATCGTCATCGAAGGTCCCATAGATGAAGTCAAGGTCAAGCGATTGCCCGGACTCACCCAGCAACGCGCTGCGGAGCGAAACCAGGAACGCATCGAGGACATCGGCGGACTGTTTGCGACCCTGAGCATAGTCGCGTTGGATGATCGGAATCTCGATCGCATCAATGGCCGAAAATAGCGTAGCGAACGAGTGTTGGTGTGCCTGGCTCATGCTGCGTCTCCGTGCTTCTCGAAGAAGCTGACCAAGGTCGTGACGAGTGCGTTTTGATGCTCCATGGCATCAGTGCGAGTCCACACGAACATTGCGTCGACCTTGCTGCTGTAGTACTTCAGGAAAGCATTCTTCGTGCACAGGGGAACGAAACGTCCCGCCTTATCCAGCGCGATGACACGGCGTCTCTTCATCGGAAAGATGGCATTCCCGTAGCTTCGGTTGGTGCCGGCATCCAGCAATGTCAGGTTGCCCACGCTGTTGTCGACCTCGACATCAGATCCCGGGTCGTATCGATCAATCACGTCGTTGAACGCAGCCTCGAACGCCACGGAATCAAAAGGCTCTTGCTCGCGCAGAGCGCTCAAGCGCTCGGGTAGCGCCTGGTCCAATGCGCTGGCTACGCTGCCCGCTGCCGCCTCTGGCTCGGAGAAGTACTCGATGGCTTGTCCGAGCCATGCCTTTTGCGCATCGACGCGCTGTGGCATGTCCGACTTGACCGATCGAATGTGTTCAAGATCCCACTGCTCACTCTTGAAGTGATCGAAAGGGAACCACGGTCCGCTGTCTCCCAGTTCCAGAAGCGCAGCGATGTTGAACAGAAGAAGCAGGCGACGAATCGACCTCCCATGCGACTCGTAGTCAAACCCGGCGACGCGGTCCTTAACAACGCGAGCCAGCTCCGATCCCGCGACGCGGACGCCTAGGGTTATCCTGAACGCCTCCCCGATGAGCGCCGTCCTGAACGCAGTCTTGGAACCCGACGTTTGGGCGAGTACGCGGATCTGTGCGACCTTTACGTCTTGGCTCAAAAGGAAGCCGACAACGTGATATAGGAACCGATCCCTGTACCACTCGTCGAGCTGCAGGAACATTCGCTTCACCGCATTCCACTCAATGGAAACGTCGTCGCGCTTTTCGGCTAGATGCGCGTTGAATGCAAGGAACATGCTATTGATGTCCCAGGGGGTTGCCGCGCGACCAAGTTCCTCGGCCCGGAGTTGCAGGATGAGCTCGATACGGTTCGCCTCCTGCTGGCGATTCGTTATGAAGTACCAAAATCCTGGCTCCTGCAGGCGGCGCTCGATGTCATCCCAGTCCTGCGCTATTCTGAGCTGCTGCAACTGCTTGGCCCGCGAGCCATCGCTGTCGAAGTTGCTGCCCTTGAGAAACAGCGCCTTCACGAGTTCCGAATTTGTCAGCGCGATCTTGCCCACGTTGAGGCGCGTAAAGACCTCGATAGGTCCGACTGAGTGGTCTACCTCATACCAAATGACCTTGACTTCGTTCAGGAAGGCACCCTGGATGTAGTTGAGGCGGTTGATCCGGGTCTTGAACCACTCGCGGATGGTTTGGTACGCCTGCCAGATGTGGAAGAAGTCGATGTTATCGTCCCGCGCCTTCTCGTTCAGGGACTTCAGGTAGGCTGCGCTGCTCGCCCGGGTCTCGTAGCTGAGAGAAAATATCTCTGAGCGCTCATCCTCGACGAGGCGGTTGTTGAAGAAGGAGAGTACCAGGAAGATAGTTGTCAGTCGCTGCTGCCCGTCAATAAGCTCCCATTGGTCGCCACGCTTTGTCACAACGATCGGCTGAAGGCAGTAGAAGTCCCCCTGCACTGGCTTTGGCCGCTGGGTGAAGGCGGCAACATCGTCGAGCAGCTCAGTCACCTGTCTGGAGGTCCAGCGGTACCCGCGCTGATAAGCTGGGATGAAGAACGACTCCGACATCAGCTCGCTTACCGAGCGCAATAGAAGATCACCAGTGCTCATGCATTTCCCAAGTAGTGAGCGGAGCGAACCCGCGCCGCGAGGTGCACTGTCGATCGGCCGGTGCTTCTCCCCTGAGGCATTCTGCCACTTGTCGCGCGGCCGACATTGCACTTTGTGGGCATCCATCGTTGATCGTAGCTTTGGAATCATCGGTCCAAAAGATGGTCGACCACACTGCGCAAGGGGGCACTGGATTTCGCCCCGTTCCCTAGACAGTTTTCAACTTCCAGCGAGACCACAAACCTGATACTCGCCAACGGTGGCAATTGGCCCGAAGTGATCTCTTCAGTCGACCCAAAGCGGCTATCCGTCGCGCTGGGCCCACAGCCCCACTGTGGAACACAGTTGGGTTCACCGACAGAAAGGCATCAGCTACGCGGACCTGTCAGGAGGGCGTGGCGTCGCGTTCGATGACGGCTCCGCTGCGGCACTCGGCTGGACAAGCCGCTCGGCAGCATCTCTCAGAATCGCGGTGAAGGATTGATTGAAGTGGCCCCGCATGAACAATCGCATGCCAGGGACGATTGGAGGAGGAAATTGGACGATATTCGAAAGCATCCAGCTGAACTCCTCGCAGGCCAACAACGTTTCGTGAACGATCACGCCCAGCGCCGGCTTGAGCGGCACGAGGTCGTTCGGAAATCGCTCATCGTCCCGCCAGACGTTCAAGTCGTTGAAGGGCCGCAGGGACTTAGCGATCATAAATTCGTACTCGCCAGCGAAGATTGTCTGAACCTGAGAGCCATGATGGACGATGTTGTCCCGAAAGCTTCGCAGCAATTCGAAGAAGCCTTGCCACTTCACGTAATAGTCCGCCATTGGGCCGGGCAGACCAAAGCGTCGAGCCAAGATTTCACGGGTGACTGGTTTCCCATCAAAGCGGGTCATCGCGTTGAAGCTGTCCTTTAGTGGCTTCTTTTCGATGGCGGTATCAACCAGCGTTATGGTCTCCCATAGCTCCTTCGCAACTTCCTGCAAGAGGTCGAAGATGCTTCGGCAGACGAGGAAGAGATATTCAATCTCGGAGGCCACCATTCGATTGGATCCAGCGCCGATAGCTAGTTGAGTTGCTTGGAGGTGTTCGATTTTTGCCAGCGAAGCCGACAGGTTAAACAGATCGTCACGGATTCCATTCAAGGCCAATGTCACCTGTGGAAAGCTGGCACGCTGAGACATGAAGTCCAGGAAATGAAAGGCGATATCGTTCGGGTCGGCAGCGTCCTTGGAGAAGTAGAACGACTCAGCGGGCCACGCCTTTATTTCGACAAGCTGATCTCCGGCCTTGATCCAAGTCCGCCAAGCACCAGAATCATGAAACATGAGCGAACCGATGGTGCGCCCATTGAGGTTGGCAACGTCCAGATAGGGAATGGCCGCGAGCTTTTGGATGTCGATGGATGTCATGGATCAATTGAGGCTCGCGGGGAGTTCCGTTGATGCACCAGGCGCGCCAATGTTGAGCAGACGTCGCGGCGCATCAATGCGAGTCGATCGCGGCGTCGCAGACCTTGGTCCGACGACTCCATGTCATGTGCCAGCGCGCAAATAGGCGCACGTTTCACGGCGCAGAATTCAACTTGCATTGCAACGCAATCTCATAGGCTTTCTCGAAGTGCGGCGCGAGTGGTCGCTTCATGGACTGGTGCTGTGTGATGACGGTTGGCTTGTCCGAGTCGCCAAGACGTCCTTTGAAAATTAGCCAAGAGAACAGGTGAGAAGTGGTCTGCGTTAGGGCATGCCCTGAATCCTCGGCGAGCTTGCGCGCCTTCATATCATCGGTGATGACGGCTTGGCCGATCTTCATGGCGAAGGCGATGGAAGACAGCTCACCCTTGCCTAGCTTTTTCCTGCTTTCCAGGATCTTGATGTCCTGCAGGTCGCCGATGTCGCAGGAGTGCGCTGCGAAGCCGCCTCGGGCCTGTTCCTGAGTCAGCCGTCGCATCAGCTCGGTCTCTGCTGGTGATAAGGCCTTTCGCGGCTTGGTCAGGCATTCGTAGCGCACGAAGCTGGTGATGCAGAACTCGCAATGCGCCTCCTTAGCGGCCGAGTACAGTCGAGTCGACGACAGCACGTTCCACACCGAACATGTGTCGGCGACATTGATCAGATGGAATTTCGACGGATCAATGGCCATGGAGCTTCCGGCCATAAAGGTTCGCCAGCTCGTCGAGCTCGCCGTGACTGCACAGCAGGGCTTCGGCCAAACGACCAATGCTGATCACACCAGAGCTAAACCCCTCAAAGCACAGGCCAACGTAGAAGTCCGAGAGGCCAAGCTCTAGGAGGTGAGCCTTACGCAGGCGTTGCGTAGCGTTGAGGATATCGGGCAATTCGGGGTCGAGCTTTGCTTCGCTTGGCACGCGCAATCGGCGGATGCGGTCGTAGTTGGCTTGGTCAATTAGCTGGGCCTCTTTGAGCGCGATGGCGAGCGCGACACAGCTCACTCGCAAATCGTTGGCCCATCGCTGGGTCTCCGCATCGCTCCATTGGTTTGGTGGCGGCAGCTTCTTCAAGAAGACGGGCGGCATCAAAAAACACGATGCGAAGCGATTGGCACGAAGCTCCAAATAGTCCGACCCGCTGGGGCCATCGAAGCTGACACTTGCACCTTGCGCAGAGTCGAATATGGCATGGGCCATTTCGTGAGCAGCACTGAATCGCTGTCGGTAGATGTCTTCGCTGTGGTTGACCAAAGCGCACTTTCCGGCAACCGGATGCATGATGAAAAGGCCGGAGATGTTCGAGTTGCCTAGCTTACGGCGGAAGACATGGACACCGACGCTTCGAAACTCCGCGTAGACATCGCGCGGGACAGCCCGGTCATCGTGTCCCAGAGCAGTGCGCAATCGGGCAGCGGCGGCCTCGCCATGGCCCTTGAAGTAGTCGCCGCTGGGTGAAAAAGCAAAGTCTTTGGGCGGATGCCCCAGCTCCCGCATCAGGAAGTCTTCCGTCTCGCACAAGTAGAGAAAGTCTTGAATGGCCCGTCGATCCTCTTTCTTAAAGTCGTTGCCATGGGCGCGATAGAGCGTCTCGGTTTGCTCGAACGGGGCGACCAGTTCGTTCGAGATGAAGAATTTGAAGTCGCAGCGGTAGTGATCCGCCAGTATCAGCACATCATCGCCCGAGGGTTCTACCTGGCCGGCTTCGATGGCTATCAGTCGTGCGGCGTCAATGCCGGTCGCCGAGGCGACCTCCATGATGGACTCTTTGAGCTGTTCACGATATTTGGCGAGCTTAGAGCCCAAGGTTTTCAGGTTGATGGCCATGGCTCTATATCATAGAGCTGACCGTCGCCGGTGACTGGCTGTGCGGAACGGATTTCCGCTTTGGTTCGGACGTGTCAGTTCTCGGATCGCAAAAGTTGCCGCTGGACACAGTGACGGAGCTGTATCTCTAAAAAGTTTGCATTGGGCGGTACTGCACATCCAACCGCGGAGCTGGGCAATGTCCGGTTTCGGCCTCAACAGTCACTTGTTCGCAAAAGTTGACCGGCAGACACAGCCAAATCCCAACGATGACCTTTGAGTTGATAGCCGCGCATCAATCGAAATTCGAGCGTCTCCCAAGCAGTCGTTGGCCAGCGACCGCAACTGGCCCTCAGCGGTTCTCGGTCGGCTCGTACTCATTGCTCGATAGCAGCCAATGAGAACTGGCTCGTGTGACGGCTACGATAGACAGCCGAAATGCAGCGGAATGAGACAGTCACTGATGTAGCCAACGCGAGCCAGCGTGATCTCCTGAACTGACAAGCAATTGGCCCCAAGCTCCGATTACCTCGCGCTTGCAACGACTTCCTTGTCAACGATGGTCTTGCCTATGGGCGCCAGGGCGATGACTGCAAGTTTCAGGTGCTGAATTCCAAATGGAATGCCAATGATGGTGATGAAGCACAACAGCGCTGAGCCCAAATGCCCAATGGCCAGCCAAATGCCTGCAAAGATGAACCAGATGATGTTGCCAATCATGCCAAGGACACCTGTACCGATGTCGTCCTTGTTGGTTAATGCCTTGCGGCTGATGGCCTCCTTACCGAACGGCAAAAATGCAAACTGACCAATGACAAAGCAGGCCTTGGCCCATGGTATGCCAACAATGGTGATTGCCGCCAAAAGCCCAGCAAGCCACCACCCAAGTCCCATGAAAAGCCCACCAAAAATGAACCACAAAATATTGCCAATGACACCCATTTCAGCTCCAGCATAGTCAGACTAGTGCTTATAAGCATACCCGTACCCGAAGCCATAGACGAACTCGTTGCGTTCTTTGCAATGCCTCGGTAGTTCGCTTTTGAGAGGTCCGATACAGCCTGGCAGCGTCTTTTATTGTTCACTTCAACCAATTTGTCGAGTCTAAATATCGATTTGAATGAAACAAATACCTGCAAATATCGAGTTAGCTGAGACAAGGCTATAGAGCTGCGTGCAACGAATTCTGTAAGTCATTGACCCTGTTGAGTGGGGACTATCGCGTTAGCTGAAACTCGACACTAACTCAATAGTTTTCTCACTTAACTCGATAGTGATGCCCCCGGATTCGAAGTTCAGCCAGCGCGGACGTTTTTGGGTGTGAAGCGACCAGGTATCCAGGAAACCTAAACGCTATCGGCCATGTCTTGGAAATTGTGGGTGCCCGGATGGGGCCAGTTGCTGCCGGTTGCAACTGGCAGGTGATGCAAACCTCTAACTCGCGGCATGCCATGCTGTTCGAACTGCGAGATAAGCAATAAAGAGGTTGGCGCCGATAAAAATGGGCATGGCGAGTACCTGTGCCGCTCCGACACCGGCTACAGCCAACTTGAGGCCGCAAACGGTTGTGGCGGAAATGCCGAACGTGTAAGCCCAATAAGCCGGGGAAAAAGGCTGGGCACCCAGCCACGACCCAAGTCGCAAACCCAGCAAAAGTTGAAACAAACCATAACCCCACATCATCATCAGCCAATGATCGGTGGAGCCAGGATCAAGCATCAGCCAGGCCATGGCACAAACGACAGGTGGTGCAAATTGGATGCCAACAAGCGGTCGCTGCGCCACAGGCAAGCCCTTTGATTGCCACAAGCGTTGAATGACGAGTGACTCCAGCGACAGCCAGGAAAAGACACCGGCGCCCAAGAACAACCAGCCCCAGTCGGGATGCCCGAGACCACCCAGAGCAGCTGCACTGGTGAAGTTACCTGCGACAGTGGGAAGGTAAAGCGTTGGTGCGGTGTCCAGCATATCGCGTCCACCTTGCCAGAGTACGCCGGTGTGCCAGAGAGAAAAAACCACATGCCAAGTGATGCCTGCCACAGCAAGGGTCCATGCCATGGGTCGGGAATAGGGCAATACCGCCAACACCATCAGCAAGGTGGACACAGCGAGCAGGGCTGGTGTGCTTCCTTGCACGGGGTGCCGAAATTCATGGCGAGTGACTTCTGGGTACCTGACCGCTTGGACAAGGTAAAAAACCAGCAGGGTCAGCCAGATAACAGCAGAAAGCAGCAACACCCCCTCCCCGATGAGTGAAGGCATTCCCCACAGCCGACTGGCGATGCGCCAAGCCTGACCAAGACCTGAAAGGCCTAAAACGATGCCAAAAAAAGAAGCGGAAACTGGTGAATGTGCCACTGTATAAATCTTGAAAAATGAGCGAAACGCAGTTGAATTTGGCGCATCTGGTTATCAGATGCAAGGTCACCAAAAGGATGTGAACCAGACCGCATTTTGGCTGACCCATCCAAAGCACCAACTGTCGGCCAGCAGCCAATGCAATTGATGCGGTGAAGACATGGCAGCTTTCGGACGCTGGAGGCTTCAGGCGTTACTTGCGTTTTGGGTCATCACTTGCCGAAGGCCCAAGAAGTTGACTGACGCCAACAGATCTTGGATTTAACCGGTCGATGCAGCGTGGCCAGCTGGTCACCCACACCGCAGGCCCTGCGCACCACGAACGAAGAGGTCCGTCCGCAGACGCTCCCCGCCACGCCACAGGTCAAAGATCGCGACATGGTGCGGGCGAGCATGATCCGAGACCGCATTCTGACGAGCGAGGAGCATCAGAGCGCCACACCACAGCGGCTGGCCCAGGAGCTGGGCGTGAGCGAGAGCACCCTACAACGGCTGTTCAAGGCCACCTATGGCATGTCGGTGATGACTTTCCAGCGCACTGAACGCCTGAATGCGGCCCGTGCGCTCTTGATGGAAGGACGCTTGACCGTCGGCGAGGCGGGTTACCGGGCCGGCTACTCGAGTCTGTCGAACTTCTCCTCGGCCTTTCAGCGCACCTTCGGCTACCCACCGTCGGCCTGTTTGCGGCGATAAGGATTTCAGAATGTGCCGGAGGTTTCGAACATCGGCGCAACCCGTCTGAAAGGCGTTGAGTGTGCGCCTGCTGGCGCAAGCCTGTTGATGGTTTGATGCCTTTCAGATCTGTCCGTCTTCGGCAAATCTGGTCGACATCGGTGCCGACGCCAACACTTCATATTCTGATCAACTCCAATTGAGTGCTGAACTCAGAGAAGTCGCTCCTTTAAACTCGTGCCATGTCCCCCACCCACTTTCTGCCCACGCTCACAACTGCGCCAGACAAGGGCAATGCCAGAACCGAGGCCGCCCTCAGGCGACTACGCCAGGCCATGGCCGATATTGAGAGGGACATTGACCAGCACCAAGGTATTTACCCGTTCAACCACGGACGGGTCACACAGTCCGAGCTGTGTCGGCGGGCCGATGTCAAGAAAGCCACCCTGCAAAATCCACTGCACAAAGACAGCACGCGTGTTGAGATCTTGAACTGGCTGGAGGTTTTGGGTTCCCGCTTGACGCGGGCACGTGAAAGTGTGCGCGAGCGGGTCACTGCCGTCGCTGACGACCTCGCTGTCGAGGTGCAGCGGTTGACCCTGGAGAACGAGGCGTTGCGGACACGTCTCGCCGTGTCCGAGCAGCTGATTGCCCAGCTGCGACAGGAAAACACCAGGCTCAAAAATGGAACGACGTCAGCAAACCTTTCTGCTCCGGTTGCTGCTGTTACTGAAATTGAACTTGTGCCACCCATTGCCCTCAACACGAACCAGTGCAAACCTGGCGCACAACTGCGTCACTACAAGGGTGGGTGCTACACGGTGGTTGGCACTTGTCTTATTGAGGCAACTCTCCTGCCCGGTGTTCTCTACAAGCCACTTCAGGGCGACAAGCAGGATACCGTTTGGATGCGGCCTCTGGCTGACATGCAGGAGATGGTTTCAACAGATCACGGGACCGTCCCGAGATTTGTGGTGATCGCCGAGGCAGACTAGGGAACGTCTTCCTCAAATTGCGAGGGTGCAGACAGCGATGTGAACCGGTCGCGTCTGGGGCACAGGCCCTCCAAGAGAGCCACGCCAGTTCACTGAGTGGACTGGCGTTCAGGCGGGCTTACACAGCCGATGGTTTAGTGCGAAACCCGCCTTGCCGCAGGCTTATTTGTCCAGCGGGAAGTTGGAGCAACCGAGTTGGGACGAGATGTCTTTGGCGGCGCCTTGCAGCATGGCCACAATCTCGTCCTTCTTGGAGTCGTCGTAGCGGAAGGTCGGGAACGAAATGCTGAAACCGGCGATTGGTCGGTTTAGGCGGTCAAAGATGGGCACACCCAGGCAGCGGATATGGTCGTCAAACTCTTCCCGGTCTTCGCCGAAACCTTGTGCCTTGACCTGCTGCAATTCGGTCACAAATGCAGCCGCATCCACAATGGTTTTTTCCCGGAAACGCTTGAAATCTGCACCTTTCAAGATGCGGTCACGGCGCTCAGGGTCTTCCCAGGCCATCAAGACCTTGCCAATGGCAGTGCAATGCAGCGGCGCACGTCGGCCTACGCGGGAGTACATACCCAAGTTATGGCGCGAGTCCACCTTGTGGATGTAGATGATCTCGCTGTCGATCAAGGTCCCCAAGTGCACCGTTTCGCCGGTGATGTCGGCCATCATCTGCATGTGGTGTTTGGCCAGGTCGACCAGATCAGGGAACTGCAGGGCCTTGGTGCCCAACTCGAACATTTTCATGGTCAAGCCATAACGTTCGCTGTCCTTTTCCTGTCGGACATAACCCACCGTCATCATGGTTTGCAAAAACCGGTAGACGGTTGCCTTGGGCATGGCCAACCTCACTGAGAGGTCAGAAATGCCGGTCTCGTTGTTTTCGGACAAGGCCTGCAGCAGAGCAAAAACCTTGAGCACGGCCGCCACCGACTCAGGTTGCTTGACATCATAGGATTCATCAGCCATTTTGTTTTGATTCCCCTGGAAGTGTGTTTCAAATTATATTCCTTACAGCCGAAGAAACTGCCCAACCAAAGGGTTGGGCAGCCAACAAAGTGCAAGTTTTTGATGTCACACCGTTTGAAGATCAGCTAATGGAACTGCGACGATGACGTGTGCAGACTCTCGGCTCCGGTCGCGTCATTAACGTGCCAGCCAACCACCATCCACAGCCACGGTGTAGCCGTTGATGTAATCGGCAGCAGCCGATGACAAAAACACCACCGGACCCGCCATGTCGGCGGGTACACCCCAGCGACCCGCCGGGATGCGTTCCAAAATGGCCGCATTGCGAGCTTCATCAGCGCGCAGAGCGGTGGTGTTGTCGGTAGACATGTAGCCTGGGGCAATGGCGTTCACATTGATGCCGTGTTTGGCCCATTCGTTGGCCAAGGCACGGGTGATGCCCATGACGCCGCTTTTTGAGGCGGTGTAAGACGGAACCCGCACGCCACCCTGATACGACAGCATGGAGGCCACGTTGATGATCTTGCCGCCCGTGCCTTGTGCGATGTACTGGCGTGCCACGGCTTGAGAGAAGAAGAAGACCGACTTGAGGTTGAGGTCAACCACGTCGTCCCAGTCTTTTTCGCTGAAATTGATGGCATCTTCGCGGCGGATGATGCCGGCGTTATTAACCAGAATATCGACGCTGCCCGTCAGAGTCAGCGCTTGTTTCACCAGACCGTCAATGCTGCTGACGTCTGACAAGTTGGCACGCAGATCGAGAAAACGGCGGCCAGTGGCTTCAATCAAAGCCCGGGTGTCATCAGGAGCGGCGACATTGACCCCGACGATGTCGGCGCCAGCCTGTGCCAGTGCCAGTGCCATGCCTTGGCCCAGGCCCGTGTTGCAGCCAGTGACGATGGCGACGCGGCCGTTCAGTTTGAAATTGTCCAAAATCATGTTGTTCCTTGTTTTTCGGGTTGGGTAAATGTAATTAGCGGATGGCGTTCATCGGCACGTGGTCCATGTCCTTGAACACTTGGTTCTCACCGACCATGCCCCAGATGAAGGTATAGGCTTGTGTGCCTACACCTGAGTGGATCGACCAGCTTGGGCTGATCACGGCTTGTTCGTTGTGCACAACGATGTGGCGCGTCTGGGTGGGTTCACCCATCATGTGGAACACAGCGGCGTTCTCGTTCATGTCGAAGTAGAAATACACCTCCATGCGTCGGTCATGGGTGTGGCAGGGCATGGTGTTCCACATGTTGCCGGGTTCCAGCTGGGTCAGGCCCATGGAGAGTTGGCAGGTCGGCAACACGTCAGGCACCAGATACTTGTAGATGGTGCGGCGATTGCTGGTTTCTGGGGCGCCCAGTGTTTCAGGAGAAGCTTGTGCCTGAGTGATCTTGCGGCTGGGGTAATGGGTGTGTGCCGGTGCACAGTTGAAATACAGTTTGGCGGGGTGCGCAGCGTCAACACTGGTGAATTCCAGTTGCTTGATGCCTTGACCAACGTACAAGGCCTCACGCGAACCGATCTCGAAAGTCTCGTCATCCGCCACCACGCGGGCAGCGCCGCCAATGTTGATCAGACCCAGTTCCCGGCGTTGCAGGAAAAAGTCTGTACCTGTAAAACGGCCCAGCTCAGGTGAAAAGCGCACCGCCTGGTTGACGGGCATGATGCCGCCAACGATGATGCGGTCGATCTGGCTGTAAGTCAGGGTGGCTTCATTGGCTTTGAACAGATCTTCAACCAAAAAATGCTTGCGCAGGCCTTCGGTGTCAAGTGTGCGAACGTGGTCGCTATGAATAGGTTGGCGAATTTCCATGGTTGCCCTCGGTATTGGCCTTGTGTGGCGCTTGGGTGATTCAGACTGCGGCAAACATTGACGCAACTCACAACATTTATGAAATGCGGTTACTATTTATTGAACCGGCGTTTCAATTTGTTTGATGAATGATACATTATCGGAAACGTCTTGTCCTGACAAGCTTGTTTTTTTCTGCACAAGCTTGCCTTTTTAACCACCGTGAGTACTGCAATGGAACATTACTTTGATAACGCCAACACCCCCTGGATCGAACTGGGTGATGGCATCCGGCGAAAAATTGTGGGTCATACGCCTGACCTGATGTCTGTTATGGTGCAGTTCGACAAAGGGTCGATCGGCACACCGCATGCCCATGAAGCCCATGACCAAATTGTGTTTGTCGTCGCTGGGTCCTTCGAAGTTGAGGTCGCAGGTGTCAAACGCACCTTGAAGGCTGGTGACTCGTTTATTGCGCCGCGCCAGGTGTGGCACGGCGTGGTGTCGTTGGAGCAGGGCGGCATGCTGCTCGACCAGTTTTCACCACGCCGGGACGACTTTCTTTAACAAGACGGCTGTCGCTTGGGCGCCTGTGGCGCTGTGCCGTATGAAGGCGGGTGACAAACACGTAGAACTCAAAGGATTTTTGACATGAATCATCAATACGATGTGGTGGCGCTGGGTGAAGCCATGGTGGAATTCAACCAGATCCCACAGGGCGATGGCCGGATGTACCTGCAGGGTTTTGGCGGCGACACCTCCAACACCACGATTGCGGCCGCCCGGCAAGGCGCGCGCTGCGCGTATGTGTCGCTGGTGGGCAGTGATGCGCTGGGTGACATGTGCTTGGCGCTTTGGAAGTCTGAGGGGGTGGACGTCAGTGCCGTGCACGTGCACAAAGACGCCCCCACTGGGGTCTATTTTGTGCACCATGACGCTGATGGCCACCATTTCTCATACCTGCGCAAGGGCTCGGCCGCCAGCGGCATGCGTCCTTCAGACCTGTCTCCCGCACTGATTGGCAACACCAAATACCTGCATGTGACCGGGATCAGCCAAGCCATCAGCGTCAACGCCCATGAGACCGTGGCTGCTGCCATCGCCATGGCCCGTGCCGCTGGCGCCCGTGTGTCGTATGACCCCAACCTGCGATCTGCCCTGTGGTCGCTGGAAGATGCCCGGTCCACGGTCATTGAAACCATCGCTTTGGCAGATGAGTTTCTTCCCGGGCTGGAGGAGCTGTCCAAGTTGTCTGGTTTGCATGCCCCAGAAGACCTGATAGCCTGGGCCCACCAACAAGGCACCAAGGTGGTGGTCATGAAAATGGGCATCGAAGGGGTGATGGTTTCTGATGGCAGCCAGATTCAAAAAATTCCGGCTTTCCCTGTCAAGGCGGTGGATGCGACTGGTGCGGGTGACTGCTTCAACGGCGCCTATCTGGCGCGACGTGCACGGGGTGAGGATGTCTTCGCAAGTGCCCGCTGGGCGGTGGCATCGGCGGCCCTGTCGACCCAAGGGTATGGCGCAGTGGCCCCGCTGCCCACCGAAGCCCGAGTGGCGGAGTTCATGAAGTCTGCTTTGGCAGCTGCCAAGCTCTGACGACGGCAGGCGCCACGGCCTGCGTGGCGCCTGATTTTGCGGCAGGCAGGTTCTTGCCGATTTATCAATAAAAATAGCACCCAACCCTTATTCAATAAGGGTTGGGTGCTATTTTTATGTGAGGAACCTGGGCTTCGTACCCAACCCACCCAAGCTCCCTGCTGGCAGGAACTTGGGCAGGAGGGGCGGCGACACCCCACCTCAAGCGTTTAGCGGATCACGCGGGCGCCTTTGCCCTTCATGGCCGCTTCCACTTCCTCAACCCGCACCATCGAGGTGTCGCCAGGTGTGGTCATGGCCAGCGCGCCGTGGGCTGCACCGTATTCCACAGCAGCTTGCGGGCCCTTGCCTTCCAGGAAGCCATAGGCCAAGCCAGAAGCAAAACCGTCGCCACCACCCACGCGGTCATAAATTTCCAGGTTGTCGCGCTTCATCGACTGGTACAGCTGGCCTTCGTAATACAGCAGGGCAGACCAATCGTTGAGCGTGGCGGTGGTTGCCTTGCGCAAGGTGGTTGCGGCCACCTTGAAGTTGGGGAACGCGGTCACAGCGGCCTGAATCATCTTCTTGAAACTGTCGGTTTCGATGTTGGTCAGGTGTTCGTCAGCGCCTTCCACTTCAAAGCCCAGGCAGGCGGTGAAGTCTTCTTCGTTGCCAATCATCACGTCGACGTATTTGGCAATATGACGGTTGACGCGTTGTGCGCCTTCTTTGCCACCTTGGCTCTTCCACAAAGAGGCGCGGTAGTTCAGGTCATAAGCGACCACGGTACCGTACTTCTTGGCGACTTCCACCGCTTCAATCACGGCTTCGGCGGTGTTGCTGGCCAGTGCGGCAAAAATGCCACCGGTATGGAACCAACGCACACCTTCTTCACCAAACAGTTTTTCCCAGTTGACTTCGCCTGGGCGGATCTGAGAGGCGGCAGAGTGGCCGCGGTCAGAACAACCCAGGGCCGGACGGACGCCAAAGCCTTTTTCGGTGAAGTTCAGACCGACGCGGGTGTTGTTGCCCAGACCGTCAAAATCACGCCAGATCAGGTGGCTCATGTCGACGCCACCTTGCATGATCAGGTCTTCCACCAGCCAACCCAAGTCGTTCTTGGGCAGGGCGGTCACAACAGCGGCGCGTTTGCCCCAGCATTTGCGCATGGCGCGGGCCACGTTGTATTCACCACCACCTTCCCAGACTTGAAAGCTGCGGGCATTGCGCACGCGGCCAAAGCCGGGGTCAAAACGCAGCATGACTTCGCCGAACGAAGCGCAATCCCATTTGGCTTCCGATGCGGGTTTGATAATAAGTGCGGACATTTTTTTCAATTCCTTCTTGACTGATTATTTGGCGGCCAGTTCGGCCTTGATGGAGGCGGCCAGCTCGACCGTCTTGCGCACGTTGTCTTCGATGCCTTTGTAATCTTTGGCGTCGAGCAGTTTCTTGGTGATCATGTTGGAGCCAATGCCACAGGCCACAATACCGGCGCCAAACCACTTGCGCAGCGACTCTTCGGTGGGTTCCACACCGCCGGTGGGCATGATGCGGCTCCAAGGCATGGGGCCCATCACACTCTTGACAAAGTCGGGGCCGCCCACGGACGAACCTGGAAACACCTTGACGATCTCAGAGCCCAGTTCTTGCGCGTCACCAATTTCGGTGGCTGAGCCGCAGCCTGGGCTGTAGGGAATACCACGACGGTTACAAACCTTGGCCACATCGGCGTTCAGCAGTGGGCCAACCACGAACTTGGCGCCGTTTGCGATGAACAAGCCGGCCGTGGGTGCGTCCACGATCGAGCCCACGCCCATGATCACCGATGGGTCAGCCTTGGCGAAGTGGCGGGTCACGTCCAGGAACACCTGTGCGGCAAAGTCACCACGGTTGGTGAACTCGACACACTTGGCGCCCGCATTGGCGCAAGCCTGGATGACGTTGATACACAGTTCAACATCAGGGTGGTAAAAAACCGGGATGATGCTTTGTTCCATCATCGCCGAAAGGACTGCCATACGATCTTTTGCTGCCATGTTTACGCTCCTAAAAAAACTTGTTTAAAAATGCCCGCTGACCTCGGTCAAGGCCAGTCAGACGTGTCATCCAGGGGGATTTACATCACCGCGCCCACTTGCCACGGCAAGAACTCGTCGTTGCCGTAGCCCAGTTCTTCGCTGCGCACCTTCTCACCCGAGGCGTGCCGAATGATGGCGTCGAAGATGCGCTGGCTGATCTCGGTCATGGGGGTGCCTGTGATCAGGTCGCCGCAGTTGACATCCATATCGTCCTGCATACGCTCATAGAGTGCGTTGTTGGTGGCCAGTTTGATGGTGGGCACGCCCGCACAGCCAAAGGCCGAGCCACGGCCCGTGGTGAAACAGATGATTTGTGCACCACCTGCCGCCTGGCCGGTCGCCGACACCGGGTCGTAGCCCGGGGTGTCCATGTAGACAAAACCCTTGGCGGTGATGGGTTCGGCATACAGGTACACACCATTGAGTGTGCTGGTGCCGCCTTTGGCGACGGCCCCCAAAGACTTTTCCAAAATGGTGGTCAGGCCACCTGCCTTGTTGCCCACCGACGGGTTGTTGTCCATCTGGTTGCCGTTGCGGGTGGTGTAGTCCTTCCACCACTTGATGCGGTCAATCAGCTTGTTCGCAATCTCGGGGCTGGCAGCGCGGCGTGTCAGCAGGTGCTCTGCGCCATACACCTCAGGTGTTTCAGACAGGATGGTGGTGCCACCATGTGACACCAGCAAATCAGAGGCGCCACCCAATGCCGGGTTGGCGGTGATGCCGGAGTAACCATCGGAGCCGCCGCAGTTCAGGCCCACAATCAGATGGCTGACCGATGCTGGCTCGCGCTGGTAGGTGTTGGCGCGCTCCAGCATGGTGGTGACCTGCGCAATGCCTTTTTTGATGGCGGCAGTGGTGCCGCCTTCAGCCTGCATCACCAGTTGTTGCAGCATGCCGTCTTCATGGGCGCCCACCATCTCAACAATGGGTGCAATCTGGTTTTGTTCACAACCCAGACCCACAAACAACACACCCGCAAAGTTCGGGTGCCGGGCATAACCGACCATCGTGCGGCGCAGGATGTCCATGCCTTCACTCACCACACCCATGCCACAACCCAGCGGGTGGGGCAAAGCCAGCACGCCGTCGATGTTGGGGTAAGCCGCCAGTTTTTCCCGGCTGAAATGGCTGGCAATCGCACGCACCACCGTGGCTGAGCAGTTCACCGAGGCGATGACCGCGATGTAATTGCGTGTGCCGACCTTGCCATTGGCGCGTTTGTAGCCCATGAAGGTGGCTGGATGTTCGGCTTTTGGCAACTCGCTAACACCTTGGCCAATGCCGTAATCGCGTTCAAACTCGCCCATGCCCAGGTTGTGTGAATGCACATGCTGACCAGCAGCAATGTTGACCTTGGCAAAACCAATGATCTGGTTGTAGCGACGTACCGCAGCCCCTTGGGCGATGTCGTGCGCGGCCAGCTTATGGCCTGGCGGAATCAGGTCGCGCACCACCAGCTTGTCGGCCAGCAGAGAGCTGCCTGGCAACAGCTGCATGGTGGCGATCAACACATCGTCACTGGGGTGTAAACGGATAACAGAAGATGGCATTGGGTTCCCTTCAATAGTTCCACGGCCGGTCGCCGTAGAGGGGTTTAAATCGCGGCATAGAGGCCCGTCCGTGCAGAGCGGGTTCTTGCGTTCATTTTTTGGCGATGTGCTCAGTCCAAGCGCCGTGACCAGATCACTTGGTGTTGACAATCTTCTGCACCAAGGCCTTGAGTTGTGGGGTTGGAGAGAACTTGTCCCAGACTGGCTTCATGGCTGTAACAAATTCTGGCTTGTTGACGTCATCCACAAAGGTGGCGCCGGCTTTCTTGGCGGCTTCCTTGGAGGCCATTTCTTTTTTGCTCCACAGATCAATATAGTAAGGCGTTGCTTCTTTCACCGCGTCACGGATGATCTTGTGTTCTACAGGGGTCATGTTGTCCCAGATTTTTTTGGAGAACACCAGCGCCTCAGGCGACATGACGTGTTGGGTTTCGCTGTAGATGGGGGCGGCCTCGTAATGTTTGGCCACCTCATACGAGGGGTAGTTGTTTTCAGCCGCATCAACCAGCCCGGTCTTCAAGGCGGTATAAACCTCAGCCATCGGGATAGGTGTTGGGTTGGCGCCCATCGCTTGCACCAGACTGACCCACAAATCGGACGGTTGAACGCGGATCTTCAAACCTTTCATGTCGGCCAGATGACGCACCGGTTTTTTGGCGTAAACGGAGCGTGCACCCGACTCCCACAGCGCCAGGCCCACAAAGCCCGCCTTGTCGAAGGCAGCCAGGATGTCATCCCCGGCGGGGCCGTTCATGGCAGCGCGAAAGTGGTTGATGTCCCGGAAAATGAACGGGAACGAAGGCACCATGGACTCGGGAATGATCCCGTGAAAAGCCGCTGTGCTGACACGAACCATGTCCAGGGCGCCAATCCTCACATGCTCCACGGTGTCTTTTTCAGATCCCAGTGCGCTGTTGCCAAACACCTTGACGTTGTATTTGCCGCCGGTTTTTTGACTGACAATCTCGCCAATTCGCTTGACGGTCATGACCGTTGGGTAGTCTTGCGGGTGCACATCCGCTGATCGGAAATCACGCGCACAAACGCTACCTGCAGCGAATGCAGCTACCAGCACAGAGGCCAGAATTTTCTTCACGTTTCTTTTCATAATTGCCTCATCATTTAGATAAAACAGGAGCAGGCCACGGAACACTTCGCTACGGGGTGTTCGGGCTTTCGCCGCAGGTGCCGGGAATATACGCCAAAATCAAACAACCCTCAATAATTTTTGAAACAAAATTTCATTTTAGTTTGTGCAAGTTTGTGCTTAGTCAAAAATTGATTTGCTTTAGCTAAAACACCGTTTCAGTTTGGTTGAATTCTCGTTTGGTTTGAGGTAGAGTCCGCGCTTGTCTGATTTCTTACACGGAGTGACCTCATGCCCGCCTTCATGAATGCCGATTTTCTCTTGCCTGACGATTGCTCCAAGAGGCTGTACCACGACTATGCGGCGCAGATGCCGATCATCGACTACCACTGCCACCTGCCGCCAGCTGACATTGCCAGCAACGCCACCTTCCGCAACTTGGCCCACGCTTGGCTCGGTGGTGACCACTACAAGTGGCGTGCCATGCGCTCCAACGGCGTGCCTGAGCAAATGATCACTGGTCATGAACCCGACTACCAAACTTTCCTGGCCTGGGCGCAAACCGTGCCGCGTCTGGTGGGCAACCCGCTGTACCACTGGACCCACCTGGAATTGCAACGGTACTTTGGCATCAATGAGCCCCTGTCAGCCAAAACCGCTCCAGCCATCTGGGAGGCCTGCAATGCACAAATCGTGCTTCCTGAGTTTGGTGCCCGCTCACTGCTGCAGCGCATGAATGTGCGCGCGGTGGGTACCACTGATGATCCGGCCGACACGCTGGAGCACCATATCGCCTACGCCGCCGTGCGTCAACCGGGCCAACCCGTGATGGTGCCCAGCTTCCGCCCCGACCGCGCCCTGGCCACCGACGACCTGACCGTCTGGCAGGCTTACATCGACAAACTCGGTGCCAGTGCCAATGTGGCCATCGGCTCTTATCAGTCGCTGATCGCCGCACTGGATGCACGCCACGCCGTGTTCCACAGTCTGGGTTGCCGGGCCTCCGACCACGGCCTGGCGGCGCCCTTTGCCAGCTTCACCTCGCCCCAGGCGTTGGAGGCGATTTTTGCCAAGCTGCTCAGTGGCAGCGCTTTGAGTGCCAGCGAGGCCGATGCCTACAAGACTGCGGTGTTGCTCGATGTGGGCCGCATGAACGCCAAACGCGGCTGGGCCATGCAATTGCACATGGCGGCGGTGCGCAACCTCAACAGCGCTATGTTCAAACAGCTGGGCCCGGACACAGGGTATGACGCAGTCAATGACGAGCAGATTGCGGCCAAGCTCGGCGCTTTCATGAACGCGCTGCAAAGCGAGAACATGTTGCCCAAGACCATTTTGTATTCGCTCAACCCGAATGATCTGGAAGTGCTGGGCACGGTCATGGGGTGTTTCCAGGACGGCTCGATGCCGGGCAAGATCCAGATGGGTTCGGCTTGGTGGTTCAATGACCACATGGACGGCATGCGTCGCCAGATGGTCAGCCTGGGCAACCTGGGGGTGTTGTCGCGCTTTGTGGGCATGTTGACCGACTCACGCAGCTTCTTGTCCTTCCCGCGCCATGAGTACTTCCGCCGCATCCTGTGTGGACTGGTAGGGGGTTGGATGGAAAACGGAGAGATCCCTGCGGATTTTGAGACCTTTGGTGGCATGGTGCAGGACATCAGTTTCCGCAATGCCAAAAACTACTTCGCCATTCCGGGCGTTGAAGATTAAGTCCGGCTTACAACATAATCCGTCAAAAATCACCATGCGCCTAACACCCAAAAGCCTCACCCACCTGCCCGCCACGGTCAGCCAGCCGGCCTACGACCGCAGCCGGGTAGTTGGCTCTATCGTGCATCTGGGCATAGGCGCCTTTCACCGCGCGCACCAAGCCATGTTCACCGAAGCCGTGCTGGCCTCGGGTGACTTGGCCTGGGGCATTGTGGGCGCTGGTGTCATCTCTGCGGATATGAAAA
>NZ_SZVI01000009.1 GCF_013416775.1 Rhodoferax sp. BLA1
TGGCGGCCTCAGTCAAACCGGCTGCGAGCAAGCCTGGGGCACCCAAGCCCGCACTGAGCAACAACCCTGCACCAGCCAAGGCCAAGCTGGCGGCTGGGGTGGAGTCGGATTGGGAGAGTTTTTAAGCCAGTTCGGCGATCAATTCGATCTCGACACAGGCGCCCATCGGGATTTGCGCCACACCAAAGGCACTGCGTGCATGGGCCCCTTTTTCAGCCCCAAACACCTGGCCGATCAACTCGCTGGCACCGTTGGTCACCAGATGTTGTTCGGTGAAGTCGCCGGTGGAGTTGACCAGAGACATCAGTTTGACGATGCGTTTGATGCGGTTGAGGTCACCCACCGCCGCGTGCAAAGTGCCGAGCAGGTCGATGGCAATCGCGCGTGCTGCCAGCTTGCCTTCTTCGGTGCTGATGTTTTTGCCTAATTGGCCGACCCAGGCTTTGCCGTCTTTCTTGGCAATGTGGCCACTCAGAAACACCAGGTTGCCACTCTGCACAAACGGCACATAGGCTGCAGCGGGAATGGCCACAGGGGGCAGGGTGATGTTGAGTTCAGTCAGTTTGTCGTAAATGCTCATGGTGGTCCTGTATATAAGAAATAGGCTTCCAGCCCTTGATATATAAGGGCTGATAGCTATTAAAAATGAAATTCCGAGAAGGCTGATGGGCGCAGGTTACTGTACTCATGCGTTGGCCAGTTTAGCCTGCACTCCATCGTCCGGCGTGCAGTTGGTGCCGTGACAGCCTTCAATGGCGCTGGTGGGCAAGGCTTCGGTCAAGCGTACCTGGCCAGTGGTTTCGTCGTAGCCGACATGTCGCAAGTGCTGTGCCAGCGCCGCGTCCATGCTGTTGGCGTGTTGCGAGAACCAGATGCTCAACTCGTCAGCCATCTGCCGCACCACGGCCAGCTCACCGGCGTCACCACGCTTTTTCCCATCACGTAGTACCCTGAGAACCATCTGGTGGTGGAGAGTGTGACAGTTGTTGGCGGAAAAACCTGTGTCTGTCATCCAGCGGTCTTCGCGTGCAAAGTGGCTCACGGTGTGTTCAACCAGGGCGTTCCAAAGCGCCATCAATTGCGCATCGTTTGCCTGCACAACTTGCGCCAGCAAATCGATAAATTCCTCATGGGTCTGGTCCATTACCGGCACACCCATCTCAAAACTCTCCGACCACCGCAACTCTGCCATACCGATTCCTTTTAAAACGAAGGTGCCAGCATAGGCAAAAACAGCTTTTCTGCATTGACCCAGGTCATGGCTCAGAGATGACATCAGACGCTGTCAGTCGTGTGTCAGTTGTCTTTGATGTGCATCAATACTCTTTTTGCTATATGAACCTAAATTGCGTTTTGCAAAATAGCCAACCAGGTCTGGTGGCCATAAGCATATTTGAGGAGCAACTCATGTTTCAGGTTCGTATCCATGGCCGTGGCGGCCAGGGGGTGGTCACCGGTGCCGAGATGTTGTCGATCGCAGCCTTTCTGGGCGGACGCCATGCACAGGCTTTTCCCAGTTTTGGTTCGGAGCGTACCGGCGCTCCGGTGGTGGCGTTTTGCCGTATGGATGACAAAGAGATCCGCTTGCGTGAACCCATCATGCAGCCCGATGCCATCATCATCCAGGACCCCACCTTGTTACACCAGGTGGATGTATTTGGTGGCCTCAAAAAAGACGGCTATATCCTGATCAACACCACCCGCAGTTTTAACGAGATGGGGCTGGAGGAGTTCGCCAAGGGCTTTCGCCCGGAGCGCCTGCTGCTGGTGCCCGCGAGTGAGCTGGCGGTGAAACATGTGGGCCGTGCGCTGCCCAATGTGCCTTTGCTCGGGGCGTTTGCCGCCCTGTGTGGCCTGATCTCGCTCGATGCGGTGCTCAAGGCGATTGACCAGAAGTTTTCTGGCGCGGTGGCCAAGGGCAACCAGGCCGCTGCCAAAGAGGCGTTTGAGAGCGTGATGCTGCAGCAAAAACAAGTCGAGGAGACCCAACATGCTTGAACAATGTGAAGGCTCCCATGCCGTGGCGCAGGCGGTGGCATTAAGCCGCCCCGAGGTGATCTGTGCCTACCCGATTTCCCCGCAAACCCACATCGTCGAAGGTTTGGGTGAGCTGGTGAAATCGGGCGAACTCCAGGGCTGTGAATTCATCAACGTCGAGTCCGAATTTGCTGCACTCAGTGTGGCAATTGGCTCCTCGGCTGCCGGGGCGCGCTCCTACACCGCGACCGCCAGCCAGGGTTTGTTGTTCATGGCCGAGGCGGTCTACAACGCCTCGGGCCTGGGCCTGCCGATTGTGATGACGGTGGCCAACCGTGCCATCGGCGCCCCGATCAACATCTGGAACGACCACACCGACAGCATGAGCATGCGTGATGCGGGCTGGTTGCAGCTGTTTGCTGAGACCAACCAGGAAGCGCTGGACCTGCACATCCAGGCCTTTCGTATTGCTGAGGAACTCTCTTTGCCGGTGATGGTGTGTATGGATGGGTTTATCCTGACCCACGCTTATGAGCGGGTCGACATGCCGGACCAGGCGCAGGTGGACAAATTTTTGCCACCCTACGAGCCGCGTCAGGTGCTGGACCCCAGCGACCCGGTCACGATTGGCGCCATGGTCGGGCCCGAGGCGTTCACCGAGGTGCGCTACCTTGCCCATGCCAAACAGATGCAAGCCCTTGATCTGATTCCGCAGGTTGCTACAGAATTCAAAGCAATCTTTGGCCGTGACTCAGGTGGTTTGATCAAGACTTACCAGACCGAAGACGCCGACACCATCGTGATTGCCCTGGGTTCGGTGCTGGGCACCATCAAGGACACGGTTGACGATTTACGTGCCCAGGGGCACAAGGTGGGTGTGCTGGGCATCACCTCGTACCGGCCGTTCCCGATTTCTGCCATCCGTGATGCCACGGTGCGGGCCGAACGCATTGTGGTGATCGAGAAGTGTTTTGCCGTGGGTGTGGGTGGCATTGTGTCGCGCGATGTGCGCAGCGCGGTGCGCAACCGCCCGCAACCGGTCTACACCGTTGTGGCTGGGTTGGGTGGGCGCGCCATCACCAAGGATTCGGTGAACAAGTTGCTGCTGCAGGCCATGTCGGACAAGCTTGACCTGCTCACTTTTCTGGATCTGGACTGGGCGGTGGTCAACCGCGTGCTGGACCGCGAAAAAGCCCACCGCCGCTCCGGCCCGGTGGCCGAGGGTGTGCTGCGTGACCTGGGCACGGTCCACACCCGTCTGTCCTGAAACCTCCAAGAAGGCAAGATCATGGAACAAACACAGGTCAAGTTCTACCAGACCGGCACATTCACCGTGGGCAACCGGCTGCTGTCGGCTGAGCAGCGCAGTGTGCAGGCCAATGTGCAGCGCAGCAATTCGCTCAACTCGGGCCACCGTGCCTGTCAGGGCTGTGGTGAGGCGCTGGGCGCCCGCTACGCCATCGACGCCGCCATGGCAGCCACCAAGGGCCAGCTGATTGCGGCCAACGCCACTGGCTGCCTGGAGGTGTTTTCCACCCCGTACCCGGAAACCTCCTGGCAAATACCCTGGATCCACTCGCTGTTTGGCAATGCCGCAGCAGTGGCCACCGGCATTGCCGCTGCGATGAAAGCCAAAGGCCGCAGCGATGTGCGGGTGGTGGCACAGGGCGGCGACGGCGGCACCACCGACATCGGTTTTGGCTGCCTGTCAGGCATGTTTGAGCGCAACGACGATGTGCTCTACATCTGTTACGACAACGAGGCCTACATGAACACCGGGGTGCAGCGTAGCAGCGCCACACCACCGGCGGCGCGCACGGCCACCACCATGGCGCTTGGGGAACATCCCGGCAACGATTTTGGGCAGGGTAAAAACGTGCCGCAGATTGCCATGGCACATGAGATTCCCTATGTCGCCACCGCCACCGTGGCGGATCTGCATGACCTGGAATACAAGGTCACCAAGGCGATGTCGATCCATGGTGCGCGGTACATCCACATTTTTGTGCCCTGTCCGCTGGGCTGGGGGGCGGCCTCACACGACACCATCAAACTCGCCCGGCTGGCGGTAGAGAGTGGTGTGTTCCCGGTGTTTGAGGCCGAACGTGGTGAAGTCACCGGAGTGGCCAAGATCCGCCGCCAGGTGCCGGTTGAAGACTATCTGCGACCCCAAAAACGGTTTGCCCATCTGTTTGGCAAACAACCCGATGTGGCCACGCTGGCCCGCCTGCAGGCGCGGGCCGACCGCAATATCCGCCGTTTTGGCCTGCTGGAAACAAATGAGGTGAGGTAAATCATGCAAAAACCTTTTGCCATCACATTGGATGTCGGCAGTTCACTGGCCAACCACACGGGTTCGTGGCGCACCTCGCGCCCGGTTTATCTGAGTCGCATCCCCCCTTGCAACCACGAGTGCCCGGCGGGTGAAAACATCCAGGCCTGGCTGTTCCACGCCGAGTCGGGCAACTACGAGGCGGCCTGGCGCACCCTGGTGGAAGACAACCCGTTTCCGGCCATCATGGGCCGGGTCTGTTACCACACCTGCGAGGGGGCCTGCAACCGTGGCCAGCTTGACGCGGCCGTGGGCATCAACTCGGTTGAGCATTTCCTGGGTGACCAAGCGATTGCCCAGGGCTGGAAATTTGCTCCCCCTGCAGCGGCCAGTGGCAAAAAAGTGCTGGTGGTGGGCGCCGGGCCGTCGGGCCTGTCTGCTGCCTACCATCTGGCGTGCCTAGGCCATGCGGTAACGGTGTTTGAGGCCGGCCCCTTGCCGGGCGGCATGATGCGTTTTGGTATTCCGCAGTACCGTCTGCCACGTCAGGTGCTCGACGACGAAGTCCAGCGGGTGGTGGATCTGGGTGTGAGCATCCAGTACAACACCAAGGTCACCGACGTGTTGCAGGCCAAGCAGGATGGCGGTTTTGACGCGGTGTTTCTGGCGGTAGGCGCCCATATCGCCAAACGTGCCTACATCCCGGCCGGGGACTCGGCCCATGTGCTCGACGCGGTGTCAGTGCTGCGCTCGATGGAAGGTGAAGACAAACCGCTGCTGGGCCGCAAAGTGGTGATCTACGGCGGTGGCAACACCGCCATCGACGTGGCACGCACCGCCAAACGGCTGGGTGCTACCGAGTCCATCATCGTTTACCGCCGCAACCGCGAAAAAATGCCCGCGCATGATTTTGAGGTCGAGGAAGCGCTGCAGGAAGGGGTGTTGATCAAGTGGTTGTCGACCATCAAACAGGCTGGGGATGCCTCCATCACCGTTGAAAAAATGGTGCTCGACGACAAAGGTTTTCCGCAACCCACGGGTGAATTTGAAACCCTGGAGGCCGACTCGGTGGTGCTGGCGCTGGGCCAGGACGTGGATCTGTCGCTGATCGAGAAAGTGCCAGGTCTGGTGGTGCAAGACGGTGTGGTGCAGGTCAATACCCAGATGATGACCGGTCACGCCGGTATTTTTGCAGGGGGCGACATGGTGCCCGCTGAGCGCAACGTCACGGTGGCCATTGGCCACGGCAAGAAGGCGGCGCGCAACATCGATGCTTGGCTCAAGGGTGAGGTCTATGTGGCACCGCCTAAACACAGCGTGGCCACCTATGACAAGCTCAACACCTGGTACTACAGCGACGCCCCCAAGACGGTGCGCCCGGTGCTCGACATCATCCGCCGCCAGTCCACCTTTGAGGAAGTGCAGGGGGGCCTGGATGAAACCAATGCCTTGTTTGAGGCCCGGCGCTGCCTGTCCTGTGGCAACTGTTTTGAGTGTGACAACTGTTACGGTGTCTGTCCCGACAACGCGGTGATCAAGCTCGGTCCCGGCAACGGGTTTGAGTTCAATTACGACTACTGCAAGGGCTGCGGCATTTGTGTGTCAGAGTGCCCCTGTGGCGCTATCAAAATGGTGCCTGAAGAGGTCTGAATTGGCGCACAATGACATGAGAAGATTTTGAGAAGGAGTTCATCATGTTCAAGCATATTCTGGTTCCCGTTGATGGTTCACGTACCTCCCAAGTGGCGGTTGGCAAGGCCACCGAATTGGCCAAGGCCTTTGACAGCACCGTGACGGTCATTTACGTCATTGACCCGTACCCGTTCACCGGGGTCGGTACCGACTTTGCCTACGGACAGTCCGAGTATCTGAGTGCCGCCACCGCCGAGGCCAATGCCGCGGTGCATGCGGCCAAGGAAAGTCTGGCTGCATCCGGTGTGAAGGTGGACACCTCGGTCATCGAGGCCCACACCGCTTGGCGTGGCATTGTGGAGGCTGGCGAGTCGCTAAAAGCTGACCTGATCGTGATGGGTTCACATGGCCGCAGCGGGTTCGAGAAGCTGGTGCTCGGTAGCGTGGCCCAGGCTGTTCTGTCACACACCAAACTGCCGGTGCTGGTGACGCGCGACTAAAAAAAACAGCCCCGAGCGGGGCTGTCGTGTTGCAAACAAAGGGCCTCAAAGGCCCTTTGTTGTTTTCAGCTTAACCGCACTGACCCACGTAGCCGCAAGCGGTACAGAAGTCACAGCCATCTTTGTGGATGACGGTGGGGTTGCCACATTCGGGGCAGGGTTTGCCGGCCATGGTGTGGCTGGCTTCCTTGGTCTCGGGTGTGTCGAGCACACCCATGTCGCGCAGCGGGAAACCTTCCTCGTTGAGGATACCCAGCATCGCATAACGGTGAATGATCAGGCGCGCGATGTACGCCACCGTGGATGGCCACACCTGCTGGCGGCGCTCGTTGTTGGGCAGGCCCGGCACAAAAGCCATGAAGTGGCCCAGTGGCTCAGCGTAGTTCAACAACTTGCGCAGCTTCATGCCGATCCAGGCTGGATCAATCACCCGCATGTCCAGCGACAGCAGGCGTGCCAGACCGTCCATGGCCTTGGGGTAGTTGCCGCTGAAACCCACGGCACAAGGGCGTGTTACCACACCACCGTCATGGCTGGGCAGGTTCACTTCCTTGAGGGTCACAGTGAAGGACTCGCTGGTGGCCGGGTTGTCCACGTCCACCGACCAGGCCAGGGTGCCGGATGTACCGGTCTGGGGCTCACCACGGCTGAACATCGCATCAATCACCGGTGTGTAGGCGGGTTTGGCTTCACTGGTGCGCAACTTGGCGTTGGCCGCGAGTTGCTCACAGCGCCAGCGGATCACCGCAGCGGTGGCAGCCACCACACCCGGGAACATGCGTTTTTCGCCATGCGGCGGGAAAGGCATGTCAAAGGCGTGTTCTTCACTCACCGTGGCCAGCGCATCAAGCTTGAGTTGCAACCAGGCCGGGTCGTTGGCGCGCAGGTCCATCGACAGGGTTTTGGCCAAGGCACCCAGGCCACGGGGTTGGTCAGAGCCATTCACCCAGACCTCAAACGGCTGAGGTGCGCCACCTTCTTCGGGCGAGAGTTCACCAATGAACAAGGCAAAGTCACCAAACGGGTGGTGCACCATGAAGGTCCAGGCCGAATTGCCACCCGGCAGTTGTGGGCGACCGGGCCAGCGCAGGCTGGAGAGCACCGGCGCGGGCAGGCGGTCCAGCGCCAGACGGTGGTTGGCGCTGTCGATCTGTAGCGGCTTGGTCACGGCGGGCGCGCTGGGGGTGACACTCAGTACCGAGCCCAGCACACTGTTGGGCCGGTAGGTGGCCAGACCTTTGAGGCCCGATTTCCAGGCTGCGGTGTACAGGTCCTGGAAGTCTTCATAAGGGTAGTCAGCGGGCACGTTGACGGTTTTGGAGATCGCGGTGTCGATGTACGGTGCCACCGCAGCCACCATTTCCTCGTGGGCTTGGGCGCTCATTTCCAGCGCGGTGACGAAGGCCGGGGTCAATGGTGTGTCCTCACCCTTGAGGTGGCGGAACAGGCGCCAGGCGTGGTCTTCCACCGCGTATTCCTTGAAGCTGCCGTCGGGCATGCGTTTTTTGCGGGTGTAGGTCCAGCTGAAGGCTGGCTCGATGCCATTGCTGGCGTTGTCGGCAAAGGCCAGGCTGATGGTGCCGGTGGGGGCAATCGACAGCAGGTGCGAGTTGCGCAGGCCGGTCTTACGGATGCGCTCTTTCAGGCTGTTAGGCAGACGTGAGGCAAAGGTCTGGCCGCTCAGGAACAGGTCAGCGTTGAACAGCGGGAAGGCGCCGCGCTCTTGTGCCAGATCGGCCGAGGCGTCATAAGCGGTGTCGCGCATCAGGATCGAGATACGTTGTGCCATGTCGCGCGCCTGCTGGGTGTCGTAGCGCAGGTTCAACATCACCAGGGTGTCGCCCAGACCGGTGAAACCCAGGCCCACGCGGCGTTTGCTGGCGGCTTCCTGTTGTTGCTGGGGCAGGGGCCAGACGGTGGCCTCCAACACGTTGTCGAGCATACGCACGGCCACGCGGGCCACGGCCGCAAAACCGGCTTCATCAAAGCTGGCCTTGCCGGTGAACGGTTTGCGCACAAAGCGGGTCAGGTCGATGGAGCCCAGGCAGCAGCAGCCATACGGTGGCAGCGGTTGTTCGGCACAGGGGTTGGTACTGGCGATGGTTTCGCAATACGACAGGTTGTTGTCGCGGTTGATCTGGTCCAGAAACAACACACCTGGCTCGGCGTGGTCGTAGGTGGAGCGCATGATCTGGTCCCACAGGGTGCGGGCTTTGAGTTTGCGGTAGACCCAGATGCCAGTGTCCTTGTTCTGGTAGGCGCCAGCTTCTTTTTGGGGCACGCCCGGTTCGGCACGGTGCACCAGTGTGAAGTCGCCATCGGCTTGCACGGCCTTCATGAATTCGTCGGTGACACCGACCGAGATGTTGAAGTTTTTCAAGTCGCCCTTGTCTTTGGCGTGGATGAATTCTTCGATGTCCGGGTGGTCACAGCGCAGCACACCCATCTGGGCGCCACGGCGTGCACCGGCAGATTCAACCGTTTCGCACGAGCGGTCAAACACCCGCATATAACTCACCGGGCCGGAGGCGCTGCTTTGGGTGCTGCCCACCCAGGCGCCACGCGGGCGGATGCGCGAGAAGTCATAACCCACACCACCACCACGGCGCATGGTCTCGGCGGCTTCGGTCAACGCGGTGTAGATGCCGGGATGGCCATCTTCCACATGGGCGATCGAGTCACCCACGGGTTGTACAAAACAATTGATCAGCGTGGCCGACAAGGTGGTGCCAGCGGCCGACTGGATGCGGCCTGCGGGCAGGAAACCGGCTTGTAAGGCCTCCAGAAACTTGCCTTCCCACTGCTTTTGCTGCTCAGGCAACTCCACACTGGCCAGTGCTCGCGCCACCCGCAGGTTGACGTCGGCAATGCTGCGCTCCTCACCTTTGCTGTATTTCTCAATCAGCACTTCTTCGCTGATGGGTTGGGGTGGGAGTGACAGGGCGGTGTGAGCTTGCTCTGGGGTGTGCAGTGCCATGGATTGATCCTAAAAAGTGAGCGCGAAATAAAGGGTTTGATTAAGGTTCAGGGACTTCTTGATCAGCCTGCCTGAGTATCAAAACCGGCTCCGGACACTACATGTAGTGTTCTCGGGGCGAAATCTTACCACCTATGGTGTTCTATTTTTTGATCGATTGCTGGCTGAAACAGTGATTTTTTGCACAAATCAAGGTTTGCTGATTGAGCAAAACTAAAACTGCAAGGCAGATGGTGTCTCGCAAACTTCCCCTGCACGAGGCGTTGCCAAGGTGTCTGGCGGCTTATTGCGAGCCGTAGTTGGCCAGGCGGCGCACGTCCAGGATACGGATCTCGCGTTTGTCGACCTGAATCAGGCCCTCGGTCTCCAATTCGCGCAACACCCGGGAAAAATACTCGGGGGTGAGTGACAGTCGGGATGCGATGGTGGCTTTGCTGACAGGCAAGGAAACGGTCACAACCCCAGACTGTATCTGGCCATCCTGCTCTACATCCCGCAGCAAGAAACCGATCAGTCGCTGCATGCCGCTGCGCAGCGCATACCCTTCCACGTCGTGCACCAGGCCATGCAGGCGCTTGGAGATGCCCGCCAGCATGTGCAGCGAAAAACGGTGGTCCTGCTCAATTTCCTTGAACACCGCCTGTTTGCCCACACTGAGCAGCAGGCTGTCGGCCAGCGACTGCACATTGATCATGTACGGGATGTCCAGAAACACAATGGCCTCGGCAAAACTCTGTCCCGGGCCCACAATTTCGATCACTTTTTCCTGGCCGCTGGGCGCCAGCATGAACAGCTTGACCTGGCCGACCACCACCACATAAAAGGCGTCACACGGGTCACCGGTGCGAAACACCATCTCACCCCGGGCGAAGCGTTTGAGCTGGCAGCCCTCAGACAGACGGGCACGTTCTTCGTTGGACAGGTCGCTGAACAGCGGCATGACTGCCAGGTAACGCTGGATGTCAAAAGTAGCGTTGTTGTTTTTCATAAGGTGTTTGTCTCAAGCAGTTACATCGGGCGCTGCTGCTTGTGGGTCCATCATGGGGCTCGCCACCATACCACTGTGCTGTGTTGTTTCAGCGCCGCGACAGGTTTGCCCATGCTTGGGTGAGTTGTTTCACCAGGTCGTGCGGTCGGTGTACCAGCGCGTAGCCTTGCTGGCCAAATAACATGGGCAGATAGTCATGCGCCTTTTCATCGATGGTGACGCAGAAGGTTGACAGGCCAACGGCTTGTGCTTCGCGAATGGCCTGGCGGGTGTCTTCCAGGCCGTAGCGGCCTTCGTACACATCCAGGTCATTGGGTTTGCCGTCGGTCAGCAGCATCAACAGGCGGCGCTGCTCACCCCGGCCAGCCAGTTGCTGCGTGGCGTGACGCACCGCTGCACCCATGCGGGTGTAATACCCTGGGCGGATCGCGCCAACCCGGGCACGGCAGCTCTCGTTCCAGGGTTCGTCAAAGGCCTTGAGGTGTTGCAGGCGCACGTGGTTTCGTCGCACCGAGCTGAAACCCCATACCGCAAACGGGTCGTCCACCGCACTGAGTGCCTCACCAAACACGTACAAGGCATCCCGGATCACATCAATTACCCGCTCGGTGGGTGTGGCGTAGGCATCGGTGGAGAGTGACAAATCGGCCATCAGCAGCGTGGCCAGGCTGCGCTCGCTGAGCGCACGGCGGGTGTAGATCGGTGGTGAATCGGTGTGCAGTCCACCTGCGCCTTGTTGGTCGGCGTTAAAACGCACCCAGGCGTCCAGGTCGATGTCGTCGCCGCTGTCCTGGCCGTGTTGGGGCCGGGGTGCGTCGCGCAGGGTTTCGAGTTTGCGCCGGATACGGCGGGCTGTGAGTTTGAGGGCAGGGCTGGGCACAAAAGTCGGCGCCTGGCGGGCCTGCATCACCTGCACCACACAGTGCCCGGGCAGCAGGGCACTCTTGCGGTAGTCCCATTCGGGCAATGGCAAGCCCGGCCCCAGCGGCACATCATCGGCGCTGGCGCTGGGCAGGTCCAGGTCAAACCTGACCCGACTGGCCAGGGTTTGGCCGTCCGGGGCGATGGTTAGCGCGTCCATGTCGTTGGCGGCGGTCAGCGCGTTGCCATCGTCCTCGTCATCGGTACCCCGGTTGACCTTGACGTGTTCACTCCAGGTCATCAACCCGCCGCTGTGAAACGGCAGCACCAGCGCCTGGCGTTTGTCCTGCTCCTCGGCGCGGCGGGTGCGGCGGCGTTGGGTTTCGGCGCTGGAGGTCGTTTTTGCAGGCTGGACTGTGGGGGGCTGGTCCCGAGATGTTTTTGGCCCTTGTTGTGTACCAAAAGCGCTGAGCCACAACCACACCGGGGCCACGTCTTGTGGGTTGACAGTTGCCAGTTGGCTGGTGGTGGTCTGGCCACGCAAATGAGCTTGCACCAGTTCTTCGGCCAACCGGTCCGGGCCGCGCAATGTGGCCAGATTCGGGCGTTGTGCCAGGTGGTCTTGTACCAAAAAATCATAGCGAGCTACGAAGCCTGGAAAAGCGCTCAAGGTCATTTTGGTGGCCCGATGGTTGTCACCCAACCAGTCCTGGGTGTCCTCAAAAAAAGCCGATAACAGGGCCAGCCACAGGTACAGGTCGCGGTTCAGGGCTGCTGTCTCAAACACTGCCAGTTGGCTCGGCAGGGCCAGCACATCGGGCTCCCACTGGGCCAAGGCTGCCCGCTGGCCGCTGCCAGACAGGCGTTGTAACCAGCCGCGTTGACCACCTACAAGCTGTTGACTGGCCTGGGTCAGCCGTGTGGCCGCGCCACCGCCTGCGCTGCGAAACAGAATACCGATGGACTTTTGCACCTCTGTCAAAGTTACCGTGGCCTTGGGATGCTCCACCCGCGCCAACCGGGTGATGGCCTGGTGCCACCATTGGCCCACCATTTCTTCCATCAGGGCGCCTCTTGACGGATTTGGGCGCGCTGGCGCAGGGTCTCGCGCAGTGCGTCAGTGCCAATACGCCATTCCAGCGTGGGGCTGCGTTGCTGGTCGCCTTGGGAGGTCTCGCAGGCATCCAGGCATTGGCCACATTGCACACACGAGAACATCATGCGTTTGATGTTGCGCGGGTTGAGTCGCATCGGGCAGGCGTTGTCACAGGCACTGCCACGCGGTGCGTCACAGGTTTTGCACTCCTTGGCGCGTTCGCGCTCAAAGGCCACAACCATCCCTTTGGGGTTGGCCATCCAGGCTAGGCTCTGGAAATAGCCCACTGCACAACCAAAACGGCAAAACAGATGGCGGGCAAAGGCCAGCTCCAGGCTGACCAACAACGTTGCCACACCCAGAAAACGAAGCTGGTTGGGCGTCAAGCTGCCGTGCACCAGATTGCCCCAGATCACAGCGGGGGGTAACAGATAGGTCAGCAAGGTGATGGCCCAGGCAAAACCCACCAGCCCACAGCTCAGGCCAAACAGCGGCCACCAACGGGTGTTGGGCAGCTGGCCCGCGCGGGGTGTGGGACTGCTGTCCCACAGGCTGAGCTTGCCGCAGGCGCGCTGCAGCAGACCGTTGAGCATCTCCACCATCGAAAAATGCGGGCACAACCAGCCGCAGTACAGCCGTCCATGACGGTAAGCAATAGTGATAAAAATGACCACTAACCCAATTGCAGGAAGGAAAGCACGCCATAAAATGTGTAGCGCAGCGGTGGTGGCGTCTATTTCCCCGCGCGCCAGCGCGTCGATGCCCAGTGACCAGCGCAAACCCAGAAACCAGAGTTGTGCCTCAGTCAGGTCAAAACGCAGCAGGTTCAGCGCCGGGGCCAGCAGAAACAGCAGGAAAAAGCCGGTTTGGGTAATACGTCGCCAGTCCTGCCGACCCAGGCCGCGCCGGGCCGACGTCACCGGCTTGGCCAGCGCTGCAGCGGGGTGCGACAAATCAGGCAGCATCACCAAACAAGGCCCGCATCACCTCGTCGAGTGCTTGTGCGGTTGTTGCGTCGTCGGTGAGGGCGTCCACAATGGCCGCGTGGCAGGCCTGGCGCATCGACAGGCCGCTGGCCACCAGCCGCCCGGCCGACACCAGCAAACGGGTGCTGGCGGTTTCTTCCAGGTCCTGGTCGGTCAGGCTGCGCAGGGCCTTGGCCAGCTGCACCAGTTGCTGCGCCTGGGCCTGGGGCAGGCCGGTTTCCTTCTGGACGATGGCCAGTTCCACCTCGGCATTGGGGTAACCCAGACTCAGCGCCACAAAACGCTGGCGTGTGCTGGGTTTCAGACCCTTGAGCAGGTTCTGATACCCCGGGTTGTAGGAGATCACCAGCATGAACTCGGGTGGGGCTTGCAGTTGTTCACCGGTGCGCTCAATCGGCAGGATGCGCCGGTCGTCTGCCAGCGGATGCAAGACCACCGTGGTGTCCTTGCGCGCCTCCACCACTTCATCCAGGTAACAGATGGCCCCCAGGCGCACCGCCCGTGCCAGCGGCCCGTCCGACCACTGGGTGCTGCCGTTGCCGATCAGAAAACGGCCTACCAGGTCGGACGCACTCAGGTCGTCATGGCAGGACACGGTGACCAGCGGGCGCTGCAGCCGGGCGGCCATGTGCTCGACAAAACGGGTCTTGCCACAGCCTGTGGGCCCTTTGATCAGCAGCGGCAGCTGCTGATCAAAGGCGTGTTCAAACAGCCCACACTCGTTGCCCTGCTGGGCGTAAAACGGGATCTCAGACACGCTGTTGTGGCCTCAGTTGGAACAGGCCGGTGCTGCTTTGTTCCTCGCTGTCCTGGCTGCCGGGTGCTGCAAAAAAGCTGTACAGGTAGGTCAACAATCCGGCGAGGAAGCCCACACCACCCCCCACACGCAGCCAGTAAAAGAAACGTAACTGCTCTTGGGTGGCCATGAAGGGCATGGCCGTACCGTCGGTGGGCATGCGTTGCAACCACACCTGCAGGATGCCGGCACCGGTGAGCGCCAGCACCATCAGACCCATGCTGATGGTCATGATCCAGAACGACCACATCTCAAAGGCCTGGGCGCGGCGGTTGTTGGCTTCAAAACCGCGCAGCGTCGGCATGGCGTAGCTGATCATCGCAATCACCACCAGCACATAAGCACCGTAAAACGCCAAGTGGCCGTGGGCCGCCGTGATCTGGCTGCCGTGGGTGTAGTAGTTGATCGCGCTCAGGGTGTGCATGAAGCCCCACAGCCCAGCGCCGAGGAAACCCACCACCGAGCAACCTACTGCCCACAACAAGGCGGCCTGGTTGACGTGGTCACGGCGGCGGCGCTGCACCATGTTGAAGGCAAACACCGTCATCATGAAAAACGGAATCGGTTCCATGGCCGAGAAGATGCTGCCCACCCACTGCCAGTAACCCGGCATACCGATGAAGAAGAAGTGGTGGCCGGTGCCCAGAATGCCGGTGATCAGCGCCATGGCAATGATCACATAGAGCCATTTGTCGATCACCTCACGGTCCACACCGGTGGTCTTGACCAGCACAAAAGCCAGCAGCGCGCCCAGAATCAGCTCCCAGGTTCCTTCGACCCACAGGTGCACCACAAACCACCAGTACATCTTGTCGCGCACCAGGTTGTCGGGGTTGACAAAGCTGAACAGGAACATCAGCGCCAGCCCCCACAAGCCCATCAGCAGCACCAGCGAAATGCTGGTTTTGCGGCCCTTGAGCACGGTCATGCTGATGTTGAACAAAAAGGCCAGGCAGACCACCACAATGCCCACTTTGGTGGGTAAGGGTTGCTCCAGAAACTCGCGTCCCATGGTTTTGAGCAGCTCGTTGCCGGTCAGTTCGGCCAGCTTGGCATAAGGCACCGCCAGGTAACCGACGATGGTCAGTGCACCGGCCACCAGGAAAACCCAGAACAGGACCATCGCCAGTTTGGGGCTGTACAACTCGGTCTCGGACTCTTCGGGCACCAGGTAGTATGCTGAACCCATAAAACCAAACAGCAACCAGACGATCAGCAGGTTGGTGTGCACCATGCGCGCCTGGTTGAACGGGATGTACGGAAAGGCGAAGTCGCCAATCACGTACTGCAGCCCGAGCGTGATGCCAAAAATGATCTGTGCCGTGAACAGCACCAGCGCCGCAATGAAGTAGTACTTGGCGACGCCCTGCGACTTGTATTTGAGTGTGATAGCTTGCATGTGAGGGTTCCTAAAGTGTTCTGTTCTGCTTCACGTTTCAGCCTTCAATGTTCGGTGGCCAGTTTTCGGTGTTGATCTCGCCCGTCCAACGCAGGAACTCGGTGAGGTCGTCCAGCTGTTCAGGTGTGAAGTTGAACTGCGGCATTTGCCGGCGCCCCTCAATGTGGGTGGGTTGAGAGGCGATCCAGGCCTTGATGAAGTCCGGCCCGCGACGCTTGTAGACATTGCCGAGCTCAGGCGCAAAGTAGGCGCCTTCACCCAGCAAGGTGTGGCAGCCAATGCAGTTGCGTGTCTCCCACAGCTGTTTGCCACGCACCACCTGCTCGGTGAGTGCCTGGGCGTTGGAACGCTGGGGAATCTTGCGCTCGCTGTCGAAGATCAACGCGGCAAACACAAAGATAAAAAACACCGACCCGCCATAAAACATGTTGCGGGCCATCTGCTTGGTAAAGCCGCTGGCTTTGGGTTGACTCATGCTGGAACGCTCCTTAAAAAAGTGACAGTCGGAGGTTAGGGGGCGCCCGCAGTTGTGTCCTTGAACCACTTCAAGAATTGATGCGAATCATGTTTTTTATGTTGGCAGCATGGCTTCTTGAAGTAGTTCAAGGACAGCGCACCAGGGTTTTCCCATAATGGGTTTTGACTGAACGAACCGCCCGGTGCAACCGGCACCCACACGCCATGAGCAAGACAACGTCCCTTCCGATCTTTTCCACCGGCCAACCGGCCACACCACCCCCCAAAGGCTGGCCATTGCTGCGCCTCGGATTCCGTCCGTTTTACCTGGGGGGTGCGCTGGTGGCGGCGTTGATGGTGCCGCTGTGGCTGTTCCTGTTTCTGGGCACACTCACGTTCACACCGGCGGTGTCACCCTTGTTGTGGCATGCCCACGAGATGTTGTTTGGTTTTGCCGCGGCGGTCATCGTGGGTTTTCTGATGACGGCGGGCAAAAACTGGACCGGCCTGGACACCCCGCGTGGCCCGCTGCTGGGAGCGCTGGTGCTGCTGTGGCTGGCCGCACGGCTGGCCTCGCTTTTCGGTTCAGCACTGGTTTATGCGGTGCTGGATGTGGCCCTGCTGCCGCTGGTGGCGCTGATTTTTGCCAGCTTGTTGTGGCGTGCCAAAAATTACCGCAACATGCCCCTGGCGCTGGTTTTGCTGCTGCTGGCCACTGCCAACGGCTTGTTCCATCTGGCGACCCTGGGTGTGCTGGACATCAACCCGATGCAAACCTTGTACGCCGCGCTGGCGTTGATCACGGTGATCGAAACCGTGATTGCTGGGCGGGTGGTGCCGATGTTCACCATGACCGTGACCCCTGGCCTGAAGCTGGAAGCGTCAACCCTGCGTGAACGGGTGACACTGGCCCTGACGGCGCTTGGTCTGGCGATGTGGGTGCTGCTGCCAGCCAACGCTGTCAGCGCTGTGGTGCTGGCTCTAGCCGGTGTGGCCCAAGCGCTGCGGCTGTGGGGCTGGCGTCCGGGCGTGACGATGAATCGCCCCATTCTGTGGATCTTGCACCTGTCCTATGCCTGGATCGCGCTGGCCCTGGGCTTGCTGGCGCTGGCCCAACTGGGCTGGCTGCCGGTGTCTGCCGGGGTGCACGCCCTGGGGTTGGGCGCCACCGGTGGCCTGATCATCGGCATGGTGACTCGCACCGCACGTGGCCACACTGGGCGGCCCATCATGGCTTCCAAACCCGAGGTGGTGATGTATGTGCTGGTGATGCTGGCCACCGTGTGCCGGGTACTGGCCTCCAGCCTGCTGATCCAGCATTACAGCCTGCTGCTGATGCTGGCCGCCACGGCCTGGAGCCTGGCGTTTGGGCTGTATCTGTGGGTGTTTACGCCCTGGTTGATGGCTACGCGTTTGGATGGCAAGGACGGTTGAGTTTTGAACATAGTCCACATGCCCGCACCAGCAGGTGTAGACACACCTGAGCGGCAAGAGCCACGGCTGGTGGGGGACCTGGCGGTGTGGCTGATCATCCTGGCTGAAATGCTGGCGTTTGGCATTTTTTTCCTGTCGTATGCCTTTGCCCGCACCCGTGATGTGGCGCTGTTCAATACCTCCCAAAGCACGCTGGATCTGAGTTTGGGTGGGATCAACACCGCGCTGCTCATCACCGGCAGTTGGTGTGTGGTGCGGGCCGTGCGCGCTGTCAAGGTCGATGCCTGCGCCACCGGTGTGCGCTGGATGGTTGCTGCCCTGTTGTGTGGGGGAGCCTTTGTATTGATCAAACTCACCGAGTACAACGCCAAATGGGACGCCGGGTTGGACCTGTCGACCAACACCTTCTACATGTTTTATTTTTTGATCACCGGCTTTCACTTTTTTCATGTGCTGGCAGCCATGGTGTTTCTGGGGATTCTGGCCGTCAGAACCGCGCAGGGAAACTATGGCAGCCACGACCACCATGCCCTGGAGACGGGTGGCGCGTTCTGGCACATGGTCGATTTGTTGTGGATCGTGCTGTTTCCGCTGATCTACGTCATGCACTGAGAGCCAACACCCCATGCGCCATCCCTCTGTCAACCTGATCTGGATGCTGTTGCTGCTGGCAACCGCCGTCACTTATTGGCTGGGTGAGTCCGGCCAGGTGGGAACAGGCCATCTGGGCCCGGTCTTGCTGATGTTTGCGTTGGCGGTGTTCAAAGGACTGTGGGTGATCAACGACTTCATGGAATTACGCCACGCACCGCCATTGTGGCGTCGGCTTTTGACAGGTTGGCTACTGATCGTGACGGCGCTGTGTGTGCTGGCGTATTGGCTGGCCATGGCCTGATCTGGGCAAGATGGCCTGCGCGTTGATATTCAACGTGCGCCCGTATCCGCGCCATTGGTTGGGCCAAGATGCTTTTGCATGTTTGTGAGGGCCAGCTGCAATCTCTTGGCCAGATCTGGATCGTTGCGAGACAAGGCGCCCTCAATTCCCGCGCGGGCTTTCTCCACGAAGTTGATGCGCGTGCTGTCTGTGGCCATGTCCACAGGCTGACCCGTCGCCACCGAGACCTTCATGGTCATCCCCAGAAAAGCCGAACTCTCGTCGAGTGACATGTTGCCGCTGCGGATTTGCCCATTCATCCAATCAAACAGGTCTTGGCGCGTCATGCTGGTGAAATCTGCTTGTTTGACGCCGGGGGCTTCCGCCGTTGCGGCGGCCAGTGCGGACGAAAACGATGTGGACTGGGTGTTTGTGGCTGTGGCGGCGTGAGCACGCTGTGTGGTGAACGTGGGATGTGAGTCGGTGTTGATCTTCATAAAAAAACTTCCTTCTTTGGTCGATGGGCTTGCAGCTACCCTCGGCCGCCGAGTCAAGCTTGCTGCTTGGGTGTCATGGCCCAGTGAACTCATTTGCCTAACGTGGCGACCTGCCGAGCCGGGCTGGCACATGAATGGGTACAACCAGGGTCACCTCGCTTGGCGCGCCGTCCAGTGTGTAGGGCTGGAACTGCATGACACGCATGGCGTGTAAGGACGCTTCGTCCAGATCGGGGTTCCCGCAAGACGCCAGCAGCGCCGTTCTGGTCACCAAACCTTCGGAATTGATGTGGGCCTGCAGGATGGCCGGACCCGTGACCCGCCCCTTGGCCACCAGACCAGGAACCTGGAGTTTGAAGTGGGTGAGCGGGCGAAGATCCTCAAACTTGACCACTGTGGTTGGCCAGGCTGGCCCGGCTGAATCTGCCGCGGCCATAGGGCAGGAGAGGCCTGTCAAGCTGAGCACGGTGGCTAGGCTAAGAAGTAGCTTCTTGAATTGAGACATGAATCGGTCAGTTTCTTGCGGTTACTGTGGGTACATATGACGGGTTGGGCAAGCTATTTCGCATTGCTGGTAGGAATGTCCGACAAACCAGCCGTCGCAGCTGCGCTTGCAGAACCAGAAGCTCTTAGCTCGACAACGACGCCGACTACTTTCCCTGAACTATCACGGGAATACTTGATGGTTCCAATACTCTCGATTCCTCGAAGGACAAGCTCTTGTACTCTTTGTTGTTCCTCGGCGTCAGCTTTGACGTCGTTGAGCGCCTTGAGATAGTAGACGTGAGAGATCCCCCATCCGCCTAAAAAACTAAGAATGGTCAAGACTATGTCTCTACGCAGAATGTGTCGCAATGACAATTTTTGAGATATCACGCCCATGTTGGTATCCACTGTGTGTGTGTTTTCAGTAATGTAATCGGCAAATTTGGCTTGAACATCTGTTGCTTGGCGAGTGAATCGCTATGGAAAAACAGGGCAACTTGCTTATCCGTCAGGGCGCCCCCTCACATCACCCCATCAAACATCATCACCTTGACCAGCTCACCGACCTGGACTGTGCCCTGGTCGTGGGCCAGCACAATCAGGCCATTGGCGCGGGCCATGGAGCTGAGGACCCCTGAGCCCTGGTTGCCGGTGGTTCGGACCTGTAACGTGCCGTCAGCTGCAGTGCTGACGATGCCGCGCTGGTACTCGGTGCGGCCGGGTTTTTTGGGGATGAGGTCGCTGGCATGGGCTTGCAACAGCGGTGGTGCTTCAGCATGGTGACCCATCAAACGCAACAGGGCAGGGCGCACAAAGGCCAGAAAACTCACCATGGCCGCCACCGGGTTGCCGGGCAGGCCAAACAGGATGGCTGAGTCAGCCGGAATATTGTCATTTTCATAGCTATCAGCCCTTTTGGTAAAAGGGCTAGAGGCCAATTTGTCTTTGAAGATCCGGCCCACCGCCAGCGGGCGACCGGGGCGCATGGCGACACGCCAGAAGGCCACCTCACCGAGCTGGGCCATGATCTGTTTGGTGTGGTCGGCCTCACCCACGCTGACGCCGCCGCTGCTGATGATGGCGTCGGCTTGGCTGGCGGCTTGTTCAAAAGCGGCTTGTAATGCGGCCGGTTCGTCGCGCACCACCCCCAGGTCGATCACCTCACACCCAAGCCGGGTCAGCAGGCCAAACAGGGTGTAGCGGTTGCTGTCATACACCGCGCCGGGGCGGGGTGGCTCACCCAGGCTCAGGATTTCGTTGCCGGTGGAGAAGGTGGCCACTTTCAAAGGCCGCCACACGGGCACGGTTTGTAGGCCCAAACTGGCCACCAGCCCAAGTGCAGCGGGGGTCAACAGCTCCCCTTTGTGCAGCGCGGGCTGGCCTTCTAACAGGTCTTCACCCATCAGGCGGCAGTTGTCGCCGGGCCGCACGATATCTGGCGGCAAGTCTATGTGGGTATTGGTGTGTTTGACCAGCTCCTGCGGCACCACGGTGTCCAGGCCGGGGGGCATCATGGCGCCGGTCATGATCTGCAGGCATTCATCACTTTGAATGGTGCCGCGCCAGGCTTGGCCGGCCAGCACGGTTCCAACGATTTTTAACTGCAAGCCCTCACCAGGCTTGAGCTGGCTGCTTTTAAAAGCATAGCCGTCCATGGCCGAGTTGTTGTGCGGTGGCACACTGATGGGCGAGATGATGTCTGCCGCCAGTACCCGCCCGAGCGCCTGGCACAGGCCCAACTGCTGAACCTCGGTCACCGGTTGCACCAGTTGTTCCAAAAAGCTTGTCACGCTGTCGGCAGACATGTTGTGCGGGTTGTAGCCGACCGGGTTGGTTGTTATCTGGTCCAGTGTGTTCATGGGCTGTGGCGCTCGGCCTGATGGAGTTCGGTCGGGGTGTTGGCGTTGAAAAAGGCCTGCGGGTCGTCACCGGGGCGGTCAAACGGCACCAACACGGTGTGGTGCTGCGTGGTCCAGGCGCCCACCTTGCGGCCACCGGCTTGGGTGAAGTGTGTCAGGCTGGCCAGCAGTTTCTGGCGCATCAGGCAAAACACTGGTTGCGGGCGCAGTTGTTGCTGACCGTTGTCATCAACTTCTGGCGCGCTGGCCATCGCGATGTCAGCTTGGTTTGCCTCCAGTGCGGCTGCCAGACGGCTGGCCAGGTCCAGCGGGAAAAGTGGGGTGTCGCAGGGCACAGTCAGCAGATAGGGCGTTGTGCAGTGCGTCAGCCCGGCCAGAAAACCCGCCAGTGGCCCGGCGAAATCGGCCTGCGCATCCGACACCACCGGCACCCCAAACGCTGCATAGGTGTTCTGATGGCGATTGGCATTGATCACCATGTGACCAACACCACCACTGCTTCGCAGGCGCTGGTGCGTGTGTTGTGCCAGCGGCACTCCGTTGAAAAGCAGCAAACCTTTGTCCACACCACCCATACGTGTGCCGCGCCCGCCTGCCAGGATCAATGCGGTGATGTCCGAGGGCTCAATCATGTTTTTCCGCCGGGCCGCCCCAAGGAAAAATGCGGCCCCCTCGGGGGGCAGCGCAGTACACGCAGTGACAAGCGTGGGGGCTCATGTTTATCCGCCGATGTAACTCATCTCGATCCGCTTGGTGCGTGCGCTCGTGTCTGGCGCCTGCATTTGGCGTTGTTCGGAGTAGTTGTCTTGCCGGCCCTGCCAGATGTGGCCAATGGCGTTGGCCAGATCGGCGTCGCTTGCCTCGCCACGCAACAGCTGGCGCAGGTCGTAACCTTTTTCGGCAAACAGGCACAGGTAGAGTTGGCCCTCGGTGGATAGACGGGCGCGGTTGCAGTCGCCACAGAACGCCTTGGTCACGCTGCTGATCAGACCAATTTCACCCAGGGCCGGGTCGTGGTGCCCCTGAGCGTCGGCATACCCCCAACGCTCGGCGGTTTCACCGGCTTGGTTGGCGCCCAACGGCACCAGAGGCAGTTCGGACTGGATCAGCCGCAGCACCTCAGCCGATGGCAACACCTCGTCCATGCGCCAGCCGTTGGTGGCGCCGACATCCATGTACTCAATAAAACGCAGCACCATACCGCTGCCCCGGAAAAACTTGGCCATCGGCAAAATCTGCTGCTCGTTGCTGCCGCGTTTAACCACCATGTTGATCTTGATTGGCCCCAACCCTGCCGCCTGGGCAGCGTCGATGCCTGCCAGCACATCGGCCACCGGGAAGTTGACCTCGTTCATGCGGCGAAACACGGCGTCGTCCAGCGCGTCCAGGCTCACGGTGATGCGTTGCAGGCCAGCGGCCTTCAGTGCCTGGGCTTTGCGGGCCAGCAGGGCGCCATTGGTGGTCAGCGTGATGTCCAGTGGCGCGCCATTGGGTGTGCGCAGGCTGGCCAGCTGTTCGATCAGGCGCTCCAGGTTCTTGCGCAGCAGGGGTTCACCGCCGGTGAGGCGGATCTTTTGTACCCCGTGTGCCACAAACTGGCGTGTCAGGCGGGTGATTTCCTCAAACGACAGCAGGGCCGAGTGCGGCAGGTAGGCATAGTTGGCATCGAAAATTTCCTTCGGCATGCAGTAGTTGCAGCGGAAATTGCAGCGGTCGGTGACGCTGATGCGCAGGTCACGCAGCGGCCGACCACGCACGTCGACCAACTGGCCGTTGGCAACCAGGCGCTGCGTGCTGCGCAGGGCGGCGTCTGGCAGCGCCCAGGCTTGGGGCCGCAGGTCTTGCAGGGGGATCACGCGGTGCGTGTGAGGGGCAGACATCAGGGGCAGGCTGGGCAAGGGCAAGCGGTGGGCAAAGAGGCGAATTTTGTCATGGACACCCGCTTGGTTGGATGCTGAAATACGGAGGTGTCCTAACACCTTTCCAAACAGGAGTCTGTACAAGCAGACGCGAGCGGTGACCTATCTGCCGCCCAGACCTCTAGGTCAGAGGGGCATCGTTGTTCATGGTAACTATTTTTGCGCAAGCGAGATGGTGTGACCAAGCTCATCAAAAGCCAGCATGTTGGCGAATGCCCCTAATTTGATGGCATCAACCATACGCTGTAATGCAGCCTGGACCTGGTCATCCGACGGCGGCTGATTGCCCAGCCCCGAGAGGCTGCTGGCAAACAGTACTTTCCAGGAGATGGCAAATTGGGTCGCCTCACGCTTTATGGATGCAAAGTCGATGACCTCGCTGGCGACCTTGTCCACACACATGGCCGGTACCAAAGCACCGCCAGCACCTTGTTCAAACTCAATGCGTTGCAGTGGGGTGGCGTCTTCGGGCAGTTCGGCTGTGGCAAATACCAACAACAGCCGTTGGACTTGCGCTTGCTGGCAGGCCATCACCAGGAGATTGTCAAAGTTGAAAATATTCATTGATTTGGTTGTTTGTGGAAAACCGCTGCTGGGAGGTTTTGCGACGGAGTGTGGACTCACGAGACCAATGTCATTGCACCAATGGCGTCTCGGCACTCTCCAGGTCCAGACCTTCAATGTCAGCCTCAGCAGCCAAAAGACTCAGGTATTGCCGCAGTGAAGTCACAAAAGTCTGCTGCTTGAGCGCCATGGCAACAGCGCCATGCACCGACTCGAAAGACTGAGCCACGCCTGACTCGCGCGCCAAAATTTCCACCACATGCAAGCCGAAGCGGCTATGGACTAAGCGTGGTAACACGCCAATCTCCTTGTTGCCAAACAGTTCTTTTGCAAATTCTGGTGCGCAGTCGGTGCTGCTCAACCAGCCCAATTGGCCTGCCTCGGCACCGCTGGGACAGTTGGATAACGTGCTGGCCGCCTTGGCGAAAGCATCATCATTGTTTGTGCCATCAAAGCAGCGCACGTTGAGCAAGGTGGCTTCAGCCTGTTTGCGCAGGGCGTTAAGGTCTACACCAGGCGTGACGGCAAACAAAATGTGCCTCAGCAAGAGTTTTTCGCCCGTGGTGTAAGTGGCTTGGTGGGCTGCATGGTGACGGCGGCAGGCTTTCTCGGACGGCTCGGGGATCAGCAGCGCCTGATCCAGCAGGGCCTCAATGGCGGCTGACGCCGCGTCGCTGGGAACACCGTCCAAGCTGGGTGTATCACCTGCCGACAGCAGGCCCTTTTGGATCGCAGTTTGGCGCAGCAGCTCGGAATAGGCCCGCTGATTCAGTTCATCAGATGTCAGGTTGACACCTTCAGCGTGCAGGGCCACACCGTTGATACGGGCCATTTGACGCTCTGTGGACAAGGTAGTTTGCATGGCTGCCTCCTTAAACGCTAGCGTCTGGTTGTCGCGGCTGGTTGCGCCCTGCGGGCACATTCAGACGACGCGAGCGCACCACCTGGTACGGGCGCACCAGATAAGCGACCGAGCCAAATCCGCTCCAAACATGGACCAACCGGGTGAATGGAAAGATGAAGAAGATGCTCATGCCCAGGAACATATGCGCCTTGAAGACAAAGCCGACGCCAGCCAACATAGCGGCTGCACCAGGCTGGAAGGTCACGATAGCCTGTGCCCAGCCAGCCAGTTGCATCATCATGCTGCCGTCCAGATGCTGACCCGACAGCGGTACGGTAGCCAGACCCAGCGCGAGTTGCAACCACAACAGCAGTAACAAAACAATATCGCTGGTTTTGGAATTGATGCGAATGCGCGCGTCCGACAGGCGACGGTGCAGCAGAATGTTGACACCGATGAAGCCCAAAACACCCGCCAGCCCGCCACTGATCATGGCCATCAGCTGTTTGTTGCCAGCACTGATGAAGTGTTCGTACACAAAGTGTGGTGTCAGCATGCCAAACAGATGGCCAAAGAACAGAAACAACACCCCGATATGAAACAGGTTGCTGCCCAGACGCAACTGGCCCGCTCTCAGCATTTGTGAAGAATCACTCTTCCAGGTGTATTGATCACGATCAAATCGCAACAGGCTTCCGGCAAAAAAGACGACCAGAGCCACGTAGGGAAACACGCCAAACAAGAGGTGATCAAGATAACTCATAGTGATGCTCCGGCGGATGTGGATACAACAGATGCAGTGGCGCTTGCACGCGTTTGACCTACTTCGGTTTTGACAAAGTGAATCGGTTGGGCCTGCCCAGGTTTGCTCTGACCCTTGACAGAACAGCCGCCAAAGACCTCGGGTTCTTCCCAACTGGCGTCCAGTGCCTCATCGGCCACCACCTTGACAGGCTGGGCTTTTTCACCGCTGAGCTCCAGCAGGGCGCCCAGGACTGCGGCGTAGGGTGTTTCGCGCGACTGCAGGGCACTGAAGATGGCGTTGAAGATGTGCGCCATCTCATTCAGGAAAGCTCGCGCTTCCTTGTTGGGTTGGGTCGATACGAATTCCAGCACCACCGGCAGGTAGTCCGGCAATTCGCCCGGGGCCAGAAACAACCCAGCCTTCTCATAGGTTTGGGTCAGGTCAATCATGGCTGGGCCACGATCGCGGGAGTCGCCATGCACGTGTTCAAACAGGTGAAGCGATGTGGCATGCCCGCGGTCAAACAGTTCCACGTAATCGGCTTCGAGATCCAGCGCGTTGCGCTGCTCCAGTGAACGCATCAACTGGTCTAGCTCGGCCAGGCGGACGGGGGCGATGGCACTTTCGGAGCGCAACGCCTGGCGCATGTCAGTCAGATCACCACGCAACTGGGCATCAGGGTAAGACAACAGACGGGCCAGCACCCGCAAGGTGATGGAGGATGACCTATTCATACAAAATCCTTCCGGAAAAAAGGAGTTACAGCGAGCACTTGTGATGCGTCAAACCAGAAACGCCGTGGAACCGGCTTTGCCGGGCTACCGGCGTTGCCCCCTTGAGGGGGTATGCGGCTACACGAAGTGAGCAAGCAACGGGGGGGCGCCATATCTAAACCTCCGCCTGTATTGGAATGGTGCGGCGCTTGGTGCCGCCAAACAAGCTGGTATCGCTGGCACCATCCGAGCAGCCATTGCCAAACGAGAAACCGCAGCCACCACGTACGTCAAAGGTGTTTTCGGCGTATTCGCGGTGGGTGCTGGGGATGACGAAGCGGTCTTCGTAGTTGGCAATCGCCATCACGTGGTACATGTCTTCGGCTTCACGCTGGGTCATGCCAACTTGGTCCAGTGCCGCCATGTTGATGCGGCCATCCACATGTTTTTCTCGCTGAAAGGCACGCATGGCCAGCATGCGTTCCAGCGCACGCTCCACCGGAAAGGTGTCACCTGCAGTTAACAAATTGGCCAGGTATTTCACCGGAATGCGTAATTGCTTCACATCAGGAATCTGGCCATTGATGCCGATGTCGCCCGCATTGGCTGCGGCGCTGATGGGGGACAGTGGCGGTACATACCAGACCATGGGCAGTGTGCGGTATTCCGGGTGCAACGGCAGGGCTACCTTCCAGTCCACAGCCATTTTGTAAACGGGGCTGTTGCGGGCGGCATCCATCCATTTGTCGGGAATACCATCCAGACGGGCCTGCTCAATGACTTTGGGGTCGTGCGGGTCGAGGAAGATGTCAAGTTGGGCCTGGTACAGGTCGCGGTCACGCTCCACGCTGGCAGCCTCCTGAATGCGGTCCGCGTCATACAACAACACGCCCAGGTAGCGAATGCGGCCGACACAGGTCTCGGAACACACCGTTGGCTGGCCCGCTTCAATACGTGGGTAACAGAAGATGCACTTTTCGGCCTTGCCAGACTTCCAGTTGTAATAAATCTTCTTGTACGGGCAGCCGCTGATACACATGCGCCAGCCGCGACACTTGTCCTGGTCGATCAACACAATGCCGTCTTCCTCGCGTTTGTAGATTGAGCCGGACGGGCAACTGGCCACACATGCCGGGTTCAGGCAGTGCTCGCACAGTCGCGGCAAATACATCATGAAGGTGTTTTCAAACTGACCGTAGATGTCTTTCTGGATGTCGTCAAAGTTTTTGTCTTTGCTGCGCTTGGAGAACTCACCACCTAGGATTTCCTCCCAGTTCGGTCCCCACTCAATTTTTTCCATGCGCTGACCCGTGATCAGGCTACGCGGGCGGGCGGTGGGCACCGCTTTGCCCTCGGGTGCTGACTGCAGGTGTGCGTAGTCAAAGGTGAAGGGTTCGTAATAGTCATCAATTTCCGGCAAATTCGGGTTGGCGAAGATGCGCATCAGCAGCTTCCACTTGGCGCCTTGGCGTGGCTCGATCTTGCCGTCGGCTTTTCGAACCCAGCCACCGTTCCATTTATCCTGGTTTTCCCACTCTTTGGGGTAGCCGATGCCGGGTTTGGATTCGACATTGTTGAACCAGGCGTACTCCATGCCGGGGCGGCTGGTCCAGACGTTTTTGCAAGTCACCGAACAAGTGTGGCAACCGATGCACTTGTCCAGATTGAGCACCATGCCGATTTGGGCGCGAATTTTCATGAAATTTCTCCAGAATTGTCGGATGAATCCGTATGTGTACCGAAAAGCGTCAACAGGGCGGAAGCATCTGTGAGCGCCCGCACGGCATGCTCCTCGTCGGCGGCTATGTGACAAAGATCGCCCGGGCTCAGCGTGAGTGCCCGGCCCATGGTTTCAAAAATCAGTTGCCCCTCAAGACACTGGATGACCAGACGCCGACGCACACGGTGAGGTTTGAGGCAATGTCCTTTGGTAAGAACAAGACGTGAGATCTGCAAATCACTGTCCATGACCAAGGTGGTCGACTGAGCGCCTAACAACTGCGGACCCAAAAGTCCAGCAGCAACAACTTGCCCCGTTGACGCATGTGGTTGAGCCATACTTGACCTTTCGTGATCAATGGTTTTCGTCTGGCGACTAGGCGCGCACGAGGTGCTCGTCGGCAGGGGCGTCGAGCCAATCCACCTTGTTCATCTTGCGCAGCACCACAAATTCATCGCGGTTGGTGCCAATGGTTCCGTAGTAGTTGAAGCCGTAGCTGAACTGCGCATAGCCGCCGATCATGTGGGTCGGTTTCAGCACAATGCGTGTCACCGAGTTGTGGATGCCGCCACGGCCACCCGTGATCTCAGAGCCCGGCATGTTCACCAGTTTTTCCTGTGCGTGGTACATCATGCACATGCCGTTGCGTACGCGTTGGCTCACCACAGCGCGGGCGGTGAGGGCGCCATTGAGGTTGAACAGCTCGATCCAGTCGTTATCGACAATGCCAGCGCTTCGCGCATCGTCTTCGCTGATCCAGACAATCGGGCCGCCCCGGCTCAAGGTGAGCATGTGCAGGTTGTCGCTGTAGGTGCTGTGAATGCCCCATTTCTGATGTGGGGTGATGAAGTTCAGCGCTATTTCGGTGTTGCCGTTGGGCTTCACGTTCTGAATGCCGTGCGTGGTTTTTAAGTCCACAGGTGGTCGATAGCTGCTGAATCCCTCACCAAACGCCGTCATCCAGGGGTGGTCCATGTAGAACTGTTGCCGCCCGGTCAGGGTGCGCCAGGGGATCATCTCGTGCACGTTGGTGTAGCCGGCGTTGTAGGACACGGTCTCAGACTCAATGCCGCTCCAGGTGGGCGAGCTGATGATCTTGCGAGGCTGCGCCTGAATGTCCCGGAAGCGAATCTTTTCGTCCTCACGGTGAATGGCCAGATGCGTATGGTCCAGCCCGGTCTGTTTACCAAGGGCTTCCCAGGCTTTCACTGCGACATGGCCGTTGGTTTCGGGCGCAAACTGCAAAATGACCTCGCAGGCGTCGATGTCGCTGTCGATTTTGGGCATGCCGCAGCTTGCGCCCGGATCTGTCACCAGGCCATTGAGCTCGCCGAGTTGTTTGACTTCAATCTGGGTGTTCCAGCTGATACCCTTGCCGCCGTTGCCCACCTTGTTCATCAGCGGTCCAACTGCTGTGAAACGCTTGAAAACGTTCGGGTAGTCGCGCTCAATCACGGTGAAGGTGGGCGCGGTTTTACCGGGGATCAGGTCAATCTCGCCCTTTTTCCACTCTTGCACACCAAAGGGTTGTGCCATTTCTGCCGGGGTGTCGTGCATGATGGGTGTCAACACCATGTCGCTCTCCACGCCAAGATGGCCCACACACAGTTCGCTGAACTTCTGGGCAAAGCCCTTGTAAATGTCCCAATCGCTGCGTGATTGCCAGGCCGGATCCACCGCCACTGACAAGGGATGAATGAACGGGTGCATGTCGCTGGTGTTCATGTCGTTCTTTTCATACCAGGTGGCTGTCGGCAATACGATGTCTGAATACAGGCAAGTGGTGCTCATACGAAAGTCCAGCGTCACCACCAAGTCCAGCTTGCCCTCGGGGGCCTTGTCGTGCCACACCACTTCTTTGGGTTTGGCCTCTTCGACGCCCAGGTCTTTGCCCTGCACGCCGTGGGTGGTGCCCAGCAGATGTTTCAGGAAGTACTCGTGGCCCTTGCCGCTGGAACCCAGAATGTTGGAACGCCAGACAAACATGTTGCGTGGCCAGTTGTCGGGATGGTCTGGGTCTTCGCAGCTCATGGTTTGGCTGCCGTCTTTCAAACCTTTGATCAGATAGTCCTTGGGGTCCATGCTGGCCGCTGAAGCATCGCGCACCAGTTGCAGCGGGTTGGTCTTGAGCTGGGGCGCACTGGGTAACCACCCCATGCGCTCGGCGCGTACGTTGTAGTCAATCATGCTGCCGCCAAACTGGGCTTTATCAGCCAAAGGAGACAGGATTTCATCAACCCCCACGGTTTCATAACGCCACTGATCCGTGTGGGCATAGAAAAAACTGGTGCTGTTCATTTGCCGAGGCGGGCGAATCCAATCCAACGCAAAGGCCAGCGCAGTCCAGCCGGTTTGGGGACGCAGCTTTTCCTGACCCACATAATGCGCCCAGCCACCGCCGCTTTGGCCAATACAACCGCACATCATCAGCATGTTGATGACACCGCGGTAGTTCATATCGGCATGGAACCAGTGGTTCATGGCCGCACCAATGATCACCATGGATTTGCCATGGGTTTTGTCCGCGTTTTCGGCAAACTGACGCGCTACGGTGATGAGTTGCTCACGCGGTGTGCCGGTAATGCGCTCTTGCCAGGCTGGTGTGTAAGGTGTGTCATCGTTGAAGTCTTTGGCGGCCATTTCACCGGGTAGACCGCGCGCTACGCCGTAGTTGGCCACTTGCAGGTCAAACACGGTGGCCACCAGGGCTTCACACTTCTCACCCTCCTTGCCGAGAGAAATACGCTGCACGGGCACGGTACGTACCAACACGTTGTTGGCGGCATCTCCTGTGGCGTTGTTTGGGAAGTGCTCCGATACGATGCCACCAAAATACGGAAATCCGACCTTGGCCGTCTCCGCGCTGGCCTGTTCACCTTCCATCACGGTGAGTTTGAGTTTGACCGCCATGCCATGGCGTGCTTCTTTTGCTTCCAGGTTCCATTGGCCTTGGTCTGCGCGTCCGTCTGCACCCCATCTGAAACCAATGGCCCCATTGGGCAGCACCACTTTGCCGCTCATGTCCAGCGCGACGGTTTTCCACTCCGGGTTGTTGGCTGCCCCGAGCTTGCCGTTGAAGTCCGACGCGCGCACGTAGCGGTCCGGCACCATCACGGTTTCACCACTGGGCAGGGTTTTCTCCTTGAGCATCACCAGCATGGGCATGTCGGTGTACCGACGCACGTAGTTGTCGAAGTATTCGCTGCGCGCTTTGCCACCGTCGGGGAAGTAAAACTCTTTCAGGATCACATGGCCCATGGCCATGGCCACGGCGGCGTCAGTGCCTTGCTTGGGTTTCATCCAGATGTCGGACAGCTTGGCCACTTCAGAGTAATCGGGTGTCACGGCCACGGTCTTGGTGCCCTTGTAACGTACCTCGGTGAAGAAGTGGGCGTCAGGCGTGCGCGTTTGCGGCACGTTGGAACCCCAGGCGATGATGTAGCTGGAGTTGTACCAGTCCGCCGATTCGGGCACGTCGGTCTGTTCGCCCCAGACTTGCGGGCTGGACGGGGGCAAATCGCAATACCAGTCGTAGAAGCTCAGAGGTACGCCACCAATCAGGCCCAGATACCGGCTGCCAGCGGCATAAGACACCATGGACATGGCCGGAATCGGCGAAAAGCCGATGATTCGGTCAGGCCCATGCTGCTTGATGGTGTAGATGTTGGCGGCCGCCACCATCTCGTTGACCTCATCCCAGCCCGAACGCACAAAACCGCCCATACCGCGCATGGTTTGGTAACTTTTGCGCTTGTCGTCAGATTGGGCGATTGAGGCCCAGGCCTCTACCGGCGCCATGGTTTGACGGGCTTCGCGCCATAGTTTGAGCAAGCGACCACGCACCATCGGGTATTTGACGCGGTTGGCGCTGTACAAATACCAGCTGTAGCTGGCACCGCGGGCGCAGCCGCGTGGCTCGTGGTTGGGCATGTCCCAACGGGTACGCGGGTAATCGGTCTGCTGGGTTTCCCAGGTGACGATGCCACCCTTGACGTAAATCTTCCACGAACAGGAGCCGGTGCAGTTCACGCCATGGGTGCTGCGCACAATTTTGTCGTGCGCCCAGCGGTCACGGTAGGCGTCTTCCCAGGTGCGGTCTTCGCCGGTGGTCACACCATGTTCACCCGAGAAAGATTCTCTGGGTTGCGAGAAGTAGGTGAGTCGATCAAGAAAGTGGCTCATGGGTGTCCTCTCATAAATATATGTAAAAACAGGTTCTAGCCCTTTTTATACAAGGGTATGTAGCTATCTAATTAATAACAAATTCAAGTTAGGGGTTTTTGATCTCTGACCCAGCGCGCAGGTAAAACCACCAGTTCAGCACCAGACACAGGGCGTAGAAGATGGCAAAGCCGTACATCGCGATCTGCGGTGTGCCGGCCTTGATCTGCGCACCGATCACCACCGGGGCGATGAAAGCGCCGTAAGCGGCGACCGCCGAAGTCCAGCCCAACACTGGGCCAGCTTGGGTACGGTCAAAAATCACACCGATGGTGCGGAAGGTTGAGCCATTACCAATGCCCGTGGCCGCAAACAACAGCACAAACAGCCACATAAACGTTGAAAAATACTGCTCTGGTGTGGCTGAGGCGTAGGCCTGCATCATCACGTAACCCACCGCGCCCGAGGCCAGCACCATCACTGCCGAAATCACCTGGGTGACGATGGAGCCACCGAGCTTGTCAGAAATCCAGCCGCCAATCGGCCGAGTCAGCGCACCGACAAAAGGGCCAATCCAGGCATAGGTCAGTGCTGAGACTGCGTTCGGGTTCTTCAGTGTGTGCTGCATCACCCCTGCGGCATCGGGCACGTGGCTGATGCCGAAGATCACTGTGATCGACAGCGGCAGTGCCATCGAAAAGCCAATGAACGAACCAAAGGTAACGATGTACAGCACGGTCAGCGACCAGGTGTGTTTGTTGCCGAAGATGGCGAACTGCTTGCTGATGTTGTCTTTCATGGCGCCAAAAGCGGTGAACTTCATCACCATCAGCGTGCTGAAAATGATCAGCGGCATCGCCACCCACATGTTCAGCAGACCCAGGCCGGTGGGGGCGGGCAGGTACAGATACAGGCCCAGACCCGCAGGCACAAACGACAGGGTGTATATCCAGATGATCTTGAGAAACGCGCCGATGGCGCTGCCGGTGTTGGGCGACACGGTGGTCAGGTTGTTCATGCCGAACCAGGCCAGCGCCGACAGCGGGATCAACGACAGTAGCCAGGCAAAACCTGCGTTTTGGATCCAGGTGGGGGTGCCAGCAACAATCTTGCCGAGGATCCACCCGCTGTCTTTGGTCAGAACCATGGACTCACCGCCGAAGCTGCCAAACAGGCTCATGGTCATGACGAGCGGAATCACGATCTGCATGGTGGTCACACCGAAGTTGCCCAGGCCAGCGTTCAGACCAAGGGCCGTGCCTTGCAGGCGTTTAGGAAAGAAGGTGCTGATGTTGGACATTGAGCTGGCAAAGTTGCCACCACCCACGCCCGACCACAGGGCCATCAGCTGGAAGGTCCAGAGCGGCCACTCCGGGTGCTGCAGCACGATGCCGGTGCCGATGGCTGGAGCCAGCAACATGGCCGTGGTGAGGAAAATGGTGTTGCGCCCACCCGCCACCCGGATCAGGAACGAGGCCGGAATCCGCATGGTGGCGCCCGCCAGACCGGCGATGGCCGTCAGCGAGAACAGTTCGGCCTGGGAAAACGGGAAACCCAGGTTGAGCATCTGCACCGTGATGATGCCCCACATGCCCCAGACAGCAAAACCGCACAGCAGACAGGGAATCGAAATCCACAGGTTACGGTAGGCGATTTTTTTACCCGTGCTTTCCCAGAAAGCCGTGTCTTCGGGGCGCCAGTCAGTCAGGTCGGCGGCGGAGGTTTTAGGGGAGGTCATGTCAGGCTTTCAAAGCGGAGGGGAGTTCAGGTGTGCGCGTGCAGGCGTTTGGACGGGTGACCCAGGTAGTCACCGGTGCGGACTTCGGTCCAGTACATCCAGATCAGCGAGACCCAGACCACGCCGTACATCAGCATGAACGCGCTGGAGCGGATGCCGGTGAAGTCCATCAGCGCGCCGAACAAAATCGGCAGCACAAAACCGCCCAGTCCACCGGCCAGACCGACCATGCCGCTGATGGTGCCGATGTTGTTGCCATAGTCGTCGCTGATGTATTTGAAGACACTGGCCTTGCCAAAGGCAAACGCAATACCAAGGGTGAACATCAAGATGGTGAACACATAGACGTTCAAGCCGAGGTGGAAGGTTGTCGGGCCTGTCACAGTCATGATGGTGAAGTCGGTTTGCGGATAACTGAGCAAAAACAGGCAGACCCAGCTGACCCACATCACCCACCAAGTCATGGCGTGGGCCCCGTATTTGTCAGACAGCCACCCACCGACAGCACGCAAGACACCGCCAGGCAGCGAGAAACAAGCAGCCAGCAAGGCGGCGGTGCGGATGTCCAGCCCAAATTCACCCACGTAGTACTGCACCATCCACAAGGACAGTGCCACATAGCCGCCAAAAACAATGCTGTAGTACTGACAGTATTTGATGACTTTGGGGTCTTTCAGCGTCTTGAGCTGGTCTTTGACGGTGACATGGCTGGGCACAAGGTGGGCCGGGTCGCTGTGACTTAAGAACCAGAACAGAATCACCGTGCCCAGCATGATGGCGGCATACACCTGCGGCACCATGGTCCAGCCAAAACCCACAACCAACGCAGGTGCCAGAAACTTGTTGACCGCCGCGCCCGAGTTGCCCGCGCCATAGATGCCCATGGCAAACCCCTGCTGCTTTTTGGGGAACCAGCGCGCGACGTAAGGGGTACCGACCGAGAACGAGCCACCCGCCAGGCCGACAAATAGGCCAATCATCAGGTACTGCCAGTATTCGGTGGCGTAAGACATCATCCAGATGGCTGGCACCGTGCTGGCCATGAGCAGGGTCATCACAATGCGACCGCCGAACCTGTCGGTCCAGATGCCCAGCGGCACCCGAACCAGCGAGCCGGTCAGCACCGGCATTGACATCAGCAAGCCAAACTGGGTGGCATTGAGGTCGAGTGCTTTTTTGATCGGAATGCCAATCACCGCAAACATCATCCAGACCATGAAACACACGGTAAATGCCAGGGTACTGACGATCAGCACCGAGAGGGCTTGCCCTTTTTTGGTCATAGCAAAGTTTCCTTTTTGAAGGCTATGACTCTAGGTTTTGTTGCTTCGGAGTGGTATCCCTCTTTGGAGCGAGTGTTGTCACGCAATGGAACTATGCGAGCCGACCCGATGTAGTTCTAAAGAACTAGCCAATGATTTTCCTGGCGGTTGTTTGCGCCAGGTCAACTCAAAACACGCCTTGCTCTGAAGCCATCACGGCGGCGTGAACCCGGGAGCTAACACCGAGCTTTCGCAAAATATGCTGCACATGGATTTTGACGGTGGTCTCGACAATACCGAATTCGCGAGCGATTTCCTTGTTGCTGGCACCCCGGGCAATACCGCGCAAAACCTCCAACTCACGCGGTGACAGTCTGGCCATCACCGATTCAGCAAGGGGTGATTTTGCTGGGACCTGTTCGACCTGAGCGGGTTGAGCTGATTTACCCGGCGTACCCTTGAACGCCGCAACCAGTTTCCCCATCATTTCCGGGGCGATGCTGCTGCCGCCTTGAAAAGCGCGGTGCACCGCTGCCGTGAGCTCATCGCCCTCCATGTTTTTGAGCAAGTAGCCACTGGCACCACCCTGTAACGCCGCTAACAGATCGTTCTCGTCCTCGCTGACGGTGAGCAGCAGAATGCAAGTTTGCGGTGCAACCTCAAGCAAGGAAGGAACGGCATCAACGCCGTTTACACCTGGCAAATGGTTGTCCAGCAAGATGACATCAGGTTGCAGTTCCTGGGCCTTGCGCAGCGCCTGACTGGCGTCTGCGGCATCTCCTACAACATTTAATTGTGGGTCGCGCGAAAGCAATGCAGTCAACCCTCGGCGAAACAAGGTGTGGTCGTCTACCACCAATATGCGGATAGGTGTTTCGTTGATGGATTTCATGGAAAACTCATGTTTGGGGCGTTCACGCCAAATGGACTGTCTCTACGGGATGGGTTGCTGGTGCTCGGATGCGCAGGTGATGGCAAGATCAAAATTACCGAGCTACCTCGAAAGGGCGTCGACACAATATCAATGTGAGCGCCAATACGTTGCGCTCGCTCGTTCATGATGCGCAGCCCCACATGGGTTTGGTCATGTTGATCAACGTCCGGGTTAAAGCCAATGCCGTCATCGCGCACCTCGAATCGCCAGGTCGGCTGTTGTTGTACATCCAGCCATGCCTGTGATGCATGCGCGTGTTTTCGCACATTCGATAAAGCCTCCTGGAGAATGTGTAGAACCTGGATTTGAACGTCAGGTGCCAACGGCAATCCCTGACCCTGCATGCTCAGCGACGATTTGACGCCACTCTGAAGCTCAAATTTCTTGAGTGTGGTCGCCAGCGCGGGCTCGATGTCCTCGGCGTTGGTGCGGGTTCTAAAGTGCAGCAGCAGTTCACGCACATCGCCATAACTCTCCCTGACGCCTGCATCAATTTCTTCTAAAATTTTTGCCGTTTCATCGGCATTGCCGGACTTTGTGGCATCACGCATCAATTGCACTTGAATCTTCAGAAATGCCAACGATTGGGCGATGGAGTCGTGCAACTCACGTGCCAGCAAATGGCGCTCCTGTGACACTGCAGCTTCTTTTTCCAGGGCGTTGAGACGCAAATTCTCCATGCCGCTGGCTAAATGACTGCACATCGCTTCAAAAAGTGATTTTTCAGCGGTTGTCGGGCTGATTTGTGCATGAAAAAACAGGTCCACTTCGCCCATGAAATTTCCATGCAATCGCACCGGAATAGTGACCAAGGTTTCAAAGCCTGCTTTGGCGCAGTCCGGTAGTTTGGCTGGGAAAAGATCCCGAATAGGGATCACACTTAAATCAGTACCTTGATCACTCGATCCACATAGACAATCTCCAGAGTAAATGCACTGCTCCTCATCCACCATGAAATCGGCCAAGCCATAGGTCGCGAGCAGCAGATAACGCAGCCCTCCTTGGCTGGACCAGCGCAGGGCCACACCGTCCGCACGCGAAATTTTCGCCAGACTTTTGGTGAATTCCTGCGCCAGTGCATCGAGCGACGTCGCCTTGGTCACCAATGCTGTGACCTCATACAAACTCTCCAGTCGTTCAGACTTCTCCTGCAACAAAACTGTTTTGTCGGCAACCTTGCTCTCCAGGTTGCGATACATGGATTGCAAGTGTTCGGCCATGCCGTTGAAGCCTTCTGCCAGCGTGCCAAATTCATCGCTGGTGACACGTTCTACACGTGCCTCAAAATCTCCCAACTGGATTTTTTCAATGGCTTGTTTAAGTTGTCCAACCGGTTCCAGTACAAACATGTACCCGGTATACAGCAGTGCGGTTGCGCCCAAGATGACAGCAGCCAACATACCCAACTGCAACAAGTGAAGCAGAGCAGTCCAATGTGCGATGTGCACCTCAATGCCATTTACAAAATGATCAATGTTGCTTGCAAATATCACCGTGTCATTGCGTAACTCGGCAAATGCAGTGGGGTTCGCATCTATCCAGCGTTTTTGGTATCGCACCCAATCAGCTTCCACAACAGCGAAACGTTGGATGGTTTCGTCGTCCCAAGGGACAAAAAGTGGTCGATTGGGATCCCCCTGTTTCATTGTCGCAATGCTGCGTTCAAACTCGGCGATCTGCTTTGGCAGTTGACTGGTTTCTTGCGTGCCGATGGCGAGTGACATTCGGTAAGACTGCATACGCATACGGCCGGCTTCATTGACCGCTGCAGCGCCGCCTTCCAGTTGCCATGAAACCCAAAGAGTTGCGATTGTGGCGAAGAACACCAACAGAATAAATGGTGTACCCACCATCAGCAGTTTGGCACCCAAGCTCCAATGTCGTGTTTTATTCATTGGCTCATTCTGAACGCATTTTTGAACACTGTACCGGTCAAATTGAGACCGGGATATAGGTGAGTCCTCGGTACAGCACGGTAGTGAATCGCTCCGGTATTCCTGGAGGCTGGATAGTTAGAGTGAAACCGGGGATTCAGTCTTCTGGGCGAGTTGCGGGTAGAAGCGGGCCTCCACCTCGACACGTGGAATATACCCAATAGGCTCCAGCAATCGATGGTCGTTGAACCAGTGCACCCACTCCAGGGTGGCCAGTTCCAATGACTCCTTGGTTTTCCAAGTGGCACGTCGGTGAATCAACGCGGCCTTGTACAGCCCATTGGTCGTCTCAGCCAGGGCGTTGTCGACCGAGGGCTCTCTACCCGCCTGGGTTAGGCGCTCTTAGAAAAAGCTTTCAAAACAGGCACAGTCCGGGGGAAATGCCGGATGGTCGTCATTTTTACCGTGTGATAGTCTGGCGTGGCACCCGTCTGTCCAGGCGCGTGTCAAATCAAATTGGCCCCTGTGCGGGCCCACCGTTAACAGGGAAGCATCGTATGAACACCTGGAAAATCTCAAAACGTCTGAACCTGATCATTGCCGTGTCGGTGGTGGTGATGCTGATTCTGGTGGCGGTCAACTGGCTGGGTTTGAGCAAGCTGCATGATTTGCAAAACGAATCCCAGCGCCGTGACCAGGAGGCGGGGCGATTGCTCTACGAGACCGGCCTGGGCGCACAGGCCTACCGCATCGTTGCCGACACCTTCATCAACCGCCAATTTGACGATGCCGCCAAGAAGTGGCAGGTCATGTCCACCCGCATGGAGGAGGCGCTGACCTATTACGCCAAAGTGGCCGACACCGACCAGGAAAAACAGTGGGCCAAGGAGGCGCGCGCTGTTATGGATGAGTTGCGCAAGCTCTACACCGACAGCTTTTTGCCGATGGCCCAACGCGACGCACCGGTGAGTGAGCTGGCGGTGGTGGATGACCAGATTGACAAGTTGATCGACAAATACGAGGGCCTGGTGAGCCAAGGTGTGGCCAGCTTGCAGGCCGAGTCGGTCGAGGCTGACGAGGCATTTGAGGACGGTGTGGCGGCCACACGCATGATCAGCATCGCGTCGGCTGCTTTGGGTGGTTTGGTTCTGGTGGTGTTGGCGGTGGTGGTGTCGCGCAGCATCACCGGCCAGTTGGGCATGGAGCTCAATGACGCGATGCAAGCGGCCAAGCAGGTGGCCGAAGGGGATTTGCGGCGGCTGCCCGCGCTGGAGTCGGCCAGTGCCAACAGCCTGGCCGGTGCGCTGGAGACGATGATCAAAACCCTGGTGACCACGGTGAGCCGGGTGCGCCAGGGCTCGGAGGCGGTGGCCATTGCCAGTGCCGAGATTGCCCAGGGCAACAACGATTTGTCGGCCCGCACCGAACAACAGGCCAGCTCGCTGGAGCAGACCGCCGCGTCGATGGAGCAGCTGGGCTCCACCGTCAAGCAAAACGCCGAAAGTGCCCACCAGGCCAACCAGCTGGCGCTGAATGCCAGCATCGTGGCCGCGCAAGGGGGCGAGGTGGTGGCTCAGGTGGTGGACACCATGAAGGGCATCAATGAAGCCTCGCGCAAGATCGGCGACATCATCGGTGTGATCGACGGCATTGCCTTCCAGACCAACATCCTCGCGCTCAACGCGGCGGTGGAGGCCGCGCGTGCGGGTGAGCAAGGCCGTGGGTTTGCGGTGGTGGCGAGTGAAGTGCGCAGTCTGGCCGGGCGTAGTGCCGAGGCCGCCAAGGAAATCAAGACCCTGATCAGCGCCAGCGTGACACGTGTGGAGCAGGGTACCGAGCTGGTCGACCAGGCCGGAGAGACCATGACCGAGGTGGTCAGCTCAATCAAACGGGTGACCGAGATCATGGGTGAGATCAGCGCCGCCAGCAAGGAACAGTCGCTGGGGGTGAACCAGGTGGGTGAGGCGGTGTCCCACATGGACAAAACCACCCAACAAAACGCCGCCTTGGTCGAGCAGATGGCGGCGGCGGCCAGCAACCTCAAGTCGCAGGCGCAAGACCTGGTGCAAACCGTGGCGGTGTTCCGACTGGATGGCAGCACCAGTGGGCCAGCTGCAGCCCATCACCCGGTGGCGTCACCCGCACAGACTACCAAGTTGTCGGGTACCAAGGCCGCCCCACGGCCTGCGACCACGGCCAAACCAGCCCCGCAGCCAGCTTCGACCAGACTGCTGGAGCAGGCGGTTGCCAAAGTGAAGGCGCCTGCCAAGTCAGAAGACGGCGAGTGGGAGACGTTTTAGAGCCCTGTCAGGCTGAGCTTCTGAGGCTGTGGCACAGCTGCACCAAGTGGGCCACTTGCTGGGCAATCGGTGCTGGCACCGGCACCTGCCCGGCCAATACCGCTTGAATCCATTGCGCCGTGGCCACCGGGTCGGGCGCGGGCAAATCTGGCAGGGTAGCTAGTGCACCGGCTTGGGCGTCTTGCACCTGGCGGGCATGGCCCCGGCAAATCACGGTCATGGCCGGGCAGCGGCGTGCATCGGCCACCGGTTCTCCTTCGGTGCCGCGCAACAGCAGGGCGTTGGTCTGGGTGAGCTCCAGCGTGGCCGCCATCGACACCGCGTATTCCGGGTGGGTGTAACTGCCCACCACCACGGCTGCGTCTGTGCATGGGTTCATCAGCTTGACCAGACTGTGAGCACTGTTGCGCAGGCCGACCAGCTGGCGCACTTCCAGCAGGCGCTGTAGGCCGGGCAGCAGCAAGGCCGTTGGCACAAATTGCACCGCGCCAGGTACTGCATTTTCAATAGCTGTCTGCCCTTGTATATCAAGGGCTTCAAGCACTTTTTGTGCAGAAATGCGGCCAGGCTCAGTAACGCAGCCGTGCACCACCACCGCCAGACCTTCGCGCGCCAGCAGAAGCGCCAGCAAGGGTGTGAGCACCGGCAGCTTGCGCGCGCCGTTGTAGCTGGGCAGCACCACTGTGGGCACCCCGTGGTTGAGAATGGGGTGCAAACGCTGGTTCACCGCGTCCAGAAACCCGGCCATCTCGAGCGGGGTTTCACCCTTGATGCGCATCGCCAGCACAAAAGCGCCGAGCTCCAGGTCGCTGACGGTGCCATCCAGCACCTGGCCCATCAGGTCGGCCGCTTGGGTGCGGTGCAGTGCGCGCGCGCCTTCTTTGCCGCGGCCAATGTCTTTGATGTAGTGGGTGATGCTCATGGGGGAGGTCGTGAAAGGCAGAGAACAGGTGGCTGAAAACACTCAGGTTACCACGCTGGCTGAGGCGGGTTGCTGGTGCACCAGCCGCTGCAATTGTGGCAGGCACGAGCCACAGTTGGTGCCACATTTCAAGGTGGTTTGCAGTGCAGCCAGCCTCTCCGATGGGGCAGCATCACAGGTGCTTAAAAATTCCTGGATGGCCACATCCGTCACGTTGAAACAGGTGCACACCTGCTGCACTTTGGAGGCCACCGGCACCGGCGGTGTTGCACCGGGCACCAGCAGCGCCTGACCGAACTGCTGCGCGGGCAGGCTCTCCTTGAGCAAGGTGCTGATCCAGGCCTGGGCCCGGGTGTCACCCGCCAGCATAAAACCGTCGAGCTGGGTTGATCCGTTGCCGTTCTTCACCAGCTTCACAGCGCGGCGCTGGCCACGTTTGGCATCCACGTAGCGCAGGATGTCCTGGCCATCCAACCCCAGCGCGGCCTCCACCTGGCATAACAAGCCCTCACCGGGTGGCTGCGCGTGGGCGGCGCGAAACAGCAGGCCGGTGCGTTCGCGTCCAAAAAGTACACAGGTGGCAAAAGCCAGTTGTGGCATCAGTGCCACCAACTGCGCGCGGGCGCTGTGCACCGACTCAGGCGGCAACCAGGCCAGAGCCAGCAGGGTCCAGGGCAGGTTGGCTTTTTCCACCTGGACGGCTGCATGTTTGAACTCTGGCTGTTTTGAGATGGGGCAATAGGCGGCGTTGGTCAGCGTATTGACACCGGCCAGCGGCTGGCCGTCCACCCCTTGGCCGCTCAAGACCTCGCTGCCCCAATGCATGGCCAAAAACACCTGGGTCAGGCCGAGTTCTTCACTGGCTTGCACCGGCACCAGCAGGCAACCGCGCTGGCTGCGTACCTGCACCAGATCACCGTCAGCCAAAGCCCGGCGCCGCATGTCTTGTGGGTGCATTTGTAATACTGGTTCGGGGACGTGTCCGAACAAACGACCCAGCGTGCCGGTGCGGCTCATGCCGTGCCATTGGTCGCGCAAGCGCCCGGTGTTGAGTGACAAAGGGTAGGCCGCTACTGGCACCTCTGCCAGCGGGCGGTAGGCCACAGCGGCAAACTGCGCCCGGCCATTGTGTGTGGGAAAAATGCCGTCTTCATACAGTCGCGCCTGGCCCAGTGCTTGGCCAGTTGCCAGACGCGTCGGCACATCGGCCGCGCGGGCTGGCCATTGTTGCGGGCCATGTTGGTCCAGCAGCGGGTAACTCAGACCGCTGATGTCCAGATCACGACCACGGGTGCTGTCACGGTGTTCCCGCCACACAGCTTCGACATTGGCAAAGGACAACAGGCTGGGCTGGCCCGGGCGCAGCGTGGCTTCCAGGCGCTGGCCTAGCTGCTGGGCGATTTTCCAGTCGGGCCGGGGGCCATCGTGGGGGAAGTCCGGGTGGGTGGGGGCGGGCACGGCGGCACGCACGCGGCTGATGCGGCGTTCGCTGTTGGTCACGGTGCCTTCTTTTTCACCCCAGGTGGTGGCGGGCAGCAACAGGTCGGCATAGTCGCAGGTGGCGGTGGTGGCAAAAGCCTCTTGCACAATTACAAATTCAGCACGCTGCAGGGCACGCCGCACCGTAGTCTGGTCCGGCATGCTTTGGGCTGGGTTGGTGCAGACGATCCATAACGCCTTGACTTCGCCGTCGGCCGCCGCCTGGAACATCTCTACGGCGGTGCGGCCCGGTTTCTCGGGCACGCTGGGCACTCCCCACAGTGCGGCCACTTCGGCGCGGTGCAACGGGTTGGCCAGGTCGCGGTGGGCACTCAGCAAATTGGCCAGGCCGCCGACCTCGCGTCCGCCCATGGCATTTGGCTGGCCGGTCAGGCTGAACGGCCCGGCACCGGCTTTGCCGATCTGCCCGGTGGCCAGGTGCAGGTTGATGAGTGCAGCATTTTTGGCGGTGCCGCTGCTGGACTGGTTCAGGCCCTGGCAATACAGGCTCAGTGTCGGTGTGCGGTTGCCGGAGCCTGTGTCACTCACACCGGCAAACCAACGTGCCGCAGTGAACAGGTCTGGCTTGGGCAGGCGGCACAGGTCGGACACATGCTCGGGTGTGTACTCGCGCACCAGGGTTTTCAAGGCCTCAAAACCACTGGTGTGGGCGGTGATGTAGGCGTTGTCCAGCCAACCTTCCCACAACATGATGTGTAACAGGCCGTGGCAGAGTGCGATGTCGGTGCCGGGTTGCAGCGGCAGATGAAGGTCGGCCTGGGCGGCGGTGTCGGTGCGCCGGGGGTCGGCCACGATGATTTTCATCGCCGGGTTCGCTGCCTTGGCATCCTCAATCCGCCGGTACAGGATCGGGTGTGCCCAGGCGGTGTTGCTGCCGCTGATGAACAGGGTTTGCGCGTGCTGGATGTCGTCGTAACAGGCCGGTGGTGCATCGGCACCGAGCGTGAGCTTGTAACCAGCCACCGCGCTGCTCATGCACAGGCGTGAATTGGTGTCGATCTGGTTGGTGCCGAGCACGCCTTTGACGAGTTTGTTGAAGACGTAATAGTCTTCGGTGAGCAACTGACCGCTGACATACACCCCGAGTGCATCCGCGCCATGTTGCTGCACGATGTGGGTCAAACGTTGACTGGCGTGGTCAAGTGCCTGGGCCCAGCGGATCGGCTGCGGTGTGGCACCCCGGCTGGTTCGTAATTGGGGTGTCAACAACCGGGTCTGGCGCGCCAGTTCTGGTGCAGCCGTATGGGCCAGTGTCGAGCCCTTGGTGCACAGGCGGCCAAAGTTGGCCGGGTGGTCCGGGTCACCGCGCACGCTGGTGATCTGCTGGCCGTTCGACGTGATGATCACGCCGCAGCCCACGCCGCAATACGGGCAGGTGGAACGTGTGTCGGTGTTGCCACCCTCGCCCTGCGGGAGAGGGTTGGGGTGAGGGCGGCTCAGCTGCATGGCGGTTTCCCTCACCCTAGCCCTCTCCCAGCGGGAGAGGGGACAAGGTCCTGCGCGCCGGGCCAGCCACCGGGCGGGTCTGGTCGATGGCATGGCTGGCCAGCTCGGTCGTTTTCAGGAACACCTGGCCGTTGTCCAGCTTGATGCTGAAGCTGGGCGTGCTGCCTTCATCGGGCGCTGCCGCGTGACCGGTGCACAGGCCAATGGTCCAGTTGTGTAAGGGGCAGGCCACGCTGGTGCCAAACACCATGCCCTGGCTCAGCGGGCCACCTTTGTGCGGGCAGCGGTCCAGCAGGGCAAACACCTCGTCCTGGTCGTTGCGGAACAGCGCCACATCCAGACCCTGGGTGCGTGACACGCGGCGTGCGCCCAGCACGGGGATGTCGTCGAGCTGGCAAATGGGGGTCCATTCGTTCATATTGCTATGTCCTTTGTAGCTATTAGTTCTTTATGTATAAGGGCTAGAGGCACAAATGGCTTGTAAACCGGGTGAAAGTGGGGTTCACGCCGTGAGCGCTGTGAATTGCCGGGTGTCCACCGCGGCTTTGTCAAACTCAAACCACGGGTCGGGTTCACCGTCCAGCGCAAACTGCAGCTGTTCCCACAAGGCTTTGCGGCCCGCAGCGTCGTCCACGATTTTTTTCTTGACGTAATCCAGGCCAACGCGGTTGACGTAATGCACGGTGCGCTCCAGGTACCAGCCTTCCTGCCGGTACAGCTCACAAAACGCGCCAGTGAATTCCAGCACCTCGGCTGCGGTTTTGACCTTGACCAGAAAGTGCGCCACCTCGGTCTTGATGCCGCCGTTGCCCGCCACGTACATTTCCCATCCGCTGTCCACGCCGATGATGCCAACGTCTTTGATACCGGCCTCGGCACAGTTGCGCGGGCAACCACTCACCGCAAACTTCACCTTGTGGGGGGCGTACATGCCCACAAAGGCGCGCTCCAGGTCCTTGCCCATCTGGGTGCTGTCCTGGGTGCCCATGCGGCACCATTCGCTGCCGACACAGGTTTTCACCGTGCGCAGCGCCTTGGCGTAGGCGTGGCCACACGGCATGCCGATGTCTTTCCAGACGTTGACCAAGTCCTCTTTTTTGACACCGAGCAAATCGATGCGTTGGCCGCCGGTGACTTTGACGGTGGGGATCTGGTATTTGTCCACCACGTCAGCAATCCGGCGTAACTCGTTGGCAGAGGTCTCGCCGCCCCACATGCGTGGGATCACGCTGTAGGTGCCGTCTTTTTGGATGTTGGCGTGGCTGCGTTCGTTGATGAAGCGGCTTTGGGGGTCGTCTTTGGCCTCTTTGGGCCAGGTGCTGATCAGGTAGTAGTTGACGGCGGGTCTGCAACTGGCACAACCGTTGGGTGTTTTCCAATTCAGCGAAGCAAACACATCGGCGATCTTGAGCAGCTTGTTGGAATGAATGGCGTCGCGCACCGCCTGATGGCCATGTTCGGTGCAGGCACACATGGCTTTGGTTTTGGGGGTGGCCGAGTAGTCGCCACCGGCCGTAAACATCAGCAACTGTTCCACCAGCCCGGTACACGACCCACACGACGCGCTGGCCTTGGTGTGTTTGCGCACCTCGTCGAGTGTGAACAGGCCTTTGTCCTTGATGGTTTTGCAGATGGTGCCCTTGGTGACGCCGTTGCAGCCGCAGACTTCGTCGCTGTCTTTCATGGCGACGGCTTTGTTTTGGCCCTGGTGGCCGACGTCGCCGATATTGCTTTCACCAAACATCAGCTTGTCGCGGATGTCGCCAATGGATCGGCCATCGCGCAGCAGCTTGAAGTACCAGCTGCCGTCCACCGTGTCGCCATACAGGCAGGCGCCCACCAGTTTGTCGTCTTTGAGCACCAGTTTTTTGTAGACGCCGCCTTGCGGGTCACTCAGGACAATTTCCTCAAAACCTGCACCACCGGTGAAGTTGCCCGCGCTAAACAGGTCAATGCCGGTGACCTTGAGCTTGGTCGAGGTCAGCGAGCCCACATAACGCCCGATGCCAAACTGCGCCAGATGGTTGGCCGCCACCTTGGCCTGCTCAAACAATGGCGCCACCAGCCCGTACGCGGTGCCGCGATGGGCAGCGCATTCACCCACGCTGTAGATGCGTGCATCGGTCACGGTTTGTAAGGTGTCGGTGACCACAATGCCTTTGTCGCAGTGCAGGCGCATGCTCTGGGCCAGCTCGGTGTTGGGCCGGATCCCAACCGCCATGACCACCAGATCGGCTGGCACCACGCTACCATCTTTGAAGCGTACTGCGCATACTCTATAAGGTCTAGAGGCCAATTTGGCTTGCAAATCAGGCACACCCTCGGCCACCACGGGTGCCTGCGCGTCGGTACTTGCGCTCACCAGGTCGGCGGGGCTGAGCAGTGCCTGGGTTTGTGCGCCCATTACAAAGCGCAAACCGCGCTCTTCCAGGGACTTTTGTAGCAGCTTGCCCGCCACCGCGTCAAGCTGGCGGTCCATCAGGGTGGGTGTCACATGCACCACTGTCACCTTCATGCCCCGGCGCATCAGGCCGTTGGCGGCTTCCAGGCCCAACAGACCACCGCCAATCACCACCGCGTGCTGGTAGGTTTTGGCCGCTTCGATCATGGTGTTGGTGTCGGCGATGTCGCGGTAGGCGATCACCCCGGCCAGATCCTTGCCCGGCAAGGGCAGCAAAAACGGGTTCGAGCCAGTGCACAGCAACAAGCGGTCATATTCGGCGCTACGGGTTTCGCCCGCACTGTTCTGCGCGTGGACCAGACGTTTGATCCGGTCCACCGAAGTCACGCGCCAGCCCGCATGCAGGGTGATGTGGTTGTCTGAGTACCACTCAAACGGGTTCAGGATGATCTCGTCAATCGTCTGTTCACCGGCCAGCACGGGCGACAGCAGGATGCGGTTGTAGTTGGGGTGCGGCTCGGCACCAAACACCGTGATGTCGTACAGGTCCGGGGCGATTTTGAGCAACTCTTCAAGGGTGCGTACACCGGCCATGCCGTTGCCGACCATCACGAGCTTTTGTTTGGTTTTGACGCGCATGTCCATGGAATTCTCCGGAGCAAGGGTTTTATTGAGTGACACCGCAGAACCGGCTTTGCCGGGCCGCTGGTGTTGCACTCTTGATGGGGCTGAGTGCCGCGGCTCCAAACCTGCCTGCGCAGGTTTGGACGACAACGAAGAGGCATGGCCTCTGGCGATGCCACCGCGCGCAGGGAAGTGGGCAAGCGACGGGGGTGAGCATCTTTAGGCTGCCTTTTCAACGTGCGCTTGCCGGGTGTACAAAAAGTCGATCACGGCTTTGCGGTAACGCAAATACTGAGGGCTGTCGGCCAGTGCGACCCGGCTGCGCGGGCGCGGCAGGTCCACACTCAGCACCTCGCCAATCGTGGCGCTGGGCCCGTTGGTCATCATCACGATCTTGTCGGACAGCAGCACGGCTTCGTCCACATCGTGGGTCACCATCACCACCGTGCTGTGGGTGCGGGCGACGATGTCGAGCAACTCGTCCTGTAGCTTGGCGCGGGTCAGCGCGTCGAGTGCCCCAAAAGGTTCGTCCATCAATAACACTTTGGGCTCCATGGCCAGCGCGCGGGCAATGCCCACACGTTGTTTCATGCCGCCCGAGATTTCGCCGGGGCGTTTGTGGGAGGCTGCCGTCAGGCCCACCATGTCCAGCGCGGCCTGGGTGCGCTCGGCCAACTGGGCCTTGTTTTCCGACGCCGCGCCGGTGGATTTGTTAGCTGCACCAAAAACCCGCTCGACACCCAGGTAGACGTTTTCAAAACAGGTCAACCAGGGCAAGAGCGAGTGGTTCTGGAACACCACCGCACGGTCCGGCCCCGGCCCGGCGATCTCGCGGTTGTCACACAACAAATGGCCTTGGGTGGGTGTGGTCAGCCCGGCGATCAGGTTCAGCAGGGTGGATTTGCCACAGCCCGAGTGGCCGATCAGGGCGACAAATTCCCCTTTGGCCACGGTCAGGTTGATGCCCTGTAACGCACAAAAAGGGCCTTTTTTGGTCTTGAAGGTTTGCTCGACACCCACGATGTCGATGAACTTGGTGGTCTGGTTGGCGTGCATGGTGTGTTCCTTGGTCAGGTTGAATCAGTTTTTGACTTCTTCGAAAGTGAACGCGGTGGCAATGCGAACCAGCGCGTATTCCAGAATCAACCCAACCACACCAATCACAAAAATCGCGATGATGATGTTTTTGACGTTGAGGTTGTTCCACTCGTCCCAGACCCAGAAACCGATGCCGACACCACCGGTCAACATCTCGGCCGCCACAATCACCAGCCAGGCGGTGCCGACTGCCAGACGCACCCCGGTCAACATATAGGGCAGCACCGAGGGGAACAAAATCTTGGTGAGGATCTTCCACTCGCTCAGGTTCAGGACGCGGGCCACGTTCATGTAGTCCTGCGGCACCCGCTGCACACCGACAGCGGTGTTGATGATCATGGGCCAGATGCTGCAGATAAAAATGGTCCAGATCGCCGCCGGGTTGGCACCCTTGAACACCAGCAGGCCAATCGGCAACCAGGCCAGCGGTGACACCGGGCGCAGCAGGCTGATCAGCGGGTTGAACATGCGGCTCAGAAACTCAAACCGGCCAATCGCAAAACCGGCGGGAATACCGACCAGCGCCGCCAGGCCAAAACCCACGGCCACCCGTTCCAGGCTCATCAGGATGTTCCAGCCGACACCCTGGTCGTTCGGGCCGTTGCGGTAAAACGGGTCACTGAAGATCACCACCGCTTGTTTGAAAGTGTCGGCGGGTGAGGGGATGCTGCTGGCGGTGCTGATGCTCACCAGCGCCCAGATGCCGATCAGCAGTCCCAGCCCCAACAGCGGCGGTAACACGACCAGCCACAGGCCGCGCCAGTCGTAGCCCGGTGTTTGTAGGTCTTTTGGGCCTGTAGCCCTTGTTGAATCTGGGCTGATAGCTATATTTGTCATAGTACCTTGCGGATTGGAAGACGTAACCGTTACTGAGCCAGAAGCTTCCAGTGGAGAGTGAAATACAGCGCTGACCATGGTGGTTCCTTTCCAAATAGAGCGTGATGCACGCAGGGTTCACCGCGAGGACCGCCTCACCACCGGTTTTGCCGGGGGGCTGTCCTCCCTAGAGGCAACGTGGTTACGTTGCGGGAATGCGTGAGGTGGGTTTTAGGCTTTGACCTTGAACCCGTCGGCGTATTTCTTGGGGTCCTTGCCGTCCCAGACCACACCATCCATCAGCTTGGAGGTGCGCATCACGTCCTTCGGAATCGGCGTTTTGCTGGCGGTGGCAGCCTGTTTGTAAAGCTCGATCTGGTTGATCTGTTTGGCCACGGTCAGGTAGTCTGGGTGTTCTTTGAGCAAACCCCAGCGTTTGTGCTGGGTCAGGAACCACATGCCGTCTGACAGGTACGGAAAATTCACCGCGCCGTCGTTGAAGAACTTCATGTAGTTCGGGTCGTCCCAGGTTTTACCCATGCCGTTTTGGTAACGCCCCAGAATGCGCTGGTTGATCGCATCGACACTGGTGTTCACGTAACTCTTGGCGGCGATGGTCTCGGCCATTTTGTTTTTGTTTTGCAGACCCGCGTCAATCCACTGGCTGGCCTCCAGAATCGCGGCGGTCACGGCGCGTGCGGTGTTGGGGTATTTCTTGACAAACTCGCCGGTGGTGCCCAGCACCTTTTCTGGGTGGTCTTTCCAGATGTCCTGGCTGGTGGTCGCAGTGATGCCAATGCCGTCGATGATGGCGCGGTGGTTCCATGGCTCACCCACGCTGTAGCCGTCCATGTTGCCCACCCGCATATTGGCCACCATTTGTGGTGGCGGCACGGTGATCACCTTGGCGTCGGTCATCGGGTTGATGCCGTTGGCAGCCATCCAGTAATACAACCACATGGCGTGGGTGCCGGTTGGGAAGGTCTGGGCGAAGGTGTATTCGCGCTTCTCGCTGGCCATCAGCTTGGCCAGGCTCGGGCCGTCGACCGCGCCTTTGTCCGCCAGTTTTTTGGACAGCGTGATGGCCTGGCCGTTGTTGTTGAGGGTCATCAACACCGCCATGTCTTTTTTGGCACCGCCAATGCCCATGTGCACGCCATAGACCAAGCCATACAACACATGGGCAAAGTCCAGCTCGCCGGTGGTGAGTTTGTCGCGCACGCCGGCCCAGCTGGCTTCTTTGGTAGGAATGATCTTGACGCCGTATTTTTTGTCCAGACCCAGTTCGGCCGCCATGACCACGCTGGCGCAGTCGGTCAGCGGGATGAAACCGATCTTGACCTCGGTTTTTTCGGGGGCGTCGGAGCCAGCGGCATAGACCGAGGCGCGTAACGCCGGGCTGATGCCCAAAGCGCCCACGGCGGCAGTTTGCAAAACAGCACGGCGGCTGAGGCTGGGTTTGAGAAGCTCGGTCATGGCAATATCCCTCAACGTTTCAAAAGCAGACAACAAAAAAGGCGTCCTCACGTGACATATCGCTTGTTAAAAGCCATATGCCCGTGGGGACGCCTTTGTCCTTTGGATCACCACCTAGCCCGCCGTTGGACCGGGTAACAATCACGACCCGTGAGGGTCTTGTGGTGAGTTATGCAATGTCTGTGCCAGGAGTTTTGGTGGGATTTGGGTGAGTTCTGGGCACAAATCTGCCGGCTTGCACGTTAAAAGGGCACCTTGGATGTGCAATGCACCATCTCGAACCGAAGTTGGTGCAAAAAAAGCCGTTCGTACCCGCCTGCGCCCTCTGCGGTTAGCCCAGCAGGTCAGCCACATCCAGCATACGTTGGGCCACATCGACCAAGCGCAGGTTTTTGTCCATGGCGGTTTTGCGCAGCCGGGCATAAGCTTCACCCTCGCTCAGGTGCTGGCGCTCCATCAGCACCGCCTTGGCACGTTCAATCACTTTGCGGTCTTTGAGTTCGGCGCTGAGTTCATTGACTTCGCTCCTGGCGTCGGCCAGTTCCTTGAGCAAGGCTTGTTCGTGGTGGAAGCGGGCGATGGCCACGTCCAGAATCGGGCGGATGCGCTCCGGTGACAGGCCCGCCACGATGTAGGCCGACACACCTGCGGCCACAGCGGCGCGCACATGGGAGGTGTCGTTGTCGTTGGTGAACATGACGATCGGGCGACGTGCATCACGGGTGGCGATGACCACATGCTCGAGCGCGTCACGCGCTTCACTCTCGGCATCCACAATCACCAAGTCCGGTTGCAATTGCGCCAGACGTTCGGTCAAAAACACGTCTGCCGGGATGGACGCCACCAAGTTGAAGCCGCTTTCCAGCAGCCCGATGCGCAGGCTGCGCGAGCGTTCGGCCAGCGCCAACGCATGTTCACCTGAACTCTCGGAAATATCCAGATCAGGAGCAATCACAACAATTCTGAGGGCTTCAACCATGGTTTATTCAAGCAAAACACAGACCATGCCAAACGTCGGTCGAACCGGACCGGGTGTATTCGCTGCAGAAGTCGTTATATGAGGTCCATCGGGGTGTTGGCATCACCGGATTGTGATCGACACGGGAAAACACCGGTTGGTCATGGTTTCACAGCCTTCAGTTGTGAACTACAGACCTCGGGTTCAAACGGTGACTCAACCGTGCCATCAATAAAAAACCCGCACAAGGCGGGTTTTTGGAGGAGGGGTGGTGAACCGATCAGCCGCCGTGGAGCTTCATCATCACCGGCACAATCAGCAGCGCCACGATGTTGATGATCTTGATCAGCGGGTTCACGGCCGGGCCTGCGGTGTCTTTGTAGGGGTCGCCCACGGTGTCGCCGGTCACGGCAGCTTTGTGGGTCTCAGAACCCTTGCCACCAAAATGGCCGTCTTCGATGTATTTCTTGGCGTTGTCCCAGGCGCCGCCACCGGTACACATCGAGATCGCCACAAACAGGCCGGTCACGATGGTGCCCATCAGCAAACCACCCAAAGCCGCCGGGCCAAGGATCAGGCCCACCAAAATCGGCGCCACCACCGGCAGCAGCGATGGGATCATCATTTCCTTGATGGCCGCGGTGGTCAACATGTCGACTGCGCGGCCGTATTCGGGCTTGGCAGTACCTTCCATGATGCCCTTGATCTCGCGGAACTGGCGGCGCACTTCGACCACCACGCTACCCGCAGCGCGGCCCACCGCTTCCATCGCCATGGCGCCAAACAGGTAGGGAATCAGGCCACCGATGAACAGGCCGATGATGACCATCGGGTCGCTCAGATCAAAGGTGATGTGTTTGCCATAGACATCGAGTTTGTGGGTGTAGTCGGCAAACAGCACCAGCGCGGCCAGACCGGCCGAACCAATCGCGTAACCTTTGGTCACCGCCTTGGTGGTGTTGCCCACCGCGTCCAGCGGGTCGGTGATGTCACGCACGCTGGCGGGCATTTCACTCATTTCGGCAATACCACCGGCGTTGTCGGTGATCGGGCCGTAGGCGTCCAGCGCCACGATGATGCCGGCCATGCTGAGCATGGAGGTGGCCGCAATCGCAATCCCGTACAAACCAGCCAGTTCGTAAGCCGAATAAATGCCTGCACAAACAAACAACACCGGCCAGGCGGTGGAGCGCATCGACACACCCAGACCGGCAATGATGTTGGTGCCATGGCCTGTTGTAGAGGCTTCGGCAATGTGCTGCACTGGTTTGTATTGGGTGCCGGTGTAGTACTCGGTGATCCAGACCAGCACACCGGTCAGCACCAGGCCCACGGTGCAGGCGCCAAACAGGCTGCCTGCGCCAATGATGCGGCCATCGGCCAGCGTCAGCGCTTGCGGGAACAGGCTTTGGGTCACAAAATAAAACGCCACCAGCGACAGACCACCGGCCACCGCCAGGCCCTTGTAGAGCGCAGGCATCACGTTTTTCATGCCAGGTGAGGCCTTGACAAAGAAGCAACCGATGATGGATGCCACGATCGACACCGCGCCGAGGGCCAGCGGGTACAACACCGCGTTGGGGCCGACGCCGGTGATCAGCAGGGCGCCCAGCACCATGGTGGCGATCAGGGTCACGGCGTAGGTTTCAAACAGGTCAGCGGCCATACCGGCGCAGTCACCCACGTTGTCACCGACGTTGTCGGCAATCACCGCCGGGTTGCGCGGGTCATCTTCCGGGATGCCGGCCTCGACCTTGCCCACCAGGTCAGCGCCCACGTCAGCACCTTTGGTGAAGATACCGCCGCCCAAGCGGGCAAAAATCGAGATCAGCGAGGAGCCAAAGGCAAAACCGATCAGCGGGTTGAGTTTGGCTGCAGTGGCCACGCCGTCCGGTACCAGGAACCAGTAAAAACCGGTCACGCCCAGCAGGCCCAAGCCCACCACCAGCATGCCGGTGATGGCGCCGCCACGGAAAGCCACGTCCAACGCCGGGCCAATGCCCTTGGTGGCCGCTTGAGCGGTACGCACATTGGCGCGCACCGACACATTCATACCGATGAAACCACAAGCGCCTGAGAGCACCGCGCCCACCACAAAACCGACTGCACTCAAGGGGTCCAGAAACACACCAATCAGCACAGCGAGCACCACGCCGACCACGGCGATGGTTTTGTACTGGCGGGCCAGGTAGGCTGCCGCACCGGTCTGGATGGCAGCCGCAATGTCTTGCATACGCTGGTTGCCAGCATCTTGGGAAAGGATCCAGCTACGGGCCCAGAAGCCATAGCCGACGGCGATCAAGCCGCAGATAAGCGCCAGAATCAGCGCAGAGTTGCCTGTCATTTGATAAATCTCCTGAAGTTGCTTCGCGAGGGAGTGGTGCAACGCAATCGGCACCACCGCTGCGTTGCTTCCTCGCCTCCGCGCACCCGTGAGGTGACTGCAGGGACGGTTGGCCAACGGGCAGACTGTAACGCCAAAAATGCGGCTGTTGGGCCGCTTGAAAGGGGCCAGTCAGTAAAATCAGACTTAATCTCAGATGTTCTTGATTTAAACCAAACCGTGCACAAACCATGTCATTAAATACCGTTACCCCCGGCTCTAAAGTGCCTGAAGAGTTCAATGTCATCATCGAAATCCCGATGAATGCCGACCCGGTCAAGTACGAGGTGGACCACGAAACGCACGCGATTTATGTCGACCGTTTTATGAGCACGGCCATGCATTACCCCACCAACTACGGTTATGTGCCACAAACCATCAGCGGTGACGGTGACCCGGTGGATGTGCTGGTGGTCACCCCGGTGCCCCTGATCCCGGGGGTGGTGGTGACCTGCCGTGCCGTCGGCATCCTGAAGATGGAAGACGAAGCCGGTATGGACGGCAAGGTGCTGGCGGTGCCGATCGACAAGATTCTGTCGCTCTACAGCCGCTGGAAAAAGCCGGAAGACTTGCAACCCTTGCGCCTGAAGACCATTGCCCACTTCTTTGAACACTACAAAGATCTGGAAGACGGCAAATGGGTCAAGATCCTGGGTTGGGAAGGCCCCGAAGCCGCTCACCAGGAAATTCTGGAAGGCATTGAAAACTTCAAGAACTTCAAGAAAAAGTAAGCCATTTATGCCTTCAGCCCTTATTCAATAAGGGCTGATAGCTCTTGAAATTAGAGCATTTAGAGCGCCTGTTTGTGGACACAGCAGGCGCTTTTTGCTGCTTGGCCCCAAACCCAGTGTTGTGACAGAGCGCGGGCCTAAACTTGTCCTTCTGTTTTGGAAAGGACGGCAAACCCCATGAAGTTGTTGCGTTACGGCCCGGCGGGCCAGGAAAAACCCGGTGTGCTGGATGCCAACGGCCAGGTGCGGTCTTTGAGTGCCTTGGTCGACGACATTGGCGGCACCACCTTGTCGCCCAAGTGTCTGGCGCATCTGCGCAGCCTGGACCTGAACAGTCTGCCGCTGGTTCCAGGTGTGCCGCAGCAGGACCTGCGCCTGGGGCCGTGTGTGGCCAAGGTGGGCAAATGCATCTGTATCGGTCTGAACTATGCCGACCATGCGGCAGAGTCCGGTATGCCGGTGCCGCCCGAGCCCGTGGTGTTTGGCAAATGGACCAGCGCCCTGAGCGGCCCGGACGACGCGGTACATATCCCCCGGGGTTCCCTCAAAACCGACTGGGAGGTGGAGCTGGCGGTGGTGATCGGGCAGGGCGGAAGCCACATTGCAGAGGCCGACGCGATGCAGCATGTGGCCGGTTACTGCGTGATGAACGATGTGTCCGAGCGCGACTTTCAGCTCAACCGCAGCGGCACCTGGGACAAGGGCAAGGGCTGTGACACCTTCGGCCCGCTGGGTCCGTGGTTGGTGACCGCTGACGAGGTGCCTGACCCGCAGGCGCTGTCACTGTGGCTGGAGGTGGACGGCCACCGCTACCAAAACGGCAGCACAGCCACCATGGTCTACCAGGTGCCGTTCCTGGTCAGTTACCTGAGCCGCTTCATGAGTTTGCAGCCTGGCGACGTGATCTCCACCGGCACCCCACCTGGTGTTGGCATGGGCCAGAAGCCACAGGTTTTCCTGCGCGCCGGCCAGACCATGCGGTTAGGTGTTGAGGGGCTGGGTGTGCAGACGCAGCGGTTGGTGCAGGGGTAAGCGGCTGTCAAGCTGCTGTTGAATTCGCCCCAGCCCAAATACAAAAAGCCCAACGGGATTCAGTTAGGCTTTTTCATTTTTGGTATTAGCCCCTTGCGTGGTCTGTTCGCGAGGGGCTTGCTTTTGTCAGCCTTGCCGCTCAAAAATAGCCGCAATCCCTTGGCCGCCGCCAATACACATGGTGACCAGCGCGTAGCGACCACCAATACGTTCCAGTTCGTACAGTGCTTTGACCGTGATCAGTGCCCCGGTGGCGCCAATCGGGTGGCCCAGTGAAATGCCGGAACCGTTTGGGTTGACCTTGGCTGGGTCCAGGCCCAGATCGCGGCTCACGGCACAGGCTTGTGCGGCAAAGGCTTCGTTGGCTTCGATCACATCCATGTCATTGACCGTGAGCCCGGCTTTTTTCAGGGCCATCTGGCTGGCGGGTACTGGGCCGATACCCATGTACTTCGGGTCGACACCCGCATGGGCGTAGGCCACCAGGCGTGCCAAGGGTGCGAGACCACGGGCCTTGGCGGTGGCAGCTTCCATCAGCACCACGGCGGCGGCGGCGTCGTTGATGCCGGAGGCGTTGCCCGCAGTCACGGTACCACCTTCTTTCATGAACGCTGGTTTGAGTTTGCTCAGTTCTGCCAGGGTGCAATTGGGGCGGAAGTGTTCGTCGGTCTCAAAAGCGACATCTCCTTTGCGGCTTTTTAAGATCACCGGCACGATCTGGCTTTTAAAACGGCCTTCTTCGATGGCACGTTGGGCACGGTTGTGGCTTTCCACGGCCAGCGCGTCCTGGTCGTCGCGGCTGATGCCCCACTTGGCGGCAATGTTCTCGGCGGTCAAACCCATGTGGATGGTCTCGAATGGGTCGTGCAGTGCACCCACCATCATGTCGATCATTTTGCTGTCGCCCATGCGCACACCCCAGCGCATGTTCAGGCTGGCATAAGGTGCTCGGCTCATGTTTTCGGCACCACCGCCAATGGCCACATCCGTGTCACCCAGCAAGATGGATTGGCTGGCCGACACAATGGCTTGCAGGCCTGAGCCGCACAGGCGGTTGACGTTAAAAGCCGGTGTGGCCTCGGGACAACCACCATGGATGGCCGCCACGCGTGACAGATACATGTCTTTGGGCTCGGTATTGACCACATGGCCAAACACCACATGCCCCACCTCTTTGCCCTCCACCTTGGCCCGCGACAGCACTTCGCGCACCACCTGAGCCGCCAGATCTGTCGGGGCAATGTCCTTGAGGCTGCCTCCGTAGGTACCGATGGCAGTGCGAACTGCACTCACAACAACAACGTCACGACCCATTTTTGTCTCCTCTGTGGTTTAAAAACATAGCGTCGATTCATCTTAGCCGTCACCCCTGCAAGTGGCTACCCAGGCAGACCCTAAGATCGGCCATATTCATTGAAACAGTGGTTAATTGCGAACATCAGCCACTGCTTGCTCACCAAAGTCCTTGCGACTCAGAAAAGCCAAGACCCGTGCCGCTGCGTCCTCGGCGCTGGTGAGTTGGTCGTTTGTTTTGAGCTGCGCAAAGTTGACCTGGTCGGGGAACAGGACCGGACTGGCGCTGCGCAGTTGTACCTGCATATCGGTGTCAATCACACCCGGGGCCAGAGAACAGACTTTGGCGCCGTTGGGTAGACCGGCTTCATCCAGCGCCAGGCAGCGGGTGAAGTGGTCCAGCCCGGCCTTGGCAGCGCAATACGCAGACTGCGAGGCCATGGGCCGCCGCCCCAGACCCGAGGAGATGTTCAGCACCCGGCGAAGTGTTTTCCAGGAACGGGTGCTGGCCAGAAAGGCGGCCGTCAACACCATCGGTGCTTCCAGACCAACACGCAGGGCCTGAGCCAGATCCGCAGGTTCGGAATCAGACAGCGGCACCAGGGGAGGAATCACACCCGCGTTGTTGATCAGGGTGGCACTGGCGATGGTATCGGGGTCCTGGGTCGCCAGCCAAAGCTTGAGCTGTTCAGCGGCGGGTATGGGGTCTGCCAGGTCAGTCACATACTGGGTCAATGCGGCGCCGCGTTGCTGGGCTGTGTTCGCCAGATGGGCGGACCTGCTGCGCGAGATACACAACAGCGCATGCTGTGGCGCCAACAATTGTTCTGCCAGGCAAAAGCCCATGCCACGTGAAGCTCCGGTGACGATGAAAAGATGGGTTGTCATAGGTCGATGTGTTGATAGGTGTCAATGGACAGGTGTTCTTGCCGCCTATCATTGACGATAAGCAAGGCCTTTGTTTTGACCAGGAGAAAAAAATGCTAGTCCAAATTCATACCGACAACCACATTGAAGGCACAGACGCTTTGGCGCAGTGGGCCAGCAGCAGCATCCAGGCTGCTTTGGCACGGTTCAGCGGCCAGATCACACGGGTGGAAGTGCATCTGAGTGATGAAAACGCGGGCAAGAAAAACACACAGGAAAGTATCCAGTGCACCATGGAGGCCCGTCTGGAAGGCCATCAACCCCTGGTGTTGAAACACCAGGGTGCCAATTTGAACCAGGCCATTGAAGGGGCCACAGAAAAAATGGGCCGTCTGATCGACGGCACGCTGGGCAAAACCGCTCGCAGCTGAGCTAAAAAGGTGCCGGGCTTAACCACCGCATCGGTTGTTTACTGACGGGATGGATCAAGCCCAGTTCGGTGGCGTGTAAGAGCAAGCGGGGTGCTTTTGCCTGCACGTCGGGCGGGGCGTACAGTGTGTCGCCCAGGATCGGGTGCCCGATGGCTTTCAGGTGAACCCGCAGTTGGTGGGAGCGCCCGGTGAGGGGTTCCAGTCGCAAACGGCTGGTGCCAGAGCTTGGATCCTGCGACAGCACTTGCCAGCGTGTCTGGCTTGGTTTGCCCAATTGGGCATCGATCACCCGCAGCGGGCGATGGGGCCAGTCCAGCGCGATGGGCAAATTGATCTCCTGCCACAGCCCCTCATCTTGCTGGCCCTGCGGTTGCAGCAGCCCGTCCACCACGGCCTCATACCGCTTATGCACTGCGCGACTGGCAAAAGCGTCATTCAACAAGCGCTGTGCCGCAGCGCCCCGCGCCATCAGCATCAAGCCCGATGTCGCCATATCCAGTCGATGAACAATGCTCGCATCAGCATAACAAGCTTGAACGCGTGAGGACAGGCAGTCTTGTTTGTCTTCACCCCGACCTGGCACACTCAGCAAGCCCGACGGCTTGTTCAGCACCAACAAGCTGTCGTCCTCGTACACCACCAATAGGTCAGCTAACTCAGGCGCCAAAACGAGCTTCAGTCAGAAGTTTTTGAACCGTGTCACAGAGTTCTTCGATGTCATTGGGCTTGTGGATCAAGGCCCTGGCGCCAGCGGCCAGCGCATCACGCTCAATTTCCGGCGTCACGTAGCCTGATGCCAAGGCCATGGGCAACTTGGGCAAGAGCAAAGCGACATCCCGAATCAGATCCACACCACTGTAACCAGGCATGTTGTAGTCTGTCACCAGCAGATCGGCCTGCTTGGGGTCTGAGCGCAAGGCTTCCAGAGCAATTTTGGGATTGGTGAAGGTGCTCACCACATAACCGCGACGGGTAAGCAAGCGGCGAACCAGAAAAACCAGCGCCTCATCGTCATCCACATACATGACCTTTTGACCGCTACCAGCCGCTGGACTGGCCGCCGCTGGCGGCGCGGCCAGGGCCACTGCCTTGAGCTGAGCCGCCTCTGCGGGAACCGGGAAATAAAGGGTGAAGGTACTGCCGCTGCCAAGTGTGCTTTGCACACGCACGCTGCCCTGATGGGCGCGCATGATGCCGTGCACCACAGACAGCCCCAACCCCGTGCCTTGGCCCACCGGTTTGGTGGTGAAAAATGGCTCAAAAACACGCTGCAAAATGGCCTCGGACATACCTGCGCCGGTGTCGCTGACGGTGAGTTTGATGTGTTGCCCACGCAGGCCACTGCGGCGCTCGGACGGGTCGGTCAGGCTGCGCAGGCTGTAGCCCAACTCCACCCGTATCGTGCCTTTGCGTTTGCCAATGGCATAAATGGCGTTGGTGCACAAGTTGAGCAACACCTGCTCGATTTGTGTGGCGTCTGCCATCACCGCCGGGGTGTCGGGGTCGATGTCCATGATCAGATCGACCTGCGGCGGCAGCGTGACCTTCAGCAGCCTGGCTGTTTCCACCACCACCTCGGCCAGTTGCAAAGGCACGCGGTGCGGCGGTTCATTGCGGCTGAAGGTCAGAATCTGCCTGACCAGGTCGCGCGCGCGCCGACCCGCCTTGTCGATCTCCATCAGGCTGGTGCTGACCGACGCATCGAGTTGTGCATCTTCGCGCGCCAGTTCCACATTGCCCAAAATGGCGCTGATGATGTTGTTGAAATCGTGGGCAATCCCGCCAGCCATCGTACCGATGGCCTGCATCTTTTGGGATTCGCGCAGCTGCGACTCCAGTGCGGTACGGTGCGCCTCCATCTTTTTTTGTGCGGTCAGGTCCCGGGCAAACAGGGTGACGATGTCACCATCGGGCTGGTGGTCAAACGACAGGCTGATGTCCAGCGGAACGGTATCACCCTCGGTCGTGACGCCTGACATCTCACCCAACTGGGCATGGCTGGTGATGTCGCTGTAAGACAGGGCGCGCACCGCATCGGGCAAAAACGTCACCAGCAGCTTGCCAATTGCCTGCTCGGCCGGGCAATGAAACAGCGTGGCAGCGGTCGGGTTAAACACGATGATGCGCTGGTTGCGGTCCACACAAATGATGGCATCCAGCGACGAGTTGATGATGGCCGCCAGGTGTGTCTTGCTTTGCAGCAACTCGGTGTTGCGCTGTTGCAGGGTGGCCGCACTGGCCTGCAAGGCGCTGCGCTGGGCCAGCAAGGGGCCCTGGTCAATGATGGCGCAGATAAAAACCGTGCGCTCGTCCTGGTTGGTGTCAATGCGCGAGATGTGCAGATCACCGGTGATGGTGCCGTTGGAGCCACCTGCAAACATCAGCTCATTGAGCTCACAGGCCCCGTCGATTCTGGCGGTGGCAAAGCCTTTTTGCATCAGGTCCAGGTCATTGGCAGACACCAGGGGCTGAAAGTAGGTCAGTGGTGGATCGCTCTCGACCGGGCGCAACAAGGCCAGCGCGCGGGCGTTGTTCTCCAGAATCTGGCCACTGTCATCCACCACCATCAGAGCCAGTGGCACATTGGAAAACAATGAGACAAAACGCTCGTAGGCGTCTTCGGCCGCACTCTGGCTAAAGCGCAGGGCTCGGTTCTGGATCTCCAACTCTGACTGGTAGTGGCGCAAGTCATCGACCAGGCGCGCTGTGGACACACTGGCGCCCGCTGGAACCAGTCGCCGCTCGGGGCCACCCAGCCGTTTTTTGATCGGCAATACCTCACCGCTCGCGCGCCAGCGCCCTCGCAAAGGTTTTCTCATAAGCCCTCAGATGTTGACAGCCAGCGCATTCTGTCAGCCACCAATCACCGCCTCATGACACGATCAACGTGGCGCGTTTTTGAGTTTGCCCCGCACCGGCACCACCGTCACCACAGTGGGACGCACCGCGTCGGCAGACACCGGCTTGGGTGGTGAGGTGTCTTTTTTGGGCTTTTTAACCATTTTGTTGCTTTGTTGACCTTTGGCCATGATGTTCTCCTGGGTAAAAAAGCCTGCACGCCGGTGTGGCGCGCAGTGTTTGGATTATCGGCGTACCACAGCGGTACCCGGCTCAAAGTCGGCGACTTTCAAGGGGCTGTTTTTGCTGATGAAGGCTCGCAAGACATCGGCATCCACAAAGCCGGTGTTGACAAAACTTGGGTGAGCACTGAGCTTGGGGTAACCGTCACCGCCGCTGGCCTGGAAGTTATTGATCGCCAAGCGGTAGGTTTTGCCTGGCTGTAAAGCCTGGCCTGCCACCCGCACCTTGCTGGCCTGGTCGGCAGCTACTTCCAGTTCCACCCCGGCAAATTGGGGGAAAGCACCGGAGTCGGGTGTCATTTTTGCAGCGGCATGCAGGTAGTCAGTGAGTTCCTGGCCAGTCAGGTCCACAGTGCACACGGTGTTGCCAAAAGGATGGACTTTGAGCACGTCTTTGTAGCTGATGGCGCCCGCCGCAATGGCGTCACGCACACCACCGGCGTTGACGATGGCCAGATCGGAGCTGGTTTTGTCCATCATGGCGCGACCAATCAGCACCCCCAGGTTGGTGGGCTGGCTGCGCACCAGCTTGCGGTCACCTTCCAGCCGCGCGTCGGTGGCACCGATCTGAACCTCGAGTTTGTCCTGGCCAAATTTCTGGTAAGGCGTCAACAGGGCCAGCATCTCGGGGTTTTCGGCGATGGCGCTGGTGTAGTGCACCAGGGCGGTCTTGCCGTCGGCGGCTTTGACGGGTTTCTTCAGGTTGATGGGGATGAGGGTGTAGTTGACCAGTTTGAACTCACCATTGTGATACTCAAAGTCAGCGCGGCCCACGTACTTGCCCCATTCATGGGCTTGCACAATCCAGGCGCCGTTCTGGCGGTCTGGTTGGCAGGCGGCGCCCGGCACATAGGCGCGGTCGAGCACATTCTCTGCCTTCATACACGCCGGGTTCTGGGTGTGACCACCCACCACCAGGTCAATGCCTGACACCGCGCGCGCCATCTCCACGTCGCCTGCGGCTTGGTTGCCGTGTTGGCCGTTTTCATAATGGCCCATGTGGGTGGCGGCAATCACCACGTCGGCCTGGCGGCGCAGCTCCGGCACCACCTTGCCTGCCTCCGTGATCGGGTTGCGGAAGTCCAGGCGCGCCACGTTCTCGGGCAGCACCATCTTGCGGGTGTCTTCGGTGGTCAGGCCCATCACGCCGACGCGCAGGCCACCCAGGTTAAACACCTTGTAGGCATCGAACATGCGTTGGCCGTTCTCGTAGATATTGGCCGAGAGCATGGGAAACTGCGCCAGGTCGCGTTGCATCTTGAGCACCGACAGGGGTTTGTCAAATTCGTGGTTGCCGACCGCCATGGCTTGGTAACCCAGCAGGTTCATGCCTTTGAAATCGGGCACAGCATCCTGCAGATCGGATTCTGGCACCCCGGTGTTGACGTCGCCGCCATCGAGCAACAAGGTGTAGCCACCTTGGGCCGCAACCTCACGGCGGATCTGATCCACCACGGTTTTGCGTGCCGCCATGCCGTATTCACCATCGCTGTTGTGCCAGAAGTGGCCATGGTGGTCGTTGGTATGCATCACCGTCAGGCGATAGGTTTTGTCGCGTTCGGGCGCTTGTGAAGCGCAGCCTGACAAAGCCATCACAATAGCCACTGACAGATAAACCGGGTGTAATTTCAGAAACATACAACAACTCCTTGGGTGGATGATTCAGGTATAAAAAACGACTCTAGCCCTTATAGATAAAGGGGGGTTAGGTATATAAAAGATAGCGAAAGCATCAAATGGCCTGGAGCTTTTGCAGCGCCAGTTCCAGAGTCTCTGTCTTCTTGGCAAAGCAGAAGCGGACCACCTGCTGGTCAAATCCGTTGCCATAAAACGCCGATAGCGGAATCGCTGCCACGCCAACTTCCGACGTCAGCCATTTGCAAAAGTCTGCTTCGGGCAAGTCATTGATCGCCGAAGTGTCCACCGACTGAAAGTAAGTGCCTTCACACGGCAGCAGCTTGAAACGGGTGTTGGCCAGGCCAGCGCGAAACAGGTCGCGTTTTTGCTGGTAGAAGTCCGACAAACCCAGGTACGGCGCCGGGTCGGCCATGTAGTGGGCCAGCGCGTATTGCACCGGGGTGTTGACGGTGAACACATTAAATTGATGCACCTTGCGAAACTCCGCCATCAGCGCTGCAGGTGCCGCCACATAACCCACCTTCCAACCGGTCACGTGGTAGGTTTTGCCAAAACTGGAGATCACAAACGCACGCTCAGCCAGTCCTGGGAAGCGGGCTGCGCTCTGATGCACTTGGTCATCAAACACCATATGTTCGTATGCTATACGGAGCGTAACACTGCACGAGTATCCCAATTCGTTGTAAACATTGATCATTATGGCTAATCAAGTGTCTTGATACTAGATGGATGTTAAGCTGGGTGGTCTTCCATCTAGTGTATGTCACCCTCAAACCATCCATAGCTAACCCCCGGCGCTGCGCGCCGAACCCTCTACCCGACGGATGAGCTGCCGGTTTATCAGACGACAGCAAATCATCCGATACGGCTTGCTGCCTAGACAGCTTCGATCACAATATATTCAGTGGCCCAGATGTAACAAGAGAACAAACATGAGCATTGAAGTTCGAACACCAACACTTATTACGAAATTACCCGATGTTGGCACAACTATTTTTACAGTAATGTCCGCGCTAGCCGCAGAAAAAGGCGCCGTCAATCTGGGGCAAGGATTTCCGGACTTTGACTGTGATCCACTACTGATAGACGTGGTGGCTGACGCCATGAAGCAAGGCTTGAACCAGTACCCGCCCATGACCGGAGTATTGGTGTTGCGGGACGCCATCGCCTTGAAAATTGAAGCTTTGTATGGGCGCCACTACGAACCGGCCAGTGAGATCACCATCACGGCGGGCGCTACACAAGCCATCATCACGAGTATTCTGGCCGTGGTTCATGCGGGTGACGAAGTGATTGTGCTGGAGCCTTGCTACGACAGCTACGTACCCAATATCGTGTTAGCTGGCGGTGTAACGGTGCGTGTGCCATTGACGCCTGGCACGTTTCGGCCTGACTTTGACAAAATTTCAGCCGCAATTACCACCAAGACCCGCGCCATCATCGTCAACTCACCGCACAACCCTAGCGCCACAGTCTGGACCAAAGCTGACATGCTCAGATTGCAGGATATTCTAGCGACCACTGACATACTCGTTATTAGCGATGAGGTTTATGAGCATACCGTTTATGAGGGCCAGCAGCACCAAAGCGTCGCTAGCTTTCCAGGCCTTGCAGCTAGATCTTTCGTAGTGTCAAGTTTTGGCAAAACCTACCATGTGACCGGTTGGAAAGTTGGCTATGTGGCGGCACCCGCTGCGTTGAGCACAGAATTTCGCAAGGTGCACCAGTTCAATGTGTTCACCGTCAACACGCCCGTGCAATACGGGCTGGCGTCTTATATGACCAACCCCCAGCCTTATCTGGACCTGCCCGTCTTCTATCAGCGCAAGCGTGACCTGTTTCGCGAGGGACTCGCACACACAAAGTTCAAATTGCTACCCAGCGAGGGAACTTATTTCCAATGTGTCGACTTCTCCGCAGTAAGTGACGTGAGCGAGACCGAGTTCTGTAAATGGCTGACCTCGGACATCGGCGTGGCGGCCATTCCGCTGTCGGCGTTTTACGGCAATGGTTTTGACCAGCGCGTGGTGCGGTTCTGCTTTGCCAAAAAAGATGGCACATTGAAAACAGCGCTGGAAAGGTTGGCCAAGTTGTAGCGACACAACTATCAGCACTTGCTGTGAGCCATGGATGAGTTGGTTGACCATAGGGCACGAGTCGCTGGCGTGTATGTCGGGCGATAATGCTTGCCGAGGCTGTGACGGCTTGTTTGGCAAGCTCGAGCTGCCCGTATCCGTGAAGCTTGGCGAAAGGCAATGATATGGGAGAGATGACAGATGGCCTGCCAATCACCCCCGCCGTCGTGCAGTGGGCACGTGAACGAGCAGGCTACTCGGTAGAGGACGCGAGCCTCAATTTCAAGAAAATTGCCTCCTGGGAGTCAGGTAAGGCACGGCCGACTTACATTCAGGTCGAGCAGATGGCTGAACGTTTCAAGATTCCCGTTGCCGTATTTTTCTTCCCTAAGCCGCCAGCTTTACCAGCGATCGAGCAGTCGTTTCGTACTCTCACGGCCGAAGATTTCACCGCAATCCCTCGCACGGTTCGACTATTTTTGCGCCGCGCTCAGGCGATGCAACTCAACCTGAGAGAGTTGAACGAAGGGAAGAACCCTGCGGAACAACTTATCACACGCAGTCTCAAATATTCTCCGAAAATATCTCTCGACAAGATCGCCGCAGATTTACGAGTCTATCTTGGGGTCAGTATCGACGAGCAGGTGAGTTGGAAGAGCGTCGACGACGCTCTGGAGAAATGGCGCGAAGTGTTCGCTAAAATAGCAGGTGTGTATGTCTTCAAAGACGCCTTCCACGCACCCAGCTACTTCGGGTTCTGTCTGTACGACGACGAATTCCCTGTCATCTACATCAATAACAGCTCAGCAAAATCACGGCAGATTTTTACGCTCTTCCATGAGCTAGGGCACCTGCTCTTCCAGACCAGCGGTGTTGACATCCTCGACGACTCGTTCCTTAAACATATTGGTGCCAACGAGCAAAAGATAGAAATCATCTGCAATGGCCTAGCCGCGCGGGTCCTAGTGCCAGATGACGTGCTCGAAAAGATGCTAGTGGGTATGAAGATCGGCCGTCAGGCGGCAAGTCAACTTGCCGATCATTTCAATGTCAGCCGCGAGGTGATATATCGCAAGTTCCTGGACCGCGGTTTGATCGAAGCTGGTGAATACAGTGCGGCGGCTAAAGACTGGACGACACAGATTAGCCCTAAGGAAAAAAATTCCGGAAACTTCTACAACAGCCATCGCACCTACTTGGGCCAGAGATATATAGATCTCGCGTTCACAAAGTATCACCAACAACGCTTTGATCGAGGGCAACTTGCCGAATACCTGAATCTCAAGCCGAGGAACCTGCCGACCTTCGCAGGTAAGTTTGCGGGTGGAGTGCTCTAATGTACGTCCTGGACACCAACGTCATCTCGAATTTACACAAGAACTACTATCGGAAACGCTTTGTTTCGCTCTGGAAAGAGTTCGACCTACTAGTAGCTAACGGCAAGATCACGTCTACGCGTGAGGCCTTCCACGAGCTGCACGACGGTGTGGCGGGGGCGGACACTGATTGGGCGAAGGCAAATGCAAAGATATTCACCACTCCAGACGCAAAAGAGGGTGCTTTCGTTGGCCAAATCTACTCAATGGCCCATTTTCAGGCCAACATCGAGAAGCAAAAGCTCTACAAGGGAGGACGTAACGCTGACTCATTCATCGTGGCTCGCGCATACGCCATTGGTGGCACGGTTGTGACGATGGAACGACTTAAACCGAACGCCGTGAAGGTGCCCAATATCTGTGAGCACTTCAAAATCCCTTATCTTGATTTGGAAGGTTTCATGGAAAAAGAGGGCTGGGTGTTTTGAACCGTGCGACCGGTGGAATGCAACATAGATAACAGCTTGCCTAATTACGGATACCAGCTCACGCAAGAAGGTCTCCAAAAATAGCGTCGCAATCAGCGAGTTCAGAGGCATATACCTCCTGAAACAATTGTCGAACTTGGTCGAGCTCGTCGTCCCTCAATGCACGCATGCCCGCGTATAAGAGGGCGCGCCAATAGTTGTAGGGCGAAACCCGCATACACGCCAACCTCTTCCTTTGTTGCTTGAAAAGCGAGAGCCTGAGATCGGTCAACGAATCCAAATCCAGATCATCAGAAATTTTCAATCCTAGCGATGAGAACTCGCCAAGGACGCGTTGCTTAATATCGTAGACCGCGTTCCAAGTCTCCATTTTTTCAGCCACAACTGGATTATTTGGCACAAAAGTGATGGTTGCAGCAGGGCCTGTTGCATGAAAGTCGATTCCCATCTGAACCAGTCCGAATGCGGATTCCTTCCACGGGTCAAAGCTCAGTCGGCGCTCCTTTCTAGCGTTATGCAACACATCTTTGGCTAACTTCGCATCGGAATTGCAGAACTTGCAAGTGGGAAGAAGGTTGGTGGGTTGCAAGGCTATAAGCGGGTAGTCGGTCTCAGACAGCAGATGATCAAAAGCTGCCTTCCATTGCTGCTCGTCAGGCACACCATTCCGATACTGGGCCAATACTGAAGTCCCACACACGCCGCAGACTTTGCCATTACCGGGGGAAGTTTGAGCCGAGTAGAGGGTCGGCCGTGATTCCTGAAAAGTTCGCAGAATCACACCTAACTGCTTGTTTTATATGATTTTCTCTGATCTTTGGCTTGGCTTTTGATTCGGTGCTTGAACTGAGTGGTTGCTGGCGGCCTGGTTTGAGCTGCCATCATGGCTTGCAACTGCTTCAAGACATCGGCATTTGCGTCTACCTGGGCATTGAGCAAGGTACGCAGTTCGTCGGCACGTTCATTGGCCGTAGCCAAAGCTTGATGCGCGATGCGCAGTTCTTCGTCGGCATTTCGCAACCTTTGCGTTAACTCGTTTGTCCTCGTCTCCAAAGCGTTGGTGGCGTCTAGGGCACGCTGCTGCAACTCAGTTGCCTGAGCCTTTGCCCGTTTTACATCCTGTCGCTCTCGGTCGATCTCCGCCATCAGACGACGCTCATTGGCGAGCGCCCGCTCGTCAGAACGCAAGCGTTCCTCTGCGTGATGTTTGGATTTTTCGTCAAATGCCTGGCGCTCGGCTTCCCGTTGTTGCTCGACGGTCGACAGCCTGGCTTGGACTTCTAAGATCTTGTTGTCTCGCTCTGCAAGTGCCGTTTGCAAATGCCGCAACTGGTTCTCCAGCGCACTGATTTGCTTTTGAGAAACCTCGTGCGCCCGATCAGCCGCTGCCAGGCGCTCCACCAGGACGGCTTCCTGTTGTGTGAGTGCTGAAGCCTGAATCTCGACAGCGGCGCGTTCAGCCGCCAATGCCTCACGGTCCTTCGTAAATGAACTTTCAGCATCCTGGCGGGCTTGAGAAAGTGCTATTTCCCAGAGCTTTGCGGCGCTTGACTGTACTGCCACAGGTAGCCCCGGCATGTCCTTTTTTGCCCCACTTACGCCGAGGCGCGGCCCCAAAGTGGCGAACCAAGCCTCCAGCATCGGGCTGACGGTGTTGGGAGAGCCGCTTCCAATTTTCTGGCGAACCCGCTCAATCGTCGGGCGCAGACCTTCGGCGATCAAAGCATCTGCCGCCGCCCACACATCGTCTTGCTGGACACCTCGCGTACTTTTCATTTGCATCGCTCTACTCCGACTGTTATATTTACCGACGATAAGAGATTGTTATCGTGATCTATTGTGTATTTGCGTAACACATCATACATAACATGTATGAATTAGTCATAACTCTGCCTGGATTCAACCATGCGTTTGCCTGCTCTTCAGAAAATTCCGGCTTTACAGCCCACCGAGCTCAGCGATGTGACCCAACGCGCCGTCGAAGAGTTGCTGCGCGAAGGTGAGTCGCAAAACACCCTGATGAGCTATCGCAGTGCTTTGCGTTACTGGGCCGCCTGGTACGGCCTGCGTTATGGCGTGATGGTTCAGTTGCCGGTGGCCACGCCCTGCGTGCTGCAATTCATCGTCGACCATGCCGAGCGCACCACGCCCAAAGGGCTGGTCTCGGAATTACCTGCCGAGATTGACCAGGCGCTGGTCCAGGGTGGCTACAAAGGCAAGCTCGGTGCCATGGCGCACAACACCCTCGTGCACCGCATCGCCGTGCTGTCAAAGGCCCATCAACTGCGACAGCTCAAAAATCCATGCCATGACCCCAAGGTGCGCGAATTGCTGTCGCGTACTCGCAAGGCTTACGCCAAGCGTGGGGCTATGCCGCAACGCAAAGACGCCCTGACAAAGGAGCCGTTGCAGGCGCTGCTGGCTACCTGCGACGATACTTTGCGCGGTAAGCGTGACCGCGCCTTGCTGCTTTTTGCCTGGGCCAGCGGTGGACGCAGGCGTTCGGAGGTGACAAGTGCCGAAATTCAGTTTTTGAAGCGCGTGGGACCGACCGACTTCATCTACACCTTAGCCTATTCCAAGACCAATCAATCCGGTACAGATTTGCCGGAAAACAGCAAACCGATAGTAGGAGCTGCGGGCAAAGCGCTTGACGACTGGCTGCAGACCAGCAAGATTGCAGAAGGTTTTATTTTCAGGAGAATCCGAAAAGGCGGACACCTTGGTGAAGCGCTCTCCCCGGCTGCAGTGCGCGCCGTCGTCAAGGATCGATGTGCCTTGGCGGGGATTGAAGGTGACTTCTCTGCCCACTCGTTACGATCTGGCTTTGTGACAGAAGCTGGACGCCAGAACATACCACTGGCTGAAACCATGACGATGACAGGTCATCACAGTGTGGCCACTGTGTTGAGCTATTTCAGGACGCAGTCGACGTTAATGAGTGATGCAGCCAATTTGCTTGATCTGTGACTGAACGGAGAAAATTGATCGCATCAAAGGGTTCTCGTGCGAGCCGTGCAAATTTTGGCGGAACCATAAAATGGTTCCGATAGCGCAGTCGAGATCATCTCGGTAATTCGAAGTTGAACTACACCGCTGACGCGGCGGTGGGTCTAAGGCAGGCCGCCACCGCATTTTGTTTGCGCATGAGTTGTGCAAAAGGCCGATGAGGACAAGCCTTCATGCTGGGGAATCTTCCCCGGACTTTGATGGAGATTGTCATGACAACACCCCTGCACCAGAGCATGGTAGATGTCATGGTCCCCCGTGGTTTTTCCGTTCGCACACAAGAGAGTTACGTCGAAACCTGATCTCGCGCATGGCGCGCCACTACCACCACAGCCCGGCACTACTGAGCAAAGACGAAGTCAGCTCCTATCTGTTGCACATGGTCAGTCAGCACGCGCCACCTCTCCTACAGCACAATGAACCGGGCGGCCTGTGTCGCGAGCTTTCTGTACGAGAAGGTTTTGGGATTTGACCCGGCTGTGTTTCACGTACCCATGGCCAAAGCCCCCCGCTCGCCACCCCGAACTCTTATCGCGAGTCAGCTGGGATACATGTAAAACACAGCGAAAATCAGTCTAAGACGTCAATTTTGATGAGCTTTTAGTACTATTTCCTAGTGGAATCGTCGCACTGAGTCTCTGCAGCATGCCACCCTGTCGACCGAGGCGGTACTGCATGCGAAGTTCCTTCACCGGAGAAATTTCGACTCTAACTCTTATCCTAATTCATCAATTTAGTTGATAATAGTTAGCATTCGCAATAAAGATAATTCTGGTTGCGAGGCATCAATTCAAACTCACACTTCCAAGGAAAGTAGACATGTACACCCGTCATTTCGTAATGGCCACGGCCTTCCTCGCGTCCTCTGTTCTGGTTCAAGCGGCAGAAACACCCATTGGCAAACATCAGATCATGAATAACATGGAAATCGGTGCGGTGTATTTGCAGCCGATCAAAATGGAGCCAGCAGGGATGATGCTGGATGCCGCAGCGGCTGACATTCATCTGGAAGCTGATATTCACGCTACCAAGGGCAACAAGAACGGTTTTGCTGAAGGCGACTGGATTCCTGATCTGGTTGTGAAATACGAACTTGAGAAGGTCGGCGGACAAAAAGTCGCCGGTGACATGATGCCGATGGTGGCCAGCGATGGTCCGCACTACGGCGATAACGTCAAGCTCACAGGCCCCGGAAAATACAAACTCAAACTCTCAGTCTTCCCGCAATCGTCCAACAAGGGCGCCATGTTCGGCCGCCATACGGATAAGGAAACCGGCGTGGGTCCGTGGTTTCAGCAGTTCGACCTCAACTATGAATTCTCTTATGTCGGTACGGGCAAAAAGGGTGGCTACTAGTCACGCATGATCTGCCGCTGTCTCGATAAGGAATTGCCATGCGACCAGCCACTCTCTGGGGATTGTTTTTTGCAGGGTTGCTGACCCTGCCTGCGTATGGCGTGGAGGAAACCACCGTGCAACTCGTTGCACGTGATGGGAAGTTCTTCCCGGCTGAGCTCATTGTCCCGCAAGGACGAAAAATTCGTATCGAGATTCGTAACGAAGGTAAAGATCCCGTCGAATTCGAGAGCATGGAACTGCGCAAAGAAAAAGTGCTGGCACCTGACTCGAAATCCGTTGTTGTGATCGTGCCCCAGCAACCGGGCAGTTATAAATTCTTTGATGATTTTCATCCGAAAACGGGGCAAGGCGTGCTGGTCGTGAAATAAGGAAAGACAAATGCAAGGTCAGGTACTCTTTATTGTCTGGCGTGAAAGTGTCGAAGCCCTGTTGGTGGTTGGCATCATTGCCGCGTGGCTGCGCGCTCATCCCGAGGCAGTCACTGGTCGGAAATACATGTGGGCCGGCATTGCGATCGGTTTGTTGGCGGCGTTTGGGCTCGGCGCGGCCATCCTTGGTCTATCTGAGTATTTTGAAGGTGAGCAGCAGGACTACTTCCAACTGGCAATGACCAGCATGGCCGCTGCATTGATCGTGCAGATGGTGTTCTGGATGCGTAAACACGGTCGGACACTGAAGCGCGATATAGAGAATGGACTTTCTTCAAACGCCTCCCAGGCGAATTGGTTGGGCATGTTGGTGCTGATTGCTGTGGCTATTGCGCGCGAAGGTAGTGAAACAGTCGTATTTCTTTACGGTCTCGGCCTTTCACAACAAGGCGAACACCTCGTTTCATTTTTCCTTTCAGCCTCGCTGGGTTTCGCTCTGGCCTTTGCGACGTTCGGGCTTCTTCAACTCGGGGGGCGACTATTTTCGTGGCGCGCGTTTTTCAGGTTTACCGAAATTCTGTTGCTGTTACTGGCTGGGGCCATGTTGATCTCCACTGTGGAAAAGCTGATTGGCCTTGGGTGGCTACCGCCGTTACTGGATCCTGTCTGGAATAGCTCGGCCCTGCTCGACGATTCAGCGACCGCAGGAAGTTTGGTGGCGTCTCTGACGGGATACCGCGCGCACCCGGCGCTGACGATGGTTCTGGCATTTGTTCTCTATTGGCTGGGAATCATGTATGGCCTTAGAAGAGCCTCGCCTGTTCCGAAACCAGTCGCGTAATTGTTGGAGTGAGGGAGCATCTCCCGATGCAAACTCAGGGCCGCTTCTCGAACACCAATGTTGCACTGAATCTCCTTGCCATAGGTTTGTCTCGTTTCTTGCATTGCCGAAAGTACCTCCATGTCTCAGAGTCAGCACGTCATCATCCCGATTCTGCCCATCGCTGATCACGCCGCCGAGGACCGACCCAAACCGGTTAAACCGATTCGCGATGCTGTCGAAGGGTTTTTCGTGCGCCACCGCCATCAATTGGTCTGGGTGCACACCGCGGCCTTCGTGGCTTTTGTGGCAATCATCGTTCTTCCCCTGTTTCTTTCCGAGGCCCCGGACACGGCGACTCCGTTCACCCATTTCACTACGTTCGCGAATTATGTGATGTGGGGACTTTGGTTTCCGCTTGTGTTTCTGTCTGTCATTTTTACCGGTCGCTCTTGGTGTGGACTGTTTTGTCCTATGGGGGCCGCTTCCGAGTGGTTGAACAAGATTGGGCCGCAACGCCCAATCCCGGCCTGGCTACGCTGGGAAGGCACGCCTGCGGTCAGCTTTGTGTTGACCACAATACTTGGGCAGACCGTCGGCGTGCGTGACCATCCGGAAGCGGCCGCAGAAATCTTCGGCGGCACGATGTTGGCGGCCTTACTGATTGGCTTTTTCTTTGGCCGCAATAAGCGCGCTTGGTGCCGACACCTTTGCCCTATCGGTCGCCTGCTTGGCCTGTATTCGCGGCTCGGCGCCATTGAGTTTGCCCCGCAGGTAAGGCGCCCGGGTCGAGATGCCTACAGTCAAAAGGGCGCTTGTCCGACCATGATCGATCTCGTGGGGAAAAACGAATCGCGTCACTGCATTGAGTGCTTCCGCTGCGTCAATCCGACGGCCAAGGGAAGCATTCGCATGGAATTTCGCCGTCCGGGCGTAGAGATCGAAAACATTCGCGACAATCGTGCCAACCCGGCCGAAGCCTGGTTCCTCTTCCTCGACACCGGTGTGGCGCTCGGCGCTTTCCTGTGGCTGGTGCTGCCTCAGTATCAGTTCCTACGCCAGCGTCTTGGAACCTGGGCGCTGGAACACGACTGGACTTGGTTACTTGAAACGGGTCCATCCTGGCTGGTCAGCGTCCATCCGCAACGTAGCGAGGTGTTCCTGTGGCTCGATTTCTTCACCATCAGCGGCTTCATGGTCACCTGGATGATAGCCGTGACCGCGTTACTGGCCGCGACCACGAGTGCCGCCGCACATCTGTCCGGACGGGTCGGCGGCGACGGCAGGTTTGGACGACGCTTCAGTGAACTGGGTTATCAATACGCGCCGGTCGCGATGGTTTCTCTGGTCATCGGTCTGGGGGCCATGCTGTTCGACCCCATTAAATTTACGCCACTTGGCCCCGTAGGAGTGCAACTGATCAAGGGCGGGTTGTACCTGATGGGCGTTGCGTGGAGTGTCTGGCTTAGCCAGAAAATTTTGGCTCGCCAGGGCGTGCCAGCATCAAAGCGCTGGCTACCCATTCTTCCCGGAATCGCGGGAAGCATTGTCATCGGAGCGTGCTGGTGGCCGGTAATCTTTGGTGCATAGCCGAGGTCTTAGGGCGCGAATGTCGCTGAAAGTTACTAGGTAACTTTTGGGGGTCGCCTCAGAAAACGGAAAATAAAGCACGCGAAGCCCTTACTTACCCAGATGTTTGACTGTTCGTGGCACTTTCATCATGGCAATTGCAATTGCCCAACCCTTGCAAAATGCCGCACGCCTCTACAGATCGAGAGCCAGAACACTTCTCGCGCAAATCAACCAAGTGCCGCTTTAACTGCAACAGCGCGGACACACGCATTTCCACCTGTTGAATATGGGCCTCCAGCAGCGTGTTGACCTCCCCACAGTCCTGCATCGGGTTGTCTCTCAGACCTAACAATGCCCGAATCTCGCTCAACGTCATGTCGAGCGAACGGCAATGACGGATGAATTGCAAACGCTCGATGTGAGCATCACCGTACAGCCGGAAGTTGCCGCCGCTGCGCGCTGGTTTCGGTAATAGTCCTTCCTTCTCGTAGTAGCGGATGGTCACGACCTCGCACTCAGCGCGCTTGGCGAGATCACCAATTCTGATTTCCATGCCTCAATCTCCATTTATTACTTGACTCTATAGTTACTATAGGGTTTTTAATGGAGGTTGTACAGACGATTTAAAGGAGTTATCCATGAGCGAATGCGCTTCAAAAGGGTGTGGCTGCTCGGCTGGGCCGATCATCCAACCCCCGACACAAGCCCCGCAGACAACCGAATCGGCTCAAGCGGTGTACCGCATCGAGAACATGGATTGCCCCACGGAAGAGGCGCTGATCCGAAGCAAGCTGGCCGGGCTGGCGGGTGTGGCAGGTCTTGAATTCAACCTGATGCAGCGTACTTTGGCCGTTCGGCACGAACTGCCTTCGCTGTCACCCGTTGAGCAGGCGCTAGCCGCCATCGGCATGCAAGCCGTGCGCATGGATCAAGCATCGACCGAAAAAACGACCAAGCTGTCCATTGCCAAGATGGATTGCCCGACCGAAGAGGCGTTGATCCGCAACAAGCTCGGCACAGTCGCCGGGGTTGCCGATCTCGATTTCAACCTGATGCAACGCACGCTGTCGGTGCGTCATGCCGATCAGGTTCTGCCCAACGTGCTCGCGGCATTGCAAGCGCTTGGATTTGAGGCGCAGGTGATGGACACCGCAGAGTCCGCATCGCCATCCGCTTCCCCCGTGATCACGCCGACCAACTGGTGGCCGCTAGGCATCTCCTTGCTCACTGCATTGGCAGCCGAGGCGGTCTACTGGCTCCACAACGGCAATCATTGGTCGGTTGTCGTTCTGGCGCTCGTTTCGGTCTTCACAGGTGGCCTCTCCACCTACAAAAAGGGTTGGATCGCGCTCAAGAACCTTAATCTCAACATGAACGCCCTGATGTCGATTGCCGTCACGGGTGCCATGTTGATCGGTCACTGGCCCGAAGCGGCGATGGTGATGGTGCTCTTCGCGCTGGCCGAAGTGATCGAAGCCAAGTCGCTGGATCGCGCTCGCAACGCAATCCGTGGCCTGCTCGACATGACCCCGGAACAGGCCACAGTGCAACAGGCTGACGGCACATGGCGCGAGGTGAGCGCAAAGCAAATCGCCATTGGCAGCCGCGTCCGGGTCAAACCGGGTGAGCGCATCGCGCTCGATGGTGAGGTGCTTGAAGGCCGTTCTACCGTCAACCAAGCCCCGATCACGGGCGAAAGCCTCCCGGTCGAAAAATCCCCCGGTGACCCGGTGTTCGCAGGCACCATCAACGAATCCGGGTCATTCGAGTATCGCGTCACCGCCGTGGCCAGCAACTCCACACTGGCCCGCATCATTCACGCCGTAGAGGCTGCTCAGGGGAGCCGTGCGCCGACTCAGCGTTTTGTCGATCAGTTCGCCCGCTGGTACACACCCATCGTGTTCGCCCTAGCCATCGCCGTCGCGTTGTTGCCGCCGCTGTTCATGGGTGCGGCATGGCTCGACTGGATCTACCGTGCATTGGTTCTGCTGGTGGTCGCCTGTCCCTGCGCGCTGGTGATCTCTACGCCGGTCAGTATCGTCAGCGGCTTGGCCGCCGCCGCCCGCCACGGCATCCTCATCAAGGGCGGCGTCTATCTGGAAGAAGGCCGCAAGCTGCGTTGGCTGGCTCTGGACAAGACCGGCACGATCACGCACGGCAAGCCCGCACAGACCGATTTTGTCACCTGGGGCAATGCACTCGCCTCAGACAGCCGCAGCATCGCTGCCAGTCTGGCGGCCCGCTCGGACCATCCTGTATCCAAGGCGGTGGCACAGGCCGCGCAGACGGACGGGGTTGCCTTGCTCGACGTGGCCGAATTCAACGCGCTGCCCGGTCGGGGTGTGCAAGGCCAAATCAACGGTGCGACCTACCATCTGGGCAACCACCGGATGCTCGAAGAGCTGGGGCAGTGCACACCAGAGCTGGAGCAGCGCATCGCTGCGCTGGAAACCGCTGGCAAGACCGTCGTGATGTTGGTAGGCGCAAAGGCGGTACATGCCTTATTCGCCGTAGCGGACACCATCAAGGAAAGCAGCAGGAACGCCATCGCCGAACTGCACGCACTGGGCATCAACACCATGATGCTGACCGGCGACAACTCCCATACGGCACAGGCCATTGCCGCACAAGCCGGGATCGACCGTGCGCAAGGCAATCTGCTCCCAGACGACAAACTGCGCGAAGTTGAAAAACTGGCCCAAAGCGGCAAGGTCGGCATGGTCGGTGATGGCATCAACGATGCCCCGGCCTTGGCGCGTGCGGACATCGGCTTTGCCATGGGAGCGGCTGGCACAGATACCGCCATCGAGACCGCTGACGTGGCCCTGATGGACGACAACCTGGGCAAGATTCCGACCTTCGTGCGCCTGTCGCGTGCGACGGCGCAGGTGCTGATGCAAAACATTGTGCTGGCCCTTGGCATCAAGGCAGTATTTCTGGTGCTGACCTTCACGGGTCAAGCGACCATGTGGATGGCGGTGTTTGCTGATATGGGGGCCAGCTTGCTCGTCGTTGGCAATGGCTTGAGGCTGTTGCGCAAATGAGCTGGAAATTCTTTCTCTACGACTGGGGTGGTCTGAACATCGCGTTGTTCCAAGCCATCAACATGAGCACACCTGCAGCGCTGGAACCGCTGGCATCGTTCTTCAACCTTGTGATAGGCAACTACTGGACTGCACCACTGATGCTCTTGGCGATGTGGGGATGGTCAAAGTCGGCACCTGACCCAACGCGGGCCGATGCCATCCGGTACAGACTCAGAGTCTTTAGCGTGGCCTTTGCGTTGGCATTTCTCGTCGCCACCATCTTGAAGCTATGGATCGACTTTCCACGCCCGCCTGCCGTTTTTGGCGACATGGTGCGCGTTATCGGGGGCATCGAACGACACTACAGCCTGCCCAGCGGGCATGCCACCTATGCCGCGCTGGTGGTCGGCGCGCTCTGGCCTTTGATAGGCCGTCGTGGCCGCATCGGCTTGGTGTTGTACGCCGCATTGGTCGGTTGGTCACGCATCGCAGCCGGAATGCACTTTCCTGCCGATGTGCTGGCGGGGTGGGTACTTGGATTGAGTTGCACGGCGCTCGCCGGGTGGCTGATGCCGCTGGCCGCCCCTGTGTGGCAATCGGCTCGCCGCACATCGACTTGGGTCTGGTTCGCAGTGGCCGCCAGTGCTGTCATGACCGATCAGCTCGCGAAGTTCGCCATCACCCGCACGTTTGCCTACGGTGAACAGGTCGAAGTCAGCACCTTCTTCAACATTGTCCATGTCCTGAATCCCGGCGCGGCATTCAGCTTTCTGGCGAACGCTGGCGGCTGGCAACGTTACTTTTTCATCACGCTGGGCCTGGTCGTTTCTGCTTGGCTGGGACGCATGCTGTGCCAGCAGCGGCCACGCCTCGAAGCGGTGGGCTACAGCCTGATCCTTGGTGGTGCGCTCGGCAATGTCGTGGATCGTGTGCTGCGTGGATCGGTTGTCGATTTCCTCGACTTCCATTGGCAGCTTGTGCACTGGCCCGCCTTCAACCTCGCTGATGTGGCGATAACTATCGGAGCGCTCTGCCTGTTCTTGACGGTTGTACCGAAAAGCAGTAAAGGCACAGCGGCCGAGGTGTCCGGTTAAGCTATACATCAACCTGACCGGCGACTACCTCTGGCGCAACAGCGCCAAGATCGGCGCGGGCAAGTTCAGGCCGCTACGACCATTGCAACCGGCTTAGCGTGCTTTATTTTCCGTTTTCTGAGACGACCTCTTTTGGAAATCGGAAGATTTCTCAATCAGAGTGGCTTGTGAAACCACTGGAGTTGGCCAAGCGGGGAAAGTCGGATCTCCACACCCTTCATAAACCAATCCAGTAGTGCGTTCAATTTCTAAGCGTGACATTGCACCGCAATCAACTGCAAAATCCACCCTTTCATGGATTACCAGAGGTTTTTGGTGGACGCGTAAGTCTTAACGCTAAAGCTACTACAATGTTGAGATGCGTTTTTGGTGGATCGTCCTTTTAACTATTTTGATGCCGTTGCAGCTATCCTGGGCCGCAACTGGGCGATATTGTCAGCACGCAAGCGATGTTTCAAGCAAGCACGTTGGCCATCATATACACCAACATCAAACCACTGAACGCACAGAGTCCGGTGGCGATTTTGCAAAGGCGATGACAGTCGATATGGATTGCGGCACCTGCCATGCTGGCTGTTCGATGGCTATCCAAGAATCCAGTGTCGTCAAGAACGTTACGCTGACTTTGATGTTTTCGTCACGACTCAGCGTGCAGTCAAGCCCTGGCCTCGTAGATCGTCCAGAACGGCCACAGTGGGTTGCCCTGACCTGATCAGGGCATCGATCTACGCAAAAGCTTTAAACGCTTCGAGAAATCGAACCCTGTCAATCGCGTCAGCACTCAATGCTGATTTGATCAACAGTTTTCGGGATTTCTCTTCATGATTCTTTTCCACTGGCGCCAACGCCCGCGCGTACTTTGGGTCATTTTGGTCGGGGCACTTATTTGTCTGGATCAACTGGCCAAGACTTACTTTGCAAACACGATTGCACTGGGTAAAGCAGTTGTTGTAACGGATTGGTTCAATTTCGTTCACGTGCTAAACAGAGGTGCAGCCTTTTCATTTCTCGCTAACGCTGATGGCTGGCAACGACCATTGTTGATTGGCGTGAGCCTCCTCGTTGTAGTACCTGTAACCCTGGTCTGCATGTACAAAAACATGGAACCAGTTGAGCGTTGGTTGGGTGGCTTGGTTGTGGCTGGCGGCGCAAGCAATCTGATTGATCGAATCCAAGCTGGTGCAGTAGTGGACTTCCTCGATGTCCATTGGCGTGAATGGCATTGGCCAGCGTTCAACTTAGCTGACAGCTACATTGTCTGTGCCGTATGTGTATGGATCTTGCTCTACAGGAACAGCTCACCTGCGCATTCAACGTCAACAAAAGCCGACGCTAAAGTATGAAGCGCAATTGGAACTTGCTTGTTTTCGCTTGGCTGATTGCAGCCACTGCAACGGCCAGCGCTCTGTTCATTGGCGAGGTCATGGGAATGGCACCGTGTGTGCTGTGTTGGTACCAACGAATTTTCATGTTCCCCTTAGCTGTCGTGCTGGGCCTTGCCTGCTACAGCAACGATCGACGCGGAGCAATTTACGGGCTGGCTCTGGCGTTGGGTGGGGTCATGGTGGCTGGATACCACACCCTATTGATTGCCGGTTTTGTATCAAAGGCCTGGATTCCCTGCGGTTTAGGCGTGTCTTGTACTGAACAAAAGCTGGAAATCCTCAATGGATTGCAGATTCCCTGGCTTTCGCTGACCGCCTTTCTCACCGTCACCTTATTGCTTTTTCTATACATCAAGAGGACTTCAAAATGAATTCAAAAAAAATGACTGTCGCAGTTCTGCTAGGCATTGTGGTTGCGGTATTTTTATTGGGAATGAATTTCTATCAAAAACGTGTCCAAAATTCCCAGACGGAAAAGGTCAGTAAGGCCGAAAACCGAATGGTTCGTTTCCATTCCCCATCATTGGGGCCAAGTGACGCACCAGTGACTATCGTTGAGTTCTTTGATCCAGCATGTGAAACCTGTCGGGACTTCTATCCAATTGTCAAAAATTTGATGAAGCAGTACCCCAAGGATGTTCGCTTGGTTCTCAGATATGCCCCATTCCATGCTGGCTCAGACAAAGTTGTTAAGTTGTTGGAGGCATCCAAGAGACAGGATAAATATTGGCAAACGCTTGAGACAATTCTGGCTGCACAGCCGTCGTGGGCCAGTCATGGCTCGCCCAACCTTGATGTAGCCTATCAAGCTGCTGCCCAGACAGGTCTGGATATAAAGAAAGCGTTGGATGATGCGCAAGCAGCAGAAGTCGAGGCTGTGTTGAAACAAGACGTTGAGGACTTGACTGCGCTGGAAGTGAAAAAGACCCCAACATTTTTTGTCAACGGCCGAGGACTACCCAGCTTCGGTCCCGATCAACTTGCCTCTTTGGTCGCTGAAGAAGTCGCTAAAAACAAGAAATGACTAACCAGTCTTGCAATTCGGATTGCCAACGACAACCACTGCAATCAACCGGCCATGTCGTTTAAACAAGCAAAAAATTGTCTCTGGGCAACTGTATTGGCGATTTTCTTGGGTGTTTCCGCTGATTTTTCGATCAGTGCAACTCAGGAGGCCAATCCCAAGTCCAAGCTTAAGTTGAAGGAAAAGGCACGTACAACAAGCCGTGTTGACGGTGAGGCTGAGGCACGGCTAATTGAAGTCTATCGAATGATCGGCGCGGCAAACAGTCGGGATGCCTTACGCAAAGCGGAGAAGTTGGTTGAAGACTATCCAAATTTTCAGCTGGCACAACTTGTGTACGGCGACTTACTTGCAGCCCGTTCGAGGCCGCTTCAGACTATCGGAGACGTCCCTTCTGATATGGCGAAGATTGGAGCGCAGAATTTGATGAATCTGCGTGCGGAATCACAACTACGTCTTGCTGCGATCAAACAAATTCCGCCACCAGATGCTATACCGTCCCAATTCGTTTCACTTTCCAGCCGCAACAAACACGCCATCGCAGTGGACACAGAAAAGGCCCGTCTTTATCTTTTTGAAAATACAACGACAGGGACGCGTCTTCTTGCCAACTACTATATTTCAGTCGGAAAAGCCGGGGTTGGAAAAACAGTGGAGGGCGACCGGCGAACACCGCTGGGTGTCTACTTCATCACCAGTAACCTTGACCCCAAGACCCTGAAGGACTTGTATGGATCAGGCGCATTGCCCGTCAATTACCCCAACGTTCTAGATCAGCGGCGTGGGAAAACTGGCGGTGGCATATGGTTGCACGGCACACCTTCGAGTCAATTTACCAGGGCCCCGCAGGCTACAGACGGTTGTGTGGCTGTTGCCAATCCTGATCTGGAAAGAATCCTCAGGACAGTAGAGGTTCGGACAACACCAGTGCTTATTGAGAAAAATCTGAACTGGGTTCGCCCTGACAAATTGGCGAGTCAAAGGCAGCAATTTTCAGAGACTCTGCAGACTTGGGCCAATGCCAAAAGAAACGGTCGTGAAAGCGAACTTTTGCAGTTCTATGCCAATGACTTCAGCGCAGAAGGCAAGGATTTAACGTCATTCAGCATGAGTCTGCGTGCAGAACTAAAAAAGTTGGGCAACAAGCCAGCGAGCCTCAAAGACATCTCCCTGATTCTATGGTCGGACGAAGCAGAAACCATGGTTGCGACCTTTGGTGAAGTCCTGGACGGCGAAAAGGTAGGGCGCACCGTCCGTCAATATTGGCAGCACCGCCCTGGCGGCTGGAAGATCATCTTTGAAGGATTGGTTTGATGACAACGTAGTCTTGGAACACCAGGCAAATTTAACTCCACTTAGAAAGTATGTATATGAAAAATCACCAAATCCCCCTTGCACTTTTAGCCGCGTGTTTAACCATGGCAACATCAGTCAGTCACGCTGAAGTTGTCGTCACCGGAGCGTGGGTTCGGGCTACAGTACCCAATCAACAGGCGACAGGAGCCTTCATGCAACTGTTATCAAAGACGGACACGACGCTGGTCTCTGCGCGTTCCGACATTGCTGGTGTTGTGGAAGTCCATGAGATGAAAATGGAAAACGATGTCATGCGGATGCGCGCAGTTGACGGGCTAAAGCTGCCTGCAAATCAGCCAGTGGAACTCAAGTCGGGCGGATACCACTTAATGATGATGGACCTCAAGAAACAGCTGAAGGCCGGCAGAGAAGCGCAAATAACATTGACTTTCAAAAATGCCAATGGCGAAAGTGAAACTACCTATGTTCATGCACCTGTGGCATTAACAAAGCCAAAACGATGATCAATCCAGGGGTTTGCGAGTCCTCACACCTGGATGTGCACCCTGCACATGACCCGACATATCAACCGAAGAAGTCGTTTGTTTTTGCGCCATGACGTTGAGTTCATTGAGAATTCCACAGTGCTCAGCATCCTGCGCGCTACGGCACGTCTCACGAAGCCCCTTGAGCTGCGTTTCCAATTGCCGCAGTTCTTTGACCCGAAGCGCAACGTGTCCTATGTGTTCGTCCAAAAGCGCGTTGACTTCGCCGCAATTTCCAGTGGGTGCGTCCCTGAAACGGAGCAAGACACGGATTTCATCCAAGGTCATGTCCAGGCTGCGGCAGTGGCGGATGAACGACAGGCGCTGTCCATGTGATTCGTCATAGACGCGGTAGTTTCCTTCAGATCGCTTGGTGTGCGGCAACAAACCCTCGCGCTCGTAGTGCCGAATAGTCTCCACTTGTACACCCGTCAGATTGGCTAGTTCACCGATTTTCATGTCCGCAATCATAACTGCTTGACTCTTTAGTGGCTACAGGGTTTCTAATTGCCGCTCAACTAGGAATTGACAATGATCACGACACCTCCAAAACCATCATCAACGCCGACATGCGGATGTAGCAGTGCATGTGCAACCTCAATTTCTGATTCGTCTCAGGCATTGCCGCAAAGTAAAAAAGCAGGCGTTCCTGTTTTTCGAATCCCAACCATGGATTGCGCCTCTGAGGAGGGGGAAATTCGCCATGCAGTGGCCAATATTCCCGGTGTGCGCAGCCTTCAATTCCAACTTGCAGTTCGGACGCTTTCGATTGATGCCGAGGCTGAATCATTGCCACTCGTTTTGGCTGCGATTCGCAAAGCTGGATTCAAGCCTACGCCACTAAGCAGCAATGCGTCTGAGAAGGATTCAGATGGCCACGACCACGGACACGAGGGACATGATCATGACCATAACAATGCCAGCTTTCCAAGCGGAATTCAAAAATATGTGCTGGCCCTAGCGCTGGCAGTAGGTGCAGAGTCCATTGCATTCTTTGCTCCAGATACACGCATTTTCCAAGGACTGGGAATGGTGCTTTCTGTGGGTGCAATTGCACTTGCTGGTTTCTCCACTTACGTCAAGGGCTTGGCCGCCCTGCGCAATTTTCGACTCAATATCAACGCGTTGATGACCGTCGCGGTCACCGGTGCATTTGTGATCGGTCAGTGGCCAGAGGCTGCCATGGTTATGGCACTCTATGCCATCGCTGAGTTGATTGAAGCGCGTGCAGTGGACAGGGCCAGAGGTGCCATCAAGAGCCTGCTGGATCTGACCCCTGAGACTGCGGAGATTCGTCAGTCCGATGGATCGTGGCAAATGTTTCCGGTGGGTAGTGTTGTGCTGGATGCCGTTGTGCGCATCAAACCTGGCGCACGCATTCCTGTTGACGGGGTTATTGCCATTGGCAGCACATCCGTAGATCAAGCGTCTGTGACGGGTGAGAGCATTCCAGTGGACAAGGCTCCAGGTGATGCTGTATTCGCCGGGACGATCAATGCCACAGCCACTATTGAAGTGCGCGTAACCGCCTTACCCAGTAACTCAGTGCTTTCCCGCATCATCCACGCAGTAGAACAGGCGCAAGGTTCACGAGCACCCACACAGCAGTTTGTTGACAAATTTGCCGCCATCTACACACCCGCTGTGTTCGTCCTGGCTCTGGGGGTCGCTTTACTTACACCCTGGCTCATGGATTGGACCTGGACTCAAGCAGTCTACAAAGCGTTGGTTCTGCTGGTGATTGCATGCCCGTGTGCTTTGGTGATTTCTACGCCAGTCACGGTGGTCAGTGGTCTGGCTGCCGCTGCCAGACGCGGCATTTTGATTAAAGGTGGTGTTCACCTCGAAGGCGCCCGAAAAATCAAGGCACTTGCGCTGGACAAGACGGGAACAATCACCGAGGGCAAGCCTGTTTTGGTGGATTCCGAGTTTGTTAAATCAGAAGTACCTGAGTGGCAGGTTTTACGTTGGGCAGGCGATCTTTCAGCGCATTCTGATCACCCGGTATCTAAAGCCATCGCGAAAAGTCTCAACCATGGAAATAGTGTTCTCCAAGACTTCAAGGTGGTTGCAGGAAGGGGGGTAGAAGCCCTTGTTGATGGGCAATTATTGATACTCGGCAATCACCGCTTGATGGAAGATCGAAAACTATGTAGCAGCAGCATCGAAGCACGATTGGCGGAACATGAAGCGCTGGGGCGCACGGTCACCATGCTGGCATCGCAAACCCAGGTGCTGGCCATTTTTGCAGTAGCCGACACCATTAAAGAAACGTCACGAGAAGCTTTGGCCCAATTGCACGCACTGGGTGTCACTTCCGTCATGTTAACGGGTGACAACGAGGCAACCGCAAAGACCATTGCCAAGCAGGCTGGCATTGATGATGCGCGTGGAAACTTGCTGCCAGAAGACAAACTGACTGCTATCGAAGAGCTTCAAAAACGATACGGTTTGACTGCAATGACCGGCGACGGTATCAACGATGCGCCTGCATTGGCGCGTTCAGACATTGGTTTTGCCATGGGTGTTGCGGGCACGGATACGGCCATGGAGGCCGCCGATGTTGTCATCATGAATGATGACTTGCGGCGTATCCCAGAAACCATTGTGTTATCGCGCAAAACGCAAGCCATTCTTTGGCAAAACATTACTCTGGCTCTTGGTATCAAGGCAGTTTTTCTGATGCTGGCATTGTTCAATGGCGCATCGATGTGGATGGCGGTGTTTGCGGATATGGGGGCAAGTTTATTGGTCGTTGGTAACGGCCTGCGTTTACTGAAGAAGTAACTCAAGGCGGCAAAAAGTTTTTAAATGAAAGAGTGAAATCATGAGCATTTTTGACAATCTATTTGGACGTCACGGCGGTGGACATGGTGGTGGACATGGTGGTCACCATGATGATCACCATGGGGGCCACTATCGAGGCCCGACCGGTGGAGGTTACGGACCATCAAGTCCGTCCGGACCGGCAAATCCAGTTGGCGCGAGTTGCCCTGGCTGCAATGCATTGAACCCGATAGCGGCAAGATTCTGCGTTCAATGCGGCGGATCAATGCAACCAGCGCGATGCACTCAATGTGGGACGACGCTTGCTGCCGCTGCCAAGTTCTGTGGTCAATGCGGTAAACAATCCGTTTGAAACGCGAATTAAAACTGACCTGGAAGACTTTTAACAAGGAACTTAAATGCTGTCGATTTTCAAAATTTACACAAAGCTGGTCATTGTGGTATCGATCATGTTTGCGGGCCTGGCTATGGCGCAAACAGGTCCCAGTATGAGTGAAATTTATGCGAAGGCACAGGCAGGGAAACTGGATGAAGCGCAAGTAATGGTGCAGCAGGTGTTGATCTCTCATCCCAGCAGCGCCAAAGCCTTCTTTGTCCAAGCAGAACTGTACTCTCGTCAAGGCCAGCTTGACCGCGCTCGGGAATCATTGGCAACCGCTGAAAAATATGCGCCTGGACTCCCATTTATAAAACCTGAAGCATTGCGGACACTGCGCGCGCAGCTTGCTGCCAAACCACCATTGAAATCTACATCCAGCTTGCCCACAAACTTCAAGGCACAACAAACACAGACACCTGCAGCTTGGCTCATGCCTCTGCTTCTCACCGGTGGTGTGATTGCTGCTGCTTTTTTCTTTTTCCGCAGGCGCAAGGTCAACACTTGCACTCAACAATCTGCACTCATCCAACAAAGTGGATTAAGCGGACCACAGATGTTCGGTTCAGGCGGTGGTGTCATGCAACCCGCATATCCGCAGCCCGGATACCAACCCGGCTACCCACAACCGCATTCTGAACCCGGTTTGGGAAGTCGAATTGCAGGCGGAGTTGCTACAGGGCTGGCAGTGGGTGCTGGGGTTATGGCAGCTCAAGCAATCGGTCGTAACCTCATGGGTGATCAAAGTCGTTCGTCCGTTCAATCTGACTCGTTAAGCGATAACAAGTTTGAACCAATACCCACAAACTCAGATATGGGTGGGACGAACTTCGGAATGAACGACACCACTTGGGATGATGGCGGTGCAGGAATCGGAAGTGGTGGCGAGTGGGAAAACTGATATTGACAAGAAAGTCGTAAAAAGTTGGATTTACCCGTACTCCGATTTCCCTCCAAGATTTAACACAATTGCATCAATGTCAATTCGATATCGGCAGTCTTGTCTTATCAACATAAAAATCGATGCAAATGCATCTTTATCAAAGAACTTTGAATAATGAAAAAATCGCTGATCGGTCAAATTTGCCAAAACAAAAACAATCCCCATCGTTAGGACTGGACTACAAGGATAAAGAAGCCGACGGCCTGAAGTTGCTAGCAAGTTACGGATATTCCTATGACATGACAATCTCCGACAAAGACGGACGCACCGGTATTGACTTTGGGGTGTATGGTGTACCCGAGAGCCTTTTAATCCACAAAGGAGGGATTATTCGATACAAGAAAATTGGACCAATCACTAATGAAGCACTGCGCGACGAAATAATCCCTTTAATAGGAGAATTGCAAAAATGAAATGTCCTCAATGTACGGAAACCACGCTAGTCATGACTGAGCGCCAGGGTATCGAGATTGACTACTGTCCATCATGCCGAGGGGTGTGGCTGGACCGTGGTGAACTTGACAAGCTGATTGAGCGCAGCGCTCAGGCCATGCCAACTCAGCCCCCCCTATCAGCTCAACCAGTTCAGTCGCACTACGAGCCAACGACTCGCCGACCGGACTTTGTGGACTCGGACTATAAACACAATTCTGGCCACGGCGGTTATCGCAAACGCAAGTCGTGGTTAAGTGAGTTGTTTGACTAAATTGTCATGAGACGATTTTTCAGTCCACTTTCCTCTGCATTGAATGACAACCCGCATCATCGTCGCCTGACGATAGGGCTGGTAGTATTGTTATTGGCATCAGGAGTCACGGCTTACAGCATTGCACCGCTGTCACCTGCTGACTCAACATTGCCCGTTCGACAGCTAATCGAAGCTGTAACCCCCACCGCAACAACTGCACCAATTGACCAAGAAGCAGTTGTACCGATGGTGCTTTACCGCAGCGAATTCACTCGTACTTCAGATTCAGCTAACACCCTGTTGCAGCGATTGGGGGTCAGCGATAACGCGGCAACAAAATTTCTGGTCAACGATAAGGCATCGCGTACGCTGCTGGCAGGCACCCCAGGGAAATTTGTCTCGATTGAGGCAGACGGTCAGCAGCGACTGCTGCGATTGAAAGCCCTCTGGCCAAATGCGGATGGAGTTCAATTTTCTCGTCTGGTGGTCGAGCGGGGTGCCAATGGATACACCTCCCGGGTGGAAATGGAGCAACTACAAAGCTCGGTGCGACTCGCCAGCGCTACTGTACGCAATTCGTTGAACGCTGCAGCGGCGCAAGCCAAGCTGCCCGGTACCATTGCTACGCAACTAGTCAGTGTTTATTCAAGAGTGGCCGACTTTCGAGATGTATTGAGGGCCGGTGATAGCTTTCGCGTCGTCTATGAGATCCTAGAGGCTGATGGCGAAGTGTTGCGCGTTGGCAAGTTGTTGGGAGCTGAATTTGTCAAAAAGGATAGGCGATACCAAGTTATGTGGTTCGAGCAGGCCGGTCAAAAAGGCGGTTTTTATACACTGGACGGGCAAAGCATTGATCGCAAGGCAATGAAGCTACCACTGGATGCATCTGTAAGTAGTGATTACGGGATGCGAATCCACCCTGTCTTTGGTAAACCCAAGACTCATGAGGGGATTGACTTTGCTGTAGCTTCGGGCACGCCGATACGCAGTGCAGCCGATGGCATTGTGTCATTTGCTGGCTGGCAAAAGGGCTACGGAAAATTTGTACTTGTGAAACACCGCGACCAAAAGGCCACGGCTTACGCTCACTTGAGCCGCATTCAAGTCCGAAAGGGCCAGCGCGTGGTCTTGGGTGAGTTGCTGGGGTCAGTGGGGCAAACCGGCACAGCCACTGGACCGAACCTGCACTTTGAATATTTAGTGAAAGACCGCCCGCAAGACCCAGACAACATTGCGCGCCAACCGGCTGATATATCGATATCTTCAACGAATAGCAGCGAATTCAAACGCATGGCGTTGGCCATGCGTCGGCACCTTGAGGTGGCCCCGCTTGTGGCAATGACTACTGTTGAATAAGGGGATGACTAAGTGGGTTATGACTCAGCGCTACCAGCAAATCGACTTATGCAACGTGAATAGCAAACCATTTGAGTACGACGACATCGGTGGGCTCGATACGTTTGCTGTGCTACGCCAGCGCATGAACGGGCACAAACACTCATCGGCACATGCAGCAACTACTCATCTCGGTTGAAATGGAGCTCGCTGTTAGGAGTTGGCGGGTTGCAAAACAATAACGGCCATTCCCACCAACGCAATGCCAGCTCCAGCAATGTCCCATCGAGTCAGCCTCACACCGTCTACCAGGTAGAGCCACACCAGGGCCACCGCAATGTAAACCCCCCCGTAAGCGGCATACGTTCTTCCAGCCGCACTGGGATGGAGCGTCAACAGCCAGGCGAATAGTCCCAGCGATAACGCTGCAGGAGCCAGCAGCCACGCGGTTTTGTCCTGTTTGAGAACCAGCCATGGCAGGTAGCACCCCACGATTTCAGCAAGAGCGGCGGCCACGAAGAGCAAAACGATTTTTGCGAGATCCACGATGTTTCTACCGGAAGTGAGGGGGGATCATATTGGCATACTGCTGGAACACCCAAACGGATGGCCCTGTGCATCGTGGTGGGTATTGCGCTGGGCCAGTGGCTACCCGATGTGTTCCAGGCCATTGGCCGACTGGAGGTGGCGCTCAACGACAGCATCATGGTTGTTGCCTTTGCCCCGTTGGTGGCGTTTTTGCAGGGCCTGTCCAGCATCACCATGCCGTGGGACACGCTGCTGATCTCGGTGGCGCTGTACATCGTGATCCCGGTGATCCTGGCGCAGCTATTGCGCAAGTCTCTGCTGCAAAAAGGTCAGGCCGCTTTTGATGCCACCATGGAAAAGATCGACCCCTGGTCTATCACCGCACTGCTGGCTACTCTGGTGCTTTTGTTTGCGTTTCAAGGTGAGGCCATCCTCAAACAACCGCTGGTGTTTGCACTATTGGCGGTACCGATTTTGGTTCAAGTGGCTTTCAACTCGGGCCTGGCCTATTTTTTGAACCGCGCAGTGGGCGAAAAACACGCCATTGCCTGCCCGTCGGCGCTAATCGGTGCCAGCAACTTTTTCGAACTGGCTGTTGCGGCGGCCATCAGCCTGTTTGGCTTCAACTCCGGCGCCGCCCTGGCCACGGTGGTGGGGGTGTTGATCGAGGTGCCAGTGATGCTGCTGGTGGTCAACATCGTGAACCGCTCCAAGGGGGGTACGAGCAAGGTGCAGTTACCAACGACGCAGGAGCAAAAATATGACCAACATTACGATCTATCACAACCCCGCTTGCGGCACCTCCCGCAACACCCTGGCCCTGATGCAACGGTCCAAAGTGTCAGGGTGCTCAAGGAGACGCAGGAAGAGCCCCTCGGCTAATTTTTACATTTTCGGGGGTTGGGCAAAAATAGCCATGTTGCGTTTGTCGGTCGGCCTGGAAGATGCCGACGATTTGATCGCTGATCTGGAGCAGGCCCTGGGTTAGGCGATTCGAGCAGGGTCTGCTTTGAGTCCTGCCGATTCATGCATGGTATGACAGCCCCCGTGGGGGCTGGATCGGCGGCACTGAATATCGCCTGTTGTCGAGAGAACTGGCTCTTCCATCGAAGGGCCGGATACTCGATGTTGGATGCGGAACCTGTTGGTTTACCAGGCAGTTGGCAAGTCTTCCGGGCCAACACGTAACCGGTATTGATCTCAACGCGGAGTGAAGTGTCGCTGTAGCTCCAAAACCAGGTCAAGGCGGTCCGGGTCGGCTTTGATGGTATGCAGCAGCAGGGCTGCTTTCACCATGTCTGTGGTTTGCCGGTCAAGCATGCCGTCCTCCTATTCGTGTTGATCCGATGATTCCCAATCTCGCCTGGGGCACGCCTGATTGCAATCAGTGTCCATGCCGATGGTGAATGTCCGGGAAGTGCCCATGGCTGTGGCGGATGACAACATGCTTGTGGGGGTGTACATGGGCACCTTCACCATTCCAATCAGAATCGTGGGTGTGTTGATGGTGCGCGTCATGGTTATGCGGGTGCACATGCTCCAGCGGTTCATGGTCATGCTCGTGTTCATGGGTCTCCGTCAGGTGCAGCCAAACCCCTAGACCCATGAGCGCTGCCGCCACCCAAAACGCCAGCCCGGTGGATTCCCCAAACACCAGCAATGCAATGGCGGCTCCGATGAATGGTGCGGTCGAAAAATACGCGCCTGTGCGTGCCGTCCCCAGACCTCGCAATGCCAGGACGAACATCACCAAGCTGAACCCGTAGCCCAGCAGGCCTACAGCCATCGTCGCGGTGACGGTTGCCATGCTTGGTAGTTGCGCTCCCAGCGCTACGGCCAATGTACTGTTGACCAGTCCCGCCACAATGCCCTTGCTACCGGCAATAAACAATGCATCCGATGCTGAAACCTTGCGGGTCAGGTTGTTGTCAATTGCCCAGCACAGGCATGCCACGCCCACCAGAACGGGACCCACCCAGTCCGCTGAGCTGGTACTTTGGCTAGGCCAAGACAGCACCACACCCCCGGCCACGATGGCCACCATACCCAACACAATGCGCTTGTCGGCGTTCTCCTTGAACACCAGCCAGGCAATGGCGGCAGTCAATACAGCTTCCAGGTTCAGCAGCAGTGAGGCACTCGATCCGCTGGTACTTGTCAATCCAAACATCAGGGCAAGGGGACCCAAGACACCACCAAATAGGATGGCCCCCAGCAACCAGGGCCATTCCGCCCGGGGCAATCCAGATGCGTGCCAACCGCGATCCCGTACCAAGCGGATCAGGGTCAGGCCCACACCACTACCCAGGTAGAGTAGACCGGCGAGCAGAACTGGGGACATGTCACCGACTAGCAGCTTGGCAAACGGTGTGCTCGCGCCAAATAAGGCAGCGGCAGACAGTGCAAAGAGGACATTACGGTTCATGTGCTGATTGTCCAGCACATATTTGGCTAAAGTTCGGCAATTCAAATGACTAAAGTTCGGTATGAAATTCGTTATGACGGCATTTACGAACTGCCGCAGGAGCCGCAGCTCAGCCGCAGCGCCCCCACGTAACAGGCCAATCAGATATCAAGTCCGATGAGCAGCATCAACGAAACGGCCTACCCCCAACTGAGTTCGGAGATTGTCGAGAAAGAGCTGCTCGCTTTTTTTACGCCGACGCAGCAGGAACTTGGCTTCATTGCTGACGCATACCGCAGGACCACGACCCAGGCATTGATCGCCATCCAGCTCAAGGTGCTGCAGCGACTGGGCTATTTCATCACGCTCGTCAATGTCCCCAGGAACATCATTGAGCATGTCTGCAAGCACCTGCGCATCCCGGCGTTCCAGTCTCATTTATTGCGGAACTACGATTCGTCTGGCAGTAAGTCGATCCACCAGCGCCTGCTGCGGGAATATGTTGGGGTTCGTACTTTGGGTTCTGAGGGGCAGGCCTGGCTGGATGAGCAAGCATCCAAGGCAGCCAAGACCAAACAGGAGTTGCCAGACATCATCAATGTGCTTCTGGAGGAATTGCTCCATCACCGTTACGAATTGCCCGGCTTCGTGACATTGTCGCGCGCTGCAAACCGAGCCAGAACCAAGGTAAACGATGACATACACCGCCAAATCACGTCCACGCTGAATGACCAGCAACGTGGGCAAATTGATCGTCTGTTCATGACGCAAGCAGGGCGCAGCCAATGGGAACAGCTCAAACGCGAGCCCAAGCAACCAAATGTTCGAGAGGTTGTGAGCTTTCTGACGCATATTGAAGCCGTCCGCAAATTGGCCGACAGTCTGCCCAAGCCCGAGGATATCCCGGTCTCCAAGAGAACACAGTTCGTGCTCGAAGCCAGGGCCCTGAATGTGCGCGAGATGATGGCACTCAAGCCAATAAAGCGCTATGCACTGGCCGTCTTGCTCATTCACGCTCAGCTGCAAAAAGCCGTTGATGACATCGCGGATATCTTTATTCGATCCGTACGCAATATGCACAACGTTTCGCGGGAGCGTCTGAAAGAGTATCAGCTGGAACATGTCGCACAAGGGGAGTTGTTGATTGCACAGTTTCGCGACATGCTGACGGTCTTTGACGATGAAGCAGATGAGCCTGAATGCATTCAAAAAATGCGCACCGTGCTGGGCGATGATCCGGTCAAATGGATTGAGCGCTGCGATGAGCACATTGCTTTTGCTGGCAACAATTACTACCCCTTCATGCTCCAGCCATACCGCAGCAAACGGGCCTTGCTGTTCCAGTGCCTGGATGCGATGAAACTGAAGTCTTCGTCGACGGACGATAGTCTGTTAAGGGCCATCGCATGGGTTGCGCAATTTCGCTCCAGTCACAAGGAACACATACCTGCAAGCGTCGGGGCAGATTCAGTCAACCTTGATTGGCTGGTTGACAAGAAGTGGCGAACCTTAATTGAGGGCAAAGGTGCCCAACTCGGTCTGATGCATCGCAAGTATCTTGAGCTGTGCATATTTTCCCATGTGATGGAGGAACTGAAATCTGGTGACTTATATGTCCAAAACAGTGACCAGTTCGACGACTACCGGGAACACCTGGTGAGCTGGACGCAGTTCGAGGCGGAGGTGGCTGATTACGCAAGCATGGTTGGGCTACCGGTCGAGGGCGATGCACTTGTGACACAGCTCAAACAGCAGATGCTCGATGTCTCACAACGAGTGGATGATCGTTTCCCAGACAATGACCATGTTGCAATCACAGAGGCGGGCCTGCTTATTCGACGCACCGAAAGAGCGCCACCCCCAGAAGGCTTGCCCGAGATCGACCACGCCATCACGAATTCGATGGCCACCGCCAGCATCTTGGATGTCCTGACCGAGACAGAACGCTGGCTGGACTTACATAAACTTTTCGGGCCACTCTCTGGTTTCGAGGGCAAGGTGGATGATCCACGCAAGCGTTTTCTAACCACCTTGTTTTGCTATGGCTGCAACCTCGGGCCGACGCAGACGGCTCTATCTGTGAAGGGCCTTTCCAGAAAACAGGTTGCCTGGCTAAACCTGCACCACGTCACAGAAGAGCGGCTGGATAAGGCCATCTTCAAGGTGGTCAATGCCTACAACCGCTTTTCTCTGCCTCAGTATTGGGGAACAGGCAAAAGCGCATCGGCGGACGGCACCAAATGGAATGTTTATGAGCAAAACCTCATGTCCGAATACCATTTGCGCTATGGCGGCTACGGTGGGATTGGCTATTACCACGTGTCTGACATGTACATTGCGCTGTTTGGCAACTTCATCCCTTGTGGGGTATATGAGGCTGTCTACATTCTTGATGGTCTGGTCAAGAATGAGTCAGATATCCAGCCGGACATTTTGCACGGTGATACTCAGGCGCAGAGTGCGCCCGTGTTTGGGCTATCGCATTTGCTTGGCATAAAACTCATGCCCCGCATTCGCAACATCAAAGAATTGGTTTTCTTCAAGGCAGAGCCGACGATCCAATACCAGCACATTCAAAGCTTGTTTCGTGGCAACATCGACTGGGATTTGATCGCAGTTCACTACCGGGATATGTTGCGGGTGGCGGTGTCAATCAAGCTGGGCAAAATCACGCCGTCCATGATCCTGCGTAGATTGGGAACCTTCAGTCGGAAAAATAAGCTGTATTTCGCTTTCCGAGAACTTGGCCGGGCCATCCGTACAGTTTTCCTGCTCAATTACATCAACGACTTGGAGTTGCGTGCTCCTCTTTTAGCTGGAAACCACGCGCGTAGCGTTCGGCCTGGGGAATCTTGCCGGCCACATTGGTATTGATGCGCTTTGCTTCAACTGCGGCGACGGGCGTGAGGCCTGCAAACAGCAGGTAGTCGGCGCTTTGCTGCCCTAGTGTGGGCCATTCGGAAATGGCTTTGTTCTTGTTGCGCTCTGGTCGCGCACCTTTGGCGTGAGTTTGGTGGACGGTGTCTGCCTCCCATCCGGCATCGGTCAACATTTGATCGATGACGAGCCGGGTGGCGGCTTCATTCATGACCACCTTTTTTGCCGCATCGGCGGCGCGCTCTGAGAAGGCCTTTAGGGAGGCCGCATTGCTGGCCTCGTCCGCAGTGGACGTTGTGGTACCAGTTGCGTGCTTGTTGTCGAACTCGGCCTTGAGCAGGGCATATCGCTCGCTGGCCTCGGTGGCCAAAGCCTCGAAGATTTCCTTTTCTTCCTGTGCCCGGCGCGCCATCTCTCGCTCTTGATCAGCCTGGGCTTCGAGCAGACGGGCCAATTCCGCTTGGGCCGACTGGCTGATTTGAGCCTGTTGCAGGTCGCGGTTCAGTTGAGCAATTTGCTGTTGTAGCGTTGCGAGCTTCTGGCTCGGGTTGTCAGGCAAGATGAACGCGCCGGGTTTAAAGTCCGGCTGGGAGCCAAAGCTGCGATGAAACCATACGGCGAGTTCGCGCGCTATCTTGAGCGCTTCCATACCTTCGGGGTAACCGATGTCGTGCTGGACCTGGTGAGCCGCGGCGTTGCCACGCTGTCTCAGCAAGTGAAACATCTGGCGAATTTGTGGGTCCAGATTCAGACGACTGTCCACCGCTCGAAATAGCTCGGCTTGCGTGGGCTGTTGCAAATGCACGCCGACACGGTTGGCCATCTCCAGCGTCAATGCCTCTGCCAGTAGCCGCAACTTGAGCACTGAGCTCGCTGGGTCATATGGAAAAAGGCGCTCTGCGGTGGCGCCCAGATCGGCCAGCAGTGGGGAGTAACCTGCGAGAAAACTGAAGTTGCTGCTCATCCCTATGTATTTCTGGTTGTTTGCCCTAGTTTAGAGCTATTGCCTGCCGTCGATACTGATTTAACGACTCCTGTTAGTGGCGGTCTGAAAGCGCGCAAAAATGGCGGGTGAGCGCGGTTTTCAATTGTCAGGCGCAGAAATTCGATGTCAGCAATGGAACAAAAAATGGACCCGCAAGCAAGCTCTAGCGTCCCGTGGCTTCGCATCGCGGAGCCAGATGCGGGAAGGCAAGTGCTTTTGACGCCTCTCTGTTGGTGCCGACGCTGATTTGAGCCGCCCGCCGGGTATGCAGGGAGCCAGTTGGATGGATCAAGGCGTCAAGACTGAGACCGTTCTCCTGACTTCTTCGATGGCTCAATTGACGGTCGGCACGTGGCTCAAATCGGGGGTGGCGGCAACATGTTCCCTCAGTGATCTGGCTTTTGGCGGCGGTCGGCCTATTTTCAATAGCTGAAGTGCTGATTCTTCCGGTGGCAGAAATTCAGGTGAGTCGACTGGCACCGGCTGACTGCGGTGGTGCCTATTTCGGAGCCTTCAACTCCGCATTCGGTCTTGGTGGTTCTCCTAGTCAACAGCTTTGGACTTGTCAGTGTATGTCTAAGCCCTTGCGCCTTCGGACCGCTGCTCACACCGATTAATGCGTGCAGTCGGCAGTTCAAACCGCAATGATTGATTTGTCAATTTGTCGACGGGGGTGTTAAGTAGCGAGTGGCAATAGCTCCTTCCAGATACGGTTTCGTAAACCGTAACATGCAGCTCCGTCGCATCGGGTTCTTGAGCGTTCCAGATCTTGACCAACTCGTCCATGGCCCAACCCTGGCTTCCATTGACATGTCCAGGCGTAACGATGTAAGCGGATTTAACAGACAAATCCGGATTGTCCAGAGCCAAGAAATGAGCAACCTGGTCAAGGTTTGACAGAAGCAATGTCCTTCCGAACTCAACAGGCTCGGCATCATTGCGATCTACGACTTGCAACGCCATCAGAAACCAAATTTGATGCAAAGCCAACTCGGTAGAGGTCCAATAGGAGTCGCCAACCTCGCCGAAAATCTTATGGATAGGGGACAGAGATGTGTCGTTGGTTATGAACATGATAGTCAGTAAATGAACACTATAGATTGTAGTCCTTTAGTGTGCATTGCTAGCTAATCGTGTCCTCATGAATGATGCACACAACCACAACAACATTGCAATGGCCATCAAAACCGCTCGACGTACGAAAGGCATGAGTCAGGAAGATTTCAGCCTGGTATCGAGCAGAACATATTTGAGCACTCTTGAGAGAGGATTGAAGTCGCCCACACTGAATAAGCTTGATGAACTAGCGACTGCACTTGGCATCCATCCGTTGACGCTGCTGACAATGGCGTACCTAAACAATAATCTTCCCGCATCAATAGCAGCCCTTTTATCTAAGGTGGAAGCGGAACTGACAGTGTTGCGGCGGGAGAAACCAGACTAGCTAATCTGCGCATTTCTGTTGATGGTTTTGGTGAAGTTGGACGCGGAGGCTGGAATCCGCCATTCAACTAACCCCCGGCGCTCCGCGCCGACCCCTCTACACGATGGGTAACAGCCATGTTTAACAGAAGAACGGCAACACATCCGTTACGGCCTGCGGCCTACATGGGCTGCGCCCATCGGAATCCTTGCTCGCAGGCTAAACCCTGTTGTCCGGGTTGTTCGGCGTGCCAGTGACTTGGTCAATACTTCGCTGTCGCCCACCACAATGACCAACTCTCGTGACCTGGTGATCGCTGTGTAGATCCACTCCCGCGTCACTAAGCGTGAAGACTCAACGACGATGACAACTGCCTGCGAACCACTGCCTTGCGCCCTGTGACAAGTGATTGCATAGGCCAATTCAATGTCAGCCTCTGCTGCTTGGGGCAAGCTCCTGGGTTCTCGCTCACCGTCCCATCGGATTGCCACTTCAGGACCCGCGATTGAGTCGACGACACCAAGGAGCCCGTTGAACAGGCCTTCTTGGTATCTGTTCGCCGTTGCCACCACTGGGTCACCGACCGCTACGGTTGCCAGTGGCCCAAGCCTTCTGGTTGGGGTGGTGGTGCTTCTCGCTTCCAGTGACTCACTCTCGTTGATGGCCTCGACTGTCGCTTTTCTTGCCGCAATCACCATCAGCTCACTTTTGCCACGCAATTGCCTTTGAACGCTTTCTAACTCCCCAAAAGGTACCAAAAACACCCCCTTGGCCTGTCCAGTCCAGGAGTCTAGTACGGGAGTTTGCCCTTGTCGTACCAGTGCGGCCACCTTTGGGATGTCGCTGTCGGCGGCCTGTCGCAGAACCTGCGTGAGCCTTGCCACGCGGGACCCTTCCGCCACGACATCATGGAAGACCCTACCGATTCCGACGGGGGGTAGTTGTCCCTCATCGCCAGCGAACAGCAGCCTTGCACCTTGAGGCATGAGACTGAGCAGTTTGTGCAGACTGGGAGTGTCCAGCATTCCGGCCTCGTCCACTACCAGCAATGACTTGGAGGTGAAGTCCACATCGGAGGTTGGCCTCTTGAAAGCAGGATTTTCAGCTTGCAAGCCTTGACGCTGTGCCATGCCAATCAACCGTGCAATGGTGTACGCAAGGCGAGGGCGTGCCGAAGTGGATGCGCCTTTGGACAGGGTGAGGGCTGCCTTGCCAGCCAGTGCACCCATCACCACATCACCACCAAGGCGCTCCCAGGCCGTAGCCAAAACCTTCATCACTGTGGTTTTGCCAACGCCAGCGCCACCTTGTAGGGCCGCCACAGGAAGCGTCAACAACAGCACGACGGCGGCATGTTGCTCGGCGGTCAGGGTCAAACCGGTTTCCAGTTCAGCGTCATAAACCAATGATTCCAACGCCTGCCCAGAGGGAATTGGTACGGTCGGACTGGTGTTCTCAATGGACAACAAGGCAGACACAACTTGATCCTCAAGCCACGCTGCACCAGGAGCCCTTAGCAAGGCACCTATTCGACGCAAGGAGCTGTTTTCTTCAGCCAGACGAAGGGTTGTGTCTGGATCGACCCCGCGGTTGGCTAACAAGTCTTTGACGGTTTCCTCAGTGGCTGCGGTGTCGCCCTCGCTCAGCAACTCCCGCCACACACTGTTCAAGGCACCCGCCAGTCGGTTTGGATGACAGTGCAGGTCCGCACCCTCGTTAGCAGCTCTGAGCAACCGTTGCCCAATTCGATCTGCAGGCTTCCAATCCATCAGGCACGCTGGCACATAGGGGTTTCGTTTGAGCCGATCCACAGCATCGAATCCGGCCATGAAACGCCAGATTTGACCGGCGACCCTTGATTCCTGCATTCCCATGGTTTCCAGGAAGGTGAGGAATTCAACCTCCGTAGATCGGATCTTGTCGGCCCCGGCTTGGGTGGCAACAGCAGCATAGAGTTGCGCGGTGATCTTTGCAGCCAATGCCGGTTTGGTCGGTTCGATCAGTTTGGCGACTTCGGATGCACGCCCCATGTCACTTAGTACGGTCTGCAGGTCATGACCAAAGGCTGCAATCAGGCGGTCGGCGCGGGTCTCTCCAATATTGGGTAATCGCTCCAGCCATGGGCGAAGTAGGGCTCCTGGGGTCACCACTCGGCGCATGTGCTTACTGTCGATCTGCACAACGGTTTTACCGAACTTGTCACGATGATGACCCAAGAGGCCCCTGACATGGAAGGTGTCACCTGGCAGGGATTGAGTGTCGGCACCGGCAAACTTGACCCGAATGGGCTGACCGTCACTAAGGCGACCAGAGAAGATGCAACCCCGCTCCAACTGGGACAACACCTTCTCCACCACCACGGTGTCATCAAAGTCGTATGAAGACTGCCTCAATCTACAACTCCCACCATCATTCCCGAATGGATCATCTCAAGCTGGGCCTTGAGGCGCATGTTCTGCGCCTTGAGGGTTTCGATTTCCAGAACAGCGTCTTTCAACTTTTCAAGGAGTTCACCGGTTGCCGATTGGGCTTCGACCGCCGCTTGGGCGTTAGCCTTGGCAGATTGGGCCTGGCGTACCAGACGCTCCTTAAGTGCTTTGTCGCTGGCGTCCACCAATAGCCGAGAACCAATGGGCAGCAAGCCCTGGCCTTCGGCCACCAGGTTGATCAGGCTGGTCAGTTCCAGTCGTTCGTAGAGGTACTTTTCTTGGGTCTGCTTGAGGTCAATGGCCTGGGCCAGAGCGCGGACGTTGACTTTGCCGTCTGGCGTGGCGGGCAAGGTGGGGGCACGCTGTTCCTCTGGCACGGCTAGGAAGGCTACCTGCATACGTTCAAGGTACTCCTCTAGGGCTGCCTTAACGGTGGGGATGACGGACGGGCGGGGCATCAGCGGTTGCCTTTCGGGAAGGGAGTGATCTTGCTGGGCGCACCGGCGCGCATCTGTTCCAACATTCGCTCGTATTTATGCTTCAACTCCGCCAATGCCTTCTCCGCGTCTTGCAACTGCACCTTGGCATCTTGCAGATCCAGTTCGGTGGCAATGTGGGCGTCCTGCAAGGCAAGGTATTTATGGCGCCAGTCCTCAGAGCGCTCAAAGACCGAGCGCTGCACCTTCTTGCGCCCGACGATTTGAGTCTTCTTGAGCGACTCGACCCAAGCTTTGACGTTCTTGCCAAGTTCCTTCTGCTTCGGGGAGAATAGGGTGGTCTCCGAGATTTTGGCGCGCCTCGACACCTCGTTCATACTCACTGCACCCCCGTTTTCGGGATAGATGCCCTTGTTGGCAGCCATCTCCTTTTGGATGGCCACCATCGCCTCACGAACTCTGGCTTCTACCCCTGCGGTTCGTGCCTCGCCGCGCAGTCGTGCGGCCTCTTTGTGTGTGTCGCTCATGTGGCGGCTCCCAGAATTGCCTGCACTTCGGGTTTTGCACGCCACTGTGCACCAATATCGTCGTAGCGCTTGAGTTCCTGTTCCAACTGTTTCTTGTCGCGCGCTAAAGGGAGCCAATCGTTGTTGGCGATGTTTTCTTGCGCGTGCTGCACCAGAATGGGTATGACACGCTCGGTGTCTCGCCGTCCCGTTTTATCCTCAATGTGGTTGCGGCATTCCGTCTGGCAGTTTCCAGCCACGATCGCGCCTTTCTTCAAACTACACAGGCCGACTTCACCTGCAGTCTTGGTGCAGACGACGTGGGCGCTGATGAGCCGGGCACTCTCCCCATTATTGGTCAACAGTACCGAGAGTTCTCGGGCGGTATTGACACCCCATTCTTCTCCGGCGCGATGCAGTTCTTCCTCATAGGCACGCACAGAGTCCGCCAGTACCGGAGCGCCGCCGCCGCCATGGCCACCATATGGAAGACTTTTGGGATCATGAAGGGCTGCGAGCATGTCTTTAATCAATACCTCCCCACGTATGATCCGCAATTCACGCGTGATGTCATCGACCTCCTTGGCAAAGGCTGGATTGGCTTGCATATAGCCCAGAGTAGTGGTGACATCATCATGACCGAGCAGCAGCATCAACACCTTCTGGCTGCCGTCGATGGCTAAACCAGCGAGACGTGCCTGCGTCTTGCGGAAGCGGTGCGGGTGCAGGTTCTTGCCGCCGGGCTTGGGGGTCATGCCGATGCGCCTAGCGAGTGTTTGAAGGCATCTGCCATATCCCTTGAGTTTGTCTGTCGCGTCTGAGTTAGTACTCGAGCCCAGCGATGCCCACATATGGGTGCTATCCCCTACGAGATCAGTCAGCTCAACGGAATTTCCTATGATATGAGCCAGGCGCTCGCTGGCCTCAACGAGTTTCACTTGCTGCGCCAACACATCCACCATGAAGTCTGGCATCGGCCATTCGCGTTCCGTCCCAGCGAGGGCGCGCGAGGCTTTGTAAGTCTTCCCGTTGGCGTAGGGCTGACCATCCTTAGCGAACTCGATGCAATTGCGCCGCAGCGTGGCCACTTCACCAATGCGCGCGGCCATTACTAACAGTGTCATCCAGAGGTGCGCGCTTTGAAGGGTCACTGATAAATTTTGGATGCTGTGCAAATGTCTAGGCGGCCACTCGGAGGGGTTGTGTTGCGCAGGGTCGTTGCGCATGTGCATTCCCTTATTGCTGCCATGCTGTAGATTAAAGGGCGTTGCCATGATGGTCTGCCCGTGCCTGTCGTGCCAGACGTTTGTACTGAAGTAACTAACGATACGGCTGTTAATGATGGATAAGGTACATTTACGCGTCGGCAGTAATGTTGGCAGCGTTTCGAGCAGATGGATAAGGTTAGGCCCGAGGTCTTTGATAAGCCACAGTACACGAGGACCTATCGCCGCTAGGTAATCATCAGGTATTGCGGGAAAAGGAATCTCTTTACGCTTGGATGCGCGCGGGCGCGGTGCGCCACGCACAGCAGTTGTCTTACCCTTGAAACTTCGCTGTATTGGCGCATCCGACCAAAGATCGTAACCCTGCAACTGCGTCAACCGCATCAGTTCTGGGCGCAAATAATCGTCTGCCCACCATACCCTTAAATCCTCTGACGTTAAGACGCTTGCAAAACCCGTGCTGGAGTTGCCAGGAGTTGCCAGTCGCAGGGATATCCCTCGCGCGACAATGTTGGCTAAGCTGCTAAAAAGGTTTCCGCATAGGGAGGTTACATCCAGCGGCTTTGCCTTGGCTCGGCGGCCGACTCCTGCCGGACCCATGCGCATCAGCAGAGCTATGCGTGTTAACCATAGCGTGCCTTCATCCATAAGCGCTTCTAGTGAAGGCGAGGTTGGTGTTTTCTTAGGCAGATAAGCGGTGATGCGTCTGCGGAAGTCAATGCGTCGGTAAGTTAGATTCAAATGCGGAATCATTTCCTCTACCGTTTCCCATATGCCATATGTATCACCGTGCCCAAGGATCTTTTGGCAACTCAGAGCGCTTTGTTTGTCCAGGTGCTGTAGGCTCTCCAGCGGGAATAAAGCCTGCGCCAAGCCACGGGATTGGACCTGATCGAGGGAGGACGGCAATGGCAATTTTTCGGGTGCGTTCATACCAATTCCAATAGGACAGGTGAGGAGGCCAAGGGCAGGCCGGGAACGAAGTGCTGTCCAGCTGCTATCGCCTGCGCCCATTTCTTGCGTGCTGCCAAGCCTTGGTTTAGGTCGAACTTGCGCAGGGCGGCGAGGTTGTTCTTGAGTTCAATGTCATACTGTTCTTCGATCCAAGTTTCTATGGGAAGGAAACCCTGCAACGCCTTCAGTTCCTCGGCCCGCATCGCGATTCCGTCCAACGATTCGGGGAGCAGCACCGCGTGCTCAAGGCACAGCATGCATCGCTGGACATCACAGGGTTCGTTTGCAGTAGCTTTGAGGTGAGCCGGGGGGTGGGCAGCATCCTTACATGCTACCTTCATGCGGCTCTTTGGCAGGGTGCGTGCTTGAGCAAGAAGATTTTCCTGTTCAGGCGTAAGCTTCCCGTAGCGGTACAAATGAGCGAGGATGGTTAGATCGATCCGGCCCATCTCCAGTTCACCCACCAGAATGTGGAGGAATCGCCGCGCGGCGTCGCTGGCCTCCTGGTTGAGAATGTTGGTGTTCGTATAACCTCTGGTTGTGCCCAACCGAGCATGATTAAGTGCTCTTTTGACATGGAGCATGTTGCCGTTGCCCTTGCGGTACACATAGTCAGCAAACCATACCCTGAAATCGCGCGGCCGCACTTGGTGAATCGGCACCAGGGGTACTGCCTTATTCGTTGCTCGCTGAGCGTTTAGCAAGTGCACAATTTGATCCGTGAAATATACCTGTTTGCCATCAACTGATGCACTTTTGCTGCTTTTATTAGAAATCCAATCTATGCCTCCTGATCGGTTGACATACAACCACACAGTGCAGCACCCTTGCTCCAACGTTTTGACTTGTGAAAACTGTGTCGTGCGTGCTTTGTAGTCCGCGCCCTTAATAACCATGTCCTCGTAACGGAGTTTGGCATCAGCGAGTTGCTGTTTTAGCAATTCTCGCAGTGGTTCGACACGATCCAGATAGGTCTTGATCAGGTGGCCGGGGCCATCTTGGGTCTTCCATTGACCTGTGACAACTTGTTCATTTCCGCCTGCGCGTACTTTTTCCCCGACCAGTTCGTAGGTCTGCGGGCTCAACACGAATCGTCGGTGGGAATCATTAGTGTCATCTTTGAAGTGGTTGAACAGAAATTTCTTGGTGACGTCCAGCGTGTTGAGCGTTGACGGGTTCCAGCCTGTGTTCAAGAGACACAAGTGCCACACGGCATCCGCATCTTGGTGGCTTGGATAAATTGTTTCTCGCAAAGTTATAAGTTGGAACCCACGAGAATTGAGATTTACGGTGCTCTGCCCCTCCTGCAACTCATCTGCAGTCGGCAGCAACTTTCCGGTTTGGTTCTGGATTTTCCGCATGTGCTTCACATGCCGATACAGATTGGCTTCGCTAGGGTCTTCTGGTTCCTCGTCAGTTTGACTGAGTCGGTCACATGTCACCCAACGCTCCAGCGCACTTCGGCATGCTCGCTTTATTGCAAAGCGCAATGCTCTGCGTTGCTCTTCCGGCGGGATGTGCTTTTGAGTTTGAGTCTCTTCGGGGGATTCCCAAAACGTCGAGCGGCCACCGAGTGCCACTCGGGAAACGTCCAACAATGCGCGAAATCCGCAAAAGTTGTGGCGATCCATGCGGCTGCGGTGTGCAAACTCGCTATGAACATTGGTTACGAGTCGGACATCCTCGACCCGTGTCATGGAATGACCAATTTTTGCTGCTTCTGCCTCCACGGCATCGAGGACACGCCACCAACTGCGCAGCATTGTGAAGTAATGTTCTACCGATGGTTTCGATAACCACAGCACGTTTTCTTCAATGGTGGGTGCCAGTTGGCGGATGAGTTGCGGTCGACCAGAGAAAGGGATGAATTTTTTCCCTCCCGTGTGCTGCCTTTGTGCTTGTCCTGTGGCGAAGGGATGCAAGTTGACTTCGCAGGGTTCCTTTTCATGTTGCGTCCAAAACACCAGTGGATCATCGGACTCAGGGGCATTGAGTCTGACCGGAGTTGCCAGCGTAACGCCAGCGTGCTCCATCATGTGGTCCTTGTTGTACGTCCGAATGCTCATTGGTTGTCCTCCGCGTCAATATCCTCTTCAATGAGCTGCTGCATATAGTTTTCATGGAAATTCAGGTTCACGCCCAGTCGGTCCGACACCCACTGCAGGTAGATCATGGTGGTCTCGCGCGAGACGTGCCTGAGTTGGCGCTGGATCGTCTTTTCGATGAAGCCCTCAATGTCTAGCGCCAGAATCTTGAGCACCGAAGGGTCAGCCTTGTTTTTTATGGCGCTTTCAACCAAAGCCTTTTGCCCTTCCAGGTGCTTCCACAACATGCTGCAGGCCCAGAAATCCCGCGCCAAGTGGGGTGACCAGCCGCGGGGACGTTTGGCGCTTTTACTCCTCCAGAAATCGTAAATATTCTGCCCGGTGTAGCGCTCACCAGTGGCGGGATTGAGGAATAGATGGACCGCGCTGTCACGCATTGCTTCCGCCTCACGGACATTGTTTGCGTTACGCAGGCGGGTCGTCAGCGCCTTTAGGCGACCTTTTTTATAGTAATCGTGAAGCTTGCGCGCCATTGGCATCGGCAGAAGGATGTCTCCCTCGGGTCCAATTTTGTCTCCATGGTCTTTACCGAAGTCTCCCCCCTTGGTCTCATACCGCAGCTTGACGCACACTGCCTGATGTTCCTCCGGCCTGTCTTTGTTGACGATATCCCAGTTTTTGCGGTCACGTGGCAGGGTGTCAATGCGCCAAGCAGCGGCTTCGGCCCGGCGTATTGCGGTTTCGAGGATGAGTTCAGCAATTAGGCCTTCAACTTCGCATCTTTCACGGACTCGCGTCAGCCATGCGCCAATTACCTTTTCATCCGGAAACCCAAGCCGACGCTTGCTTTCCCTGACTTTTCCGCGTCGCGCCTCCACAGTCTTGGTCATCTGGGCTCCGCTGCTCTCACGACTTTCGACCGTGACTGACCTGCGCACCTTTGGGATATGAAATGGTTCGCGCAGCCCTTTGTCAACCGCCCACTGCAAGAACATACAAGCAACTTCAACCCGAACGTTGACTGTTTTTGCAGCCAGTCCAGTGTTGTCTCGGGACCAACTACCCGTGCTCATTTCGCCCTGGTAGGCCTGGATCAAGTCGATTTTGTAGTTAGCCGTAAGGGGGTCTTTCCCACGGGCGTGGCAATACTCAAGGTAGTTCGCGAGCCAGTGCGCGTAGTTGTGCATGGTGGCTTTGGTCGGCGGCATGGTTGATGCCTGCTCAAGCCCGCGTGTCCCGGCACTCCACTCACCTAAACCAATATCAATTAGAAATTGATTGGCGATCCGGTGATAGCCGGGACGGGTATCCATGATGAAGGGGAGGTGGGCGACTTGCCCGAAACCTCTTCCCTCAAGGAATTCTTGAGTGGGATAGACCACCCGATAGGGAAAGTCCGTAGTGCGTTTTGAAATTCCCATATAGTTCCATTTTATATGGAACTATATTTAAATCAAGTACTAAACAGTTTTCCCTGTAGCATAAACTTCGTCGCTGATCAACAGTACGTTGGTCGGCGCCAGCAGCTTTTCCAGCTGCTGCATTTCCTGGGCGGACCAGGTGGTGCCGCTCGGGTTGTGCGGGCTGTTGATGAGGATGGCGCGGGTGCGTGGCGTCAGGGCTGCGGCAATCCGTTCAAAGTCGGGGTGAAACGTGCCCGGTGTCAAAGGCACGCGCACCACCACACCACCGGCGAGCTCGATGTTGGGCACATAACTGTCGTAACACGGCTCCAGCACAATCACCTCATCACCCGGGTGAACCACCGCAAGGATGGTGGTGAGAATCGCCTGTGTGGCCCCGGCTGTGATGGTGATTTCGCTGGCAGCCGAATAGGACCGGCCATACAATGCTTCCAACTTGGTAGCAACCGCTTCACGCAGCGCCGGCACACCGGCCATCGGCGGGTACTGGTTCAGGCCCTGCTGCATGGCCTGGGTGACGGCGTCCACCAGCGTGGGGTCACAGGCAAAGTCCGGGAAACCCTGGCCCAGGTTGACGGCATTTTTCTCAGAGGCCAGCGCAGACATGACGGTAAAGATGGTGGTGCCGACGTTGGGCAATCTGGAGATCAGGGTAGGGCAGGGCATGCTCAGAGTTCGTAGTCGTTGATGTGGCCGGTCATGGCACGTGCCACCAGGTGGCGATCGAGCCGGTTGCTCAGCAACTCGGCAAATTGGTAAACGTATTGGCGCAGGTAGGCACCCCGTTTGAAAGCCACCCGCGCCACGTTCTGGCCAAACAGGTGTCCAGCCGGTTTGATCACCAGTGCGCTGCTGCTGCCTTCTTCCAGCACGTCGCGCACTGACAACTCGGCGGCGATACCAATGCCCAGACCCAGGCGCACATAGGTTTTGATCACGTCCGAGTCAATCGCCTCCAACGCAATGCGGGGTTCGAGCTTGCGTGTGGCAAAAGCCCGGTCGATGCGGGTGCGCCCGCTGTACGAGGGATGGTAGGTCACCAGGGGTTCCCTGGCCACGTCTTCCAGGGTGATGTGCTCCTTGCCCGCCAAGGGGTGGCCTGCGGGCAGCACCAACACGTGTTGCCATTCATAACAGGGCAGGGTGACCAGCTCGTCGTGGTTGGCCAGTGACTCGGTGGCAATACCAATCTCGGCCACCTCGTCAATCACCATACGCGCCACCTGGTCGGGTGAACCCTGGTGCAGGCTGATGTTGACCTTGGGAAAGTTCTGGCGCAGCTTGGCCACCGGCTCGGGCAGGAAATAACGTGCCTGGGTGTGGGTGGTGGCAATCGACAGGGTGCCACTGTCACCCAGGCAGTGTTGTTCACCAATGCGCTTGAGGTTGCCCACCTCGCGCAGGATGATCTCAATGCTTTTGAGCACCTGCTGGCCGGGCTCTGTGACGCGTTTGAGTCGCTTGCCGTGTCGCGCAAAAATCTCGATGCCAAGCTCATCTTCGAGCTCAATGATGGCTTTGGACACACCTGGCTGGGAAGTGTGCAAGGCTTTGGCGGCTTCGGTGAGGTTGAGGTTACGCCGGACAGCCTCTTGGACAAATCGGAATTGGTGCAGGTTCATGGTGAGTTGTCCGCTATCGTCGCAGTACCAGCCAGGCAAATGCCGTCAGTGACAGCACCGAATAGATGATGCCGGGCACAGCCGCTGCCAGCCAGGGTTGCCAGTCTTGCAGGTTGCCGATAAAGCCAAACACATTGTTGAGCAAAAAGAAACTGATGCCCGCCATCACCCCACCAAAAACATAGGTGGCAATGCCGCCCGAGCGGAAGTGCAGGTATGCAAACGGCAAAGCCAGCACCACCATCACCAGGCAGCTCAGCGGATAAAACACCTTGCGCCAGAACTCGATTTCATAACGCTGGGCGGTTTGCTGGTTGGCTTGTAAATGCTGAATGTATTGAAACAGGTCATAGGTGTTCATGTGCTCGGGCTTGAGCAGGGCGGCCGACACCATTTCGGCACTGATGCTGTTGGGCCAGCGCATGGAGGGCAAGCTCAGGCGCGCGATTTCGCCACGGTCGGTATCACTGATGGTGAACTCGGTGCGGCTCACTTCATCAAGCAGCCAGGCATCGTCATCTTGAATGCGGGCAGACTTGCCCTGCGTCATCGAGGCCAGCATGCCGCGGTTATTGAACTCAAAAATCCGCACCGACAGCAGGCTGCCATCCGATGCCAGCTTGCCCACATTCACCGCATAAGTGCCATAGGCTTGTCTTTCCTTGAGCCAGGCACCGGTCTGGCCCACGGTGATGTGGCCGGTGTAACGCGCTTTCAGCAGCTGGGCGGCTCGGTCAGCTGCCGGGGAGGCGTAGTCACCTATCGCAAAAGTCAGCAGCACAAACCCCAGGCCCAGCGTCAACAGCGCTCGCAAAGCCCGCCACGGGTCTAGTCCGCTGGTGCGCAAAATGGTGTATTCGGAGCTCTGTGCCAGTCGTGCCATCACAAAAATGGTGCCAATCAGCACCGCAATCGGCATCAATTCATACAGATGGTTCGGAACCATCAGCACCACGTAGGTCAGGCCACGCAGCAGCGTGTAACCCTGGTCGGCGTACTGTGTCACCGCCTTGACTTCGGCAATGAAGTCGAAGAAGAAAAACAGCGACATAAAACCCAGCACCACAAAAAAAACGGCGCGGATCACCTCGTTGTAAAGAAGCCGTCTTAAGGTTCTCACCGGGCCACCTCCGGGCTGGCTGGACGGCCTGGGAACAGGTTTTTCCAATGCCAGTTGTTATGCCCTTTGGCCAACCACAGTGTGGCCAACACAAACACACTGCCATGCAGCAGCAACAAGTAACTGGTGAACGACAGCAGGCCCGCCGCGATCCAGCTTTGACCTAGTTTCAACAGGTTGAAATACACCACAAAGGTGAACAGGGCCAGCACCACGTTGGCACTTTTATTGGCTCGGGGGTTCACACTGGAGATCGCGACACCGATGATGACCAGGTTGATCGCGGCAAACATCAGCCCCAGGCGCCAAGACAGCTCTCCCAAATGCAAAGGCGTCAGGTTCTCCAGCAGTTCCACCGTGGTCAGTGTGTCCACCTCGGTGATGGCGTCGTAACCCGTCACATTGCTGCTGATTTTTGTGCCATACAGTTCGAAATCACTGACCTTCAGATTCTGGGCACCCACCGTGCTTTCAAGCCGTTGACCGTTGCTGAGCATCAAAAACTGTCCCTGCGGCAGCAACTCGATGCGACCGCTGCGCGCTGAGGTCACGGTTTCTTTGCCGCGCTCGGTCGAGGCAATAAACACATTCGAGCCCGTCACCTGTCCATCTGTGGCCTTTTCCACAAAAAAGACCCGGTTCCCGTTGCCAGACTCCTGAAACTGTCCGGGCTCCACACGGTCCAGATCACCACGCTGCTCATATTGGTCACGCAGGTTCTCGATGCGTTGGTTGGACCAGGGCAACACCAACAATGCCAATGCCGCCACCAGCGCAAACACCGGCCAGGAAAAGCGCATCAGGGGCGACAGCAAGGTGCTCAGACCCTTGCCGCTGCAAAACCAGATCACCATCTCACTCTCGCGGTACATGCGCGAGAGTGTCGCAATGATGGCAATGAACAGACTCATGGTCAGCAGGGTGGGCATATAGGCCAACACCGTGTAACCCATGACCAAGGTCACATCAGACGGGTTGAAGTTGCCGCGCGAGGCCTGGCCCAGCGTGCGGATCAGGGTCATGGTCATCACCACCGTGACGAGCACAACCAGCGTTGCGCCAAAACTGCGGGACAACTCTTTGCGTAAAGAGGAATGGAATAACATGGCGCTAAAGGAAACCTGCGATTATGAACTTTGCTCTCAAAACTCTGGACCCAGCCCGCCTCATCAGCGAAAAAACAGATGCATTATTGGTTTTTTTGACCACTGATTTCAAACCCGGCAAGGACGCCCTGTCTATTTTGCTGGCCCGTGTGCTCAAGTCGGGAGACCTGAGCGCCAAAGCCGGGCAAATGCTAGACATCTACCGACCCCAGGGCCTGGCCTGCACACGGCTGCTGCTGTTGCATGTGGGGGAGGGCGCTGCCGCCGACGTGCGCAAAACCGTGTCTGCAGCCTTTAGCCTGCTCAAGCCCTCTAAACCTAAGGGTGTAACGCTATTATTTCTCAAGCAACCTGCGGCCCAGGTCTTGCGGGTGGCGGTCACCACACTGGCCGATGCCAGCTATGCCTACACCGCCACAAAAACCAAGGCTGAGCCGCGAAGCCTGGAAAAAGTGGATGTTGTTGTGCCCGATGAGCCCGCCCTGCGTACCGACTTTGAGCGCGCGACGGCCGCAGTTGCCGGGATCGAGCTGGCCAAAGAGTGGGGCAACCGTCCCGCCAATTACGCCACACCCACCCATCTGGCCGTGGTGGCGCAAGCGCTGGCCGAGTTGCCCAAAATCAAATGTGACGTGCTCGGCCCCAAAGAGGTGGCCAAATTGGGCATGGGCGCTTTCCAGGCCGTGGCCCAGGGCTCTGACGAGCCCTTACGTTTCATCGTTTTGCGCTACAACGGTGCATCCAAGTCCACCGCACCGGTGGTGCTGGTCGGCAAGGGCATCACCTTTGACAGTGGCGGCATCTCCATCAAGCCTGCGGCCGAGATGGACGAGATGAAATTTGACATGTGTGGCGCCGCCAGCGTGCTCGGTGTGTTCCGTGCCCTGGCTGAGTTGCAACCTGGCATCAATGTTGTTGGCTTGATCCCCGCCTGTGAAAACCTGCCCAGCGGGCGCTCGGTCAAACCCGGTGACGTGGTCACCAGCATGGGGGGCCAAACCATCGAAATCCTCAACACCGACGCCGAAGGCCGGCTGGTCTTGTGTGACGCCCTCACGTATGCCGAGCGGTTTAAACCGCAAGCTGTCGTTGACATTGCCACCTTGACCGGCGCTTGTGTGATTGCGCTGGGCGCTGTGCGCAGCGGCATGTTCACCGCCAACCAGGCACTGTCTGCCGCCCTGGTGCAGGCAGGCGAGTCTTCTCAAGACCTGTGCTGGCCGATGCCGCTGGATGACGACTACGCCGAAGGCCTCAAAACCAGTTTTGCGGATGTGGCCAATGTGGGTGGGCGCCCAGGCGGCGCCATCACCGCTGCCAAGTTCTTACAACGGTTCACCGACAAGTTCCCGTGGGCTCACCTTGATATTGCTGGCACCGCGTGGAAAAGTGGTGCGGCCAAAGGTGCCACGGGTCGCCCGGTTGGTTTGCTGGTGGACTACCTCATGGCGCTTGACACGCGGGGCAAGCAGGCGTGAGCACAGCCGCCTTCCACTTCAACGTGGACAACCGCCTGCATTACACCTGCCGGTTGGTGCGCAAGGCGGTTGCAGCGGGCAATCGGCTGGTGGTGACCGGCTCGGACGACACCCTGGCGCAACTTGATCGTGATCTGTGGGCCTTGTCTGCCACCGAATTCCTGCCCCATTGCCACGGCGCTGACCCGGCACCGCTGGCACGCCGGTCACCGGTGTTGCTGTGTGAGTCGCTGGACGGTGTGGCGGTGCGAGATGTGCTGATCAATCTTGCCGAGTTGGTACCGCAGGGTGCCCAAGGGTTTGAGCGCGTGATCGAGGTTGTGACGGTCGACCCGCTCGAGCGAAGCCTGGCACGCCTGCGTTGGAAACACTACAGCCAGGCGGGTGTGAAGCTGGTCCAGCACGATCTTGGTCACAGGACAGCGCCGTGACTTCCCCTCCACGACCGCTGCCGCGTTTTATCCCGACCTTGACCGAGGTGGTCGACCCGGCCAGCCTCAACAGCACCGCGCGTCTGGTCAAACCCGAGGTCGAGACGCTGATCGACCAGGTGCAACGCCAAGTGCAACCGATTTTCGAGCGCAGGCTGCAAGAAGAGTTCGAACGCCTGGTGCGCAGCTTGGTGGCCAAACAATGGGATGACGTGCGCGCCAGACTGCAAAGCGAGATGGACATGATGGTCCGCCAATCGGTGCTGGACGCGTTAGACAAGCAATCTTCCCCAGACGCCACCAAGTGAGTTGGATCAAGGCCGCCAATTTATCTTGAGGATCTTGGTGTCTTCCCTATGAAGCTGGCGCAAAAATTGCTGTATTGTTGATGTTGCTGAATTATCCAATTCACAATTATTTTTAACCTGGAGTTGTCTATGCAGATGAAATTGAAGTTGACTGTTGCCGCAGCTATGGCTGCCGTTGCCGGTATTGCTCTTGCTCAAGAAGTGGTCAAAATTGGCCACGTGGCTCCCATGTCCGGTGGTCAAGCCCACTACGGCAAAGACAATGAAAACGGCGTGCGTATGGCCATTGAAGACCTGAATGCACAAAAAGTGGTCATCGGTGGCAAAACCATCAAGTTCGAAATTGCAGCTGAAGATGATGCGGCTGACCCAAAACAGGGCACGGCTGTTGCACAAAAACTGTGCGACGCCAAAGTCTCTGGCGTGGTTGGCCACTTGAACTCCGGCACAACCATCCCGGCTTCAAAAATTTATAACGACTGTGGTATCCCTCACGTCACAGGCGCTGCAACCAACCCCAACCTGACCAAGCCAGGTTACAAAACCACCTACCGCATCATTGCCAATGACAACGCTCTGGGCGCTGGCTTGGCGTTTTACGCAGCAGATACACTGAAACTCAAGAAAATCGCCGTGATTGATGACCGTACCGCCTACGGCCAAGGCGTTGCTGAAGTGTTTGCAAGAATTGCAAAAACCAAAGGCATCGAAATTGTTGATCAGCAATTCACCACCGACAAAGCCACCGACTTCATGGCCATTTTGACCGCCATCAAGTCCAAAAAGCCTGACGGTATTTTCTACGGCGGTATGGACGCACAAGCCGGTGCCATGCTGCGTCAGATGGACCAACTGGGTCTGTCCAGCGTCAAATTCTTTGGCGGTGATGGCATCTGCACCACCGAGATCGTCAAGATCGCATCGGGTGCCAAGAGCCTGGACGGCGTGATTTGTGCTGAGGGTGGTTCGTCCATCGCCAAAATGCCAGGCGGCACCGCCTGGAAGGCCAAGTACGATGCCAAATTCCCAGGTCAGTTCCAGATCTACAGCCCGTACACCTACGACGCAACCTTCGTTTTGGTAGACGCCATGAAGCGCGCCAACTCGACCGACCCCAAAGTGTATGTGCCGAAAATCATCGAAACCAATTACAAGGGTGTGACCGCGAACATCGCGTTTGAACCCTCTGGTGAGATGAAGAACCCCTCCATGACCTTGTCCACCTACAAGGACGGCAAGAAAGTTGCCCTGAACTGATCATTGAGATCACTCAAAAAGCCACCTTCGGGTGGCTTTTTCTTGGCTGCTTGTTTGCTGAAAGCCAAAACCGTGCTTTGTGTCGGCTAAAATAGCTGGCTCGGAGCGGTGGATGAGTGGTTTAAGTCACACGCCTGGAAAGCGTGCGGGGAGTAAAATCCCCCGGGGGTTCGAATCCCCCCTGCTCCGCCAGATAGTCAGACAAAAAAAGCGCCTTTTTAAAGGCGCTTTTTTTGTGTCAATCACCTAGCCCCTGGGGTTGGCGAGCAGGTGCCTGCACCACCGATGGCATGCGTGGCAAGGTCAGTGGCTTGGTCAGCACCTTGTTGATTTTTCTAAAGTTCTTGCTGCGAAGGTCTTGCGCCATCTCGTGTGAGGCATGCGCGCGAGCCGACGCGTAATCCTGCAGGGCTTCCAGTGTTCTGGCCGATGGCACCTCAGGTCCCGGGTTGGCTGCGTTCAGTTGTTCAAGACTGTTCAAGTAGACACGGGTCACCTGGCTGTCGATATTGCCCGCCAGCTCATCAAACGGCACACTTTGTTGCCGACCCTTCGCCAGAATCGCCCCCCAGCGCGCGCTTGCCAGTCGATCCGTCTTCAAGAACTGCTGTATGGCGGCCTGTGCCCGCAGTTCATTGCCCATCAGGTAACGCGGCTCGGGCAGTCGCTGCAGCAACACCGTCACCCCCACAAGCAGGCATACCACGGCCCACCAACGCTTTGGCACCGGGCTGCTGGTTGACAACCGGCGCGCCAGAAAACTGCCAAAAAGCGCCCCGCCAGCCAGCCCCCCCAGATGCGCTGCATTGTCAATACCACGTACCACCTGGCCCATCACCAGTGTCAGCACGGTAAAAATCACCGCTGCACCAAACACCCATTTGAACTCGCGCCGCTCCACCTGCCTGCGCTCGCGCACCAAAAACACCAGCAGCGCCCCATACAGCCCAAAAATCGCCCCCGACGCCCCGCCCGATACGGCCTGATTGCCCTGTACCACCAAAGACAACAGGTTGCCCAGCACACCGCCGCCCAAGTACAGCAGTAAAAATCGCCACCGCCCAAACAGGCGTTCCACCAGCCGCCCCACGTCCCACAGCGCCAGCATGTTCAGGCCCAGGTGCAATACCCCAAAGTGCACAAACATCGCGGTGACCAGTCGCCACCACTGGCCGTCTTGTGTGGCCGGGCCAAAATTGGCACCCCAGGCCAGCGGCACCGTGGTCGAGGTCTGCCACATACTGCCCCCAAAAGCCAGCATCAGGCCAAAAACGGCCAGGTTCAGCAGCAGCAAGCAGGTCGTCACTGGCACCTGCCCGGGGCGGCTGGCTATCAGCGCAGACAAATCCGGGTTTGTTGGGTTGGGGGCTTGTGCCGCAGAAGAGGGTGCGTTGTGGGTCATATCAGGCCACATTACAACGCATTGATATGTAGTCTTTGGGTGCTTGCTGCCTGCGGTGGATGCGTCGGTGCACGCTTTCAAGGAGAAGTCGTTTCCGATGCTTGAGATGCCGTGGCACTAGTTCCTGAATTTATAGCTTCTAGCCCTTGTTTTATAAGGGCTAGAGGTCAAAAACTATTGTGAATACCGCAGGCCGTCACGTTCCTGCGCTGTCTTATTTGTTGGTCTGAATCATCTTCATGGCAGAGGCCACCAGTGCAGACACTTCGGTCATGTTGCTGGGAATGATCAGCGTGGTGGTGGCGTCGGTTGCCACTCGGCCATAGGCCTCCACCGCTTTTTCGGCCACCTTGAGTTGCACCGCCTGTTCCCCGCCGGGCTGACGAATGGCGGCTGCCACGCGTTCAATCGCTTCAGCATTGGCCTGGGCCACCGCCAAAATGGCGGCTGCCTCACCCTGTGCGTTGTTGATGGCAGCTTGTTTTTCACCCTCGGAACGGGCAATGAAGGCCTCGCGTTCACCCGTGGCGATGTTAATCTGCTCTTGTCGGCGGCCTTCTGAGGCGGCGATCAAGGCGCGTTTTTCACGCTCGGCGGTGATTTGCTGCTGCATGGCGTGCAGGATTTCCTTGGGCGGGGTCAGGTCCTTGATCTCGTAACGCAACACCTTCACGCCCCAATTGAGGGCGGCTTCGTCAATGGCCTGCACCACCTGCGCGTTGATGATGTCGCGCTCCTCAAAGGTTTTGTCGAGTTCGAGCTTGCCAATCACCGAGCGCAAGGTGGTTTGTGCCAGTTGCGAAATGGCGGTGATGTAGTTGCTGGAGCCATAACTGGCGCGCATGGCGTCGGTCACCTGAAAGTACAGGATGCCGTCCACCTGCAGCTGGGTGTTGTCGCGGGTGATACAGACCTGGCTGGGGATGTCGAGGGGAATCTCTTTGAGCACGTGTTTGTAGGCCACCTTGTCGATGAAGGGCATCAGAAAGTTGAGCCCCGGTGTCAGGGTGCCGTTGTATTTGCCCAGACGTTCCACCACCCAGGCATGCTGCTGCGGCACCACTTTGATGGATTGCCAGACAAAGATGCCAGCGATAACAAACAAGATAACAGCGATTTCCATATCAGGCTCCAGAGGTAGATGTTCGGATTGTTTTCAAAATCAGTCGGCTGCCCACCACTTCAACAATGGTGTAGCGGCCTGGGGTGGTGGCCTCACCGGGCGCGAGGGCGGCGTCCCAGCGGGCGCCACGGTAGAACACGCTGCAAGTGCCGTCGTTGTGGAAGCTGTCCACCTGCACCGTTTCACCGATGTCCAGGTTGACATCCTGATTGGCGTTGGCCGGGGCGGCAGCGGGCTGCGACTTCTTGAGCAGCCGCCAGGCCAGGACCGACCCGCCGCCGGCCAGCGCGGCCGTCACCCATTGCCCAGTGAGCGCCAAGCCAAGGTGAGCGGACACAGCCGCTGCCGCCAGGCCCAGTGCCATCATCAGTAAATAAAACGTGCCAGTGACCAGTTCTGCAGCGACGAGTCCGCCTGCAGCCAGCCACCAAAGCGTCGAATCAGCCATCTGGGTTTCCTGTAGTGTTGTGACCACGCCATTTTCAGTTGAAAGCGTGGGCGGGTCATCAAATCCTGGGTTTTAGTCCTTACACTTCGCGCCAATTTGTTCAATTACGCCAGTCGCTGGAGCCCCGCCATGAAGTTTCGCTTTCCCATCGTCATCATCGACGAAGACTACCGCTCAGAAAACACCTCCGGTCTGGGGATTCGGGCGCTGGCTCAGGCAATTGAGTCTGAAGGCTCCGAGGTGCTCGGTGTCACCAGTTATGGCGACCTGAGCCAGTTTGCCCAGCAGCAAAGCCGCGCCAGCGCGTTCATCTTGTCGATTGACGACGAAGAGTTCACCCCGGGCCCCGAGCTGGACCCGGCGGTGGTGAACCTGCGCCACTTCATTGAGGAAGTGCGCCGCAAAAATCTGGATGTGCCGATCTACATCTATGGTGAGACCAAGACCAGCCGCCACCTGCCCAACGACATCCTGCGTGAGTTGCATGGTTTCATCCACATGTTTGAGGACACGCCCGAGTTTGTGGCGCGTCACATCATCCGTGAGGCCAAGAGTTACCTCGAAGGGGTGCAGCCACCGTTTTTCAAAGCCTTGCTGGACTACGCCGAAGACGGCTCGTACTCCTGGCACTGCCCGGGGCATTCGGGCGGTGTGGCCTTCCTGAAAAGCCCGGTGGGCCAGATGTACCACCAGTTTTATGGTGAAAACATGTTGCGCGCCGACGTCTGCAACGCGGTGGAAGAGCTGGGCCAGTTGTTGGATCACGACGGCGCCATTGGCAAAAGTGAACGCAATGCGGCGCGTATCTTCAACGCCGACCACTGCTTTTTTGTCACCAACGGCACCTCGACCTCCAACAAGATGGTTTGGCACCACACCGTGGCGCCCAACGATGTGGTGGTGGTGGACCGCAACTGCCACAAGTCGATCCTGCACGCCATCATCATGACCGGTGCCATTCCGGTGTTTCTGAAACCCACGCGCAACCACTTTGGCATCATCGGCCCGATCCCCAAAAGCGAGTTTGAGCCGTCCACCATCAAGGCCAAGATCAAGGCCAACCCGCTGGTCAAGGAACACCTGCCCGACGTGGATGTGGACCTGATCAAACCGCGCGTGTTGACGCTGACGCAATCCACCTACGACGGTGTGCTCTACAACACCCAGACTGTCAAAAACATGCTGGACGGCTACGTGGAAAACATCCATTTTGACGAAGCCTGGCTGCCGCATGCGGCGTTCCACCCGTTTTATGGCTCCTACCACGCCATGGGCAAACACCGGCCTCGGCCCAAACATGCCATGGTGTATGCCACGCAATCGATCCACAAGCTGCTGGCAGGCATCAGCCAGGCCAGCCATGTGCTGGTGCAGGATTCCCAAACGGTCAAGCTGGACAAACACCTGTTCAACGAGGCCTACCTGATGCACACCTCTACCTCCCCGCAGTACAGCATCATTGCCAGCTGCGACGTGGCCGCCGCCATGATGGAGCCGCCCGGTGGCACCGCGTTGGTCGAGGAAAGCATTGCCGAGGCGCTGGACTTCCGCCGCGCCATGCGCAAGATCGATGAAGAGTACGGTGACGACTGGTGGTTCAAGGTCTGGGGCCCGGACAAACTGACCGAAGAAGGTATTGGCCGCGCCGACGACTGGATCATCAAGGGTGAGTCGCGCACCAACAAGAGTGGTGTCAACTGGCACGGCTTTGGCAAGATGGCAGCGGGCTTCAACATGCTCGACCCGATCAAGTCGACCATCGTCACGCCGGGTATGGATCTGAACGGCAAATTTGCCAAAACCGGCATCCCGGCCAGCATCGTCACCAAGTTCCTGGCGGAACACGGTGTGGTGGTGGAAAAGACCGGGCTTTACAGCTTTTTCATCATGTTCACCATCGGCATCACCAAGGGCCGCTGGAACAGCATGCTGACCGCGCTGCAGCAGTTCAAGGACGATTACGCCAAAAACCAGCCAATGTGGCGCATCCTGCCCGAGTTTTGCCAGAAACACCCCAAGTACGAAAACATGGGCTTAGCCGACCTGTGCCAGCACATCCACCAGCTGTATGCCAAGTACGACATCGCCCGGCTGACCACCGACATGTACCTGAGCGACCTCACGCCAGCCATGAAACCGAGCGACGCCTACGCCCACATTGCGCTTCGCAAGACCGAGCGGGTTGAGATTGACCACTTGGAAGGCCGCATCACCGTGGGCCTGGTGACACCGTACCCACCGGGCATTCCGCTGCTGATCCCGGGTGAGGTGTTCAACAAGAAGATCGTGGACTATTTGAAGTTCTCACGCGAGTTCAACGCGCAGTGCCCGGGTTTTGAGACCGACATCCACGGCTTGGTGGAAGAGCTGGGGGCGGATGGCCAGGTGCGCTACTTTGCGGACTGTGTGAAGTCCTGAGTTGCGGTCGTGATCATCTGAAATTGATAGCTGCTAGCCCTTATTGCATAAGGGCTAGCGCCTGATTTGACTTTAAGCGCCGGATTCAACCACCGCCACGGCAGTCTGGCTGACGCCGCAGTCCACGTACGAGATCTGTCCGGTCATGCCCGAGGACAGGTCGCTGAGCAAGAACGCGGCGACGTTGCCGACCTCGTCAATCGTCACATTGCGCTTGAGTGGGGAGGCCGAGGCAGAAATACCCAGCAGCTTGCCAAAGTCCTTGATGCCGCTGGCGGCCAACGTCTTGATGGCGCCTGCGCTCAGGCCGTTGACACGGATGCCTTTGGCACCCACAGCATCGGCCAGGTAACGCACCGAGGATTCGAGCGAAGCCTTGGCCAGACCCATGGTGTTGTAGCTGGGCACCACACGCACACCACCCAGGTAGGTCAGGGTCAGCAAAGACGAGGTGTCGTTCAGGTAGGGCAGGGCCGCCTTCGCCATGGCCGGGAAGCTGTAGGCGCTGATGTCGTGGGCGATACGGAAGTTCTCACGCGTCAGACCATCAAGGAAGTTGCCTGCGATGGCTTCGCGCGGGGCGTAACCGATGCTGTGGACAAAACCGTCGAACTTGGGCCAGTGGACGGCCAGGTCGGTGAACAGCTTCTCGATTTGGGCATCGTCAGCCACATCGCAATCAAAAATCAGTTTGGAGTCAAAGTCTGCCGCAAACTCGGTGATGCGGTCTTTGAAACGTTCACCCACGTAGCTGAACGCCAGCTCGGCGCCTTGTGCGTGGCAGGCCTTGGCAATGCCATAGGCGATGGAGCGGTTGGACAACACACCGGTGATCAACAATTTTTTGCCTGTCAGGAATCCCATTTCGACCTCTTCAATTTTTCTTGCTGCTGGAAAACACTGCAAACCGCACCCTTGAATGGGCCGACGAAACTGCAGTGACAGATGATGCAGAATTGTCGCATGCGTTGCCTTCTGTTTTTTGTGTGCCTGACTTGGATCAACCCGCTGTGGGCCGCGCATGGATACGCCCTGTGGGGCGATTTGAAATATCCGGCGGGTTTTACCCACTTCGACTATGTCAACCCGGACGCGCCCAAAGGCGGTGAGCTGCGGCTGGTCAGCAACCTGCGCGTCTCCACCTTTGACAAGTACAACCCGTTCACTATCAAGGGCAATGCACCGGCTTATCTATCTGACCTGATGTTTGACAGCCTGCTGGCCGGTTCTTCCGACGAGACCGGCTCGGGTTACGGACTGCTGGCCCAGGATGTGACGGTGTCGCCGGACGGGCTGAGCGTCACCTTCCAACTGCGCCCGCAGGCACGTTTTCACAATGGCGACCCGGTGTTGGCCCGCGATGTGGCCTTCAGTTTTGAGACGCTGATGGGCCCCTACACCTCGCCCGCGTACAAAACGGTGCTGAGCGATGTGGCGGGTCTCGATGTGCTGGACGAGTCCACCGTGCGTTACCGCTTCAAGAAGCCCAACCGGGAATTGCCGCTGACGGTGGGCAGCCTGCCGGTGTTCAGCCACGCCTGGGGCATGGCAGGCGGCAAGGCCAAGCGGTTTGACGAGATCGTGACCGACACACCCATTGGTAGCGGCCCCTACAAAATCGGCCCGGTGCGTTTTGGCAAAGACATCACCTACATGCGTGACCCCAACTACTGGGCCAAAGACCTCAATGTGCGCCGGGGCACCGCCAACTTTGACCGCATCACCGTCAAGATTTACAAGGACAGCACGGCGCGGCTGGAGGCGCTCAAAGCGGGCGAGTTTGATTTGATGCGGTTTTTCTCGGCGGGAGACTGGGCGCGCCGTCTTTACGGCAAACGTTTTGATACCGGTGAACTGGTCAAGAAGGAATACGCGCACCACTTGCCCACCGGGTTTCAGAGTTATGTGCTCAACACCCGGCGCGAGTTGTTCAAGGATGTGCGGGTGCGCCAGGCGCTGGGGCTGGCGATGGATTTTGAATGGATGAGCCGACAGCTGTTTTACGGCGCCTACCAGCGGGTCAACGGCCTGTTTGGCAACACCGACTGCGCCGCCAGTGGCCTGCCCAGCCCTGAGGAGCTGGCTTTGCTGACGCCCTGGCGCCAGCAGGTACCCGAAACGGTGTTTGGCCCGATGGCTCTGCCACCCAACACCGATCCGCCATCTTCGCTGCGCGCCAACCTGCGCCAGGCGCAGGCTTTGTTGAAGGCGGCGGGCTGGGAATACCGCGACGGTGCTTTGCGCAACGCCCAGGGCCGGGCTTTTGAGATGGAGTTTCTGGACAGCAACGAAGGCAGTGTGCGGGTGGTGTCACCCTGGGCACGTAACCTCGAAAAACTCGGCATCACACTCAAATTCCGGCCGGTGGACTTTGCGCTGTACCAGCAGCGACTGCAGAAATTCGAGTTCGACATGAGCTCCATCGCTTATGCCGGCACCAACAACCCTGGGCAGGAGTTTGCTGACATGTTTGGCTCCAAGGCGGCTGACCAGGAAGACTCTGGCAACATGACGGGCATGAAAAACCCCGCCGTGGACGCCCTGATCAGCCAGATGACCGCTGCCAAGACCAAGGCGCAGCTCTTGCCCGCCTGCCGCGCGCTGGAGCGGGTGATCACCCACAGCCATGTCTTGATTCCGCAGTGGTCAGCCAACACCCACCGCATGGTGTTCAACAGCTGGCGGCTGGACCAGCCGCCCGTCATGCCGCCTTATGCCCAGGGTGAAGGTTGGGCGATTGACACCTGGTGGGCTAAAAGATGAACACCCCCGTTGCTTGCTCGCTTCGCGTAGCCGCATCCCCCCTCAAGGGGGCAACACCGGTGGCCCGGCTAAGCCGGTTCCACGGTGTTTCTGGCTTTTGCGCTGTAGCAGGCCTGCACCAACTGATGGCACGGTACTGATATGTGGCTCTACATCCTCAAACGCCTGCTGTTGATGGTCCCCACCTTGCTGGGGGTGCTGTTGATCACTTTTGTGGTGATCCAGTTTGTGCCCGGTGGCCCGGTGGAGCAGTACCTGGCCGAGGCCAAAGCGGGCGTGGGCAAAGGCGCGGTGGCCGAAGGAGGGGGCTTGAGTTACCGTGGCGCGCAGGGGGTGGACCCCAAACGCATTGAACAGATCAAGGCGCTGTACGGCTTTGACAAACCTGCACACGAGCGCTTCGTTCAGATGCTGGGCCAGTTTGCCCGGTTCGATTTGGGCCGAAGTTTTTTCCAGAACAAAAGTGTGGCGGATCTCATCTGGGAGAAATTGCCGGTATCGATCAGTCTGGGCTTGTGGACGTTTTTCATCAGTTACCTGATTGCGGTGCCGCTGGGTGTGGCCAAGGCAGTGCGTGCCGGCTCCAAGTTTGATCTGGTCACCACGCTGCTGGTGCTGGTGGGCTACGCGATACCCGGTTTTGTGCTGGGGGTGGCGCTGCTGGTGATTTTTGGGGGCCAGTTGCAATGGTTCCCCCTGCGCGGCCTGACCAGCAGCAATTGGGATGAACTGACTTGGGGTGCACGTATCGTGGATTACCTGTGGCACATCGCGCTGCCGGTCACTGCGATGGTGCTGGGCAGTTTTGCGGTGACCACCATGCTGACCAAAAATGCGTTTTTGGAAGAAATCCGCAAACAATACGTGATCACCGCCCGCGCCAAGGGTCTCAGTGAACGTCAGGTGTTGTGGAAACACGTGTTCCGCAACGCGCTGATCCCGATCGTGACCGGCTTTCCAGCGGCCTTCATCGGTGCATTTTTCACCGGCTCGCTGTTGATCGAAACCCTGTTTTCACTCGACGGCCTGGGGCTGCTGAGTTACGAGAGTGTCATCCGGCGTGATTACCCCGTGGTGCTGGGCACGCTGTATTTCTTCACGCTGATTGGTCTGGTGACCAAGCTGGTCAGCGATTTGTCTTATGTTTGGGTGGACCCGCGTGTCAAATTTGACTGAGCCTGTCGCCAAATCGCCCAGCCCAGGTAAGCGCGCCTGGTTGCGCTTCAAACGCAACCGGCTGGGCTTCTGGAGCCTGATCCTTTTTTGTACGCTGGTGCTGTTGAGCCTGTTTGCCGAGGTGATCAGCAACGACCGGCCGCTGCTGGTGCGCTATCAGGGTGAGTTGTATGTGCCGGTGCTCAAGGACTACTCCGAGAAGACCTTTGGGGGCGACTTTGAGGCCAGCACCGACTATCTGGACCCGTTCATCCGCGAGCGCTTGAGTTCCAACGGCAACTGGGCGCTGTTTGCCCTCAACCCGTATGGCCCCAAAACGCTGAATTACTTTGCCAAAGCACCCAACCCGTCCGGGCCAACGCGCGAGAACTGGCTGGGCACCGACGACCGGGGTCGCGATCTGCTGGCGCAGCTGATCTACGGTTTTCGGGTGAGTGTTTTGTTTGCGCTGGCCCTCACGGCGATTGGCACCGTGCTGGGCATCATCACCGGGGCGATCCAGGGTTTTTTTGGGGGCAAAACAGACCTAGCTTTTCAGCGTTTTATCGAGATCTGGGGTTCGATGCCCGAGTTGTACCTGCTGATCATTTTCAGTGCGGTGTTTGCGCCCAGCCTGGCGCTGCTGCTGGTGCTGCTGAGTCTGTTTGGCTGGATGGGCCTGTCAGATTATGTGCGCGCCGAGTTTTTGCGCAACCGCCAGCTTGACTACGTGCGTGCCGCGCGTTCGCTGGGGGTGAGCAACTGGCACATCATCACCCGGCACCTGCTGCCCAACAGCATGACGCCGGTGGTGACATTTTTGCCGTTTCGCATGAGTGGTGCCATTTTGGCGCTGACCTCGCTCGATTTTCTGGGTCTTGGTGTGCCGCCGGGTACCCCGTCGCTGGGGGAGTTGTTGTCGCAAGGCAAAAACAACATCGACGCTTGGTGGATTTCGCTGTTCACCTTTGTCGTGCTGGTGGTCACGCTGCTGCTGCTGACCTTCATGGGCGACGCGCTGCGTGATGCGTTGGACCCGCGCAAGGCGGACGTATGAGCAGCAACGCCACACCCTTGCTCAGCGTGCACGACCTGTCGGTGTCTTTTGGTACCCACACGGTCGTGCATAACATCAGTTTTCACATCAACGCTGGTGAAAAGCTGGCCTTGGTGGGTGAGTCCGGCTCGGGCAAGACGGTGTCGGCGTTGAGCCTGCTGCGCCTGGTGGCTAATGCCAAAATCACCGGCCGGGCCTTGTTTAATAGGGGTGATTTGCTCTCATTACCAGAGCGCGAGTTACGGATCATCCGGGGCCAGGACATCGCCATGATTTTTCAGGAGCCGATGACGGCGCTGAACCCGCTGATGAGTGTGGGCGACCAGATTGCCGAGGTCATTGCCCTCAAACAGGGGCTAGCCCAGGTGAAATGTGCGCAGCTAGCTATTGATTTGTTAGCAGAAACCGGCATTGAGGAGCCGCAGCGGCGCTACCTGGCCTACCCGCACCAGCTCAGCGGCGGGCAGCGCCAGCGCGCCGTGATTGCGATGGCGCTGGCCTGCCAGCCGAAATTGCTGCTGGCGGATGAGCCCACCACCGCGCTCGATGTGAGCCTGCGCGGCCAGATTCTGGACCTGCTGGACCGCCTGCAGCGCGAGCGTGGCATGGCGGTGCTGATGATCACGCATGATCTGAACCTGGTGCGCCGGTTTGCCGACCGTGTGGTGGTGATGGAGCAGGGGCACATCGTGGAGCAGGGCAGCACAGCAGCCTTGTTTGCACAGCCGCAACACCCTTACACGCAGCGTCTGATGGCCAGCCGCCCAGAGCGTGATCCGCTGGCCAGCAACGCGGTTGCCAGCGAAGCTGACCCCGTCATGGTGGCCCAGGGCCTGCGTGTGACTTACCCGACACACTTGCCGGGCCTGAGAGGCTGGTTCAAGCGCGGCGAGTTTGTGGCGGTGCAGGGGGCCGATTTCAGCTTGTTGCCTGGCCAGACACTTGGCGTGATGGGAGAGTCCGGATCTGGCAAGTCCACACTGGCCTTGGCGGTGCTGGGTTTGCTGCCCAGCCAGGGGCGGTTGAGTGTGGCGGGTGGCCGTTGGGGCGCCACCGGCGCGGGTGACAAAGCCTTGCGTCGGCAGATTCAGGTGGTGTTTCAGGACCCGTTCTCATCGCTGTCACCCCGCATGACGGTGGAAGACATCGTGGGTGAAGGTTTGGGTGTGTTTGAGCCCCTGACGTCGCCAGAGCAACGCCGTTCACGTGTTGTGCAAGCACTACACGATGTGGGGCTGGATCGGGACACCACGGGCTCGCTCAGCACCTTGCTCGGGCGCTACCCGCATGAGTTCTCGGGTGGCCAACGTCAGCGCTTGGCGATTGCGCGTGCGCTGATCATCCAGCCGCAGGTTCTGGTGCTGGATGAGCCCACCAGTGCGCTGGATGTGACGGTGCAAAAGCAGGTGTTGCAACTGCTGCAGCGACTGCAACGCGAACGTGGTTTGAGCTACCTGCTGATCACCCACGATGTGGCGGTGATCCGAGCCATGGCGCACACGGTGCTGGTGATGAAAACAGGGCAGGTGCTTGAATCGGGGCCGGTGGAGACCGTGCTGAGCCAGCCAAACCACGCCTACACCCGGATTTTGGTGCGTGCAGCGGATTAAAGCGTTAAAAATCAAAGCTTTTCAGACATTTTTCAGGTACAATCCGTCGCTTCACGACCAAACGGGCGAGTCACTTCCGCCCGTTTTTTTTGGTCGATTGTTTTTGGGTGCATTGCGGCTTTATCTGGGGTTTTGGTGGCGCTAAAAGAAATCGTTGAACAAACTGTCATTGGCTTGGGTTATGACCTGGTGGAGATTGACCGCTCTGCCGGTGGTTTGCTGCGCGTCACGATCGACTTGCCCTGGGTGCCGCCGGTTGACGGTGTGACTGCTTCAGAGCAGTTTGTCACGGTGGAGGATTGTGAAAAAGTCACCCGCCAGTTGCAGTTCGCACTGGAAGTGGATGCCATTGAGTACAAGCGGTTGGAGGTCTCCTCGCCGGGGATTGATCGGCCATTGCGGCATCAGCAAGATTTTGAGCGTTTTGTGGGTCAGGTGATTGACATCACCCTCAAGGCGCCTTTGGGTGTGGCTGCTGCTGGACAGGTGAGCGCCAATCGCAAAAAATTTCGGGGTGTGCTGGAGTTGGCAGAGCAGATGCCGGGTGCTGATGCGCCAAGTGTGGGTTGCTGGCAGATTGTCTGGCGTGATGAGCCCGAGGTGAAGCCGGGAGCCAAAGTCAGCAAAAAGCGGCCATTGGCGCCGCTGCAGGCTCTGGGTTTTACGCTGGATGAGTTGCGGGATGCCCGTTTGGCGCCCATCGTCAGCTTCAAAGGCCGGGGACACACCGGTGGGGCTGAAGTTGGTGGCGAAGAATTTGAATCGAATTGAAACAGGAGACTCATGGCATGAATCGCGAAATGTTAATGTTGGTAGACGCCATTTCACGTGAGAAAAACGTGGAACGTGACGTGGTGTTTGGCGCGGTTGAGGCGGCGCTGGCCCAGGCCACAAAGAAGCTTTACGCGGGCGATGTGGATATTCGTGTGTCCCTGAATCGTGATACCGGTGTCTATGAGACCTTCCGGCGCTGGCACGTGGTGCCCGATGAGGCTGGTTTGCAACTGCCCGACCAGGAAATTTTGCTGTTTGAGGCGCTTGAGCAGATTCCTGACATCGAGGTGGATGAGTACATTGAAGAGACCATCGAGTCGGTGCCGATTGGCCGTATTGGCGCGATGGCTGCCAAGCAGGTCATCCTGCAAAAAATCCGCGATGCCGAGCGCGAAATGTTGCTCAACGACTTCATGTCGCGTGGTGACAAGATTTTTGTGGGCACCGTCAAACGCATGGATAAGGGTGACCTGATTGTGGAATCGGGTCGTGTGGAAGGCCGTTTGCGACGTGGCGAGATGATCCCCAAAGAAAATTTCCGCACTGGCGACCGGGTGCGCGCCATGATCATGGAAGTGGATCTGACCCTGCGTGGTGCGCCCATTGTGCTGTCGCGTTCGGCGCCTGAGTTCATGGTTGAACTGTTCCGCAACGAAGTGCCCGAGATCGAGCAGGGTCTGCTGGAGATCAAATCCTGCGCCCGTGATGCTGGTTCTCGCGCCAAGATAGCGGTGCTCTCGCATGACAAGCGTGTTGACCCCATTGGCACCTGTGTGGGTGTGCGTGGTACCCGTGTCAACGGTGTGACCAATGAGCTCGCTGGTGAACGTGTGGACATCGTGCTGTGGAGCGAAGACCCGGCCCAGTTCGTGATTGGTGCCCTGGCGCCTGCCAATGTGACCAGCATCGTGGTGGACGAAGAGCGTCACGCCATGGATGTGGTGGTGGACGAGGAAAACCTGGCGATTGCCATTGGTCGGGGTGGTCAGAACGTGCGCCTGGCCTCCGAGTTGACCGGCTGGAAGATCAATATCCTCGACGCCGCTGAGTCGGCCGAAAAGCAAGCCCATGAAGTGGACGCCAGCCGTGCCTTGTTCATGGAAAAGCTCGATGTGGACGAGGAAATTGCCGACTTGCTGATTGCCGAAGGTTTCATCAGCCTGGAACAGGTGGCTTATGTGCCGCTTGAAGAAATGCTGGAAATTGAGAGCTTTGACGAAGACACCGTCAACGAGTTGCGGACCCGCGCCAAAGATGCTTTGTTGACGATGGAAATCGCCAACGAGGAAAATGTCGAGAAGGTGGCAACCGAGCTGGCTGATCTGGAGGGGCTCTCTGCGGAACACATCAGCAAGCTGGCCGACAATGGCATCCATACGCTGGATGACTTTGCCGACCTGGCGGTCGATGAACTCACTGACATCACGGGGCAATCTGAAGAGGCTGCGACCGCGATGATTATGAAAGCACGTGCGCACTGGTTTTCCGGTGATGCAGCGTCTCAAGCGTCTTGAATCATGAATACAAAGTTTCAGTAAAGGCTGGCTGCCGCCCTTCGGGTGGCTTCAGCCGAAACTAAAGGTTACCCCACAAATGTCCAGTATGACCGTCGCCGAGTTCGCAAACGAACTCAAAAAATCTCCCGACACCTTGCTCGAGCAACTGAAGTCGGCTGGCGTGGCTAAAGCAGCCCCGACTGACACCCTCACAGAGGCTGACAAACAACGCCTGTTGGGGTTTCTTCAAACCGCCCACGGGACAGCATCGGCTGAGCGCAAAAAGATTACCCTGGTTAAGAAATCGACCACCGAAATCAAGCAAGCTGATGCCACCGGCAAGGCACGCACCATCCAGGTGGAGGTGCGCAAGAAGCGGACCTTTGTGCGTCGTGACGAGCCACTGGAGACGACGGGAGTCGCTGCGCCACGTGAGGAACAAGACGACACACCCGACACCACTGAGCCATTGATTGACCAGGCTGAATTGGCCCGCCGCGAAGAAGAGGCGCGACGTCAGGCAGAACTGATTCGCCGCCAGGAAGAAGAACTGGCAGAACGTCGCCGCCAACGTGAGGCGCTGGAAGCTGCTGCCCGTGAAGCGGCCGAAAAAGCGGCAGCGCAAGCTGCTCTGGAACTGGCTGCGCGTCAGAAGGCTCAGGCAGAACAGGCAGCGAAGGCACCGGTAGTCACATCGGCGCCGGTTGAGACGACCAGCGCCCAGTCCAAAGCCGTGGCGGTTGAGAAAGCCGCTGCCGAACAGCAATTGCAAGCCCAGGCCCAGGCCAAAGAAAAAGCCGCTGCCGAGTCGCAGACCCGTGCTGCCGAAGAAGCCGCGCGCGCTGTTGACCTGACCGAGCGTCGCCGCAAGGCCGAAGCCGAGGCCGCTGCCATCCGTTTGATGATGTCGCAGCCTGGCAAGAAGCTGCCGCCCAAAAAAGAAGAGCCACCCAAGCCTGCGCCCGAAGCGGCCAAGGCTGGCATCAAGGGCACCCTGCACAAACCTGCAGGCAGCCCAGCCGCCAAACCGGCGACACCGGCTGCGCCAGGGACGGCCGCCGCTGGTGCTGGCAAAGAGGTGAAATCAGCCAAATTGTCCAGCAGCTGGGCAGGCGATCCGGCCAAGAAAAAAGGCATTCCGACCCGTGGAGACACCGGTGCTGGCGCTGGTCGCAGCAGCAACTGGCGCGGAGGCCCACGTGGCCGTCGCGGCAGCAATGACCGTGATCGTGACGACCATCACACCCAAGCTGCCCCGGTCGAGGCGCGCGTGCTGGAAGTGCATGTGCCTGAAACCATCACCGTGGCCGAGTTGGCGCACAAGATGGCGGTCAAGGCCTCTGAGGTGATCAAACACCTGATGAAGCTGGGCCAGATGGTCACCATCAACCAGCCGCTGGACCAAGACACCGCGATGATTTTGGTCGAAGAAATGGGTCACAAGGCGATTGTGGCGGCGCTAGATGATCCGGAAGCCTTCACCGATGATGAAGTCTCCCTGCAACAAGCCGAATCTCTGCCGCGTGCACCTGTGGTGACCGTCATGGGCCACGTTGACCACGGCAAGACCTCCTTGCTGGATTACATTCGCCGCACCAAGGTGGCCTCGGGTGAAGCCGGTGGCATCACCCAGCACATTGGCGCCTACCATGTGCAAACCGCCCGTGGTGTGGTGTCCTTCCTTGATACCCCGGGTCACGAGGCGTTTACCGCCATGCGTGCCCGTGGTGCTCAAGCCACCGACATCGTGATTCTGGTGGTGGCTGCGGACGACGGTGTCATGCCGCAAACCAAAGAAGCCATCAAACATGCCAAAGCTGCGGGTGTGCCAATTGTGGTGGCGATCACCAAGGCCGACAAACCCGATGCCAACCCGGAACGTGTCAAAAACGAGCTGGTGGTGGAAGATGTGATCCCCGAAGATTTTGGTGGTAGTTCGCCGTTTGTGGCGGTCTCGTCCAAGACGGGCCTCGGTATTGACGAGTTGCTGGAACAAGTGTTGTTGCAAGCCGAAGTGCTGGAATTGAAGGCCCCGGTGGATGCCATGGCCAAGGGCCTGGTCATCGAAGCGCAGCTGGACAAGGGCCGCGGCCCGGTGGCCACTGTGTTGGTGCAAAGCGGTACGCTCAAAACCGGCGATGTGGTGCTGGCTGGCCAGACCTTTGGTCGCGTGCGTGCCATGCTGGATGAAAACGGCAAAACCATCAAGACGGCAGGTCCGTCGATCCCGGTTGAAATCCAGGGTCTGACCGAAGTGCCCCAGGCCGGTGATGAATTCATGGTGTTGTCGGACGAGCGCCGTGCCCGTGAAATCGCCACCTACCGTGCTGGCAAGTTCCGCCACACCAAACTGGCCAAACAACAAGCCGCCAAGCTCGAGAACATGTTCACCGACATGACAGCGGGCGAGGTCAAGATGGTGCCGATCATCGTCAAGGCTGACGTACAAGGTTCGCAGGAAGCTTTGGCGCAGTCGCTGCTCAAGCTCTCCACCGACGAAATCAAGGTGCAACTGGTGTACGCCGCTGTGGGTGGCATCAGCGAGTCCGACGTCAATCTGGCGATTGCGGCAAAGGCGGTCATCATCGGCTTCAACACCCGTGCTGATGCCGGTGCGCGCAAACTGGCCGAAAACAACGGCGTGGACATCCGCTACTACGACATCATTTACGACGCCGTGGACGACCTGAAACTGGCCATGTCGGGCATGCTGACACCGGACAAGAAGGAAGAAATCATTGGTACCGCCGAAATTCGCCAGATTTTCAAGGTCTCCAAGATTGGTTCCATCGCGGGTTGTATGGTTACCTCCGGTATTGTTCGCCGCAGCGCGCGTTTGCGCCTGTTGCGTCAAAACACGGTCATCTACACCGGCGAACTCGAATCGCTCAAGCGTTTCAAGGACGACGCCAAGGAAGTGCGCGAAGGCTTCGATTGCGGCTTGAACATCAAGAACTACAACGACATCCAAGAAGGTGACGTGCTGGAGTTCTTCGAGATCCGCGAAGTGGCGCGTACGCTGTAAAACTGACAAGAGATCAACGTGCGTCAAAAAGCAGCTGCTCCCAACCGCGCCTTCAAGGTGGCCGACCAGATCCAGCGGGATCTGACCGAACTGATCGCGCGCGAGTTGAAAGACCCGCGTGTGGGCATGGTGACGCTTCAGGGCGTTGAGGTCACTCCCGACTACGCCCACGCCAAGGTGTTTTTCAGCCTGCTAGCGGGTGACGTGAAAGCGTGTACCGAAGGTTTGAACCAGGCTGCGGGTTTTCTGCGCGCCGGCCTGTTCAAGCGCCTGCATATCCACACGGTGCCCACGCTGCACTTTGTTTATGACCAGACCCCTGAGCGTGCTGCGGACATGAACGCGCTGATTGCGCGCGCGGTGGCTTCCCGGGTCAAGGACGACTGAGCTCATATGAATGCGCCACGAGCACGGGTTGCCAGGCGCCCCGTGCATGGGGTGCTACTGCTGGACAAGCCATTGGGCTGGTCCAGCAACGATATTTTGCAGAAGGTGAAATGGCTGTTGCGCGCCGAAAAAGCGGGCCACACCGGTACGCTGGACCCTTTGGCCAGCGGGGTGTTGCCCCTGTGTTTCGGCGCAGCCACCAAGTTCAGCCAATTGCAGCTGGATGCGGACAAAACGTATGAAGCGGTGATGTGCCTGGGTGTCAAAACCAGCACCGCCGATGCGGAAGGGGATGTGATCGAAACCCGCCCGGTGGCCGTGTCGCCAGAGGATGTGGCGCGGGTAGCGGCGCAGTTCACCGGCCCCATCAGCCAGGTGCCACCAATGCACAGTGCCTTGAAGAAAGATGGCAAGGCGCTGTACGAGTATGCCCGCGCCGGGATCGAGATTGAACGGGCGCCTCGCCAAGTGCAGATTTACAAGCTAAATATGGCTCTAGCCCTTACAGATAAAGGGCATAGTGCTATTGATCTGGAAGTGAAGTGCAGCAAAGGCACCTACATCCGCACCCTCGGTGAAGACCTGGGTGAGGCTCTGGGATGCGGCGCTCATCTGAGCGCCTTGCGCCGGGTGGCAACCGGTGGCTACACCGCTGCCCAGTGTGTCACGCTGGCGGCGCTGGAAGCCATGACTGAGGAAGATCGCCTGAGATGCCTGTTGCCGGTGTCGTCCTTGTTGCCGGATCACACCGTGGTCATGTTGGACAAGGAGAATGCCGCCAGGTTTTCAAGCGGTTTGCGGCGCCGGGGCTCCTGGCCGGATGCAGCGCAGGTAGCGGTTTATGCAGAAAATGGCCAGGTGTTGCTGGGGACAGCACAGGTGGTGGCCGGTGAATTGATCCCCGGGCGCTTGTTGAGCCCGATTGAAATTGAACAGATGACTCAAGCTATTTAAGAAAGTGAACCATGGCTCATAAACAAATCCGAAACATTGCGATCATCGCCCACGTTGACCATGGCAAAACCACCATGGTTGACCAGTTGCTGCGCCAAAGCGGCACCTTTGCCGAGCACGAGAAAGTGGTCGACACCGTGATGGACAACAACGCGATTGAAAAAGAGCGTGGCATCACGATTCTGGCCAAAAACTGCGCTGTGACTTGGCAAGGCACCCACATCAACATCGTTGACACCCCCGGACACGCCGACTTTGGTGGTGAAGTGGAACGTGCGCTCTCGATGGTGGACGGTGTGGTGCTGCTGATTGACGCGCAAGAGGGCCCGATGCCCCAGACCCGTTTTGTGACCAAAAAGGCGCTGGCCTTGGGTTTGAAGCCGATTCTGGTGGTGAACAAGGTGGACAAACCCGGTGCGCGTCCGCAGTATGTGGTGAATGCCGCGTTTGACTTGTTTGACAAATTGGGTGCCACCGATGAACAACTGGATTTCCCGGTGGTGTACGCCTCGGGCATCAACGGCTGGTCGTCGCTGGAAGAGGGCGGCCAGGGTGAGCAGTGGGGCCCCGACATGTCGGCCCTGTTCGACACCATCCTCAAACACGTGCCGCACCAGCAGGGTGACCCTGCGGCACCACTGCAGTTGCAAATTTCTGCGCTCGATTTCTCGACCTTCGTCGGTCGTATTGGCGTGGGTCGTATCAGCCAGGGAACGATCAAACCGATGATGGACGTGGTGGTCATGGAAGGCCCGGACGGCAAGGCTGTCAAGGGCCGTGTCAACCAGGTGCTGACCTTCCAGGGCCTGGAGCGCGTGCAAGCCACCGACGCCGGTCCTGGCGAGATCGTGCTGATTAACGGTATCAATGACATTGGTATCGGCGTGACCATTACCGACCCGGCCACCCCGGCGCCGCTGCCCATGCTCAAGGTCGATGAACCGACGCTGACGATGAACTTCTGCGTCAACACCAGCCCATTGGCGGGTCGTGAAGGCAAATACGTCACCAGCCGCCAGATCTGGGACCGCCTGCAAAAAGAGTTGCAGCACAACGTGGCTTTGCGCGTCAAGGAAACCGACGAGGAAGGTATTTTTGAAGTCATGGGCCGCGGCGAACTGCACTTGACGATTCTGTTGGAAAACATGCGCCGCGAAGGTTTTGAGATGGCTGTCTCCAAGCCACGTGTGGTGATGAAGATGGTTGATGGTGAAAAATACGAGCCCATTGAGCTGGTAACCGCCGACATCGAAGAGCAGCACCAGGGTGGCGTGATGCAGGCCTTGGGCGAGCGCAAGGGCGATCTGGTCAATATGGAGCCAGACGGCCGTGGTCGCGTGCGCCTGGAATACCGTATTCCGGCGCGTGGCCTGATTGGTTTTACCAATGAGTTCCTGAACTTGACGCGTGGCTCTGGCCTGATCTCGAACATCTTCGACAGCTACGAGCCGCATAAAGGCGACATTGGTGGCCGCAAAAACGGTGTACTGATTTCCATGGATGCGGGTGAAATTTTCACTTACGCGCTTGGCAAACTCGATGACCGTGGCCGTATGTTCGTCAAGCCTAACGATCCGGTTTACGAGGGCATGATTGTTGGTATCCACAGCCGCGACAACGATCTGGTGGTAAATGCCACGCGTACCAAGCAGCTGACCAACTTCCGTGTGTCGGGCAAGGAAGATGTTGCCAAGATCACGCCGCCAATTGAATGCACGCTGGAATACGGTGTGGAATTCATCGAGGACGATGAGCTGGTCGAAATCACGCCCAAGTCAATTCGACTGCGCAAGCGTTATCTGACCGAGGGCGAGCGCAAGCGCGCCGGGCGCTAAAGCTTGTAGGCAATCGCAAAGTCCTTGTTCTTTGTGCTTGCGGGAATACGAGGGCGTTGTCAGTCCCGCTTCGGCGGTGATGGCAGCGCCTTTTTTACGTTTGAGGCGTCTCTTCTGATGTAGGAAGGTGATTTTTGAAACTCTCGCATAACCGTGCAGTGCTGCTGATGGTGGCGGTGACCCTGATGTGGTCTATCGCCGGCGTTGTCACACGCCATCTGGAGCACGCCCAGAAATTTGAAGTCACCTTCTGGCGCAGCCTGTTCACAGCACTGTCTCTTTTGGTGCTGTTGCCCCTGCTGCAAGGGCGTGCTGTGTTTGCACGCATGCGCCATGGCGGCACTGCGTTGTGGGTGTCAGGGCTGTGCTGGTGCGGCATGTTCACCTTCTTCATGCTGGCCATCATGCTCACCACGGTGGCCAATGTGCTGGTGACGATGTCGCTGACACCGCTGCTGACCGCGCTGGCCGCGCGTCTGTTCATCGGGCACCGCATCCCGGCGCGTACCTGGTTGGCCATTGCTGTGGCGGGTTTTGGCATTGCCTACATGTACGCCAGCCAGTTGGGGCAGGGCATGAGCCTGGCGGGCACGCTGGTTGCGCTGTGTGTGCCGATCTCTGGTGCAGCCAACTGGACCGTCACCCAACATTCCCACGCCCAGGGGCATGATGTGGACCTGATTCCTGCGGTGCTGATTGGCGCGGCGTTGTCGGCGCTGATCACACTGCCGCTGGCCTGGCCGTTTCAGGCCTCAGCCCATGACCTGGGCCTGCTGGCCGGGCTTGGTCTGGTGCAACTGGCGATCCCGTGTACGCTGGCGGTGGTCTGCACCAAGGTGTTAAAAGCCCCTGAGGTGGCGCTGCTGGGTTTGCTGGAGGTGATTTTTGGCATTTTGCTGGCCTGGTTTGGCGCGGGCGAGGTGCCAGGGCATGATGTGTTTGTCGGCGGCGCACTGGTGATTGGGGCCCTGGTGGCCAATGAAATAGTGGCTTGGCGGGGCAGGGCGTGAGTGTTGTTGCGGGTGACGTGCTGACAGAAGTCCGTGGCCAAGTAGGCTTTATCACTCTGAACCGCCCTGCTGCACTCAATGCGCTGAGCTTGCAGATGATCCGGGGCCTGACGATCTGCCTGCTGGACTGGCGCAACAACGATCAGGTGCAGGCGGTGGCGATTCGCGGCAGCAACAAAACTGGGCCGTTCGGGGCCTTTTGTGCTGGCGGTGACATCCGCTTCTTTCACCAGGCGCTGTTGTCGGGCGACCCCAGTCCTGAGGATTTTTTCACCGAGGAATACACCCTCAACCACCTGATTCACTCCTATCCCAAGCCCTACCTCGCCTTTATGGACGGTGTGGTCATGGGTGGGGGCATGGGCATCAGCCAAGGCGCATCACACCGTCTGGTGACCCTGCGTACAAAAATGGCCATGCCCGAGACCTCCATTGGCCTGTTTCCGGATGTGGCGGGCGGTTATTTCTTGAGCCGTTGTCCAGGGCATGTGGGCGAATGGCTGGCACTGACCGGCACCACCCTGACAGCGGGCGACGCCGTCGTCCTGGGTTTGGCCGACCACTGTATCGAGGTGGCGCAGCTGCCCGATGTTTGGCACGCGTTGGCCCAGCTTGAGTCGTTGGATCATGCGAGCCTGGATGCTTTGATAGCTACTTATTCAGTAGCTACTAGCCCTTTTGATACAAGGGCTAGAGACCAAATTGACCAATATTTCGGCAAAGCGTCCGTGCTGAGCATCGTGCAGGCCCTGGAGGCTGACCCTGGCGACTGGGCACAACACACAGCCCAGCAGCTGCGCCAGCGCTCACCCTTGATGCTGCATGTGACGCTGGAACAGGTCCGCCGGGCCCGTCAGATGGCGCTGGCTGACGAGTTGCGTATGGAGCGCGACATGGTGCGCCATTGTTTCTTCCCGGCGCACCTGGGCCGCTCTGCGGCCCAGACCGAGACCGCCGAGGGCGTTCGCGCCCTGGTGATTGACAAAGACAAGCAGCCGAAGTGGCATCCCGCGCGCATTGAAGATGTCACGCCCGACATGGTGCTGCCCTTTTTTGACAGTCCCTGGGCGCGACACAGCCACCCGCTACGAGATTTGACCTGAACTGGGCTCAGGCCAGGGTCAGACGAACGTCGATATTGCCGCGCGTTGCGTTCGAATAAGGGCAAACGATGTGGGCTTTGTCGACCAGCGCCTGGGCGACGTCGCGCGCCATGCCTGGCAATGAAACCTTCAGGTCAACCTCGATACCAAAACCGTTGGGAATCGCACCAATACCAACGCTGCTCTCGATCGAGACATCGGCGGGCAGGGCAATCTTGTCACGTGCGGCGACGAACTTGATGGCACCGATAAAACACGCGCTGTAGCCTGCAGCAAACAACTGTTCAGGATTGGCGCCTTCACCACCTGCGCCACCCAATTCCTTGGGTGTGGTCAGTTTGAGATCCAGCTTGGCATCAGGAACAACGGTTCGGCCATCACGGCCTCCGGTGGACGTGGCATGTGCGCGATAGAGAACTTGTGCGATGGACATGGTGAAACTCCAGTAAAGATTTAACAACTCGGCGACTTGGTGAGAACTGTTGATGCGCCATGTCAACAGAAATAGATAGCTATTAAATAGCGCACTACATATAAACTTTAAAAACTCGGTTCTTTGTTGCGGTGCTCACTGTGAGCATGCATTTTTGAACAGCCTTTTTCGCAAAATCAGCAAACTGTCACGCAAGGCCATCAGTTCATCAGGGGTGCTTTCGGTGGCACAGAACACACCCAAAGCCATTGTTTTGGCGGACTCTTGAAGCGCATGACCTTTGGACGTCAGGCTGATGATCACCTGGCGTTCGTCGGCTTTGGCACGAACCCGTTGCAACAGCTCCTGCTTTTCCATGCGTTTGAGCAACGGTGTCAAGGTCGCCGAATCCAGGAAAAGGCGCTCACCAATTTCAGAGACCGTCATGGCATCACGCTCCCACAACACCATCAGCACCAGGTACTGTGGATAGGTGATGCCCAAGGGTTGCAAAGACTTGCGATAGACCTTGTTCATCCCCAACATCGTTGAGTACAAGGCAAAACACAACTGCTCACTCAGAAGCAGCGATGGCTCAGGCTGAATTGGCAAAGGCGGTGTGTGTGAAGGCATGCCTGAATTATACATAGCACACGATTTGTTTGCAAGCGACTTAATAAAAATAATGAAAGTGAACGCCGCTGATCCAACAGCAGATCTTCGATGGCTCAGCGACGGTTAAAACCATCGCTCACCCGCGTTCAGCGCTGGCGTGACTTCATGGCGCGTTCCACTTCACGCTTGCCTTCGCGGTCCTTGATGGTGTCGCGCTTGTCGTGCTCGGCCTTGCCTTTGGCCAGCGCTACCTCGCACTTGATCTTGCCTGCTTTCCAGTGCAGGTTGATCGGCACCAGCGTGTAACCCTTTTGCTCGACCTTGCCAATCAGGCGCTTGATTTCTTCCCGGTGCATCAGCAGTTTGCGGGTGCGCTGTTTGTCCGGGGTGATGTGGGTGGAGGCGGTGCCCAAGGGCTGGATCTGCAGGCCGATGATGAACAACTCACCATTGCGGATGACGACATAGCCGTCGGTCAGCTGCACCTTACCTTCACGCAGGGATTTGACCTCCCAGCCTTCGAGCACGATGCCGGCTTCAAAGCGTTCCTCAAAAAAGTAATTGAATGCCGCTTTTTTGTTGTCAGCAATGCGGGTTGCGGTGTCGGGTTTTTTGGCCATGGGGGAGAGCTTGAGTGGGAATGAATGCGAACCAGGCTTGACTACAATCCCGCGCAAAGCTCCATTCTATGAAAACTGTCAAAAAGTCCGTTTTAATCTGGTACAGCCCTGCAGAAATGTACCGACTGGTGGTGGATGTGGACGCCTACCCCCAATTCTTGCCATGGTGTGACAAGGCCCGAGTGGTCAATCACGAAGAGAACGGCATGCTGGCCGAAATTGGCATCGCTTTTGGTGGCATCCACCAAACCTTCACCACCAGAAACGCCCATGTGGTGGACCAGCAGGTGATCATCAAACTGGTCAACGGGCCTTTCTCCAAGCTGGAAGGTGAGTGGAACTTTGTGCCTCTGGGCGTAGACCAGCGCGCCTGCCGGGTGGAGCTGGTCTTGCAATACGGTTTTGACAGCACCTTGGGCAAACTCATCAGTCCGGTGTTTGACAAGATCGCCAGCAACATGGTGGACGCCTTCATCAACCGTGCCAAACAGGTCTACGGCGAGTGAAACCGTGATCCGGGTGTGTGTGGTGTATGCGCCAACGGCGCGTGAGGTCTACGAAGTGCCTCTGAGCTTGGCTGAACCCAGTTGTGTTTTGGACGCCTTGCAGCTCAGTGGGCTGCTTCAGAGTTTTCCCGAGCTGAACCCCCAAAAGCTGCTGATGGGGGTCTGGGGTCGGCAGGTGGGTTTGACACACGCCCTGCGTGACCAGGACCGAGTGGAGATTTGCCGACCACTTCGAGTCGACCCAAAAGTGGCGCGGCGTGAGCGTTTTGTGAAACAGGGGGCACGCGCCGCCGGCCTCTTTGTGAAAAAGCGCCCGGGCGCCAAAGCTGGTTATTAAGGGCGGCGCTGCTGCGCTAGCCAATCACTTGCAATCGGAATTGATGATCGCCTGAAGACGTTGTGACTCAGCCGCCCGGGTGGCATCGTCGATGATCTCGCGTTCACCCTGTTTGTTGACATGTGCGATGCGCACACCCGAGTCGTAATTGGCCTTGGCCTGCTTGGCACGGGCACAGTTCTCGGCCTTGGCTTTGGCCAGTTTGTCTTCTTCGGCCTTGCGTTTGGCAGCTTCTTCCTGCTCGGCCTTTTTCTTCTTGTCAGCCAGCTCTTTGTCGACACCGCTGATTTTGGGTGCGCTGCTGGCGGCAGCTGCAGGCACGTCAGTGGCGGCTACCGGACTGTCCTGGTTGGTCAATGTTGGCAAGACCCGTGGCCCACCGGGGCGTTTGAGGATGTTTTTGTCAGGGATGCTGGGTGGTGGTGCGCGGTCGCTGAACACCTTGCGGCCATCCGTGTCCAGCCATTGCCATTGCGCCATGGCCGCTGTGGATAGCAACAGTGCGGCAACTATTGTGAAAAAGCGGATCAATGGGTTCATGGGGCGCAAGTTTATGCCACTCAGTCGCGGGTGCTGTGTTTTCATGCGGTTTTGTCGCAACAGTGCCGTTCTGGCGGGGCCGCACATGCCGCCTGGGCCGCAGAAGAGCCCCACTGATCAGGCCAGATACAATTGACGATTTGGAGCTTAAACCATGCGCCTGATTGGCAAAGCGCTCACCTTCGACGATGTTTTGTTGGTGCCTGCGTACTCCCAAGTCCTTCCAAAGGACACCTCTCTTTCCACCCTGTTTACCCGCAATATCGCTTTGAACCTGCCCCTGGTGTCTGCCGCCATGGACACGGTGACCGAGTCGCGCCTGGCGATTGCCATCGCACAAGAAGGCGGCATCGGTGTAGTGCACAAAAACATGACCGCCCAGCAGCAGGCTGCCAAGGTGTCTAAGGTCAAACGTTATGAGTCTGGTGTGCTGCGCGACCCGGTGGTGATCACACCTGATCACACGGTGCGCCAGGTGATGGCCTTGTCCGAGCAACTGGGTGTGTCGGGTTTCCCGGTGATCGATGGCGGCAAGGTGGCGGGCATTGTCACCGGGCGTGACCTGCGCTTCGAGACCCGTTACGACCTGCCGGTCAGCCACATCATGACACCGCGTGACAAGCTGGTCACCGTGCCCGACGGCACCACCCTGGCGCAGGCCAAGGTGCTGCTGAACCAGCACAAGATCGAGCGTTTGCTGGTGGTCAACGATGCGTTTGAGCTCAAGGGTCTGATCACCGTCAAAGACATTACCAAACAGACCAGCTTTCCGAATGCCGCCCGTGACGCCCATGGCAAACTGCGTGTGGCCGCTGCCGTGGGCGTGGGCGAGGGCACCGAAGAACGCGTGGAACTGCTGGCCCGCGCCGGAGTGGATGCGATTGTGGTGGACACCGCACACGGCCACAGCAAAGGCGTGATTGACCGGGTGCGCTGGGTCAAACAGAATTTTCCGCAAGTCGAGGTCATTGGCGGCAACATCGCCACCGGTGCTGCTGCATTGGCCTTGGTCGAAGCCGGTGCCGATGCGGTCAAGGTCGGGATTGGCCCGGGCTCGATCTGCACCACCCGCATTGTGGCGGGTGTGGGTGTACCACAAATCATGGCCATCGACAGTGTGGCTACCGCGCTCAAAGGCACCGGTGTGCCCCTGATTGCCGATGGCGGCGTCCGTTTCAGCGGTGACATTGCCAAAGCCATCGCGGCCGGCGCTGGCACGGTGATGATGGGTGGCATGTTTGCCGGCACCGAAGAAGCACCTGGTGAAGTGATCCTGTTCCAGGGCCGCAGCTACAAGAGCTACCGTGGCATGGGTTCGATTGGCGCCATGCAACAGGGCAGTGCCGACCGTTATTTCCAGGAGTCCAGCAGTGGCAACCCCAATGCCGACAAGCTGGTGCCCGAAGGCATTGAAGGCCGCGTGCCGTACAAAGGCTCGATGGTCGCCATCGTGTTCCAGATGGCCGGTGGCTTGCGTGCCAGCATGGGTTACTGTGGCTGTGCCACCATTGAAGAGATGCAGAACAAGGCCGAGTTTGTCGAAATCACCTCAGCCGGTATCCGCGAAAGCCATGTGCACGATGTGCAGATCACCAAAGAAGCGCCTAACTACAGGGCGGACTAGGCACACCCCCAGGCTGCGCGCACGTCGTGTCGCTGCGCCACCCCCCTTGCAGGGGGCAACACCAGTGGCCCGGCGAAGCCGGTTCCACGGTGTTTCTGGCTACTGTCAACCATTTTCCGGAGCTATTGAATGCATCAAAAAATTCTCATCCTCGACTTCGGCTCTCAAGTCACCCAGCTGATTGCGCGGCGCATCCGTGAAGCACATGTGTTTTGTGAGGTCCACCCGTGTGATGTGAGTGACGAGTGGATTCGTGACTATGCGCGCGACGGCAGCCTCAAAGGCATCATCCTGTCGGGCAGCCACGCCAGCATCTACGAAGAAACCACCGACAAGGCACCCCAAGTGGTGTTTGAGCTGGGTCTGCCAGTGCTGGGCATTTGTTATGGCATGCAAGCCATGGCGCACCAGCTCGGTGGTGTGGTGACCAGTGGTCACCAGCGCGAGTTTGGCCATGCCGATGTGCGGGCCCATGGCCACACCGCCTTGCTCGACGGCATTCAAGACTACGCCACCCCCATGGGCCACGGCATGTTGCAGGTCTGGATGAGCCATGGCGACAAGGTCACCGAACTGCCTCCTGGCTTCAAGCTGATGGCCAGCACCGACAGCTGCCCGATCGCTGGCATGGCCGACGAAGATCGTCGTTTTTACGCGGTGCAGTTCCATCCCGAAGTCACCCACACCAAGCGTGGTGCGGCGATTCTGGAGCGTTTTGTGCTGGACATCTGCGGCACACGTGCCGACTGGATCATGGGTGACTACATCAGCGAAGCGGTCGAGAAAATCCGCGCCCAGGTCGGTGACGAGGAAGTCATTCTGGGCCTGTCTGGTGGTGTTGATTCTTCGGTGGCTGCTGCGCTGATCCACCGCGCGATTGGTGACCAACTCACCTGCGTATTTGTCGACCACGGCTTGTTGCGCCTGAATGAGGGCGACATGGTGATGGATATGTTTGTCGGCAAGTTGCACGCCAAGGTGGTACGTGTAGATGCCGCAGACCAGTTCCTGGGTCACCTGGCCGGTATCAGCGAGCCGGAAGCCAAACGCAAGATCATCGGTCGCGAGTTTGTTGAGGTTTTTAAGGCGCAAGCCCTTGCACTAAAAGCATCTGATGCTACCAAAAAAGGTGCAAAGTGGTTGGCCCAGGGCACCATTTATCCGGATGTGATCGAGTCCGGTGGCGCCAAGAACAAGAAGGCCGTGGTGATCAAGAGCCACCACAACGTGGGTGGCCTGCCCGAGCAACTGGGTCTGAAGCTGCTGGAACCCCTGCGTGAGCTGTTCAAGGACGAGGTGCGCGAACTGGGTGTAGCACTGGGCCTGCCCTACAACATGGTTTACCGCCATCCGTTCCCCGGCCCGGGCCTGGGCGTTCGGATTCTGGGCGAGGTCAAAAAAGAATATGCCGACCTGTTGCGCCGGGCCGATGCGATCTTCATCGAAGAACTGCACAACTTTGTCGATGAAGCCAGCGGCAAAACCTGGTACCAGCTCACCAGCCAGGCGTTCACCGTGTTCCTGCCGGTGAAAAGCGTCGGTGTCATGGGTGACGGCCGCACCTACGACTATGTGGTGGCGCTGCGTGCGGTGCAAACCAGCGACTTTATGACCGCTGACTGGGCCGAGTTGCCCTACGCGCTGCTCAAAAAGGTGTCCAGCCGCATCATCAACGAAGTGCGCGGCATCAACCGCGTTACCTACGATGTGAGCAGCAAACCACCTGCCACCATCGAGTGGGAATAAGCATCCCGGCCTAGTGCATGTGGCGTGTTGCGGCGAGGGTGAGCTGCAATAATCGCCACATGTATGTGCCACCGCAGTTCGCTTCCACTGACCCCTCGCATGCCAGCGAGCTGATCCGCAGTTACCCGTTCGCCAGTCTGATTTCGGTGGATGACAAGGGCCTGCCTTACATCACGCCGCTGCCGCTGCATTTGCTTGAAGAGGAGGGGCGTTGGCTGTTGCTGGGCCATTGCGCCAGACCCAACCCACACTGGCGTTACCTGCAGGCGCGTCCCCAGGCTGTGGTCAGCTTCATGGGGCCACAGGCCTACATGAGCCCGAGTGTCTACCCGGATCTCGCGCGGGTGCCCACCTGGAGTTATCTGACCGTGCAGTGCACCGTTCAGGCGCGACTGATCGAGCACTTTGATGACAAGGACCGCTTGCTCAAACACCTGATCCATGAACACGACCCCGCTTACGCGCAGCAATGGCGCGGCTTGGGGGAGGACTTCCAGCACAAGATGATGGCAGGCATGGTGGCGTTTGAGCTGGAGGTGATGGATTGGCAATGCAAGCTCAAACTCAACCAGCACCGGCCTGAGTCCCATCAGGCGCTCTACAGCACCTATGCCAGCGGCACGGCAGACCAGCGGGTGTTGGCGGACTGGATGGTGCGCCTGGGGCTGATCGGTGCGATCCGGGAGGAGACCTGATGGCTTGCATGCCCCTCTTGGGCGCGGGTGGATGTCGCCCATTCCTAGTAGCACTGTGACAACACCTGGGTCAAACATGTCCGAGACAGCTGACATGACCTGGATGCAGGCTGCGCTGGCCCAGGCACAGGCAGCCGGGGCTGCGGGTGAAGTGCCGGTGGGTGCGGTGGTGGTGCGTGACGGCCAGATCATTGGTGTGGGGCGCAATGCCCCGATCGCGTCGCACGACCCCACCGCCCATGCCGAGATCGCCGCCCTGCGTGCGGCAGCACAACACCTGGGCAACTACCGGCTCGATGACTGCGAGTTGTTTGTCACGCTGGAGCCGTGCACCATGTGCGCGGGTGCCATGTTGCACGCGCGCCTCAAACGGGTGGTGTTTGGTGCGCTAGACCCCAAAACCGGTGCTGCAGGCTCGGTGAGCAACGTGTTTGCCCAGCCCCAACTCAACCACCATACCCAAGTGCAAGGCGGCGTGTTGCAGGAGACCTGTGCCAAGTTGTTGCAGGACTTTTTCAAACACCAGCGGACCCGTCAGCAATTACAAGCGGCTCAGGCGGGCAGGGCCTTGCGTGAGGATGCCCTGCGCACACCAGAGAGTCGCTTTGCCAATCTGCCCGCTTGCGCAGCCACTTCCTTTTATGTCCATGATTTGCCCAGTCTGACCGGTTTGCGCTTGCACTATCTGGACACCGACCTTGCGTCAGCCAGTGCCCCCCAGCTGTGCCTGCACGGGGTGCAGGAATGGAGTTACGCCTGGTGCAGCCAGATTCAACAAGCCTCTGCTGCCGGGCAACGTGTGATCTGCCCGGACCTGATTGGTTTTGGCAAGAGTGATAAACCCAAAAAGAAAGCTTTTCACACCCTGGGTTGGCACGCCCAGGTGCTGTTGGAGTTGATCCAGCGGCTGGGCCTGCCCGCTGTGCAGTTGGTGGTGGCCGAGTCGGCCTTGCCGCTGGCGCACAAACTCCAGATGATGGCGCCCCAGAGTGTGGTGGGCATCGTGGTGGCGCACACCGATGCACTCGACAACGAGGCTTTGTACGCACCTTATCCAGATAAAGGCCATCTCGCCGGTCCGCAGGCGTTTTCTTCGCTGAAAATCCTGCCTAGCCCATGTGGGTCGAGCCCAAGCCACTCCGTATGAAAAAACACATCTATATCTACTCCCCATCCGGCGCTGTGCGCGACAAGGCGGCCTTCAAACGCGGCATCAAACGGCTGCAGAGCTTGGGCCATGAGGTGGAGGTGGACGAAGCCGCGCTGGCCAGCCACCAGCGTTTTGCGGGCGACGACGCCACCCGCCTGTCCGCCATCCACCGTGCCGCCGACAGCGGTGCCGACGTGGCGCTGATGTCTCGCGGTGGATACGGCTTGACGCGCCTGCTGCCCGATATCCGCTACAAAAAGATCGCCAAAGCCATCGACAAAGGCATGCAGTTTGTCGGCATCAGCGACTTCACCGCGTTTCAGAGCGCGGTGTTGGCCAAAACCGGCGCTGTCACCTGGGCCGGTCCGGCACTCGGTGAGGGGTTTGGCGCGCAGGACGGGCCAGATGACATCATGGAAGCCTGTTTTGACGACCTGTTGTGTGGCCAAGGGGAGGGTACCGGCTGGCGTCAGCTGCGTCAAGAGCCTCAGTTTGATGCAGAAATGGTAGCTATAAGCCCTGATTTCAAAAGGGCTGGAGGCACATTTTACATAGAAGATGGGGTGTTGTGGGGTGGCAATCTGACGATGCTGGCTTCTTTGTTGGGCACGCCTTATTTTCCCAAGGTCAAAGGCGGCATCCTGTTTCTGGAGGATGTAGCGGAGCACCCCTACCGCATTGAACGTCTGCTGGCCCAACTGCTGTACGCGGGTGTGTTGAAGCGCCAAAAAGCCATTGTGTTGGGCCAGTTCATCGATTTCAAGCTCACCTCACATGACCGGGGTTTCAAGCTCGCCAGTGTGGTGCAGTGGTTGTCGCAGCAGGTGAGTTGCCCGATCCTGACCAACTTGCCGTACGGGCATGTCCAGACCAAGGTGTTGTTGCCGGTGGGCGCCCGGGCTGACCTGAGTGTCAACGCACGGGATGTGCTGCTGGTGTGGGGCCATGTTTGATCGGTCACGCGCATGACCTAAACTCGCAGCATAGCCACCGGAATTCAACAGGTATGAGTGTCCAATCCACCGTTGTTTTTGCTGACCTGTTTGGTAGCACAGGCGTTTTCGAGGCCTTGGGCAATGCCAAGGCCACCGAATTGGTCACCCAGGCCACTGCATGGGTGGCCCAGCGCTGCAGCGCCCAGGGGGGCAGGGTTGTCAAGTTTCTGGGTGATGGTGTGTTGATCATTTTCACCGACAGCACCAAGGCAGTGCTGGCGGTGATGGACCTGCAGCGTTCCTACCAGCAGTTGCTGGGGCGTATGCCACCCAAAGCCTATATGCCGCTGCGTATTGGTGTGGCCCGTGGTGGTGTGGAAATTGTGGACGACGACTGTTACGGCGACGCTGTCAACATTGCCGCTCGCTTGAGTGAGCTGACCGGCCCTCATCAGATTTGGGTCAACAGTGACGCCATCGAAGACGGTTTTGATGTGCCAGACGAGCGTTTTCGCATGCTCGGGCCCATCCACATCCGTGGTCGGGCCGAGTCCTGCAAGGTGTACCAGGTCGAGTGGCAAGACAACCAAGGCTCCGAATTGCTGACCATTGCTGCAGGTTTTGCTGTGCCCAGCCGCTTTGGTGGCCGGGATGTCCTAGGTGCACATATTGAGTTGACCTGGCTGGACAAGAAAAGGGTGTTCAACGCATTTGACCTGCCTATCCACATTGGCCGAACCCATCAGGTCGAGTTTGTGGTGAGTGATGCACGCGTGTCGCGCACCCATGCGCGCCTTGACTGGCGCAATGGCAATGTGGTGCTGGTAGACCTCAGTTCTTACGGCTGCTGGATCCGGTTTGCCGGTGGTGGCGCCGACCTGCTGCTGCGCCGCGAGGAGTGCGTCTTGCATGGTCGTGGTGAAGTGGCCTTGGGAACGCCGTTCAGCGACCCCAGCGCGCCGGTGATTGGTTTTCTGGTGATCTGACGGCGTCAACGCAGGGGTGTTTGCCGGGTTTGCGCAAACGGCCCAAAAAACAGCGGGCACTGCCTACAATGCGCCCCCCTTGTCCAACAAAGAACCTGGCCCAGACGCCCGACCCATGAACATCATCGTCAACGAAGAACTCAAAGCCTATATCGACCCCTTGACCCCGGAGGAATACACCTCGCTGGAGCGCAGCATTCTGGCCGAGGGCTGCCGGGATGCCCTGGTGCTGTGGGGTGAGGTGCTGGTGGACGGCCACAACCGCTATGCCATTTGCCAGGCGCATGGCCTGCCGTTTCAGACCATCCAAAATACGCTGTTCAAAAGCATGGAAGACGTCCACCTCTGGATGATTGACCAGCATCTGGGGCGGCGCAGTGTGTCTGACTTCCAGCGTGGTGTTCTGGCACTGCGCAAACGTGAAATCATTGCGGAGCGACGTGCACGCACCCAAGCCCCCGCACCAGCAACGGCCGATTCGGAAGACACCAGCAGCCCGCCTTGGGACGACGCAGGATCTGCACAGGAACTTGCCACCGTGCCACCGCTGGCCAGCCGGGACGACATCGCCAAAGCGGCGCGCCTGAGCAGCAACCAGGTGGTGTTGATTGAAAAAATCCGCAACCAGGCCACACCCGAGGTGGTGGCCGCGCTGAAATCCGGCGCGATCTCTCTCAATGCGGCCGCCGCAGTGGCCAGTTTGCCTGCGCAAGAACAGGTGGCTGCAGCGGTGGGTGGTGCCGATGAACTCAAACAGGCCGCCAAACGCGTGCGCGAGGCCAAGCGCCCAACACGAGTGGTTTCAGCCGATGCAGGGGATCAGCCAGAGGGTGCCGCACATAACGCCAGCCCGAGCGATGACGTGTCAGCGCTTAAAAAGCGGATCGCTCAGCTGGAAAAAGAAAACGATGCCTTGCGCAAGCAGGTGCTGAATTTGCTGGAAAAAAGCAGTCGCAGCGCTTGAAGGGTTGAAGCTCCACCGGTATGAAACACTTGGGCCCGCTCCAGCGTTTGCACCAACCATCCGCTGGCGAGCTGTGAACAGGGTGGCCAAACGTTTGTCTTCAAGCAAGGCCTACCGTCAACATTTGGCAAGCTTTGTCTTCGGACTTCCACACACCCATTCATAACTTAACATAATGCACATCGTATCTACTGGCTTTTTTGTCAGGCTGGTGCGGCTCCGACGCCTACGCAAGAGAAATTGATGTCACTTTGCAAGTAAATTTGATGTTAACGGTGAGGCCTCTTCCAGCGTAGCGCAGGCGCTCTCTGGTGAGAGCATTTCCGGGCAAACATTATGCGCGCGCATCAGATCGGTTTGCAACCTGTTTCCTCCGCCTGGCATCATAGGCATGCAAGTTGGTCCAGCAGAAAAGCAGAATCTCTCAGAACCGCATGTCAATGCACTAACAATTGCCATCAACGTATGCAGTTCGACATTAGGGCCAGCGAATTGCGCTTCGTGCGGTGTTTGGTTGCCGCTTTTGCAACAGTTAAAGCTTCAGTTCGTATCATCTGAGCGCGTTCTCTAAGTATTTTTTCGGGCAGCAAGGCCAAGGCTTAGACCGGTTGGTAGTTGCTCTATCGCAATAAGCTTAATGCTATCCGTTACTATTCTCCCGTCTCTCAATACAGCGAATGATGGATACCATCGGTGGGTCTCTTTACTAAATTCGTAAACTAACTGACGAGCTGGTGAGGAGCCGGTTTTGAGCTTCGCAACCAATGTAGCTGCCTGAGCAGCGGCCGCATGTAGAGCGTCATGCGCTGCGTAATGCAACGCTAAATCCTTTCCACGCAATAAAAATGACACTTGGCAGTCGTCATAGAACGTGTGGAAATCGAGTATGGGATTTTGCCGCTCAACGAGCCGCTCAAGTAACTTTCGAATCCAAGTGTGTATTCCTGCGTATGCTTTTTTCCCGGCCTCAGATGCAATTGAGGTTACGAACGGATTCCAGACTATTGCTAAATAGACTAGTCCTACCCGGATCAACTCTGAGGTGGACTCAGCGCTGTTGTGCGAGAGCGGACTATGCACAATAGGTATAGGGGCATTGCTGGCTACTTGCTCCAGCCATTCCTTATCCACGTCTCTCGGGTCGACAGCAATCTCTATCCAACAGTCAGCCGGAAGCGATGGAAGAAACTGCGCCGATGGCACAGATGCATCAGTGTCCAGACCAAGCTCCTTGAAATTTAAAACGCCCCCCCTGCGTAGAACCCAAGAATCGCAGCTGCAAATCGTTGCCCTTCTGGATTTTTGAAATTCGCAATTTCAAGTACTTGCCCTTTAGGTTTCCCTGGATCGTGATTGTGGAGCAATATCAAGGGCGCTTTAGTGAGGTGGGCTGTAAGTGTCTCCGGATCCACATCTACAAGAGGTTGACCATCTGTATTTCGTGCGTCCGACCAAATAACTGCTGGCACCAATTTTCCAAAAATACCACTGGAATGTCTTTGAATTGCCTCGCTAGTCCAATCCCTGGCAGCGGGGGTTTCGTTGATAAAGTCTGACATCAGTACCTCTAAAAGCTAGTTGTCTGATTGAAGAATAAAATTGGGAACCTTCTCTGCCGCCGATGGCGCCGCAGCGTTGAGCGGTTTGGCGGGGGGGGCATCGCGCTTCACACGACGTTTAGCCACCGGTTTTTCCACAGGCAAAGCTTCAACCCGTTGCCTCAAGCTGTCAATATCCCGGGTCATTTGATCGCGTTGGCCCCGCAGTTCAACAACTATGCCTTCGAGTTCACCATTGCGGTGGCGAAGCGCTTCAACCTGTGATTGCCGTTCAGCGAGTTGCGTCCGACGGCTATCCAGTTGATTAGACAGAGTGCGACGGGATTGCTCCAGCTCCTTTTGAACGTTGGTCACCTGGACTCTTTCGCGGTCGACGTCCAATAGCACGCGCTTCATGTCTGCAGCGTGCCGCTCCTCGGCCGCCACGCTGGCTGTGCGCTGCTGCTCCAACTCTCGGGTGAACTGCTCTCGAGCTGCAGCCAAGGCCTGCTGCAGTTCCTGACGTTGCGCCATGGCGGCGTCAATCTGGCGCTGCTGGGCAGTGACCTCACCCTGCGCACGGGCCAAATCAGCTTGGGTGGCGATCAAAATGCTACGGGTCGCCTCCAAATCTGTGGTGCTTGCGGCCAGTGCACCCTCTGCCAGCGCCGCCTTGGCAATCGCAGCCGTCATGTCCGCGTTGGCTGACACGACGGCTGAGCGCGCATCTTCTCGTAGCACCAACAAGTCTTCCTGTGCAGCCGTCTGAGCCCGTTGCCATAAACAGCCCATCAGTTCGCCAGCGGCGTCACGCAACGGCTCAGGCAGATCCGGGTGCTCGATCCGAACACGGCTTTTTTCCCGCAACGTTTCCCAGAACCTGGTTAAGGCCTCCGCTGGAGCACTCATGCTGCCCTTACGCACCAGTTGATACAGCTTATTGGCGGTGGGCGTAATGCCGTACCGGAAGAACAACAGCACGCACACCTCGCGGTACAAATCCTGGGTTTCCGTGTACTGTGAGCGTAGCGCCTCGATTTCAGCCTGCAAACGGGCTTCGGCTACGGCAATAGTTTCCATGACAGTACCTTTTCGATGAATCATTAAATATTACAACGTAATACGTTGCAATATTAACCATTAAATAAAATTTATGGACATAACCAACATAATGTCCATAATGTGATTCCATGTCACGATTTGGAACTAGCTGATCATGAATGCGGTCGTTCGTTTGGATGAGTTGATAATTCCTGCTCACCTCGATGGTCATCGCGGGCAAAATCGCACATCCTCGCCGGGCCAATTAGCGGCCTTGGATGACCGCTCGGCTCTGTTGGCCTGGCTGGCCCGTTACGCGGACACTCCCGCCACCTTTGCCAGCTATCGGAAAGAGGCTGAGAGGCTCATCCTCTGGTGTACGCAGCAGCACGGCGTGGCGCTCTCCGACCTAACGCATGAAGACTTGTTGGTCTACCAGCGCTTCCTTTGCAACCCCCAACCGGCCGAACGTTGGGTCATGGCATCACGCCAGAAGCCGGGACGCAATTCTCCATTGTGGCGCCCTTTTGCCGGCCCCCTTGGGCCATCGAGCCAGCGCCAGGCGCTGTCGATCCTGAATGTGATGTTTTCCTGGTTGGTGGAAGCCGGTTACCTGGCGGGCAATCCATTGGCGCTGAGCCGACGAAAGCGTAGGACTGTGGCACCACGCGTGAACCGTTTTTTGCCCGTAGCGCATTGGAATGTGGTCAAGGCCACCATTGAAGCGATGCCCAATGTGAGCCACCGTGAAAAGCTGCATGCGGCACGCTGCCGATGGTTGTTTTCACTGCTGTATATCGGCGGCCTGCGCGTCTCAGAGATTTGCGGCACGGCCATGGGGGGATTCTTCAGTCGGCGTAGCGCTGACGGCCGCGAACGCTGGTGGCTGCAGGTTACTGGCAAAGGTGAGAAGACCCGGCTGGTGCCAGCCACGGATGAGTTGATGTCGGAGCTGATTCGGTACCGAACGACTTGCGAACTCAGTCCACGAGTTCCTCAGGAAGGCGAAGAGACGCCTTTGGTCAGGCCGCTGATTGGGCCCAGTAAGCCTGTGGCCCGGAGTGCGATTCACGAGATCGTCAAAGGCATTTTTCGGGAAAGCGCAATTCGCTTGCGGCACCAAAACCCTGAACTTGAGGCCGCCGCTGCCCATCTGGAACAGGCCTCAACCCATTGGATGCGTCATACGGCAGGAAGTCATCTGAGCGGGAAAGCGGATCTGAAAGTGGTTCGGGACAATCTAGGCCATGCCAATATCAGCACGACCAGCATTTATCTGCATTCGGAAGATGATGCCCGTCATGATGCAACGGCATCTGTGCATCGCGTGGGATGGCTAACTCAATGATAAATGATGGAGAAAGAGCCTCTACGCCTTGTGTGGCGTGCTCGGTAAACCGAGCACGCCACACAAGTAGATCAGACGGCCTAGAGGTCAGCCTTATGACTGGAGATGCTCCTAGTCAGCTGACATGCGTATAGTCTACGAAATTAACCACCTTATGTCCACCCCAATCTCACCTCTGCCAGCCTCGCCGAAGCAACCAATCGAGGCACTCTTCAATGCCATGTATCACGGCAAAAAGAGTTTCTCTGATTTCGCAAATTTATCTATTGATGAGAATTTCACTCGAAAAAGCATCAACCGATCAGGAAAGACTAGGGAGCTGCTGAAGCCAAGTGACAAACTCAAAGGATGCCACGAGTTTCTGCGTCTCTTCCTGTTGGATTTCCTGCCGTTGAACGATGAAATTGTGTTTTCTTACCGCAAGGGTTCGAATGCATACGATGCTGTTGCACGGCACGCTAAAAGTAAATCCTTCTTCGTTTGTGACATCGAGCATTTCTTCCCAAGCCTTAAGCGGACTCGAGTCAAATCGACAATTGCCACCGCTCGAGACTCCTGTCCAATTGAAGATATAGATACCTGGTTAGAGCGCATCGTTGACCTTGTGTGCGTCGACGATGCCTTGCCAATGGGATTCTCGACATCACCCAATATCAGTAACGCTGCACTTTTGCCGTTTGACAACGCGCTCCAAAGCTATTGTGAGAGTCGCAACCTCATATTGACGCGTTATTCTGATGACCTCATCATATCTGGAGAAAATTTCGCGTCGCTTGATGGCATTGAGGCACAAGTCGCCACTCACCTTCAAGAGACGATGAATGGTGAACTGAATCTTCACCCCAAAAAATCAAAATTCCTTCACGGTGGCGTCAAAATCAAGCTACTCGGCATGGTTCTGTTGCCCAATGGGACCATCTCGGTGGATGCAGGAGTCAAGGAAGAAATCGAAATCCTAATCCATTTCTACTTGCGCGATAAGAGCAAGTTCGCGGATCGGGTCGAAGGTGGCTTGCAGAAGGCAGAGGCTCGTTTGTCTGGTCTTCTAAACTACGTCAACACAGTCGACCAGGCGTATCTGGACAAATTGCGCAAAAAATTCGGAACGACTGTCGTTGATTTCTTTCTCCATCGCTCATTTTCATAAGCCATGCACTTCCGTGTACAGATCGAAAGCGTTCGACCCATCGCAGCTCTTGCGTTCGAAATCGATCTGACCCGCCATGGATTGCTTTGCATAGTCGGAAAAAACGGTGCCGGCAAGACGACCCTGGCCAAGGCGCTTATGAATCTAGGCCTTGCCGATACTTTTGTTCGGACCTCATCTGAGGGAATTTTCGACAGTTCCAGCACGATACGGTATATGGTCAATGAAGACGAATACCTGTTCACATATGACTCTGCGCTGCGCTCACTCAGCTCAAAGAAGCTAATACCAACACATTTAAAGAAACTGATCGCCGTCGAAATGCCTGCACCGCATGGACAACGATTCACTTTTTTCCGAACATTGGCGAATGCGGATGATGAGATTCGTCGTGCGATTGTGCTAAAGCAGTATCGACGGCCCACTGGAATCATCGAGTTTTTGTCCAACATTTATGGAGAGCGTCGATTTGATAATCTAGTCGAGGTGAATTTCCGTGGTGGCGTTTGCTGTTGTATTATTCAAGCCAACCAACGGTATATCAGGGAAGACTACTTCAGCTCCGGAGAGTATTTTCTCATCAATCTTTACCGCAAGATATTAAAAAAAACGTCTCTCGTGGTCATCGACGAGATTGATATCGCTTTGGATGCAAATGCACAAGCACATTTGGCAAACCAGTTGCGGCAACTGTGTCAGCAGCATCACGTGACAGTGATGTTCACCAGTCATTCACTTGCGTTGATGCAAACCCTTGATTCAAGTGAGTTGCATTACCTGGACCGCACCGAAACTGGTGAGGTCCTCACGCCCATGTCGTTCAATGCTGTAAAGAGCTTGTTGTTTGGTTTCAAGGGATGGGATAGGTACATCCTGACCGAAGACAAGGTTCTAGCGCAATTTCTTGAGTACATCATAAATTGTTACTGTTCACCTGTATTTTTTTCGTATCAGATCATTCACGCGAGTGGTAGTGGTCAAGCCGTAGGCCTAATGAATAGGAATATTGAATACCAGTTCCTTGGGGCACCTGCGCAAGTAATCTCCGTTCTGGATGGCGATCAGGTTCGTCCAAATATGCCTCCCCGTGTGCACTGCATCCCTCTGCAGGATGTCGAGAAGGCACTGTGGGAAGAGTACCGTCAACCCGACTTTCTGTATTCATTTGAGGGAGGAGAAAAACTTGACCCCAAACAACTGTACAAAGAATACCGTCGATTGAGGACACTGTCGCCTGAGGAAATATTTGCAATGCTTTGTGCTCGCCATGAGGTGGGAATTGCACAGTTTTCACAAGTCCTTAGGACGTTCCTTTGCCGACCAAGTTAGGTTTTGGCCCTCGAAGCTGGCATGTGACGAACGTCGCCGAATCGCAGTTGACGAGCCATGCAGGGATTGGTCCAATTAAGTGCAATGCTTGTGAAAAGAAAAGACGTAGAACCGATTCAGTTTCAAGACTATAAGCACGCCGTATCGCCGATGAGGGTCAGCTTCAAGTATCGCTCGGGGCCCGCCGCCCTACGCTGCTTATCTGACGGCCTTGTCTATTTCGCAAAACCATCCGAGTTCAACGACTGTCTTGAAGCCAAGTTCGATCATTCGACTGCGCTTGACTACATTGAACGCATGAATCGGTCTATCAGAAGTGTGGCTGAGCAACGCGGTTATGCAGGTGGATACACAGTACCGAGGAGCGAGCTTTTGGCGTTTAAGTTATTGACAAAGTGTGATAGCTTGTTTATGCAGATTCCGATCACCTATGACAACCGTTGCCGATCATAGGTGATGAATTGAAGTGTGGCACGTAATTTTCCAAAAACTAAACGTAGATTATAGGCCCCTTGTCTATTAGGAACTTGTTGTTATCAATGGTGAAATTTTGGACCTCTGTTAGATTTTTATCGAACTTTATTCTTAATATTTTTGCTATTTCAAAAGCTTGTTCCAACGTCTCTGTTCGATACTCTCCACATGTCATTTTTATTAAATCGAATATTATTTGATCTAAATATTCATGACCATTCTCAATTAAAGTTGTGAGGTAGCTTGGGTACCGACCCGAATGCACAATTAAATTTCTAGTTCTGTATATCCTCCTCAGCTGCCAAGCCAGCTTCTTCTCGTGAGTCTCCAGTAGAGTTTTTATGTTTTTTGGTTCACATAGAGATGCGGAGAGGCTATATGCTCTGTATCGAAGAAGATGAAAATCACTTAAGGCAGCATAAAGTTCTTGGCGAAGTGTCTCATTTTCCTTGATTGTTAACAGGTTTGCAGCTCGGGCAACCAAGTTGCTTCCGGGTTGACTTGGCACTTTTCGAAGTATTTTTTTTGCGCGCCATTGATCCCATCGCATAAGATCAAATGTAAACCTCTCCACTATTCGACCTATGTAGGCCTTCATTAAAAATGGCAACATCGCGCTCGTTATGTTTGATATCTTAGAACTTCCAAGATTGGAAGGAATTAGTGTTTCTAGTGCGGTCCAAATATTTACGAGTTGATTTTCACTAATTGCATGTGAAACGCATATACCATGTAAGTCCGCAACTCGCATTAGTCGAGTGCTACTGGCTTTATTTAATGGCAAATTATCAATAAGCCTATTTAACTCTTTTGATGCTTTGCTTGGCCTCATGTCCGCAACCTTATCCATTGCGCTTTTTGGTGGATTGACGAGGACTATGCCAGGGGCACAACACTGTGTTGCTAACGCCGCTGGTTTCCAGGTAACCTTTGCTTTATGGTGGAAGACTGTGAATAAGTTGCTTAAGTTCTCAAGTGTTCTGATTGCCTCATCGCGTGCCGAATATTTGTCATATGACCTGATGTCGCGTATGTGGACATAAACCTCATTTTCATCTTTCGAGAACCCACATTTTTTTGCAATATCAGATGCCTCAGACGGGAGGTTTTCGATAATATCAGCGTCCATGGAGGATATGGAGTCTGAGATTTCATTTATCAGGTTTGAGGCAATGAAAAATAAATCGAATGAGTGCGTTACTGGCAAGATGCTATCTATGAATTTTTTATAACACTCTGTCGATTTAATCAGGTCACCCTCCGGTTTGAAAAAGAAATCTTGTGTTGCCTCATATAGATGCTGCTTACTCAGTCCTATATTAATAAGCGTAGTGACGACGTTTCGACTTAAGGCATCAATAGATTTTTTTGATTTTTTATCAATTGCATCATGGAGCGCATCTGTGCATACTTGCAAGTATCGATATGGTTCAAGCGTCTTGCTTAGTACTTCAAGTCTGAGCTTGACTTCCGTCAACTTGGTTTCGTCACTTTTTAGTATGTAATATTCAACCCTAGCATCTAATAGTTTTTTACTGATACTATCGTTCTGAATTGCCCATTCGAGTTCTTGTAAAACTGGCTCAAGATTTGCCACATCAATGATGCCAGACTCTATATCTGAAATGAGGCTTACAGCCTCCTTCGCGAGGAAAGGTGCGTTAAGGGCTGAAGGTTTAAATGTATCAAATGTGTAGTCGAATAATAATTCATTCATCCTCTGTGCAAAAAACAGGAGACCTTCGATTTCCGGGGTGACAATCCATCTAGATATATTTTTGAAAATCATTTTCTACTTTAGTTGATGTGCGAAGTTTTTAAATTTCAGAGGTATTTTTCACTGCAAGACCTAAAAATATTATGGCACTACGTAATAGTCTGATCTTGAGGTCCTACGCGACGAGGCTTGCAGTCTTGCTTTCGGCGAATTTGCCTGAAATTTATATGATTATAAGAATTTGACAAACTCCACAGACTAGCTTTTCTTTCTAGAGTCTAAGCACGGGAGACTCGAAATAAAGCGGCATCTTGTAGGACAGCTTCCACTGGAATTTTGACAGCTAGTTCGTTGTCTGAATATCCCCCAAATGGGGGATATTGACGGAAGTCGGCTTCCGCGGCAATCAAGCGCCATGGTGGATATCCCAGATAAGCGCTTGCAATTGGCAATGGACCTGCATGGTCCAAAGATGATTAGCAACAGAGTGGTCAGCAGTTACCGGAACGATGGCCGGAGATTTCTGGAACACGCACCACCCCGCTTCCAGCAATCAGTAAACCAAGCAGGTCAAACACCTGTAGCATGTTCCTTTCGCAGAGTGCAAAAAACAGAACCGTCACGATTGTTAAGGAGCGAGCGCCTGATGAAGCTGCTAGTGCTGTCCGACCTGCATTTGGGCTTCAAACCCATGTCGCTGGAACATGAGGGCCAGCACATCGGTGTCGACGCTGACCTGGTTATCTTGGCAGGCGACATCGCTGAAGGCCACAAAGGACTGCGCTGGGCCCGGGATTCCTTTCGGGACAAACCAATCCTCTATGTTGCTGGCAACCATGAGTTCTATGGCCGCCACTGGAGTGGACATCTTCGCGATATGCGCGAAAAAGCTGCGGCACTGGACATTGCCTTTCTGGAAGACGAAGTCTTCGAGTTCGAGGGTTTGCGTTTTCTAGGCTGCAGCCTGTGGACAGACTTCGAACTGCACGGGCCTGAAGCCAAGCGCCAAGCCATGCGCGCAGCCCAGGAGCATTTGAACGACTATGTACGCATCAAAATATCCAGGCCCAAATGGCTTGGCCCTGATATTGATGGCAACCACCCTAACCTGTTGTCGCCTGAGTTCACTGTGCGGCGGTTTCAGCAAAGTGTGACATGGTTGGAGCGGGAACTGAACAATTGTGATCCTGAGAACACTGTGGTGGTGACGCACCACGCACCTCACCCGAATTCGGTCCCTGCCGAGTACGTGGGTGATGCGTTGACGCCAGCGTTTGTTTCCGACTTGCAACGGCTGATGGGTAAAGCCTGCCTATGGGTACATGGCCATGTCCATGACAACTTTGACTACCAGGTCAATGGCACAAGAGTGGTCTGCAATCCAAGGGGGTACGCACACCGGGATGGGGGAATGGAGAACGAGAAGTTCAATCCGGCACTGACTATCGAGGTTGACCGCAGGCATGGACTACCGATCCTCAAAGAGCGACAGCGCAAAGATGCCGAAGAGGTGGCAGCAGGTAAACGATCTCCGAACAGTCTCCTGGCGGTAGGCAAAGGGGATCTGGATGGCGCCACCTTCACGTTCAACCCAGAATCTGAGTTTGCAGGGCCAGGCTGGACAGAAAGAACCATTGATGCAAAGCGGACGAGTGAAGGCCGATGATCATCTGATTTGGTTGCGATAGTGTGTGTTGCGATGAGCGGTCAATAGCTTTCTAACCCTGATTCGAGGTGTTACCAATGTTATCGACCGGTGCGCAAGCGGATTTCGTCCAGCTTCAGTGCCTGCACATCAAACAATGCCATTGTTTCTGTATTTATTGGTGCAAGTCTGCCCCCTTCGTACTCGTTGCGTTTGTCTTGGGCTATAACCCTCACCCCCATCTCCCGCGCGATGAATGCCGCCGACCAAAACCGTTCGGTGCCTTGACCGCGCAACTGCATAACGTGCCATTGCGCACAGCGCGTCGCACCAGCCAGCGCAGGCGAAACAGCCTGCAGCACTGATTGACTCTTCGTTCGTATCGCATGGTTGGCTTCATAGGTCTGTCGATAGTGCATGACGGCTCGGCGCAGACCACACAAAGCATCCCGAGCAGTGTGCCCTTTAGCCTGGATGAGGCCGTTGACCACCCGTGCTACAAACAAATTGTGGCTTTTGAAAATCCAGCAATCCGTCGCCTGCCCGGTATGCAGGAGCACCACCTGCCGCACATCGTCATCGGTGGAACGTGCTCCTGTCTCGACGTGCCAACCTTCACGCTGGCTCCAATCCAAACAAGACCATTTTGCAAGGTCATCTACGCATCTCTTTCGTTCGCGCGGTGCCTTAGCCCAAGCTTCACGGCGTTGTTGCTTCGTCGGTAAGTCGACCATGAACCGAGATGAGTCCGCGTTCCGCACATACCCGACGAACTGAGTACGTTTACCTGTCGGGCGAGAGAACCAAACAACGCAATCGGAAAAAGATGTGCTCCCATTGCTTTCGTCTTGAATGGACCAATCTGCCCAACCTTCGGCAATAGACCGGTCAGTTTGCCGTATCGCCCGTGCCCAAGCTTGCCGCGCCTCCAGCGCGGTAACGTGTTGTGCAATCCAGCGACGGGCTGAATCAGAAATGAGAGGTGCACCGAAGCTGAAGGTGCGCCCCACGTTGTCATGCAGCTCAATCCGCGTTTTGTGGGTCGATGGGGTACCAAAATCAGATTGAAGCTCATCTGGTCGATTGGGCCAGCGTCGGGTTATAGCCCTAGGCTCTAGCTGCCTAGTCCATAACATTTCTGTGAATGCGACGCGTGCCTTCGGACGTTTAGCCATCATGATCGCAAAAGCAGCTGGATCGAACGTGCGCATCAATATTCTGATCAATCGATCAGGATTGGCCAATCCGTGTCGGCGTAGATGACGCGCCATCGATCTATATACAGTGGACTGGTCCGATTCTGAACATGAGGACTCACCATTCTGTCGCATCGGTGGTTTGACGTCCTGTAGACTGCCGCTCAAGGCTTTATAGATCGACCAGTACTTCGCTTCATCGGGGTCACGCCAAAGCATGGACTCATCATCGAAACAATCTGGATATTCGATTGCGTTATCGTGACACCACCGGGCAATGAGGGCGAGTTGGATATGCGCTGGCAAAAGTCGCTCGAACGATGGTGAATGCAGTACAGAGCCAATGTGTTTTACCCATTGAGCAACTGGGGTCCAGGCTGCAGTTTCCGCATTAGGCATACTGGGGTATCTAGCTTCACGTGGTGCTAAAAACTGGGTGTGACCGCATCGACACCGCCGCTGGCTTACGGTTAGTCCGTCGTGCCGCATCTTGAATTGTTCACGGCATTTCGGACATTCTTCGATCAGGGGCAGCGCATGGATTGGACAGCGCGACACCAGCCTGATATTACCAAGGAGGGTATGAAATCCTGCCGATATGCAAGCCGGACACCACCGAAGCCGCCTCACCATGCAAGTGCGACACAGACCGGCCGGAAATTGCTCTATCACTGCAAACTTTGACAATGCACGCACTGGCTCCCCGAGGGCGGCTGCAAGGACTTTTGCTTCACGTACCGCGCGCTCTTCACAAGTGGATTCCCTCGACATGTATAGTTGCCGAATATCACCGGAGCGCAAATCATTCAACCAAGTCGCGCGCAGTAAGGTGTGCCACAACGATGCATAAGGCAAAATTGTCCCAGGGTACCAGGTCAGCGGCTTCATACCCCACTACGACCTGTTGACCGTTTCGCCAAATGGGCCGTGGCGGTAACCAATGCCAGCAACTGTCGGTGGCCGCTTGCTGTCACGACGTCGGACAAGCTTTCTTGGGATGTCACATCGCGCCAATCGGCACCACCCGCGATGCGCAACAAAATATTGCGGCAGCAGTGCGCGATGGTCTTCATCGGAAATTCGAGCGGCCCAGGGTAATTCGACGGTACACCTGCCACCAAAGCTGCGTGCAGCGCTTTCGCGTGGCTTTCAAGTCGAAATCCGTGAATCCACGCTTCTGGGGCGACACCTTCGGTAAATGACTTGCCTGAATGTGCCGGCCATTCGGTGCCTTCGTCGTAACCCGCCATCACGCAGGCAAGCTCATCCAGGCCTTCAATGCCGTGAAAGCGCTCGCTGGCCAGCATGAAGCGCGCAGCCACATGCGCTCCTCCTACCATGGCTAGTGCCATGGGCTCATCAAAAAACTGCAACGAAGCAATTGAAAAAACGCACAGTCGCAGGTTCTCCTTTTCCAACAAACTGTGTAACTCAACTAGCCATAACCATTCACGTTGCGTCATTCCCTGTGCCTCGTCGATGATGAGGATGAGAAATCGGCCTCCCCCCCGACACGCCAGCGAATACCAACGTTCCATCAACATATGCTGGCGGCTTAAGGGACTGCGCGTGGCTTTTGACAAAGGATGTTTGCTCGCGTGGAGTAGACAGGCATAAAACCGTCCAATGGAGTTGGCCCCACCAGCGTCGGTGTGGCTCCAGACCACCATCGGCAGCGTATTCTGAAAACGCTCACTCAAGAGCGTCTGCACCCAGTGGTCCACGGCACTGGATTTCCCATAGCGCGATGGTCCATAGATCGTGGCTCCCTCGACTTGGTTGTCAATCCACGACGCCAGTTGGTCCACCATCCGCTGGATGGGGGGCGTATATAGCGAATAGTCGCGCGTCACCAAAGGATGATCCCGAGGAATATGGGCCGGTACCAGCGGCGCAGGCAGATGCTGTCCGTTCACCATGTCTTGGCTTTCGGCAAATTGCGCGCTGGTCTTGACAAAAGTTCGGCATTTCCCGAAGACAGTCCGGTTTCTACGGCCTTGCTGACGGACTCATTGTTCGGCTCGTGCTTCGAGGCCGCATCACTATCAACGAGGGGCGCTGGTTCGTAAGCGGTCTGTGGACATGTGGGTAACTGGGTCGTAAGAATGCGTCGCACACTCAGATAAGCAGGATGCGCTGGCAATTTGCCACCGTTGTTTTCGGCAAACCGTACCAATTCTTCCACTGCGTCGCATTGCGTGGATAAATGCAGTAGTCTGCGCCTCTCCAGCGATCGAATCGATTGGCGAATAAACAAGCTATGCGGTGTCCGATGCCAGGGTGGCGCAGCCCGCACAACGCCGAGAAATAAGCCCTTGCCATTCGACACGGTGGCAAACCGCGCATCGTCCTCGTCCTCAATCTGAAGCCAAAGGTCTTTGCCTACTAAATCAGTGCGTAAAGCGAGCCATTCCGCAGAATAGCGGGCATTGGCAAAGTTGAAATACGGTCGTCTACCGGTAGCGACACCTCCCAATACCGTACACAGACGGCGCACGCCGACCATGCGTCGCACTGCGTCCGAATCGGCGCATTTCATCGGCTGTGATGGGGGAAGCAAAAACTGGAGCTGTGCCAATGGTGACCGGTATCCGAGTCCCGAGTGTGGCGTTGCGTTGTAATTCGCGATCAGAGTGTCGAGCAGTTCTTCGGCATATTCCAGTTGGAAGGCAGTCGCCTCAGCAGTTGCAACTGGATCAGCCCCATGTTTGTCGGTCGGTTTGCTTCCTGTCGTAGGCGCTAATTGGTGGAAACCTCCTGCTGCCAGGTGCCTGAAAAAGGACTCAATGAAGGGACGATCATCTTTGCTGCGACGGCTGCTGAAGCTGTTCTCATCCTGCGGTTTCAAAATGCGACAACCCACGACCTCATGCAGTGTGTTTTCTACCCGTTTGCAGACATTAGCGAGCGCTCCATCCACGCTGAACTCAGACCAGCAAGCTCCTATCAGATACGGCGCCACTGAAGATGGGAACCCAGCACCCTCCACATAGGCGTTGTCGCTGAAGTGCAGTTCGCGCGGCGCCCAGCGCGACAACGCATGCTTTACAGCTCGCAGCACGTCTTCGGCGGCGCATTCGCGACGTAAGCTGAGGTGGTAACCGAGCACGGTCCGGCTGGTCACTTCCAGCAAAACTATGACCCACAACCGGTGAATCTTGCGCATCTCATGCCCGCCATGTGGTGAGGGCACAGCAACCACCATGCGCACATCCAGTTTGTGGGCATCACACTCCACCCGTTCAAAAGCCACCAAATGGGGGCGCCGAGTACCATCCCCGGCTATCGCCTTGCGGCGTGCTTCTTCACCCCCCAGAAGCAGACGTTGAAGCGCTGGATCCTCAGCAAGCACCCGATTGATATAGGCTGTAATCGTGACGTATCCCAACCTATCAACGGTAAACGGCCATTCTCTACGTTGTTCATAGCCCATCTTCCGAAGTTCACCGATAAACCATCGGAACAACGGTTGCTTGGGCCTACCCGGGCCTGCCAGGCCGCTTGCCTTGGACAGAATTTGCTTACGAAATTGCTGCTCCAGTTCCCGCCCCTCTGATGAAGAGAATAACCATTGCAGTGAGCCCGCCGACCCCGCGCCATCTTCCCCTGCGCGTGGCTTTGACTTTCGTTTGTAATTCGTCACGCGGAGGTAGGGCAATGCTCCTCGCCAGCCATATAAATCTCCATCTGGATGTGGTAACAAGCAGCGTTCGACAATTAGTCGATAAACATTTTGCCAAGACATTCCGGCTTCTTGCCGTATTAGCGTGGGAGAGGCGCCCGACAAATACAACTCGATTCCACGGCGCCGCTGGATAAACATCTTGTGTTGTTCGGGCGGCAATGCATCAACATCGACTGCCACCCAGACTTTGGTGTCAATGTCCCGCCCCCTCATGGGCGCATGAAGTGCAGAACGCGACCCAACCCGAGACAGCATTGATCAAACCTCCGGCGACGTACAGCTATTTTGAAATTCACTTGCAGTACGTACTTGACACCAAATTTGCTTGAAAATCAACATCATTTTTCACTCTGGTGAGTGACTGTTCTCCCTCTGAGGGGAATCGCACACTAAACATCAAATTTGCTTGTGTAGGCGCCAAACAAATGCGCGCCACGCTGGGTGAACGCTTCAAAATCCTGCTGGCTGATGCTGGGCTGACACCTGAGCAAGCCGGGAAAGAATTGCACGTCACACCCAGGACGATTAGGTACTGGATTTCCGGCAAGGTGCTGGTGCCGTATGCCGCTTTTCGGCTGATCCGCATCCTGCGCATGTACGAGCTGCCGCAGCCCGGCTGGGACGGATGGCGCATGCACTCCGGTCGGCTGTGGTCGCCTGAGGGCTTCAGCTTCAAGCCTGATGACGCCAATTGGTGGCATTTGCTGGTTCGGCGTGCCCAGGGCTTCGGGCGTGTGTATGATCGAAACACCCAGCTTCATCTGGCCTTGCAGCGCCTGCAAGCCGGCACAGATGATGATCTGGCGCAGCGCGGCCCGGTAGACGGGACCCGCCTGCGGGAAGTGGCTGCCGGGCCGCGCTGCGCCCCCGCCGAAAGCTCCCAAAATTGGGAGCACCCCGTTGGTAATACGGGGATAACCTCAGCGTTTCCCACAATGCGGAATGGCCGGGTGTCACCATGACCCGCCCGTCAACCTCCAAAAAAGGCATTCCGACACGGGATGCTGCCAGCGGAAAATTTGAACAAGCAGACCCGCTGGCCGATCCGGCTTTGATGGATTTCGCCCTCAAAACCGTCCGCGCCATTCAGCATTTGGAGCCTGTGCTCGCTGGTGTGGCGGCTGCGCCACATGATGCAGATGATCATGATCTCTCCAAGCTCTGCGCCATCGCGGGCCTGTGTCTCTCTGCCATCAAGGATGCCATGCTGGAGCAACTCGCGGCCGACCCTGAGTCTCTGGCTGAGACGAAAAAGAGGCGTATTGAGGCGCGGCGTTTGGGCAACATGCCACTGGCTGAAGTGCAGGCAATTCAGCAAAAGGCGCAAGCCTGGATGGCCCTGCCAGACGTTGCAACCAACCTCCTCCAGTCCAAGCCAGTGACTCCAGCCATTGGAGATCAGCAATGAGCGCCCTCCTTCGGGCCGTCGATGCCCTCAATGATCGACTGATCGCCGCTGGGGCCATTGGTGAAGCTCTGGACCTCGCAGGCGGCGAAAGCCCGCCCGCCTGGGTGGCGGTCTACCAAAGCCAAATCGAGGCCATCAGAGAGGCCGCAGAGGCCCTGGAAACCCTGGTACGGGGTATCGGGGGCGTAGCCCCTGATATAGCCGCAACGCGGCGTAACGGTATTGAAGGGGGTATCGAGTGATGAAACAAATATCCCGTAGGGATTTTGTCCTGGTCGCGGGTGTTATCTGGACCTGTCACAAGGCAGTATCTCGTCGCCCTGAAAGACAGTTTCTCTATATACTCAAATGAAAGGATTTCCGTGAATATCTCGAAAACCACCTGTGCACATCGTATCTACTACGATGCTGGAAAAAATTAGACCAGCTATCAGGCGCAGGACTTGCGGCAATTACCAGGTTCCCTTGGATTGACTGCGGCGCACGAAGTTTGAGAGCAACTGTGCCGAATCTGATCTGCTGGCCTGGGTGGCAAAGTCCAGTGCGCTCAAGCCAAGCTCGTTAACCAATGACGGGTCTGCGCCAGCCTCCAGCAGCAACTTGACGGCCTCCGGCGTGCCGTAACGTGCGGCCATCATCAGCGGTGTGCTGCCGTTGGGTGAGCCTGCATCGATGTACGCGTTTTCTTCAAGCAGCAGGTTCATCACCTCCAGATGCCCATGGGTGGCGGCGTAATGCAAGGGTGTCCAGCCGGTTTTGTTGACGTCGGCATCCTTCTCGATGAGCATCCGGCACATCCGCACATCGCCTGCCAGGGCTGCGAGCATCAGCGGGCTCTCGTCGGCGGCATTGCGCACCTCGACCTTGGTGCTGGGCCAACGGATCAGCGCCTCGGCCACCTTCAATGACTCCGCCTGGATGGCCAAAATCAGGCCAGGCCGACCTTTGGGGTCCACTGTGTTGGGGTCAAATCCTCTTTGCAGCAAAGCCGTGATGGTCCCCACGTCGTTTTGCCTGACGGCGGTGAAAAAGTCGTCGTAGGAACCAGCTTGAACCGATGAAAATCCAATAAAAACAATTAAATAAAAGATTTTTTTAAAGCAATTTCTGATGTTTGAAATGTGGATATTCATGTCGTTATCACCCCGGCAAAGAGTTGTTCGAAGTTCCGGCTGGTCAGCCTGGCGATCTCGTCCGTGGTGACACCACACAGCTGTGCCAGCTGCTGCGCCACATACGGCACATAAGACGGGTTGTTGGTTTTACCGCGGTACGGCACGGGGGCCAGGTAGGGGCTGTCGGTCTCGATCAACAAACGGTCCAGTGGCACCTTGGCCGCCACATCGCGGATGCTCTGTGCACTCTTGAACGTCAGGATGCCTGAAAACGAGATGTAAAAACCCAGGTCAAGCGCCGCCTTGGCCACGACCCAGTTCTCGGTAAAGCAGTGAAACACACCACCCGCACAACCCGTCGAGCCGTCTTCGCCCTCCTCTCGCAGGATGGCCAACGTGTCATCGGAGGAGCTGCGTGTGTGGATGACCAGGGGTTTGTGCAACTGGCGTGCGGCACGAATATGCAGACGAAAGCGTTCACGTTGCCAGTGCATGTCGGCCAGCGTGCGACCGTTCAGGCGGTAGTAGTCCAGCCCGGTTTCCCCAATACCCACCACGCGCGGCAAACTGCCCAAATGGATCAGGTCGTCCAGAGAGGGTTCTTGAACACCTTCGTTGTCCGGGTGCACACCCACGGTCGCCCACAGATGGGGATGTTGCAGGGCCAGTTGGTGTACGTTCGCAAACTCTTCGAGTGTGGTGCTGATACACAGCGCCCGCGTCACCTGGGCCTGTGACATGGCGTCCAAGATGGTTGGCAGGTTTGACACCAGCTCGGGAAAATTCAAATGGCAATGGGAATCCGTGAACATGCGTCTGTCAATCGGTCAAGGTGGGAGCTGCCCACAACCTGGGGCAGACAGCTCAGATGGTTTGTGTCTGGCGGTCAGAGGCCAGTTGGGCGCCCAAAATCTCTTCGATCTTGAGTTTGAGGGCTTGTGCGTTGTCGTCTTTGGGGAAACGGATACCAACGCCCTGGGTGCGGTTGTAGGCCGCCTTGGCTGGTGTCACCCAGGCGACTTTGCCAGCAATCGGGTAACGCTGGGGTTCGTCAGGCAGGGAAATCAGCACATACACCGCGTCGCCCAACACATAGTCGCGGGTGGTGGGGATGAACATGCCGCCCTCGGTGAACAGCGGAATGTAGGCCGCATACAGCGCAGACTTTTCCTTGATGGCCAGCTGGATCACGCTGGGGCGTGGTGTGCCCGGGGCCTGGGTGGTGGTGGCGTTCATGGTTTGGAGTTTAGAGCCAATTGCGCCTGGCTGACCAGAGCTTCCTGCATCAGCCCGGGGTTAAACGGATGCTCCACCGTGCGGCGGGTCTGTGCCAGCGACTTGGCCCAGTCGCTCAGGCTGTGCCAGGAGCCGGGTGTGGGCAGGTCAGCCACCTCAAAATAACGTGGCTGGGCACCACTTTTGAGCGCCAGCAGGTCGTTGCACAGCTTGTGCAGCGCATCGACCGTCTGCGCCCCTGTCCAGTCCTTGAACACCGCCACCTCTCCGCGCAACACCGCTTTGGGCAGCAGTCGCCAACGATCACTCACCGGCGCCATCAACAATGCGTCTGCCGGGCGGCCACCCGAGGCCCGCAACATCACGGCAGCCTGGGGCGCAGGCATACCCTGGGCCTGCAGCCAGCGCAGGGCGGTGTCGTGATCGGGCCAGACCATGGTGTGGCCCAGGCAGCGGCTACGGATGGTGGGTAGCAGCAAGTGGGCAGCGTCGGTGGCCAGCACAAACTTCACATCCCCGACAGGCTCCTCCAAGGTCTTAAGCAAGGCGTTGGCGGTGAACACGTTCATGCGTTCGGCCGGAAACACCAGCACCGCCTTGCCTCGGCCACGGGCGCTGGTGCGTTGTGCAAACTCCACCGCGTCGCGCATGGCCTCCACGCGGATCTCTTTGCTGGGCTTGCGTTTTTTGCTGTCAATCTCGGACTGTGCTTTTTCTCCCAGGGGCCAGCCCATGTCCAGCAGCACGGTCTCCGGGCACAACACACAGAGGTCGGCATGGGCATGCACATCGATGGCGTGGCAGCTGGCGCAAACGCCACAGGCGCCTTGTGGCCCGGCTTGCTCACACAGCCAGGCACGCACCAGGGCCATCGCCAGCTCGTACTGGCCCAGGCCCGAGGGACCGGCCAGCAGCCAGGCGTGGCCACGCTGTGACAGCAGGCTGTGCAACTGGGCCGTGATCCAGGGGGCCACGGTCTGGCTGGGTGTTGTCTGGTCTGCAGACGTCATGCCAGCCAGCCTTGCTGTTGCATCACTTGCCGCACCTCTTGCCAGACGGCCTCACGTGCCTGGTCGGCGTTGATGCGGGCAAAACGCGTTGGATCGGCCTGCAGGCGCTGGGCGTAGCCATCGCTGACACGTTTGAAAAACGCGGCGTTCTGTGACTCGAACTTGTCGGGCACACGGGCGCCAGCCAGGCGCTGGGCGGCAATTTCGGGGTCCAGCTCAAACCACAGCGTGACATCGGGTTGGCGAACAAAAAAACCCTCTAGACCTTGTGTGGTCTGGATCATCCGCTCCAGATTCAGGAGTGTGTCCCAGTCGTAGCCACGACCACCGCCCTGGTAGGCGAAGGTGGCGTCGGTGAAGCGGTCGCTGATCACCACCTCGCCGCGCGCCAGCGCGGGCTCAATGCGTTGCTGCAAATGGTCGCGCCGTGCGGCAAACACCAGCAGCGCCTCGGTCAGTGCGTCCATGGGGTCGTTGAGGATCAGGGTGCGCAATTTTTCGGCCAATGGGGTGCCACCGGGCTCACGTGTCAGGGTGACCACCCTGCCCTGCGCCTCAAACGCGCGTGCCAGGGCATCGATGTGGGTCGACTTGCCTGCGCCGTCGATGCCTTCAAAAGTGATAAAAAGTCCGTGATGTGTCATGAAAAAACGAAGTGTTGGCGCGCTTCAACGCCCAAGCTGGTATTTGGCCACCGCGCGGTTGTGCGCGTCGAGGGTGTCGCTGAACTGGCTGCTGCCGTCGCCCTTGGCGACAAAGTACAGCGCCTTGCTGGTGGCGGGTTGCGCCGCCGCCAGCAGCGCCGCTTTGCCAGGCATGGCAATCGGTGTGGGTGGCAGGCCAGCACGGGTGTAGGTGTTCCAAGGGGTGTCAGCCAGCAGGTCACGGCGGCGCAGGTTGCCGTCAAATTTGTCACCCAGACCGTAAATCACGGTGGGGTCGGTCTGCAACATCATGCCGATGCGCAAGCGGTTGCTGAACACAGAGGCAATCATCGGCCGGTCACTGGCCAGGCCGGTTTCTTTCTCGATGATGCTGGCCAGGGTCAGCAACTCGTCCGGGCTTTTCAGCGGTGAGTTGTTCGAACGGGTTTGCCAGGCGGACGCCAAGTGTTTGTCCATCGCGTGCAACGCGCGCTTGAGCACCGCCAGGTCACTGCTGCCCTTGGTGTAGGTGTAGGTGTCGGGGTAAAAACGCCCCTCTGGCGCCAGGCCGGGTCGCTCCAGCTTTTGCATGATCACATCGGCCCCTAGCCCTTGTGTATCCTGGGTAAGCTGCTCTGCTTTCTGGAGTGCTTGGCGGAATTGTTTGAAGCTCAGGCCCTCGACCAGGGTCACCGCCCGCAGGGCTTCTTCACCACGCACCAGCTTGGACAACAGGCTGCGCGGGCTGACTTCACCCTGCAACTCGTAGCTGCCGGCCCTGATCTGGCGCGATTCACCAGACAGGCGAAACCACCAGTACAGCAGCTGCGGTGACGTGGCCACACCGGCATCCACCGCGTCCTGCGCCACACCACGCGCACTGGTACCGGGCTCGATCGACAAGTCCACCACGGGCGCGCGCAAGGCCAGCGGCTGGTTGATCCACCACAAGCCCAGGCCTGCTGCGCCCAGAATCACCATCACTACGAAACCGATTAGTCGCTGCACAACCCCGCTGCCTTCCCCACATTGAACACCGCATCATAATGCGCGGCATGCAACAACAACTTGACGGCGTGGCCCGGCTGACACATTCAGGGCTGATACGTGCACAGGGCGAAGATGCTGCCAAATTTCTGCATGGCCAGTTCACCCACGACTTTGCGCTGCTGGGCCAGAACCAGGCCCGGCTGGCGGCCTTTTGCAACGCCAAAGGGCGTGTACAGGCCAGTTTCATCGGTTTCAAACGCAGCAACAGCGACATCCTGCTGGTGTGCAGCCGCGATCTGCTGGCGACCACCCTCAAGCGCCTGTCGATGTTCATCCTGCGTGCCAAGGTCAAGCTGACCGATGCCAGTGAGGACTTTGCGCTTTATGGGTTGGCTGGTTCAGCCTTGAAGAACGCTACGTCAAATATAGCGGACTACCCAGACAGTACTTGGGCCAAGACCGATTTTGATGAGGTATCTCTGATCAACCTGTACCCGGCAGACGGTGTACCGCGCGCGCTGTGGGTGGCACCTGTGGCTCACTCTGCACCCGCAGGCCAGGCCTTGACTGAGGCACTGTGGGACTGGAGCGAGGTGCGCAGCGGCATCGTCACCGCCAGTCAGCCGATTTTTGAAGCCTTTGTGCCGCAGATGCTCAATTACGAGTCGGTCGGTGGAGTGAACTTCAAGAAGGGTTGTTACCCCGGCCAGGAGGTGGTGGCACGCAGCCAGTTCCGTGGCACGCTCAAACGCCGCGCTTACCTGGCCCATGCAGAGGCGCCGCTCAAGGCCGGTGACGAGGTATTTTTGCCGACCGACCAAGGCCAGCCCTGTGGCACCGTGGCGCAAGCTGCAGCCGCGCCTGCGGGCGGGTTTGACGCCATTGTGTCGATGCAAATCAGCGCGTTTGAGGCCGGTGGTGTGCGTCTGGGCACGGTAGACGGGCAGGTGCTGACCCTGGCAGCGCCGCCCTACCCTTTGCTGGCCGACATCTGAGCCGGACAAACCACCCGCACCAACAAGCCCGGCCCTGAAGCCGGGTCTTCCAGCACCAGGCTGGCCCCGTGCTTTTGCACCACCTCCAGCACAATCGCCAAGCCCAGGCCCGCGCCGTCCACGGCGGCGTTGACCCGCACAAACGGCAGCAACATGCGCGCACGCAGCTCCGGCGCGATGCCTGGGCCGTGGTCACGCACCAGCAGGGTCACGCCTTGTTCATCACCCCGCAGGTTGACCTCAACCACCGCATCCGGCGGTGAAAACTTCAGCGCATTGCCCAGCAGGTTGTCCAGCAGCAGCCGCATGTCGTCCGGATCACCCTGAACCACGGTAACGCCGTGGGTGTCCAGCGCAAATTCGATGCCGCGCTGGCTGGCCAGGGTGGACAGACCCACCATCGCGTCCTGAGCCAGGGACTGCAGATCAACTACCACGCTGGGCCGGGGTTTGGCACGGGCTTCCAGCCGGGCCAGGGTCAGCATCTGTTGCAACAGGTGCTGGCTGCGTTGTGCACCCAGTTTGAGGCGGCTGGCCGCCTGGCGCATCTGGGCCGGGTCCTGGCTGCACAGCAGGTTGTCCACCTCCAGGCTGATCGCGGTGATCGGGGTGCGCAGTTCGTGCGCGGCATTGGCAATGAACCGTTTGTGGGCCTGCAAACTGGCGTCGAGTTGCTGCAGCAGCCGGTTGAGGGTGTCCACCACGCTGGCCAGTTCGGTCGGCGCCTCGGGTATCTCCAGCGGGGCCAGCGAACTGGCGTCGCGTCGGCTCAGCTCCTCGTCAAGCTGGCGGATCGGCGCCAGACCTCGCCTGAGGGTGAAGTTCACCAGCAGAGCCCCCACCAGCACCACCAGCATCGACGGCAGCAGCACCTCCAGCACCGCGTTCCAGCGCAACTCGTCACGCAGGGACTTGGCATGCATCACCTGCACCGTGCGTTGGCCGTTGCTGATGGTGAAGACTTTCAGCGTCACCGCGTCCGCCTGGTGGCCGCTGCGCACCAGGGACAGGCCCGGCGGTGTGTCCAGGTCCACGTCGATCTGCTCGCTGGAGCGGTACAGCAGCGAGCCCACGGCGTCCCACACCTGCACGTCCAGGTGCAAGGCCGGGTCATCGTCCCAGGTTTGCCGGGTGCCTTGCAGGTCGCTCAGGATCAAGGCGCGCGCCACCTGTTCCAGCTGGTAGTCCAGCATGTCGCCCTGTTGGCGGTGGACCTGCATACGCACCACCAGGCCCAGCACCAGGCCCACCAGTAACATGCCCAGCAGCAGGCGGACTTTGAGGCGTTTTTCTAAAGAGAACATGCGGGTTCGTCGCGCGGCACAAAGTAGCCCACGCCGCGGATGTTGAGGATGCTCTGGGCACCCAGCTTGCGGCGCAAGTTGTGGATGTTGACCTCCAGCGCATTGCTGGCCACCTCTTCACCCCAACCCAGCAGGCGTTCTTCGAGCTGGGCGCGTGACATTGGCATGCCCGGGCGGCGCATCAGCAGCTCCAGCAAGGCAAATTCACGTGCAGACAGGCTCACCACCGTGCCATCTTGGGTGACCAGTTTGCTGTCCGGGTGCAAGGCCAGCGTACCGCTGCGCAGCACCGGATCGGCCCGGCCCGATCGGCTGCGGATGGCTGAGCGCAGGCGCGCGGCCAGCTCGTCGATGTCAAAAGGTTTGAGGATGTAGTCATCGGCTCCTGCGTCCAGCCCCGCCACCCGTTCGCTCAAGGCGTCTCTGGCGGTCACGATCAGGATCGGCAGGCCATGGCCACCGCTGCGCAGATCACGCAGCACCTGCATGCCGTCGCGCTTGGGCAGGCCCAGGTCCAGCACCACCGCATCAAAGGGTTCTGTACGGGCGCATTGCAGGCCCAAGTCGCCGTCGCGCACCCAGTCAACCGTGATGCCCAGGCGATGCAGCCCCACACGCACCGCTTCACCAATCAGGGGATCGTCTTCCACCAGCAACACACGCATCGGTTTTTCCAGAACAAAGAACTGACTTTCAGCTTAGCACGCCCACACGCGACAAAGCCGCGCAAAAGCGCGGCTTTGTTGTGAGGCGGATAGGCCACCTCCGGTCAAGCGGTTTAGCTGGCGACCGCTTCTTTCTTGACAGCCTTCTTGGCAGCGTGTTTTTTCACAACCTTCTTGGCCGGTGGGGTCACCGCTGCGGGTTCGGCGGCGGTTGCGGTGGCAGCCGGAGCTGCAGGCGCGGCGGGTGCCTCAGGTGTGGCGGCAAAAGACAGGCTGGCGCCCAGAAGACCAGCGGCAAGGCACAAAGCAGAGAGACTTGATTTCATGATGTTTCCTTGACAGGTTGAGGTTGTTTACTCAGGGGTTGGTTGCTCACCAACTGAGGGGAACTGTAGAACCCGCAACTTAGTCTGACCTTAGGCTTGGCTTAGCCAAAACTTAAGGTGGAGGTCCGGCCAGCACAGCGCGGTTGAAAGGCTTCCAGTCCAAGCATTCACCGTCGCCCTTCGTTGTTCAAGCCACACCCGCAGAGCCAGCAAGAAAATATCAAAAGTGATAGCGGTATATCCTTTTTAAAAAAGGGCTAGAGGCCAAAACTATGCAGATTCGGCGTCCAGGTGAACCCGGCCCGCCTCGATCGTGATCACCCGCTGGCAACGTGCCGCCAGCGCCTTGTCATGCGTCACCAACACCAGGGTGGTGCCGAGTTCGCGGTTCAGGGTCAGCATCAGCTCCATCACTGTCTCGCCGGTGGCGAAGTCCAGACTGCCCGTGGGTTCGTCCGCCAGCAGCACCGCCGGTTGCACCACAAAAGCGCGGGCCAGCGCCACGCGCTGTTGTTCACCGCCCGAGAGCACCTTGGGGTAATGCCCCAGACGCTGTGACAGCCCCACCCGCGCCAACAACTCGGTGGCGGTCTGGCGGGCGTGGCGGTGTTTGGCCAGTTCCAGCGGCAGCATCACGTTCTCTAAGGCGGTCAAGTTGCCCAACAGCTGAAAGCTTTGGAACACAAAACCCACTTTCTGGGCACGCAGTGCGGCACGCGCGTCTTCGTCCATGGCAAAGATATCCTGGCCTGCCAGACGGACGGTACCTTGGCTGGGTACATCGAGACCGGCCATGATCGACAACAGCGTGCTTTTGCCCGAGCCGGATGCACCGACAATGGCCACGGTTTCCTTCTGCTTCAACTGGAAATCGATATCACGCAGAATGTCGAGTGTGCCGGTCGAGTCGGTGACAGACTTGAACACGTGGTCGACCGAAATAATGCAATCTGACATGGGGCTTTTTTTGAATGTAATCAACTTGAATCGTCGTCACTGTATCGCGTTGGCCAGTGCACTGGCTTTGGCAGGGATTAACAGCGGCGCAGCACAGGCCCAAACCATGAGCTCACAACCCAATGGCACCACCATCGTCGTGCTGGGCGACTCGCTGAGCGCCGAATACGGTCTCAAACGCGGCAGCGGCTGGGTGGCCTTGCTGGAGAAAAAACTGACCACCGAAAAAATCGCCGCCAACGTGGTCAACGCCAGCATCAGCGGCGACACCACCAGCGGCGGGCGTGCACGTCTGGGCGCGCTGCTGGACAAGCACCAGCCTAACCTGGTGGTGATTGAACTCGGCGCCAATGACGCCTTGCAGGGGTTGCCACTGGCAATGACGCAGGGCAACCTCAGCGCGATGGTCCAGTCGGTGCAAAAAACCGGAGCCAAGGTGCTGCTGGTGGGTATCCAGGTGCCACCTAACTACGGGCGTGACTATGGTGAGCGTTTTGCGCGGATGTATGGACAGGTGGCCAAAGCCAACAAGGTCGCGCTGGTGCCGTTCATGCTCAAAGGGGTGGCCGATGTGCCTGACAGCCTGAAATGGTTCCAGGCCGACCGCATCCACCCACTGGAGGCGGCGCACCCGATCATCCTGGCCAACATCTGGCCCGAACTCAAAAAGGTGCTGCGATGAGTCTGACCCTGGTGGCGGCCAGCGAGGTGATTGCCCGGCTGGGCGACTTTGACACGCTGATTGACGCGCGCAGCGAGGATGAATTTGCGCTGGACCACCTGCCCAATGCGCTGAACTGGCCGACCCTGAACAATGCCGAGCGCATCCAGATTGGCACCTTGTACAAACAGGTCAACCCGTTTGAGGCGCGTAAACGCGGCGCGGCGATTGCCGCACGCAATATCGCGGCGCATATCGAACGTGAGGTGATTGATAAGCCGAAGGACTGGAAACCGCTGACCTACTGCTGGCGGGGTGGCCAGCGCAGCGGCGCTTTGTCGCTGATTCTGAGCCAGATCGGTTTTCGGGTGACGCTGATTGAGGGCGGCTACAAGGCCTTTCGCGCGGCCCTGTTGCAGGACATTGACCAGACCGTGCCCAGACTGCGCTTCACCGTGGTGTGTGGTCCCACCGGATCGGGCAAAACCCGCTTGTTACAGGCCTTGTCGACACAAGGGGCGCAGGTGTTGGATCTGGAAGCCCTGGCCAACCACCGCAGTTCGGTGCTGGGCGCCATCCCTGGGCAGGCGCAGCCCACCCAGAAGCGCTTTGACACCCTGATCTGGCACGCACTGCGCCAGTTTGACCCGACCAAACCGGTGTTTGTCGAGAGTGAAAGCAAAAAAGTGGGCAATGTGTCGGTGCCAGCCAGTCTGGTTGAGGCCATGCGCCACAGCCCGTGCCTGAACCTGCAGCTGCCAGACAGTGAACGGGTGGCGCTGCTGATGGAAGACTACGACCATCTGGTGCGCGACGTGGACTTTTTGTGTGACCGGCTGTCGGTGCTGATCCCGTTGCGGGGTCGCGCGGTGGTGGCAGGCTGGATGGCGCTGGCACGTTCAGGCCAATTGGCGCAGGTGGTGCAGGATCTGCTCACCCAGCATTACGACCCGGCTTACCTGCAATCGATGCAGCGCAATTTTGTGCAGTTTAAATATTCAAAAACCATAGCGCCAGAGGACCGTTCCATAAGGGCTATGGCTGATTTGAGCAGAAAAATTCTGCGGTCAGACTGAGGGCCTTTGGCCCGGTCAGCCGGGTTGGCCAGACGCGTCGTTGGGTGTGGACGGCGCGCCCGCGTCATCGTCGGGCAGCGGGTCACCGGCCTTGCGCTGGGCCTTTTCCTTCAGCTTTTCTTCTTTTTTCTTCTTTTTGGCCAGTTCTTTCTGACGCTTCTCGTAGCCGTAATTTGGTGTTGCCAATGTAGTCTTTCAGTGTTGAAGCCCTGATTTTACCTGCTGGCATCAGGCCAGCTGACGCAAAGCCTGAACCAGATCGGCCTGCAAATCTTCGACCGCCTCCAGCCCAATCGAAAACCGCACCAGCGTGCCATGCGCCAGGTGCTGCGGCCAACTGCTGCGCATACTGGCCAGGTCATAAGGCACCACCAGGCTGATCGGGCCACCCCAGCTGTAGCCAATCTTGAACAAGGCCAATGCATCGCAAAACGCGTCAACCTGCGCCTGGCTGTAGCTCGGTTTGAACAACACACTGAACAGACCTGCCGCACCACCCCAGCCGGGATTGCACAATGCTTGCCAGTAAACATGGCCCGGTGATGACGGCAGCGCCGGGTGCAACACCTGAGCGAACTCGGGGCGGGTCTGGGCCCACTGTGCCAACGTTCGGGTGGCTTCGTCATGCGCCTTGTAACGCAACAACAGACTCGGCAAGGAGCGCAACACCGATTCCACATCATTGGCGCCCACACCCAGCCCCAAGCGCATGTGGCACAGCTTGAGCTTCATGTGCAGGCTGTCGTCGCGGGTGATGATGCTGCCCATCAACACATCACCGCCACCACTGGGGTATTTGGTCAGGGCTTGGATGGAAATATCGACGCCAAGCGTTGGCGTGTTACCCGGTTGCAGATCAAAAGGTGTAAATGCCAGGCCAGCACCCCAGGTGTTGTCCAATGCGCACAACACACCGGCGGCCTTGCAGATACGCACCTGTTCAATCAGGTCAGGAAACTCCAGCGTGACAGAACCTGCGGCTTCTAGCCAGACCAGTCGGGTCTTGGGGCCGATCTTGGCTGCCAGGTCTTGTGCCTGCAGCGGGTCAAAATAACGGTGGCTGATGCCCCAATGTTTGAGTTCACCTTCAGCCAGCGCTTTGTTGGGGCCATAAGCGTTGTCGGGAATCAGCACCTCGTCGCCAGACTTCAGCAAAGCCAGCGACACCGTCGCAATCGCCGCCAGGCCGCTGGACACCAGCAGGCACTGTTTGCCGCCTTCCAGCGTGCACAGGCGCTCCTCCAGCATGTAGCTGGTGGGCGTGCCGTGTAAGCCATAGGTGTAAGCGGATTTGTCTTTCCACTCAAAGTCCCGCATCGCTGCCACATTGGGGAAAAACACCGTCGAGGCCTTGAACACACCCGGTTGGGGTGCGGCAAAACCTGCGGGAGGCACATAGCCGTGGTGGATCAGATCGGTGCTGGAGACAGTCATGTGCGTGGTGCAATAAAACCCAAAAACGCTTACCAATCAATGGATTGTGATCAAACGCTCCACTTTTGGATGAGCTGTTCAGGGCGCATGTTGTCGTAGCCTTCAAAAGGCTGGTGGATCCACGGGTTGGTCGGCAGGTAGTCCACACAATAGTCGGGTGTGAAGATCGAGATTGCCTTGGTCCAGATCACCGCGCTGCGCAACTCGGTGATCGGTTTGTAGTTGTTCTTGAGTTCTTCGATCACCTTGTTCAGGGTGTGACCGGAGTCGGCCAGGTCGTCCACCAGCAACACTTTGCCTGCAATCTGGCCCTTGGGTGTGGTGATGTAGTGGGCGATGTCGAGCTTGCCCTGCACCGTGCCGGCTTCGGAGCGGTAGGAACTGGTGGACATGATGGCCAGCGGTTTGTCAAACACGCGCGAGAGCACGTCGCCCGGGCGCATGCCACCACGTGCCAGGCACAGGATGGTGTCAAACTGCCAGCCCGACTGAAACACCTTGATGGCGAGTTTTTCGATCAGATTGTTGTACTCGTCGTAGCTCACATACAGGTGTTTGCCGTCTTCTGTCAACATGGATATGCTCCTGCAAAAATAGCTGCTTACGCAACAGGTATAAGGGCCAGAGGCCGATTTCTTATATAAATTGAAAACTTGGCGATCAACGGCTAAGCGTTTAATCCGCCAAGAACGGGTGGCGCATCATGATGGTGTGATCCCGGTCCGGGCTGGTCGACACCACATGGATCGGCACACCGGTAACCTGCTCGATGCGCTGCAGGTACAACCGTGCGGCAGTGGGTAACTGGTCGTACTGGGTGATACCCACGGTGCTGTCGCTCCAGCCTTCCAACGTTTCATACACCGGCTCGCAGCGGGCAATGTCGTCGGCACCCATCGGCAAAATGTCGGTGAGTTCACCATCGAGCATGTAGCCGGTGCAGAGTTTGAGCTCTTTGAGGCCATCGAGCACATCGAGCTTGGTGATACACAGGCCAGTCAGGCCATTGACCTGGGCCGAGCGTTTGAGCAGCGCGGCATCAAACCAGCCGCAGCGGCGGCTGCGCCCGGTGGTCACCCCTTTTTCGGCTCCCACGGTGCTCATGTGGTAGCCCGGTGTGCCTTCCACTTCCCAGTCGAGTTCGGTCGGGAACGGGCCGCCACCGACGCGGGTGCAATAGGCTTTGGTGATGCCCAGCACGTAATGCAACAAACCCGGGCCCACGCCTGAACCGGCGGCAGCGTTACCCGCCACGCAGTTGCTGGAGGTGACAAACGGGTAGGTGCCGTGGTCCACATCCAGCAGCGTGCCTTGTGCGCCCTCAAACAGCAGGTTTTCACCATTGAGATGGGCGTCGTTCAACTCGCGCGACACGTCAGCCATCATCGGCCGAAGCAATTCGGCGTGGCGCATGGCTTCGTCATACACCGGCTGGAACTGCACCTCGCCGTCTTTCATGTACGGGGCCAGCACCGGGCCGAAGTCGAAGCTACGCGAGTTCAGGTAGGTGGTCAACACGTGGTTGTGTAGGTCCAGCAATTCACGCAGTTTTTTGGCAAAACGCTCGGGGAACTTCATGTCCTGCACACGCAGCGCACGGCGGGCGATCTTGTCCTCGTAGGCCGGGCCGATGCCGCGGCCGGTGGTGCCAATCTTCTCGATACCACCCTGCTCGCGCGCAGCTTCACGAGCCACGTCAAGAGCCGCGTGGAATGGCAGGATCAGCGGGCAGGCTTCGCTGACACGCAGGCGTGAACGCAGCTCTACACCGACTTTTTCCAGGCCGGCAATTTCGTCAAACAGTTTGGCTGCCGAGAGCACCACACCGTTGCCGATGTAACACTTGATGCCCGGGCGCATGATGCCGCTGGGAATCAGGTGCAAGGCGGTCTTGATGCCGTTGATCACCAGCGTGTGGCCGGCGTTGTGGCCGCCCTGGAAACGCACCACGCCCTGGGCGCTTTCGGTGAGCCAGTCCACCAGTTTGCCCTTGCCCTCGTCGCCCCACTGGGTGCCGACGACCACCACATTACGTCCTTTGATTGCAGTCATGTTGTTCCGCTTGGTTTCACTCAAATTGTTTGCACAAGCCATTGCCCGGCGGACTCGACGAGTTCGCGGTCGCAATGGAATTCATCTACTTCACTCTCATGGCCCGGTAACACACAGACCACCACTTCACCCTGCGCACGCAGTGTCGTGATGGCTGCCGCCAGCCTGGGCTCCTGGCGCCAAGGCGCGCGAATGGCAGCTTGCAGGGGGCGCGCCGCCACCGCAGACACCAGGGTTTTGATGTCCAGACTGAAGCCTGCCGCTGGGCGGTTACGGCCAAACACCGCACCGACCTGGTCGTAACGCCCACCACGCGCCACAGCGCCGCTGGCACCGGGGGCATAGATGGCAAAACGGGAGCCGGTGTAATAGGCATACCCGCGCAAGTCAGCCAGATCAAAAGTCACTTGAACATCCGACAGATGGCTGGCAATTTGCCTCAGATTGTGTAGCGCCTCAGCCACACCTGGTAAGGGCGGAAGGGCTTTTTGGGCCTCATCCAAGACCGAGGCGTCACCGTACAGCTGCACCAAAGTCAACAGACCCTGGCGAATGTGGGTTGGCAAATCACGCGCAAGTGACGCCAGCTCCGGACTATCTTTGGCCGCCAGCGCCGCGTACAAAGCTGCGAGTTGCTCAGACCTCAGCGACAGGCCCGACAACATGGACTTGACCAGACGCGCGTCGGCCAAATCCACGCTAGGGTTCTCCAACTTGGCAGCCTTGAGGCAGTCCAGCGCTAGCGTCAGGATCTCGATGTCGGCTTCCAGACCGGCATGGCCATAAATTTCGGCACCAAACTGCAGGGGTTCACGTGTAGCGTGTGGTCCAGCAGGCAGGGTGTGCAACACCGGGCCGCAGTAACACAGACGTGTGACACCGCTGCGGTTGAGCAAATGGGCGTCAATGCGAGCGACCTGGGGTGTGCTGTCAGCGCGCAGGCCCATCATGCGCCCCGAGAGCTGGTCAACCAACTTGAAGGTCTGCAGATCAAGCGCCACACCGGCACCGGTCAAGAGGGATTCAAGATGCTCCAGCAACGGCGGCATCACCAGCTCGTAGCCATAACAACGCGCCGCATCCAGCAGGTCACGACGCAGTTCTTCGATGTGCCGTGCTTCAGACGGCAAGACATCGGCAATGTGATCCGGCAGGACCCAAGCAGACATGGATAAAAAAGGGAGGCTGTTAAAACCTGAATTCTACCGGGCGAATGCCGGACCCTGACTCAAGCCAGCCACCAAATCAGCGTCAGGCCGAGCAACAGGCTCAGCAAACCGAAGAAGCGCAGCTGGCCGTCACTGAATTTGAGGATCTGCAGGAAGGTTTGCCGCCAGGTTGCCGGTGAAACAAAAGGCATGAAACCCTCCACCAGCAAGACCAGGGCAATGGCCAGCCAGAACGTGCTGCTGTTCAGGCCGGATTCCATGGCTACTTTTTACCGCTGGCAGCGAGCGCGGCGCCACCACGCATGGTTTTGAAGAAATCAGAGCTGTTGGGGTCCAACACCATCACGTCGCTCTTTTTGGAGAACGTCGCTTTGTATGCGTCCAGACTGCGGTAAAACTGGGCAAATTGTGGGTCACGACCAAAAGCCTCGGTGTAGGTGCGAGCTGCCTCAGCGTCACCCTCCCCCTTGATTTTCTGGGCATCACGGTAGGCATTGGCCACCGTCACCTCACGTTGGCGATCCGCATCGGCGCGGATTTTTTCACCTTCGGCCGCACCGGTGGAGCGCAATTCGTTGGCCACGCGCTGGCGCTCAGCTTCCATACGCCGGTAGACCGACTCGGTGATGGCATCCACATAGTCGACCCGAGTAATACGCACGTCCACCACATCGATACCCCAGGGTTTGGCACCGCGCACCTGGCTCAGCACCTCACCTTTAACGTCGTCCATCAACTGCTCACGTTTGGCTGACAACAACTCTTTGACCGTGCGTTTGTTGATTTCTTCCTGGAACGCATTGCGTACCACCCGGTTGAGCTGGCTGGCACCCGCTGCCTCGGTGGTGCCGACATTGCGGATGTATTCGGTGGGTTCAGAAATGCGCCAACGCACATACCAGTCAATCACCACCCGTTGTTTTTCAGCGGTCAACACCGGCTCGTTGTCGGTGCTGTCAAGGGTTAACAGGCGTTTGTCAATGTAGGAGACGTTCTGGAATGGTGGTGGCAACTTGAAGTTCAAGCCCGGTTCGGTGATGACATCCTTGATCTGCCCCAAAGCAAACACCACACCAAACTGACGCTGGTCCACCACAAATAGTGTGGAACTGGCCAGTGCCAGCAGCAGCAAGACGGTCGAGAATAAAAAACCTAAGCGATTCATCAGGGAACTCCTAGCGGGTTTCGCGCGTGCGGTCACGTGCGGCGTCGCGGGTGCGGTTGTCGGTCGCCGCAGCGCTACCTACAGCCGGGATAGTGGGCGCAGTTGCTGGCACAGACGTGACGTCTTGCGACACTTGACCAGTCATCTGGATGATTTTGTCCAGCGGCAGGTACAGCAGGTTAGAGCCTTGTTTGGTGTCCACCAAAACCTTGGTCACATTGCTGTAAATCTGCTGCATGGTGTCGATGTACATGCGGTCACGGGTGACTTGGGGCGCCTTCTGGTATTCAGCGAGCACCGACTTAAAGCGTTGGGAATCACCTTGGGCTTGCGCCACGATACGTGCTTTGTAGGCATCAGCCTCCTCTTTCAGACGGGAGGCAGCACCCACAGCACGTGGTACCACGTCATTGGCGTAGGCCTGGGCTTCATTCTTGGCGCGCTCACGCTCTTGTCCAGCCTTGAGCACATCGTCAAAAGCGGCCTGCACCTGTTCAGGGGGACGAACACCACCCTGCTGCAGGTTGATGCCCACAACTTCAATACCGACCTTGTAGCGGTCCAGGATTTTTTGCATCAGGTCACGCACACGTGGCGCAATCTGGTCACGCTCTTCCGACAAGGCGCTGTCCATACGCATCTTGCCCACCACCTCGCGCACGGCTGTCTCTGCGGCCTGAACCACGGCGTCGGCCGGGTTCTTGCTCTCAAACAAAAAGGCCCGAGCGTCGCTCAAACGGTACTGCACAGCGAATTTGATTTCGACAATGTTTTCGTCTTCGGTCAACATGGCGGATTCACGCAGCCCGGTGGCCTTGATGATCACATCGCGACCAACATCCACCGAGCGGATCTGGGTCACAAACACCAGCTCATGGCGCTGAATAGGGTAAGGCAGACGCCAATTAAAACCGGCACCCACAGTGGAGTTGTATTTTCCAAACTGGGTGATGACCGCCTGTTGACCTTCTTGCACGATGAAAAAACCTGTGCCAAGCCAGATCAAGACAGCAACGCCCGCTATCAAACCTGCACCAATACCGGCCGTTTTCATGTCAGGCTGGAAACCGCCGGGGCCACCTTTACCGCCCCTGCCACCACCAAAATCGCCACCGTTGGAACCACGGCCACCCGGCTTGGCGTTGCCGAATAGGCCACCTAACTTGCGGTTGAAATCACGCCACAACTCATCGAGATCCGGCGGACCCTGGTTGCCTGAACCCTGCGGTTTGCGGTCTTCGTTTTTAGAAGGCTCAGATGCCGCAGGAGGCGGCCGATCTGCATCACCACGCGGGCTCTCGTCGGGCTTGTCATCACTGCGGCCCCAGCGGGGGTCATTGAGATTAAACATGCCTTGGAGGCGTCGCGGTAACAGCGCCAAACTCAAAGTGGGGAATTGGAATTTCATCGCATCAGCTCTTATCTAATAAGTATTGATTGTGCCGAATTAAAAGGCAGCCTCATGACCTTGAGGGAAATCTGTGGCCGCCAAAATTGGCCTATGAGCAATCACCGATTGTGTGAGAAGCTCTCGCAACCCAGCAACACCCTCACCGCTCTGAGCACTCAAGAATATCCGTGGTGTTGGTGTGCCGTCGAGTTCGTAGCTGTCTTGCAGCACGGGGGGGCGACGGTCGGGCGACACCGCATCCAATTTGTTGAAGATCAGAATCTGGGGAATATCGTGTGCACCAATCTCCTTGAGAACATGTTGCACCTCAGTGATTTGGTTCAGGTAGTTGTCATTGGAAAAGTCAACCACATGCAACAACAAATCGGCATCCACCGCCTCTTGCAAGGTAGCCTGAAACGCATCGATCAGCCCATGCGGCAAGTCACGGATAAATCCCACGGTGTCAGACAAAGAGATCATGCGCCCCACATCCCCCAGATACAGCTGGCGGGTGGTGGTGTCGAGCGTGGCAAACAACTGGTCGGCGGCGTAGGCACGGGCTTTCACCAATGTGTTGAACACAGTCGATTTGCCCGCATTGGTGTAGCCAACCAGTGAGATATTGAAGGCGTCGCGGCGATCACGCTGGCGGCGTTGGGTGGTTCTTTGGCGTTTGACTTTGCCCAAACGCTCCTTGATGCGTTTGATGTTGTCACCAATCATTCGGCGGTCAAGCTCGATCTGGGTTTCCCCTGGACCACCTCGCAAACCAATGCCACCACTTTGCCGCTCTAAGTGGGACCAACGGCGCACCAAGCGGGTGCTCAAATACTGCAAGCGGGCCAGTTCTACCTGCAATTTGCCCTCATGGCTACGCGCACGCTGGCCAAAGATCTCCAGGATCAATAAGGTCCGGTCGTTGACCGGCAACTCCAGATGCCGCTCCAGATTACGCTGTTGCGCCGGGCTGAGGCTTTGGTCAAACAGGATTTCCTGTACACCCAGCTGCTGGGCCAACATTTTGATCTCATCGGCTTTGCCGCTGCCGATAAACAGGGCCGCATCCGGCGCCCGCCGTTTACAGGTCACGCGCGCTACCGGATTCAACCCAGCTGTTTGGGCCAGGAGTCCGAGCTCTTGGAGCTCGGCATCAAAATGGGGAAGGCCAAAATCAACACCCACCAGCAGAGTGGGTGCCCGATTGAGATCAAGCGGCGGCAGGTTGGTCACCCTCAGTGGCAGAGAAGTTGACAGCGCGCCCGGGGACGATGGTCGAAATGGCGTGTTTGTAAACCATTTGGGTGACGGTGTTGCGCAACAACACAACATATTGGTCAAATGATTCGATCTGACCTTGAAGCTTGATGCCGTTGACCAAGTAAATCGATACAGGGACATGTTCTCGACGCAAAGTGTTGAGAAACGGGTCTTGCAAAAGTTGGCCTTTGTTGTTCACGATATTCTCCGTGTTCGGATAATGAAAGAAAAAGAAGGAGTCACGATACCACAGCCATCTGCGGCATCACCTCCAGGGTGGACAAATCCACATAAATATGTCACAGAGATTGCGAAATGCCTCAGTCTGTTTTGTCAGCAAACGGATTCGCTGATGTTTTCAGCTCGATACGCAAAGGTGTGCCCACCAGATCAAACGCCTGGCGGAAGCGGCCTTCCAGAAAGCGCTTGTACGCATCGGTGACATGTTCAAGCGAATTGCCGTGGATCACGATGATCGGCGGGTTCATACCGCCTTGATGCGCATAACGCAGCTTCGGACGGTACATGCCAGAACGCTTCGGACTTTGAAACTGCACAGACTCCAGCAACAAACGTGTCAGAACAGGCGTCGACATCTTGCAGTTTGCAGCCTTGTAAGCCTGAATGATGGATGCCCACAAAGGACCCAGACCCTGCCGTTTTTGGGCAGAGATCAGATGCATGTTGGCAAACTTCAAGAACGCCAAGCGTGTTTCAATGGAACGTTTCACCAGTTCGCGCTGGTACTCATCCACCGCATCCCACTTGTTGACAGCCAGCACCACAGCCCTGCCATTTTCAAGGATGTAACCCGCGATGTGTGCATCCTGGTCGGTGACACCTTGGGTGGCATCGATCAACAGCAGGACCACATTCGCCGATTCAATAGCCTGCAAGGTTTTAACCACCGAAAATTTTTCGATGGCTTCGAACACCTTGCCACGCCGACGCAGACCAGCGGTGTCAATCAGCTCAAACTTCTGACCTTCACGCTCAAAAGGAACTGAAATGGCGTCACGGGTGGTGCCAGGCAAGTCAAATGCGACCAAGCGTTCCTCACCCAACCAGACATTGATGAGGGTTGACTTGCCCACGTTGGGACGGCCAGCCACAGCGAGTTTGATCACGCCTGGCACGGTTTCCTCATCATCGGGGCTGTCCGGGAGGTTCAGCGGTTTTAAGGCCTGATCAAGCAAGGACCGGATACCCTGTCCGTGCGCCGCAGACACTGGCAACACCTCGCCCAGACCCAACTCGTAGAACTCGACCAGATGAGCGCCCTCCAACATGCCTTCGGCTTTGTTGGCGACCAACAGACACGGTTTGCCCAAACGCCTGAGGTAATTGGCAATGTCATGGTCTTGTGCAGAGACACCCCCCCGGGCATCCACCACAAAAACGATGACATCCGCCTCTGCAACGGCCTGACGCGTCTGTTTGGCCATTTCTTTGTAGATGCCACTGGTGGCATCTGGCTCAAACCCGCCGGTGTCGATGACGATGAATTCTTGGCCGCTGTGTTTTGCGTTGCCATAGTGACGGTCGCGTGTGAGGCCGGAGTAATCCGCCACGATGGCATCACGTGACTTGGTCAGTCGGTTGAACAGCGTGGATTTGCCCACATTCGGGCGGCCCACCAGGGCCAATACGGGCTTCATGTTGATGGATCAGTCGGTGGTGACGTACTACTCTGGCTGAAAGCCAAAGACCGTGCCATTGCGGGTGACGGCAACCAAGGTGGTTCCTGCTACAACCGGGGTCGCCACAATGGCTGAACCGTCGGTGGACAAACGTGTGAGGGGTGTGCCGTCGGTACGCGCTACAAAATGCAAAAGTCCGGTGCTGTCACCCACCACCACTGAGCGCCCCAGCACCAAGGGTGTGCCGGGTTGCCGATAACGCAGGCGATCCGAGGTCCAAGTGACGACGCCATCACTGAGTCGCCATGCCATCAGCTTCCCGTCCGCTTCAACACCATAGACCTGCTTCTCATCGCCACTCAGACCGGCTGCACCAGAAGCCGACTGCTTCCAGATGACATTGCCTTGGTTGGTGTTGACACAACCCACAGCCGCCTGGAACGCACGCGCACAAACCACATTTCCTTCACGGCTGACGCCCGCAACCAGGTCCACCAAACGCTCGATATCGTTGGTGCCACGTGGCGTCGCTAAAGGCGCATCCCAGACCACGTTGCCAGTTAATGGATTTAAACCAACCAGTCTGCCACTTAATCCGACGACCAAGGTGTTATTGACTGCCAAGAGCGTACCGGCCTGGCGCAGAACCAGGGCTTCACCAGGCCGCTGGTTCGACCAAATTTTTTTGCCGCTGCGTGCGTCAAATGCAGACACGACTCGGTCTGCACCCAGCACAAAAACCCGCTCGCCTGCTACCAAAGGCGCAGTAAATACCTGGCTTGACAGTCGCACACGCCAAAGCTCTCCCTCTGCAACCATGGTCACCAACTGGTTGTCTCGGGTAACCACGGAGGTATAGGTGCCATCACTGCCAACGCCGGCCGAAATCTGGCTGTCCAACTTGATGCGCCACAAGGAAGCGCCCGTTTGTGCGTCCAGCGAGCTCACGTTGCCGTCCGAGCTGGCCAAGGTCACTGTATTGGCAGAGGTATAAACAGCCAGTGGGAAGTCCACTTTGCCGATTTGGGCTTTCCAGACAGTTCGAACGCTCAGCAATGCGGGATCGACGCCTAGCTCGGCTGGTTTGGGTGCCTTGGAGCCGCTGGCACAAGCCGTCAGCAGACCCATCAGGACCACACTCAACCCGACTTTGATGAAACGATCAACTGTGAATTGGTTCAACATGGACTACTTCCCTTGCACGGCATCTGCCGGGGCACTGTTTTGCACGTTGACGCCCAAGGCGCCAAGCTTGATCTCGACCAAACGCCGGTATTCTGTTAAAGGATCAAATAGGCGGTAGGCCTTTTGGTACTCTTCAACCGCTTTGGCTGTGTTGCCTTGCAGCACCAGAATGTCGCCTTGTCGATCAGCAACCAAGGCCCCAAAACCTGCGGGGAAGCTGCCACCTAACTGGCTCATCGCGCCATCCAAGTCCTTGGCATCCATCAGAACCCCAGCCAAGCGGAGTTTGGCCACTGCTTGGTAACCAGCGTCAGAAGACTTTTCCGCAACCCAGATCAATGCCGATTTGGCAGCATCTGTTTTGCCGGTTGTTGCGTAGTGTCCAGCCGCCAGCAACCCCGATTGCTGAGCGTAAGCCGTGGATGCAAACCGTTCTTTCATGTCTGAAAAAACACGGTCAATTTTGGCTGAGTCGCCAGACTGAATGGAACGCTCCACCTCATCAAACAGCGCCGCCGCTTGGTTGGCCTGGCTGCGCTGCCAATAGTTGTAGAAATTCCAGCTGGCAAATGCTGCCAGGACGACAATCAAAACCCAGGTGATGAGATTGCCATATTGCTTCCAGAAATGCTTGATCTGGTCAAGCTGTTCCTGTTCTTCAAGATCCAATTGGTTTGCCATGAGGTGATTCGCTAAACGGTAGATTGTAGGGTTGGGGCCCAGGTGGCCAGATCGGCCAAGGCTTGTGCTGTTTGGGCAACTGCTGCATCGCGCAACGGTTTGATCGTGACCTGTTTCGCCGCGACCTCATCAGGTCCAAAAACCAATGCGTAGCGTGCGCCACTGGCATCTGCGCGTTTGAACTGGCTTTTCATGCTGCCCATCCCCTCCAAGGAACTGGTGTGCATTTGAACCCTGATACCCACTGCACGCAAAGATTGCAGCGTTGACAAAACCAAAGGCATGGCAGAGACCTCTGTCACGATGGCATAGGCATCGAGTGGCGCCCCGGTGTGGGTGAGTCCGGCGGTCTTGGCCAACTCCAGCACCCGGTCAACACCCAGCGCCCAACCAACGGCAGGTGTTGATTTGCCTCCCAGTTGTTCAAACAAATAGTCGTAGCGTCCACCTGCACAAACGGTACCTTGTGAGCCCAAGCGGTCTGTGGTGAATTCAAAAACCGTCAGGTTGTAATAGTCCATGCCACGCACCAGTCGCGGATTCACGGTGTAGGCTACGTTGTTGGCCTCCAGGATGGACTTCAAGCTGTTGAAGTGAGCCAGAGATGCTTCACCCAGGAAATCCAGAAGTTGTGGCGCTGCATTCACCAGGCCCTGCATTTGCGGATTCTTGGTGTCCAAAATACGCAAAGGGTTGCTGTGCAAGCGTCTGCGTGCGTCCTCATCCAGCACTTCGGCATGTTGCTCAAAGTAGGCAATCAAGGCTTGCCGATGCGCCAAGCGCTCGGGCGGTTGGCCTAAACTGTTGAGCTCCAGACGGACATCGGTCAAACCGATCTCTGCCCACAGCGCTGTGGCCATCAAAATCAGTTCGGCGTCTACTTCGGCCCCAGAGAACCCCAATGCTTCTGCGCCAATTTGGTCAAATTGTCTGTAGCGACCTTTTTGCGGCCGCTCATGTCGGAACATCGGACCCATGTAATACAGGCGTTTACCACCGTCATACAAGAGGCTGTGTTCCAGTGCAGCACGCACCACACCAGCGGTTGCCTCCGGGCGAAGGGTCAGAGGGTCGCCGTTGAGGCGGTCCTCAAAACAGTACATTTCCTTCTCGACAATATCCGTCACCTCGCCCAAACCACGTACAAACAAGGGTGTGCGTTCAACAATGGGGGTACGGATGTTGCGGTAGGCAAAACGTGACATCAAGTCACGAACCTTGGCTTCAAACCACTCGACAACGGCTGAATCAGGGGGAAGCAAGTCATTCATGCCTTTAACGGCTGTCAACTTGCCCACAGGAGAGGGGGTTACTTTTTCTGTCATGGAGGGCGGGATCACATCTGGGAAACGGCTGTTGCACCAAAGCGCTTTTCAACATAGTCTTCAACAACAGCCTGGAATTCTTCGGCAATGGCGTCACCACGCAAGGTCATGCGCTTTTCGCCATCTATAAAGACTGGCGCAGCAGGCGCCTCACCGGTACCGGGCAAGCTGATACCAATGTCTGCGTGTTTGCTCTCGCCTGGACCATTCACGATGCAGCCCATCACGGCGACTTTCATTTTTTCGACACCGGGGTACTTGCTGCGCCAATGGGGCATCTGCGCACGCAAAAAAGCTTCAATACGCTGGGTCAACTCTTGAAAGGTGGTGCTGGTGGTGCGTCCACACCCAGGACAGGCCGTCACGCTTGGCACAAAAGAGCGCATGCCAAGTGCCTGCAAAATTTCGGCGGCAATCACCACTTCTTGTGTACGGGACTCACCAGGCTGAGGCGTTAAAGACACCCGAATGGTGTCTCCTATGCCTTCTTGCAACAACACAGACAGCGCTGCAGCAGAGGCAACAGCACCTTTGGTGCCCATACCAGCTTCGGTTAAGCCCAAATGCAAAGCGTAGTTGCAACGTTTGGCCAGTTCTCGGTATACCGAAATCAGGTCCTGCACCCCACTCACTTTGCAAGACAGGATGATCTGGTTCGGATCCAGGCCCATCTCAAAAGCTTGTTGTGCGGAATCCAGCGCGGAGGTGACCAATGCCTCGTACATCACTGATTTGGCACCCCAAGGTGTTTCCCGGCGACTGTTTTGATCCATCAGGTCGGCCAGCAGAGCCTGATCCAGACTGCCCCAATTCACCCCAATGCGCACCGCTTTATTCCACCTCACAGCGGCTTCGATCATCAGGCCGAATTGCTTGTCACGCTTGTCACCTTTGCCAACATTGCCAGGGTTGATCCGGTATTTGGATAAGGCTTGAGCGCACTCCGGGTAGTCGGTCAGTAAACGATGCCCGTTGTAATGGAAGTCACCGATCAGGGGCACGTCGATGCCCATGCGATCAAGTTGCTCTCGAATATAGGGCACAGCCTGAGCTGCCTCGGGCGTATTGACCGTCAAGCGCACCATCTCGGAGCCTGCTAGTGCCAACTCCTTGATCTGAATGGCCGAACCAATCACATCCACCGTGTCAGTGTTGGTCATGGACTGGATCCGTACTGGGGCGCCACCCCCCACTGTGACGATCCGATTGCCCCAGACGACTTTGGCCTGTCTAGATGCGCTGGATTGTGCAGTCGCTTCTGCAATGGGCTTGGCTGTATTCATCACTTCACCTCAAATCGCGCAACATTTTCGCGAGCCAGAGGCGCCAGATCCAATGGTTTTCCGCGAACAACAACCGACACCATATCTGCACGCCCCACTACCACGGACAAAGGCAGTTGTCCTGTCAAGCGAATCACTTCGCCACTCTGCATCAATTTGCGCAATTTGGACTGCCCTGCACTGTCAGTGACTTCAACCCAAGATTCCCCATGACCACTGAGCTCAAGCATCGTGGACTGACTGGTCACTTCGGCACCGACCACATTCATCGGGGTACTTGCCGGGGGTGGAGAGGCAACACTTATGACTTTGCTTGCTGATGCAACGGGGACCTCCGCAACCACGGACGCTTCTGGATGAATGTCGGACGGCGGTTGCGTCAAAACACCCGCGTCTTCGACCCCATTTGCAGATACTTGCGGACTTTGGGTGGGTTGCTCCATGACCGGCATAGGTTCGGTCGCCTCTTTAGAAACGAGGGAATCGTCCTCAAACAAAGGCGTGACCGGCCAAGCCAGGATCACCACAATCGCCACGATCAAAAAAGAGACACCAAGACCAAGGGGACTGGAGAGCTGCGCTAATACACCTTGGCGCGATGCCCCAGTGGAATCTTTGAAACTTGTGTTCAAGCCTGTCTCATTGATCTTGAACTGGTTGAAATGAGGTTCCGGTAAACTGGCCATGATGGGCGCAGGATCCACTTTCAAGGCGCGACAAACACTCAGTGCCAATGAACGCACGAAGACCATGTCCGGTAACTGGTCAAACCGACCTGCCTCCAGTGCTTCCAGTTTCTTGACCGGTACTTTTAATGCGACAGCCAACGCGGCAATATGCAATCCCTGCGCCTCACGCGCCTCTTTGAGCATGGCCGCTGCCTGCATCGGCGCAGACTGGACTGACACATCCGTCACATCGCCCTCAAGACCCAGATCATTCATCAAAAGCTCCACGCTGGAAAAAGGCAGTCTGCGGCGACTCGGGAAACCGCTTGATCAACTGTTCAGCAAGCTGGTTCATCGCCTCAAGATTGGCCATACGTTTTTCTATTTTGATACCGAGCCACAGCGTCTCTGCGTTAGCCAAATCGGTGTTGTTCAATCGACGGATGTAAAACTGCGCCCGGACATACTCTTTTCTTTGAAAAAGAACATTGGCCAGGTTGTACCCAGTAACAGGGTTAGCCGCGTCATATTCATATGCCTTCATCAGGCTGACCTCTGCCTCTGGCAACTGACCAGCTTTGAGTTGACACACACCCTGGGCCATGTGTGTCTTGGCACGCTCGTTGTAGAGTGGATTGGCCAGAGACTGATTGAAATAGTTCATCGATTGGGCAAATTGCCCGTTCTGACACTTTAACCACCCCATGTTGTGCAACACATGGCTGTCTCGTGGCTTGAGCGACAGTGCTTTGTTGAAACTGTCTTCGGCAATGGCATAGTCATTCAAGCGCATGTAAATCAAACCGCGCAGGCTGAACGCGTCTGAGTAGCTTGGATCAACCGCAATCGCTTGCTTGATTTCGTCCAAGGCTACGGTGGTCTTGCCCTCCTCAAGGTACCCCAGCGCCAACTCCATCCGGATGCGCGCCCGTTTGCGCTCTGCACTTACATCGGACTCGGTGACGATGTCTTCGTGCACTTCACCCGCACGACTTGAACCTACTGGACCAGCACAGCCGCTGAGCGTCAACCCACTGCACAAGACGCAGGCCGCCAAAAGCAACTCAAGACGACCGGTCGATGTGTTTTTCATCGTGACTTTCATGGCTCAGATTTTCGCATCGGTTGGGACATCCAACGGATTTGAATTCAGCTCAGAACTACGTTGGCGGGCAATTCGCACGGTCACTCGGGTCCGATCAACCACATCGCCTGCAAGCTGACCACATGCGGCATCGATATCATCACCACGGGTCTTGCGAATGGTGGTTGTGATACCTGCTTCGCTCAGGATTTTTGCAAACCCTTGGATGCGTTCTTGCTTGGAACGATGCAAGCCCGAGGCAGGAAAAGGATTAAAGGGGATCAGATTGAACTTGCACCAAGACACCGAGTGACCGTAGTGCTTCACCAGCTGGACCAACTCCTGCGCATGCGCATCGCTGTCATTCACAGCATCGAGCATGCAGTATTCAAAAGTGATGAAATCCCTTGGGGCATGTTCGAGGTAATTGACACACGCTGGCATCAGCTCCTCAAGCGGATGTTTGATGTTGAGAGGCACCAGATAATCACGAAGAGCATTGTTGGGTGCATGCAGCGAAACAGCCAATGCCACCGGGCATTCGACGCCCAACAAGTCTATTTTCTTGACCAAACCTGAAGTTGACACCGTGACACGACGGCGTGACAGGCCGTAGCCATGGTCGTCCAGCATCATTCGGAGAGCTGGAATCAGCGCCGTATAGTTTTGCAAGGGCTCACCCATGCCCATCATCACCGTGTTGGAGATCACCCGCTCATCACGCTTAAGATGTTTACGCAGAAAATGCTCGGCAAACCAAAGTTGCGCGATGATTTCGCCCGTGGTCAGGTTGCGGCTGAAACCTTGATGGCCGGTTGAGCAAAATCGACAACCCATGGCGCAGCCCGCCTGGGTCGACAGACAGAGCGTGCCCCGGTCGTCTTCGGGGATAAATACTGTTTCCACAGCATTGCCACCCCCCACGTCAAACAGCCACTTGATGGTGCCGTCTGCAGAAATGTGTTGGGTGATGACATCCATCGCCTTGACATGAGCGACACCCTTGAGCTTTTCGCGCAAGGATTTCGCCAGATCGCTCATGTCCTCAAAACGAGAGCATCCTCTTTGATGGATCCAGCGAAACAGTTGAACAGCGCGAAAGCGCTTCTCGCCCAGCCGCTCGCAAAAAGCGGCCAAACTCTCGAGGTCGTGTTCGAGCAGGTTGACCGTCATACTGTCTTCAGCGCGAAAAAACGTTCATGCCGGGGAAAAAGAAGCTCACTTCGACAGCCGCTGTCTCGGCGGCGTCAGAGCCGTGCACTGCATTGGCATCGATGCTGTCAGCAAAATCAGCACGGATGGTGCCAGGTGCAGCCTTTTTCGGATCAGTTGCCCCCATCAGTTCACGGTTCTTAAGAATGGCGTTTTCACCTTCCAGCGCCTGGATCATGACCGGGCCGGAAATCATGAACTCGACCAGATCTTTGAAGAAAGGACGCTCTTTGTGCACAGCGTAAAAAGCTTCGGCTTCACGGCGTGACAAATGCGCCATCTTGGAGGCCACAATTTTCAGTCCGGCCGCTTCAAAGCGAGCATAGATCTGACCGATCACGTTTTTGGCAACAGCGTCAGGTTTGATTATGGAGAGAGTGCGTTCGATAGCCATATGATTTCCTCGTGAATTAAAAATTTCTGATCTTTGGACCAAAGCCCTTGATCTTAACCTGCGCCCAATTGGCATGAACGCCAACGGGTTGCTTTCTTATCTGCTGCGCCCACCTGGCCTGCGTCCAGCACCTGGTACGTTTCCGCGTTTTTTGCCAGCTTCCTGACGCTGCTTGGAAAAACTGTCAGCTCCAATGTAGCCCAATGATGTTTTTAAGGGATCAGGTTGTGAAGCTGCAGCTTTACCAGCAGCCGGGGATCGTGCAGGACCTCGACCCGGTGTGTTGCGGTTGCGTACCGCGCCACCTGCACCACGCCCGCTGGGTGTCCGCTTGCCCGCCGGCGCGGGCTCAGCAGAGTCGCGCACAGGTGCTCCTGGCGTTTGTGATGCCCGCGTTAACAAGCGGATATCTGCGTCGTCCAATTCAACCCAGGCACCCCGCTTCAAGCCTCTAGGCAACACCATGGAGCCATAACGGATACGAATCAGACGGCTCACGGCATGGCCGACCGACTCCAACATGCGCCGCACCTCGCGGTTGCGCCCTTCGGAGATCGTCACCCGATACCAGCAATTCGACCCCTCCCCACCCCCCTCTTCGATGGAGCCGAACTGCGCCATGCCATCATCGAGCCGGACACCGTCGAGCAGTTTGTGCTTTTCGTCCAAAGTCAGTGCGCCCAGCACCCGCACTGCATATTCACGCTCCAACCCAAACCGCGGATGCATCAAATTGTTAGCCAGCTCGCCAGAGCTGGTGAACAACAGCAAACCCTCGGTGTTGAGGTCAAGGCGGCCCACCGACTGCCATTTGCCCTGAAACAACTTGGGCAGTTTGCGAAACACCGTGGGACGGTTTTGCGGATCATCGTGGCTGACCACTTCGCCTGCAGGTTTGTGATAGGCCAAAACGCGTGCGGGCGGCGGCGCAATCTTGAAACGAATCGGCTTGCCATTGACTTTGACATTGTCGCCAAACTGAACCCGCTGACCAATGTGCGCAGGTTCATTGTTGACGGTGATACGCCCCTCCAAGATGAGCTGCTCCATCTCCAGACGCGAGCCCATGCCAGCCTGCGCCAACACCTTGTGCAACTTGGGTGATTCTGGCTGAGGCGGCAGAACCCGCTTGAGCGCAGCAGGATTTACTTCGTTTTCTGCAGCATCGAACACACCGGAGACAACGTCTTCAAAACGAATGGCATCATCCATATCAGTGGCAGGCGTGGTCGGCTCTGTAGGGAGTTCGGTCATGGTGTGTCCTCAGGTACGGGTTCAATCGGGCTCGTGCCCGGATCGGGGTCGTTCGACCAGTTCAATTCGCCATTGCGTGAACTGGCGTCGGTTGAAACGAAAGAGGCTGCTTTCAGCGAGTCAGCCAAGGGCAACTCCTGCCCCAACATCGATTCGAGAGCATCGGTGGCTTGGGGTGGCGATGTCAACAGCGGCAGTTGATCCAGGGAGTTGAGCCCCAGATCGTCCAAAAAATGACGGGTTGTGGCGAACAGCGCAGGCCTGCCCACGGTATCACGGTGCCCAATCGTCTCAATCCAGCCCCGGTCTTCAAGCTGTTTGAGGGTCAGCGAATTCACCGTTACCCCGCGAACTGTCTCGATATCACCTCGCGTGACAGGCTGCTTGTAAGCAATGATGGCCAAGGTCTCCAAGGTCGCACGGGTATACCTGGGCGGCTTCTCCGGATGCAAGCGCTCCAGATACACCTGCATGTCAGGGCGACTCTGAAAACGCCAACCTGTAGACACCGACACCAGCTCCAGACCGCGTTCGGACCAGTCTGACTGCAACTGGGACAACAGCACATCAATCCCGGACGTCGCCCAGTCATCGCCCAACAAGATCCGCATGTCCTTGACGGGCATGGGTTGTTGGGCACAAAGCAATGCAGTTTCCAGGATGCGTTTGGCATCCGCCGTGTTCATGGTTGGCAAATTCCGGTCAAAACACCCCCATGGGTGCGGTACTCAAAGATATGGAAGACGTGATCAGGACCGACAAGTCATCGGTGGCACGTTGAATCGCATGGCAAGGCCGTGCTAAAAGATGTCGCTATTGTAATTGAGGCCCCAGCTGCAAAGCGCCGTCGAAAAGTCCGATGGCAAAGGCGCCTTAAAAACCAGCGATTGCCCCGTCACGGGGTGGATAAACGCCAGCTTGGTGGCATGCAAAGCCTGTCGTTGCAATCCCGCGGCTGCCGCACCACCGTAGGTCTGGTCCGACACCAAAGCATGCCCGATCGACGCCAGATGCACCCTGATCTGGTGCGTCCGACCGGTGTGCAAAGTGCACTTGATCAGACAGCCCTGCACACCGTTTGCCAGGCATTCAAAGTCGGTCTGTGCCACCTTGCCCGCATGCAGTGCCAGATCCACAACCGACATGCGCAAACGATTGCCGGGGTCGCGACCAATGGGGGCATCCACATGCCGCACAGCCGCACCGCGCCAAACACCGTGTGCCAGAGCCAGGTATTGCCGTTTCACCGTACGCGCAGCAATCGCCTGGACCAGTGCGTCCATGGTCTGGCGGGTGCGCGCCACCACCATCAGGCCGCTGGTGTCCTTGTCCAACCGGTGAACGATACCGGCACGTGGCAGATGAAAAGCCTGACTGTCGTGACCTAACAGACGGTTCATCAGCGTGCCACTCCAGTTGCCAGGCGCCGGATGCACCACCAGAGAGGCGGGTTTGTTGATGACCAGCAAGTGTTCATCTTCAAAAACAATGTCCAAGGGCAGGTTTTCAGCCTTGAAGGCCTGGCTTTGGGGTGTTGGTCGCAAAGCAATTTGGCCAATATCGCCAGCTTTAACCTTGGATGCGGCCTTCTTGAGCACTTTATCGTTCACCCAGACACTGCCCAAGTCAACCAGTTGCTGCAGGTAACTTCGTGAGAACTCAGGCACGAGGTCAGTCAATGCCAGATCCAAACGCAAGCCGTGATGCTCTGGCTTGAACGTCAATGCGCGCAGCTCCACTTCTGGCCCGGCGTCTTCGGTAGCCTCGCCGTCATAAGTCCCAAGGTCGGTCGATATAATTTGTGGAGTGTTTTTCAAGAAAGCTGTCCTACATGCCTGATGCCAAATTATCTGCTGCCCGCACCTGGGCCCTCGCGTGTGGCGTTGTGCTGCTGGGCGCATGTTCCTCCACCCCCAAAGACCCGACGGCGGGTTGGAGTCCGAACAAGATTTATGCTGAGGCCAAGGATGAGTTAAAAGCCGGCGCCTATGACAAGGCTGGCCCCCTGTTTGACAAGCTCGAAGGCCGTGCTGCCGGTACACCCTTGGCGCAACAGGCCCAACTGGACAAAGCCTACGCACAATACAAAAACGGTGAGCCAGTGCTGGCAGTGGCCACACTCGACCGTTTTATGAAGTTACATCCGGCCAGTCCGGCGCTCGATTACGCGCTGTACCTCAAAGGCTTGATCAATTTCAACGACGATCTGGGCTTGTTTGGGTCCATCACCCGACAGGATCTGTCAGAGCGTGATCAGAAAGCTGCCAAGGAGTCGTTTGAATCTTTCAAGGAACTGGTTACACGTTTTCCTGACTCCAAATACGCGGCAGATGCCAGTGCGCGCATGCATTACGTGGTGAACTCGCTGGCCGAGTCTGAGGTGCACGTGGCGCGTTACTACTACCAACGTGGCGCCTACCTGGCCTCTATCAACCGAGCCCAAACCGCGATTGCAGACTACCAGGGCGCCCCCGCCTTGGAAGAAGCGCTGTTCCTGATGGTGCAGTCTTATGATGCATTGAACCTGCCCGAGTTGCGTGACGACGCCCGGCGCGTGCTGGAAAAGAACTATCCCCAGACCACCTATCTGACACAAGGGTTCAAAACCAAGACGCAGCCGTGGTGGAAGCTCTGGTGAGGGAATGAGCATCAAGGCTTGTCGGGTCACAGCTTCGACCGGTATTCACAAGGGTGATCGTGATTACCAGCAAGATCAGGTGAGCTTGATCAGCCACCACCATGTCAAAGGCTGTGTGATGGCGGTGTTGGCAGATGGCATGGGTGGCCGCAGTGGGGGGCGCAAAGCCTCTGACCAGGTCATGATGACAGCTCGACAACTGTTTGAGCGTTATGCACCATCGGTCGACGACCCGATCAGCATGCTGAGCCAATTGGTGCTGGAGGCGCACACGGTGATCAAACTCACCGCCATATCCACCGAAGAAGAGCCACACAGCACCATTGCGGTATTTGTCCTCAACCCGGATGGCAGCTGCCACTGGGCCCATGCTGGTGACTCACGGATTTACCACTTTCACGGCAAACAACTGGTGTCCCGCACCCGAGACCATTCTTACGTTCAATCTCTGGTCAACAAGGGTGAACTCACCGAAGAACAGGCCAGTTTTCACCCGCAGTCCAATATTTTGATGGGCTGCCTGGGCACCGAAAAAGAGCCGCCGATCGACACCCACAGCATCAGCAAACTGCAAGCATCAGACACCCTGATGGTCTGCAGTGATGGCCTGTGGCACTATTTCACCGAGGCTGAACTGGGCTCCGTGTTGGCAACACTGTCGCCTCGGGAAGCCAGTGAATTTTTGATTGACAAAGCGCGTTTGCGCGCCAAAGGCAGTGGTGACAACCTGTCACTGGCCATCGTCAAGGTGGAAGCGGCCTGCAGCTAAGCTCAGGGACGGGTTTCGGGCGCAGCAGATTTTTCCAGCTGTTCCTGTTGTGCCGCGATATTGGCTTCGATGCGTTTGAGCGCCTCTACCGCCTTGCTTTGGCGCTCCATGTCGTTCAATACCAGTTCTTGGCGGCGCAACTCGTCCGTCGCCTGACGCTTCACCTTGCGGGCGTCACTCAGACAGTCGGACACCGCAAAGCGGCTGTAACAGTCACGTTCTGACGCGGCATACACCAGTTCGCTGGCCGCACGTTCCCGGGCAATACGTGCCCGCTCTGCCCCCACATCCAGCGCTTGAGTTGAAGGCGCCTCGGTTTGTGCCGTGGCGGCCAGCTGCGCCAGGGTCAAGATCAGTCCGGTCAAAATTTTGAGTGTCATGTCAGCCGTGTGTCCACATTGCGGCGCTCAAGCGCCAAAAATTCACCAGTTTGCATTTCTTTGATACGCGACACCGTGCGCGCAAATTCATTGGCCAACTGCCCTTCGGTGTACAACTGATCAGCGGGCACAGCGGCCGACATGATCAGATTGACCCGCCGATCGTAAAGCACATCAACCAGCCAGGTAAAGCGTCGCGCCTCCGCCGCCATGCGCGGTGGCAGCTGGGGAACATCACTGAGCAAGACGGTGTGGAACTGGGTGGCCAATTCCAGATAGTCATTTTGGGAGCGCGGCCCACCACACAGGGTTTTGAAATCAAACCAGACCACACCACCGGCACGCCGGCGCGCCTGGATCACACGTGATTCGATCTGTAACACCGGGTCCTGGTCCTGCTGCTCGGCCAGCCGCTCGAACGCACTGACCATGGCCACCTCAGCTTCTGGCCCCAAAGGTGTGTGGTACAGCTCCAGCTGTTCCATCGTGAGGCCACGGTAGTCCGTCCCATTGTCGACATTGATCACCTGCAACTCGTGCTTAAGCATCTCGATGGCGGGTAACAGACGATCGCGGTTCAAACCATTGGGGTACAACTCGTCGGGTTTAAAGTTGGAGGTGGTCACAATGCCCACACCGTTGTCAAACAAGGCCTTGAGCAGGCGGTGCAAGATCATCGCGTCAGTGATGTCAGACACATGGAATTCATCAAAACAGATCAGGCGGTACTTTTCGGCAATCTGTTTGGCCAGTTGGTCCAGCGGGTTCACCGTGCCCTGCAAGGCGGCGAGTTCACGGTGCACTTCGCGCATGAACTCATGAAAATGCAGCCGGGTTTTGCGCTTGAGCGGCACCGCGGTGTAAAAGCAGTCCATCAGAAAACTTTTTCCGCGCCCGACACCGCCGTACATGTACACACCGCGCGGAATCGGTGGGTGGTTGATTAGCTTCTTGAACGCGTTGGAGCGCTTTTCCTTGAAATGGCGCCACTCACGCGCGCAGGTTTCCAGTGCCTGCACCGCACGCAACTGCGCCGGGTCACTCGTGAAACCACGCGCTGCCAGTTCATTCAGGTAGATTTTCTTAACTGTCACAAGCCAACCACAAACTATAAAAAATGGAGCTACTAGCCCTTATTTTATAAGGGCTAGAGGCCAATTTTCTATAAATCAGAAGTTCAGGGTGCGTTTATCCACCGCCAGCGCCGCTTCCTTGGTTGATTCACTCAAAGACGGGTGGGCATGGCAGATGCGGGCAATATCTTCGCTGCTGGCGCGGAATTCCATGGCCATCACACACTCGGCGATCAACTCGCTGGCCATCGGGCCAACAATGTGCACGCCCAGGATTTCATCGGTCTTGGCATCTGCCAGCATCTTGACCATGCCGGTGGTGTCCCCCAACGCCCGCGCACGGCCATTGGCCAGGAACGGGAAGGTGCCTGCCTTGTAAGCCACCCCATCGGCCTTGAGCTGCTGCTCGGTACGACCGACCCAGGCAATTTCGGGGCTGGTGTAAATCACCCACGGTATGGTCTGGAAGTTGACATGCCCATGTTGACCGGCAATGCGCTCGGCCACGGCCACGCCCTCTTCTTCGGCCTTGTGTGCCAGCATGGGGCCGCGCACCACATCACCCACCGCCCACACGCCGGGCAGGTTGGTCTTGCAGTCGGCATCCACCACAATCGCACCGCGCTCGTCGAGCTTCAGGCCCACGGCCTCGACGTTCAGTCCGATGGTATTGGGTGAGCGACCGATCGAGACGATGAGTTTGTCCACCTCCAGCGTCTTGGTTTCACCCTTGGCGCTGGTGTAGGCCACAGTCACACCCTTTTTGCTGGTCTTGATCTCACCAACGTTGACGCCAAGCTCGATTTTCAGACCCTGCTTGTCAAAGGCTTTTTTGGCTTCTTTGGCAATCTGCTCGTCCACCACCCCCAGCAGGGTTGGCAAACCTTCCAGAATCGTCACATCGGTGCCCAGGCGGCGCCAGACCGAGCCCATCTCCAAGCCAATCACACCAGCACCAATCAGCCCGAGCTTCTTTGGAGCGGCATTGATGCGCAGCGCACCGTCGTTGGACAGGATCAGTTCTTCGTCAAACGGCGTGCCCGGCAGTGCGCGGGCATTGGAGCCAGTGGCCACGATGATGTGGCGACCCACAATAGTTTCTTCGGTGGCACCAGTCACTTTGATCTCATACCCATCTGCGCTGGCTTTGACGAAGGAGCCGCGGCCATGGAAGAAGCTGACTTTGTTCTTCTTGAACAGGTACTGGATGCCATCGTTGTTCTGTTTGACCACCGTGTCTTTGCGCGCCACCATCTTGGCCACATCCATGCTCAGACCCTTGACGGTGATGCCATGGTCAGCAAAGTGATGGCTGGCCTGCTCATAGTGCTCTGAAGATTGAAGCAAAGCCTTGCTCGGGATACAACCCACATTGGTGCAGGTGCCACCCAGGGCCGGACCACCCTGGCTGTTTTTCCACTCATCCACACAGGCCACGTTCTGGCCCAACTGGGCGGCACGAATGGCTGCAATGTAGCCACCAGGGCCGCCACCAATCACTATCACATCAAATTGTTTGCTCATAAAAATTCCTTATTGCGTTCATGAGGCATCCATTCACAGCGCGCCCTCAGCCAGAAACACCGCGGAACCGGCTTGGCCGGGCCGCTGGTGTTGCCCCTGCAAGGGGGTGGCGAAGCGAAACGCAGTGCGCGAAGCCTGGGGTGTGCTTTAAATATCGAACAACAAGCGTGCTGGGTCTTCCAGCGCCTCTTTCATGGCCACCAGGCCCAGCACGGCTTCGCGGCCGTCGATGATGCGGTGGTCATACGACATGGCAAAGTAGTTCATCGGGCGCACCACCACCTGGCCGTTCTCCACCATGGCACGGTCCTTGGTGGCGTGTACACCCAAAATCGCGCTTTGGGGCGGGTTGATGATGGGGGTCGACATCATCGAGCCGAAGGTGCCGCCATTGCTGATGGAGAAGGTGCCACCGGTCATTTCTTCCATGCCCAGCTTGCCGTCCCTGGCCTTCTGGCCAAACTCGGCAATCTTCTTTTCGATGTCGGCAAAACTCATCTGGTCAGCATCGCGCAAGATCGGCACCACCAGGCCACGCGGTGAACCCACCGCAATGCCGATGTCAAAGTAGCCGTGGTAGACGATGTCGGTGCCGTCCACCGAGGCGTTGAGCACCGGGAACTTCTTCAAGGCGTGCACTGCGGCCTTGACAAAAAAGCTCATGAAACCCAGCTTGACGCCGTGTTCTTTCTCGAAACGCTCCTGCATGCGCTTGCGCATGTCCATCACCGGGGCCATGTTGATCTCGTTGAACGTGGTCAGGATGGCGTTGGTGCTTTGTGACTGGATCAGGCGCTCGGCCACTCGAGCGCGCAGGCGGCTCATTGGCACACGTTGCTCGGGGCGACCCGCCAGCTGCGCCGCCAGATTGCTGGCTGGTGCTGCCACTTGAGGCAATAAAGGGGCTGCAGCCTTTGCAGGTGCTGGCGCAGCAGCTACAACTTTAGGTGCAGCCACGGCGGCCAGGACATCGCCCTTGGTGACGCGACCATCCTTGCCCGTGCCAGCCACCGAACCTGCAGCGAGCTGGTTGTCGGCCATCAACTTGGCTGCAGCGGGCATTGCCACACCCGCCATCGCGGTTCCGGCTGGTGCTACCGCCGCAGGTGCTGCGGCTGCAGCCGACACCGCCGCCATGGCCAGGGTCACTGGCGCCACCACCGCACCTGCCACACCTTCGGTGTCGATGCGTGCAATCAACTGATCAGCCGCCACCGTGCTGCCATCGGCTTGCAGGATTTCGACAATCACACCGGCCGAAGGTGCTGGCACTTCCAGTACCACCTTGTCGGTTTCAACATCGATCAGGATTTCGTCCACGGTGACGCTGTCACCGACTTTTTTCTTCCACTGCAACAAGGTGGCTTCGGCCACGGACTCAGACAGTTGCGGGACTTTGACTTCTACGATTGCCATGACAATTCTTTCAAAAAATACTTGAGGACTGCGCTTGTGACTGTGTCAGGCGCGTTTATTTGGACAGGACAAAGCCCTTGAGCTTGCCAAACGCACCTTCCACCAGCGCTTTTTGCTGCTCCTGGTGCAAATGGGCGTAACCGACAGCCGGCGAGGCCGAGGCTGCACGTCCGGAGTAGCCGAGCTTTTGACCCTCAAGCATGTTTTCGTGAATGTAGTGCTGCACGTAGAACCAGGCACCCTGGTTTTGCGGCTCGTCCTGTGTCCACACCACCTCGGTGGCGTTGGGATACTTCTTGAGCTCGGCGCCAAACACCTTGTGTGGGAACGGGTAGAGCTGCTCAACACGGATGATGGCCACATCATCGGCGCCTTTTTCCTCGCGTTTCTTGGCCAGGTCGAAATAGACCTTGCCCGAACACACCACCACCCGTTTGACCTTCTCGGCCTTGAGCGCCTTCTGGTCAGGGATGATGGTCTGGAAGCTGCCCTTGGTGAATTCAGACAAGGGGGACGCGGCATCCTTGTTACGCAGCAGCGATTTGGGCGTGAAGATCACCAGCGGTTTGCGCAGGGTGCGGATCATCTGGCGGCGCAGCACGTGGAAAATCTGGCTCGCGGTGGTCGGCTGCACCAACTGCATGTTGGTGTCGGCCGCCAGTTGCATGAAACGCTCAACCCGAGCTGAGGAATGCTCCGGCCCCTGCCCTTCGTAGCCATGCGGCAGCATCAGGGTGATGCCGTTGACACGACCCCATTTCACCTCGCCTGAGGCGATGAACTGGTCAATCACCACCTGCGCGCCATTGGCAAAGTCGCCAAACTGGGCTTCCCAGATCACCAGCGTGTTGGGGTCATTGGAGGCGTAACCGTATTCAAAGCCCAGCACCGCCTCTTCGGACAGGATGGAGTCGATGACATTGAACGGGGCTTGGTTGTCGGCCACGTTTTGCAAGGGCACATAGGTGCCGGTGTCCCATTTTTCACGGCTTTGGTCGTGAATCACCGCATGGCGGTGGGTGAAGGTACCCCGGCCGCAATCTTCACCCGACAGGCGCACCGGGTAACCACTGGCCACCAGCGAGGCAAAAGCCATGTGTTCACCCATGCCCCAGTCCACCGGAATGTCGCCACGACCCATGGCCGCACGGTCGTCGTAAACTTTTTTGACCAAGGGATGCGGGTTGACGCTGGCGGGGATCACGGTGATTTTTTCAGCCAGACGTTTCCACTCTGTCAGTGGGATGGCGGTGTCGCAGACATCGGTCCATTTTTTGTTCAGGTACGGTGCCCAGTCGACCGCAAACTTGCTCTTGAAGTTGGTCAAGACCGGGTCTACCGTGTGGCGGCCAATGTCCATGGCGGCACGGTAGGCCTTGGCCATCTGGTCTCCCAGATCAGCCCCCAGACCTTGCGCGGCCAGTTTGTCAGCGTAGAGTTTGCGGGTGCCAGGATGCTGAGCGATCTTTTTGTACATCAGCGGCTGGGTCAGCGCCGGGGTGTCCTGCTCGTTGTGGCCCAGTTTGCGGAAACAAATGATGTCAAGCACCACGTCCTTGCGGAACTCCATGCGGTAGTCCAACGCCCATTGCATGGCCATCACCACCGCTTCAGGGTCGTCACCGTTGACGTGCATCACCGGGGCTTCGACGCCCTTGACGATGTCGGTGCAGTACAGCGTGGAGCGGTAGTCGCGCGGATCCGAGGTGGTGAAACCAATCTGGTTGTTGATGATGATGTGCACCGTGCCAGCCGTGGTGTAACCACGCGTTTGCGCCAGCGCCAGGGTTTCCTGGTTGACACCCTGGCCCGCAAAAGCGGCATCACCGTGCACCAGCACTGGCAACACCTGGCGGCCAGTCGGGTCGGCACGGCGGTCCATACGGGCACGCACCGAACCTTCCACCACCGGGTTGACGATTTCCAGGTGTGACGGGTTAAACGCCAGACTCAAGTGCACCGGGCCACCAATGGTGGTGACATCGGAGCTGAAACCCTGGTGGTACTTCACGTCGCCGGCGGTCAGCTCTTCCGGGGCGGTGTGGTCAAACTCGGCAAACAGGCCAGCGGGCATCTTGCCCAGGGTGTTCACCAATACGTTCAAACGACCACGGTGGGCCATACCAATCACAATTTCCTGCACGCCACGCGCACCAGCCTGCTGGATCAGCTCATCCATGGCTGCAATGAAGCTCTCACCACCTTCGAGCGAGAAGCGCTTCTGGCCAACATACTTGGTATGCAGGAAGCGCTCCAGGCCCTCGGCGGCGGTCAGACGGTCCAGGATGTGTTTTTTCTTGTCGGCGTCAAACTGTGGTTTGCTGCGGACACTTTCCAGCTTTTGTTGCCACCAGCGCTTTTGCGCCTGGTCGGTCACATACATGTATTCGGCGCCGATGGTGCTGCAGTAGGTCTCACGCAAAGCATTAAGAAGATCACGCAAGCTCATGACTTCTTTACCAAAAAAGGTATTGCTGGTATTAAATACCGTTTCATGATCGGCATCGGTGAAGCCGTAAAACGCCGGGTCCAGCTCGGGGATGTGTTCACGCTCGGTGCGTTTGAGCGGATCGAGATCGGCCCAACGGGCGCCCACATTGCGGTAGGCCGCAATCAGTTGCTGAACAGCCACCCGCTTGCGGCCCATGTCGGAGTCGGCACCGCTGGCCACCACGACCCGGCTGACACCTTGTTTGGCGCGTTCCGCAAAGGCGTTGATGACCGGTTGGTGGGGCACGTCGCGGGCGTTGCTGCCGTCTACCGCAGGCACATGCTGCAAAGCGTCGAAATAATCGCGCCAGGTATCGGGAACACTTCCGGGGTTGGCGAGGTAGTTTTCGTACATCTCTTCGACGTACGGGGCATTCCCACCGAAAAGGTAGGTATTGGCCTGGTAGGCTTGGTAAACCGAGTTGGTTTCACTCATATTCGCTGACTTTCACTCCCCTTCAGGGAGCTTTAGCTGGTTAAAGCTGGGTTAGTTAACCTTCCGCGTCACGGCTTGACCGTTTGGCGGATGCGACAGTGGCGTTGGAAGGGCCTGCAATCAGTGCGGCATTGTGCCACTGAAAAAGGGCACAACACCAACACAGCTTGGATTTGTCTCAATCAGGCAGAAACCAGATCCTTGATTTGCTGCAAAGCGGCGGGGTCATCCATGGTGGTCAGGTCGCCCGGGTCGCGGCCCTCACACACGGCGGCAATGGCCCGGCGCAAGCACTTGCCGCTGCGGGTTTTTGGCAACACGGTGACAAAACGCACCCGTGCCGGGCGCGCCACAGCCCCCAAATCCCGATCCACCAGCTTGAACACCTCGGCCTCCAGCGCAAGAGCGCTGGCCTCATCGGTGATCAGGCTGGCATTTTTAAGCACCGCAAAGGCCATGGCCACCTGGCCCTTGAGCTGGTCTGCCACACCCACCACCGCCACCTCGGCAATATTCGGGTGAGCGGCGATGCTCTCCTCAATCTCGCGGGTGCCTAGGCGGTGGCCGGCCACATTGATGACGTCGTCAGTGCGACCCAGAATGAAGTAATAACCATCGGCATCGCGAATGCCCCAGTCAAAGGTGCTGTAGACCAGCTTGCCGGGGACACTCTTCCAATATGTGTTGACAAAGCGCTCGTCATCGCGCCACACGGTCTGCATACAGCCCGGTGGCAACGGGCCTTCCACAGCCACCACACCCTTCTGGTTCGGGCCGGTGAGTTCTGCGCCGGTCTGGTCGTCGAGCAGCTTGACGTCGTAGCCGTACACCGCTTTGCCGGGGGAGCCAAACTTGGAAACCGCTTTTTCCACACCGTTGCACAAGGAGAGGATGGGCCAACCGGTCTCGGTCTGCCAGTAGTTGTCGATGATGGGTTTGCCCAGGCCGGTGCTGATCCACTGCGCGGTAGGTTCGTCCAGCGGCTCACCCGCCAGGAACAGTGCGCGCAAGGAAGACAGGTCGTATTTGGTCAGCAGCGCTGGGTCCTGCTTCTTGAGCACGCGCACGGCGGTGGGCGCGCTGAACATCACGGTGACCTTGTATTTTTCGACCAGGCTCCACCAGATGCCACCATCCGGGCGGGTGGGCAAGCCTTCGTACATGATGGTGGCCATGCCAGCGATCAGCGGGCCATAAATGATGTAACTGTGACCCACCACCCAGCCGATGTCGCTGGTGGAAAAGTAGGTTTCGCCCGCATTGCCCGCGTAGATGTGTTTCATGCTGGCGGCCAGGGCCACACAGTAACCACCGGTGTCGCGTTGCACCCCCTTGGGTTTACCGGTTGTGCCGCTGGTGTAGAGCGTGTAACTCGGGTGGGTGGCATCAACCCATTCACATTCAACCACGGTGTTGAGGTTTTTCTCGCGCAGCGGACCCCACAGGTGGTCACGCCCCGCCACCAGGTCCATCGCCGACATGCCACGGTCCACCAGCAACACGGCTTCAGGTTTGTACTTGGACAGGCGCAGCGCTTCGTCAAGCAGGGGTTTGTAAGGCACCGGTTTGCCACCGCGCGAACCGGCATCGGCACTGACCACCACCTTGGGTTCGGCATCTTCAATACGAGAGGCCAGCGAACCCGACGCAAAACCACCAAACACCACCGAGTGGATGGCGCCGATGCGGGTGCAGGCCAGCATGGCAAACGCGGCCTCGGGGATCATCGGCATGTAAATCAGAACACGGTCGCCTTTTTGCACACCCAGGTCTTTCAGAACCGCCGCCATGCGTTGCACTTCTGCGTGCAACTCTCTGAACGAATAAACGGTTTCCTGGTTGGTTTCGGTCGAGACAAAAATCAGTGCAGCTTGGCCAGGACGGGTCGCCAGATGCCGGTCCACCGCGTTGTGGCACAGGTTGGTGATGCCACCGACAAACCATTTGGCAAACGGAGGGTTGCTGTAGTCACAAATCTGCTGTGGCGGCACCTTCCAGTCCACCAACTGCGCTTGTTCGCCCCAAAAACCGTCGCGATCGGTCAAAGAGCGCTGATGAAAGTCGGCATAGGTGCTCATGGTTTGTCTCCGGTGGTGGTATTTGTAGTGAATTCATAATTATGTTTAATGAACTTGCAGCATGCTGACTGCATACCACCCCACTACCGCACCAGAGAGCAACGAGCTATTTGAGAAATCTATAGCATTCAGCCCAAGCAATACAAGGGCTACAGGCCTATTTGATCAATGCTTGAACCGCTTTGAATTGAGGGTGTTCGGCAGAGCGCAGCCACTCGAACAGCACCATCTCGGTGGTCACCAGCTCGGCACCGGCGCCTGCCAATCGGTCAAAGGCCGCATCCCGGTTGCGCTCGGTACGAGAGCTGCAGGCATCGGTCACCACCCACACCTCAAACTCGTCTTCCAGCAGATGCAGCGCGGTTTGCAACAGGCACACATGGGCTTCACAACCCCCGATCACGATGGTGCTGCGTTCGGTCGGTGTGTTCGAGGGTTTTTGCAGGTGTTTGGGCAGGCTGCGTGCGTTGCCTGCAGGCGGTTTGACAGGTGGGCGCAACCATTCACCCAGGCCTTCTTCGACACCGCTGAACTGCATCTTGGCCAAGGTGCGTTGGCACAGGGCCTTGATCTCCGGGGCGTTTTCGCCCAACTTGGACGGGTTCTGTTCCGTGCCGAGCACCGGCACCTGCAGCAACTGGGCGGCTTGTGCCAAGCGCTGCGCATTGGCCAACACCAGCGGCGCCTCGAAAATAGCGGGCATCAGCCGTGCCTGGTAATCCACCAGCACGAGTTGGGACAGTTCAGCTTCAAGCAACATGGGAGTCTTTCAACAATCGGTGACGGCAATATTAGACCGCAGGATTCACACCCTGCGCGACTGCCAACAACTGTCAGCCGCCAGAAATTTTGTCAAAGGGATGACAGGTGAAACTGGCCAAAAAACAAAAAATCTTTGATATTCATATCGTTACATCACATTTCTATAATCAACTTTCATTGAAATTGATTTGACACAAATGCATTTTTGCCAGTAAGCTACCGCCCATGCGTTTTTTTGTCCTCGTCTCCAGCCTCCTGATCACCGGTGCCGTCCATGCGACGCCGACTGAGGCTCCCGACGACATCGGCAATTTCCTGGCTGACAAAGCTGTTTTACAGCACATCCAGCAAGCCGGACAGACGGTGTCCACCAAGGCGTCGTCACTGGTCGTCAATGCGCTGAGTTTCCTGGGTGTCCCTTACCGCCGTGGCGGAACATCTGCTGAAACCGGCTTTGACTGCAGTGGATTTGTCAAAACGGTTTATGAGGAAACGGTGGGTTTGGTGTTGCCCCGGGTGGCGGCACAACAAGCGGCCCACACCGAAAAAGTGGCACGCACCGACCTCAAACCAGGGGACTTGGTGTTCTTCAACACCATGCGCCGCACCTTCAGCCATGTCGGTATTTATATTGGTGACGGCAAATTTGTGCACTCACCCAAACCCGGTGCGGACGTGCGCATCGAGAGCATGAGCATGGCCTACTGGAAGCGTCGTTTTACCGGTGCGCGCCGCGTTTTGACCGGTGCAGACGAGACACCAGAGCCACCCACAGCGGTAGTCGCAGAGCCTGTCCTGCGCTAAAAGCGCAACTCCCGTCTTTCTTGTCCTTGTGGCTCCTGACCTATCAGGTGCTTGGCATTGTTATTTCAATACATAGAATTGGCCTCTAGCCCTTTCTCCATAAGGGCTGATAGCTATGCATTTGATTGCAAATCCATCAGGGTCGTGCCAAGGCCTCGGCCGAGTCCTGCCGCGTTGCGTTGCGGTCGGCACGGGCGATCAAGGTGTGTCCACCTGCAGGTCGTCACTGCGACGCTTTTTCATCTGCGCCTTGGCCTGGTACATACACTGATCAGCTTCGGCGATACAGCTGGCCAACGGCACCTCGGCGCTGTGGCGGATGGCATAACCCATGGCGGCACTGGGCTGGGCTGACTCATTGGGGGAAACCGCGTAGCTGGTTTGTCGGCAGCGCTCTAGCAGAGCCGCGATGTCCGCTTGAACCCGGCTGGCATCGGTGCCGGGCAACATGATCAGGAACTCATCCCCACCCAGGCGGAAAAAATGCCCTTGTGGCCACTGCTGCCGCACCAGGCTGGTGAATGACACCAACAGGGCATCACCGGCCGCGTGGCCATAACTGTCGTTGACTTGCTTGAGGTTGTTCACGTCGGCCACCACCATGGCTTGTGGGTAAGCGCCCGCCACACCCTGGCTGGCCTTCTGGCTCAGGTAGTTGCGGTTGAAAAAGCCGGTCAGGGCGTCGGTGTAGAGCAGGTTCTCGCGTTCGGTCAGAAATTGGGTTCGGCTTTTTTGCTCAGCCAGATTACGCACCACCTTGATCACCAGCAACAGAATGCCAAGCAAGGCCACTGCCAGCACAAGCACCAGCATCAGCAGTCGCCGGTTTGCCTCGTTGTTGAGGGCTGGCACACTTTGTATGCCTGCATATTTGGCGTCCTCAAAATCAATCAGCGGAATCACCTTGTCCATGATGGCGGCCAACTCGGGCTGACGTCGGCTGACGCCAAAGTACACAAACGAATCCTTGGAGGTGTTGCCGCGTTTGACGATGTCGGTATAGCCCAAGCCGTTGATATAAAACTCCACCACAGTCGGGTTTTCGATCACGTAGGCCACCTCCCCTTGGCGCACCAGCCGCAGCGATTCCATGATGTCTGCCGTTTTCACAATGTGGGCGTTCTTGAGGTTCTTGCGCAGGTATTCCTCGTGCCAGAAACCGTCAATCACTGCTACCGGTTTGCCCTCCAACCCGTACACATCCTGCACCGGCGCACTGGTTTTTAAACCCACGATGATGTCGCGCTCGGTGCTGATGGCATGGGGAAAGAAAAAGTCCTTGAGCCGGTCTTCCGTTTTGGCCATGTTGACCACGTCCACACCGCCACTTCTGGCCTGTTCCATGATTTCGGAAAAGCTGCCGCTGACCACCTTGAAGCGGACACCCACGCTGTCGCCAATACGTTTGAGCATTTCCCCGGCAATGCCGCGGTATTCCCCCTGGCTGTGGTGGTCAAACGGCAGATAGTCTTCTGCCACACCCACCACGGCTGTGCCTTTTTGCTCCAGCCAGCGCAACTCTGCCTCATTGAGCCGCAGCGTCTTGCGGTTGTAAAGACTCTCTGCATTGCGCTTCATGACGCGGATGGCCGTGTTCCTCTGGTCGATGTAGCGGTCCAGAACACGCCCCAGCAGCTCCCGATCTTTGGCCACGGCCATGGTCATATCCGAGGTGATGGAACGGATCTGTGCCACCAGGGCGACCTTGGGGTGGGTGTAGAAAAAGTCGTACTCCACCCCGGCACCAGCCGTCACAAAACCGTCCACCAGACCCGCCTCCAAGGCCTGTAAACCCAATTCCTGTGAGTCGAATTCAATACTTTGAAGATGGATGTTTGGAAACTCCTGGGGCAGCTGCTGAACCACAAAATCATTGCGGATGAAGCCCACGTTCTTGCCATCAAGGTCACCCAGTGTCTGCACCGATGACGCCTTGAGTGCAAACATGTTGTAGGGGTACTTCCACACCGGGCGGGTGAACCACATGATGCGTGAACGCTCCGGGGTCGGGTTGGCGCCATACAGAATATCGATCTGGCCCGCCACAAAACGCGTGTACGCATCGTCCCAACCCTTGACCATGGCTGGCACCAGCTTGAGCCCGAGTTGTACCTCGATGTCTTCGATCAAAGCGGGCAGCAGTCCGCTGTGTTGGCCACGAAACTCGAAATAGTCCAACCCGGCAAAAGGATCAAAGCCCACGGAAAAGGTCTTGCCACGGTTGGCATCCAGCCAGGCCTGCTCGTCAGGATTGAGTTGCACCTGCAACGGCGTTGCAGCGCTTGCGGTACCCAGCAGCACACAAGCCAACACCAGCAAGATGGCCCAACCAACACAAGCCATGCACCGCCTACACATCTGATCCCAAACCACGTTCAACCTCCAGAGTCGCGAGCCATCTCCGAGTTTCCTTAGCGACACATGCTACCCCACCGATGCACGGGCTTGTTGGCCTGGTTTTGCAAAGAATTGCGTTTGATCAAGGGGCTGTTGATCTTCTCAAAGCCGTTGCTGCAGCAAGGTGGAGTTGGGCAGAAATCCGATAGAAATCACGGATCAACCTTCGCTGCGCTAAGCTTGTCCAGTTTGGGTATCGACCGCAAAACCGCTGGTCAGCTCGGCTAATTCGGGCAGCAGGCCCTCAATCAGGCTAAGCTGGCGCATCACCCGCTGCGCGGTCTCGCTGACGCCAAGTTCTAGTGCGTGAGCTGGTGCAGTGGACACGGGTCCGGGCACGATCACCGCACTGCGTGTGGCCAGTGCGCTGGCAATCTGCGCCAAACCTTGCTGAATACGCGCTTCAGGTGTGGTGATTTCGGCAAGTTGCAGCCCGGCCGTGTCCTGCTCGCGGTGCGCACCAAGCGCCGAGATGTAACCGAGCAGGGTATGGCTGGCGCACAAAAAACGGTAGGCCGCGTCGGGTGGCAAGCTGTAGCGGTCGGGTTCGGTGAGCATACTGGCCAGGGTGCTGGACAACTCAGCATCGGCATTGTGCGCATCACGCCGGGCAACACGGTAAGGCAAGTCGTCACGCGGGCCGCTGCGGTACTGCGAGAGGATTTCACTCAGGTAGATTGCACTCAGACTCAGACTGCGTGCCATGGCATGGTGCACCCGTTTGCCATGCCATTCGGGCAGGATGAAAGCCACCGCGGCAATTGCCAACAGGCTGCCCAGCAGGGTGTCGAGCAGGCGCGGCCAGACCAGCGCATAACTGCTGCCAAACTGGTTAAAACACACCAACACCAACACTGTGATGCAGGCGGTGGCCAGGCTGTAGCGCTCGGCGCGAAAGTTGAAAAAGGCCACACCCGACGCCACCACCAGCGCCAGTTGCGCCAGGGGATGGGGAAAAGCCGAAATGAACAATGTGGTCGCCAGCAAACCAGCCACAGTGCCGCCGATACGTTGACCCAGGCGCAGCCAAGTACTGCTGAAATTGGGCTGGCAGACAAACACCGTGGTCAACAACACCCAGTAACCTTGTGGCAGGTCCAGCAGATTGAGCAAGGCGTAACCAGCGGTTAATGCCGCAGACAGGCGCAGGCCATGGCGAAAACGCCGGGACGAAGGTCTGAACTGCTGGCGCAGACGCCGCCACATCTCCGCCAGGGTTTGCGGATCGGCATCGCGCAAGGTGCTGTCAGAGATGACCTCCAATTCATCGGGCTGGCCCGCGTGGGACAGGCGCAGCTCAATCGTGCGAAGGTTGCGGCACAGGTCAGCCAGTGCATTTGTCAGCGCCTTGTCCTGTTGTCCGGCGGTCTGGACATGGTTTAGTGCAGCTTCAAGCTCCTGCAGTGCCAGGGCGCCGTCGTTGCCGTAGTCGAAGACATCCCCCTGCGCAATCGCTTGGCCCAACCGTGTACAGGCGCCAGCCTGCAAAGACATCAAACGTTGGCAGCGAAACAACACATCGCTGCGTGAAAAGGCCTCACTCAAGGCTTCATACGGGTGGTGCGCCGAACTGGCCCGCTCGTGCACCTCCTGCGCCAGAAAATACCACTGCAAAAAAGGGCGAGCACCGTTTGCCGGGCGCGGGGACTGGGCCCACAACAACAGAATCTGGCGCGCCCGGTTCATCTGGCCGACCAGCCGCCCATTCTGGGCTGCAAGCGCCAGACGCAAGGCCTTCACATCGCGCCCGCGCACCGGCTCCAACAGAGTCGCTTTCAGCGCCAGATAACGTCCCAGCGCCAAAAACACCTGCGACACCACCTGGCTGGCGGGCCGATTGCCAAAAATGGCAGCTGCCACCAGTGATATGCCGCCGTACCAGCAGGTGCCTGCCAGCAGCAACAGCGGGTCATGCAGGAACGGCACCGTGTTGTCAACATGTTGTGCCACACCCAGCATGGTGTAGATCGCCAGAATCACCGACGCGGTGGCAATCGTGGCGTAACGCTCTCCCAGGGCACCCAGCATCACATAGGTGAAGGTGGATAGGGCTAGGCCAACAGCAAACAACCAGGGGAACGGGAACAACAGCCGCACCGACACCGATGTGACACCAAAACACAGCAGGGTGACCAGCAGCGCTTTCATCCGCCCAGCCACCCGGTCGGGCGACTCAGCCAGCGCAGCTGCAATGATCCCGAGGATCAAACCGATCAGCCAATCTTCATGGCCGGTGACAAAACAAAAGCCCACCACACCGGCGAACGCCAGTGCAACCTTGAGGCTGTCAAGGGTCTTGTCGTGCGACCACAAGCGGCGCAGGTAGACCAGGTCATTCAACATCTTGGAGACTGGTAAAACAAGAGTCAGGCGGTTGTCGGATCAGCCTTGATCCGACATGTGGCTTCCAAGCACAATCTGCGCCAGACTAGGTTTGAGTGGGTGGGTACTTGACCGCGTTGAGTGCGATTTTGGAGCTCACCGCTGCATTGATGTCGATGTCCAGCACCATCACCAGACGCATCAGGTAAAGCAGCACGTCAGAGACTTCCTGGCGCACATGTTCGGCTTTGTCGGTTTGCATGATCTGCTCGGCCTGTTCGTCGGTCAGCCACTGAAAGATCTCGGCCAGTTCACCCACCTCACCGGTCAAGGCGAGGATCAGGTTGCGTGGTGTGTGGAATTGGTCCCAGTCGCGCTGGCGGGAAAACTCCTGCAAAGCCGCCTCCAGGGCGGCGGTTTCAAGCAGTTTGGTCATGACAGTTGCAAGCGTGCTTCAGCTTGTTTTGACCTGGTTGAGCATCGGTTCACCGCGTTCGAACGCACTGGCATTGCCCAAGGTGGTGGTCGCAATCGCATGCAGCGCTTCACGTGTGAGAAAACCCTGGTGTGAGGTGATCAGCACATTCGGAAAAATCATCAACCGCGCCAAGGTGTCGTCTTGCAGCGGCCGATCGGAGAGGTCGTGGAAGAAGACGCCCTCCTCCATCTCATACACATCCAGACCCACACCACCCACCTGACCAGTCTTGAGCGCGTCGATGAGCGCTTGGGAGTCAACCAGGCCACCACGACTGGTGTTGATGATGGTCACGCCGCGCCGGGTGCGTGCCAGCGCCGCTGCATCGATGATATGGTGGCTTTGTTCAGTCAGTGGCAAATGCAGGGAAATCACATCGGACTCTTCCAGCAGGCGTTCCAGCGGGACGTACTCAAAACCGACATCCTGCGCGATCTGTGCGTTCTCGTAGGGGTCATAAGCAATAACCTTGCAACCAAAACCTTTGGCAATACGCATCGCACACTGGCCGATGCGCCCAGCACCCAACGCACCAAAGGTTTTGCCGTGTAAGTTGAAGCCCTCCAGACCGTCGAGCGAAAAATTCTGCTCACGCACCCGGTTGTAGGCGCGGTGTGTTTTGCGCACCAGGGTCAGCAGCAAGGCAAAACAATGCTCAGCCACCGCGTCGGGTGAATAAGCGGGCACCCGCGCCACACAAATGCCCAGCCGCTCAGCGGCCACAATGTCGATGCCGTTAAAACCGGCTGCACGCAGCAGAACAATCTTCACGCCAAGCTGTTGCAGGCGATGCAACACCGGGTCAGTCAGTCGGCAGTTGACAAAGGGGCAAACCGCATCAAATCCATGGGCCAACTCAACGGTTTTGTCGTACAGACGCTCTTCAAAAAACTCCAGCGTATGTGCACCATTGATGTTGGCCGCGTTCAGCGCTTGTTCGTCATACGGGTGGGTGTCGAAAACGGCAATACGCATGATTTATGCCCTGCCGAGAAAGTCAGACTTGCCCAGCTCAACGCCGTTGCTGCGGGCAATGGCGTAAGCGGTGGTCACGTGAAAATACAGGTTGGGCAACACATAAGCCGTCAGGTAGTCCTGGCCCTTGAAGTGCAGCTCGCCGCTGCGCATGGCCAGCGTGATGGCCTTGTCTTCGCTCCCGTCGATCTGCTCAGACGTGAAGCTTTGCAGGTAGTTGATGGTCTTCTGGATACGGGCTTGCAGCTCAGGAAAACTTGCTTCGTTGTCCTCAAACTTAGGCGCTTCCTGGCCCGACAGGCGCGCGGCGCCGCCCTTGACGGTATCGGACGCGATCTGGATTTGCTTCACCAAAGGCAACATGTCGGGGAACAAACGTGCCGAAACAAACACCGCCGGATCGATCTTGCGAGTCTCGGCGTGGGTGGCGATTTTGTCGAGGAAAGCGGCCAGGTTGCTCAGCGCGCGGATAGCGGGCGGAATGAATGCCTGGTACATAGACATGCTCATGGTGAAATTCCTTGGTTGCCGGGTTGTCCGGCATGGGTGAAAACAACTGGCAGCAGGTCAACTGCCTTTGGTAGCTATTGTCGGTCATGACCCATGGGTGGAGGTGCAAGGCAGCCAACCCGGAGCAAACTACAACCAGCCCTCTTGTTCGGCCTTGGTTCCCGACGAGATCAGGTCATCGCGTAATGAGGCCAGACCAGACGGCAGCCCAGGGGTGGTCTGCAACTCGGCCAAGACACGGCGGTCATAGTCATTCAAAGGCAAGGTGGTGCCCGCACGCCAAATCTCGGAGGCCATATGGGCCGCTTGCCAAGGGATACCCGCCGCATCCCACAATGCCCCGGCGGTCAAGGCAATCTGAATACCTGCGGGATCAGGGTCGCAACTGATGTCAGCCGGTGCAGGCGCGAGCGTCAGCAAGCAGCGCATGGCCTGCAGCCAGGCGCTGCTGGGGCGACCTGGCAGCCACACCAGGCAGGTGCCCGGCGGCAAACGGCTGGCCTGGCGCTCGAAACTGGCCCGGTTTTCAATGAGCCAATAGCTCTGGGGCGCATGCGCCACCTGCATGGCATCCAAGATGCGACAAGGCAAGCCCACAAAACCCCAAGTTGCCCAAGAGGCTTGCGGCCCGCTCGGCTCGGTAGCCGCACACAGCGCGATGCTGCCCGCCAGCCAGATCAGCGGCTCAAACCGGCCAATGCCCAGCGTCTCCAACGGCACGGTGGCCTCCAGCCAATCCCACTCGGTGGTGCTGATCGCTTTGGTGTGGCCCCTGGCGGCCAAGGCAAAGTCCTGGCGCATGCCCTGGCGTTGGGCCTGTTGCCACACCACCAGGGCCTGCAGCAACTCCGCACGTGCCGTCTTGCTGGCAATCGTCAACACATCATTCAACAGACTGTGCACCGCAACTGAAAGCCATGGATGCGCCTGGGCCAGCGCCTGCAAGTCCATGCTCAGGCTGGCCTTGTCGGCGTCACGCTGGCTGCGGGTTGACACACCGGCCAGGGTCTGCAAACCTTCCAGATCGGTCCAGACCACACGCCACGGTCGCCACTGGCCATGGTACAGCTCTTCCTTGAGCGCCACGGCACCACACAGCAGCAAGGCCTGCACCAGGGTGTCGGCCACCTCCAACTGGTTGCTGCCTGCCACTTGCAGCAGGCTTTGCCAGCTGCGTTCCTGGGCATCGGACTTGAGCCACTTCAACAGCACGGCCTGCTGTGCGCCGCTCAGCGCAGGCAGTGCTGTCAAGGGGACTGGCAACTGGCGTGTGCGTTTGCCCCGGCTGCCCGGTGTGGTCTGAAGCATCGGCGGCACCATGCCCTACTGTCCTGCGGTCAAATTGGGCTTGCCACGGCGTTTGGCCACCGCAATCGGGGGGGCCCAACGTTGGTCACGCGGCTTCTTGCTGGTCACCAGCGTGATCTCGGCGGGCTCGAACACCTCCAGGTTGTGGGTGATCGGGGTGGTCAGCACATACTGCGCCTGGGTGGAGCGCAGGAAGTGGCCGACCAGCTGAATGTTGCGCACATCCAAATGGGCAAAGGGCTCATCGATGAACACAAACCCACCCGACGCACTGTCTTCGTCCTTCAACAAACCCACCAGCAGAATCAGCGACTTGATGACTTGCTGCCCACCCGAAGCCTCACCATCGTTCAAACCAATGCTGCCCTTGCCGTCGAAATTGAAGTTCACCCGCAACCCGGCTTGCGCCAGCACGGTGTCGTCGTTTTCCAGCACAGGTAAATCGGCAGCCACTTCCACACCCGCCAGCGCGCCCAATTCGCGGATGTTGTTGCGGTAACGGCGCACGGTGCTGCGCAACACCTCGATGTAACTCTCACGCGCGTTGAACACCGCCGTGGCCGCCTGCAGGTTTTTGATCTTGTGGTCGTCCAGACTGGCGCCCTGCTCTCGCACGGTGGCTTCCATGCGAAGGTAGCGCTCTTGCACCGTGCTGTCTTTTTCCCAGGTGTCTTCAGCCAGGTCGACATCCACCGCCTCCAGCCGCAGCCGGGCCTGGGTGTCGTTGCTGTATTTGGCCACCAGTTCTTGCAACACCTCGGGCGTGCGCCAGCCAGCTGGAATCTGGCGGCGACGCTGTTGTGAGTTGTCCACCTCGGCGCTGAGTTGTTGGCGCCGCTGCACCAACTCAGCGGCAAGGCGGTCAGCCTCGGCAAAACGTTGGCGCAGCGCGGCTTCCAGGCTGCGGTACTGGCTGTCGGTGCGCTGGTGGAACGCCTTGGCCTCCACGTAGGCCTTGTCCAGGGTTTGCCAACGCAGGCCTGCGGAGATACGCGCTTGTTTGGCACCGGGCAAGGCCTGGCGCGCGGTGGCGAATTCATCACTGCGCCGGGCCAGCTCTTCGGCGGCGCTGTGGCCTTGCAGGGCGCGTTTGCAGTCGTCGATCTGGCGTTTGAGTCTCAGCAGGGTCTGGGTGATCGGGCCCAGTTCATCGTTCAGGCGGCGCAGATCCCGCTCCAGCGCATCACGCTGGGCTTGCAGGGCGGCGGCGCCAAACTGGTGGTCACGCGGCTCAACCCAGACCGAGCGAGCGCCGCGTCCGTCAAAGCTGTAGGCCTGCGGGGTGATCCAGTTGCCGCTGGTCCGCCGCCCGGCGGCAGGGTCATCCACACAACGCAGGTTCTGCAACTGCTGGATCAGCCAGCGCGGCAAAAGTGCATCAAAGCGCACCTGGGCCAGCAGGCTGTTGGGTTCGGCAGCGGGCACGGCCTCGCCGGGGGCCACGGTGTAGTGGCGGTAACGCTCGGCTGAGGCGATGTCGTCGGCTTTGCCCAGATCACTGGCTTTGTCCAACAACACCATCCAACGCAGTGGGCGCAGCACACCCTCAATCGCCGCACGCCAGTGCTCGTTGCTGACCTCCACCACCTCGGCCAGAAAGTGGTGGCCCACCCCAGCGGCCTGCAGGCGCTGGCGCAGACGGCGGGCATCTTCTGGAAAAGGAGGTGCCTTTTGACCCTCTAGTCCTTGTATTTCCTGGGATAGATGCTTTCTTTTTTGAAGCAACTCGTGGTGTTTGTCCTGCTGCACTTCTTCTTGGGCACGCAGTTCGCTCAGGTGCTGGTTGAGTTGATCAGCATCGGTGCCCTTGTCCACCAGGGCCAGCAGTTCCGTCTCACGCTTGGCCAGGTCTTCCAGTGGGCGCTCGACATCGCGGGTGCTGTCGCGTTGGGTGGCGGCGCTGTCGCGCTCTTGCAGCAGGCGGGCCTCTTCGGTTTCAGCGTGGCTGCGGGCCTCCAGCAGGGCCAGCAGTTCTGCGTTTTTCTGGGCACGCTCGCCTTTGGCCACAGCGCTTTGGTGGCGTTGGCGATGGTGTTCGCGTAGCTGCTGGGTAAGTTTCTGGCGCTGCCCGTGCCAGGCCAGTACCGGCACCACTTCCGTGGCCAGGCGTTCACGCTCTTGCACCAGATGTTGCCAGCGCTGGTAGTTGCTGACCTTGTTTTGTAATTCGGCCAGTTGCGCCTTGCTGTGGTCGAGCTCTTTTTCGGCCTGCTGCATTTCGCGGCCCAGTTGCTGCTGGTGCTCGCGCGCGCTGTCATAGTGGTTGAGCACCTCCTGGTCACCAAACACATCAAACACCAGGCGCAGCAGTTCACGCGGGCTGTATTCACACAGCCGGTCGGTCTGGCCCTGTTCGAGCGACAGCACCTTGGCAATCGCGGGGGACAGCCCGGCGTCCGAGAGCATGCGGCCCCAGGCCTCGACGCCCATGACCTGCAGCTCTTTGTCGGGGCGCTCGCTCAGTTGTTCGATGCTGACATCGCCCTCCACCGCCATGTAGCGGCGTTGCCAGTCGCCGCCGTTGCGGTCGATGCGGCAGGCCAGTGTGACCTGGTCGCTGTAGAGCAAGCGCCGGGCAAAGGGGCGGCTGGAGGTCTGGCGCGTGTGGGGGCTGTTGTCGACCACGGCGCGTAGCCAGGCCACATTGGCGCCTGCATGGCGGGCATAGGTTTTGAAATCGCGCGGTTGTGAGCATTTGAGGCCCAGCAGGGTGCGCATGGCATCCAGCAGAGTGGTTTTGCCCGAGCCATTCGGTCCGGCGATGGTGATGATGGACGCATCAAGCGGCAGATTCACGCGCTGGCAGTAGTCCCAGTGCACGAGTTCCAGGGTTTGAAGGTGAAACATACAGAAGTGATTTAAGGGGTATCGGCTGTGGGGCTCTCGACTTGGGCGCTGGCCGCAGCCAGGGCGGCTTGTTCGCGTTGCGCCTGTTCACGGGCCAGCACATCGGCCAAGGCACCATTGAGGATGCGCGGGGCCAGCACGTCGTAGTCCAGCAGCACATCAAGCAGCGGCCCCTCCAGAATGTCGTCCTGCTTGCGCAGAATGAAACCATGGCGCTCCAGCAGTTTGAGGTTGGCGTCGAGCCGGGTCTTTTTGCCCAACTGGTTGCCATAGTCCTCCAACAGCGCTTTGTAAGACAGCACCGGACTGACGCTGCGTGCGCTGGGCAGCGGTTTGGCACCGGCAAACATGTCGTTTTGTGCTTCCTCCGGTGCCACCCGACTGGCTTGGCGTTCGCGTTTGGGCAAGACGATCAGCGCCCACACCACCACCAGCAGCGACACAGCGTCGCGCGGCAAGTCCAGATTGTTGTTGGCGTTGAGCACACCTTCACCCAGCACCCGGGTGGCCGGTGCACTCAACAAGGTCAGGGTGACGTGGTCGGCATACACGTTGTCCACCCAGCGCAGACCGACCTGGGCCAGGCGTTGCTCCACACTCTGAAACAGCTCGGCATCGGCGAGCGCCTGTTTGACACGGGGGTGGGTTCGCGGCAGGTACTTGCGGGCCAGCAGTTCGGCAATCAGGTGGATGGCTTCGTTGTCTTGGGTCATGATGATTGGGTCGGGTGGGTGGTGCTGACATGCGCCAACTGGCCAGAGCTCAAATGGGTGACCGCCGGGTGCTCCTGCGCGGCCAGATCGGTGTGCCATTGCACGCGCCAGGGCTGGCGGGCCAACTCACCGGTGGCACCGGGCAAATCCTGCGCCTGGGCATCACCCAACAGCGGCAAAAGCTGCGCCTTGTAGGCCACCTGGGCGTAACGCGCGGCCACACCACCTACATCGGCCAACAAGGCTTCTTGCACGGCGCGGGCTGCTGCAGAGTTGTCCGTGCTGGTGTCGCTGGCCCATTGCGCCAGCAAACCGGAGAGCGCCGCCAACTCTTGGGGCAAGGCCACCGCAGTGAGGTCGCCCACGGGTGCGGCCTGCGCCACAGGCAGCGGCTCATCGCGCAAGGCTTGCGGGCGATCGCGCTCGAACTCGGCCTCGGCAACATCAAGCATGTCATGCGGCGAGAGTGCGGCCAGCGCCACCGGGTGATGCAACACATCGGCACCAAGGCGATCCAGCTGGGTCTGGGTTTGCAGCCAGCGCTTGACATCGGTGCTGGTGATGCCCGTCGTGCCCAGCGTGACACGCTGGCGGTCCACCTGCTGCAAGGCGCGGTTGAACTGCGCCGCCATGGCCAGCAACCGCGATTGCGCCAGGCCCAGTGCCCGCGCCGCCTGCTCCAGCGCGCGCTCGCCGTGGGCATGGCTGATGATGGTGGTGATGGTGCTGGAGGCGCGGTCGATCAGGCGTGCGGCCCGGTCATAACGCTCACGCGCGGCGCGCAGGCGAAACTCTGAACCGCTGGCAATGGCGTCTGAGAACTCATGGTGCAAGCGCACCAGCTGGGCCTGCAGCATGTGAACCTGGTTGCCCCGCAGCAAGCCCAACTGATCGGCACCCACCACCTGGCTCAACAAACCCGCAAGTTCATCCTCGACCGGTTCAGCCAGCCGGCCCAGCAGATCGGCCACCTGTTGGGCCAGCGCCGTGACACCGTACTGGCGTTGGGATTCGTCCCAGCTCAACAGCCCCGCATCGCGAAAACGCTTGATCACGGCATCGGCAGCTTCTGGCCGCAGGGCGTAAAACAGCCGGGTCAGCTCGTCACGACTCAGAAACGCCTTGCCCTGCCCCACCAGGAGCAACAAGGCCCATACGCGCAAGCGCGCCAATGCACTGCTTCCCTGCAGCAGCAAGCGCACCGCTTCCAGCAACGTTGCATTACTCTCCAGCTGCCAGGCCACCGGGGAGTCGGCCAAGGCATCAGCATCTTGAAAATAGTCGTCAAAAGCGGCTTCTGGCTCGGGCAGCAGCAAAGGTTTGGGCTGCTCTTCTTGTACGGTCATAGGGGAGTTGCCACAACGGAGCGGCGAGCTAAATCAAACACGGTGGGTAATGATAGGGCCAGTCAAAGGACGACTGCGCAGAGATGCGCCAATCATGCAGCCGCTTGTAGCCATGGCGTCATGGTCGCGATTGCCGGACGTAATCTATGCCGTCATACCAAGGCGCCGCACAACGGCCAAGGCATCAACAGTGGCAGGCCCCAGTGAACAAGCAACGATTGCGCATCACGGTGCGGGCTGGTAACACAACACACGGTTGCGCCCGGCGGCTTTAGCCTGGTACATGGCTCGATCCGCATCACGCAACAAGGTCGCCAGGTCATAACAACCTGAGGCCACACCAATGCTGACGGTGATTTTGAGCGGTTGCGTCATGGTGGGGATGGAGGTGGCTGCCAAGGACTGACCCAACTGCTGGGCGACAAATTCGGCGGCATCCAAGTCGGTATCGGCCAGCAACACAGCAAACTCCTCGCCACCGATGCGGCCACACACGTCAGAACCCCGAAAGCGGGTCGCCATCAAGGTGCTGAGATGCTGAAGCACCAGATCACCGACATGGTGACCATGTTGGTCATTGATCTGTTTGAAGTGGTCAACATCAATCAGCAGAGCACTGACCGGGGAAGCATTGCGCAGGCCGTGGCGGATGGTTTGTTCGCTCAGTTCCACAAACGACCTGCGGTTGGGGATACCTGTGAGCGGGTCGGTGCGAGCCATGTGTTCGGCCTCTTGGTGGGCATGGTGCAGCTCATAACGCATCTGCAGGCTGCGTTGCATGGCATCGGCCATGATTTTGGTTGCTTTGAAAGAAATGACCATAAAGAGTGTGGCCGACAGCGCCATCCCCTGCGCCATGTGGTCATCCTGGCAATACAGCCAAAGGGTGCTTGGCAGCAACACTGCCAACATCGCCAGAATGTTGATGAAGCGGTGGGCAGAATAAGTCACCATCGCACCCGCTGCCATACCTACCAAATGGTAGAGCACCACGCCACGTGCAACACCGTAGTCCATCGGAGTGATCCAGGCCGTGCCAACGCCCCAGACCAAGGACGACAGCAAGAGCGTGAAGGTAAAGGAGCGCTCCCAGTTCAAGATGGCCTCCCCGCGGGGCTTGACGCGGAAATATTGCAGAAAGAACAGCAGCCGGATCAGTGTGCTGCCGCCCAGCGCCGCCATCCACCACTGCAGCGATGTGTTATCCACCTGTCCCCACAAGGTCCAGCTCAGCACCAGCGCCACAATGGCACTGTAAAACACCGCAGGAAATGACTGCCTGAACAGCAACACCAGGGTTTCTGCACGGATCTGGGTGGCATAAGACACCGGCACGGAGGTCGGTGGTTCGGGCAAAGACTCTGGGACACGCATGTTGATCAGATAGGTAGAAAGCCCCGATGCACGGGCGCCATAAAAAAGAGGTACCCAGCAGTGCAGCTGCGCAGCAGTCTAACAGCGCAGCCGCACCAGAAAGTGAGGTTACTGCGTACCGCAGTGCACCAGACTATTCAAGTCAAATGACCTTACAGCCCTTATAGGATAAGCGCTATTCACTACAAAATAAGCAGCATTGAGAGGCGCTGGATGACGCTGCGTGTTTTGTCACTGTTGCTTCGTGCAGCGTCCGTTTAGCAGCCTCGTGACCGGGCGCCAAGCCTAGGACTGCAGGCGCCGCTCGATCTGGCTCTCGTGGTAGTAGCGGTTTTTGGCTTCGTACATGGCGCGGTCGGCCCGGTGCAGTGTGGCCTCCAGCTGATCACCCGCATGGCAGGTCGCAGTACCAATGGCCATACTCAGCTTGCGACCAGAGTAGAACTGGTTGTTGAGCTCCAGAATGGAGTGAATGCGCTCAATCACCGCCTGGGCGCCGCGCTCATCTGCCCCGGGCAGCAACATTGCAAACTCATCACCGCCGGTGCGGGCAACGCAGGCATTGGGGCTGTTGACCTTGCCCAAGACCTCACCGGCTCGGCGCAGCAAGGCGTCGCCCGCAACGTGGCCAACTTCGTCGTTGACCCGCTTCAGGCCATTGAGGTCGATCACCAGCACACTCAGCGGCCACGGGCCCTTGCGTGACAGGCGGTTCAACTCATCCATGTAAAAAGCCCGGTTGCGCAGCTGGGTCAGAGAGTCGTGTTTGCCCAGGTACTCCAGATAGGCCTCGGCCTTTTTTCGGGCGGTGATGTCCACCAGCGACACCAGCACCAGGTCCCAGTTAGCCAGATGGTCGGGCAGCACCGCAAATTGCATGTGGATGTTGATCAGATCCCCACTGAGCCGGTAGTTGACCACCTCGCGCATCAAGGTGGTTTTGCCCTGCCACAGCTCGATCAGCTGCTCGGCAAACGAGTCCTGCATCTCACCCTGGAAAACATCGCTCAGGCGGGCCAGCAACTCAGCCTTGTTCTGAGCACCAAACATGCTCAGCGTCTGGTTGTTCACGTCGATGACACGAATCTCTTGCATACAACGCGAGACAAATTCGGGGTGCACATTGATGAAGGTGCGAAAGTCCTCAATACCGCGCTGGCGCAACTCGTCAAGCAGCAGTTTGACCGCGCTGAAATCCTCGACCCACAGCGACACCGGGGAATAGTCGAACAGGTCGCGTGCGTGCTGCTCGCTGGTTTTGAGCAAGCGGGCGCGCTCCAGCTCTTGCGTGATGTCTTCCAAAGACACCATGACACGGGCCCAGCTATCCTCATGGCCCTGGAGCACGCGGGCATGGACCTTCACATCCAGCCGCCGTCCGTCCAGGCTGTAGTTCACCGTTTGCACCGAAAAGCCTAAAGCGCCTTCCCACATGGGCAGAAGCTGCTCCATCAGCTTGCTCAGCATGTCACCGCGGAACACCTTGTCCAGATTCGCCAGCAGCTCGTCCTGACTGCGTGCACCAAAAATCTCCAGGCTGCGCTGGTTCACCTGCAACACCAACAAACAGGCTGCACACTCGGACAGGCTGCCCGGATGCGCCTGGACATGTGCCTGCAGATCGGTCACACCCTGGCTTCGCCAGTTGTCAAACAGTTGTTTGAGTGCGCTGAAATCTTCCAACCACAAGGAAACGGGGGCCAAATCAAACAGTTGCGCGTAATCGGCCGGGAATGAAACATGGGACACAGCAAAACCTCCTGGCGGGTATTGTGCAGGGTCCCATCGGCCAACACCTTCAGGTGCGGCGTGCTGGTGAATAAACCCGGCTACCCTGAAACACCGCAGCAAGAACCGTGCGCAACGCAAGCGCCAGGTCGCTAACCAGCCGCCCGCTCAGGCCGCAGGAGGCGCCGTGTCCTGGCCAGTCTGGGGGCCAGCGGCAGGCTGTGCGGAGTCGAGCTGTAAAAAGCGGTCTTCGATAAAGGCTTTTTCGGTCTTTTGCCGCTGGAACTCCAGCTCCATCTGCTCGATTTTGGTCAGAAGCGACTTTTCACGGCCAGCCAGTACATCGATCTGGTCCTGCTGGTCCTGGATCAGCGCCGCCTGGTCCATCGGCGCCAAGTCGGCCCCCTCGGCCGCTGAACCTGGCAAGCGGCGGGTGGCAAAGTTCTGGGCGTTGACCTGGGCGCGAATTTCGTCAAGCTGAAGAGCGTTCTCTTCAGCCAGTTTTTCCGCCGCACGTGTGCGCTCACGCGCTTTTTGCAGTTCGGCTTCCAGGTCCGCGGTCTGCTGCATCAGGCTGTCCACCACCGATTGTTTGACGCCCTGCACTTCGCTGATCTCAGTGCGCAGTTGCTCGTTGCTGGTGGACGCCTCCTTGAGGTGGAACTGGATCTCTTCGACCTGCTCCTGCAGCATGTGATTTTTGGACAACGCGGTATTGAGTTCGGACTGCAACTTGGCACGGATGTCTTCTACGTGTGTCTTCTCTTCTGCCGCAGAGGCAGCCGCCCCGGCCGCAGCGGTTGCACTGCCCTGCGCCAGGTTGTCAATCAAATTTTGCAGCTTGAACGACAGTGCACTGATGGCGCGACCACTCACGTTGTCTCGTGTCTGATGCGCCTCGCTCACGCGCTCAAGCTCGGTCACCGTGCGGTTGGCGGCGATCTTGAGGTGTTTGCTGGCCTCCACGGTCAGGCTGGCGGCCTTGAGCAGGTCTACCCGGCTTTGCGCGGTGGTGTTGAGAATGCGGTAGAGCAGATAACCCGCTCCGGCCATGAAGAGCAGGTTGGAAAAGAACAAAAAGCCGTAGGCGATGTTCAGCCAATTCATGATGCCATCACAAAAAATGCCATCCGTCCCTCACCATATCCAGGAATGGCCAGCCGGAAATCGGAGCGTTGCCCCGGCTGAGCCAGCACCGAGGCCAGCTTGGCAAAGGTGTTTTTGACCACACTGGCCTTGGCCATGGTGACTTCGGTGACCGGGGACGCGGCCGATTCGCTCAGGCCCACAGCCGCTGCACGCAGAAACTCATTGGCTTTGTCCATCATCACGGCACTGGGCTGGCCGCTGGCCATCAAGGCCCGCACATCGTTGGGCAACAAACGCGCAGCACCGCCGCCCACCATACACACGGCATTGGTATCCATGACCCCAATGGCATACACCCCTTTTACCTCATTGGCGGCGTAAAGGCCCAACAAATTCTGGGGGGTCAGTGTCTCCAGTATCATTTTTTCGTGGGGAATCAGGCGAAACGGGATGTTGCCCAAGCGGTCCAGCAACAGCAACTGCATGGCCGCATGGCTGATCGGCTCCTCCCCCCGGCGCTGGGCCAATACAGGGGTTGTATCCGGGGAGTTTGCAGCCGCGCCGTCCAGCACGGCGGGGGCTTCACCCACCAGATCCTTCACCGCATTGGCCACCACCGCCACCAGTTCGGCATCGTCAAAAGGTTTGTGCAGGATAAACAGCGCACCATTGCTGATGGCTTCCTCCAGCAAGGCTGGGGTGCGCTCGGTGGTAACGAACCCCACCCGCACATCCTGGTGCCCCAGCTGGCGCAGCGCCTGCACCATCTCCAGGCCGGACACCTTGGGCATGTGCCAGTCGGTGATCACCAGGTCCGGCTTGAACGACGCGATCAGGTCCAGCGCCTGCTCACCGTCCAGGGCGGTCTCCACTTCAATAGGCGAGTAACCACAGCGTTGGATGGCGCGCCGCACAATGGCCTGAATGGCACGGCTGTCATCGACCACCAGAAAGCGTAGAGGCGAAGGCAATTGAATAGGAGCTGTGGACATGGTCGTCAGTGAGGTTGGCTGAAAATATGGTACTCGACAACATAGAGCTGCGCGTTGTCGGTGTTGCTGACATACACCGACGCCACGCTGCTGCACGCGGCAATCTGCGCATAGTCGGTTGGGCTGGCCAAAAATGGCAACCCCATATGGATGTCAGAGCTGTCGCTGATGTGCAACGCCACACAGTCTGAAAACAGGTTGCAGATTTCGGCACACGCATCGTGCAAGTCGGCATCCTGCAGGCAAGCGGTGTCAACACCAAACATGTGGGCCGCCACGCCAAGGGCATCCGGGCGCTCAATCAGTACACCAATGCCGCCGGTGCGATGGTCTTGCGACAGCTTGAGCGGCATGAAATAACTGAACTCGGTAAACCCCAGCGCCGCCTCTTGGGTCTCACACAGGGCAAAACTGCGCTCTTGGCCAGACAAAAATTCCCACGCCTTGGTCAAGCCAGCACACACTTGCTCGACGTTGTTGCAGGGGTATAGGCGGGGCATTGGGCCAGTATCCGGCAATCTGGCGAGGTCCGTCAAATCCAGGCGCACTGGTCACCCTGCGCGTACGGTCTGGTCTGGTGCACCGTCTACCCCAGCACCGACTACGGCACTTCCATAATAAAAAGGCTTCATAACCCTTACTAAATAAGGACTACTTGCTACTCAATCGGTAGCATTCTTAGGTAATCAACTCACTGGGGTACGAGCAGCGCGTCGTTCTCCATGCTGAAAACCGCTGCGTGGTGGGGCACGCCAAACGGATACCATACCTGCCCCTGTGCGGCTGCATTTCCTATCCGTAACCCATGCTTGAGCTTCAGAATATCAATCACCTGGCGCTGATCGGCAGTCTGCTGCAGCAGATGTGCGTCTATCTGGTGATCGCTTACCTGCTCTCCAAGACGCCGCTGTTTGCGCCTTTGATGCAGGTCACCGTGCGTCTGCCCGACAAGCTGGTGTGTTATCTGGTTTTTTCGGCCTTCTGCATCATGGGCACCTACCTGGGCTTCCAGATCGAGGGGGCGATTGCCAACACACGCGCCATTGGCGCGGTGCTCGGCGGCATCCTGGGCGGGCCGCTGGTGGGTTTCGCCGTTGGCCTGACTGGTGGCCTACACCGCTACTCACTGGGCGGTTATACCGATGCTGCTTGCGCGGTGTCGACCACCGTCGAGGGCCTGATCGGTGGTTACCTGCACCTGATTCTGCTCAAGCGCCACCGCGCCGACCGCCTGCTGAGCCCGATGATTGCGCTGGGCGCCACGCTGGTTGCCGAAATCTCGCAGATGGCCATCATTCTGCTGATGGCCCGGCCCTTCGACCAGGCGGCACGCCTGGTGGCACACATCGCACTGCCGATGATTGTGACCAACTCGGTGGGTGCCGCGCTCTTCATGCGCCTGATTCTGGACCGCCGAGAAACGCGGGAAAAATATTCCATCGCCTTTTCGGCCAAGGCGCTGCGCATCGCCGAACGCTCGGTGGGTGTGTTGATGCAGGGCTTCAACGAGCAAAACTGCACCCGCATGGCCAGCATCATCCGCGAGGAAACCGGCGTTGGCGCGGTGGCGATCACCGATTGCGAGAAACTGCTCGGTTTTGTTGGCATTGGCGCTGACCACCATCTGCCGGGCACACCGATCTCTTCACCACACACCTTCTACGCCATCGCGCACAACGAAGTGGTGTATGCCGACGGCGCCACCCTCACCTACCACTGCTCGCTGTCCAAGGATTGCAAACTCGGCTCGTCACTGGTCATCCCGCTGCGGGGTGAAGGCAACCGCGTGTTTGGCACGATCAAGCTCTACGAACCTAAGAGCAAGTTCTTCTCGTCGCTCAATCGCACACTCGGCGAAGGCATCGCGCGTCTGCTCTCCAACCAGGTGCTGGCGGGAACGATTGAGGAGCAGAAACGCCTGTTGGCGCAATCGGAAGTCAAGCTGCTGCAGGCACAGATCAATCCGCACTTTCTGTTCAACGCGCTCAACACGCTGGCTGCGGTCATCCGCCGCGACCCCGTGGCGGCGCGGAAAATCGTCCAGTACCTGTCGACTTTTTTCCGCAAAAGCCTCAAGCGTGTCGGCGACGAATCCACGCTCAAGGACGAGATCGAGCACGTCGACGCCTATTTACAGATTGAGCTAGCGCGCCTTGCCGGACGACTCGACGTCGAGTTTTTGGTGGCCGAGGACTTGCTGCATCTGCGCCTGCCGACTTTTTCCCTGCAACCCATCGTCGAAAACGCCATCAAGTACGGCATTTCGCAGATGCTCGATCCAGGCAAGATCACCATCAGCGCGCAGCGCAGTGAGGAAGAGTTAACCATCGTCATCGAAGACAGTGCCGGCCTCTACAAACCGCTGCCCAACGGTGACGGTCTGGGCATGAACCTGGTGGACCGGCGCATCAAGATCCGCTACGGCGCCGCCTACGGCATCGAGGTGCGTTGTGAGGCCGAGCGCTGGACGCGGGTGAGCATCCGCGTGCCGGTCGAGCAGGAGCTTGTCACATGCTGAGCGCACTGATCATCGACGACGAAGCGCCCGCGCGCGAAGAACTCAAGGCCTTGCTCGCCGACGCAAGCGACGTGGAGGTGATTGGTGAATGCAGCAACGCCATCGAAGGGCTGTCGGCGATTCACCGCTTGCGCCCCGACGTGGTGTTTCTCGACATCCAGATGCCGCGTGTCTCCGGCTTGGAGATGGTTGGCATGATCGAGCCCTCGGCGCTGCCACACATCGTTTTTGTGACCGCCTACGACGAACATGCCCTGCAGGCCTTTGAAGAACACGCCGCAGACTATCTTTTGAAACCGGTCGACGCGCAGCGCCTGGCCAAGACGCTGGACTGGCTGCGCGCTGGCAAACACCCCTCAGCGACGGCTTTTCCCGGCACCAACAGCCCCTTGCGGCAAATTCCGTGCACCCTGCGCAACCGCATCCTGCTGATTGCGCTTGAAGACATCGAGTACATCAACACCACGGTCTGCGGCGTTCAGGTCATCGCTTTGAACAAACAGGGTGTGACCGAACTGACGCTCAAGATATTGCAGGAGCGCACCGCCTTGATCCGCTGCCATCGGCAATACCTCATCAATCTGGACCACATTGCCGAGATCGAACTGCTGGACAACGGTGCGGCGGAGATCATCACCCATAGCGGCAAACGCGTGCCGGCGAGCCGCCGCTATCTGCGTGACATCAAGGACAAGCTGCTCATCGGCTGACTCCGGCAGGCACCGCTTGATGCCGTTGGCGACCTCTGGATCGCTACCCGGACCTCTCGCCAGATAGTCCCTCCAGGCCGGGCCCAAACCCACTACATTGCGCCCAGCCCCCGTGCAGGAGCGGTCACTATCCGCACGTTTCTGCACGTGCAAGAAGCTATCTGGGGCGGCATACCAACAAACGGAGAAACTGATGAATTCATTGACGCTGATTTTTGTGGCGGCACTGGTCTTCGCCATTGCCTACCGCTTCTACGGCATTTTCCTGGCCCAAAAGGTCATGAATCTGCGCGCGGAGCGGGAAACGCCGGCGGTGACCATGGAAGACGGTCACGACTATGTCAAGACCAACAAATATGTGCTGTTCGGGCACCACTTTGCGGCCATCGCCGCTGCCGGGCCGCTGCTCGGGCCGGTGCTGGCTGCGCAGTTCGGCTACATGCCGGGTGCGCTCTGGATTCTGATCGGCTGTGTGCTGGCCGGTGGCGTGCACGACATGGTCGTGTTGTTCGCTTCGGTCCGCCACAAAGGCCGCAGCCTGTCGGTGATCGCTGAAACCGAGATCGGCAAAGCCGCCGGCAAAGTGGCGTCGGTGGCCATCCTGTTCATCCTGATCCTGACACTGGCCGGGCTCTCGATTGCTGTGGTCAACGCCATGTTCAACAGCCCGTGGGGCACCTTCACGGTCTTCGCCACGCTGCCGATTGCGATGATCATGGGCGTGTACATGCACTACATCCGCCCCGGTGACATCAAGGGCATGAGCATCATCGGTGTGGTTCTGCTGCTGATCTCCTTGTGGGTTGGCCCCTACGTTGCAGCCGATCCGGCGCTGGCCAAGATGTTCACCTTCACCAAAAAAGAGCTGTCGGTGATCATTCCGGCTTACGGCTTCATCGCGTCGGTGCTGCCGGTCTGGTTCCTGCTGGTACCGCGTGACTACCTGTCCACCTACCTCAAGATCGGCACCATCGCCGCGTTGGCACTGGGCATTGTGTTTGTCCATCCCGAGCTGCAGATGCCTGCCTTTACCCCATTCATCTTCGGTGGTGGCCCGGTCATTCCAGGTGCAGCCTTCCCCTTCCTGTTCATCACCATCGCCTGCGGCGCACTGTCTGGCTTTCACGCCATCATTGGTTCGGGCACCACACCCAAGATGATCGCCAACGAGAAGGACATTCTCTTTGTCGGTTACGGTGCCATGCTGACCGAAGGTTTCGTCGCCATCATGGCGTTGATCGCCGCCTGCGTTCTGGTGCCGGCTGACTACTTCGCGATCAACGCAGCACCCGCAGCGTTTGCCAAACTGGGTATCGCCACGGTCAACCTGCCCGAACTCGCAGCCCAGGTGGGTGAAGAGGTGCAAGGACGCCCGGGCGGCGCCGTTTCTCTGGCGGTTGGCATGGCCTACATTTTCTCGGCGGTGCCGTTCATGAAAGGCATGATGGCCTACTGGTACCACTTCGCCATCATGTTCGAAGCGGTCTTCATCCTGACCGCTGTGGATGCCGGTACCCGCGTTGGCCGTTATCTGCTGCAAGAAATGATGGGCAAGGTCTATGCACCGTTTTCCGACAACTCCTGGACGCCGGGCATCATTGTGACCAGCGCTCTGTTTACAGGCTCATGGGGCTACCTGGTCTACACCGGCGATATTTCGACGATCTGGCCGCTGTTCGGCATGGCCAACCAGCTGCTCGCCGCCACTGCGCTGATCATTGGGACAACCATGCTGATCCGTCTGGGCAAGGCCAAATATGCCTGGGTGACCGCCGTTCCGGGGCTGCTGGTGTTCCCGATCGTGATGTGGGCCGGTTACCTCAACATCACTGGCAACTACATGCCCAAACAGCTGTACCTGCTGACCACCATGTCGGGCATCCTGATGGTCTTGATCTCCATCGTTTTTGTCGCCGCTTTCGCGCGCTGGTATGAACTGCTGCAGATCGACAAACAGGTGACCGACAAGTTCGGCGACCAAGTCCTCGCCCTCGTCAGCGACTAGACCAACTAGACGTCTAGACTCGCAGAAACTGCGAGTCTGACCAGGCCAGCGCCCCCGGGGTCGCTGGCTTTTTTTTTGGTGCGGCAAGGCCATCTGCTGGCGCCACCCGCCTCCTGATGCAATAGTCGCCTTGGCACGTCGACGCCACCCTCTTGGGTTCAGTGCGCGCCAGCGACAGTCCTGGCACCTGTGGCCAGGTTGCCGATGGCGGCCTTCAATACGCTATACAAAAAGTAGCTGATAGCGCATATGCAACATGGGCTAATCACCTATTTACTAAGCAACACACCAGATACAAACGCTTGACAATAGCAGCTTACTATGGGACCTTGTTCAGCACTCCGCCGCCCAGCCACACCACCCATCCATGCTGTTACCACCCATCTCCCCGGCCCGCTCGGTCTTGCCGCTGCTGCTCTGCGCCCTGTTGTCGGCCTGTGCTGCAGTTGGCCCAAACTATGACCCGCCCGCCGCAGAACAACTCACCGTCCCCAGCCAATGGCAGGCGGCCTTACCGCATGGCGGTGATACCAAGCAGCTGTTGAGCTGGTGGACGCGACTGCAAGATGCAAGCTTGAATCGCCTGTTGCAGGCCGCCGAAGCCAGCAGCCCATCACTGCAAAAAGCCGCTGCCAATATCACCTCGGCCCGCGCCAGCGTCACCACCGCGCGTGCATCCGGCCAACCGACTTTGAGCGGCTCGGCCTCAGCCAGCCGCAACAACACCTTAGGCTCTGCCCAGACCACCACCAGCGGCGGGCTCGATGCCAGCTGGGAGATTGATCTCTTCGGCAGCGTACGCCGCTCCGCCGAGTCCGCCGACGCGCTGCTGCAAGCCCGCCAAGCCGACTGGCATGACGCACGCGTTTCGTTGGCTGCCGAAGTGGCCACCAACTACGTCACCTACCGCGCCTGCCAGTTGACGCTGCAAACCGTGCAATCCAGTGCACTCTCCAACCAGGCCACGGCGCGCATCACCCAGCGCTCTTGGCAAGCTGGCATGACGGCACGCGCCGATGCCGATTTGGCTGACGCCAGTGCCGCCAGCGCGTCCGCCAGCGCCATTGCCCAACAGGCCGAGTGCGACGTCACCATCAAATCCCTGGTCGCCCTGACCGGGCTGGCAGAACCTGCGTTGCGTCAGCTGCTGGATGTGCAGCCGCCCAAACTACCCCCTCCCGATAGCCTGGCAGTGCAAACACTGCCGGTGGATCTGCTCAGCCAGCGGCCGGATCTGGTCTCGGCTGAGCGTGCCCTGGCCGCCGCCAGCGCCAAGATAGGTGTGGCCGAGGCTGACCGTTATCCGCGCCTGTCACTGACGGGTTCGTTGTCAGGCAGTCGCACCAATGGGGTGGACACCACGCCCTGGTCTTTTGGCCCCAGCCTGTCCCTGCCGCTGCTCAATGGTGGTGCCAAACGCGCTGCCGTAGATTCCGCCCAGGCAGCTTATGACCTGGCGCTGGCCACCTACCAGCAGTCTGTGCGCACGGCTGTGCAAGAGGTTGAACAAAACCTGGTGCAGCAGACGAGCGCCGAGCGCCGCACAGCCGATGTACGCCGCAGCGCCGAAGGCTACCGCGCTTATGCCAGCGCGGTGGAAGCCAACTGGCGCGCTGGTGGCGACAGCCTGCTGAACCTGGAGGTCGCCCGGCGCAATGCCATTGCGGCCGAACAAAACCTGATTACCGTGCAGCGCGACCAGTTGCTGTACGGCATTGCCTTGTACAAAGCCGTTGGCGGTGGTTGGTCGGTATCCCTTGGAGACGTGAAGTGAAATTAGCAAAAATCAGTCTGATCGCCGCCGCTGCGTTGTTGGTCGTTGTTGGTGGTGTATGGGTGCTCACATCCGGTGCCACACCTGCTGCCACGGTGGCACCCAGCGCCAATGCCGGGTTGACCGTCAGCGCCGTCACACCCCAGCAGGTCACCTGGGGCCGCAGCCTGCAGCTGTCTGGCGGGTTGTTTGCCTGGCAAACCGCCAGCATCGCCAGCGAAGAAGCCGGTCTGCGCATCGCTGAGGTGCTGGTGGACGTCGGCAGCGTGGTCAAACGCGGCCAGTTGTTGGCACGCTTGAACGACGACACGGTGCAGGCCGACCTGCGCTCCCAGCAGGCGGCCGTGGCCCAGGCCCGCGCCAAGCTGACCCAGGCCAAGGCCGAGGCCGACCGTAGCCGGGTGGTGAAAGACAGTGGCGCCTTGTCGGAGCAGCAGGTCACCTCCTACCTGGTCGCCGAACAGACTGCCCAGGCCAGCCTGGACGCCGCCCTGGCCACGCTGGACAGCCAGCGCATCAAGCTCGCGCACACCCGCATCCTGGCGGTGGACGACGGCATCATCTCCAGCCGCAGCGCCACGCTGGGCAATGTGGTGGCCTCGGGCACTGAGCTGTTCCAGCTGGTGCGTCAGCGCCGCGTGGAATGGCGCGCCGAGGTGACAGGCCAACAAATCAGCTCCCTGAAGCCTGGCCAGACAGCCAAGATCACCCTGCCCGACGGCAGCCAGGTGGCCGGCCGCCTGCGCTTGGTCAGCCCGACGCTGGACAGCGGCACCCGCAATGGACTGGCTTATGTGGACCTGCCCGTGGGTAGCACCGCCAGAGTTGGCATGTATGTGCGCGGCGAGATCAATACGGGCCAGGCGCCAGCCCTTACCGTGCCCAGCAGCACCGTGGTGCTGCGCGACGGCAACAGCTATGTGTTTGAGAAAGACGGCACCACCAAGGTGGCGCAGCGCCAGGTGCAGACTGGGCGGCGTGTGGGTGACCAGGTGGAGATCACCAGCGGCATCGGCGCGCAGGCGCAATTGGTGCTCAGCGGTGGCGCCTTCCTGAAAGATGGTGACCCAGTGCAGTGGATCACGGCAACCAGCAACACCAGCAGCAAGTCGACCAAGGTGGCTCCATGAATATTTCAAGCTGGTCGATACGCAACCCGGTTCCGGCGATTCTGCTGTTCATCATCCTCACCGGGGCCGGGCTGTTTGGTCTGCACAAGTTAGGCATCCAGAACTTCCCCGATCTTGACGTGCCGACCATCGTGGTCTCGGCATCGTTGGAAGGCGCTGCACCGGCGCAGTTGGAAACCGAGGTGGCGCGCAAGATCGAGGACAAGCTGGCCTCCATCGCTGGGGTAGACCACGTCACCACCACCATCACCGACGGCGCGGCCAGCATCAGCGTCAGCTTTGACATCGACAAAGACAGCGAAGTGGCACTCAACGAAGTGCGCAATGCGGTGGATAGCGCACGTGCCGATCTGCCCACCGAGATGGCCGCACCGGTGGTCTCCAAGCTCACCCGCTCCAGCGGCGCGTTACTGACCTACACCGTAGCAGCCCCGCACCTGAGTGAGTCCGACCTGTCCTGGTTTGTCGACAACGACATCAGCAAAGCCCTGCTGTCGGTCAAAGGGGTGGGCAGCATCACCCGCATTGGCGGGCTGGAACGCGAGATGCATGTGACGCTGGATGCCGCACGCATGGCTGGTCTGGGCGTCACCGCCAGCAGCGTGTCCAGCCAGATCAAAGCGGTGCAGACCGACGCCTCGGGCGGGCGCGGCATCGTGGGCGGCAGCAACCAGTCGGTGCGCACGCTGGGTCGGCTGGACCAGCCCGAGCAGTTAGCGGCGCTGGCGATTCCGGTCACCACGGCGACGACCACCTCGGTCGCCACCAGTGTGCGGCTGGACCAGATTGCCACCGTGAGCGACACCTCTGAAGAGCGCTTTGCCTTTGCCGCGCTGAATGGCAAGCCGGTGGTCGGTTTCCAGGTGCTGCGCCAGATTGGCAGCAGCGAGGTCTCGGTGGCAGCGGCGGTACGCGCGGCGGTCAAGACCTTCAGCGCCAACCACCCGCAGGTGCAGATCACCGAGGTGATTGAAACCGTGACCCCGACTCAGGAAAACTACGACGGCTCGATGCATCTGCTGTACGAAGGTGCGGTGCTGGCGGTGGTGGTGGTGTGGCTGTTCCTGCGCGACTGGCGGGCCACGTTTGTGTCTGCGGTGGCACTGCCGCTGTCCATCATCCCGACCTTCATCGTGATGTACCTGCTGGACTATTCGCTGAACCTGATCACCCTGCTGAGCCTGTCGCTGGTGGTGGGGGTGCTGGTGGACGACGCCATCGTCGAGGTGGAGAACATCGTGCGCCATCTGCGCATGGGCAAGACGCCCAGGCAAGCCGCCATGGAAGCGGCTGACGAAATTGGCCTGGCGGTGGTGGCCACCACCTTCACCCTGGTGGCGGTGTTCCTGCCCACCGCCTTCATGAGCGGCATACCGGGCAAGTTCTTCCGCCAGTTCGGCATCACCTGCTCGGTGGCGGTGCTGGCATCCTTGCTGGTGGCCCGGCTGCTGACACCGATGATGGCCGCCTACATCCTCAAACCCAGCCCCGCGCACGAGGAAAAAGACGGCCCAATCATGCGCCGTTACCTGGCCATGGTGCACTGGTGCCAAACGCACCGCTCCATCACGATGCTGCTGGCAGGCTTGTTCTTCATCGGCTCGGTCAGCCTGGTGCCCTTGTTGTCGACCTCATTCATCGGTGCCTCGGACAACGCCCAGACCACCATCTCGCTGACCCTGCCGCCCGGCAGCACGCTGGACCAGACCCGCGCGGCCGCCGTACAAGCCCAGGAACTCATCAGCGGCATGCCCGAGGTGACGCAAGTTTTCACCGTCATTGGCGACACCACCAGCGATGCCAGCCGCAGCACCGTCAACGAGGCGTCGCTGACCGTCAGCCTGACACCGCGTGGGAGCCGTGCGCGCTCGCAGGCTGACATGGAAAACGCCATCCGCCAGGCGCTGCGTGCCCTGCCGGGTACCCGCGTGGGGGTGATGGGTATGGGCAATGGCCAGTCGCTCGACGTCACCCTGGCCAGCGACGATGCGGTGGCACTGAACCAGGCCACCGCCGCAGTGATCAAAGACCTGCGTACCCTGCAAGGCATCGGCAACATCACCGACAGCTCCAGCCTACAGCGGCCCGAAATCCATGTGCGGCCCGACCCGGCACGTATGGCCGAACAGGGTGTGACCACCGAGGCGCTGGCCAGCGTTGTGCGCGTCGCCACCTACGGCGACTACGCGACGAATCTGGCCAAGTTCAACCTGCCACAACGCCAGATCGCGATCCGTGTGCGTTTTGACGACAGCGTGCGCTCCAACCTGGATGCCATCGGCCAACTGCGGGTGGCCGGTCGCACTTCGGCTGTGCCGCTGGCCGCAGTTGCCGATCTGTCGCTGGGTGGCGGCCCGTCGCAAGTGGCTCGTCTGGACCGCATGCGCAACGTCACGCTCAGCATCGAGTTGGGCAACCTGAGTACCGGCGATGTCAACAAGATGGTGCAGGCCCTGCCCAGCATCAAAAACCTGCCCAGCGGCGTGCAGCAGATTGCCACGGGAGACGCGCAGCGCATGACGGAGCTATTCACCAGCTTTGGCGGTGCGATGCTGATCGGCATTTTGTGCATCTACGGGGTGCTGGTGCTGCTGTTCCACGACTTCATGCAACCGGCCACCATCCTGGCCGCCCTGCCCTTGTCGATTGGCGGGGCCTTGCTGGCGCTGCTGATCACCGGCAGTGGCTTCTCGATGTCGTCGGTGATTGGTTTGTTGATGCTGATGGGCATCGTCACCAAGAACTCGATCCTGCTGGTCGAATACGCGGTGGTGGCCTACCACCAGAAGGGCATGAGCCGTTACGACGCGCTGGTCGATGCCTGCCACAAACGGGCGCAGCCAATTTTGATGACCACCCTGGCAATGGTGGCGGGCATGCTGCCGATTGCGCTGGGTATTGGCACCGACCCCAGTTTCCGTGGGCCGATGGCGATTGTGGTGATCGGCGGGCTGCTGACCTCCACCGCGCTGAGTCTGCTGGCGATCCCGGTGGTGTTCACCTATGTGGATGATCTGCTGCTGTGGATGCGTAAACACTTGAAACGTCGGCATCACCATGCTACGTAAATCGTAGCTGCCAGCCCTTTCATAATGAGGGCTAGAGGCTGATTTCATCACATTCAATGTACCCGCAACAGCGGGCACCGATAAAGCCATCCGCCATCTCCACTGCCATACCCCTGCTCTCACCCAGCGTGGAGTGTGGGTGAATCGTTTAGCCGAAGTCCACCGCGCCCATCCCCCATCTCGGTGGTCGAGACTTCGCAGGCGGATTATTCGGTCCAGACCGTGGCGTTCAAAAAGCCTGCGGCAATAGCTTGGTTGCGCAAAATCTGAGCAAGATTGGGGGCCAGGGCTTGCAATTTTCTGTAGATGGGTGATGCCGCTGCCGTGTTGCCTTCCATCAAGTAGGTCATTGCCACCATCGCTAAGGCAGGGGGCGCGTCGGGCTGTTTTTGCAGCACAACTTCAAGCTGCTCCCGCGATTTGGCGGCCAATCTTGCGCCCATGTAACTTTGTGCCAGGAACATGCGTGCGTCGGTGGCGGCAGGCGCCAGGCTGGTTGCCTTCTCTAGTGCCTGGATGGCGCGGCCCAGGTTGCGGCTGCGCAACTGGGCTTCTCCAAGGTTGATCCAGGCGTTGGCCAAAGTGGGATCCAACCGCACGGCGGATTCCAGGGCGTCCGCAGCTTCGGGCAGTTTGCCCAGTTTGATCAGGGCGTAGCCCTTGCCGCTCCAGGCCTGGGCATTGACGGGGTCAATCTCCAGCACCCGATTTTCAGAGGCCAGGGCACCTACCAGATCACCCTTTTGGCCCAGTAACCGGGCTCTGACCAAGTGCAGGTGGATTAGTTTGGGGTCGAGTGCTTCTGCTTTTTGCAGGGTGGAGGATGCGTCATCCAGTCTGCCCGATCGGAGCAGGCTTTCCGCCCAGGACGACAGATCCGTTGCACTCAACGTCGCCATAGAGGCCAGTTTTTCGTAGGTGGCGTTGGCGCCTCGGAAGTCGTTCAATTCCATTTTCGCCTTGGCGGCGTTCCGCCAACCAACACTGTTCATGGGGTCCAACTCCGTGGCGCGCTGGGCATCTGCCATGGCCAATGCTGGCTTTTTCAGGGCCAAGCGGGTTTCAGCCCGGTTTGCATATACCACGGCGTTGTCTGGCATCAAGCCAATGGCGGTGGTGAGTGCCTCTTCGGCCTCCTCCTTGCGGTTCAAGGTTCGGTGAACCGCAGCCAGTGCATTCCATGCATGGCCAGACTGGGGCGACAAGGCCACGGCTTTGCGTGCAGCATCTTCCGCAGGCCCAGGGTGTCCCACACGCAGCTCACTCAGGGCGACGTTGACCAGCGCGTTACTTTCCTGCTCGGCAGAAACATTCTTCAACCCCGTCAAGCGAGCGTCTGCGTCTATACGGCCTGGTGCTTGGGACTGTGAAGTTTGCCGCCGTTTGGCATCTGCATCGGCGCTGTCAAGGCGCAGTGCGGTGGCCAAAGCGCGGGAGGCTTGTGCGCTGTGCCCCAACTGCTCTTCTATTTGTCCCAACAAGGTCCATGTCGCTTGGCGTTGGGGATTTTTACGGATTGCTTCTTGCGCGTGCGGCAGAGCTTGCGCCGCCTGGCCCTGTTTCCATAGGTAGCTAGCGCGGTCAAACTGGGGTAGGTCGTCCATGGGAAACGCGTTTTCGCCTTGCCGCAACGCCTGCTCGGCCTCGGTCGGTTTTCCCTGGCCGAACAAGACACGGGCAAGGGTGATCCAACCCAGCGGCTGGTGGGGGTCCAGCATCAGTGCCGCGTGCAAGCTATCAATCGCCTTGGCTGCATGGCCCAAATTTTGTTCGGCAATGCCCAGATACACCAAGGGCAGCGCAGCGCCAGGTTGGGCAGCACGCCAGGCTTGTGCATGCGTCTCCATGGCAACCCAGTCGGCAACACTCAGCAAGGTAACCGCCTCGTCGTCCCAGCGCCGTTCCGGCTCAGGAATCACCACGGCGGGTGGGCGAGGTAAGCCGTTGGCCAACAGTTCGACCACACCATCGGCGGCAACCACGTGGTTCAGGTTTTGGCCAGTACCCAAAATGGCGGTGGTAATACCCAGCAGTTGGCCTTGGCGGTCAAATAAGCCACCCCCGCTGGAGCCGGGTGAAACCGGCGCGGTAGCAATCAGCGCTGTTGGGGTGGTCTTGCTCTGCGCCATGGCAACCAAACCGCTGCCCACAGCCAAGCCGAAGCCCAACGGGTTACCGACGGAAAAAGCCGATTCACCGACGACCAGGGATGTGCTGGGCCGCAGCTTCACCGGCGAGGCTTTCAGATTCGCCACACTGAGCAGGCACAGGTCCAGATCGGCGAGTTGGCGAGTCCACACACCCGCGAATTCACCCTGTGCGGTACTTACCCGAATAGCTGCTGCTTCTTGCACCACATGACAGTTGGTGACGACCTGCTCGGGCGCGACCACCACGCCGCTGCCATGGCCGTCGCGCTTGCCTTGGGCATCCAATGTCTGCACGGTGACAACCGAGGGCGCGACCAGCGCAAAGACGCGCTGCGCGTCATCAGGCGCGTCTGCAGCCCAGGGTACGGATGCATAGAGAGCCAGCGTCATCACGAGGGATACGCGCTTCATGGTGTATTTCCCTCATATGGCAGTATGTATGCTCGGTACATGGCGTCCGCCGCGTTGGCGTCGAAGGTGCGTAACTTCTGGTAGGCGTCGCGGGCTTTCCGGTGGTCTCCAGCGATGGTGAGTGTCTCAATGAGCGCACCCCAGACCTTGGGTTGTTGTGGCTCCATCTGCAGCGATTTTTCCAATGCGGGTATCGCCTCACGCGTTTTACCCAGCGTTGCCAGCACGAAACCATGCTGGCGCCAATTCCAAGCCTGGTTCGGTGACTTTTGGGTGAGTGCTGTGGTGATCGCCAAGGCCTCCGCACCACGGCCACCATCTTTGAGGCGCACCGCCAATTGGTAGCGCCAGGCATCAGCAGCAGGGTTGGCCTGGACAGCGGACTCCAAGGCGCGAATAGCCTCAGGCATACGTTTCATGTCGGCCATGGCCGCACCGATGCCTGCCCAGGCCCAGTCCGAGGACTCCAGCTTGCGGTCCAGGCTGTTCTGGTAAGCATGAACGGCCGCTTGCGGGCTACCCAGGCGGGACAGCGTCACGCCCCGCCAATACCAGGCGATGGCGCTGTCTGCGTCTTTCGCAGGTAGTTTCTCCAGCGTGGAGTAGGCAAGGGGTGCCTGACCCGCCGCCAGATAAGCTTGTGCCAGGCTCAGACGAAGACTCAAAACGCCAGGGTACAAACCGCTCAGGCGAGACCAGATACCGATGGCTGTGGCAGCATCACCGTTCTCCTGCGCCAGCTCGGCAAGCCCACCGTAGGCCCCTAGCTGCCACGGGTCCAGCGCAATGGCGCGCTGATAAGACGTTTGGGCATCTCGGGTCAAACCGTTGGTCCGCAGTGCACGGGCCAACAACCAGTGGGCATTGCCACTTTCAGGCTGGCTCGCCACCAGCAGTCTGGCGTGTTCCAACGCTTGTGGGATGCGTCCATTGGACAACAAGGTTTCGCCCAAATCCATCCCGGTGGTCAACTGGCCAGGGTTGGATTGGAACAGTGCCGTTCTGGCGTTGAGTTCGGTGTTTATATCTTTGCGCGCACGGGCTGCTTCTGCGGTGAACCGCAGGGCATCGGGGTTGTCTGGCTGCAGGCGCAGCCAGTCGGCAGCCAGCGTGGTCAGCTCGGGCCATTTCTTTTGTTGCGACAGCGCATTGGCGGTGTCAAAGCGTTCCAACTGTGCTGCTGCCGCTACGGAGCGGCTTTTTATCGCCCCCACCCACGCCGAAACAGCGGCGAAATTGACGTTTTGCCCACTGCGATGCCGGTAGTCCAGGATGCCCAGCAACTGCCCTTGCTCATCCACCAAGGCCCCACCTTCAGAGCCTGGTGAAATAGGTGCCGTGAACTGAAGGTAGTCGCCATTGGCGAAATGCCGAATCCCGGATATCACACCTTCTGAAATACCGACCCCCAAGCCCAACGCGTTGGACACCGCATAGACCCGGCTACCAATGGCTGGGGGCTGGGTTTGCAAAGCGATGGCGCTGCCAGATACATCATCCACCTCCAGTAGGCACAGGTTGCGCTCCCGGTCACGGGCTGTGACTTTGGCGTTGAATACCGCCGCTTGCAAGGTGATGCGCACCGCTTGGTGTGTGTCCAGAACATCGCAAAGAGAGACAAAACTCTGGGCGTCAACCTGGGTAGCGCTGTAAGTGCCGGTGGTTTTTCCCGCGTCGTCCAAGACCTCCAGCGCCGCTACCGAGCGACTGGCCGTGGCAAACACAGCTTGCGGTGATACACCCCAACTCCCTGAGGCGAACAACAGCAGCCAAGCGACTGCACAAACGCGGAGGATTTCTTGAGCACGCATGGTAGACAGGGCTGGTGAAACTGTGTCTAGTGTGTCATGACAAATGCATCAGCGGATGGCAAATCCAGCTACTTGAGGCCAAATTTCCCCACAAAAAGACACCTCAAAAATGGAAAACGTCATCCGCAAAGCGCTGGACGTGACCCTGGCCAGCGCTGAGTCTGCCGACGATCCCGGTGGTGTTCACCTATGTGGATGATCTGCTGCTGTGGCTACGCAAACACCTCAAACGCAGGCACCATGTCGCTACTTAAACCGTAGCTTCTATCCCTTATGCAATAAGGGATAGAAGCTTATTTCTTATAAATGACGATTCAAGCTTGCTTGTCTAGGTGAGCTGAGTAGTTACGTTTTTTGGCCGATGCCGGTGCCACATCACAGGGCGCTGGGCGAGCCCGAGCCTCGTGTCACTCGCCACATACCGACACCACCGAGCAGGCCACAGAACGCCAGTGCCCACCAGATACCGCTTGCAGGTGCCGCATCAGATGCCCCCAGGCCCGCACCCACCGCCGCCTGCCCCACCAGCGCGGCACACCCGCCGACGCTGGACATGAAGCCATAACAGGTGCCCAGGGGGCAGTCCCGAGCATACCGTGGCAAAACGGTGGCAAACAGCGGAAAACACAGGATCGACCCCAGCGACAACAGTACCGCCAGCACCAGCATCGCCGCCAGCGGCCAGGCCACCAGCACCACAGGTGACAGGAAGGCCGTGCCCATGAGTGCCAGCCCGCAGCCCATCGCGGCAGCGTCCCCCAGGCGTGGCACCAGCCAGCGGCTCACAGGCCATTGCAAGGCGATGCCCACCACGGCGCTGAGCGTGAACACCGCACTGAGCGTGCTCTCACCCAGACCGTGCTGTTGGACAAAGGCCGGCACAGCCAGATACAGCTGGTGAAACATCACCTGGTAGGTGGCGCAGCAGCCCACAAAACGCAGCAGGCTGGGCTCTGCCAACTGCGCGAACAAAGACCTGGGCGATGCGTGTGCGGTGCCCGACGCCAACACAGCCGAAGGCCGTGGCGAGCCTTGATCGGGGGGCAGCAGCCTCCATTGCAGCCCCCCAAACCCCATAAACAAGGCTCCGGCCACACAACCGGTCAAGCGAAAGTCCACGTTCAGCAGCGCCAGGCCCACCAGTGGGCCCAGCAGCATCCCGGCTTCGCTGGCCAGGTTGTGCAAGGTAAAGGCGTAGCGCCGCTGTGACAGATCGGGGCACTGGGCGGCCAGGCTGGCCTGGGCACAGGGTGTAAACAGGGCACCCGCAAAACCGGTCAAAAAGGCGGCCAGCAAAAGCAATGGCAATGTTCCGGCCCAGCCCAGCAGGGCAAACCCCACACCGCGCAAAAAACAGCCCCAGACGATGGCCCGGCGGTAGCCCAGACGGTCTCCGAGCCAACCACCAAGCAGAAACAAGCCCTGCTGGCTGAACACACGCAGCCCCATGACCAGCCCGGTGATCCAGCCTGCCAGCCCCAGATCGGCACCCAGGTGCTGCGCCAAATAGGGCATCAGCATGTAAAAACCCAGGTTGAACGCCAGCCCGTTGGCCACCAACACGCGGGCGGCGGGACTGAGCGCGCGCCAGCGGCTCACTTCACGAGTGCCAGCAAGCTGTCGACACGCGCACCATGGCTGTAGATCCGCCCCTGCGTGGACTTCATGACCGCAGTGGCTGCGGTGCGGTTGACCGCCTCATCGACCTGGATGAGCCCAACCATGCCCATCATCAAATGGGGTGGACAGTTGTAGAAATACAGGCCTGGGTGCGCCAGCGTCACCACAAACGGCTGATCTTCCTCACTGAGCCAGGGCTTGGCACCCTCGGGAACAGCCAGGCTGCGCACAAAATGGCCGGTGCTTGTCGGCTCAAAACGCACGGTGTCGCCGGCCTGGGCGTGTACAAAGGCCGGCTCAAACACCATGGAGCCGTCTGTGCCAGCGTTGAGCATACGCACCACGTGCTCTGCGCTCCAGGCAGGCGCGGCAAAAAGGCTGCAAAGTGCCAACAAGCCACCCAGAAGTGAGCGATGCAGGCAGGGAAAGTGAACTGTGTGGGTCATATCGAAATTGAGGTCTCTGAGGCCATCAGGCGCTCACGGGTGTGGGCTGTGATGCGCGCAAGGTGCGCACGTAGGGTTGGCCGTCCTGGTCGTGGTGGACATCCACCGGGACGTGGTAGAGGTGGTGGATGAGTTCGCGGCTCAGCACCTGAGCCGGTGGGCCAAAGGCCTGCAGGCGACCGTCGCCGAGCACAATCAACTGATCGGCAAACTGCGCCGCCAGGTTCAGGTCGTGCAGCACAGCCACGCTGATCCAGCCCTGGGCGGCGGTCTGCATTTGCAGATGCTCCATCAGCTGCATCTGGTGCTTCAGATCGAGAGCGCTGACGGGTTCGTCCAGCAGCATCAGCTTGGGCTGGCGCAACAGCACTTGCGCAAACAACACCATCTGGCGCTGCCCACCGCTGAGGGTGTGCACCGGCCGGTCGGCCAGATGGGCCATGTCCAGCGCCTGCAAGGCAGCCAGCGCCGCCCCCAGATCGTCGTCTGACAGCCGCATCGACAGGCGCTGCAAGCGCCCCAGCACCACAACTTCAAGCGCGCTCAGGTCCAGGTCAAGCTGGGTGTTTTGTGGCATGTAGCCAATGCCCTGGCGCCAGCTTGGCAAGCTATGCGGCGTCATCGGTGTGCCGCGCAGGCGCACCGCTCCTTGCGTCAATGGCAACTCGCCAAACAGCGCGCGCAGCAGGCTGGTCTTGCCGGTGCCGTTGGGGCCAATGATCACATGCAGTTGCCCGGCAGACAGTTGCAGGTTCAGCCCTTCGACCAAGGTCAAGTCGCCGATGCGCAGGGTCAGGTCAGAAATATCAAGCACGGTTGCGCTTTCGGTTGCCCAGAATGAGCCAGATCATGAAAGGAACCCCGATCAGCGCCGTCACGATACCGATCGGAAACAGCGCGCCGGGCACAATGGATTTGGACAGCACCGAGGCCACCGAGAGCATCAATGCGCCACACAGCGCCGACTGCGGAATCAGGAAACGCTGGTCTTCGCCAACCTGCATGCGCGCGACGTGCGGCGACACCAGCCCGATGAAGCCAATCACACCCACAAAGCTGATGGCGGTTGCGGTCATCAGTGCAACCAATACCAGGGTTTTCAGACGAAGCCGCGTGACGTTTACACCCAGGCTACGCGCACGCGCCTCGCCCAGACGCAGGCAGGTCAGTTGCCAAGCGTCGCGGTGCAGCAGCAGCGCACACACCAGCGTCACACCCGTGGTGATCCACAGCATCGGCCAGGTGGTGCGCATGAGGCTACCAAACAGCCAGAAGATGATCTGCTGATTCAGTTCGGGCGAAGAGAGAAACTGCAGCAGCGACAAAAGCGACTGAAACAGAAACAACAGTGCAATGCCGGCCAGGATGATGGTCTGGCTGTTGACATGGCGCATCAGCGCCAAGCCGAACAACAGGCTGGCCGCCAGCATGCAGAAGACAAAGGCGCCGATGGGGATCGCCACCAGGGGCGGCAGCCCCAGGCCGCCGGTCACCAGGGCCAAAGCAGCCCCAAAACCGGCGGCAGCAGCCAACCCCAGGGTGTAAGGGCTGGCCAAGGGGTTGTCCAGCAGGGTTTGCATCTGCACTCCACCCAATCCTAAGGCCGCACCTACCACCAGCGCCATGAGCGCAATCGGCAAGCGCATGTCCATCACGATGGCGCGCGTCATCGGGTCGGCCGCCGCAGGGGACAGCAGCGTACGCGCCACATCTCCCAAGGCCAGCATGGAGGGGCCGGTGGCGACATCCAGCATCAAGCTGAACAGGCTCAGGCCCACAAACAGGGCCAACCAACGCCAGCGGAGCGTCTCGCGCCGACGCTGGCGCTGCAAGACCAGGACGCCCATATCGGGCGTGGCAGTGATATCTGTCATGGGGTGAGGTTCCGAAAGTCGGCGCCGCCGGCAAGCGGCGCGGGTCTGCCTGTCATTTCCAGCTCAACACGAAAGTGCCCTGGGGCTGGATGGGCAGGTAGTGGCGGTAGAAGTCTAGGTAGGTGGCTTCAGGATGGATGTCGGCAAACAAGGTCGGATACAAGGCCTTGGCCAGATATTGCAACTGCGACGCGTCCAGCAGGCTGCGCGTGGCGCCGTGGTAGACCCCGTACAGACGCGCATCCTGCAAGGCTGGCAGAGCACTCCAGCCCTTGCGTTGTGCAAAGCCTTGCAGACGTCGGCGCGCTTCACCCGCTGGCACCCCCATCCCCATCTGCATGGCGTCGGGGCTGCTGATACTTTCATAACCGGCGATGAACACCACCTGCGGTTTCGAGACCAGCAACTGCTCGGGGTTGATCGGCCCCCAGTCCTTGACGAACGGCGCAGCGACGTTGTCGCCACCGGCCAGATCGACCATAGCGCCCCACATGTTTTTGCCGTAGGTGTAGCTGTGTTCGGCTGGCCCTTTGTCACCGAGCTCAATGTAGACGCGCGGGCGCGGCAGCTTGGCTTTGGCGATGCGCTGCTGGATCGTCTCCACCACCTGGCGGTACTCGTCGGCAATACGTTGTGCGCGGGCCGTTTCGCCGGTGATCAGGCCCAGCACCTTCGTGCTGGCCAGGTGGCGCTCCAGGGTCTGCGCGTTGTAGTCCACCACCACTACCGGGATGCCAGCGGCCTCCAGGCGGGGGATTTCGGACGCCAAGGCCTTGAACTGCCAGTCGGCCAGAACAACCACATCGGGTTTGGTGGCCAACGCCTTTTCGAGCGAAAAGGTCTGGAACTGCACGCTGCCCACGTCGACCACGTCGCGCAGCGTGGGCCGGGCGGCGACGTACTGGTCCCACACTGCCGGGCGCGACTTGACGAACCAGCCAAGCGACAGCCCCACCAGTCGGTCGAAGGCCTTGTCACCACCCACGGCGAAGTAGTCCTCGATGTAGAAGCCAAGCAGCACCCGCTTGGCTGGCAGCTCCAGTGTGATCTTGCGGCCCAACACATCTTCAATGGTGCTGGGCACCGCCCAGGCACTGAGCGCGCCCAGTCCGAGCATTAAAGACAGCGCGAGTTTTTTCCAAAAATGCTGTGTCATTTACATCCCCAGCGCAAAGCTGCCCTTGGCCTGCACAGGCAAGTAACGGCGGTAGAAAGCCAGGTAGTTGGCCTGGGGGTCGATGTCCTTGAACAGCGTGGGGTACAGGGCCTTGGCCATGAATTGCACCATGGTGTAGTCCAGCACCGAGCGCGATGCACCCTGGTAGACCGCATACAGGCGTTTGTTCTTCACGGCCGGCAGCTCACTCCACCCAGCGCGCTGGGCAAAACCCTGCAGCCGCTGCTGCGCCTGAGCGGACTCAACGCCCTGCCCCATCAGCATCGAGCTGGGGTTCTTGGTCGACTCGGTTCCGGCAATGAACACCACCTCGGGCTGTGCGGCCAGCACTTTCTCTGGATTCATCGGGCCGTACCACTCGACAAAGGGGGCAGCGATGTTCTCGCCGCCAGCCAGCGCACCCAGCGGACCCCACATGCCCTTGCCGTAGCTGAAGCTGAATTCGGACGGCCCTTTGTTGCCAAACTCGACATAGAAGCTCGGCCGAGGCTGCTTGACGGCCGCAATACGCGACTGCACCTGATCGATGGCGGTGGTGTACTCGTCGGCAATCTTCTGCGCACGCTTCTCGTCGCCCGCAATTTTTCCCAGAAGCAGCGTGCTGGCGTGGTGGTTGGCGGGCAGCTCCATGTTGTAGTCCACCACCACCACCGGCACCCCGGCGTCTTCCATGCGTTTGACGTCCGGGCCCAGGCCCTTGTATTGCCATTCAGCCAGCACCAGCACATCGGGCTTGAGTGCCAGCACCTTCTCCACAGAGAAGGTCTGCGCCTCAACTTCGCCCACGTCGGGCAGGTTTTTGAGTGAAGGCCGGTGGGCCGTGAACAGAGACCAATTGGCAGGACGCCAGCCTTCCCAGGCCTCGCGAGACAAACCAACCACTTTGTCGAAGGCCTTTTCACCACCGATGGCCATGTAGTCCTCGAAATAGAAACCCAGCAGCACACGTTTGGCAGGCAGGTCGACACGCACGGAGCGACCGAGTACGTCTTTGATCACCTCGGGGGCCGCCTGCGCGGTTTGAATCAGACCGGCCGTCAGGCCCAAGATACACAGCCAGCGTGCGGTGGTGGCAATTCGCATGAACACTCCTTCAATAGGCCGGGCACCCCGGCGAAGGATGGCATTCTATATGCGAATGATTCGCAAAACGATTTCCAGAAGTCAGATTCAAGCAAGTTTCTGCTTTGGCCTTGCCTCAACAAAAGGTCCAGCACCAGCGATCTGGTTGTTAATGACGGACGCCAGTTTTCAATATTTTTTTATAGCAAATGACCCTTATGAAACGTGGGCTTAGCACCTATTTCCCACACAGACTCAACAACCAAGTCGTGTGCCACACTCCGTGCCAGGCGTCACTGCAGCACGGCCTGGTATGGAGCACTTTTGTAAAGAAAAAAGCCAGCCCGAAAAAGCTGGCTCCTGCTTGGCCGCAAAGCGTTCAGGCCATCGTCAGCGTGTAGATATCCTTGATGTCCAGGATGTTTTTCTTGCTGCCATCTTCGATCTGGATGTCGCCGTGGATGTAGCCACCCTGCGAGCGAAAGCCCGGCACCAGCTCGGGGCAGCCACGCTCAGTAGCGATCAGGGTCAACAGGGCGAGTGCATCGGTATCGTCAAAACGGCAATGGACATGTTTCTCGCTGGGCACAAACATGCCGCGGTGGGCATGTTGCGCCATGATCCGCTCGCCAATGCTCTTGGCCAGCGCCAGGTAGGCCGGGGCTCGCGTCGCGCGGGCGACTTCAAGCACCGCAAACAGCAGGATGGCGTCAGCCTGGCTGGCCACCAGAGGCGCCTTGGATGCAGCCGGGTCAGTGGCATGCCATTCACCCAGTCCAAAATGGTGCGCCATCGCTACCACATGCTGCCAGAGTGAGGCACGCCCGGTCATGGCCCAAGCGGTCACGGTGGACAGGAAAACAATGGTGTTGATCGGCTTGCGCTCAAAAACCCAGCCCTTTTTGCCGTAAAAACCCCGACGCGGGAACACTTGCCCGGTCAGGTCCTTGCCATCAGCAAACATCGGCTTGATCTGGTTGGTTTCTGGCACATAGGCGTAGCGCAACCAGGCATCCAGGCCGTCGACAGCCCATTGTTTGAGCTGCTCGCCCTTGGCGCCGAGCTGGCGGGCCAACGTGAGCTGGGCCAGGGTGGCGTCACCGTAGATGCCTTCCGGGCCGTTCATGGCGTCCGGGTCCATCTTGAACAGCACCCAGGCTTCCTGGGCCACATCGCCATATTCCGGGCCAAACTGGCGCTGGGCGCGATCGCCGTAGAAGGAATAGGTGAACTGTGGATGGTTCTCGTCGGTTGGCGCCTCTTCACGCTTGACCGGGCGGTTGAACTGGTAACACCCCAAGCCGGTTGCCGGGTAACGGCTGCGCACATACTGCCAGGCCAAAAACTCGGCCCAGTCGAGCGCTTTCTCCTCACCCGGCACCCGCTGGCCGAGCAAACCGGCGCCGTAGATCAGGTCATTGCCGATGTTCACAAAGGACAACCCCTTGGCTTCACGCAAGATCTCCAGATCGCGATGCATCGGCTTGTCCCAGAAGCCTTCTGCGGGCAAGGGCCGACCGTAGCTGCCGTGGCGCGTGAGTTCGAGGGTGTCCCAGTTGTCAATGTGGCAGTTCCACTCGGCCTTGATGAGTTTTGCGGTGGCCTGCGGGTCAACCTCGAACATCAGCTCGTAGAACGGGTAATGGTGCTTGATCTCATGCACCTTGTTTTTGCCTTCGGGGCCGACGGTATCGAGCGTCTTCAGGTCCAGAAAACAATGCCCACCCCAGGTCAGCAGCCCCGAAGCGTCCGCGTGGTCAAAATGCCAGCGGATCGCGTCCATCGCCGCTTGTTTGTACTTGCCATCACCGGTCAAGGTCGAGAGTGCTGACAAAGTGCGAAACAGGTTCTGCTGCGAGGCCAGGTTGGAAGGCTCCCAGTCGGTGCCTTCCATGTTGCGCCATTTGACCGGCTCACCGGTGAAGGTGTTCATGCCGTCAAAGAACAAGGGGGTGCCGTGATAAGGATCGCGGTAAGTGTTGAGGATGGTGTCAGCGTAGCGGCGGATGTAGTCAAGCATGGTATTCATGGCGGTTTTCCTGGAACTGAAATACCGACGAAACGACGGACAGGAATTTCAACCGCATTGGCTGAAGTATGGCATGGGTCTCAGGTATAGATCAGTGTGGGTAGCCGATGCTCGGGCTGGCCTAGCCTTGAAGACAACACATAGATCCAGGTCAAGTCTGAAGAATGTCGCGAGCCCGCCAAACCTCGACTAGATCAAACAAAGTGCATTCACTGCCCAAAGCGCGGCAAAAACCGCATCAAACCAACCTGTTTTGACACGCCCCGCGATTACCATCGGCGCCCCGCAAACGGCGGCAGGCCTGCTACTGTGCGCCATTTCTTAGCCTTTGATCGCCCCGCTTACCGGAGCCCCCACCACCACACTATGCACACCGAGACACCGATCCACTTCGTACCCCACGCCGCTACAACAGAAGTTACCCAGTCCGATGCCAACCCGATTGTGGGCGGCCGGGTGGAACTGCAATTGCTCACCACCCTGAAATGCAACCTCAAATGCAGCTACTGTTCGCTGGGGGTTGGCGACATGTTGGGCTCACAAGTCCATGTGGAGTACGACATTGAGCAGCTCAGCGCCTTTGTGGATCGGCACCTGAAGGGCAAGGAAATCTATGTCACCTTCTACGGCGGCGAACCCACGCTGAACAAGAAGCTGATGCTGGAGGTGATGCAGCGTTTCCCGAGCTTTCGCTTCCAGTTGCAGACCAATGCCACGCTGATCGACAACCTGCCCGAGTGGGCGCTGAACCGCCTGTCCAATGTGCTGGCCTCCATCGACGGCGGCGAATCCACCACCGACGGCTACCGTGGCAAGGGCATCTACCGCCAGGTGGTGAAAAACCTCAAAGAAGTGCGCGACCACATCGGCGGCTCGGTCACCGCCCGCGTCACCTGGGGCAACCCCGACACCTGTTTTGAGGAACTGGACCAGCTGGTGGCCGACGGTGCCCCGTTTGACTACCTGTACTGGCAGTTTGTGGCCGATGAAATGTACGCCGGTGACTCGGTGGCCAAGCGCAAAGCGGTGCTGGTGCAGCTGATCGACAAATTCTTCTCGCGCACCGATGTGCTCTACCCGCTGATCCCGCTGATGGGCATGGTGCGCAACAAGCTGTTTCCCACGCGGGCGCTGGAACTGTACGCCGGTGCCAGCCAGTGCCGCGTCTCCACCCACCTGCTCAACGTCATGCCCAACGGCGAGATTTATCCCTGCCCCGACATGATGTACGACCCAGCCATGAAGATGGGCGACATCAAAGTCAACTGGCTCAAGAAAAGCCCGCTGCAACAAGACCCGGCCATGCCCTGCCACGACTGCGAGGCTTACGCCTGGTGCCGCGGCAACTGCATGAAAAACATGCACCGGGGCTATGTGAGCAATGACCTGCCGTACCGCACCAACGTGGTCGAACCCATCTGCGAACTGATCCGTTTCATGGGCCAGGAAATCGACAAGCGCAACCCACAAGCCTGGTTCGAGCAACTCAGCCTGCCGGTGCGCAAACAAATCATGGACTGCGAGGTCTACGAGTACGTTGAGATCATGCCTTAAGGCGCGACACGTCGCGGGTGTTGGCTCGGCGTCACTAGCCTGACGAGGCCCATGGCGAACCTGCGACAGCAGATCGGCAATAAAAAAGCCGCGCAGCCCTTTTGGAATCTGCGCGGCTTGCTACTGAGTCAGTAGCGTTTTCAGATGATCAAATCACTTGTGCGCTGGCGGCACATCGGTGTAACTACCATGCGCAACCTCTGCCGTTACATTGATCAAGACGACAAGCGTAGGCGGTAGATGTAACCCAAGTCGTAAAAACGGGGGCTAAGCGTCTACCAGAACGAAATTGGCTTTGGTTTGTCCCAGTACCGCAAACGTATCCATCCATTGCACGCCAAAGTGCTGGCACACATTTGGGATGCTGAACTTGCGGCGCATTTGCAGGTTGAACTGCTCATGGGTGACCACCACGCTGTCAGGTAGCGCCATGGCCTTGGCAATGAGCCAAGGGTCTGCACCGCCTAAGAACTCTTCCAGGGCACCTGCCTTCATTAGCGCTGTTTGCGACGCCACATACGCGGCCACTTGTACGAATGCCGCTTGGGTGTCGGCATCTGATACGGGAAGAAAAAGCGCTGCATTGCGCCTGGTCCAAAGCGCAAGTTCGTCGTTGCCGAGCTTGAGTTCGTCGCCCACGGTTTTGATGCTGGCCAACACGCCTTGCCCATGGCTACGAAGAACCCAAGACCAGTAGCCGGGGCAAATGGTCATGCCGTAGTAGCGGTTTTTAGCTTCAATTAGGGTATTGGAGTCCAGCAGATAAATCATGCACCCAGCTGCTCGGCAAATTGGCGAATCTTCGCCGGTTGTACACCGAGGAGCTTGCCCGCATCACGCAATAGCAGTCGGCCACTGAGTGCCTCTGCGGTAACGGCTTTGGCGAACCGCTTGCTGTTTTTAGACTCAGCGTTGCGGTAGAAACTACCCCCTCCCTTGCTTTCGGCGTTGCGAAAGCGCTCCAACTCCGCGAAGTAAAAGTTGTTATACACCTCACGGTCTATCAAACCCAAATCCAAGGCACGGCGTGCAATGACCAACTGGCTTACATGAAAGCGTTGCGCCAGTTCTGCCAAACGGATGCGCAGATCTGGCTCGCCGCTAGCCCAGAGCTGCCGGAATACTACTGCCGGTGCCAGAAACTCACCTGCCACCGCGTTGCAAGCAACTTCCTCTTGGTGTGCATTTGCTGTTTCACCATTGGATATACCACTGGACCCAAACCAGATGTGCGCCAACTCGTGCATCAAGGTGAACAACCGGGCAGTGGGCGCATCAGCCGAATTGATGAACACGACAGGCGCCACAGCGCTGCTGATAGCAAAGCCACGGAATTCACTAACATCGAGTTTGCAGTGGGTGTTGTTGCCCACCATGCCGCTGCGCATAACTAACACGCCAGCGTTCTCTGCACCTTGAATGAGTGCTCGCTGGTAGTCGTCCCACTTGCGTTGTCCGTGCTCCAACTCCACGCCCAACACAGTACGGATATCTGCAGCAACCACTTGTGGGCTAGCGTTCAAACGGAACTTGCCAACAAAGGGCAAAGCGGCTGCGCCCTGCTCTTGTTGGTGCTCGACATACCAAGCCTGGCGCTGAAGTGCCTGTTTCACGGTCTCCTGCAGTTCGACACTTGGCCGCCCTACCGGTCGGCCTCCCACGGTGCGCAGGTCTGGCAAAAGCGGCGTTTCCACAGGAGCTTGCGGCAAGAAAAAGAAACCGAATGGCGCGTGCAGTGCTTGGGCAATGTTTTGAGCTTGCCGAAACGTAGGCAAATCGCCACCCGTTTCCCATTGCTCCAGTTGCTCGGGCTTCACACCAACGGCTATTGCTGCAGTCCCAATATCCATGCCCATGCGACCGCGTGCCCAGCGAAGCACTTCGGGGTTGATTTGGGCTTGAGGATGGGACATGAAATGATTTTAGGGGAATGCCTTGACGCAAACCAAAAACAATTAAAAAAGCCGCGCAGCCCTAACGGAATCTGCGCGGCTTGCTACCGAGTCAGTAGCGTTTTCAGGCAGTCAACTCACTTGCGCGCTGGCGGCACATCCGTGCAAGAGCCATGCGCAATCTCAGCCGCCATGCCGATGCTCTCGCCCAGTGTCGGGTGCGGGTGAATGGTTTTGCCGATGTCCACGGCGTCTGCACCCATCTCGATCGCCAGGGCGATTTCACCAATCATGTCACCGGCGTGGGTGCCAACGATTCCGCCGCCCAGGATCTTGCCGTGGCCGTGGGCTTCGGGGCTGTCGTCAAACAGCAGTTTGGTGACGCCTTCGTCGCGGCCATTGGCGATAGCGCGGCCAGACGCGTTCCACGGGAACAGGCCCTTCTTGACCTTGATGCCTTGCGCCTTGGCCTGGTCTTCGGTCAGGCCAACCCAGGCCACTTCGGGGTCTGTGTAGGCCACGCTGGGGATCACGCGGGCATTGAAGGCGGCAGCTGCCAGTTCCTTGTTGCCTTGCAATTCGCCGGCGATGACTTCTGCGGCAACATGCGCCTCGTGCACCGCCTTGTGCGCAAGCATCGGCTGGCCGACGATGTCGCCAATCGCGAAGATGTGCGGCACATTGGTGCGCATCTGGATGTTGACGTTGATGAAGCCACGATCCGTCACAGCCACGCCAGCCTTCTCGGCGTTGAGCTTTTTGCCGTTGGGGGTGCGGCCCACGGCTTGCAGAACCAGGTCGTAGGTTTGCGGCTCGGGCACTGTGATGCCGTCTTCAGCAGGGGCAAAGCTGACCTTGATGCCTTCTGGGGTTGCCTCGGCAGCGACGGTTTTTGTTTTCAACATGATGTTGTCAAACCGTGGCGCATTCATCTTTTGCCAGATCTTGACCAGATCGCGGTCAGCGCCCTGCATCAGGCCGTCCAACATTTCAACCACGTCCAGGCGGGCGCCCAGGGTGCTGTAGACGGTGCCCATTTCCAGGCCGATGATGCCGCCGCCCAGGATCAACATGCGTTTGGGGACTTCTTTGAGCGCCAGGGCGCCGGTGGAGTCGACCACACGCGGGTCTTTGGGCATAAACGGCAGGTGCACGGCCTGGCTGCCCGCAGCGATGATGGCGTTCTTGAACGCGACCACCTTCTTGCTGCCGGTTTTCTCCTGGCCGCTGCCGGTGGTTTCTTCGACTTCGAGGTGGTTGGGACCAACAAAGTTGCCGTAACCACGCACTACTGAGACCTTGCGCATCTTGGCCATGGCGGCCAACCCGCCAGTGAGTTTGCCAATCACCTTTTCCTTGTGGCCGCGCAGCTTGTCGATGTTGACCACCGGCTTGCCAAACTCCACGCCCAGGTCACCGAGGTGGCTGACCTCGTCCATCACCGCTGCCACGTGCAACAAGGCTTTGGACGGGATACAACCCACGTTCAGGCAGACGCCACCCAAGGTGGTGTAACGCTCAACCAGAATGACTTTGAGGCCCAGATCAGCCGCGCGGAAGGCGGCCGAGTAGCCACCAGGGCCACCACCGAGCACCAGCACGTCGCAGTCCAGATCGGCACTGCCCGCAAAACTGGCGGCAGCGGGTGCGGCCACAGGCGCTGCAGTCGCTACTGTTTGCGTAGCTGCTGGCCCTTGTGTTACCTGGGCTACAGGTGGATTTGGCTTGGATTCTGCGGCGGGAGCCGGTGCGGCGCCCTCGCCTGCGGCTTCCAGCGTCAGCAGCAAAGAACCCATGGCGACCTTATCGCCGAGTTTGATCTTGAGTTCTTTCACCACGCCAGCATGGCTGCTGGGGATTTCCATCGAGGCTTTGTCAGACTCGACGGTGATCAGGCTTTGGTCCGCCTTGATGCTGTCGCCGGGTTTGACCAGCAGTTCAATCACGGTGACTTCCGCGAAGTCGCCGATGTCGGGAACATGGATGTCAATGAGTGCCATGTCAGTTCCTTTACAGCAGTACGCGGCGGAAGTCGCCCAGGATCTGGGCCAGATAGACGTTGAAGCGCGCAGCAGCAGCGCCGTCGATCACGCGGTGGTCCCAGGTCAGGCTCAGCGGCAACATCAGGCGCGGCTGGAAGGCCTTGCCGTCCCAGACCGGCTCCATGGTGGAGCGGCAAACACCCAAAATCGCCACCTCAGGCGCGTTGATGATCGGGGTGAAATAACGCCCGCCAATGCCGCCCAAGGAAGAAATGGTGAAGGTGGCGCCAGACATTTCTGCCGGGCTCAGTTTGCCGTCACGCGCCTTTTTGGCCAACTCGGACATTTCCTGGCTGATCTGGAAGATGCCTTTTTTGTCGGCGTCTTTGATCACCGGCACCATCAGGCCATTGGGGGTATCTGCAGCAAAACCGATGTGGTAATACTGCTTGTAGACCACGGCGTCGCCGTCCAGACTGCTGTTGAAATCGGGGAATTTCTTGAGCGCGGCCACGCAGGCCTTGATCAGGAACGCCAGCATGGTGACCTTGACACCACTCTTCTCGTTTTCCTTGTTGGTCAGGACACGGAAGGCTTCCAGGTCGGTGATGTCGGCGTCGTCGTGGTTGGTGACGGCCGGGATCATGATCGCATTGCGCAGCAGGTTGGCGCCGCTGATCTTCTTGATGCGGCTCATCTCCTTGCGCTCGATCGGACCAAACTTGGCAAAGTCGACCTTCGGCCAGGGGATCAGGCCCAGGCCTTCGCCGCCACCAGCGGCCGCGGGTTTGGCGGCTTGTTGCGCAGCGATGGCAGCGGTTTGCACTGCGCCACTCATGACCGAGCGGGTGAAGGATTCGATGTCGGCATCGGTGATGCGGCCTTTGAGGCCCGTGCCTTTGACCTCGGCCAGCGGCACACCCAGCTCACGCGCGAACTTGCGCACGGACGGAGAGGCATGCGGCAGGCCCAGCGCCAAGGCGGTCGGGTTGTGCGCGGGCAGCGCAGGTGCTGCTGCCACGGCGGCGGGTGCTGCTACAGCAACAGGAGCTGCTGGCGCTTGTGCGACGGGCGCTGCAGGCACATTTGGCGTTGCAGCCACGGCAGCAGCCGGTGCTGCAGCGGCGGGTGCAGCAGCAGTTGTGCCTTGCAAAATCAGCAACAGGTCACCGATGTTGACGGTGTCACCGAGCTTGACCTTGAGTTCCTGCACAACACCGGCGGCGCCAGACGGGATTTCCATCGAGGCTTTGTCCGACTCGACGGTGACCAGGCTTTGCTCGAGCTTGACGCTGTCACCGACCTTGACCATGACCTCGATCACGGTCACGTCCTTGAAGTCGCCAATGTCGGGCACACGCACTTCGACCGGGCCAGCGGCAGCGGCAGCGGCTACTGGTGCAGCCGGTGTTGGGGCGACAGGTGCAGCAGCGGCCGCAGGCGCTACAGAAGCTGCAGCAGCAGGCGCTTGTTCCACGGTGGCTGGCGCCGGATTGGGCGCAGAAGCCTCACCCGCCACTTCGAGCAGCAGCACCAGCGAGCCTTGTTTGACCTTGTCGCCCAGCGCGACCTTGAGTTCCTTGACCACGCCGGCGTGGCTTGAAGGGATTTCCATGGAGGCCTTGTCGGACTCCACCGTCAGCAGGGATTGGTCCGCGCGCACCGTGTCGCCAGGTTTGACCAGCAGCTCGATCACGGTGACTTCGTCGAAGTCGCCAATGTCGGGCACTTTGATGTCCAGAATTGCCATGTTGTGTCTCCGCTCGCTCAGGCGTAAAGGGGGTTGACTTTGTTGGTATCGATGCCGTATTTGGCAATGGCTTCCACCACCTTGGCGACGGGCACCTTGCCCTCTTCACTCAATGCCTTGAGCGCCGCCACCACGATGTAGTAGCGGTTGATCTCGAAGTGTTCACGCAGCTTGCTGCGGAAATCGCTTCGGCCAAAACCGTCGGTGCCCAGCACCTTGTAGGTGCGGCCCTTCGGGATGTAGGGACGGATCTGCTCGGCATAGGCCTTGATGTAGTCGGTCGACGCCACCACCGGACCTTCGCTGCCTTGCAGCTGCTGCGCCACAAAGGACACCACGGGGGTGTCTGCCGGGTGCAGCAAGTTCTGGCGTTCGGCTTCCTGGCCATCACGCGCCAGTTCGTTGAAGCTCGGGCAGCTCCAGACGTCGGCGGTCACGCCCCAGTCCTGGGCCAGCAGCTTTTGTGCGACAAAACTCTCGCGCAGGATGGTGCCCGAACCGAGCAACTGCACACGCGGGTTGTTGGCGCCTTCGACACCGGGCTTGCACAGGTACATGCCCTTGATGATCTGCTCTTCGGTGCCTGGGGTCAGGCCCGGCATCGCGTAGTTTTCATTGAGCAGGGTCAGGTAGTAGAAGACGTTGTCTTGCTTCTCGACCATGCGTTTGAGGCCGTGGTGCAGGATCACACCAACTTCGTGCGCAAAGGTCGGGTCGTAGCTAATGCAGTTCGGAATGGTGCCCGCCAGGATGTGGCTGTGGCCGTCTTCGTGCTGCAGGCCTTCGCCGTTAAGGGTGGTGCGCCCGGAGGTACCGCCCAGCAAGAAGCCACGCGCTTGCATGTCACCCGCAGCCCAAGCCAAGTCGCCAATGCGCTGGAAGCCGAACATCGAGTAGTACACGTAGAACGGCACCATGATGCGGTTGCTGGTGGAGTAGCTGGTGGCAGCTGCAATCCAGCTGCTCATGCCGCCAGCTTCGTTGATGCCTTCCTGCAGGATCTGCCCCTTGACGTCTTCCTTGTAGTACATCACCTGGTCTTTGTCGACCGGGGTGTACTGCTGGCCCGCCGGGTTGTAGATACCAATCTGACGAAACAGGCCTTCCATACCAAAGGTGCGGGCCTCATCGACCAAGATCGGCACGACACGTGGGCCCAGCGCCTGGTCACGCAGCAGCTGGGTGAGGAAACGTACATAGGCTTGGGTCGTCGAAATTTCGCGGCCTGGTGCGGTGGGTTCCATCACCGACTTGAAGGTCTCGATGGACGGCACGGTGAAGGACTCATCGGCCTTGGTGCGGCGGTGCGGCAGGTAGCCACCAAGCGCCTGACGGCGGGCATGCAGGTACTGCATCTCGGGGGTGTCGTCGGCCGGTTTGTAGAACGGCAGGTCAGCCAGCTGGCTGTCGGGAATCGGGATATTGAAGCGGTCACGGAAGGCGCGGATGTCGTCATCACCAAGTTTTTTGGTCTGGTGCACGTTGTTCTTGCCCTCGCCAATCTTGCCCATGCCATAACCTTTGACGGTTTTGATCAGCAGCACCGTAGGCTGGCCGGTGTGGTTGACGGCCTTGTGGTAAGCCGCGTAGACCTTTTGCGGGTCGTGACCACCACGTTGCAAGCCGAAGATCTCTTGATCACTCATCTTCTCGACCATCTTTGCTGTCTCGGGCGAGCGGCCGAAGAAGTGTTTGCGCACAAACGCGCCGTCGTTGGCCTTGAAGGCCTGATAGTCGCCGTCGAGCGTGTCCATCATGACCTTGCGCAGGGCGCCATCCTTGTCGCGCGCCAGCAGCGGATCCCAGTTGCCACCCCAGATCAGTTTGATCACATTCCAGCCCGCACCGCGGAAGGTGCCTTCAAGCTCCTGGATGATCTTGCCGTTGCCACGCACCGGGCCGTCCAGACGCTGCAGGTTGCAGTTGATGACAAACACCAGGTTGTCGAGTTTTTCACGCGCGGCCAGACCAATGGCACCCAGGCTTTCGACCTCGTCCATTTCGCCGTCGCCGCAGAACACCCAGACCTTGCGCTTGCTGGTGTCGGCAATGCCACGGGCATGCAGGTACTTCAGGAAACGCGCCTGGTAAATCGCCATCAGCGGGCCCAGGCCCATCGACACCGTGGGGAACTGCCAGAACTCGGGCATCAGTTTCGGATGCGGGTAGCTCGACAGCCCCTTGCCAGCGGTTTCCTGGCGGAAGTTGAGCAACTGCTCTTCGGTCAGGCGACCTTCCAGAAAGGCGCGGGCGTACACGCCAGGGGCCACATGGCCCTGGACATACAGGCAGTCACCGCCATGGTCTTTGCTCTCGGCATGCCAGAAATGGTTGAAGCCTGCACCAAACAGGCTGGCCAGCGAGGCAAAAGAGCCGATATGGCCACCCAAATCCCCACCATCTTCAGGGTGATGGCGGTTGGCTTTGACCACCATGGCCATGGCATTCCAGCGCATGTAGGCGCGCAGGCGTTCTTCAATCTCGATGTTGCCCGGGCAGCGTTCTTCCTGGTCGGGCTCGATGGTGTTGACGTAACCGGTGTTGGCCGAAAACGGCATGTCCAGGCTGTTTTGCCGGGCGTGTTCCAGCAGTTGCTCTAATAGATAGTGCGCGCGCGCTGGGCCTTCTTTTTCAATAACGGCGCTCAGTGCGTCCATCCACTCGCGGGTTTCCTGGGCATCCGCATCAATGGCGGTACGGTTATCGGGTACTACTGACATGCATGTCTCCTGTATGGTGGCCGGGGAATGTTAGTGGGTTTGGCCGTTTTTGTCGCGAGCGGGATTCTAGGGGTATTTCAATAAATTTCAAATTGCGTAGGGTCAATTCGCATTATGAAATTTAGAATCCAATTTCAAAATCCCAAGCCCCTACACTTGGCCCCATGCCTTTGCCCCTTTCTCAGCCCAGCGACAGCCCGGATACGCTTGACCCACGCGCCAGATTACGCCGTTGGTGGAAGGGGCAAACAGCCCACCGCCAAGACCGACTGGCCATGCTGGCGCCGCTGGCCGCGGTGCTGCTGTTTTTGGCGGCCATCCTGTCAGCGTTTGCCTACCTGCGTTTTGAAGAAATCGCGCGCGAGCGCGAGGCCATCCACCGTGATGTGGAGTACTCCCAGCAACGGGTGCGCCTGCGCCTGTTGGAGCAACAAGAGCAGCTGATGCGCTTCGCCCGCGAAATGGCAGGCCGAGAGGTGTCGGAGGACAGTTTCCTCAAACGGGCTGAGGCCTTTAGCAACCAGTTTCCAGAGATTCAAAGCATGACCTGGATGGACGACGGCTTCCGGGAACGTGGCAGTTTTGACGCCAGCGGTGTGCTGGCGCGCTCTTCCAAACAAAGCGCCCAGATCCGCCGCCGTGTGGAGGAAACCGTGCAGAACTACCTGCTGGTGCGCGACGTGTTGTTGCCGGTGTATTCCACCCCGCGCAAGCAGGACAACGGCCCCACTCTGGTGCAATTGCACCTGCCACTGATCGACAAAACCCGCTTCAAGGGTGACCTGATCGTGACCTACTCGGTCGATGCGATCTTCCGCTACGGTGTGCCGTCCGAGGTCACTTCCAAATACGCCATCGCTTTTCTGGACGCCGACAGCAAGGTGCTGGCAGGTACCAGCCTGGTGGAGAAGACCCTCACCCGCAGCATCTTGCCCTGGGCCAATCCGGTCAACGCCTACCAGCTGCCGGTGTCCCCCATCGGCAATGGTTTGTCGCTGCGTGGTCAGGCCTACCGCACCTCGCTGGGGGTGATTGGCAGTGGCCTGTTCTGGCTGGTGATGGTGCTCAGTGCGGTGACGGCCTGGCTGCTGCTGGCCAATTGGCGCCACACCCGAAGGCGCATCCAGGCGCAAGAGGCACTGATCCGCGAAACCGCTTTTCGCCGGGCCATGGAGAACTCGATGCTCACCGGCATGCGCGCGCTCGACCTGCACGGGCGCATCACCTATGTGAACACCGCGTTTTGCCAGATGACGGGCTGGAGCGAGGCCGAACTGGTGAACCAGACCGCGCCCTTCCCCTATTGGCCTGAGAGTGACCACGAAGCGCTGCGGGCCAGGCTGCGCGAGGAACTCGCCGGCCTGATCCAGCCCAGCGGCATCCAGTTCCGGGTCAAACGCAAGAACGGCGAGATCTTTGAGGCGCACCTGTATGTCTCGCCGCTGATCGACGCCTTTGGCCAGCAAACCGGCTGGATGACCTCGATGACGGACATCACCGAGCCGACCCGGGTGCGTGAACAACTCGCCGCCTCGCACGAGCGTTTCACGGCGGTGCTGGAAGCCCTGGATGCCTCCATTTCGGTGGCGCCGCTGGGCAGCCATGAGCTGCTGTTTGCGAACAAGTTGTACCGCCTGTGGTTTGGCACCGAAGCCCAGGGGCACCTGCAACTGGTGGCCGAAGCCGGTGTGCCGGCGCTCAACCACAGTGACGAATCACAGGACATGGTGGACGCTTTTGCCGGCCTGCCCACCAGCCAACTCTCAGACAAGGAGGCCGAGAGTGCCGAGGTCTATCTGGGCAGCTTGGGCCGCTGGCTGGAGGTGCGCACCCGCTACCTGAGCTGGGTTGATGGTCGCCTGGCGCAGATGGTGATTGCCACCGACATCACCGCACGCCGTATGGCCGAAGAACAGGCCGAGATCCAGGCCGAACGCGCCCAGGCGTCGAGTCGTTTGATCACCATGGGCGAGATGGCCTCCAGCGTGGCACACGAGCTCAACCAGCCACTCACCGCCATCAACAACTACTGCAACGGCATGTTGTCGCGCATCAAAGGCAACCAGATCACCCAAAACGAGCTGCTCGGCGCTTTGGAGAAAACCGGCCGCCAGGCGCACCGTGCCGGGCAGATCATCCAGCGCATCCGCTCATTTGTGCGGCGCAGTGAGCCCAACCGCAGCATTGCCAATGTGAGCACTCTGGTGTCCGAAGCGGTGGAACTGGCCGAAATCGAGCTGCGTCGGCGCAACGTCAAGCTCAACCAATATGTCGCCCCCAACCTGCCCAACATCCTGGTGGACCCGATTCTGATCGAGCAGGTGCTGCTGAACCTGCTGAAAAACGCCGCCGAATCCATCGACACCGCCCAGAAGCCCACCGCACAGCGCCTGGTGAAACTGCGGGTGGCCACGGCCTGGGTCGACGACAAGCCGGTGGTTGAATTCAAGGTGTCCGACTCGGGCCAGGGCATTGCGCCGGAAGTCATGGCGCGGCTGTACGAGGCGTTCTACTCGACCAAGCCCGAAGGCATGGGCATTGGCCTGTCTTTGTGCCGTTCCATTGTGGAATCTCACCTGGGCAGAATGAAAGCGGAGAACCTCTACAATGGCGAGGCTGTCGTTGGCTGCTGTTTCACGTTCTGGATACCCAACCCGGACCCCCTCTCAGCGCCGCCCGCGAAGCGTTCTGAACAACCAGGATTTCAGGTACCGTCATGAGTTTGATCCCCAAAAAAGGCACTGTCTATGTCGTTGATGATGATGAGGCCGTGCGAGATTCCTTGCAGTGGATGTTGGAGGGCAAAGATTACCGGGTCAGGTGTTTCGACTCCGCCGAGTCCTTTCTGAGTCGCTACGACCCGCGCGAAGTGGCCTGCTTGATCATCGACATCCGCATGCCGGGCATGACCGGTCTGGAACTGCAGTCCCGTCTGATGGAAGCCCATTCCCCCCTGCCCCTCTCGTTCATCACCGGCCACGGTGATGTGCCAATGGCGGTGGACACCATGAAAAAGGGCGCAATGGACTTCATCCAGAAGCCGTTCCAGGAAGAACAGCTGGTGCCGCTGGTGGAGCGCATGCTGGAGCAGGCCAAAGGCGCTTTTGCCGAATACCAAAGCACCGCCGCACGCGACGCCCTGATGGCACGCCTGACCCTGCGCGAGTCGCAGGTGCTCGAACGCATTGTGGCGGGCCGTTTAAATAAGCAGATCGCCGACGACCTGGGCATCAGCATCAAGACGGTGGAGGCGCACCGCGCCAACATCATGGAAAAGCTCAACGCCAACACCGTGGCCGACCTGCTGAAAGTGGCCCTAGGACCCAATGCGGTCAAAGCCTGAGCCCGAACCGGCTTCTCTTTTGCTATTTTTAGAATAGCTATCAACGCCCGCCCCGTAAGGACTAGCGGGCTTTTTTTATGATGGATTTGCAATGAACACACCTGCCCCCAGCGCCCAACTCATTGACGGCGTGGCCCTGTCCAAACAATTGCGCCTGGATGTGACCGAGCGCGCCCGCGCCCTCAAGGCCCGTGGCATCACCCCCGGCCTGGCGGTGATCCTGGTCGGTGACAACCCGGCCAGCCAGGTTTATGTACGCAACAAGGTCAAGGGTTGTGAAGACTGCGGTTTTCACTCGGTGCTCGAAAAGTACGAGGCCAGCCTCAGTGAAGCCGAGTTGCTGGCCCACATTGCCCGGCTCAATGCCGACCCGGCCATCCACGGCATCCTGGTGCAGCTGCCGGTGCCCAAACACATTGACGCCAGCAAGGTGATCGAGGCGATTTCGCCCCTGAAGGATGTCGACGGTTTCCACATCGCCAGCGCCGGTGCGTTGATGACAGGCATGCCGGGTTTCTGGCCCTGCACCCCTTATGGCTGCATGAAGATGCTGGAGTCCATTGGTTACGACCTGCGTGGCAAACACGCGGTGGTGATTGGCCGCTCCAACATCGTGGGCAAACCCATGGCCATGATGCTGCTGCAGAAAAACGCCACCGTCACCATCTGCCACAGCGCCACAGCCGATCTCAAGGCAATGACACTGCAGGCCGACGTGATCGTGGCGGCGGTGGGCAAGCGCAATGTGCTGACCGCCGACATGGTCAAACCCGGCGCGGTGGTGCTCGATGTCGGCATGAACCGCAATGACGAGGGCAAGCTTTGCGGTGATGTGGATTTTGAAAGCGTGCGCCAGGTCGCAGGCTTCATTACCCCGGTACCGGGTGGTGTTGGCCCGATGACCATTACCATGTTGCTGGTCAACACCCTTGAAGCCGCCGAACGCAGCACCATCTGAACACCATGACCAATCCCCTTCTCTCTTTTGACGACCTGCCCGCGTTTGACCAGATTCGCCCGGAGCACATCGAACCGGCGCTCGAACAACTGCTGACCCAGGCCAACCAGGCGCTTGAGAGCGTCACCGCACCAGCTTTCGAGGCCAAGTGGGACAACATGGCCCGTGTGCTCGATGTGGCCACCGAGCAATTGTCACGCGCCTGGGGCGCCGTCAGCCACCTCAACAGCGTGGCCGACAGCCCCGAGTTACGCGCCGCCTTCAATGCCGCCCTGCCCAAGGTCACCGAGTTCTACACCCGCCTGGGGGCTGATGAACGCCTGTACGCCAAATACAAAGTCATTGACCCCAGCACCCTGACAGCCGAGCAGCGCCAGGCGCACAAAAACGCCTTGCGCAACTTTGTGCTCGGTGGTGCGGAGCTTCAAGGGGCAGCGCGCGAACGGTTTGCGGCCATCCAGGAGTTGCAGGCCGCAGCCAGCCAAAAATTCAGCGAAAACGCGCTCGACGCGACCGACGCCTTTGCCTACTACGCCACGCTGGACGAGCTAAACGGTGTGCCCCACGACATCGTGCAGGCCGCCCAATCGGCCGCGCAAGCAGATGGCAAAGAGGGCTACAAACTCACGCTCAAAATGCCGTGTTACCTGCCCATCATGCAGTTTGCCAAAAGCAGCGCGCTGCGTGAAAAGCTATACCGCGCCTACGTGACACGCGCCTCCAACCAGGCCGATGAGACCAGCCAGAAGTTTGACAACTCCGAGCTGATCAAGGAGTTGCTGGCGCTGCGCCTCGAAGAAGCCCAGCTGCTGGGCTACGCCAACTTTGCCACCCTCTCGGTGGTGCCCAAGATGGCTGAGTCGCCCGACAAAGTCATCCACTTCCTGCGTGACCTGGCAACACGCGCCAAGCCCTTTGCCGAACAAGACCTGGCTGACATGCGCAGCTTTGCGACGGAACAACTGGGCCTGACTGACCCGCAAGCCTGGGACTGGCCCTATGTCAGTGAAAAACTCAAGGAAGTCCGCTACGCCTTCAACGAGCAAGAAGTCAAACAGTACTTCCCGCTGCCCAAGGTGCTGGCCGGTCTGTTCCAGATTGTCGAAACCCTGTTTGAGGTGCAGATCCGCGAAGACCACGCCCCGGTCTGGCATGAAGACGTGCGCTTTTACCGCATTGAGCGCCCCGCCACACAGGCCGGTGACACAGCCAACACGCTGGTCGGCCAGTTTTACCTGGACCCGACCTCGCGCAACGGCAAACGCGGCGGCGCCTGGATGGACGACGTGCGTGCCCGCTGGTTGCGTCCCGACACCCACACCCTGCAAACCCCGGTGGCGCACCTGGTGTGCAACTTTGCCGCCAGTGTAGCTGGCCGCCCGGCCCTGCTGACACACGACGATGTCACCACCCTGTTCCACGAGTTTGGCCACGGCTTGCACCACCTGCTGACCCAGGTGAACGAGCGCGATGTGTCGGGCATCAGCGGTGTGGAGTGGGATGCGGTGGAGTTGCCCAGCCAGTTCATGGAGAACTTCTGCTGGGAGTGGGAGGTGCTCAAGAACATGACCTCGCATGTCGACACCGACGAGCCGTTGCCGCGCGCCCTGTTCGACAAGATGCTGGCGGCCAAAAACTTCCAGAGTGGTATGCAGACCCTGCGCCAGATCGAGTTCTCGCTGTTTGACATGTTGTTGCACAGCGCCCACGACCCGGCCCAGGACATCATGCCCCTGCTGCAACAGGTGCGCGATGAAGTGGCCGTGTTGCAGCCCCCGAGCTGGAGCCGCACCGCCCACACCTTCAGCCACATTTTTGCCGGTGGTTATGCGGCAGGGTATTACAGCTACAAATGGGCCGAGGTGCTCAGCGCTGATGCGTATGCCGCCTTTGAGGAAACCATGGGCGCTGAAGGCCAGCCCAGTCTGGACACCGGTCGGCGTTACCGCCAGGCGATCCTGGAGGCGGGTGGCAGCCGTCCGGCGATCGAGTCTTTCAAGGCGTTTCGTGGGCGCGAGCCGCTGCTGGACGCCTTGTTGCGGCACCAGGGCATGGTCCAAACGCGTTAAAGGAGGTCTGCAAATGGCACATCGTCAGCTTCATATTCGTGCTCTCAGAGCACGCAAGCCCTTATCCATATTGGGTGGACTGCTATGTTTTTGCACGGTTTCCGTCTTGACCCAGCCCTTGGCACAAGCGCAGACGCTCTACCGCATCGTCGGGCCGGACGGGCGCGTCACCTTTTCAGACAAACCGCCAGCCGCTGCGGCCAAAGTCACACCCCTGAGTGCAGACGGCAAAGACGCTGGCAGCGCAGCCAGCACGCTGCCTTATGAGTTGCGCCAGGTGGCCGCGAAATACCCGGTAACCCTGTTCAGCGCCAAGGAATGTATGCCCTGTGACGAGGGCCGCACCTTGCTGCGCAGCCGTGGCATCCCCTTCACGGAGAAAACCGTCGAGAGCAACGACGATGCCGAATCGCTCAAACGCCTGGCCAACACCAGCTCGGTGCCGCTGCTCACCGTGGGTGGCCAGCAAATCAAGGGTTATTCCGCGCCCGAATGGACACAGTACCTCAACGCCGCTGGTTACCCCGAGAAAAACAAGCTGCCCACCGGCTACCGTTATGCCGAGCCCAGCCCGCTGGTGGCGGCCAAACCCACGGAGTCGGCCCCCAGTGAGGCCAAGGCGCCCGAAGCACCCGCCAGAACCAGCGCACCGGCTCCCGCTGCGGCAACACGGGTGTCACCCAGCAACCCGGCGGGTATCCAGTTCTGAATTTGCATCTGCTTACAAAAGACCGTGTCAGGTTCACATAGCTGACACACGAGCCCAGGCGGCAAGCTGGACAATCAGCGGCTGTTTCAAACACATACAGACCGACCTCAGCCAACTGCCCCGCTCAGCACGCGGCGCCTTGGCATCAGTCCCCACCCCACCAGCCGTTCTGGCCACCTGATCTAACTTGAAGATGTCCATTTCACACTTTTGCCGTGCGCTGTTGTTGCTGTGGGTGCTGGTCGGCCCCGGTGTGTATGCCGCCTCTCCCCTGGATTTGCCCAGCCTGGAGTCCATGACCGACTACCGGCCCAAGATCCCCCTGCGGGTGTACACCAGCGACAACGTGCTGATTGGCGAGTTTGGCCAGGAGCGGCGGGACTTTGTTGCTATCAAAGACATACCCCTGGTGCAAAAGCAGGCGCTCTTGGCCATTGAGGACGCACGCTTCTACGAACACGGTGGAGTGGACTACAAAGGTGTGGTGCGTGCGGTGCTGGCGGACCTGAGCGGCGGGCTCAAACAAGGGGCCTCCACCATCACCATGCAGGTCGCGCGCGACTTTTACCTGACCAAGGAGAAGCTGTTCTCGCGCAAACTCACCGAGGTGATGTTGGCCTACAAGATCGAGGCGGAACTCAGCAAAGACCAGATCCTGGAGCTCTACATGAACCAGGTCTACCTGGGTCAACGCGCCTACGGTTTCAGCAGTGCAGCGCGCATCTACTTTGGCAAACCGCTCAAAGACCTGAGCCTGGCCCAGGCTGCGATGCTGGCTGGGCTGCCGCAGGCGCCGTCCAGCATCAACCCGATCACCAACCCGCAGCGTGCCAGAGCGCGCCAGCAACTGGTGCTCAAACGTATGCGTGACCTGAAGTACATCACCGAGGCGCAATATCAGGCCGCACTCAAGGAGAACATTCAGGTGCTGGCCGAAGGCCAGTCCATCAACAACCACGCCCCCTACGCCGCCGAAATGGTGCGCCAGGCGATTTTTGGCCAGTTCAAGGACGACACCTACACCCGCGGCATCAACGTCTACACCACCTTGGTCAGTGCCGACCAGGACGCCGCCTACGCCGCGGTGCGCCGCTCGGTGCTGGCCTATGACCAGCGGCGTGGTTACCGCGGCCCACAAGCCCAGATTGACCTGCCACGAGACGCCACCGAGCGTCAGAAGTTGATCGAGGCCACGCTGCAAAAGTACCCGGCCAGCGACACGCTGCTGTCTGCCGTGGTGCTGTCGGCCACACCCAAAAGTGTGCGGGCGGTCTTGGCCAACGGCAACAGCATCGAGTTGTTGCCCGAAGGTTTGCGTTTTGCGAGCAATGCCTTGAAAGACAAAGCCCCGGCGGCACTCAAGATCAAGACCGGTTCGGTGATCCGCGTCGAGCAGGACAACAAAGGCCGCTGGCGCATAAGCCAGATCCCCAATGTGGGTGCGGCCCTGGTGGCGCTGAACAACCAGACCGGTGCGATGCGCGCCCTGGTGGGTGGTTTTGACTTTTACAGCAGCGAGTTCAACCACGTCACCCAGGCCTGGCGCCAACCCGGCTCGGCGATGAAACCCTTCATCTATTCCGCCGCACTCGACAAAGGTTACACACCGGGCACCCTGGTGAACGACGCACCGTTGACACTCACCAGCGAAGAAACCGGCGGCCAGCCCTGGCAGCCGCAGAACGACGACAACCAGTTTGACGGTGCCATCACCCTGCGCACCGCGCTGGCCAAGTCCAAAAACGTGGCCGCAGTGCGTTTGCTGCGCGCCATCACACCGGCCTATGCCCACGATTTTTTGCCCCGTTTTGGCTTGGACCCCAGCAAACAGCCGGTGAACTACACGCTGGCCCTGGGGACCGGTGCGGTCACCCCCTTGCAGCTGGCCGGGGCTTATTCGGTGTTTGCCAATGGCGGCTTCCAGATCAACCCCTACCTGATCCAGAAAATCACCGACATCCGGGGCAATGTCTTGTTTGAAGCCGCCCCGGTGCTGCCCGCACAGGAAGCCAACCGTGTGCTCGATGCCCGCAACGCCTTCATCACCGACAGTTTGTTGCGCGAGGTCACCAGCTCGGGCACCGCAGCCAGCGCCTCACAAAAACTGGCGCGGCACGATCTGGCCGGCAAAACCGGCACCAGCAGTGACGCGGTGGACGGCTGGTTTGCGGGCTACAGCGGCAGCACCACCGCAGTGGCCTGGATGGGGTTTGATGAGCCGCGCAGTCTGGGAACCCATGAGTTTGGTGCCACGGTGGCCTTGCCGATGTGGATCGACTACATGCGCGTGAACCTGGCCAAACAACCCGTCAGCATGCCAGCACCTCCGGCGGGTGTGTCGATGTCACAGGGTGACTGGGTCATGGATGCGCTCTCAGACAACACGGCAACCCGCTCGATTGATCTGGACCCGCTGCAAAAACTCATCGACTTGTTCAGTTTCTGAAACCGACAAAACAGCTGCTGCGACCAATCCAGCGGCAGCCAGGTCGGGGGTACGGGGGCTCAGATACCGGCTGGCAGCGCAATCTGGTGGTCAACGCTGTAGAGGTAGTCGTTGAAGATGTGTTCTGCTGTCAACAGCTGGTATTTGCCATCCGGCCCCCGGCGCGTGGTGTCTTTCAGGCGGTAGGTGTAGTGGCCGCAGGTCCACAGCTTGAAGTTGCGCATCTGGGTGCACAAACAGGTTTTGTCCATCACCGAGATGTTTTTGCCACTGGGATTCAGCGCCAGTTCACGGTTGTACGAGGTGATATAGGCGCAGTTGCCATTGCCATCAAGCAGGTAGCCATACGACTCACAATTGGGCCGGATGCCGTCACCAATCGCCGGGGAGCCCTTGAGCATACGCATCGGGTAACCGGTAGGCGAAATGGTGTTGACCACGATGTCATCCTCGTTGGCCATGTAGTAATCCTGCTTGACATCGGCCGGCAGACCACATTCCTCGGCGACGGTGAAACGGGTGGCCACCTGCACTGCGGCTGAGCCACTTTCCAGGAAAGACACCGCATCGCTGCCGGTGAAGATGCCACCGGCTGCGATCACTGGGATGTTGAGCTCCTCATCCTTCACAAACTTGATCACCTCGGCAATGATGGTGGCCAGGTCGTACTGCGCCCAGTCCAGGCCAAAACCCAGGTGACCACCAGCCAGCGGGCCTTCGACCACCACGAAGTCGGGCTTGCGGTCCAGCCGCGCGTTTTTGCGCAAAAACAGCTGCAAGGCGCGCACGCTGGACACGATGATGCCGAGCTTGGCGTCACGGAAACGCGGGTGGTCTGCGATCAGCCCAAACGAGCCCAGATGCAGGCCAGCGCTGAGCGTGATGCCATCAATGCCCGCGTCCAGCGCGGAGGCCATACGCACCTGCAGGGTTTCGCGCGGACCGTTCATGGTCAGCTTTTCCATGCAGTTCACAAAAATCAGGCCATCACCCTTCTTGGCTTCCATGGTGGCGCCCACGTGGTTGCGCGTGGCCTCGGCCAGGATGTCCAGGTCAAATTTGACGTCGGACTTGTCGGCATTAAGGATGTTGTGTTTGTAGAGTTTGGTTTTGTCTTTGACAAAACTGGTGTCAAAACGGCGGTCAGACACATCGTTGACCATGGCATCCGAAATGTGACCAATGCCACCCAGGCGGGCGGTCTCCAGTGCCAGTTCTGCCGTCGAAATATCGACCCCCATACCACCCACCATGATCGGCACATACTCTTTTTGGCCGAATTTCAGGCGAAAGTCATCAACACGTTTCATGAAAATCCTTGAGGCAACGGGCGTCTTCAGCGAGGAAACATCCTGGCAGGCAAGCAGGGAAGAGGCCCAAAATAACAGCTGGGTGAGATAACCCAAGCGACTCCTGAATTCTACCCGCCCACCCTGGCAACTCCAGCGCCAGCCCAATACCCATGATGCGTTTATATGCTTGCCCGCTGTCATGTGAATGACACTTTGCAGCGCTTGGCATAAGACAGTTACCCAACTGTGTGATGGTCCTGAGTCACTGCGTCAAAATGGGCCATCCAGCCGCACTACCCCAAACCCATGCTCGCCACACCTACGCATTTGCCCCAGGCCCTGACGGGGGTCCAGGTCCTGAGCCTGAGCCTGAATCTGCCCGGCCCCGCCGCCCTGCAACGTTGCCGCCAGATGGGCGCACGTTGTCACAAGCTGGAGCCCCCCGCGCCACAGGCCGTCGGCAGCACCGATGTGTCGTCCAGCCTCACCGGCGACCCGATGAGCCACTACAGCCCGGCTGCCTACCGGGACTTGCATGAGGGCATCAACGTTCAGGTTGTCAACCTCAAAACCGAAGTCGGCCAGGCGGCCCTACACACCGAGCTGACGCAGGCCGATGTGCTGCTGACCTCGTTTCGCCCGAGCGCGCTGCGCAAACTGGGTCTGGACTGGGCCAGCCTGCAGCCGCGTTACCCGAAGCTGTCCGTGGTCAGCATCGTCGGTGCATCCGGTGTGAACGCCGACCTGCCGGGCCATGACCTGACCTACCTGGCCGATAACGGTCTGATCACTGGCCTGGACCTGCCAACCACCCTGTACGCCGACATGGGTGGTGCGCTGATGGCCAGCGAAGCGGTATTACAGGCCGTGCTGCTGCAGCGCCAAAGCGGCGCGGGCAGCTGGATCGAAGTGGCCTTGTCCGACGCCGCCGCCCACCTGGCCCTGCCCCGCCGCTGGGGCGCCACCCTGCCCGGCACATTGCTTGGCGGAGGCCATGCCGGATACCAGGTTTACCCCTGCCTGGACGGCCGCGTGGCCCTGGCCGCGCTGGAGCCGCACTTTGCCCAGACCCTGTGTATGGCAGCTGGCCTGCCCTGGCGCGGCCAAGCCATGATGCAAGAGGACAGCACCCGCCAGGCCATCGCCCACTTTGTCGCCGGGCTCAGCCGTGAGGCGCTGGAGACGCTGGCGGCTGAGCACGACATTCCGCTGACAACGCTCTGTTAATCAGAGCTACTCACCCTTTATTTAAAAGGGCTAGAGAATTATTTGACCAGAAATGTCGCCAGCCTGGCAAACACAAAGACCCAGCATGGCGCCCGCTCCGGGCCAGGAGACTTGGCGCCACGGTCTTCACTTGACCAGATTCACCAGGTTGCGCGCCACAAACCAGCGGCTGCCGTTGAACACGGTGACACCATCGGAGTTGACTTCTTTGTCATTGAGCCAGGCGACACTTTTGTTGCGGGGCATACGCAGGGTGTGTTCACCCTTTTTGACCACCAGCACCGGGTTCTCGGTGTCGCTGTTGTCGACATCCACCTGCGCACCCTTGGCGCCAAAAGCAGCGGCCGCATCCAGAAACAGCTTGCTGGTGGTCTGGTCCAGGTCCACACCCAGTGTCTTGGCCATGAAGCTGGCAACCTGGGTGTTGTCCACCAGGCCACCCAGCAGACGGCCACGCGGGTCGTAGTTGTACAGCACCACATCTTCACCGGTGTGGCCGTTGGTGGTGTAGCCGATCTTGGCGCGTTTGGCGACGATGGGGCCCACGGCGTAGTTCACCTCACCCTTTTTGGCCTTGAGCAGGCTCTCCACTTCGGTATCTGTCAGGTCCTCCACACCCAGCCATTCCTTGGCCAGGGCGCGGATCTCAGCACCCAGGCTGTCCACCGTGGCCTCCAGCCGGTTGGCAGGCAACAGGGCTTCGAAGCCTTCCCCGGTCACCTTGGCTTTTTTGAGCGGCTCGATAAAGCTGGTCCAGGGGGTTTTGTCGTAGGTTTTGCTGGTGGAGCGGTCACCAATCGAGATGCCGGAGTTGCCATGATCGGTCACCGCCACCACCAAGGTGTTCTTGTTGGTTTTGGCAAAGTCCAGCGCCACCTTGACCGCCCTGTCAAAAGCCAGCACGTCGCTGACGATGCCCACGGTGTCATTGGCGTGGGCGGCCCAGTCCACCTTGGAGCCTTCCACCATCAGGAAAAAACCTTTGGGCCGAGCCGACAGCACCTCAATCGCCTTGGCGGTCATCTGCGCCAGGGAGGGCTCACGCACCGGGTCGCGGTCCAGGTCATAGGACAGTGCGGTATGGGCGTCGGTCTTGCCAAACACACCCACCAGCTTGTTGCCTGCAAACTGTTGTAGCTCGGCGGTGTTGCCCACCAAGGCATAACCCCGGGCACGCAAGACGGCGGCCATGTCTTCCTTGTCCTTGCGGGACTCGGGTTTGAGGTACTTGATGCCGCCACCCAGGATGACATCGAGCTTGTTGTAGACGATTTGTTCGGTCAGGTTGTCGTAGCTGGCGCGCGACGGGTCGTGGGCGCTGAAATCGGCCGGGGTGGCGTGCATGAACTCACTGGTGCTGATGATGCCGGTGGCGCGGCCACTGAGGCGGGCGGCTTCCAGAATGGTGGCCACCGGGCGTAATTCCTCACCGGCGGCAGGCACCCGGGCGCCTGGCAAGGCATAGAGCTTGCCGGTGCTGGCGATGTTGCCGGTCTGGGATTTCCAGCCCGAGGAAATGGCCGAACCAGCCGGTGCAGAATCGGCAATGGTGCCGTCGCCATTCCAGGTGCTCATCAAGCCGCTGGCCAGCGGGTCCAGGGCCAGCGGGCTGCCCTGGTACAAACGTGCCAGCGTGGTGCCGCTGACACTCATGCCGTCAGGGATCAGGACAATGACATTGGCCAGTGTTTTGGGTGTGGCCGGGGTACTTTTGCCAGCGGCCTGTGTCGGCCCGGCGAGCGTGAGTGAGAGCAAACCCAGTGTGATGGCGCGTGAAAGAATGGTCATGGTTTTTACCTTTGTAAGCAACGGGTGACATTAGCTTAATCACGCGCTGTGACAACTTTGTGAACATCGGTTACCCCATGCGGCAGCGGCTTGGTGCGCCAGGCGCCTGACTGCCAGCGGGTCGGGCACATGGCCAGGGTCAGCCCTTTAGTGAGGAAATGCTCTGTTTATCAGAGCTATTAGCCCTTGTAAATAAAGGGCTAGAGACCAATTTTCCTTGGAAGGATAACTTCTGGCCGAGACCGATCACTCCTCGGTGCGCATCCGGCTGGTGACCCAGCAGGCCAGCGCAATCAGCAAAATGGCGCCAGCCTCGTACAGCAGCACAATCGGGTCGGAGTCTTTGCCCTGCAACACAATCAAGCGGCTCAGCGCGGTCATCGCAATGAACAGGGGCAAGATGATCAGGTTGCGCTGGCGCACATAAAACGCGCCGAGCATGCCCAACACCTCGGCGTAGATGAACATCAACAACAGATCTTGCAAGGCCACCCGGCGGTTTTCGATCAGCACCCAGATCTCCTGGCCCATCGCAACCACGGTGAAGCAGGCGATCAAGGCCAGGAAAATTTTCTCAACCGCATCGATCAAACGTTTGATGCTCATGGTTCTCCCATCACGTCGGTTGTCAGAACGGGGCGGTGCCTGTGGCACAGCATGCAGATGTCCCTCACCGCCCAGCGGCTTGGGATCACATTATTGAAGCAAGCAACAAAACCTCAAGACCTGTAGCGCATTCTCAGCGCAGCGCCCGCGCGTGGTGTGCCAGATGGTCGGCCATAAAGCTGACGATGAAGTAATAACCATGGTCATACCCCGCATGGCGACGTAGCGTGAGCGGCTGGCCGACACGGGCGCAGGCGGCCTCAAACAACTCGGGGTGCAATTGTTCTGCCAGGAATTTGTCGGCCAGTCCCTGGTCGATCAGGATGCCACCGGGAAAAGGCGCAGCAGCCATGCCGCTCATCAGGGCGCTGGCATCGTATCTGGCCCAGGTGGTCTGGTCCGCCCCAAGGTAGTGGCCCAACGCTTTGTGCCCCCACGGGCATTGGCTGGCTGCACAGATCGGCGCAAAGGCAGACAGCGACTTGAAGCGGCCCGGGTGTCTGAGCGCCAAGGTCAAGGCGCCGTGCCCGCCCATGGAGTGGCCGGTAATGCCCAGACGCCGACAGTCCAGCGGCAAGCTCTGGCCCAGCAGGGGCAGCAGCTCGTGCATCAGGTAACTTTCCATGCGCCAGTATTTGGCCCATGGGGCTTGTGTGGCATCCAGGTAAAAGCCGGCACCCACGCCAAAGTCCCAGGCATCGGCCTCACCCGCCACACCGGCGCCGCGTGGGCTGGTGTCGGGCGCGATCAAGGCCAGGCCCAGTTCAGCCGCCAGACGCTGGGCACCGGCTTTGACCATGAAGGTTTCTTCGGTGCAGGTCAGGCCGGCCAGGTACAACACGGCGGGCACCGGGCCGTAGGCCGCCTGCGGTGGCAGGTAGACCGAGAGCTTCATGGGCAGGCCGATTTCGCTGGATGCGTGCTGGTAAAAGCGCTGCAGACCATCAAAGCAGCTGTGCTCACTGAGCAATTGCAGGGGAGATGGGTTCATTAGGTATAAAAAGTATAGCTATTGGCGCTTGATGGATAAGGGGTGGAGGCCAATTTGATCAATAAATCACGACGCCACGGATGGACTCGCCGCTTTTCATCAGCTCAAAACCTTTGTTGATGTCTTTGAGCGGCATGGTGTGGGTGATCAGGTCGTCGATGTTGATCTTGCCTTCCATGTACCAGTCGACAATTTTGGGCACATCGGTGCGGCCACGGGCGCCGCCAAAAGCCGAGCCCTCCCATTTGCGCCCGGTCACCAGCTGGAACGGACGCGTGCTGATTTCGGCCCCGGCTTCGGCCACACCAATGATGATGCTGCGGCCCCAGCCCTTGTGGGTGCACTCCAGCGCCTGGCGCATCACCTGGGTGTTGCCAATGCACTCAAAGCTGTAGTCGGCGCCGCCGTCGGTGAGCTGCACGATGCTGTCCACCACGTTGGCAACTTCCTTGGGGTTGATGAAATGGGTCATGCCGAATTTGCGCGCCATTTCCTGGCGGGCCGGGTTGATGTCCACACCAATGATCTTGTCGGCACCGACCATCTTGGCACCCTGGATCACGTTCAGGCCAATGCCGCCCAGACCAAACACCACGACGTTGGCGCCCGCTTCCACCTTGGCGGTGAAGATCACCGCGCCAATGCCGGTGGTGACGCCACAGCCGATGTAGCAGACCTTGTCGAACGGCGCGTCTTCACGGATTTTGGCCAGGCTGATTTCGGGGGCGACGGTGTAGTTGCTGAAGGTGGATGTGCCCATGTAGTGAAAGATCGGCTGACCGTCCAGGCTGAAACGGCTGGTCGCGTCGGGCATCAGGCCCTTGCCCTGCGTGCCACGAATCAGCTGGCACAAATTGGTTTTGCGCGAGAGGCAAAACTTGCACTGGCGGCATTCGGGGGTGTAGAGCGGGATAACGTGGTCGCCTTTTTTGAGCGTGGTCACGCCCGGGCCGACATCCACCACAATGCCCGCGCCTTCATGGCCCAGGATGGCCGGAAAGATGCCTTCGGGGTCGGCGCCGCTCAAGGTGTAGTAATCGGTGTGGCAGATGCCGGTGGCTTTGATTTCGACCAGCACTTCGCCGAACTTGGGGCCTTGCAGGTCAACGGTTTCAATGGTCAGAGGCTGGCCTGCTTTCCAGGCGACGGCGGCTTGTGTTTTCATGGGGGGGACTCTTGGTGGTTGAGCAGAATCAGACAGCGCCTGAGCGTAGCGGAATGTCCGGCCCGGCGTCGGGATGGGGGCATCGTGCCAGGCACGTGGATACCTGACGACCCGGCCCGGCAACTGGCCCAGCGCATCCTTGTTGAAGCCGTCCGCAGAGGACGGTGCGCAAGGATCCGAGGTTGCAGATGCTCTTTTAAAAAGAGCTATACACCCTTGCAATCAAAGGGCTAGAGGCTGATTTGTTGCACAAGGGGGTGTGAGAGCCGCGTCAGGCTGTCTTGTAGAGCAACGCCACCGCCCGCGCTTCCATCGCGTGCCCCAGCCCGACCGGCCCCATTTTTTCAGCGGTCTTGGCCTTGACATTCACCTGGTCGGGCTGCAGCCCCAAGGTCTGCGCGATGTGGGCGCGCATGGCAGGAATGTGTGGCATCAGCTTGGGCGCCTGGGCGATCACGGTGCTGTCGATGTTGCCAATCTCAAAGCCTTTGGCCCGCACCCGGCGCGCCGCCTCGGCCAGCAGCACACTGGAATCCGCGCCCTTGAAGGCCGCGTCGGTATCGGGAAAATGCGTGCCAATGTCACCCAGAGCGGCAGCGCCCAAGAGCGCATCGGTGATCGCGTGCAACAGTGCATCCGCGTCCGAGTGGCCCCACAAACCGAGGTGAAACGGCACCTCCACCCCACCCAGGATCAGTTTGCGCCCAGCCACCAGGGCATGGGTGTCCCAGCCTTCGCCAATTCTGAAATTCATTGTGTTGACCTTGTTTGTGTATCAAGTGCGCGCCACCGCGCCCAGTCAGGCAACCTGACCAACGCGCGACAACAGCACCGCTTGTGCCAGCGCAAAGTCTTCCGGGTAGGTCACCTTGAAGTTCTGGGCGCTGCCGGGCACCAGCTTGGGGGCCAGCCCCATGGCTTCGATCGCGCTCGATTCGTCGGTGACCGCGTCCCCCGCCAGCTCCAGCGCTTCGAGCAGGCTACCAATGCGGAACATCTGCGGTGTTTGCGCCAGCCATTTGTCAACGCGTGGCAAGGTGCTGGCAACCCGGCCAGCTTGGCCAGATTTGAGTGTGTCGGGCAGCGGCAGGGCAAGTAGACCACCCACTTCGTCGCTCAGGCAAGCATCGAGCAACTGGTTGATCTGCGCCGGGGTGATCAGGCAGCGTGCCGCATCGTGCACCAGCACCCAGTCGTGTGGAACTGCACCCTCGGCCAGCAGCGCATTCAAACCATTAAATACGCTTGAAGCCCTTGTAGAACCTCCGCAAGACGCTATTAAAAAAGATGAATCCTTCCACTGCGGTGTCTGAAAAAACGCATCATCTGAAGACACCACCACCAGCGTCTGGTCAATACGCGGCACCTCGGCAAACGCCGCCAGGGTGTGCATCACCATCGGTTGGCCCGCCAGCACCTGGTACTGTTTGGGGCCGGCGGCGCCCGCACGTGAGCCGTTGCCAGCACAGGGAATCAGGGCCCAGCAGCGTGGCGTGGTGCTGGGTGTAAGGGTGATATCGGTGAGTTCAGTCATGGTGTGGGCTGCATTCTAGAATCCGTGACAACACACCCTGCCAATCTTTGCGCAGGGTTTTGGCGTTTCTACCTGACACACTTTCGCATGGAATTACCCAAACTCAACCCCGGCAAGCGCTACACCCTGCCCCGCCCCACCGGTTCGGCCGACGCGCTGTTGCTGGCCCAACTGGCCCTACGCGACAAGGCCAGTGGCAAGGTGACAGCCATCGTCACCGCAGATGCACCCGACGCCCAGCGCCTGATCGACGAGATGGCGTTTTTTGCGCCCGAGCTGCGTTGTGTGTTGTTCCCGGACTGGGAGACGCTGCCGTTTGACACTTTTTCACCGCACCAGGACCTGATCAGTGAGCGCCTGGCCACCTTGTGGCGCATCAGCCAGCACGACAAGGACACCGGCGCCGATGTGGTGGTGGTACCTGCTACCACCGCGCTGTACCGCTTGGCGCCACCGAGTTTTCTGGCGGGCACCACCTTTCACTTCAAGGTCAAACAAAAGCTCAACGAATCCAAACTCAAGGCGCAGCTCACCCTGGCCGGGTACAGCCATGTGACGCAGGTCGTCAGCCCCGGTGAATACGCGGTGCGCGGCGGCTTGATCGACTTGTTCCCGATGGGCAGCCCGGTGCCGTTCCGGGTGGATTTGTTTGACGATGAGATCGATTCCATTCGCACCTTTGACCCCGACAGCCAGCGCAGCCTGTACCCGGTGCCCGAGGTGCGTCTCTTGCCCGGGCGCGAGTTCCCGATGGATGACGATGCGCGCGCACGGTTTCGCAGCCGCTGGCGTGAGCTGCTCGAAGGCGACCCCACCCGCAGCCGCATCTACAAAGACATTGGCAACGGGGTCGCCACTGCGGGCATCGAGTATTACCTGCCGCTGTTTTTTGAGGAAACGGCGACCGTATTCGACTACCTGGGTGACGCAGCTACCGTGGTGTTGCATGGCGACCTAGAGCCCGCGTTTGCCCATTTCTGGCAAGACACCCGTGAACGTTACCGCCTGGTGCAAGGTGACCCGGAACACCCTGTCTTGCCGCCCGACGCGCTGTTCCTGAGCGCTGAGCAGTTTTACGGCCGGGTCAACCAGCATGCGCAGCTGTCCATCAAAGCCCGCCCTCACCCTAGCCCTCTCCCTGGGGGAGAGGGAACTGATGCACCAAACGCCCTGGTTTTGCCCCCTCTCCCCCCGGGAGAGGGCGGGGGTGAGGGGCAGTCGCCTTATGCCGAATTTGAAGCCTTGCCCCCCATGACCGTGGTGCGGGGCGCCGAAGACCCCTTGGCCCGCCTCAAAAGCCACATCCGCAACACCCAGCAACGGGTGCTGGTGCTGGCCGAGAGTGAGGGCCGACGCGCCAGCTTGCTGGACTTTTTGCATGCCAGCAGCTTTGACCCGCCAGCCTTTGACTCGCTGCAGGAGTTCCTGGCCAGCGACGAGAAAATCGGCATCGCCACCAGCAGCCTGGCCACCGGTTTCAGCTGGCTGGAAACGGGTGTGGACTTTGTGACTGAGACCGAACTGTTTGCCGCCAGCCCAACCACCCGCAAACGCAAAAAACAGGAGCAGGTCAGCGATGTGGAGGCGCTGATCAAGGACCTGAGTGAACTCAAGGTGGGTGACCCGGTGGTGCACAGCGCCCACGGCATTGGCCGTTACCGGGGCCTGATCAACTTGGACCTGGGTAACAAATTACCAAATGGCGATGCGGAGATACAAGAGTTTCTTCATCTGGAGTATGCCGACAAGGCAACCCTTTATGTGCCGGTGAGCCAGCTGCAACTGATCAGCCGTTACACCGGGGTCAGCCCGGATGAAGCGCCGTTGCACAAACTCGGCAGCGGCCAATGGGACAAAGCCAAACGCCGCGCCGCCGAGCAGGTGCGCGACAGTGCCGCCGAGTTGCTCAACATCTATGCCCGCCGCGCCGCACGCGAGGGCCATGCCTTCCGCTACAGTCCGAACGACTACGAGACCTTTGCCAATGACTTTGGTTTTGAAGAAACCGCCGACCAGAAAGCCGCCATCCATGCGGTGATCCAGGACATGATCAGCCCGCGCCCGATGGACCGGCTGGTGTGCGGCGATGTGGGCTTTGGCAAGACCGAAGTGGCACTGCGCGCCGCCTTCATTGCCATCACCGGTGGCAAACAGGTGGCCTTTCTGGCGCCCACCACCTTGCTGGCCGAACAGCATTACCAGACGCTGGTGGACCGGTTTGCCAAATGGCCGGTGAAGGTGGCCGAAATGAGCCGCTTTCGATCTGGCAAGGAAATCACCGCCGCGCTCAAAGGTGTGGCCGACGGCACCATCGACATCGTGGTCGGCACCCACAAGCTGCTGAGCGAATCGACCAAGTTCAAGGACCTGGGCCTGCTGATCATCGACGAGGAACACCGTTTTGGCGTGCGCCACAAGGAGCAGATGAAGGCCCTGCGCGCCGAGGTGGATGTGCTCACCCTCACCGCCACGCCGATCCCGCGTACTCTGGGCATGGCACTGGAAGGCTTGCGTGATTTGAGTGTGATCGCCACCGCGCCACAACGTCGGCTAGCCATCAAAACCTTTGTACGCACCGAAGGTAATGGCGTGATCCGTGAGGCAGTGCTGCGTGAACTCAAGCGGGGTGGCCAGGTGTACTTCCTGCACAACGAGGTCGAGACGATTGAGAACCGCCGCGCCAAACTCGAAGAGTTGCTGCCCGAGGCACGTATCAGCGTGGCCCACGGCCAGATGCCCGAGCGCCAGCTGGAGTCGGTGATGCGCGACTTTGTGGCGCAACGCAGCAATGTGTTGTTGTGCTCCACCATCATCGAGACCGGCATCGACGTGCCCACCGCCAACACCATCGTGATGGCCCGCGCCGACAAGTTTGGCCTGGCCCAGTTGCACCAGTTGCGTGGCCGGGTTGGCCGTAGCCACCACCAGGCCTACGCGTATCTGATGGTGCCCGATCTGGAAGGCCTGACCAAACAGGCCCAACAACGCCTGGACGCGATCCAGGCCATGGAAGAACTCGGCAGCGGCTTTTACCTGGCCATGCATGATCTGGAAATCCGCGGTGCCGGCGAGGTGCTCGGCGAAAACCAGAGTGGCAACATGCTCGAAGTGGGTTTTCAGCTCTACAACGAGATGCTGAGCGAGGCGGTGCGTTGCCTCAAGGCCGGTATCGAGCCCGACCTGCTCAACCCGCTGAATGTGGCTACCGACATCAATTTACACGCCCCGGCGCTGTTGCCAGACGACTATTGTGGCGACGTGCACCTGCGCCTGTCGTTCTACAAAAAGTTGGCCACCGCCAAAACCACAAACCAGATTGACGGCCTGCTCGAGGAAATCATCGACCGCTTTGGCAAACTCCCCGCCCAGGCACAAACCCTGATCGACGTGCATCGGCTGCGGGTGCTGAGCCAGCCCTATGGTGTGACCAAGGTAGACGCCGCACCCGGTGTGATCAGCATCACCTTCAAGAAAAACCCACCGATTGACCCGATGAAAATCATCGCCCTGATCCAGAAAAACAAACACATCAAACTGGCAGGCAACGAAAAATTGCGCATAGAACGCGAACTGCCCGAGGCCAAAGACCGAGCCCAGATGGTGCGTGACATTCTCAAAAACCTGGGGCAACCGCTGGCGCAGGAGAAAGCCACTGCGTGAGTGGTAGCCACCAAAACACTGCGCCCCTGGGTTTGAAGCCAGGGGCGCAGTCTCTGAACACAACAAAGAAGCTCTAGCCCGCCGCGATCTTGGCGCGAATGTGCGCCAGCGCTTCCTCCACCTGGTCCACCAGGATCAGGCACAAATCGCCCTCACCCAGCTTGTCCATGGCGGTATCAATCGCCAGAAACTCGCCGGTAATCTCCTGCACCAAGCGCGTGCGGGCGGCGCCGTTGAGGCCTTCACGCAGCAGCGCAATCACCTCACCGTCAGCGCGGCCGCGTTGACACTGGTCCTGATACAGCACCACCTCATCAAACGCCTCTCCCAGGATCTGGGTCTGCTGGCGGATGTCTTCGTCACGCCGGTCGCCGGCACCACTGATCACCACCGAGCGGTGTTTTGCCGGCAAAGCTTGCACTGCCTGCACCAGTGCCAACATGGCGTCGGGGTTGTGGCCGTAATCGGCAATCACGGTGGCACCGCGATACTCAAACAGGTTAAAACGGCCCAAAGCGTTGTCACTGTCGTTCATAAAACTGGCCAAGCCAGTGCGAATCACCTCCCAATCCAGACCCAGGCCCCAGGCCGAGGCCACCGCCGCCATGACGTTTTCAACTTGAAAACCGATGCTGCCATTGAGGGTGATGGGTACCCCGGACAGGGCCAGCTTGTGCTGCACCTCGTCCTGGCAAGCCACCAGACAGCCGTCTTCCACAAACACCGCCCGGTTGCCCTGTGCCAGATGGGTGGCCATCACCGGGTGATGCCGGTCGGCGGCAAAAAAGGTGACCGAACCGGAACAGTGTTTGGCCATGCCCGCCACAATCGGGTCAGCCGCATTCAGCACCGCCACACCGTTGGGGCAGATGTTTTGCACAATCACCCGTTTGAGTACCGCTAGGTCTTCCACCGTGGTGATGTAGTTCAGACCCAGATGGTCACCACTGCCCACATTGGTCACCACCGCCACGTCGCAGCGGTCAAAAGCCAAGCCCTCGCGCAGCATGCCTCCCCGCGCTGTCTCCAGCACGGCCGCATCCACATCGGGGTGAGCCAGCACATTGCGAGCGCTTTTGGGGCCGCTGCAGTCACCGGTGTCGATACGCTGACCGGCAATAAATACCCCATCGGTGTTGGTCATGCCCACACGCAGGCCACTTTGGGTTAGCAGATGCGAGATCAGGCGCACGGTGGTGGTTTTGCCATTGGTGCCGGTCACCGCCACCAGCGGGATCCGACCATTGTCATGGGGACCAAACATGTGGTTGATGACCGCCTCGCCAACCGGGCGGCCTTTGCCAAACGAGGGCGACACATGCATGCGCAAACCCGGTGCGGCATTGACCTCCACCACACCACCGCCTTTTTCCTCCAGGCTGTGGTGGATGCTCTCAGTCATCATGTCCACACCACAAATGTCCAGCCCCACCATCTGCGCTGCCGCCACAGCGCGCGCAGCGACTTGTGGATGGACATCGTCGGTGACATCGGTCGCAGAGCCACCGGTGGACAGGTTGGCATTGCGCCGCAACACAACACGTTGCCCGTTGGTCGGCACCGAGTCCGCCTGCAGGCCCTGCCCGGCCAGGCACGCCAGGGCAATGTCGTCAAAACGGATTTTGGTCAGCGAGGTGGCGTGGCCTGAACCACGGCGCGGGTCCTTGTTGACCTCGTCCACCAGCGCCCGCACGCTGTGGACACCGTCACCCACCACATGGGGGGCTTCGCGTCGGGCCGCAGCCACCAGTTTGTCACCCACCACCAGCAGGCGGAAGTCATGACCCGGCAAAAACTTTTCCACCAGAATTTTGCGGCTGAACTCGGCAGCCGTCTGGTAGGCGGCCAGCAACTGGTCTTTGGATGAGATGTTGACGGTGACCCCTTTGCCCTGGTTGCCGTCTTTGGGCTTGACCACCACCGGCAGGCCAATCTCCAGCGCGGCGGTCCAGGCGTCATCGGCGCAGCCCACCTCGCGCCCCTGCGGCACCGGCACACCCGCTGCATGCAAGAGTTTCTTGGTGAGTTGTTTGTCCTGCGCAATGGCCTCGGCAATGGCGCTGGTGCGGTCCACCTCGGCGGCCTGAATGCGGCGCTGCCGACTGCCCCAGCCAAACATGATCATGCTGCCCTCGGTCATGCGCCGAAACGGGATCTGCCTGGCCACCGCCGCATCCACAATGGTGCCGGTGCTGGGGCCCAGGCGCACGTCTTCATCGAGTTCACGCAGCTTCGCCAAGGCCTGTTGTAAATCAAAAAACCGATCTTCCAGCACCGCCAGACACAGGTCCTGCGCCAGCTCCAGCGCCAGCCGCCCCACCTCTTCCTGGGTGTATTCCACAATGACCTGGAACACACCGGTCTCCAGCGTCTGCGTGGTGCGCCGGTAAGTCACCGGGCAACCGGCCTGGGCCTGCAAACCAAGTGCGGCCACCCCCAGCACATGGGCCAGGCTCAGTGGGCTGTCCTGTCCGCCCGCCTGCACCACACCAATGGCCGGAAAACAGGCATGGAGTCGGGCGTCAAAACCGGGGTCTGCGGTCACCGTGCATTCGGCAGGGGTGCAGCTGACCACCACCTCAATGGCGGTGCGATGCGTCCAAAGGTTGGGGCCGCGAAGGGCTCGGATGCGGGATAACTTCATGGCTCAATGTGTTTTTTTGGTGGGAGTCAACCCGAAGGTGCGCAAACCGGCACCGATCAATTCTGCGGTGATGCCCAGCGCCCAGGCGGCAGCAGTGGCAGCCAACACCGCACCCGGCAAAGCCTGGATGTCGGCACCCAACGCATTCAGTGCAATACGCGCCACTGTCGTCTGGCCTTTGGCCAGCACCAGCTGACCACCATCGACAAACACCACCGCCTCACCTCGGTCGCGGTGCGCGGTGAGCACCTCCGAGGCTGGGTTGAGGGAGTAAAAAATGACCTTGCCGTCGCACAAAGCAGCCAGGTCCACCACTTGGGCATCGTCCGCGTTGAGCACCGCCGTGCCGTGTGACAGGATCACATCGACCTGGGTGCGCACGACGTTGAACAGTTTGTCCTGGTCATCAATGTAGAACTCAGCCAGTGCAGCCAGGTCACCGATGTCGGTCACCACACCCACATCACATCGGTCGTAGGCCAAGCCTTCACTGAGGATGCGGTGGCTGTTGTGTTCAAAGACGGCGGTGTCCAGAGAACGGTTGATCAGCAGGTTCTGACCAGCGTCCCAGCTCGTGCTGTCATCCGCATGGACACGGCGCGCGCCCAGATAAAAACCGTCATGACAGGCCAGGCCCACCTTGTGGCCCTTGTTGTGCAGCAGCCAGGCAATCAAACGCGCCACGGGGGTGGCATGGTTGCGGCCAGTGACACCGACCACCGAGATGCGACCCAGCTTGTCGGTGTTGTGTGCCACACCAAACAAATGGTCCATGATGGCGGCACCAATCGGGCGAGGCTGGCCACTGGCCGGTTTCAGATGGGCCAGCAAGCCCGGGCTGGCATTGACCTCGATCACCGCGCCGCGTTGCTCGGACAGGGGGCGTGAGGCATCCTCCAGCACCATGTCCACACCGGCAATATCGAGCCCGACCACGCGCGCAGCCAAGGCCGCCACAGCAGCGACGCTGGGATGCACATCGTCTGTCACATCAAAGGCCACATTGCCGTTGCGTTGAATCAGCACCTTGACGCCCGCAGCAGGCACCGAGTAGGCGGTAAAGCCCTGGCGTTCGAGCTCCAGAATGATCTCGCCAGACTCATGCGGCTTGACTACACCGAGGGGGAAGTCTTCTGTTTCACCACGCCGTGGGTCGGTGTTGAGCTGCTGGTTCACCAGGGTCAGGATGTTGGAGACGCCGTCACCGGTGACCCAGGCGGTTTCACCACGCGCGACGGCCACCACACGCCGCCCCACCACCAGCAAACGGTGTTCATTGCCAGGAATGAACTGCTCCACAATCACCTTGCTCTCGCCCCGTTGCAGCGCCAGCACAAAAGCGGTCTCAACATCTGCTGGCGTGCTCAGGTCCAGCGAGACCCCACGCCCATGGTTGCCGTTGTAAGGTTTCACCGCCACCGGCAAACCCACATCCTGGGCGGCCTCCCAGGCTTCTTGCACGGTAGTGACCACCCGGCCTTCGGGCACCGGCACACCACTGCACTGCAGCAAGGATTTGGTCATGTCTTTGTCACTGGCAATTTCTTCGGCGATGGCCGAGGTCTGGTCAGTCTCAGCGGTCCAGATGCGCCGTTGGGCAGCACCAAACCCAAGCTGCACCAGATTGCCTTCGTTGAGCCGCAGGTGGGGGATGCCCCGGTCGGTGGCCGCATCAACAATGTGTGAGGTGCTGGGCCCAAGGCAATGCCTGTCCACCAGTTCACGCAGCTGGGTCAGCACCGCAGCCAGGTCAAACGGGGTGTCATGAATAGCGGCATGGACCAGCTCCAGCCCACTGGCCAGCGCCGCGCGTCCCACCAGCTCCTGCCGGGTGCGAAACGCCATCTTGTAGATGCCACGTTGCGAGGTTTGCCGGGTTTTGCCAAAACCGGTGCGCATGCCAGCCAGGTTTTGCAACTCCAGCACCACATGCTCCAGAATATGCCCAGCCCAGGTACCCTCACGCAGCCGCTGCAGGAATCCGCCGGGTTCACCAATGCCGCAGCGGTGCACCGCAAGCCCGGGCAGCCAAGTCGTCAAACGCTCATAAAATCCTGGCAGCGTGTTGGAGGGGTAGTCTTCCAGATCGCCAAGATCAATCCAGGCTTCAATGACGGGACGGTAGGTCCAGATGTTGGGGCCCCTCAGGTGGGTTACCCGAAGCAATTGCATGGTCTTCGTCGTCATGAATTTTTAAAGGTGTTCATTTAAGCAACAGCCCCGAATTTTCAGTTCATTTGGTCCCCTGCCATCATCCGCAAGGTACAAAAGTTACAAATATTTGTAACAAACCACCCTGCCAAGACTATCCTCAGGCCGTTCACAGGCCTCAAACCGACGCGATCCGGCCTTGGGTGGCCATACCGCTAACCTCTGTTTCCCATGACCCACGACCCCTCTTTTTCTGAACTTTCTGCACAAAACATACCGGCGGGTTGGCGGGCCGATGTGTCGGCGCAACTTCAAAGCGGCGAGGCCATTCTGGCCGAACTGGTCTTTGACCTGGACCACCAGTTGCATTTTGTCCAAGGCCTGGTGCTGGTGACCAACCGCCGGGTGCTGAGCCGCGCGCCCGATGCCAGCTGGTCTGCCTGGGTCTACCAGCCCGGCCTAGCGATGCACCTGTATGACCACGCCGGTGTCGGTCATCTGGAGTTGCTCGACAGCCAGGGCCGCCTGGCCCACTGGTGTTTTACCCTGGCGTGTAACCTGCATGCGATCCGCGTTGTTGACCAGTTCCAGATCCACCAGACCAGTTGTGTCAGCGGCGAGCCACCGGTGCTGCCCGAAGGCCATGTCTGCCCAAGCTGCAAAGCGCCGCTGGCGCCCGACCAGGACGAATGCCCGATTTGCACCAAGGTGATCCACACCCCACCTTCGACCTGGACCTTGTTCAGGTTATGGCGTTTTGCCAAACCCTACCGGGGCCAGTTGCTCGCCGGTCTGGTGCTGACCCTGCTGGGCACCGCCGCCAGCCTGGTGCCGCCTTACCTGGCGATGCCGCTGATGGACGAGGTGCTGATCCCGTTCCAGAACGGCCAACACATCGAACCCATGGTGGTGGCAGGTTATCTGGCCGGGTTGTTTGGCGCCGCCTTGCTGGCCTGGGGCCTGTCCTGGGCCAAGACCTACATCCTGGCGCTGGTATCCGAACGGATTGGTGCAGATTTGCGCACCACCACCTACGACCACCTGCTGCGCATGTCGCTGGAATACTTTGGTGGCAAACGCACGGGCGACCTGATGTCGCGTATTGGCAGCGAGAGTGACCGCATCTGTGTGTTCTTGTCATTACATCTGTTGGACTTTGCCTCGGATGTGCTGATGCTGGTCATGACGGCGGTGATCCTGATCTCGATCAACCCCTGGCTGGCCCTGGTCACCCTGGTGCCGCTGCCTTTTATTGTGTGGATGATCCGCTCGGTGCGCTTTCGCTTACAAACCGGTTTTGAGAAGATTGACCGGGTCTGGTCGGCGGTGACCAGTGTGCTGGCCGACACCATTCCGGGTGTGCGGGTGGTCAAGGCTTTTGCCCAGGAAGACCGCGAATCGGCCCGTTTTCGCGAGGCCAACAAACAAAACCTGGCGGTGAACGACCGCATCAACAAAATCTGGTCGGTGTTTGCACCCAGCATCTCGCTGATGACCGAACTGGGCCTGCTGGTGGTGTGGGGTTTTGGCATCTGGCTGGTGTCCCAGTCCGAGATCACCGTCGGTGTGCTGATGGCCTTCATCTCCTACATCAGCCGCTTTTATGGCCGGCTGGACTCGATGAGCCGCATTGTCTCGGTGACCGAAAAGTCGGCATCAGCGGCCAAACGCATTTTTGACATTCTGGACCATGTCTCCAGCGTGCCGGAGCCGACTCAGCCGGTGAAACTGACGCATGTGCAAGGCCGCATCGACATCACCGACGTGAGCTTCCGCTACGGCAACCGCGAGGTCAACAAAGGCATCAACCTGACGATCAACCCCGGTGAAATGATTGGCCTGGTCGGTCACAGCGGCTCTGGCAAAAGCACCCTGGTGAACCTGATCTGCCGTTTTTACGACGTGTCCGAAGGTTCGATCAAGGTCGACGGTGTCGATGTGCGCGCCTTGCCGGTGGCCGACTACCGGCGACACATCGGGCTGGTGTTACAGGAGCCCTTCCTGTTTTTTGGCACGATTGCCGAGAACATCGCCTACGGCAAACCCCATGCCACCCGGGCCGAAATCATTGCCGCCGCGCGCGCCGCGCACGCCCATGAGTTCATCTTGCGCCTGGCACAAGGTTACGACTCGATGGTGGGTGAACGCGGCCAAGGCCTTTCAGGCGGGGAACGCCAGCGCATCTCGATTGCCCGAGCGTTGCTGATCGACCCGCGCATCCTGATCCTGGACGAAGCCACCTCCTCGGTCGACTCTGAGACCGAGAAGGAGATCCAGAACGCGCTGGAAAACCTGGTCAAGGGCCGCACCACCATCGCGATTGCGCACCGGCTCTCGACCCTGCACCGCGCCGACCGTCTGGTGGTGCTGGACCGTGGCCAGGTGGTCGAGGTCGGCACCCACGACGCCCTGATGGCAGCACAAGGCGCCTACTTCAACCTGTACGAAGCGCAGGCACGCAACATGGATGTCGACATGGATGACCGCTCGCAAGTCCGCTTGAACGACAGGAAAAACGACAAATGACCACCAGCCCCCCTTTTACCCTGGTCCGCAACCCTTTTGGGCGGCTGACTCTGACGACCTCTGTTGGTGAGGTCGTCGAAGCTGTGGTGCCTGTGCGTGCGTTTCCGATCCAGTCACCCGAGGTCGGTATTTCGCTGGTGCACACCGATGGCCACGAGGTGGCCTGGATTGAGCAACTGGCCGATGTGCCCGAACCCGCACAAAGCCTGATCCGCGAGGAGCTGCAACTCCGCGAGTTCATGCCCACCATCCTGAGCATCGAGAGCGTCACGAGTTTTTCCCCCCCCTGCACCTGGCGCGTCAAGACCGACCGTGGCAACACCAGTTTTGTGCTGCGGGGTGACGAAGACATCCGCCGTGTCGGCCCCAGCATGTTGCTGGTCACCGATTCACACGGCATCCAGTTCCTGATCCGTGATGCCAGCGACCTGGGCCGCGACAGCCGCAAGATCCTGGACCGGTTCTTGTAGGCAAGAATGTGCCTGATCGCCTGGCACTGGCAGCCTGACAGCCCCAACAAGCTGCTGCTGGTGGCCAACCGTGACGAGTTTTACGCCCGCCCCACTGCCGCGCTGCACTGGTGGGAAGACGCGGACATCCTGGCCGGGCGCGATCTACAAGCCGGTGGTACCTGGCTCGGGGTCAGCCGCTCGGGCCGACTGGCCGCGCTGACCAACCACCGCGACCCGGCCCAACAACGCGCTGACGCCCCCTCACGCGGTGAACTCGTCAGCGCTTTTTTGCGCAGTGATCTCAGCGCCGAGGCTTATCTGAGCGAACTGCGTCCACACGCCAACAACTACAACCCGTTCAACCTGCTGGTCTACGATGGCAGCCATTTGATGGGATTGGAGAGCCGCCACGCCCGGGTGCTGGCCCTGCTGACAGGTGTGGGCGCGGTGTCCAACGCCGATTTTCAGACACCCTGGCCCAAGCTGTACGGTTTGACCAAGGGCCTGCAACACCAACTCACACAAGGCCAAACCAGCGACGCCGCTTTGCTGGCACTTCTGCAAGACCGGCGCACCGCTGACGACGCCGATTTGCCCACCACCGGTGTGCCACTGCCGCTGGAGCGCGCCCTGTCCGCCGCTTTTGTGGCCCTGCCCGACTACGGTACGCGCGCTTGCAGTGTGGTGCGTCTGGGCGTCGACCACGTCGACTTCACCGAACAGGGTTTTGACGCCAAGGGGCCACTCCAGGCGCGACACCTGCGAGCGAAACTCGCACCCAGAGTCTGATAACAAATGTGGCTCCAGCCCTTATTCAATAAGCCCAAGTCGCTACAACGTCTGTAGTATGTCGGCCATATCCATCAACCTTGTCCTGTTGCTGCTGTGCCTGAGTGCCGCGATGCTGCTGCGCCCATGGCAGCTGTTGAAAGGTGCCACCCGCTTGACACCAATGCTCGCGGCACTCACCCTGCTGCCCTGGTTGTGGGCATTACCCAGCCTGCACCAGATGCCGCTGCAGTTGCAGGGCTCGGGCGCCTGCCTGCTGGTGCTGATGCTGGGTTGGCCGTTGGCGGTGCCGGTCTTGTGTGCTGTGGGTGTGCTGGCCGCCCTGATTTCACCGATGGGCTGGGACACCGCGCTGGACCTGACCGTCTGGCTGGGCCTGGTGCCTGCCACGCTGGCCTTGGGTCTGGGCTTGGCCGTGCGCCGCTGGATCGGGCACCATCTGTTTGTCTACATTCTGGGGCGGGGCTTTCTGGGCACGGTGGTGTGTATGTTTACCGCCGGTGTGCTGGGCCAGTGGGCAGGTCACAGCCTGCCGGGGGTGGACAACGACCTGAGTCTGGTGGCGCATTGGCTCATTGCCTGGGGTGACGCGTTTTTGACCGGCCTGGTCACCGCGATCCTGGTCGCTTACAAACCCGATTGGCTGGCCACTTGGTCGGACCAGCTGTACCTGAAAAAGCCGTGACACACACGACGCTGCGTTTTTTCAAGGAAAATCGGCACCTAGCCCTTTGATACACGGCACTGTTAGCTACTTTATTCATAGTATTTTCCATTCCATGACCTCCACCGAATTTGCTCCCGGCCTGCGCATCGCAGGTATCACACCGCCGCTGCGCCTGTCCGACTACAAGCTCATCGCTTTTGACATGGACTCGACCCTGATCAACATCGAGTGTGTCGACGAAATTGCCGAAGCGGTGGGCCGCAAGGCTGAGGTGGCCGCCATCACCGAGGCCGCCATGCAAGGCCACATCAGCGACTACAAGGAGAGCCTGCGCCAGCGCGTGGCCCTGCTCCAAGGTGTGACGCTGGCCCAGATGGACCAGATTTACCACGACCGTCTGCGTCTGAACCCCGGCGCGGCCGAGCTGGTGGCCGCCTGCAAGGCCGCCGGGTTAAAAGTGCTGCTGGTCTCGGGCGGCTTCACCCATTTCACCGACCGCATCCGCGACCGCCTGGGCATCGACTTCACACGTGCCAACCAGCTGGAGGTGGCCAACGGTGCCCTCACCGGTCGTATGGTGGACCAGGCCTGGGGCGACATCTGCGACGGCGCCGAAAAACGCACCATGCTGTTACACACCTGCGCCCAGCTGGGCATCAACCCGAGCCAGGCGATTGCCATGGGCGACGGTGCCAACGACCTGCCGATGATGGGTGTGGCCGGCCTGTCGGTGGCTTACCACGCCAAACCCGCCGTGCGCGAGCAGGCCAAGGTCTCCATCGAATCCGGCGGGTTGGATAGGCTGCTGGCGCTGATGCAGGCTTAAACGCGGCTTGCCGAGCAGCCTCAACGTGGCAGTCGGCTGAAAAAGTCCCACATCACCGCATTGGCCGAGATGGCTTGAGAGGGCTGCTCGTCACCACGCGTCTTGTGCCCTCCGGGCCAGGCATGCCCACCGGTATCGGTCACACACAGCTGCACCTGGGCGCCGCCCTGGCACGGTGCATAAGACTCACACAGGGCACCGGCCTGGTCCAGCACCCGCTTCGGTACCGGGCTGCAGCCATTGAGCTGGGTCCACTTGGCCATCGTGTTGGGCGCCGAGCTGTAGTCGGCTTCGGCTGACCTGTTGACCGCAGCGGGCCCGGCACCGCCATGGAACAAGACATGGTCATCGTTTTTGGCATGGACGTGCAATACCGACACCGGTTTGCCCGGCTGGCATAAGCGGGTGTTGTCGGTGCCCGCCACAGCGGCAATCGCGCTGAACACATCGGGCGCCTCACAGGCCAGCCGGTAGGCCATCATGGCACCGTTCGACATGCCGGTGGCGTACACAAGGCGTGGATCTATCGGCAGCTGGGCGCTGATCTGGCTGACCATCTGGCGGATGAAGCCAACGTCGTCCACCTGCCCGTCACGGGCCGCACCACAGCAGTTGCCAGCATTCCAGGTCGCCAGTTTGCCACCCGCAAACCGACTGTACCCGTTGGGGAACGCCACCACAAAACCGTCACGTTCAGACGCACTGATCAGCCCGTAACGGCTGTCGTCTGCCTGGAACTCCATGTTGCCACCACCACCATGCATCGCCACCAGCAGCGGCACCGGCTGGCCTGCCAGACCACGTTGCGGCACATGCACCAGATAACTGCGCGACAAGCCCTGATGCACCAGGCTCAGGCGGTAGTCACCCGGCTGGGTGATGCTGGTCGTGTTGGGCGGCGCAGGAACGCGCTCGGTCTGGCGTTGCTGCAGCCGCTCTTTGAGGCGTTGGCGTAGCGGGCCGTCCTGTGCCACGGCGGATGAGGGCAACAACACACTGGCACAGAGCAACCAGAGCATCAGCTTGAGCGGCGACAGCTTGGGCGGGCAGCAAAACATGGGCAAACCTCCACAGTGGCATAAAAGCCGCGTTCTGCCCATCACCTGCTGACAGATGGCCCTGTTTTGAGCGGCTTTACCTCAGATTCACACGCACTTGATGCAACTTCAAACCCGGCTTGGACAATCCATCACAAGACCTCTTTACCAAGCCAACACACAAGGATACATCATGACTCTGAACGCACAACGCCCTTGGATCACCCCGCTGGTGACCGGCATTTTTCTGCTCATGGCTGTCACGGGCAGCCTGATGTTTTTCCACATGGACATTGGCCTCAACAAAACCGCGCACGAATGGCTGGGCTGGGCCATGGTGGTGGGGGTATTGTTGCACGTGGCACTGAACATCAACGCCTTCAAGCGGCACCTGGCCAACACCACTGGCCGCTGGGTGCTGGGCGCCAGTGCATTGGTGCTGGCAATCAGCTTTGTGCCGCTGGGGGGCGCGGCTGGCGGCAAACCGCCCTTTGTGGCGCCGGTGCAGGCCCTGGCCAGAAGCTCCTTGAGCACGGTGGCCGACGTGGCGGGCATCCCCGTGACAGAGCTGCGCGCCCGCCTGACGGCCGCCGGTGTGGCCAGCCAGAGTGACGAACAAAGCATCCAGGACCTGGTGGGCAAGGACATGGGTCAGCAGATGCGTATCCTGGGCCAGGTGTTCGCCAGCAACACCAACGGGGCCGCGCGTTGACTTGATACATCTCAATGTGTCTTGGCGGCATAACTTCTATGCTTGCGGCAGGCCTTGCGCAAGCATTTAAAATCCCGTCCTTTTAATACAACCGTAGACCACTCAACATGACCCATGTCGTCACCGAAGCCTGTATCAAGTGCAAATACACCGATTGCGTCGACGTGTGCCCCGTGGACTGTTTCCGCGAAGGCCCGAATTTTTTGACGATCGACCCGGACGAGTGCATCGACTGCGCTGTCTGCATCCCGGAATGCCCGGTCAACGCCATCTACGCCGAAGAAGATGTGCCCAAAGACCAGCGCCACATGACTCAGCTCAACGCCGAGCTGGCCCAGTTGCCCAGCTGGAAAACCATCACCAAGCGCAAGTCGCCGCTGCCCGAAGCCGAAGAGTGGAAAGACAAAACCGGCAAACTCTCCGAGCTGCAACGCTGATTTTTCACGTCTGACACCCCACCGTGATCGAAACCGACGCACTGGTCATCGGCGCCGGACCCGTTGGTTTGTTCACGGTGTTTCAGCTGGGGCTGCAAGGCCTCCAGGCCCAGGTGGTGGACGTGCTCGACGCGCCGGGTGGCCAATGTGCCGCGCTGTACCCGGACAAACCCATTTACGACATACCCGGTGTGCCGGTGTGCAGCGGGCGTGAGCTGACGCAGAACCTGCTGCGGCAAATCGCACCGTTTTCACCCGGTTATCACTGGGACCAGCTGGTCAGCTCGCTGGCGCCACAGGCCGATGGCGGCTGGCTGGTGAGCACCGAGCGCAACAATCAACCTTGCCAGCAGTTCCTGGCACGCACCGTGGTGGTGGCAGCTGGCGTGGGTGCGTTTGTGCCCAAAGAACTCAAGCTCGATGGTCTCGGCGCGTTTCTGGGCCAGCAGCTGTTCTACAAATCACCGCCGCCCGAGCTGGTCAGCGGCAAAGACATCGTGATAGTGGGTGGTGAAGACGAGGCCGTGGCCCAGGCTGTCCATCTGGCCCAAGCTGGCCAGGTCCGCAGCATCACCCTGGTCTACCGGCGTGAGGTCTTGCAGGCCAGCGAAGCCGCCCTGGCTGAATTTGCCGCATTACGCGATGCCGGTCGCATCCACTTTCAAGCCGGCCAAATCACCGGTATCCAGACTGACACCCAGCGACTGACGGGTGTGACGGTCAGCACCCCGGACGACCAGACCCTGAACCTGCCGTTGGACCTGTTGCTGGTGTTCCAGGGCATCAGCCCCAAACTTGGCCCGGTTGCGCAGTGGGGCCTGGCCATGGAGCGCAAACAGCTCACGGTGGACACCGCCACCTTTGCCACCAGTGCGCCAGGCATTTTTGCGGTGGGGGATGTGATCACCTACCCGGGCAAAAAGAAGCTGATCGTCTGCGGTTTCCATGAGGCCACCTTGGCCGCGTTTGGAGCGGCCGCGCTGGTCCACCCGGAGGCTTCGACGGTGCTGCAGTACACCACCAGCAGCGCGCTGTTGCAGCAGCGGCTTGGGGTTTTGCCAGCGCCCTGAGAAAGGCTCGGGCCTCACCCAGCTTGATGCCCAACACCCTCGAGCCAACACAGCGGCCCTTGGCCAGATTTATCACTTTTGATAGCTATCCACCCAGATACCATAAGGGCCAGAGGCCAATTTTGCATCTAACATGTGATGTCAGCCAGGTGCACGCTCACGCAGGCTAGAATCCGCCACGCGCCAGTCACCTGGCGCACACGCTAGGGGTGTTGGCCCGCAGTACACGCTGTGGGCCGACTGAGAGAGTCCCTTTGAACCTGATTGAGGTAATCCTCGCGCAGGGAAGCTGGTCCAAGCACGGGGGTTGCCGCCTTCTCAGACAACGTTTACCCGTCACGATCGACGCTGACCTGCCAACTTTTTGCATGGAGCAAACGGATGGCAAACACACACATTTCACCCAACCCGGCGTCGAATTCGGCGCTCTCACCCATCGCCGCCAGCGAGCGGGTTTTCAGCTGGCGCGACCACACCGCCCTGTGGTTCAGCCTGGGTGTGGGCCTGCTGGTGATGCAGATTGGCGCCTACCTGGTGCCCGCCGTGGGCAGCCGCGACGCGGCGGTGGCGATTGTGCTGGGCTCGCTGGTCGGCGCCGGCCTGCTGGCCTGGACCGCGCGGCTGGGCTGCAGCACCGGTCTGTCGAGTGCGGGCCTGATGCACGCCAGCTTTGGCAGCCAGTTTGCGCGCCTGCCGGTGCTCTTGAACATGGTGCAACTGATCGGCTGGACCACCTTTGAGCTGGTGATCATGCGCGACGGCACCCGCGCGATCAGCCTGCAATCTTTTGGGTTGGACCTGGGTGGCACTTCAGGCCTGCTTGTCAGCACCCTGCTCTGGGGCGGCGTGCTGATAGCGCTGCTGGCGGGGTCCATGACCCGGCTGGTACGCCAACTCATCAGCCGCATCGCCCTGCCGCTGGTGATTGCCTCGCTGCTGTGGCTGACCTGGCAATTTGGCAGCCAATTGCAGGCGCAGGGGCTGGCAGCGTTTTGGGCACGCCAAGGGGATGGCAGCATGGGCCTGCTCTCGGCGATGGACCTGGTGATTGCGATGCCGGTGTCCTGGTTGCCGCTGGTGGCCGACTACGCGCGCCACGGCAAAAACGGCCGCAGTGCGATGAGTGGCACCTGGCTCGGTTATGCGCTGGCCAACATCTGGTGTTACGCCCTGGGTGTGATGGTGGTGAGTGTGGCGCAGCCGGGCACCGACCTGGTCACCGCGTTGCTACTGGCACAAGGTGGTTTGCTGGCCCTGAGCCTGATTCTGGTGGACGAAATCGACAACGCCTATGGCGATGTGTACTCCGCTTCGGTGTCGGGCCAAAGCCTGCGCGGCAGCTGGAGCATCCGGCAGTGGGGCCTGGGTCTGGCCGTGGTGTGTACCGCACTGGCGCTGGTGTTGCCGATGCACAGTCTGGAGCCGTTTTTGCTGCTGCTCAGCTCGGTGTTTGTGCCGCTGTATGGGGTGATTCTGGGGCGGCTGGCGCTGGGTACACCCAGCCTGGCCGTCTCCAACAAAGCCGTGGACTGGATGGCCGCTGGCCTGTGGTTGCTGGGCATCACTTGTTACCACCTGTTGGCCAACTACGCGCCGCAATGGGGTTCTGCCCTGCCCACGCTGGCCCTGACCTTCACCCTGGCCTGGCTGACGCGCCCAGCTGCCGCTGCCTTGCGTGAGGTGCACGCATGAACATCACCATTCTTGGTGCCGGCCTGATGGGTCGGCTGCTGACGTGTTCACTGGCACGCGCAGGCCACACTGTGACGGTGTTTGAGGAACGCGCGGCCGATTCGCGCGGTGCGGCAGCCTTTGCCGCTGCCGCCATGTTGGCGCCACTGGCCGAGTCGGCCGTGGCCGAGGACGAGGTGGTGCGCCTGGGCCAACACAGCCTGACGCGTTGGCCCGAGCTGATTGCCGCGCTCGACACCCCGGTGTTTTTCCAACGCGAAGGCACACTGGTGGTCTGGCACCGCCAGGACGCGCCGGATGCGCAACGTTTTGGCCAGCTGCTGGCCGCCACTGGCTCACGCCTGCCCGAGCTGCCGCAGCCACAAACGCTGGACTCTGCAGCGCTAGAGTCGCTGGAGCCCGGCATGGGCAGCCGTTTTGCCCACGGCCTGTACCTGCCCGGTGAAGGCCAGCTCGACAACCACCAGCTGGTGGATGCGCTGCTGTTTCAGATGCTGCGCCTGGGTGTGGACTTGCACTGGGCCAGCCCGCGTAGCCCGCTGGACTTTGAGCCCGGCCAGGTCGATCAGCCTGACTGGCTGCTCGATTGCCGTGGCCTGGGGGCGCAGCCGCAGTGGCCTGAGTTACGCGGTGTGCGTGGTGAGATCGTCACCTTGCACGCACCCCAGGTGCGCCTGTCGCGTCCGACCCGGCTGATCCACCCGCGTTACCCGATCTACATCGCGCCCAAGCAAGAGGGCTACTTTTTGGTCGGCGCCACCGAGATCGAGTCGGACGACACCTCACCGATGAGTCTGCGATCAGCACTCGAGCTGCTCAGCGCCGCCTACACCGTGGACAGCGGTTTTGGCGAGGCCCGCATTGTGGAGCTGGTGGCGCAGTGCCGCCCCGCCCTGCCCAACAACCTGCCCACGGTGCGCTGGCTCGGCCCACGCAGCTTGCAGGTCAACGGCTTGTACCGCCACGGCTATTTGATCGCCCCTGCGATGCACGACGTGGTGCTGGAGCTGATGGCCAGCGGCAGCTCGCCCCTGGCACAAGGCCTGGGTTTGGCACTGGAGGCCGCGCCATGAAGGTGTTCCTCAACCAACAAGCGTGTGAGTTGCCCGAAGGGGCCACGCTGGCCCAGGCGGTGGCGATCAGCCAGTTAACACCGCCTTTTGCGGCCGCGCTAAACCGGCAATTTGTGCCCAACACCCAGTATGCACAGACCCCGCTCCAAGAGGGTGACCAGATTGAATTGATCGCCCCAGTGGTGGGCGGCTGAACCCATCGTTAACCCCATGAACACAAATCACATGTCCCCTGACACCCCACCGAGCGACCCGCTGGTCTTGTACGGCGAGTCATTCGCCAGCCGCCTGATGCTGGGCACCGCGCGTTACCCCTCTCCCGGCATCTTGCAGGCGGCCGTCAAACGCGCCCAGCCTGCCATGTTGACCGCCTCACTGCGTCGGCAAAACCTGGACAGCAGCAACAGCCCCAACCGCTTCTGGCAACTGCTGGCCGAGCTGGGTGTGCCGGTGTTGCCCAATACCGCCGGTTGCCACACGGTGGCTGAGTTAATCACCACCGCGCAGATGGCGCGTGAGGTGTTCAACACGCCCTGGCTCAAGCTTGAACTCATTGGCGACGACTACACGCTGCAGCCCGACACCCTGAACATGGTCGACGCCGCCCGCCAGTTGATCCAGGACGGCTTCAAGGTGCTGCCCTACTGCACCGACGACCTGGTGCTGTGCCAGCGGCTGGTGGATGTGGGTTGCCAAGCCCTGATGCCCTGGGCCGCACCGATTGGCACCGGCAAAGGCCCGATCAACCCCTACGCCTTGCAGACCCTGCGCGCACGCCTGCAGGTGCCAATGATTGTGGACGCGGGCCTGGGCCGGCCGTCCCACGCGGCGCAGGTGATGGAATGGGGTTTTGACGGCGTCTTGCTCAACACCGCTGTGGCGCTGGCCAACGACCCGGTGCGTATGGCCGGTGCCTTTGCCGCCGCCACCCAGGCCGGGCGTGATGCTTTTCTGGCCGGCACCATGGCCGAAAAAGCCTCCGCCGAGCCCAGCACGCCGGTGCTGGGCACACCGTTCTGGCACCAGGCTTGAACCCTCACCATGACCAACACCGCGACAAACATGGCGCAAGCCATTCTCAGCGCCCATGCCGCGTTGGCACTTGGAACTCCCAAAACTTCCAAGACTTTTGAGCCTCCAGCCCTTATCAATCAAGGGCTAACAGCTATCAAAGATGAGGCAAGCACCGAGGTTTACCAAGCCGCGCACCTAGCCAGTTTGGCGCTGAACTTTGACGAGGCCGACGCCGATGTGATTGCCAGCGCCTGGCAGGCCCAAACGCGACGCACCGGCCAGTTTGACGCCAACCAGTGGCCCACCGAGCCCGAGGACTTTGGCCTGCGCCACCGGTCAGACGCCGAAGCATTTGCCCCCTGTCCGCAGCAACTGGGCCTGTACGCGGTGTTGCCCGACGCAGCCTGGGTCGGGCGTTTGGCGCGCGCCGGGGTGCCCACGGTGCAGCTGCGCTTCAAGTCCGACGATGTCCAGGCCATCCGCCATGAGGTGCGTGCGGCGGTCGAGGCCGTGCGCGGCACCCAGGCCCTGCTGTTCATCAACGACCATTGGCAAGCCGCCATCGAGGCCGGAGCTTACGGTGTGCACCTGGGCCAGGAAGACCTGGACAGCCTGAGCGAGGCCGACCTGGGTTCCATCCGCCGCGCTGGGTTGCGCCTGGGCATCAGCAGCCACGGGTATGCCGAGATGCTGCGCGCCGCCCACTATGGCCCCAGCTACATCGCGATGGGTGCGGTGTTTGCCACCACCCTCAAACGCATGGCCACCCCACCGCAAGGTCTGGCGCGGTTGCAGGTCTACACCCGTTTGCTGCGCCACTACCCCACGGTGGCGATTGGTGGCATTGACCTGGATCACCTGGGCGCGGTGCTGGCGTGTGGGGTTGGCTCTGTGGGTGTGGTGCGGGCACTGGTGGCGGCAGACCTGCCCGAAACGGCGGTGCGCGCGTTTCAAGCCGCCTGGGAGCAGTCGCTCAGCCGGGTTCCCAAGGGTTAAGGATCAACACGCCGCACGATTCAAAATCGGCGACGTTGCGGGTGACCACGGTCAAACCATGGACCAGTGCCGTGGCGGCAATCAGGCTGTCCATGGCCGGGCGAGGGTCTGGGACATGCAGGGCTGCGCTGCGTTTGGCCACAGCCGCATCCACAGGCAGGATGCGGCCCGCAAAGGCTGGCAAAACATGGCTCTCGAACCAGACGCGAAACATGGCACCCTGGGGTGGGTCGCGGCGCTCAGCCAGCAGCACGCCCATCTCCAGTTCTTGCACGGTGATTGCCGACAAGTACAGGTCTGTGGCGTCCACGCTGTCGGCCCAACGTGCCACGTTGGGATCAGCGCGGCCAAGGCGGACTTTGCGCAGTTCAGACACCACGTTGGTGTCAAGAATGAACATCAGGACAAGTCCGCAGGTCGGGCAAGATCAGGCAGGCGAGGTATCTCAAAATCAAGCTCCTCGCTGCCCGGCATCGCCAGCAAGTCGGCGATCTTCGACTGGCTGGCGGTAAGGCGCTGGTAGAGCGCCATGCTCATCAACACATGGGCTGGCCTGCCCCGGTCTGTGATAAACACCGGCCCCTTGTTGGCAGCCCGCTTGGCCTCACTTGCGGCCTGGTTGAACTCTCGGCTTGACAGGGTCGTGATGGTCATATCCGCACCTCACTTAAAAAATATGTAGAAATGTTACTACATACTCAAAAACCAAGGCAGCGTCAGGGGCGCGGATTAACCCGCATCACCACCGGCGCAAAGCCGTGGTTCAGTGGGCCGCTGCCTTGGCCGGTTTTGACGGTGGCCCCGGCTGCCATGGCTTGGCGCACAAATGCTCTGGCCTGTTGCACCGCGTCTGGCAGGGTGTGGCCCAGGGCAAGATGGGCGGCCACGGCGCTCGACAAGGTGCAACCCGTGCCGTGGGTGTTGGGGCTGTGGATGCGGGGGCCGTGCATCCAGATCGGCTCGGCGCCCGATGCCAGCAGCAGGTCCACCACCTCTTCACCGGGCAAATGGCCGCCTTTGAGCAACACCGCCCGCGCACCCTGGCCCAGCAGCAGCTGGGCGGCGGGCAACATGTCTTGCACACTGCTGAGCGGCTTACCAACCAGCAAACCGGCCTCGTCCAGGTTGGGGGTGATCAGCGCCACACGGGCAAACAGCTCGGCCACCAGCACATGGATGGCCTCAGCGTCGATCAGCACCGCGCCGCTGGTGGCCACCATCACCGGGTCAAACACCACATGCGGCGGCTGGTGTTTGTCCAGCGCCTGGGCCACGGTGCGCACAATGTCAGGCGCGTGCAACATGCCGATCTTGACCGCGTCCACGCCAATGTCTTCGATCACCGCGTCGATCTGGTCACGCAGAATCTGCGGCGGCACACCGTGGATGCTGCGCACCCCACGGGTGTTTTGTGCGGTGAGTGCGGTGATCGCCGTCATGCCAAAACAGCCCAAGGCGGCAAAAGTCTTCAAGTCCGCCTGGATGCCCGCGCCGCCGCCGCTGTCCGAACCCGCAATCGACAACACATGCGGGTAGCGCTGATTCAGTTCAAAAGTCATAACAAACTGTCCTTATGCCACAAGGGCTAGAGGCTAAAAAGGCTTACAAGATATGAGAAACCTGGGCGCTGTCTGTTAGATCAAAACAGCGCCCGAAAAGCCCGCGCCGCCGCTGCCGGGTCATCCGCTGAACACAGCGCACTGACCACCGCCAGCCCGTTGGCCCCGGCGGCCAACACCTCGGCCGCATTGCTCAGATGGATGCCACCAATGGCCACCAGTGGCAATTGGGTCACAGCCCGCACGGCAGACAAACCAGCCAGCCCCCAGGGCGGCGCGGTGTCACTTTTGGTGGGGGTCGGGAACACCGGGCTGACACCCAGGTAATCCACTGGCAAGCTGGCTGCGCGATGCACATCGTCCAGTGTTTCGACCGACAGGCCAATAAACACCTGCGCTGGCAGCAGCTGGCGCGCCAACCCAACGGGCATGTCCGACTGGCCCAGGTGCACCCCCTGCGCGCCGCAGGCCAGCGCCACGTCAATGCGGTCATTGATCACCAGCGGCACACCCAAAGGCGTCAACAAATCGTTGAGAGCACAAGCCAACGCCACAAAGTCGCGCGTGTTACTGGTCTTTTCACGCAGCTGCACACAGGTGGCACCGCCCTGCACCGCCGCCATCACCACGTCCGTCAGGTTTCGACCGCGTAGCGCCTGCTGGTCGGTCACCAGATACAGCCGCACCAGATCGGCCACGGCTGCCCGGTCTGGGCGCGCAACATCGCTACTGAAAGCAGAGTGCATGGCTCAGGCAGAGATTGGGCTACAGGCCATTTTGAGCACAGACTCAAAGGTCACCCGGTCCAGCAGCTGCAACTGGTCCAGCAAAGCGATTTGCAGACTACCCACGCCCAAGCCCTGGGCCTGCACCTGCTGTGTAGCTACCTGCCCCACCACACCCAGGTACGCCATGGCCGACACCGTGGCGCGCCAGGCATCGGGCTGCACCGCACAAAACGCCCCCACCAGCGCGGTGGCAGAACAGCCCACACCGGTGATACGCGTCATCCACTCATGGCCGTTGGCCAAGCTGATGTGGCGGCCACTGGCGTCCAGCACATGGTCCACCTCACCACTGACGCACACCACACCGCCGGTACTCTTTGCCAGGTCGCGTGCGGCTTGCAGGGCGTCGCTGACGGCAGCGCCGCTGTCTACCCCGCGCGTCTGCACCGCCACACCTGCCACACTCATGATCTCAGACGCATTGCCACGAATCACCGACGGGCTGGCCTGGGCCAGCAAGGCCGCGATGCTCTGGTTACGATAGCTGGTAGCCCCCGCACCCACTGGGTCCAGCACGGTTTTGATGCCACGCTGTGCGGCAATGGCCAGCGCCTGGCGCATGCTCTCGATCCAATAGGGCTCGAGCGTGCCGATGTTGAGCACCAGCGCCTGCGCAATGGCCGCCATGTCGCGCACCTCTTCGTGCGCGTGCGCCATCACCGGCGAGGCGCCCATGGCCAGAAGGAAGTTGGCGTTGTAGTTCATCACCACCAGGTTGGTGATGGAATGCACCAGCGGGCGCTGCGTGCGCACAGCGAGCACGTCGGCCCAGATGTCAGAAGGTGTTAAAGCGTTGGAAGAAGTCGTCATGGCCGTCACAGGTTAAAGACCCGAAGTCGCACGACGCTAAGCAAGTTTTTGACGCTTTCCTACGCTGGCACGACCCAGATCAGGTGATGGGTCAGTTCAGCACTGACCCTAAGAGTATTTCTCAGCCACCCCAACCGGGCGGCACCTCTAGCGGGGGGGATTATGACGGATGCGGAAGTGCGGTCCAAGGAAAAGCGCTCAGCTACATTACGACAAGTATCGATTCTTCATTCTTTTGCCCTGACCGTCATGACATCATCAATACTTGAGGTGGACCCTTCGCTTTCAGAAGACACTGTCTTGTACCGAACGCTTGATTTTTTCGGAGCTGCGGCCATTGTTCGAAACAAACAGCTAATGTTCTCACGGGCGGACACCTTCTCGGACAAGAACGAGGGTATTGACCGACTATTGGTTCAACTTGAAGCAGCAAAACCGGCCAGTGGTTGCGGTATGGGTTGGCACGACGGATACACCGCGCGTACACATCATGAGCAAATCAAGCAAAGCCACTTCATCAGCTGTTGGAGCCGTAACCCGGAGTCCGTCGCAATGTGGTCACTTTATTCCCCCGACTACTGCTCCGTCAGAGTTTCCACCACAATTTCGAAACTGCGACGCCCAATCGAAGAACTTCTTGAAAAATACAGCATTTCTCGCCTCTCCGAGAGAAATTTGAATCAAAGAGTATTAGTGTCGTCCGCTGGCTACATCGCACCAGTTGAATATGCTTCACTGCAATGGATTGCCCAAAAAATTACTAGGCGAGCAAAGGCACACCGTCGTATAGCCGAGCGATACTCCCGAAAAGGAAAATCTTTACCACTATTCAATGACGTTGATCCTCGTTACTACCAGCGAGAACAACAGCGCCGCTTTAGCGAACTTAGAACTACCTGCCGACTAAAGGACAAGAGTTTTGAACACGAGGATGAAGTCAGATTATTCGTTCGACTGGGGGAGGAGGTTTGTTCAACGTCAGTACTTGAAGATCAAGCATATTTAGATCCGAATCACAAATACCATTTAGTACTAAAGGAAGACCTTAAAGCTTGGGGCTTCGTTAAGCTGGGAAAATTGCCGCTCCGAGAATTTGCACCGTGTTCCGAAGACTTAGTTGAAACGGTTGCAATTGATCCACGTTGCCCACCGCATAAAGCAGACTTCATGCGCCGATGGTTTCAGAATTATGGAGTTCGTATTGTGGAATCGGCATGTTTTGGGTATCTGCCTGATTCATTCGAGGTATATCCAGAATGGTGATAGTTCGCCACCGAATCATTCAACACGAACTGGCCCGATGAAGCCGCCCAGCAAGCTACTTCATCCATTAAAGTCACTCCGCCGCCACCGGCTCCAACACCCGCCAAACCGTTTTCCCCTTGCTGTCTTTGTCGATCTGTTTCAGCACGGTTTCGTGGGCGGCCAGTTCCTGTTCGTTGGCGCTCAGCACCGGCAGGTTGAACACCCGCAGGTCCATCAGCGGGGAGCCGTTGCCCGACGCCTCGTTGGCCGAGCTGTCATCCATCAGCAACACGTCCTGACCGCGGGTCAGGTTGATGAACACGTCGGCCAGCAGTTCGGCGTCCAGCAGCGCGCCGTGCAAGGTTCGGCCCGAGTTGTCGACTTCGAGGCGGTCACACAGGGCGTCGAGTGAGTTGCGTTTGCCCGGGTACAGCTCCTTGGCCATGACCAGGGTGTCGGTCACGCTGGCGACGATCTCGCGCACCTTGGGGTGGCCGAGCTTGCCAAACTCCATGTCCAGAAAACCCAGGTCAAACGGCGCGTTGTGGATGATCACCTCGGCACCGCTCAGGTAGGCCAGCAGGTCGTCGGCAATTTCCTCGAACTTGGGCTTGTCCTTGAGGAACTCGGTGGTGATGCCGTGCACCTTGAGCGCTTCTTCGTGGCTGTCACGCCCCGGGTTCACATAGATGTGGCGGTTGTTGCCGGTGAGTTTGCGGTTGACCATCTCCACACAGCCGATTTCGATGATGCGGTCGCCGTTGTCGGCAGACAGGCCAGTGGTTTCGGTGTCGAGGAAGATTTGGCGCATAGGTTCGGATCAAAAAAAGGAGTCTAACTCTCTAAGACTGCCGCCAGTCAATCTGCCAAAGGAGGCTAGCAGCGTGCGTTGGGTGTCTGACGCAGCGGCATCAAGGAGGAGGCTTAAGGCGCAGCCGCAAGCCGGGGGACAGTCGCGGAGTCAGATACCCAGCGTGCGCTGCGGGCTAAACCAAGATGCTAATCAAGGCCCCGCCAAACCTCAGTGGTTTTCCTTGGCGTGGTTGATCGAATACTTGGGTATCTCAATCACCACGTCTTTTTGCGCCAGGATCGCCTGGCAGCTCAGGCGCGATTGGGGTTGCAGGCCCCAGGCGCGGTCCAGCAGGTCGTCCTCTTCTTCTTCGGACGGTGCCAGCGACTCAAAGCCCTCGCGCACCACTACATGGCAGGTGGTGCAGGCACAACTCATCTCACAGGCGTGTTCGATGTTGATGTGGTTTTCCAGCAGCGCCTCGCAGATCGAGGTGCCAGCCGGAGCAGTCACCTCGGCGCCTTGTGGGCAGTATTCGGCGTGGGGCAGGATCTTGATGATGGGCATGGTGGCGGCAGTTCAAAAAGGGAGATTCGGCTCAGACGGTGGCGATGTTTTTGCCAGAGAGCGCGTTCTGGATGCCCCGGTTCATGCGCAGGGCGGCAAAAGCTTCGGTGCCCTTGGCCAGCATCGCGGTGATGGCTTCGATGGCGGGCGCGTCGTCCAGATCACAGGCGGCACGCACCTGGCGCATCAGCTGTTCGATCTCGGCACGCTGGGCCCCGGTCAACAGGTCACCATCGGCGGCCAGGGCACTTTGGGCGGCCAGGATCATGCGGTCGGCATCGACGCGGGCTTCGACAATCGCACGCACATACATGTCGCGCTCGGCCGAGGCAAAACTGTCTTGCAACATGCGGGTGATCAACTCGTCACCCAGGCCGTAAGACGGCTTGACGGTGATGTGGGCTTCGACCCCGCTGGTCTGCTCCAGCGCAGACACACTCAGCAAGCCATCGGCATCGACGGTGAAGGTGACACGGATACGCGCCGCACCGGCGGTCATCGGCGGGATGCCGCGCAGGGTGAAACGTGCCAGGCTGCGGCAATCAGACACCAGGTCGCGTTCACCCTGCACCACATGCAGAGCCAGCGCGGTTTGGCCGTCGACATAAGTGGTGAAGTCCTGCGCCTTGGCAGTGGGAATGGTTTCGTTGCGCAGCACAATGCGCTCGACCAGGCCCCCCATGGTCTCAACCCCCAGGCTCAGCGGGATCACGTCGAGCAGCAGCAAGTCACCACCGGGGTTGTTGCCAGCCAGCTGGTTGGCCTGGATGGCGGCGCCAAGCGCCACCACTTCGTCGGGGTTCAGGTTGTTGAGCGGCGGCTGGCCAAAGAACTCGCCCACGGCTTGCTGGATCTGTGGCATGCGGGTGGAGCCACCGACCATAACCACACCTTTGACCTCGTCAGCGCTGAGTTTGGCGTCACGCAGCACCTTGCGCACCGCACTCAGGGTGCGTGCGGTGAGTGCGCTGGTGGCGGCATCAAACTCAGCACGTGTCACGTTAAATGTGACCTGAGCCCCCGTCAATACAGCGCTGAATGTGACGGAATCTGTAGCAGTGAGGGCCTCTTTGCAGGCGCGGGCAGCGGCCTTGAGGGCGGCTTTGTCAGCCGGGCTGCGGCTGTTGGTGCTGCCGAAGTTGGCACACGTGCTGGCACATTGGGGCTCGGCGCCCAAATTGCTGCACACATTGGCCACACTGCCCGACTGCGCCGCCAGCTGGGCCAGCACCCAGTCGGCCAGGGCGTGGTCGTAATCGTCGCCACCCAGGGCCGAGTCGCCGCCGGTGGCCACCACCTCAAACACACCTTGTGTCAGACGCAGGATCGAGATGTCAAAGGTGCCGCCACCCAGGTCGTAAATCGCGTAAACGCCTTCGCTGGCGTTGTCCAGCCCGTAGGCAATGGCCGCTGCGGTGGGTTCGTTGATCAGGCGCAGCACGTTGATGCCGGCCAGTTGCGCGGCGTCTTTGGTGGCCTGGCGCTGGGCGTCGTCAAAGTACGCGGGCACGGTGATCACCGCGCCAAACAGGTCGGTATTGAAGGTGTCTTCAGCGCGGTAACGCAGGGTGGCCAGAATCTCGCCACTGACTTCGACCGGCGACTTCTCACCGTGGGCCGTCATCAGGCCCAGCATGCCGGGGTGGTCGACAAACTGGTACGGCAGTTTGGCGGCCAGCGCCACGTCCTTGAAGCCACGGCCCATGAAACGTTTGACCGAGCTGATGGTATTGACCGGATCATCCACCCCCGCTTGCAGCGCATCCCAACCAATCTGACGACCGCCACCAGCCAGGTAACGCACCACCGAGGGCAGGATCACCCGGCCCTGGTCGTCGGGCAGGCATTCGGCCACACCGTGGCGCACCGAGGCCACCAGCGAATGGGTGGTGCCCAGGTCAATGCCCACGGCAATACGGCGTTGGTGTGGGTCAGGCGTCTGGCCTGGTTCAGAGATTTGGAGTAACGCCATGGTGTCTAGAGGGTGACAGGCCGCGTGACGGCCTGGGGAAACTTAAAGTTCAAGTTGGTCAAGCCGCTTGTCCACATCGGCCGCAAAACGCTCAACAAACATCAGCGCCCGGACCTGGCCCACGGCCTCGGTGTAAGCCTGCTGCTGGTCGATCAGCTGCTCTATTTTTTGCAGCACCTCACGGCTGGCTTGCTGGACCTGCTGGCTGATTTGCTCAAGATCGTCGGCACCTTCGGCCTCGTCCAGCGCTTCGCGCCAGGCCATCTGCTGCATCAGGAACGCAGGCGGCATGGCGGTGTTGTTTTCGGCATTGACCGGGGCACCGTGCAGCTCACACAGGTAGGCCGCGCGTTTGAGCGGGTCTTTCAGGCGCTGGTAGGCCTCGTTGATACGCACCGACCACTGCATGGCGATGCGCTGGGCGGCAGCGCCCTGGTCCGCAAACTTGTCGGGGTGGGCCTGACGCTGCAGGTCTTTCCAGCGCGCATCGATCTGCGTTTTGTCCTGGGCAAAAGTCTGCGCCAGGCCAAACAGCTCAAAGTCGTTGGATTGAAGAGATTTCAATTGAAACAGCCCTTTTCGTGATGGAAAGCGTAGCGAGCAGCTGTCAGGCTAGGCGCACGGAGCGCAGAAACCGGAACGTACTTTCGGTACGTGAGGATTTCGAGCACCGAGCAACGACGCATGGCAACTGCGCAGTAGCTTTAAACACGAAAAGACTCGCCGCATCCGCAACGGTCTCTCTCATTCGGGTTGTTGAACTTGAAACCTTCGTTCAAGCCTTCACGCGCAAAGTCGAGTTCGGTGCCATCGAGGTACACATAACTCTTGGGGTCGATCATGATCTTGACGCCGGGTGCGTCGAGCACCATGTCGTCCTCCCCCACGGAGTCCACATATTCCAGCGTGTAGGCCATGCCTGAGCAGCCGGTGGTTTTGACACCCAGGCGCACACCCACCCCCTGGCCACGCTTGGTCAGGTAGCGGGCAAGCTGCGCGAGCGCCTTGTCAGTGAGCGTAATTGCCATGATGTCTTAAGAGGTCTGTTCAGGCTGACACCGCTGCCGGGTCAGGCCGGGTATCGCCAGGAAGAATTAAGCCGCTTGTGTTTCTGTGTGTTTTTGGCGGTAGTCATTGACGGCCGCCTTGATGGCGTCTTCCGCCAGAATCGAACAGTGGATTTTGACAGGTGGCAGGGCCAATTCTTCGGCAATCTCGCTATTTTTCAGCGCAGCGGCCTGGTCCAGCGTTTTGCCCTTGACCCATTCGGTGACCAGGGAGCTTGACGCGATGGCCGAACCACAGCCGTAGGTCTTGAAACGTGCGTCTTCGATCACGCCGGTTTCGGCATTGACCTTGATCTGCAACTTCATCACATCACCACAAGCCGGTGCACCGACCATGCCGGTGCCCACCGAGTCATCACCCTTGTCAAACGAGCCAACATTGCGGGGGTTTTCGTAGTGGTCGACTACTTTTTCAGAATATGCCATGGTGTTTCTCCTTCAAATCTGTTTCAAAAACGCGGCCTAAACCAGAGATGCCGTGGAACCGGCTTTGCCGGGCCGCTTGCATCGCCCCTTAAGGGGGAGGCGGCGCCAGCCGACACAGGGGTGCTCTTTTTTAATGAGCGGCCCACTGGATGGTGCTGATATCGATGCCTTCTTTGTACATGTCCCACAAGGGGCTGAGTTCGCGCAGCTTGGCCACATTGACTTTGATGGTCTCCACCGCAAAGTCGATGTCGGCCTCGGTGGTCCAGCGGCCAATCGTCATGCGCAGGCTGCTGTGGGCCAGTTCGTCGCTGCGGCCCAGGGCACGCAGCACATAACTGGGTTCCAGGCTGGCCGAGGTACAGGCCGAACCGCTTGACACGGCCAGGCCCTTGATGCCCATGATCAGCGACTCACCTTCGACGTAGTTGAAGCTCATGTTCAGGTTGTGCGGCACACGCTGGGTCAGGTGGCCGTTGATGAACACCTGTTCAATACCTTGCAGCCCCGCGAGCATGCGGTCATGCAGCGCCTGAATACGGGCGTTTTCGACCGCCATTTCTTCCTTGGCGATGCGGTAAGCCTCCCCCATACCGACGATCTGGTGCGTGGGCAAAGTGCCTGAGCGCATGCCGCGTTCATGGCCACCGCCGTGCATCTGCGCTTCGATGCGGATGCGTGGTTTGCGACGCACAAACAGGGCACCAATGCCTTTGGGGCCATAGGTCTTGTGGGAGGTCAGGCTCATCAAGTCGACCGGCATCTGGCTGATGTCAAAGGCCACACGGCCGGTGGCCTGGGCCGCGTCCACATGGAACACCACACCCTTGCTGCGGCAAATGGCGCCGATGGCGGCGATGTCCTGGATCACACCAATCTCGTTGTTGACAAACATCACGCTGGCCAGGATGGTGTCGGGGCGAATGGCGGCGGTGAAGGCATCCAGATTGACCAGACCATCGGACTGGACGTCGAGGTAAGTCACTTCAAAACCTTGGCGCTCCAGCTCGCGGCAGGTGTCCAGCACCGCCTTGTGCTCGGTTTTCACCGTGATGATGTGTTTGCCCTTGGTCTGGTAGAAGTGCGCCGCACCTTTGAGGGCCAGGTTGTTGGATTCGGTGGCACCCGAGGTCCAGACGATCTCGCGCGGGTCGGCACCAATCAGCGCGGCCACATGGCCACGGGCTTGTTCAACGGCGGCTTCGGCCTCCCAGCCCCAGGCGTGGCTACGCGAGGCCGGGTTACCAAAATGCTCACGCAGCCAGGGGATCATCGCGTCAACCACCCGCTGGTCGCAGGGGTTGGTGGCGCTGTAGTCCATATAAATCGGGAAATGTGGGGTGCTGTCCATGGGTGACTCTCTTTCAGGTTGAAGAGACAACTTACATTTTTGAGAAGGCGTTGCCCAGGGCAAACACCGAATTGGGCGCGTTGACGCGCATCGGCTTGATCACCGGCAGGCTGGAGATAGCGCGTTTGAGCGAGGGTTTTTCTTCCATCTGGAAACCCTTGGCCAACTGGTCGTCCACCAGTTTTTGCAGGCTGACCGAGTCCAGAAACTCAACCATCTTGACGTTGAGCGAGTCCCACAAATCATGGGTCATACAACGGTGGCCTTCACCCAGGCAGTTGCTTTTGCCGCCGCACTGGGTGGCATCCATGGGCTCGTCGACTGAGCTGATGATCTCGGCCACGGTGATGTTGTTGGCGGGTTTGGCCAATGTGTAACCACCGCCGGGGCCGCGGGTGGACTCCACCAGAGCATGGCGGCGCAGCTTGCCAAACAGCTGCTCCAGATACGACAGGGAAATTTGTTGGCGCTGGCTGATGGCCGCCAGGGTGACCGGTCCGTTGGCCTGACGCAGGCCCAGATCAATCATCGCGGTGACCGCAAAACGGCCTTTGGTGGTGAGACGCATGGCAAACTCCTGACATTCGGTTGAAAACCAGCCGACTGGGTTGTCGACTAACGGAGTCAAGTATAGCAAAAACCCAGCGCCGCAGTCGGATAAGTAGACTGAATGGTAATTTAATAAGGTTATTCCGCAACCCAGTGCAACTTTAATAGCAACTAGCCCTTGTGATAAAAGGGCCGGAAGCTAATTTGGCACTTATTTGCCTGCAGGCACCAGCAGCGCGATGTTGTCGCTGCCCGGGGCGCCAAAGGCCTGTTCTTTCAGAATCGCCAGCTGGTCGCGCACCCGCGCCGCCTTTTCGAACTCCAGATTGCGGGCGTGTTCCATCATGAGTTTTTCCAGGCGTTTGATCTCGCGTGAGATGTCTTTTTCGCTCATCTCTTCGACCTGGGCACGCTGCATCGCATCGCGCTCGAGCTTCTCGGCCTCTTTGCCCGCCTTTTCACTGTAGACGCCGTCGATCAGGTCGCGGATCTGTTTAACGATCGAGCGTGGTGTGATGCCGTTCTTGAGGTTGTGCGCCACCTGTTTGGCGCGGCGGCGCTGGGTTTCACCGATGGCGCGTTCCATCGAGTCGGTAATCTTGTCGGCGTACAAAATCGCCCTGCCCTCCAGATTACGCGCGGCGCGGCCAATAGTCTGGATCAGCGAGCGCTCGGAGCGCAAAAACCCCTCCTTGTCAGCATCCAGAATCGCCACCAGCGAGACCTCGGGGATGTCCAGGCCTTCGCGCAGCAGGTTGATACCCACCAGCACATCAAATGCGCCCAGGCGCAGATCTCGCAAAATTTCAACCCGCTCCACGGTGTCGATGTCGCTGTGTAAATAACGCACCTTGACGCCGTTGTCGCTCAAATAGTCGGTGAGCTGCTCGGCCATGCGTTTGGTCAGCGTGGTGATCAGCACCCGCTCGTTTTTCTCGACACGGATGCGAATCTCTTGCAACACATCGTCGACCTGGCTGGTGGCCGGGCGCACTTCCACCTCGGGGTCCACCAGACCGGTCGGGCGCACCAGTTGCTCCACCACCTTGCCTGCGTGGTCTTTTTCCCACTGCGCGGGGGTGGCCGAGACAAAAATCGCCTGGCGCATACGTGTCTCAAACTCTTCAAACTTGAGCGGCCGGTTATCCAGCGCACTCGGTAGTCGAAAGCCGTACTCCACCAGCGTGGTCTTGCGCGAACGGTCGCCGTTGAACATGCCGCCAAACTGGCCAATCAGCACATGGGATTCGTCCAGGAACATCACCGCGTCTTTGGGCAGGTAATCGGTCAAGGTGGCAGGCGGCTCACCGGGGGCTGCGCCACTCAAATGCCGGGAGTAGTTTTCAATGCCCTTGCAGTGGCCGACCTCGGACAACATTTCCAGGTCGAAGCGGGTGCGCTGCTCCAGCCGCTGAGCCTCGACCAGCTTGCCCTGTGAAACAAACTCTTTGATGCGGTCCGACAGTTCAATTTTGATCGCTTCCACCGCCGACAACACCTGCTCCCGGGGCGTGACGTAATGGCTGCTGGGGTAAACCGTGAAGCGCGGGATTTTCTGGCGGATGCGCCCAGTGAGCGGGTCAAACAGCTGCAACGACTCAATCTCGTCGTCAAACAGCTCGACGCGGATCGCCATCTCGGAATGTTCGGCCGGAAAAATGTCGATGGTGTCACCACGCACCCGAAACGCACCCCGGCTGAAGTCCATGTCGTTGCGCTGGTACTGCATACGCACCAGCTGGGCAATCATGTCGCGCTGGCCCATTTTGTCGCCTGCGCGCAGTGTCATCACCATCTTGTGGTACGCCTCGGGCTGGCCAATGCCGTAGATAGCCGAGACGGTGGCAACGATCACCACGTCGCGCCGCTCCAGCACACTCTTGGTACAGCTCAGACGCATTTGCTCGATGTGTTCGTTGATCGCCGAGTCTTTTTCAATGAACAGGTCACGCTGCGGCACATAGGCCTCGGGCTGGTAGTAGTCGTAATAACTGACGAAATACTCCACCGCGTTTTTCGGAAAAAACTCGCGAAACTCGCTGTACAGCTGCGCTGCCAGGGTTTTGTTCGGCGCAAACACAATCGCCGGGCGCCCAAGCCGGGCAATCACATTGGCCATGGTGAAGGTTTTGCCCGAGCCGGTCACACCCAGCAGGGTCTGGAACACCTCACCGTCTTCTACGCCTTCGACCAGCTGGTTGATGGCCTCGGGTTGGTCACCAGCGGGTGGGTATGGCTGGTACAGCTCAAACGGTGAACCAGGAAAACTGACAAACTGCCCGCTGCGCGCGGGCTCGGCATCGTCAGGGGAAACCAGGTTCAGCGGGCTCGGTGCGGACATCTTGGGGTTTTCACTCGGTCAAACAACAGACGGCCATGTTATCCAATCCCGATCACCGGCCTGGGTTAGCAGCTCGCCGGACATCAAACAACCAGGGTTTTGGTCAGCCATACCCCTGATAACAACATGTGTTTGATCTGGCAAAAACACCCTCCTTTTTGGGCTTGGCGTAGGGTGCGAGTTCATCAATGAGCATGGTGTTCATTGGTTTCCCATCCCTTTCAGCGAGGTGTTTATGCGCTCTGACCTGAACGAATTTCTGACCAAGTACCTAGCCGTCGTGGGGGCTGCGGTGATGGTGGTGGGTTTTGTGGCTTTTGTGGTTACCGCCTACGATGAAGATCGCGTGGACAAGCTGCCCACAGCCCTGCAGAACACCAACACACAGACCAGCAGCGCAGGGTCCTGAGCCGCTGCACGGCAGTTGGTAGCGCGGCAGCGGGCCGCGTGACATTTTTGGGGTTCTCAGTGGGGCCACTGGGCTGTTGGGTCAGTTGATGGAGGCTAGGTGCGCAAAAAGCAGCTTGGGGCGCCTCACCTTGTCAGTAAAATGCTTGGCTGGCCGGTCACTGGCTGACCGCGTCACCTCACCCCACTCCACAGGACTTTTCCATGTCACTCTTTTCCGCTGTCGAAATGGCCCCCCGCGATCCAATTCTGGGTCTCAACGAGCAATTCAACGCCGATACCAACCCCGCCAAGGTCAACCTGGGTGTGGGTGTCTACTTTGATGACAACGGCAAGCTGCCGCTGCTGCAATGTGTGCAGGCCTTTGAGAAAACCATGATGGACAAACCCACCGCACGTGGTTACCTGCCCATCGACGGTATTGCTGCTTATGACGCAGCGGTCAAAAGCCTGGTGTTTGGCACCGACAGCGAGCCCGTCAAGAGTGGCCGTGTGGCCACCATCCAGGCCCTGGGCGGCACCGGTGGCCTGAAGATTGGCGCTGACTTCCTGAAGAAACTCAACCCCACGGCCAAGGTGCTGATCTCTGACCCGAGCTGGGAAAACCACCGCGCCTTGTTCACCAACGCTGGTTTCACGGTGGAAAGTTACCGCTACTACGACGCCACCACGCGTGGTCTGAACTTTGCTGGCATGCTGGCCGACCTGAACGCTGCCGCCGCTGGCACCGTGGTCGTGTTGCACGCCTGCTGCCACAACCCGACCGGCTACGACATCACCGCAGCCCAATGGGACGAGGTGATTGCGGTGGTCAAGGCCAAGAGCTTGACCCCATTCCTGGACATGGCTTACCAAGGTTTTGGCTACGGCATTGCCGAAGACGGCGCGGTGATTGGCAAGTTTGTCGATGCGGGCCTGGACTTCTTTGTCTCGACGTCTTTCAGCAAGAGCTTCAGCCTGTATGGCGAACGTGTGGGCGCCCTGTCGGTGTTGTGCGCCAACAAGGAAGAAGCCAGCCGCGTGCTGAGCCAGCTCAAGATCGTGATCCGCACCAACTACAGCAACCCGCCTACCCATGGCGGCGCGATTGTGGCCGGTGTGCTGGGCAACCCCGAGTTGCGCGCCCTGTGGGAAGCTGAACTCGGCGAGATGCGCGTGCGCATCAAAGCCATGCGCCAGAAACTGGTCGATGGTCTCAAAGCCGCCGGTGTCAAGCAAGACATGAGCTTCATCACGCAGCAAATCGGCATGTTCAGCTACTCTGGCCTGAGCAAGGACCAGATGGTGCGCCTGCGCAGCGAGTTTGGTGTGTACGGCACCGACACCGGTCGCATGTGTGTGGCCGCGCTCAACAGCAAAAACATCGACTACGTCTGCGCCAGCATCGCCAAAGTGGTCTGATTCACACATTTAAGTAACAAATCGCTGCCTAGCCCTTATGCATTAAGGGCAGGCAGCTATTTTTTTATGAGTCAACAACTGCCATGACCAGTCTCAACATCGTCGGCGCAGGCCGTGTGGGCCAGACGCTGGGGCGGCTGTGGGCAACCACTGGTGTGTTCCAGATCCAGGGCGTGCTGGCCCGCTCGATGGCCAGCGCACAACAGGCGCGGGACTTCATTGGCGCAGGCCAGCCAGTTGCCGACCTGGGCACCTTGCCGCCCGCAGATGTCTGGATGTTGTCGGTGCCCGACAGCCAGATCACGCCGGTGGCCCGGGCTTTGGCGGCCCTGGACAAGCCCCCTGCCCTGGTGTGCCATTGCAGCGGCGCGCTGGGCTCGTCAGAACTGGCGCCACTGGGCCAACTCGGCTGGCAATTTGCAAGTGCCCACCCCTTGCTGAGTTTTGCCCAGCCCGAACGGGCGCTGGCCCAATTTGGCGGCACACCGTGTGCGCTGGAGGGCGACACGACCGCACTGGCCGTGCTGGAGGATGCCTTCAGCCGGATCGGTGGGCATTGTTTTACCCTGGCGCCACAAGACAAACTGCTCTACCACGCTGGTGCGGTGTTGGCCACCAACTTCTTGCCGGTGCTGCAAGACCTGGCCGAACAACTGTGGCAACACAGCGGCATGCCCGAAGACCTGGCGCAGCAGATGCGCCGCACCCTGCTGCAAAACGCGGTCAACAACATCGTGGCACTGGGCCCGCAGGCGGCACTGACCGGCCCAGCCGCCCGTGGTGACACGGCCCTGGTGGCCCGGCAACAGCAGGCGCTGGTGGACTGGCAGCCGCAGGTCGGTGAGGCTTATGCGGCCCTGAGCCAGCTGGCAACCCGGCTGGCCCGGCGTTCAACCCCCTGAACAGGCTGGACAAACACAGCCCGACATGCTGGGTGGCCTTTCTTTGACCGCTTGGTGATTCAACCGATGTACTTTTTGGCCAGCCCTGCTATATTGCACTGCAACATAAATTAACCCAAAGGTGACGCCGTGCTCTACAAACTTTATGAAACCCAGCGCTCGCTGATGGAGCCACTGACCGACCTGGCCGCATCGGCTGCCAAGCTGTACGCCAACCCGCGCTCGATCTGGGGCATGCACCCGATGTCGCAACGCATTTCTGCGGGTTATGACCTCTTGCACCGCCTGGGCAAGGACTATGAAAAGCCGGAGTTTGGGTTGCGCACCGCCGATGTGGACGGTGTGGACGTGGCGATCCATGAACGGGTTGAGCTCAAAAAACCATTCTGCGAGCTGCGCCGATTCAAACGCTTCACCGACGACCAGGCCACGCTGACCAAACTCAAGGACCAGCCTGCGGTGCTGATTGTGGCGCCGCTGTCTGGCCACTACGCCACCTTGCTGCGTGACACGGTGAAAACCATGCTCAAGGACCACAAGGTCTACATCACCGACTGGACCAACGCACGCCTGGTGCCACTGTCTGAGGGGGACTTCCACCTCGACGACTACGTCAACTATGTGCAGGAGTTCATCCGCCACCTGCAGGCCCGTTACGGCAACTGCCATGTGATGAGTGTCTGCCAGCCGACCGTGCCGGTGCTCGCAGCGGTGTCGCTGATGGCCAGCCGGGGTGAACTCACGCCTTTGAGCATGGTCATGATGGGTGGCCCGATTGATGCCAGCAAGTCACCGACCAAGGTCAACAACCTAGCGATGAACAAGCCACTGAGCTGGTTCGAGAACCATGTGATCTACCGTGTGCCCAGCCGCTTTCCTGGCGCCGGGCGCAAGGTTTACCCGGGCTTTCTGCAGCATTCGGGTTTTGTCGCGATGAACCCGAGCAACCACGCCCGTAGCCACTACGACTATTTTCAAGACCTGATCAAGGGCGACCGCTCCAGCGCCGAAACCCACCGCAAGTTCTACGACGAGTACAACGCGGTGCTCGACATGGACGCGCACTACTACCTGCAAAACATCCAGACCGTGTTTCAGGACCTCAAGCTGGTCAACGGCACCTGGGATGTACGGGGTGTGGACGGTCAGATCGAACATGTGCGCCCGCAGGACATCACCAAGACCGCGCTGCTCAGTGTGGAAGGTGAACTCGACGACATTTCCGGCTCAGGCCAGACCGAGGCGGTGCACGGCATCTGCAGCGGTGTGCCCAAAAGCATGCAGGAACACTACGAGGTCGAAGGCGCCGGCCACTACGGCATTTTTGCCGGGCGGCGCTGGCGCGAAATGGTCTACCCGATGGTCAAGTCCTTTATCCTGCGTTACCAGCCACCGGTGGTGAGCAGTGTGCTCGCGCTGACCGCCAGCCCTGCTGTGACGGCATCGCCTCTGGCACCCGCCAGCGTCGCACCTGCAGTGCTTGTGGCTGCCACTGCGCCCCAAAAAGCAGACGCAGCAACGACTGTCGCACCAACATCCGCCCCCAAACCAGCGGCCAAGGCCAAAACCGTCAAAGCCAAACCTGCCGCACCCGTCGCCAAAACACCGGCTGCCGACGTGCCACCAGTTGCAAGCAAACCCGCTGCCCGAAAAAAGGCAATACCCCGTACCGCATGACCCCTCTGGCACAAGACATTCTGGCGGCCCTGCCGCAAACCCAATGCACCCGCTGTGGCTACCCTGACTGCGCCGCCTACGCGCAGGCGGTGGCCAACAACGAGGCCGACATCAACCAGTGCCCCCCGGGTGGCCAGGAGGGCGTAGCGCGCCTGGCGGCCCTGACCGGTCAGACGGCCAAGCCGCTGAACCCGGTGCATGGTGTGGAAGGCCCACGCAGCACGGTGTACATCGACGAAGACTGGTGTATTGGCTGCACCCTGTGTATCAAGGCCTGCCCGGTGGACGCGATTGTGGGCGCCAACAAACTGATGCACACGGTGATCGAGGCCCACTGCACCGGCTGTGAACTGTGCCTGCCGGTGTGCCCGGTGGACTGCATCCGGGTCGAGAACGCCAGCGGCACGGCCACCGGCTGGGCCGCCTGGTCACAAGCGGATGCTGACAAGGCCCGCGACCGCTACGCCTTTCATAGCTATAGGCTAAAGCAGGACGAGGGCCTCAATGAGAAAGAGCTTGAAACCACGGCGCCAGTGGAGCGGAAGCATCCGGCACCCGCCAGCGAACCCGTGGTACCCGACAAAAAACGCGCCGTGATCGAAGCGGCGCTGGCCCGCGCCCGCGCCAAACGCGAAACCAGCCCGGCGCCTTGAGGCTTAAGCCGCCAGCTTGGCGAAGGCCTCGATCACTTCGGCTGGGGCTTGCACCATCTCGATCAACACACCTTCACCCGAGATCGGGAACTCGTCGTTGCCCTTGGGGTGCAGGAAGCAGATGTCAAAACCGGCTGCACCCTTGCGGATACCACCCGGGGCAAACCGCACACCTTGGGCGGTGAGCCATTCCACGGCTTTGGGCAGGTCGTCGATCCAGATGCCGACATGGTTCAGCGGGGTGGCGTGCACGGCGGGCTTTTTCTCGATATCCACCGGCTGCATCAGATCCACCTCGACCTTGAACGGGCCTTTGCCCATGGCGCAGATGTCTTCGTCGACGTTTTCACGCTCACTCTTGAATGTGCCAGTCAACGTCAGCCCCAGCATGTCGACCCACAGTTTTTGCAGGCGGGTTTTGTCTGTGGCGCCAATGGCGATTTGCTGGATGCCCAGCACCTTGAATGGACGAACTACTTCAGTCATGGTGATTACCTTCTCAAAAAAACTATCAAAAACAGAGCTATCTGCCCTTTTTATATAAGGGCTAGAGCCCTATTTCTTATGCAAACTCCACAATCGGCTGGTCCACCGCGAGGCTGTCACCTTTGAGAGCCAGCACCTTGCCGACCACACCGTCGGCGGTGGCAAACAAGACGTTTTCCATCTTCATGGCTTCGATCACCGCCACACGCTCACCCGCCACCACCTTCTGGCCGGGCTGCACCGCAACCTCGACCAGTAAACCGGGCATCGGTGACAACACATAACGGCTCATGTCCGGCGGCGCCTTGTAAGGCATCAGCGCATGCAGTTGCGCGGCATAGGGCAGCAACACCATCATGTCGACCTGGGTACCGTTGTGGATGACCCGGATGGCCAGCGGTTTTTTGGCGGTACCACGTTCCACCTGGGCAACAAAGGGCTTGTCATTGCAGGTGCCCACCATGCGCACATGGCCAAACTTGGTCTCGCTGTGAATGCGGTAACTGTTGTTGCCCACCTCGATCGTGCCGGTGCGGGTGCGGTCGTTGAACTCAGGGATATGCGCCTTGTAGGACTGGCCGTTGCCGTTTTCACCCAAGGTGACTGCCACAAAATCTGCGCCGGTACGCAACTCGTGGCCTTCCATCTGCCCGGTGATCGAAGCCGCGCGATTGAGGTAACGCCGGTTCACAAACACCGCCAGCGCCACCAGAAACTCGATGTTGCTGTGCGGCACGTCTTCGGCGCGGAAGCCTTTGCCGTAGTTTTCGGCAATAAAACCGGTGTTGAAGTCACCGGCAACAAATTTCGGATGGGCCAACAGCGCGGCCTGGAACGGAATGTTGCTGGAGACACCACGGATCACAAAACCGTTGAGCGCTTCGCGCATCTTGGCAATCGCTTCCAGGCGGTCTTTGCCGTGCACGATCAGCTTGGCGATCATCGAGTCGTAAAACATCGGGATCTCGCCACCCTCTTGCACACCGGTGTCGACGCGCACACCCTGCCATTTCGTCACGTCAGAAGCAAACATGCTCTCCTGCGGCGGCTGGAACTTGACCAGGCGGCCGGTGCTGGGCAGGAAGCCGCGAAACGGGTCTTCGGCATTGATGCGGCACTCCATGGCCCAGCCGTCACGTTTGACATCGGCCTGGGTCAGGGGCAAGGCCTCACCGGCGGCGACACGGATCATCAGTTCCACCAGATCTAGCCCGGTGATGCACTCGGTGACCGGGTGCTCCACCTGCAGCCGGGTGTTCATCTCGAGGAAATAGAAGCTCTGGTCCTTGCCGACCACAAACTCGACCGTGCCGGCGCTCTGGTACTTGACCGCCTTGGCCAGCGCCACTGCCTGCTCACCCATGGCTTGGCGGGTGGCATCAGAGATGAAGGGTGACGGTGCTTCTTCGATGACTTTCTGGTGGCGACGTTGGATCGAACATTCACGCTCATTGAGGTAGACCACATTGCCCTGACTGTCGCCGATGAGCTGGATTTCGATGTGGCGCGGCTCTTCAACAAACTTCTCGATGAAGACGCGGTCGTCACCAAAGCTGTTGCGGGCTTCGTTTTTGCAGCTGGTGAAACCTTCGAACGCTTCCTTGTCGTTGAAGGCCACACGCAGGCCCTTGCCACCACCACCGGCGCTGGCCTTGATCATCACCGGGTAACCGATGCCCTTGGCGATCTCGACCGCCTGCTCAGATGTGTCGATGGCGTCGTTGACGCCCGGAATGCAGTTGACACCGGCCAGACCGGCCAGCTTCTTCGACTCGATCTTGTCGCCCATGGCAGCAATCGAATAGTGCTTGGGGCCGATGAAGACGATGCCTTCTTCTTCGACCCGTTTGGCGAATTCGGCGTTTTCACTCAGGAAACCGTAGCCCGGGTGAATGGCCTGGGCGCCGGTCTGTTTGCAGGCCGCGATGATCTTGTCGGCCAGCAGGTAACTCTCGCGGCTGGGCGCCGGGCCAATCAGCACCGACTCGTCGGCCAGCGCCACATGGCGGGCGTCGCGGTCGGCTTCAGAAAACACAGCGACGGTCTGGATGCCCATCTTGCGGGCGGTGAGGATGACGCGGCAAGCGATCTCGCCCCGGTTGGCGATCAGAATTTTGGTAAACATGTTCTTGTGCTCCTCAGGCCTTACAGGGGGATGTTGCCGTGTTTGCGCCACGGGTTCTCGATCTTTTTCTCGCGCAACATCACCAGGCTGCGGCAGATGCGTTTGCGCGTTTCGTGCGGCTGGATCACATCGTCGATGAAGCCACGTGCACCGGCCACAAACGGGTTGGCAAAACGGGCTTTGTATTCGGCTTCTTTGGCGGCGATTTTGTCGGGGTCACCCTTGTCTTCGCGGAAGATGATCTCCACCGCACCCTTGGCACCCATCACCGCAATCTCGGCATTGGGCCAGGCAAAGTTGACGTCACCACGCAGGTGTTTGGAGCTCATCACGTCGTAGGCGCCGCCATAGGCCTTGCGGGTGATCAGCGTGATCTTGGGCACGGTGCATTCGGCATAAGCGTAGAGCAGCTTGGCGCCGTGTTTGATGATGCCACCGTATTCCTGGGCGGTACCAGGCATGAAGCCAGGCACGTCAACAAAGGTGATCACCGGGATGTTGAACGCATCACAGAAGCGCACAAAACGCGCGGCCTTGACCGAGCTCTTGATGTCCAGGCAACCCGCCAGCACCAGCGGCTGGTTGGCGACAAAACCGACGGTCTGGCCCTGCATGCGGCCAAATCCGATGATCATGTTCTTGGCGTATTCGGGTTGCAGCTCGAAGAAGTCGCCGTCATCCACCGTCTTGGTGATCAGCTCCTTCATGTCGTAGGCCTTGTTGGGGTTGTCTGGGATCAAGGTGTCCAGGCTGAACTCCTGGCGGTCGGCCGGGTCACCACTTTTGCGCACCGGGGGTTTTTCGCGGTTGTTGAGCGGCAGGTAGTTGTAGAGGCGGCGCATCAGCAGCAGCGCCTCCACATCGTTCTCAAACGCCATGTCGGCCACACCACTCTTGGTGGAGTGGCTGATGGCGCCACCCAGCTCCTCGGCGGTCACGTCCTCGTGGGTCACGGTCTTGACCACTTCGGGGCCGGTGACAAACATGTAGCTTGAATCTTTGACCATGAAGATGAAATCGGTCATGGCCGGTGAATACACCGCACCACCGGCGCAAGGGCCCATGATCAGGCTGAGCTGCGGAATCACACCGCTGGCCATCACATTGCGCTGGAACACGTCGGCATAACCACCCAGGCTGGCCACACCTTCCTGGATGCGGGCGCCGCCAGAGTCGTTCAGGCCAATCACCGGTGCACCGACCTTCATGGCCTGGTCCATGATCTTGCAGATTTTTTCGGCATGCGCCTCAGACAAGGCGCCACCAAACACGGTGAAATCCTGGCTGAACACAAACACCAGGCGCCCGCTGATCATGCCGTAGCCGGTGACCACCCCGTCACCCGGGATCTTGTTGTTCTCCATGCCGAAGTCGATGCAACGGTGCTCGACAAACATGTCCCACTCTTCAAACGTGCCTTCATCGAGCAGCATCTCGATACGCTCACGCGCCGTCAATTTGCCTTTGTTGTGCTGGGCGTCGATGCGTTTTTGGCCGCCTCCCAGGCGGGCCAGTTCGCGCTTTTTGTCGAGAAGTTCAATGATGTCGTGCATGGTGTGGTATCTCTGAGGTCAGTAACAGTGACAAGGAGCAAACAATTTAATAGCAAGCAGCCCTTATTTTGTCTGGGCTGCAAGCATATTCCGCGCTGCAGTCGAAGCAGCCATCCGGCCCTCTAGCACCTCGTGGGTCAACTTGGGCAACAGGGTTTGTACATCCGGATGCTGTCGGAAAGCTTGCTTGAGCCCCGCATCGATACGTTCCCACATCCAGGCCAGCGCCTGGTTCTGGCGGCGGGTGACCTGTTTGCCGCTGCTGACTTGCAATTTTTTGAACTCCAGCACCTTGGCCCAGAAGGCATCCACACCCAGACCTTGCAGGGCACTGAGCTGGATCACCTGCGGGTGCCATACCTGTTCGTTGTGATGGGCGTTGTCCGGGTTGCCATGTAAGCCCAGTAGACGCAGGCTGGAGGAGATCTGCGCCTGCGCCCGGGTGGCGGCATTGGCATCCAGATCGGCCTTGTTGATGACCACCAGGTCAGCGATTTCCATCACGCCTTTTTTGATGGCCTGCAAATCGTCACCCGCATTGGGCAACTGCATCAGCACAAACATGTCGGTCATGTTGGCCACCGTGGTCTCGCTCTGACCGACACCCACGGTTTCGACAATCACCACGTCGTAACCAGCCGCCTCACACGCCAGCATGGACTCGCGGGTTTTCTCGGCCACACCACCCAGCGTGCCACTGCTGGGGCTGGGGCGGATGTAGGCGCGCTCGTTGACTGACAGGTGTTCCATACGGGTTTTGTCGCCCAGGATGGAACCACCCGAGACACTGCTGCTGGGATCCACCGCCAGCACTGCCACCCGGTGCCCCTGGCCAATCAGGTACAAGCCCAGCGCCTCGATGAAGGTGGATTTGCCGACACCCGGCACACCGCTGATGCCGAGCCGAAAGGCCCGGCCGGTGTGCGGCAGCAGCGCCGTCAGCAGCTCATCGGCCTGCTGGCGATGGTCGGCCCGGGTGGATTCGAGCAGGGTGATGGCCTTGGCCATGGCGCGGCGTTGAACCGGGGCAGAACCATGAAGAATCGCTTCAAACATACTCAAACTGACACTCCCTACGACTGGAACCAACGGTAATCCAGATCAAATTCAGATTCACCCACCTGAACAAACGCGTGACGCAGGTAGAAGCGGTTGGCATCACTGTGTTTCAGTGCCGACAAGGTGATGCCGCAAGCTTGCGCCACAGCCTGCGCTTTGGCCCACGCCATCACCCAAGCACCAATGCCTTGGCCTTGGTATGTGGGCCGAACATACAAATGGTCCAGGCGCAAGGCGGGCGGCTCAGAAGCTGAGTCCTGGCGCAGGGTGACAAAACCGACGCGCTCACCATCACGCACGATGTGTTTCATGGACTCAGGTTTGAACCCGGCCATCAGACGTTCGCGTGCCCGAGCCGGGTCGAAGCGCCCGAGACGCTCCAGGCTATCGCGCAAAGCCTCCACGCGAATCGCCAGCATGGCCTCGAAGTCTCCCCAGACAACGGGAGCGAACGACAGCACAGCAATACTCAGCCTTGCAGGGACTTCTTGATCTGCTCCAGCACGTCCTTCGCACTGACCGGGATCGGTGTGCCAGGGCCGTAAATGCCCTTGACACCAGCGGCATACAACATGTCGTAGTCCTGGCGCGGGATCACACCACCGACAAACACCACGATGTCATCGGCACCCTGCTTTTTCAGCTCGGCCATGATGGCGGGCACCAGGGTTTTGTGGCCTGCGGCCAGGGTCGACACACCCACCGCATGCACGTCGTTTTCAATCGCCTGGCGTGCACATTCTTCGGGTGTCTGGAACAGCGGACCAATGTCCACGTCAAACCCCAGGTCGGCAAAAGCGGTGGACACCACCTTGGCGCCACGGTCATGGCCGTCCTGGCCCAGCTTAGCGATCATCACGCGGGGGCGGCGGCCCTGGGCCGTGGCGAACTCGGCGATTTCACCCTTGAGAATGTCCCAACCTTCGGCACTTTCATAAGCGGCTGCGTACACACCGGTCACCTTTTGTGTATCGGCGCGGTGGCGCCCGAACGTTTTTTCCAAAGCGGCACTGACTTCACCCACGGTGGCGCGTGCTCGCATCGCCTGGATGGTCAGGTCGAGCAAGTTGCCGGTGCCGCTGGCAGCTGCATTTTCGAGAGCAGACAAGGCTTGTTGCACAAGGGCTGGATCGCGTTTTTGCTTGATGGCGTTGAGACGGGCAATTTGGGAGTCACGCACCGCCACGTTGTCGATATCACGCGCCTCAATGGCGGCTTCGGTCTTGAGCTTGTATTTGTTGACACCCACAATCACGTCTTTACCCGAATCGATGCGCGCCTGCTTTTGTGCGGCAGCGGCCTCAATCTTGAGCTTGGCCCAGCCCGAATCCACGGCCTTGGTCATGCCCCCCATGGCTTCGACTTCTTCGATGATTGCCCAGGCGGCGTCCGCCATGTCTTGCGTAAGCTTTTCCATCATGTAGCTGCCGGCCCAGGGATCGATCACACTGGTGATGTGGGTTTCTTCCTGGATGATGAGCTGTGTGTTGCGCGCAATCCGGCTGGAAAACTCGGTCGGCAAGGCGATGGCTTCGTCAAATGAGTTGGTGTGCAGCGACTGCGTGCCACCAAAAACCGCGGCCATGGCTTCGATGGTGGTGCGCACCACGTTGTTGTAGGGGTCTTGTTCGGTCAAGCTCCAGCCGCTGGTCTGGCTGTGCGTGCGCAGCATCAGGCTCTTGGGCTTTTTGGCATCGAACCCCTTCATGATCCGGCACCACAACAAGCGTGCCGCGCGCATCTTGGCCACTTCAAGGTAGAAGTTCATGCCCACCGCCCAGAAGAAGCTCAGGCGCCCGGCAAAATCGTCCACGTCCATGCCCTTGGCAATCGCGGTTTTGACGTATTCCTTGCCGTCCGCCAGCGTGAAGGCCAACTCCAGTGCCTGGTTGGCACCGGCTTCCTGCATGTGGTAACCGCTGATCGAAATCGAGTTGAACTTGGGCATGTGGTGCGCCGTGTACTCGATGATGTCGCCAATGATTTTCATCGACGGCTCAGGCGGGTAGATGTAGGTGTTGCGCACCATGAACTCTTTCAGAATGTCGTTCTGAATGGTGCCGGAGAGTTTGTCCTGGCTCACGCCCTGCTCTTCTGCCGCCACCACATAACCGGCCAATACCGGTAACACGGCGCCGTTCATGGTCATCGAAACCGAGACCTTGTCGAGCGGGATCTGGTCGAACAAAATCTTCATGTCCTCGACCGAGTCGATGGCCACACCGGCTTTGCCCACATCACCAGTCACACGCGGGTGGTCCGAGTCGTAACCACGGTGGGTAGCCAAGTCAAACGCCACGGAAACACCCTGACCACCGGCTGCCAGCGCCTTGCGGTAGAAGGCATTGGACTCTTCGGCGGTCGAGAAACCAGCGTACTGGCGGATGGTCCAGGGACGCACCGCGTACATGGTGGCCTGGGGACCACGCAGATAGGGCTCGAACCCCGGCAGGGTGTTGGTGTAATGCAGGGCTTGTGTGTCTTCAGCGGTGTACAGCGGCTTGACCGTGATGCCATCGGGTGTCAGCCAGTTGAGGGCCTCCACATCACCATCGGGGGCCGACTTGGCGGCGGCTTTGGCCCAAGCCTGCATGTCAGCGGCTTGAAATTCAGGATATCTTTGTGTCATGAGTCATGGCTCCAGTCGGCGATTCAAACAGTACACCTGCACTGCCCAACATACAGTGACGAGGCTTGCTAAAAAGCCCCTTGAGTTTACGTTATTTATAATTATTGATACAAAAAAATCTACCCAGCTTACAATTTCCACATGACTGCAAACGCTCTGGCTCCCCGTGCACTCTACGAAGAGGTAGCGGAACTCCTGCGCCAGCGTATTTTTGAACACGATCTCAAACCTGGCAGCTGGATCGACGAATTGAAGATCGCCGAGGCCTATGGCATCAGCCGCACGCCTTTGCGTGAAGCGCTCAAGGTGCTGGCGGCCGAAGGGCTGGTCACCATGAAGGTGCGCCGTGGCGCCTATGTGACCGAAGTCTCAGAGAATGATCTGGAGGATGTCTACCACTTGCTGGGCCTGCTTGAATCAGACGCAGCGGCGGTGGTGGCCCGCAAAGCCACCGACGAGCAAATGCTGAAATTGCAGGCACTTCATGACACGTTGGAACAATCGGTGCAACCAGAGCAAGTCAACCGGGAGCAATTTTTCATCATCAATGAGGAATTTCACATGCTGTTGCTGGAGATCGCCAACAACCGCTGGCGCAACCAGGTGGTGTCCGACTTGCGCAAGGTGATGAAGTTGCACCGCCACGACTCCTTGTTGAAATCTGGCCGAGTGGAAGCATCCTTACAAGAGCACCGTGGCCTGATGACGGCCTTGCTGGCGCGTGATCCCGCTTTGAGCCAGCAGCGTATGCTGGATCACTTCAAATTCGGCCTGAAAGCCGCTAGCTGATTTTTTGGGATGTTGGGGGCAACTGCGTTGATGGCCTGCCCGGAGGGGATCGAACCCCCGACCCACAGCTTAGAAGGCTGTTGCTCTATCCAACTGAGCTACGGGCAGAGATCACGAGAGATGAATGGTCGGGGCGAAAGGATTCGAACCTTCGACCCTCTGGTCCCAAACCAGATGCGCTACCAGGCTGCGCTACGCCCCGACCTCGCCATTGTAATGGCTCGAGAGCGGCTTTTTGCCCAAAACCCGGTCAGTTACCTCGTTGACCCAGACTTTTTTGTAGATGAACTGAGGTGTTTGACACCCGGTGCATCCCAATCCCACGCAGCATGAGTGAAAACGCACTGAGCCTTGCATGGCTGGAACCGGATGACGCGTTCCCTCCCGTGCACCACGCCTGGGGACACAGCTCGGACGCTCCCGGCTTGTTGTGTGCCGGTGGAGATTTGTCCGTAGACAGCTTGGTGCGTGCTTATCGGGCTGGCATCTTTCCGTGGTTCAGCCCGGGGCAACCCATTTTGTGGTGGAGCCCGGACCCCAGAATGGTGCTGAACCCCGCCGCATTTCGTCTACACACCTCTTTGAGAAAGACGCTCAAAAAGTTTGCCCACTCACCCCATTGCGAGATCCGGGTGGATTACGCCTTTGAAACCGTCATCCAGGCTTGTGCAGACAGCGGGCGTGGTGGGCAATCCGGAACCTGGATCGTACCGACCATGGTGCAGGCCTATGTGGCTTTACATCGGGCTGGCCTGGCACACAGCGTGGAAACCTGGGTACACGGAGAACTGGTGGGTGGTTTGTACTTTGTGGCGATCGGACGCGCCGTGTTTGGCGAGTCCATGTTTCACCGGGTGACCGACGCCTCAAAAATTGCCCTGGCTGCGCTGATCGCGTTGTGTCGCCACGCCGGGGTGCCGCAGATTGATTGCCAACAGAATACGCGGCACCTGGCTTCCTTCGGCGCGGCGGAAACGCCCAGGACAACATTTGTGCAAGCTGTCACTGAGACCTTGCGGCAACCTGCGCCCGATTGGCGGTTCTCGCCCCTATACTGGAATGGTCTTCTGACCCCTGCGGCTGCCAACACGTGACCCATTCCCAGCGATTTGTCTCAGACATTCAGTACTACTCGACTGCTGTTTACCCTTGCAGTTATATGGAAGGCCGCCTGGCCAGGTCCCAGGTGGCAGCCCCCAGTGAGGCCATAGACGCTGAAAAATACGACGTGTTGATACAAGCTGGTTTCCGGCGTAGTGGTTCTTTTGTGTACCGGCCACAGTGTGACAACTGCAAGGCTTGTTTGTCGATCCGTTTGCCTGTTGCAGATTTCAAGCCCAACCGAAGCCAAAAACGGGCCTGGGCCAAACACCAATCACTGACTTGCACGGTGATGAAACCCACTTTTTTGCCTGACCATTACGCCTTGTACAAGCGTTACCAAAAATCCCGACATCCGGGTGGTGGCATGGACATTGACGATGAAGCACAGTACACCGACTTTCTTGTGCGCTCCAATGTCCGGTCTTGGATGGTGGAATTCCGCGCGACCGTCCCGGGGCAGTCTGCGACGGAGCTCAAGATGGTGTCCATCATCGACCAGTTGAAAGACGGTCTGTCGGCTGTTTATACCTTTTACGCGCCCGAGCCGGGGCAAAACTATGGCACGTTCAATGTGCTGTGGCAGATCCAGCAGGCAAGGTCATTGGGTTTGAACTACCTCTATCTGGGCTACTGGATCGAAGGCTGCCAGAAAATGGACTACAAATCCTGTTTCAAACCCTATGAACTGATGCAAAACGGGCTCTGGTTGCCCACACACCCTTAAATTTCATAGGATAAAATATTCTGTTCATTTGTAGGAAGTCTCATGCAAAAAACAGACTCGGGGATACCCTCTGTACCCACCGTGCAAGTCATTGAGAGAATGTTCACATTGATTGACATTCTGGCGTCCCGGGAAGATGCAATGTCCCTCAAGGAAATCAGCGAAAAAGCTGGTTTGCACGCCTCAACGGCGCACCGCATCCTCAATGATCTGGCCACTGGACGGTTTGTGGACCGGCCACAAGCGGGCAATTACCGCTTGGGCATGCGCCTGCTGGAACTCGGCAATCTTGTCAAAAATCGGCTCAATGTGCGTGACGCTGCACTGGAACCCATGCGGGAATTACATCGCGTCACCCAACAAACGATCAATTTGAGCGTGCGTCAAGGGGATGAAATTGTGTATGTGGAGCGGGCCTACAGCGAACGCTCAGGCATGCAGGTGATTCGCGCCATTGGCGGCAGAGCACCCTTACACCTGACCTCGGTTGGCAAGCTTTTTCTGGCGTCTGACGAGCCACAAAGGATTCGAACATATGCCACCCGCACAGGTCTGAGTGGCCACACCAAAAACAGCCTGACCCAATTACCGGCACTTGAAAAAGAACTGGCCAAAGTCTGCCGCGACAATTACGCAACAGACAACGAAGAGCTTGAGTTAGGTGTGCGTTGTATGGCTGCCGGTATCTACGATGACCAGAGGAAATTACTGGCCGGCTTGTCTATTTCGGCACCTGCAGGACGAATGGACGAAGCATGGCTACCCAAACTGATGGCCACCGCCGCAGAGATATCCAGAAACCTGGGCTATCACTCGACCTGAGTTAGCCTCCGACGACGGGCACACCCACTTTGGCGGATACGCGCCGTTCACCCGATTCGAGCCAATGCCGAACGCGTTCAGCGTCACCGAGACGGCTGAGCTTGCCTGCTGAATCCAAAAACACCATGATGAGTTTGCGCCCTGCCACACTGGCCTGCATTACCAGACAGCGGCCAGCTTCGGAGATATAACCGGTCTTTTGCAGCCCGATATCCCAAGTGGGGTTCTTTACCAAACGGTTGGTGTTGTTGTACTGCAGTGTGCGCCGACCAACATCCACCTCAAAACCAGGTGAGGTGGTCAACTCCCGAAGCAAGGGATGCTGGTGTGCCATGTCTACCAGTTTGACCAAATCATGGGCACTGGACCGGTTGCTGCTGGACAGACCAGTTGGTTCAACATAGACGGTGTCTGCCATGCCCAAAGAACGCGCCTTGGCATTCATATGTGCCACAAACGTGGACAAGCCGCCGGGTGAAGTTCTTGCCAAGGCATGTGCAGCACGGTTTTCACTGGACATCAAAGCTAGGTGCAACAACTCACCTCGGGTCAACACACTGCCTACTTGCAGGCGCGAGCTGCTGTGTTTTTCGGTATCCACATCTTCTGAGGTGATGGCAATGGATTCGTCCATCGGCAAATGGGCCTCACTGATCAGCAAGCCCGTCATGAGTTTGGTCAAAGAGGCAATCGGCAACACAGCCTTGTCGTTCTTGCTGTAAAGAATCTCATTGGTCTGCTGGTCAACCACCAAGGCCACGCTGGATTTCAGATTGAGTTGATCTGACGCGGAATGCAAACCGGCGATTTGTCCGAAGGATGCCCTATCCACCACCGCCAGAGGCTTGGCTTGCACCCGTTTTCTAGCAATAACCACGGCCACACGCCGCTTGCTCTGCGCAACAACTTTTTTGGACTTGCCCGCCTTTGCCTTGGCTACCTGTGCCTTGCTGACATGTGCTTTGGTTGCGTTGGCCTTGTTGGTTGCAGCGTGTGAGAGAGACAGCGGTGCCAATGCAAAAGCAACACAAAGGCCGATCAGGCAGACCAAGCTCCGTGACTTTCTGCCCAATAAACGCTGCTGATAAATTGTCATGACCTTGGCTCCTCACCGCGCTAAACCGAAGGCCGCAGTTTAATCTGAAAAGTCTCGCCGTACCAAGTACTTGCGAGACTTTCTTAAACCAATGTGCGGTGTTTAACCTTGCGCGGCGACCCGTTCGGCCTGACTGCTCAATTTGTTCAATGCACTCAGGTAAGCTTTGGCCGATGCCACCACAATGTCCGGGTCAGAACCCACCCCATTGACCACACGACCACTGTTTTGCAGTCGCACCGTCACCTCGCCCTGACTCTCAGTGGAACCACTGATGGCATTGACCGAATACAGCACCATGTCGGCACCACTTTTTACATGAGTTTCAATGGCTTTGAGTGAAGCATCCACCGGGCCATTGCCATCCGACTCACCTGTCACTTCTTTGCCATCCACCGTCATCACCACCTTGGCATGTGGCCTCTCGCCAGTTTCACTGTGCTGCACCAGAGACACAAAACCGTAGCGGTCATGGCTTTGGGCCACATTTTCTTCACTGACCAGGGCCAGGATGTCTTCGTCAAAAATCTCGCTCTTGCGATCAGCCAAATCCTTGAACTTGATGAACGCGTTATTGATCTCCGCTTCACTCTCCATCGTGACACCCAGCTCCTGCAGGCGTAACTTGAACGCATTGCGACCACTCAACTTGCCCATGACAATCTTGTTGGCGCTCCAACCGACGTCTTCAGCTCGCATGATTTCGTAGGTATCCCGCGCTTTCAGAACACCATCCTGATGGATGCCGGATGCGTGAGCAAAGGCATTGGCGCCCACCACCGCCTTGTTGGGTTGGACCACAAAACCGGTGGTCTGGCTGACCAGGCGGCTGGCCGCAACGATGTGTTTGGCATCAATGCCCAGCTCCAGACCAAAGTAATCCTTGCGGGTTTTGACCGCCATGACGATCTCTTCGAGTGAACAGTTGCCGGCACGTTCACCCAAACCGTTGATGGTGCACTCGACCTGGCGGGCACCACCGATCTTGACCCCTGCCAGGGAGTTGGCCACCGCCATGCCAAGATCATTGTGGCAATGCACCGACCAGATCGCCTTGTCGCTGTTGGGAATGCGTTCGCGCAAATCCTTGATGAAGTTGCCGTAGAGCTCCGGTATGGCGTAACCCACCGTGTCAGGCACGTTGATGGTCGTCGCGCCTTCGTTGATCACAGCCTCAAAAACACGGCACAAAAAATCAGGGTCTGACCGATACGCATCCTCCGCACTGAACTCAATGTCGTCCATCAGGTTGCGGGCAAAACGAACCGCCAGTTTGGACTGTTCAAACACCTGATCCGGCGTCATGCGCAACTTCTTTTCCATATGCAACGGACTGGTGGCCAGGAAAAGATGCAGTCGGCCGGAATTGGCCGGTTTCAGAGCCTCTGCGGCCCGTGCGATATCACGGTCACTGGCGCGTGCCAACGAGCACACGGTCGAGTCCTTGATGACTTCGGCAATCGCCTTGATACATTCAAAGTCACCATTGGAACTGGCAGCAAACCCAGCTTCAATCACATCCACTTTCAGGCGTTCCAGTTGACGTGCAATGCGCAACTTTTCGTCGCGGGTCATGGAAGCACCTGGAGACTGCTCGCCATCGCGCAAGGTGGTGTCAAAAATCACTAACTTATCTGCCATGTTGTCACTCCTAAGTTCTCAATGAATTCGCAACTTCAATGTGTTCAAGCCAACAAAAAAGCCCGTTGCGAATGGCATACGGGCTTTTCAGGGTTGATGCACTCAAGCGCTAACAACTCCACCCGTCAGGTGATAGTAGTAGTGCCAGAGCTAGATTTTGCATAGAAACAATGTACCACAGGTCATTGGCGCCAATACACAAAAGGAGAGGCCTTGCAGCAAGTCTAATGGTGCAATCCGCGCTCTTCCGGTTCTTGCGTCGAGGTACTGATCACACTTGTCGGGATGCCTTTGGTCTTGCGCCAAAAGTAAACAACATAACCACTCAGGCCGTAGACCACAAAAATACCGAACAGCACGGTCGGTGGGTCAATGTTGATCAACGCAATAGCGATTGCGATCAACACAATCACCACAAACGGCACACTGCGCTTCATACGAACATCCTTGAAGCTGTAAAACGGCACGTTAGTCACCATGGTCAAGCCAGCATACAGTGATACCGCAAACATGGGCCAAGCCAGGCTGCTGCCAGAAACCCCCAGATCCGTTGCCACCCAGATCAAGCCAGCGACCAATGCCGCCGCCGCCGGTGACGGCAAGCCCTGAAAATAACGCTTGTCAACAACAGCGGTGTTGACATTAAAACGGGCCAGACGCAAGGCAGCACAAGCGCAATACACAAAAGCTGCCAGCCACCCCCAGCGGCCCAACCCCTTGAGCGCCCAGACATAGCTGATCAGCGCCGGAGCAGCACCAAAAGACACCATGTCTGACAAGGAGTCCATCTGCTCACCAAAAGCACTTTGGGTGTTGGTCATGCGGGCCACCCGACCATCGAGGCTGTCCAGAATCATGGCGCAAAACACACCGATGGCAGCCAGATCAAAACGCCCGTTGATGGCCATCACAATGGCATAAAAGCCACCAAACAGGGCGGCCAGCGTGAACAGATTGGGCAAAACGTAAATACCCTTGCGACGCTTTTTGGGCGGCACGTCGAGTTCGGCAAAGTCAGAGGTAGTCACATCATCCATTTAAGCGGCCTTTTGAGGGCGTCCATAATAACAAAAGGCCACCAAGGTGGCCTTTTGACAGCTTGGCGTACGCCTTAGTTGCGGGTCTGGTCCACCAGCTTGTTCTTGGCAATCCAGGGCATCATGGCGCGCAATTGTGCACCCACCACTTCGATCTGGTGATCGGCTGTGTTGCGGCGACGTGCGGTCATGCTGGGGTAGCCGGTGCGGCCTTCCAGAATGAACATCTTGGCGTAGTCACCATTCTGGATGCGCTTCAAAGCGTTGCGCATGGCTTCACGGCTTTGGGCGTTGATGACTTCGGGGCCGGTCACGTATTCGCCATATTCGGCATTGTTCGAGATCGAGTAGTTCATGTTGGCGATGCCGCCTTCATAAATCAGATCAACGATCAGTTTGAGCTCGTGCAAGCATTCGAAATAAGCCATTTCGGGGGCGTAACCGGCCTCAACCAGGGTCTCATAACCCATCTTGATCAACTCCACAGCGCCACCACACAACACGGCCTGTTCGCCGAACAGATCGGTTTCGGTTTCTTCTTTGAAGTTGGTCTCAATGATGCCAGCCTTGCCACCACCGTTGGCCATGGCATAGCTCAGGGCCAGGTCACGGGCCTTGCCAGACTTGTCCTGGTGCACAGCGATCAGGTGGGGCACGCCGCCGCCCTGGGTGTAGGTGTTGCGCACAGTGTGGCCAGGCGCCTTGGGCGCCACCATCCAGACATCGAGGTCTGCACGGGGCACAACCTGGTTGTAGTGCACATTGAAACCGTGGGCAAACACCAGCGAGGCACCAACCTTGATGTTGGGCGCCACATTGTTGGTGTAAACCTCGGCGATTTGCTCATCTGGCAACAAGATCATGACTACGTCAGCGATCTTGACCGCGTCATTGACTTCCATGACGTTCAGGCCAGCTTTGCCAACCTTGTCCCACGAAGCACCACCCTTGCGCAGACCAACCACGACCTTCACGCCGCTGTCGTTCAAATTCTGGGCGTGGGCATGACCTTGGCTGCCGTAGCCAATGATGGCAACGGTTTTGCCCTTGATAAGGCTCAGATCACAATCTTTGTCGTAAAAAACTTTCATCTATCTCTCCGTTGTAAAAAATTCAAACTCGCAAAATCCGCTCACCGCGACCAATGCCACTCGCGCCGGTGCGCACGGTTTCCAGAATCGCACCACTTTCAATGGCACTCAGAAATGCGTCGTTTTTGGACTGATCACCCGTCAGCTCAATGGTGTAACTTTTTTCGGTCACATCAATGATCCGGCCCCGGAAAATATCGGCCATACGCTTCATCTCCTCACGCTCCTTGCCCACAGCGCGCACCTTGACCATCATCAACTCGCGCTCCGTGTAAGCCCCCTCGGTCAGGTCAACCACCTTGACCACTTCAATCAAGCGGTTCAGGTGTTTGGTGATTTGTTCTATCACCTCTTCCGAGCCTGCCGTCTGAATGGTCATGCGCGACAGGCTGGGGTCTTCTGTCGGCGCCACCGTGAGGGATTCGATGTTATAGCCGCGGGCAGAAAACAGCCCAACCACGCGGGACAAGGCCCCAGCTTCGTTTTCCAGCAAAACTGCAATGATATGTTTCATGTGAATGACTCCTCTTTTCGCCAACGCGACAGCTTGCACTGTCGCCGCCCTCATCCACACACGGTAATGCGCGGACCTGGCGAGCAATAGATTTGTTCAGGTTGGGTTGAAATTAAAGATCTTCGGAGCCCATCAGCATCTCGGTGATGCCGTGGCCTGCGCGCACCATCGGGAACACGTTCTCGGTCGGATCGGTGCGGAAATCCATGAACACCGTGCGATCCTTGAGCTTGCGGGCCTCGCGCAGAGCGGGTTCCACATCTTCGGCGCGTTCAATCAGCATACCAACGTGGCCATAGGCCTCCGCCAGCTTGACAAAATTGGGCAAGGCGTCCATGTAGCTGTGGCTGTAGCGACCGGAGTATTCGATCTCCTGCCACTGGCGCACCATACCCAGATAGCGGTTGTTGAGCGAGCAAATCTTGATCGGTGTGTTGTATTGCAGGCAGGTCGAGAGTTCCTGGATACACATCTGCACCGAACCTTCACCGGTGATACAGAACACCTCGCTCTCAGGCTTGGCCAGTTTGATGCCCATGGCGTAGGGAATACCGACACCCATGGTGCCCAGGCCACCCGAGTTGATCCAGCGCCGGGGTTCGTCAAAACGGTAATACTGCGCGGCCCACATTTGGTGCTGCCCCACATCGGAGGTGATGTAGGTGTCGGCATCCTTGGTCATGTTCCACAGCGTTTCCACCACATACTGCGGCTTGATCACACCGTTGCTGCCATGATCGTACTTGAGGCAATCGCGTTTACGCCAACCTTCAATCGTGTCCCACCAGGCGCCCAGTGCGTGGGCGTCGGGCTTGAGGGTGCTTTCCTTGATCATGGCGATCAGTTCGGTCAACACCTCTTTCACGTCACCCACAATCGGAATATCCACGCGAACCCGCTTCGAGATGCTTGACGGGTCGATGTCGATGTGGATGATCTTGCGCTCGTTTTGCGCAAAATGTTTGGGGTTGCCAATCACCCGGTCATCGAACCGCGCACCCACCGCCAGCAGCACGTCACAGTTCTGCATCGCGCTGTTGGCCTCAAGTGTGCCGTGCATACCCAGCATGCCCAGGAACTTGCGGTCACTCGCCGGGTAAGCACCCAAGCCCATCAGCGTATGGGTCACCGGGTAACCCAACATGTCCACCAACTGGCGCAGTTCGTTGGAAGCATTGCTCAGCAACACACCGCCACCAGTGTAGATGTAGGGCCGCTTGGCCGTCAGCAACAGTTGCAAAGCCTTGCGGATCTGCCCGCCATGGCCTTTGCGCACCGGGTTGTAGGAGCGCATCTCCACCTTGTCGGGATACCCGTGGTAAGGCACCTTCTTGAAAGATACGTCCTTCGGGATGTCCACCACCACCGGGCCGGGGCGGCCGCTGCGTGCAATGTGGAAAGCCTTTTTCAGGGTCATCGCCAGATCACGGGCGTCTTTCACCAGGAAGTTGTGTTTGACCACCGGGCGGGTGATGCCCACCGTGTCGCACTCCTGGAAGGCGTCCATGCCAATCGCCGCTGTGGGCACCTGGCCGCTGATGATCACCATCGGGATGCTGTCCATGTAGGCGGTGGCAATGCCGGTGACTGCGTTGGTGGCACCCGGGCCGGATGTCACCAGCGCCACACCCACATCACCGGTCGCACGGGCATAACCATCGGCGGCATGCACTGCAGCTTGTTCGTGGCGAACCAGGATGTGCTGAACCGTGTCCTGCTTGAACACCGCGTCATAAATGTGCAGTACCGCGCCACCGGGATAACCCCAGATGTACTTGACGTTTTCGGCCTGCAGGGCCTTGATCAGGATTTCTGCGCCACGAAGCTCTTGCACACCCGAGTCATGGGCAGCTTTGCTGGAGGTTGCGGCTGAAGTGTTTGACACCGAAGTGGTTTCGGCTTTTGATATTTCCATGATGAACCTTTGTGAATTTCTCTGACGAAAAACCTTGGGTGCTTCTTTGCAAACACTTGTGGCGTTGCATCGAAACTTAAGACCAAAGCCACAAGCGTTATGAATAATTCGCCAGACTTTGATCCGTTTGCTTTAATTTGCAGCGTCGATTATGGCACCGCGCCGATCAATAACTCGAAAACTCAGCAAAATCAAGTAAAGTCATCAGCTTGCGGAACACCTTCCGCGTCTTGTCCGCCTATGTCAGCCATGTCTTTGCCATCCCCACAATCCCCTGAATCAGCCCCCCTCGCCACCCCCAGCCTGCGCCGACGCATGGCGTGCTGGCTGTATGAAGGTATGTTGCTGTTTGGTGTGGTGTTTATTGCTGGTTATCTGTTCAGCGCCCTGAGTCAGACCAAAAACGCGATGGACAACCGCCATGCACTGCAGGCCTTCATTTTTGTGGTGTTTGGCATTTACTTTGGCTGGTTGTGGTCCAAAGGGCAGACTCTGGCCATGAAAACCTGGCACATCCGTGTGGTTGATCGGCTGGGTCAACCCTTGACACAAGGCCGCGCCCTGATTCGTTATCTGTGCAGTTGGCTGTGGGTGCTGCCGCCGCTGCTGCTGGCCTGGATGTTTGATCTGCCTGGCGCTGAGGCCACGGTGATCACGCTGGGCTGGGTGGCGGTGTGGGCCATTCTGAGCCGCTTTCACCCGCGCCAGCAGTTCTGGCACGATGCGCTGGCGGGCACCCAGCTGGTGACTGCCCTGCCCCGCAAAAAGTAAGGCGGGGCCTGCCCAGACAGACGCGTTAAATCGCGGACTGGTCCAGTTCACCGGTGCGGATACGCACCACCCGCTCCACCGGGGTGATAAAAATTTTGCCATCACCAATCTTGCCGGTGTGGGCTGCCTTGACGATGGCATCCACACAACGCTCCACGTCCTGGCTGTTCACCACCACCTCGATCTTCACCTTGGGCAAAAAGTCGACCACGTACTCCGCCCCACGGTACAGCTCGGTGTGGCCTTTTTGACGGCCAAACCCTTTCACTTCGGTCACGGTCAGGCCGGTCACGCCACATTCGGCCAAACCTTCACGCACCTCTTCGAGTTTGAAGGGTTTGATGATGGCGGTAATTTGTTTCATGGATGTCCTCGTTGATGGTTAGATACGCAAGTTCCTGGTGCAACCGGCCGGGTGTCGGCGGCTGACATGCACCTTGATTGTGCATGAGAGCAGCTCTCTCAGGCCCGAAAGCGGTTGGTGATGGGGTAACGCCAGTCTTTGCCAAAACTACGGTGGGTCACCCGAATGCCCACCGGCGACTGGCGCCGTTTGTACTCGTTGATCTTGATCAGGCGGGTGACCCGCTCCACATCGGCACGCTCAAACCCGGCGGCAATGATCTCCTCGATGCTCTGGTCGTTCTCCATGTAACGCTCCAGGATCGCGTCCAGCACCTCGTAAGGAGGCAGGCTGTCCTGGTCGGTCTGGTCAGGCCGAAGCTCGGCACTCGGCGGGCGGGTGATGATGCGCTCAGGGATCGGTTCAGCACCGGTGCCATACGGGTCGTGCGCATTGCGCCAGCGCGCCAGACGGAACACCGTGGTTTTGGCCAAGTCCTTGATCACCGCAAAACCACCGGCCATGTCGCCGTACAAGGTGCAGTAGCCGGTGGCCATCTCGCTCTTGTTGCCAGTGGTCAACACGATGCTGCCAAACTTGTTGCTCAAAGCCATCAGCAGCGTGCCACGGATGCGGGCCTGGATGTTTTCCTCGGTGGTGTCCTCTGCCAAGCCCTTGAATTCACCGGCCAGCGTGGCTTTGAATGCCTCAAACTCGGGCACGATGGACAACTCGTCGTAACGCACACCCAGGCGCTTGGCCATCTCACGCGCGTCGATCCAGCTGATGTCGGCCGTGTAGGGCGAGGGCATCATCAGCGCGCGCACCCGATCTTTACCGAGCGCATCCACCGCAATCGCCAGCACCAAGGCCGAGTCAATGCCCCCCGACAAGCCCAGCAACACCGACGGAAAGCCATTCTTGCCAATGTAGTCACGCACACCCAGCACCAGCGCGTCCCACAGGTCTTCGTCGGGGGTCCGGTCGGGTGCGATGCTTGATACGATATTCATAGCTTCCTGCCCTTTATCTATAAGGGCTAGAAGGCTATTTTCTACAAAACTAGGGGCGCGCCCGGCCAACGAGCCGTCAGCATTCAGGATGAACGAGTGGCCCTCAAACACCACCTCGTCCTGCCCGCCGACCAGGTGGGCGTAGACCAGCGGCAGACCACACTCCAGCGCACGTTGACGCATCATCAACTCGCGCTCCTGCCCTTTACCCACATGGAACGGTGAGGCATTGATCACCGCCAGCAGCTCCGCGCCTGCATCACGCGTCTGGCGTGCGGGCTCAGCAAACCAGGCGTCTTCACAAATCAGCAGGCCGACCTTGACGGTGTGGCCCGCCTCCCCGGCCTCAAACACACACACTTCCTGTCCGGGCGAGAAATAACGGCGTTCGTCAAACACCTGATAGTTGGGCAACTGGCGCTTGGCGTAACTCGCCACCACCTGCCCCTCACGCAGCACACTGGCAGTGTTGAAGCGCTGCTGCACTGCCACTGACTTGGTGCGGCTGTCACCGCCAGTCGGGTGGCCCACCACCACAGAGAGGTCTTTCAACGGGGCCAGCGCCGCAGCCACGGCTTTCACGGCATCATCACAGGCAGCAATAAAAGCTGCGCGCAAAAACAGGTCTTCGGCGGCATAACCACAAATCGAGAGTTCGGGTGTCAGCACAAGGCGGGCGCCATCTTGGTAGGCCTGTTGGGCGGCCTGGATGATTTTTTGCGAGTTACCGGCCAGATCACCCACCACCAGGTTGAGTTGGGCAATACAGAGTTTGAGCGTCATGGAAAGCTTGGTGCAATGAAGGAAAAAAGAACAGATGTCCGAGTCAAATGATTATGTCATCCGGGTGCTGGATTCACCCCTGGAGGTGGACGCCCGGGCCTGGGATGGGCTGCTACTTACCCAGAGCCAGCCCACACCGTTCATGCGCCACGCTTTCTTGAGCGCGCTGCACAGCACCGGCTGCGCCACCACGGCCACCGGCTGGACACCGCGTTTCTTTCTGCTGGAGCGCCAGGGCCAGTTGCACGCGGCCTGCGCGATCTACATCAAGTCCCACTCGCAGGGTGAGTTTGTGTTTGACTGGGGCTGGGCGCGCGCCTACCACCAGCATGGTTTGTCCTACCACCCGAAAGCGGTGTGTGCCGTGCCCTTCATCCCGGTGCCCGGTAGCCGCTTGCTGGCTCACACGCCAGAAGACCGCCTGGCATTGGTCCATGCGGTGCTGGACTGGTGCTCAGCCGAGCAACTCACCGGCTTGCACGCGCTTTTTGCCAGCGACGAGGATGTGACGGCACTCAGCCAGGCTGGCCTGCTACTGCGCCACACCATTCAGTTTCACTGGTCCAACAGCCAACCCGGCTACGCCAGTTTTGAGGACTTTCTGGCCAGCCTGTCACAAGAAAAACGCAAGAAGATCCGCCAAGAGCGGCGCAAGGTGATGGAGGCTGGTGTGACTTTTAGGGTGCTGGAAGGCGCGGCCATCACGCCGACCGACTGGGACTTTTTCTACCACTGTTATGAGCGCACCTACCTGGAGCACGGCAACCCACCCTATTTCAACCGCGCCTTCTACCGCCACATGGCGAGCGACATGCCCGAGGATTGGGTGCTGTTCATCGCTGAGCGCGAGGGACGCCCCATTGCTGCAAGTTTGCTAGCTATCAACACAAGCAGCATGAGGGCCAGAGGCCAAGATAGCTCAAAACTCTCCACAGATCAGGAAGTCACTGTCGCAGCTGGCATCACACGCCCGACAGAGCGTGTGGCCTATGGCCGCTACTGGGGTGCGCTGGAGCGGGTGGATTGCCTGCACTTTGAGGCCTGTTATTACCAGCCGCTGCAGTGGTGTATTGAACACGGTTACCAGCGTTTTGAAGGCGGCGCCCAGGGTGAACACAAACTCGCCCGAGCCTTGCTGCCCGTCACCACCACCAGCGCCCACTGGCTGGCGCACCCGCAGTTTTTTGCGGCGGTGGACAACTTCCTGACGCAGGAGCGCGAGGGCATTGGTGAGTATGTCGATGAACTGGTGCGGCACAGCCCGTTCAAGGTCGATGCCAACCGCTGAGGCCTTATCGCGCTTTCAACTTATGTGTCCATAGGTGCCAAGCCTAGGGCCGTGCGACAGCGCGACCTCGGTTTACATGATGGAGACATGCTGCGAGCCACTGTCCGAGTGGTGGATCAGTGGATTTGCATCTGGCTGGCGGCCCTACAAAGCCTGATCCAACGCATCGAACAGAAAACTCGTATTGAAATGCGCAGAAACAATCCCAGCTACCGGTCTTGTCTAGGACTGGACCAGAAGGGATACACGTGGCGTTTTATTTGTTGTGTGCCTTGGCCTTTGGTTTTGTCCTTGTGCTTCTGGGACAACCGTGGCTTCGCGCTTACCGTCAGCGCCGGGTGTTGACACATCCTTTTCCGGCGCATTGGCGCAAGGTACTGCGGCGCCGTGTGCCCATGCTGCGGCGTCTGCCGGTGGACTTGCAGCTGCAACTGAAAAAGCGCATCCAAGTCTTCATTGCAGAAAAAGCCTTCATCGGGTGTGATGGCTTGCAAGTGACTGAAGAAATGCGCGTCGTGATTGCGGCGCAAGCCTGTTTGCTGGTTTTGAATCGCTCCATGGCGCATCTCGCCCATGTGCGACAGATTCTGGTCTACCCTGGCGCGTTTGTCGTTCAGCGCACGGTTACCGACGGTATCGGTGTGCAGCAAGACCAGCGCCAAGCCTTGTCTGGTGAATCATGGGAACAAGGACAGGTGGTCTTGTCATGGCAAGACACTCTGGAGGGTGCGGCGGTGATCGATGATGGCCGCAATGTCGTGCTGCACGAGTTTGCTCACCAGTTGGACCAGGAAAACGGCGCCGCCCAGGGCGCGCCACCACCAGCGGCAGGCGATACGCAGCACAACCCGCAGCGCTGGAAACAGGTGTTCAGCCAAGCCTATGCCCAACTGCAAAGCCAAGTGCAGCGCGGCGAACAGGGACTGTTCAACCATTACGGCGCCCAGAGCCCGGCAGAGTTTTTTGCAGTGGCCACAGAAACCTTTTTTGAGCAGGCCACAGAGACGGCTGAGCAATACCCCGCGCTGTACGACGAGCTCAAGGGCTACTACAAGGTGGACCCCGCAAGTTGGCATTGAGTTGGACCCAGCCATTGGTGGCATGAATGAGGCGACAAGCGCCGCAGTGGAAGCAAAAACCTCATAAGTCGCTGATTTGGCAAAGAAAAAAGGTCGTTTGCTGGACTTCTGTGGAGTTAAGGGCACCTGTTGCATCCATCGGACAAACTGCCCCATGGTCTGCATCATCTGGTCTCACGCATCGTGTACATCTGGTGCGCTGGCGCACGTCTGGTCGTCCACGAATAGCCCATACTGACATCCCATAACCCTAAGGACCATCGCACATGAAGATCAACAGCCAACTGCGACGCGGCGTACGAACCAGTCAAAGCCTGAGGTACGGCGTTGCTGCCGGGGCAGTACTGTTTGGCCTCGTCGCGTTTGCACTTCCCGTGGCAAGTCACGCCACCGAAGAACCCAGCTACAAGGTCGTCCGGAAGTTTGAAGACATCGAGGTACGCGAATACGAGGCCTATGCGGTTGCTGAGATCGTGGTACCCGGCCCTGCGGCAGACGCTGGCGGTCAGGCTTTTCCTGTCCTGGCTGGCTATATCTTTGGCAAAAACAAAGGTGAGCGCAAATTGGCAATGACCGCGCCAGTGACGCAGGCTGCTGAACCGGTCAAATTGGACATGACCGCGCCCGTTACCCAAACAGCTGCACTTGGTGGCTTTAGGGTGCAGTTCGTTCTGCCCAAAGGCGTCACCATGGCCAGCGCGCCTGAGCCTCTGGATGGGCGGATCACGCTGCAAGACATCGCGCCCAGTCGCGTGGCGGTCATCAGCTACTCAGGGTTTTGGTCAGATGCCAACTATGACGAGCATCTGAGCCAACTACAGGCTGCTTTGCGCGCGGCTGACCTGGTTTGGGTGGGTGAAGCTGTGTATTCCCGCTACAACGCGCCGTTCACGCCATGGTTCTTGCGGCGAAATGAAATTTGGCTGCATTTGGAAAACACACCGTGAACGTGTTGACACGGAGAGCTGATTGACAAACTTTCCTCAAATCTGCCGATGGTGGATTAACCACACTGGCGCGGCCGCACGCCATCACCAGATATCGGGTTTGGACAGCAAAGTCACCTCATGTTGTCCCGCATGCACAATAAAAAACCCCTAAGTCGTTGATTACTTAGAGGTTTTTCGTCGTTTTGTGGTCCTAAGTGGAGCCGTATATGGGCTGGCGTCAATTGAAAGATGCCTTTAAACCCGCATGAATGCTGGATTTCAGACTTTCACACTTGAATTTGTTCCCCGGTTTGTTCCCCGGTCTTGTGTTTGATACCCCCTTTTTTTGGGATTTTCACGTCTGGCCAGACGCCACCAGACTGACCAGCATCAAACCCCCCAGGGGTAGTTTCGTGTTTCCATAAAAATCAGGCTAACCGGTCGGTTTCCGGCGGGCATTCGCTGGACTTTTGACCCGCCCCTCCCCTTGGGCTTGGTCACCAGCCACCAAGGCAGCGGGCGGCACCCCTCCCCCCTGCCCATTACGCGGCGGTGCGAACAAAGGTAACCGGTCGGTCTAGGCCCTATGTCGCCCAGACTTTTGACCACCCCCCGGCCACCCACACGCGGCCCGGATCAGCCCAGGCGCTGCGCACCGTGGCAGGCTGGCGCCACTGTGCAGGCGTGTGCCACGTCGGGCCGGGCGGTCGGTCGGTCGGTGGCAGTTGGTGCGCCAGTGTTGGGCACCTGAACCACGGGGCCAGGTGGTCAGGGTGCTGGCCACCAGCTCAGGCCAGGCGCTGCGCAACATGTCGAGGTGATGCCAAAAGCGCACCCAACACCCACCCGCCGGGCTGGTTTGGCCGGGCTTCGGGCGGGTGTTTCCTCGGGGTGTCGACATAAAAAAGTGGGGGCACTGGGGGCAAACCGCAAAAGCGCTTGTAAGTCGTTGTCACCATTGAATAAATCTGCCCCCAAACCAAGTGGGGGCAGATCGTTTTTTGAGTGGGGGCACTGGGGGCAGTCGGTGCCGTGAACGTCCGTTAACGTCCGGTGGCTTGTTGGTTTGGTGCCTGGTGCCTGCATCGCAGCGGCTTTTGTAGCGCGGAAGAAGCTCACCCGCCCGCCCCCTTTGGGCGGCCCGGCACCCGCTCACGCGGGGCGGTTACGGCTCACAGATCAAGCTCAAAGATAGCGGGTGTCACCCGGTAGCACCACGAATTGCCTAGCCCAGGCAGGCGGGCCTTGCAGTCAAACGCCCGGCCCTTGTCGGGTGCCAGGCAGCCGTGATCCAGCAGCACGCGGGAAACAGCCTTGTAGTCAAAGCCTTGGCACACCTCACCCCTGAAGCTCTCAGCCAGGATGAAGTATTCAAACGACACACCTTCACCCAGGGCCGGGGGCATCCGTTCGCCGTACTCTCGCTGGTGGTCGCTGTCGGTCTTGATGGGGTTGCCATCGGCGTCCAACATGCGCCGCACACCGGCACGCTGCAAGGTCTTGGGGGCGTGGTCATCGCTCCCCCGGTGCCACATGGCAAAGCGGCCTTCACCGTGCGTTTCCAGAAAGCGCCGCACCTGTCGCAACATGGCCACAATCTCACCGTTACCACAGCCACCCCGGCCCGCCAGCCAGGATTCAAAGCAGGCACGGGCGGCCCGCTCACTCTCACCCGCTGGCCAGCCAGTCAGCCCCGCCGCCGTGGCCAGCTCACCGGCTGCGCCCACCAGCGCAAAGCGTGCGCCTACCCGCTCAACCTGTCCGCTGGCATGGGCTGGCATCATGGCCGCTGCCAGGGTGTTGGATGCGTTGCGAATGCTGGCCTTGAGGGTGTCGGCATGGTCTACCAGCCACTGCAGCCAGGCGCGGCCCGGGGCACCGTACACGCTTTGGGCCTGCCCGGTGATGTGTTTAGCAAAGGCAGCGCCGCCCGCCATGCTGTGCAGTTGCTCAAATGCTCCCAGGCCAGCACCCGCATCGGCGGCAATGTCCACCATGCGCACTTCCTGCCCTACGCGGGTGCGCTTTTGACCCTCTGCCATGTGGTCAGCCAGGCCCAACTCACCAGCGGACAAGAACAACAGCCGCCAGGCCTGCCGGGCGCGGGGTGTGCCGGTGCGGGTAGCACGGGCCTTGCCTGATTCATTGGCCAGCATGTAGGCGCATTCGCCCGCCGTCTTGGGGTCGATCTGTGCGAGTTCGTCCAAGATCAGCAAACCGTCACAGTGTTGGGCGGCGATGGCCTCCAGGGCGTTGTCTGTGGCCCGCCAGCGCTGCAGGTAGTTGGCACCGCCGTACACGCTGGCGGCCAGCTTCAGGGCGGTGGTTTTGCCGCTGGAGCTGTCGCCCCGGTAGTGAAACCCGCCCGACTCCATACCCGCCGGGCGCAACAGCGGCCCGGCAAAAGCGCAGGCCACCGCAAACACCAGCCGGGAATTGCCCGCACACAGCGCCCCCACACGGTCGCGCCATTGGTCGGGCGTGCCCTTGGCTTTGAAGGTGTTTTCTATCGGGGCGTCTGACTGGAAAACGATGCGCTCGGCATCCGTGCCGCTGGTGATGGTTTCACGGGGCAGCACAAAGGCGGAGCCATGCCAGCCGATGCGGTCGGTACAGCTGGCGAATTCTTCAGGCTGGCGGCTCTGCAGGTACTGGGTCAACAGGTTACGGGCGCGGGGTGTAGTGCCAATGCGCAAACCCATGTTCAACAGCGTGGCGCGGTACTCGCCACCATCGGCGGACAACATGCGGGCAGGCATGGCCCAGTTCTTTTGCACACCCAGCGGGTCAGCAAACGCCAGGTAGTAGCCCCAGCCGCCGCCGTCCTGGTCGCGGGTGAAAGCCTCTACCGTCAACGGGCTGCAGATCCATTCGGGCGGCTTGCGTTTGCCGTCTTGGTCAGCACCACAGAACCACACGCCCGTTTCATCAATGACGAAGGGGTCATAAACCCGGTCAGCATCGCCAGGGGTGGCGCCGGGACCAGCATTCGCCCCGCTGGGCTTGTCTTGTCTGCGCTGGGCACCGTTGGCAGGCTTGGGCGCGGTCGTTGACTGTACGGGCGTTTGGGCTTGCGGTTGGGGTGGCTCGTAGAAGTCAATCGCCTGGTTCACGATGGTGGCCACCGCGTCATATCCGGCGGCCTGGTGCAAGTCGTTGAAGTCGGTAACGCCATCGGGCAAGGGTTCGGGGAACACCGCCAGGCCAGCCACCGCACGGGCGGCCGCTGTGGCTTTCTCACGGCCAGGGTTGCGCCCGGTTCGGGCTTGGGTGGCGGCATCATCATCACCACAGATCACGATCAGCGCCGCCGGGTATGCCTGGTGCAGTGCTTTGGCCACCGCTGGCAGATTGCCCGCGTCAAACGCTACCGCGCAGGGGCGGCCCGTGCATTCGTGCAGGCTGGCCGCTGTGGCATAGCCTTCAGCCACCAGCAGCGCAGCGGCGCCCACCGGATCACCGCACCAGTGAAACAGTCCAGACTTGGCGCCGTCCTTGAGATAGTCCTTGTCACGGCCGCCGATCTTGGCCGGATAGATCGCCTGCAAACTGTGAATACGATTGGCAGCGTCATGGATGGATACAAGCAAGGCCTGCTTGGTGATCAACTGCAATTCACCGGTGTCCTCGTTGAGGATCTCCCAAGCGCCGACACGAAGACCATGCGCGGCTACAGCCTTACGCGTCAGATACGGGTGTTCTGTGCACTCAGTGGCGCCATTCCAAATTGCATTGGCTCGGGTTGCTGCAACTTCTCGAGCGGCCTGCAGTTGGGCTTGGTCGGCTTGCTGTTTGGCAGCTCGTTCGCTGGCCAGCCGTGCCACTGTTGCGGGGTCGGGCTGGGCTGGTGCCTGGCCGGGCTTGGGCAAGGTGAATCCGTTTTGCTTGGCCAAGTGCAGCAACGTGCCAATGCCGACACCGCCGCCGGGCTTGATGCTTTTCCAAGTGGAACGGGCGGCCTTGAGGTCAAAGCCATCCGCCGTAGCGCTCCAGTCGGTGAACAGGTCACGTCCTGTTTCGTCGGGGAATTCGCTCTTGATGGCCATACCCACGCGGGCCCATTCGTCGCGCGGTAGGTTCGCGGGGATGTGCTGCAGGGCGGCCCGGATCAGGTCGGGGGTTATTGTTGTTTTCATGGGGTTGTGAACTGGTGGGGCGGGTCACTTCAAAGACCTATCAGCCGCTTGAAAGGCTTGTGTGGCCAGGTCAATGACACGGTTTGATGTGTCTTTGCGGGCCAGCAGCGTGGCCAGAATGTCGCCTTGCGTGAAGCCGCCAGCATGGGCGGCCTTCAACAGTGAGGCTATCGCCCACCGAATGCGCCCCTGGTCGAGCTCGGAAAGCTTGCAAGGGTCTGCGTACAACTCACCCGCCAAAAATAGCAGGGTGCCAACACACAGCGGGGCGTGGTTCGACGCGGGCGCACTCATAGATTGCGCCCCGCTTTGGTCTGAATTGGTCGACATGGTTAGCCACCGTATGTGTTGGATCGGTTGTAGGTGGCCGCTATCCGGCGCTCTGAGGCCGCAATGGCCTGCTTGACTGTGGTGACGCTGGCGACATCACCAACGGTGAAGTTGTAGTTGTTGACAACACTGGTGCCGCCGCCAGCGCTTTGGCCTTTGGTGTGGTCAGTGACGGTTTCTTGCGGATGCATCACAGCCAAAAACCCGCCCTTGCCATCCAGCCCGCCAGAGCGCGAGCCCGACCCGGTGTAACCGCCGCCGTCAAAACTGAACAAGCTGGACAAACCAACGGCCTTACCCAAGCTGCCCAGGCTGCTGCTGATGTAGTTACCGAGCGGCTCGGTGATAACTTTGCGGGTGACAATTCTCAAGATGTCTTGTTCAAGGCCCGCCAGGACGTCGCTTAACCCTTTCCAATTCACGATGGCATCTTCTGCGGCACTGGTGAAGGTCAGGCCCAGCTCTTCCGCAAGTGACTTGGTTTCTTTGATCTTTTCATTGTTCAGGTCAAAGCGTTCTGCCACCGCCTCAGCGTAGACCTGTTCGCTGATCTGGCCCTGTGCGTAGGCTTCTTGCAGGGCGGCCAAGTCATCTTGTTGCTGCTTGAATTTGACCGTGGGGGTGTTGGCGGTCAGTTGGCTGATGATGGCGGCGAATTCATCGTCAAGCTGCTTGATTGTGTCTTGCTCAGCCATCAGACGCTCTGCCAAGGCTTTGGACAGCTCTTTTTCGGCCTCTGTCTGGGCCTTGGTGATATCGACCTTTTGCGCCAGGCTGACCAGCTCGTTTTGCTGGGCGGTGGACATCTTGCCCAGGCGCCCGGCGTTGATGTCGTAGCCCAGCTGTTGAACGGTGGTCAACTCTTGGTTTTTTTCAAGTGCCTTTTGCAAGTTTTCGAGGTACTTACTGAAATCAGACTGTGGGGCCTTCAGCGGCTTTTCGTTGGCCTTTTTCAACTTGTCCAGCCGCATCGCCGCATCAATCAGGCTTTGCTGCTGTTGGGTGGTCAGCGCCCCCAGGCGGCCCGCGTTGATGTCCATGCCGATCTGCTGCACAGCCGTCAGCTCTTGAGTTTTTTCGATCTGCTTTTGCAGGTTTTCAAGGTACTTCTCAAACTCTGCATTGCTGGTCAAACGCAGGTCTGGGTTAACCTTTCCCCGTCCGGCGTTGCCAACATAGGGCGCGGTCATGTCGTCAAGTTCTTTGTAGTAGGCCACCCGCTTGCGGGCCTGTTCAATGGCCAAATCAGTTGCCTTGCCAAGCACCGCCGCCTCGACGGCGGTCATGTTTTTACGCTGTTCTTGCAGGTCTGCCAGATCCTGCTTGTAGTCAATCAAATTTTGGTGGGCGGTGGCGAATGGATTGCTTGTGCCGATTGCCAAAGTGGCATCAAATAACCCACCGCTGACTTTCAAGCCTGCCGCCATTTCCCTGCTAGTTTCAATCAACGTCGGAAGCAAAGATGTCGCCAAAGATCGGCTCGCGTCTTGCGCGTTTTTTTGCAGCGAAAGGAGTTGTTTATTGAACTTCTCAGCTTCTTCTGCCTGTTGGGTAGTGACGGTGGCCACCAGTTTGCCTTGCTCTCCCAGATCTTTCAAAAACGCTGCCACCTCGCGGGTGGATTTGCCGAATAGATCTTCCACCACGCGGCCCCGGGCAACCTCGTCGCTCAATCCAGATAGCGCCACGGCGGTCTGGCGCATGGCTTCTGCAGGGTCAAGGCGCTTGAGGTCTTCCACACTCAAGCCCAGTTGCTCCAACGACTTGGCGGCGTCGCTTCCGGGTTTGGCATTGTTCAAAATGCTGTTGAACTTGATCAGTCCAGCGCTGGCGGTGTCCCAGCTGGTGCCGGTGCGGGCGGCCACGTCCTCAAGGGCGCTGATGTTCTCGATGCTGGCCCCTGTGGCGTCTTTCAGGTCGTTCAGGGCGTCGACGCTATCGATAGCTGACTTAGCCAGGTTGACCAAGCCAGCCACCGAGATACCGGCCGCCAGGGGAGCAAGCGTGGCCTGCATGGTGCTCATTGCGGCGTTGATACGCTGTGCAGTTTTCTCGCCAGCGCGGGCGGCCTTGCCCATGTCGTCTTCAAATTTGGCGATCTTGGCAACAAGATCAATGGATAGGGTGGCGAGTGCCATGGTGAATCCTTTGGAAATTAGTTAAACGGGCGCTTCAAGCGTTTGTGAATAGGTCGGGCTGGGCTGTTGGGCGGTGCTGTTGGGGTGCAGTTCCAGAAAATTGGCCGCCCGGGCCGCTTGGGCCGGGCGGGTGTCGGTTGTGGGCGGTGTCGTCATGGTCACCGCCTCAAGGTCTCTGTGGCTCGCTGCTTGATATCCCCAGCATGTCAGCCATGCGATAAACCAGACTGTCTTTTATGGATTCAGACCGCCCCGCCGCTCTGTGTAAATCAAGGAAAGACGCCAGCATTTCATCCAAGTTTTTGACTTGCGCGGCTGTCATACAACGGTTGGCCTTGGCAAAGCCAGCCACGAAACGCAGCGCAATATCCAGATGATCAAAAGCCTTGAGGTAGACCTCAGTTGAATAGTCGTCGGCGGCTTCAAAATCAGCGTAAAGATGCTGTGCGGCATTTTTGAGCTGCTGGGCCTCCAGCTTCAAGGCTTGGGCCTTGAGGTAGTCGGGGCCGTGGCTCATGATTGAAGCCCTTCCCCTGTCGTGGTGGCTGAATTGATACGGTTCTGCACCCACTGCAGCACTGATGCTTCTGACCATCGCACCATGCGGGCGCTCAAGCGCACTGGTCGAGGGAAATCAGACTTCGGGTCTTTCAACCAAGCGTAAATGGTTGACTTTTTGACACCGCAAATTCCGCATACGGGGTGTAGGTCTATGAGTTTGTCGCGAGGGACAACAGGTTTTGACTGGTGAGCAAGTTGCATGGCTGGTTCCATCGTTGGCCGCGCTTTCCCGGAATGGGTTGTGCGAACGGTGATGGAACTTTGAATTGGCTACTCGGTAGCCTGCAACTTGGCTACCGTGGTAACCAGCGCAAACCCGCATGAATGCTAGGTTTGGGCCGAGGTCACTGGCTACTGCTATGTTTGACAAGCTGAGAATACATAGCGGCTGACTTAGTATTTTTTTCCGCTTTGGCCAAGTACTTTTTCACGTTTGCAGGACTACATTTCCACTTATCGGCCACGATTTGACGCCGGGCTGCAACAGTCTTACCGGTAGTTTTCCTGAAGTCCTCAAGCAGCTGAGCAAGGCGTTCGTCAGTCCATTTGCCGACTGTTTGTAACTCAGTTTGAGTGTTGGCTGATGCCAAAGGCACGGAATGCAACTGCACAACCTCCGTCACGCTTCCCCAGCCCCACAGTTCATAGGCCAATTCAATAGGGGCGGCAAGCCTACCAAGCAGCTTTTTCAGATCTTCATCTTTCGGCCAGCTGATGGCGTACTTTTCGTCTTGTTCTCGGTCGTGCCGATCCTTCAAGACCGCAAGGTGATCTGAATGAATGTCGACGGTGCCGCGCCAGACACGCAGGGCCCCTTCACCGATAGCATAGACAAGACCACCAATGCTGCCATCTTCAAGCCGTATATGGCCCAGCTCAGGGAAAGCCGAAGCGAAGAACTTGACAGCCTGGACTTTGCTTTGATTTGTACCAATCACAAGGCTATCAGGTGGGGTGAGTGCATTCATTACAAAAATGCTTTGGGTCAAACTCAGTGAATCTTTATCACCATCTACTGCAGCACTCAGGCATGCCTTGTAAAACGGGGAAAAAATCTTATAGACGGCATTGTTCGGAGATTCGCCATTGCCACACATCCAGGTGTGAACATCCTCAAGTCGCACTAGGTGAACGCCAGACCGGGTTTTAAGGGTGCCGTATGGGGTTTGTATCGTCCAGCCATCCAAAGGTTTTATGGTGGGCTTTTTGGTGTCGTCTGACATGCTTGGCCTTCACGCAAAGCCTTCATTGGGTGCCGCCGCCAGGTCGGTGAAGGTGTCCGACTTTTCCCCCTTGCTGATCAGGCGCAGGGTAGGCGGGGCAAAACTTGCAAGCGTTACATCATCCCCCGCTCTGCCATGCTCAGGGTCTCGGTGGGGCTCACAATTATGTGATCCAGAACCCGCACATCAATGAGTGCCAGCGTGGTTTTGAGGGTTTGCGTCAGCATTTCATCGGCCCGGCTGGGCTTTACGGTGCCGCTCGGGTGATTGTGGGACAGCACTACAGCCGACGCGCCTTCCATGAGGCATGTGTGCGCAACTTCACGTGGGTAAATGGCGGTTTGTGTCAGGGTGCCAACGAACATTCTTTGAAAACAGATCAGGCGGTTTTGCACATCCAAAAACAACACCGCGAAGTGTTCTTTTTGCTCACCCGCCAGCTGCAGCTGAAGGTAGGTTTTCACGGCGCCGGGCGTATCAAATACGGTGCGGCCTTGTATTAGGCAGCGTCCCACGATGGCCAGCGCCTTGTCTATGGCGTTGCGCTCGCGGACCTTGAGCCCGTGTCGGAATGACAGCACGCCATCGCCCGCGCCGTAGGCTGTAACGCAGTCACTGGCGTTGACTCTTGCGGGGCCATGGGCACGCGATGCCGGGTGGGTTTGTGTGGTGGTGCCAGCCATGGCTCAAGCCCTCCCAGTGGCGTTAACGGGTTTGACCGTGGCAGCGCCTTCGCTGGCTTGTTTCAGCAGCGTGAATGCCCGATTGGTGCGGGCGGTGGCGGCCCAGACGTTGGCCGCTGTGTTGCCAGGCTGCCGTACAAAGTACAGCGCCATGCTCAGGGCGTTTTCAATGGCTTGCTGGCGGGCAATGCCATCACGGGCGAGGGTGGTTTGCTTGAGGGTGCGTGCAGACAGTTGCACACGGGTGCCAGCGCTATGGCGTGGCAGATGAATGACCATGGTCATGGCTTTTTGCTCCTTAACGAGACTTCAAAACCCATCACTTGCGTTCTTACGCGCAAATGGTGGACGGGATGTTAAGAACACGTGTTAAGACGTGCGCCAGGCGTTACCGCTGTGGCCATCCCGTCCGTAAACTCTCAAACACGGCGCGGCGCCGCATTTGCAATGTTTGGACGTGACAAAACCTCGCTATCGGGGAGGTTGCACCGCTTAACAAAATGGTGTTCTTACGCACCGGGCCTTTCGGCTTGCATGCATTATTGCACGATGCCCGGGCGTTTGGTCAAGCACCAGAAAGCTGTTTTGCTTCCTTCCGTGCGGCCGCCCGGCGTACATCAATGTAATGGGTCAATCTAGCTATTTCATATCGCGCCAGCATGCGTTCCCGGCTGCATGTTTCGCAGGCGCAACCCAACACGCAACGCCAAGAAAAAAAGCAGGATCAGCCAATGCGGGCGGCTCAATGCCCCCGCCCTTGCTCCCACCGTATGACGTCGGCCAGGGCCCACTTGCCATCGTCTGCGGGTTTGGGGAAGTCTTTACCTCTGGCGCGGGTGCGCAGGGTGTTGCGGTGGATGCCAAGGCGAGTGGCCATCTGGTCTTTGTTCAAGCGGGTGCCTAGCGCCTGGGTCAATAAGCACACCGCACTGGTCAGCTGGTCGATGCGGGTCAGTAGGGCGGTGGTGTCGGTCATACTGCTTGTCTCAATTATTTGCCGTGGGTGAAACGCGCCACGGCTTCGCGTTGGTCAATCGGTTGCGGTGCCTTTGGGGGTTTCCAAATACTTGCGGTGCAGAGCTGCCAAATCCAGCATGGCACCAAGGTAAGCAGCCACCCACGGCGGGATGGGTGTTTTCAACGTCATCCAGTTGCTAGGCGTTGATTTGTTCAGGCCTGTTTTTCGGCAAAAGTCGGTTTGCTTCCAATGCAGTGCGGTCAGGGCCGCCGAAAATTCATCAGGTGTCATTTGTGCGTTCCTTTGGTCTGCTTTGATTGTGGCACAAATCCGCTATTTCGTACGTTTACGTTAAAAACGTACGACTATTTAACATAACACCCGTCGTACAAACTACACAAAATGATATCTTTCGTACGAATTAGCGGATTATTTAACGATATCAAACACTTACAAACCTTATCCACAATGCCTATTTTTTCAGCAGTTGGCAGAATGCTGGCGCTATAAAAGTTATCCACAGGGGCAGATTTAAACGATACCGGGCCGCCCGTGTCACGGCGCCGGACGGTCACCGTGCTGGCGCTGGCCACCAGACCACGCCAGGCGGTGCGCAGCGTGTCGAGGTGATGCGCAGTCACGTCGCAAAAAGCGGCCCGGGTAGCTGGTTCCAAGGGGATACCCCCTCGCGCTCAAATCCGGTAGCGTTTGCAATAGCCCGGCAAAGTGCGCAGCGGGCTGGGCTGGGCAGTGGGGCAAGGGAATAGGTAGAGTGAATGAATCATTTTCATCATCTAAAAACGTCCCCACTTTGCCCCCACTCTGACCCCACTTTGTCCCCACTGCCAAAAACACCGCAAACCCGCATGGCTGCTGGGTTTCGCCCGTTTGCCCCCAGTGTCCCCACTTTTTCAGCGGGTAGCAGCCTGGAAACGTGGCAAAACGTGCCGGGCGTGATCCTATCGGGCGGCCCGCTGGGGCAGTGGGATCACGTCTGCACCCTTGCGCAGCTTGTCGAGGTAGTCGGCCCAGGCCTGGATCTGCTCAAACCGTTGTTTGAGGTACTGGGTGCGGTTGTAGCTTCGCCCGTTGGCATCTTTGACCGCGTGCGCCAGGTTGGCTTCAATGGCCAGGGGGTCTAGGTTCAACTGATCAACCATCATGGTGCGGGCGCTGGCCCGCAAACCGTGCCAGGTCTGATCCTTGCCAAAGCCCAGCGCATACAAGGCGCTGCGCACCGAGTTGTCAGAGATGGGGCGGTCGTGGCTGCGTTCACCGGGGAACACGTAGCGCCCGTGGCCGGTGACGGGCTGCAGGCTGCGCAACAGGTCCACCGCCTGGGTGGGCAGCGGTACCGTGTGGGCCTCGCCTTGCTCTTTCTCCAGCTTGGTGCGCTTCATCTTTGCGCTGGGGATGGTCCACAGCGCCGCATCGAGGTCAAGCTCTGCCCATTCCATCTCGCGCAGATTGCCGGGGCGCTGGTACAGCATCGGGGCCAACTGCAAGGCTGTGCGCACAATCACCCCGCCTTTGTAGCCGGTGATGGCCCGCAGCAGGTCACCAAAACGCACCGGATCAACAATGGCCGCAAAGGTTTTGCCACGGTACGGGGTCAGGCGGCCCTTCAGGCCCTCGGTGATGTTGCGCTGCTGGACGGTGGCGGTAGGCAGCCAGTAGTCCCAGATCTGGCGGGCAAGCATCAGAACCCGGTCGGCTGTTTCCAGCGCCCCGCGTTCCTCCTCCTTCTGCAGGGCGGCCAACAGCTCCATGGCGTGAATGTCGGCAATGGGCCGGGCGCCGATCACCGGGAACAGATCGCGCTCAAGCTGGCGGCGTGATCGCTCTGCATGGCTTGGGCTCCACTGGGGTGCCTGTTTGGCGTACCACTCCAGGGCAACGGCCTTGAAGGTGTCGCCCTCGGGGCGAATGGCCCGGAGCTTTTGCACCTTGCGCATCTCCACAGGGTTGCGGCCCTCTGACTTGTGGTGCTTGGCAGCGTCACGGGCTTTGCGTGCGTCGCTCAGGCTGATGGCGGGATAGGCCCACAGCGCCATGCGCCCTTCTTTGCCGTCTGCGTAGGTTTTCCAGAACCAACGCTTTGACCCGGCGGGGCTCACCTCCAGGTAAAGGCCGGCGGCATCGGTGAAGCGGGCGCGGGCCTTGTCAGGCGGACACTTGGCGTTTTTGCATTGGGCATCGGTCAACATGTTGGCGGCTCCTACCGGGGAACAAAGGGGCTGACCGGGGAACAATGCCCATAATTTGAGCAATTACCCCCGGTTGTTCCCCTGTATGTTCCCCGGTTTTGCGCTGGATGTCAACGAACGAAAGCGAACGACATTGGAAGTGAAACCCGTATAAGTCGCTGATTTGGCAAAGAAAAAGGCCGTTTGCTGGACTTCAGCGAACGGCCTTGGACTTATATATGGTGGAGCTGGCGGGATTTGAACCCGCGTCCGCAAACCTTCTTCGAACAGTTCTACATGTGTAGCCGTCTGATTTGGATCTCGCTTTTCACATCGCGCAGTGGCACGCTATGCAAATCGCCAGCAACCTATTTTCTCGACCTGCCCTAAGTTACCCAAGGCAGACCCAGCCGAATGAAATTACCCCACAGCCTGGACAGCTTGCGCCGCCCTTGCCCAGCCTATCGGCTTGCTGTTGTGAGGCTCACTAGCAATTAAGCAGCGAGTGCGAAACGTTCGTCGTTTGCAGTTAGTTTTTTTGAATCAGTTTTACGAGCGCATTCAGCTCGACATGCCCTGCTGCGCGTCCGAATCCACGTCGAAACCAGTGCAGCCCCAAGCCTGACATTTTAGGGCCGACTGATCAATTGCAAGAGCTCCAGGGCAGAATTAATCGTGGCGTGGGCGCCCCACTGCCTGGTGTCGGACTTTTGCCCCAGATAACCGTAGGTGGCTGCGACGGTTTTCATGCCCGCGGCCAAGCCCGCCACGATGTCACGTTCGTCATCACCCACATAAACACAGCTCTCAGGAGGCACATCCAGACGCTTGGCTGCCTCCAGCAAAGGCAAGGGATGGGGCTTTGCATGAGCGGTGGTGTCGCCACTGATGATGGTGCCGGCTGAGGCAAACAGTGGCATGGCCTGGGTCAGCGGTGTGGTGAAGCGGGCCGATTTGTTGGTGACCACACCCCACGGGGTGCCTTGTTGCACCAAATCATCAAGCAGCCGCGCCACACCTGGAAACACCAGCGTGTCTTGCGTCAGCCGTTGCTCGTAGTTGATGAAAAACTCTTCCCGATAACTGTTGTACTCGGGGTGGTCCGGGTCCATGCCAAACGCGATGTTCAGCATGCCGCGCGCTCCGGCACCGGCCATGGGCCGGTAGGCCGCCAGGTCCATCGAGGGCAAACCCCGTGTGGTGCGCATCAAGTCTGCAGCTGCGCCCAGGTCTGGGGCGCTGTCGATCAAGGTGCCGTCCAGGTCGAACAGCACCGCCTTCACACCGGTGAATCGGTTGAGGGAGCTCATCAAGGGCAGCGGTTCAGGCGGTTTTTTGGGCTGCCAGCATGTAGTTCACGCTGGTGTCGGCATTGAGCCAGAAGCGCTGGGTGAATGGGTTGTACGACAGCCCTTTGCTGTGTGACACCGTGAGGCCAGCCCGGCGACAGAAGCCCGCCAGTTCGCTGGGACGAAGCAATTTGGCGTATTCATGGGTGCCACGCGGGACCATGTTGAGCACGTACTCGGCACCCACAATGGCCATCACAAACGACTTGGGATTGCGGTTGATGGTGGAGAAAAACACCCAACCACCGGGCTTCACCAGCGTTGCACAGGCTTGTACGACCGAGGCCGGGTCGGGCACATGCTCCAGCATTTCCATACAGGTCACTGCGTCAAAACTCCCGGGTTGCTCGGCAGCCAAGGCTTCGGCACTGATTTCACGGTATTGCACGTTCTGGGTTTGTGCGTCCAGCGCGTGCAACTGCGCCACGCGCAAGACCTTGGTGGAGAGATCAATGCCAGTGGCTGTGGCACCTGCACGCGCCAGAGAATCGGTCAGGATACCGCCGCCACAACCCACGTCCAGCACATTCAGGCCAGCCAGAGGGCACAGGCCGTTGATCCAGCCCAGGCGCAAGGGGTTGATCTTGTGCAAGGCGTGCATTTCACCCTCTGCGTCCCACCAGTGGTGGGCCAGCTCAGAAAATTTGGCCAGTTCAGCCGCGTCGGCATTGATCGTTGTATTCATGGTTGAATTATCGGAAATTTATGCTGGAAAAAGCCGTGCAGGTACCAGGTACCCATAAAAAACAAAACCCACCGCAAGGGTGGGTTTTGTGGGGCATGTGAGCTTATGCCTTCTTGGCCCAGGCGCTGCACCAGCCCTTGGCAACAACTTCCTTGCCAGCGAACAAAGGACAAGCTCCTTGGGGAGCGGTTTTGCCTTGGTACAAGGCGCAGGTGGCACAGGATTGATCCTTGGTGTGCTTGGGGTACTTGGTCTTGTCCGCTTTTGTTGTGTCAGCTACGTAGCCCAAGCTCTTGGCGTTGGCATCTGTTTCAGCGACCAAGGGTGCTGCGGCCATTGCCATGCCCGAAGCCAATGCGCTGGTGCCGACCACTGATTGCAGAATAAATACGCGACGATTTGTCATAGGTCTGTTTCCTGAGTAGTTGATAAAACTGCGGCTGGCATCCCGTGTTGGCAGCTGCGCCAAAGATTATCGGCTCACCGTCAAAAAAAACACCCGGATTAGCTCAAAAACCCATTAAATAAGTCAAAAGCCAAGGCCCCCAAAAAAGCGTATCAAGCGACCTGGGCAGCGCTGCTGGCGACAAACCCCGCAAACGACGCCTTGAGCTGGTCCATGTCTGCCTGGGGCAAACGGTTACCCACCTGCGACACCACGCGACCGGCACACTGGTTGGCCAGCCAGGCCGCCTGGGCGTGGTTGTGGCCATGGGTGACGGCATACAAGAATGCACCCGCAAACATGTCGCCTGCGCCATTGGTGTCGATGGCTTTGACCTGGGCGGCAGGCACTTCGGTGCGCTGCTCACCTTCCAGCACCACACAGCCTTTGGCACTACGCGTCAGGCACACCACCCTCGCCTGCTGGCTGAGTTGGCGGCAGATCTGCGCCAGATCTTTGCTACCGCACCAGACCTGGGCTTCCTCTTCGTTGCAGAACAGGTAGTCCAGCTGGCCGGTCTCGGCATTGCCGACCATGGCGTCGAGCCCTGGGCGGCAGAAGTTGATCATGGTCATGTCGCTCAGTGTGGTGGCCAGTGCCACACCGGCCTCGCGTGCGATGGCCCGGCCTTTGATGGCGGCGTCCAGCCCGGTGGGCGACGCTGCCAGGTAACCTTCCATGTAATAAACCTTGGACTTGGCAATGTCGAGCGGGTGCAAGGCGCTGGCGTCGATGTCGGCTGTGGCACCTAAAAAGGTGCTCATGCTGCGTTCTGCATCCGGTGTCACCATCACCATACAGCTGCCGGTCTGGCCCTGTGGTGCGCGGGTGTGTGTCAAGTTGGTGGCGACACCGTGTGAGATCAGATCCTGGGTGTAAAACTCGCCGAGTTCATCGTCCGCCACCCGGCAGGAGTAAAAGGCCTTGCCACCCAATTGGGCCACGGCCACCACCGTGTTGCCAGCCGATCCGCCGCCCGCACGGAGCACCGGCAGGCCATACACATGGCTGAGCAGCTCGGTGCGACGGGCCGCGTCGATCAAGGTCATATGACGTTTTTCAACACCCGCAGCTAACAACTGCGCATCGGACACCTCGTACTGCGAGTCCACCAGCGCATTGCCGATGGCGTAAACGTCATGGTGACTCATGTTTATTGCTCCACAAAAGCGCGTTCAACCACAAAGTCACCGGGTTTGGTGGTGTTGCCTTCCAGGAAACCACGGGTTTCCAGAATGTGCTTGAGGTCTTTCAACAAGGCAGGGCTACCGCACATCATGGCGCGGTCGTATTCGGGGTCAAACTTGGGCAGACCCAGGTCCTTTTGCAGCTTGCCGGACTCGATCAGGTCGGTGATACGGCCCTGGTTCTTGTAGGGCTCGCGGGTCACCGTGGGGTAATACAGCATTTGGGCAGTGACCATCTCGCCGAGGAACTCGTGGTCGGGCAGCTCTTGTGTCAGATAGTCGTGGTAAGCCAGTTCAGCCACCTCGCGCACACCGTGCACCAAAATCACTTTTTCAAACTTTTCGTAGGTTTCGGGGTCACGCACGATGCTCAAAAACGGCGCCAGGCCGGTGCCGGTGCCAAACAGATACAGGTTTTTGCCGGGCAGCAGGTAGTCAATCAGCAAGGTGCCGGTGGGCTTTTTGCCAACCACAATCTGGTCACCCACTTTGATGTGCTGCAGCTTGGAGGTGAGCGGGCCGTCTTGCACCTTGATGCTCAGAAACTCCAGGTGGTCTTCGTAGTTGGGGCTGACGATGCTGTAGGCGCGCAGCAGCGGTTTGCCACCCTCCAGGCGCAGGCCGATCATGGTGAAGTGGCCGTTTGAAAAGCGCAAAGCCTGATCACGTGTGGTGGTGAAGCTGAACAGTCGGTCTGTCCAGTGGTGAACGCTTAAAACGGTTTCATTCAGAAATGCACTCATGGGTCGCCTTGAATTGTGGATAAAACAAAAGTGTGCGAGTGTAAAAGGCCAGGCCACGGCGGGCCTGACATAAATCAACTCGGCGAGAAAAATCACATGATAAATTGGCCTCTAGCCCTTTTACCATAAGGGCTATTAGCTACGACTTAAATAGCGCTTAGAGCTTCGGCTCAACCCATGCCAACACACTCGCAAGTGCGTCTGCCAGCTTGGCGGGCTCGGTACCGCCAGCCATGGCCATGTCAGGCTTGCCGCCGCCTTTGCCACCGACTTGCGCCGCGACAAAGTTCACCAGTTCACCAGCCTTGACCTTGGCCGTGGTGTCAGCGGTCACACCCACGGCGATCTGCACCTTGGCACCGTCGACCACACCCAACACCACCACGGCGGTCTTGAGTTTGTCCTTGAGTTTGTCCATGGTGTCGCGCAAGGTCTTGACGTCGGCGCCATCCAGGCGTGCCACCAGCAGCTTGACACCTTTGATGTCCTGCGCCTGGCTCAGCAGCTCGTCACCCTGGGCGCTGGCCAATTTGCCTTTGAGGGCGGCCAGTTCCTTGTCCAGGGTTTTGACGTGTTCGAGAACAGAGATGATCCGCTCATTCACCTCAGCCACCGGGGTTTTGAGTGTGGCTGCGGCATGGCTCAGGCTGTCTTCCAGGTGCTGCAGATAGTGCAAGGCGTTGTCACCGGTCACCGCCTCAATGCGACGCACACCAGAGGCAACACCACTCTCGGTCACCACCTTGAACAAACCGATGTCACCGGTGCGCTGCACATGGGTGCCACCGCACAGTTCGCGGCTGCCGCCGATGTCAAGCACCCGCACCGATTCGCCGTATTTCTCGCCAAACAACATCATGGCGCCGGTTTGCTGGGCCGATTCGATGTCCATCACACGCGCTTGCGTCGCGGCGTTGCTGAGGATTTCGGCGTTGACACGGGCTTCGATCTCGCGGATTTCGGCGTCGGTCACCGGGGCATTGTGGGCGAAGTCAAAACGGGTGCGCTCGGCGTTGACCAAGCTGCCCTTTTGCTGCACATGGCTGCCCAGCACCTCGCGCAGCGCCTTGTGCATCAGGTGGGTGACCGAGTGGTTGCGCTGGGTAGCGACGCGCAAGCTGGCGTTCACATGCGCGGTGACACCGTCGCCCACTTTGAGGCTGCCGGTTTTGAGCACACCGTGGTGGCCAAACACATCGGCCTTGATCTTCTGGGTGTCGGCCACCTCGAACAAAGCGTGGTCCGAGAAGATGGCGCCAGCGTCACCCACTTGACCACCACTTTCGCCATAGAACGGGGTGGTCGCCAGCACCACCACACCAGACCGACCTTCTTTTAGCTCGTCAGCCCTTGTACCGTCTACATAGATAGCTACAACTTCGCTAGTGGTTGTGAGATGTTCGTAACCGACAAACTCGTTGCCGTCACCGGTGTACTCCAGCGCCTTGTCTTGTTTGAACTTGCCAGCGGCGCGGCCCTTGGCTTTTTGGGCTTCCATGGCGGCGGCAAAACCTGCTTCGTCCACGGTCACGCCACGCTCGCGGCAGACATCAGCCGACAAGTCCAGCGGGAAACCAAAGGTGTCGTGCAATTTGAACGCCACCTCGCCGGGCAGCAGCTTGACATCGCCAGCCAGGGCTTCGTCCAGAATCTGCATGCCGGTGGCCAGCGTCTCGTAGAAGCGTTCTTCCTCGACCCGCAGCACGTCCATGATGCGTTCCGCCTGCGAAGCCAGGTTGGGATAGGCCACACCCATCTGCACCACCAGATCAGGCACCAGTTTGTGGAAAAACGGCGTTTTTTGGCCGAGTTTGTAGCCATGACGGATGGCGCGACGGATGATGCGGCGCTGCACGTAGCCGCGCCCTTCGTTGCTGGGCAACACACCGTCGTTGACCAAAAACGCGGTGGCGCGGATGTGGTCGGCAATCACCTTGAGTGAGGGGTTGGCCAGATCGGTGGTGTGGGTTTCGCGTGCAGCAGCTTTGATCAGCGCAGCAAAGATGTCGATTTCGTAGTTGCTGTGTACATGCTGCAAGATGGCGGCCAGGCGCTCCAGGCCCATGCCGGTGTCCACACAGGGCGCGGGCAGCGGTGTGACCGAGCCGTCTTCAGCCATGTTGAACTGCATGAACACGTTGTTCCAGATCTCGATGAAGCGGTCGCCGTCTTCGTCGGGGCTGCCCGGGGGGCCACCTGGGATGTGGTCACCGTGGTCGTAAAAGATTTCGGAGCATGGGCCACAAGGACCGGTGTCAGCCATCATCCAGAAGTTGTCGCTCTTGTAGCGTGCACCCTTGTTGTCGCCGATACGGATCACACGCTCGGGCGGCAGACCAATCTCTTGGGTCCAGATGTTGTAGGCCTCGTCGTCTTCGGCGTACACCGTGGCTAGCAGGCGCTCTTTAGGCAGCTTGTAGACCTCGGTCAGCAACTCCCAAGCCCACTTGAGCGACTCACGCTTGAAGTAGTCACCAAAACTCCAGTTGCCCAGCATCTCGAAAAACGTGTGGTGGCGTGCGGTGTAGCCCACGTTTTCCAGGTCATTGTGCTTGCCACCAGCACGTAGGCAGGCTTGCACCGAGGCGGCGCGCACATAAGAGCGTTTGTCAGTGCCCAGGAACACGTCCTTGAACTGCACCATGCCCGAGTTGGTGAACATCAGTGTCGGGTCGTTGCCGGGGACGAGCGGGCTCGACGCGACCACGGTGTGGCCTTTGGAGGCAAAGAAGTCGAGGAAGGTCTTGCGGATGTCGGCAACACTGATGGTTGGTGTGGTCATGGCAAATGGGTCAAGCGGTAAAGGGTGAAATGGTTGGCCCGAGGGCGGTCAAAGCCTGGACACAGCCTGCCATTATCGCCGCTGCTTGCAGCAGCCTGGCACTTGGCCCATCTTCCCCTGCATCAAGCACTGCGTCGCTGGCGACACAAGCTTTGTCAGCGGCGGTTTCTTGTGACCCCATCAACAGCCGCGCCGCGTGTGTTGCGCAAGCTTGACGTATGTCAACGGGTTGAGACAAACATCAAAAATCTTTCGTGGCTTGCGTTTTTTTAACTTCTTCAGATATAGTGCTAACACGTATTAGCTACTCCATCGGACAAAACATGAGCGATGAACTGTTTGTAGGTATTGACGTTGGCTCAGCCAGTGTCCGGGCCGGGATTTTTGATCGACAAGGCCAGCGCTTGGCTTTTGCCACACGTGCCATCCAGCAGTTCAAACCCTTGCCTTTGTTTGTCGAACAGTCGTCCGCCGACATCTGGGCACAAACCTGTGCCGCGCTGCATGAAGCGTTAGCCACCCCGGGTGTCGATGCCACAAAGGTTGTGGCGTTGGGTGTGGATGCCACCTGTTCCCTGGTGGCGGTGGATGCCGATGGCCAGCCGGTCTCTCTGGCTCAGGACGGTGCCCCCGATCACGACATCATCATGTGGATGGATCACCGTGCAGCCCAGCAAACAAAAGCGATCAACGCTACAAAAGACGAAGCTTTGAAGTACGTCGGCGGCGAAGTCAGCATCGAGATGGAGCTGCCCAAGGTGCTGTGGTTCAAACAGAATTTCCCGGAGCGTTACGCCAGCACCTGGCGCTTCTTCGACCTGGCGGACTACCTGGTCTGGCGCGCCTGCGGCAACGACGCGGCCAGTGTCTGCACCCTGACCTGCAAATGGAACTATCTGGCCCATGAGGACCGTTTCAGCGAGAGCTTGCTCAAGGCGGTGGGCCTGGACGATCTACCCGGCAAACTGCCAACCCGTGTGTTGCCCCTGGGCTCGGCGGCGGGCAAGCTGGGCTTGCTGGCAGCACGCGAACTGGGTTTACCTGCGGGCACCGTGGTGGCCACTGGCATCATCGACGCCCATGCGGGTGGCCTGGCCCTGGTCGGCACCGCACCACAGGGCAGTCTGGCCATCATTGGCGGCACCTCCAACTGCCATATGGTGGTGAGCCAGGCACCGGTTTTGGTGCCGGGTGTCTGGGGCCCATACTGGGGCGCCATGTTGCCGGGCTATTGGCTCAATGAAGGCGGCCAAAGTGCGGCAGGCGCCCTGCTCGACTGGACTTTGCGCCAAAGCGACGCCTGGCCGTTACTGGAGTCGACCGCGCAAGCACAGCAAACCAACGTCTACGCTGTCTTGAATGGGTGGCTGGCCGACCTCGAAGCGCGTGAACCCTGGCCCACGCGCCACCTGCATGTGCTGGGTGACCACCACGGCAACCGCTCTCCCCGCGCCAACCCGGACGCAAGGGGCCTGGTGGTGGGTCTGACGCTGGAGTCCGGGCGCGACGCCCTGGCACGCCTGTACCTGGCCACCTTGCAGGCGCTGGCGTATGGCACCCGCCACATCATCGAGAGCATGAACAACGCTGGCCACCAGATCACCCGCATCCTGATGTGTGGCGGTGGCACCAAAAACCCTTACTGGCTGCGTGAACACGCCGATGCCACCGGTTGCGAGATCCATCTGGTGAGCGAAGAAGACGCTGTGACCCTGGGTGCTGCCCTGCTGGGTGCGGCGGCCAGCGGGGTGTTTACCTCCCTGCCTGCGGCTGCTGCGGCCATGGTGCAAGCGGGTGGCAGCCTGGCTGCCCGCCCCCAAACCAAAGCCTTCCACGACGCCAAATACGCGGTGTATTTGCAGCTGTACCAAAACATGTTGACCAGCCGTGCCGCGATGCGCGACTGGTCTTGAATACCCCTCACCCTGACAACCCATTTTGATCAAGAAAAGGACCCCCCTATGCTGACCCTGACCCTGCCCCCCTCCAGCCCGGTGCTCACCGTGGCCGACAAAGAAGTACTGCTGGTCACCAACGCTGACCTGCGCGAATCGGCCAATGTGGAATGCTGGCCGATACAGGCCAAGTTTGAAGTCCGGCTCGAAGAAGCTGTGACCCAGCGCCTGGGCTACAAGATCAAACGTGCCCACCTGTACAAAGGTGACAAGGGCCATGGCTTCATCAGCAGCCAGCGCGAAGGCAGCGACCTGTTTGCCAAGATTGACCCGGACGCGCCTGTGATTGTGCTGTTGACTGCCTGGCAATACTCGCACCATCTGGCCCCCAGCCTGGCCAAACATCGCGGCCCGGTGCTGCTGCTGGCCAACTTTGACGGCACCTGGCCCGGCCTGGTAGGCATGTTGTGTATGGCTGGCACACTGACCAGCCTGGGTAAGTCCTACTCGCGCCTGTGGTCTGCTGAATTCAATGATGAATTCTTCTACAGCGGCCTGAGTTCCTGGCTGACCACCCAACAGATCACCCACGACACCTCTTACCTCAAGGCAGTGGACCAGAACCATCCGTCCAGCACCACGGCGGCCTGGGCCATGGGTCGCCAGGTGGGTAACTATGTGCTGAAACACAAGGAGATCATGGGGCTGTTTGACAGCTTTTGTATGGGCATGATCAATGGCGTGTTCCCGCAAAAAGCCCTGGTTGACATCGGCATGCCGATGGAAAGCCTGTCGCAGTCCGCCCTGCTGGTGGAAATGGCCAAGGTGCCGCAAGCACTGCGCGAGGAATGTCTGGCCTGGTATGAAGCCCGTGGCATGAAGTTCAACTTTGGCACTGATCCGGCCAAGGAGCTGACACGCGACCAGGTGCTCGAACAATGCGCCATGATGATTGCCATGGGCCGTTTCACCCAGCGTTTTGGCTTGTCTGCGGTGGGTGTGCAGTACCAGCAGGGGCTGGCACACTCGTGCGCAGCCTCCGACTTTGCCGAAGGCGCCATCGGCTCCAGCGAACGTTTCCCCATTCCCGACGAAGCTGGCAACATCATCCGTGCGGGCAAAGCCATTCCCTGCATCAACGAGGTGGACATGGGCACCGCGATTCCGCAGACCATGTTGTGGCGCCTGCTGGATTCTTTTGGTCTGCCTGCGGAAACCACGCTGCACGACATCCGTTGGGGCAGCGAGTTTGAAGGCACCTTCTACTGGGACTTTGAAATCTCGGGCTCGGTGCCGTTTGAACACCTCAAAGGTGGTATTGCCGGTGCCACCGGTTATCGCCAACCTGCGATGTATTTCCCCAAGGGGGGCTCGTCGATCCAAGGTCAAGGCAAGGCCGGTCGGCTGATTTGGGCCCGTGCCCACTACGAAGGCACCAAGGTGGTGATGCACATCGGCACCGGCACGGCGGTGGAACTGCCCACTGCCGAATTCGAGCGCCGCCGTCGCGCCACCACCTATGAATGGCCGCTGCTCAACTGCGTGTTGGACGGTGTCAGCCGTGATGAACTGATGGCGGGTCACCAAAGCAACCACATCACCATCGCTTATGTCGACCCGGACAAGTTGCAGGATGTGCTGCGTGCGTTTGTGGCGCAGGCGTTGACACAAAATATCCGCGTTTTTGTAGCGGGTGACGCCAACGCTTGCCTTTGAGCTTCAACCCAGGATTTTTGAATGAACCATAACGATAAATACACAGGTGTCTGGCCGGTCATGCTGACCCCGTTTGACGAACAGCGCAACATCGATTGGGCGTCGTTGGAAAAACTCATTGACTGGTACATCCAGGCGGGCGTGAATGGCTTGTTTGCCAACTGCCAGTCGAGCGAGATGTTTTTTCTCTCGGAAGCAGAGTCGCTGCAGCTGACACGTTTTGTGCTGGACTATGTCGATGGGCGTGTGCCGGTGGTGGCCTCCGGCCACACCGCCTGTGGCCTGCCGCAGCAGATCGACCAGGTGGGCCAGATGGCTGAGACCGGTGTGGACAGTGTGATCCTGATCAGCAACCGTCTGGCCTCGCCCAGCGAGGGAGACGATGTGGTGCTGGCCAATCTGCAGACCCTCACGGCGGCCATCCCCAGCACAGTAGGCCTGGGCATTTACGAATGCCCGCACCCCTACAAACGCCTGCTCTCGGACGAGGTGGTGAGCTGGTGCGCCCAGAGCGGGCGTTACACCTTCATCAAGGACACCTGCTGCCAGATCGAGAAGATCCGCCAGCGTCTGGATCTCATCAAAGGCAGCCGTTTGCACATCGCCAATGCCAACGGCCAGACCCTGCTGGCCTCACTCCAGGCAGGCGCGCATGGCTACAGCGGTGTGATGACCAACTTCCACCCCGAGTTGTATGTCTGGTTGTGTGACAACTGGGACACCGCGCCGGAGAGTGCACAGGTCGTCTCGGACTACCTGTCGGCCGCATCCCTGCTGGAGTACCTGGACTACCCGATCTGTGCCAAGGACTATCAGCTCAGCCTGGGCAACTTCAAATCGGTCGCCAGCCGCACCCGCGAAGCTGGCAATTACTACTCGGCACACTTTCAATCTACGGTGCAGCAAACACTGCGTCTGGGCGAAACATTGAAAAACCAGCTGGGCATCTGAACTGACAAAAAAAGCGGCAGTGACCACGAGACAATGGGTGCTTGACATGAAATCTATCAACTCTGAGAAGTGTTTTCTGCTGCCGCAGGACCATGGCTACTTCAACAACTGCCATGCCTCCACCCTGGTGAAGTTACCCAATGGTGAACTGCTGGTGGCTTTTTTTGCGGGTGAGCGCGAAGGCGCAGGTGATGTGGCCATCTGGCTGGTGTCGACACGAGGCGGTGCCTGGCAAACGCCGTTGCGGTGCATCGCCGAGGACGGCTTGGCCCACTGGAACCCGGTCCTGCATGCCGAGGGCAACACGGTCTGGCTGTTCTACAAGGTGGGGCCAACCGTCCACAACTGGGTAACGCGCTGGACGGTGTCACTCGACGGCGGACAGACCTGGGCAGCTGTGCAGGAACTGGTGCCCGGTGACAAGCTGCCACGCGGTCCCGTCAAGAACAAGCTGATCGTGATGAGCAACGGCGAGTGGCTGGCACCAGGTTCAATTGAAACAGAAGCCACCTGGGATGTGTTTGCCGACATCTCGGCCGACAAGGGACAAAGCTGGCACAAGGTGGATGTGCCGTTCACCCACCTGCAGCCTGTTAACGCGGGCAGCACCGAAGTCTGGAGCGGACTGGCCGCCAATGCGTTATGGGAAACCGATGTCAAACGGGTGTTCCAGTGGGACGGTGTGATCCAGCCAACGCTTTGGGAGTCGGCGCCGGGCCAGGTCCACATGCTGATGCGCAGCACGCGCGGCTTCATCTACCGCAGTGATTCCAGCAACTATGGCCGCAGCTGGTGCGCCGCATATGCCACCGGTTTGCCCAACAACAACAGTGGCATCGACCTGGTGCGCTGTGACGGCGGGAGCCTCGCCCTGGTGTCCAACCCGGTGGCAGGCAACTGGGGGCGGCGTTACCCGATTTCCTTGTCACTGTCCAACGACAACGGAGCCAGCTGGACAACGGAGCTGGACATGGAAACACAGGAAGGCGAGTTTTCTTACCCGGCCATCATTGCCGATGGTCGCCACGTGCACCTGAGCTACACCTGGAACCGGCGAAACATCGTGTACCAGCACCTGGTTTTGCCTTGAACACGCAGACAGCCAAGCTGACCACAAATTGAGAGATTGAACGATGAAGGTATGAGTTGTTTTGCTCGCTCCAAGTAGCAAAAAAAGAGAGAGAACTTTTTATCAAAGAAGGAGATCGCGTCATGAGAAAAATGTCATTGGTGTTGGCCGCTGTGCTGTCGGTGGTGGTAGGGCAAAGTTTTGCCCAGACCCTGACTTACCCGACCAAAAACATCGAGGTGGTGATTCCCAAAAACCCGGGCGGGGGTACCGACACCTCCGCACGAACCCTGATCGAATACAGCAAAAACGCCATGCCCAAAGGCCTGATGTTTGTGCCTGACAACAAACCCGCTGGCAACGGTGTGGCTGGGTTGATCGAAGTGGCTCGGGCCAAGCCGGATGGCTACAAGCTGGTGATGACCACGGTTGAACTGGCGATGTTCCCGCATGAAGGCAAGTCGCCCGTCACCTACGCCGACTTCACACCGCTGGTGGCCGCCATTGCCGACCCGTGCGCCGTGGTGGTCAAGGCCGACTCTCCTTACAAAACTCTCAAGGAATTTATTGACGCCACCAAAGCCAACCCCGGCAAGATCAAGATGGGCAATTCCGGCATGGGTGCGATCTATCATCTGGCCGCCCTCAACATCGAACGCAAGCTGAGTGTCAAGTTCAACCACATCCCCTACAACGAAGGCGTTGGCCCAGCTATTGCCTCGCTGGTGGGCGGACACATTGACGCGGTCATCACCACCCCCGGTGCTGCCAAATCCCAGGTGGATGCTGGTGTCTTGCGCTTTCTGGGTGTGATGGACACCAAGCGTTTTGATCTATTCCCGAAAGTGCCTACCTTCCAGGAAGCGCTGGGGCAGGATCTGGGCTTGAACATGCGCGCCTGGGCCGTGTTGGCGGCACCCGCCAAGCTGCCTGCAAACATCACCAAAGAACTGGTTGCAGCATTTACCACCACGGTGAAATCGCCAGACTTCCAGGCTGCCATGATGAAACAAGGGATCATGCCGGTGGTGATTGCCGGTGATGCCGCTGCGGCCATGATGAAAGAAGACCACGACACCTATAAAGACCTGATCGAAGAGTCCAAGAAAAAATAAATTCTGATCAAACTGGCCCGGCTGCGCTGTTGCCGGGCCAGCATAAAGAGGATTCAACATGAAGAAATACAACTTGGTCGTGGCGGCAGTCTCGGTGCTGCTGGGTCTGCTGATTATTTACCTCAGCCGCAATCTTGCCGGCTGGGATGACAACGGTGTCCCGGGCGAGAACTACTGGCCAAGCATCATCGCTTACCTGTTTGTGGGCCTGGGTGTGCTGCAGTTCCTGGAGGTTTGGCTGTCTCCACACATCAACAAAGACAAGACCGTGGATCTGGGCTCTGCGGTGGTTCGCAAAGCCTACTTGGCTGCAGCGGTTTCGGTGGTTTACGGGGGACTGTTAACAGCGGCTGGTTTTGTGCTGGCCACACTGGCCTTTGTTCCGACGATGAACCTGTTGATGGGGGAGCGTCGCTTGTGGGCTTCCGCGCTGCTTGCTGTTGGGGTGGTCGGGGTCATTTACGTCTTCTTTGCCCTCGTCTTCAACACCACGTTGCCGACCTCGGTGTTTCTTGAATAAACAACGACGGTGAAACCATGAACGATATTCTTTCTGCCTTCTCGGTCGTCTTCAGCTTCAACGCCATGCTGATGATTTTTCTGGGCACACTGGCTGGCGTCATCATCGGCGCCCTGCCCGGACTCACCGTCAACATGGGTATTGCCTTGTTGATGCCTCTGACCTTCTCCTTCCAGGGTATGACCGGTATCCTGATGCTGCTGGGTGTGTATTGCGGCGCCATTTATGGCGGCTCGATCTCCGCCATCCTGATCAACACACCGGGCACCCCTGCGTCTGCGGCCACCATCCTCGATGGTTACCCGATGGCGATGAAAGGGGAAGCTGGCCGCGCACTGGGTCTGTCCACTACCTCGTCGGTCTTTGGCGGCGTCTTCAGCACCATCTGCCTGATCCTGATCTCGCCACTGCTGGCCAAGGTGGCCGTGGGGCTGTCGGCACCCGAGTACTTTGCGCTGGCTGTGTTTGGCATCAGCATCATCACCAGCGTCTCGTCCCACTCGATCATCAAAGGCCTGATGGGTGGCTGCCTGGGTCTGGCGATTGCCACTGTGGGTCTGGATCCGATGACCGCTGGTTTCCGCTTCACCTTTGATTCGGTTTACCTGATGGGTGGCATTTCCTTTGTGCCGATTCTGGTGGGGCTGTTCGCCTTTTCACAAGGCATGATCAGCATGGAAGACAACTTCCGGGGTGGCGAAAACCGCAAGGTGCAGGTGGCCATCAAACGGATTCTGCCAACCTGGGCCGACCTGAAACGCGTGTTCCCGACGCAACTGCGCTCCTCGGCCATTGGCACCGTCATCGGGGCCATTCCAGGCACCGGCGGCGACATTGCCTCTTACATCTCCTACACCGAAGCCAAACGCTGGTCCAAACACCCCGAGGAATTTGGCCACGGCTCGATTGAAGGCACCTCGGCGCCTGAAGCCGGTGCCAACGCAGTTGCCGGGGGTGCCATGGTGCCATTGATGACCTTGGGCATACCGGGAGACGGCGCCACCGCCATCATGATGGGTGCCTTCATGGTGCAAGGCTTGTCACTCGGCCCACTGTTGTTCACTGAACATCCGGTGGAAGTCAACACCATCTTCATCGGCCTGTTGGTTGCCAACATCGTGATGGGCTGTATTGGTTTTGCCGGTTTGCGGCTGTCTACCAAGATCATGGATGTGCCACGCCGGGTTTTGGTGCCGATCATCCTGACACTGTGCGCCGTGGGCTCCTACTCGGTGAACCACACCATGATTGACGTGTTTGTCATGATGGCGGCGGGTGTGCTCGGTTACATCCTGATCAAGCTGGACTTCTCGATGTCGCCCATCGTGATCGGGATCATTCTGGGGCCGATGGCGGAAACCAATCTGCGCCGCACACTGGCCATGTCCAACGGTGACTACTCGGTGTTTTTCACCCGTCCGATCTGCCTGAGCTTCCTGGTCATCGCGGTGTTCACGCTGTTCATTCCCATCGTGGGTCCGAGAGTCTGGGCCTGGTGGAAAAAACGCAGCAACGGCCCGGTCCTCGCCCAGGTCAACTCACCCGAATAACACAGCAGGCGGTGTCGTCACTGCCTGTTGTACCCAGCAAAAAGCGGCCGTTCTGGCCGCTTTTTTTTGCGCTGAGGAGGAGCTGCTCTGAGCGTCTTCAGGCCTTGCGGCTGCGCCAGTGCAAATGGGCGGGCACGGTCTGGGAAACCGGTGTCTGTTTGTTGATCAAGCCAATCAGGCCTGCCAGCGTGGCCTGGGCCAGGGCCTGGCTGTCCTGCTCGATCGAATCTATTTTCAGAGGCAGGCAGTCCAGCAGCGAGTGGTCATCAAAAGTGATGATGCGCTGCGGAGCAATGCTGAAATGCTGGTTGTGGCTGATAAAGGCCAGCGCCCCCTCCAACAGCGTCATCGACCCGGTGAACAACACGCGCGGATAACGCCCCAGCTCTTGATAACAATCCTGCATCATCGCGTAACCACTGCTGCGGCGGTAGTCCCGCGCACGTACCCAGCCAGGCTGCTCCTCCAGGCCAGCCGAAGCCAGGGCCGCACGAAACCCTTTGAGCCGGTCGATGCTGGGAGACAGATAGGGTTGCCCGCCAAAGTAATACGCCTCACCGGCACCGTCCTTGAGCGCGTCAGAGACCATGTCGGTCACCGCGCCGGTGGCGTCTGTGATCACATGGGTCAAGAACTTGTCGTTCACCCGACGGTCGGCCAGACACAAGGGCAAACGTGTACGCCATTTGAGGTAAACCTTGGGGTCGGGAGAACAGGGCATGACCATCAAGCCATCCACCTGCCTGGCAATCAGATGTTCAATACCCGCGCGTTCCTGTTCAGGGTCATCGTTGCTCGACACCACCAGCAACTGGTAACCAGCCTGGTGACAAATCGGCTCCATCGCCTGCGCCAGACTGGCCAAGGCCAAGTTGGTCAATTCGGGAATCACCAGACCCAGTGTGTTGCTGTAACCCGAGCGCAAGGCCCGCGCCGAGTGGGAAGGCTGGAAATTGGTTTTCTGGGCAGCCTCCAACACACGCTGTTGGGTGGCTGCCGCAATCCGGAACTCCTTGGCGCGACCATTGAGCACCATGCTGGCGGTGGTGCGGGAGACACCCGCCATGCTGGCGATGTCATGGATGGTCAGGCGTGTGTAGTCGCTCATGGGACGGTGTTTGGTGACAGATCAACAGCCGCTGTTTTGGCAATACTTAGAGCACGCTCTGAAGGCTTTTCCCTAGGGACTCTACCACAGGCAGACCCCAAAAACCGGCTTTGCGGTGGGCAAAAAAGCCCGCTTTGACACCACATCTGGCTGGCCAAACAAGTTCACCGAGTGCAGCCCTCCAGAAAGCTGAAGATGGCCGGGTCGTCACAAAAAATGACGTTAAAACGTATCCAGGCACTGGTGCGCAAATCCGGGCTGAACAGGTGCCCGGGGCCCAGCAAAATGTCCTGTTCAGCCGCTTTGTAAGCCAGCTCCGCCGAGTCCTGCAGCGCTGGATGCCTGGCCCACAAGAAGATGCCGGCCTTGGGTTCACAAAATATCTCAAACCCGGCCTTGAGCAAGAGGGAGGCGGTGGCCACATGGGCCTTGGCGAGGCGTTCGCGCAGACCCTTGACATGTTTGCGACAGCGGCCATCGGTCAATGCACCGTGAGCCAGGCGTTCACTGAACTCGCTGGAGGTCAAACCCGAAATCATCTTGAGCTGGGCCAGATCTTCCAGCAGGTCCGGGCTGGCCGCCACATAACCGACCCGGATATTAGGTGAAATGGTTTTGGAGAAACTGCTGATGTAGATGACGCGGTTGAGTTGGTCCAGACTGGCCAGGGACGGACGAGGCTCCGGGTCCAGATCGGCGTAGATGTCGTTCTCGACCACCAGAAAGTTGTGTTTGTCAGCCAGCTGCATCACCCGGTGCAGATGCGAGAGCTGGGCAATCGATCCCGTCGGGCTGTGCAGCCGTGGCTGGGTGAAAAACACCTTGGGTTGTTCTTCGACCACCAGCCGCTCCAACTCGGCCAGATCGTAGCCGTTAGGTGTGCGTGGCACACCAATCAGGCGCGCGCCCAGGAACCGCAGTGAAAACAGCAGGTTCGGATAACCCGGGTCATCCACCAGCACCGCGTCGCCCGGGCGTATCAGTCTGCGCGCCACCAAGTCCATGGCCTGGCTGGAGCCCTGGGTCAATAACACCTGCTCGGGCGGCACCGAAATTTCCTGCTCGGCCAACATCTCACACACCAGTTGGCGCAAAGGTGGGTATCCCTTGGGTTCACCATAACCACTGAGCTCCGTCTCTTCGGTGGCCAGACTGCGCAGCGCCCGGCGCACGCCGTCCTGAAACAACCAGTCCCCCGGCAGCCAGCCGCAGCCCGGCTTCAGCCGCAGTGCCCGGTTCTCAAAAATGCGGCGCAGGTACCACATCGAATCAAAGTTGAAGTTCGGGCCGTCACCTGCCACCGCCGCCACCGACAGCGGTCGGTTCTTGACAAAAAAACCCGAATGCGGCCGGGAAGAGAAATAACCCTGGGCCACCAGACGGTCATACGCATCGACCACGGTGAACACACTCACATTGTGGGCGTGGGCAAACTGGCGGATGGACGGTGCCTTGGAGCCGGGCCGCAGTGAGCCGTCTTCGATGTCAGCGCGAAAACCTGCCACGATCTGCAGGACCAGGGGGGTGGAACTCTGGGGGTTCAGTGTCAACATGAGCAATCTGTTGGGTGAGCGGACGACGGCCACATTGTCCAGGCTCGTGCCCCGATACGGTGTGTTCAATGTGTGCATCCAAAGGAAATAGCGCGGCCTGTGCCAAGTGTGTTTGTCATAGGGTTGCACTGTATTGTGTGCGGGACCTGCACAGTACATCCTCAAAATAAGCCTGACTGTATATGGTTGATCCAGATCAACAACTCTACAGTGCATCAACTGTGTTTTCTAAATCACCCACTGCTTAGGAGAAGTATGTTGACCAAAACCCTCAAAACCAATGCCGACCTGATGGCCCGCCGCAGAGCCGCCATTCCCCGTGGTGTGGGTCAAAGCCACGAAGTGTTCATTGCGCGGGCCGAGAACGCCGAAATCTGGGACGTGGAGGGCACACGCTACATCGACTTTGCCGGTGGTATTGCGGTACTCAACACCGGCCATGGTCGCCCCGAGATCAAGGAAGCCGTCAAGGCGCAGATCGACCTGTTCACCCACACCTGCTTCCAGGTGCTGGCCTACGAGTCGTATGTGGAACTGGCCGAACGTTTCAACGCCCTGGCGCCCGGCGACTTTGCCAAAAAGACGCTGTTCTTGACCACCGGTGCCGAGGCCGTGGAAAACGCGATCAAGATCGCCCGCTCACACACCAAACGCAGCGCGGTGATTGCCTTCACCAGCGGCTACCACGGCCGCACCCTGCTCACCCTGGGGCTGACCGGCAAGGTGGCACCGTACAAAACCGGCTTTGGCCCCTTCCCTGGCGAAATTTTTCACGCCCAGTTCCCTAACGAAACCCACGGCGTGAGTGTGGATGACTCAATCGCCTCAATTGAATCGATCTTGAAGAACGATGTCGAAGCCAGCCGCGTGGCAGCCATCATTGTGGAACCAGTGCAAGGTGAAGGTGGCTTCAATGTGGCGCCCACAGACTTTTTGCAGCGGGTTCGTACCCTGTGTGATCAACACGGCATCCTGATGATTGTGGACGAGATCCAGACCGGCGCTGGCCGCACCGGCACCTGGTTTGCCATCGAACACAGCGGTGTGGCACCCGACATGATCACCATGGCCAAGTCCATGGCGGGTGGTTACCCGATCTCCGGGGTAGTGGGCCGCGCCGAGGTGATGGACGCCCCGGCTGCCGGTGGTCTGGGTGGCACCTACGCCGGTAGTCCCATCGCCTGCGCCGCCGCCCTGGCGGTGCTGGATGTGTTCGAGAAAGACAACTTGCTGGAACGCAGCCGCAGCATGGGCGCCCACTTGGTGACGCGTCTGGAAGCGATGGCAGCCAAGGACAAACGCATTGCCGCCGTGCGCGGTCTGGGTGCGATGGTGGCCTTTGAATTGTGCAAAGACGGTGATCCGCACCAACCCAGTGCAGAACTGGCCAAAGCGCTGGCAGCGGAGGCCACCAAGCGTGGCTTGATCCTGCTGACCTGCGGCACGTATGGCAATGTGGTGCGTATTCTGGTGCCTTTGACCGCCAGCGACGCCATCGTGAATGAGGGCCTGGACATCATCGAAGCCTGCCTGGCAGCAACGGCCTGACTGGCACACTATTTGCATAGATAAAACAGCTTGTAGCCCTTATTTCATGGGCTTAGAGTGCTTTTGAAAGAATAGCAAATAATGGCCTTATCCGAACCCCTGGTCCGCTTCTCCGGCATTCAAAAGACCTACGACGGCAGCACCCTGGTGGTGCGTGACCTGAACCTCGACATCCAGAGTGGTGAATTTCTATCGCTGCTCGGGCCATCGGGTTCCGGCAAGACCACCACCCTGATGATGCTGGCCGGTTTTGAGTCGCCCACCGCCGGAGACATTTTGTTGAATGGCCGCCAGATCACCGGCACGCCACCGCACAAACGCAACTTTGGCATGGTGTTCCAGAACTACGCGCTGTTTCCCCACATGAACGTGGCGCAAAACGTGGCCTACCCGCTCACGGTGCGCGATGTGCCCAAGGCCGAGCAGGAACAGCGTGTCAAGAAGGCGCTGGACATGGTGCGCCTCTCGGGCATGGGGGACCGGTTGCCGGCCAGGCTCTCGGGCGGCCAGCAACAACGAGTGGCGCTAGCGCGGGCGCTGGTGTTCAACCCGCAAATGGTGCTGATGGACGAGCCGCTGGGTGCGCTGGACAAGCAGTTGCGTGAACACATGCAGATCGAGCTCAAGGAGTTGCACCACCAGCTGGGTGTGACCTTTGTCTACGTGACCCACGACCAGGGTGAGGCCCTGACCATGAGTGACCGCGTGGCGGTGTTCAACGAAGGCATCATCCAGCAGCTGGCCGATGCCCAGTCGCTGTACGAGACCCCCTCCAACCGCTTTGTGGCCGGTTTTGTGGGTGACAGCACGGTGCTGCGCGGCACGCTGGGGCAGGATGCCGACAGCATCCACCTCACTGGCCTGGGGGTGAGCCTGCGCGGACTCAACATCAACCAGAGTACCAGCGGCGCAAAGGTAGAGGCCTGTGTCCGCCCTGAACGTATTGCCTTGTCCCTGGACGCACCCAGCCAATCCAACTGCCTGACGGCCCATGTGGTAGACATCGTTTATTACGGTGACCACGTGCGCCTGTTGTGCAAGCTGGGGCCCGAGCAGCCCCAGGCGGTGGTCAAACTCGCATTGATCCACCCCTGTGCCCAACACCCGCCCGAGCCTGGCAGCACGGTGTACCTGGCGTTCCCGCCCGAATACACCCGCATCTACGCCGTGTGAGCTGTTGGCACTTCCGTTTTCCCTCCCTGCCCTTCACCCACTACCCAAAGGAACTGTTCCCCATGAAAAAAAGCCTGATCGCACTGGCATCCCTGTCAGCCTGCCTCACCCTGTCGGCGCACGCGCAAGAAGCCATCACCGTGGTGAACTTCGGTGGCGCCAATGCCAATGCCCAGAAAGTGGCCTACTACGAACCGATTGCCAAAGAGGGCATCAAGGTGACCGCGGTGGAATACAACGGTGAACAAGCCAAGATCAAGGCCATGGTCGACACCAAGAACGTGACCTGGGACGTGGTCGAGGTGGAATCCCCCGACGTGGCCCGTGGCTGCGACGAGGGCCTGTTCGAAAAACTCGACTACAGCAAGATTGCCCCCAAGGCTGACCTGTTGCCCTCCGCTGTCAGCGAGTGCGGTGTGGGTGTGTTTGTCTGGTCCACCGTGATGGCCTACAACGGCGACAAACTCAAGAGCGCCCCCACCAGCTGGGCCGATTTCTTTGACACCAAAAAGATCCCCGGCAAACGCGGCATGCGCAAAGGTGCCCGCTACAACCTCGAATTTGCCCTGCTGGCCGACGGCGTGAAACCGGCTGACGTGTACAAGGTGCTGGCGACCAAAGACGGTGCCGAACGTGCCTTCAAGAAGCTGACCGAACTCAAACCCAGCATCCAATGGTGGGAAGCCGGTGCCCAAGCACCCCAGTTCCTGGTAGCCGGTGACGTGGTTCTCTCGACCGTCTACAACGGCCGTGTCGACGCCGCCAACCGCGAAGGCCGCAACCTGCAGATCTACTGGCCCGGTGGCATTTATGACCTGGACTACTGGGTGATCCCCAAGGGCACGGCCAAAAAGGACGCTGCCTACAAGTTCATCGCCTACGCCTCCAAGCCGGAAAACCAGGCCGTGTACGCCCAGAACATCGCCTACGGCCCGACCAACAAGAAGGCCCTGGCCAAGCTGGACAAGAAGGTGCTTGACAACCTGCCCACCTCGGACAAAAACGCCAAGGATTCGCTCCAGTTCAACACCACGTTCTGGGCTGACCAGGGCGAGGCTTTGGAAAAACGTTTCGCCGCCTGGGCCACCCAGTAAACCGCCGCAGCTCAGGAGCAGCCCACCATGCCGATGCCAACCAGTGCCAACCCGCCCTTGGGCGACCTGCGCGCCGCACTCGCGCGTGCACAGTCACGCCGCAAATGGCGGGCCTTCACGTTGACGGTGCCTTTGCTGGTGTTTCTGCTGCTGACGCTGCTGGTCCCAATAGCTGCGCTGCTGATGCGCGCGGTGGAAAACCCTGAGGTGGCCAAGGCCCTGCCCACCACGGTGAAGGCCTTGGCCACCTGGGACCGGCAATCCCAACCCAGTGCTGGCGCTTATGCCGCGCTGGTGAAAGACCTGTCCCACCTGCCTGACACGTCGGACGCGGGCGCCCTGGCGCGCCGCCTCAACACCGAAGCGCCCGGTGCCCGCTCCCTCATCATGGGCGCCTACCGGGCCCTGCCGATCGAAGGGGATGCAGAAGCGGTGCGCCAACAACTGCTGGACAAAGACCCGCGCTGGGCAGAAACAGAATTCTGGCAAGCCATCGCCAAAAACGGCTCACGCTGGACACCCGACTACCTGCTGGCGTCGGTCGATCTGCGCCGCGATGCCCAGGGTGATCTTGCGCGCATGCCCGAAGAACAACGCGCCTACGGCGGCATTTTGCTGCGCACCTTCCAGGTCAGCCTGATCATCACCGTGATGTGCTTGCTGCTGGCTTACCCGCTGGCCTACTGGCTCTCCACCCTGCCCGAGCGCCAGGCCAATCTGCTGATGATTGTGGTGCTGGTGCCGTTCTGGACCTCGATCCTGGTGCGCGTGGCCGCATGGATTGTGCTGCTGCAATCCGAAGGGCTGATCAACACCGCCTTGATCGACATCGGTGTCATCAGCAAGCCGCTGGAGCTGCTGTTCAACCGCACCGGCGTGATCATTTCCATGACCCATATCCTGCTGCCTTTCATGATCCTGCCGCTCTACAGCGTCATGAAAAGTGTGCCCCCGACCTATGTGCGCGCCGCCGTGTCGCTGGGCAGTGCGCCGCTGGCCGCCTTCGCGCGGGTGTATGTGCCACAAACCCTGCCCGGCGTCGGTGCAGGTGCGCTGCTGGTGTTCATCCTGTCGATTGGTTACTACATCACACCGGCCCTGCTCGGTGGTGCCGACGACCAGATGCTGAGTTATTACATCGCCCGCTACACCAACGTGGAAGTCAACTGGGGCATGGCCTGCGCACTGGGCGCCTTGCTATTGGCCACCACCATGCTGCTCTATGGTGTGTACCGCCGTCTGGGCAAGACCGACCTGGCCCTGGCATAAAAAGCACCGCGATCGGAAGACCCCCATGTTCAAGCTGCCCCAATTTCCCCTGTACTACACCCTGGCCGACAAACTGGGCTGGTGGGCGCTGCGCCTGGTCTGCGTGGCGGTGCTCATCTACCTGCTGGCCCCGATCCTAGCCATCATTCCGCTGTCGTTTTCCAGCAGCTCCTTCCTGAGTTACCCCATGCCGGGTCTGTCGCTGCGCTGGTATGAAAACCTCTTCAACGCGCCCGAATGGGCCAACGCCACCCGCAACAGCTTCATCGTGGCACCTGCGGCCACCATCATCGCCACCGTGCTGGGCACACTGGCCGCCGTCGGCCTGGCTCGTACCGACTTCCGCTTCAAGGGCCTGCTCATGGCGGTGCTGATCGCGCCGATGGTGGTGCCCATCATCGTGGTCGGTGTGGCCACTTACCTGTACTTCGCGCCGCTGGGCCTGACCGACAGTTATGTCGGGCTGATTGCGGTGCATGCCGCCTTGGGCGCACCCTTTGTGTTGACCACGGTGCTGGCCACGCTGGCCAACTTCAATGACAACCTGATCCGCGCCTCACTCAGCCTGGGCGAAACACCGTTCAACACCTTCAGGCGCATCACCCTGCCGGTGATTGCGCCAGGCGTGATCTCGGGCGCGTTATTTGCCTTTGCCACCTCGTTTGACGAAGTGGTGGTGACCCTGTTCCTGGCCGGGGCCGAACAAACCACCCTGCCGCGCCAGATGTTCACCGGCATCCGCGAAAACATCTCGCCCACCATCGCGGCCGTGGCCACACTGCTGATCCTGTTCACCACCAGCTTGCTGCTGGTGCTGGAGTGGTTGCGTGGGCGGCGGCGTTAGGCCTATCTGTGGTCTCTACCATGGTATTGGATTGATAGCTGTTAGTCCTTATTTCATAAGGGCCAGAGAGCAATTCCATTCATATCACTACCTGCTGAATGTCCAAGTAAAAACAAGCTACCCATGACCCCAGCCGCTCCCAAAAACCAGCCCTTGTCTGGCAATGCCATGCCGCGTTGTGGCGGCATCGCCTGCAAGATGCGTCTGCCGGTCGCCACAACGCCGCAAGGGCTAGACGCCCCGTATGTTGGTGTGCCGCTCGACATTGGCAACACCCCGTGTGACCCGAGTTTTGACATCGACGGCATCGACCCGGCCTATACCGGCACACCGGAGATTGATGGCCTGAGCCTGCCACAGGCGCTGGAGATCAACCGCGGCTGTCACGGGCTTAACATGGTGGGCTGTGATCTGGTCAAGGTGTCGCCACCGTATGACACGTCCGGCAACACCGCGTTGCTGGGCGCCAACCTGCTGTTCGAGATGTTGTGTGTGCTGCCGGGGGTACTCAAACGCTAGCAATTCAGAAGCTATTCACCCTTATTGAATAAGGGCTAGAGCCATATTTTTTATAGATTCAGGAGTTTTCATGTCAACCACGCTTTCCCCTCTGTCCCAGCTCAAAGACTCCAGCCTGCTCAAGACGGACGCCTTGGTTAACGGCACCTGGGTCACGGGTGCCGGCCGCTTTGATGTGCTCGACCCCGCCACCGGCCAGAAATTGGCCGATGTGGCCAACCTGGGCCCCTTGGATGCCGAAGCCGCCATCGCCGCCGCCAACGCGGCCTGGCCGGCCTGGCGCAGCAAAACCGCCAAGGAACGCAGCATCATCCTGCGCAAATGGTTTGATTTGCTCATGGCCAACCAGGACGATCTGGGCCGCATCATGACCGCCGAACAAGGCAAACCCCTGCCCGAATCCAAGGGTGAAGTCGCCTACGCCGCGAGTTTTGTGGAATGGTTTGCCGAGGAAGCCAAACGCGTCAACGGCGAAACCCTGCCCCAGTTCGACAACAACCGCCGTTTGCTGATCCTGCGCCAACCGATTGGGGTGTGCGCTGCGATCACGCCCTGGAACTTCCCAATTGCGATGATCACGCGCAAGGTGGCCCCGGCCCTGGCTGCGGGTTGTACCGTGGTCATCAAACCGGCCGAACTTACTCCCTTGACCGCGCTGGCCGCCACCGAACTGGCGATCCGCGCTGGCATCCCGGCCGGTGTGCTCAACATGGTCACTGCCGACGCCGACAACTCGATTGCGGTGGGCAAGGTCTTGTGTGCCAGCGACATCGTGCGCCACATCAGCTTCACCGGCTCCACCGAAGTGGGCCGTATTTTGATGGCGCAGTCGGCCCCCACGGTCAAGAAGATGTCGCTTGAACTCGGCGGCAACGCGCCCTTCATCGTGTTTGATGATGCCGACATCGACAGTGCAGTCGAAGGCGCCTTTGCCAGCAAATACCGCAACGCAGGCCAGACCTGTGTCTGCTCCAACCGGATCTATGTGCAGGCCGGTGTCTACGACGAATTCGTGGCCAAATTTGCGGCCAAGGTCAAAACTGCCAAGGTGGGCAACGGCTTTGACGACGGTGTTAACCAGGGCCCGCTGATCGAAGAAGCTGCGCTGCAAAAGGTGGAGCGCCATGTACAGGACGCGCTGGCCAAAGGTGGCCGACTGGTCGCAGGTGGCCAACGCCTGACGGGCCAGTTTTTCGAGCCCACTGTGGTGGCCGACGCCACGGCTGACATGTTGTGCGCCCGAGAAGAGACGTTTGGCCCGTTTGCCCCGGTGTTCAAGTTCAACACCGAGCAGGAGGCCATCGACGCGGCCAACGCCACCGAATTTGGCCTGGCCAGCTACTTCTACACTCGGGACGTGGGTCGCATCTGGCGCGTCAGCGAAGCGCTGGAGTACGGCATGGTCGGTGCCAATGTCGGCATTCTGGCGACCGAACACGTGCCCTTTGGTGGTGTCAAACAGTCCGGCCTGGGTCGTGAAGGCTCACACCACGGCATGGATGACTATGTGGAAATCAAGTACCTGTGTATTGGTGACATCCTGAAGTAAACACCGAGCTTGTTTAACCCGGTTGGCCAACCGGGTGCATGGGCGTTATTGCAGCCTCTGGCGGGTGGTGGCGCGGCGAACCTTGGCAAACAAAACCACTTGGGTGGGTACCTCCTGTGTGCCAAAACGTGTTTTGTAACGGGACAGGAAAGATCGGTAGAGCCCGTACTTGAAGTAGATGCCCGCGCCCGACGTTGTGCTGCCAGCGGTCTCGTATCGGAGGTCACCGTTGACGTAGACCCTGAAAAACCCGTCGAGCTTGTCCCATTTGGCATGCACCTCGATGTGATGCCAGCGCCCGAGCAGATCGTCCTGACTGATCAGCGGCACGCGCTCGGTGCTGTGGCCAAAATTCTTGTCGATCAGCAAACCCCCTGCGTCGTTCTGGAACATGAACGCGGGTGATCTGCTGTTGCGCTGGTGAAATTGCCCGAAGGCCACTTTGGCTGGGTAGATGTTGGGGTGGTTGGGCGGTAAATAAAAATACCAGCCATACCAGTATTCGCTGCCAGGTGGCGCGCTGCCGTTTTCAGACAACTCGGAACGTTCACGATCGGTGTCGCAGTCCGACCAGCCGGTTTGCGCGCCACAGTCACCTGACCTGACTTCAAACCGCTCGACCTTGGCGCTGAGTGCACCACCGGTGTTGTCTTGCACCAGCGTGTAGCCATAAGCCGAAGTGTTCAAGCTGCGCTTGAAGGACCAGGCGGCAAACTCCTGCGCCTGCGCCTGCGCTGTCAAAGTAAAAGTAACTGACAACACCATTGCCAAACAGGTGATCCAACGGGTCGGTCTCACGGTGGCTGAGCTGTCAAGCGTTGGCTGGGTTGTGTGGTGCTGTTTCAAAATCACATCAACAGGCTTGCCTGGGCGCTCTGTACTTGCAGGTTAAAATACGCAACTAAGCGGGTGTAGTTCAATGGTAGAACGGCAGCTTCCCAAGCTTCATACGAGGGTTCGATTCCCTTCACCCGCTCCATATCTAGATAAGTCATTGATTTTGATCAAGAAATCAAGATTTTACACCTCAGCTACAGCACACTCATACAAAGGTGTGCAGTGCAAAATCTCTTTCGTCGCCCATCAGGGACCTACGTTCTCCGTCTAGCCGTACTGTTTCAACTGCGCTCAATTTTCGGCAAACGCGAAGTTGTCGTCACCAGGGGCAGCTGTGAATTGTCCATCGTGTTTCTTCCTTTCGTTTGCTTGGCGGCGCACGCTTGGAAGTCTCTACGATGGACTACCTCTTGAAAAGTCGAACTTCTACTGCCACCCGGCAGAGCCGAGGGCCTCCCTTGCTGGCCAGCGCCGCATCACTCGCCAAACCTTTGCCTGGATGCCGGTCTGGCGCGGTATCCACTCTCGCTAGAATAAAGGGATAACCCTGGAGCCAGCTCGCAAGATGACCTCTCTATCCCGACCCATCACCGGCAGCATCGTTGCCCTGATCACCCCCATGCTGCCAGACGGCGCGGTAGATTACCCGGCCTTGCGCAAACTCATCGACTGGCACATTGCCGAAGGCACTGACTGCATTGGTGTGGTCGGCACCACCGGTGAATCCCCCACGGTGAGTATTCAGGAAAACTGCGAAGTCATCCGCGTCTCGGTCGAGCAAGCTGCAGGCCGGGTGCCGATCATGGCCGGTTGTGGCTCCAACTGCACCGCCGAGGCGATTGAACTGGCCGGTTTTGCCAAAAAAGTCGGGGCCGACTGCCAATTGCAGGTCGTGCCTTACTACAACAAACCCACCCAGGAAGGTCTGTACCAGCACTTCAAGGCGATTGCCGAAGCGGTGGACCTGCCAATGGTGCTGTACAACGTGCCGGGCCGCTCGGTGGCAGACATGTCGGTTGAAACAAGCCTGCGCCTGGCCCAGTTGCCGGGCATCATCGGTATCAAGGAAGCCACCGGCAATCTGGACCGTGCCCAGTGGCTGATCCGCGAAGCGCCCCAAGGGTTTGCGGTCTACTCAGGTGACGACGCCACGGCGGTTGCCCTGATGTTGTGTGGTGGCCAAGGCAACATCAGCGTCACCGCCAACCTGGCACCCCGCCTGATGCATGAGTTGTGCATGGCGGCAACAGCCGGTGACGTGAAACGCGCCATGGCCATTCAGTTCAAACTGATGCCGCTACACAAAAACCTGTTTTTGGAGGCCAACCCGATCCCGGTGAAATGGGCTGCGGCCCGCATGAACCTGTGCGGCCCGACCCTGCGCTTGCCCCTGACCGAGCTCAGCGCAAGTTACCAACCTGTCGTTGAAGCGGCCCTGCGCACCGTGGGCCTGCTCTGAGCTGACCCTGCCAACCTCTCTTCCTGAAGGATATTTTGTGAACCATTCCCCAAAATTTGTGTTGCTCGGTCTGACCCTGGCGCTCGGCGCCTGCTCGATGCTGCAGAGTGAAAAGATTGACTACAAAAGCGCGACCACCAACAAAACCCCGTCGCTGGAAATCCCGCCTGACCTGACACAGATTTCCAAGGACACCCGCTACACCGTGCCTGGCTCGGCGGTGACCGCATCGAGTTACCAACTCGCTCAAAACACGGTGGTGGCTACACCCACGGCAACCGCATCCTTGGGTGATGTGCGCATCGAGCGCGCAGGTGACACCCGTTGGCTGGTGATCAACCGCCCGGCCGACAAGTTGTGGGAGCCGGTCAAGGAGTTCTGGCAAGACAACGGTTTCCTGCTCGCGATGGACCAGGCCAACCTGGGCATCATGGAAACCGACTGGGCCGAAAACCGCGCCAAGATTCCTCAGGATTTTGTCCGCGCCACCTTGGGCAAGGTGTTTGATTCGCTCTACTCCACCGGTGAGCGCGACAAGTTCCGCACCCGCCTAGAACGCGGTGCCGACGGCAGCACCGAAATTTTCATCAGCCACCGCGGTATGGTCGAGGTGTATGACAGCAAGGAAAAGGAACGCACCGTGTGGCAACCCCGCGCCGCCGATCCCGAGCTGGAGGCCGAATTCCTGCGCCGCCTGATGGTCAAGCTGGGCGTGGGTGAGGAACAATCCAAAGCCCTGTTGGCAGCCGGTGTGGTCAAGGAAAACACCCAAGTTACTACCGTGAGTGGACAACCCGTGGTGCAGCTGGCGGACGGTTTTGATCGCGCTTGGCGCCGGGTAGGTCTGTCACTGGACCGTACCAACTTCACCGTGGAAGACCGTGACCGCAGCAAGGGCCTGTACTTTGTGCGTTATGTGGCCCCCAACGCCGACATGGAAAAAGACGAGCCGGGCTTCTTTGGCAAACTGTTTGGCAAGTCCAAACCGGATGCACAACCGTCGAAATTCCGCGTGGCCGTGCTCAGCCAAGGCAATGCCACCACGGTGTCGGTGCAAAACGCCGACGGCACTGCAGCCGCCATGGCCGATGCACAACGCATCATCAAGGTGCTGGCAGAAGACCTGAAATAAACCCGCTGAGGGAAAAGCCACCTGCCGTGACCGGTAGGTGGCTTTTTTTATGGCCAAATTGGCTCCAGCCCTTAAACAAGAAGGGCAAGTAGCTACAAAGACTGCAGCGCCTGAGTGATTGCCCGGCCCAGATCCTGAGTCTTGTCGCAACCACCCAGATCGGGCGTGCGCGGTGCGCCACTGCCGGGGGCCAGCACCTGTTCGATGGCTTGCAACACCGCGTCATGCGCTGCGCGGTAGCCCAGAAAGTCCAGCATCAGCGCGCCACTCCAGATCTGACCAATCGGGTTGGCCTTGGCCTGGCCGGCAATGTCGGGCGCCGAGCCGTGCACCGGCTCAAACAGCGAGGGGTGGGTTCGCCCGGGATTGAGGTTGGCACTCGGTGCAATCGCAATCGTGCCGGTGCAGGCTGGGCCCAGGTCACTCAGGATGTCGCCAAACAGGTTACTGCCCACCACCACGTCAAAAAAATCTGGCCGCTGGACAAAATGCGCGGTCAGGATGTCGATGTGGAACTTGTCCACGGTAACGTCTGGGTAGGCTTTGGCCATCTCGGCGACACGCTCGTCCCAGTACGGCATGGTGATGGCGATGCCGTTGGATTTGGTGGCGCTGGTCAGGTGTTTTTTGGGGCGAGATTGGGCCAGCTCAAACGCAAACTTGAGCACCCGGTCCACGCCAACGCGTGACATCACCGTCTCTTGCATCACGATTTCGCGCTCGGTGCCGGCAAACATGCGCCCACCGATGCTGGAGTATTCACCCTCGGTGTTTTCACGCACGATCACCATGTCGATCTCACCGGGCGCTCGGGCGCTGCCATCACGCCGCACCACCGGGCAGGTGATACCTGGCATCAGGCGCGCCGGGCGCAGGTTCACATACTGGTCAAACTCTCGTCGAAACAACAGCAGCGAACCCCACAACGACACATGGTCTGGGATTTTTTCCGGCCAGCCCACTGCACCGAAGTAAATCGCGTCGTGGCCGCCGATTTGATCCTTCCAGTCGTCAGGCAGCATCTGGCCGTGCCGCTCGAAGTACTGCCAGCTGGAGAAATCGAAGTGGTCCATCTGCAGTTGGATGCCAAACTTGTCGGCCGCAGCTTCAAGCACCCGCAGGCCTTCTGGCATCACCTCTTGGCCAATGCCGTCACCGGCGATGACAGCAATTTTGTGCTGGGCCACGTGATCTCCTTACTTGACCTTGGCGCGGATTTCCGGAAGGGCTTTTTGCAGGTAATAGACCATCGACCAGACGGTCATGATCGCGGCCAGCCAGATCAACCAGACACCCCAGAGGTGGGTGTCGATGAGTCCGAACAACAGGCCGTCATAGAGCAGGAACGGGATCGCCACCATTTGGGCGGTGGTTTTGAGTTTGCCGATCATGTGCACCGCCACACTGCGCGAGGCACCAATCTGCGCCATCCACTCGCGCAGCGCCGAGATCGCGATCTCGCGGCCAATGATGATCAGCCCAACAAACACGTCAGCGCGCCCCAGGTGTACCAGTACCAGCACACAGGCACACACTAGAAATTTGTCGGCCACCGGGTCCAAAAAGGCGCCAAAAGCCGACACCTGGTTGAGCTTGCGAGCCAGAAAACCGTCGAGCCAGTCGGTGGCGGCAAACACCACAAACATCACGGTGGCGATCAGGTTACGGCTGGCGGGCTCGATCGGCAAATAAAACACGCCAACGATCAAGGGAATGGCCGCAATACGCGCCCAGGTCATGAGGGTAGGAATGGTCCAGAACATGTCTCGATTGTGGCATGCAGCCACCGGCCTACAGCCAGCGTTCAGTGCAACGCCCGATAGATTTCTTCCGCCAGTTCATGTGAGATGCCTTCGACACTGGCCATGTCGTCCACCGAGGCCATCGCCACCCCGCGCACACCGCCAAAACGCTGCAACAAACGGGCACGCCGTTTCGGGCCAATGCCCGGGATGTCTTCGAGCTTGCCACCGTCCATTCGCACCTTGGCACGTGCGGCACGCATGCCGGTGATGGCAAAACGGTGCGCCTCGTCGCGGATCTGCGCCACCAGCATCAGCGCGGCTGAATCCTTGCCCAAGTAGACCTTCTCGCGCCCATCGGCAAACACCAGCTCTTCCAGACCAATGCGCCGGCCCTCACCTTTTTCGACACCAACGATCAGAGACAGATCCAGACCCAGCTGCACAAACACCTCGCGCGCCATGCTGACCTGGCCTTTTCCACCGTCCACCAACACCAGGTCCGGCAAACGGCCGGTGCCCGGCGGGGTTTCACCGCTGCGTTTGGCTTCCTGCAACACCTCGGCGAGTTTGCCGTAGCGGCGCAGCAGCACCTGGCGCATCGCGGCGTAATCGTCACCGGGCGTGATGTCGGTGATTTTGTAGCGCCGGTACTCGGCGTTTTGCATCTTGTGGTGGTGAAACACCACACACGAGGCCTGGGTGGATTCCCCGGCAGTGTGTGAAATGTCAAAACACTCGATGCGCAGTTCGTCCAGGTCGTCCAGCCCCAGATCCAGCGCCTCATACAACGCACGGGTGCGCGCTTGCTGAGAGCCTTCTTCCGACAGCAGACGGGCCAGTTGCAGGTTGGCATTGGTTTGCGCCATCTCCAACCAGACCCGGCGCTGTTCACGCGGCGCATGCACCGCCGTGACCTTGATGCCGGTTTGTGCGGTCAAGGCTTTGAGCAGCGCCTTGTCCACTGGGCTGCTGACCACCAGCGAGGGCGGCACCGGCACATTCAGGTAATGCTGGGCGATGAAGGCGTCCAGGATCTGTGATTCGACTGAACGGACCTCAGCGCCGTCTTCTTCCAGCTCCAGCGCGGCGCCGTCCTGCACCTGCACCGGAAAGTAGGGCCGATCCCCCAGATGGCGCCCGCCGCGCACCATGGCCAGGTTGACACAGGCGCGCCCGCCCTGCACCTTGACCGCGAGGATGTCGACATCGCGGTCGCTGACGTTGTCCACACTCTGCTGGTGCAACACACTCGAAAGCGCGGCGGTCTGGTTGCGCAACTCGGCTGCCTGCTCGAATTCAAGCTTGTCGGCGTGCGCCATCATGCGTGCCTGCAGGCTGCTCATCACCTCTTGTGCATCGCCATTCAAGAAACGTTCTGCGTCCGCCACATCCTGGGCGTAATCAGTTGGTGAAATGTGACCCACGCACGGGCCGGAGCAACGTTTGATCTGGTACAGCAAACAGGGCCGGGTGCGGTTGGCAAACACCGACTCCTCACAGGTGCGCAGTTTGAACACCTTTTGCATCAGCAAAATCGCTTCCTTGACCGCCCAGGCACTGGGGTAGGGGCCAAAGTAGTGGTGTTTTTTCTCGACCGCACCTCGGTAATAGGAGACGCGGGGGAACCAGTCACCATTGATGCGGGTCACCGACGATGGTGTGTCTTTTTGGCCTGTAGCCCTTACAGATAAAGGGCCAGGCGCTCCTTTTTTTGCAAGAAGGCTGCTGTCTTTGGGCAGCGGTGCCGGGGCGCTGATCTTGAGGTAGGGGTAACTCTTGTCGTCCCGAAACAGGATGTTGTACTTGGGGTTGAGCGTCTTGATCAGGTTGTTTTCAAGCAGCAGCGCCTCGGCCTCGGAGCGCACTACGGTGGTCTCCAGCCGCACAATCTTGCCCACCATGTGGCCAATGCGGGTGCCGCCGTGGTTCTTCTGAAAATAACTCGACACCCGTTTTTTGAGGTTGATCGCCTTGCCGACATAGAGCACCTGGCCCTGCGCATCAAAGTAGCGGTAAACCCCCGGCAGCGCGGGCAGGCTCGCCACATCATTGAGCAGTTGCTCGGGGTGGACACCGGCAGGAGCCTCAGGCTCGGCACCATCGGAGCTGAGGGTCACAACGAGCGGCAGTTCGGCAGGCAGCTTGACGGGGTCAACGGGTGGCACGGGGTTTTCAGGCAAATCGGACATAGGGCGCTATTGTGGACAATCCCGATCATGAATTTGCCACCTGCTCAGCCCAAATTGCATTGGGACATTTTTTGCCGCGTGATCGACAACTTTGGTGACATCGGTGTCTGCTGGCGCCTGTGTGTGGATCTGGCGCAACGCGGTCAGACCGTGCGGCTCTGGGTCGACGATGCGTCGGCCCTGGCCTGGATGGCGCCAGATGGCGCACCCGGGGTGACGGTACTGGCGTGGAGCACCCCTTTTGCCCACCACAGCCAGACGCCCGGCGATGTGCTGGTGGAAGCCTTTGGCTGCGAAGTCGATCCTGAATTCATAGCTGCATACGCCCACAAGATCAGGGCTACAGGCCAGACAAGCCAGTGGATCAACCTCGAATACCTGAGCGCCGAGGCCTACGTGGCGCGCTGCCACACCCTGCCCTCACCCGTGATGTATGGGCCAGGCCAGGGGCTGGCCAAGCATTTTTTCTACCCTGGCTTCACACCCGACACCGGCGGCCTGTTGCGCGAAGCCGATCTGCTGCAGCGCCAGGCCAGTTTCGAGCGCAGCGCCTGGTTGACAACACAAGGCATAGCCTGGCAAGGCCAGCGTCTGGTCTCGCTGTTTTGTTACGAACCTGCAGGCCTGCCCGCCTTGCTGCACACATTGGCTGCGGACGACAGACCCACACAGCTGTTGGTGACCGCAGGGCGGGCCAGCGCCGCGGTGCGCCGCTTGGTTGAGCATGAAATTAGCCTCCAGCCCTTTATTAACAAGGGTCAGAAGCTCTCAATTTCATATCTTCCATTGCTATCGCAGGCCGACTATGACCACCTGCTGTGGGCCTGTGACATCAACTTTGTGCGCGGCGAAGACTCGCTGGTGCGCGCTTTGTGGGCCGGCAAACCCTTGATCTGGCAGATCTACCCGCAAGACGATGACGCCCACCACCACAAGCTCCACGTCTTCCTGGACTGGCTGCAGGCCCCGCCCGCATTGCGCCGCGCACATCAGCGCTGGAACGGTTTGCCGGGTAGGGGCACCGACGACGTCAACGCGCCATTGTTCACGACCGAAGACGAGCGAACTTGGCAAGCTGCCTGCCAGCGCGCCAAGCAAACGCTGCTGCAGCAAAACGATCTGGCAAGCCAGTTGCTCGATTTCATGACAAAAACCCACTAAAATAGCGGGCTTTGCGGCATGTGGTCGATTTTTCATCGAGTGCTCCAGCCGCCCTCGCCGCCAGATGGGCGGCCTAACTTCACTCTCTGACTTTATGAAAATCGCTCAAGAAATTCGCGCCGGCAACGTCATCATGCAAGGCAAAGACCCGATGGTCGTCCTGAAAACCGAATACGCCCGCGGTGGCCGCGGTGCCGCCACCGTGCGCATGAAGCTCAAGAGCCTGATCGCCAACTTCGGCACCGAAGTCGTGTTCCGGGCCGACGACAAGATGGACCAAGTCATTCTGGACAAAAAAGATTGCACCTACTCCTACTTTGCCGACCCGATGTACGTGTGTATGGATGCCGAGTACAACCAGTACGAAGTTGAAGCAGAGAACATGGGCGACGCGCTCAACTACCTCGAAGACGGCATGGAAGTCGAAGTAGTGTTCTACGACGGCAAGGCCATCTCGGTTGAACTGCCCACCACCGTGGTGCGTGAAATCACCTGGACCGAACCCGCTGTCAAGGGTGACACCTCTGGCAAGGTTCTGAAACCGGCCAAGATTGCAACAGGTTTCGACGTCGGTGTGCCGATTTTTGTGGCCCAAGGCGACAAGGTCGAAATCGACACCCGCACTGGCGAATACCGCAAGCGCGTCTAAACACCCGTGGCTGGCTTCACTGCCAAAAACAAGCAGGGCTTCACTCCGTGAGGCCCTTTTTTTTAACTGACAATTCGGACCATGGAACACACCCAACCCCTGACCCAACACGTCACCGAACACAAGCTGGCCGATGCCCTGGCCGACCTGCTCAACCACCCGGCCGACGAGACCGTCCTGCACCCCAACGCCTACCGGCTGGCTTTTGCCGACCCCGAATTCCTGCTGCGCCGGGAATCACGCGGCATCCGCATCCAGTTGGAGATGCTCAAACCCGACCTCGACCAGAGTGAACAAGGCATTGACAACACCATTGTGGTGTTTGGCAGCGCGCGTTTTCCGTCCCCCGAGACCGCCAACGCCGCCATGCAAGCCGCCCTGGCTAGCGCCGACCCGGCGGCGATCCAGCTGGCCCAGCGCCACCTGCGTAACGCCCAACATTACGACCAGGCGCGCCTGTTTGCCCGGCTGGTTGCCAACTACAGCAACGACCAGGCGCACAGCGCCAAACTCTACATCTGCACCGGCGGTGGCCCGGGCATCATGGAAGCCGCCAACCGGGGTGCCCACGAACTGGGTGCACCCACCGTGGGCCTGAACATCGCGCTGCCGCATGAGCAGTCGGCCAACCCCTATGTCACCCCGGCGCTGAGCTTCAAGTTCCACTATTTTGCGATCCGCAAGATGCATTTCATGATGCGCGCCAAGGCACTGGTGGCCTTCCCCGGCGGGTTTGGCACACTCGACGAGCTGTTTGAGGTGATCACCCTGGTGCAAACGCGCAAAGCCCAGCCGGTGCCCATCGTGCTGTTTGGCAGCGACTACTGGAAGCGCCTGCTCAACATCGATGTGATGGTGGAAGAAGGGGTGATCTCCCCCGAGGACCTGAAGCTGTTCCACTATGTCGACACCCCGGAAGCCGCCTGGGACGTGATCCGGCATTTCTACGCGCTGTAAAACCGCGCGAAGCGCCCTCTTCCCCGGGCAGGGGCCTGGGATGAGGGTCAGGCCTTGGGTGGCGGGCGCAAAAACCACGCCGAACGGGCACCCAGCCCCACCGCCGTGCCCACTGTCCAGAACACCAGCGACACGCCCAAGGTGGCACCGGCGGTGCCAAACAACATCGGCATGAACACACTGGAGGCATTGATCGCCATCAGCCGGAAGCCCAGCGCCTCACCGTGGCGTGACTCCGGGGTGATCTGGTGCAAGGTGCTCATGATCATCGGCTGTACCGAACCCAGGGACACCCCCAGCAGCGCCGAACACACGGCCATGGCCCAGGCCGAGTGTGTCAGCGGGTAGATGGCAAACAACAGCGCGGTGCTCAGCATGGCGCCGGTCACCACCACCCACTCCCGCAGATGGGCCACCAGAAACGGCAACACCACCCGCACGGCCGTGGCCGCCAGCGCAAACCCACCCAAAATCGCGCCAATGGCCGAGGCGCTGACACCGCGCTCATGCCCGAGCACCGGCACCACAAAGGTGTGCACATCCCAGCAGGACGACAGCAACCAGTTCACCAGCATCAGGCGGCGCATCATGGGCTCACGCATCAGGTCCCAGGCGCGGCCTTTTTTGCCACCCGGCTGGGCCACCACCGGCGGCAACTCCAGGGTGTGACGCACCCACAGCCAGGTCATCAGCGGAAAACACGCGAGACAGGCAAAACTCAGCCTGAAACCGCCCTGGTCAATCAGGATACCGGCCACCAGCGGACCGACAAAGTTTGCCAGCGCCGGACCAATCGACAACCAGCTGAACATCGACTTGAGCTGCGTCGTGTCTTGCGCCGAGCGCCCGACATGGCGCTGCACACAGATAGATGCCACCCCGGTGGCGCCACCGGTCATCAAGGCACTCAGGCACAAGACCGGAAACACCGGGAACACGAACGCCAACGCCGCACCCGCACTGGCCATGCCCACCGCCAGCCTCATCGGCCGTTTGAAGCCATGGCGGTCGGTGTAGCGCCCGGCGGGCATGGCCAGGAAAACCTGCGTCAGCGCAAACAAGGCCAGCAGCGTGCCCACCGCCAGGGCACTGTAACCCTCACGCAGGGCTAGCAGGGGTGACGCGAGCCGCATACCGGCCATACAGGCGTGCAGACAGATATGGCCACCAATCAGCCGCGCCAGACCCACTTGGGTCAACACTGGTTGTGGCGCGGTGGACTCACTCAAAGGGGCAGAACTCACGCGCCGGGTGTCCCTTCGCTGCTGTCAAAGTCGCGGTCCAGAGTGATCAGCGACTGGGCCTGGGTCTCGGGCAAGGCCTCTACGGTTTTAAGAGCACGCCCCATCGCACGGCTGCGGGTTTGGGCGCTATCCAGCGTTTTAAGCACGGTTTCGGTCTGGGCCTTGACCTTGGCCAGCACATCGCCAAACTTGCCGAACTCGGTTTTGACCGCACCGAGCACCTGCCAGACTTCGCTCGAGCGTTTTTCGAGCGCCAGGGTTCTGAAACCCATTTGCAGGGAACTCAGCATCGCCAACAACGTGGTCGGCCCGGCCAGCGTCACACGGCAGTCGCGTTGCAATGCCTCCATCAGGCCGGGACGACGCAGCACCTCGGCGTACAGGCCTTCGGTGGGCAGGAACAAAATCGCAAAGTCGGTGGTGTACGGCGGCTCCAAGTACTTGTCGGCAATCGACTTGGCTTCCAGGCGGATGCGTTGCTCGAGCGCGCGCGCGGCCAGCTCAGCGGCCACCACATCGGCAAGGCCCTGGGCGTCAAGCAGGCGTTCGTAATCTTCGTTGGGGAACTTAGCGTCAATCGGCAGCCACAGCGGCTCGCCTGAATCGGAGCGCCCAGGCAGTTTGATGGCGAAGTCGACCACATTTTTGCTGCCCGGACGCGTCGCCACCTGGGCCGCGTACTGGTCCGGTACAAACACCTGCTCCAACAGACTGGCAAGTTGCGCCTCACCAAAAATACCGCGGGTTTTGACGTTGGTCAGCAGGTGCTTGAGGTCACCCACACCCTGCGCCAGCGTCTGCATTTCACCCAGGCCTTTGTGCACCTGTTCCAACCGGTCCGCAACCTGTTTGAAACTTTCACCCAGGCGGGCTTGCAAGGTGGTCTGCAATTTTTCATCGACGGTGGCACGCATTTCGTCGAGTTTGGCGGCGTTGTTGGTTTGGAGCTGCGCCAGCTGTTTTTCAAGCGTTTCGCGGATCTCGCTCATGCGCCGCACATTGGATTCACTCAAACCCGAGAGCTGGGTCGACAGCGTGTCAGACAGAGTTTTTTGCAACAGGGCCAGCTGCTGGCCAAACGCGTCGATCTGGGTGTTTTGCGTGCGGGTGGCTTCGGCGCCCTGCTGCACCAGCGTCTGCTGGAAGGTGGCCAGGTTCTGCGCCAGTTCCTGGCGCGCGCTGCGAGAGGAGTCGCTGATGTCGCGCTGCAGGTCACGCGCCAGTTTGTCGGTGTTTTGGGTGATATGCGCCAGCAGCGCCTGATGGCGGGCCAGCTGGGCTTGCTGCTCCTGCTGTTGTTTGGCCAGCTCGGTTGCGTCGGGCTGGGTGGCCCGGCCAAGGCGCTGCAACAGCACCAGCAACAACAACGCATTCACCCCACCCAGCGCCAGCGCGCCCCACATTGCAAAATCAGTCACGTTCAAAGCTCTCCTGGGTACCGATTGTGGTTCAAAACCGAATACCCCTGGCAATCGGTTTTGACATTTTTATATAAGAAATTGGCTTCCAGCCCTTGTATTAAAAGGGCAGACAGCTATCACATTCATAACATTTGACAAGCGCCAGCATGCCCGCCAAGTCGCCCCGAAGCGTGGCATAAAACCAGCGCCGGGGCACAACAAAACACCCACTCAGGCGGCCAGCACCTGCGGGTTCAAGGGTGTCAGCGGCTTGCCGTTCAGCAAAAACCCGATCAGGTTGTCTGCCGCGAGTTGCGCCATCGCCAGCCGCGTGGGCCGGGTGGCACTGGCGATATGCGGGGTCAACACCACATTGGAACAAGCCAACAGGTCCGGGTGCACCGTGGGTTCACCCTCAAACACATCGAGCCCGGCGGCGGCAATCTGGCCGGCACGCAAAGCTTCAGCCAGGGCCGCGTCATCCACAATGCCGCCCCGTGCGATGTTGACCAACGTGGCTGTGGGTTTCATCAGCGCCAGCTCCGGTGCACCAATGCTGTGGTGCGACGCGGCGCTGTAAGGCAGCACCAGCATCAGATGGTCACAGGTTCGCAGCAATTCCTCCTTGCTGACCCAGCGCGCTTGGCACGCGGATTCGGTGGCTTCGTCCAGCCGCGAACGGTTGTGGTAGATCACCTTCATGCCAAAACCCAAAGCGCCGCGTTTGGCAATGCCTTGCCCAATGCGACCCATGCCCAGAATGCCCAGGGTGCTGCCAAACACCTCGGCCCCGGTGAACATGTCGTAGCGCCAGCGGTTCCACAAACCCGCACGCAAAAAGTGCTCGGACTCGGTGATGCGCCTGGCCGTGGCCAGCAGCAGTGCAAAACCAAAATCGGCGGTGGTCTCGGTCAACACGTCGGGGGTATTGGTGGCCAAGACCCCGGCTGCGGTCATCGCATCCACATCAAAATTGTTGTAGCCCACCGCCATGTTGGCGCAGATCTTGAGGTCAGGGCATGCTGCCAGCACCGCCGCGTCGATGCGCTCGCTGCCGGTGGTGAAAGCGCCCTGTTTGCCCTGGAGCTGCTGCATCAACTCGGAGGGTGTCCACAACACGTCCTCCTGGTTGGTGGTGAGCTCAAAATGCTGCGCCAGCTTGTCCAGAACCTCGGGGAAAACGGCGCGCGCGACCAGAACAGCAGGTTTCATGACCGACTCAGTGTCCAAACAGGCGCATTTCAACGATGTAGAACAAGGCACCGCCAAAATACCCCAGCAGCGCCAGCCCGCTGATTTTTTTCATGTACCAGAAGAAATCAATTTTCTCCAGCCCCATCGCGGCCACACCAGCTGCTGAGCCAATGATCAGGATGGAACCACCGGTGCCCGCACAATAGGCCATGAACTCCCACAGGAAACTGTCCGGCGGGAACTGGGCCAAGTCATACATGCCCATCGACGCAGCCACCAGCGGCACGTTGTCCACCACCGCGCTGACCAAACCAATGATCATCACGATCACATCCTGGCGACCCACCGCCTGATCGAGCCACTGCGCCAGCGAGGTCAGAATGTGGGTGTGTTCCAGAGAGGCCACGGCCAGCAGAATGCCGATGAAAAACACAATCGAGCCCATGTCGATCTTGGACAAGGCATGGACCAACGTGAAGTGGTCCTTGTCCTCGTCACACTTGTCGCGGTGCAACAGGTCGCCCACCAGCCACAAAATACCCAGGCCAAACAGAATGCCCATAAAAGGTGGCAAATGGGTCACCGTTTTGAACACGGGCACCGCCACCAGAATCCCCAAACCCAAACAAAACATGATGTTGCGCTCAGCGTTGGTGGAGGCCACAGCATTGGACTCGGCCTGGCGCTCAGGCGACACCACGGGTTTGCCTTTCAAAATAAAAGCGGTCACCGCCAGTGGCACCAACAGGTTGATCAGGGACGGCACAAACAGCCCCTTCATGATGTTCAGTGCGGTGATCTGGCCACCAATCCACAACATGGTGGTGGTCACGTCGCCAATCGGCGTCCAGGCGCCGCCCGAGTTGGCGGCAATCACAATGATGCCGGCAAAAAACAGGCGGTCTTCCCGCTTGTCGAGCAGCTTTTTCATCAGCGACACCATCACGATGGTGGTGGTCAGGTTGTCCAGAATCGAGCTCAGAAAAAAGGACACAAAACCCACCATCCACATCAGGGTGGCAAGCTTGGTGGTTTTGATGCGCGAGGTGATCACCTCAAACCCGTTGTGGGCGTCAATCACTTCGACAATGGTCATGGCACCCATCAAAAAGAACACAATTTGTGCGGTGCTCATCAGCGATTCGGACAGGTTTTCACCCACCAGATGGGCGTCCGCACTCGACACCGCATAGATGGTCCACAACAAACCAGCGCCAATCAGGGCCGAAGCTGACTTATTGATTTTGATAGGGTGCTCAAGTGCAATGGCTGCGTACGCCAGCACAAAAACAATGACCAGAGCTGTCAACATGAAATTACCTTTGTTATTGATGGAACGACAGCGCGATTATCACTGGTGGTTTTGTCGACAACCCGACTTTCAGGCAGCTGCAAACCGGCACCCAACACCGCGACCCCAGTGACTAAGCAAAAAAAAGCCACCCGAAGGTGGCTTTTTTTGACTGGGTCCAATTACTTGGAAGCAGCTGCAGCGGCGGCTTCAGCAGCAGCGGCGGCTGCAGCATCAGCGGGGGCAGCAGCGGCTGCATCAGAAGCGGGAGCAGCAGGTGCTTCAGCAGCGGGAGCGGCAGCAGCAGGTGCTTCAACAGCGGGTGCAGGAGCTTCTTCCTTTTTGCCACAGGCGGCCAAAGCAGCAGCAGCGATCACAGCGGCGAGTACGAGAGTTTTGTTCATTTGTAATTACCTAAAAAAAAGACAATTTCCGGAAATCCTTGATGCAGTTTCCTGCATCCCAACAAGCATACATCGCTGTTGCGAAAGTTGCTTGGGGCTTGATTATAGTCACCTTACCAATGGTTTCTACCATTGACATACCACAAATCTTATGCTTCAGCTTCAAACCAAGTGCAACCAGCCCGCCGCCGCCCAAGCAGCCAGCAACTCCTGGGCCTGTTTGCTGAGTTTTTGCAGCTCTTTGGCGCTCAGGCTTTTCTGATTGGCCAGCAAACGCATCAACGCGGCATCGCGACCAGTGGCCAAAAAACTTTCGCCGTTGATAAAAATGTGATGCTGATCGAACATCATCCGGGTGCGACGATCCAGCTGCACCGCGCAGTCGGCCAGCTGGACCCCATCGTCCTCCGGCAAGGCTTCAAACCAGACATGGGGTTTGGGTTCGGTCATGTATTCACCCAGTCCGCGTGCCAGCGCCAGTGGGTCCTTGAGCGCGTCCTCGACCGCTTGGTGGGCAAACGCCAACATAGCGGCCGGTATCTCGGCCGCTTGTGCCACCGCTGGCTGGCTGGCATCGCGATACAACACCTCACCAACTTCATCCTCGGCCTGCTCCGCCACACGCTGCAGCAGTTCACGCGCCAGCTCGGCTTTTTTGGGGATGCGAAAACCAATCGAGTAGGTCATGCACTCACCCTGGGCGATGCCATCATGGGCATAACCTGGCGGCAGGTACAACATGTCTCCGGGCTCAACCACAAACTCCTGTTCCGGCTCAAAGTTGGTCAAAATCTTGAGCGGCACACCGTCTTGCAGCACCGGTTTTTTCTGGCGCCCGATACGCCACAACCTGCGGCCCTGGGCCTGCAATAAAAACACGTCGTAACTATCGATGTGCGGCCCCACACCCCCACCGTCCGTGGCATAACTGATCATCACGTCATCGAGCCGGGCATCGGGCACAAAACGGAACTGGTTCATCAGTTGGTGCACAGACTCGTCATGCAGGTCCACACCCTGCAACAGAATGGTCCAGCCAGCTTGTTTGAACGGTGGCAGGGCTTTGCGCTGAAACGGCCCGTGTTTGAGTTGCCAGCCGGGACTCTTACCCGGCTGTTGCACCACCAGACGTGAGGCCACATCCTCATCTGCGGCCACGGCCATCAGCTCGGATCGATTCAACAGCGGCTTGAACTGACGCAAGGCGTGACGCACCAACAGGGGCTTTTTTTGCCAGTAGCGTTTCATGAACTGCTGCGGGCTGATGCCGCCCAGCAAAGGCAGGGCTTGGGTGATGTCCATGGAATGCTCCTCTAATGCGACAATTCTAGGTATGAAAATTACTGAACAATGCGTAGCCGCTTTAAGCTGGACCCTCAGCGACACCCTGGGTGAAGAACTGGACGTGCTCCAGGACCCGGTTGAATTCCTGATCGGCGGGGATGACCTGTTTCAGATCATTGAAGACGCGTTGCAAGGCTGCAGCGCAGGCGACACCGTCAAACTGCAGATCGAACCCGAACAAGGTTTTGGCGAGTACAACGAACAACTGGTGTTCCTGGAAAGCCGCGCCCTGTTCCCCGATGAACTCGAAGAAGGCATGAGTTTTGACGGCAGCGCCCTACCCGCTGGCTGCAACCCCGATGCACCACATGACGCGCTCTACACCGTGACCGAGATCTATCCGGAACATGTGGTGCTGGACGGCAACCACCCGCTGGCAGGTATTGCCTTGCGCCTGAGCCTGACCGTGCGTGCTGTGCGTGAAGCCACCGAGGAAGAAATTGGCAGCGGCACCGCTGGCACCGGTTTTTTCAAGATCACACCGATGCTGCAGGCACCCGGCAGCAACAGCTTGCACTGAGATCACACAGCGCCCGCAAGCGCCTGTTGAACTCAGGCCTTGCCGGTTGAGCCGTAACCGCCCTCGCCACGCTCGCTGGCGGGAAACTCGTTCACCAGGTTAAAACGCGCCTGCATCACCGGCACCACCACCAGCTGGGCAATACGCTCCATCGGCTCGATGGTGAACGCGTTACTGCTGCGGTTCCAGGCGCTGACCATCAGCTGCCCCTGGTAGTCGCTGTCAATCAGTCCCACAAGGTTGCCCAGCACAATGCCATGTTTGTGGCCCAGGCCCGAGCGCGGCAGGATCAATGCCGCGTAGCCAGGATCCTTGAGGTAAATCGCCATGCCCGTGGGCACCAGTTGCCAGGCATTGGGCTCTAAGGTCAATGGCGCGTCCAGACAAGCGCGTAAATCCAGCCCGGCACTGCCCGGTGTGGCATAGGTGGGCAGCTGGTCGACCAGCCGCGGGTCGATGATCTTGATGTCAATATCTAGCATTTTTAGCCTGTAGCCCTTGTTTTATGTGCGATTTCCGCTATTAATTTACGAGCCAGTGTCAGCTTGGTGTCACGCGACAACTCGCGCACACCCTGCTCATCCACCAGCAGCAAGGTGTTGTCATCCTGACCAAAGGTGGCCGGACCGATGTTGCCCACCAGCAGTGGCACACCTTTGCGCAGGCGTTTGGCCTGGGCATTGGTCAGCAAGTCATGGCTTTCCGCCGCAAAACCGACGCAAAACAACTCGCCGCTTTGGCCGCGTGGTGATTGGGCCAGCGTTGCCAGGATGTCGGGGTTCTCCACAAAGCTCAGCGTGGGCGCTTGGCCCGAGCCGTCTTTCTTGATTTTGTGCTCAGCCTCTTGCGCCGGGCGCCAGTCGGCCACCGCCGCAGTTGCTACAAAAATATCAGCTACTGGCGCTTTATCCATCAAGGCTGCAAGCATATTGGATGCTGAACGCACATCTACCCGGGTGATGCCACGCGGCGTCGGCAGGCTGACCGGACCGGCCACCAGCGTGACCTCGGCACCCGCCTCGCGCGCGGCACGGGCAATGGCAAACCCCATCTTGCCACTCGACAGATTGGTGATGCCACGCACCGGGTCCAGCGCCTCGTAGGTCGGCCCGGCGGTCACCAGCACATGCTGACCTGTGAGTAACTTGGGCTGAAAAAATGCAATCAATTCGTCCAGCAGGTCCTGGGGTTCCAGCATGCGCCCGTCACCCGTTTCACCACAGGCCTGCTCGCCACTGCCCACCCCCAGCACCACCGCGCCATCGGCCACCACCTGCGCCAGATTGCGCCGGGTGGCCGGATGAGCCCACATTTCGCGGTTCATGGCCGGCGCTAACAAAAGAGGTACTTTGTCAGCGGGTCGCGCCAAGCACATCAGGCTCAGCAACTCATCGGCCTGACCGTGCGCCAACTTGGCGATGAAATCGGCACTGCAGGGGGCAATCAGGCAGGCATCGGCTTCGCGACTCAAGTTGATGTGTGCCATGTTGTTGGCTTCGCGCGCGTCCCACTGCGAGGTGGCCACGGGGCGCTGGCTCAGCGCCTGCATCGTCACTGGGGTGATGAACTGCTCGGCAGCGGCCGTCATCACCACCTGCACCGTCGCACCTGCTTTGATCAGCAGTCGGCACAGCTCGGCCGACTTGTAGCAGGCAATTCCCCCAGTGAGTCCCAGAACAATGTGTTTTCCAGCAAGATCATTCATGCGCCGCAATGTAACAGAGCCGTACTCGGTTACATGGCCGAAACAAGGCGGCCTTCTATAATCCTTTTTTACCAGCTCCATGAGCGTGCAGCTCCCCTCGACATGACCAAATTTGTCTTCGTCACCGGCGGCGTGGTGTCTTCCCTGGGCAAGGGAATCGCCTCAGCCTCACTCGCCGCGATCCTTGAATCACGTGGCCTCAAAGTCACTCTGATCAAATTGGATCCCTATCTGAATGTCGACCCCGGCACGATGTCGCCATTTCAGCATGGTGAAGTGTTTGTGACCAATGACGGTGCGGAAACCGACCTTGATCTGGGCCACTACGAGCGTTTTATTGAAACGCGCATGAAGAAGGCCAACAACTTCACCACCGGCCAGATCTACAAAAGCGTGCTCGAAAAAGAGCGCCGTGGTGACTACCTGGGCAAAACCGTTCAGGTGATCCCGCATGTGACCAACGAAATCCAGGACTTCATCAAACGCGGTGCCGACTTTGGCACGCCCGACGCGGTGGATGTGGCGATTGTGGAAATCGGCGGCACCGTGGGTGACATCGAGTCGCTGCCGTTCCTGGAAGCAGTGCGCCAGCTCAGCCTGCGCTTAGGTCCGAACCAGGCCGCTTTTGTGCATCTGACCTATGTGCCATGGATCGCTGCAGCGGGTGAACTCAAAACCAAGCCAACACAACACACGGTGCAAAAGCTGCGCGAGATTGGTATCCAGCCCGACGCCCTGTTGTGCCGCGCTGACCGCTGCATCCCCGATGACGAGCGCGAAAAGATCTCGCTGTTCACCAACGTGGCGCAATGGGGGGTGATCTCCATGCCCGACGTCGACACCATTTACAAAGTGCCGCGGGTGCTGCATGAACAAGGCCTGGATGGTCTGATTTGTGACAAGTTGCGCCTGAACACACCACCTGCCAACCTCAAACGCTGGGATGACCTGGTGAATGAAACCGAGCACCCCAAGGGCAATGTCTCGATTGCGATGGTGGGTAAATATGTGGAGCTGAGCGACAGTTACAAGTCACTCAACGAGGCGCTGCGCCACGCGGGCATGAAAAACCATGTGCACGTCAACATCAGTTACATCGACTCGGAAACCCTCTCGCCTGACAACGTGGCGCAGTTGGCAAAGTTTGACGCGATTTTGGTGCCTGGTGGTTTTGGTGTGCGAGGTGTCGAAGGCAAGATCTGCGCGGCGCGTTTTGCCCGCGAAACCAAGATTCCTTACCTGGGCATCTGCTTGGGGATGCAAGTGGCCACCATCGAATTTGCACGCCATGTGGCAGGGCTGACCGACGCCAACAGCACCGAATTTGTGCCCGATTGCCCCCATCCGGTGATCGCCCTGATCACCGAATGGAAAGACGCGGACGGCAGCATCAAGACACGCACCGAAGACTCGGACCTGGGCGGCACCATGCGCCTGGGCGCTCAAAGCTCGGACGTGGTCAAGGGCACGCTGGCGCACAAGATTTATGGCAACGTGGTCACCGAACGGCACCGTCACCGGTTTGAAGCGAATGTGAATTACCTCGACAAGCTGCGCCAGGCCGGTCTGGTGATCTCGGCGTTGACCCAGCGTGAACACCTGACTGAGATTGTCGAATTGCCGCAAGCGGTGCACCCGTGGTTCATGGGGGTGCAGTTCCACCCCGAGTTCAAATCCACCCCCTGGGCTGGTCATCCGCTGTTCAACGCGTTTGTGCGCGCAGCCCTGGACCAGCAAGTCACCTCCACCCCTGAGAAAGCGCTGGCCTGATGAAACTCTGTGGTTTTGAGATTGGCCTGGATCGGCCGTTTTTCCTGATTGCCGGGCCCTGTGTGATCGAGTCAGAACAATTGCAGATGGACACGGCGGGCACGCTGAAAGAGATCACGACCAGCCTGGGCATCCCGTTCATTTTCAAAAGCAGTTTTGACAAGGCCAACCGTTCCAGCGGTAACACCTTCCGTGGCCCGGGCATCGACAAAGGCCTGGAGATTCTGGCCAAGGTCAAACGTGAACTGGGTTTGCCGGTGCTCACCGACATCCATTCTGAAGACCAGATCGCCCAGGTGTGTTCGGTGGTGGATGTGTTGCAGACACCGGCCTTTTTGTGCCGCCAGACCGATTTCATCCGCGCTGTGGCCCAGAGTGGCAAACCAGTGAACATCAAAAAGGGCCAGTTCCTGGCCCCCGGCGACATGAAAAACGTCATCGACAAAGCCCGCGCAGCGGCGCGTGAAGCAGGCCTGGTGGAGGACAACTTCATGGTCTGTGAACGGGGTGCCAGTTTTGGCTACAACAACCTGGTGAGCGACATGCGTTCGCTGGCCATCATGCGTGACACCCAGGCGCCTGTGGTGTTTGATGCCACCCACTCGGTGCAACTGCCCGGCGGCCAAGGCACCAGCAGTGGCGGCCAGCGCGAGATGGTGCCGGTGCTGGCACGTGCGGCGGTGGCCGTGGGTGTGGCGGGCCTGTTCATGGAGACCCACCCGAACCCGGCGCAGGCTTTGAGCGACGGCCCCAATGCGGTGCCGCTCAAACACATGAAAGCCTTGCTGGAAACCCTGCTGGACCTGGACCGGGTTACCAAAAAGCATGGTTTTCTTGAAAATGACTTCTCGGCGTGATGCAATCACACCCCACAAATAACTATTTTTCCCTTGTGTTTAACTACTGAAAGAAGCCAATGAGTGCAATTGTAGATATCGTAGGTCGTGAAATTCTGGACTCCCGTGGCAACCCCACGGTCGAGTGCGACGTGTTGCTGGAAAGCGGCACCATGGGTCGCGCCGCAGTCCCAAGCGGCGCTTCTACCGGAAGCCGCGAAGCGATCGAACTGCGTGATGGTGACAAGACCCGTTACCTCGGCAAAGGCGTGTTGAAAGCCGTTGAGCACATCAACACCGAAATCTCGGAAGCCGTTCTCGGCCTGGACGCGTCGGAACAAGCTTTCCTGGACAAGACCCTGATTGACCTGGACGGCACCGAAAACAAATCCCGCCTGGGCGCCAACGCGATGTTGGCCGTCTCGATGGCTGTGGCCCGTGCTGCTGCTGAAGAGTCTGGCCTGCCGCTGTACCGCTACTTCGGCGGCATGGGTGGCATGCAAATGCCCGTGCCGATGATGAACGTGATCAACGGTGGCGAACACGCCAACAACAACCTGGACTTGCAAGAGTTCATGATCATCCCCGTGGGTGCCCCCAGCTTCCGTGAAGCCCTGCGTTACGGCGCAGAAGTGTTCCACGCCCTCAAGTCCATCCTGCACGACAAGGGCATCAGCACCGCCGTGGGTGACGAAGGTGGTTTTGCGCCCAAGGTTGAAGGTGGCCATGAAGCCGCGATCCAGCTGATTTTGCAGGCGATTGACAAAGCCGGTTTTGTCGCTGGTGAACACATCGCCCTGGGCCTGGACTGCGCTGCCAGCGAGTTCTACAAAGATGGCAAATACCACCTCGAAGGTGAAGGCCTGGTCTTGAGCGCCGAAGAGTGGACCGACATGTTGGCCACCTGGGTCGACAAGTACCCGATCATCAGCATCGAAGACGGCATGGCCGAAGGCGACTGGGACGGCTGGAAAGTCTTGACCGACCGCCTGGGCAAAAACGTGCAGATCGTGGGTGACGATTTGTTCGTGACCAACACCAAGATCTTCAAAGAAGGCATCGACAAAGGCATTGCCAACTCGATCCTGATCAAGATCAACCAGATCGGTACCTTGACCGAAACCTTCGCCGCCATCGAAATGGCCAAACGCGCCGGTTACACCGCCGTGATCAGCCACCGCTCTGGCGAAACCGAAGACTCAACCATTGCCGACATCGCCGTGGGTATGAACGCCTTGCAGATCAAGACCGGTTCCCTGAGCCGCTCTGACCGCATGGCCAAGTACAACCAACTGCTGCGCATCGAAGAAGACTTGGGTGAAGTCGCTTCCTACCCTGGCCGCGCTGCGTTCTACAACCTGCGCTAAACGCCAGTTGTGGGCAGACGCCTCGTCCCGACCCTGCTGATCACGCTGCTGCTGCTGTTGCACGCGCAGCTGTGGTTGGGCCGGGGCAGTTTGCCCAAGGTGGCGCAATTGCGCGCCGATCTGGCCGACCAGCTTCTGAAAAATGAACAGTCACTGCAGGCCAACAGCCAGCTGGAGGCTGAGGTGCAAGACCTGAAAGAAGGCCTGGAAATGGTCGAGGAAAAAGCCCGCATGGAACTGGGCATGGTGAAAACCAACGAAATCTATGTTCAGATTTCACGTTGAGGCCGACCCGCTCGGCCTTGAACGGATGGCAGGCTGACGTCCAGCCCCTCGCAACAAAAAACCCTCTCACAGCGTGTTGTCCACGCATCGCCGCCTACAATGGGGTCGTCTGTCGTGTTCGCTGGGCTGTATATTCCTTGAACCAATGCTCATTGAGCCAGGGCTTGGAACATTGTGTTGTTGGCGTGATCATCTCGCGTTAGATGAACCCAAGACGACACTGACCTCGCCCACCTGAACCCCGGTTCAGGATGCCGGTCTGGTGCCACGGCAGACACCTTTCTTTGAACACCGCCATCTTGGTGTTCACCGCACACGAAGTGCCGGCCCATACTCAATGGGTACAGTGCACAGCCTTTCCCAAAATAGAATAAGCTTTTTGACCTCCAGCCCTTATATATCAAGGGCTGGTAGCTATCAATTAACAATCACCGAAAAAGCCGGAGAATCTCAATTTGTGATCCACTCAAAGCGGCATTACGGGGTCGCTAACGCGCCCCTCAACTCTTTATGCCACCTATCGGTGGCGTTTATCTCCGCAACTCAAGCTGATCAAGTCTTTCATCTTCCTGATCTTGATGCCGCATGCGATGTCAGATCACTTGCTCGTTTCGTCCGTGATCGGTAAGCGCGCAGCCAACCCATCTTGACCGCAGCGCCGAAGTTGAGGCAGTTGCCAGGAATCAAATAGCATAGCCAGAACTGGTGGCTGACAGCGATGGGGCAATAGATCTGCGATCTGGCTATTGCGCTGAGTCGGCAGTCGTGTCAGCACATCTTTCAAGTAGGCAAACGGATCATGCCCATTGAGCTTGGCACTCTGGATCAGACTCATCACCGCCGCAGCGCGCTTGCCCGCGCGCAGTGAACCGGCAAACAACCAGTTGTTCCTGCCGATGGCAATGGGACGAATCTGGTTCTCGATATGGTTGTTGTCCACCGGCAGTTGCCCGTCGTAGAGGAAACGCGTGAGAGGCCCCCAACGTCTGAGGCTGTAATCAAGCGCTTTGGCCGTAGCTGCTCCATCAGGGACCTTCTGCCGATTCAAGATCATCCACTGATGCAAAGCATCCAGCAGTGGTTTTGATTTCTCCTGGCGTATTCGCATTCGTTCATCGGGCGGCAGTTCTTTGACTTCGCGCTCAATCTCGTAGACCCTGGCAATCTGCTCCAGTGCACTGTGTGCGATCTGACTCTTGTTGCTGGCATGCAAATCAAAGAACTTGCGCCGTGCATGGGCCAGACAGCCCACTTCGGTCACCCCCTGGGTCATCAATTGCTTGTAACCACTGAAGTCATCACACACCAAGCTGCCACGCCAGTCACCCAGAAACAGTTTGGCATGCTCCCCAGCGCGGCTGTCGCAGAAGTCATAGACCACCGCCTTGGTGTCCTCAAAGGCCCCGGCCGCATACGCCCACAGGTAAGCGCGGTGGGTTTTACCGGTACCGGGCTTGAGCATCTGCACTGGGGTCTCATCGGCATGAATGACACTTTGGCTGAGGATGTCGGCCTTCAGTGCATCGACCAAAGGTTGCAACTGCACCCCGCAACTGCCCACCCAGGCGCCAAGTGTGGAGCGCGGTATGGCCACGCCCGCGCGACCAAAGATGACTTCTTGCCGATACAGCGGTAGATGGTCTGCAAACTTGGCCACCAGCACCTGGGCCAGAAGACCCGTGGTGGGAATGCCTTTGTCGATGATGTGTGCCTCCACCGGGGCCTGGATCAGCGTTTGGCACTGGGCACAGACCCATTTGCCACGGATGTGACGCTGCACACTGAAGACACCGGGCTGGTAATCGAGCTTCTCGGCGACATCCTCACCGATGCGCTTCATCTGACAGCCGCAAGCGCAGGTAGTGGAGTCCGGTTCGTGCTGGACCTCCACACGGGGAAGATTCGCTGGCAGTGGCTGGCGTTTGGGTTGTTCCTTGATCCGGGGTGCCGGTGCATCGGTGGCACTGATCTGTTCGATCTCGTCGCTCACTGCTTGCAGGTCCTCATCAAGCGTTTCGTCAAGCAGGCTTCTTTGCTCTGCGCTGAAGCGCTCACTCTGGGCAGCAAACTTCAGGCGCTTGAGATACGCGTTCTCATGCGTGAGTTTGTCGATGGTGGCTTGTTTGAAGGTGACCGTCTGCAGCAGGGACTGCACCACGTCGCGCAGTTCGTCTGCACTCATGTGGGGGAGTTGCTCAGGGGTGAACACCATGACACGCAGTGTATTTCTGGTGAACGAAAGGCACCATTGGTGCTTATCTGTATTGACTCAAATGCTATCTATTTCGATGATTCAGACCATGGTGATGATGCCTGCCTCGCCCAAGCGTTGCCAGGGTAGTCCCAACACCAGGGCATCCAATTGGATGCGGCTCAAAGTCACACGGTTGGAGCCATTGAACGCACTGGTCAGAGGCCACACGAAGTGGCCCTGGTGCAGCCGTCTGGCGGCCAGCCAGATGCCAATGCCGTCGTGCACCAAGACTTTGATGCGAGTAGCTCGTTTGTTCGCGAACAAATAGGCCGTGTGCGGGTGGGCCGCACCAAACACCGACACAACCCTGGCCAAGGCAGTGTCGGTGCCAGCGCGCATGTCCATGGGCGCAGTTGCCAGCCAGATGGCGTCGATGCGGATCATTTGAAGGATTACTTGAGAATGGCCCGGCTCCATTGCGCCAAGTCGGCAGCGGCACTGGCGGGCCAGGTGAGAATCATGGACACGGCGCCTTTGTGCAGCTCAACCTTGATGAGGTCTGTGTTCGGCAGTTCAGGCGTTGCAGTGGCGGGGAGTTTGACGGCAATGAACGCGGGCTCGGGTGGTGAAGTTACCAGTGACTGAGCAGCGGAGCTGCAGACGATGCGTTGGTGGCGCCCACTTTGTTGGTGTTCTTTGAGCCAACGGTGCAGCACGTTGGCGTTCATGCCATGCTGCCCGGCTATGGCAGCGATGGAAGCACTGGGAATTTGGCAGGCCGCTACCAGCTCAGCTTTGAACTGGCTGCTATAGGTACGGTGGGTGCGTCGGGCCAGATACTTGGCGAGGTCTGGGTCTTTGAGCATGGTGTGCACGATGGGTTACGTGCACACGATCTTGCGAGATGCGAGAGTTCAGTTCAAGATGGGTTGGCTGGACGCTTACCGTGATCGACCATGGGGTGTCCCTCCTCCATACGGTAGCTCTTTTGATGCGTCAGACTTCGAAACACTTCCCCCAGATACTTGCGCAGCTCCGCGTACAACGCCTTTCGTCATATCAGGCAATAAAAAAGGGAGCCGAAGCTCCCCTTTTTTAATTGAACTGACATCAGCTGTTTTTTCTGCGACGTGAATAACTCAAGCCTGCAACTGCCAAACCAATCAAGGCAAGTGAGCCTGGCTCTGGCACTGACTGGGTGTTCGACAATTCAAATCTGGCAGTGTGAGTTGAACCTGAGGCATTCAGGTCATCAATTGCGTACAAAACAGACCCACTGGAATCCTTGAACACAATATCGTAAATATCGCGAGAAGAGCAGCAGTCCGTGCGACCCCAAATTTGAAACAAATCAAGTTCAGCAACGCTGGCAAAAGTGATCGTCAGCGTATCGAAACTGGTGTCTCTTCCTTCATGGAAGATATTTCCACTGCCAAAGTCGCCCAACGTGCTGCCATCAATTGCCTTTGCTGGCATTGAAATCGAGCTCCACCAGTCAGGTGCATTGGCGGTAGCACCGTTCGATGCAAGTGCCACATTCACCGCCGATGTGTTGAATGCTTGCACTTCAGCCACCTGGAGATAAAGGTTCATCGCGTTGGAAATTTCAATTGTTTTAACGCCAACCAATCCGGCATGCGCCGTGACAGTCAACCCCGTCAACAACGATAAGGCAATAGTTGCGCCTTTTAAAAACCGGGGAATAGCAGAGTTCAACATGCAGAAAGTTTCATAAAAGTTTGCGATAGACAATTTAAAGCAAAAAACGCGCCAAATATCAAATACAGAAAAAAACCAAGCAAAATCAATAGCCAAGAAATCAAAAGTTGAACTGCCATAGTGACTCACCTGCGGGAAAGGAAAAAATGTAAAAAATTCCGACAGTTGACAGTGAATGTGCAAAGAAGAAGAGACAGAAACACGTTGACAAGCAAATTTCAGTCCTTGGCAGTTTGGACAAGTTGCATGTGCTGCGCCAGCTTGGTCAACACCATGTCAATGTGCAGATATTGTTCTGCGTAAGCACGGGCGGCCACACCTAGACGATTGCGAAGTACCTCATCGTTCAAAAGCACTTTAATCGCCGCCAGCATCGCTGCTGCGTTCTCGGGTTGCACAACCAAACCGCACTGCGTGTCTGGCCCAGACCCGGCAACCACGCGGGAAAGTTCTGTACCTGCATGCGCGGTTGCTATCACGGGTTTGCCGCTAGCCAAAATACCTGTCAATTTACTAGGCATCACCAAATCAGCAGCATCTGCGCGTTGTGGCAGCAAATGAATGTCCGCCATGACCAACAAATCGTTTAGTCGGTCTAGTGGTTGCAGTGGCAAAAAAAACACGTTTATCAAACCAGTGCACGCCAATTGCAACGCAGACTTACCAGCACCATCACCACAAAACACAAACACAAGGGGCCTGCTGTCAGATTTAGCGAGGTCAGTTGCATGCAAACGGGCAACTTCGGCCAAGATCTCCAAACCTTGTTTGCCCCCCATGTTGCCGCTGTAAAGCGCCACCACGCAGTCTGTGGGCAAACCCAATAACACCCGATAGGGGTTGTCGCCAACGTATTTGGTCTTGGGGCGGATGGCAGCTATATCCACCCAGTTGGGTGCCAAAAACGTATGTCGTGCAGGCACACCCTTGGCCAGCAACAAATCCAGCATCCTGCTGGAAATGGTGGAAACCACGTCAAACCGCCGCATCAGCCAGCTCTCACAGCGTTCAACCACCTCGCGGATACGCTTACCACGCAGCAAGCCCATACTGAAGGCAGCGTCCACCTCAAAGTCTTGAATGTGCAGCCACGCCTTGGCCCCCGACAAACGCGCCACCACGACAGCGCAGGGCGCGCAAAACAAGGCGGGCTCTACCACCCACACCACATCAGGCCGCCAAAAAATCTGGCGCAGCATGACCGGCACGCTTGACAAGGCGAAACTGGCCAGATGCACAAGCCGACTGGCGCCACCGGGCTTGGCTGGCACCCACAGCGGACAGCGCCAGACATCCACCCCCATAGTTTTTTCAGTTGACCATGTCCTGGCGCTGTAACCCACACTGACTGCCCACGCTGGGTAATAAGGCGGTGCAGTCACCACGCGGACCTCATGCCCATGACTGACAAGCCACGCAGCCATTTCGCCGGTGTATTTGCCAATGCCTGTGAGTTCGGGGGAAAAGTTGATGCCGTACAGAAGAATTTTCAAGTCGCCAACCTATTTTTTAATTCGTTTCGGGAAGAAATTGAATGCTAAATCGCGTTCAAAACAACGCTCAACAGACTGTTGCACCAACAAAGAATGATGGGCAAATTAGGAGGCTGCCTTTTTTTGACCCAAAAATGCAATCGAAGTCAAATTGAATTTACTAAGCAAGACATGTACAGCGATTGGGCCAGATATCCCCATGACCATTCCAAAGAAAATATTGACTAATACATCAGTAATGCCAAGCTTGACTAACACCACCCTTACTGCCGCAAGAAAAAAAACATGGTACAAGTAAATAGAAAAAGAAAAATTACCAATGAATATCAGTATTCTATTTTGGATTCCCAAGGAATACAACATAAAACAAGAGATTAAACCAAATATCAATCCAAACAAACTGTCTTTGCCCCAGCCACCACTTCCATATGACTCAAATTTATAGTAGGCAAAAATCAGGAATATCGCAATTGCTACAAGTTTTACGGCTCGATCGGATTTAAAGTCGTCAATTCGCAAAATGCCAAGCAACGCCCCAAAAGAGAAAAAAGGCAGCAAAAAGAAGAATCCGGAAAGAGAAAATATATTTATATCAGACGGAAGTAAAATCAGACAAATAGAACCAAAAATCATCCCTAACAAATACTGGATTAGTGGTTTCTTGACAAGAAATGATAGAAGCAAATGAAAAGAAAAAACCAGAAACATTGCTTGTAAAAACCAATAATGAAATCGACTCATCCACAACACACTGAGATAGTAATCAATGGAATCACCTGTAACACCGATATTTGCTACGCCACTATTTTTTTGGACATAAACGAATAACGGCCCAACAAAAATCAGAGGCACAAGTAGCCGAACTACCTTGCCTTTCAGAAATGCCGACCTTTTGCCAGCGACAATACCTCTAAAGGAAAAAACAATACCGCCAAGAAAGGCGAATAAAGGCATGCGTGTGTGTTCAAGCGTAACGTTGAATAGGTGAAAAACGTTTCCCTCATCAAGCCGAAGCCCAGAAGTTAACGGGTAGCCAATCAAATGGCCAAAAACCAATAAGAAACAAGCAAGCCCTCTCAAGGTCTCTAGATTTAAGTCGCCTTTTTTAGCTATTACAGCGTGTTGGCTTGTTGCGGTCTTCACAGGGTTTCTGACATAACAAAATTTCAGTTACCCGTTGCGTTTTTGGCAGGTGGTCCTGCAAACGCCCGCGCGCCCATGAACTTCATCTGGTAGTCGCTAACATTGCGGTGACTCTGCGCCGACACGATGAGGTAGAAGTTCTGCAGGCGCGCCACCTCGGGCACATAGGGCGGCCCTGCTTCCAGCACCTTCTGGCCGTTGAGCCACCACCGCACCGTCAACGTCTTGGGTTCGTACGACACCCCGAACACATTGGGCTGCATACGATCTAGCGGCACCTTTGACGTCGGGTTGGGGTTCTGGATTTTTTTGTGATTGGGCCAGATGCCAGACCACGAAATGGCCGTATGGTGCCCGCCAGGTCCAAAGCCACCTTCATCAATATCCAGCTCAAACCATCGCTCAAAACCGCTCGGATCCGGATCGTAGACATCCTCCATCCGCAGGTTGTGCTCGATCGGCATCAGCCAGACGGCCGGAAAATTGTCGCGGTCATTAGAAGAGATGGAGACCTGTGCCTCGATGTAAAACGGCCTATCCCCTTTCAGCAAAGGAAAAAAGCCCCGGTAGGAGTTCGTCTTGACCATGGCCACCAAGGCACCCCGTTTGATGATCAGGCCGTCGTCTGCCTGCGCGTAAAAGCTTGAGTCCTTGGGTTTGCCGAACCACACCCCGCTGTAATACTTCTTGCCATCGGCCTTCCCGGTGAAATCCACGTCAACAATCTGCGGACAGTCCCGGAACAAGGGTTGATCAGCGCCAACTTCGGCGGCCCCGGCCGGTATCCCGTCTAGCCGGCAGATCAGTTGATCGGCAGAATGAACAATGCCTGCCCATGACAGGCACGAGGCCGCCAGAGCAAGTTGGCAAAGGAGAACGGTGGACTTGATATGCATATGGTTCATCCCAAAGAAGTTGTGTTGCCACGGCCATCCGGGGCCGCCGTCAGCGCCACCAGCTTGTGCCCGGTGTGGCGGCTCAGCTCGGCGCATATCTCGGCCTTGTCGCTCAGGTGGGCAATGGCACGCTCCAGCTCCATAACCTTTGTGCCCACCAAAAAGCGGTACCAGTAACCTTGCAGAAAGTGGTAAACCAGCCCACTGCGGCCATCCAGAAAGCCCAACTGAAAGATATAGCGCCACAAAAAGTACAGCGTGGCGCTCAGTGTGAACGGGATGCGGTTGTACACACGCTCTTTGGCCCAGCGCTTGAATGAGGCTTGCACGGATGCGCTCCCGCTGTTCAGTGTCTCGTCCCGGGCGAACAGCTGCAAACGGTGATTGAGCACCTCAATGGCCTCACGTGTGGCGTACTTGTTGTGCTTGTCCGTGAAGTAGGTCAGATCGTTCAGATTGTGGTCGGCAAACCCGCCCTCAAACGTGACCGTGCGCCCATCGGTGACGGTGATGTGCTCGTCCATCCAGCGGTCTTCAACGCGACCTTTGCCACGCCGAAATACACGCAGCATCAGCAGCGGGTAACGCCCACCATGCCGAACCCAGCGGTCCATGAAGATGTGCTTGCGCTTGAGATTGATGCCAGTGACTTCGTTTGGCAGCTGGGGCAGCTTCGCTGCAATTTCGCGGGACAGATCGGGCTCAATGATTTCGTCGGCGTCCAGCCGTAGCACCCAACTGGTAGCCAGCGGCGCGTTGTCCATGGCCCATTGAAATTGCTTTGCCTGATTAACAAACGGGTGGTACAGCACTTGTGCACCGCGTTCGGTGGCGATGCGTACGGTGTCGTCCGTCGAGCCCGAATCGATTACGAAAACTTCTGTTGCAATGCCCTTAACTGAATCCATCGCACGTGCAAGGTGCATGGACTCGTTGTAGGTAAGAATGATGACGGCAAGGTCAGGTGTCATGAACATCTTTCATCTGGCGGGCCTTGATCAGCTTGGCCGGGTGGCCCGCCCAAACCGACCACGGCGTATTGATTGAGCGGGTGACGACCGCCCGCGCCCCGACGACGACGCCATCTGCAATGGTGACACCCGGTGCAATAAAAGCCTCAGCTGCGACCCAGCATTCGGAGCCGATGCTGATGGGCTTAAACGTTAGCGGCATCGCCTGGTCTGAATAGTCGTGGCTGCCGGTGCACAAATAGCACCGTTGCGACACAACGCTCATGCGACGAATGCGGATCAGGGCAAAGTTGTAGAGGTCCACGGAGTGTCCTATCGCAACAAACTCGTCAAGCTCCAGGTTCCAGGGCATCAACACCTTGACGCCTGGCATCACCAGGCAGTTCTTCCCGATGCGTGCGCCGAACACTCGCAAGAAAAAGATTCGGATGAAACTGCAAGACTTCGGCAGCCAGCGCACCAGAGGTTCCGCAACAAATGTCCATAGGCCTCTGGCAATTTGGCTTTGCCAGCCCCACCGCGTTTTACTTTTGGACAAGTCAATCATGGCGAGCCACCCGCCTTCAAGCGGTTGACCAGCTTTTTTGCCGATGCACTTGTCAGATACAAACCTCTGATGCAAAGCCGCGCGACTAATGGCACACGAAGAATGTCGCGCTGAACCGCCCAATTTTCCGATCGTCCTTTTCCCTGCTGTTGATTTGAAACGCCACTCATGTCAAACCGGCAGATAGGCACGGACAGCCGCAAACATTTGGCCCCCCGCATGATGGTCTGGGAGGTAAATGCATAGTCGCCCGCAATGCGAAATGCGGGTTTATACCGGACACCACCAATGAAATCCTTGCGGAAAAGCATGGATTGATGGTTGCCGAACATGCCGTAGTACACAAACCGATGGTGTCGAGCCGTCTTGAGCTGCGTGCGGCCGTCACTGAACTCCAGCAGGCAATTGCCATAGACTAGATCGTGATGGTTGGTGAGGGCCGGTGCAACGTTCTCCAAAGTCTTGGCTGAACAGAAGCTGTCGCCGCCATTCAGAAACATCAGCCAGTCGCCTGAAGCTTTTTCCATGCCTTTGTTCATGGCATCAAAAATGCCGTTGTCCTTCTCGCTGACCCATGAAATACGGGGGTCTTTGATGTTGTCCAAGAATTGAACAACCTCTGGCCCTGAGCCTCCGTCAATGATCAGACATTCAAAGTCACCGAATGTCTGATCGGTGATCGACTTCAATGTCTTTTTAAGGCCAACCATATCTTTGAAAGTGATGGTGATGATGGATATTTTCATGGCTTGATCAAATATGTGTGATGGGCATCCTGGTGAGGATGCCGATGCTCAGCATGTTTGCATGTTCGTTTTTCGAGGATCACCAACGCGTACGAGGAACCGCATTGCCTATGGGCCGCACCATGCGACCAACCTGTGTCGGCGTCGGTGCTCGGCCGCCCAGCAGCGGTTTCAAGACCGCAGGCGCAACTGTGATGCCGATTCGAATGGCGATGACCGATGAGACCAATACCAGCAAAGGCGCGCAGATGAAATACGTCAGCACTGCGGCGGACGAGTTAGCTAACCCAGCACGCACAAAGACCATCCACCAGACCCCCGCCGCCATCCCATGGGTGCAAAAGATAAAAAATGCCAAGGGTTCGTACCGCAAAAGAAACTCGCCGAAAGGGTGTCCGCGTAGCAGACAGGCCACATGCCAGAACACCACAGAGCTTGCCGCAAAAAGCGCCATAGCTGCTGCGCCGTAAGCAGCGGAATGGGGCAGCGAAAGACTCCAGCCAGGCGGGGCGTATCCATACATGGGAGCAACAGAGAGCACCACTAGGATGAGGGCGCTGGCAGCCACGACCGTCTTTGGCAAACCATCGGTTGGTATGGCCACCGTACGACTCCACAGGAGACACCCCCCAAAGAAATAAAGTGGAATCCCGCTATTGATGAAAAGCGACCCATCTGCATTCAGTATGGCGTTGATGAGCAGGGCCGCTAGGGTTAACAGTGGTGCCTTGTGGACTGCCAACAGCAGCAGGGGTGACATCAAAAAGCAAACGAACACATCCCGAAGGAAATAAAGCGGCATCATGGCAGGCGCTGCACTGATGGCCAGCACCGCATTGGGCCAATCTGACGCAGTTGGAACACCGGCCAAGCCCGCCTCCAGAAACTCTTTGAAGATGTAAATCAGGTTCCATAGAACCAGCGGCACGATCAACGAATACAGCTTGTTTTTCAGTTCGTACGAGAAGCTGCGTGCACTCATCGACTTGGCCAGCAAATACCCTGACACCATACTGAGCAAGGGCACGCTGCCTTGGCCCAGCAGCAGTCGAAGAAAATAGATGACGCCTTCTTGGGATAGCAACGTGGTCGGCACGCCAGATGAATAAGGTTGTGCGTGGGCATACACCAGCAGCAAAATGCAAAGCACCCTGGCGAGACTTATGCATTCCGAGAGCTGTGGTTTCATCAACGGCATAGATTTCCCTCTTGTTTTTTGCGGGCGTTCAGTTGTCGAGAGCAGATTGCGCTGAAACGGATGAAAGTCGTTGAGCCTCAACCGCAAAGCGCGCAGCCGCAGCGCTCCCGCCCAGCCTGACCGACTCTTGCGCCCGCAGCGCCGCACGGTCCCAATGGAACTCGAAGCAGAAACTCCGCAGGCGCTGCAGCAATGCTTTTGCATTGCCAGCCTCAAAAACATAACCGTTGCGCCCGTTCTCGATCACGTCGCTGGCCCCGCAGCGATCACTACAGATCACCGGGGTACCGACCATCAGGGCTTCGTTAACCACTGCGCCCCAACCATCAAACTTGCTCGGTAGCACCAGCACATCGGCGGCTGCCATGGCTGCCACGATTTCTGCATTGGGCATACCTTGCGAGTAGCTCACCCGCTCAGATATGCCGAGCTGGGTCGCCAGCGCCTTAAGCCTTTGCTCTTCTTCGCCTTTACCGATGATGCGAAGACGTGCCGATGGCACATCCAGCTGGCTGAACGCTGTCAGCAACAGATCAACCCGCTTGCGCACAATCAACTGGCCCACGTACAGAATTTCCTTATGGTCGCGCTTCACAGGTGAATGTTGAACCGGGGTGCTGTCCACCACATGCACAAAAGGCACGATACGTTCCCGCGGGTAACCACAAGCCGTGAAGAACCTGGCACCGCCATAACGACCGGAATGTCCGATGCAAAACACACCTTTCAAATGACGGCGGTAGCGCAGAGCGTCCCAGGTATAGGCCAGCCAGCGAGGGAACAACCGCAGGCCCGGTTCGTATCGGTTTTCCGTCATCAGGAAGCGTTTCACCGGGGCGCCAAAGCTGGCGTTGAAGGCGGTCTGTGGTAGCGCGAAGCCCCGCAAGCCAAAGAACACCTGCACAGACCCAGGTAGTCCGGCAAGTTCGGTAATCTCGGTCGCTGTGGGTGCAACGTACAACTTTACCTTGCCGGTGTCTGGCACCGGATAGCCCAGCACGCGGTAGTTGCTCGGCAACTCTTCTTCTACGCACCAGTGCACTGTGTTGCCTGGGATGTTCGCTAGCTCGCGGATGTACGCGGCCTGGTGAAACATGAGGTAGGGGTGCCAAAAGACGTACTGCATAGTCTGGGCTCAGCTGGCTGAGTTTGCGCGACCCAATGAGTCTGGAGGAGGAGGTACAACAAGAGCACGCAACCAATCTGCTAGCCGATGTAGGGTGAATGCAAATACGGGGATGGGCGCTAGCGCGATGACAAGCAATATCGTGTAACCGAGACCAAGATTCAGGCTTTCGAGCAAAACAAGCCAAGGGCCTTGAACCAGATAAATTTCCAGCGTCAGCCCAGATAACCAATAGACGGCGTGTCGTGCGCTGGTCTTGCTTAACAATTCCAATATTTTTGGGGAGCAAAAAAGATGAAACGAATAATAAATAATTGGATAAAGTAACAGGTGATTTACGAACTGAAACTCCGAAAATCCAAAACGAAAAAGGGTGAGTTTCATCACTACAAAGGCCAAGTACGACAGCAGAAACATTCCAATATTCAGGCTATTCGCTTTGGGAGTAATTCCGGATTTGGCAACAACCGACCCCATAACCGTGATACAGAAGTAATTGATGATCTTGACAAAGTTCTCACTCTCTACAGTGAACTTGCTCAAATCAAGCTGAAGATACAGATAGATATATGGGACGATGAGTGGAGCCAGGGCAAGGATCGCGACACGGGGGCGCAACCGGGCAATGCTAAACAAGGGTATGTAGAAGAGCATGACGGCTGGAATGAACCAGAACGGCGTTGGCCATATCAGGGACTTAAAAAAATCGAATTCCTTTTGGTAGTAAACCGAATTGGCAAGAAGCGCTGGGCCAAACATCAGTAAAACCGCTGGATAGAGCCTGAGAATGCGTCGCTTGTAATAGTCGAGAAACGATGGTGACCGCGCTGCTGCGGCGCTCGCTGTTAGGGCGCAAGTGACGCCGAAACCCGATAGGAAAAAAAACAAGGAGTTGCCGATCGCGCCGCCGGACGCTATCCGCGGGTCCGGGACAAAAGCGTCAAGATGCGATAAGGTGATCAACACAGTTGCGATAAACAACATTAATCGAGTATCTACTTGTCGGTTTATCATATATACTACTTATTTAATGAAATTAAATTAAATTAATGATCAGATATTCGAAATTTTTACATTAAATTCAATTATTATTCATGATTTAGAAATATTAATATAAAAATCAAATTACCGACATTGGCTTTATTTGATGCGGCGGAAGCTGCACAGCAAGAAATGCGGCAAGAATAATAAATGAAGCCGGATTTCCGATAGAGATAAGGTACCTCGCGAAAATAGATTCAACCAAAGCAAAAATGAGTACGGCGATTATTTCCGGACTCATTGTTACTGAATCAAAATTTCGGATAGAGTTAATCAACACTCTAACCAGCAACACAGTAACCAAAAGAGTTAATGGCAAGCCTATTTCGTATATTAAGGTGATGTAGGAATTATCTGAATCAAATGCTATTTCATCCGACCAGCTACGAAACCCGTGACCAAAAAATAGAACTAATGGCTGATCCTGAATCATTTCAATGAAAGCCGCCCAATTCTGGAAACGTCCGGTTCCACCTGAATTGATGCCACGACTGGCTGAATTAATATCAAGAATTTCAAGTATATAGTCGCTTTTCCATATAACCAAAGCTGCGATGCCAAGAAGGGCAATAAATAGAACAAGGTTGTGTTGGCGCGCCAACACCGTGGGTGTTGCTTCCTCCTTAGGGCGCGTAATAACAACCACAATTATGGAAGTGACTAGTAACGCAAGAATACTACCTCTTGAACTGGTGGCCAAAATAATTGTTAAAAAAAGGAATAGAAGAGGTATTATTACAAAATAATTCGGCTTCGTATCAATTCTAAACATGCGTGCTATCAACAAAGCGGCAGCAGTTCCAATGAAGTGTGCTGCAAGATTGGGATGATTCCCAAAGGGTCTAAGTCGAAAGAGACCCTTATTTGTTTGGGTCGCACTCAGAGCAACGCGAATCGAATCAAAATCTAATATGACAAGTGTTAACACCAGAAATGCACATGCATACAAGTAAAGCGATGCAAGGCTATGAAAATCATACTTAGTTGAAATCCACTTGGCTGAAAATATAGTCAACGTAAATAGAATCGAATAAGCGATAAGTTGAAAATTTTCGTAAAAGGCAGAAGTGAGTGCTGAAAGAAACGCGCACGGTACGGCAAGTATCCAAAAAAGAATCTTTTGTTCTTCTCTTGAAGAATTTTCAGGATGACTCGCCCGAACAATCAACCCAAAGGCAACTAAAAAAAATATCGCAATGAGCTGTGGCACGAAAGCGCCACCCGCAGGCGATATACCAGCCAGATAGAAGGCCATCACAGCAAACCAGCCTGCAAAAAAATCGAGTTTCATCTCGTAGTACTTAAGTTACGGAGTTCTCTTAGCAGTAAGGGCACAAGGGCTACTTCACCAAATGCCAACACATAAGACATGGCTACCACATTAGTCGTGTTTACAAGAGTCAGGTATGCCGCAGCCAATGAAATCAATGTAGCCAATAAAAGTAGCCGCGACAGTCTCTGAGTTTTGTTGATTGAACTAAGAGAAAGACTGATGGCGAGAATGGCCGATTGTGCAGTTGCTGATACCGCAACTGGCACGAACAGTGCTGGTGGAAGATGAATTTTGTCCGACAGCCAGGTCACGTTGATTTCCGACAGAAAAAAGAAAGTAAAAACGGAAGTGGCTATGAGTAACGCGGTTGACCCGGCCATAGCAAAAAAGGCGAGTTTTTTAAACGTTTTAAATTCATTTCGGCCCCAATAGAGCGTTAACTCATGTTGAATCGACGCCAAACCAATACCGATAGGTTGAATAGCCACGCGCGACAGGGTTCTGGTTGATGAGTAGACTGCCGCCAGCGTTGGGCTTATCAGGGCGGAAATCAGTAAAACAGGGGCGTGCAACGTGAGGTGTTGAATCGATGCTGTTAAGGCAAGCCCCCTTCCCGCTGATGCAACTTCTTGGACGGAACTATTGGTTACTGCTGCGGGAAATTCATCGAAGTATTTGTTAGCTTTAGCAATTGCGATGCTGCTATATAAAATCCGAATCACAAGCGCGATCAATGCAATGACAGCAATGTTGTTAAATAATGTATATGCAACAACGTAGGTGACTAATTCGAAAAGTCGGCCAATATTAATGAAATATATGGCCTTATCAGGTTTACCTTGGTGCCGTTGGGCGGCGCTATATACATTGACTGTAGGTTGGAGCGCACTGTTGATTGCAAAAAGCAAACAACACAATGCTATTTCTAGACCACCATCTGTTTGCCTTAGATTCAAAAAATAGTAGACACACAAGATTAGTGCGAATGTACTCAAAGTTATAAGTACGTATTTAGTCGCTAATTTTTTAGTTTGAGCGGCAATTAGCTTGGCCTCTGCCTGTTGTCCTTCAGACAATAGGCAGATATGGTTGGCAAGTGCCATAGTAACACCTAAATCTGCCAGTAGCATTAATTGGGTTATTCCAGTTATCGTTAAAATAATGCCGTAAGAATCAGCGCCAATATTTCTAATAGCAATAGCAGGGATCAATATCGTCGACAGAATGGTGATAGCTTGGCCAAATCCATGTGCACCAAGCGTTCTTAATACTCTGCCAATGTTCATAGCAGATGCTTTTTTTCAGGCAATAAGCTTATGAACATCTCGGAATAGTCTGGGTTGATTGAAGGCATCAGTGCTCGGTCGCCACCGCTGTGTCATAGCCGTGCGTTTTGAGCAAGGCATGTTGCCGTGCAACCGCCAGATCGTTGGCAACCATTTCTTTACACATGTCTTGCGCAGTGATTTCGGGGATCCAGCCAAGGTCTTTTTTGGCCTTGGAGGGGTCGCCCAGCAGGGTTTCGACTTCGGTGGGACGGTAGTAGCGCGGGTCGACCTTGACGACGATGTCACCCACTTTGAGGGCAGGGGCGGCGTCGCCAGTGATGGCGGTGACCACAGCGTGTTCCTGGTCGCCTTCACCATTGAATTCAACGGTGATGCCCAGGGCAGTAGCTGTCCAGGTGATGAATTCACGCACGCTATATTGCACGCCGGTGGCGATGACAAAATCCTGCGGCTTGTCTTGCTGCAGCATCATCCATTGCATGCGCACATAGTCTTTGGCATGACCCCAGTCACGCAGGGCGCTCATATTGCCCATAAACAGGCATTGCTCCAGCCCTTGAGCGATGTTGGCCATACCGCGAGTGATCTTGCGGGTAACAAAAGTTTCACCACGGCGCGGGCTCTCATGGTTGAACAGGATGCCGTTGCAGGCATACATGCCATAGGCCTCGCGATAGTTCACCGTGATCCAGTAAGCATACAGTTTGGCCACGGCGTAAGGGCTGCGCGGGTAGAAGGGAGTGGTTTCCTTCTGCGGTATCTCTTGCACCAGGCCATACAGCTCGCTGGTGCTGGCCTGGTAGAAGCGGGCTTTTTTCTCTAGCCCGAGGATGCGGATGGCTTCGAGCAGGCGCAGGGTGCCCATGCCGTCCACGTCGGCGGTGTATTCGGGGCTCTCAAAGCTGACGGCGACGTGGCTTTGTGCACCCAGGTTGTAGATCTCGTCGGGCTGGGTTTCTTGCACGATGCGGATCAGGTTGCTGGTGTCGCTCAAATCCCCGTAATGCAGTTTGAAGCGGGCGTTGTTGATGTGCGGGTCTTGGTAGATATGGTCTACCCGGGTGGTGTTGAACGAGCTGGCGCGCCGCTTGATGCCGTGCACGATGTAGCCTTTCTCGAGCAGGAGTTCAGCGAGGTAAGAGCCGTCTTGCCCGGTGATGCCAGTGATGAGGGCGACTTTGGAGGCTGCAGCGGGTGTGGTCATGGTGGTTTCCGGGTTTTGATTGCTATCGAATATGTATCTATTCGCGCTTATTAAATAAGGGCTAGAAGGTGTTTTTTCTTGAAACTGGTGGGGCGACGGCTTTATTTTTACGCCGTAGTCTCAACAAAATCGGCGTAGGCCTGGCGCAGGCCGCTGGCCAGGTCGGTCTTAGCTTGCCAGCCCAGGCTGTTGAGCCGGGTGCTGTCCATCCACTTGCGTGGGGCACCGTCGGGTTTGGTGGCATCAAAGGTGATTTGGCCAGGGTAACCCACAGCTTTACCGACGGCGTGGGCCAATTCAGAAATGGTGATGTCGCTGCCATAGCCGACGTTGATGTGGCTTTGCATGGGTCGGGTGTGGGTTTGGTACAGGGTATCGGCCAGGTTCATCACAAAAACACTGGCACTGGCCATGTCGTCAACATACAAAAACTCGCGCTTGGGTATGCCGGTGCCCCAGATGGCAACTTCGGGCGCGCCAGCCACTTTGGCCTCATGAAAACGGCGGATCAGCGCCGGGATCACATGGCTGTTTTCGGGGTGGTAGTTGTCACCAGGGCCATACAGGTTGGTCGGCATCACGCTGCGGTAGTCACGGCCATATTGGCGGTTGTACGACTCGCAGAGTTTGATGCCGGCAATTTTTGCCACGGCATAGGGTTCGTTGGTGGGCTCCAGGACACCGGTGAGCAAGGCCGATTCGGTCATGGGCTGGGCGGCCATGCGCGGGTAGATGCAGCTCGAGCCTAAAAACAGCAGTTTTTGCACGCCATGGGTGTGGGCGGCGTGGATGACATTGGCCTGCACCATGAGGTTGTCATAGATGAAGTCTGCCGGATAGGTGTTGTTGGCATGGATGCCGCCCACTTTGGCAGCAGCCAGGTAAACCTGACTGGGTTTTTCAGCTGCAAAGAAGGCTTGCACGGCGGCCTGGTTGCACAGGTCCAACTCGGTGCGGCTGCGAGTGAGGATGCGGGCTTGCGGCACACCCTGCTGGATCAGCGTGCGGACAATGGCTGAGCCAACCATGCCACGGTGACCGGCGACAAAGATTTTTTGGTCAGAATTGACCGTTGACTGTGTAGACATGTGAAATATCCCTGAGTTTTAGCAAGCTTGGTCCACGTTTTCCGGAACTTCTTGTAGACGTTTTTTTGATCACGAAGGCACTGTTTTGAGCAGTAGCTATATCAGTCCTGGAAGCACCCAGCCCGATAATGATCAGCAGCCAAGCCTGCAGTCGGGCTGCCTGGCCAGAATGGTTATTGAAAGAGGGTGTCAGCTTGTTCACAAAATCGGTTTCAAACAGTAGGCAGCGCGTGTGGCGCGTGATGGCGACTTTGCTGGCGGTGATGTTGCCCGTGGGTTTGTGGGTGGGCGGTGCGCAGCCGATAGCCGTGGGACTGATTCCTGCGCCATGGGACAAGCTGGCTCATGCAGGCGTGTTTGCCCTGTTGGCCATGGCACTGGGTTATGCCAGCGGCCTGCGCAGACTTGCCCTGCTGCTGCTGGCGTTTGCCGGCGCCTTGGGCGTGGGCGTGGTGGACGAGTGGCATCAGTTGTTCCTTCCAGGGCGCAGTGCTGACCTGGACGACCTGACCGCCGACGCCATAGGCGCCGCACTGGGTGCGTGGGCCATTTACTTCAAGCATCGTTAAGCACCGAGCCGATCAGCGCCACGCCGCTGGCCTGCAGGCGTTGGGCGAGCTGGGTGGTGGCGGTGAGCAAAGAGGTGTTTTTGCGCGTCACGATCAGGGCGGCTCCGGCGCGAGCGGCAATGACCTCGGCGTCGGCATAGTCAGCACCGGCGGGCGTATCGATCAAGATCACGTCAAATTGCTGAGAAACACTGTGGAGCTGCCTGCCAAAGCTGGTGTTGCCCAACAACTCTTGAGGATTGGGCGGTACGGCACCAGCGGGCAGCACCACCAAGTTGCTCAGGCCGGGCACAGCCTGCATGGCTTCTTCCAGGCTGGCACGGTCTGCCAACACGGCCGACAAGCCGTGACCGCGCTCCAGCTTGAACAGGCTGTGCTGGCCGCGCTCGGGTTTGGCGCGTAGGTCGGCATCAATCAGCAGCGTACGCTGGCCTTGCTGGGCAAAAACGATAGCCAGGTTGGCGGTGACAAAGCTGCGGCCCTCACCCACGCCAGCACTTACCACAGCCAGCACCTTGCGAGCCCGGTCACCATTGAACCAGCGCAGCATGAGCTGGCTGCGCACGGCGCGTATGTTTTCGCTGGCCACACCAAAGGGCTGGTAGGCGGCCACCAGTTCTGGGCTGAGACGGGTGTCGGCCGGGCTCAGGTAGGCGTAGTGAAACTGTTGGCTCAGTGCCTGGTCGATATCGTCTTTGGTGAGCAGATTCAGGGCAATGGCGGCTTCGCCAAACGGGGTGTGATTTTGCACCTGGCTGTCGAGTATGCGCTGCAGGTTGGCCGGGCTCAGGCGGCCACTGGCCAGCAGAATGTCACCCATGCTGCGGCTCGCGGTGTTGATGGGAACAGGAGCGTTCATGCGGGGACTCCGGTGTGGGCAATGCTGCCAAGCAAAGGCAGTTTGAGCACGTCAGCCAGGTCGGCAGCGCTGCGTACGCGGGGGTTGGCCAGTTCAAGCAGCAGCGCCAGACCCACGCCCAGCAGTGTGCCCAAAAAAATGGACACCAAGATGTTCAGCAACACCCTGGGTTTTGACGGGCCCGCCGGGGTCGAGGCGGGGTTGAGCAGCGCGATGTTGGTCTGATTGGCCTGGCTCTCGATGTTGGTTTGTGAAGCGCGCAGACTCACCGCCTCAAAGGCGCGCTGGGCAGATTCAATCTCGCGGCGCAACACGTTGAGCTCGTCACGCTGTTTGTTCAACGCCAGCACGCGGGCTTTTTGGCCAGCCAGGGCACCTTGTAGCTGGGCCTCGCGCTGTTTGCCAACCCGGTAGGTGGTTTCGATGCTGCTGGTGATTTGGCGGGTTTCCTGGGCCAACTGGGCCTTCAGGGTGGCCAGTTCGGCTTCGCTGCGCTGGGTTTGCGGGTGGTTTTTGCCCAGGTTGCCACTGTTCTCGGTGAGTTTGGCTTCCAGGCGGGCAATGTCGGCTTTCAGGCCATTGATCAGTGGACTTTGCATAACCTCGGCCACGGTGTCAGCCTGAGTGCTGCCGCGTTTGCTTTGGCTGTCTGTGGTCAGGGCCTGAATGCCGGTGAGCTGGCTGCTGGTCTCATTCAACTTCGCAGTTTCGAAGTCAACCCGCTCGTCCACCGAGGTGATGCCGTTGGCCTGCTGGTAGTCAGACAGGGCCTTTTGAGCGATTTCAAGTTTGGCGCGAGCGGCTTTGGTTTGCTCTTCAAAAAACGCAGCGTATTGCCTGGCTGGCGCAAGACGCAGATCCAAATTGACGTTGATATATGACTGGGCAAAGGCGTTGGCGACTGCGGCAGCAAAGTCGGGGTCGGTGCCGGTGTAATTGATATTGACGACGTTGCTTTCGCGGCTGGGTTTGACGCCCAGCTGCCTTTCCAATTCGGTCGCAAGCCAGTCAGTAAGCTGACCCCTGCCGCCAGTGGCATCGCGCCACTGCTGCTGCACCATGTCGTTGGTGTCACGCATGAGCAGCTTGACCACGTCTTTGGCAACGCGGTCGCTTTTGATAATGTCAATCTGCGTCGCCATGTAGCCGGGGGCCACCGTGCCTTGCAGCGTGAGGCCACTAACCAACTCTGGCGATTTGACATCAATCACCACAGCGGCACTGGCGGTGTATTGTTTTGGCAGCAGCAGATTGACGGCCACCGTGGTGACCATGGTGGCCAACAAGACCAGCAACGCCACTTTGTAGCGCGCTCGCAGAATAAGGAATAGCTGTTGGACAGTCATCAGAACAGGCTTTCTTTGACATAGATGACGTCATTGGGGAACACGGTGTCGGTGAGCTGAGGCTCCAACTCGGTGATGCTGCCGCTAGCGTCCTTGCGATGCAGGCGCAGGCGTTTTTCGGAGCCGCGGGTGGTGGGACCGCCGCCTTGGGCCAGAGCCTGCATCACGGTCATGCCGCGCTCAATGCGGTAGGCACCAGGGCGTTGGGCTTCGCCATAGATATAGAACACCGGGGCACGGTGCACATAAATGGCGTCGCCGCCTTGCAGCACGATGTCCTCTGCAGCGTCGTCTGTAAGAAACAGCTGGGGAATGTCGATGAGCTTGCGAAAAGGCTTGCCGCCACGCACGCCGGTGACGATGGCCATGTCGTCACCGGTGGTGGTGGCACCACCTGCGTTGGCCAGCATATCGGTCACACGGGTGTTGGCTGTTTCCATGGGAAAACGACCGGGGCGGTTGACCTGACCCAGAACGGCCACCTGGTTGCCGCGGATTTGCGTGAGCAGGATGGTGACCTGAGGCTGCTTGATGAAGTCACCGGCCTGAAGCGCGGTGGCAATTTTTTTCTCGGCCGCGCCAATGGAGAGACCACCCAGGCTGACCGTGCCGATCAGTGGGAAGGTGATGGTGCCGTTTTCTGAAACGCGAGTTTCGATGGTGAGATCAGGGTTTTGAAACACCTGGATGCGCAGGGCATCACCCGCACCCAGCGGGTAGTCAGGCTGGGTGGTACGACTGGGGAGCAAGTTGCCTGCCGCCGACTGTGCGTGCGCCAGTGGGCCAAGGCCGCCCAGGGTGACCAGGGAGGCAAGCAAAAGGTGGATCAGGCGGAAGTGACGGGTGGGCATGGACATCTTTGATGTGGATAGATTCTAGGGAGTATGAAATAGCAGATGTGGTGTTTCATTCCAACCATCCACTCCATTTTTTATAGCTATAGACCAATTGATTTTGAAGGGTAGAGCCGTATTTCTCTTTCGATATGGATGTGTGGACATGTGGTGGAGGCATGGCTAAAAACTGAAATCGGCCGACAGTTTGCCCACGGTGCTGCTGTAGTCAAGCGGGGCAAGATTGGTGACGGCGGCATCACGCGTGCTTTTTTTCAGCGAGGCGTTGAAAGCCACAAACTGGAAAGGCTGCCAGTTGAGTGACAAGCTGGCGTCACGCAAAGTGTCCTTGCGCTGGGTGATCGACCCAGCGTCGGGCGCGCCCAGGTAGTCGATGTAGGTCAGGTCATAACGCAGGCCCAAATAAGTTTTGCTACCAATGCGCCAGGTGGGGCCAAGTGATAGCCGGTTACTCAGGGTGTGATTGGAGTAGCCAGTCTGATAACTGCCGAGTTGACGAGCCCAGCTTGCGGCCAGGGCAGTTTTGCCGGTGATGTTCCAGTTGATGGCAACACCTGTGTTAAAGCCACTGTAGTCGCGTTGAGGCTGACTCGGGTGGTTGCGGTCGATGTGAACGGCGCTTAAGTTAGCGGTGGTGTTGCCTGACAGTACCCAGGACAGGTTGACCCCATTGTCAATCTGGTCGAATTCGCGATTGTTGGCGCTGGCGGTGAGGTATCTGCCGCTGGAGGTTTTGAGGTTGTAGGTGAACACACTGTTGGAGCCAGATGCACGGCGCACGCCCACGCTGGCCGTGTTGGCGTTGTAGTCGTCCCCCGTACCCAGAGCCACCTGATTGGTTTGGTTGGTGCGCGACAGACCGGCCAGCAAGCTCCAGGTGCCGTCCATGTCATAAATGGCGTCAAACCCGGTGTTGCTGGTGGTACGCAGGTTGCGCTGGGTGACGTCGGGAGCGTCAGAAGGATTGTTGGGTGTTACCAGGCGGTCCGCAGTCAGGCTGCCATGAAAACGCGGTGTGATGCTCCAGCGCCAGGCGGCAGCGTAGTTGGTGGCCGTAAAGCTGTATTGGCTGAAGTTTTGGTAGCTGTAGTCGAGCACGCTCAGGTCCAACTCCAGGCGTTGCAAGCTGTAGGCTTTGTTGAAGGACACTCCCAGCGTGCTGATGCCAATGCGCTCGGCCGTGCTATCGCGGCCAGTTTGGGCCGAGACGTTAGCGCTGGCGGGCAGGCGCTGCAGGTTGCTGTCGGACTGGAGTGTGTAGTCGGCGCGGAACATGAGCGTGTCTTGGACTTGGACAAGGTCTTGCTGCTGCGCCCGCGCAGACGTTGTACTGATCAACGCCAGCAGAGTCACCAGCCAAAATGCTTGGGCTTGCAGCATGGCTCAATAAGCCTTCTGGTCTTTCAAGACCAGGCGAATGGTTTTCAGGATGATGTCGATGTCAAGCTGCAGCGACCAGTGCCGCAGGTAGTCCAGGTCGTAGTCAATACGACCCTGCATCTTGTCCAGAGTGTCGGTCTCCCCCCGGTAGCCGTTGACCTGGGCCCAGCCGGTGATGCCGGGCTTGACCTTGTGACGCACCATGTAGCCCTTGATGAGTTTTCGGTACAGCTCGTTGTGAGCCACAGCGTGCGGGCGGGGGCCGACGATGCTCATGCGCCCCTGCAAGACGTTGACAAACTGGGGCAACTCATCAAGGGAGGTGCGACGCAAAAAGGCGCCCAAGGGGGTAATACGGGCGTCGTTCTTTTGTGCTTGCTGGATGTTGCCACCGTCTTCGGTAACCGTCATGGAGCGAAATTTGTAGACCAGGATCTCCTCACCATCGAGTCCGTAACGACGCTGCTTGAAGATGATGGGCCCGGACGAGGTCAGCTTGATGGCAATGGCAATGATCAGCAAGACCGGAAAGATCAGCGCCAAGATCAACACCGAGAAAACCACGTCGCTGATACGTTTGACAGTACCGTTGGTGGCCTTGAACGGGGTTTCGCAGACTGAGATCACCGATGTGCCACAGACGCTGTCGGCTTGCCCCTGGATCAGGTCAGTAACAAACATATCTGGCACAAAGTAAATCGAAGCAGTGGTGTCCTTGAGTTCATCCAGCACATGCAGGATGCGCGGCTGGGACGCCATTGGTAAAGACAGATAAATGAGTTTGATATTGTGGTCGCGCACAATGTGTGCCAACTGTTCGTGTTTGCCCAGCAGCTTGTAGCAATTGTTGGTGTCCAATCGTTCAGGGCTGCGGTTGTCCACAAAACCAATCAGCTTGATGCGTGAGTAGAGCGAGGCCGTGATGCCATTGGCCAGCGCCAAACCCTGTTCATTCATGCCCACAATCAACGCACGTTGGGCCGGACCCTGCCAGCTGAGCAGTAAAGGAGCCATTCTGCGAATGGCAAGGGCACTCCCGAACTTGCTGAGCGGCGCCAGCCACAACCACGTGTAAAGAACGCGTTCAGAGAAAGCGCTGGTATAACCCGTGACCCAACCCATGAGCAGCAGCAAGCTGGCGGTCCAGGCCCAGTTGATAACACTCTCACCGGCCAAGGACGCCACCGATGCTTGGAGGCGAGCGGTGCCCGGAAAAGATATGGCAAAGGTCACCAGCGACAACACAAGATATTGGGGCAGGATGGCGCCCTCAAAATAATGCGACAGCGCCCACAATGAAAACACATAGGCGACAGGACCAACAAAGGCCTCAAACTGGCTGAGCAGGTTGTCATTGCCCAGAGTGGATGTCCTCACTGCCGGTTTGACAGACGCAGGTGGCAAAGCCACCGGGGCATCAAGCAGACTGGGCATTTCAGGCATAACTGGTCAAGGCGGTGACTTTGCCCACGGCCTGGGCACGGTTGCTGACATTGAGCTTCTTGAAAATGTTTCTCAGATGGCTCTTGATGGTGAATTCGCTGATGGTCAAGATGCGCCCGATCTCTGAGTTGGTCTTCCCCAGGGCAACCCATTGAAGAACTTCTTCTTCTCGATCAGACAAGCTGCTTTCAAGCATCTGTTGCGGTACCTTCGGATCGTCTGTCAAAGGGCCCGGTTGGGTTTGATGTGGCAGCAAAGCAACCTGACGCAAGCTGGCGTCAATGTAGGGCAGCACCTTGGCCATGGCGCTACGTTGGCTTGGACTGAAAGTAGGTATGTCGCTAAAAGCCAAATACAGACAGTCTTGGCTGCCACGCTCGTCTCGCATACCGTGCACCAAGACACAACGCATTGTTCCCAAGGCGTCTTTCAGTTGGGAGTTTGGGGTGGCATCTTGCAAGGAAAAACCGTCAACACCGGCATTGATGACAAAGGGAGTACCACCAAACTCGCTCCATCGCGTGAACATGTGAAGCAGCATCGGCAGGATGGCGTCAGGGCATGAGTTGTGCGAACGCACACCAACCAGCGGGGAAATAATGTCGTGGCTGAGCTTGCCCTTTTCGAAGTTGCCCCAAGCCGCAATCAGGATGGCGTGTGGCAGGTAGTGCTGCATGTCGCCTTGCAGCCAAACCATCGCATCAAAATGGCTGCGTACTTGTGCAGCGCGGGCAACAGCGTTGTGAAATCGGTGCAGGTCATATTCGGACGTGGACGGTAAAAGAGCCATGGTTGTGCATTTCATTGATAGCAATGAGCGATTCCACACAAATCGAGGACAAGCTTCCGTGCGATGGCGCACTGAGCAAGCCCCCACAACGGAAACACCACAGGTCAGGTCATTTTTTGCAAGGAGGCGGATTTCATCCGCCCCTCTTTGGTGCATTCTCAGAAATAGCTCAGGAGTTGTTCGACTTGAAGCGGCGCCACACGATGACGGCCATCGTGCCAAGACCCAACAAAATCATGCGGGAGCTTTGTGGCTCGTTGGTCAAACTTGCTGTGGATGCAAAAGCGCTCAGGCTCGACACGGCGAATGCGGCGGCTGCAGTGAGGGATGTCAGTGTCATGGTGTATTACTCCGTGGCAAGTAGCAAGATCACTACGGGTAAATACTAATTGCGTACCCTCTCATCGTCGATAGTCCGTTCGGACTAGTCTGACGCCCTCAAACCCACATTGGCAACACGGCTACCCGGAGATCAAATGCCTGAGGTGATTGGCTTTGCTTCAAAGAAAACCAACATCGGCCAGACCTGGCAACTTGTCGTTGGTAGCATGACGCAATTTGCTGGTGGTGGTGTGAAGCAAAGCGAGCATGATCTTGTTGCTCAAACGTGGGTGATCTGACAACAAGGCCATGAATTTGTCATGGGTGAGCACAGCAAAATCACTGGGCAAAGTGGTGACACAGCTGGCAAAGCGTTTTTGCCCGTCGAACATGGACATTTCGCCAACAATGTCGCCAGGCTTAACGACGTAAATCACTTTATCAAGGCCCTCGTGCAACTGGGTAATGACAGCGCCGCCCGTGATCAGAATAACCAAGTAGTCCCCCTCCTCGCCCTCGCGCAACACGGAAGAACAACGCGGTACACCAAAACACTCAAGGTAATCACCGAACAACAGGATTTCACGGCGGTTAATCCCCTCCAACAGACGCCCAGCCTGAACGGCGTGGATGAATTCGTTGAGATAGTCTCTAACTTTGCCCAGCGGTTGCACGCCTGGCTGGAGCTCTGCAAAGGGTGAATTCATAACTCGATAACTCCGCCTCAGGTGTCAAAACACAAGGCTGATTATCGAAGGACGTAACAGAGAGTAACAATAGCTCCAACGAACTATATGAACCCATGGAGGCGATACATTGCTACCAAAACCTCATGCATAGCACATCGCCAGATGTTGTAAATACGATAAAAAATTGTCACATTTTGAAGATACCCTGCATCCAATCAAGATGCAAACTTGTTTAACTGCTCCGAATTTTTGACACCAGATGGTCTGGTGTGATTTGGAGCAAACCATATTTCAACTTTGAATATTCTCCAATCATCACTATCTCCTGCGGATATTCACCATTACCACCGTGTGGTCTCCCAATCAGCGGGGATTCGGACTCACTTCGACATGCTGATCTGGCTACAGGGGGAAATGCAGTATTACCTTCCGCATGACATCATGATCGCGGTATGGGGTAACTTCAACGAAGGTCAACTTCGCCACGACGTGATTTCACCCATGACCGGGGTCAGGTCACACAATGTGAACACCGACACACTGTCGCCGCTGCTGCTGCAGCTCTACCATCGCTGGACGCAGTACAGCAAAAGCCCCTACGCCATGAAAGTAGGAGAAAGCGGCTTTTTGTTGGAAGACACCGGGCTCCAATGCATGCTGGGTGATGCCCTGAAGTACATGCGTAGCGCGATGGTGCACGGCATTTGCGACGAGCGCCACGGCATTGAGTGTCTGTATGTCTCATTCAGCACCAAACCGGACTACAGCCAAGTGGACAGGGCGACTGTCACCGCAATCCTGCCTTACATTGATTCGGCCTTGCGTCAAGTTAGCCACTTACCTGAGCAGGCAAGCGTGGGCCCATTGACCCTGAAAGAGAACCTGAAACCCACCCATACCTTGTCAACCCGAGAAGTGGAAATCATGTATTGGGTGGCACTGGGCAAAACCAACCCTGAAATTGGCTGCATCCTGAACATCAGCGAATTCACCGTGAAAAACCACATGCAGCGGGTTTTCAAGAAGCTTGATGTGATCAACCGGGCGCAAGCAGTGAGCAAGTTCAAAGAGCTGTGTGCCTAGCGGACCTCCAAGTAAAATACCCAACCTTCACCCATAAATTGACCCCTTGCGTCGATCGTCTGTGTTTTCACAAACCGGTTCAGCGGGCCGCCCTGGTACCCGGTAATACCCTTCTCTGGTTTGATTGATGCACTTTGAACCCTCTCTGATTTTTGCCCTTGGCCTGCTCGGCCTGATCTCAGGTTTTTTGGCGGGGCTGCTGGGGATTGGTGGCGGCATGATCATGGTGCCGTTTGTCACCGCCATCCTCTCCGACCAGGGTGTTGATCCGCAGCTATCGATCAAGATGGCCATTGCCACCTCCATGGCCACCATCGTTTTCACCTCCGTGTCGAGCTTGCGGGCGCACCACAAACGTGGCGCCATCCGTTGGGACTTGGTCAAAAGCCTGGCGCCAGGCATCGTTTTGGGCGCGGGCATCGCCAGCATCGGGGTGTTTACCGTTTTGAAAGGCTCGGCCTTGGCTTTGGTGTTTGCCTTGTTTGTGGGGTTTTCCGCCACACAGATGTTTTTGGACAAAAAACCTGCGCCAAGTCGCTCGGTGCCCGGGCCGGTGGGTCTGGTCGGTACCGGTTCGGTGATCGGCTTTTTGTCCGGTTTGGTGGGGGCTGGTGGTGGTTTTGTCAGCGTGCCCTTCATGACCTGGTGCAATGTGCCAATTCACGCGGCGGTGGCCACCTCGGCCGCGCTGGGTTTTCCCATCGCGCTGGCCAATGCACTGGGTTTTGTGGTGGGCGGCTCCGGTGTGGCCCATCTGCCCCCCTACTCCCTGGGTTACATCTGGTTGCCCGCTCTGATGGTGATTGCCAGTTGCAGCATCCTGACCGCCCCATTGGGTGCCGCAGCGGCCCACAAACTCCCGGTTAAACGCCTCAAACGGGTGTTTGCCAGCATCTTGTATCTGCTGGCGGCTTACATGTTGTACCGTGCTGCGGTCAGCTGGTAAGGCGTTACCCCAGAGGTATTCCGTTCTAGAAAACGCTTCTGAGTCTGCGAAGGCCACTCCGGTGGCCCCCGTCTGGTTCAGGCGTCCACCCAGGCACACTCACAGGTGAAGTGACGCAGGAAGGGCGGCTGTTTGGTGATCTTCACACCGCGAATGCTGGAAGCCTTTTGCTTCACCTCAGCAATCACTTCGGCAGCATAGTCAAAGTGGCTCTGGGTATACATGCGCCGAGGGAAAGCCAGCCGTACCAGTTCCATGCTGTGATAGGTCTCGGTGCCGTTGGCCAAGCGTTTGCCAAACATCACTGAGCCGATTTCCACACCACGGATGCCCCCCTCTAGGTACAGGGCATTGCACAGCGCCCAAGCCGGGTAATGGGCCACCGGCATGTCGGGCAACACGGTACGGGCGTCAATGTAGACCGCGTGGCCACCGGTGGGTTTGACAAAACTCACACCCGCTGCCTCCAGCCGCTCACCCAGGTATTCGGCGGTGCGCAGGCGGTAACGCAGGTAGTCTTCCTGCATGCCCTCCTCCAGCCCCACCGCCAGCGCCTCCAGGTCGCGCCCAGCCAAGCCGCCGTAGGTGGGGAAACCTTCGGTCATGATCAACACGTTGCGCACCGCGTCCATCCACTCTTCGCTGCGCAGCACGATGAAACCGCCGATGTTGACCATGCCATCTTTCTTGGCACTCATGGTCGCACCGTCGGCGTAAGAGAACATCTCTTGCACGATGGCCTTGATCGAGGTGTTTTCGTAACCGGGCTCGCGCATCTTGATAAACATGGCGTTTTCAGAAAAACGGCACACATCCATGATGAAAGGTTTGCCGTATTTCTTGAGCAAGGCAGCATAAGCGCGGATGTTGGCCATCGACACCGGCTGGCCGCCACCGGTGTTGTTGGTGACGGTGATCATGCCAAACGGGATCTGGTCGCCGCGCGTTTTCAGCAGGGCCTCAACCCGCTCCAGGTCGATGTTGCCCTTGAAGGGGTGAATCGTCGCGGGTTGTGTCCCTTCGGCAATCACCAGGTCCAGCGCCTCGATACCCAGGTACTCCAGGTTAGCGCGGGTGGTGTCAAAGTGACAGTTGTTGGGCACCACATCGCCTTTTTTGCAGACGGCGGTGAACAGCACTTTTTCTGCGGCACGACCCTGGTGGGTCGGCACAAAGAAGTTCATGCCGGTGATGTTCTGGATGACTTTTTCCAGCCGGTAAAAACTGCGTGCACCGGCATAACTCTCGTCACCTTCCATGATGGCGCCCCACTGGCGGCTGGACATGGCGCCGGTACCGGAGTCGGTCAACCAGTCGATCAACACGTCTTCGGCGTGTAATTTGAAGACGTTGAGTTTGGCGGCTTCCAGCAGCTGAACCCGCTCCTCACGGGTCGTCATACGAATGGGTTCAATGCTTTTGATGCGAAAGGGTTCAATCAGGGTTTTGGGCATGTTTTGCTCGTCTCAGTCAATGGAGGCGAGAAGGTAGCATCGGTTTTAAGCGCATGGTGTCGGTTAAAACCAACACTTCTCAACCAGCGTGGCGATCCCAGCGACGAGCACCCGGGATCGCCGTCGAAACTGACGCAACCTCGCTCAGAGCTTAAAAACAGCCACGGTCTGCACCAAGTCATTGGCCTGGGACTTCAAGCTACTGGCGGCAGCGGCCATTTCCTCGACCAGGGCCGCGTTTTGCTGGGTCACCCGGTCCATTTGCGTGACGGCTTCACCCACCTGTGACACACCCAGGCTCTGTTCTCGGCTGGCGGCACTGATCTCACCCACCACATCCACCAACCGGGCGATGCTGCTGACCACCTCGCTCATGGTGCTGCCCGCCTGATCTACCAGCGCCGTGCCACTGGACACACGTTCCACGCTGGTGTTGATCAGGTTCTTGATCTCTTTGGCTGCGTCGGCGCTGCGCCCGGCCAAAGACCGCACCTCGCTGGCCACCACGGCAAAACCGCGCCCTTGTTCACCCGCGCGGGCGGCTTCCACCGCCGCGTTCAGCGCCAGGATATTGGTTTGGAAGGCGATGCCGTCAATCACCGCAATGATGTCGCTGATTTTGCGCGAGGCCTCGTTGATGCCACCCATGGTCGCCACCACGTCGGCCACCACCCGACCACCCTGCACCGCCACACTGCTGGCATGTACCGCCATCTGGCTGGCTTGAGCCGCGCTCTCTGCGTTGTGCTGCACCGTGGCACTGAGCTGTTCCATGGAGGCAGCGGTTTGCTCCAATGCACTGGCCTGGCTTTCGGTGCGGTCCGACAAGTCCTGGTTGCCCTGGGCGATCTCGGAGCTGGCGGTAGCCACACCTTCCGAACCCTCACGTACATGCCGCACGATGGCGGCAAAACGGTCACGCATGGTCCGCAAGTCATACAAGATGCTGCTGCTGTCCTGGGGTCGCAGCTCGATGTGGGTGGCCAAATCTCCCTGGGCAATCCGCTGGGTCAGGTCACTGACAACACGGGGTTCACCACCCAACTGGCGCAGGATGCTGCGCGAGATCAACCAACCAAAACCCGCCAACAGAGCCAGTAGCAACAGGGTGCCAGCGGCAAAACCGATGGCCCGGCGCCAGACCGCCGCATTGACGTTGTCGACGTAGACGCCCGAGCCAACGACCCAGCCCCAGGGCTCAAACCCTTTGACATAAGAAATTTTTGGCACCGGCTCGGTATGGCCTGGCTTGGGCCAGACATAACTGACAAAACCATCACCAGCGGTTCTGACCTGCTTGACGAAGTCAACAAAAATGAACTGCCCGGTGGGGCTTTTGAGGCCTGAGACGTCCGTGCCTTCGAGTTCGGGTTTGATCGGGTGCAGCACCACGTAGGGGCGCATGTCATTGATCCAGAAATACTCGGAACCGCTGTAACGCAATTGGCGCAGTGTGTCGATGGCTTGCCGTTGGGCGTCATCCTGTGTCAGTTTGCCCTGTGTTTCCAGAGCGTGAAAACGCGTCAGCACACCCTGCGCGATTTCTACCGTCTGACGCACGGCCGTTTGCCGTTCTTCCAGGATCAGGGCACGTTCTGACCAGAGAAACACACACGCCAACAACACCAGACCCAACATGGCACCGGTGATCAGCAGGGTCAAACGCCGAACGATACTCATCGAAGTCAATGTCAGCATACAAGTTGTCTCTGTGTGATCAGCGTTTTTGCAGCGCCATATCCACTCCCCGATTGGCCAGTTCATCGGCCCGCTCGTTACCAGCATCCCCATTGTGACCCCGCACCCAGCGCCACTCGATCTGGTGGGCGCCGCCGTTGACCAAGGCATCCAGGCGCTGCCAAAGATCAACATTTTTGACCGGTGCCTTGGTGGCCGTTTTCCAGCCGCGCGCTTTCCAGCCCGGCAGCCACTCGGTCATGCCCTTGAGCACATACTGGCTGTCCACATGCAGCGTGATCTTGCACGGGCGTTTCAGGGCCGACAAGGCCTCAATCACCGCCATCATCTCCATGCGGTTGTTGGTGGTATCAAGTTCGCCGCCACACAGTTCTTTTTGCGCCTCTGGCGACTTCAGCAACGCGCCCCAGCCGCCCGGGCCGGGGTTGCCCTTGCAGGCGCCGTCGGTATAAATATCAATGCTATTCAATGTGTTTGTCCATGTGTTTAGGTTTGTGTATCATTTTGGCCTGTAGCCCTCATGTTACCTGAGCTATTAGCTATAGTAACAGGAGCAACCGCCAAGCGTCTGACGGCCTTTCGGGCGGGGTTGATCAGTGTCATACCTCGCACCCGCTTGACCGCCACCAGGCAATACACCGAGCCCAGGATCGGCCACCAGCGCTCGCCAGCCTTGTCCATCCAGTTGAAACGCTGCAACCAGGCCTGGCTGGAGCAGGCCGGCCGGTAGCAGCCAAAACGGCCGTCTTCAATCTCCAAATTCAGCAGGCTCAGCCAGTCACGCAGGCGCAGATAACCAATACATTCACCCGATGACGGCAGCAGCAGGCGCTGGGCGCCCATCCAGCGGAACCAGTTCGGTCGCCGCTGGCAAAAGCCCCACATACTCAATGGGTTCAGTCCACAAATCACCACCCGGCCTTCAGGCACCAGCACACGTGCCACCTCACGCAAGACGCCGTGCGGATCGACGGAGAGCTCCAGCGCATGCGGCATCACCACCAGATCGAGGCTGTTGGCCGAAAACGGCAAGGCTGAAAAGTCCGTGACCAGCGCCACGCGTGGGCTGGCGGATGGCTCCTGCGGCAAGATGCTGGTTTCTGTCGGGGTTTGTGTGGCCAGCCAGCGGTGTGGCATGCGGTTGGCCTCGAGTGCATTCAACTCCGGCAAGCCCAGTTGCAGCGCGTGAAACCCAAACACATTGCCCACCGCCTGCGCCATTTGCGCGCGCTCCCATGCCAGCAGGTACTGCCCTGGCGGAGACGCCAACCAATCGTGCATCCCTATAATTTGACCGCTCATGAACTTAATTCCACTGCCTGCTTTCAACGACAACTACATCTGGATGCTGCACGATGGACAGCGTGCCCTGGTGGTGGACCCCGGCGATGCCCAAGTCGTTTTTGAGGCCATCAAACGCCTGGGAGTCCAACTCGAGGCGATTCTAGTCACGCACCATCACCATGATCACACCGGCGGTGTGACCGAACTGCGCGAGGCCACCGGCGCCCAGGTGTTTGGCCCCTTGCTGGAGCAGGTGCCCGAACCTTTGATGCGCTTGGCCGGTGGTGATGTGATTGAGCTGCTGGGTTGGCGCCTGCAGGTGATCGACGTGCCCGGCCACACCGCTGGTCACATTGCGTTCTACACCGAGCCCCAAGGTCAATACCCGCTGCTGTTGTGTGGTGACACCTTGTTCAGCGCGGGTAGCGGACGCCTGTTTGAGGGCACCCCGGCGCAGATGCTGACCTCACTGGGCAAACTGGCGGCTTTGCCCGACAACACCCGCGTCTGCTGCGCCCATGAATACACAGCCAGCGGCCTGGTGTTTGCCCATGCCGTTGAACCCGACAACCAGGACGTGGTCAGCCACCAGGCCACCGTCCAAACGCTGCGTGCGCAGCACTTGCCCAGCCTGCCTTCGAGCATCGGGCTGGAAAAAGCCATCAACCCTTTTTTGCGGACACACCTGCCCGGTGTGATCCGCGCCGTGCAGCAATTTGACGCCACCGCGCAAGACCCAGTGCGTGTTTTTGCTGCGCTGCGAACCTGGAAAAATCAGTTTTGACACATTTTTTGAAATCGGCAGCGCTGCTGCTTTGTCTTGTGCTGGTGGGCTGCGCCAGCACCACCCCAAGTGGACAAACGGACACTTACACCCTGGCCACCACACCCAGTGCACCAGGAGTGCGCAACGACAACAGCGCGCCCGGATTACGCAACCCGATCTACCCCAGCGGGGGTTTGCGCGCCTTGCCGAGCCTGACACTGAGCTCGCTGCCGGTGCATGCCCTAACCCCACCAGCCAATATGTGGGACCGCATCCGCCTCGGCTTTGCCATGCCCGACCTCGACAACGACCTGGTGCGTGACCGCGAGCAGTGGTACGCCACCCGGCCCGACTATGTGCAACGCATGACCGACCGGGGTGGCAAATACCTGTTCTACATTGTGGAAGAACTGGAACGACGCGGCATGCCCACCGAGCTGGCCCTGCTGCCCTTCATTGAGAGTGCTTTCAACCCGCAGGCGGTCTCCAGTGCCCGGGCGGCAGGCATGTGGCAGTTCATGCCCGCCACCGGCAAATACTTCGAACTCAAGCAAAACATGTTTCGGGATGAGCGGCGTGATGTGCTGGCCTCCACCCGCGCCGCGCTGGACTACCTGCAACGTCTGTACGGCATGTTTGGTGACTGGCATCTGGCGCTGGCCGCCTACAACTGGGGCGAAGGCAGCGTCTCCCGGGCCATTGCCAAAAACAAAAAACTGGGCCTTGGCACCAGTTACCTTGATTTGAAAATGCCGATGGAGACGCAGTTTTATGTGCCCAAGCTGCAGGCCGTCAAAAACATAGTGGCCGACCCGGACAAGTTCAACACCTTTTTGCCCGCCATTGGCAACCACCCGTATTTCCAAACGGTGGAAATTCGCCGTGACATCGATGTGGCGCTGGCGGCCAAACTGGCCGAGGTGCCTCTGAGCGACTTCCGGGCGCTCAACCCGTCGGCCTCCAAACCGGTGCTGCTGGCGGCAGGTACACCCACCATTTTGCTGCCCTGGGACAACGCCGAGGTGTTTCAGGCCAATCTGGAGGCCTATGGCGGCAGCGGACTCGCCAGCTGGACCGCCTGGATTGCACCGACCACCCTCAAACCGGCTGACGCCGCCAGCCGCTTCAACATGTCAGAGAACGAGCTGCGCGAGGTCAACAACATCAAGGGTCGCATGCTGATCCGTGCCGGCTCGACCTTGCTGGTGCGCCGTGACAGCAGCGTGCTCAATGACGTGAGCAACCATGTGGCTGACAACGGCCAGCTGTCGTTGGCGCCCGAGGTGGTGCTGCGCAAGACCAGTGTCAAAGCTGGCAAAAAAGACAGCGTGGCCTCCCTGGCCAAACGTTATGGTCTGAACGCGGCGGAAGTCGCACGCTGGAACAACGTCAGCGCGTCAGCCGTCTTCAAGGCCGGGCAAAAAGTGGTGGTGTATTTGCCCGCACGCGCGAGCCGGGCCGTGAGGGCGGCACCGTCAAGCAAAGCCGCACGCTCATCACCGGGAAGCAGCGCAAAAAAAGCCGCCAAGGTGCCAGCGCGCAAAAAAGCAGTTGTAGCGCCCAAGAAAACGGCGCCAGCCAAAAAGAAGTGATCTGTGTGAGGCCGGGCGCTTGATCGGCGCACCGCGCACCAACCGGATTCAGCGCGGTATCGGCCCGGGGTTTAACGGTAGCCAGCAAACAAAATGGCAATGTTGAGCCCCAAGCCCAACAACCACACCACACTGCGCAGGCTGGCCTGGTTGGCCACATACAGCAGGATGTAGACCAGCCGCAGCACCACAAACAGGGCGGCCAGTACATCCAGCCGAGCCTGGTAGGCCCCCAACTGGTGGGCGATCACCACCGCGCCGATGAAAAACGGCAGCGCCTCAAAACTGTTGGCCTGCGCGGCATTGGCGCGGGCACGCCAGTCGGTCTGGCTGGCCAACCAAGCGCGCGGGTGTTTGTTGTCAAACCCGCCTTGCTGCGGCGGCTTGGTGAACATCCCCCACTTGGCGATACCGGCGCACACAATCGGCAACAAAGCCGCGATCAACACACACCAGTAAGCCAGGGTGAACGAGGGCAACAGCATGACAACTCCTGAGGGGGTTAACGCCGGTCGACCAGCGCGTGGGCAATGGTACCCAAATCGACATATTCCAGCTCGCTGCCCACCGGCACACCCCGTGCCAGACGGGTGAGCTGCAGGCCCCGGCCTTTGAGGCCTTCTGCAATCACATGCGCCGTGGCTTCGCCTTCGGCGGTGAAGTTGGTGGCCAGAATCACCTCGTGCACGGTGCCGTCCAGCGCCCGGTCAAACAGCTTCTTTAACCCAATGTCTTTGGGTCCGATGCCGTCCAGCGGGCTGAGTTTGCCCATCAGCACAAAATACAGCCCCTTGTAGGCGCCGGTGCGCTCCACCGCCGACTGGTCGGCCGGGGTTTCCACCACACACAGCTTGCTGGCGTCGCGCCGATCATCCAGGCAGGTGGCACAGACCTCGGCCTGGGTAAAGGTGTGGCACAGCGCACAGTGCTGGATGCTGTGGGTGGCCTCATTCAAGGCTCGCGCCAGCGTCTCGGCGCCCGCACGGTTGTGCTGCAACAGGTGAAACGCCATGCGCTGCGCCGATTTCACCCCCACGCCCGGCAGGCAGCGCAGCGACTGGATCAGCACCTCAAGCGCATTGGTGTCAGACATAAAAGTGAGTGCTCAGTAGAAGAACGGTATTGGCAACCAACGCGGCGGGCGTAGCGAGCCAGCGTCAGCCTAGGCGGACGGAGCGCAGCAACCGGAACGTACTTCCTGTACGTGAGGATTGCGAGCACCGCCCAACGACGGATTACGCTGGCTCGGTAGCCACCCTCAGAAAGGGAATTTCATGCCGCCGGGGAGGCCTGGCATGCCTGCAGTGATCTTGCCCATCTTCTCGGCCGATGTCTCCTCGGCCTTGCGCAGCGCCGCATTAAACGCAGCCGCCACCAGGTCTTCGAGCATGTCCTTGTCATCGGTCAACAAACTCGGGTCGATGGTGACACGGCGCACCTCGTGTTTGCAGGTCATGGTGATCTTGACCAAGCCCGCGCCGGATTCACCGCTGACTTCGATGTTGCCCAGATCGTCCTGGGCTTTTTTCATGTTTTCCTGCATCGCCTGCGCCTGCTTCATCAAGCCTGCGAGTTGTCCTTTGTTGAACATGGGGTTCCTTCAGTTGGTGATAAAAAAGATTCTCGAGCACCTGCGCATCACAGCGGCTTGATGCTGCCTGGCACAATTTTCGCGTCAAATTCCCGCATCATCGACTGCACAAACGGGTCGTTAAAAACGATTTTTTCGGCAGCCAACTGGGCTTGCGCCGCTGCCGCCGCGTTGCGTTTGGCCGGGCTGTCCGTGACACGCCCCACCTCAATCACCAGGCGCACCGGGTGCCCGGCGACGGCCAGAGCGGTGGTCAGGCGGTCTTTGCTGCCAGCATGGTTGAGCGACTCGCGCTCGACGCGCAGCAGCCAGTCGTTGCTGTCACGCGCCACCAGCTGTGACTGCAAGGCCAGTTCACGTGCCATGGCGTTGATGGCCTCTGCGGCAACCAAGGCCTGCACCGTGTTATGCCAGAAGTCACCCTCGGGCGTGGTGCTGATCGCGTGAGGGGTGTTGGCGGCCACCACATCACGTGCTGAGTCCGCTTGCACCCGCACCGGGAATGCTTCAATGTTTGCAGCTACTCGCCCTTGATCTACAAGGGCTGGTGCCTGATTTTGCTCAAAATTCTTGCTAGCAAGCGGCGGCTCAGAGGGATCTCTGATCGGCAGGCGCTGGCCTTCTGGCACAAGCTGCACCGCTTCATTTTCAGGAGCAACTGACCCTTGAGATACGAGGGCTACAGGTTGATTTTGTTCATCTGGCTCGGCGCCATCGTCCAGCGCAGTGCCAACAACCTGGGCCACCGGAGCAACCGGCTGAACCGGCGCGACAGGTGCACTGGGTGGCGGCGGCGCCGGAGGTTCAGGCGCGGGCTGCGGGGTTTTCAGTGTTTTTTTTTCAGCCACAGCGCGGGTGGCGCTGGTCGCCGGTTTAAACGCCAGCAGCCGCAGCAGCACCATGGTCAGCGCCGCGTAGTCGTCGGGCGCCAGACCCAGCTCGGTACGGCCATGCAGGCAGATGCTGTAGAGCAACTGGGTTTCGTCCATCGGCAGCAGCGCGGCCAGGCGTTGCAACTCGGCCTGCTCGGGGTCGGTGTCGTCTTCAGCCGCCATGCCAGGCACCGCCTGTAACACCGCCATGCGTTGCAACACCGCGCTCATTTCCTCCAGCGTCGAGGCGGCACTCAGGCCATTGAGGCGCAGCGTCTCGGAGGTGTCAACCACCGTCTTGCCATCACCCCGCGCCAGCGCGTCAATCAGGCGAAACACATACGAGCGGTCCACACTGCCAAGCATCTGGCGCACCATGGCCTCGGTCAGCGCACCAGAGCCAAAAGCAATCGCCTGGTCGGTCAGACTCAGGGCGTCGCGCATGGAGCCCCGTGCGGCGCGCGCCAACAGGCGCAGCGACTGCACATCAGCAGCCACCTGCTCGACCTCCAACACCTTGTGTAAATGTTCGCGGATGGTCTCAGGCGCCATCGGGCGTAAATTGAACTGCAGACAACGCGACAACACGGTGACCGGCACTTTTTGCGGGTCGGTGGTGGCCAACACAAATTTCAGGTACTCGGGCGGCTCCTCCAGCGTCTTGAGCATCGCGTTAAACGCGTGGCCGGTGAGCATGTGCACTTCGTCGATCATGAAGACCTTGAAGCGACCCTGCACCGGCTTGTACACCGCCTGCTCCAGCAGCGCCTGCACCTCGTCCACACCGCGGTTGGAGGCAGCGTCGAGCTCGGTGTAGTCGACAAACCGGCCGCTATCAATATCCGTGCACGCTTGGCATACACCACAAGGGCTGGCCGTGATACCACCAGTGCCATCTACCCCCTGGCAGTTGAGCGATTTGGCCAGAATGCGCGACACCGTGGTTTTGCCAACCCCGCGTGTGCCGGTGAACATATAGGCATGGTGCAGCCGCTGCGTGGTCAGGGCGTTGGAGAGCGCCTGCACGACATGGTCCTGCCCGACCATTTCGGTGAAGTTGCGGGGACGGTACTTGCGGGCGAGCACGAGATAGGACATCCGGCGATTCTAAGGTGCCCCACCCTGCTCACCGGGCGTTCTAGCCCGACTTGTCATCTGGCCTGGGTTCGGGATGCGGGACGCCCGCGACCTATTACAATAGTTAGCGACGGGCCTTCCCACATGGTGAAGCGGCCAACCGGGTCAGGTGGGGAACCAAGCAGCCCTAACTGTGGAGCCAGTGCTGGGGTCAAGGTCCGTCACCACCCTTTTTTCTCGTTGGTCGGTGGCCTTGCCGTCGGCAGTTTCAGTTTGCTTGTGACATAGCAAACTGGCGCCCACCGCCATAGAACGGCCACAACTCGCAGAGTCAACAAGCTGCCAACACAGGTATCTCGCCACTCTCTTTTAAAGAGCAGCAGAGCCTTGTATCACCTGGGCCAGCGGCCTACTTCTTGTTCAAATAGCTCAAAACACCCTGCCCCGCCTTGGCGCCACTGGCCAGGCAGGCGGTCAGCAAGTAACCACCGGTGGGGGCCTCCCAGTCCAGCATTTCGCCAGCGCAGAACACCCCCGGCAACGCTTCGAGCATCAGCTTGTCGTCTGCAGCTTCGAACAACACACCACCAGCGGTGCTGATGGCCTCGTCCAGCGGTCGGGTGGCCTGCAACGTGATGGGCAAAGCCTTGATGGTTTGCGCCAGAACAGCCGGGTCGTGCATCTGCTCTTTGGACAGGGTTTCGTGCAACAACGCCGCTTTGATGCCTTCGATATGCAAGCGGCTCTTGAGGTGGCTGGAGAGTGATCGTGTGCCACGCGGGTAAGCCGCCTGCGCCAACACCCACTCGGGCGAGCGGTCCGGCAACAAATCCAGGTGAAACGTGGCTTGGCCGCTGGCAATGATCTCGTCGCGCAACAGATGGGATGCCGCGTAGACCAGGCTGCCCTCCACCCCGGTGACCGTGGCAACAAACTCTCCGCGTCGCTGGAACTGCACACCTTGCGAGGTGGTCAGCGAGATCGCCACCGACTTGAACGGCTGCCCAGCAAAATGGCTGGCAAAGTAGTCACTCCAGCCGCCCAACACGTCAAAACCGCAATTGGCCGGCAACAGGGGTGCCACCGCCACCCCACGGTCACGCAGCCAGGGCACCCAGGCACCGTTGGAGCCGAGCCGCGCCCAGCTACCGCCCCCGAGCGCCAGCACCACCGCATCCGCCTGCACCTGAACCGGGCCGTGGGTCGTGTCAAAGTGCAGGTTACTCAGGGCGTCCTCGCCGGTGCCCCAGCCCGTCCAGCGGTGGCGCATTTGAAACTGCACCGCCGGGCCATTCTCCGGATGGCGCAACCGGCGCAGCCAGGCACGCAGCAAAGGCGCTGCCTTCATGTCAACCGGAAAGACCCGGCCCGAGCTGCCCACAAAGGTCTCAATCCCGAGTGAACTGGCCCAACTGCGCACGTCGCCCGAGTCAAAGGTCTCAAAAATCGCCTCAATCTGCTGGCGACGTTGCCCATAACGAGAGGCAAAAATATCCGCAGGCTCGGAGTGGGTCAGGTTCAGCCCCCCCTTGCCTGCCAGCAAGAACTTGCGCCCCACACTGGGCATGGCGTCATACAGGCAAACCGCCACGCCAGCCCGTGACAAGACCTCGGCCGCCATCAACCCGGCCGGGCCGGCGCCAATCACACATACATTTTTCATAGAGACCTTAACTTTCTTTTGCGGATATTTACTGGCCTGCTAGCCACATGGCTAAGGCAGGCGGTGACGGTGAGCTGGGGATATTTCTGTCACAATTTCGCTATTAATTATTTTTTTAAAAATCTGTAACAGGAACAAACATGGCTAGTGAACTGATCAAACATGTGTCCGATGCCTCTTTCGAGACCGATGTCCTCCAATCCGGCGTGCCGGTGCTGGTCGATTACTGGGCTGAATGGTGTGGCCCCTGCAAAATGATCGCGCCGATTCTGGACGAAGTATCGACGGCTTACGAAGGCAAACTGCAGATTGCCAAAATGAATGTGGATGAAAACCGTGACATCCCGGCGAAGTTTGGCATCCGTGGCATCCCAACCCTGATGCTGTTCAAAAACGGCCAGCTGGCAGCCACCAAGGTGGGCGCCCTGAGCAAGGCCCAACTGACCGCTTTTATTGATCAGCAACTCGGCTGAGTTAACGTGGTAGCGGGCCGCGCTGCGCCCGCACTCTCCAGCAGCGCAAAACCCGGTTTTTTCCTGTCATAATCCGAGCACTCTCCAACTGCCCAAGTGGGTTGGTCAGAGTCTCCGGCAGAGGCTAACGCGACTTCTCACAACAAGTCCGGCCGTCAAATCCTCCCCCACATTTGCTTTTCACATTGATTGCGTCAATCCATGCATTTAAACGAACTCAAGGCACTGCACGTGTCAGAAGTCCTCAAGCAAGCCGAAGATCTTGAGATTGAAAACACCGGGCGCATGCGCAAACAGGAGCTGATGTTTGCCATCATCAAGAAACGCGCCCGTGCCGGGGAACAGATTTTTGCCGACGGCGTGCTCGAAATTCTGCCCGACGGCTTTGGTTTCTTGCGCAGCCCGGACACCAGCTACACCGCCTCGACAGACGACATCTACATCAGCCCGAGCCAGGTGCGACGCTTCAACCTGCACACCGGCGACATGATCGAAGGTGAAGTGCGTACACCCAAGGATGGTGAGCGCTACTTTGCCCTGAACAAACTCGAAAAAGTCAACGGCGGCGGCCCCGAAGAAAACAAACACAAGGTGATGTTTGAAAACCTGACGCCACTGTTCCCCAAAGAGCAGATGCGTCTTGAGCGCGACATCAAGGGTGAAGAAAACATCACCGGGCGCATCATTGACATCATCGCCCCCATCGGCAAAGGCCAGCGCGCCCTGCTGGTGGCCCCACCCAAGAGTGGCAAAACGGTGATGATGCAGCACATTGCCCACGCCATTTCGGCGAATTACCCCAACAGCCACATGATGGTTCTGCTGGTGGACGAACGCCCCGAAGAAGTGACCGAAATGCAGCGCACCGTCAAGGGCGAGGTGATTGCCTCCACCTTTGACGAACCCGCAGCCCGCCACGTGCATGTGGCTGAAATGGTGATCGAGCGTGCCAAGCGCTTGGTCGAATTAAAAAAAGACGTGGTGATCCTGCTCGACTCCATCACCCGTCTGGCACGCGCCTACAACAACGTGGTGCCTTCGTCCGGCAAGGTGTTGACCGGTGGTGTGGACTCCAACGCCCTGCAACGACCCAAGCGTTTTCTGGGTGCCGCGCGCAATGTGGAAGAAGGTGGTTCACTGACCATCATCGCCACCGCGCTGGTGGACACCGGCAGCCGCATGGACGAAGTGATTTTTGAAGAGTTCAAGGGCACGGGCAACTCTGAAATTCACCTGGACCGCCGTCTTTACGAAAAACGGGTGTTCCCGTCGATCCAGCTCAACCGCAGTGGTACACGCCGCGAAGAGTTGCTGCTGCAACCAGAAATTTTGCAAAAGACCCGCATCCTGCGCCAATTCCTCTACAACATGGACGAGATCGAATCCATGGAGATGGTCTTGAAACAGATGAAAGCCACCAAGAACAATTCCGAGTTCTTCGACATGATGCGTCGGGGTGGCTAAGCACAGCTGGTTTATAATCCAAGGCTTTTCGCGAAAAGTACGAGCGGCTTTGAATTGCACATCGGGTTTGTGCAAGGGCTGACGCGGCTAACGCAACTGATGGAGAACATATGAAAAAAGGCATTCACCCCAATTACCGCGAAGTTTGCTTCCAGGACATGTCCAATGGTTTCAAATTCGTCACCCGCTCTTGCGCCAGCGCCAAAGAGATGATCACCATGGAAGACGGACGCGAGTTGCCTTTGTACAAGCTCGATACCACCAGTGAATCGCACCCCTTCTACACTGGTACCCAAAAGTCGGTGGACAACATGGGTGGCCGCGTCGAACGCTTCCGCAACCGCTTCGGCAAAACCGCTGCCAAGTAAGCATTTCTTGCGTTCTGCCAAAGGCAGCCGGGTCATTCCGTGCTGCCTTTTTCTTTGCGCAAAACATCCGTTCTATCTGAACTGCCCCCCACCGTGAATCTCCCCACCCCGGCCATAGTTGCCCAGGATGCCGTGCGCCGCCTCCCCCGCGTGGCGCTGTGGTTGTTTTGCCTGGCCTATGTGTTGCCGGGCTTCCTGGGGCGTGGGCCTTGGAAACGTGAAGACATCACCACACTGGGCTACATGGCCGAACTGGCCAAAGGTTCGGCAGACTGGTGGCATCCTACGCTGGGTGGTTTGGCACCTGAAGTGCATGCCTTGCTTCCCTACTGGTTGGGCGCTTGGGCCATGCAGTTGGCACCGGCCTGGGTGTCGGCAGATTGGGCGGCACGTTTGCCATTTGTGTTGCTCTTGGTCACCACGCTGCTGGCCACCTGGTACGGCACCTATTACCTGGCACGCAGTCCGCTGGCCCAGCCGGTCGCGTTTGCGTTTGGCGGTGAGGCCAAACCCACGGACTACGCGCGCGCCGTGGCAGATGGCGGCCTGCTGGCCTTCATTGCCTGCCTGGGGCTGGCGCAACTTGCACACGAAACTACACCCGCTCTGACGCAGCTGTGTTTCACAGCCCTGGTGTTTTATGCCACGGCGGCCCTGCCCTACCGTGTTTTGATGCCGGGCATGGCGGCCGTGGCCGGTCTACTGGGCATGACCCTCTCGGGTGCACCGAGCATGGCGCTGGCTCTGGGCGTGGGTTGTGCAGCTATTTACCTGCTGGAATCCAAACACAACAGCGGCGAAACCAGCAACCGAAAACTCAGGGCGGCTGGTCTGCTGGTCATCACACTCGTGTGCGCAGCGCTGTCGACCTGGCTCAACCTCTGGCAATGGCGGATCGACTTGCCACAAGCCAGCTGGCGCGAGTGGCAGAGCTTGGGGCGGCTCTTTCTGTGGTTCACCTGGCCAGCCTGGCCGCTGGCCCTGTGGACACTGTGGCGTTGGCGTCACCTGCTCTTGGGCGAGCGTTTTGCCAGCCGACATCTGTGGCTGCCCCTGTGTTTTGCCCTGGTGGCCAGTGCAGCGACCTTGAGCACCCATGCGGCGGACCGATCACTGCTGCTGGGTTTGCCAGCGCTGGCGGCACTGTCTGCATTTGCCTTGCCAACGCTGGGGCGCAGTGTGGCGGCCTTGATTGACTGGTTCACGCTGATTTTTTTCAGTGGCTGCGCCCTGATCATCTGGGTGGTGTGGGTCTCCATGCAGACCGGGTTCCCCGCACGACCGGCCATGAATGTGGCCAAGCTGGCACCAGGGTTTGTGCACAGTTTTTCTGCAATTCCTTTTTTGATAGCAGTATGTGCAAGTCTGACATGGGCTTGGCTCGTCTATTGGCGCGTAGGTCGGCACCGCTCGGCACTCTGGAAGAGTGTGGTCCTGCCTGCCGGTGGGGCCGCTTTGTGCTGGCTGTTGCTGATGACACTGTGGTTGCCCTTGCTCGACTTTGCCCGCAGTTATGTGCCGATGGTGCAACAGGCTGCCAAGTTGTTGCCTGATAACCCAGGCTGTGTCTCAACGCTAGGGCTGAGCCGCAGCCAGACAGCCGCCTTGCAGCTGCATGGTCAGCTCAAGCTCATGCCCTCCAGCTCTGGGGCCAAGTGCGCCTGGTTGATTGCTAACGGAGAAAATCCCAGCACCACGGCGGGCTTTGTGCCCGGCAAACCCTGGTTGCTGCGCGACAGCATCCACCATCCGGCGACCCCTGGCGAAAAGATCTATATCTTTGAGCGCCAGGCTCACTGATGTGCGGCGCGCAGGCGCGTCGCCGGAAAGGTGATGCGAAATCTTGCACCCTGTCCCAGCTTACTTTCGATCGCCAGATTGGCGCCATGGCGTTGAACCACATGCTTCACAATCGCCAAGCCCAGACCGGTGCCACCGGTTTCACGGGAGCGGCTGCGATCAACGCGGTAAAACCGCTCGGTTAAACGCGGGATGTGCTCAGGGGCGATACCCGGGCCGGCATCGACCACCTCAAACTCGGCTTGCCCGTCTGGCAGTTGCTTGAAGCTGACCCCGATGTGGCCACCCGGTGGTGTGTAGCGAATGGCGTTGCTGACCAGGTTACCCATGGCACTGTGCAATTCAGTGGCCACACCAGCGATCTCGCCCTCAAAGGCACAGTGAAAATCCAGCGCATGCACTTGCTGCTCATTGAGGTTGACCACCGCTGTCAGGGCACGCGCGTCTTGCTCCAACTGCCGCATCAAGGTCGGCACCGAGCTCCAGGTGTCGACACTGGGCGACGGACTGCCTTCCAGCCGTGACAGCATCAACAAATCACTGACCAGACTTTGCATACGCAGCGACTGCTGTGCCATCAGCGTCAGGTAGCTGTCACGCTCATCAGTGGCCAACTCCAGGGTTTGCAAGGTTTCCACAAAACCAGCCAGCACCGTCAGGGGTGTGCGAATTTCATGGGACACATTGGCCACAAAGTCACGCCGCATGGCTTCGGCTTGTTCAACGGCGGTGACGTCGCGCGACAACAACAAGAGACGACCACCCCCATAGTGGTAGAGCTGCACCGACAGGCGAACCGGCCGTGTGGCCGTGCTCTCACGCCCGGCCATCAGCAGTTCCTGGTCAAAAGCGCGCCCAGACAGATAGGCCGCAAAGGCTGGGTCGCGCACCAGGTTGACTATGTACTGCTGCAGATCACGCTGGGCATCCAGACCAAAATGCACCGCCGCCGTCTGGTTGCACCACTCGATGCGAGATTGGTTGTCCAGCAGCATCACACCGTTGGGCGAAGCCTGCAGCGCTGACAAAAAATCATGGAGGCGGTTTTCACCCTCTTCAATGGTGCGGCGTTGCGAGCGCAACAGCCGCTGAGCCCGTTCCAGGACTTCGCCCCACAACCCCCATTTGATGGGTGGAGAGTCTGCGCGCTCCGGGCTCAGCCAGTGCAGCGCGCGTGCGGCCCGGGTGCTGTCCAACACCAGCCACAGCGCCGAACCACCCAGGGCGCCGATCAAGGCATCGACCAGCTGACTCTGTCCCGTCACGCCAAGAAACCAACCCAGAGCCGCACCCACCAACTGGAAAGCGACAAAGCCGCAGATTCGCAAAAACATCAATAAGTCTTCTTGGCAACTTATGCCACAGCAGAGGTGGAGCCTGTGCTTTGATTCTGGGTGGTGATGCGGTAGCCAGCACCGCGCACGGTTTCGATCATCGCAGCCGCGCGTTCGCCCAGCGCTTCACGCAACCGCTTGACATGGACATCCACGGTGCGCTCTTCAATGAACACATGGTCGCCCCAGACCTGGTCCAGCAGTTGCGAGCGGCTGTGCACACGTTCGGCGTGGGTCATCAGGTAATGCAACAGTTTGAATTCCGTCGGGCCCAGCTTGAGCGCCTGGTCACCAAAGCTCACCCGATAGGTGGCGGCGTCCAGGCTGAGCTGACCCATGGTCACCAGCGTGGCCTCCTGCTCGGGGGCACGGCGGCGCAGCACCGCACGAATGCGGGCCAACAGCTCCCGCGTTGAAAACGGCTTGCTGATGTAATCATCGGCACCGGCATCCAGGCCAGCCACGCGGTCTGGCTCATCACCCCGTGCGGTCAGCATGATGATGGGCACATCTTTGGTCCGGGGATGGGCACGCCAACGCTTGGCCAGCGTCAAACCCGACTCTCCGGGCAGCATCCAGTCCAGCAAGATCACATCGGGCAACACCGAGTCGAGCTCCGCCTGGGCCGTTGCGCTGTCCATGGCCCAAATCGGGCGGAAACCACTGTGTCGCAAGTTCACCGAGATCAGCTCGGCAATGGCGGGCTCATCCTCGACGATCAGCACACAGGGGACTCGCCTCATTTCACCACCGACTCAATCTCGTCCATGGCCGCATGCCGCACGTCGGCCCCCTTGACGATGTAGATGATCAGCTCAGCGATGTTTTTGGCATGGTCACCAATACGCTCAATGGCTTTGGCCAAAAACAGCAAATCCAGACTCGGCGAGATCATGCGCGGGTCTTCCATCATGTAAGTGATGAGTTTGCGCACAAAGCCGTCAAACTCTTTGTCAATCAGGTCATCTTCCTTGAGGATGGACAAGGCGGCCGAGGTGTCCAGCCGGGCAAAAGCGTCCAATGCCTTTCTGAGCAGACCAGAGGCCAGATCAGAGGCCACCCGCAACTCCAGCGAGGGCAAGGCGCGAGGAGCACCACTGCTGATGATGGACAACACCATGCGCGCAATTTTTTCCGCCTCATCGCCCACACGCTCCAAGTTGGCGGTGGCTTTGGAAATGGCAATCAACAGCCGCAAGTCGCGGGCTGTCGGTTGACGCCTGGCGATGATGCTGGAGAGTTCGCGGTCAATATCGACTTCCATCGCATTGACCTTGGCTTCAGCGGTCACCACCTGTTGGGCGACTTCCACACTGAACTGCGACAAGGCATAAATGGCTTGGCGGATTTGCGACTCCACCAGCCCGCCGAGTTCCATGACACGGGTGGAAACAGTACCCAGTTCGCTGTCAAATTGGGACGATAAATGTTTTTCAGGCATGAGATTCCTCGGTGATGACTAACCAAACCGGCCAGTGATGTAGTCTTCAGTTTCCTGGCGGTTGGGCTTGAAGAAGATTTGCTCGGTGGCGCCAAACTCGACCAGGTCACCGAGGTACATATACGCCGTGTAGTCGCTGCAACGGGCAGCCTGCTGCATGTTGTGGGTGACGATGACCACGGTGTAATCCTGTTTGAGTTCGATGATCAGCTCTTCGACCTTGGCGGTAGAGATCGGGTCCAGCGCGGAGCAGGGTTCATCGAGCAGGATCACCTCAGGCTTGATCGCCACACCTCGGGCAATACACAGCCGCTGCTGCTGACCACCCGACAGGCTGGAGCCACTTTGCTTGAGCTTGTCCTTGACCTCGTTCCACAGGGCCGACTTGCGCAGTGCCCACTCCACCCGCTCTTCCATGTCGGTGGAGCTCAGTTTCTCAAACAGTTTGACACCAAAAGCGATGTTGTCGTAGATGGACATGGGGAAAGGCGTGGGTTTCTGAAACACCATGCCGACCTTGGCGCGCAGCAGCGCCACATCTTGTTTGCTGGTCAACAGGTTTTCACCGTCGAGCACCACCTCACCTTGGGCGCGTTGTTCCGGGTACAGCTCGAACATGCGGTTGAACACCCGCAACAGCGTGGACTTGCCGCAACCAGAGGGGCCGATGAAGGCCGTGACCTTTTTCTCGGGAATGTCGAGATTGATGTTTTTGAGTGCGTGGAATTTGCCGTAGAAGAAATCCAGGTTCTTCACCGCAATCTTGGCAGGCTGTGTTTTTTCAGTAGTCATGGTCATGAAGTTGTTTGAGGTGTGTCTACGGGTCTAGTTCTTTTGCCGTGTCAACACACGCGCCAGAATATTGAGGCCCAGAACCGCCAGGGTGATCAAAAACACGCCAGCCCAAGCCAAATGTTGCCAGTTTTCATAAGGACTCATGGCAAATTTGAAGATGGTGACAGGCAAGCTGGCCATGGGTTCACTGAGGCTTGAGGTCCAGAACTGGTTGCTCAAAGCTGTGAACAACAACGGTGCGGTCTCACCTGCAATCCGAGCCACCGCCAGCAAAATCCCTGTCACCACACCGGCCCGTGCCGAACGCATGGTGATGCTCAGAATCACTTTCCATTTGGGTGCGCCAAGGGCGTAAGCTGCTTCGCGCAGGCCAGGTGGCACCAGCTGCAACATGTTTTCGGTAGTGCGGATCACCACCGGAATCACAATCAGGGTCAATGCCATGATGCCCGCGTAGGCTGAAAACGATTTGAAGCGTGTCACCACCACCGCGTACACAAACAGGCCAATCACAATCGACGGGGCCGACAGCAGGATGTCGTTGACAAAACGTGTCACACTGGCCAACCACCCCTTGGTGTTGAATTCGGCGAGATAAATGCCTGCCATGATGCCAATCGGGGTGCCCACAAAGGTGGCCAACATCACCATCAGGAATGATCCGTAGATGGCATTGAGCAAGCCCCCTTCGTCATTGGGTGGCGGTGTCATCTGGGACAGTGCGGCCCAATTCAACCCGGCAGTACCGAGCCGAACGGTTTCAAACAAAATCCAGAACAACCAGAACAAACCAAAAGCCATCGCCATCATCGACAAGATCAAGGCGATGATGTTGACCCGTTTGCGAGAGGCATAACGGGTGGCTCGCATCTCGTTGAGCGCTTTGGCCCGGAGCAAAGTTTCAGCGGTGCTCATGACTTGGTTCCTTCGCTCTTCTTAAGTTGTGACAGCAAGAGCTTGGACAACGAGAGCACCACAAAAGTGATAAAAAACAACACCAGTCCAAGGTACATCAGCGACGCCTGGTGCAAACCTTCACCCGCCTCGGCAAATTCATTGGCCAAGGCAGAGGTGATACTGTTGGCGGCCTGAAACAGACTCAGTGAATCCAGTTGGTTGAAATTGCCGATTACAAAGGTCACCGCCATGGTCTCACCGATGGCTCGACCCAAGCCGAGCATGATGCCACCCACCACACCCGCCTTGGTATAAGGCAAGACCACGGTGGAGACCACCTCCCAGGTAGTGGCGCCCAGGCCATAGGCCGATTCTTTGAGCAAGGTGGGCGTCACCTCAAACACATCACGCATCACCGCCGCAATGAACGGGATGATCATGATCGCCAGAATGATGCCGGCCGACAAGATGCCGATACCCACCGGCGGGCCGGAGAACAGCGCCTCCAGATATGGCACACCCTTGAACAGTTTTTGCAAGGGTTGCTGCACGTAGGTGGCCAGAATGGGGCCAAACACCAGCAGGCCCCACATGCCGTACACAATCGACGGAATAGCCGCCAGCAGCTCAATCGCAGTCCCCAGAGGGCGCTTGAGCCAGGCTGGCGACAGCTCGGTCAAAAACAGGGCGATGCCAAAACTGACCGGCACCGCAATCAGCAACGCGATGAACGAAGTCATCAGCGTGCCATAAATCATCACTAGGCCGCCAAACTCTTCCTTGACGGGATCCCAGGTGGTGGAGGCCAAAAAGCCCAAGCCGTATTTGCTGATGGCAGGCCAGGCACTGACCGTCAAGGACAGCAAAATGGCGATCAGCAAGCCCAGCGTCAGCCAGGCCGCACCCTGGGCCAACCAGCCAAAAAGGCGGTCAGCCAAAGGTCCCGAACGTGCTGTCTTGACAGGAGGAAGTCTGTTCATATCACGCGCGCCAGTGGTAGGTGAAGGGATGGCGTCATCCCGCGCAGAAAGTGTAGCTGACACGTGTGGCTCTCCTGCTGTCAATTCAACGGGTTGGGACGGTGGTTTACTTCAATGCCACAGGTTTGCCAGAGGCATCCTTGACGTTGGCCCATGATTTTTCGATGGTCGAAATCACCGCATCAGGCAGCGCCACGTAATCCAGAGCAGAAGCGGCCTTGTCACCATTCTTGAACGCCCAGTCAAAGAACTTGAAGGTTTCGGTGGCGTTGGCTGGCTTGTCCTGCACGTTGTGCATCAGGATGAAGGTGGCGGTAGAAATGGGCCATGTGCCTTTGCCTGGCTGGTCAGTGATCAGCTGGTAAAAGGATTTGTTCCAGTCAGCACCTGCAGCTGCAGCCTTGAAAGCTTCTTCGCTGGGTTCCACAAAAACGCCGTCCTTGTTTTTCATCAAGGTGTAGGTCATTTTGTTTTGTTTGACATAGGAGTACTCGACATAACCAATCGAGTTCGGCAGGCGGTTCACAAACGAGGCCACACCTTCGTTGCCCTTGCCACCCGCACCCACTGGCCAGTTGACCGCTGTGCCCTCACCGACCTTGGCTTTCCATTCGGCATGCACACGGCTCAGGTAGTTGGTGAAGTTGAAGGTGGTGCCAGAACCGTCAGCACGGCGCACCGGTGCGATGTCGGCATCCGGCAAAGCCAAACCTGGGTTCAGCGCCTTGATGGCCGCGTCGTTCCATTTGGTGATCTTGCCCAGATAAATGTCACCCAGCACCTGGCCGTCAAGCTTCATCTGACCCGGGGCGATACCCTTGATGTTGATCACTGGCACCGTACCACCAATCACAGTGGGGAACTGGAACTGGTTTTTGGCTTTCAGAACATCGTCGGTCAGCGGCATGTCAGAGGCACCAAAATCCACAGTTTTGGCGTCGATTTGTTTGATGCCAGCGCCCGAACCCACAGACTGGTAGTTCACCTTGACGCCGGTGGCTTTGTTGTAGTCGGCTGCCCATTTGGCATACAGAGGTGCGGGGAAGCTGGCGCCCGCGCCAGTGATTTCTTGTGCACTGGCGGCACCCATGCCGATAAACGCCAAGGCGGTGGTGGTCAAAATGGTTTTGAACGTGTTGGTCATCATGTAGAACCCTTTCAAGGTTGAAGCAGAAAAACGGGAATGCCTGCTGAACGAACCGTAATTTAAGACACCAATATGTCAATACCGTGACAACAACTGTTTTACCCCTTAAACAATTGTCCAACTTAGACGACTGTCACACGACCGTCATCAAAATTTAGCACCCACTGAGCTACCCTAGAAGGTGAGCCATGCGCTGGGCGCTGGCGAGACCATCAAGCGGGCCGCACAAGCGGCCCGCAATCACTCTACCTACGGAAAGAAGCTACATGCTTGCGATCAAGAAAGCCCGCAAACTCATCGAAACCAACCCCAGTGATCCGGCGGCACAAATCATTGCCCGCCTGGTGCTGGCGCTGGAAAGTGCATCCAGCATCTCGGTGGCGCAGCTTTACCAACTCGACGACAAACGGTTCGAACTGGCGCTGGAAATACTCGACGAATGGCGGCTTGACCGGCACTACGCCAGCAAACTGCGCCTGCTCGACTCCAGTGCCCTGGCGCAGGAATTGGAAGCCTCGGCAACCGAGCCACAACTGGTGCCCGCAGCCTAAGCCCTCAAAAAAACTGCAACACCCGTGTGCTGACGCCGCCCTGGCCACCACGGGCCTCACACAGAAAGCCACAACTGGCCGCTGTGTGAGGATACCTACCTGCCTCATTGCATCACTATTGATAGCTATTAGCCCATATAAAATAAGGGCTAGAGGCCAAAAATACTTATAAATCACCAAACAAACGGCGACACCGGTGACCGTGTGTGGTGCACCATCTCTGCTGCACCAACCCACCCCGCCAAGCGCTGACAACACAGCGTCACTGAAATGTCTTGTGTTTGCCATCAACACGTCACACGCTGGCGTCACCATCACGTATCCAAACTGCGGAGCGTGACATGCAAGCACTGCCAAAACCCACTTTGTTCCCGGCAGAGCAAGCGCTCTTTGACGCCTTGCGGCGTGTTGACCACGGCCTGACACCCCCCTCCCCCCTGCCGCCTGGCCCAGAACCCACAGAGCCCAACCACACCCATTACCGCGCCATCTTTATTTCTGACCTGCATCTGGGCACACCGGGCTGCCAGGCCCAGGCTTTGCTGAGTTTCATCAAGGCCAACCGCAGTGACTACCTGTACCTGGTGGGTGACATCGTGGACGGCTGGCAGCTGCGTCGGCGCTGGTACTGGCCGGAATCACACAACGATGTGGTGCAAAAGCTGCTGCGCCGGGCGCGTAAAGGCTGCCGCATCATTTATGTACCGGGCAACCATGACGAATTTGCGCGCGGTTTTTTTGGCCACCAGTTTGGTGGCATCGAAGTCTCGGACGACGCCATCCACACCACCGCCGACGGCCAGAAACTGTGGGTGACCCATGGTGACGCCTTTGATGGCGTGATCCAGTGCGCCAAATGGCTGGCCTACCTGGGTGACAACCTGTACGAGTTCACCCTCAAACTCAACCGCTACCTCAACCATTGGCGCACCAAACTGGGCATGCCTTACTGGTCCTTGTCGGCCTACCTCAAACACAAGGTCAAAAAAGCCATGATGTATGTGGCCGATTTTGAAGAAGCCCTGGCCCACGAGGCCAAACGCCGTGGTCACCACGGTGTGGTGTGTGGCCACATCCACCGCGCCGAAATGCGGCAAATCGACGGCATCCTGTATTGCAACGACGGCGACTGGGTGGAGAGCTGCACCGCGCTGGTGGAACACCACGACGGGCGGCTCGAACTGGTGCACTGGGCACCCTCGGTGGCCACCCAAGGTCAAGCGGATCAGACAGCGGCCTGCCAATTCGCGTAAGCCTTTGGGCAAATCGTCACAGAAATGTCATGCGTGTTTCATAAACTGCGCCGCTGGCCCACGGTTGCACCTTCTTGATGAACGACTTACACGTATTGACGTCTTTTTTGCCGCCTGTCGCGCAGTTCTGCGCGCTGGAGAGCAGTTATCCAGAGCCAGAGTGCCTGACACCGGTTCTGAGCTCCAACGCGGTGCGGCGTGGTCGTGGCACCCTGGCGACTTTGCTGCGGCGCAAGATGCTGTACCCGGTGTTTCAGCCGATTGCATCGCTCGAAGACGGCAGCATCTATGCCCACGAGGCACTGATCCGGGGGCCGGAGGGCTCGCCGCTGCACACCCCTGACAAACTCTTGCAGGCGGCTGAGTTTGAGAGCCTGAACTTTGAATTCGAAAACCAGTGTGTGCTGACGGCCATGGCACGCTGGGGCAGTTTGCGTGAGGCCGGACGCCTGTTCCTCAACATCAGCGCGGACGCACTGATCCAGGCACTGGCGCAATGCGAGTTTGAGGGCCTGATGGCGGTGGCCAACACGCTGGGCATCTCACCCCGCATGTTGGTGTTGGAGATCACCGAATACGAGCGGGTGGCCGACATGGACCAACTGGCCCTGGCGGTGCGCCAGATTCGCGCAGCGGGTGTGAGCCTGGCGCTGGACGATTTTGGGGATGGACGTTCGAGCTTGCGCTTGTGGTCCCAAATCAAACCTGAGTTTGTCAAGATCGACAAATACTTCACCAAAGACATCAGCCAGTTCGCCGACAAGCTCAAAACCATCCAGGCCCTGCAGCAAATTGCAGCCATTTTTGGCACCGCGCTGATTGCCGAGGGCATTGAAACCGAAGAAGACCTTCATGTCCTGCGCGACATGGGTATTCCGTATGGGCAAGGTTACCTGCTGGGGCGTCCTGCGCACCTGCCACGCTTTCAAATTGAACCCAAAGCCCGGGTGACCTTGCGTGATCGCAGCATCGCCGTGTTCCCAGAGATGCGACGCACAGCCAGCGTTGGTTCGATCAGCCGCCTGGCGGTGATCAAGGCGCCAACCGTCAGCCCGACAGCCACCAACGACGAGCTGGCGCGTGTATTTTTCAGTCACCCCAAGCTGCATGCCATCGCGGTGGTGGATGAGGTCCGTCCGGTGGGCATCATCAACCGCACCACCTTCATGAACGAGTACAGCAAGCTGTATTACCGCGAAATCTGGGGGCAAAAGTCGTGCATGAGCCACGCGAACCTGGAGCCCCGCGTGATCGAGCGCAACCACAGCGTGGACGACCTGGTCGGCATCCTGACCTCGGACGACCAGCGTTATCTGGTGGACGGCTTCATCGTGACCGACAACGGGCGGTATGAAGGCATGGGAACCGGTGAACAGCTGGTGCGCTCGGTGACCGAAACCCGCATCGAAGCGGCCCGCCATGCCAACCCACTGACCTTTTTGCCCGGCAACATCCCGATCTCACAACACATTGAACGGCTGTTGGCCAGCGGTGTGCCCTTTGTGGCGTGTTATGCCGATTTGAACAACTTCAAACCCTTCAACGACCAGTATGGTTACTGGCGTGGCGACGAAATGATCCGCCTGCTGGCCAGCCTGTGCCAGGCACATTGCGATCCGCGACGGGACTTTGTCGGCCATGTGGGTGGGGACGATTTCATTTTGCTGTACCAGAGCGATAACTGGCAGATGCAGTGTGAAGCCATCATTGCGGAGTTTGCGCAGCAGGCCCGCGCCTTGTTTGACGAGACTGCACGTGCGGCAGGTGGCATCCAGGCCGAAGACCGGCACGGTGTGCCACGGTTCTTCCCACTGACCACCTTGTCCATCGGTGCCGTCATCATCCACCACGATGAGTTCACCAATGCCGAACAGGTGGCCTCGGTCGCGGCACGCGCCAAACACGATGCCAAGACCAGCGAGAAAGGTCTGCAGATCCGTGTCAACAAAGGTATGTTGTTAGCAAGTTTGTAGCAATAAACTCTTAATAAATAAGGGCTGGAAGCACTTTTTTCCAATAAACTTGGCGCGCCAGGCCGATCTCAAAACAAGGCCACTTCCTGCCCCAGCATCACCCGGGTGACCAGGGTGACACCACCCTCCGTCACATGAAAACGCTTGGCGTCTGCCACCGGGTCCAGGCCAATCTGGGTGCCCTCCGGCACCGTGCAGTTCTTGTCAATGATGCATTTTTTCAGGATGCAGTTGGCACCCACCTGGACATTGGACAAGATGATCGCGTCCTCCACCAGGCAATGGTTGTGGATACGCACGTCTGAGAACAACATGCTGCGCCGCACCGTGGCGCCGCTGATGATGCAGCCACAAGCCACCAGAGAGTCCAAAGCTGTGCCTTGGCGGCCGGGTTCGTCGTGCACAAACTTGGCGGGCGGGCTGTGTGGCTGCCAGGTCCAGATCGGCCACTCGTTGTCATACAGGTTCAGATGGGGCGTGACCTGAACCAGATCCATATTGGCCGTCCAATACGCGTCCAGGCTGTGCACATCTCGCCAATACGCAGGTTTATCGAGGTCTCCCACGCGGCTGTCTGCGTAGTTCTGCGCGTACACGCGGTGCTGGCGAACACAATGGGGAATCACGTCTTGGCAAAAGTTGTGGCTGGAGTTGGGGTCATCGGCATCCCGCTGCAACTGGGCGTACAAGAAGTCGGCGTTGAAGACGTAAATGCCCATGCTGACCATCACCGAGGCGCTCTCACCACTCTGGGGCTGCCCGTTGCTGCTACCCAGCCCCACCACACGCTGCGTGTCATCCAGCACCAGCGACGCAAAACGCTGCGCCTCACTGGCAGGCACCGGCATACAGGCCAGGGTCAGGTCGGCCTGGCGCTCCACATGCGCGGCCAGGATGCGACCATAGTCCATGCGGTAGATGTGGTCCCCTGAGAGCACCAGCACATAACGCGGCGCAGCCCGGCGAATTTCGCGCAGGTTCTGGAACACCGCATCCGCACTGCCGCGGTACCACTGCGACTCGTTGAGTTGCTGCTGGGCCGGCATGATCTCGATGAACTCGCCCAGGCGACCGTCCAGAAAACTCCACCCCAGTTGCAAATGACGGATCAGGCTTTGCGCCCGGTACTGGGTGGCCACACCCACGCGCCGCACCCCGGAGTTCACACAGTTGGACAACACAAAATCGATGATGCGGAACTTGCCACCAAAAGCCAGCGCCGGTTTGGAACGCCAGTCGGTCAGCTCGTGCAGGCTGCCGGCGTGGCCACCCTCCAGGATCATGGCAAAGGTGTTGCGGGTGACCTGGCTGACAAAACGCGGTTCGTGTCGGCGCCCGCTGCGCTCGTCTGGCTCTGGCTCAAATCTCATGGTGTGTCTCCTGGTTTAGACCATGCGCCAGCGCTGACAGTCTCAGGTCAGCAGCAGCGCCATCGAAGGCAATCTGAACTGGGCGGCCACATCGCGCAGCCCTGCGGCCTGGTCCTGCAGGTTCTGCGCCGCTGCGGCCGACTCTTCGACCACCGCCGCGTTCTGCTGGGTCAGGCTGTCGAGCTGGGTCACCGCCTGGTTGATGTTGGTCATGGTGCCGCTCAGGGCCACACTGCCCGCATGGATCTCGCCAATGGCCGCCGAGACACGTTTGACCGAGTCCACCATGTGCACCATGGTGTCAAGCGCTTGTTGGGCCTTCTGGGTGCCGAGTTCGATCTTGCTGGCAGAAGACCCGATCAGTGATTTGATCTCACGGGCCGCTTGCGCAGACCGGTTGGCCAGGGTCCGCACCTCGGCCGCCACCACCGCAAAACCACGCCCTTGCTCACCGGCACGCGCTGCTTCCACCGCGGCGTTGAGCGCCAGAATATTGGTCTGAAAGGCAATGCCATCAATCACCGCAATGATCTCCACAATCTGGCGGGACGAGGTGTGGATGTCTTGCATGGTCTGCATCACCTCGGCCATCACGGCGCTGCCCTGGGTGGCCTCCTGACTGGCTGATTTGGCCAGCGCATCACCCCGGCTGGCGGCCAGTAGCGAGCTGTGCATGTTGGCCGCCACATCCTCGATGGAGGCGGCGGTTTGCTGCAGATAGGACGCCGCCGTCTCGATCCGGCTCGACAAATCCAGGTTGCCAGCGGCAATCTCCGTGGAGCCTTCGGCCACACTGTGGCTGGCGGTCTGCACCTGGTGCACCAAAGTGTGCAAAGACGTTTGCATGCGGCTCAGGGCAATCAGCAGCCGACCAGCTTCATCGCGGTTGTGGCCGCCAAAGTGGTGCGTCAAATCGAGCGAGGCCACCCGATCGGCGGTGTCCACCGCCAGCTGGATCGGTGTTTTGATGCTGCGAATCAGCCAGACCGACAACACTGCACCCAGCAACAAGGCACACACACTGAAGACCACCAGGCCCCAGCGTGCGTTCAGGCTCAGTCCAGCAATACCCTGCGCCGAGGTGTCGATCTTGGCCCGCTGGGCATCCTCGAGTTGTTTCACTGCAGCCTGCAACTCGGTGGCTGCGGGTGTGAACTGTTCGGTGTAGGCCTGCTCAATCTTGGCGGTGACACCACCGTCACGCGCCGCAATCAGATCCTGCAGTGATTTGGCAAACCGGGTGTTGGCGGCTTGCATGCGGACCAAGGTGGCTTGGTCTTCTGGCGCTGTGAGTTTGTCACCGAGTTGAACCAGCAAGGCCGCTACCTGGTCGGCCGTCTGTTTGATCTCTGGCATCAGGACATCACCGACCTGGGGCTCAGAACTCAAGGCCAAACCTTTGGTGCGGGCCACATTCACCAGAATATGGCGCTGCAGGTCGGCCGCCAGGCGCTCGGTGACCATGACCTCACCCACCATGCGCTCGGTGTCCCCACTGACACGTTGCAGTGACCAGAACCCAATGCTTGAGCCCAGCAAAGCCACCGCCAGAACCAGCGCCAGAACGACCGCTATCTTGCGCGAAAACGAGCCCGTGGCCCCGGTGGCAGACGCGTCATAACGATGTGACATGAACGACTTCTCTTTCCTAATCATCGACCTGTGCTGGCCAGACAAATGACGTCCCAAAACCAGCACTGAGCCTGTAGAAAGTATTGTGTGTCACTGATATTTCAGCGCTGTGACAGCCACTGCGCCACACGTGCCAAGACCCAGGGTCCGTCGTCCAGCGGCAAGTCATGGCCGGCGCCAGGATGTATCTGCAAGGGGCATTGCCAGACCGCCGCCAGGCGGCGTGAACAGGCCACACTGACAAGGTTGTCCAGCTCGCTGGCCAACAACAGACTGGGCACAGCCAAGGGGCCAGCAGGTGCACAAAAGCGGGCCGCCGCCCACAGCTGGCACAGGGCATTGCCACCCGACACCGGGTTGGCACGACGCAGCGCCAGCCACTGCGGCAAAACAGAGGCATCCCTTCCACGGCTGGTGATGCGCAAAATGGTTTGTTCACACAGCTCGTCCGAGGTGCCGGGCCAGGCCAGGCGCAGCAAGCTGAGGTAATTGGCGGGTCGCAGGCGCTGGTAAAACGGGTTGAAGGGCCGCATGCTGGTGTTGATGAGCACCTGGGCGGCCACCTCCTCAGGGCGACTGTGTGACCAGGCCACCGCCACCATCGCACCCAGCGACATCGCCAACAGATGGTAGGGTGGCGCCATCTGGCGCTGGGCCAGCTGGGCGCGGCAATCCGCGACCAGGCCCTCGACAGTCGTTGGGCTGCGCTGATAGTTCAGACGCCCGTTGCCAGGCAAGTCCAGGGTCACCACCGTGTCCCCTGGAAAAGCCTGCTGGAACAGGCCCAGAAAGTCACCCCAATGGCGGCTCTCCCGGGTCAGTCCGCGTAACAAAATCCAGGTGGCCATGTTTGTTCAGTACCAATCTTGCAAGGCTTGGGCATGGTGTTGCGCCCGGGTCTCTGCGCTGGGCAACCACAGGCGGTAACCACAGGCCGCGCGCGACAAAAAATCCAGCAGCAACTGGTGCTGACGCAGCACACGCTGTTGGCGATGCTCGATCAGCGGGTTGAACATGCCGTGGCGCGAAAACAGCTGGCGCGGATTTTTCTTGACCCACAGCCAAGAGCCCATCTCCAGCGTCAAAGGCAAAAAAACCCGATCAGACTGCGCACAGGACTGCAGATACAGGTGATCCCACACATCACCATGCGCCAGATACTGCAGGCTTTGCGGCTCAATCAGGTAACGGTGGTGGTTGTTGGACTGCACAAAAATGTGTTTAAGGGCTTGCATTTCTGCCAGGTGTGCCATGGGCGCACGTTTGTGCGCAAACGGAAACCAGACACGGTCACGCGCACCAAAGCCAGAGTGACAGTCAACCGAAACACTGAAGTCGCGCGTCAGTAACTCAGCCGCTACCACCTCACACAGCGCCTGGTTTTCAAGCTCCATCACCCCACTTTTGGGGCCACGATACCAGGGCAGCCCCGAGCTGATGCGCTGCCCACCCACTAGAAACGGCACCGGGTCACTGGCGTTGACCGGGGCATTGCGCATCAGATCCACCCCATTGGGGTTGGCACGCGTGCCCAGCGCCATGCCACCTGGGTTGATGATTGGCATAAACACCAGGCGCACGGTTTCGAGCTGCCGGTGCAAGGCACTGTCCCACTGCAGCCGCATCACCAGGCTGTGCAGGTACGCAATCACCACCTCCGCCCCAATGCGCTCCAGACCATGCACCCCCCCAAAATAGCCCACCCCAGGCACAGCCACGTCGGGGTTGCCAAGGCAGATGACATGCACCGGGTAGGTACCGCCACCGGGCAAACTCACCTGACAGGCCACGCGTGACGACAAACGCCCGGCACCCAATTCGATGACACGCTCCAGCGCATCCAGCTCAGGTAACTTGGGTGTGGTCACGGGGTTTCTGGTTCAACAAGGCGTTGTGCAGGCAACATGCGACAAGAGGCTAGTGGGCGGACATGTCAAGCACGTGACAAGGGCCTGCTTCACGGGCTGTGAGTGCTGTCACACCGTTGTCACCCGCATGGGCTAACTTCATCAACCATCTGCCACCCTGACACCCACACCATGCCCCTCAAAGCCAATTTTTTTCGCCTGTTGGCCATACCCGCCTGCCTGGTGTGGGGCATCCTGGAGCTGATTTCTCTGCAGCGGGCACGCCGCTTGACCAAACGCTGAGCGCTTCACAGCAGCCAGGCATGGCGCCTTGGGATCACCGCACCAGCCCAGCGGCTCACAGCCTCTTGACGCGGGTCTGTCGACTTTCCAGATGTTTGAGTGCCAGAAACGTGATGACGCCGATCAGTACCGCCCCACCCAGAAACGCACCATACGCCACCGGCCAGGGAATGCCTTGGGTCATCATCGAAAACTCGGACATGCCACCCATGCCCGCCAGAATATTGATGGGGGTGAACACCACACCAAACACCGTCAGCTGGTTGATGCGCCGGTTCTGGTTGATGTTGATGAAGCCAATGGTGGCATCCATCAGGAAGTTGATCTTGTCGAACAGAAACGAGGTGTGGCTGTTGAGTGACTCGATGTTGTGCAGGATCTGCCGAGCGTCCTCCCCTTGTGAGGTCGACATGATCTTGCTGCGGATCAAAAAATGGATGGCGCGCTGGGTGTCCAGGATGTTGCCCCGGATGCGGCCATTGAGGTCCTCTTGCTCGGCAATGTCGCCCAGAATGGCGGCGGCCTCACGGTCGGTGATGACCTCGCTGAGCACCTGGCGCCCGACCTCACCCAAGGTGGCGTAAATGTCTTCGAGTGAGTCGGCCGAGTACTCCACGTCGGCGCCATACAAGTCCAGCAGCACATCGGTGCAGTCAGACACATAACCGGGCTGGGTCAGGGTGCGCCGGCGTTGTAATCGGAACACCGGCAACTCCTGGTTGCGCAAGGTGAAAAGAACCCCCTGATGCAACACAAAACTCACCGGCACACTGCGCGACTTGCCCTCGCGGTCCAGCAAAAAGTTGGAATGCAGGTGGATGTCACCGTTGTCTTCAATACGGTAGCGTGAGCTCGCTTCCAGGTCGGTTACATCATCGGGGTCCGAGAAAGTCAAGCCAAAATGCAGACCAACAAAATTGCGCTCGGCTTTGCTGGCACCCAGCAGATCGATCCAGATCGGCTGCAGACCTTCCAGACTCTTGCGACCTTCCACGGCAATTTGCCGCAGACGCCCATCCACCAGCACAAAGGCATTGATCTGGCTTTCGTTGAACGCAGGCTCCCGGCTGTCTGCCAGCAGCGCCCGAAGTGAATCGGAGATTTCCCACAAGACGTCGTTTTGCCGCTCGGCAGATAACTGCGCCCACAACAACATCGCCTCGTCTACCGGCAAAGACTCCAGGATGGTGCCAATCTCGCTGGCAGGCCATGGGGACAGCAGATTGTGCAGCTCGGCCAGATGTTGGCGCTGAACCAGCGTTTCCACGATGGCCTGTCGCGGCATGCTCTGGTTGTGGACCAAACTCTCAATGCGCTTTTGCTTCTTGAGCAGCTCGGACACCTTCTCTGCGGGCACACTCATGCAGCCCGCGCCTCAGACCAGCTCACCTTCGGGTGTGCCGCATGAATTCGCTGTTCTGATCCTTGATCAGATGGCGATAGGGAACATTCCAGTCCTGCTGCAGACCGGTGATCGGCTCGACCGCCTTGCTGTCCTCAAACTCCACCTGCGCCTGTCGGCACAGCGGGTCATCGGGGCCATAACGGCGGTAGAGCTTGTGAAACAGTCGTTCGAGATTGTCCAAGTGCCTTGTCATGATGATTCCAAGCTTTCAGACCCTAAACACGCAGGCATAGTAGCCAATGGACAAGTCACTCAGATGACAAAGCGCCAAAGTTTTGACCCAAGGCAACAAGCGGCCAAATGCCAGCAAACACGGCAACCATTTAGCAAAATTGTCATCAAGATTTCACACAACAAGCCTAGGAAATTCGGCACATCCGAGGACGCCAACGGCTTGAACACTGCAATGACGGGGGCCGCGTTGAATGCTATGCTGACATCCGTCAAAAAAAAGCAATCACCAACATGCAAGATGGAATGCGCCTGGCGGCAGTGGATTTGGGCTCCAACAGTTTTCGCCTGGAATTAGGCCATGTCGAAGGCGGCAAGTTTTGCCGCAGCGACTACCTCAAAGAAACGGTGCGACTCGGCAACGGGCTCGACCAACAGTCCAGATTAACGCCACAGGCCATGCAACGGGGCTGGGACTGTCTGGGCCGCTTTGGTGAACGTTTGCGCGACTTTGCCCCGGACCGGCTCAGCGCGGTCACCACCCAGACCTTGCGTGAGGCCCACAACCGCGACGAGTTCCTGACCCAGGGCGGCCGCTTGCTGGGCCACGCCATCGAGGTGATCTCGGGCGAGCAGGAAGCCCGCCTGATTTACCAAGGTGTGGCGCAGGCCCTGCCCGATACCACCGACGAGCGCCGTCTGGTCATCGACATTGGTGGGCGATCTACCGAGCTGATCATTGGCAGCGGCAGCCAGACCCGGCAGATGGCCTCGTACCCAGTGGGCAGTGTCGGCTGGTCCATGCAGTATTTTCCGGACGGTGAACTCTGCGCACCCGCCTTCGCAGCCGCAGAACAGGCTGCCAAGACGGTGTTGGCACCCGCATTGGCTTTTTGCGCCCCCCACCAATGGGACAAGGCCTACGGCTCAGCAGGCACCGTCAACGCGGTGGTGGATGTGCTGGCGGCCGCGGGCTGGCCGCCTGGCCACGTCAGTCAGGACGGCCTGGACTGGCTGCTGGAAAAATTGCTGGCCGCCCACAGCGCCGGTCAACTCAGCATGATGGGGCTGCGTGAAGACCGCAAGGCCATCATTGGCGGCGGCTTGAGTGTGATGCGGGCCTTGTTTGCCCTCTTGGGCATCAGCCGACTGGAGCAGTCGCTGGGTGGCCTGCGCCATGGCCTGCTGATGGACCTGATGCGTCAACCAGCCTGAGCCTCACCCGGTCTCTGGCGCCCACAAAAAAAGCCCGACGTCTGCCGGGCTTTTTTTATGAATCACACACAGCCCAGGGGCTGTGGCAAATCACTCACATGTGGTCGATCATGACCTGGCCGAATCCGGAGCAGCTCACCTGGGTTGCACCTTCCATCAGGCGGGCGAAGTCATAGGTGACCTTCTTGCTCTTGATCGAGCGTTCCATCGACTTGATGATGGCATCGGCCGCTTCGACCCAGCCCATGTGACGCAGCATCATTTCAGCGGACAGGATCTCGGAACCCGGGTTCACATAGTCCTTGCCAGCGTACTTGGGAGCGGTGCCGTGCGTGGCTTCAAAACAAGCCACCGAGTCTGACAGGTTGGCACCCGGGGCAATACCGATACCACCCACTTGTGCGGCCAGCGCGTCAGACACGTAGTCACCGTTCAAATTCAGAGTGGCAATCACGCTGTACTCGGCCGGGCGCAGCAAAATCTGTTGCAAGAAGGCATCTGCAATGCTGTCCTTGACGGTGATTTCTTTGCCGGTTTTCGGGTTCTTGAACGAACACCATGGGCCGCCGTCAATCGGCACTGCGCCAAACTCTTTTTGCGCCAGGCCATAAGCCCAGTCACGGAAGCCACCTTCGGTGAACTTCATGATGTTGCCCTTGTGCACGATGGTCACGCTGGGCTTGTCGTTGTCAATGGCGTATTGCACGGCCTTGCGCATCAGGCGCTCAGTGCCTTCGCGCGACACCGGTTTGATGCCGATGCCCGAGGTGTTGGGGAAACGGATCTTGGTGACACCCATTTCCTCTTGCAGGAACTTGATGATTTTTTGTGCCTTGGGCGACTCGGCTTCAAATTCGATACCGGCGTAGATGTCTTCCGAGTTTTCGCGGAAGATCACCATGTTGGTCTTCTGCGGCTCTTTGACTGGGCTGGGCACACCGTCAAAGTACTGAATGGGGCGCAAGCAGACATACAGGTCCAGCTCCTGGCGCAAGGCCACGTTGAGCGAACGGATGCCACCACCCACGGGGGTGGTCAGCGGGCCTTTGATCGACACCACATACTCGCGCAGGGCGGCCAGGGTTTCTTCGGGCAACCAGACGTCGGGGCCATAAATCTTGGTGGATTTTTCACCGGCATAGACTTCCATCCAGTGGATCTTCTTCTTGCCGCCGTAAGCCTTGGCCACAGCCGCATCCACCACCTTGATCATCACCGGGGTGATGTCAAAACCGGTGCCATCACCTTCAATGAACGGGATGATCGGCTGATCCGGCACGTTCAGTGAATAGTCGGTATTGACGGTGATTTTTTGGCCTTCGGAAGGCACCTTGATGTGCTGGTACATGAATATAAGTCTCCGTGGATGGATCAAAAACAAGGCTCACCCACTCGGAATGAACCAGAATTTCATTCTAGACGCAATACTTGACTCTTTTCCTCCTAATCACCTGCAAGTGCATGCCGTGCGCCTGCATCCAGCGACAACACATCACCCGCGCTGTGCCATCCACTGCAGCATTTGCGTGAAAATGAGGTCATGAATAAACTTCTCCTCACCATTCTGTGCTGGGCCGCTGCCAGCGCCAGCCTGGCCCAGAACGCGCCCCAGATGGACCTGCCACGTATCAAACTCAGCGCGGGCATGTACCTGATCGACACCCAGGTGGCAAGCACCCCCGAGCAGCGAGAAATCGGCCTGATGTTCCGCCAGCAAATGCCCCAGAACGAGGGCATGTTGTTTGTGTTTGGCTCACCCGCCGAACAATGTTTCTGGATGAAGAACACCCTCTTGCCACTGACCGCTGCCTTTGTGGCCGACGACGGCAGCATCGTGAATCTGGAAGACATGAAACCGCAAACCACCAACTCCCATTGCTCGAAAAAACCGGTGCGTTATGTGCTGGAGATGAACCAGGGCTGGTTTGCCAAAAAAGGCATCAAGGCCGGGACCAAGCTCGGTGGTGAACCCTTTGCCAAATAGACTTCTTGATTGATAGCTATCAGCCCTTGAAATATAAGGGCTGGAGGCATATTTTTCTTATAAAAAAAGCCACCGCTAAGGTGGCTTTTTTGTGGGCAAAGACGCGTTGATCAGGCGAAATTGGCCTGGGCAAACGACCAGTTGACCAGCTTATCGAGGAAGGTTTCGACAAACTTCGGACGCATGTTGCGGTAGTCGATGTAGTAAGCGTGTTCCCACACGTCGACCGTCAGGATGGCGGTGTCGCCAGTGGTCAGCGGGGTGCCAGCGGCGCCCATGTTGACGATGTCGAGCGAACCGTCGGCCTTTTTCACCAGCCAGGTCCAGCCCGAACCGAAGTTGCCCACAGCGGACTTCACGAAGGCTTCGCGGAAGGCGGCGTAGCTGCCCCACTTGGCGGTGATGGCGGTGGCCAGGGCGCCGGTGGGTTCACCACCGCCGTTGGGGGTCATGCAGTTCCAGAAGAAGGTGTGGTTCCAGATTTGCGCGGCGTTGTTGTAGATGCCGCCGCTGGACTTCTTGACAATCTCTTCGAGGGTGAAGTTTTCAAACTCGGTGCCTTTTTGCAGGTTGTTGAGGTTGACCACATAAGCGTTGTGGTGCTTGCCATGGTGGAATTCCAAGGTCTCTTTGGAATAGTGGGGGGCCAAAGCGTCGATGGCAAAGGGCAAAGCGGGCAAGGTGTGTTCCATAATTTCCTCAGAGTGGTTTTGCGAAAAATCAAATTGTAGAAAGTTTCAGGTGATTTGGTCGGTCACGGTCAATTCAACCGTGCCGTCCATGAGGGTGGCTGACAAGGCCTGCCCGACATGGGTCTGGCTGACACGCGTGACCGCCTGGCCTTGTCCATCACTGAGCCAGGCATAACCCCGCTCCAGCACCAGATGGGGGTCCAGCAAACCCAGGCGGAGCTGGGCACGCTCCAACCGCTGGGACTGCGTCTGTAAACCACGGCTCAAGGCCATCGGCAACTGCGCGGCCAGCCGCTGCAGATGTTGGCTGCGCAACTGCAGCGTATGCCGGGTACCACTTTGCAAACGCTGGGCACAGGCACTCAGGCGTAACTGCTGGCCCGCGAGTTTGGCCGAGGGCCGACCCAGCCGTGCCAGCGCGTTGTCCAGGCGCTGGTGTTGCCGGTCCAGGTGTCGCTCCAGGGCGTCTTGCAGGCGACGCTGCACCGCGTCCAGCGCGCCCAGCCAGGCCTCGCGCGGCTGGGCCACCAGTTCAGCTGCGGCAGTGGGGGTGGGGGCGCGCAGGTCGGCCACAAAATCGGCGATGCTGAAATCGGTTTCATGGCCCACACCACAGACCACCGGCACCGGACTGTTCGCAATGACACGGGCCAGCGCCTCGTCGTTGAAGGCCCACAGGTCTTCCAAAGCCCCACCACCGCGCACCAGCAGGATCACGTCGACCGGCGGCGGTAGCGTCACCCCACGCGCTCGCTTATAAGTAAAATCGGCCTCTAGTCCTTGTTCCACCTGGGTCAGATGGTACAAAGTTGATAGTGACTGGATCAACTCGGCGGGTGCCGCCAAGCCCTGCACCGAGGCTGGCGCCAGCACCACCGGGATGTGGGGCACACGTCGGCGCAGCGCCGTCACCACATCATGCAAGGCTGCCGCACCAAGCGAGGTGACCAGCCCGATGGCGCGTGGCATCACCGGCAAAGGCCGTTTGCGCGATGCATCAAACAGACCCTCAGCCTCCAGCTTGGCCTTGAGCAACAAAAACTGCTCAAACAGGTTGCCCTGCCCGGCGCGGCGCATGCTGTCGACAATCAGCTGCAGGTCACCACGCGGCTCATACACACCGAGTTTGCCCATCACCTCCACCAGTTCACCGTCGCGTGGCGCAAAATCCAGTGTGCTGGCGGCACGTTTGAACATGGCGCAGCGCAACTGGCCGCTGGCATCTTTCAACGTGAAATAACAGTGGCCACTGGCCGCACGCGAAAAGCCCGACAACTCGCCGCGCACCGTCACCGGGTTAAAGCGCGCCTGCAGCGCATCGGCAATCGCTCTGCACAAGGCGCCCACGGCCCACACCAGGGGTTTACCCTGTGTATTTTTTATATCAACCATGACACAAACCCGTTGACAAATGGCGTGTGCTGGAGACGCCAAATACAAGTCGTCCACAGTTTGGTGAAACTACCCGGGACCCAAAAACAGGAGCGAAGAATCTCGCAACTTCGGTAAAGACCATTGATTTCATTGAATTTTTTACTGCCTAATTTGTCATCAAGGTGTCAGGATCCAAGCTGCATGCGGCTTGCAGCCACTTGCACCAGGGCTTCTCCACAAAGTTATCCACAGAAATTGTGGGCAGTCGGTGTGCTTCACGGCACAAGGGCTGCGCCATAATTGCCCGGCTATTCTCACGAGCGGAGTCCCAATTTGTTTTCCATCATACAAGCCGCAGGCTGGCCGATCTGGCCCTTGATCGCCTGCTCCATCCTGGCGCTGGCCCTGGTGATCGAGCGTTTTCTGAGTCTCAAAGTGGCCAAGGTGGCGCCCCCCAGTTTGCTCGACGAGGTGATGACGGTGACCCGCAACGGTGTGCCCGGTGCCGAAGTCATCAACCAGCTGGAGAAAAATTCGGCCTTGGGTGAGGTGTTGGCCAGTGGCCTGCGCACCCTGACCCAGAACCCGCGCTGCAGTGACGATGAGTTGCGCGCCGGCATGGAGAGTACCGGCCGCCTGGTGGCGCACCGGCTGGAGCGTTACCTGAGTGCGTTGGCCACCATCGCCTCGGCCGCGCCGCTGATGGGTCTGTTTGGCACGGTGATTGGCATGATCGAGATTTTTGGTTCACAAACCCCCAGCGGTGCCACCGGTGGCAACCCGGCGCAGCTGGCGCATGGCATTTCGGTGGCCTTGTACAACACCGCGTTTGGCCTGATGGTGGCGATCCCGGCGCTGATTTTCTGGCGTTATTTCCGCGCCCGGGTGGATGAGTATTTGCTCACGCTGGAACTGGCCGCCGAACATCTGGCACGCCACCTGATCAGTTTGCGCAAATAAGGCTTTTTCAGCATGAACTTTCGTCCCCGCCCCAAGGAAGAGCCCGAGATCAATCTGATCCCGTTCATCGACGTGTTGCTGGTGATCCTGATCTTTTTGATGCTCTCCACCACCTACAGCAAGTTCACCGAGTTGCAGCTGCGTCTGCCGGTGGCTGATACCGAGGCGCAGCGTGATTACCCCAAAGAGGTGCTGGTCTCAGTCAGCAGTGAGGGCAACTTCAGCGTCAACAAACTGCCGGTACTGGGCCGCAGCGTGGCGGAATTGGCCGACGCTTTGCAAACGGGTGCCAAGGCAGGTGCTGAGTCGGTGGTGATCATTTACGCCGATGCCGCCGCCCGCCACCAGTCGGTCATCACGGTGATGGAGGCCGCCAAACGCGCTGGCCTGTCCCACATCACCTTTGCCACCCAGTCGTCCGGCGCCAACTAGTGCGCCGGTGCCAGCAGCAGCCTGGACAACACCCTTTTTCTCAGCCCCACGGTCGGCCCCATGCCCCCTTCACCCACCCCTGCCTGGCAGCAGACCTTGTTACGCGCCTGGACACAGCGCGGGCTGCTGGCCTGGTCGCTGTGGCCGCTGTCCCTGCTCTACCGGCTGTTGATTGGGCTACGCGCTGCCTTGTTCCATACGGGCCTGCTGGCGACACGGCGTGTGGCTGTGCCGGTGGTGATTGTGGGCAATGTGGTGGCGGGTGGCGCAGGCAAAACCCCGGTGGTGATCGCGCTGGTAGAGCATCTGCAGCGGCGTGGCATCCGGGTGGGTGTGATTTCGCGTGGTTATGGTCGCAGCCAAGCGGGTTGCCAGGAAGTCACCCTCCAGCGCGCGGCGCAAGAGGTGGGGGACGAGCCGGCACTGATCCACCGGCGTACCGGTGCACCGGTGTTTGTGGCCGAGGAACGCGTGCACGCCGCCCAGGCGTTGCTGGCGCGCCACCCACAAACCCAGATCATCCTGAGTGATGACGGGCTGCAACACCTGAGCTTGCACCGTGACCTGGAGATTGGTGTGTTTGACGAGCGCGGTGTCGGCAACGGCTTTTTGCTGCCAGCGGGGCCTTTGCGCGAGCCCTGGCCGCGTCGACTGGACCTGGTGCTGCGCTCAGGCACAGCGCCCATGTTTGATGGTTTTCGGATTCGGCGCACACTGGCTGACCATGCCGTGACGCAGGACGGCAGCCAGATCCCGCTGCATGAGCTGGCGAGCCAGCCAACTGCACCCCTGTTGGCGCTGGCCGCGATTGCCCAGCCCGAGGTGTTTTTTGCCATGCTGCGCCAGCAGGGTTTGACACTGCAGAGCACCCTGGCGCTGCCGGATCACTACGATTTCAAGAGCTTTTCAACCAATGAATACAAGGGCTACAGGCTGATTTGCACCGAAAAAGACGCGGTCAAACTGTGGCCACTGTGCCCCGATGCCCTGGCCGTGCCGCTGATGGCGGTGTTGCCAGACGAGGCCTGGCAGGCTTTTGACAGCCGGATTGAGACCCTGTTGGCCCCCGCCACGCCCCCCTGAGAAGCTATCATCACGCCATGGACACACGACTACTTGAACTGCTGGTTTGCCCGGTCACCAAAGGACCGCTTGAATACAACCGCGAGACGCAGGAACTCACCTCACGCAGTGCCCGTCTGGCCTACCCGGTGCGCGACGGCATCCCGATCCTGCTCGAAAACGAAGCCCGCACACTCACCGACGAAGAACTCGGGCTCTGAGCCCACACGCCACCACTGCACCGAGGAGTTTTCCCGTGAGTTACACCGTCTTGATCCCGGCCCGGATGGCCTCCACCCGCCTGCCCAACAAACCCCTGGCCGACATTGCCGGTGTGCCAATGGTGGTGCGGGTGGCGCAACGCGTGATGTCACTGACCCAATCGCAGGAAGCGGTGCGGGTGGTGGTGGCGACCGACAGCCCGGAGATTGTGGCGGCCTGTCAGGCCCACGCGGTGGACGCCATCCTGACCCGCGCCGACCACCCCTCGGGCTCGGACCGCCTGGCCGAGGCTTGTGGCTTGTTGGGTCTGGCCGATGACGAGATTGTGGTGAATGTCCAGGGTGACGAACCACTGATGGCACCCACCCTCGTCACCGCCGTCGCGGCCTTGTTGCAAAATACGCCGCAAGCCCATATGAGCACGGCAGCCCATACTATTGATACGGTAGCGGACTTCCACAACCCGAACTTTGTCAAAGTGGTGCTGGATGCACAGAACATGGGCCTGTATTTCAGCCGCTCACCGATCCCCTACCCGCGTGACAATCCGGCCCAGCTGCCCAGCCCGCTGCCACTGCGCCACATCGGCATTTATGGTTATCGCGTGGGTTTTCTGCGCCAGTTCCCGCAGTTGGCGCAGGCTCCGCTGGAGGTCACCGAGGCGCTGGAGCAGCTGCGGGCCTTATGGCACGGCTATCGGATCGTGGTGCATGTCACCGAACACGCCCCTGGCGCGGGGGTCGACACCCCGGAAGACCTGGCGCGCGTGCGTCAGGTTTTTGACCAGACATCGGCCAAGCTGTAAGCCACCCGGCAGCTGGCCCATGCTATTCTGAATCACCCACGTTTCGTGCTTTGGACCCGTCCAACTGAGCAGAGAACGGTTTTGACTTTTTTATAACTTCCCGAGGACACGCATGAAACTGATCTTGTTGGGCGCACCTGGCGCTGGTAAAGGCACCCAAGCCACCTTCATCTGCCAGAAATACGGCATTCCACAGATTTCCACCGGCGACATGTTGCGCGCCGCTGTCAAGGCAGGCACCCCGCTGGGCATCCAGGCCAAGGCCATCATGGACGCCGGTGCCTTGGTCAGCGACGACCTGATCATCAACCTGGTCAAGGAACGCATCACCCAGGCCGACTGCGCCAACGGCTTTTTGTTCGACGGCTTCCCGCGCACCATCCCGCAAGCCGACGCGATGAAAGCCGCCGGTGTCAAGCTGGACTATGTGCTGGAAATCGACGTGCCGTTTGATGCCATCATCGAACGCATGAGTGGCCGCCGCTCCCACCCGGCCTCTGGCCGCACCTACCATGTCAAGTTCAACCCGCCCAAAGTGGCCGGCGTGGACGACGTGACCGGTGAGCCGCTGGTGCAACGCGCCGACGACCAGGAAGAAACCGTCAAGAAACGCCTGGAGGTCTACAGCGCCCAAACCCGTCCGCTGGTGGACTACTACTCGGCCTGGGCCAAGAGCGAGCCCACAGCGGCCCCCCAATACCGCGCCATCAGCGGCACCGGCAGCGTTGAAGACATCACGGCCCGGGCCTTTGCCGCATTGGCCAGCTAAAGCTGCTTGTTCCAACACCCCAAAGCCTGATGCCCAGCCTGGGCCTCAGGCTTTTTTTATGGCCTGTGCCTTGCCAAAGGGGCGGCTGGCCTCAAAAACCCGGTCGCTTTTTTTAAAACTCGGCTGTGGCCAAAGTGATGAGAAACGTCGCTTAAAAACTCTCCCACTCATCACCACCCGCCTTGGCTTGGCTGCTGTTGCTCAAGGCTGCAGTTTGAGGTGCGGCCTTGACAGCCGCCTTCTTGGCCGGAACAAAAGCCTTGGGTGCACGGACCACCGCGCTGGTGCGCGCGGCGGGTGCTGAGAACCCACGGTCTTGCCCCGCTGCCAGTTTGAACACCGCCACCGTGCCCACCAGATCTTGCGCCTGGCTCTTGAGGCTGCTGGCGGCTGCGGCCATCTCCTCCACCAAAGCCGCATTTTGTTGCGTGGCCTGGTCCATTTGTGTTACCGCTTCACCGACCTGGCTGACACCCTGGCTTTGTTCGTTGCTGGCGGCGCTGATCTCACCCATGATGTCGGTTACCCGTTTGATCGAGTTGACCACCTCGGTCATGGTGGTACCCGCTTGATCCACCAGAGCGGTGCCTTGTTCAACGCGCTCGACGCTGTTGTTGATCAAGGTCTTGATTTCTTTGGCGGCTTCGGCACTGCGGCCAGCCAGGCTGCGCACTTCTGATGCGACGACCGCAAAGCCTCGCCCTTGCTCACCAGCGCGGGCGGCTTCCACCGCCGCGTTGAGCGCCAGGATATTGGTCTGGAACGCGATACCGTCAATCACCGAGATGATGTCGCTGATCTTTCTTGAGGCTTCGTTGATGCCTTTCATGGTGTCGACCACCTGGGCCACCACCTCACCACCTTGTACCGCCACGGTAGACGCACTCAAAGCCAGCTGGTTGGCCTGGCGCGCGTTGTCGGCGTTTTGTTTAACCGTGGAGGACAGTTCTTCCATGGAGGCAGCGGTTTCTTCTAAAGCACTGGCTTGGGATTCGGTGCGGCTGGAGAGGTCGTGGTTGCCCTGGGCGATCTCAGCGCTGGCGGTGGCCACAGACTCAGAGCCCACTCGCACTGATGAAACCACCCCAATCAGGGCAGTCTGCATACGGGCCATGGCAGCCATCACACTCGTGGTGTCACCGCTGCGAACATGCAAAGAAGCACTCAAATCACCATCTGCCACCCGGCTGGCCACATGGCTCAAGTCAGTCGGTTCAGCCCCTAGCGCACGGGTCAAGCTACGGGTAATCAGCACACCAGCCAACACAGCCAAACCAAACGCCAAAATGCAAACACCAATCAGAATATTGCGTTGCGTGATGTAGAGCGCTGCTGATTCGTCTACCAGTTGGGCTGAACGCGCTGCCGTGAACTCGGCGTAACTGGCTGCCGCTTGAGCCAAGGCCGCTAAAAGGGGACGGCATTCGGAGTTCATTTTTGCAATGGCTTCTTCATGCTGGTTGTTGAGCGCCAATTCAACAATGCCCATGGCCACCGGGGCGTAAGCCTGTTCAATTTTGTCCATCTCCCCAATCAAGCGTCGCGCCTCGTCGGGAATATCTGGCGCTTGGGCCATGCTTTTGAGCTTGGCCATGCGCTCCACCACATTTTTTTGCGCCTGCATGACCTTGTCTTTTTCGACCACCACGTCTTCTGGACGTGTGACCAATACCAAATTGCGCGCGGCAATAGCACGACTATCCACAGCTTGTTGCACACCTGAAGCCAGCAAGACACGTGTGTTGGCGCCTTTGACGTAACTGTCAAAACGGCTATCGGCATCTTTAAGCGTCTTCGCGGCAAAGCCGGAAACCAACAAGATCATCAAGGCCAAGCCACCAAACGACCAGGTCAGCTTTGCACGCACTGTTAAGTTGTTCATAAAAAATTCCAAGTAGTTGTGGCTGTATCAAGCCAATGAAAAAACCAAGCCCATCGCCGCGCTGGACATCCGCTTGTTGCTGTCCATCAGAACCAGCGTGGGGTTATTCAGCAAACCAAAGGCCTGTTGGTCACTGTTCAAAGAGATCGGTGCGATCACGCAACGCAGATTCACCGCACCCAGGACATGTTCGGGTGCATTGGCCAGATGAGTGGGGCGCTCGAACGAACGGATTCCTTGCAGCTGCAAGATATCAATGCCGTACTCCTCGTCGCCCAGTTTGAAAGCCAAAAACTCGCTGAGTGCCAGTTCTTGCGTATCGGCTTGAGAGGCCACCGTGTCTCTTGTGCTGCGAGGCACTGTTGCTGTTTGAGTCATGCGACCGCCGTGTTTGATTATTTAAAAACTACATTATTTGTCAAAATTATATATTTTTTAAAAATTCATGCACGCTATCCACTGCATGCCACTTCAAAGGCACTTCTGCGAGGCCCGTGACACAGCAAAGAGCCATGCCAGGCATGGGTTCCATGCCCGGTTGTGGATGGGGGCAGACAAGGCAAAACCTGGGCCACCAGTCAGAGCCAGCCCGACAGGTGATGCCGCCAAAAGCACCACGGAGTGGCACAACTGCAAACCCGCTAGAAGCGCAGATTCGTTCGGCGGGGTTTCACCACAAAATCCACCACATAGCGGACAGGGGCATTAGACGATCAAAAGCGACAGCAGCAACGCCACCCGTGCCTTGACCGGGGACAACCCCTGCGCGTGGGCAAATTCGCTCTGGGCAGTCGCCAACACACGGCCCCGGGCGCAGCGGGTGGAGCGCACCACCTTCACCCCTGCCTTGACGGCCTGGCGCAACGCCGCTTCCAGATCCTGGTGCATCGTGCCGTTGCCGGTGCCAGCCACCACCAGGCCACGCAGCGGCGCCACACCTTCACGTGGGCACAGCAAGGCATCCACCACCTCACCACCACAACCCGCGTAGTTCATCACAATCTCGACGCGTGGCCAGTTTGTCGCATTTGGTATATCTTTGATAGCTATATGCCCTTTATCTAAAAGGGCTAGAGGCCAATTTCGTACTAATCTGAGTTGTCCTTCCTCGACATACCCGAGCGGACCCGCGTCGCCCGAGCTGAAAGCGTCGACCTTGTAGGTGTGCTCCTTTTGCACCTCCAGGCCGCTGTGCACCGTGCCCGCACACACCACCACAACGCCATGCGCGCCGGGCGTTAGCGCCACGGCCACCGCATCCATCAGGTTTTGTGGGCCATCCGGCGTCTGCGCCGAAGCGGGCCGCATGGCGCAGGTCAGCACCACGGGTTTGGCATGGATCAGCGCGGCTGGCAAAACGGCGTGTAAAAAATAAGCGGTTTCTTCCAGCGTGTCGGTGCCGTGGGTGATGACCACGCCACTCACATCGGCCTGCGCTAGGTGGTGAACCACCCGCTGCGCCAAGCTCAGCCAGATGTCGAACCGCATGTCCTTGCTGTCCACCTGGGCCACCTGCTCACTGATCAATTCATGGCCAGACAACACACCACCTAGAGCGGGCACAGCGTCCAGCAATTGGGCCACACCCACCTGGGCTGCGGTGTAACCAATGTTGTCAGCCGCGTTGCTAGCGGTGCCCGCGATGGTGCCACCGGTGCCCAGCACCACCATTTTTTTGGAAATTAATTCAGATACCACTTGCACACTTTCAAAAACTGATTAAAAATACAGTTACTGGATAAGAAAACAGTACCACCCACAAGGAGTCAGCATGCTCACCCGTCCCAAACTGACCGACCGCCAGCAACAGATCCTGGATCTTATCCAGAGTGCCATCACACGCACAGGTGCCCCACCTACACGCGCCGAGATCGCCGCAGAGCTGGGTTTTAAGTCCGCCAACGCCGCCGAAGAGCATTTGCAGGCACTGGCCCGCAAGGGCGCCATCGAGCTGGTCAGCGGTACCTCACGCGGCATCCGGCTGCGCAGTGATGACTTGCGCTCCATCAACGAGTCGCGCAACGCCCAGTTTGCAGCCCCACTGGCAGCGCTGGCGCAGTTGGCATTGCCGCTGATTGGTAGGGTGGCGGCTGGTTCACCGATCCTCGCGCAAGAACATGTGGACAGAACCTATTACGTCGAGAACAGCCTGTTCCAGCGCAAACCCGACTACCTGCTCAAGGTGCGCGGTATGTCCATGCGCGATGCAGGCATCATGGACGGTGACTTGCTCGCAGTACAAACCACCCGCGACGCTAAAAACGGTCAGATCGTGGTGGCGCGTTTGGGTGAAGAGGTCACCGTCAAACGTTTCATGCGCAACAAAAACATCATCGAACTGCACCCTGAAAACCCGGACTACCAGACCATTGTGGTTGAACCCGGTGAGCCGTTCGAGATTGAAGGCCTGGCCGTGGGCCTGATCCGCAACACCATGCTGATGTGAACCCGCTCCACCACCCTGCCCTTCACCCCTGAACCACCCCTGTGAAAGCCCGCACCATGAACCACGCATCCACCACGTCGTCTGTTTTGCAATCGTTCAAGGTGCTTTGGCAGTGGCTGATGGCCAAGCCTGGGCAGCCGCTGCCATGGGTATCCAAGCCAGGCGCTACCTCAGACGAGGCGACTGCACCCAGCAGGACAGATGCCAGCGCTCTGGACAAACCCACCTACACCTCGGAGGCCCACAAGCTACCGGTTCGGTCCAGTCGGCCGGTACGGGTGCTGCAGGTGATGGAGTCTGGCCAAAACCCTAATCAGTCAGGACGTTTGCGGATTTCCGGGCGCATGGCCGACGTGTGTGCCGAACTTGACCGGCTGGCAGCACGTGAGGCACTGCAACACTGAAATCAGGCAATCAGGCACCCGGCGCTGTTGGTCGGGTGGGTAAAAGTTGGTAATTCTGGCAGGCAGCTTTGGTCTGCCTGATCTCGCCAAGGCACAATCGGCAGCATGAATATTGTGATTTTGGACGACTATCAGGATGTGGTGCGCAAGCTGGCGTGTGCTGCCAAGCTGGAAACGTTTCAGGCCAAGGTGTACACCAACACCGTCAAAGGACTGGGGCAATTGACCGTCAGGCTCAAAGACGCTGATGTGATCGTGCTCAACCGCGAGCGCACCCATTTGCCCCGTGCGGTGATTGAAAAGCTGCCCAAGCTCAAGCTGGTGGCACAAACTGGTCGGGTTGGCCCGCATCTGGATGTCAGTGCGTGCACCGAGCGCGGTATTGCAGTCGCAGAGGGCACCGGCTCGCCGGTGGCACCCGCCGAGCTCGCTTGGGCCTTGATCATGGCGGCCATGCGGCGCCTGCCGCATTACATTGGCAACCTCAAACATGGCGCGTGGCAACAATCGGGCTTGAAGTCCAGCGCCATGCCGATCAATTTTGGTCTTGGCGTCACCTTGAAAGGCCGCACGCTTGGCATCTGGGGTTATGGCCGCATTGGCCAGTTGGTGGCGGGTTACGGGCGCGCGTTTGGCATGCGGGTGCTGATCTGGGGCCGGGCGCCTTCGCGGGAGCGCGCCGTGCTCGACGGATTTGAGGTCACCAGCACCCGGGAAGAGCTGTTTGAGCAATGTGATGTGTTGTCTCTGCACCTGCGCCTGAACGAGGAGACCGCTGGCGTGATCAGCGCAGAAGACTTGGCCAGAATGAAACCGACCGCGCTGCTGGTCAACATCTCACGCGCCGAACTGATACAGCCCGATGCACTGCTGGGGGCACTCAATCGAGGTCGCCCCGGCATGGCCGCTGTGGATGTCTACGAGTCTGAGCCGATTCTGCAAGGCCACGCTTTATTGCGCCTGGAAAATTGTGTGTGTACACCGCATATCGGTTATGTCGAGCTTGACAGTTACGAGATGTATTTTGGTGCCGCGTTCGACAATGTGGTGAACTTCATCAAGGGGCGCCCCACCAACATCGTGAATCCCGGCGCGCTGCAGGTCAGGCGTTGAGCATCTGCACAGTCGCTTTGCCCGACTGTGCCAAACTGCCGATTCAAAAAAAAAGAAGGAACACGGACACAGCGTCTTTAAAAAATGCTGTTGTGCTAGCAGGCCAAAGTCACGCAGAATATCCCTGCGCCGTTGTGACATCGGGGCCAGACTGAAGCAGAACACACTGAAAACATCGATTTGTGTTGCTGCGGTTTGAACCACACCGATTTGCGGCACAGCTATTGCTTACAGCCATGCTTCGTTTCTTCTATTTTCGGAGTACCCAATGAAATTTGAGTTATTGATGCGCCGCCTGAGCATCCGCCTGCGTATGTGGGGTGCTATCGGCATGGTGAGTACCGCACTGTGTCTGATTGGCGGCATCGGCATCGCTGCTCAGTTGTATGCCAACAACATCACCGTCCATCTGGTCACCCGTGACGTGACCTCCATGACTGAGGTGGGGCGTCTGCAACAGGCCATGCGTGATTTGCGCATCAACGAAAAAGACATGGTGATCCAGTATGAAAACTCGGTCGAAGCCTCCAAGCACAAGGAAGCCTGGACTGCGGCTTATGCACAAATCGAAAAGTCTGCGCAAACACTGTCCCCTTTACTTCCTGAAGAGGAACAACGCCAACAGTTAACGGTGATCCTGAATGACATGCAGCTGTTCAAAACCGAGTTTGCCCCGATGGCGGCACAACTTGAAAACATGGGTTTCCCATCTGCACAGGTCGCAGCGGCCACCATTGGAAAACTTCAACCCATCATTGACCGTGCCAATGCCAGCCTCACCGCATTGGCCGCAGAACTTCAAACTGCCACAGAAACCAACCAGCAACAACTGCAGGTAACCCTGAACAAGGTGATCTGGTTGATCGTTGGTATGACGCTGTTGGTGCTGATCATCATCATTCCGCTGACGCTGGCCAACATGAATTCGATCTGCCACCCGATTGACCAGGCCGAACGTATGGCGCGCGCCATCGCCACGGGAGACTTGACAAGACAGCAAATCGATACCGGAGGAAACGACGAAACCACGCACCTGCTGGTGTCTTTGTCTGACATGCAGACCGCACTCACCCAATTGGTTGGACAAGTGCGCAACACCACCGACAGCATCGCGACCGCCAGCGCTGAAATCGCCAGTGGCAACCAGGATTTAAGTGTCAGAACCGAACTGACTGCCAACCAGTTGCAGCAATCAGCGTCCAGCATGGACCAACTCACGGCCACGGTGCGCCAATCAGCGCAAGCCTCACAACAAGCCAACCAACTGGCGGCCTCCGCTGGTCAGGTAGCGGCTCGCGGCGGCCAGGTGGTTGCGCAAGTGGTCAGTACCATGAACGACATCCAGGCCAGCTCCAGAAAGATCAGCGACATCATCAGCGTCATTGATGGCATCGCTTTTCAGACCAACATCCTGGCGTTGAATGCAGCCGTCGAAGCCGCACGAGCGGGAGAACAAGGACGCGGCTTTGCGGTGGTTGCCAGTGAGGTCCGCAGCCTGGCCGGGCGCTCGGCGGAGGCGGCCAAAGAAATCAAAGGACTGATTGGCGCCAGTGTGGAACGCATTGACGCTGGCACGCGCCTGGTCACCGATGCCGGTCACACCATGGAAGACATCGTCGCTTCTGTTCAGCGCGTGACCGACATCATGGCTGACATATCGAGGTCGTCGTCAGAACAGGACCGCGAAATCCAAGGCGTCAATGCGGCTGTTGCCAATCTGGATGAGATGACACAACAGAATGCCGCCTTGGTGGAGCAATCTGCTGCAGCGGCACAAAGCATGCGTGAACAGGCACAAGTCCTGTCCACGCTGGTGGCCACGTTCAAATTGAACGACGTCACCCAGGACACGCCCCGACTGGTTGGATCACCAACCCTGCTGACCATGTGAGACAGTGGCTCAGGAACTGAGCGCCACTGAACCCAGTGACGCTCAGCAGTCAGACAACCTTAACGTGACACATGTCTGAGCCCTGACCACAACGCATTGAGGTCCAGAAAGTTCCACTGAGCCGGGTCTTCACGGTTGACGATCTTCTCTTGCGTCGACGGGTGCGACAAGTCAATCACGCTGGGCACAATGCGCATATTGGATTTGGTGGAGAAAAAGGCCTTGATGACGGGCATGGTCAGTGACTTAGGTGACTGCTCGATCACCACACCAATGCGTCCGGACTTCAATCGAACCAGTGAGCCCACCGGATAAATGCCCATACTTTTGACAAACGCCTGAAACACCTTGGGGTCAAAGTGTCCGGCCCACTCGGCCATGCGGCGCAAGGACTCGGCCGGATCCCAGCCTGATTTGTAAGGTCGGTTGGAAGTGATGGCATCGTAAACGTCACACACCGCCGCCATCTTGGCATACAGGCTGATGTTTTCACCGTTTAACCCTTCAGGATAGCCACTGCCATCTATTTTTTCGTGATGATGGAGCACCACGTCCAGTGACACGGCATCCACAGCACTGCTGGCGGTGAGTATTTTGTAACCCTCAGCAGGATGGGAGCGCATGACGTCAAACTCAGCATCAGTCAACTTGCCAGGTTTGTTGAGCACCTTGGTCGGCATGGCGACCTTGCCCATGTCATGCAGCAGGCCAGCCATGCCGCACAGTCGTGTCTGCGTGTCATCCAAACCCATCTGCTTGGCCAAAGCCACCATCATGGCGCACACCGCCACCGAATGCATGTAGGTGTAATCATCAGCCGTTTTGAGACGAGCCAGGCTGATAATCGCCCCAGGGTTGCGCGCGATTGAGGCAGAAATGTCTTCAACCAGCTGCAGAGCCCCCCCCACGTCGACAGCTCTGCCCATGCGGGCCTCCTGAAACATGGAGACCACAGCAGCTTTGGAGCGTTGGCAAATGAGCGCGGCACGCTCCAACTCTTGGCTCGCTGGTACGGTGATGGGATGGGAGGGCGCTGGGGGCGATTGCTCAATGATGGATTGTTTGGCAACAGGCACTGAGAACGCCTCTTGCCCAATGTCGATCATCGCGCCAAGGGACACGTCCAAGCCTTTGCTGCAATCGATCATCACCTCTTTGACGCCGCTGGCCAAAATCAACTCAATGTCTTTTGGGTCCTTGAGCACAAACTCGGTACGCCAGAACGGATGATCTATCCAGGCGCCACAAAACTCCTTGAGGTGCATACCCAACTGGAGTTGATCAACTTGAATACGTTTAAGCATGTTTTGATGTTGTCAGCCTCCGCCCACCGTCGGAAAAAGCTGCGACAGCGCGACTCAACGCATCTGCCTTGCCAAAAGAGTTTGGCACAAACCTATCACCAACAACGGCCAACCAAGTCCCGTTTCGTGAATTTATTCGCAGATGCTAGGTGCATATGAGGCTCCTAGCACAATGTCACACAGCCCTTGTGGAGGTCTGACTAATGCAGATGACGGGGTTTACGCCCCCCGCCGTGGCCCATGCCACTGGAACCACCACCCGAACCGCGTGGCGGCTTACCCAGTTGCAAGGAGTTGACCAAGTCATCAAATCGCTGGCTAAACAGGCTATCGATGGCAGCAACAACACCACCGAGCTCAGCGCCATCAAAGTGACGCTCCATCAGATTGACCACATCCTGCACCAACAAGTCACGTTGCACCTGCATGATGGAAGCCGGGTCTGGTCCAACAAACAGCATGACAAAGTCATCCCGTGACTCAGCATCCGAGGCGTCTTCTTCGTCGTCCTCGTCAAACTCTGTATCGTAAAAAGTCACCTCAATGGCGGCGCCAGATTGCGCCACATCATTGAGGTTCATGCACATTTCATCCAACGCCTGACGAAAGTCGTCGTCACCTTCGACAGTCCAGCACATTTGCAACAAATGCTCCTGGGAATCAAACTTGATACCGGGCTCATCTTCGTAAAAGCTGCCAGACGCTGCAACCAAAGATTTGGCACCCGCATATTTCCAAAGCGGCTTGAGTGCGTCCTGCAGATTGTCAAACGTCACATCGGTGCGTAAAGCCACCTGACCATGGACATGAATTTCAAAAGGGGCGTTATAACGTGCCATAGAGCTGGAGTTTAGTGGTGCCCGAGACCGGAATCGAACCGGTACGCCCGTTATTCACGAAGCGGCGGATTTTAAGTCCGATGTGTCTACCTATTTCACCACTCGGGCACGGGTCTATTGTGAAACAAAAAAGCCCCGCACATGAAACTTGCGAGGCTTGCTTGAGCATTTTTGAGCCCGTATCTGGAGGCGCGACCCAGAGTCGAACTGGGCTAGACGGATTTGCAATCCGTTGCATAACCGATTTGCTATCGCGCCAAAACTTTGACAAAAAAGGGAAGCGGCAGCTTCCCTTTTGAAATATCTGGAGCGGGAAAAGAGTCTCGAACTCTCGACCTCAACCTTGGCAAGGTTGCGCTCTACCAACTGAGCTATTCCCGCAAGAATGCAAACCTAAGTTCACATCAAATAAAACCTGGAGCGGGAAAAGAGTCTCGAACTCTCGACCTCAACCTTGGCAAGGTTGCGCTCTACCAACTGAGCTATTCCCGCGTTGCAAGCCCATTAGTATAAGATAAAAATGGGCTTGTTTGATCTAAAAATTAAAAACTTTGTCAGTGTTTCACGGCACCTGACAGTTGTGCGGGTTCAATCACCACATCCGTCGATGCGGCAGCGACAGGTTCATCTTCGGGCAGCGGTGTTGGCATACGCTCAAGCGCAATTTCCAAAACCTTGTCAATCCAGCGTACCGGCACAATTTCAAGCCCATTCTTGACGTTCTCAGGAATGTCTTGCAAGTCCTTGGCGTTTTCTTCAGGGATCAACACCGTCTTGACGTTGCCCCGCAACGCGGCCAGCAGTTTTTCTTTCAAACCACCAATAGCCGTGACCTCACCCCGCAAGGTGATCTCACCAGTCATCGCCACGTCACACCGCACTGGAATACCTGTCATGGCGGACACAAAGGCAGTGGTCATGGCAGCACCTGCACTCGGACCATCTTTAGGCGTTGCACCATCAGGGACGTGAATGTGGATGTCTTTCTTCTCAAAAAACTCATCCTTGATCCCCAACCTGCGAGAGCGACTGCGCACCACCGTGCGCGCCGCCTCGACTGACTCTTTCATCACATCACCCAAAGAGCCGGTACGCGTGATCACACCCTTGCCAGGCATCATGGCTGCCTCAATGGTCAACAAGTCACCTCCGACCTCGGTCCAGGCCAGCCCCACCACCTGACCCACCTGATTCTTCTTCTCGGCACGGCCATAGTCGTACTTTCGCACACCCAGAAAATCGTTCAGATTGGCACCGTTCACCGTGACCAGACCCGCCATTTTCTTGAGCTGCAAACCCTTGACAACCTTGCGGCAGATTTTTGAAATTTCTCGTTCCAAAGAACGTACACCTGCCTCACGTGTGTAATACCGCACGATGTCACGTACCGCTTCTTCAGTCACCAGCAGTTCAGACTCCTTCACACCATTGTTCTGGAGCTGCTTGGGCAACAGGTACTTGATCGCGATGTTGGTTTTTTCATCCTCGGTGTAACCCGCCAAACGAATGACCTCCATGCGATCCAGCAGCGCCGGTGGAATGTTCATGGAATTCGATGTCGCCACAAACATCACGTCACTCAAATCAAAGTCAACCTCGACGTAGTGGTCGCCAAACTTGTGGTTTTGCTCAGGGTCCAGCACTTCCAGCAACGCACTCGAAGGGTCACCCCGGAAGTCTGTCCCCAACTTGTCAATTTCATCCAACAAAAACAAGGGATTACGCGTACCCACCTTGGACAGGCTTTGCAGCACTTTGCCTGGCATGGCGCCAATGTAGGTGCGTCGATGACCCCGGATTTCGGCCTCATCACGCATACCACCCAGCGCCATGCGCACATACTTGCGCCCGGTGGCCTTGGCAATGGATTGCCCCAGCGAGGTCTTTCCTACGCCCGGTGGCCCGACCAAGCAAAGGATAGGTGCCTTGACCTTGTCCACCCGTTGTTGCACCGCAAGGTATTCCAGGATACGGTCTTTGACCTTGTCCAGCCCGTAATGGTCTTCGTTCAACACAGCCTCGGCATTAGCCAAGTTGTGTTTGATCTTGGTCTTGGTGGCCCATGGCATACCGGTGAGCACATCAATGTAATTGCGCACCACTGTTGCTTCGGCCGACATGGGCGACATCAATTTGAGCTTTTTGAGTTCAGCCTCAGCCTTCTTCAAGGCCTCTTTCGGCATCTTGGCTGACTTGATCTTCTTCTCGATCTCTTCAATGTCAGCGCCGTCTTCACCTTCGCCAAGCTCTTTCTGAATGGCTTTCACCTGCTCATTCAAATAGAAATCGCGTTGGTTCTTCTCCATCTGCCGTTTGACCCGGCCACGAATTTTCTTGTCCACATTCAGAATGTCGACTTCGCGTTCAATCTGACCATAGAGGTTTTCCAGACGATCCTTGATGCTGGCCAGTTCTAAAACAGCCTGCTTGCTTTCAAGCTTCAAAGGCAGATGTGCTGCGATGGTGTCCGTCATACGACCTGGATCGTCGATGCTGGCAATCGAGGTCAAAATTTCTGGCGGGATCTTCTTGTTGAGCTTGACGTACTGGTCAAACTGTTGCATCACCGCGCGGCGCAGGGCCTCGATTTCACTGGCCTTGTTCTTGGATTTGCCTTCAGCCTCAGCAATAACCTCGACCGGTGTGATGCTGGCGACAAAATAAGACTCACCATCGGCCACTTTGGTCACCACCGCACGTTGCTGCCCCTCGACCAACACCTTGACCGTGCCATCGGGGAGCTTGAGCATCTGCAAGATGGTGGAGATACAACCAACATCAAACATGTCCGTGACCAACGGGTCATCCTTGGCAGCCGCTTTTTGCGCCACCAACATGATGCGCCGATCGACACTCATGGCTGCTTCAAGCGCTTTGATGCTCTTGGGACGACCCACAAAAAGCGGGATGACCATGTGGGGAAAAACCACCACATCGCGCAATGGCAACAGCGGCAAATCAAGAGAATCAGCAGGTAATGGTGTGTGGTCAGACATAAAACATCCTTTTGTTACCTGTCGGATATGGAGCGGCGTGGCCGCATTTCAAGCGGCCAGCCCATTATCAGCAGGTCATAAAAACGCGATGGGGGCAAAAAACCCCCGAAGACAGACCAAATCAAGCCTTTTTGGCCACTTCGCGGTACACCAGCAAAGGTGGCTTGTTTTCTTCGATGGTGGATTCGTCAAGCACCACTTTCTCAACGTTCGAGGCATTGGGCAAATCGAACATGGTGTCGATCAGTGCCAGTTCCAGAATAGAGCGCAAACCGCGCGCACCTGTTTTACGAGCCAGCGCCTTTTTGGCGATGGCATTCAAGGCCGACGGGCGGATTTCGAGATCAACCCCCTCCATCGCGAGCAACTTGCTGTACTGCTTGACCAAGGCGTTTTTTGGCTCCGTCAATATCTGCACCAGCGTCTCTTCGCTGAGTTCACCCAATGTCGCGACCACGGGCATACGGCCCACCAGTTCTGGGATCAAGCCAAACTTGATCAAATCTTCTGGCTCAACCTCTTTGAACACCTCGGTCAGATTGCGGATTTGCTTGCTTTTAACGGCAGCACCAAATCCGATGCCCGATGATTCTGTGCGGTTGTCGATGACTTTTTCCAAGCCAGCAAAAGCACCACCGCAGATAAACAAAATGTTGGTAGTGTCAACCTGAACAAAATCCTGATTGGGGTGTTTGCGCCCGCCTTGCGGAGGCACACTGGCCATGGTGCCTTCAATCAGCTTCAGCAATGCCTGCTGGACACCCTCGCCCGACACGTCACGGGTGATCGATGGGTTGTCAGATTTGCGTGAAATCTTGTCAATTTCATCGATGTAAACAATCCCGCGCTGCGCACGCTCCACCTCGTAGTTACAACTTTGCAGCAGTTTGAGGACGATGTTTTCGACGTCTTCACCCACATAACCTGCTTCGGTCAAGGTGGTGGCGTCCGCCATGACAAACGGCACATCCAGCATGCGAGCCAAGGTTTGCGCCAACAGTGTCTTGCCCGAACCCGTGGGACCAATCAGCAAGATATTGCTTTTGGACAACTCCACATCGTCTTTGGAAGACTTTTCCTGGTGCTTCAAGCGCTTGTAATGGTTGTAAACCGCCACCGCCAAAATACGTTTGGCCGGCTCCTGACCAATCACATAGTTGTCCAGATTGGCCTTGATTTCGGCCGGCGTGGGCAACTCGTTCTTGCCAACGGTGTCAGTGGACTGAGGCAACTCATCACGAATGATTTCGTTGCAGAGCTCAATACACTCATCACAGACAAAAACCGAGGGGCCAGCAATCAGTTTCTTGACTTCATGCTGGCTCTTGCCACAAAACGAGCAATACAGCGTTTTTTCGCCGGAGGAGCCTTTTTTTTCGGCCATTTGAACTACGCCCTTTTTGAGATAACCTGGTCAATCAGACCATATTCCTTGGATTCATCAGCCGACATGTAGTAGTCACGTTCGGTGTCGCGTTCAACACGTTCCAGCGGTTGCCCTGTGCGCTCTGCCAAAATTTTGTTGAGCTGCTCACGGGTTTTCAGAATTTCACGCGCCTGAATTTCGATTTCTGTCGCCTGACCCTGGCTGCCGCCAGACGGTTGATGAATCATGATCTTGGAGTTGGGCAGTGAAAACCGTTTGCCTTTTTCACCTGCTGCAAGCAGAAACGCACCCATGCTGGCGGCAAAACCAGTGCACAGTGTGGACACCTGCGGCTTGATGAAATTCATGGTGTCGTAAATTGCCATACCGGCGCTCACGGAGCCACCTGGCGAGTTGATGTAGAACGAAATGTCCTTGTCCGGATTTTCACTCTCCAAAAACAACAACTGCGCCACCACCAGATTGGCCACATGGTCATTAACCGGGCCGACCAAAAAAATGACACGTTCCTTGAGCAGACGCGAGTAAATGTCGTAAGAACGTTCACCACGGCCTGACTGCTCAATCACCATGGGCACCATGCCCAAATTCTGTATGTCCATTGCACTCCCGCGAAGGTTTGGGTTAGATCTCAAAAACTGGCTCTACTGTAGCTAAAAACACAAGCCAATAAATGAAATGGGGCTTGTTTGTCTGACTACAAGCCAGACCCAAGCCCCAATTTAAAGACCGACAGTGGCAAACGCTTAGTTTTGCGCCATCAGCTCGTCAAAGCCAACCGCTTTTTCAGTCACTTTAGCCTGAGACAACACGAAGTCAGTCACGTTGTTTTCCAGAACAATGGCTTCCACCTCGGCCAGACGCTTGTTGTCGCCGAAATACCAACGCGACACTTCGGCGGGTTTTTCGTAGCTGGCAGCCAACTCATCCACATGGGCCTTGATTTGCTCCATCTTGGCTTGCAAGCTGTTGGCACGCACCAACTCAGCCACCACCAGACCCAAACGCACACGGCGCTCAGCTTGGGGACGGAACACATCGTCGGGAATCGTGACCTTGTCCGCATCTTTGATACCGCGTTGCTTGAGGTCAGCGCGAGCACCTTCGAGCAAACGGGCAATTTCAGCCTGAACGCTGGCATTGGGCAAGTCGAGTTCAGCCTTGGCCACCAGCGCATCCATCACGGCGGTCTTGTTACGAGCCAGCAAGCGGAACTTCACTTCACGCTCCAGGTTCTTCTTGATGTCAGCGCGCAAACCTTGCACGGTGGCATCTTCAATACCGAGCGATTTGGCCAGCGCATCATCCACCTCTGGCAGATGAGCCGCTTCGATCTTCTTGACCGTGACCATGAAGTCAGCAGTTTTGCCCGCCACATCCTTGCCATGGTAGTCAGCAGGAAAGGCCAACGGGAAGGTCTTGCTCTCGCCCGACTTCAGACCCAAGGTGGCTTCCTCAAACTCCTTGAGCATCTGGCCATCACCCAGGATGAACTGAAAGTCTTGCGCCTTGCCACCATCAAACGGCTCACCGTCAATTTTTCCTTCAAAATCAACGGTAACGCGGTCACCCGTAGCAGCCTGGCTGTCATGGGCGCGCTGGGAGAAAGTGCGACGTTGCTTACGCAGGATCTCGAGGGTTTTATCGATGGCGGCGTCGGTCACCTCGGTGGTGATTTTTTCCACCTCAGCGGTACTCAAATCACCGATCTTGACTTCAGGATAAACCTCAAAAACGGCTTCAAAAGCCAACTCACCCTCGGGCGCACCGTCTTTTTCGTTGATCTTGGGCTGACCTGCCACGCGCAATTTCGCTTCGTTGGCGGCATTAAAAAACGCCTCACCCACCTTGTCGTTCATCACTTCGTATTGGACCGAATAGCCGTAACGCTGGGCCACCACATTCATCGGCACCTTACCCGGGCGAAAACCATCCATCTTCACGGTGCGGGCCATCTTCTTCAAACGTGCACTGACCTCCGCCTGAATGGTGTCCAGGGGCAGGCTCAACGTCATTTTGCGTTCGAGCTTCTCAAGAGTTTCTACAGCAACGGCCATCTTTCATCTCCAAAAATATGAGTGGTGCGCGGGGCGGGACTCGAACCCGCACACTGTTGCCAGCGTCAGGACCTAAACCTGGTGCGTCTACCAATTTCGCCACCCGCGCAAATTAATGGGGGCTGGTAAAAACCGCCCCCAGAAATTGGTCAGCCTTGGATTTTAACCTGAGGCACAGCCCCCACTTGCTCCACCCCATCGCTTAAATCTTGAGAAATTGCCGTAGCTCGGCTATTTGCTGTGGTCAGTCACCCTGAACCAGGCGGCATACATGGCGGGCAAAGCCAACAGCGTCAGCACCGTTGCCACGATCAAACCACCCATGATGGCCACCGCCATCGGCCCCCAGAACACCGAGCGCGACAGCGGAATCATCGCCAGCACCGCAGCGGCTGCGGTCAGCACAATCGGGCGCAGCCGGCGCACGGCCGCGTCCACAATCGCCTCCAAGGGGGCCACACCGCGGGCGCGGTCCTGCTCGATCTGGTCAATCAGGATCACCGAATTGCGCTGGATCATGCCCATCAAGGCGATCACCCCAAGCAGCGCCACAAAACCGAAGGGCCGATTCAGCAGCAATAACGCCGCAGCCACACCCACAATGCCCAAGGGCCCGGTCAAAAACACCAGCACCGCCCGGCTGAAGCTGTGCAACTGCAGCATCAGCAGCGTGAAGGTGATGAACAACATGATCGGGATACCCGCCACAATCGCCGCCGATCCTTTGGCGCTCTCCGCCACCGCACCGGCGACCACAATGCGGTAGTCACCCTGCCCGGCCTGCGCCCATTGGGCCTCCAGTACCTTGAGCTGCGGCAGCAACTCCTGGGTCACGGTGGCGCCCTGTTTGCCGTCAGCAATGTCACTCTGCACGGTGATGGCGTAGTCCCGCCCCTCGCGCCAGAGCACACCGGGCTCCCAGGTGAACACTGGCTTGGCAATTTGCAGCAACGGCACCGACTGGCCCGAGCTGGTGGGCACATAAGCATTGGCGATGTCGGTGATGGCGCTGCGCTCATCGAGCGGCTGGCGCAACACGATGTCAATCAGTTTGTCTGCCTCGCGGAACTGGCCAATGCTGCTGCCGCTCAGCGTGGTTTTGGTCGCCTGGGCAATGGACTGGCTGCTGACACCCAGCGCACGCGCCTTGGTCTGGTCCACCTCCAGGCGCATGACCTTGATCGACTCATTCCAGTTGTCATTAACACCCCGGGTGTGCGGGTTTTGCCGCATCAGGGCCTTGACCTCGTCGGCACGACTGCGCAAGCCCTGCGGGTCTTGGCCGATCACCCTGAACTGCACCGGGTAGGCCACCGGTGGCCCGTTGGCCAGCAGTTGCACCCGACCCCGCACCTCGGGAAACTCCTGGGCCAGCAGCGCCGGCAGCTTGTGGCGCAAACGCTCGCGTGTCGCCAGATCCTGGGGCAACACAATCAGCTGCGACACATTGGTCTGCTGAAAAATCTGCTCCAGCGGCAGGTAAAAACGCGGCACGCCAGAACCCACCCATTGGGTCACCGACACAATGCCCGGCTCGGCCAGCAGGCGCGCCTCCACCCGTTTGGCCACCTCTTCGGTGTTGGCAAAAGCGGTTCCCTCGGGTGACCACAGGTCCACCGTGATTTCCGGGCGCGCCGAATCCGGGAAAAACTGCTGCTGCACCTGGCCCATGCCAAGCAGCCCCAGCACAAACAGCAGCAGCGTCACCGCGATGGTGAGCCAGCGTCGGCGCACACAGGCGCTCACCGTGCAGCGAAACCAGTTGTAAAACGGGGTGTCGTACATGTCGTGCACTTCGCCGTGTGCCAGCACCGCGCCACTCTCGGCATGGGCCACCACATGCGGCGGCGCAGTCAACAGGCGCACACCGAGGTAGGGCACAAAATACACCGAGACGATCCAGCTCAAACACAACGCAATCACCGTCACCGCAAAAATCGCAAAGGTGTATTCACCGGTCATCGACTTGGCAACACCAATCGGCAAAAAGCCGGTGGCGGTGATCAGGGTGCCGGTCAGCATCGGCATCGCGGTGATCTCGTAGGCAAAGGTGGCGGCGCGCACCTTGTCAAAACCCTCTTCCATCTTGCGCACCATCATTTCCACCGCAATGATGGCATCATCCACCAGCAGGCCCAGCGCGATGATCAGTGAGCCCAGCGAAATCTTGTGCAGCCCGATACCCCAATAGTGCATCGCCAAAAAGGTCATCGCCAGCACCAGCGGAATGGTGATGCCCACCACCAGCCCAGGGCGCATGTCGAGCGTCCAGCGCTTGAAAAACGGGTGGGTGCCAGGGCGCTTGTGCAAACCCAGGCTCAGGAAGCTCACCGCCAGCACAATCGCCACCGCCTCAATCAACACCTTGACAAACTCGTTCACCGAGTTGGCCACCGACTTGGGCTGATCCTGGATTTGCGCCAGGGTCACCCCCACCGGCAAGGTTTTGCCGATGTGTTGCGTGGCCAGGTCCAGAGCCTTGCCCAGCGCAATGATGTCGCCACCCTTGGCCATCGACACACCCAAGGCCACCACCTCCTGGCCCTGAAAACGCACTTTCACCGCCGGTGGGTCCACATACGCGCGCCGGATGATGGCAATGTCGCCCAGTCGGAGTTGTTTGCCCGCCACCCCGGGCGCACGAATCGGCATCGCAGCCAGCTCATCCACCGCGGTGAACTGGCCAGCCACCCGCACCTGCACCACATCCAGCGGGGTTTGCACCGCACCGGCCGACTCCACCGCGTTTTGTTGTGTCAGTTGTGCCAGCACCGTGTTCATGTCCAGGCCGAGCTGTGCCAGCCGTTTGGCCGAAATCTCGACAAACAGCTTTTCCGCTTGGTCACCAAACAACTCGACCTTGGCCACATCGGGCACCCGCAGCAACTGCTGGCGCACCTCGTCGGCAAAGGTTTTGACCTCGGCATAACTGAAACCTGGGGCTTGCAGCGCGTAGATCACGCCAAACACATCCCCAAAGTCGTCGTTGAAAAACGGGCCTTGCACACCCTGCGGCAAGCTGTTGCGCATGTCGCCAATTTTTTTGCGTGTCTGGTACCAGACGTTGGCCACCTCGTCCCCGCGCGCATGCTCCTTGATCTGGAAGATGATTTGCGACTCACCCGGCTTGGAGTAGCTGCGGATCTTGTCGGCGTAGGGCACCTCCTGCAGCGTACGCTCGAGCTTGTCGGTGACCTGCTCGGCCATTTGCTGTGCGCTGGCACCGGGCCAGTAAGCGCGCACCACCATCGCCCGGAAGGTGAAGGGCGGGTCTTCGTCCTGCCCGAGCTGGAAGTAGCTGGCCGCACCCAGCACCATCAGCACCACCATCAGAAACCGTGTCAGCGGCGCATGCTCCAGCGCCCAGCGTGACAGGTTAAACCCTTGGTTGTTGTCCAGATCGGGGCTCGTCATACGCGCCTCACTGCGCCGGGGCCGACACGGCAGCGGTCGGGGCGGCGCTAATCAGCGCCTGGGGCGCTACACCGTTGATAGCTGTCTGCGCTTGACTGGTCAGGGCTTGAGGCACACTTGGCTTGTAAATCGTGACTTTCTGACCGGGTGTCAACACATGCACACCGGCGGTCACCACCAACATGCCGGGGCTCAGGCCGCTGGCCACCACCACCTCGTTGCCGTCGGCGGTGGCGATCTGGATTGGTTGCAATCTGACCGTCATCGTGCCGGTGTCCAGTACCCAGACCACGGTGGCCTGGCCTTCCTGGCGCAAGGCGGTGGTCGGCAGCTTGATGGCCTGCTGGTTGCTGCGCTGCAAGCCAGCCGGCAACACCGACACCGTGCTGCCCAGCGCCAGATCACTGCTGGTGGGCAGCGCCGCCTTGACGGTGAAGGTGCGTGTCACCGGGTCGGCGCTGGCGGCCACCTCGCGTAGCTTGGCGGTTTGTGAGCTGCTCGCCACCCAGCCACGCACCACCACGCTGGCACCCACCTGAATCCCGCCCAGTTTGTCCTCGGGCACGGCAAACACCACATCACGCGCACCGTCCTGTGCCAACTGCACCACCGGTGTACCAGCGGCCACCACCTGCCCCACCTCAGCCAACACCGCCGTCACCACACCGGACACATCGGCCACCAGGTTGGCGTAGGCCGCCTGATTGGCCTGCGCCGAGAGTTGCGCCTGGGCGGTGTCCAGCTGCGCCTGCGCCGCTTTCAGGCTGGTGTCGCGGCGCTCCAGTTCGGCCGCACTGATGAAGTTTTGTTCTTTGAGAGACTGGAAACGCTTGAAGTCAGCGGCGGCCAGGTCGCGGTTGGTACGGGCTGCTGACACCTGGGCGCGTGCCGCATCCGCCGCCAGTTTGAGGTCTTGCGGGTCCAGCTGGGCCAGCACCTGTCCAGCCTTGACACGCTGACCTGGTTCCACCGTGCGGCTGACCAGCTTGCCACCGACCCGAAATCCCAAGCGCGACTCAGCACGGGCACGCACCTCGCCAGCATATTCCAGCCCGGCCACCAGCGGCTGGGCACCCACCGTCATCACCTTCACCGCACGCACCGGCTCCTCGGGGACCGCTGGTTTGGAACAGGCCACCAGCAGCAGGCCCAAGGCTATAGTCAGGCTCAAACCCGGCCAGCGGGTGGTGGATGCTTGCAAGGGCATAAGACGGTACTTTCAAAAAACAAACACACTACTGACCAATTGGTTATTAATTTTAGGCCAATGCGCTGCCCTGTCAATTCATCACTTGCTCCGCCACCTTACCCGACCGTCACGCCCTGAAAACCGATCCCGCCATGAGCCCATCAGCACCCACATCCCCGGCCAAGACAGCACCACCGCAACAAGCATTGACCCACTACGAGAACTTTCCGGTAGCCTCTCTGCTGTGTCCGCCACACCTGCGCCCGGCCATCACTGCCATCTACCACTTTGCCCGCACCGCCGATGATCTGGCCGATGAAGGTGAGGTCGATGTACGCACCCGTCTGGCTGACTTGCAGGCCTACCGTGCCGACTTGCTGGCCGTCGCCAGCGCTCAAGCCGACAGCGGCCGCTGGACCAGCGTGTTTGCACCTTTGCAACACATCGTGCAGACCCACCAGTTACCGGTGCAGCTGCTCACCGACCTGCTTGAAGCTTTTGAGCAGGACGTGCGCCACACCCACGAGCAGCGACGCTACACCGACGAGACCGAGCTGCTGGACTACTGCAGGCGCTCGGCCAACCCAATCGGGCGGCTGCTGTTGCACCTGTATGGTGTGACAGACCCCCTGTCGCAGCAGCAAAGTGACCAGATTTGCAGCGCCTTGCAGCTCATCAATTTCTGGCAGGACGTGTCGGTGGACGCCCAGCGCGGACGCTGGTACATCACGCAGGCCTCGCTGGTCCGTTTTGGCCTGACCGAGGCCGACTTTTCGCCCGCCAGCCAGAACCCAAATGCTGCGCGTTTGATAGCTGACAATGTCCTCTCTGCAAGGGCTCTGATGCTCCAAGGTGCGGAACTCCCGATGAAGGTGCCAGGGCGCGCGGGCTGGGAATTACGACTGGTGGTGCAAGGTGGGTTGCGCATCCTGGACAAGATCGAGGCTTTGGGCTGTGTCACTTGGCAAAAGCGGCCCAAGCTGGGGCTTTGGGATGTGCCGGTGCTGCTTTGGCGGGCTGTTTGGATGAGGTGAGTTTTTGTCTTTTGTTTTCCGTTTTGGCTTGCCAGCCGGGTGACTTACCCCCACTCACTCCCCCCCGCCCTCTCCCGCCCCGCCGGGCGGAAGAGGGAGCTAACCACCGTATTTGGCCAACACCTTGAGTCAGGACGTACCAAGTGATGGGCCGGTGGTGTAAACACGTTTTATAAGAAATTGGCCTCTAGCCCTTATTTATAAAGGGCGAGTTGCTACTTATTTTGTACAACCTGTATTTCGCAGCGCCTATTCCACCACTGGCCAGCCGCTTGGTACGTCCTCTGTTTGAACACATGGCCACATACGGCGGTTAGGCTCCTCTTTCCGCCCCGGCGGGGGTGGAAAGAGGCGGGGGAGATAGGGGGGATTAACGCGCGGAGCGACAAACGAACACGCTTGCCCCAAAGGCAGAGGACTTCGAAAACGCGGCGAAATGTATCCCCCGTATAAACTCGGCCCCAACCAACCGAACCCATGACTCCCCAAGACTACGTCCAGCAAAAGGCCGCCGCCTCCGGCAGCAGTTTTTATTACGCTTTTTTGTTCCTGCCACCGCCCCGGCGTGCCGCCATCACCGCGTTTTATGCGTTTTGCCGCGAGGTCGATGATGTGGTGGATGACGCCACCGACATCGGTGTGGCCGCCACCAAGCTCGCCTGGTGGCAACAAGAAGTGGCCAAATCTTTTGCCGGGCAAGCCAGCCACCCGGTGATGCAGGCACTGATGCCGCTGACCCAGGAATTTGCGATTGAGCAGCGCCACCTGCAGGCGGTGATTGAAGGCTGCCAGATGGACCTGAACCAGACCCGCTACCTGGACTACCCCGGCCTGCAGCGCTACTGCCACCTGGTGGCCGGTGTCGTGGGCGAAGTCGCAGCGCAGATTTTTGGCCAGACCCAAGCACAGACCACCGCCTACGCCCACACCCTGGGCCAGGCGCTGCAGCTCACCAACATCATCCGCGACGTGGGTGAAGACGCGATGCGTGGCCGTATTTACCTGCCGGTCAACGAGCTACAGCAGTTTGGTGTCACCGCGCAGGAGATTCTGAACCGCAGCTATTCGGACCGTTTCACCGCTTTGATGCGTTTTCAGGCCCAGCGAGCACAAGGCCTGTACGACCAGGCGTTGACCCTGCTGCAAGCCGACGACCGCCGCGCCCAGAAACCCGGCCTGATGATGGCCAGCATCTACCGTGCGCTGCTGGGTGAGATCGAGCGTGAAGACTTCAAGGTGCTGCACCAACGTATCAGCCTCACCCCGCTGCGCAAGTTCTGGCTGGCCTGGCGCGTGCAGGCGCTGGGGCGCATGTAACACCCTTGGTTGTGGCCGCAGGTTTGAACATTGCCGTGGTGGGCGCCGGCTGGGCCGGCCTGGCCGCTGCCGTGAGCGCCACGCAGGCGGGTCATACCACTACCGTTTATGAAGCAGCAGAGTCTTTAGGTGGAAGGGCCAGAGCCCTAAAAGCCACTTTTCCAGACGGCACACCAGTGGTCCTGGACAACGGCCAGCACATCCTGATTGGTGCGTATTCAGACACCCTGGCGCTGATGCGGCAGGTGGGTGTGGCGCCAGAGCAGGTGCTGCTGGATCTGCCGATGGCTTTGCGTTTCCCCGATGGCCTGGGCATCCGTTTCCCGAACTGGCCGACGCCGCTGGACGCGCTGGGTGGCATCCTTGGAGCACGCGGCTGGTCGCTGGTCGACAAGTGGTCGCTGTTGCGCGCCGCAGCAGGCTGGCAGCGCCAGGGTTTTGTCTGTGACGACTCACTCAGTGTGGCCGCTTTGTGCCGCAGCCTGACCCCTCGCATCCTGGCCGAACTGATCGAGCCGCTGTGTGTGTCGGCGCTCAACACACCGGCAGACCAGGCCAGTGGTCGCGTTTTTTTGCGGGTGCTGCGCGATGCCTTGTTTGGTGTGGCGGGTGGCTCGCACCTGCTGCTGCCCACAACCGACCTGGGTGCGTTGTTGCCGCAGGCTTCGGCTGATTGGCTGCAGCAACGCGGCGCTCAGGTGCTGTTTAAAGCGCGGGTGGAGGGCTTGCAGCGCTGCGGCACCCAGTGGCAGCTGGCGGGCTCCGGTCTGGGCCCAGCGGCTGAGAAGGGGTTTGACGCGGTGATCTGGGCCACTTCAGCATCCAATGCAGTTCAGGCTCTTATGAAATTTGGGATAGATGCTCCTGAAAACATATCAAATGCGGTGCAGAGCTGGGCGCAGACCGCGCAGGCCCTGCAGTTTGAGGCCATTGCCACGGTCTACGCCTGGTCGGCCAACGCCCGCCTCAGCCAGCCCATGCTGGCGCTGCGCAGCAACGCCGCGCAGCCAGCGCAGTTTGCGTTTGACCGCGCAGCACTCGGCGGCCCAAAAGGCTTGCTGGCCTTTGTGGTGAGTGCCGCCCAGAGTGACCGCGCCACGCTGCAGGCGCAGGTGCTGGCGCAAGCCAAGGCGCAGCTGGGGCTGGACCTGTTGCCGGTGCTCACCGTGGTGGAAAAACGCGCCACTTTTGCCTGCACCCCCGGCTTGCAACGCCCGGCACAACACATTGCACCAGGCCTCTTGGCCTGTGGCGACTATGTGGAAGGCCCCTACCCGGCCACGCTGGAAGGCGCTGTGCGCAGCGGCATCGCTGCCATCCAAGCACTGAGCCTGGGCGCCGTGGGCACTTGAACACGCACATTGGCCTCGTATGATGCGGCCATGAAACGGATTTTTGTCGCAGACACACCATGAAGCTGGCTTTCAAAATTTTTGTGGGCCTGTTGCTGGCCCTGCTCTTGGCGGCGGTGGCGGGTGGCTTTTGGTACGTTAACGGCAAAAAACCACAACGCTCGGGTACGCTGACGCTGACCCAGCTTAGCGCACCGGTCACGGTGCGTTATGACGAGCGGGGTGTGCCCCACATCAAGGCGGGCAGCGAGTTGGATCTGTACCGGGCACTCGGTTATGTACACGCCCAGGACCGCCTGTTCCAGATGGAAATGGCACGCCGCCTCGCGCAAGGTGAACTGGCTGCGGTGCTGGGGCCGGATCTGGTCAAAGTCGACAAGCTGTTTCGCACCTTGCGCCTGCGTGAACACGCGGCCCAGGTGGTGGCCAAGCTCGACCAGAACAGCCCGGCCATCAAGGCACAGCTGGCGTACCTGGACGGCATCAACCAGTACCAGGCCAGCCACCCGGCGCCGATGGAGTTTGACTTGGTGGGTATCCCCAAGCGTCCGTTCACCCTGGCCGACACGGTGGCGGTCTCGGGTTACCTGGCCTACAGCTTTGCCGCCGCCTTCAAAACCGAGCCGGTGCTGACCTATGTGCGCGACGAACTGGGGTCGGACTACCTGCGCATCTTTGACCTGGACTGGCATCCCCTGGGGGTGCTGAGCAAAGCCAACACCGCCAGCCTCCAACCCGACTGGCGGGCCCTGAACCAGCTGAGCCAGGCCGCCAACGAGGTGCATGAGGTGGCTGGTGTGCCGCTGTTTGAGGGCAGCAACGCCTGGGCCGTGTCGGGCCCACGCACATCGAGTGGCAAACCGATGCTCGCGGGCGACCCGCACATCAACTTCAGCGTGCCCTCGGTCTGGTACGAGGCGCACCTGAGTGCACCTGGTTTTGAGCTGTATGGTCACTTCCAGGCCCTCAATGCCTCGGCCCTGATGGGCCACAACCGCCAATTCGGCTGGACACTGACCATGTTCCAGAACGACGACATGGACCTGGTCAAGTTGCGCACCAACCCCAACAACCCGAACCAAGTGGCCTACATGGGTGAGTGGGTTGACCTGCAGACGACCCAGGAGACCATCCAGGTCAAGGACGGCAAACCGGTGACGCTGACACTACAACGCGCGCCCCAAGGCCCGGTCATCACCAGCGCTTTTCGCGACAACCTGGGTGAGGGGCAACCCGTGGCCATGTGGTGGACCTTTCTGGAGACCGAGAACCCAGTGCTGGACGCGTTCTACGAACTCAACCGCGCCGACACCCTGCCCAAGGCACGCGAAGCCGCCAGCAAAATCCACGCGCCCGGCCTCAACATCGTCTGGGCCAATGCCGGTGGCAACATCGGCTGGTGGGCAGCTGCCAAGCTGGTGATCCGCCCCGAGGGCGTGCAGCCGATGTTCATCCTGGACGGTGAAGAGGAAGAGTCGGACAAGCTGGGCTTTTACCGCTTCAGCGACAACCCGCAAGAAGAAAACCCGGCGCGTGGTTACATCGTCTCGGCCAACCAGCAACCGCTGGCCCCCAGTGGTCTGCCGGTGGCGGGGTATTACAACGCTTATGACCGGGCCCAGGCGCTTGAAGACCGTCTGGGTGATGACAAGATCCAGTGGAACGCGCTCAACACCCAGTCCCTGCAACTCAGCACCCAGACTGCCTACTACTGGCGGATGCTCAAACCCCTGCTGCCGCTGCTCAGCGAGGTGGTGCGTGACCCAATGGAGCGCTCGGTGTTTGACAGCCTGACGGTCTGGGATGGGCAGTACACCCCGTACAACATCCCGCCCACGGTGTTCACCCAGCTCCTGTACGAGCTGACCCAAGCGGCACTGGCAGACGAACTTGGTGAAATGCAGTTCAAGAACCTTCTGAGCACCCGGGCGCTGGACCTGGCCCTGCCCCGCCTGGCACAAGACGAGGACTCCCCCTGGTGGGACAACATCAACACCAAAAAAGTCGAGACCCGCCAGGACATTGTGCGCATCGCCTGGCGTGCCACCGTGGCCCACCTGAAGGCCACTCTGGGCGACAGCCCCAACGACTGGGGTTGGGGCGGTGCCCACACCCTCACCCACAAACACCCGCTGGCGGTCCAACAACCACTGAGCTGGCTGCTCAATGTCGGGCCGTTTGAGGTGGGTGGCGCCCGTGAGGTGCCCAACAACCTGTCGCAAGCCATCAGCCCGGCCCCCTGGCAGGTGGTGTACGGCCCCTCCACCCGGCGCATCATTGACTTTGCCGACCCCGGCCAGGCCCGTGGCATCAACCCGGTGGGGCAAAGTGGTGTGCCGTTTGACAAACATTACCAGGATCAGGCCGCCGCCTACGCCGTGGGTGGCTACATGCGGGAATACCTCAACGAGACTGACGTGGCCATCAACACCCGCAGCACCTTGAGTTTGCAGCCCAGCCGTCGCTGATCTGGACCATGCAACCCCCACTCTGCGTCTCATAAACACCACATGCACCGCGGCCTGCCGCCGTGGGTGAAAATGCAACAATGTCTCTTTTTCTTCCCCCTTACGCCGCCGAGCCGCCTTTTGCCCACGGACAGGTGCCACGGACTGGCGTTTTGTACTGCAACCTGGGCACCCCAGACACCCCCACCACCCCGGATGTCCGACGTTTTCTGGCCGAGTTCCTGAGTGACCCCCGTGTGGTCGAAATCCCGCGCCTGATCTGGCTGGTGTTGCTGTACGGTGTGGTGCTGCGGGTGCGGCCAGCCCAGTCGGCTGCCAAATACGCCAGCATCTGGAGCGCAGAGGGCTCGCCCCTGAAAGTCTGGACCGAACGGCAGACCCGCGCCCTGCAGGCCTGGCTGACACAACGCAAACACCAGGTGCTGGTGCGTTACGCCATGCGTTATGGCAGCAGCTCTATCCCCAGCCAGCTCGATGCCCTCAAGGCCGAAGGCGCCACCCGGGTGCTGATCGTGCCGGCTTACCCACAGTATTCGGCCACCACCACCGCCAGCCTGTGGGATGCGGTCTACAAATGGGCCTCTACCGTGCGCAGCATCCCGGAATTGCGCTTCATCAACCACTACCACGACGACCCGCACTACATCGCCGCACTGGCATCAAGGGTGTCGCACCACTGGCTGGTCCATGGCCGCCCGGATGTGCTGGTGATGAGTTTCCATGGGGTGCCTGAACGCACGCTGCATCTGGGCGACCCCTACCACTGCGAGTGTTTCAAAACCGCACGTCTGCTGGCAGAACAACTGGGCTTGAGCGCCAGTGAATTCAAGGTGACCTTCCAGTCCCGCCTGGGCCGCGCCAAGTGGCTGGAGCCCTATACCGAACCGACCTTGATCGAGATGGGCAAAGCCGGTGTCAAACGGGTGGATGTGGTCTGCCCGGCCTTCACCTGTGATTGCCTGGAAACCCTGGAGGAGATCAACCAGGAGGCCCGCGAGGCCTTCCTGCATGCCGGTGGCCAGAGTTTTCACTACATCCCCTGCCTCAACGACGACGAAGCCTGGATTGCTGCTTTGGGCGAGATCACCCAGAAGCACCTGATGGGCTGGCCTACACAGTCGCTGCCCGACCCACAGGCGCTGGCGGCGTCCAAGGCCGCTGCGCAGGCACTGGGTGCGGAGGTTTAGGTCCTACCCCGAGATCACCCCGGTGGTGATCCGGGCTTCAGCGCACCATCACGCCTGAGAGCTGCTGCATGATCTCACGGCCAATGGCAATCAACGGCACGGTTTTCTCAACCCCGCCGCGTTTCACCGCCTCTTTGGGCATGCCGTAGACCACACAACTGGCCTCGTCCTGCGCCACGGTACGGGCACCTGCCTTGCGCATCTCGGCCAGACCCGCCGCACCATCGTCGCCCATGCCGGTCATGATCACACCCAGGGCATTGGCCCCGGCACATTTGGCCACCGATCTGAACAACACATCGACGGACGGGCGGTGCCGGTTCACCAGCGGGCCATCCATCACCTCCACGTAATACTGGGCACCAGTGCGGCGCAACAGCATGTGTTTGCCACCCGGCGCAATCAGCGCGCGGCTGTTGACCACACGGTCATTGTTCTGCGCCTCTTTCACCTCGATCTGGCACAGGCTGTTGAGCCGCTGGGCAAAGGCGGCGGTGAATTTCTCAGGCATGTGTTGCACGATCACAATGCCCGGCGTCACACGCGGCAGGCTGGTCAGCACCACCTCCAGCGCCTGGGTGCCACCGGTTGAGGTGCCCAGGGCCACCACCCGATCGGTGGTCTGGATCATGGCCGAGTGTTTGTCAGCGGCGGCCATGATCACATCGGCGGTGTTTTTGGCCGACACATGCAGCGCCTTCACATTGGCCTTGGCGGCCGCCTTGACGGCTGTCACCATGTCTTCGCTGGCGTCTTCCAGAAACTGTTTGAGGCCAATCTTGGGTTTGGCAATGATGGCCACTGCACCAGCGGCCAACGCCGCCATCGAGGTTTTGGCACCCGACTCCACCAGGGTGGAGCAGATCACCACCGGTGTGGGCCGCTCGGCCATCACCATTTTCAGGAAGGTGATGCCGTCCATACGCGGCATCTCAATGTCGAGCACGATCACATCGGGCCACTGCACCTTCATCCGCGCCATCGCCAGAATCGGGTCGGCCACCGCTGCGATGACCTCGATCTCGGGGTCTTGCGCCAGCTGGCTGGCAACCACCTGGCGCACCACCGCAGAATCATCCACCACCAACACCTTGATGCGACTCATGTCGAAGCTCCTCCGGCTGCCCGTTCAGCAGCGATTTCCAGATGCGATGGCCGGACTTGTCGCGCCCAGACATCACCATTACTGACATTAAAAATAATCTGTCGATGGCCCACCCCGTACAGGCTCTCGGTCACCACCTCAATGCCCTCGTTCTGCAGCAACAAACGCGCGGCCTCACCGTTGCGTTGCCCCACCGTGATGGCACTGGCTCGCGGTTGGTCCGGAAACATGTTGCCACCCCCAAAAATCTTGGCCTGACACTGCCGAGGGTTGATGCCTGCGGCTTTTAGATCCTTGATCATCCAGCGCAAGGCCTCATCCCCATAACGACCGTCCATCACATTTTCATGCACCGCCACACTGCGGGTTGGTAGCAAAAAATGCGACATGCCGCCCACACAGGCATGCGGGTGCCACAGCGTGATCGACACACAGGAGCCCAAAATGGTGCGAATCTGAAAGCTGGCGTCTCCCACAAACAGCTCACCTGGCTGCAGGAAGATGTCCATCAGGTCTTTCAGACGCGTCATCTCAGACTCCTTTGCGGTAAATCGCTGGCGCCACCATCGTCACCGCCTGGGTGATGTCATTGAGGCTCTCGGAGTGCCCAACACAAAAGTAACCACCTGGCTTGATGGTGGCAATCACCCTTGCCACCACATCACGTTTGGTGTCGTTGTTGAAATAAATCATCACGTTGCGCAAGAAAACCACATCAAACTGTCCCAGCTCGGGCAGTGCCGCGTTCAGATTGACCTGGCGAAATGTCACCTTGCTGCGCAGGCCACGCTCCACCAGAAAATACCCATCATAGGGGCCGCCCCCTTTTCGGCAAAAGCGCCGCAGATACTCCGGCGGGATGTGTCGGCCACGCTCCATCGGGTACAGGGCACGGCGCGCGCCGTCAATCACACGGGTGCTGATGTCACTGCCCAGAATCTCCCACGGAGTGGTCTGTATACAGTCAGCCAGCACCATGGCCATGCTGTAGGCTTCCTCCCCGCTGGAGCTGGCCGCACTCCAGACCCGAAACGACTGGGGACGGCTGCGCTCTTTCAAAGCCTGGCTGCGCAGAAACTCAAAGTGTTTGGGTTCGCGGAAAAAATAGGTCTCGTTGGTGGTCAACAAGTCGACCGCCATCTGCACCTCTGCCGGATACTGACCCGACTTGAGCAGCTTGAAGTACGCACCAAAGCTGCTGAGCTCATGCGCGGCCAGGCGTTTGCCCAGCCGCCCTGTCACCAGCGCCTTTTTGGCGTCCCCCATGGTGATGCCGGCTGCGTCAAAGATAAAACGCTGAAACTGGGCAAACTCGGCGTCAGAAATGGAGACAAGCTGCACGATCAATCCTTGGGCAATTTTTAATGGTTTTGGCCTCTAGCCCTTAATATAAAAGGACTAGCAGCTATTAAATTCATACCAATCCACCAACCTCCCTGCTCCCCTGGGCTCTGGCCCAGCCACCCAGCTCAGCCCGCAGCGTTTGCCAACTGCCCCATCTGGCTGATCTCCTGCATCGACAACACATGGTTGACGTTGAGCAAAATCACAAACTTGCCGTTGACTTTGGCAATGCCTTCGATGAAGTCCGGGCGGATCTTGGCGCCAAAACTCGGTGCCGGTTCAATCTCACTGGTGGGGATCTCCAGCACCGCCTGCACCGAGTCCACCACCACCCCCATGGCCTGTTGTTCTCCCTCCTCGTTGGGCACCTCCACAATCACGATGCAGGTGCTCTTGATCACCGGTGTGCTGGGTTTACCAAAGCGGTTGGACAAGTCCATCACCGGCACCACCGCACCACGCAGGTTGATCACCCCACGGATACACGCGGGCATCATCGGCACCTCTGTCAGGTTGGCGTACCAAATGATCTCTTTGATACAAAGAATGCCAATCGAGAACATCTCACCACCGAGCATGAAGGTGAGGTACTGCTTTTCTTCCACCACACTCTGGCTGGCCCCGGGCTTGGTGGGGTCCGTTTTGGCCACTGTGTTCATGTCCGGCTCCTGTCAAAACTTGGTGAAGTGGGCTTCATCCAGCTCCTCTCCCAACCCTGAGGCAGGGCTTTGCGCCAACCTGGCGACCGAAGGTTTGTTGGGCACTTTGCTGCTTGCGCTGCTTTTGCGAACCTGCGGCTGGACTACACGTCCTTGGGAGGCACCATTGAGCTTGAAGAAGGACATGGTTTGCTGCAGCTGTTCGGCCTGGCCACTCATCTCCTCAGAGGTGGCCGCCAGCTCTTCGGAGCTGGAGGCGTTTTGCTGGGTGGTGGTGCTCAGTTGGCTGACCACCGAGTTGATCTGGCCCACACCACTGCTTTGTTCGGTCGATGCGGCTGTGATCTCTTGCACCAGGTCCGAAGTTTTGCGGATGTTGGGCACAATTTCGGCAAGCAAACGCCCGGCTTTCTCAGCCAGTTCGACACTGTTGCCTGCCACCTCACCAATCTCCTGGGCTGCAATCTGGCTGCGCTCTGCGAGTTTGCGCACCTCAGCTGCCACCACCGCAAAACCTTTGCCGTGTTCACCGGCACGGGCGGCCTCAATCGCCGCATTCAAAGCCAGCAGGTTGGTTTGCGCGGCAATGTCGTCGATGATGCCGATCTTTTTGGCAATCTGTTTCATGGCCTCCACCGTGGCGTTAACGGCTTCACCACCATCAGAAGCGTCTTTGGCGGCTTTGCTGGCCATGACGTCGGTGACCTTGGCGTTTTCGGTGTTTTGCGCAATGCTGGCAGTCATCTGCTCAATGCTGGCACTGGTTTCCTCGACACCGGCAGCTTGTTCACTGGCCGCCTGACTCAGGCTTTGCGCGGTGGCGCTAACCTCTTCTGCCGCGCTGGCCAAAGCCTGGGCGCCGCTGTTGACGTCAGAAACCACTTGAGACAGTTTGCCAACCATGTTGCTCATGGCCTGCAACATCTGCCCGGTCTCGTCCTTGGACGGGTTGTCAATACGCACTGTCAGGTCACCTTCAGCTAGGCGGTTGGCTGCCGACAAAGCTTGGTTCACAGGACGTGTGATGGAGCGAGTCAAGAACCACGCAATCAGCGCGCCAAAAACTATTGCCGCGCCTGCTAGGGAGAGCATCAAGCGAAATGCACTGTTATAAGCCTCAACCGCAGTCTCATACTGCTCTTTGGCGTTGGTTTCCTGAAGGGCCGTGTTTTCGTCCAAAGCATCCTGCCACTTTTGCACAGCGGGCCCAGCCACGTTCATCAGCAGGGCCAGCGCTTCGGCGTCCTTGTTGGCCTCCTTCAAGTCCAATATCTTGTCGGTCAATGGGCGCGCTTCTAAGGCTGCCGCCTTAATCTTGGCACGGATAGCATTGCCGGCATCACTGGCCGGGAACTTGTTCAAGGCCTCCCAAGCTTCTGTGTACTGTTGACGAAGTGAATCGATCTTTTTCTTTTCGGTCGCACGCATTGACGGATCATCAAGCAACATCATCGTCCGCGTGATGCGTGTGATCACGTGAACGGCCTCAGACATGACAGAGTTCAATTTGATCTTGACCATTCTGTCTTGCACAGTGGCATCAAGCTGTGTCTGAATGGTCGACATGGAATGGATGGCAACCGTTGCCAAGCTTGCCATCAGCGCCAACACAACAACAAAACCCAGGCTTAGGCGCACGCCAATTTTCATATTTGCAAACATCACATTCCCCTTTGAGTCAGTTTCTGTACCATGCCAAAACGCACCTTCCGTGATCGTTCGGCGTCCTGATCGTTGTCAGCTTGCCCGCCCTGGTTTGGGTTCACGTTGAAGCTGGTGGTGTCAGCCCGCAACGTTTGCCAGCTGCCCCATCTGGCTGATCTCCTGCATCGACAACACATGGTTGACGTTGAGCAAAATCACAAACTTGCCGTTGACCTTGGCAATGCCTTCGATGAAGTCCGGGCGGATCTTGGCGCCAAAACTCGGTGCCGGTTCAATCTCACTGGTGGGGATCTCCAGCACCGCCTGCACCGAGTCCACCACCACCCCCATGGCCTGTTGTTCTCCCTCCTCGTTGGGCACCTCCACAATCACGATGCAGGTGCTCTTGATCACCGGTGTGCTGGGTTTACCAAAGCGGTTGGACAAGTCCATCACCGGCACCACCGCACCACGCAGGTTGATCACCCCACGGATACACGCGGGCATCATCGGCACCTCGGTCAGGTTGGCATACCAAATGATCTCTTTGATACAAAGGATGCCAATCGAGAACATCTCACCACCGAGCATGAAGGTGAGGTATTGCTTCTCCTCCACCACACTCTGGCTGGCCCCGGGCTTGGAGGGGTCCGTTTTGGCCACTGTGTTCATGTCCGGCTCCTGTCAAAACTTGGTGAAGTGGGCTTCATCCAGATCGTCTGCATCACTCGTGCTGTGACTGTGGCTCAGTCGGACCACTGCCGGTTTATGGGCCAATTTGCTGTTGGCGCTGCTTTTGCGCACCTGTGAACGTACCACCCGCCCCTGGGGGGCACCATCAAGCTTGAAGAAGGACATGGTTTGCTGCAGTTGCTCAGCCTGACCACTCATTTCCTCTGAGGTGGCCGCCAACTCTTCGGAGCTGGAGGCGTTTTGCTGAGTGGTGGTGCTCAGCTGGCTGACCGCCGAGTTGATCTGACCCACACCACTGCTTTGTTCGGTCGATGCGGCTGTGATCTCTTGCACCAGGTCCGAAGTTTTGCGGATGTTGGGCACAATTTCGGCAAGCAAACGCCCGGCTTTCTCAGCCAGTTCGACACTGTTGC
>NZ_SZVI01000010.1 GCF_013416775.1 Rhodoferax sp. BLA1
ACACCAGCCATCAAACGACCACCAACACAGTTGTTGATGGCCACGATCACCATGGCTCGGACGAATTCGTGTCGCCAAATGTCAACGCCACCTTCGTCGAAATATTTCTGCCGCCCAGACTCCTAGGCAGGCGCTCAAAGATCCTTATCTGTTTGACTTTCTGGATGTTGGCAAAGAGGCGGACGAGAGGGAAATCGAATCCGCGTTGGTCAAGCACATCACACAATTTTTGTTGGAACTGGGTGCTGGTTTTGCCTTTGTGGGGCGGCAGGTTCATCTGGAAGTCGGTGGTGATGACTTTTACATCGACTTGCTTTTTTATCACCTCAAGCTGCGTTGTTATGTGGTGGTCGAACTCAAGGCGGACAAATTCAAGCCTGAGCATTTGGGGCAGCTGGGCTTTTACTTGACGGCAGTGGACATGCAGGTCAAGGCCGAGCAGGACAATCCGACCATAGGTTTATTGCTCTGCAAAAACAAAAACAAGATCGTCGCCGAATACGCGCTGCGTGATACCGCCCAGCCCATTGGTGTGGCGGAATACCAGCTACTCGAATCCCTGCCTGCTGAACTGCAAACCAGCCTGCCCAGCATTGCGCACATTGAGAGCGAGTTGGGCGGGTTGGAGCAGTGAGCCTACACCGCTAAGGTCAATAAAAAAACCCGCCAAGCGTGACGCCTGACGGGCTTTTTGCCAGATCAGTCAGTAATGACTTACTTACCCAGCTTCAAAAAGTCTTCCCCCTTGCCCAGCTCCAACAGCCCGGCCTTGGCATAAATGCCGAGTTTGGCGCGGGTGTCGGTGATGTCCAGGTTGCGCATGGTCAGCTGACCGATGCGGTCAAGCGGGCTAAAAGGTGCGTCTTCCACCTTTTCCATGCTCAGGCGCTCGGGCGCATAAGTCAGGTTAGGCGATTCGGTGTTGAGCAGCGAGTAGTCGTTGCCACGGCGCAGTTCGAGTGTGACGGTGCCGGTAATGGCGCTAGCCACCCAGCGTTGAGCGGTCTCTCTGAGCATGATGGCCTGGCTGTCGAACCAGCGGCCTTGGTACAGCAGGCGGCCAAGTTTGCGGCCGCTTTCGCGGTATTGTTCGATGGTGTCTTCGTTGTGGATGCCGGTGACCAGGCGCTCATACGCGATGAACAGCAGGGCCAGGCCGGGGGCTTCGTAGATGCCGCGGCTCTTGGCTTCGATGATGCGGTTCTCAATCTGGTCACTCATGCCCAGGCCGTGGCGGCCACCAATGCGGTTGGCTTCCAGGAACAGGCTGACCAGATCGGGGTATTCCACACCGTTCAGCGCGACCGGACGGCCTTCTTCAAAGGTCACGCTCACCTCTTCGGCCTTGACCACACAGTCGTCTTTCCAGAACGGTACACCCATGATCGGGTTGACGATGCGGATGCCGCTGTTGAGGTTTTCCAGGTCCTTGGCTTCGTGGGTGGCGCCGAGCATGTTGGAGTCAGTGCTGTAGGCCTTTTCGGCGCTCATCTTGTAACCAAAACCGTGCGCGGTCATGAAGGCGCTCATTTCAGCGCGGCCACCGAGTTCGTCGATGAAGGCCTGGTCCAGCCAGGGTTTGTAGATCTTGAGTGCCGGGTTGGTCAGCAGGCCGTAGCGGTAGAAGCGCTCGATGTCGTTGCCCTTGAAGGTGCTGCCGTCGCCCCAGATGTTGACGTCGTCCTCTTTCATCGCCGCCACCAGCATGGTGCCGGTCACCGCGCGGCCCAGCGGCGTGGTGTTGAAGTAGGTCACGCCTGCGGTGCTGATGTGGAAGGCGCCACTTTGCAGGGCGGCCAAGCCTTCGGCAGCGAGCTGCTGGCGGCAGTCGATCAGGCGGGCTTTTTCAGCGCCGTAGGTCATCGCCTTGCGCGGAATTTCGTCGTAGTCCGACTCGTCGGGCTGGCCCAGGTTGGCGGTGTAGGCGTAGGGCAGGGCGCCCTTGAGCTTCATCCAGTGCAAGGCGGCGCTGGTGTCGAGCCCGCCTGAGAAAGCGATGCCAACCTTTTGGCCGACGGGGATGTTCTGCAGAATGGTGTTAGACATGATTTTGGCCTCTAGCCCTTGTGGAATATGGGTGGGTAGCTATGAAAACTGAATTTAACAAGACATCTCGGGGCGACGAAAAAGTGGTCTGGCTAGGCGCGCCGCCGCAGACAGTACGCTCCTGTACGGCAAGGCGGCGCAACGACGCCAGGGCGCTTTTTCGTCGATCATCCAGAAGTCAGTTGTAGGCGCAGATGTAGTGGTACGCGTCAAACCCTTCGGTGACACGGATCTGGAATTTGGCATTGCCAGGCACGCTGAACTTCTCGCCTTCGGACGACTTGACCCACACGTCGGTGCCGTCGAGTTTGTACTCACAGCTGCCAGCCACACATTCCATGATCTCGGGCGCGCCAGTGTTGAAGGTGAGGGTGGCCGGCAGGATCACGCCGATCGACTTTTTACTGCCGTCGGCCTCGGTGAAACCGTGGCTGACACATTTGCCGTCAAAGTACACATTGGCTTTGGTGGTGACATTCACGTTGTCGATATGGGTGGTGGTCATGGTGCTGCTGTTTTCCGGGCGGTGAAAGCTGGGGATTTTAGGGGAGCTTGCAGCGCGGCTTTTGCCCTGCGCAGCGGTGTCACAGACTCACAGCCGATCAGCAAACGCCTCCGCAGTAAACCCGACACTGACCGCGCCATCGGCCCACACCACCACCGGTCGCTTGATTGCACTCGGATTCGCCAGCATCAGCGCCGTGGCGGAGGCATCGTCCACCACCGCCAGCCGGGTGGCTTCGTCGAGCTTGCGCCAGGTCGTGCCTTTGCGGTTGACCAGGGTTTCCCATCCAATGGCTGCGAGCCAGCCCGGCAACAGGTCTGCAGGCACACCTTGCTTCTTGAAGTCGCGGAACTGGTAGTCCACACCCTGGTCGGTGAGCCAGGTGCGGGCTTTTTTGACGGTGTCGCAGTTGGGGATGCCGTACACGGTGACGGTCGAGGAGGAGGGCGCGGTGTTTTTCATGCCCGCCATGATGCCATTGACCGGGCCCGGCTGCAGGCCTGCCGGGCTGCGCGACAATTGGCGCCGCTATGACACATTCCTTTGACACCCTCAACGACTGGCTTGCGTACTGCGAGCAACTCCACCCGACCGCCATCGACATGACGCTGGAGCGTGTGCGCACGGTGGCCGAGCGCATGGCCATCCGCCTGAACTGCCCGGTGATCACCGTGGCTGGCACCAACGGCAAGGGCTCGACCTGTGCCATGCTGGAGGCCATTTTGCGGCAGGCCGGTTACCGCACCGGCGTCTACACCTCACCCCACCTGGTGCATTTTGAAGAGCGCCTGCGGCTCAATGGCGAGCCCGTCAAAGCTGCAGAATTGGTAGCGGCTTTTGCTGATGTGGAAAGGGCCAGGTGCAAAAAAGGCGATGAAGTGTCGCTGACCTACTTCGAGTTTTCGACCCTGGCCATCTTGGACGTGATACGGCATCATCCACTTGATGTGGTGATTCTGGAAGTGGGTCTGGGCGGTCGCCTGGATGCGGTCAACATCATCGAGCCCGACTGCGCCATCATCACAAGCGTCGACCTGGACCACATGGCCTTGCTGGGGGATGACCGCGAGGCCATTGGTTACGAGAAGGCCGGCATCATGCGCACCGGTAAACCGGTGATCGTGAGCGACCCGGTGCCCCCGCAGAGTGTGTTGGACCGAGCGTTGGAGGTCGAGGCCGACCTGTGGCGTGTTGGGGTGGACTTCAATGTGTCCGGCGACAAACAGCAGTGGGGCTGGGCCGGGCGTGGGCGGCGTTTTGCCGGGCTGGCCTACCCGGCGCTGCGTGGTGCCAACCAGCTGCTCAACGCCGCTGGTGTGTTGTCGGCCCTGACCGCGTTGCGGGAGCGTTTGCCGGTGAGTGCACAGTCAGTACGCGCCGGTTTGCTGATGGCCGATTTGCCCGGGCGTTTTCAGATTGTGCCGGGCCAGCCGACCCTGGTGTTGGACGTGGCGCACAACCCGCATGCGGTGGCGGCGCTCACTGCCAACCTGGACGCCATGGGGTATTTCCCGACCACCCATGCGGTCTTTGGCGCGATGGCCGACAAGGACCTGGCCACCATGTTGGCCCGCATTGGCCCGGTCATCGACAAGTGGTATTTCTCCGACTTACCGACCGAACGTGCGCTGTCGGCGGCTGAGCTGCTGCAGCGCTGGCAAGCCCAGAACACCCGCAAAGACGCCAGTGCCAGCGTGCACCCCGACCCCGAGGCGGCCCTGCAGGCGGCCCTGGCTGGCGCCGACCCCGCTGATAGAATTGTTGTCTTCGGGTCGTTTTACACCGTGGGCGGCGTCTTGAAAGACGGCGTGCCCCGACTGGCCGCCAGGCATCTGCCCACCTCCTGAACCACCTCCACACACCAGCATGGCTTTTTTCAAGTTTCGCAAGGGCGCCGATGACTTTCCAAGAGCATCCGGGCAGCCGCCCAGCATCGAAGCCATCCGCCAGCGCGCCAAATACCGGCTGGCCGGTGCCACGGTGCTGGTGCTGGTGGCTGTGATCGGCCTGCCACTGCTGTTTGACAAGCAGCCGCGCCCGATTGCGGTGGACACCCCGATTGTGATTCCCGACAAAAACAAGGTGCTGCCGCTGGTGATCCCGGCCAGCCCGGCCAAACCCGCCCAGGCCAGTGCGGACACCGTTGCGCCAACCAGCCCGGTGGCGGCTGAACCGGCTGCACAAGCCGCTGCGGCCACCGCACCCAAACCGGCTGCGGACAAACTTGCAGAATCAAAACAGCCTCCAGCCCAGGTAGATAAAGGGCAGGTAGCTACAAATACCGTAGTCAAAGAGGCGCCTACCAGCCCCAAACCGGCGGCCACCCCGGCCGAGGCCAACCGGGCGCTGGCGCTGTTGGAAGGCAAGCCTGAGCCCAAGCCCGCCGATAAATCGGCGGAAACCGCTGCCAAGGCACCCAAAGCCGCCAGTTCGGCAGCTGCACCCGCCAAAACCGCCAGCGCCACCGCCGAGCGCTACGTGGTGCAGGTGGGCGCTTTTTCTGACAACGCCCGCGCACATGAGGTGCGGGTCAAACTCGAGCGCGCCGGCGTGAAAACCTATGCCCAGACCGCCGACACCAAGGAAGGGCGGCGCATCCGGGTGCGTGCCGGCCCCTTCACCAGCAAGGCCGAGGCCGACAAGGTGGCTGAAAAAATCAAGAAACTCAATTTGCCCGCTGCCTTGTTGACGCTGTAGTTGTTGGTGACCATGCCTGCGTTGGACTGGATTTTTGCTGCGGTGTTGCTGTTCTCGATGGTGCTCGGGGCTTGGCGCGGCCTGGTGTACGAGGTGCTGTCGCTGGTGAACTGGGTGCTGGCTTTTGTGCTGGCACAGTGGCTGGCGCTGGATGCCGCGCAGCAGCTGCCGATGAGCGGCGCCAGTGCACCGATGCGTTACGCGGCAGGCTTCTTGCTGGTGTTTGTGCTGGTGATCCTGTTGGGTGGTCTGGTGGTGGTGCTGATCAAGAAACTGACCGCTGCCGTGGGCCTGAACCCGCTGGACCGGGCGCTGGGGGCGTTGTTTGGTGTGTTGCGCGGGGTCTTGCTGCTGCTGTTGGCCACGGTGGTGGTGCACATGACACCCGTGAAAGACAGTAGCGCCTGGCGTGAATCGGTGGGGGCCGCGATGGCTGAGGCTTTGATCACCCAGCTGAAACCTGTTTTGCCGCATGAACTCAATCGGTTCTTGCCAGTCTGACTCTTTATGAAATAACCGGGAAATCTAAATGTGTGGAATCGTAGGTGTTGTCAGCCAGTCGCCGGTTAACCAGCTGATTTATGACGCGTTGCTGCTGTTGCAGCACCGTGGCCAGGATGCAGCGGGTATCGTCACCCAGCTCAACCGCAAGTTTTTCATGCACAAGGCCAAGGGCATGGTGCGCGACGTGTTTCGCACCCGCAACATGCGCTCTTTGCCGGGCAACTGCGGCCTGGGCCAGGTGCGTTATCCCACTGCAGGCAATGCCTTCAGCGAAGAAGAGGCCCAGCCCTTTTATGTGAACGCGCCATTTGGCATTGTGTTGGTGCACAACGGCAATCTGACCAACGCCCATGCCCTCAAGGCGGAGTTGTTCAACGCCGACCACCGCCACATCAACACAGAGAGCGACTCCGAGGTGCTGCTCAATGTGCTGGCGCACGAGATCGAGGCCACAACCCGTGGCCTGCCTCTGACCCCCAGCGACGTGTTCGAGGCGGTGCGCCGGGTGCACCGCCGTATTCGGGGCTCGTACGCGGTGATCGCCATGATTGCCGGCCATGGTGTGCTGGCGTTCCGTGACCCGCACGGCATCCGCCCGCTGTGCGTGGGCCGCACCGATGACACCTGGATGTTGGCCAGCGAATCGGTGGCGTTGGAGGGCACCTCGCACAAGTTTGAGCGCAATGTGGCGCCCGGTGAGGCGGTGTTCATCGACCTGCAAGGCCAGATGCACACCAAGCAGTGCGCTGACGCGCCGGTGCTCAACCCCTGCATCTTCGAGTTTGTTTACCTGGCGCGGCCGGATTCGGTGCTGGACGGCATCTCGGTCTACCAGGCACGACTGAACCTGGGCGAAACTCTGGCCAAACGGGTGATCTCCACCGTGCCGCCCAATGAGATTGACGTGGTCATCCCGATCCCCGAGTCCAGCCGCCCGAGTGCGGCGCAGCTGGCACAGCTGCTGGGCCTGCCGTACCGCGAAGGTTTTGTGAAAAACCGTTATGTGGGCCGCACCTTCATCATGCCGGGCCAGTCGGTACGCAAGAAGTCGGTGCGCCAGAAGCTCAATGTGATCGCCAGCGAGTTCAAGGGTCGCAATGTGCTGCTGGTGGACGACTCCATTGTGCGTGGCACCACCTCCAAGGAGATTGTGCAAATGGCGCGTGATGCCGGTGCCCGCAAGGTTTACATGGCCAGCGCCGCGCCGCCGGTCCGTTACCCCAATGTGTATGGCATCGACATGCCGACACCGCAGGAGCTGGTGGCGCACAACCGCACGGTCGAAGAAATCCGCGAACTCATTGGTTGTGATGCCCTGATTTACCAGGACGTGGAAGCCATGAAAAAGGCCATCGGTTCACTCAACCCAGCCATCCATGGTTTTGATGCTTCGTGTTTTGACGGTGTGTACGTCACCGGCGACATCACGGTGGAGGACATCGTTCGCCTGAATGCCAGCCGGGTCGGCACCGACGACAACCAGGACGACAACTCGCGCCTGGCCCTACCCAATTCTGAGGACTGAGCATGACAACCCCTCTTTTTGAACCCCTGCACCGCGACACGCTGGCGGTGCGCACCGCCGTGGCGCGCAGCCAGTATGGCGAAAATTCCGAGGCGCTGTTTCTCACCAGTGGTTATGTGCAGCCCGGTGCCGAGGCCGCCGCACGCCGTTTTTCGGGGGAAGAAGACGGCTACACCTATGGCCGTTACGGCAACCCGACGGTGAGCAGTTTTGAGCAGCGCCTGGCCGCACTCGAAGGTGCGCAGGCCTGTATTTCCACCGCATCGGGCATGTCGGCCATTTTGATGATGTGTCTGGGGCTGCTGCAGGCGGGCGACCATGTGATCTGCTCCCACTCGATGTTTGGCTCCACCATCAAACTCATTGGCTCGGACCTGGCCAAGTTTGGGGTGAGCTCGACCTTTGTACCGCAGACCGATGCAGCCGCCTGGAAAGCGGCCATCCAGCCCAACACCAAGCTGCTGTTTGCCGAAACCCCCACCAACCCGCTGACCGACGTCTGTGACATCCGGGCGCTGGCCGACATCGCCCATGAGGCGGGCGCGCTGCTGGCGGTGGACAACTGTTTTGCCACACCGGCGCTGCAGCGGCCGATGACCCTGGGCGCCGACATCGTGGTGCATTCGGGCACCAAGTACCTGGACGGCCAGGGACGGGTCATGGCCGGGGCTTTGTGCGCCAGTGAAGAGCTGGTGAGCGAGAGCTTTCTGCCGATCCTCAAGAGTGGTGGCATGACGCTGGCGCCGTTCAACGCCTGGGTGGTGCTCAAGGGGCTGGAGACGCTATCGATCCGTATGCAAGCCCAGTCCGAACGTGCCCTGGCTCTGGCGCAGTGGCTGCAGGCCCATCCAGCGGTGGCCAAGGTGTATTACCCTGGCCTGGCCAGCCACCCGCAGCATGAATTGGCGATGGCGCAGCAGTCTAACTGTGGTGGTGCCGTGTTGTCGTTTGAGGTCAAAGCGACTGACGACGACCAAGCGCGCCAGCGTGCCTTCCATGTGTTGGATTCACTCGCGACGCTGTCGCTGTGCACCAACCTGGGTGATACCAAAACCCTGCTCGCGCACCCCGCCAGCACCTCACATGGCCGCTTGACCCCGGCGCAGCGGCAACTCGCGGGTGTCAGCCAAGGCATGATCCGCGTGGCCGTGGGTCTGGAAAACATCAACGACATTCAGGCTGACCTTGACCGTGGCCTCACTTCTTTCTGATATGAACACACCTACTATGCGTACCCGCACCCGTTTTGCACCGTCTCCCACTGGTTTTATTCACCTGGGCAACATCCGCTCGGCCTTGTACCCCTGGGCCTTTGCCCGCTCCACCGGTGGTGATTTTGTGCTGCGCATCGAAGACACCGACCTGGAGCGCTCGAGCCAGGCTGCTGTGGATGTGATCATTGAAGGCATGACCTGGTTGGGTCTGGACCACGACGAAGGCCCGTTCTACCAGATGCAGCGCATGGACCGCTACAAGGAAGTGCTGGCGGAACTGGTCGCTGCTGGCCATGTGTATCCCTGCTACATGAGCATGGCGGAACTCGACGCGTTGCGTGAGCGCCAGACCGCCGCCAAGGAAAAGCCGCGTTACGACGGCACCTGGCGCCCGGCCGAGGGCAAGGTCTTGCCACCCGTTCCCGAAGGTGTGGCGCCGGTGCTGCGTTTCAAAAATCCGCAGAGTGGCTCAGTCGTGTGGGAGGACAAGGTCAAAGGCCGCATCGAGATCAGCAACGACGAGCTCGATGACCTGGTGATCGCCCGCCCGGACGGCACGCCCACCTACAACTTCTGTGTGGTGGTGGACGACATGGACATGGCCATCACCCATGTGATCCGGGGTGACGACCACGTTAACAACACACCGCGCCAGATCAACATCTTCAAGGCCTTGGGCAAAGAGCACCCGGTGTATGCCCATCTGCCGACCGTGCTCAATGAGCAGGGTGAAAAGATGAGTAAACGCAACGGTGCCAAACCGGTCACCCAGTACCGTGACGAAGGTTATTTGCCCGACGCCATGGTGAACTACTTGGCGCGCCTGGGCTGGAGTCATGGCAACGACGAAATTTTCAGCCGTGAGCAGTTCCTGCAGTGGTTCAACCTGGACCACCTGGGCAAGAGTGCAGCGCAGTTTGATGAGGCCAAGTTGCGCTGGGTGAACGCACAACACATCAAGGCCACGGCAGACGAGGTGTTGGCCCCGCTGGTGCAAGCCCAGTTGCAAAAACGTGGCATCACCGCCGATGAGCGCCTGGTCGGCATTTGTGCCTTGTTCAAGGACCGCTGTGACACCACGGTGGCTCTGGCCGACTGGGCGGCGGTGTTTTATGCCGATGTCACACCGACCGAGGCCGAGCGTACACAGCATGTCACCGAGGCCGTCAAACCGGCCCTGGCCTTGTTGTCCGAGAAGCTGTCCAGCTGCGCCTGGGACAAGGCGGGGATTGCTGCCGCCATCAAGGAAGTGCTGACGGCTTGCAGCCTGAAGATGCCGCATTTGGCGATGCCAGTGCGTGTTTTGGTGGCGGGCACAGCCCATACACCGTCGGTCGATGCGATGCTTTCTTTGTTCGATCGACAAAAAGTTTTGCAACGCTTGCAACAAGCGTAAATTACGCGCTATAATTTGAGGCTTGGAAGTTACGAGCAATTTGAAAAAGTTGCAAAGTGGTTTTTGGGGGTATAGCTCAGCTGGGAGAGCGCTTGCATGGCATGCAAGAGGTCAGCGGTTCGATCCCGCTTACCTCCACCAAAGTTCCAAAGTGTTGACTGGTTAGTCCAAAGGTTTTGACCCCATCGTCTAGAGGCCTAGGACATCACCCTTTCACGGTGAGTACCGGGGTTCGAATCCCCGTGGGGTCGCCAAGTTATCTTCGGATAACACGGCGCAAGTCGGTAACGGTTTGCTGTCAAAAGCAAATGACTTGGCTCGAAAGAGTAAACGTTAGCTACCAGGAGTGGTAGTTCAGTTGGTTAGAATACCGGCCTGTCACGCCGGGGGTCGCGGGTTCGAGTCCCGTCCGCTCCGCCAGTATCAAAGGGTTTGCCGCTACGAAAGTAGTAGCAAACCCTTTTTTCTTGTCTCGACACTGACTGCAGCAAAAGCATGTTCCACCTGCCGATTCCCAAGAGCCTTTGTTTGACACCTGGTGTGTGTGTTCTGGCTTTGGCTGTGCTGGGGGGCTGCTCGACGGTTTCCAACACATCCTCGCAGCTGGCCGATGGCAAAACGCCAGACCCAGCGCCAAATCTGACCCGTCCGGCGCAGGCATTGCCCGCTTTTGATACCTGGCAGCACTACCTGTTGCCTGGCAAACAAGCGACCGAGTTTTCATTCCAGCGGGTAGACGGCAGACCGGCGGTGGCGGCACAAGCCAAGTCCTCAGCCAGCATGTTGCGCCACCGAATGCGTGTTGAGCCGGCTGAGCTGGGGCGCATCCGGTTTTCATGGAACGTTCCTCAACTGATCGACGCTGCCGACATGGCTTTGCCCGAAGCCGATGACTCACCGGTGCGGATCATCTTGGCCTTTGACGGTGATCGGTCGCGGTTTTCCATGAAAAACGCGATGATGTCGGAGCTTTCACACGCCATCACCGGTGAACCTTTGCCTTACGCGACCTTGATGTATGTCTGGTGCAACACCCGGCCATCGGATTCTGTGATTGTGAATCCGCGTACCGACCGCATTCGCCAGATGGTGGTGGAGTCTGGTGCGCGAGGGCTCAGCCGCTGGCACTTCTATGAGCGAAACATTCGCGCCGACTTTGAGCGCGCCTTTGGCGAACCCCCCGGTGCCCTGGTGGGGATCGGCATCATGACCGATACCGACAACACCCGCTCCAACGCACGCGTTGTGTACGGACAGCTCGATCTGACACCAGCGCGTTAAGCCGCCGACTCGGCTACCGCATTCCTTTTCTTTTTTCCCTTAGCGCGCCTCTGGCCAGGCGCCAGCTGACAGCGATCTGTTCGTGCTGGAATGAGCCGCCGGGTCCACACCATCGTGTGCCAGCGAACAGACCAGTTTGACCCATCCGCCTATAACCGTCCTTATCAAGAGTGATCCTGCGCTTGATGGACATTTAAGGAGAGAGATGATGAGAACACATTCAAGACGCTGGGTAACGGCCTTGTTCGGTGCCACTGCTTTGCTGGTGGTCGGTTGTAGCAGTTTGAAAACCCCGGCGACCGCTGATGTGGCTGTTTCCAAAGCCGCCGTGGACAACGCGGCAGGCGCCGGTGGTGTGCAATACGCACCGGTCGAAATGACTGCTGCGCGCGACAAGATGGTGCTGGCCAACCAAGCCATGGCCGCCAAAGACTACAAGCTGGCACGTGAATTGGCCGCCCAGGCTGAGGTAGACGCCAAACTGGCCCAAAGCAAGGCCAATTCAGCCAAAGCCCAGGCCGCCTCGGATGCTCTGCAAGAGGACATTCGTGTGTTGCGCGCCGAGCTTGAGCGCAATCTCTGAGCCACGCTCACACTCCCTCACACCCATTGGAATCCACTATGAAAAACACCTATCTGACCCCCGTTGTTCTGGCCGTGGCTGCGCTGCTGGCAGCCTGTGGCTCGACCCCGCAATCCACCTCCTTGCTGGAGCAAACTCGCTTGGAATACCGCTCAGCTCAGGCCAGCCCGAACGTGGCCACCTATGCGCCCCAAGAGATGAAACTCGCCAGCGACGCCATGGACAAAACCGAAACTGTGGCCGCTGAGCGTGGCAGCAAAGATGAGGTGGACCAACTGGCCTATTTGGCCCGGCAAAAGATTGCCTTGACACAAGAGGTGACCAAACGCCGTATGGCCGAGGCAGATGTCGCCAATGCTGGTAAGCAGCGTAGCCAACTGATGCTGGACCAGCGCACCAACGAAGCCAATGCCGCCCAGATCCGCGCCAACACCGCCAATCAAGCGGCTTTGATGGCGCAAAACGACGCTGCCCGCGCCAAGCTGCAGACTCAGCAAGCCCAGGATGATGCTGCCAACGCCCAGTTGCGTAACGCCCAGCTGGAAACCCAGTTGGCCGATCTGGCGGCCAAAAAGACCGAGCGCGGCATGGTCATCACCATGGGGGATGTGCTGTTTGCGACCGACCAGTCGCGTCTGACCGCCACCGGCATGGCCACCGCACAAAAGCTCGCCACCCTGCTGCAAAACAACCCACAGCGCAATGTGCTGGTGGAAGGGTTTGCCGACAGCACGGGTGCGGCTGACTACAACCAGGCCCTGTCAGAGCGCCGTGCAGGTGCGGTACAGGCCGCCTTGCAACAGATGGGTATTGCCTCGGACCGTGTTGCCATGCGGGGTTATGGCGAGTCTTTCCCGGTGGTGGCCAATGACACCGCCACCAACCGCCAGCTCAACCGCCGGGTGGAAATTGTGTTGTCTGACGAAAGTGGCCGGGTCACGGCGCGTTAAGGCGCAGTTGCTCCAAATCGCAGCCCTTGCTGCGGTCGGGGTGGTCTGGGGTGGCCCAGACGGTTATGCATAAAATGGCTTCTAGCCCTTATTGAATAAGGGCAGGTAGCTATGAATAGTGATGCTTGTGTAGGTGCTCTGTTGCCGGGTCAAGCCCCTGCAGCAGAGCTTGCAATCCATAGCGCGGTCTTGAGACCGCTTGATTAGCTGCCGATCAAGCCGGTAGCAGTCCCGCCAGGTGGGATTGCACCGCCTGCGTGCCCATCGCCGCCAAAGCAAAGGCCTCGGGCTGGCGCAGCCACTGGTGCATGAGTCCATCGACCAGAACAAACAGCCCGAGCGCAGCCGCCGCAGGATCGGTACCCTGACGCAGCGCACCGCTGGCGGCGGTTTGTGCCAACGCCATGCGCAAGCACTGCAAACCTGCACTGCGGTCCGCATCCAAACGGGCGCTCAAGCGCACACCCAGACGCGTGGCACTGTCAGGCTCGTTCATCTGTCCCAGAATTCGCAGCATCTGCTGGGCTGGCACCGAGCCCTCCAACCACGTCAAGGGTGTGGTGGCCATGCGCACCAGGGCCTGCCGCATGGGTGCCACCGGTGTGCTGCCAAGCAGCGACCTGGGCAGGGGCTGCAACACCTGCCAGGGCAGTCGGGTGGTGTCCAGCAGCGCCTCCAGCACATCGAGCTGGTTGCGAAAGTGCCAGTAGACCGCGCCCCGGGTCACGCCCGCCCGCTCGGCCACATCCTGTATCGCCGTGTGCTGAAAACCGTGCTCCAGAAACACCTGGACGGCTGCGTCCAGAATGCTCTGGCGGGTGGCCAGGGCCTGCTGCCGTGTTCTGCGCATGATGGCTGGCCTTCAGGTTTCAGGACGTTGTGCCAGACCAGCCGCCGCCCAGCGCTTTGTACAGCGTCACGCCATTGGTCAGGCGGGTCAGGCGGGTGCCGATGAGGGTCTGGCGTGCGCTGTACCAGGAGCGCTGGGCGTCCAGCACGTCCAGGTAGCTGTCCACACCGCGGTCAAAACGGGCCTGCGACATCTGCAGTACCTCACCACTGGCCTGCACCAGCGCGGTCTGTGCCAGCCATTGGTCACCGACAGCGCTGCGCTGGGCCAGGGCATCGGCCACTTCGCGAAAGGCGGTTTGGATCGCTTTTTCGTACTGCGCCACTGCGATGTCGCGCCCGGCGACCGCGCTGTCGAGGTTGGCCTGGTTGCTCCCACCATCAAAAATGGGCAAGCTGATTTGCGGGATGAAGCTCCAGCTGCCCGATCCCGCCTTGAACAGGCTGGACAGATCTGCGCTGCTGCTGCCCGCCGTGGCCGTGAGGCTGATGCGTGGGTAGAACGCGGCCCGCGCCGCACCAATGTTGGCGGTGTAGGCCTTGAGCTGGTGTTCGGACTGCAGCAGGTCAGGCCGGCGCAGCAGCAGGTCAGATGGCACGCCCGCAGGCAGCTCGGGCAAGGTGTTGAGCGTGTCACCCAAGGCCTCGGGTGCCAGTGCCTCGGGCACCGGCGTGCCCAGTAGCAGCGCCAGCGCGTTGCGGTCTTGTGCCACCTGGCCGGTGTAGCGGGCCACATCGACGCGCGCACTCTCCACACTGGTTTGTAACTGGCGCAGCGTCAGGGCCGATGCCACACCCAGATCAAACCGCGTTTGTGTCAGCTGGTAGGACTCGGTCTGGCTGCGCAGGGTCTCAGCCGCCAGGGTCAGGCGCTCCAGGTCAGCCGCCCAGGTGAGGTAGGCCGTGGTGACCTCGGCCACCAGACTGATTTGTGTGGTCCGGCGCGCCTGCTCGGTCGCCAGGTATTGCTCCAGGGCCTGGCTGCTGAGGTTGTGCACGCGGCCAAACAGGTCCAGCTCATAGGCACTTACACCCAGGTTGGCAATGTACTGGTGGCTGGTCACGGTGGCGCCGGTACCCGACAGGCTGGCCGGTGTGCGCGCTGCCGTGCCACTGCCCGATGCGTTGACCGTGGGCAGGGTCTGCGCGTCTTGCACGCGGTATTGCGCACGGGCCTGCTCGATGTTGAGGATGGCCACGCGTAGATCACGGTTGTTGGCCAGGGCCAACTCGATCAGGCTGCGCAATTTGGCGTCGGCAAAAAAGGTGCGCCAGTCGATGTCGGTCACAGTCGGGCTGTTAGGCGCGGTGCCGGGGTAGGCTGCGGGCACCGGGGCGGCAGGCCGCTCATAGGTCGGCGCCAGGTTGGCACAACCTGCCAGCACAAGTGCGGCAGCCACCAGGGACAAGGTCAGGGAACGAGGCATTTCAATGGCCCTCCGATACAACAGGGGTAACAACAGGTTCAACAACAAGCGGCAGGTGATGGGCGCGGTCAAACTGCTTTTGCACCACCACAAAAAACAGTGGCACGAAGAAGATGGCCAGCACCGTGCCGGTCACCATGCCTCCCACCACGGCGGTGCCCAGTGCGTTTTGTGCACCGGCACCCGCGCCTTGGCTGATCATCAGGGGCAATACACCCAGAATGAACGCCAGCGAGGTCATCAAAATCGGGCGCAAGCGCATACGTGCTGCCGTGACGGCTGACTCCACCAGCGACATGCCGTGGGCATGCAACTCTTTGGCAAATTCGACGATCAGGATGGCGTTTTTGGACGCCAGCCCCACCGTGGTGAGCAAGCCGACCTGGAAGTACACGTCATTCATCTTCCACGTCAGAATTGCCCCGGCCAGGGTGCCCAGCACGCCCAGCGGCACCACCAGCAGCACCGAGAACGGAATCGACCAGCTCTCGTACAGCGCTGCCAGGCACAAAAACACCACCAGGATGGACACCGCATACAGCAGCATGGCCTGGCCGCCCGACTCGCGCTCCTGGCGCGACACACCCGTCCATTCAAAGCCGATGCCCGGGGGCAATTCGGCTGCGTGGCGTTCCACCAAGTCCAGTGCCTGCCCGCTGGACAGGGTGCCCGGCAAGGCCATGCCCAGAATTTCGACCGAAGGCACGCCGTTGTAGCGCTCCAGACGGGGTGAGCCGGTCGTCCAGCTGGAGGTGGAGAACGCACTGAACGGAACCATGGTGCCGCTGCTGTTGCGCACAAACCATTTGTTCATGTCTTCGGGCACCATGCGGTGCGGTGCATCGGCCTGCAAGAACACTTTTTTGACCCGACCCTTGTCGATGAAGTCATTGACGTAGCTGCTGCCCCAGGCCACCGAGAAGGTGTTGTTGATGTCACTCATAGACAGGCCCAAGGCACCGGCCTTGTGTTCATCGATGTCCACCCGGAACTCGGGGGTGTCTTCCATGCCGTTGGGGCGCACTGCGACCAGGCCGGGCTCTTTCATCAAGGCCCCCAGCAATTGGTTGCGCGCCTGCATCAGGGCCTCGTGGCCCAGGTTGGCACGGTCTTGCAGCATCAGGTCAAACCCGCTGGCGTTGCCCAGTTCGGACACCGCAGGTGGTGCAAATGCAAACACCGAGGCATTGCGGATCTGCGACAACGCTGCCATGGCCTTGTTGGCCACGGCCTGCGCCTTCAGGCCGGGGGCCGTGCGTTCGTCCCAGGGCTTGAGTTTGATGAACGCCAGGCCGGTGTTCTGACCACTGCCGGCAAAGCTGAAGCCCGACACGGTGAAGATGGAGTCGACAGCGTCTTTCTGGTCTTCCAGGAAGTGGCTCTGCACCTGCTCCAGCACCTTCTCGGTGTTGCTTTGTGTGGCGCCAGGCGGCAGTTCCACCAGGGCAAACAGGGTGCCTTGGTCTTCATCCGGCAAAAAGCCAGCGGGCAGTTTGGTGAATACAAAACCCACCACCATCACCAACAGGGCGTAACCCAACATCCAGCGCCAGCCGTGTTTGAGCATGCGCTGCACCAGGCCCTGGTAACCCCGGTTGCTGCGGTCAAACGCGCGGTTGAAGACACCAAAAAAGCCCTGGTTGGCCAGGCCATGTCCCTTTTCTACGGGCTTGAGCAGCGTGGCACACAGCGCGGGTGTAAGGATCATCGCCACCAGCACCGACAGCGTCATGGCCGACACGATGGTGACGGTGAACTGGCGGTAGATCACACCGGTGGAGCCACCAAAAAAGGCCATGGGCACAAACACCGCGGCCAGCACCAGGGCCACACCGACCAGGGCGCCGGTGATCTGCCCCATGGACTTGCGTGTGGCCTCCAGCGGGGGCAGGCCTTCTTCACTCATCACCCGCTCCACGTTCTCGACCACCACAATGGCGTCGTCTACCAGCAGGCCAATCGCCAGCACCATGGCCAGCATGGTCAGAGTGTTGAGTGAATACCCAAACGCCGCCAGCACACCAAAGGTGCCCATCAGCACCACCGGCACCGCAATCGTGGGGATCAAGGTGGCGCGAAAGTTCTGCAAAAACAGGTACATCACCACAAACACCAGCACCACCGCCTCAATCAGTGTCTTGACCACTTCCTGGATCGAGATGCGCACAAACGGCGTGGTGTCGTAGGGTTTGATGACCTTGACGCCCTGGGGGAGGAACTGGCTCAGTTCGTCCAGCTTGGCATCCACCGCTTTCACGGTGTTGAGCGCATTGGCACCGGTGGCCAGCTTGATGGCCAGGCCCGCAGCGGGCTTGCCGTTGAAGCGGGCTACCACGGCGTAGCTCTCACCCCCCAGCTCGATACGTGCCACATCACTCAGGCGCACGGCAGCACCGCCAGCCTGGGTGCGCAACAAGATACCGGCGAATTCCTCTGCCGTTTTCATGCGTGTCTGCGCGGTGATGGTGGCGTTGAGCTGTTGGTTGGCGGCAGAGGGCAGGCCACCCAGTTGCCCGGCAGACACCTGGGCGTTCTGTGCTTCGATGGCCGTTTTCACGTCCAGCGGTGTCAGGTTGAAGCTGTTGAGCTTGCTCGGGTCGAGCCAGATGCGCATGGCGTATTGCGAGCCAAACAGCGTGGTGTCTCCCACACCTTCCACACGGCTGATCGGGTCCTGCACGTTGGCGGCCACATAGTCGGACAGGTCCGCGCCATTGAGCCTGCCGTCTTCGGACACAAACGCCAGCACGTTCAAAAAATTGCTGGCTGACTTGGTCACCTGCACACCTTGTTGTTGCACTTCTTGCGGCAACAAGGGTGTGGCCAGGGCCAGTTTGTTTTGCACCTGCACCTGGGCGGTGTCGGGGTCGGTGCCGTTCTCAAAGGTCAGCGTGATGGTCACGCTGCCCGAAGATTCGCTGGTGGAGGCGATGTAGGACAGCCGGTCCAGCCCCTTCATCTTCTGCTCGATCACCTGGGTCACGGTGTCTTCGAGCGTTTTGGACGACGCACCAGGGTAGTTGGCCGAAATGGCAATCGCAGGCGGTGCGATGGTGGGGTATTGGGCAATCGGCAGTGTCAGCACTGCCATCAAGCCTGCCAGCATCGTGATGATGGCAAGCACCCACGCGAAGATGGGGCGGTCTATGAAAAAACGGGCCATGGGAGTCTCTCGGTGGGGATTTATTTGGTGCCAGCGGGGGCGCTAGCGGCGTCCGTCTTTTGAGCTGCAACGGTCTTTTGTGCGGCGGGTACGTAGGGCTGGGCCTGCACTGCTTGACCAGGTCGCGCTTTTTGTTGGCCTTCTACCACCACGACATCACCGGGTTGGAGTCCTTCGCTCACCAGCCATTGGTCACCCACTGCACGGTTGGTGGTCAACGTGCGCTGTTGCAGCTTGCCGTCGCTGTCCACCACAAAGGCATAAGGTTTGCCTGTGGTGTCACGCGCCACTGCGAGTTGCGGCACCAGCAGAGCCTGTTCCAGCACACCTTCTTCCAGCACTGCCCGAGCGTACATACCGGGCAGCAGGTCGGCGCGGGGGTTGGGGAACTCGGCACGCAAGGTCACTGCCCCGGTGCTTTTGTCAACGGTCACATCTGAAAACTGCAGCTTGCCCGGCTGCGCATAGACGCTGCCGTCCTCCAGCACCAGACGCACTTTGGCGGTGCCACTTTTGAGTGTGCCCGCATCCATGGCGCGTTTGATCGCCAGCAGGGTGCTGGTGGATTGGGTCACGTCCACATAAATCGGGTTCAACTGCTGCACGGTGGCCAGGGCGCTGGCCTGGTTGGCTGTGACCAGTGCACCTTGCGTGACCGACGAGCGGCCAATACGACCGCTGATCGGTGAGGTGATGTGGGTGTAGTCAAGGTTGATGCGCTGGGTTTGCAGGGTCGCCTTGGCAGAGCTGACCTCGGCCTCGGCCTGTTGCAAGGAGGCTGCGGCATCGTCGGCATCCTGTTGGCTCACCGCTTTGATGGCGGCCAGTTCCTTGTATCGACCGGCCTTGAGCTTCACCGTGACCAGATTGGCCTCGGCCTTGGCCAGGGTAGCCTGGGCGCTGTCCACATTGGCGCGGTAGGTGGCGGGGTCAATCTGGTAGAGCAAATCGCCCGCCTTGACGTCGCTGCCTTCCTTGAAACGGCGCTGCAACACCAGCCCGGTGATCTGGGGGCGCACTTCGGCAATCAACGCGGGTGCCACACGACCAGGCAACTCGGTGGTGAGGGCCAGGCGCTGGGGTTGCAGCGTATGCACACTGACCTGGGGCACACCTTGGCCTGCGGTGGCGGGTGGCTGGGGTGCTTCGCCACAAGCCACCAGGGCCAGGGCTGAAACGGTGGCCAGCACGGCCACGGGTCGATGAAAAACAGGGTGCATGGACAAGGCTCCTAAGCTGCGGCATCACTCAGGACGCCAGGCAGATACAAAAGGGTGAAAAACGGATTTAAAAAAATACTGAACGGTACGGTATTGGCGAATATTAAATTGACAAAATGCGTTTGTCAAGCAAAAATAGACTCATCGGTACATTTAAGGAGGAGTGATGAAAGTTCGGACAGAAGCTCGCCGCGAGGCGATCCTGGAAGTCGCGTCGCAGGTATTTCTTGAGTTCGGTTTCGAACGTGCGTCTATGGCCGAGATCGTTCACCGCATTGGCGGCTCCAAATCCACCATCTACGGCTACTACCCGTCCAAAGAGGCGCTGTTTCTGGCAGTCACCAAGGCGGCGGGTGAACGGCACATCCAGAGTGCCTTCGATGAACTGGTCGCACACGATGTCCGTGTGGGCATCCGTGAGGTACTGGGCAAGTTCAGCGAGAAGTTAGCTGTTTTGATGTGCAGCCCGGAATTGGCGGCCACCCACCGCATGGTGTTGGCCGAGGCGGGGCATTCCAATGTGGGAGAGTTGTTTTATGAAGCGGGGCCCAAGCTAGGCATCACAGACATTGCTGAGTTTTTCCGCCGAGCCATGGAACAGGGCTGTATGCGCCAAGGCGACCCGACGGTGGCCGCCCAACAATTTATCGCCTTGGTACAGGCGGAAATCCAGCCACGCTGGTACTACAAAGCGCTGTCACCCCTGACAGACGAGCAGATCAAAGACATGGCGGGGCGCGCCATGCTCGCTTTTGCAAATGCTTACGCGCTGGAGTCCGACAGCGGTATGGCTGAAGAGTCTCCCCGTCGGTGCGCTGATTGACCCCATTGACGGGTGGGCTGGCACGGTTGCCAGCAGTGGGATGTTTGAATCCCAAACACGGGTTATTCCTCAACCCAAGACACCGTGAGTGGTGTCTGTCAACTTAGGTAGTGCTCTGAATTCACTATATTGTTAATAGCTACTAGCCCTTTATGAATAAGGGATAGAGGCCAATTTTCCTTGAATCTGCATGTGCAGCTTCGGATGGCCGATGTCTGCCCTGACCCGGCTGTGGCTCAGTCGCCCGACTCAGAAACTCTCCCACTCCTGTGAACCACCCGCCTTGGCGCCGCTGTCATGCGTCAAGGCCACCGCTTGCGGTGCTGCCTTGGCGACAGGTTGGCGGCTGCTGGCCAATTGCTTGGGTGCGCTGTGACTGACCGGGGTTGCCAGACTCGGCGTCTGGGTTGGTGTTGGGGTTGCGTACCCACTGTCCTGCCCCGCTGCCAGTTTGAACACCGCCACGGTACCCACCAGCTCTTGTGCCTGGCTCTTGAGGCTGCTGGCAGCGGCGGCCATTTCTTCCACCAGAGCGGCGTTTTGTTGGGTGGCTTGGTCCATCTGCTGGATGGCTTCACCCACCTGGCCCACACCCTGGCTTTGTTCGACGCTGGCGGCGCTGATTTCACCCATGATGTCGTTGACGCGTTTGATCGAGTTCACCACTTCGGTCATGGTGGCGCCGGCTTGGTCGACCAGGCTGGTGCCTTGTTCAACACGCTCCACACTGGCGCTGATCAGGCTTTTGATTTCTTTGGCGGCTTCAGCTGAACGTCCGGCCAAACTGCGCACTTCGCTGGCAACCACCGCAAAACCACGGCCCTGTTCTCCAGCACGGGCGGCTTCCACCGCCGCGTTCAAAGCCAGGATGTTGGTCTGGAAAGCGATGCCGTCAATCACACTGATGATGTCGCTGATCTTGCGGCTCGATTCATTGATGCCTTTCATGGTGTTAACCACCTGGGCCACCACTTCACCGCCCTTGATGGCCACACTGCTGGCGTTTTGAGCGAGCTGGTTGGCTTGGCGCGCGTTGTCGGCATTTTGTTTGACGGTGGAGGACAGTTCTTCCATGGAGGCAGCGGTTTGTTCCAGGGCGCTGGCCTGGGACTCGGTGCGGCTGGAGAGGTCATGGTTGCCCTGGGCGATCTCGGCGCTGGCGGTGGAGACCGATTCGGAGCCGTGGCGTACTTTGGCGACCACTTCGATCAAGGCGGTTTGCATGCTGTCGAGTGCCTGCAGCACCTGCCCAGTTTCATCCTGAGACCGGATGTCGATCGTGCCCGACAAATCGCCAGCTGCCACACGGTCAGCCACCTCAACCGCCTGGTTCAGCGGCCTGGTGATGGAGCGGGTGATGAGCCAAGCGATGGTGGACCCCAACAACAGCATCAAGACGCCCAAGGCCATCATGAGATTGGAGTAGAGGGTGACGGCCACACCGGTATCTTTGGCCAAGTTCTCTGCTATGCCTTTTTGCAGCGCACGTGAGGCCTCGACCGCTTTGAACACCACATTTTGCAGCGTGCGCACGTCGCTGGCCAACACCTCACTGGCCTGCGCTTTGTCGCCTGACTCGCCCAAAGCCATGGCACGATCGAGTTCGGCGTTGTAGGTGTCGTTGTTGTCATTGATGAGCTTGAGGGACGCCATCGCCTCGGGCAAGGTGACGCTTTGCGTGAGTTTGTCGAGAAGCTCCTTGTTGGCCTTTCTGACATCCACAATCTTCATCTTCTCGATTTCCTGGAACATGGCATCGCTGCTGATGACGATATTGCGCGCAGAAAGGGCAACCGCATTGAAGTTGTCTTTCAGATCGGAAAACTGCGCCATCTTGACCATGTGGTCGTTGGCCATGTCATCCAGATGCGTGGCCAGTGAGCGCAGCTGCCAGGCCGCAAGTGAGGCGATGGCGATGCCAATCAGTATCACCAGGCCAAAGCCCGAGGCCAAGCGGGTTGAGAGCCGCATTTTTTTGATCGTGAACAAGACAAGTCTCCAAATTTGTTAGTGTGAGTGGTAGCCAGCTACCGTTTGACCTGCTTGAAGGGCGCATCAAGCACGGGGATTCTCATACAAATACACATGGGGAAAGTTGTTCTATCTCAAGTCAATGAGCCGCTTTGGGACGATGGATCTGATGTGCCTGGAAAATTGGCATGAAAATAGCTTCTAGCCCTTACTGAATAAGGGCTGGAAGCTATGAATATCGAAGTGAACTAGCGAGTCACAGGGCGGTGCGTGGCCACTCGTGCGTCTGGTGTGTGTCGTTAGGGCTGGGATGCTTCTGGCGCTTCCAGCGCTTTGCTGAGCTGGTCCACCACAAGCGCCCATTCCGCGTCTTGACTCAAGGCCTCGCGCAAAAAGGCCGCTTGGGAGGGGGTCCAGTAGGGCGCTTCGGCGAGTCGCATGTCTTGCGCCATGGACCGGTGTTTGATCAGGAACTCGGCAATGCTCTGGTCGTCGTCAGGCAGGCCAAGTTGTGCAAACAAAGCAGCAAAGTGAGGTTGGGTGGTGTGCATAGGGCTGTCTCCAAAGCGGGTTGTGGTCAGGCTGTGTGTTGTCGGACCCAGGCCACATACTGGTCCATCCAGCCTTGCAGGAATTTTTTGCTGCTCTCGCCGATACCGCCATCACTGTCAAACAGACCGTCTTTGGCCTGGATAAACGCCTCGGGTTGGCCCAGGGTGGGCACGTTCAGGTAAGCCAGGATGTTGCGCAGGTGCTGCTGCGCCATGGCCGTGCCGATGGCACCGACCGACACTCCGATGACACCCGCTGGTTTGCCCGCCCAGGCATTGGCGCCATAGGGGCGAGAGCCGTGGTCCAGCGCATTTTTGAGCACGCCGGGGATCGATCGGTTGTATTCCGGCGTGACAAACAACAGCCCGTGTGCGGCCTGGATGTCCGACTTGAGTTGCAGCACCGGCGCTGCCTGATGTGCATCGTCGTCCTGGTTGTACAGCGGCAACTCACCAATCTGGACCTGCTTGAAGGTGAAATCAACCGGCGCCAGCCTGGCCAGCGCGGTGGCGAGTTTTTTGTTGAATGAATCCTGGCGCAGGCTGCCAACCATCACGGCGATATGGAACTGGGTCATGTCTTTCTCCAAAAAAAGGGGCAGTTTGTGCCACAACTGTGCGCGATGACAGTGCGTTGGCGCACCTTGGTCGACTGATGACCATCGGCTGGCCAGGGGTTTCAAGAACACGTCATGGGTGTCTGCGTGACCTGGCGAACATGCGGTGGTTTGAACATTCTTTAGGATCGGGCTTTTTTGATGAGAGGGGTTCTGCCATGTTGCCAACCAACCCATCCCCAGCGCTCCTTGTTCCTGATGAGACCCGGCCACGTACCGTGACAGACAGCTTTGGCTCGGTCACCGTACCTGCCGGTGTGTTGTGGGGAGCACAAACTGCCCGCAGCCTGCATTTTTTTGCGATTGGTGAGCAAACCATGCCACTGAGCATCATCCACGCCCTGGCCTGGATCAAGTGGGCCGCGGCCCACGTCAACCGCGATCTGCAGCTGCAAGACCCCCACAAGGCACAAGCCATTGCCGATGCGGCCGAGTCGGTGGCCAGCGGTCAGTTTGATGAACAGTTTCCGCTGTCGGTCTGGCAAACCGGTTCGGGCACCCAGAGCAATATGAATGTCAATGAGGTGATCGCCACTCTGGCCGGTCGTGCCTTAGGGCAGGGTGGCGCCACGGCTGTGGTGCATCCCAATGATGATGTCAATTTGGGGCAGTCGTCCAACGATGTGTTCCCGAGCGCCATGCACATCGCCGTGGTTTTGTATGCCAAACACGCGCTGCTGCCCGCTCTGCATGAACTGGGCTCAGCGCTGGCCTGCAAAGCGGATGACTTTGCTGCAGTGGTGAAAATCGGCCGCACCCACCTGCAGGATGCTACCCCGATCACATTTGGCCAGGAGTTGGGTGGCTACGCCGCGCAGTTGCAGCTGTGCCAAGACAGCCTGGTATTTGCGCTGGGTGCGGTGCACACGTTGGCTTTGGGCGGCACGGCAGTGGGCACCGGTATCAACACCCATCCTGAATTTGGCGAGCGGGTGTGCGCCCAGTTGGCCAAGCGGCTGGACTTGCCTTTGCGTCAGGCCAGCAACCTGTTTGCCGCGTTGGCCGGCCATGAAGCGCTGGTGGCCCTGCATGCCAGCCTCAAGATGCTGGCGCTGGCACTGATCAAAATGGCCAACGACATCCGCCTGATGGGCAGCGGCCCACGCGCTGGGTTGGGTGAACTGACGCTGCCGCAAAACGAGCCCGGCAGCTCGATCATGCCCGGCAAGGTGAATCCGACCCAGGTCGAGGCGTTGACCATGGTCTGCGCCCAGGTGCTGGGCCATGATGTAGCTATCAGCTTTGCAGCAAGTCAGGGGCAGTTTGAGCTCAACGTTTACAAACCGCTGATTGCCCTGAACACCCTGGACAGCCTGCGCTTGTTGGCCGACGCCATGTCCAGTTTCGCCAAGTTTTGTGTGGTGGGCATCGAGGTCAACCAGGCGCGGGTGGATGCGTTGTTACACAGCTCGCTGATGCTGGTGACGGCGCTGGCGCCCCACATTGGTTACGACCGCGCCGCTGCCATTGCCAAACATGCGCAGACCCACGGCAGCACGCTGCGCGAGGCCGCGCTGGTGTTGGGCACGGTGACGGCCGAGCAGTTTGATGCCTGGGTGGATGCGCGGCAGATGGTGGGTCCATCTGCCCCCGGGGTGTGAATCGGGCACCTGCCACTTTGAATAGGCACTGTGTTCGCCAGCCCACCGACTGGAGGCCAGCGCCGACCTAAGCTGCGGCTTTTTTAAAGGACACACCATGCGCTACACACTTTTGATTTCTGCCGTGATGGCCACCCTGAGCTTGGTCGCTTGTGAACGCAACACTGTGGTTACACCGACCCCGGAAACAGTCGTTGTGCCTGGCCCTGCCGGTCCAGCGGGCCCCACAGGTACAACGGGTGCAACCGGCGATCAGGGTGCAACTGGCACCCAAGGCGCCACCGGCGACGCGGGCACAGGCACCACGGTCATCGTGACCCCTCCAGCCTCGGCGCCAGCCAACTGATCACCTGCCACTGTTTGTTTTAGGAGCCTGTTGTATGACATCCCTCGCTGTTTCTCGCTCACCCAGGCTCAACCGGTCACTTGGTGTGCTGGCGGCCGTTCTGGCTGTCTGCAGCCAGGTACCGGTTCACAGTGCCGACGTGGGTTTTGGCCCGCAGCCCACACTGCCAGCGCCGGAGCATGCCCTGGTACCCACCGTGAACATTGCGCCCGCCATTGGTTGGCCCGCAGGCGCGGCACCCACCCCGGCGCCCGGTACCCAGGTGGCTGCGTTTGCCAGCGGCCTGGACCACCCGCGCTGGTTGTATGTGTTGCCCAATGGGGATGTGCTGGTGGCCGAAACCAACGCACCGCCCAAGCCCGACGATGGCAAAGGCATCAAAGGCTGGGTCATGGGCAAGGTGATGCAACGCGCAGGGGCAGCCGTGCCCAGCGCCAACCGCATTACGTTGCTGCGCGACAGCAATGGCGACGGTGTCGCCGATTTGCGCTCGGTGTTGATCGAGGGGCTGAACTCTCCGTTTGGCATGGTGCTGGTGGGGCGCACCCTGTATGTGGCCAACTCCGATGCAGTGCTGGGTTTCCCGTACATGGATGGGGCGCTACACAGATCCTGGCGGCGGGCACCAAGCTGGTGGATTTGCCGGCCGGCCCGATCAACCACCACTGGACCAAAAACCTGATCGCCAGCCAGGACGGCAGCAAGCTCTATGTGACCGTGGGTTCCAACAGCAATGTGGCTGAGCGGGGCATGGAGGCAGAGGCCGGACGCGCTGCGATCTGGGAGGTGGATATCGCCAGTGCCAAACAACGCCTGTTTGCCACCGGCTTGCGCAACCCCAATGGCCTGGCCTGGGAGCCCAGCACTGGGGCTTTGTGGACGGTGGTGAATGAGCGCGATGAGCTGGGTGACGATCTGGTGCCTGATTTTTTGACCTCGGTGTCTGACGGCGGTTTTTACGGCTGGCCGTACAGCTACTTTGGCCAGCATGTGGACTCGCGGGTAGAGCCGCAGCGGCCTGATCTGGTGGCCAAGGCCAAAGCACCAGACTACGCGCTGGGCGCCCACACCGCCTCACTCGGGCTGGCTGCTGCTACGGGCAACACCCTGGGGCAGACCTTTGCCAATGGCATGTTCATTGGCCAGCATGGCTCCTGGAACCGCCGTCCTCACAGTGGTTACAAGGTGGTTTTTGTGCCCTTCAAATCAGGTCAGCCCGCGGGTGACCCTGTGGATGTGTTGACCGGTTTTCTCAACCCAGAGGGCAAGGCGCAAGGGCGACCCGTGGGTGTGGTCCTGGACAAACAAGGCGCCTTGCTGGTGGCCGACGATGTGGGCAATGTGGTGTGGCGCGTCAGTGCCAAAGCTTTATAGCGAAATTGGCTTCTGGCCCTTTTGATGTAAGGGCTGGCAGCTATCTTTTTGTAGTTTCCAACACACGATCCAACACCTGCCGACAGTGCCCTCGTAAAGAGGGCGCTGTCAGCGAGGTGTTTAAGAGACGGGCAGGGCGCTAGCTTGTGTGCCGTTGCCGCCGCGGGCATCCTTGCCCCAGGTCTGGTCCGCCACGTGGGGCCACTTGTCCTTGTCAAAACCGGCGCTGGCCTCCAGACGCTCTTTGGCCACATCCAGGGTAAAGCGCTCATTTTTGGTGTCCAGGCTCAAAGCATCCCAAGGCACGGCAAACAGCTTGTCACCGATGCCCAGAATGCCGCCATACGACAACACCGCGTAACTGATGGTGCCAGCGCGCACATCCAGCATGATGTCCAGGATGGTGCCCAGGTCTTCATCCTGGTGGTTGACCACGCTGTTGCCGATCAAGGTGTCTGCCCCCATCAGTCGGGGGCCGGGACCATGGCTGTCAGAGACAGCGAATGCGCCAAAACCGTCGCTTTGCAGTTCGTTCATGGTGTTGTCCTTTCTTGGGTGGCGTGAAGTGGAAGGCGCCGGGTTCAGGCCTTGGACTTGGCGGCTTTTGTCACCGCATCGCGGGCGTCTTTGGCCACTTCTTTGAGATCGCCAAAACCTTTTTGAATCTTGCCTTCGACCTGCAACTTGGCGCCTTTGGCCTGCTGCTCTTTGCTGTCCACCAGTTTGCCAGCACCTTCCTGCACTTTGCCGGCGATGTCTTTAACTTGGCCCTTGACTTGGTCTTTGTTCATGATGTTTCCTTGTGAAAAGTGGATAAATGCATACACGAGCCCAATGCAGACTCAGGTCCAAGATTAGCCAGGGCAAGCGTTTGTGTCGGTGCGCTTGCATACACACAGCGCGCGTGTTTGGGTGCGCCAACACACCGACAACGGCTTGTCGTCGGCCTACGCTGCAACAGGCAGGCTGCGGTTTGCGCAGGCCCAAGCTCTTTTCACCAGGAGGACACACCATGACCACACGTGACATCTACATCACCAAAATGAAACTGCAACTCGACGAGCTGAATTTGCAAATGGCCAAACTCGAAGCCCGCGCCCAGGAAGCGCGTGAAGACGTGCGAGACACCTACAAGACCGAGATGGCCAAGTTGCACCAGCAGTCCGAACTGGCCAAGGCCAAACTTGCTGAGATGCAGGCCAGCACCGAGTCGGCCTGGGACAGCATGGTGGCCGAGATGGACAAGGTGCGCGACGCCTTTGTGCACTCGTTTCGTTATTTCAAGTCACAGCTCTGAGGTGAGTTGCCGGTGTGGCTGAGCCAGACAGCAGCTCACTGCGCCGTTTGCTGGCGCAAGTGTTCGGCCCGTTTCATCGTGAGGTAAGCGGGCCGTTCAATTTCATGCAATTGTTCTGAGTAAGTTTCGGAGGCGCTGAACCAGTGTTGCAGGCTGGCCTCAAAACGTTGGGCAGGTGGCTGCTGGCGGGTTGCCAGGTAGCTGTTGATCGCCAGGTAATAGCGCATGGTGTTGCGCTCAAGCAACGCTCGCATGCCCTTGATCCGAACCGGTGCTCCCTGTGCCGCCTGGCTCAGCACGGTAAAGCCGACTTTGTCGCTGCCCACGGTGGCCAGATAGGTCTGCATCGCGAGCCGGGCGGCCAGATTGGCGCTGTAGGCGTAGGTCAAATGCAAAAAGGTTTGCCCCGTGGCCAGCGCCACCGCTTCCAGGCGGATCTGGTAGTCACGGGTACCCATCGGGCCTTCTCTGGCGCTCAGTTGCACCTCAAAGTAGTCGGGTTGGCTGGTGGTCAGGGAGTAGGCCAAGGTCACACGTGACGACTGGCTCAGTGTTTGGGGTGATTTGCTGCCGATGTTGAGTTGGACCTGCTGGCCCTGTACGCCGTCGAGGGCATGGCAGTACTTGGTGTTCAGGTGCAGGATCATCACCTCGCACCATTGTTGTGGGTCTTGCAGTGCGCGACTGACGTTGGCAAACGGAAAGGCCACCAGTGCATACATGTCGCCGCGCAAACCTTGTGTCGTTTCTTTGGACACCAACACCAGGGGGCGCGCAAACACATTGTGCTGGAGAGACTCGTCCAACGTGCTGCGCTGTGTTCGAAGCCGTTGCGCGGCCTCCGAGCTGTCCTGCGCTAACGCAGTGCCCAGGCAACTGACCAAGCCCAACGCCAGCAGGCAGCGCCAGAGGCGACCCACCGGCGAGGGTGAACTCACAGCTTACTTTTTGGTGGCTTCGTGGCCAATCACACCACCCACAGCGGCGCCGACGCCGGTGCAGGCCAAGCCGCCACACAGCACATTGCCAGCCACACCACCAATCACGGCACCGGTGGCCGTGCCTTTTTCCTGATGTGTCATGCCAGCGCAGCCAGCCAGACCCAGAGACGAGACCAACAGCAGGGCAGACAGGCCAGTGCAAAAACGGGTATTCAATTTCATGGCAAATTCTCCAGACAAACAAGGATGTATCCAGTCATGAAAGTGCATTCACTTTCACGGGCGAGTCCCATTGTTGGCTTCAGCGTGCCAGGTGTCTGTGCGGCAACGAACACTGCGCAGCAAAGGTCGCAGTTCGATTTTGCTATTGAATATGAAGCTATCAGGCCTTTATTTAAAAGGGATAGCAGTCAAAAAGACAGTGAATGTATGGAAAATCAGCCCTACCGGTTAAGCAGGGCTGATATCTACACGAACTAAACACGCTGAGCAGAGGTGTCCCAAAGTTCGCCTCTGCCTTGGCGTGCCTGGCCCCCGAAGGGTTTAGAAGTTCTTGCGCAAAGCAACTTCCCAACCAGTACCACTGAAGTTGGTCAGGGTGGAGCCGTTGGCGTTGAAGCGTTCTTGCTTTTCACGCGCCAGTGACAAGTTGATGGAGGTCTGTTTGCTCAGAGGATAGTAGTAGCCCACAGAATACCGGGTGGAGTCCTTGTCGCTAGCAGAACTGGTCGCGGAGGCGATTTTGGTGTCGTCAACCTTCCGGTAAGAAGTCCGGAATTGACCGGGGCCCATCGGAACACGGGCACCAATGGTGAAGACGGTTTCCTTGCCGCCGTCGTACAGACCGAGGTCGCTGGAGCGCGCATAGGTCGTCATCAACGTGGCCACACCGAAGTCGTAGTTAGCACCAAAGCCGACGGTGCTCATGCTGTTACCCGAGGTGGTGTATTTTGTGTCCTGCTCCTTTTGATAACCGAAAGCCGTGCTAAACGGACCATTGGCATATTGGACGTGGAAACCTTGGCCACTGGCTCTTGTGCCGGTTGTCGCTTCGCTGGTCTGCGCGGCCACACCGGCGTTGAAACCGCTGTAAGTGGGGGTGTTGTAGTAAATGGCGTTGTCCCACTTGGCGGCCATTGCGGCACCACGGGAGCCCATAGAGGCGTAGCTGTCACCCGAAAAAGCCTCATAACGTCCGGCGATAACTTCGGCGTCTAGCGGTGAAGACATACGGCCCAGCTTCACTTGACCAAACTGTTTGCTGTTCAAACCAACCCAGGCCTTGTCTTTGAACAGGACGCCGTCTTGGGCGCCGGTATCGGCTTTGAAGCGCATTTCCAGCGCAAAGAATGTGGACAAGTCTGCAGAAATTTCTTCAACGCCTGAGAAGTTCAGTCGTCCGGTCGAGCTATCGTCCACCTTCGACTGTTTGGTAGTGCCTGTGCCCAAGTCGCTGGGCATATTGCCGAAGCCCAGGTCAACCCGGCCACTGATTTTCACGTTGGACTGCGCCATGGCGGTCATGCTCACGGCAGCCAGAGCGATGGGGAGCAGCATCACTTTTAAATGTTTCATTGCAAATATCCAGTCAAATTAAAGAAAAGTTGGCAGCGCAGCGTAGGGCGCATCAAGAAAAAAGTCGTTCACACGGCAGGTGCGACGACCGGAAAACTGGGGGCAATCACTACTTTGGGGATGGCTCAGCGGCATGTCGTCACGCCTCTCATGACAACAAGTTGCCTATCGAAGTCCGGAGCCACCTCGGCCCGGCATTTCAAGACGTTGTTTTGACACTTCATTTGCTTCGATGTGGAGCGTGTTTTATTTTTGAAACAAGCCATATGTTGATCTGTATCAAACATCTTCCCTGTGATAAAAAACTGCCTCGATAGAATTGCGGAACAGTGTTTTGGCGTGTTCATTTCCCAAATTTAAATGAAATGAAACATTATTCCAACTAGGGTAAACCCCAGTTTCAAAAAAATGAAACAGCGTTTACTATTTCGGAACGGTGTAGCGAAGTTGTTACCCCACCATGAATGCCAAAAAGTCAATCCATGCAAATTCGTCAGATTTTTCGGTGCTCACAAGCCAGCCTTCTTGATATGCATGGCCATGGCGGCACACCAGTCCACACCTTTATTGGTGGCGCGTTGAGACAGATGCCGGTCTTTGATGGCCGGTGTTGCTTGCCCGCAACCACAGTGCGTTAACCGAGAACCCTCCCATCATCATGATTCTTGATTTGTTTGAATTGCAGGGCCGCGTGGCCATCGTCACCGGGTGCAATACCGGGCTCGGCCAGGGTATGGCGCGGGCGCTTGCTCAGGCGGGTGCCGACATCGTTGGCATCAATGTCACCGAGCCCACTGAAACGGCAGAGCAGGTGCGCTCACTCGGGCGCCAGTTTTTGGACCTGCGTGCCAATCTGGGGCGTATTGATGGCATCGAAGGTCTGGTTCAGCAAGCGCTGGGTTTGGCTGGGCATGTTGACATCCTGGTCAACAACGCCGGCATCATCCGCCGCGAAGATGCGCTCTCGTTCAGTGAAAAGGACTGGGACGATGTGATTGACATCAACCTCAAGTCGGTGTTTTTCTTCTCGCAGGCGGTGGCGCGACAGTTCATCGCCCAAAAGACCGGCGGCAAGATCATCAACGTTGGGTCCATGCTGTCATTCCAAGGCGGTGTGCGGGTTCCGTCTTACACCGCTTCCAAGAGTGGTGTGATGGGTATCACCCGTTTGATGGCCAACGAATGGGCGGTGCATGGCATCAATGTCAATGCGATTGCCCCCGGCTACATGGCCACTGACAACACCGCCGCTTTGCGTGCAGATGAGAGTCGTAACTCGTCCATTCTGGAGCGCATACCCGCCGGTCGTTGGGGGACTGCAGATGATCTCGCTGGGCCAGTGGTGTTCTTGGCCTCTGGTGCGTCGGACTATGTCAATGGCTACACCGTGGCTGTCGACGGCGGCTGGCTGGCGCGTTAAGCCAAGTTTTACCACTCACACCAGGAGATACCTGACATGTATGAAAACAAGAAGATCGGCTTTTTGTTCGTGCTGCCCTTTGTTTTAGGCGTGCTCGGATTCAAGCTGTTCCCGTTCATGATGAGTTTTGCGTTGAGTTTCACGCAGTACGACATCATCAATTCACCGCAGTTCATTGGGCTGGAAAACTACAACGAGCTGTTTTTCAAGGACCCGCTGTTTCGCAAATCCTTGTGGGTGACCCTGACCTTTGTGGCCATTTCGGTGCCGCTTCGGGTGGGTTTTGCGCTGTTTGTTGCCCATGTCCTGAATTTCAAGCTGCGCGGCATCAATTTCTTTCGCTCGGCCTACTATTTGCCGTCCATTCTGGGTGGATCCATCGCTGCGGCGGTGATGTGGCGCTTCATCTTCTCGCAAAACGGTTTGGTGAACATCGTGTTGTCCAAGGTTGGCATTGAGCCCATCGCTTGGCTGGCGGATGAGCACTATTCCATCTGGACGATCATTTTGCTGTTCACTTGGCAGTTTGGTTCGGCCATGGTGATCTTTCTGGCAGCCCTGCAGAACGTGCCCACCTCGCTCTACGAAGCCGCAGAGATTGATGGCGCCACAAAGATGCAGCAGTTCTTCAAAATCACGGTGCCACTCATCACACCGGTCATCTTCTTCAACATGATCATGCAGATGGTGCACGCGTTCCAGGAGTTCAACGGGCCTTACATGATCACCGAGGGCGGGCCGCTGCATTCCACCTATCTGCTGTCGCTCTATATCTATGACCAAAGCTTCAGGTACTTCAATCTCGGTTATGGCAGCGCGCTGTCATGGATCTTGTTCGCCCTGGTTGGCGGCTTGAGTGCCTTCTCTTTCTTCACCTCGAAATACTGGGTGTTCTACTCCAGCGAAAAGGACCATAAATAATGGCAGCCGTTCTCTCTTCCCGCGACAGTGTCGCATCTGACGCACAGGCCAAACGCACGCTGCGTGGGGAACGCATCAGTTCAGTGGTGCGCTATGTGGCGCTGATCATCGTGGGTCTGGTCATGCTCTACCCCATGATTTGGCTGGTGGGTGCATCTTTCAAAAGCAACGCTGAGGTTTTTACCGAGATCGGCTTCTGGCCATCGAGTTTTGACTTTGGCGCCTACGCCAAGGGCTGGAAGACCAGCTCTGAGTACACCTTTGCGACCTACTTCCTCAACTCATTTCTGATCATCATTCCGAAGGTCATCGTGACTGTGATCTCCTGTGTGCTGGTGGCCTATGCCTTTGCACGTTTTGAGTTCTGGGGCAAGAAGGTGCTGTTCAGCATCATGGTCGGCACCATGATGTTGCCGCTGATTGTGTTGCGCCTGCCGCAATACCTGATGTTCAAACAATTTGACTGGATTGACAGCTACTTGCCATTGATCGTGCCGTCGGCCTTTGCGACCGACACCTTCTTTGTCTTCATGCTGGTGCAGTTCCTGCGCGGCATTCCTCGTGACATGGAAGAGGCCGCCCAGATTGACGGTTGCAACCCGCTTCAATTGCTTTGGTACATCTTGGTACCGATCTTGAAACCAGCCATCATTTCGGTGGTCGTGTTCCAGTTCATCTGGACCATGAACGACTTCATGGGACCACTGATTTACCTCTCCTCGGTTGAGAAGTATCCAGTGTCGTTGGCCCTGAAGATGAGCATTGGTGCGACCGAAGAGGTCGAGTGGGCCAGTGTGATTGCAATCTCAGTGGTGGCCCTGGTGCCGTCTCTGGTGGTCTTTTTCTTGGCACAACGCCACTTCATTGAAGGCGCCACAAGCAGTGGCATCAAAGGGTAAATACGGAGCATAACGTGGCACAACTGAATTTAAAGAAAATCGAAAAGGTCTATCCGAATGGCTTCAAGGCGGTGCATGGCATCGACCTCGAAATTCGCGACGGAGAGTTCATGGTTTTTGTGGGACCGTCTGGCTGCGCCAAGAGCACGGTTCTGCGCATGATTGCCGGTCTGGAGAGCATCAGCGGCGGTGAGCTGTTCATCGGCAACACCGTGGTCAACAACTTGGCGCCTAAGCAGCGGGGTATTGCCATGGTTTTCCAAAACTATGCGCTCTACCCCCATATGAAGGTGTATGACAACCTGGCTTTTGGCCTGAAGTTGTCTGGCATGAAAAAAGCCGAGATCGATGTCCGTGTGCGTGATGCCGCCCGCCTGCTGGAGATGGACCAGTTGCTCGACCGTTATCCCAAACAGCTGTCGGGTGGTCAGGCGCAACGCGTGGCAGTGGGCCGTGCGATCGTCAAACGGCCAGAGGTTTTCCTGTTTGACGAACCGCTGTCCAATCTGGATGCCAAGTTGCGCGCTTCCATGCGTGTGCGTTTGACGGAGTTACACCGCACACTGCGTGAGAAAGGCCATCCGTCGACGGTGGTGTATGTCACGCACGATCAGGTCGAAGCCATGACCATGGGTGAACGCATCTGCGTGTTGAAGGACGGCACGATCCAGCAAGTGGACACGCCAACCGCACTCTATGAACGTCCCGCCAATGTCTTTGTTGCCGGCTTCATTGGCTCCCCCGAGATGAATCTGCAAGAAGCCCAAGTGGACGCCGATGGCGCCCACCTGGTGGTGGGTGGTTGCCGTCTGGAAGTGCCAGCCAACCGCATTGACCGCTTGAAAACCCAGGTTGGTCACACCGTGAAATTCGGCATTCGGCCCGAGCACATCACGGCGGGTGGCCACTCTGAGGTGGCTGTGCAACGTGTTGAAGGCACCTTGCGCTTCATGGAACACATGGGAAGCGAAGTGTTCGTGCATTTCACGCTGGGTGACAAGCCGTTCACCTGCCGCGTGCCATCTGACCAACTCGGTGATCTGGCCCCCAAACAACGTGGCGACAAACACCACTTTGGCTTGCAAATGCATGCCTGCCACGCGTTTGACATGGACAGTGGCAACAACCTTTTCCTTTAGACGCTCGACGACATTTTTATCACTCAATGTAACTGGAGAAATGATATGAAAAGACGTAATGGTTTGTTGGCAATTGCTGCCGCAATGGTGATGGCTTTTGCCCCGACAGTTCAGGCTCAGGAGCCCACCACACTGCGATTTTCTTGGTGGGGCGGCGGCGCGCGTCACGAAGCGACGCTCAAAGCCATTGCCGCTTTCGAAGCGAAGCATCCTGGCGTGAAGATCAAGGCCGAATACATGGGCTTTGCCGGTTATCTGGAGCGCCTGTCCACGCAGATTGCGGGCGGCACCGAACCCGACATCATGCAGATCAACTGGGCTTGGTTGTCCACCTTCTCCAAAACAGGTGACGGGTTTTACGATCTGAACAAAAGCAAGTCGTCGCTGGCGCTGAACCAGTTCGCCGAGAGCGATTTGAAAATGGGCATGGTAAACAACAAGCTCAACGCGCTTCCTGTCTCTTACACCGCGCGTGTGTTGCTGTGGAACCGCGCCGCGTTCGAACGTGCCGGCTTGAAGATGCCAACCACCTGGGATGAGCTGTTTGCAGCCGGCCCGGTGCTCAAACAAAAGGCGGGTGCCAAAGCCTTCGCCATTGATGGTGAGCTGTACGACATGATTTTGTTGTCTCAAGCCTACATCATGCAGAAATATGGCACGCCTTATGTCAGCCCAACCAGCCCCAAAGTCGCCATGAGCGAAGCTGCGGCCCTGGAATGGGTGCAGGTCTACAAGAAACTGGTCAGCAACAACGTGGCTGTGCCACTGCCGGTGCGTGCCTCTTTGGGTGGTGCTGAAAAACCCACCGAGCAGCAGCAAGACTGGGTGGTCGGTAACTGGGCAGGCAACTACACCTGGGATTCTGTGATTGGCCTGCGTGTCAGCACACTCAACAAAGAACAGAAACTCGATGTCGGCGATTTCCTGACTTTGCCCAATGCCAAAAACAGCGGCATGTTTGGTCGTCCGTCGCTGATGTTTGCGGTCAGCAAAAAGTCCAAAAATCCGGAAATGGCTGCCAAGTTCATGAACTTTGTGCTGACCGATCCAGAGGCTGCTGGCATTTTGGGTCTGACACGTGGTGTGCCGTCGGCTGACAGCCAGTTCCGTGCGCTGGCCCGTACCGATGCGCTGCAAGGCACTGAATTGAAGGCCTTCTTGCAGATCAAGAAACAAAAGGATGCCGGCAAGATCGACCTGCCATCACCTTTGTTTGAAAACGCCCGTTTCAACAAGTTCATGCGCGAAGTGTTTGAGACCGTGGCCTATGGCAAATCGACCGACCAGGAAGCCGCAAAACGTCTGATTGAAGACGGCAACGCGCTGCTCGCTCGCATCAAGTAATCCAGAGAGTCAGATGAGTAAATCCACGACACGCCAACTTTCGTTTGTCACCCACCAAGACCCCGACACAGGGGCCCGTGTGACCCGGCTCACGCCCACGGACGTGACTTGCCACCGCACCTACTTCTACCAGAAGTGTTTCACCAACGATGGTCAGAAGCTGGTGTTTGGCGCGCAATTTGGCGAACACTGGAATTACCATCTGCTGGATCTGGCATCGCAGACAGCGACGCAACTGAGCGACCAGGCGGACGAAAACACCTTTGGTGGTTTTCTGAGCCCAGATGACCGGCATCTGTATTTTGTGCGAGCCGAACGTCAACTGATCCGCCTGGAACTGGCCACACAGAAGGAAGAGGTGATCTACACCGTGCCTTCTGAGTGGGTCGGCTACGGCACCTGGGTGGCCAACTCGCGCTGTACCCAAATCGTTGGCATTGAAATTTTGGCAACCGACTGGTTTCCTTTGACCGACTGGAAAAAGTTTGCCGAGATGTTTCATGCCAAGCCACGCTGCCGCCTGATCCGCATCGATCTGGTCACCGGCGCGCGCGAGGTGATTCACGAAGAAAAGCTCTGGCTCGGTCACCCCCAGTACCGTCCGTTCGACGACAACACCGTGGCTTTTTGCCACGAAGGCACACACGACCTGATTGATGCCCGCATGTGGTTCATCAACGAAGACGGCAGCAACCTGCGCTGTGCCAAAGAGCATGCCCCGGGTGAGAGCATCACCCATGAATTCTGGGTGCCGGATGGGTCGGCCATGGTTTATGTGTCTTACCTCAAAGGCCACACAGAACGTTATATCTGCTCGCTGGACCCGGTGACTCTGGAGAACCGTCAGATCACCGTCATGCCGCCATGCTCACATTTGATGAGCAACTTCAATGGTCGTTTGATTGTGGGGGATGGGTCCGGCACGCCAGTCGATGTGTCCGACAGTGGCAGCCACAAGATCGAAAACGATCCTTACCTGCACCTGTTTGACCTCGATGCGGGCACCACGCGCCGCATCGCTCGGCATGACAGCTCATGGCGTGTCCACAAGGGCAACCGACAAGTCACACACCCGCATCCCTCGTTTGTACCGGGGGAAAAACAAGTGCTGTACACCTCTGACTTTGAAGGTGAACCGGCACTGTATTTGGCAGACCTGTAACTGCTTTCGGCACAGCAGGATGCTTGCCTGAAACCGCGTTGTGATCTAAGGGCACATCACCCGGATGTCACGCCGTGTTACAGGCTTTTTTTTGCCCGATGAGACAACACACCTTCATTCGATGAGGAGACACATCTATGGCTTTTTCCATACGCATGGTTTTCACTTCGGGCTTTTTATTGACGCTGCTGGCCAGTCTGGCCACGGCTGCCAGTGGGGGCAACGCGGTGACGGCAGTTGACGCCAGTAACAGGCCACAGCTCGCCGACACCCAAGCTGTTGACCACACCATCGCCAAATACTTGGCACAGGCCGGTACCCTGACCGGGGCCAAGGGTGCTGGTCTGGTGACCGACCATTGGCTCCCGCCCGCCGTGGGCGATGTGAAGCACTTTGTGGCCACCTACACCGTGGCCGCCGATGGCCGTGGCACCCACACCACATTACAAGCGGCGATTGACGCCGTACCGGCAGCCAGCGCCAGCAGCACCCGGGTCTACATCCGTGTGTTGCCAGGCACTTACCGCGAAGTGCTGTGTGTCAAAGACAAGGCTCCGATCACCCTCTACGGTCTCTCTTCTGACGCGAGTCAGGTGCTCATTGTCAACGGCAACTACAACGGCCAAGCCAAAGTGGCAGGTGCAGAGAGTGGCAACCCGTGTAACCCAAGCTCATCATCGGCCACCGTGGGTACCAGCGGCAGCGCGTCTGTGGCCATCTACAGTGCCGAGTTCCACGCCAAAAACATCAGTTTTGCCAACGATGCCATGCAAGCCGTGGTGAGCGGCCTGGGTTATCCCCCAGGTGCCTCGGGTTCTGGTGGTGCACAAGCGGTGGCCCTCATGACCCAAGCCGACAAGTTGGTGTTCGACAACGTCCGGGTGTTGGGTCACCAAGACAGCTTGTATGTCAAGACCCCCAGCACCACAAGCGTGGCGCGGGTGTACTTCAAGAACAGCTTCATCCAAGGGGATGTGGACTTCATTTTTGGCCGGGGCACACTGGTGCTGGATGGCTGCACCATCCACTACCTGAGCGCACGCCTGCCCCAAGGGCAGCCCGCCACCATGCTGGCTCCCAGCACCGCTGCCAACAATGACTACGGTATCTTGGTCCATGCAAGCCGCTTCACCGCCGATGCCGGGGCCGTTGCCGGCAGCATTTACCTGGCGCGCGCCTGGGACGAAAGTGTGCCCAAGGGCACTTATGTCGCAGGCCAATCCCCCAACGGGCAACTGCTGGTGCGTAACAGTTCACTGGGTCAACACATTCAGACGTTGGTGCCTTGGGGCACGTCCACCTCGGGCCGACCTTTCAGCGAGACCGGCAACCGTTTTGTGGAGTTTCAGAACACCTCTGCGCCATGAGCTGGCGCGTCAGCAGGCCGCTGCTACCGAGCTACGCAACCACTGAACCACAAGACAAAACCACCAACCCTCTGAGCGGGCGCATCTTCACCACCTTGGTTGGTTTTACCGTGTTGCTCAGCTGCTGGCTGGTGTTTCACCCACAGGCCCAGGCAACCGACCTCTCCCGCCAAGTGTTGGCCAGCCAGGATGGCTGGGCCGCTGCCGAAGGCGGCACCCGTGGCGGCTCAGATGCCGCCCCTGAGCAGCTGTTTGACGTGCACAACCGGGCTGAGCTGGTGGTGGCCTTGCAGCGCAGTGGCAACTTGCCCAAAATCATCCGCTTGCATGGCCGTATCGACCTCAGTGTGGACGATGCCAACCGCCCGTTGGGTGCGGCAGACTACCGCGACCCGGCCTTTGACTTTGAGCAGTACTTACAAACCTATGCACCTGCCCTCTGGGGCAAAATACCACTGACCGGTCCGCTGGAGGAGGCACGCCAGCGATCAGTGGCCAGGCAGGCGGCACGGGTCACCATCCGCGTTCCGTCCAACACCACGCTGCTCGGTGTGGGCCACGATGCAGGGCTGGAACACGGCATGTTGCTGTTGTCCAAGGTCGACAACGTCATCCTGCGCAACATCCACTTCTCAGATGCATATGACCACTTTCCGGCTTGGGACCCGCAGGACAACGCCCATGGCGAATGGAACTCCGAGTACGACGCGGTGAGCTTGCGCGGTGCAACCCATGTGTGGGTGGACCACTGCAGTTTCAGCGATGGTGACCGCCCAGACCACACCGCGCGTACCGCCTTAGGCCGCCCGATGCAGCACCATGACGGGTTGCTGGACATCACGCAACAGTCCAACTTTGTCACGGTTTCTTACAACCACTTCAAAGAGCACGACAAAACCAATCTGGTGGGCGCCAGTGACAGTTACCAGCTGGATGCCAACAAACTCAAGGTCACTTTTCACCACAACCTGTGGGAGCACACCAAAGAACGGACACCACGTGTGCGCTACGGTCAGGTGCACCTCTACAACAACCTCTATGTGGCAGCCAAAGGCATTCCCTACGCCTACAGCTACGCCATCGGTGTGGGGGTGCAGTCCCAGATATTCAGCGAAAACAATGTGTGGGAAACTACGTCAGACATCTCGTCCAACAGCTTGGCCAAGCTCTACAAGGGCAACGCTTTTTTTGACCGTGGCAGTCTGCACAACGGTCGGCCCGTGGATGTGTTGGCCGGGTTGCGGGCCGCCAATCCGGCAGCGACGGTGAGTGCTGACCTTGGTTGGCAACCCACTTTGCACGAGACCGTGGATGCCAGTGCCGACGTGGCAAAAATTGTGCGAGCGAGGGCCGGGGCCGGGCGTTTGTAGTCTTGCCCATGTTTTGTCAGTTGTCGCCCGGTTGACACACTTGTCTCAAAACGCTGTTTTGTCATGGGCAGACCTTCTGCGCAGACAAGCACATATGAGCCTTGTGACCAGTGATGCTATTGATGGTGTAGCTATTGGTCCTTATTAATAAAGGGCTAGAAGGGTATTTGTTATATATATGCCTGAGCCACGGCGGTGGCGGGGCTCCAGGCCGCATCCGGCTGCCAGCTGCTGACCCAGGCCGGCAAGGTGTCGGCAGGCATCGGGCGGGCAATGCCGTAACCCTGCGCCAGATCGCAGCCCAATTGCAACAGCAGGCTGCCGTGTGCAATGGTTTCCACACCCTCGGCAATCACCTCGCGGTTGAAGGCGCGCGCCAGGCCGATCACCCCTTCCAGGATGCTTCGGTCTTGCGGATCATCGAGCATGTTGCGCACAAAACTCTGGTCGATCTTGATCGTCGACACCCGCAGGCGCTTCAGGTAGGTCAGTGAGGAGTAACCGGTGCCAAAGTCGTCCAGCGCAAACGCCACACCCATCTTCTGGCAATCTTCAATCACCTGTGAGGCGTAACCAATGTCTTGCAGCGCGCTGGTCTCCAACATCTCCAGCGTCAGTTTGGCGGGGTCCACGCTGGGATGCGCTTGCAGCAGCGTACGCAGGCGGTCCACAAAATTGGGTTGTTGTAACTGCTGCGCCCCCACATTCACGCTGACCTGCAGGTTCAGGCCCTGCTGTTGCCATTGGGCGATCTGTGTCAATGCGGTGGCAATCACCCACTCACCCACCTCAATGGCGAGCGGGTCGGTTTCCATCAGTGGCAAAAACGTCAGCGGTGACAGCAGGCCATGGTCTGGGTGTTGCCAGCGGATCAGTGCCTCGGCACCCACCACCTGGCCGCTGCGCATATTGACCTTGGGCTGGTAATACAGAACCAGTTCATTGCTGGCGAGGGCCAGACGGATGCGCTCCAGGCCCTCGTGGTGGCCACGCACGCTGCGGTCGTGCACCGCGTCAAACAGGTGGTAGCGGTTTTTGCCAGTCTGTTTGGCCTGGTACATGGCCTGGTCGGCCTGGCGCAGCAGTTGGTCGGGCTCAATGGTCTCGGCTTGCGGGTAAAAGGTGACGCCCACGCTGGCTGAGACCTGCAGTGCCAGTTCGCCCATCTGAAAACATTGGCTGGCCGCTGCGATCAGGCGTTTGAGCATCGGCACGCAGCCGGAGGTGTCGGCCAGGTCGGTCAACACCGCCACAAACTCGTCGCCACCCACACGGGCCAGGGTGTCACCCTCACGCAGGGCCTCTTTCATGCATTTGGCCAGCGCCACCAGCAGATGGTCGCCGGTTTCGTGGCCATATTGGTCATTCACCGCCTTGAAGCTGTCGATGTCAATGTAGGCCACCGCCAGCAGCGCACCGTGCCGCTGCACCTGCGCCATGTCCTGGCGCAGCCGGTCAGCCAGCAGCGCGCGGTTGGGCAGGTTGGTCAGCAGGTCGTAGTGGGCAATGTGTTCCAGCTGGGTCTGGCTCGCCTTGAAGCTGGTGATGTCGGAAAACAGCGCCAGGTAATGGGTGGCTGTGCCCTTGGCGTCACGCACCGTGGTGATGGTTTGTAACTCGGCATAGACCTCACCATTTTTGCGACGGTTCCAGATCTCGCCGTACCAGTGGCCTTTGCTGAGGATGTCGTGCCACATCGCTGCATAGAAGGTGGCGTTCTGCCGTCCGGAGGACAGCATGCTGGGGTTTTTGTGCAGCACCTCGTCGCGGCTGTAGCCCGTGATGTGGGTGAACGCAGCATTCACATTCACGATCTGCCCTTGGGTGTTGGTGATCATGATGCCCTCGCGCGCCTGGCTGAACACACTGGCGGCCAGGTACAGCTGCTCTTGTGCGGCGATGCGCGCGCTGATGTCGAACAACACCACCCGCAACAGGGGGGCACCCGCTTCATCCTGCGCCAGGGTGGCCATCAGTCTGGCCCAGAAATAACTGCCATCAGCGCGTTTTAAGCGCAACTCTGCCGACAGCTCCTGCTGGGTTTGGCGCCGTTGGCGCAGCAGGTAGTAGGCGTCCTGGTCGTCCCGGTGGATGAACTGGCTCAGTGGCGCCCCCACCATGGCCTGGTTGGTCAGACCGAGCAGGTTGGTTGCCGTTTGGTTGGCCCGCAGCATCTGGCCCGTGTCATTGAGGGTGACATAGCCCACCGGGGCCTGGTCGTAGAGGTCGGTGTAGTCGGCACGCGAGGTCTCCAGCGTGTCCTGCATGTGGCGCAGTTCGTCGTTTTGCATCTCCAGCTCGATCTGGTGCACCCGCAACTCATGCAGGGTACGCAAGACGCCCTCGGTTGAGTGGTCCTGCGCGTGCTGATTCGTGGCCAACTGCTGCTTCAACGTGGCTTCTGCATGCTGGCGCAAGGCTTGTGCCTCGATGGGCGCATAACTTTTCAGTATGCGCGCGGGTTCGGCTGGCGCTGGGTCGGGGATCTGACTGGGCATGACAGAGCCTCCGTGGTGTTTAGGTGTCTGACGTTCGCAAACGCTCCGTCGTGGTCACAGCATAGACCTTGCCGTGGGCATCAATCAGTGCGGTAGCCAACAGAGACACCTCCACCGTCTGGCCGCTTTGTGTCAGCCTTTGGGTCGGGTACAGCGCCAGCACCTGGCCTGCGCTGAGCTGCTGCAGCCGTTGCATGGCCTCCTCAACCAAGGCCGGTGGAATGCGCTCACGCAAGGTCATCTGCAGGGCCTGCGCCTCGGTCCAACCGTACAGGCGCTCAGCCGCCGGGTTCCAGGCCAGGATACGGCCTTCCAGGTCGGTCATGGTGATGGCGTCAAAAGCGTCACGCACCACCACCGCCAGCCGCGCCAGCTGGTTGGCTTGCGCCAGTGCCGCCTCGGTGCGTTTGAGCTCGCTGATGTCGCTGAAGGTGATCACCGCGCCCTCGATCACGTTGTCGAGCGTGCGGTAGGGCCGGATGCGCAGCGTGAACCAGGCGCCGTCGGTGGTCTGCACCTGCACGTCTTTGGCCACCAGGGTGTCAAGCACGGCTTGTGCGTCACTCACCAGGCTGGTGTAACCCACCAGGTTGGACACAATGTGCCCCACCGGGCGCCCCACGTCGCTGCTGATCAGGTTGATGAGCTGGGAGGCGGTCGGGGTAAAGCGCAGGATGCGCAGGTGGTGGTCCACAAACACGGTGGCAATGCCGGTGCCCGCCAGCAGGTTGTTCATGTCGTTGTTCAGACGCGACAGGTCGTCGACCTTGAGGTTGAGCTCGTTGTTGACGGTGGACAACTCCTCGTTGACCGACTGCAGTTCCTCTTTGGAGGTCTCCAGCTCTTCGTTGGTGCTTTGTAACTCCTCATTGACCGACTGCATCTCCTCGTTGCTGGACTTGAGCTCCTCGTTGGAGCTTTCCAGCTCTTCCAGCGTGCTTTGCAGGTACTCGTCCTTGGCGCGCAACTCCTCACGCAGGGTGCGCATCTGGGCCGCGGCCGTTTCTGTGGCGGCACCGTTCTGCAGGGCGGGCGCTACCTGCTCGGGCTGCTGCGCCTCTTCCAGAAGCACCAGGTACAGCGGCGCATCGCTCTCGCTCTCGGGCCCGGCCAGTGCCGGCCCGGTGGCCACCGGGCGCACACACAGGTTGACGCGGCTGAAGTGGCCATTGGTCTTGACGTGCAGACCTGCGATGTGCATCGGCTCTTGCTGCGCCACACAGCGGTGTAAGGCGTTCGAGAGCGCCGGGCGCAGGCCCTCACGCGCCATCTTGAGGATGTTGGCCACACCGACCTCACCCGGGGGTGTCTCCAAATACATGCCGGTGCGCCCGTGCAAGTAAAGGATGTCGCCCAGGCTGTTGATCAGTGCACCGGCTGGCACCACCTGGGCCAGCATGGCCTGCTCGGTCAGCTCACGCAAGGGCAGTTTGGCCGAGAACACTTCCCGGCCCGCGCCCCGCGGCTGTGTGGCCTGCCCGGTGTGGGGCGCTGGTAAAAAACGTCCGGGTGAGCGCGACAAACCGGCCTCGGTGGCTTTGCGCTGGTAAATCTTGGCCTTGCGGTCGAGTGAGGCAAACAGCGTCAACGCGTCACCCACGCCTTCGGAGGTGCCCAAAAACAGCAGACCGTTCGGATTCAAGGCGTAGTGGAACAGCGGCATCAGTCGCTTTTGCAGCTCGGCCCCCAGGTAAATCAGCAGGTTGCGGCAGGTGATCAGGTCAAGCCTCGAAAACGGCGGGTCGCGCGTCAGGTCCTGCTCGGAGAACACCAGCATGTCGCGGATGCTTTTGTGGATGCGGTAACCACCGCCATCGGGCTCGGCCGTGAAAAAACGCGCCAACCGCGGCGGTGTGATGTCGGCCGCAATGCCTACCGGGTACAGCCCGGCGCGGGCAAAGGCAATCGCGCGGCTGTCGATGTCGGTGGCAAACAGCTGCACGGTGTAACTTTGCTGGAGCGTTGCCATGTGCTCTTGCAGCAGGATGGCAATCGAATACGCCTCTTCACCGGTGGAGCAACCCGCGACCCAGATGCGCACCGTGTCATTGTTGGCGGACTTGTCCGCAAACAGCATGGGCACCACCTGTTTTTCAAACACCTCAAACACCTCGGGGTCGCGGAAAAAATTGGTCACCCCAATCAGCAGGTCGCGAAACAGCGCCTGGATCTCGTCGCTGTTGTGCTGCAGGTAACGCACATAGTCGTCGATCTGGTTGATCTGGTGCACCGACATGCGCCGCTCGATTCGGCGCTGGATGGTGCTGGGTTTGTACTGCGAAAAATCGTGTTTGGTCTGGCTGCGCAGCAGCACAAAAATGCGCTTCAAAGCACTTTCGTTGATGACCACCGGCTTGTCAGCGTGCATCGCCAACTTGCCAAAGGCGTAACTCACATAGGCGCTGAGCCGCGCCGGCATCTGCTTGGCGTCGAGCTGGTAGTCCACCAGACCGGTGGCGATGGCGCTGCGTGGCATGCCGTCAAACTCGGCGCTCTCAGGGGTTTGCACCATCACCATGCCCCCGGCATCCTTGATGGCACGCAGGCCCAGGCTGCCGTCGCTGCCGGTGCCCGACAGCACCACACCAATGGCCCGTTCACGCTGGTCAGCGGCGAGGGACTTGAAGAAAAAATCGATGGGCAGGCGTTGCCCGCGTGGCGCGCCGGGCGCCAGCAATTGCAGGCTGCCGTTGATCAAGGCCATGTCGTGGTTGGGGGTGATGATGTAGACGCAGTTGGGTGCCACCGTCATGCTGTCTTCGACCTCCAGCACCGGCATCGGGGTGAAGCGGCGAATCAACTCGGCCAACAGGCTTTTGTGGTCCGGCGCCAAGTGTTGCACCAGCACAAAGGCCATGCCGCTGGCCACGGTCTTGGGCATGCCTGCAAAAAACGCCTCAAACGCCGCCAGCCCACCGGCCGAGGCGCCAATGCCCACAATCGGAAAGCTGCCTGGGCTGTCCGGCGCGGCTGCCGCTTCGCTGAGAGGGGTGGCGGTGCCTGGGTTGGGGAGGGGCTGGGAGGGCAAGGTGGCAAGGGCGCCCGTGGTGGTGTTGGTCATGCGGGGCTCCTGGTCAAACCGGTGTGTGTGTGCGGGCGTTGGGTGGCAGCATCTGGCTGGAGTGTAGGGCTTGCGCTGTGGTGCAAAATGTATAGCTGTCAGCCCTTGATAGATAAGGGCTAAAAGCCAATTTGATCTACAAATCTCCCTTGTGTGCGCCAACGCACGTAGCGTACGGGCCCGCGCCGTTATGCTGGGGCATCTCTATCTTGGGCTGTTGTGGCCCGGTTTCATCGGGTTATTTCTTGAAAAACATCTCCAAACCATTGATTTGGCTGGCGGCCGCGTTGCTGTTGTTGGGTGCGGGCGCTTATTTCACCTATGGGTCGGTTTACCCCAGGCTCGAAGCCTTGATTCTGCTGGCCCTGCTGATGACCGCCTTTTTGTTGTTCTGGTTTGTCCAGAAAACACAGCAGGCCGAAAAAAACCTGGCCCACCTGGACACCCGGCGTCTGCTGGTCGCGCAAGAAGACAGCAACCGCCAGCTGCTGGCGGCCAACGCCAAAGCCCAAGAGGACGCACAAAAACTGGCGGTGACGCTGGACTCGATTGGTGACGCTGTGATTGCCACCGATGCCCAGGCGCGCATCACGCTGCTCAACCCGGTGGCGCAAAAGCTCACCGGCTGGACCCTGGCGCAGGCCATCGGGCAGCCGGTGGATGAGGTGTTCAAGATCATCAACAAGGCCAGCCGCGAGCCGGTCACGGTGCCGGTATTGGCGGCGCTGGCGCACGGCACGGTGCAGGGCATGGCCAACCACACGGTGCTGCTGTCGCGCGACGGCCCGCAGTACGACATTGCCGACTGCTGCGCACCGATCCGTGATGCGGGTGGCCTGGTGGTGGGTGCGGTGCTGGTGTTTCGCAATGTCACCGAGGAACACGCGGCGCAACAGGCGCTGCGCCAGGTCAGTGCGCTGCAGAACGCCATTTTCAACAGCGCCAACTTCTCGAGCATTGCCACCGACGCCCGGGGTGTGATCCAGATCTTCAACGTGGGTGCCGAGCGCATGCTGGGCTACACCGCTGCCGAGATGGTGAACAAGGTCACCCCTGCCGATATTTCCGACCCGCAGGAAATGGTGGCGCGCGCCGCGTCACTCAGCCTAGAACTGGGAGCCGAGATTGCGCCGGGTTTTGAATCCCTGGTGTTCAAGGCCTCGCGTGGCATCGAAGACATTGACGAGCGGACCTACATCCGCAAAGACGGCAGCCGTCTGCCCGCCATGGTGTCGGTGACCGCCTTGCGTGACGAGGCGGATGCCATCATTGGTTATCTGCTGATTGGCACCGACAATACCGCCCGGCGTGCGGCGGAAGTCGAGCGGGAGCGGCTGGACCAGGCGCTGCGCGACAAAAATGCCGAGCTCGAAGCCGCCCGTGCCGCTGCCGACAAGGCCAATCTGGCCAAGTCCGAGTTTTTGTCGGGCATGAGCCACGAGTTGCGCTCACCACTCAACGCCATTCTGGGTTTTGCCCAGCTGATGGAGTCGGGCACACCGCTGCCCACCGCATCCCAAAAAGCCAGCATCGACCAGATCCTGCGTGCGGGCTGGTATTTGCTGGAGCTGATCAACGAGGTGCTGGACCTGGCGCTGATCGAGTCGGGCCAGCTCTCGCTGTCGCGTGAGCCGGTCTCTCTGCCCGATGTGCTGCAAGACTGCCAGACCCTGATGGCCCCGGCCGCGCTGAAAAAACAGGTGAGCCTGTTTTTTGTGCCGCTGACCTTGCCGTGTTTTGTCAGCGCTGACCACACCCGCCTGAAACAGGTGGTGATCAACCTGCTGTCCAACGCCATCAAATACAACCGCCACGGCGGCAACGTGACCGTGAGCTGCCATGAGGGCGCCAAAGGGCGCATCCGCCTGAATGTGCAAGACACCGGTGATGGTCTGCCTGCCGACAAACTGGCGCAGCTGTTCCAGCCCTTCAACCGGCTTGGCAAGGAAGACAGCGAGGAGGAGGGCACCGGCATTGGCCTGGTGGTGAGCAAACGCCTGGTCGAGCAGATGGGGGGTGAGATGGGGGTGGTCAGCACCGTGGGGGCAGGCAGTGTGTTCTGGGTGGAGCTGGCGCTGATTGGTGCGCCGCAGTTCACCGATGTGGCCGACGAGATGCAGCTGGCCCAAGTGGCCCCGCTGGCCAGTGGTGGGCGGATGCGCACCCTGCTGTATGTGGAAGACAACCGCGCCAACATGGAGCTGGTGCGCCAGCTGATTGCCCGGCGCCCCGATCTGCGCATGTTTGGTGCCGAAGACGCCATGCGGGGTATTGCGATGGCGCGGGAACACCAGCCCGATGTGATCCTGCTGGACATCAACCTGCCTGGTATCAACGGGTTGCAGGCGCTCAAAATCTTGCAGGAAGACGAGGACACCCGGCATATTCCGGTGCTGGCGCTCAGCGCCAATGCCATGCCACGCGACATCGAGCGCGGCCTGGCGGCGGGTTTCTTGCGTTACCTGACCAAGCCGATCCGGGTCACCGAGTTCATGGACGCGCTGGATGCCGGGTTGGCCTTGGCAAAGACCCAGCGTGCGGCGCTGCAACATGTTTGACTTTTATGCATGAAATTGGCCCCAAGCCCTTGTTGAATAAGCGCATGTAGCTATCACTATGGAAGCCATTTCTGATGTCTGACACACCCAAGACCCCACCGCCCAGCGCCGTTGACGAGACCGCGGGCCTGGCGGTGGTGCTGCAATCTTTGCGGCGGCGGGCGCAGGACAGCCACCAGCTCAAGGCGCCGCTGCCGCTGGAGATGCTCAAGGTGATGCAGCCCGAAGACGCGCAGCTGCTCTACCACGAACTGCGGGTGCACCAGATTGAGCTGGAGATGCAAAACGAAGAGCTGCGCCGTGTCCAGCTGGAGCTGGAGCAGGCGCGCGAGCGTTACTTTGACCTGTACGACATGGCCCCGGTGGGCTACTGCACGGTCGACGGCGAGGGCCAGATTCAGGAGGCCAACTTGACCGCTGCCACGCTGCTGGGGGTGACACGCAGCGCCTTGGTCAAGCTGCGCATCACCCACTTCATGCCGATGGTCCAGCGCAAAATTTACCAGCAGTGTTGCGCCTTGCTCGACACCTTTGGCAAAACCCAGACCTGCGAGTTGCAGATGATCACCGGTGTGGGGCAGCCAATCTGGGTCAGCCTGGCGATCAACATGGCGCGCGGGGTGAGTGGTGCCGTGACCCTGCGGGTGATGCTCAAGGACGTGTCCGAGCAGGTGCGGCTGGATGCGATTCTGCAGGTCAAAAACGCCGAGCTGGAGCGCGCCCGCCAGCTGGCCGACAAGGCCAACAGCGCCAAGTCGGACTTTTTAACCAGCATGAGCCATGAATTGCGCTCGCCGCTCAACGCCATCCTGGGTTTTGCCCAGTTGATGGAGGCCAGCAGACCACCGCCCACCCCGGCACAGAAATCGTCGATTGACCAGATCATCCACGGCGGCTGGTACCTGCTGGGCCTGGTCAACGAAATTCTGGACCTGGCCAGCATCGAGGCGGGCCAGCTGGCACTGGCTTTGGCGCGTGAGTCGCTTGAGGAAGTTCTGGCTGATTGCCAGACCATGATCGAACCTCAGGCCACGGCCCGGGGTTTGGTGGTGAGTTTCCCGAGCTTTGCCCAGCCTTGCCTGGTGCAGGCAGACCGGCGCCGGCTCAAACAGGTGGTGATCAACCTGCTGTCCAACGCCATCAAATACAACCGCCAGCACGGCACGGTGACGGTGAGCCTGAGCCAGCCCGCACCTGGGCGGGTGCGCCTGAGTGTGCAAGACGACGGGCTGGGCCTGTCGCCAGAGCAGGTGGCCAACCTGTTCCAGCCGTTTAACCGGCTCGGCCAGGAGGGTGGGGCGCAGGAGGGCACCGGCATTGGCCTAGCAGTGAGCAAACGCCTGGTCGAGATGATGGGCGGCAGCATTGGGGTGAGCAGCCGGGTCGGTGTGGGCAGTGTGTTCTGGTTTGAACTGGCGCTGGCCGAAGGGGGCGCATGAAAGACTTTCCGATGGTCTGTGTGGGCGGCTCGGCCGGTGGGCTGGACGCCTACATCCGGCTGCTGCAGCACCTGCCGCCCGACATGGGGGTGGCGGTGGTCATCGTCAACCACATCACCATTGCGGCGACCCAGTTGCACGAGGTGCTGCTGCGTTTTTCGAGCATGCCGGTGGTGTTGATCACCGACGGCCAGCCGGTGCTACCGAACCATGTTTTTATCATCCCGTCCAACCGTGATTTGCATGTGCTGGATGGCGCGTTTGTGCTCAAACCGATCTCCAAACCCCGGGGCTGGCCCGATGTGATCACTGTGTTTTTGCGCTCCTTGTCGCAACAGTGGCACGGCAAATTGATCGCGGTGATTGTGTCGGGTTATGACGGCGATGGCGCGGCGGCGCTGTGTGGCATCCGCGCCGTGGGTGGCATCACCATCGCCCAAAAGCCCAGCACGGCCAGCCAGCCCGACATGCCGCAAAGTGCCATCGAGAGTGGTTGTATTGACTTTGTGCTCTCGCCCGAAGAGATTGCCAAGGAAATTGTCGGCATTGCACAGATGCAGTCCGATGTTTTGCCAGCACCGCCCGATGTTGTGCCAGAAATATAGACAAATCGGTCTCCAGCCCTTATTCCAATTCAGCCAATAGCTATACAAAATGAAGCGCACTGCTGCCCATTCCACGCCCCAAGAGGAACCTGCCATGCCACTCTCTGCCGAAATTCTCCAGGCCAGCATCCTGATCGTTGATGACCAGACGGCCAATGTGCAGCTGCTCGAACAGCTGCTGGGCGAGGCCGGTTACACCCATGTCACAGCCTGTATGGCCCCCGAAGAGGTGTGCACCTTGCACCGCAAAAACCGCTACGACCTGATCCTGCTGGACCTGCAGATGCCGGTGATGGACGGTTTTCAGGTGATGGAGGGGCTCAAAACCAACACCTCTGACAGCTACCTGCCGGTGATTGTGCTGACCGCCCAGCCCGGCCACAAGCTGCGTGCGCTGCAAATGGGTGCCAAGGACTTCATCAGCAAGCCGTTTGATCTGGTGGAGGTGAAAACCCGTATCCACAACATGCTCGAGGTGCGCCTGCTCTACAAAAAGCTGGCCAACTACAACCGCGAGTTGGAGGCCACCGTGGCCGAGCGCACCGCCGAGTTGCGCGAGAGTGAAGCACGTTACCGCAGCCTGACCGAGCTGGCCTCGGACTGGTACTGGGAGCAGGACGAAAACGGCAACTTCACCAAAGTCTCGGGCCCGGTGCTCGAGATGCTGGGCATGCAGGTCGAGCCCCTGGCCGGGGACAGCGGCCCGGCCGAGCTGGACGGTTGGGTGGAGTCCGAGCGCGAGAAGTTGCGTCGCACCATTGCTGAGCGCCAGCCGTTTCTGGACTATGTGTTTCGCCGTGTCGGTGCCGACGGCAGCCAGCAGACCTTTCAGGTCAGTGGTGAGCCGATGTTTGACCGCGCCAGCCGTTTTATCGGTTACCGCGGCATTGGTGTGGAGTTGACCTCCAAGTTATGAGCACCCAAAACCTCACGGAGCGCGCCATGTTGTTGCCTCACACCCCGAACCAGAACCATTTGCTGGCGGCTTTGTCTGCGGCTGATTTCGAGACTTTGGCCCCGCACCTGGAACTGGTGCCGATGCCGCTGGGCCAGATGTTGTTTGAGCCCGGCAGCCAGATGCGCCATGCCTACTTTCCCACCACCTCGATCGTGTCGCTGCATTACGTCACCGAGTCCGGCGCCTCGGCCGAGACCGCCGGAGTGGGCAACGAAGGGGTGGTGGGTGTCTCGCTGTTCATGGGCGGTGAAAGCACCTCCAGCTCGGCGGTGGTGCAGACCGCTGGCCAGGCCTGGCGGCTGGACCGCCACACCCTCAAGGCTGAGTTCAACCACGGTGGCGCCCTGCAGCGCCTGCTGCTGCGTTACACCCAGGCTTTGATGACCCAGATGGCGCAGACGGCTGTGTGTAACCGCCACCATTCGGTAGAGCAGCAACTGTGCCGCTGGTTATTGCTCACACTCGACCGGCTGCCGGACCGCGAGCTGGTGATGACACAAGAGCTGGTGGCCAGCATGCTCGGTGTGCGCCGCGAAAGTGTCACCGACGCGGCCGGTCGCCTGCAGACCGCCGGTTACATCCGCTACCGGCGCGGCCACATCGGGGTGCTCAACCGCGCTGGCCTGGAGTCCAGCGTGTGTGAGTGTTACGGTGTGGTTAAAAAAGAGTTGGACCGTTTGCTCAGCGACGTGTCGCCTCACACATAAGGGCGCAGCACCCCGTTGTCCACCTGGCCGAGTTCACCCACGCGGATGTCGACGTGGGTGCTTTGGGTGAGGGTCTGGTAGGCACCGTCGCTCATGCGCAGGGTGACGGTGTAGACCTGGCTGGTCTGCCCCGCCTGTTGCTTGGCCAGCGCAATCGACTGCACCACACCGGAGCGCGGGGCCGCGCTGCTGCGGTTGCTGCTGGGCAGGGCGCCGTTGGCGGAAAACCCCAGCAGCAGGGTGGTGACACCCAGCACGGTCTGAAAATTCTCTTGAATACTCATGCCGTGGGCGGTCTATTTCTTGATGCTCATCTGGTTGCCGACCTGGGTCACACCACTCACGCCTTTGGCAATTTCTTGGGCGCGGTCAATCTGGCCTTGGTTGTTGACAAAACCGCTGAGCTGAACCTCACCCTTGTGGGTGGTGACCGTGATGTCCAGGCTTTTGATGTTGGCGTCTGCCAGCAAGGCGGCCTTGACCTCGGTGGTGATCACGCTGTCATCGATCTTGTTGCCCACCGTGGCCACACCGTCTTTGATGCTGAGTTTGTTGTTGATGTTGGTGACACCCTCAACCGCCTTGGCGACGTTCACCGCCTGGTCGATCTGGGTCTGGTTGCTGACAAAACCGCTGAGCATGACCTCACCCTTGCGGGTCTCCACCTGGATGTCAAAACCTTTGACATCGATGTTGTCAAGCAGTGCCGCCTTGACGCGGGTGGTGACCACACTGTCGTCCACCTCGGTGCCCACCGTGATGGCTGGCGCAGCGGCACCGGTGCCTTCCACCGGTTTGCTGCAAGCGACCATCGAGAGGGTCAAAACACCGGCGAAGGTGGTGGCAACAAGACGCAGGCCCAAGGGGTTTTTCATAAAAGTTCTCCGAAAGTGATAAAGCAGGCTCGACTGTGGCCTGCGGCGACTGGCCTGTCAGTGCGATAGCGAACCCAGCGCCTTCGCTGTGGCTTGCCCTCTGCCACAGCGCTTGGAGCTGGTCGGGTTACGCCTGTGTGTGCAAGCGCACAGACCGGGCGCGATGCTGGCGCCACACTTGTCCCATTTGACAGAAAGTTGACCCATGAACCCCATCAAATTGATTGGTATCGTCCTGATAGCCGCTGGCGCCCTGGGCTTGGTGTACGGTGGCTTCAGCTACCCCGCAGAGACCACCGCGCTCAAACTCGGCACCATGGAACTCAAGGTGCAAGAGACCAAAACCGTTAACGTGCCGCTGATCCTGAGCGCCGCCGGCATTGTGGTAGGCGCGGCCTTGTTGATGTTTGGCCGCAGCACGTAGGCGGCTTGGCTTGTGGATGTGGGCACACACCACATCGCTGTTGACCCATGGCACCGGGGTGAAGGGTTCCGCGCATGTTCGCCACCCGCAGGCAGGCGATGGATGAGGTCATGGGCAGGATCAACTTTTACAATCACAAGAGATGGCACGCAAGCTTGGGCCATGTCAGTCCTATGACGTTTGAGCAAGGCTGGACAGCGGACCAGCAGCAAGACAGGCAGTCCGCATGATTGGTGGCTTAAGAAGTCCGGAAAACAGGGGCAAGATCAGTTTTATGGAAACGCAAGAACTACATCGAGGTCGTCTGATCGATCACATCCAACTGGTCGTACAAGACCTGTCTGCGAGCCAGGCTTTTTACGCAGCCATTTTTGCTTCTCTCAATGTACCGATGGGAGGCACGGGTGACGGGTACTTCTGGGCAGACGAGTTGTTTGTGACCGCCGTCGATAGCCCGGCGGCGCTGGGGGTGCTGACGGGTCGTCATCACCTGGCGTTCCAAGCACAAGACCGGATGATGGTCGACCGCTTTTACCAAGCCGCGCTCGCGCATGGCGGTCAGGACAATGGTGCTCCGGGTGAGCGTGCTTACCATCCTGGCTACTACGCGGCTTTCGTCCTAGACCCAGACGGCAACAACATCGAAGCGGTCTATCACGGTGAAGCGACGCGAAGCGCGGCCTCCGTGCGGATCACGTTCTGACTACGGCAGCTATTGAGGTGTTGATGCGTCGCGTGGGTTTGGGGTTTTGCTTTGCAGTGCGTCTTACAGTCCTGGCCGTGTCACCTAAACGTCGATTGACTTCCCGTGTTTCAACGGATGGATCAAACAGAGAACACCTTGACCGCCTCCACCAGTCTCTGCGCCTGAGCACCCATGCTGGTTGCCGCAGCGCTGCTTTGCTCCACCATGGCTGCGTTCTGCTGAATCATCTGGTCAAGTTGCGCCACGGCCATGCCCACCTGGGATATGCCTGCTGATTGCTCCTTGGATGCCACGGTGATCTCAGCCATCAGGTCATTGACACGTTTGACCTGAGTAACAACTTCATTCATCGTGCCCCCTGCATCTGCCACCAGGCGCGATCCACTTTCCACGTTGCTGACGGAGTCATCTATCAGTACCTTGATTTCCTTGGCCGCCGCCGCCGAGCGTCCTGCAAGGCTGCGGACCTCGCTGGCCACCACAGCAAAGCCACGCCCCTGATCGCCAGCGCGTGCAGCTTCCACCGCAGCATTCAATGCCAAGATGTTGGTCTGGAAGGCGATGCCATCAATGACGCTGATGATGTCGGCAATCTTGCGGCTGGACGCACTGATCAGTGTCATGGTGCTCTCCACTTTAGCCATCGCCTGTCCGCCTTTTTCGGCCACATGCGTAGCAGTCAGGGCCAGCTGGCTGGCCTGATGCGCCGTGTCTGAATTCTGTTTGACCGAGGCGGTCTGCTGCTCCATGGCGGCAGCTGTCTGCTCCAGGCTGGAGGCCGCTTGCTCGGTGCGGCTGGACAGATCTGCGGTAGCTGCAGCAATTTGTTGGCTGGCCACTTGCACACCCTGGGCTTGCTCAAACACATCGGCCACCAAGGATTGCAGGTTCAGTCCTGCCTGGTTGACGGATCTGGCCATCAGGCCAATGTCATCGCAACGGTCCATGTTGAGATCAGGTGCTGCCTCTCCGCTGGCAACTTGTTGTGCTGCCTGCGCCACATGGCCCAGCGGTGTCGTGATCTGTGCCTCAATAAACCAGTCGACCAGCAGCAGGCTAACTGCAATGACCGCCGCCGCCCCTGCCAACACACCGCCTGTCAGATCAGACCAGGTTAAGGCTGTTTCGGCAGCAACACCCAGGGCAAGCAAGGGCAGGCGCACTCGCCAGGCGGTGGGCAAGAGTTGCAACGTACTGCTCCAGCGCATTAAGCCGGTGCGCACAATCAGTCCGCGGTGAAACGCCAGACCTGAAGCTGTCCCTTCCTTGAACTGCTGATACCTCGTCTGCGCAGCATCAATCTGGGTGCGTGTTGGTTTTGTACGGACCGATAAATAGCCTGTCAACTTACCGTGCCGACGCATCGGCGCCGCGTTGGCAACAACCCAGTAATGGTCGCCATTGCTACGCCGATTCTTCACCAGGGCACGCCAGGTTTGCCCTTCCTTCAAGCTGTGCCACATGTCGGCAAAAGCCTCCACCGGCATGTCAGGGTGACGCACCATGTTGTGGGGTTGTCCCAGCAATTGTTCAGGCGAGAAACCGCTGGTACGAATGAACGCGGCATTGGCATAACCGATGTGACTGTTGGTGTCGGTGGTGGACAGAAGGGTTTCCGAAGCCGGAAACTGGTATTCACTCTGGGTGACGGGCAAATTGGTTCTCATGGATGAACTCCGGGTGACAAAGTGGATGTCACTTTTAAATGGTTGACGGGCGCGATCTTTGATCGCGTTAAAGTGACTTTTTTTGCAGCTGGTGGTGCAGCAATTACAAGAGTTGGAAGTAAAAAAGACTCCCAATGTCGAGCGTTATTGGTTGGCGCTGCAATCCTGATCTTGGTTGTCGGTTGTGCTCATGGTTCTGTGGCAACCTCTTACCTTATCGACCCGTTAGAGCTGATATAGCCAACGCCAAACAGCATCGGCGTCAAGAACCCAGGAGCACTTTCGAGCGGGTGACGATCTTCAGGTTGTTGCAAATTTCATGTTGACTCCCTCAATAAGCTGTAAGTGAAACGTTCAATGCACAAGTGCGGGAAACAGACCCAGATCCGCACTGCTCATGAGCTTTTCGATGTCGATCAGAATGAGCATGCGGTTCTCCAGCGAACCAATGGCCAGCAGGTGATCACTGCCGATGGCAGATGAGAATTCGGGAACCGGGCGTAATTGCTGCGGGCTCAGGGTGATGACATCGGAGACACCGTCTACCACCATGCCGACCACCCTGGCGCCAATGTTCAGAACAATCACCACGGTGAAGATGTCGTAGTTCACCGGACTGAGCTTGAACTTGATACGCATGTCCACAATGGGCACGATCACACCGCGTAGGTTGACCACGCCCAGGATGTGCTCGGGTGCATTGGCCATCCGGGTGGGGCGCTCAAAGGAACGGATTTCCTGCACCCGCAAAATGTCGATACCGTACTCTTCCTCACCGAGTTTGAAGGCCAGGAATTCGCTGAGGGCAAGGTCTGAGATGCCCGCTTCTGATGCAGTGAAGCTTGTTGTGTTGTGAGGCATTGTTGCCGTCTGATTCATGTGACCACCAGTTATTTAAATGACAAAAAATATCAATTTATAACAAAATTATATGCTTTTTGATATTTTTTCATGCCTGGCAGTGCATGACCCTTCCGGGAACGTGGAAGGGTGCATCGAAAGTGACTTGGGGTACTCGTCGGATGAGTGGGCGGGTCCCTCTGGTTGTCAATGTTCGGTCTGGAGCACGCAGGACCCAATCCGCTGCACCCGCTTCCAGCCCAATGAGTCATTCACCGCCAAACCCCAGTGCCATTGGTCCTCACCCATCAATCAATGCTGTTGAGGCCCAAGCACGACGCACCTTTTCGGGTGGCCTGGACGAATGTCTGCTTGGGCTTTTATGTTGCAGTGCGTCTTACAACCAGCGTTCCCACAGGCGTGCCAGCCATTCCTTGAGCTTGACCCCCAGCGGACGCTTGGCCCAGGTTTGGGCGTCGATGGGTTGTGATGCCGCCTGGTCGATGGCAAACGCAGCAGCCATCTGCGCCGCAAAATCGCGCCCCAGCACCACCGCGTTGACCTCGTCGTTGTCCATGAAGCTGCGCCAGTCCAGGTTGCTGGAGCCCACGGTGGACCAGACACCGTCGACCATCGCGGTTTTGGCGTGTAACAAGGCACCCTGGCGCTCATAAATCTTGACCCCACCTTCCAGCAGCGGGCCGTATTGCGCGCGCCCGGCGTGGAACACCAGGGCCGAGTCGCTGTAGCTGGGCAGAATCAGTCGCACATCCACCCCACGTGCGGCGGCGTCAATCAGCGCTTGAATGAGCTGCGGGTCGGGCACAAAGTACGCATTGGTCAGATACACCTGTTTTTCAGCGTTGCTGATGGCCGAGACCAGCGTCAGGTAGACCAGACTGTAGGGGTCGTCCGGGGTGCTGCCGATGGCACGCACAATGTCTCTGCCAACTGCCACCGGCGCCGGGGTGTAGTTTTTGGCCATCAATGCTTTGCCTTTTTGTTTGTCCCAGGTCTGCAGGAACAGTTTCTGGAAGTCGGCTACCACCGGGCCGTCGATCCTCAGGTCGGTGTCGCGCCAGGCGTTAGCGCCCTGGCTGGCCTTGGGGGTGCGTCGCAGCACGGAGCCAGAGGTGTACACACTGCTGATGTTGATGCCACCCAGAAAAACGGTTCGCCCGTCCACAATCAGCAGCTTGCGGTGGTCGCGGTTGTTGAGCAACCAGGTATTGCCGCGCGTGGCCAGCGGATTCACCGGGTTGAATTCCAGCACCGCCACACCGGCCTCGGTCAACTCGTCAAAAAAGGCTTTGGGTGTGCCCAGGCTGCCCACACTGTCATAGATCAGGTTCACCTGCACACCCTGGCGCTGTTTGTTGATCAAGGCCTGTGCAAAGGTCTGGCCCATGGCATCGTCTTCGATGATGTAAGTCTCCATGTTGATGTGGTCCTGCGCTCCGGCGATGGCGTCCAGCATCGCGGCGTAGGTGGCCGGGCCGTCTTGCAGCAGGGTGACCTTGTTGCCCAGCACCAGCGGGCTGTCATTGATGGCCTGCTCCAGCGCAATCTGTTTGTCCAGGATGTCGATGTCACCCGCGCTGCGTTTGAGGGCCGCCACGATGGTCGCACTTCTGCGCTCGGAAATCGGGCCTTTGGCGCTCTCAAACCGGGCTGCCTGTTCGCTGTGGCGCGCCAAAATGGCTTGGGTGTCGGGCAAGCTGGCGCAGCCGGTGGCACCCAGTACCACAACGAACACGCAAAGAGCAAGGTGGAAACGTTGGCAAAGAGAGCTTGGCATGGTGTGGGCAGTGTGGCTGTGGTGTCCGTTGGGGCGGGTCTTGGCGGCTTGCCTGGCAGGCTCGGGCAAGTGGTCAGACCCACGTGAAGACGCCCCGTGATCCGATAGGCGAATCCGGGGCGACAAGCTGTTTGGGCCGAGCTCAGGCACAGGTCAAAGGGCACTGATTGGTATGAACCCCCTTTCCTGAACGTGGCGAGTTGTCCTTACGGACGGATGGCAATCTCGTTGCGCACCGATTTGACGTTGTTCACGCCGCGCGCAATACGTTCGGCTTCGGTTTTTTCAAGCGTGTTTTTGGCAAAGCCGGACAACATCACCACACCATTGAGCGTCTCAACGCTGATGGACGAGGCGGCGACCACCTTGCTCTCGGCCATGCGGGACTTCACCAGGGTGGTGATGCCAGCGTCATCGACGTAAGCGCCCATCGTTTGTTGGCCACGGCTGACGGCGCAGCCAGTGGCAGTGAGCAAAGCGGCAGCGGTCATGACGGCGGCAAGGGCAAGTTTCATATTCATAAAGAACTCCAGCAGTTTGATGGTGCATGCCCCACCATCTTTGGGCGACTAACCGGGTTCCCCCCAGTTGATGTCTGAACTGTAAAAGTTGGGGACAGGGTGCGTCTGTGCGCTGGCGCACCCAAAGGCTCACAAAGCCAGGACAAAGCAGGACTGGGCGGGCAATTCCTGCCAAAACACTTTTTGGCCGGGCGCCAGCAGGCTCGCTCCCCACTCTGTGGCCGCCTGTTGGGCAGCCTCAGGTGTGGTGCGCATCAGCACAAAACGCATGCGGCGCGCGTCACGCACCAGCGTGATCTCGGCCTGTGGCCAGTGGCTGGGCAGCTGTGGTGTCAGGCTCAGTGTGTGGGCGCCTTGGCTCAGGCCAAACATCGACTCGATCACGGCGCGGTGCATCCAGGCCGCCGCACCGGTGTACCAGCTCCAGCCACCTTGGCCCACGTAGGGCGGCTGGCTGTAGACATCGGCCGCCATCACATAGGGCTCCAGGCCATACACCGGCCCACGTGTGGGGTGGCTGCTGCGGTGGGCCGGGCTCAGGTAGGTGAAATAGCGGTAGGCGGCATCACCCCCAGCCTCACTTTGTGCCTGCGCCATGAGCGCCCAGATGCCGGCATGGTTGTATTGGCCACCGTTTTCGCGCACACCCGGTGGGTAAGCCTGGATGTAGCCCGCACTCGGTTGTGCGTCGGTGAGAGGCGGGTCCAGCAGCTTGATCAGACCGGCGTCCGGGTCCACCAGATGGGTTTCCACCGCGGCCATGGCTTGTTGTGCCAGTGCTGCGGGGGCGGCGTGCGACAGCACCGACCAGGCCTGGGCAATCAGGTCGATGCGGCCCTGGCTGTTAGTCTGCGAGCCCAGCGGTTGGCCGTCGTCAAAGAAGGCACGTTTGAACCAGGCACCGTCCCAGGCGGTGCTGGTCAGTGCCGTCTGGATGGTCTGCGCCACCACCAGCCAGCGTGCGGCCCGCTGGGTGTCACCACGTGCCTGCGCCAGCGGTGCAAAGTCGCTGATCAGGCGGCAGACAAACCAGCCCAGCCAGACCGACTCACCCCGGCCCTCGATGCCCACCCGGTTCATGCCGTCGTTCCAGTCACCGCTGCCCATCAGCGGCAGGCCGTGACTGCCCAGCGTCAGGCTGCGGTCAATGGCGCGTGCCGCGTGTTCATACACCGAGGCTGTCTGGCTGCTCACCGTGGGCTGGTAATACGCATCCTCGGCCCCGGCCGGGATGGCCATACCTTCCAAAAATGCCACCTGCTCATCGAGCAAAGTGTTGTCGCCTGTGGCCTGTAGGTAGTGGCAACAGGCCAGCACCAGCCACAGCCGGTCGTCCGAGAAATGGGTGCGCACACCCACCCCGGTGGGTGCGTGCCACCAGTGCTGCACGTCGCCCTGCACAAACTGGCGCGAGGCATGCAACACAATTTGCGCTCGCAGCATCTTTGGCGCGGCCCAGGCCAGCGCCATGACATCTTGCAGTTGGTCACGAAAACCGGTGGCGCCACCGGCCTGGTAAAAGCCCGATTTGGCCCACAAGCGGCACGACACGGCCTGGTACAGCAGCCAGCGGTTCACAAGCGCATCGAGCAACGGGTCCGGGGTGCTGACCGTGGTGGCACCCAGCAGGTTGTCCCAGCCCGCACGCACTTGCACCAGCCGCTCATTGGCCGGTGTGGCCAGCGCCTGGTCCAGCAGCGGGCCGATCTGCTCTGCGCTGGGCGCAAAACCGAGCAGAAAACTGCATTGGCTGGACTGCCCGGCCTGCAGGCTGACATGGGTGGACAACGCCGCACACGGGTCCAGCCCGTCGCCACAGCCTTGGCCCAGAAAGTCGGGCACCACCAGGCGACCACGGGCGTCAAAAAATTCGCTGCGGTCACAGGTCCAGTCCTCGCTGGCGGCAGTGCTGTGGCCCAGGCTCAAAAAGGCGGTGCCCTGGCCAAACCCGGCCGAGCATTCGCGTTGTGTGGCCAGCAGGGCCGTGTGGCCGTTGTGGCGCAGCAGGCTGCTGCGCACGGTACTGCGGTCGCTGCGGTTGGCACCCATCAGCCATTCGACCAGACCAATCAGGCGCAGCTGCAGGGTTTTGTTGCCGTGGTTGTGCAGGCTGATCTGCACCTGTTTGACCGAGGTGTCGGCATCCACACACCAGGTGGCCGTGACTTTGAGCTCACCTTGTTGGTGCTCTATGCGGGTGAAACCTTGGCCGTGGGTGACGCGGTAACTCAAGCCCGGGTTCACACCGGCGCCGGGAGACACCGACCAGAGTTCGCGGGTGTGGCTGTTCTGCAGCAAAAACCACTCCGAGGGCGGGTCCGACAAGGCGTCGTTGGACCAGCCGGTGAGCTGGTTGAGTCGGCTGTTCAGGGCCCACGTGTAGCCACCTCCGGCCTCGGACAGGTGGGCACCAAAGTCGGGGTTGGCCAGCACATTGATCCAGGGTTTGGGCGGGCGCAGCTGCGCCGACACCGCAAAGCTGAACTCGCCCGAAGTTGGTGCGAACACCCCGACGCTGGGCTCGGCGCTGGCGGGTGGGCTCAGCGCCAGGGCGGTGGTGGCGGTTTGCTGCCGACGCGTTAACGCGGCCTCTTGCAGCGCCAGCCAGTCCTGCATGTGGTGGATCAGCGGGCGGCCATCGGCACGTACCACCCAGCGCGCCAGGCTGTGCAAGGTGTTGAGTTCGGCGTGGCTCAGGTCGTCAGCGCGCAACAAGTGCAAACGGGTGCTGACAGGCCCGGTCTTGGCACTGGCGTCAGCGGCAAAGCGGTCACGCAGTGCGGCGAGCTCGTGGTCCAGCGGCATCAGGTAGGAGGCCGGTTCGGCATTGATTACCACCAGGTCGCAGGCCACATTGCCCCACAACCACAGGCTCAGCAACTGCACCAGGGAGCGGATCAGGCCCAAACCCGGCACCACGCTGACCAGCACCAAGATGATCGGGCGGTCGCCCGAGACGTCAAAGCGCCACAGCAATCGGCGGTCACACACCTCGGTGGTGGCGCTGAGCGGGCGCACGGCGCGGGCGTGGGGTCGGCGCTGGCTCAGCACCAGCAGGCTGGTCAGGGTCTGCAGGGTGCTGAAGTTCTCGGCACTGATGCGCAGGCTGCGCAGCCGTATGCCCGCCAGGGTGGCCGACATCAGCGAGGCACGCTGCACGTTGCTGCTCTGGCGGTATTTGTCGATCACCGCACGCAGCGTATCGGGGTTGTTGGAGACGGCGGTGGCAAAGGTCAGCCGCGCCTTGGCACCCGGCGCAATGAACAAGCGGGCCGACAGCGCACACACCGGGTCCAGCCCGGTGTCCAGCGCAATCACCTGCTCGCTGGCGCCACCCGGTGCCAACGCCAGTTTGGCCTGCGGCTGGCAACTGGCGCGGTTGCGGCCCTGCCAGCTCTGGCGGCTGGTGCTGAAACGCACCTGGCGCAGCGGGGCGCTGCTGTCGGTGAGGAAATGCGCCAAACGCAGGCCCTGCTCGGTGGCCAGGCGCGGTTTGCGCTCCAGCAACAGTGCCTGGTGTGAGGCCACCCATTGGGCGCTGACAAACAGGTTGCTGAAGGCAGGGTGCGCCTCGTCGGCACGCGCGTCCGAGAGCGCCACCTCAAACGCCGACAGCAACTCGATGTCCAGCGGCACATCACCGAGGTTGTGCAACTCCACCTGGCGGAACTCGATGTCGTCCTCGGGGCTGACCCAGACCGTCATGTGGGCCTGCAGGTCGTCCCAGTCGCTGTCAAAACACATGCGGTCGGCGTGGAAGGCGCTGCTGTAGTGCGCCGCCGGGTCGGGTGCCGGATGCTGGGTGAGTGAATACAGCGGTGTTTTGGGCCCCCGGCGCAGGTAAAAAAAGCTGCCCCGGTCATCGCGCAGCGCGTCATCGCGGCTGCGGTTGATGCCAATCTGTTCAAAGCGGCTGCTGCCCGCGCCATTGGCGCGCAGCAACACACTGTAGCGACCGTTGGACAACAGCTGGGTCGGCTCCACCGCGCTGCTGCCGGGCAAGACCTCGCGCAGCAGGCCCTGGCTGAGGCGGCGTTGCGCCTGGCGGCGCAGGTTGGCCGGTGGCGCGTACAGACCAGAGATTTCACGCGGAATACGCTCGTGCAAGAGGGAAGACACCGCCTGCAGGTGGGCGTTGGCCATGCCCCAGCGCTGCGCGGCTCCCTGCAACAAGACATTGGCCAGCGCGACGATGCTCATGCCCTGGTGGTGCGCCATGAAGGTGGCCACCGGCACAAAGGGCTCGTCACCCACGCGCCGCGCCACCGTGTAGTCCAGCGCCTCGATGAAGCCGTAGCGGCCACGGGCACCCAACTGTTCCAGCGTGGCGAAGTTTTCGCGCGCCAGATGGGGCGCCAGCATGGTGGCCAGCGCGGTGGCATAGGGCGCCACCACCAGCTCGTCGGGCGGGGTACGACGCAGCGCGAGCCGGGGCACACCTTGCGGTGCGTACTGGTAGGCCAGGGTGTAGTCGCTGGCGGCATAAGCCGACTCGGACACGCCCCAGGGCAGCCCCAGCGTTTTGGCAAAAGCCATTTGTTCATGCAGTGCGGTGTGGCAGGCGGCCAACAGCACACTGCCACGCGGTTCCTTGAGCACCAGGCTGGGCATCAGGTACTCGAACATCGAGCCGGTCCAGGAGCGCAGGCCAGCGTTGGCGCCACGCGCAAAAAAGGTGCGCCCCAGGTGCGCCCAATGCCGCACCGGCAAATCGCCCCGGGCCACACCGAGCAGGCTGGTCAGGCGTGACTCGGACGCCAGCAGGTCGTAAAAACTGGTGTCAAGCTGGTGCTCGGCCACGCGGTAACCAATGTGCAGCAGGTGGCGTTTGCCGGAATACAAAAAGCGGAAATCCGCCTGCCAGGCCAGGGTTTTGAGGCTGTGGGCCATGGCCAGCAGACGTTGGCGGGTGTGCTCGGGGTCTTGCGCCAGGGCGTCGAGCCGGGCCGAGTCTCGGGTGGCCCGGTGGTCGGCCAGCAACCATTTGAGTTCGTCACGTGCGCTGGTCGACAACTGCATGCGCTGTTTTATCAGCGGTTTGATCCGGGCCCGGGCGGCCTGCAACGCCACCTGGCTCGCAGTGGCGTCGTCTGGGGCTTCTGCAAATTCCAGGCAGGCTTGCGCCACTGCCAGCAGGTGGCCACACAGGTTGCCACTGTCCACCGTGGAGACATACATCGGCAACATGGGCAGGGCAGTCTGGGTGTCGTACCAGTTCATGAAATGGCCCTGGTAACGCTCCATGCCTTGCAGGGTGGCCAGGGTGGCGTCCAGTCGGCTCAGCAGCTCCTGGGTGCCGATCCAGCCAAATTGGCGGGCGCAGGCGGTGCTCAGCAGGTACATGCCGATGTTGGTCGGTGAGGTGCGGTGTGCCACCAGGTCGTGTGGCAGCACCTGCAGGTTGTCGGGTGGCAGGTGGTGGTCTTGCGGGCCGACACAGCGCTCAAACAAGCGCCAGGTGTCGCGCGCCACACCGTGCAGGTAGGTCTGGTCGGCTGGCGGCAGTTGTTCTTCTTTGAGCAGTGGGCTCACCCGGCTCACCCACCAGGTCCACAGCGGTGCAGCGCCCCACAAAATACATAGCACGATGCCCAATACGGATAAGGGCTGGGGACCTAAAAGAAGCATCAACAGCAGCACAACCGCGACCAGCGGCTCACGCCAATGCTGGCGTGTCACATCGACCAGGGTCGACTTGGCCTGGGCCTGGGCTGAGGCCGCAGTGGTCCACTGCAACAAATGGCGTCGGCTCACCAGGGTGCGGTAGAGCGCCCGGCTTATCGCGTCCAGGCTGGCCAGTGCCTGCTGCAACAGCTCGGCAAGCAGCCACAGGCCGCTGAGCAGCGCACGCGCCAGGTCAATCAGAGCCTCGCGGTAAAAGTGCCGTTTGGCAATGTCGTCGCGGCTCGGTGACAGCCCCGCCAGGGCGCCCATCAGTGGCCCGGCGGAAAACGCCGCCAGCACCAGCAACAGCGCCACCCAGGGCGACAGGCCAAAGCCCGCCAGCGAGAGCAGCAACAGCCCGAGTGACATCGGCGCCACCAGAGAACGGCGCAGGTTGTCGGTCATTTTCCAGAGGTGGATCGGCCGCAGGCCATAACGCCCGGGCCGCAGCATGATCGGCAGCAGCTGCCAGTCGCCGCGGGTCCAGCGGTTCACCCGCGAGGCGGCCACGTCGGCATGGAAGGGCGCGTCTTCAATCACCGAGATGTCGGTCACCGCGGCGCAGCGGGCGATCGAGCCTTCGATCAAATCATGGCTGAGCACCTGGCCCTCGGGCAGGCGGCTCGCCAGCACCGCGTGCACCGCGTGGACATGCAACAGGCCCTTGCCGGTGAAGGTGCCCTCGGAAAACACGTCCTGGTAGACCTCGGAGCTGGCCGCGCTGTACGGGTCCATGCCACATTGGCCGGCAAATAACCAGTGGTAACGCGTGAATTCGCTGAGATCGGGCAACGGTGTCGCCACACGCGGCTGCAAGATGCCGTAGCCCGACACCACCCGCTGGCCGCTGGCATCGAGCTGCGGCTGGTTGTGCGGGTGGGCTGCCACCCCCACCAGCTCACGCAGGCGACCCGGTGGCAACTGGGTGTCGCTGTCGAGCGTGAGCACATACGCCACACCGGTCGCCAGGCGCGAGCTGTCGCCCAGGTCCAGAAACGCAGCCGCATCACCGGTGGCCAGCGCGCTGATCAGCAGCTCCAGCTTGCCACGTTTGCGCTCCCAGCCAATCCAGCGCTGTTCGGTCTGGCTGTAGTGGCGTTCGCGGTGTAACAGGATAAAACGCGGCGCACCAGTGCCATTCGCATCGGGCGGGTGGCGGGTGTTGAGTGCCTGGATCTGTGCCAGCGCGCTGGCCAGGTTGTCGCCATCCGCGGCGGTGTGTACGCTGTCGGCATCGAGCCAGTCGGTCAGCAGCGCAAACTGCGCTTGTGCTTCGGGGTTGGCCAGGTAATGCAGGTGCAACCGGTGTGCAAGCTCCTGGGCCGCAGCCGGGCCGCTGAGCATGCCCGGAATCACCACCAGCACCCGGTGCGCTGCGGGTATGCCGTCAACGAGCGCCAGGCGAGGCAGGTGTTGCGGGCGCACCAGCTCGCTGATCAGCCGGTTGATAACCGCCACCACCGCCTCGGACGCGGGAAACAAGGCCAGCAGCGCCAGCAGCAGCAAGCCCCAGTCGGGGGCGCTCAGGTGGTGGCGTAACAGCAGCCACAGCAACCCACCCAGCACCAGTAGCAGGGTGCCCAGGTACAGCGGCAGCGCCAGGTGGCGTGTCACCAACAGCCAGGCCCGGGCGCGCCAGTCGCCTAGCCCCAGGGCTTGCAGCAGCTGGGGTTGGCCAGTGCCCACCAGCCAGTGCATGGCCACCTCGCCGGGCTGGTGCAGGTCGCCCGCGCTGGCCATCTGGTCCAGCAGCTGTTGTGCTACCTGCACTTCGCTCTTGCCGCTGCGCCGCGCCAGTTTCTCCACCGCGTGCAGACTCTGGTCGCGGGTGGTGTTGTCCTCCAAGGCAAACACCGGCTGTGTCAGCATCAGGCGCATCAGTGCGCTGGTGCGGGCAATGATGTCGGGCCAGTCGGCGTCACCAATCGCGCGTAGCGAGGTGATGGCGTTGCTGACACTCAGGTTGTCGGCGGCCTGGTCGGCCGCTTGCTGGGCTTGCAGGCTGGCCAGGTCGGGCAGGGCGTTGTTGAGCCATGCTTGCACGCTGGCCTGCTCGTTGCCAAGGCGGCCAATGCGCTGGTCTTGCAGGCGTTGTGCCATCTGCAGCAAAAACACCCGCCCCACACCACGTGTGTTGAGCTGGGCCAGCACCTCATTGAGGGCCTCCACAGACAGGGTGTCGATGGCATCAAAACACAGGTTGGCGGCTTCGCGCGCGGCCTTGTGGGTGGCAATGCTCTCGGCCAGACGGCGCAGGTTTTCCAGCAGCACCACCCGCAAGGTGGTGGGCAGTGCCCACATCTCGCTCAGGTTGAGCTGGCGCACCTCTTCGTAGGCGCACAGGTATTCGACCAGCAGGGACTCGTCAAAGGCGCCATCGGTGTGGGCCACAAAAGCCCAGGCCACGCCATAGATGCGGGGCAGGCCGGCCAGCGGCTCGTCCTGCAGCAGCGGTAGCTCGCGGTAGTAGCTGCGCGGCAGACCTTCGCGGATCTCCTTGATCTGGGCTTCGACCAGGTGAAAGTTGTCCAGCAACCATTCGGCGGCCGGGCTGATGTCATACCCGGTGCTGGCTAGTGTCCCGAGGTACTGGTGGGCTTCGCGCAGCGCACTGACATTGTCCTGGATACGCGGGAAAAACCGCGCGGCACCGGCAGTGGCGCGTGCCGCGCGGTGGGTTTCGGCCAAGCTGCGGCCATGCTGGGCAAATCGCTGCGGGCCAAAGATCTCGGAGCGGATCGGGACCTGGATCGGCCCGTTGGCGCTGTCGAGCAATTGGCACAGCGCCGCTGGCGCGCCCGGCAGCAGCGTGGGCAAGGTGTTGCGCACCATGGCGCGCGCCTAGAACAACCAGATGTTCACGCCCAGAAAGACGACGACCACCACCACTGTGGTGACAAAACGTGCCGCCATGAAACCACGCAACTTCTGTGCGGCACAGTGCAGGCTGAGCAAATGCCGGTGTTTGTTTTTGCAGCTGTCCAGGTGTTCGCCCAGCGCCTCCAGTTCACCCGGAGAGGTGTCTGCGACGAGGCCGTTGGAAGCGGTGCTCCAGCCTTGGGCTGGGTAAGTGAAGTGGATCATGGTCGGGCCCTGGGTTATGTTTGACGGATGACGACGTGCCGCTGGGGCGCGCCGTCAAGGGCTTGGGAGGTCTTGGGCTGCAGTGTGCCCAGCGCTGCGGCTTGGGTCTGTGCGCTGCCGAACACTGGTGCACCTGGGGGTGCCGGACACCGCTGGATGGTGTTCAGAGAGTATGTAACAGATTGGCAGATGGCCCTTTTGAAAAAAGGGCTTGTTGCTATGTTTATGGGAGCATATTCAAGCGCTGCAGCGCCTGTGTTATCCAGCGTACAGACCTCCCAACACCAGGTCTCTAAGGTCATGATCTTCTACCGGAGAACAGCATGACTGAATTGAACAAGGTCGCAACCCAGGCACCGTTGGCGCAGCACAGGCTGCCGCGACTGGTTTCAGGCAGCATGCCCGTGGCGCCGGCGCTGGACTTGCCGACGGCGTCTGACCAGCAGTTCATGACCATGCTCAAAGCCTATCGTCACAGCGGTGGTTTGCTACGTGCGCCGGATGTGGCTGCCCGCTGCAGACCGCACAGCGGCACCGATGTGCGCACCCTGGCGCATTGGATCGCCCAGCGCCAGGTGGTGAGTTTTGAGTGGCTGTCGCGCATCTGGCTGCCAGTGTTCCAATTTCAACGTGCCGACATGAGCCGCCAGCAGGGTTTGGCCGAGGTGTTGTCGGAGCTGGTGGGGGTGTATGACAACTGGCAGCTGGCCAACTGGTTTGCCCTGCCCAACCACTGGCTGGCAGACACCACACCCGCAGACCGGCTGGCAGACGCGCCGGCCGAGGTGCTCACCGCCGCCCGTGCCGAGCAGTTCTTGCCCACCGCGCAACGCCTGGCACGCTACTGAATAGATAGAAATACACCCATATTTCATAAGGGATTGAGGCCAAAATGCCTTCTATCTATGACAGCATAGGGCGGCTGATGCTGTGCGGCAGGCCTGACTTGGCAGGCGGGACGACGTGAAGCTGCCAAGTTGTTCATTTTTCGTTCATTATTTTTTAATTATTATTGATCCTGATCAAGTGAAACTGGGTTTGGCGGCTTGGGGTGGCTTGTGTAAAACTTCCATTAAGCGACAATAAACTTCATACGGTGAAATCAATACGCCGTTGGATCTCCCGGTGATACAGTCTTTTTCCGCGTGCCGAGCAGCCAGCTCAGGCGGAGCACCCAGGGCTCTCGTGGCCGGGCAGATATCTCACACCTTCAATTTCTTGAAAAGGAGTTAACGATGGGTTCAGTGGATAAAGAGTTGGCAATGAGCACCCCAGACAAAAACTTGTCTGCTTGGGACGGCTTCAAACAGGGCAAATGGACGCGTGAAATCAATGTGCGCGACTTCATTCAGGACAACTTCACGCCCTACACCGGCGACAGCGCTTTCCTGGCGCCCACCACACCACGCACCGACGAACTCTGGGGCCAGGTCAAGGAATTGATGAAGGAAGAGATCCAGAAGGGTATTCTGGACGTGGAAACCAAGGTGATCGCAGGCATTGACGCCTCCGGCCCGGGTTACATCAACAAAGGTCTGGAACAGATTGTGGGTCTGCAGACTGATGCGCCGCTGAAGCGCGCCATCATGCCGTTTGGCGGCATCCGCACGGTGCAAAGCGCCCTCAAGGCTTATGGCCGCGAGATGGACCCCGAAACCGCACGTGTTTTCAAATACCGCAAGACCCACAACGACGGCGTGTTTGACGCTTACACCAAGAAAATGATGGCGGTGCGCAGCTCCGGCATCATCACCGGCTTGCCCGATGCTTATGGCCGTGGCCGCATCATTGGTGACTACCGCCGCGTGGCCTTGTACGGGGTGGACCGCCTGATTGAAGACAAACAGGCCCAACTGACCTCGCTCGACTTTGACGTGATGGACAGCGACACGATCCAGAAGCGTGAAGAAACCGCCGAGCAGATCCGCGCGCTGAAAGAACTCATCACCATGGCCAAGAGCTACGGTTTTGACATCAGCCAGCCCGCCCGCAACGGCAAAGAAGCCATCCAGTGGACCTATTTCGCCTACCTGGGCGCGATCAAGGAACAAGACGGTGCCGCCATGTCGCTGGGCCGGGTCTCGACCTTCCTGGACATCTACATCCAGCGTGATCTGGTCAACGGTGAACTCACCGAGTCGGCCGCACAGGAGCTGATCGACCATTTCGTCATGAAATTGCGCATGGTGCGTTTCCTGCGTCCGCCAGCATACAACGCGCTGTTCTCGGGCGACCCAACCTGGGTCACCGAAGCCCTGGGTGGTATGTCGCAAGCCGGTATCCCGATGGTCACCAAGACCAGCTACCGCTTCCTGCACACCCTGTACAACCTGGGTGCCGCGCCCGAGCCGAACCTGACGGTGTTGTGGTCCGAGCGCCTGCCGGCCAACTTCAAGAAGTACTGCGCCAAGGTGTCGATCGACACCAGCTCGTTGCAGTACGAAAACGACGATCTGATGCGCCCGCTCTACACCGACGATTACGGCATCGCCTGCTGCGTCTCGGCCATGACGATTGGCAAACAGATGCAGTTCTTTGGTGCCCGCGCCAACCTGGCCAAGTGCATGTTGTACGCGATCAACGGCGGTATTGACGAAAAATCTGGCGAACAAGTTGGCCCACCGTTCTCACCGATCACCGGCGACTACCTGGACTACGACGAGGTGATGTACCGCTACGAGCAGTTCATGAAATGGCTGGCTCGCCTGTACGTCAACACGCTCAACGTCATCCACTACATGCATGACAAGTATTGCTACGAACGCCTGGAGATGGCGCTGCATGACCGCGACATCTTGCGCACCATGGCCTGCGGCATGGCCGGTCTGTCGGTGGTGGCGGACTCGTTCTCGGCGATGAAATACGCCAAGGTCAAGATCATCCGCAACGAAGCCGGTCTGGCCGTGGATTACGAGATTGAAGGCGAGTACCCGCAGTACGGCAACAACGACGACCGTGTGGACCAGATTGCGGTGGACATCATGACCCGTTTCATGACCGAAATCCGCAAACACGATTGCTACCGCAACGCCAAGCCGACCCAGTCGATCCTGACCATCACCTCCAACGTGGTGTACGGTAAAGCCACTGGCAACACGCCAGACGGTCGCAAGGCCGGTGAACCGTTTGCACCGGGTGCCAACCCGATGCACGGGCGGGATCACAACGGCGCGGTGGCTTCGATGGCCTCGGTGGCCAAGCTGCCCTACGAATACGCAGCTGACGGCATTTCGTACACCTTCTCGATCGTGCCCAAAGCGCTGGGTAAGGTGGACAAGGAGCGCGTGGACAACCTGTGTGGCATTTTGGACGCCTACTTCACCGATGGCGGCCACCACATCAACGTCAACGTGTTCAATGTGGAGACACTCAAGGACGCGATGGAGCACCCTGAGAAGTACCCGCAGCTCACCATCCGGATCTCGGGCTACGCGGTCAACTTCATCAAGCTCACGCGTGAACAGCAGTTGGATGTGATCAACCGCACCCTGCACGAGCGCATTTAAGCGGGGCGGTTGATGTCGACGCACCATCTGGCCGACATGCGGGCCAGGATGGCGACCAATGTCTTGGCGCCATCCGAATCCACGCCGCTCACCGGCCGCATCCACTCTTTGGAGAGTGGTGGCATGGTGGACGGCCCGGGCATCCGATTTGTGGTGTTCACGCAGGGCTGCCCGCTGCGCTGCCTGTACTGCCACAACCCGGACACCCAGGCCCTGCGTGACGGGCGGGAAATCAGCGTGGATGCGCTGATGTCAGAGATCACCAAGTACCGCTCTTACATGAAGTTCACCGGCGGTGGGGTCACCCTCACCGGGGGTGAGCCGCTGATCCAGCGCGACTTCACGCGCGAGGTGTTTCGCCGCTGCCAGGAGTTGGGCATCCACACCACCCTGGACACCTCGGGCTTTGCCCACCAGACGGTGGCAGCTGACGTGGTGCAATATGTGGACCTGGTGATGTTGTGCATCAAGGCTTTTGATCCCGACACCCACACCCGGCTGACCGGTGTGCCACGTGAACCCTCGCTGCGTTTTGCCGAGTATTTGCAAAGCATCAACAAGAAGACCTGGATCCGCTTTGTGCTGGTGCCCGGTGTCACCGACTCGGCCGCCAATGTGGAAGGCCTGGCCCAGTTTTTGGCGCCCATGACCAACATCGAAAAGGTGGAAATCCTGCCGTTTCACAAGATGGGTGAGTACAAATGGGAGCGTATGGGTTTTGACTACGAGCTCAAGGACACACCATCACCCAGCGCCGCTCAGGTGCAACAGGTGGTGGAAACTTTTCGCAAGTACAACTTGACGGTGGACGTCTAGAAAGATAGCCATGACGACGATGAAGCTGGGGCCCGCTGCGGCATTGATGAAACGGCGGCTTACCACCGTCACACCGTATGAGACCGTGCTCACTGCGGCTGACCGCATGGTGCAGGCCAATCTGGGTGCGCTGCTGGTGGTGGACAACGACCGCCTGGTCGGCATCTTGTCGGAGCGCGACATCTTGCAGCGTGTGGTCGCACGCCGTCGCGACCCCGAGAGCACCACCGTGAGCATGGTGCTGACCCCCAACCCGGTGGCTGTGACCGAAGACACCCCGCTGGAGGAATGTATCCAGATCATCCGCACACGTGGCTTTCGCCACCTGCCAGTGATCAATGCTTACCGCCACCCGTTGGGCGTGATTTATTCACGTGACCTGTTGCAACACATGCTGAACCTGATCGAAGACTCTTTTCACCAGGAAGGCAACTTGGCCGACATCCTGGGACCGCAAAAAAACAAGGATATGGCATGAACCGTTGGTGGATGGCCGTGCTCGGCACGGCTTTGCAGATGTGTATTGGCACGGTCTACGCCTGGAGTTATTTCCAAAACCCGCTGATCGAGGCCTACGGCTGGAGCAACACCCAGGTGGCCTGGGTGTTCAGCACCACCATCCTGTTCTTGAGCCTGGGCGCCGCTATCGGTGGCAACAAGTTGCCCGTTTATGGCCCGCGCAAATTGGCGGTGCTGGGCATTGTGCTGTTTGGCAGCGGTTACCTGCTGGGGGCACTGGCGTTGTACTTCAAGTCCTTGCCGTTTTTGTACCTGGGTTATGGCGTGATTGGTGGCACCGGCATCGGGCTGGCCTATGTGCCTCCGGTGGCCACCGTGGCCAAATGGTTCCCGGACAAAAAAGGCCTGGCCACCGGCATGGTCATCATGGGTTTTGGCTTGGGTGCCATGATCATGTCCAAGTTGATCGCCCCCATGTTGCTGCAACTGTTGGACCACAGTTTTCCGCTGGTGTTTGCGGTGCTGGGTGTGGCCTTTTTGCTGCTGGCCACACCGATTGCCTGGGCCTTGCAAGACCCACCGAGTGGCAGCACCCAGGGCGGTGGTTACGGCTCGGGCGAGGGTGAGGTGCAGTTTGCCAGCACCCGCGCTTTGTTGACCTCGCGCCGGTTTGCCACCATGTGGTTGCTGATGTTCTGCAACACCGTGGCGGGCATCATGTTCATCGGTTTTCAGTCACCCATGGTGCAGGAGTTGTGGCAACGCCAGGACGCCAGCTTGACACCCGAGCAGCTGGCCAGTTATGGCGCCACCTTGATTGCGTTCAGCGCGCTGTTTAACGGTGTCGGGCGTTTTGCCTGGGGCAGCCTGTCTGACAAGCTGGGCCGTGTCAGCGCGTTTCGCATCATGCTGCTGAGCCAGTTTGCCGCGTTCCTGACGCTGGGTTTTGTGCAAAGCCCCTGGGTGTTTGGCGTGCTGGTGTGTTACATCTTGCTGTGTTACGGCGGCGGTTTTGGCACCATCCCGGCCTTTGTGTCAGACACCTTTGGCGCGAAGAAAATGGCCACTGCCTACGGCGCCATCCTGACCACCTGGGGTTCAGCCGGTATTGTGGGCCCGCAACTGGTGGCCTGGCTGCGCGACAACTACCCGGACAACGCCTCCACCTACGCGTTCTACGTGGGCGCCGCATTTTTGCTGGCTGGTTTCCTGGTGTCTTTGGGCCTGCGCAACTCGGTCAAGAAGGGCTGAGGTTTGCCGAGGGTTACAGGCATTTTTGGCCTGTAGCCCTTTTTGAATAAGGGTGGGTAGCTACTTTTGTTGTAGCTACTGTTGGGGGTAAACACCTCAGAGCGAAAGCCGGTCTCAGACCTTTGCCTGTTGACGCCGACCCAACGCTGCCCTCCATACATTTGAATGACCCATCCTAAAGCGGACGACCGATCTGCTTCAAATGGGCTCAGTCTCAACGGTCTGCAGGTGTTTCTTCACTGTGTCGTGCGCCAGGCCTGCACGCCTGGTGATCGAACAAATATTGGTTACGGGGTTGGAAATCGCCACGGCGATTGGCCTTCAAACCAAGTCGGTACCTTGTCCATCACCTGCAAATACGCCTTGGACGTTTCAAACGCCGTCAGCCAGGCGCCAAGCGCGGACCACGGCTGGCTGGCAAACCAGGATAGATCGGTGTGCGCAAACTGGCGCACAAAAGGCGCGATGGCCGCATCGGCCAGACCGAAGTGCGCGCCGTGCAGAAAACGCTGGGTCGCCAGCAGATCATTGAGCTTTTGCAAAAACACGGCGCCCTCGGCGCGATCACCTAGGCCATCTGGCAGAGCGTAGCGGTTAGGGTATTTGTAGCGGTCGAGATGCACTTTGAAACTGCCGTCGCACTGGGCAATGAGGGCGAGCGTGGCGCTGAGATCCTGTGCGGATGAGGGGAGCCACTGCCACGGATCACTTTGGCGTAGGGCATACAGCATGATGTCCAGACTTTGCTCCAGGACGGCACCGTTTGGCAACACCAGAACAGGCACCGTGCCTTTGGGCGAAGCCAACAGCAGCGCGGCAGGCTTGTGTGCGAGCACCACCTCGCGCAGCTCGCACACCATGCCGCTGGCCACCAGCGCCAAACGGGCACGCATGGCGTAGGGGCAACGCCGAAACGAATACAGAACGGGCAGTGGCAACAGTGGCTGTGCTGTCGTTGCCCCCGATGGTGCCATCAGTCAGCGGCTCTGGTTTGGGAACAGTCGCTGGCGACGTCGGATGGGAGAGGTTTGTCGAGCAGGGGTGGCGTGGTTTCGCCAATGTGCGTGTCCCCGCGTGCTTTGGCCAGAACCCATTGGCGCTGGCGTTCCCGGGCCCGGCTCTTTTGGACATCGCTTGTGCTGGCATGGCAGCGCGGGCAGCTCACACCCAGTTCAAACAAGGGCGACTCCTGCGCGCCGTCCGCCAGTGGCATGCGGCAACCCCGGCACAGCTTGTGGGTGCCCGGTGTCAGGCCGTGGTCTACCGACACGCGCTCGTCAAATACAAAACAAGTACCTTCCCAGAGGCTTTCCTCTGGCGGCACAGTTTCCAGGTATTTGAGGATGCCGCCTTCGAGGTGGTAGACCTCGTCATAACCTTGGGAGCGCAGGTACGCGGTGGACTTTTCGCAGCGGATACCCCCGGTGCAAAACATGGCCACTTTCGGCTTTTTGCCATCGGCTGTGGGGCGCAGTTGTTCCGCCTGTTCGGTCCAGGCGGGCAAGGCCGAAAACGTGCGGATCTGAGGGTCTATCGCGCCACGAAAGCTGCCAATGGCCACCTCGTAGTCATTGCGCGTGTCGACCACCACCACATCGGGGTCGGCAATCAGCGCGTTCCAGTCCTGCGGCTTGACGTAAGTGCCAACGATGTGGGTGGGGTCTGTGCCAGGCACGCCCATGGTGACGATTTCTTGCTTCAAACGCACCTTCATGCGGTGAAACGGCGCTGTCTCAGCGAACGACTCCTTGTGTTGCAGGTCGGCCAAGAGCGGGTCGCTGCGCAAATAGGCCAGCACCGCGTGCACATCGTCGGGCGCACCAGCAATGGTGCTGTTGATGCCCTCACGTGCCAAAAGAATGGTGCCCTTCACCTTGTGCTGCTCGCAAAACGCCAACAGGGGAGCCTTGCGGGATGCGTAGTCCGAGAGCGTGACGAATTTGTAGAAAGCGGCGGTGAGATAAGTGGTGGTCGGCATGGGTGCACTTTAAAAGATGGCAATTTGCGCATGGGGACTCGTCGTTTGTGATGTCACAAGCCCATGCCCTGGTTGTCCTTACGCGCATGAAACTCCGAGTACCTGAATGCTTTGTAGGAGGCAAAGTGTGTCCTTGAACAGATCAGTTCCCCAACAATTGATGGCCGGGATTGAATCACAGTTACATGCCGCTGGCGACAACAGTCTAAAGCGGGCAATCAGAGTCGCTCGAATGAACGGCAGGCATGTGGCAGGCAGATCAGCAAACTGTGGGCCCGTATCCAGCCTGAAACGGGCACTCAATTTACAGCATGACCGAACAGTGGGCACGTTCTTCCAATTTGTCGTTCATTTTGGGCAACTATTCACCGCGGGACACGCCCGAATGCTGTGACAACATCTTCCAGGTCAGTCCGAGCGGCACATCGGTCTTGAACGACACTAATTTCCTGGACAGCCTTGCCATCTCAACACCTTTGCGCAGATTGGCGCCAACTTGGCCTGTGACTTTGTCAGCATTTGAGATCACCCGTTCAAGATGGCCGTTGATACGAAGCAGTTCTGCGGCGGTCTTGGCTCCGACCTTGCTCACACCCGGCACACCGTCCACAGCATCACCCATCAGGGCCAGCAGATCGCCCATCTGGGATGGCTTGACACCAAATTTCGCAATCACATAAGCCTGGTCACGCCAAAGGCCCTTGAAGTGATCATAGATACAGACTTGGTCACTGAGCAGCTGCAAGAAGTCCTTGTCGGTCGACAAAATAGTCACCTGGTCCGGGCTGGCCAGACACCATTTCTCCACCAAGGTGGCAATGGCATCATCCGCTTCGATACCCTCAATGGCAATCCAGTGCAAACCCAAGTGTTGGAGTTCCTGTTTGATGGTCTGCAAGCCCTCTCGCAACAGAGATGGCATGGGTTTCCTGTTGGCTTGGTAGGGTGCATAGAGTTCATGCTTCCAGGTTCGACCGCCATGGTCAAACACCGCCACAGCATGGCTGGGGCGGTGCGTCTTGAGGGCGCGCTTGAATGACGCCAGGCTGGAGGTGATGGTGTCCGCCACCTTGACCTCACTGTCTTCCCCGGGAACCGCCTCGTGGATGCGCCGGATGATGTTCAACGCGTCAATGATCAGAAGCGGCATCTTGTGTGCAAGCTTTTTGAAAACATTCTCATGGTGTGAAGTGTAGGTATCAAGCCCGACGCCCGCTGCGCCCCCAGCGCCGCGCAGCTTCTTCTGGCGTTTGCGAAGTGGCCACCAAGAACCCCAGCGGTGATAACAAGGCCTGCAGATCGGCTTCGTCAAATTTGAGCGCACCCGCCGCATCGTGTCCCAGCACGCTGTTGGCCAGTGCCTGTTTGCGGGCCTGAAGTTCAAGCATGCGTTCCTCGATGCTGCCTTGCACCACCAGCTTGTACACGAATACCGGCTGGTGCTGGCCGATGCGGTGGGCGCGAGCGGTCGCTTGTTCCTCCACGGCGGGGTTCCACCAGGGATCCAAATGGATCACGGTATCGGCAGCAGTCAGGTTCAATCCGATGCCACCCGCCTTCAGGCTGAGCAACAGCACGGGTGCTTCTTGTGCCTGAAACCGCTGCACCACGCTGCCACGTTCCTTTGCGGGTGTTTTTCCGGTCAGTTTGAGAAACGGCAACGACAGCATCTGCAGTTGTTCTGCAACCAAGTCCAGTAGCTCGGTGAACTGCGAGAACACCAGCACACGACGGCCTTCTTCCACCAGCGCGGGCAGTATGTCTACCAGCAGTTCCAGCTTGGCGCGCTCCATAGTTGGGCCTGCGTTGTTGCCTTTGACCAGATGCGGGTCGCAACAGACTTGGCGCAGCTTGAGCAGCGCATCCAGAATGCTGATCTGTGCGGCGTTGAAATCCTGGCGTTGCAGCACCCTGCGCACTTGTTTGTCGGCCGCTACGCGCACGCTCTCGTACAGCTCACGCTGTTGGCCCTGCAATTGCACCCACTTGATGATTTCCGTGCGAGGTGGCAGTTCGCTGGCCACGTCCTGCTTGCGCCGGCGCAGGATGAAGGGGCGCACGCGTTGCGCGAGCAAGGCGGCGCGCAGGGTTTCGCCGTTCTCTTCAATCGGTTTGCGCCAGTTGGCTGCAAATTGGCGCGAGTCGCCCAAAAAGCCGGGCATGAGCCAGTCAAATTGCGCCCACAACTCGCCAAGATGGTTTTCCATGGGGGTGCCGGTCAGGCACAGGCTGTGCCGGGTTTGCAATCGGCGCAGGGCGCGCGCGCTGCGACTACCGGCGTTCTTCACCATCTGCGCCTCGTCCAAAATCACCAGGTGAAAGCACTGCGCAGCCAGCGCATCCACGTCGCGCCACAGCAGTGCGTAGGTGGTCAGCACCAGATCGTGATCAGACATGTGCGCAAACAAAGCCTCACGCTGCGGCCCTTGAAGGGTGAGCAGGCGCAGATCGGGAGCCATGCGCCCGCACTCGGCCTGCCAGTTGAAGATCAACGAGGTGGGAAGCACCACCAGCACCGGTAGATCAAGTCGCCCCGCGTGCTTTTCTGTCAGCACATGGGCCAAGGCCTGGGCGGTTTTGCCCAGGCCCATATCGTCGGCCAGGATGCCCCCCAGGTTATGGGTACGCAAGTATTGCAACCAGGCCAGTCCCTCAAGTTGGTAGGGGCGTAGTTGCACTTGCAGGCCTTGCGGTGCCGTCACGGGTTGAGGTGTACCGATCGCCTTCAAGCGCTTGGCCAAGCTGATCAAGCCTGCCTCACCCTCCAGTTGCCAGGTGTTGTGCGGACCCACGCGGTGGGTGTCAAGCAGGCTGGCACGCAAGGCGTCGAGCCGACGTGCTTCCCAGGCACCCAAGTGCAGCGAGCTCTGGTGTTGGTTGCGTGTCGGGTCGGTCAGGAGATCGACCATGGCGCCGATGATGGCTTTGAGGGGTGCGGCCGGGGCATCCATGCGCTTGCCACCCGGCGCGCGCAAGGACACGATCGCCAGGTCGTCAATGGCAGCAAGTTGCGTCGCGTTGAGCCAGCGGGCGTCGCGGCGCAGCAGGTCGGCCAGCATGGGGACCAGGTCCAGCGTCTGACCGTCGATCTCGATGCCCAGGCTCAACAGCCAGGCCCCTTCACGCTCAGGGAGTTGCAGCTTGTCGACACCACGCGCGGGCTTGATCAGACGGCTGTCAAGTTCCCTGCCGCGTATTTCACCGGTCTCGGGGCTCACCACCAGCTTCCAGCGTTGCACCGGCACGCTTTCGTGGGCAAAGCCGGGCTGCACCACCACCGACCAGCCTTTGGCCTGCAGTTGAGGTATCTGGTCGGCCCAGAAGTCGCCAAAGAACTCTTCTTGTGGCAGTGTCCATACCGCGCCCAGCACGGGTCTGTGAGCACGACTGCGCCATTGAAAGGCGTTTTCTGCCAAGGGGACAAAGCCCATCTCCCACACGAGGTCCATGGCATCGGCTTCGGCGGCCAGATTGCGCTGCATGTGCACCACCGGGCCGCCGGTGTCGAACAGTTCCACAGTGGCAGGCGCACGGTTGTTGAGGATGGAGGTGGGCGCGGGGGTTTGCCAGCGATCCCCAGCATCCGTCTGATAGGTCCAGTCGAACTGGGCCAGGGTCACACTGTCCCCACGCGGGCCGAGTTTGCCTTGGGGCTTGAGGCCGAGCAGCCCATGGCCACGGTCCAGCGTTTGCAAGCTAATGCGGGGGCGGAAGTGGCCGATGACGCTGTTGCCATCGGATGCCATCACAGGCGAAGGTTCAGCCGCAGCCGGCGGGTCCATGCGCAGGATGGCCATGACGCGACTTGCGTCTGCATCGGCCAGGGTAGGGAGCGTCTTTAAAGTGGCAGCATCTGCCTTGCGCCGCAGCGCGTGCACCCACATGGCGACGGTGCGATCAGGTGCGTCAGCGTGGGGAGGCAGGTTCTGTGGGCTGTGGCGAGAGGGAGGCATGCGGGAATTGTGCCGCGTGACGACGTCGCCTGAGGGCAAACGCCAAAGGGTTGAGGCCGACTCGCGTTTTCTTGTCAGTTTGTTGAATTTTTGTATTTGATGTCCGCTACCTGGCGTAGCGAACTTAACGCTGGATGTCGTGTCACAGCCTGAAGAAGACGGCCGCAGACACGGTCAACGCTCGCCAGCGCGTTTTTTCGTACTGTTCAGTTAATACCGGAACGAATGGTCAACCGTACCGACATATGGATGAGCGCTGCAAAATGGATCAGTCCTTTCAACGGATCGCCTAGTTATTTGACCGCAATCACTCGTCCGTAAATCGTATCTTGGCTGGTACTGGTGGCATACATCCAGCGCAGCGTTGTCGTTCCAAATTTGCGCTGAGCTTGGCCGAATGCGAAGAGATAACACGCGTATTCGCGACGAGACACTCAATCCGGCCAACTGCTTGCCAGCTTGAACGTGCTCCCTTAATCGTCTGCAGTTCGCGACCGTGTTCGGTTTGGCGGCCACTGATCTTCTAAATTGAACGGAGCTGCCGGAGATCGCCTTCGTTGCACTGGCCAATGGTCAAGCCTACGTAGGCGTTCGGGTCGAGCGTGCCGATACCTGGCGTGATAGGCTGTTGCAGGCGCTGAATTCGCCGGCCCCCATTTTTGTTGAAATCGAAGTCACCTGAACGGTTTGATTTTTGTCGGTGACTGCCAGCGGCGTCGTGAATTGGGTACCCATCCATACAAATACAGGAGACAAACCATGAACACCATTTCCCTATTGATCAACGGTGAGCGGAAACAAGCCAGCAGCGGTGCCACTTTTGAGCGGCGCAATCCGCTGGATGGCAGCGTCGCCACCACGGCGCCGGCCGCGACCATCAGCGATGCGCTCGCGGCCGTTGATGCCGCGGCCAAGGCTTTTCCCGCTTGGTCAGCGCTTGGTCCAGGCGAACGCCGTAGCTTGCTGATGAAAGCATCCCATGCGCTTGAATCCAAGGGCGCCGCCTTTGCTGACGCGATCGCCGCCGAGACGGGCGGCTCCGGCATGTGGGCTGGCTTCAATGTGCATCTGGCGGCCGGCATCTTGCTCGAAGCGGCGTCAATGACGACCCAGATCAGCGGCGAGGTGATTCCATCGGACGTCCCAGGCAGTCTGGCCATGGGCGTGCGCCAAGCCGCTGGCGTGGTGCTGGGCATGGCGCCGTGGAATGCCCCCGTCATTCTGGGTGTCCGCGCGATTGCCATGCCACTGGCATGCGGCAACACGGTCGTGTTCAAGGCTTCGGAACTGTGCCCGGCGACTCACAGCCTGATTGTGGAGGCGCTGCAGGAAGCAGGCATGCCGAAGGGCGTGGTCAATTTCATCACCAATGCGCCTCAAGACGCGCCCGAAATCGTCGAGGCGATGATTGCGCATCCGGCTGTGCGGCGCGTGAACTTTACCGGCTCCACCCGTGTCGGCAAGGTCATTGCGGCGGCTTGCGCCAGGTATCTCAAACCGGCTGTGCTTGAACTGGGTGGCAAGGCCCCGTTGGTTGTGCTCGATGATGCCGACATGGATGCCGCGGTCAACGGTGCCGCCTTTGGTGCATTCGCCAATTCCGGTCAGATCTGCATGTCAACTGAACGCATCATCGTCGACCACATGGTTGCCGAAGACTTTGTCGCGCGCCTGGCCGCCAAGGCCAAGGGCTTGCCAATGGGTGATCCGCGTCAGGGGCCGGTCGTGCTTGGCTCTGTGGTCGATATGAGCACCGTGCAGCGCTGCAACGCACTGATCGACGATGCACTTGCCAAAGGCGCGACTCTGGTTTGCGGTGGCAAGGCCAGTTCAACGCTGATGCCGGCCACCTTGCTCGACCATGTGACGGCCGAGATGGCTATTTATCATGAAGAATCGTTCGGTCCGGTGAAACCGATCGTGCGCGTCAAGGGCGTTGAAGAGGCCATTGCTTGCGCTAACGACAACGAGTACGGGCTGTCGGCTGCGGTCTTCGGACGCGACATTGCGCGGGCGCTGAATGTGGCCCGGCGCATCGAATCAGGCATTTGCCATGTCAACGGCCCCACCGTACATGATGAGGCGCAAATGCCGTTTGGCGGCGTCAAAGGCAGCGGCATCGGGCGTTTCGGTGGCAAGGCCGGCATCGCTGAATTTACCGACCTGCGCTGGATCACGGTGCAAACCGCGCCGCGGCATTATCCGTTCTGACGTCGGTTTCAAGGCAGGTTGAAAGCGCGTCCAAGTTGAATCGTTCCAAAAGGTTCATGGAAAGTGGGCTAAAGAGATTTCGACGACAGCGATAGGCACGTTGTACCCGGCCATGAATGTGTTCTGGCGAATGACTAAAGTTTTCCCTCGGCCATGGAGTATCCTCTTGAGAGGCAATCTCAAAGTCAATTCCACCAAACTCTTGTAACCAGATTCAGTTCATGCGACTCACCCAACGGACCGATTACACCTTGCGCGTCTTGATGTACTGCGCTGCCTGCGAGGGGCGTGCGCAGTTACCCAAGATTAGCGAAATAGCCGAGGCGCATAACATCTCTCGCAGTCATGTCATGAAAATCGTCATGGACTTGGCAGGCATCGGTTGGTTGGAAACAATCCGTGGTCGAGGTGGTGGTTTACGTTTGCTCAGGGCCCCTGCCAGTTTGAGCCTGGGCGAGATCGTGCGTCAAACAGAAACCGACATGAATATAGTTGAGTGTTTCGATAAAAACCTCAATTCCTGCAGGTTAGACGGCTTTTGCAGACTCAAAGGGATCTTAAAAAATGCATCGCGCGACTTCATTCAGTCACTTAATGCTTACACCTTGGAAGACCTGCTGAGCCCCACCTCTGCCGCCCGAGGATTCAAGGGGCAACAACCTCATCTGATTCCATTAAAGAACAATGACACCGCCGAGCTGCGGGTTGGGTGAGGTCAGCCCAGAGAGCAAGTCATGCGCTTGTTGGCATCTTGAGTTGACCCCGTATGCCGGCAGTCATCCAGGTTTCGCCGTGCGAATCAACAACCAAAGACTCCACACCTTGTAGGCCCGAGAGCAAGCGATGGCTTTGTGAGGGTCCCATAAGCATCGATGTGGCACCCAACCCGTTGACCGCTTGTGTGGTGCGTGCCAGCATCGCCACCCCGCGAACGCCTTGCGTGGGTAATCCTGTTTTGGGGTCGAGGACATGGTGATAGCGTTTGCCTTTGTAGACGAAGGCGCGTTCGTAGTCGCCGGAAGAGGCCACAACCCCATCGCTGAGTTCCAGGGTGCCCAACAGCCGCTCTGGCGAACGAGGATCACGCAAACCGATACGCCAGTCACGTCCCAGCAACTGCCCCATGACCAGAACGTCGCCGCCACCGTTCAGCATGGCGCCACTCAGTTCATGGGCACGTAACACCTGCATGCCAGCCTCAAGAATGGGCAATTTGGCCACACCGCCAAGGTCGACCTTGACACCCGCAAACAGCAAACGCGCCTGTTGTTTACCCGGATCGAGCACAAGGTGCCGATGATTGACCAGCACACGCTCTCGCATCAACTGCGTGGCACTTGGCAACCGGGGATGGGTGGGGTCAAAGGACCAGCCCTGATAACTACCGATCGTGATGTCAAAGGCGCCGTCACTGAGTTTGGCGAGTTGCATCCCACGCTGAAGGGTCGCCATGGTTTCAGGCGAGACATTAACGGCCGCCAGGCCAGCACTTCGATTTAACGCTGAAATTTCGCTGTCGGCGCGGTAGCGGCTCATCAGGCGTTCCAGCCTTGCCATTTCGGCAAAAGCCAGCGTTATGGCTTGGCTGGCGTGTCTACCCTCGGCCACGATGTCGATCCGTGTACCAAGCAAGTTGCGCGAGGCGCGTTGGACGTTTGGGTTGGCCAGGGCCGGCCCAACAAACAGGCCAGTCGCCAGCAGCCCGAGTCGGGACAGGCAGCGACGACGATCAAGCAAGCAAGACTGCGCCATGGCCAGGGTTCACTGTGACAAAGACACCATGTGATCAACCGCCGCCTTGACTTCGTCGTCAGTCAGATTCACACCGCCACCCTTGGCAGGCATCAGACCCTTGGCACCGGTAAATCCTTCGAGGGCGTGTTTGTAAAGCACCTCCTTGCCCTGGGCAATACGTGGGCCCCAATCGGCTTTGTCGCCCGGCTTGGGTGACCCGGCAACACTTGCGGCGTGACACAGGGCGCAGACGCTGCCATAGACTTTTTTCCCAACCACGTTCTCTGCCACCACAACCGGTGCGATGACCGGGGCAACAACCGGTGCGGCTGGCGAGCTGACTTCTTTTTCGCCACAGGCTGTGAGAGTGGCCGCGATCGAGAGTGCAAGGAAGAATTTGGTGTTTTTCATGGGTTTTCAGACAGTTATGAAGTTGCACGTGAATTGAATTGGCGCTCTGGTGATTTTAATATTCAAATTAAATGAATCTTTTAATGTATTGAATCAGATTCAACATGTCAAGGGCATTCAGGTTCCCAAGTGCCCGTGAGGCGCCAATTTCTGCAACTCAAGCGGCAAAGACTGACGCAATTCGTTTGCTGACATCAGTTCTCCACCGCGCGAGTTGACCAGCGCCCGGGCATCCGACTCAGCGCCGTACGCTGGCAGATTGCCGGCTCGCATTGGCCCGAGCAACGTGGAGCCATGGACATAAATCGCCTGATCTGCATCCAGCCACTGCCCGGTGATTTGGTCGCTGACATAAACCGCCACAATGTCCGCTGTAGCCCGTCCCGGCGTGTAATGACCAACGCGCTTCAGGTAGTGAAACAGACTAAGCGGTGAGTCCAGGTATTGCACGGCTCCACCGGAGAAGATCACTTGCGCAGCCCAGCGTCGGTTGCGGGCGGGGAACATCCCACAAACAGGACAACGTGCCTCGTTTGGTACTTCTCGGGCCGCCGTGGGCGCCACGCCAGAAGCCGAATCGTAGGCAAAGGTTGGCGCGAAGATACAGATATCGTCGATGGCCACATCCGTGTGCGTTGTTTTGCGGCGCCAGGACAGCCACCCCGCGCCAGTTGTTGCCGCCAACCCACCAATAACAGCCACCTTGATCAGATGCCGACGCTGCATGTTTACATCCGGGTGTCGTGTAAAGCCCCGCCACTCAGGTCAACCATCTCTGGCTTGATGTCGGCAAAACGGAGGACTCTGCCTCCGTAGGTTTTGACAAAATTTTGGGCCGATACCTCTTCAACAAAGCTTGCCGCAGTGGGCCCCATCGAGCCGTGGCGTTTGCTGCCAAGCACATACAAGGCGCTGCGGGCATCGATCCAGTGTCCGCTGGGACGGTCCCAGTCTGCCTTGGCCATGTCTTGCACAAACGCGGACCGCACGGCACGCACCTGTTCCGGGGCCAGCAGTGTCGACAACAGCTCGACCGTGTCACAAAACCAGTGAACCTGTTTGTCTTGCGCATACCGGATTTGACCTTTGGGGCCCGGAAAGTCAGCCAGTAGCATGCCATCCAGTGCGCAACTCGCCATGTTGTCCATGGCCACTGGCACCTGATCATCCGAGGCATTCTGGTCATTGGGCTTGCAGCCCGCCAGGCTGAGCGTCGCGAGGCCGACACAACCGCACAGCAGGCGTCGGCGATGAATGGGGAAAGCTGTTAACAAAGTCATGGTCGGAACCTCCAGGAAGCTAGGACGAGCGGCCCGACAATCCAGACCAGCATGGCCCCGCCCATCAGCCAGGCTTGGCCCAGCGCGGGTGGCACGATGCTGGCCAAGCCGTAGAGCCTACGCACGTCGTCGAGTGAAAAAATATTGAGAATCCGAAAAATATCGGCTGGATTCAGCAGCAGCAGGTAGGCAAATCCATCGCCGCCCAGTTCGCCCCCGCTGGCAACCAGCAGCCCCAGCAGCAACAGGTCAAACACCAGCACCAACGCAAACCAGAGTGCAATCGCCAACCCGGAGGCCCGGGTGCGGTCACGCGCCAGCACCGACAGCAGGATCGCCAGGCTAAGGAAGGCCAGACCCAGCAACACCGAGCTCAACACAAAGCCGAGGTAGTGGTAAAGGCCCGCAGAACTGAACTGCTGGTACAGCAACACCGCCACAAGTGCAAAACCCGCTACGGTAGACAGTGTCAATGCCCCGGCCAAACCGAGGAACTTGCCCAGCAAAAGTTCGAGCCGGGTGATCGGCAGGGCCAACAACAAATCCAGTGAACCCCGCTCGCGCTCACCCACGATGGCATCAAACCCCAGCAGCAGCGCAATCAAGGGAATCAGGTAAATCACCAGGCTGACCAGGCTGGCGATGGTCAGCTCGATTGAGCGTGGCCCGATTTGCCCCTGCACTGCGGCACCAAAATAAGTAATCAGCAGTGAAAAAACCGTGAACACCAGCGCCACCGCCAGCACCCAGCGATTGCGAAAACGGTCACGAAACTCCTTGCCAGCCAGTGACATCACTTGGTTCAGTTGCAGTGTGGCGTTCATGCTTTTTCCCTCAATCCAAAATACACGTCCTCAAGCGACGGCTCCAGAATTTGCAGGTCGTGTAAATCCGCTGGTGCCAATAGACCCAGCAGCGCCATCTTGTGTTCGCGGACACAACGCAGCTCCAGAGTGTCTGGTGACGCACGGACCATCGATTCCACCGTGTTGGTTGCGTTGCGTTGCAACACCTCAACCAGCTCTGTCAACCGCTCGGGGTCACCGGTCACACGCAGCCGGATCGGCATACGTGAGTGGTCACGCAAAGCCGCCACGGTGCCCTGAGCCTGGATGCGGCCATTGCCAAGCATCGCCAGCGCGTCGACACGCTCCTGCAGCTCTGCCAGAACGTGGGAACTGATCACGATAGTGACCCCCTGGGCGCGCAAGGTCCCCAGCTGTTCGTAGAAGTCGCGAATGGCGCTGGGGTCCAGGCCGGTGGTTGGTTCGTCCAGCAGCAACAATTGCGGATTGCCCAGCAGGGTCTGGGCAAAACCCAGGCGTTGGCGCATGCCCTTCGAATACTCCCGAACTGGTCGTCGGGCCGCTGCGTCCAGGCCAACGCGGGCCAGCAAGGGTGCACATTGGGACTTGGGTGCGCCCTTCAGCTGGGCAAAAAATTCAAGTGTCTCCAGGCCCGAAAGGTTGTCATACAACACCAGGTTTTCGGGCAGGTAACCAATGACCCGCCGAGCATCACGAAAGTTGGGGCCGTTCACCGCAATGCCATTGACAAAAATCTCGCCCTGACTCGGCGTGATCAGCCCTAGAGCCAATTTGAACAGCGTGCTTTTGCCGGCGCCGTTGTGTCCAATCAGACCAAACAATTGACCACTGGGTACCTTGAGATCGACCCGGTCCAGAGCCATCAACGGCCGTCCGCGCTGGCCATAGGCTTTGCTCACGCCGCTGAGGTTCAATGCATCATTGAAATTGCTTGTCACGCCATTCACTCCAGTTCTTGTTGACAGGCACCATGGCCGGATATTGATCGACCACACTGGGTACGCGCAGCACCGGGAATTGCTGGCCCAGAACGCGCAGCGCCTGAATCGCCGGGCTGCCCAGCAGCAGCTTGACAATCGGGTGTCGATACTGCAGGCGGTCAACCAGGTCATTGGCTTCATAGGGCAGGTCGCCCACACCATTGCCATCGCGATCCCAGCCCAGGTAGTTGCTCCAGTGATTGCCTCGTCCGGGCAGCTTGCCGCCCCAGTTTTCATCTTTGGCGCCGACATAACGAACCTGCTCGCGGTTGGCTATAAAGTCATTGCCCTCAACCTTGTTGCGGGTCGAGCCCGCCGACAGGTGCACGCCAACATGGTTGTCCACCACCAGGTTGCCGCGCAAGGTGGTGTACTCCACGTCATAGATGAAAAAACCACGGTTGTTACCGGCCACGATGTTGTTCTCAATGACTGAATCTTGCAGCGTGCGTAGCATGATGCCGTGGTCTGAATTGCCCCAGGTGCGGTTGTTTCGTACCACCTGGTCGCGCACTTCCATCAGGGCCAGCCCGCCCCGGTTGAAGTAGCTGTCATTGTTCTCCCACAGGTTGTGGTAAGAATTCATGTAATGGGTGCCATAACGGCTGTGGTGCAGTTTGTTGCCTCGAAACACCGCCTGGTGCGACACATCAACGTACAGCGCGTCGCGCACAAAGCTGACATCGTTGCCAGTGATGCGCGCCCTTTGGGTGTTGTAGAGCTGAATGCCATTGCCGCGTTGCGATGAGTTGAAATCGCGCAGACCGGTGATCTGGTTGTTTTCAATGCGAACATCGTTCACCTTCTCAATCCACAGGCCAAACAGGTTGTAGGCCAGCACACAGTTGCGCACCACTGCCCGGTGAGCACCTGGCTGGAGATAGATACCGGCATGTTGGTTGACCAGTTCAATGCCTGAGTCGCGCACGATCAGACCCTCAATGACCACATCAGCGGCCGTCACACGAATGGTGTCGCCGCGCTGACCGCCACTGAGCGTTGGGCGGTTGATGCCGCGCAGTGTCATCGGTTTCTCAATGCGCAGGTTCTGGTCATAAAAGCCACGCTCGACTTCCACAATATCCCCTGCCGCAGCCCGATGGATCGTGGCTTGCAGGTCTTGCCCGGGCTGCACCCGCCAAACAGCAGCCCACATCGGGGCGCAACACAGCAACAGCAGGCATGCCACGACAAAGCGGCGTTGATCGGGCCTCACGGTCAAGACAACATCCCCAGGCCTTTAAGGACCAAGAACAAGGTGGCACCCATCAGCAGATTCTTGAAACCCACATAACTCATCATGTCCATCCAGCCGGCTTCGCGGTAGCGGGCCTGCCACCATGGACCATCTTTGACATAACGCTTGCCGTTCATGCGGATCAGCACCTCATAGACACTCCAGCCAAACCACCAGCCGATGATGGCACTCTCAGACAACCTCCCGCTGGCGGCCAACAACCAGGCCGCGCTCACCGCAATCGCCAGTGAAAAGCCGGCCATCTGCAAGGCACGTTGGGTCTGCCAGCCATCACTGCTCCAGGGCCAGATGTGGTCACGTATTTCAGCCAGCAGCCAACCCAGACCCCGGTGACCTGCGGCGTAGCGCGGTGTTGCTGGCGCTGTCGGCATCCGTGGGTCGGGGCCCAGCGACGCCTTAGCGCTGATCGCTGGAACCGCATCGATCGGAATGAAATAGCCATCACGTCCAATCGGGGTGATCATCAAGCCGTCGCTTTCGCGGCGCTTGCGTTCCTTGGCCAGCGGTGGGCAGCCCTTCTGGTCGGTGTACAGCACCATGCAGTCCAGACAGTGCAGGCATTCGCGATGATCAATTCGACCGTTGGTATCAATGGCTTGGGCGCCACAACCAACTGCACAGGCTTTGCAACTGTTGCAGTCCTGTTTGCGCTTGAGTCCGAACCAGCGGAACGTGCTGGGCATGGCCAGCGCTGCACCCAGCGGACAGATGTACTTGCAGTACGGACGCTCAATAAAAAGCGACAACCCAAGCAGCATCGCCACAAACAGGCCATAGGGCCAGCTGCGGTTCATGATGCCTACCAGGAACGTGGTTTTGAAAGGTTCCACTTCCGACAGGATCTCGGCCAGCCCCATGGAGAACATCGAGACGGCCAGCAGGCCGAAGAAAATGGCGTACTTGAGCCACTTCAGCTTGTCGTGCAGCGCTTGCGGCACCGGCTTTTGCCAGCGCTTGAGACCCAGCACACGACCGATTTTGAAGATGGCCTCGGACAAAGATCCAAATGGGCACATCCAGCCGCAGAACAGCCCGCGGCCAAACACGAACACGGTGGCAATGATGAAGATCCAGAACAAGAAGATGAAGGGATCGGACAGGAACAGCGACCAGGTCCACTGGAACAGCAGCGCGTGGAACCAGGTCAGCACCTGGGTGACTGAGGGTTGCGCCATCACGCCGAAACCCACAAAAACAATACTCAGGGCCCAGGCGCTGTATTTGAAGCCATTGACCGGCCATTTGTTCTTGTGCGTAGACAAGCGCGTCAACCGCTCACGCAGCGCATACACCACAGTCACTGCAATCAACAAACTTGCAAACAGACCAATTTCAAGCCAGCGTGATTTCCAGATACGAATCCACGGGGCATCGGGCTCGACCACAACGGGTCGCCCCCCTTCCAGCAATTCGTCAGGCAACCAGTACTTGGCTTCAAAATTGGCAAAACTGCGGTGGCCGGTGGCCCGGTCGACGCGGTTACCGAGAAACGCCAGTTTCCAGGGGTAAGCCGCTGAGAAGGAACCAGCGCGGATGATAAAGATGCCCGACTCTGTGCTGCTGGGGGCACCAGCTGCCTCAATGCCGTACAGGTTGAGGTAGTCCAGATCCCGGAAGGTAAAAGAGTCGCCGCCCTGCTTGACCTGCACCCGATCATAAATACCGCCACGTACAAAACCAGAACCCTTGAAAGACTCCTTGCCTGCCGTTCGGATGACAAATAAGGCATGGTCCCCAGTTTTCAGGTTCGAACGCAGGTTCTCGCTGCCTTGCTTGCCAAGCAGATTGCGACTGAGGTCGGGGTGATTGAGATCACCAAACCAGAGTTCGATAAAAGGTTCACCGCCCCCGTCGAGTCCGACCTGTTTGGGTGTCACTTGCAACTTTTGTACTGCCCCGAGCTTGACCAGATCGGCCCAACTGTAAGTGGCGCCGCTTTGGGCGTAGCGGGCGGGTTCGCGTACGGTGGGCTCAATGATGCCCGCCTGCCGTGCCACCGCAGAGCCAGACAATTGCATCACCTGGTTTTGGGCAATGACGGTCACAGTGGCGCCCGAAATTGCATCCAACCCCAGAATATTTTCGTCAGGGCGCGAGGGACCAACTTCGATTTGATCCTTGACCGATTTGCCAAGGTACTGGTTATTGAAGTCAACCAGCGCTTTTTCTGGGATGCCCAACAACAAAATTGGCTCAGAATGCTTGAGCACCTTGATGCCGACATAACGACCCTGCAAATCCATGCCAATCAGGGTCACCACCGGCTTGCCGGAGTAGGCAGGTGTATCGGTAATGTCCGTAGACAACATCACGTAACCCAGCAGCTCTTTGCTGGCGGGGTTTTGCGGGTCTACCGCCCCGTAGGCCTCGACATACGGAGGCTGCCCCTTGCGGTTGGAAAACCGGGTTGCTCCTGGAAACACCTCCTGGCAAGGCACCAACGCACACAGGTCGGCGGCAGTGGCCAGCTCCGCAGGCAACTTTGCTTCGTAGGCTTGTGCATGCGCCGGCACAGACCACTGGCTCAAAGCCAAAAACAAGGCGGCAAACGGCAACGCGAGAATTCTAGGTAAGAACATGGGTAGAGTCTCTGAACCGCTGGCCTGCCCTTGACAGATGCAGACCAGCGCAAGCGAGGCTTAAGCCTCGACGATCATGCGCGTGCGCATTTCCAAGTGCAGGGCGTGACAGAAGTGAGTGCAATAGCACCAGTACACACCCGGCTCGTCGGCAAGGAAAGTCACCGAAGCGGTTTCCTGCGGATTGACAATGAAATTGACGTTGTAGTTTGGAATGGCAAAACCGTGCGTCAGATCTTCAATCTTGTCCAGGTTGGTCAGAATCAGGGTGACCTGGTCACCCTTTTTCACGGTGAATTCACGCAGGCTGAACGCCGGTGCTTGCGAGGTCATTTTGACGGTGACCTTCTTGCCTTGACGGAACACGCCCGACTCTTTTGGGTCCTTGATCGCGTTGGGAAAATCGTCCAGAGAATAGACCTGCTTTGGTTTGACCAAGTCACGTTTGAAGATAATGAAATCATGCGGCTCACCGCGCACGGGGTGGTCAGCCAGCAGCACCATCTTCTCACCAGAGATATCAATCAATTGCTCGTTTTCGGCGTGCAAGGGGCCCACAGGCAGGAAACGGTCTTTAGAGAACTTGCAACCTACGGCCAAATACTTGCCGTCGGCGGCGATGGTCTCAGACTGGCTGGCATTCACGTGACCAGGCTGGTACTGCACATCAATACGATCCACCACGTATTTGGCTGATTTGTCGCCGTTGTGGAACTTGATGGCCGCTTCAATATTCCACTTGACCACCTGGCTATCGAGGAACAGCGTGGTGTAAGCATTGCCACGGCCATCAAAAGCGGTGTGCAGCGGGCCCAGACCCAGCTCAACCTCGGCAACGATCGCTGAATCGAGCTTCTCCAACTTGCCATCAAACCAGTCCAGCACCTTGGCCAGTTCAATCACCGTACCGGTGGGCGACAATTTGCCGGCGCAAATGAAGTACTTTTGATCAGGTGTTGCGTTAACACCGTGCGGGTTTTTGGGCACGGACACATAGGCCGTCAAAGCGGTCTTGGGGTCTGAATTGGCTTCGCGGGTGCCGTCTACCACGGGTACCTTGGACTTGCCAATGGTTTTGAACTTACCGGCTTTGACCGCCGCTTCGATACGCGCAACGTTGTAAAAAAGGCAGGCGTCGCGTTCAGCAGCCATCATGTCTTCGTAATGCGCACCCATCTCGGTGTTGTACTGGTTGGTGGCCGCCAGTTTGCCGTCAAACGAGGTGGCGACCAGATCGCAGTTGCCGTCAATCAGCACCTGCCACCGGACCTCCATGGTTTCTGCGTCGACGCAGCTGAACAGTGAGCGGTATTTGCTTGCGTCTTCGCTGCCCGTGTTGGGCAGAGGAATGGCGAACTCGCCACCGCAGAACACTCGCGTGGTGTAGTTAATGGCTGGGTCCACCGGGTCGCGCTTGTCCGGAAAGATGCCGTGGAAGCCCTGCACGTTGGGCAGCTGGGTGATCTTGTCGCAAATAAAGTAATCCAAACGGACGCGTGCGATACGCGAGTTGATCTTGTCGTTGATCCAGGAATATCGACCGTCGTAATTGCCGTCTTTGTAGGACGCATGGGTGTGGTGCGAATCGCCTACGGTGTAGCGCAACGAGCCATCGGCCTTGGTACCCATGATTGCTTTTGACTCATTGGTGATGCCCCATCCAACCAATGCGTCCGGCACGAAGCAAGGGATACGCAACAGTTCTCGGCCTGACGGCAGACCCAGTATGCGCATGTCACCAGTGTGGCCACCACTCCAGATGCCGTAATAAGTGTCGAGTTCGCCGGGTTTGAGGTGCACACTTGCACCGCCATGAGCGCCATCGGTGGACGGCGCGCTCGCGGGACCAGCCACGTTTTCCGATTTTTTGTCTGCACAAGCGACGGTGCCCAGAGAGAGCCCAGCCAAGGCTGCGGTGTTCAGAAATTTCCGACGGGCCAAGCCAGCTGGGTTTGGGGTAGAAAGTTGTATTTCGCTTTTCATAAGACTGTCTTTCAGTTCAGGTTGGGAAAACGGTAGTGGGAGGACCGCGTGATGGCGGCGACAAGCAATAGGCATCAGGTACCCACGATGGCTTGGGAACGACGATGCGACCCTGTAGAGGCTGTTTGGCAGAGCAAATGGTGATGTCAGAGGGCGGCAAGACGATCGGCAGGCAGTCGGCGCAGTCGAGTGTCATGACGAGCAGGTCGGCTGCCTTGCGATCTGTGCCGATGTCGACTAGCACGAATCCATTTGCGCCCGAGCAAACCAAGGCAATGGACTTGGGCTTTACCAATGGGCTGGCAATGGCCATTCCCATACAAAACAGCAGACAGAACACAACCCCTCTGGTATGGCGCAGCAGAAAAGCGGGCGTTGAAAACATGGGCGAGATTCTATGGCTATAACATTCAAATGAAAAGAATATTTAAGCATGAAGTTGCCCCTACTTGTGTGCCGCCTGGCTGTAAGCGACTCTGGCGGGAGCAACGCAGGGTGTCTCCAAAATCGGCCTCACAGCGTCGCTGAATTGGATTTTCAGTCGTCCTGTAGAGCAGGGTTGCCGAGCAGACAGACATCTGACTGACCAGTTTTTCTCTTTGATTTATTGCTTCAGGAATGGCAAAAACCAGCCGTGATCCGTTAGCGTTCCAGGCGTCCTCTGCTGAAAGGGATTACTGACCCGGCAGATTGGTAGACGAATTTAGCTGCCGGACAGCGGTCATTGGTGACTGACAGCAACTGGCCCAAGTCGGGTATTACGGTTTCCTGGTGACCCCCCGCTGCGGCTGCACGGCGGGTACACGTTTCTGTGCCCAAACGATCAGCCAGTTTTCCAAGTTGCCCAAGCTGTGGCAGCCGTCAGGAACACCCAACTCACAAACACTGAGGCTGTAGCCAGCATGCAATGATGATGGCGTTCAGCGTAGCCTCAGCCCTTGGCGGAGCGACGCAGCAGCTCCACACCCATGATGCACAGGGCGAGCCAAACGGTGCCCGACATACACCCCGCGAGAACGTCACTTGCAAAATGCACCCGCAAAAACAGGCGGCTGACGCAGACAGAGAAGGCGATGGTCACCGCCGTCAGCAGCGCTGGCAGATGCCACCTGGGCGGCAATAACTTCAGCGCCAGATAGGCCAACATGCCATAGGCGACCACCGCGCCCGAGCTGTGTCCGCTGGGGAAGCTGAATCCTGGTGCCAGCGCAAGCCCGTCGGCATCCAGCGGCCGGGTGCGGGCAAACACCTGTTTGAGGCTGACGTTGAGCAGGCTGTTGCCGCCTACCGCAGCCACCCAAGCGAGGGCCAGCCCGGGTTGTCGCCAGCTGACAAGTGCCACGGCCACACCGATACCCAGGCCGGTGAGCACGGCCGTGTCTGCCAAGTGGGTCAGCAGGGCAAACACCGGCAGTGCCGACGGCGGCACATGGGCGAGCAATGTGTCGGTGAACAGCTGGTCGACCCGGCCCAGCTCAGGGCCCATCAGCAGTGCTTTGGCCAAGACCGTGAAAACACTCGCTCCCAGCAAGAGGGTGGTGATGCCAAGTGCCGTGAGCAGGGTCTTTTGTGCCCTTGGCCCGCTCATCCGGGCGCTTGGCCACAGCAGCCACCAGCCCGCCCAGGTGCTTGCCAGCAACAACGTCAGCAGCACCAGGCTGAGCGGCAGCGCGTGTTGGCCCGCCCAGAACGCGGCTTGCGCGAGCCACTTGGCGTCAGTCAGCATCGGTTGGTTTACCGGTGCGTGCCGGTTGAACGTCGTTGACAGCCGTGCGAACAAAGGCTTGGCTGGCAGCGGCGTAGTCCCAGCGCTCAATCAGGCAGCGCCCCGCAGGTGCGTCACTGCCCCACCGCAGCAGGTTGACCGAGTTCGGCACACCGTCGCGCACCCGTGATGACACCGCGGTGCCCGCCTGGACCGCCCACATGGGCCGCGCCAGGTCGGGTAGGGCGATCACATAGGGCAGATGGATGTGTCCCCCCAAAACCAGGTCGGCGCCAGCGGCGGCCCAGCGCTGCAGTGCGGCGGCGTGGCCACGCAGCAGGTTTTGCACATCAATGGCGCGCAGCACGGCGACCGGGTGATGCACCACCACCACACGCAACTGTCCCGGTTCGGCACTGGCCAACCGTTTGCTCACCCGATCTATCTGCGCGGGCGAGACCTCCCCGTTTTTGTGCCGATACCAGCGTGTTGTATTGATACACAACACCAGCAACTCGGGCGAAGCGTGCACCGGCTCAAGCTCGTCCCCGAAGGCCTCACAGTGCTGGGCATAGGGGTGCAGCAAACGCGCGCCAATATTGAAGAGCGGGATGTCGTGGTTGCCTGGAATGGCCAACACCGTTTTGCCAAGCCGATTGATCAGGGCGCGTGCCGCGCGGAACTGGCAAGCACGGGCACGCTGGGTGATGTCGCCCGAGAGCACCAGCACATCGGGCCGTTGCTGCTGCGACAAAGCCACCAGCGCTTCAACGACAGAGACCTGCTCGGTGCCGAAATGGGCGTCGGAGATCTGCAGCAGAACACTCATGCGTGGCCCTTTTCGGCATCAGAGACCGCCGGTTCGGCTCTCGACTTGAGCAGGTACAGCGGTTGGGGCGACACCTGGAACTGCAGCGGCATGGACATGCGGCTCACTTCGCCGTCGAACGCCACTTTCACCGTGCGGCGCCCCCATGCCCGTCTGGGTTTGACGCGCATGCGTTGGAATTTGAAGCTCTCCACCGTGTCGGCCTCACCCAGCGTGCCCATGGCCCCACGCCATATCAGCCCCAGCATGGCCAGTGCACCGATGGGGCGCAGCATCACCGCCGCAATACAGCCCTCGTCCAGTGAACTTGCCTGCGACAAACCCACTTGTTCCAGCTGCAGCCGGTTGTTGCCAATAAACAGGGTGGGGGTGGTGATCTCACGCGCGTTGGCGCCGAGTTCAATGCGCAGCCGAAGCTGGTGATGCCGACCCAGCAAGGTCACCAGACCAGCGCCAAATGCCACCAGCCGACTGCGGCCAAAGCGGGCCTTGTAAGCCTCTCGGTCCTCCAGAAGTTGGGGGTACAGGCCAAGGCTGGCGTTGACCAGGAAAACCCGGTCATTGATCAAGCCCACTTGTATCGCCACGGGAGCACCGCGCAGCAAAGCCTGCGCTGCCGCCGCAGGATCGGTGGGGATGGCGTGTGTCCTGGCGAAGTAATTAAAAGTACCTTGCGGCATCACCCCCAAAGCGCAGCCCTGGGCGTGTGCGGCCTGCGCCACCGTGTTGATCGTGCCATCACCGCCCACGGCAATCACTGCTGTGCGCCGCTCTGTGGCCATCCGAGCGGCCCGCTGGGCGACACGAGCCAGTTCGTCGGGGCGGGCAAACAACAGCTCACCGGTTCTTCCGGCGGCCAGTAGCGCCGTCTCAATGACCTGGCGGGTGACATCCGCGTCATGGCGGCCTGAAGCGGCGTTGATGACAAACAGCAACGCCGCCGCAGGATCTATGTCGGGAACAGGCAAGGGCGGGCATTCTGGGATGGGCATGGTGAGATTGGGTCTGTGCGGGCATCGCAGTGTGCCTGATTAGCGCAGGCAAGTCGGTGGCTGCGCTGAAGCACCCCTATTGATTTTGGCAATGTATCTGGCTTGTCCAGGCCTGTGTACGTCATCGAACAGACCTCCCTGCCTGGGGCCGCGACACTGGCATCTCAGCTTGTTGCACCACCTGCGACAAGACACGGCAGCAATCACTTTTACACACAGGAGCCACCATGAGCCAACGAACGACCGACGCACTGCATGATGTTCACACCGCCACCAACGACGTTTTAAAAGGCTACCGGGAGATGTCGGCGCGGGCAGAGCCCGAAATTCAAACGGTGCTCGCTCGGCTCATCGCGATGCACGAGAAGCATGCAGCCGAGCAAGCGGCTGAACTCGAACTGTTGCGCGAGTCAGTCCAGGACGATTCTTCCATCCAGGGCACGGTGAACAAAGTGGTGGTGATATTGCGGGATTGGCTGACCGATCTGGACCGCGATGTCCTGCCAGCGGTGCGTGATGGTGAGGAGTCACTGCGCAACGAGTACGGCAAAGCGCTCCAGAACGAACAGGTGGCCGCTAACGCGGCTGTGGCGCAAATGCTCAGGGCACAGATGGACGCGATCACCACCGAGATTGCCCGTTTGCCCAAAAACTGAAGCCTTGCCAAGCTGAACGCCCACCGGCCCAGAGCGGGCCTGGTGGCGGTGCGGTCACAAGCATTTTTGGCCTCTAGTCCCTGATTTAAAAGGGCTAATAGCTATATTTATGGTAGCTTTTGTGGCGGGTCAGGGTGGCAACAGCGCTTGGGTCGACCAGGTACCAGAGATCACACGGGAAGCGCAGTGAGCCCCTTTTTCATGAAGAAGCGCGAGAAGCCCACCGGGTAGTTGGGCAGTTCGGCAAAACAGCTGTAACCCAAACGTTCATAAAAGCCGCGCGCCTGGAACTCGAAGGTGTCGAGCCAGGCGCTGTGACAAGCCCGCGTGATGGCCTCGGTTTCTGCAAGCTGCATAAGTTGGGTGCCGACGCCCTGGCCGCGCAAGCTTTCCGGCACAACCAGCAGTTGGGTGAAGAGCCAGCCATACCCGGTGTAGCCCCACAGTCCGCCAAGGGTGACATCCATCGGGTCTTTCACCTGGATGACGATTGGTCGGCCTTGGCTGGGGCCAGCCTGGCTGTCGTTGTAAGCACGCAGTGGCGCAAGAATGGCTTGTCGAATGTTCTCGTCCGCCACGTCGGTGATTGTGAGTGTGTATGTCATGGTGTTCAAAAAATCAGCTTGTGGCCGCTGCAACAGCCCCGTTGTTACCCGTTAGTTCAGCCGTTTTTCACCGGTTGCAAACGACACCTTTTGGATGAGGCCATCTTTGACTTCGTACACGCACAACATTTCAAATGTGCCAGGCCCTTCAGGAAAATTTCGGGTGATCAACTCCAGATCCACAACGATCTGGCCCAGCACGGTGCGAGACAACAAGCGGGCATGCAGATCGGGTTCCGCAAACCGTGTCAAGAAGCTAGCACGCATGTCCTCATGCCCTTTGGCCAGGCGTTCCCCGTGCAGGGTGTATTGCTCGGCATCCATCGCATAGGTGGCCAACAGGGCGTCGATGTCCTTGGCGTTGTAGGCCGCCAGTTGGCGCTGGATCACTTCGAGTGGGGTAGCGGGCATCGTAAAAACCTTCAAAAAAACATAACAAAGTTGCTGATCAGGGTTGTTTCGCCTGGTCGACAGCGAGCGCTGTTGTTCGACCGGTCACAGGCACCACTCAGGCCGTGATCTCGATGCGGTTGCCGTCTGGGTCCAGCACAACACTTTCGTAGTAGCCATCACCGGTTCGGCGTGGGCCATCCAGCACCGGGTGGCCGTCGTCCTTGAGGCGCTGGGTCAGCGCATCCACCAGCTGATCCGACCCCAGTGAAATCGCAAAGTGGGTCAAACCCATGCGTTGGGCGCCTGGCTCGATGGCGACCGGATGCAGCGTGCTGGTGCTCATCACTTCAATGCGCGCACCGCTGGTGAAGCTCAGAAAGCAAGACGCAAAACCCTTGCTCGGGTTGGTGTAGCCGCTGCCAGCCGTGGCGCCAAAGTAGGACACGTAAAACTGCTTGCTGCGTTCAAGGTTGTTGGTCCACAGGGCAATGTGATCGATGTGCATCATGGATTGTGCGGTAGGTGTTGGTTGGCAAAGTGGTGTGCGACGCTTGGTGAATCACAGGGATTGTCTGTTCCGTCCGATGGGTGGTGATCGTTCGTGACGTGCCGTGCCGGGATGGAGAAGTCAGGCTTTTGATGCACAGAGACTTCATTGTCATTAACTCACCTACGGTGGCGAAGTTATGGTTATCGCAAGGTCGGACGTCCCAAGAGGCGTGTTGCTAGATGCATTCACAGATTCGGCGCCAGTGTCTGCAATGAACGAGAAGATATGGGCAGCTGTAGCCTGGCCCTGAACCTGCAGCCTGTTGTGTGCCAGACACTCGTACACCGCTCCCGCCTTGCGTGCGACGGCGATGCTCGGTTCATTGCCCTGCGCAACAACGATCTCCACGCGAGCCAAGCCCAGAGACTCAAACGCCAGCCGCCGAAGAGCCAGTGTTGCGGCAGTTGCGGCGCCTTTTCCCTGCTCGGACTGCCTGACCCAATATCCCAGGTTGCAAAACTTATTGCGTTCGGAGAACTGGTTCAAGCCGCAGCCCCCGATGAACCTGCCATCTTTGGAAAAGATACCAAACTCATGCGCCTCACTCAGGGCTCGAGCGCGGCTGCATTCTGCGAACCAGCAAAGTGCATCGTCATCGCTGAAATCAGGTTTTGCCCATGGCATCCAACGGCCCAGTGTTTCCATGGATTCGCGTACACCGGCGCTCATGCTGGACGCGTCAGCCTCAAAATAAGGGCGAAGGATGAATATGCCTGCGGTGATCAGGCCATCCACGCCATCAGGCATCACTTTTGATAAACAGTTGCTCATTCACTTCCTTGCCCCACTGATGGCCAAGCTGCTCCTTGGCCAGTTCAAATCCGTACTTTTCGTAAAGATGCCGCGCCGCGTGGAGTTGGTCAAAAGTTCAGAGGTACACCTTCCGGTATGACTTGCTGCGACAGAAATCCATGGCGGCGTTCAGCAGTTGGTTACCCGCGCCTGAGCCACGCAGCTTGTCAGAGACGATGAACCAGCGCAGATGCGCCCCTTTGTCTTTCGCATTGGCACCGTCAATGACGACCGAGCCCAGGATCTCACCGGATGCCACGGCAAGCCAGATCCCGTCGCGGGTTGAATCCATCTGTGCGCAGAACTCGGCCAGTTCAGAGGCAACCTTGGCCTCAAACGCCACGCCAAACCCACTGTGTTCGGCATAAAACGAGGCGTGTAATTGGGCGATTCTGCCGATGGCGCCAGGCAGATAACCGGGGTAGAGGTGCATGTCCATCGATGTGCGGCCTGCCAGGTTAACGAAGATTGTAAAGAAATGTGCCTCTAGCCCTTATGAATAAAGGGATAGTAGCTACATATGAGATAGCGATCAGCGGCACACCTCCCCAGATCAACCCATCTGGGTGTTGGCTGACAGTTTAAAGACCGACACCACCTCCACCAGCTCCTGCGCCTGAGACTTCAGGCTGCTGGCGGCGGCGGCCATTTCTTCCACCAGCGCGGCGTTTTGCTGGGTGGCCTGGTCCATCTGGGTCACGGCTTCGCTGATTTGGGCCACACCCTGGCTTTGTTCGGTGCTGGCGGCGCTGATTTCACCCATGATGTCGTTCACGCGCCGGATCGAGCTGACCACCTCGGCCATGGTGACTCCGGCCCGGTCCACCAGCGCGGAGCCTTGTTCGACACGGTTCACACTGTCGGTGATCAGGCTCTTGATTTCCTTGGCCGCATCGGCCGAGCGCCCGGCTAGGCTGCGCACCTCACTGGCCACCACCGCAAAACCGCGGCCTTGTTCACCAGCACGCGCAGCTTCCACCGCCGCGTTCAGGGCCAGGATATTGGTCTGGAAAGCAATGCCGTCGATCACACCAATGATGTCGGCGATCTTGCGTGAGCTGTCGTTGATGCCCTTCATGGTGGCCACCACCTGGCCTACCACCTCACCGCCCTGGATTGCCACCGTGCTGGCACTTTGCGCCAGCTGGTTGGCCTGGCGGGCGTTGTCGGCGTTTTGCCGCACTGTGGCACTGAGCTCTTCCATCGAGGCGGCGGTTTCTTCTAGCGCGCTGGCTTGTTGTTCGGTGCGTTCACTCAGATTGTTGTTGCCCTGGGCAATTTCGGCACTGGCTACCGACACCCCTTGGGAGCCTTGGCGCACATGGTTCACAATGCCCGCCAGCTGGTTTTTCATGCTGGACAGGGCTTGCAGCAACTGCGCCGTTTCGTCCTGGCCCACCACCTGGATGTCGGCGCTCAGGTCCCCCTCGGCCACCCGGGTGGCAACTGCCAGCGAGTTTTTCAGCGGCCCGGTGATGCCCACCGTGAGCAGCCAGGCACACAGTGCACCCAAAGCCAGGGCACTTACCGCCAGTGCCATCAGCAGGTTGCGGCTGGTGCGCTCGATGTCGGCAATCTCCAGGGCTCTGGCATCCAGGTTCTTGCGCTGCACTGCCAGAAATTCACCCACCAGCTTCATGTAACCGTCGGCAGCGGGCAGGTAGTCTTTCTCAAGGATGCTGTTGGCTTCTTCGACCTGTCCATCACTTTTGAGTTTGGTGACCTGGTCGCGGCTGGTTAAATAGGCTTTGCGCACCTCGGAGATTTTGGCGAACAGGGCTTTTTCTTCCGGGGACGCAATCAGCGGTTCGATTTTTTTCAACAACTCGCTGGTGCTTTTGGTGATTTCGGCCGCATTGGCTGCAAAAAATGGCACCAGACTGGCGTCGCTGCTTTTGGCCACCGCCGTGGTGCGGATCACCGCCACGTTGATGTTGCGGCTCCAGTCCGAGATGTAGCGTTCTTTGGCCAGCGGCTCCTGCATCATGGCCTGACTGGCCTGGGCCAAGCTGTTGAGCTGAACCACGCTGAAGGCGGTGATCACCACTGCCAGAGCCAACACCAGGGCAAAACCCAGCGCCAGACGCACACCAATTTTTAATGAAGACACCATGTTCATAAACCGACTCCTGAGGATGGGAAGAACACACCAGTCGTTTGCAATCACCGTGGCAAGGGAAAAACCACAGCTATTGTGCGGGTAAACGGGGCGGCGTCAACACTTGGCCAGAAGAGCGCTTGGCAGCTCGCCAGCCAGATATTCACTGGCACGCACGCTGGTTAAGAAGCGTTCTCAATCTGCCGCTGCGCAGTGCCCCAAAAGCGCTTTCCCCCCAAGGCGATGGTCGCCCCGATACAACTGACCAGGCAACCGGCAACCAGATAAAGGGTCGGTTCCGACTCACCAATGACCGCCGACCCGATGCCACCCACCGCAGGAAACAGCGCCACCATGTAGCTGCTGGCGGCAGCGCCGATGCGCTCCACCAGCTTGAGGTAGAACAACCAGGCAAGGCAGGATGCCACCAACGTCAGGTAGAGCAGGGCGCCCACGTAGCGTGCCGACATGTCGAATTGCCAACGCTGTCCCTGAAAGGCACACAGCGCGGCCAGCAACACCGTGGCCACGCAAAAGCCGACGGCATTTGCGCGCAATGGGTGGATGCCAACGCGTGTATTGCGTGCCGAGCAGGCATCCCCGACCGAGGTCAGCAACATACCCAACACGGCATAACCGAGTCCAGTCCATGCCGCGCCAGTCATCGTCTGCCCCAGCATGGGGTACAACACCAGGCCCACACCGCAGACACCGATCAGCCCGCCAACCAGCACCGTGGGATGCAAGTCCTGTTTCAGGAATAGGCGCAAGGCCAGCGGCGTGCCTATCGTTTTAAGGGAAAACACCAGCGTGACCAGCGCCGCCGAAATCCAGATGGTGGCGTAGTACAGCAGCAGGTAACTCAGCGACAGGTTCAGCACGCCAAATGCCGCCAGATATCCCCAGTCTTTGCTCCTGGGCTTGCCGCCCGGTTTCAGCAGAGCGACCAGGGCGACGAAGACCAGCGTGGTGACGGCCAGCCGGTACAGCAGAGACTGTTCCAGGGGAACGGTGTGGCCTTGGATCTTGATGGCAATGAAGTTCAAACCCCACGCCAGCAGACAGACCAGATACATCACAACATTCACAACAAACTTCTTTCCTACACGGTTGGCTCAGTGTGAGCCATGCACTGGCGTTCTTGAAGTGAATGGCAGCGGGCGTTGGCCCGATGTCGTCAGTTTGTCCAGATGCAGCTTGTGCGCTTACTTGGTGTCGGCAAGTTTGCTTTCCAGCACACCCTTTTGACCTTGTGCGGTATCCACCAGGTGCAGCTTGGTGCGTGCATACAACACACCCATCTTCACCTCTTGCCAGATGTAGAGCAGTGCACCGGGTTTGGCGTCGATTTCGAGGGAGTCGGTGTTTTCTGCCTTTGAGCTCAGCGTGTGTTTGCCGGGTGCTACTTCCTTGTACAAGTAGGTTTTGGCAGCAGTCTGACCGATGGGTTTGCCATCCAACTCGACGTCCATCTTCACCGCACCGCCGATGGATTCGTTGCGGTAAATATAGACAGCGGCATTGTCCTTTGGGGCTACGAATTTCTTGGCAGAAGTATCTTGTTTGGCATCACCCATGTTGACGGAGGCGCAGCCAACCAGGCTGAGGGTGACGGCGGCGAGTGCAATGAACTTCTTCATGCGAAATGCTTTCTGAGTCGTTGAGAAAAACCAAAAGTCACTTGACTGATTGAACGATGACCATCGTCATTGCTGTGAACATGGTCATCGTCATCGTATTTGCGCGTTTGTTCACGCACAAATTACTTGGCGGATGCTGTCGCTGTTGGGTCCTGCGTTTTGCGATCCACAATCACGGAGCTGCCCATTTGCACCGGTAAAGCGTCTGGATAGTTGTACCCCGTGCCTTTGTTGTGGTCAACGATGGCACCAATGCCACCGCCAAAAATAATATTGCCCCACATGCCTCCGGCGGCTCTTGAGATGGCTTTCAGCAGGCCGTCTTTCTCGCCGTCCTTGGCGCAGACTACGGTCAGGTCTTCAGACGACCGGTGGACATTGACGAATCCGGGAGAGCTCGCTTCCCATGTCCCCTTGTCATTTTGGAGCTTGCATTTGGCTCCTTCGATGGTTTTGGCATCCTCGCCTTTGGTCGTGAGTGACAGCTGTTGCATTTCACTGCTGGTGATTGACGCACATCCCGTTGAGAGGACGACAAATGTTCCAAGAATTGCCAATTTAGTGTGATGCATTAATATCCCTGATAAAACTGCTACGAATGCACTTTCACCAGAGAAATTTTCCAGTGTTCAAGTGCAGCGTTGTACAAGTATTCAATTCAAACCGTTGCTTGAACTGGCCTCGTCTTCATGCGAAGACCGTGAGAGGCGCAGGCATGATAGGGGCGTCTTGAAGGGTTCCAATCTACCATTTGAGGGGGCTGGGGGCTAAAGCGATATTCTTTGCGCCAAGTCAATCCTGATGAAAGGGACAATGGACGGCTGGCTACACATTACCTGGCCATCGGTCCTCAATCTACATTCAGACACTGGTCTTGCCAGCACCAGGTTGTGTAATACCTTGCTGTCCCTCTTTGTCCGGCGGATCGGGTCTAGGGCCTAGGCACAGTCCATCCGTCAGCCGCCATGCGGTTGATGCCGTTGGCCTACTCGCCAAACAGGAACAGCACGTAGGTATTGAGCAAATACATGCACACCAAGCCCAGGCTGATCCAACTCATGGCGCGTAAAACGCGTCCGCCAGGTTTGAAAAACAGCCCCACCAGGGCCAGTCCGGTCATGGTGATGGCCGAGGCGGCGGTGACAGCATGTACGGAGGACACGTTGGCGAGCAACACACCGGGGCGGTAAAACAGATCGTCCACCGCGATGATGACCACATTAAACAGGTTGCTGCCCAGCAGGTTGCCAATGGCCATTTCCAGCGCCCCGATGCGCAGGGCGGACAGGGTCACCGCCAGTTCCGGCAAAGAGGTGGCCAGGGCAACAAACAAGCTGCCAACAAAGGACTTGTTCCAGGCCATGGCGTTGGCCAGGTCGGTGGCCACAAACGGCAACCACACCCCCGCGCCGGCCACCACGCAGGCAGCGAGGGCAAAGCGAATCAGGGCCGTGCGCAGTGCTGGCAGTTGATTGTCCAGCGTATCGGTCTGTGCAACGGCATGCTCATGCTCATAGGCAAACACGGTGCGCATCGCCACCAAGTACAAGCCCAGCAACACCGGCGTGGTCAACCCGAAGCCCAACTGTGTGACAACCGAGTTGAGCGCAGACGTTTGAGGCAATGTCACCTGACTCATCAACAGGCTGACCAGGGTAAAACCCAGCATCAGCACACCAAAGGCTGCGGCCAGCACATGACCTTGCCCGGCACGAGGCCAGAGGGGTTCTTTGCGAATCAGTGTGTCGATCACCACCAGAAACACCAGGTTGACCACACAGCTGCCCAAGGCGTCCCCCACCGCCAGGTTGGGTGCGTTGGCCAGAGTCACGCTGCTGATGCCAGTCGCCAGTTCCGGCAGGGAGGTGACGGTGGCCAACAAGGCCAGACCGATCCAACTGCCTGACATGCCGGTGCGTTGGGCGATGACATCACCGTAGAGCGACAGTTGGTAACCTGCTGCACCGATCAGAATGGCGCACAGCGCAAACTGAAACCAGATCACGCTCAGCGGACTCATCATCACAAGTTGCCCCCGTAGTCAACTGTGTCACGCCTGTTTGTGACGGGTGCTCGGGATGTTGTCATGGCATATGTTGGCCGTGCACCAGTTCCTTGTCTGTGCTGCAGGCCGCACACGACCCACGCTCAGCGGGCGTTGCACCCGCCAAGCGATGCCTTTGGCCTCAATGCATCAGTTGGTACTGCAACAGATACACCCCGGCACCGGCCAGGTAACCCACCAGAGCCAGAGCACCGATCCTTTTGAGGTACCAGAAGAACTGGATCTTTTCCAGCCCCATGGCGGCCACCCCGGCGGCAGAGCCAATGATCAGGATCGAGCCACCGGTGCCTGCACAGTAGGCCAGGAACTCCCAGAAGAAGTGGTCCTGCGGGAACTGTTCCAGGCTGTACATGCCCATGGATGCGGCCACCAGCGGCACGTTGTCGACGATGGCGCTCGCCAGGCCGATGATCATCACAATGATGTCCTGGCGCCCCACCGCCTGGCCCAGCCACTGCGCCAGCGAGGTCAACACATGCGTGTGTTCCAGCGTGGCCACCGCCAGCAAAATGCCGATGAAAAACACCAGCGAGCCCATGTCGATCTTGCTCAGGGCGTGGACCAGGGTGAAATGGTGTTTGGCATCGTCTTCCTTGCGGCGGTGCACGATGTCACCCACCATCCACAACAGGCCCAGGCCAAACAAAATGCCCAGGAACGGTGGCAAATGGGTGAGTGTCTTGAACGCCGGTACCGCCACCAGAATGCCCAGCCCCAGGAAAAACATCAGGTTGCGTTCAAACCGTGTGGTGTGCGAACCGGCTGCCGAAGCCACCTTGGTGGGCGCCACCGCAGCCCGGCCACGCAGCATGTAAGAGACGATCGCCAGCGGCACCAGCAGGCTCACCAGTGAGGGCAGTAACACCCCCTGGATGATCGCCAGGCTGGTGATTTGCCCGCCAATCCACAGCATGGTGGTGGTCACGTCACCAATGGGTGACCAGGCGCCGCCAGAGTTGGCGGCGATCACGATGATGCCGGCGAAAAACAGGCGGTCTTCGCGTTTGGCCAGTAGCTTGCGCATCAGCGAAATCATCACGATGGTGGTGGTCAGGTTGTCCAGGATGGCGCTCAGGAAAAACGTGACAAAACCAACCAGCCACATCAGGGTGGACAGTTTGGCGGTGTTGATGCGTGAGGTGATCACCTCAAAACCGTTGTGCGCGTCCACCACCTCAACAATCGTCATCGCCCCCATCAAAAAGAACACGATCTGCGCCGTGGTCATCAGCGATTCGCTGAGCTGTTCACCTACCAGGTGGTGGTCGCCCACCGACAGCGCGTACAGCGTCCACATCAGGCCAGCACCGACCAGGGCCGAGCCGGATTTGTTGATCTTGAGGGGGTGTTCCAGCGCAATGGCCGCGTAGGCCACCACAAAAACGGCAATCAGGGCCGGGGCCACCAGGGCGACGGTTTGAGGTACAAGAGACATGGTCGAAGTTGCTCCGCGTGGCGGCCCGACCAGCGCTAAAACCTGCTGCACCACAACACGTGATGCAAGCACCCGGGGCGCATTCTAGATGCACTTGATCGCACAAAAACAAACATTTATGCCTCAGCTTGATGTAGCTCAACCTTCCGGTTGACCCGCGTCTGTCGTTGCCCTGTGTGGCGTTCTGTGGATGCAAGTCATGCCGGCACCACCAGCGGCGCGGGCTCCAGCGCGGTGAACACCACGGCAAAGTGAGTTCCGGCGCTGGGCTGTGACGTAATACTGAGCTTGCCGCCGAGTTGTCGGCTCAAGTCATCCACCAATTGCAAACCCAGCGAATGGAGGCGCCTGGACGCAAAGTCGGCTGGCAGACCGACTCCGTTGTCACGAACACACAGGCGCCACTGGTCTTTGGCGGTTGGTGGTGCCGGGTCGGCGGCTTGCAGCTCAACCACCACGTCGCCGCCGCGTCCGTTCGGAAACCCATGTTTGAGCGCATTGGAGATCAACTCATTGACCAGCAAGCCCGCACAAATGGCCTGGTCCATACCCACCACCACCGAACCCATGACCAGCTGGAGTTGTACCTTGTCGGGCAACACCAACTGCGCGTGGAATGCCTGTTTGGCCAGCTGACCCAGGTAAACGCCGAGGTCTACCGATGCCACGGTGCCTGAGCGGTACAGCGACTCGTGTAACAGGGCCATGGAGCGGATGCGCCCCTGCATCGAACCCAGCACCGCCCGCGTGTCGGCCACCGTGCTGCGGCCCGCCTCCATGCGCAACAGGCTGACGATGAGCTGCAGGTTGTTCTTGACCCGGTGGTGCACCTCCATCAGCAGGGCGTGTTTGTCCTTGAGGGACTGCTGAAGCATCTGTTCGTGCTGTTTGCGCTCGGTGATGTCGCGCGAAATGCCAAACAGACCCGTCACCGTGCCATCTGCCTCGCGCAGCGGCCCTTTTGTGGACAGAAAAGTCCGCTCGCCCAGCGCTGTGGTGACGGTTTCTTCGTAGGTGATGGGGCGATCTTCCGCCATCACCCGCAGGTCGTTGGCCCGGATCATCTCGGCTTGATCCGGAAACAGCGCGTTGTCATCCATACCCTGTGTTTGCTCGCTGGGAATGCCGAGCACCCGGGCCATCTCCTGGTTAAACAGCAGGTAATGCCCTTGCAGGTCTTTGGCGTAAATGGTGTCGGAGGAGCTTTCTGCGATCTTGTCCAACAGTTGCCGCACGGTAGCGCGGTCCTTTTGCACCGTCATCTCACGCTCGCAAAGGGCTTGCGCCTGTTGCTGCATGCGTCGGATCAACCCGTAAAGCAGCAAGGCTGTGACCACCACAAACAACCAGCCCTTGGCCAGGCTGATGCGGCTGATCAGCAGCGGGTCACTGAACCACCCGCTCACCAGCTTGTCCGACACCAGGATCCAGAAGCCCGCAAACGCTGCGTAAACACCGATGATCCGCTTGGCAGCAGAAGCCGAGTATTCGATGCTTTTTTTCAGGCGGGTGGGCATGGTGCGATCCGACGTGGGTCTTGGCAAAACCCTTGAAGGTATTGAGCCGTGCAAGGGGCTGGACGAGGTGATGTGACCAGGGCTGACGGGGGAACGGGCCGAGTATCTTTGATGTGGCGCTGTTCAAGCACTGGGGTTTGCCAATGGGTACGGTCCGTCTGGCCGATTGTGGTCAAACACTTACATGGCAAATTGGCCTCCAGCCCTTATAGGATAAGGGCTGGTAGCTATTAAAGAAGGAACTTCCCTGCAGGGGCGGAGGCGGATACACACAAGCGCATTTTTGCAACATCTCCCCCAAACGGGGGATACCCAAATCGGGCCGCGCCGCTGAGAATGGGCAGACAGCCGATGCCAGCCAGCACCACATGGCGGCACGCAGATTGTTTGCAGGATGCCCAGGCCGATGCCTGTTGGCTTGACTCCGACATCATCAACCAAGTTATGGACATCCAAGTTCACTTCAGACCCTATTCACGCACCGAGAGAGAAACCTGCCTCGGTCTTTTTGATGCCAATTGCCCGGAATTTTTTGCGCCAGGTGAGCGTGCTGACTATGCAAGTTTCCTCGATACCAGCTCGGCTTGTTACGAGCTGTGTCTGGTCCAAGGTCAGGTGGTGGGCGCTTTTGGACTGACCGGCCATGAACGTCTGCGCCGCAGTTTGAGCTGGATACTGTTGCATCCATCAAGTCAAGACATGGGCATAGGCACGGCGGTGATGGCCCGCGTGATCCGGCTCGCCATTTCCCTCGGTCTCGAGCTGGTGGCGATTGCCGCGAGCCACAAGTCCGCGCCGTTCTTCACCAAGTTTGGTGCCGTCATCCACGGATTCATCTCCGACGGCTGGGGCCCAGGCATGCATCGGGTGGACATGGGGCTGGCGATCCAGCGGCCCAACCGTTCATTGAGGCCACAGCTGCTGCGCGGTTCGGTTTAAACAGACACATCATTTGGTTATGGCAAGCGATTTGGCTGCCCGCCTGCGCCAGGCTTTCTCCAGCTCCACAACCACCCCCACCACCGCTGCCGCGCCCAGGCAGATGCCCAGCTCGCCCAGGCTCAGAGGCTCGGTTTTGAAAATCGGGTTGAGCACCGGCACATAAATCGTCGCCATTTGCAGCAAAAAGGTCAACAACACCGCGCCCAGCAAGGGCTTGTTGCTGCCCAGGCCCTGCGTCCACAACGCGTCGCGCTCGGAGCGGATCACCATCACGTGCACCATTTGTGACAGGGTCAACACGGTGAACACCATGGTTTGCCAGTGGGCGTGGCCGGTCGACAGCGCCCAGTACTGCACACCCAGGCACAAGCCAGCGATCAGCAGCCCAAAACCCAGAATGTGTTGCCACATGCCGTTGGCAAACAGGCTCTCGTCCGGCGCACGTGGTGGGCGCTGCATAACACCGCGCTCAGCCGGCTCAGCCGCCAGCGCCAGGCCCGGCAGGCCGTCGGTCACCAAGTTGACCCAGAGGATGTGGATCGGCTGCAGCGGGATCGGCAGCAACAGCAGCGGGGCCAGGAACAGCGTCCAGATTTCGCCCGAGTTGCCGGTCATGGCGTAACGGATGAACTTGCGGATATTGTCAAAAATGCGCCGCCCCTCGCGCACCGCTGCCACGATGGTGGCAAAGTTGTCGTCCAGCAGCACCATGCTGGACGCCTCACGCGCCACATCGGTGCCACCTAAACCCATGGCCACGCCGATGTCTGCGCGTTTCAGGGCCGGGGCGTCGTTGACGCCGTCACCGGTCATGGACACGATCTGGCCGCTGGCCTGTAGCGCTTCCACAATGCGGATCTTTTGCGCGGGGTCAACCCGGGCGTAGACACGCACCCTGGCCACACGGGCCAGCAGGGCCTCGTCATCCAGATCGGTCAGGTCTTGCCCGGTCAATACATCGGCCTGATCGTCCGGCACGATGCCCAGCCGCTGGGCAATCGCCCGCGCGGTGGCCGGGTGGTCGCCGGTGATCATCACCGGGGTGATGCCTGCGCTGATGCAGTCGCGCACAGCGGCAGCGGCCTCTTCCCGGGGTGGGTCAATCAGGGCAATGAGCCCGAGAAACTGCAGCTGGCTCTCGACCTCGGCCAGGGTATCCCCCTCGGGCAGGCTCACAAAATCGCGCCGCGCCAGGGCCAGCACCCGCAGGCCTTGGGCCGCCAGGGTGTTGGCCTGGTGAATCACGAGCTGGGTGTCCAGCGGTTGGACGCCGTTTGCGGCCCACTGCGCGTCACAACAGGCCAGCACAGACTCGGGGGCACCTTTGGTGTAGCCGATAAAACGCTCGCCGCTGCGGTGCAGCGTGGTCATGCGTTTGCGGTCTGAGTCAAACGGTAACTCCTGCACCCGTGGCAGCTCGGTCTCAAGCTGTGTTTTGTCCAGGCCCGCGCCGTGTGCCACCAACACCAGCGCGGTTTCGGTCGGGTCACCCTGCCAGGCTTCGGTCTTGTCGCCGCCGGGGTTGTTGTGGGCGTCGTTGCAAAGGGCGGCGGCGCGTAGGGCTTCCAGAATCTCTGGCGTCGGGTTGGCCGTGCCCGGTAACCATGCGGCACCCTGGACCCAGAGCTGTTCGGCAAACATCTTGTTTTGGGTCAGGGTGCCGGTTTTGTCGGAGCAAATGGTGGTGACCGAGCCCAAGGTTTCCACCGACGGCAGCCGCCGCACCAGCGCGTGCACCGCCACCATGCGTTTGGCTCCCAGCGCCAGCAGGACCGTCACCACCGCGGGCAGGGCTTCTGGAATGGCGGCCACCGCCAGGCTGATGGCAGTCAGGGCCATCAGCAGCGGGGCTTCACCACGCCACACACCTGCTACAAAAATGATGACACAGATGCCAATGACGACGAGGGCTAGACGCTTGCCAAAGGCTGCAAGCCGGTTTTGCAGCGGGGTGCTGCGGTCGTCCTGATCCAGCAATTGGGCGACCTTGCCCAGCTCGGTGGCCATGCCGGTGGCCAGCACCAGCCCGCGTGCCCGGCCCAGGCTGACGGTGGTGCCTTTGAACACCATGTTGAGCTGGTCACCCAGTGCGTTGCTGCTGTCGCTCGGCAGCACATGGGTCTGTTTGGCCACGGTGACGGATTCGCCGGTCAGCGCCGATTCGTCCACCTGCAACTGCGCGATGTCGATCAGGCGCATGTCGGCCGGAACCTGGTTGCCCGCCTCCAGTTGCACGATGTCGCCCGGCACCAAGTCCGGCGAGGGGACGGCTTGTTGGCGGCCATCTCGCAGCACATTGGCCTGGGCGGTGGCCAGCACCTGCAGGGCGGCCATGGCACGGTCGGCGCGCCAGCTTTGCACAAATCCGATCACCGCGTTGAGCAACACAATCACCAGAATCGCGATGGTGTCCACCAGATCGCCAATCAGGCCAGAGATCACGGCGGCCACCAGCAGCACCAGCACCATGAAGTCGGTGAACTGGGCCAGCAGCAAACGCCAGGGGCCGCGTCGCGTTTGACTCTGCAGCGCATTCGGGCCAAAACGCGCCAGCCGCCTGGTGACTTCATCCTGGCTCAGACCCTGGCTTGGGTCCACCGCTTGTTCAGTCAGGAGTTCTTGGGCTTCGCGCTGGTGCCATGGACTTGGGTTGGACATGGTGTGCTTGTTAATAACCCATGTCCGGGTGCAGGTGGGCGGGCAGCCGAGCCTGCAGCGAATGCACCTGGCGTTGCAACATCTCAATGCGTGTCAGCTTGTCCAGCAGAATCGCCACGGTGAACATGTCCAGGTCGTAGTCCACACGCAGCCTGGCTGCGTTGCGCAGTGGCATCACCCACTGGGCGCTGAAGACGCGCTCGGGTGTTGCCGGGCTGACAGGCAGCAATGCACGGTAGGCCACCAGGTCATCGAGTTCGTCCTCAGTCAAGCCGCAGCAACGACTCAACTCGGTCAAGCTGACGGTGTCCTTGTTGTTGGTCCAGCTCCAGAGCTGGGTCTGTTCGTGGCTCATGTTGGGTTTTCCTTGGGTGCGACAACGCGCGGGTTGAAGTTTGAAATACGTGCCAGCTCCTGGTACAGCGCCCGTTCTGCTTCACTCAGGGTGGGGGGCACGTCAATGTGGACCAGAGCGTAGATGTCACTTTGGCCTGCCAGCAGACCGCGCCCGCGCAGGCGCAGCTTGCGCCCCGAACGGGTGCCTGCTGGGATGGTCAGCAGCACCGGGCCATCGAGGGTGGGCACCTCCACCCCGGCGCCCAAAGCGGCCTCCCAGGGGGTCAGCGCCAGGTCAAAGTACAGGTCCAGCCCGTCGGGCCGGAACACCGGATGTGGCGCCAGGGTGATGTGCAGGTAGATGTCGCCATTTCGCCCGCCATGTTGGCCCTTGCCGCCTTTGCCACGCAGGCGCAGTTTTTGGTCTTGCCGTACGCCGGGTGGCACGGTGACTTCCAGAACCCGCTCTCCGCTGTCGTCGTGCAGATGGAGTTTGACGGTGCTGCCTTGGCGTGCGTTGGCCAGGGTGAGGGTGATGCTGGTTTCCAGGTCGTGGCCGTTGACCGGCATGAACCCACGTGCGCCGTGCCCGCGGCCCATGGCTGCCAGCAGGTCGGCCAGGTCGACGTTGTCGAACGACTGGCCACGGGTCGAGAAATCCTGCTGCCAATGCGGTGGCGGTGAAAATTCGGCGCCTGGCTGCGGCTGGCCCAGCTCGTCATAGGCGGCACGTTTGGCCGGGTCTTTGAGTGTGGCATAGGCCTCGGCGGCTTCCTTGAAGCGGGCCTCGGCATCGGGTGCCTTGGACATGTCCGGGTGGTGGGTGCGCGCCAGTTGGCGGTAGGCCTTCTTGATCTGTTCCAGATCAGCGTCGCGTGGCACCCCCAGCGTCTCGTAATAGTCTTTGTACTTCATGGTGTGATTTTGGCCCTGGGAAGGTCCGACAACAAGCCTCAAGTGTCAGATGGCGCGGGAGGGCTGATCTGTGCGCTGTGACACCCAACAGGGCCGCTTAGGCCGCTGGTGGCGTGTCGTTTTGGTTGCTGATGTGGATCTGCCATGCCGCCATGGCCATCGCGGCAATCACTGGCCCGAGCACAAAGCCGTTGATGCCAAACACCGCCATGCCGCCCAGCGTGGTGATCATCACCACATAGTCGGGCAAGCGGGTGTCTTTGCCCACCAGAATCGGACGCAGCAGGTTGTCCACCAGCCCGATCACCAGCATGCCATAGGCCAGCAGCGCCACACTTTTGCCGAGCTCACCCACTAGCAAAAAATAGACCGCCACCGGCGCCCAGACCAGGGCCGCACCGACCGATGGCAACAACGACAAAAAGGCCATCAGCACCGCCCACAACACCGCACCACTGACTCCTAGCGCCCAAAAGCCCAGGCCACCGAGCGCACCCTGGATGGCAGCCACCAGCAGGTTGCCTTTGACAGTGGCGCGCACCACGGTGGTGAAGGTGTCCAGCAGCACCGCTTTGTGCTCAGGGGCCAGCGGCAACGCGCGGCGCAGGGCCAAGCTTACACTTTGGCCGTCGCGGATCAGGAAATACGCCAGATACAGGGTGATGAACACACTGGCTACAAACTCAAAGGTGTTTTGCCCGATGCTGAAGGTCTGGGTGGCGATGACTTGTGCTCCCTGCGTCAGCGCGGCGGTGAGGCGGCGTTGCAAGGTGTTGAAGCTGACCAGCCCGAAGCGATCGAGCACGCTGGTGATCCAGTCGGGCAAACTGTTGAACACACCGCGAAAGTACAGCGCCGGGTCGAGTTCACCACTTTCCAACTGGCTGTACACCACGGCCGCCTCTTGCACCAAAGACGCGGCAATCAGCGCCAGCGGCAGCACCACAATCACTAGCACCACGAGCATGGTCAGCAGCGCGGCCACAGTGGGCCGTTGACCCACCCGGGGCAGCAGCCAGTTAAACAAGGGGGTGAACAGCAGGGCAATGATCACCCCCCACATGACGGCACCATAAAACGGCAGCAGGATAACAATCAGCGCCGCTGAGACCAGCAGCAGCAGGACGGGCAGGGCGCGGTTGTTGTCGCGACGGTTGCGTGGTGTGGGTTCTGGGGGCATGGACCGGCTATTTGGGGACTGTGCCGCTGGCTGGTGGCTTGGGTGACAGGTGTTTCATGATTTCGGACAGGATTTGTGGCATCAGACCAGCAAGCAGGGCGGGTGTTGAAATCCAGCGCCAGGGCCGCAGCATCACCGTCAGACCACCCACCCCAGCGGCGGCCAGCACCAGCGCGTAAGGGTGGCGCTGGGCGACCGGCTGCACCAGCACCTTGGTGGTTTCAGAGGCCAGCAGCAAGGCCACCCGAATGGGTTGTTTTTGCCACCAGGCTTGCAGCACATCCACCACCAGGCCCAAGCCCGGGCCGGTTTGCAAATGGCCGAGCAGGCCGCCGAGCAAACTCTCCGGGTTGTTGCCGGGGCTGGCACCGGTGTGGGGGCTCTGTTGCATGGCCTGGCGCAAACGTTCACGCGAGGCGGCAAGCCGTTCGCAGGGGCTGATGTCCAGGCTCATGGCTCACCCACCGCGCGCAACATCGCCATGTCTTCGTTGATCTGGCGGCCCAGGCTGGCAAACGAGGCGGATGGCGCTGGCTGGCGCGCCAGCAGCAGGCAAACCACTGCTACCAGCAGTGGCACGGTTGGCACGGCCAGCAACACCCACAAGGACTGGGCTGGTGCCGCTGTGGCAAACCACAGCATGGTGGCCACACCCGCCAGCACCGCTGCCACACCCAGCGCACACAAGGCCGCAGCGTACAACAGCACTTGGCGCTGCCAGGTGGCGCGGGCCAGGCCAAACTCCTCGGAAAACAGCGCGGCGTAAGCCTGCGCATGGTCTACCAGCAGTTGTGGTCGGGTGGCCAGCAGGGCCAGCAAAGGGTGCATCAGCAGTCGAGCCTCAGAGATGCCTAATGGTGATCGCGTGAGCGAGCCATCAAGCTGATCAGCGCCATCAATGCGGCACCGGTGGCAGCCGCAATCAGCACCGCTTTGACCGGCTCCTGGCGGATGTAGCCCACGGTGCTGTCCGAGGCGTGTTCGGCCTTGACGCGCAACTGGTGGGTGGTTTCACGCACGGACTCCAGGCCACGGTGGGCCATCGCGCTGACCTGTTCGCTGGCGCGTTCGAGCACCGGTGTGGCCTGTTGGCGCAAGCCTTGCAACGCGTTGCCTGCGCTGTCAACGGCTTGGTTGGCAGCTTGCTGGCTGGCGCGGATGGCGTGGTCAGCAGATTGGGAGGCCTGGTCAATCAGGTTGCCTGTTTTTTCAGTGGTAGGTGTCATGGACATGGTGGTTCCTTGAAATGGGTTAAAGGGGGGTGTGGACTAGCGTCCTTTCAGCGCACCGAACAGGAAGCTGACGACGGCCAGAACAATAAAAACAAAAAACAGAATCTTGGCAATGCCCACAGCGCCAGCGGCGATGCCGCCAAAGCCGAACAGAGCCGCAATCAGAGCGATGACAAAAAATACAACGGCGTAATGCAGCATGGTGAGTCTCCGGTTGGGTGAAGGGGTGAAACAGACCGGCAGCAAGCCGGCCCGTTGGGGTTACAACTTGCCGAAAGTGGCTTTGGCGTCTTTCAGGCAGTTGTCTTTGGCGGTGGATGCCAAGGCATCACACTTTTCCTCAGCCACCTTCAACTGGGCCGCACGTTTGTCAGCAGCTGCGTCGGCGCGAACTTCCTTGTTCTCGCTGCTGGCCTTGGCTTTGGCATCGGTGGTTTTTTCTTTGGCTGTGGTGTTGGCGGCGGAGGTCTTCATCTGCACCTCAGCATCGGCTTTGGCGGCGGTCAGGGCGGCTTTGGCTTCTTTCACACAGACATCCTTGGGGTTGCCCGCCAGGTCATCACATTTTTCTTTGGCCACGTCATAAGCAGCTTCGGCTTTGGCGATGCTGACTTTGTTGTGGGTTTTTGCGGTCGGTTTGTGGCTGTTGTCGAGCTCGGCCAGGGCCACAGCTTCTTTGCCTTTGGCTTCGGCGACACAGATGTCTTTGGCGTTGTCGGCCTGCGCGTCGCAGGCTTTTTTGTCGACCTTGTAGTCGGCCTTGATGCGGGTTTTGGCAGCGCTGAAGTCGCTGGAAGACATGGTTTGCGCCATGGCGCTGCTGCCAAACAGCAAACATGTCGCCATAGCAACACCACTGAGCAGATTGAGAGGGTTCTTCATGGGTATTCCTTAAAGTTAAGACCTTCGCGAGCAGCAAAGGCTCCGAGGTCCTGACGTTAAGGGGTGGCAAGCGATACGTCTGTTCGTTCGCGCACACAGGTGGAAAACCTGGGCCGATCCGCTGGCAGCGCCGTGCCGCACGCGCACAAAGCCGCTAGAGCATGAACCGTTCGCGTGACCTGCCGAAGGACGTCGGCAGGCTCAGCCCGAGCAGAATCCAATGCACATTGGGCCGCAACAAGAGCCGGGATGGCTTTGTGTCAGTTCTGAAACGGCGCTTTAATGCCGGCGCAGCTTGAGCAACTCCAGCGACAGCGCGGTGCCGCACAAAATCACCGCACCACAGGTCAACATCCACGGCGTGACGATTTCACCCAGGAACACCAGGCCGTAGATCACCGCAAACACCGGGATCAGGAAGGTCACCGTCAGCGTGCTGGCGGCACCGACTTTCTCGATCAACCGGAAAAACAGCACATACGCCACACCGGTGCACAACACACCCACTGCCAACAGCGCCAACCAGGCCGTCATGCTGGGGGGGACTGTGGGCCAGAGCCACAGGGTGGGTACAGCCAGACCCAAGCTGGCACCGACCTGGCTGCCGGTGGCCACCGCCAGCGAAGGCACCCCGGCCAGGTAACGTTTGGTGAAACTGGCGGCAATGCCATAACACAGACACGCCACCAGACAGGCCACCACCGCCCAGCCACTGGACAGGCCAGAGGCATCGGGCTTGAAACTGGCTTTGCCCCAAGCCAACATCGCCACACCCACAAACCCGATCAGCAGGCCCAGAATTTTTAGGCGGTGTGGCCGGTCACGCAACCAGACCCAGGCCACCAGCGCACCAAACAGCGGCACCGTGGCATTGAGCAGGGCTGACAAACCGGTGGTGATGCTCATCAGCGCATAGGAGTAACAGGCAAACGGGATGCCTGAATTGATCAGCCCCAGGAAGAAGATTTTTTTCCAGTGCTGGCCCAGCGCCGCCCCCTGGCCACGCGCCAGCAACAGCGGCAGCAAAAACAGGGCGGCAATCCCGACCCGCAGGCCCGCTGTGGGCAGCGCACCGAATTCAGCGGCGCCCAGGCGCATGAATAAAAACGAGGCGCCCCAGATGGCGCCCAGCAGAACAAATTCGATCAGCCAGGGCTGTTTGGAGGAGGGCGAAATCACAGGACACCTTCAAGTTGCAACAGAGCGGTTTTTCGGTCCAGACCACCTGCGTAGCCGGTCAAGCTGCCCTTGGCGCCAATCACCCGGTGACAGGGCACGATGATAGTCAAGGGGTTGCGCCCCACGGCCGCACCCACGGCACGCACCGCGCTCGGTTGGCCAATGCGGCTGGCCAACTGGCCGTAACTGCAGGTGGCACCGAACGGGATGGCCAGCAACGCCTGCCACACGGCTTGCTGGAATGCGGTGCCGGTGGTCAGATTCAACGGCAAGTCGAACTGCTGGCGCTGCCCGGCAAAGTAGTCCTGCAACTGCAGCTTGGCCTGTTGCAACACCGGCTGACCGGCATCGGGTGCGTAGCTGGACAGGTCAGGCAAATGCGCCTGGTTGTCAAACCAGATGCCGACCAGCTGGTTGTTGCAAGCCGCCAGCAGCATCTGGCCCAGTGGGCTGGTCATATGGGTGGTTTGGGTGTGGGCTGGGAGTTTCATGTGTATTTGGCCTCTAGCCCTTGTATCAAAAGGGCTGGTAGCTATTTAGTTAATAGTGATTGGGCGAGATTCGACGGGGCTGGTGGGCGGCGGCAGATTGGCCCAGGCGCGGATCACCGCGTAACTGCGCCAGGGTTGCCAGGCGGTGGCGGCTGCCAACGCGGTCTGCGCCGGGTTGGGCTGCTGGCGCACGCCCAGCGCGTTTTGCAGTGCCACATCACCGGCTGGAAACGCATCGGGCCAGTGCAGGGCGCGCATGCAGATGTATTGCGCCGTCCAGTCACCAATACCTGGCAGGGTTTGTAACGCAGCGCGGGTCTGGTCGGGGTCGGCGCCGGGCTGCAACTGCAGCGCGCCGCTGGCCACCGCGTGCGCCAGTGCCAGGATGGCGCTTTGGCGTTGTTTAACGATGCCGAGTTGGCCAAGGACCTCGTCGCTGACACCTGCCATGGCCTCTGCTGTTGGGAACAGTCGGTCCAGGCCCGAGACAGGTGTCTGGATCGGTTCACCAAAGCGGACCACCAGTCGCTGGCACAGGGTGCGTGCGGCAGCCACGGTGATTTGTTGTCCCAACACCGCGCGCACCGCCAGCTCAAAACCGTCGAGCGCGCCGGGCAGGCGCAGGCCGTCGCTCTGCGGGAAATGGCTGTGCAACACCTGGTTGATGGCAGTCGGGTCAGCGTCCAGGTCGAGCAGGGCGCGTACCCTCGCCATCACCTGCGGCAGCAGTTCGGCTAGTGAGTCACTCACCCGCAGGTCCACCCGGCAGCGCGACTCGTCAAACTGCGCCAACAGCCAGCCGTTGGTGCGTTGTGAACCGTTGTGGATGGACAGGGTTTTAGCGAAACACAGGCTTTTGGGCGCCAGGCTCACCACCTCGGTGCCTTGGACTTGGCGCCTGGCAAAAAACTGCAATATGGCCGCCACGTCATAGGGTGGGCGATAGGCCAGCTTGAGACTGATGCCGCTCTGGCCAGCTGCGCTGCTGGTCGACCCGCTGCGCCGCAGCTGCGTCGGGTTCAGGCCATATTGCTCGGCAAACACCGCATTAAAACGCCGCACACTGGCAAAACCGCTGATCCGCGCCACCTGGGCGGCTTGCAACGTGGTGTCGGTCAACAACTGTTTGGCGCACAACAGGCGCCGGGTCTGCAAGTATTGCAGTGGCGAGACACCAAACTGCGCCTCAAAAATGCGCCGCAAATGGCGGTCGCTGATGCCCAGGCGTTGCGCCAGCGTGGCCACACCCGCTGTCTGCCCTGGGTTGCCGGGTGCTGCGTCCATCAGCCGCGCTGCTTGCTGCGCCAGGATGCTGGAGGCATCTTGCATCGACCAGACCGGGACGCCCGCCGTGCCGCCGGGCGCCAGTTCAGGCCGACAGCGCAGGCAGGGGCGAAACCCGGCTTGTTCCGCCAGCGCCGCGTGTGGGAAAAATCGGCAGTTGTCACGCTTGGGGGTGCGCACCCGGCACACCGGGCGGCAATAAATGCCGGTGGAGGTAACCCCTGTAAAAAAATTGCCGTCAAAACGGGCGTCCCGGGCTTTCAGGGCCAGGTAACAGGCATCGTCGTAAGGGGTGGTTTGCAGCGGGGGCATGCGCTGGATGATACGTGTCGACCCGGTCTTTGTGGGCTGAAGTCTGGCCGTTTTCGGACATCTCCCTGGTGCTGTTGGCGCCCTACAATCCCGAGCTCAAAACCGACCGATCCACATTCAACAAGGGACTTCCATGCAGCTATCCGCTTCGATTTTCAAAGCCTACGACATCCGTGGTGTGGTGCCCAGCACCGTGAATGAGGCCATGGCCGAAGCCCTGGGCCGGGCCTTTGGCACCGTGGCCTTGCGTGAGGGGCAAAAAGTGGTCGCGGTCGGGCGCGACGGGCGCCTGAGTGGTCCGGCGCTGAGTGTCGCGCTGATCCAGGGTCTGGTGTCGGTCGGTGTCGAGGTGATCGACATTGGCAAAGCCACGACACCGATGTTGTACTTTGCCGCCACCACCTTGTGCGCCAGCGGCATCCAGGTCACCGGCAGCCACAACCCCAAGGATTACAACGGTTTCAAGATGGTGATGGACGGCCGCGCCATCTATGGCGACGACATCCAGACCCTGCGCCAGATCATGGAAACCGACAGCTGGGTGATGCAGGACGGCGGCTCGGTGCGCAGTGTCGATGTGCTGGCTGACTACACCGCGCGCATTGTGGGTGGCATCAAGTTGTCGCGCCCGATGAAGATTGTGGTGGACTCGGGCAACGGCATTGCCGGTGCCTCGGCCCCCGGCATCCTGCGTGCGATTGGTTGTGAGGTGACCGAGTTACACAGCGAAGTGGACGGCAACTTCCCCAACCACCACCCCGATCCCAGCAAACCCGAAAACCTGCGCGATGTGGTGGCCGCACTCCAGGCCGGTGATGCCGAAATTGGTTTGGCTTTTGATGGCGACGGTGACCGCCTGGGCATCGTCACCAAAGAGGGCAACACGATTTACCCGGACCGCCAGATGATGCTTTTTGCGCGCGACGTGTTGAAGCGCGCCCCCGGTGGCACCATCGTTTTTGACGTGAAGTGTTCACAACGCCTGGCGCCCACGATCGTGGAAGCCGGTGGTGTGCCGATGATGTTCAAGACCGGCCACTCGTTGATCAAAGCCAAGATGAAAGAAATTGGCTCACCGCTGGGTGGCGAGATGAGTGGCCACATCTTCTTCAAGGAGCGCTGGTACGGCTTTGACGACGGCACCTACGCCGGTTGCCGTTTGCTGGAAATCTTGAGCCAGTCGCCAGACGCAAATGCGGTGCTCAACGCGCTGCCCACCAGCTTCTCCACGCCCGAACTCAATGTGAAATGTGCCGAGGGTGAGTCACACGGTCTGGTGGACCAGTTGGTCGCCAAGGTCAACTTCCCGGCACCGGCCACCGTGAACACCATCGACGGCCTGCGCGTGGACTGGCCGGACGGTTTTGGCCTGATCCGCGGCTCTAACACCACACCGGTGCTGGTGCTGCGTTTTGAAGGCCACACGCCCGAGGCGCTGGCGCGTATTGAGGCCGACATGCTGGCCCTGTTGCGCTCGGTCAAACCCGACGCACAGTTTGACACCGCTGCCCATTAACCTTCATGCGTGGTGTGTGGGGCTGAGGCGGCTGACGTGCGGATCCTGATTGTCAAACTCTCCTCGCTGGGGGATGTGGTGCACACCATGGCGGCGGTGCAGGACATCCGCCTGGCCCACCCGGATGCGCAGATCGACTGGGTGGTTGAGCGTGCGTTTGCGCCGCTGGTGCTGCGCTGCAAAGGGGTGCACCGGGTGATCCACTGTGAGCTGCGACGCTGGCGCAAGGCGCCTTTGGCCGCAGAGACACGCCAGGCCTGGAAAGAGTTCAAGCAGGAGCTGCAGCAGACCCCCTATGACGTGGTGATTGACCTGCAAGGCCTGAGCAAATCGGCCCTGGTGTCCAAGCTGGCCCGGTTGGCGCCAGGTGGCAAACGCTACGGCATGGCCAACCAGACCGAGGGCTCCAGCTTTGAGGCACCGGCGCGCTGGGTGGCCGATGTGGCGATCACCTTGCCGACCCACTGTCACGCGGTCACACGGGCTCGCCTGCTGTGTGCCCAGATATTTGGCTACACCCTGCCGTTTTACATGCATTTTGGGCTGTTGGCCCAGATGGATAAAGGGCTGGCAGATGCCAAAAAAGTAGCATTCCGAACCGGCTTGCAAGGTCTGGTGGCCTTGGTGCATGGCACCTCGCGTGCCGACAAATGCTGGCCGCTGGACCATTGGCGTGCCTTGGCGGTGCGGTTGAATGCCGCCGGTTTTATGGTGGCCCTGCCGCATGGCAGCGCGGCCGAAGAAGCCGTGTGCCACGAGATCGCCCAAGACCTGGCCCATGTGCAGGTCTGGCCCCGGCTGGCGCTGGACGCGTTGACCGATTCCCTCGCCAACTGCGACGGTGTGATTGGTGTGGACAGCGGCCTGAGCCACATCGCGGTGGCGCTGGACCTGGCCCATGTGCAGCTCTACAACTTTGACACCGCCTGGCGCACCGGCCCGCTGGCCGAGCAGCAGGTCGAACACGGTGGCCCGGCACCGCGCCAGGTCAGTGTTTATGCCGATTCAACACCCACCGTGGACAGCGTCTGGCTGGCCTGGACGTCCGTGCTCGCAGCAGCGCAGGCGCACCGACAGGCAGCAGGTCACAACCGTCCTTCGAGTTTTGCCAACTTATGATCCGTGCCCTTTACTCCCTGGCCATGTGGCTGGCCCAGCCGCTGCTGGTTCTCAAGCTCAAGCGCCGCGGTGCCAAGGAGCCCGGTTACCTGCACGCCCTGCCTGAGCGTTTTGGCCGTTACAGCCAGCCGCTGCCGTCACACGATGGCCCCACCGTCTGGCTGCACACCGTCTCGCTCGGTGAAACCCGTGCGGCGGCGGTGCTGGTCACCGCGCTGCGCCAGATCTTGCCCGACATGCGCCTGCTGCTGACCCACGGCACCGCCACCGGCCGCGCCGAAGGTGCCAAACTGCTGCTACCGGGTGACCTGCAGGCTTGGCAACCCTGGGACACCGTGGGCGCCACCCAGCGTTTTCTGCGCCACTTCAAGCCGCAGATTGGTGTGCTGATGGAAACCGAAATCTGGCCGAATCTGGTGGCCACCTGCCATGCGCGTCAGATGCCGCTGGTGCTGGCCAGTGGCCGCCTGAGTGACAAATCGCTGCGCCAGGCCGAGCAACTGGCTTGGCTGGCGCGTCCGGCCTATGCGGGCCTGAACGCGGTCTGGCCACAAACCCCGCAGGACGCCCAGCGTTTCAACACCCTGGGCGCGCCGGTGCGCGCGGTGTTGGGTAACCTCAAATTTGACGCCACACCCGATGCACAGCAGATCGCCACCGGGCGCGGCTGGCGCCAACAGGCGGGTCGGCCGGTGGTGATGATCGCCAGCTCACGTGAAGGCGAAGAACTGGCTTTGCTCCAGATTCTCAAGGCTTTTAGCCCTCCAGCCCTTATGCATCAAGGGCAGGAAGCTATTGATCATGAAGCAAGCCAGATCCAGTGGCTGATCGTGCCACGCCACCCGCAGCGTTTTGAAGCCGTGGCCGAGTTGATCCAAGCGCAGGGTTTTGCCGTGTCGCGCCGCAGCAGCTGGGGCACAGAAGGGCCGAACCTGTCAGCGGGGGCGCCAGACATCTGGCTCGGCGACTCCCTGGGCGAAATGGCGCTGTACTTTGGCCTGGCTGATGTGGCCTTGCTGGGCGGTAGTTTTGAGCCGCTCGGAGGCCAGAACCTGATCGAGGCCGCCGCTTGTGGCTGCCCGGTGGTGATGGGGCCACACACCTTCAACTTCGCGTTGGCCTCCGAGCAGGCGCAAGAGGCAGGTGCCGCGCTGCGGGTGGCCGACCTGAGCGAGGGCGTGGCGTTGGCCGCTGAACTGGTGACGGATGCTGAGCGGCTGGCGCAGGCGCGTCAGGCCTGTGGCCAGTTTTCGCAGGCGCACCGGGGTGCGGCGCAACGCCTGGCGCGCGCCATTGTGCATGTGATGAATGCCTCGGTGGCGGGGCTGGTGCGTACCGGTTGAGCGTTGGCGCGGTCCCAGCCGGGTGCTGGCTTGGGCAAAGACGAGCCAGCTGTTGCGCCTGGTTTAGCGCTCGAGCAACGCGTTGATGGCGCTGATGTCTTCTTCCCGGAGTGAACCATTGGCTTGGCGCAACTTGAGGTTGCCCAGCAACACGTCATAACGCGCCTTGGCCAGTTTGGCCTTGGTGTCAAACAGGGTGGTTTGGGCGTTGAGCACATCGATGTTGATACGCACCCCCACCTGGTACCCCAGTTTGGTGGCATCCAGCGCGCTCTGGCTGGAGGCTTCGGCTGCTTCATAGGCCTTCACCTGGCCCAGGCCCGATTGCACGCCAAAAAAGGCGCTGCGTGTGGCCTGGGCCACCCCACGGCGGGTCGCGTCCAGGTCAGAGCGGGACTTTTCTTCCAGTGCCACGGTTTCTTTGAGGCGGTTCTGGATCGCAAAACCGGCAAACAGCGGCAGGTTAAAACTCAGGCCGACCGTGGCCACATTGGTGTGATAGTCCTGGGTCAGGCTGCTGGAGCCGTTGTTGTGGGTGACGCTGTAGCTGCCAGTCAGGTCGAGTGTGGGTTTGTGACCGGCTTGGGCCTTTTGGGTTTCGAGCTCGGCCACTTCGAGGGCAATGCGGGCCTGGCGCACGCCGGGGTGGATGTCTTCAGACTCGGCCACCCAGGGGCTGACCTCTGCTGGCAGGACGGCGGGCAGGGCCACCGGCAAGTGCAATGGCTTGGGGGTCGCGTTTTGGCCAGTGAGCTGGTCCAGCGCAAGCTTCTTGACGCGTAAATCGTTGTCGGCGGCAATTTCCTGGGCCAGCACCAGATCGGACTTGGCCTGCGCTTCGCGGGTGTCGGTGATGGTGGCGGTGCCCACCTCAAAGTTGCGCTTGGCCGAGGCCAATTGCTCCGAGACGGCGGATTTTTGCGCGGTGACAAACCTCAGGGTGTCCTGGGCGGCCAGCACGTCAAAGTAGGCTTGGCTGACCCGCATCATCAGGTCCTGGTTGGCGGCTTCCAGCTGGGCCTGCGCCAGGGCGGCCTGTTTTTTACCTTGTTCGGCGGTAGCCACATTGGCCGGACGGTACAGCGGCTGGGAGGCGCTCAGGGTGACACCCTGGTTGCCGTAGCTGCGCTCCAGCGACGCGATGTCGCTGTTGACGTTGTTGCGGTTGACCGAGCTGCCCAGGTTGACGCTGGGCAGCAGCCCGGCCCGGGCTTGCTCCCCTTTGGCCAGGGTGGCCTCAAACTGAGATTTGGCCGATTGGTAGCTGGCGTCAAAGGCCTTGGCGGACTGGTACAGGTCGGTCAGACTTTGCGCCTGCGTCGGCAGGGCCAGCAGCGTGCTGATGGCCAGCGTGAGGGGGAGGAGGCGCAGAGTCTTCATGATGGGGTACCCGGTGAGGCAAATTCAGTAACGCGGTATGCGCTCGTCCACTTCGGCAGACCAGGCGTTGATACCACCCGCGATGTTGGCCACATGGGTGAACCCACGCGCGCTCAGGAACGAGGCCACCTGCATGCTGCGGCCACCGTGGTGGCACAGGCAGGCCACCGGGCGGCTCGGGTCCAGCTCAGACAGACGCGGTGGGATCAGCCCCATCGGGATGCAAAGCAGCTCAAATCCGTCTGCCTGGATGCTGGCCAGTGCCAGCTCATGGGGTTCGCGCACATCCAGCACCACGGGCTGACCATGTTGTTGGACCGAGGCCAGCCAGGCTGGCAGCTGAGAGGGGCTGATCTGCGCAACCATGCTCAGAACCTGAAGCTGGAAGCCTGCGCAAAATTTTGCAGGCGTGGGGCGTTGTCGTCCCATTTTTCGGTGCTTTGGAAGTTGCTGTCGCTGGTGCGGGTGATCACGGTGGCGTGCATGATGGGCTCCTGGCCCACGATGGCCACCAGGCGGCCACCCACCTTGAGCTGCTGCAACAGCGCCGGGGGCACTTCACTGACCGAGCCACCGAGCAGGATCACATCAAACGGGGCATCGGCGGCGGCGCCCTGGGCACCGTCGGCACAACGCACCTCGGCGTTGTGGATGCCAGCGCGTTGCAGGTTGGCGCGGGCCAGGTCGGCGAGTTCGGGGTGGATTTCGAGCGAAATCACACGTTGCGCTTGTTTGGCCAGCAGTGCGGTGGTGAAACCACTGCCGGTGCCAATCTCCAGCACCTTGTCGGTGGCCTGGACGGCGGCGTCTTGCAACAAGCGGGCTTGCTGGCGCGGCGCCAGCATGACCTGTTGACCCGGCAGCGGGATGGCCATGTCGGCAAACGCTATCGCTTTGTAAGAGCTTGGTACAAAGTCTTCACGTTTGACCACGGCCAGCAGCTCCAGCACGGCGCTGTCTGCCACGTCCCAGGGGCGGATCTGTTGCTCGATCATGTTGAAGCGCGCTTGCTCGACGTTGTGCAGGGTCATGTTATGTACTCCGGGGGGTATGTTAGCAATGTTTTTTGATTTTAGCTGGCCTGGTGTCTGGCGCGGGTTGGGGCGGCTGTCTTTACAGTGTGCCGGGTGTGGTTTGACGCACCCCCGAGCGGCGGCCCAGCCAGCGCGCCAGGTCATCCATGTAGCAGTACATCACAGGCACCACCACCAGGGTCAGCAACGAGGAGGTGATCACACCCCCAATCACCGCCTGGCCCATGGGCGCGCGCATTTCAGAGCCTTCGGTCATGGCAAAAGCCAGCGGCACCATGCCAAAAATCATGGCCAGGGTGGTCATCAGGATCGGGCGCAGACGCACCCGGGCGGCTAGCAGCAGGGCCTCCACACGGGGCAGGCCAGGCAAGACCTGGCCGTCGTCCCCCAGCGTGGATTCACGCGCGCGAATGGCAAAGTCCACCAGCAAAATCGCGTTTTTTGTGACCAGACCCATCAGCATCACCACCCCGATCACCGAGAACATCGACAGTGTCGAGTTGAACAGCATCAGGGCCAGCACCACACCGATCAGGGTCAGTGGCAGGGCGGTCATGAGTGCCAGCGGCTGGAAAAAACTCTTGAACTGGCTGGCCAGGATCATGTAGATGAAGATCACCGCGAGCACCAGCGCCGAGACCGCGTAGCCAAAGGCCTCGGCCATGTCCTTGGTGGAGCCGCTGAACTTGTAGCTATAGCCTGGCGGCAAAGCAATGCTGTCCATCGCGGTTTTGATGTCCTTGGAGATTTCACCGGCCGAGCGGCCCGCCACATTGCCGGAGATGGCCACTTCGCGCGTCAGGTCGCGCCGGTTGATCTGGTTGGAGCCGGTGGATTCGACCACGCTGGCAACCTGGTTCAGCCGCACCACGCGGGTGCTGCCGTCGCTGGTGTTGCTCAGGGCAAATGGCAGCTGGGCCAGGTCTGCGGGCTGGTTACGCGCCTCGGGCGAGAGGCGCACGTTGACGTCATAGGTCTGATCGTCGGGGGCGCGCCAGTTGCCCACGGTTTTCCCGGCCACCAGGGTGCGCAGGGCGTTGCCAATCTGCGCCACGCTCAGGCCCAGGTCAGAGGCGGCGTCGCGGTGCACCTGCACGTCCAGCGTGGGTTTGTCGGGTTTGAGCGAGGAGTCCAGGTCCACCAGGCCGGGCACGTCGCGGATTTTGTCCAGCGCCAGGCTCGACAGGCGCGCCAGTTCCCCCATGTCGGGGCCCTGGATCGAGAACGCAATCTGTTTTTGCCCGCCAATCGGGTCCAGCAGGCCCACATGGGTGATGGTGATGCCCGGCACTTGGCGCAAACGCAGGCGCAGGATGTTCGACATCTCATCGAGGCTGCGCTGGCGCAGATGGCGGTCCACTAGGCGGATGTAAACATTGGCGTAGATCTTGCCCGCTGCATTGCCGGTGTTGATGGTGGCCAGGGTGTAGTTGACCTCGGGGAAAGAGCGCACGATGGCCTCCACCTGGCGTGCACGTGCTTCGGTGACCTCCAGCGAGGAACCCACCGGGGTGTTGAAGGTGACGCTGGTCTCCGAGAAGTCTGACTTGGGCACAAACTCGGTGCCCAGCAGCGGCACCATGGCCAGGCTGATCACAAAAATCACCAGCGCCAGCGCCAGGGTGCCCAGTTTGTGCACCAAAGCCCGGCGCAATATCGCCTGGTAGATCTCTGCCAGGGTGTCGGTGGCCTGGTCAAACAGCGCGGTGACACGGCCCACCGTGCGGTCGTAGAACGAGACCGGCCGATGCCGCTTGCCGTGTGCCTCAATGCTGGGGTCGTGCCACAGGCTGGAGAGCATCGGGTCAAGCGTGAAGCTGACAAACATCGAGATCAGCACCGCCGCCACAATGGTCAGGCCAAACTCGTGGAAAAACTTGCCGATGATGCCGCCCATGAACCCAATCGGCAAAAACACCCCAACGATGGACAAGGTGGTGGCCAACACCGCCAGGCCAATTTCGTTGGTGCCGTCCATTGCCGCCTGGTAGGCGCCTTTGCCCATCTGCACATGGCGCACGATGTTTTCGCGCACCACTATGGCATCGTCGATCAGCAGGCCCACACACAGGCTCAGCGCCATCATGGTGATCATGTTGATGGTGAAACCAAACAGGTTCATGAAGAAGAAGGTGCCAATCAGCGCAATTGGCAGGGTCAGACCGGTGATGATGGTCGAGCGCCAGGAGTTCAGAAACAGGAACACGATCAGCATGGTCAGCCCGGCACCCTCGATCAGGGTCTGGCGCACATTGGCCACCGAGACCCGGATCTGGCGCGAGTTGTCGGTGATCTGGGCCAGCTTGACGCCCGGGGGCAGCTGGGTTTGCATCGTCTCCAGCGTCTTTTTCAGGTTGTCGACCACCGCAATGGTGTTTTCGTCCTGGGCTTTTTGCACATTGAGCAACAGCGTGCGTTGGCCGTTGTAGAGCGCCAGGCTCTCGACTTCCTGGGCACCGTCAGACACTTTGGCGACCTGATCTACCCGCACCGGTGCGCCGTTTTTGCGGGTGATGATGATGCGCCCGAAGTCTTCGGGCCGCTGCACCCGGGCCGCGATCTGGATCACCCGGTCCTGATCCAGGGAGCGGATGGTGCCGGCAGGGTAGTCCTGGTTTTCGCCGTTCACCGCGTTCACCACCTGGTCCGGGGTGATGCCGTACGCTTCCAGCGCCTGCGGGTTGAGGTAGATGTTGATCTCGCGTTTGCTGCCACCCACCAGCGTGACCGAGCCAACGCCTCGCACGTTCTCCAGGCGTTTTTTGAACACCTGTTCGGCCCAGTTGGTGAGTTCCACCGGGCTCATGGCCTGGGCTTGGCCTGTGGCATCAGGCAGCACCGCCACCGACCAGACCGCCCGGCTGGCCGGATCAAAACGCAGCACACGGGGTTCTTTGACCTCGGTGCGCAGCGAGGGGCGAACTGCGGCCACCTTTTCGCGCACATCGTCGGCGGCCTTGCGGCCATCCATGTGCAAACCAAATTCGATGATCACCACCGAGGTGCCCTCGTAGGAGCGCGAGGTCAGGGCGTTGATGCCGGCAATGGCGTTGACAGCTTCCTCGACCTTTTTGGTGACTTCGCTCTCGACAATTTCAGGCGAGGCACCGGGGTAGTCGGTGCTGATCACCACCACCGGGAAGTCGATGTTGGGAAACTGGTCCACCTGCAGGCGCTGCATCGAAAACAGGCCCAGCACCACCAGCGCCAGCATCATCATGGTGGCAAACACCGGGTTGTTCAGGCTGACACGGGTGAACCACATTCAGACAGCCCCTTTGACCGGGGCGGCCAGCTTGACTTGGGTGCCTTCACGCAACACCCCCGCCGCACCCGAGATGACGCTCATGCCCTCGGTGGCGCCCGTGAGGCTGACCAGGGTCTGGCCATCCACCTCGCTGCGTGGGCCCAGTGTCACGGCCACATGGCGCACCTGCTGGTTCTGGACAATCTGGATGTAGGGCTGGGGCTTGTCGGTGCGCACCGCGCTCAAAGGCACAGCCAGGCCGGTCATCGAGCCAATGGCCAGCGCACCCTGTGCAAACAGGCCGTGGCGCAGCTCGGTGCCAGGGGCGATGGCCAGGTACACCAGCACCGCGCGGCTGCCCACCGAGGCGCTCGGGTTGATGCGCACCACCGTGGCGGATACGGGCTGCTGTAAGCCTTCGACGCGCAACTCCGCTTTTTGGCCGACCTTGACCTGCAAGGCGTCCGCTGCGCTGAGTTCGGCCTGCATCTCCAGGCGGCTCAGGTCCACAATCTCGACCACCTTGGCATCCACCGCCAAGCGCTCACCGGGCTGGGCCAGGCGTTGGGACACCCAGCCGCCGATGGGTGCACGCAGCACCGTGTCGCTGAGGGTTTTAGCCGACACATCGGCCGCAGACTGGGCCGCAGCATAGGTGGCCTGGGCATTGGCCAGGTTGGCCTGGGATGAGACCAGGGCGGTGTTGGAGATAAAGCCCTGGGTCACCAGGGCCTGGTTGTTCTCGTGTGTGCGTTGGGCAATATCCACCTGGGCCTTGGCCGCTTGTGCCTGCTGGCGGACCTGGCGCAAACGGGCGTCAGACTCGGTCGGGTCAATCTGACCCAGCACCTGGGCTGCCCGCACACGGTCGCCCTCGCGCACCGTCAAGCCTTGCAACTCACCCGCCACCCGGGCCTTGACCATGGCGGTGTTGACGGCGGTGATGGCACCGGAAATGGCCACAGACAGCGGCAGCTCGCGGCTGCTCAACGCGATCAGGTCACTGGGCGGCAGCTCAATTGACACCTGTGTTTTTTGCTCGGTTTGCAGCGCCGCCAGCGCAGCCTGTTTGTCCTTGCGGGCCGACAGTGTGCGCACTGTGCCGCCCGCCAAGACTGCCACCACCACACCGAGAAGGGTCCATTTGAGCCAGGGTTTCATGCGCTTGGATGCTCCAGAATCTAAGACAGACCAGCGTCCGGGTCGGTGCTGGTGGTGCTGAAACCACGCAACAACATGTCGAGTTGCATGGCCAGGTAGTGTTCAGGTTCGATCTGTGAGGCCGGGTCACAGCAGGTGCCCAGAGAGTGGGTCCAGGTGGTCAGAAACAGCAGCGGTGCCAGCACCATGTAGACCGCGTATTTGAGGTCCATCGGCCGGAATTCACCGCGGTCCACACCACGCTGCAAGACGCGGGCTATCAGGGCGCTGCCGGGCTGGATCACCTCCTGCTGGTAGAAGGCCGCCAGTTCCGGGAAGTTGCGCGCCTCGCTCATCATCAGTTTGGGGATGCCTGAGGCCTTGGTGGCGCCGATGCGTTCCCACCAGCAGTTCAGGCAATAACGCAACATCTCCTGCGAGTTGCCCTCGAAATGTTCGATCTCTTCGCTCCACTGGGCGAAGCGTCCCGAAATGTGCTCACGCACCACGGCCTTGAACAGTTCTTCCTTGCTGGAGAAATACAGGAACAAGGTGCCTTTGGACACACCTGCGAGGGTGGCCACCTCTTCGACCCGGGTGGCGGCAAAACCTTTGTCCACAAACAGATCGAGTGCGGCTGCCAGCAGTTCGCCGGGCCGCGCGTCCTTGCGGCGCAGGCGCCGGGTGTGGGTGTCAGTGGGAGGGGCTTCGGAGACGGGAGACAAGGGTATGAATTAATGACTGATCGGTTATTAATGTAGCCTTGGGTGTCCCAGGTGTCAATCTCAGGCGCTGAAGCTCAGGGTGTGTCCAGGCTGAGCACCACCGGGGCGTGGTCGCTCGGGCGCTCGTTCTTGCGTGGCGTCTTGTCAATCTGGCAGGCACTGACCAGCGGCTTGAGCGCACGGCTGACCAGGATGTGGTCAATGCGCAACCCCCGGTTGCGCCTGAACGCCATGTCACGGTAGTCCCACCAGGAGTAACTTTTGGCTGGCTGGGGAAACAATCGGTGGGCGTCACTCAGGCCCAGCGCGACCAGCGCCTGCAGGTGGTAACGTTCTTCGTCGGTGCAGTGGATCTGGTCACGCATGCCCTCGGGGTCCCAGACGTCGGCATCGTCAAAAGTGATGTTGAAGTCACCCATCAACACCAGGTTCGGGTGGATCAACAGCTCTTGGCGTAACCATGCGCGCAAGCCGTCGAGCCAGGCCATCTTGTATTCAAACTTGTCGCTGCCGGGTTCCTGGCCATTCGGAAAATAAGCCCCAATCACCCTCAAGCCCTGATTGGATAAGGGTGGGGTGCTCTCATTTGTGGAATTTTCCACGGGCGTCTCACCCAGCGGAAAGCTGCCGCTGATAACGCGTGCCATGTCGTCGTCAAACCCCGGGATGTTTTTCACCACGTCCAGGGCAGGTGTGCGCGAGATCAGCGCCACGCCGTTGTAGGTTTTCTGGCCAAAACACTGGGCGGTGTACCCGGCCTGGGCAAAGGCCTCATGCGGAAACTTGTCGTCCGTCATCTTGAGCTCTTGCAGGGCCAGCACGTCGACCGGGTTGGCCTGTAACCAGTCCAGCACTTGCGGCAGGCGCACGGTGAGTGAGTTGACGTTCCAGGTGGCGAGTTTCATAGGTCAGAGGGCTCTAGCCCTTGTTCATGCTGCTTTTGTTGCTATTGCTGTTGTAGTGGTCGGAAGCTTGGTCGCGCTCACTCTCTCGTTTGGCGCGTGTAGGTGACAAAACTGTAGCCCAGACCGTTGCTGGCGGTGTGTGATTCTCGGGCCGTCTCAGACCACTCCGGTCCGAAGCGGGGTGCAAAAGCATCACCTTCAAAGGTCACCTCAATCTCGGTGACCACGGCCTGTGTGGCCAATGGCAGAGCCTGGGCATAGACCTCGGCGCCACCAATCACCCAGGCGGTGCTGTCGGGCGGGCACAGATCACGGGCTTGGCTGATGCTGTGTGCCACCAAGGCACCTTCTGCTTGCCAATCGGTTTGGCGGGTCACCACCACATTGAGCCGACCGGGCAGCGGGCGGAATTTTGGGGGCAGCGAGTCCCAGGTTTTGCGGCCCATGATCACCGGACAGCCCAGGGTGCTGCGTTTGAAGTGCGCCATGTCCTCCGGCAGGTGCCAGGGCAGGGTGTTGTTGTGGCCAATCACACCATTGCTGGCGCGGGCAAAAATGAGTTTGAGTTGCATCAGAGAAAGCTCCGGGGGTTAGGCGTCCGCAAGGCTGAATTGTCACCTTGTGCTGCGCCCCCTCAAGTCAGCTGGTTGAGCCGTTCGGTCACCCATAACAAGGCCAGCAACACCAGGATCAGCGCTGGCATCACCATCGGTAAACCAGCATACGCCGCCAGCAAACCACAGGCGGCGGGCACGCCGGCGCTGCCCACATACGACAGGCCGACTTGACGCCCGATGACCTTGGCCGTCAGCTCGGCGGGAAAGCGCTGCGCGGTCTCATGCATCATCGACGGGTAAATCGGCGCACAACCCAGGCCCATCAGTACCAGACCTGCCAGAGACAAGGGTGCGTGCAAGCCGGGGATGGCAAACACCACCGCACCCACGACGGCGCTCAGAATACCGAGCCGGATCAGCCGCCGGTTGCCCAGCCGGTTGGCCACCAGGCCCACCGCAAACCGCCCGGCGGTGATCGCACCAAAGAAAAACGACACCCACAGCCCCGCAGTCGCCGGGCTGCTGCCCCGGCTGTTGACCAGAATACTGGCCGCCCACAAGCCGGTGCCGGCTTCAGCCGCCACATAGAGCAAAAAGCCCAGTGGTGCCAACCAGGTGGCGGCCATCGACACCGGTTTGATGCGCGCCTGTTGTGCCTCGTTGTGCACTTCGGCTGGTGGTTTGGCGTTTTCACGCTGCCATAAAGACAGCGACAGCAGCAGGATGACCGCCAGGGACAGCTGCATCGTTGCCAGCGTCTGGTAGCCACCTCGCCAGCCCTGAGTCGCCAGAGTGGCGCCCATGATCAGCGGCCCCAGCGTGGCGCCAATGCCCCAGCAGCCGTGTAACCAGTTCATATGGCGCGAGGAATAGTGTGCTGCCACAAAGTGGTTGAGCCCGGCATCCACCGCACCTGCGCCCAAGCCCAGCGGTACCGAGAGTGCCAGCAACCAGCCCATCGACGGCGCCAGGGCAAAACCCAGCAGCGCCAAACCGGTCAGAAAACAGCTGATCATCACCACTGGCCCGGTACCGAGTTTGTTCAGCACATAGCTACTCACCACGGTGCTCAGGCCCGAGCAGGCGGTCATGGTGATGGTGAGTAAACCCACGGCAGCCAGCGGTTGGTTCAGATCCAGCCGCATCGCGGTCCAGGCCACCCCCAGCACACCGTCGGGCAAACCCAGGCTGATGAAAGCCAGGTAAATGATGGTCAGCAAGGCCAGGTGCACCAGCGGCACCTTGTTATTGAAAGACACCTTGGCAGCTCTCAAACAGCGACCGGTGCCTTGATGGCCGGGTGGCTTTGGTAACCCTGAACCTCAAAGTCTTCAAACTGGTAATCAAAAATGCTAGCAGGTTGGCGTTTGATCACAAGGCCTGGATAGGCAAAAGGCTCACGACTGAGCTGCAGCGCCACCTGTTCCTGGTGGTTGCTGTAGATGTGGCAGTCGCCGCCGGTCCAGATGAAATCACCCACATCCAGGTCACACTGTTGCGCCACCATGTGGGTCAGCAGCGCATAACTGGCGATGTTGAAGGGCACGCCCAAGAAAATGTCGGCACTGCGCTGATAGAGCTGGCAGCTGAGTTTGCCGCGCCCGCCAGGTGTCGTGGGCGGCGCCACATAAAACTGGAAAAAGGCGTGGCAGGGCATCAGCGCCATCTTGTCCAGGTCAGCCACATTCCAGGCGCTCACGATGATGCGGCGGCTGTCCGGATACGTTTTGAGGGTGTCGATCACTTGCTGGATCTGATCGATGTGGCCACCGTCTGGCTTGGGCCAGCTGCGCCACTGCACACCGTAGACCGGGCCCAGGTCACCGTCGGCGCGGGCCCATTCGTCCCAGATAGTGCAGCCGTTGTCCTGCAACCATTTGACATTGCTGTCACCGCGCAGGAACCAGAGCAATTCCACAATGATGGCGCGCAGGAACACCTTTTTGGTGGTCACCAGCGGAAAGCCTTCATTCAGATCAAAACGCATCTGGTAACCAAACACGCTGGTGGTGCCGGTGCCGGTGCGGTCGGCTTTGAACACACCCTGGGTGTGGACGTGGCGCAGGAAATCTTCGTATTGGGAGCGGATGGGGGAGGGCATGGTTGATTGCATCAGTCAGTATTCGCCAAACAGGGCGTCCAGTGCGTTCTGGATCACCCCTTGTTCGGCACGCAAATTGGCCACGGGCAAACCCAGGCCGCGTTTCGGAAAAGTGGCCATCATTGGTGTGTCCATCACCACCGCTTGGCCAGCGACGGTTAAGCCGGGTTGGAGATCCACCAGGCGCCCCGGTACACAGCTCTCGGTGCGCAATGGCACGGCCACAAAGGTGGTGAGTGTTGCCAGATAGCTGTTTTGAAGGTCCAGCACAAAAGGGGTGTGCAGCCGCTCGGATTTGTCCGGGTTGGCATACACATCAAATCGTGACATCAGGATTCCTCGCGGCCATCACCCAGGCTTTTGCCAAAGGTGCGGTACTTGGCGCCCCAGATGCCATCGGTGGCCACCCGTTCGTTGTAGGCGGCGATGGCTTCCTTGTTGTCTTCGTTCCATTTTTCCCAATAACGCCGTTTGACTTCCTCGGCCAGTAAGGTGTCTACCGTTTGGGACAGGTTCATGCCCATGTTCCGGGCGGCTTCCAGCACCTTGGCGTTGAGTGACAGGTTGGTGGCCTTCTTGGTGGAATTTTCAAAGTTCAACATGTTGGGCTCCATGAATCATGCGCAAAGTATATGCGCATGATGGGTGCTTGCGGCATCGCGTCAGGGCACCCTGCTCTGTTGTGTGCTCCGAGCTTGGCATCAGAATTTGATGACCCGTCCCGGGTTCATCAAATTCTGCGGGTCCAGCGCCTGCTTGATCGAACGCATCATCGCCAAGGCAACAGGTGATTTGTAGTGCTCGAGTTGATGCAGCTTGAGGCTGCCGATGCCGTGTTCGGCGGAAATCGAGCCTCCAAACTGGGTCACTGCATCAAACACCAGGCGGTTGACCTCGGGCTCGTGCTCGCGCAAAAAGGCGGCTGCATCGACACCTTCAGGGGCCTGCACGTTGTAGTGCAGGTTGCCGTCGCCCAGATGGCCAAAATTGACCAGGCGCACGCCCGGTATGACTTGGACCAGCGCCGCATCAGTGGTTTGGACGAAGGCTGGGATGTTGGAGATCGGCAGCGAGATGTCGTGTTTGATGTTGAGCCCCTCTTGGGACTGTGCCAGCGAAATGCTCTCGCGCACCTGCCACAAAGCCTTGGCCTGGCTCAGGTTCTCGGCCACCACCGCATCGGTGACGCAGCCATCGGCCAAGGCGGCTTCCAGCAGACCTTCGAACTGCTGGCGCGCGTGGGCCTCGGACTCGTGGTCGGAGTTCTCGAGCAACACACACAACGGCCCGTCTTGCCACAGTGGCACGCGTAACTGTTTGAAATGTTTGTCCACCAGGCTCAGGGCAAACTGGCTCATCACCTCAAAACCGGTCAAGCCCGCACCCAGATGGTGATGCGCCAGCCCCAGAAGCGTGACAGCCGCCTGCATCGACGGCACGACCGCCCAGGCGGTGAGCTGGGCTGCGGGCAGTGGGTAAAGTTTCATCGTGGCGGCGGTAATGATGCCCAGCGTGCCTTCGGAGCCGATGAACAGGTGGCGCAGGTCGTAACCTGTGTTGTCCTTGCGCAGGCCACTCAAGCCGTTCCAGACCTCACCTTGTGGAGTCACCACTTCCAGGCCCAGGCACAACTCGCGGGTATTGCCAAAACGCAGCACCTGGGTGCCACCGGCATTGCTGCCCAGGTTGCCACCCAGGGTGCAGGAGCCCTCGGCGGCCAGGCTCAGGGGGAACAGATAACCCGCGTTGAGGGCATGCTCCTGCACGGTTTGCAGCACACAACCGGCCTCGGCGGTGAGGGTCAGGTTGGCGTTGTCTACAGCGCGCACCCGGTTCATACGCTGCAGGCTCAACACGATTTGCCGACCCGAGTCATCCGGCGTGGCGCCCACCACCAGCGAGGTGTTGCCGCCTTGCGGCACGATGCTCACCGCTTGGTCCGGGTATGCAGCCCGGTGCCGGGCGCAGGTCTGGACCACCGCCGCCACCTCGGCCGTGCTGCCCGGACGCACCACCGCCAGCGCTTTGCCATGGGCGCGTTGGCGCCAGTCTTGCTCCCAGGCGCTTAAATCACCTTCGCTGAGCACATGGGCGTTGCCAACGATGGTGCGGAGTTCATTGAGCAGGTTTTGCATCGGCGGCGGCTTCCAAAGCGGCTTTGTTTCTGAGGTCGCGAAAACGCCAGCGGATGTGCAGGGCGCTGGCCGCAAACAGAGACAGGCACAGCGCGATCTCGACCATCGCCAGGTAGTTGCTGGGTGGCCTGTCGCTATAGGCGCGCACCACCCCTTCGGTGAAATAGAGCCAGACCATCAAAGTGACCCAGCGGTGGGTGTACATGCGGTTCTTCAACAGCCCGATCAGTGGCAGGCACAGCGGCAGCACCTTGAGCGCCAGCAGCGAGCCACCCGGGCGCACCGGTGCCAGCACCAGCTCCCAGGCCAGGCCCAGAACAATCAGCCCGAGCAAGCTGCCCACCGCCAGAAAACGGGTCAGGGCGACGGAAGAAGAGGGCGGGGTGGGAGGGGGGGTGTTCTGGGCATTCATCGGGATGGCATCATAGCGGCCATGACTGACCTGACCCAAGCCGCCTTTGACGTGCGCCAGCGCCTGCAAGACCTGATTCATCAGCTGCGCCGCTTTCCCTGGAAAAACACCGCCCACACCCTGCGTGAGCGCTTTCGCGAAGACCGCCTCGGTGTCACAGCCAGCAGCCTGACCTTCACCACCACCATTGCCCTGGTGCCGCTGTTCACCGTGGTGCTGGCGGTGTTTACCGCGTTTCCGATGTTTGCCAAGTTTCAGCTGGTGCTGCAGCAGTGGTTGATCGAGAGCCTGATCCCCGACAGCATCGCGCGCCAAGTGCTGGGTTATTTAACGCAGTTCGCTGGCAAGGCCAGTCGGCTCGGCGGGGTCGGTCTGGGGATTTTGTTTTTGACGGCCTTGGCTTTGATTTTGACGATTGACCGCACCTTAAACGGCATCTGGCGGGTGCGCCAACCCAGGCCACTTGGCCAGCGGGTGCTCGTGTATTGGGCGCTGATGACACTGGGGCCGCTGTTGCTGGCCTTGAGCCTGAGCCTGACGTCTTATGCGCTGTCAGCCTCCAAGGGCTTGGTGGGCGCGTTGCCCGGTGGGTTGCAATTTTTGCTGGATGGCTTGCAACTTGTCTTGCTGGCCTGGGGCATGGCCGCGCTTTACCACTTTGTGCCCAACACCCATGTGCGCTGGTCACATGCCTGGGCCGGTGGGCTGTTTGTGTCGGCCGCGTTTGAACTGGCCAAGCGTGTGCTGGTGTGGTACCTGGCCAAGGTGCCGACCTATTCGGTGCTGTACGGTGCTTTTGCCACGGTGCCGATTTTGCTGGTGTGGCTGTATGTGGCCTGGGTGATTGTGCTGATGGGCGCGGTGATTGCCGCGTATTTGCCCAGCCTGCTGACCGGGGTGCAGCGCCGCGCGCGTGCCCATGGCTGGCAGTTTTTGCTGGCGCTGGAGACGCTGCAGCAGTTGGAGCGGGTGCGCCAGAGTCCGGACAAGGGCCTGAGCCTGGAGCAGCTCAGCGCCTTGTTACGGGTGGACCAGTTGCAGCTGGAACCGGTGGTGGAAACCTTGCTGGCGCTGGACTGGATTGGCCAACTGGCCGAGGAGCGGGTGGATGCCAGCGCACGGCTGGTGCTGCTGGCCGACCCCGACACCACCTTGCTGGCGCCGCTGTTGGATGGGCTGCTGCTCAAACAAGAGCCCAGCACCCAGAATTTATGGAAAAACGGCCTCTGGTCCTCATTCAGCCTGCGTAGTGCGCTATAAAAAGTAAATTGTCGCTGGTGCTGAATGGCGCGATGCATGGCGGCGCAGCACGGTCGATAAGCTGTTATCGTGTAGTCGGCAAAAATTGAACCGGTGTTTCAAAAATCTCCGCCACATTGAGCTATGTCATGTGGCAGCAGCCGGAACGCCGCACAATGGTTGTCAGCCGTACAACGGTCGCTTCGAGCCATCCCTCAGCAGGACGAGATCGCACCGCCCGAAACGTCGACTTACTTTTTAAATAGTGTCAAAAACTCATGTTGGAAAGCAGATGAACAAGCAAGCTAATCTACAAAGCAGAAAAGATACGGTTCAATACATCAACCTTCAGTTAGCCTCATTGGGTCAGCCTTTGTTCCATGACAATGAAGAAGATGTCATCAAGTTCTGCAATCCAGAGTTTGAAACATTAACAAATGGTTTGATCAAAGGTTTTAAAGAAAAATCTCGACTGCTGTCGCAGCATCTTTCTCCCGCAGATACACGAATTCAGAATTTTATCAATAACTACTTGCAAGGGCTTGATTTTGATAAATCATATGCCTTGCCCAATGACACCTTGGTATTGACCCAGGCAGGCCATGCGCGCGAGATCAGTTTGCCACCCAATGGTGATTGTTTTATCAGTGAAGACATCATCTCCTACAGAATCAAGCAGGGTATATTAAACAATCCCAGCAATGACAAAAGAACCACGGTTAATACCTTTCATATTGTCGAAGGCAATTTGCCGGCACCTTTGGATAAAAAAGAGGTTCCAAAGATAACATTCGCACATTTTTTGCATGCTGCTTTCCATCCATCGGATGAACTGAAAATATTACCTTTCACCGCGAACCAAAAAGACAAAGCCAAGTTGATGGTTTCTCTTTTATTGCGACCCATGGTTTGCCCGGAAGTCAAAGGTGTCATCTCCAGGAAAAGCATGGAAGTGCGCTTCTTCACACCTGGGAGCCTGGTCAGCAATTTGGATTTTGTGGAGTCCATTTTTGGCAATGCCGGTGATCCCTATCTGGCCCAAAACGATGCGGCACTGGATACTGAGCACTGGACGGGCCACACGGGGTGTGTCATCCTGGCCCCCCAATTAAAGAAACTCAGGAAAAAAGATGTTGGGTTGCCGCATTGGGATCAAGCCACAGACCGTCAGAAAAATGAAGGCATGTGCTGGAAAACTGAGGACGAAATTTACAACGATGGCGGTGCATTCAAGGTAACGTGCAGGGATGACAGTGGTGTGGTTGTCACCATCATTGCTGACAATTATTTTGGTTATTCAAAGAAGGAAATCAAAACCCAGATCAGCTACTCTGCTAATTTGTATGGCTTGGTGGAGGAAGAACATTCCGGCGGTGCGATTGCTTATCCTAAAGGTGTCATGGGTGACATCGTTGATGGCAGTGGTTTTTCAAAGAAATTTGGCAATGCTTATTCATTTGAAGAGGTGAAGTCACTTCTGGGTGAGCGTATCGAGGTGAAGCCGGGTAATTATGCAGTAGATAAAAAATACCCGAATTTGATCTATATTCCAGAAAACGCTTACATCAACACCAATACCAACAGTATCACTTGGACGTATGAGGGTGCTGAGCAAAAGCTGGTTTTGTCACCGAATAAAACCTATATCCACCCCACGGGCAACAAATTCAGGCTGGAAAAACACAAGGCCATTGCCTTGTGGCGAATTGTGAACACCTCTCCTGAAGGTGTTTTTTGCCACAAACCCTGCACGGTCTCCGGTGGTGGTAAATCAGAGATATCAAAATCCATGTTGAATGCTATTACTTATAGCGAATTCAATATTGTGGATATTGATGAGGATTTCAAGAAAGCAGATGAGATCATTGAATACGATTATTCAAAACGCTGGAAAAATTACGATCCCAGTTTGCCTCCATCGGAGTCTTTCCTCAGTCCGAAGAGAACATTGGGTGCTGCGGTTCGTCTGTTGCAGCCTTTGGATGTTTATACCGATGAATACAACAATTTTGTAAAAAATATCCCAGTTCATATTCGCTCCCTGGTGTTGTTTGTGAAGCGTTTGTACCGTCAAGACAGCAACAATTTGAACTGGAAAGAGTGCATGTCTGTGGATGTGATCAACGGGAAAAATGGAACAGGTCTCAAATACTTTACCAATCCCGTGGTGGGGAGTTATGTCCGGATTGGGTTCAGTCAAAAAGGTAACTGGTTGCTGAACAAGTTGCGCTCCGACTTTTCTGCCAGCGAAAAAATCCAGATGGAAGATGACATTTCTGCTTCTATCACGCTACCCAGAAGCCAGTTCAAGAACCTGAACCCCGAGTACACAAACAGGAGTTTCAAGGTGGTTGCCAACTGTGAAAGTTACCTGTTTCAACGGCCTGACGAAGCGATTGTGCGGGGTTACGACAAAGGCGCTGAGCGAGATATTGTTTCCAGCAATACCTTCTTGACCAATTTTGAACTGTTAAGAAAACAGGATGCGATCGACATCTACGAAGACACCGTCAATTTTGACAAATACACCCAACCGGTCAAAGACCTGATTTTGGACGTTGTCAACAGTCAAAATGATGAGGAATACTTTTGCCTGCCATCCCACACGCGCATTGTGGATGGCAAACCCACAAAAAATCCCCGTTATCTAGAGCGCAACATCTTCATCAACGAAACCGAAGCGAGTTATTTGGGCGAAATTGGCACACGTCTCTACAGGAAAATGAAGTCCGAAGACCCGTTTATTCCTGTTGTGAATGCGGTTTTGCCGGGACGCAGAAACAATCCGATTGATAAAAAGGCGGGTATTCGTCCTTTGGCGGTGTACAACCCCATCCACTATCAGGAAACGCCAGAACTGTTCATGGACTTCATCTGCAGTCTGACTGGCAAGTCACCCTCAACAACGGGGGCGGGTTCTGAAGGTGCGTTGACAAAAGGGCCTTTTAATATGTTGACGCCCACCACCGACCTCAACAATGCCTTGTTGTCGCATATTCTGACAGACGCACATGCCTTCAGCACCGCAGCGGGTTATGTGGGTGGTCAAAACAAAGTTGACCACGATATCAGTTTGTTGATACCCGAGATTTGGGCACGCTTGGCAGAAAGTGATCGGGATCCCAAGAACCTGATTGCGAATGCTTGTCTTGAGAAGATTGATGACTTTGAGTATCAGGGTAAAAAGGTGTTGGCCAGTCGCCTGGGATACAGAATCACCGAACGATTTTCCCTGGCATGCCTGAATCGCTTGTTTGATGAACCCCAGGCTGTTTTCAACGAAAAAATGTTGAAACCGGAGTTACAAGGTTTAGAAGATTATGTGGATGGTATCAATAACATTGTGGAGGCTCAAGAGAAAGTTGCCCTGAGTTATTTCGAAGACGGTAGTATCGAGTCGGCCATCCCACCGCTGAAAGTTTTGTTACACGTGATGGCGTACGGCCATTTTGAAGGCAAGGATATCAGCGATCCTGAGTTGAGAAAGTTGTTTGACAGAGAATATGTTATTGACAGCGATTGGTACAAGGCACGTCTGGTGTTGAAACAGGACAAGGACATTGCGTTTTATAAGAAACAAATTGCCTACTTGGAAGATTTCATGGCCAATACAAACAATGCTTTGTTGGTGGAGGAAATGAACATTCAAGATCAATTGAATGAGGCAAATCGCAGGCTTGCCACGGTGCGTTCTGAGGCGTATCTGGAGAGCTTGGTGGGCACCATTGGTTGTGATCCTTTGTACAGAAAACATTGATGGCTGGCACTGTGCTTGTTGTGCTGATGGCATCAGGCGGGTGTGCATGGCAGTGACGCCCGCCTTTTTGCCATAAGCATTCATCGTGTTGTGATGGGGTGGTTTGAGGTGATATTGGCCTCTGGCCGTTATCCAATAAGAGCTGCATGCTATAAAAATTGATGTGTCCGGTGGTTTGTTTTGTTGGTTGCCTGTGTGTGTAAGCGAACAGACCTTTCGTTGCTGCCTGGCTAAGCTTGACCAACGTTTACAGACAAGCCTTGTTTGTGACGCCAGCGCCTTGGTATTGAACCGGGGTGTCCACGTAACGCAAAGGACCTCTCATGCACAAAACTCTTCGTATCACCGCCAGCCTGCTGGCTGTTGCCGCCTCTTTCACCCTGGCTGGTGTGGCGCAAGCCCAAAGTACCAGCAACAACACCAACGCCGCACCGTATTACCGCGCGGGTGGTAGCTACTTTGACTTCAACGCTGGCAAGTCCGACTACTCGCTCAGTGATGGTGTCGGCATCTGGGACAAAGACGACAGCGACAACGCCTACAGCGCCCACATCGGCAGTTATTTCAATGACAACGTGGGTATGGAGTTGGGTTACACCGACTTTGGCCAAATCAGCCGCGCAGGTGGCAGCACCAAGGCCCGTGGCATCAGCTTGAGTCTGGTGGGCAAATTCCCGGTGTCGCCGTCTTTTAACCTGCTTGGCAAGATCGGTACCACCTACAGTGACACCGACACCTCGGCCAACGGGTTCTCAGGCATCCAGACCGGCTCAGAACATGGCTTTGGTGTGAACTACGGCGTGGGTGCGGAATACGCCTTCACGCCCAAGTGGTCGATCTTGCTGCAATACGAATCCCATGACCTCAAGTTCGCGGGTGACAACAAAGAACGTGTGGACGTGACCTCGCTGGGTGTGCGTTACAGCTATTGATCAAACCTTGACCGGGTGGGCTCACACCCGGTCGACACAGCCAGTGATGGCTGAGGCGCTTTGTGCATCGGAAGTGGCCCCACAGGCCAGCCGGTGAGCAAAGCGCTTTTTTGTGTGCCCGCGACCTGACGTCAACCTGGGCAGAGGGTGGCTGCGATATGGGCTCAGGCCCGCCAAGCGCAGCGTTTTGGTGCTTGAATCTGTCAGGTTTGCCATTAAGATGGCGCGCTGGTTCATCCATCAACCTCTATGAGAGCAGAAACACCATGAAAGTCGCCGACATCCTGCGTATCAAAGGCAGCACCCTCTACACGGTGTCACCGTCCGAGCCGCTGATCCAGGCGCTGGCAGTGATGGCAGAGCGCGACATCGGCTCGCTGGTGGTGATGGAGCATGGTGACCTGGTGGGCATGCTCACCGTGCGCGAACTCACCCAGATCCTGGTCAAGACCGGTGGCAGCATTGGCACCACCATCGTGCGCACCGCAATGGACGACGCACCGCTGACCTGTACCACCCAGACCGACATGGACGAGGTGCGCCGCATGATGCTGGATCGCCACGCGCGCTACATGCCGGTGATGGACAATCACATGCTCATGGGTGTGATCAGCTTTCACGATGTGGCCCGCGCCGTGGTGGATAGCCAGAATTTTGAGAACAAGATGCTCAAGGCCTATATCCACGACTGGCCCGAGGGTGAAAACCCGGACGACGGCCCCAAGCTGTAGTTTTCAGGCGCTCCGCGCGCCCGACCTGGCCGCTCTGGGATAATGCCGCCCCATGAGCGGTAACACTTTTGGACAACTTTTCGCAGTCACCAACTTTGGTGAATCCCACGGCCCGGCCATTGGCTGCGTGATTGACGGCTGCCCGCCTGGGCTGGCTCTGAGCGAGGCCGACATCCAGCCCGACCTGGACCGCCGCCGCCCCGGCACCAGCCAATTTGTCACCCAGCGCAACGAGCCTGATACGGTTGAGATTTTGTCGGGCGTGTTTGAGGGCAAAACCACCGGCACACCAATCTGCTTGCTGATCAAAAACACCGACCAGCGCAGCAAAGATTACGGCAACATCGTTCAGACCTTCCGCCCCGGCCATGCCGATTACGCCTATTTCCAGAAATACGGTATCCGCGACCCGCGTGGTGGTGGCCGCAGCAGCGCGCGCCTGACCGCACCCATGGTGGCCGCCGGTGCGGTGGCCAAAAAGTGGCTGGCTGAGAAGTACGGCACCGTCTTTCGTGGCTGTATGACCCAGGTCGGTGAGTTGCCCATCGCCTTCGAGTCCTGGGAGTTTGTGTCCAAGAATCCGTTTTTTGCCCCGGTGGCCGATGTCTCCGCGCTGGAGGACTACATGGCGGCCTTGCGCAAGCGGGGCGACTCCTGCGGCGCCAGGTTGCGAGTGAGTGCGTCCAACGTGCCCGTTGGCCTGGGTGAGCCGCTGTTTGACAAGATGGATGCCGACATTGCTTACGCCATGATGGGCATCAACGCGGTCAAAGGTGTGGAGATTGGCGCTGGTTTTGCGAGTGTGGCGCAGTTGGGTAGCAGCCATGGTGATTCACTCTCACCCGCTGGTTTCAAGGGCAACAACGCCGGTGGCACCCTGGGTGGCATCACCAGTGGTCAGGACCTGGAGGTCTCGGTGGCGATCAAACCCACCAGCTCGATCCTGACCCCGCGCGAGTCGATTGACATGACTGGACACAGCACAGAGGTGGTCACCAAAGGCCGTCACGACCCCTGTGTGGGCATTCGCGCCACACCGATACTCGAAGCCATGCTGGCGCTGGTGGTGATGGACCACGCGCTGCGCCACCGCGCCCAATGTGGTGACGTGGTGCACAGCTTGCCGCCGATTGCCGCACGGGCCTGAGTCGCGGGTCGGCCACCTCGGCTGGCGCTGAACTATTGATGACAAATTGGGCTCTGACCCTTATACCTCCTGGGTAGATAGCTCTATTTATGAGAGTTGACGACTTCCGGCAGGCACCAGACCCCCACACCTTTTGAGCGAGTTTTTAACCATGAAGATCCCCGAATTGCTGGCCCCGGCCGGTTCCCTGACCATGCTGGAAACCGCGCTGGCCTTTGGTGCCACTGCCATTTACGCGGGTCAGCCGCGTTACAGCTTGCGGGTGCGCAACAACGACTTTGGTGACATCGAGGTCTTGAAACAAGGCATCGACACCGCGCATGCCAAGGGCGCCAGGTTCTTCCTGGTGAGCAACATCTTCCCGCATGGCAACAAGATCCGCCACTACATCGACAACATGGCGCCGGTGATTGCGCTCAAACCCGACGCGATGATCATGTCCGACCCCGGCTTGATCATGATGGTGCGCGAAACCTGGCCCGATATGGAGATTCACCTCTCGGTGCAGTCCAACACTGTCAACTCGGCAGCCGTCAAGTTCTGGCAAAAGGTGGGCTTGAAGCGCATCATTTTGTCGCGCGAGTTGTCGCTCGACCAGGTGGAAGAAATCCGCCAGGCCTGCCCCGACATGGAGCTCGAGGTCTTTGTGCACGGCGCGCTGTGTATCGCTTACTCAGGCCGCTGCCTGCTCTCGGGTTATTTCAACCACCGTGACGCGAACCAGGGCAGTTGCACCAACTCTTGCCGTTGGGACTACAAGACGCAAAAAGGTGTGGTCGATGCCTCGGGTGACGTGTTGACACAGCAGGCGGCGCAAGAGCGTGAACAAGGCGCGATAGAGCGTTCGCCCGCTGCAGATCAGGTCTACATGATCGAAGAGAGCCAGCGCGAAGGCAGCTACATGCCGATCGAAGAAGACGAACACGGCACCTATGTGATGAACAGCAAGGACCTGCGCGCCATCGAACACGTCAAGCGCCTGGTCGAGATTGGGGTTGACTCCCTCAAGATTGAAGGCCGCACCAAAAGCCCGTACTACGTGGCGCGCACGGTGCAGAGTTACCGCCGCGCCATCGACGACGCGGTGGCCGGTCGCGAGCTCGACCCGGCGCTGCTGGGGCAGCTCGAAGGCCTGGCCAACCGGGGTTACACCAGTGGTTTTTTCCAGCGCCACACACCAGAGGCCACGCAAAACTACCTGCGTGGTTACTCCGAGTCGGGCCGCAGCCTGTATGTGGGGGATGCGCTTGAGTTTGACGCGGCGCGTGGCCTGATGAAGGTCAATGTGCGCAACCGCTTTGCCGTGGGTGACTGGCTGGAGATCATCCACCCGAATGGCAACAGCGATGTGTTGCTCAGCGGGATGGAAAATGTGGACGCCCAGCCCATGACCGTGGCACCCGGCAGCGGCCACACCGTGTGGCTGCCGCTGCCCGAGAGCGCGGTCGGTGCGTTTGTCGCGCGGTATGTGAACCCGCCCGAGGCAGGTGTCCAGCTATCTGATGATGTTTCTGCCCTCTAGCCCTTATTGGGAAAGGGCTTATAGCTATGAATATGGATGCATTGTTGATCAAGGACGACGAGGTGGAACTCTCCGCTATTCGCGCCCAGGGTGCGGGTGGGCAGAACGTCAACAAGGTCTCCAGCGCCATCCATCTGCGTTTTGACATTCCCGCATCCAGCTTGCCTGAGGATGTGAAAGAGCGTCTGCTGGCCCTGCGCGACAGCCGCATCACCCAGGACGGTGTGCTGGTCATCAAGGCGCAGCAGCACCGCACCCAAGAGTCCAACAAATTTGACGCTTTGCTGCGGCTGCAGGAACTGGTCAACAGCGTGGCCCGTCCACCCAAGGCACGCAAAGCCACCAAGCCGACCAAAGCCTCGCGCCAGCGTGTGCGTGAGGCCAAGTCACAGCGTGCGGGCCTCAAGGTGCAGCGCGCACGGGTGTCGCATGACGGCTGAAGCGGGCCATCAAGCGTCGTTGCTGGGCATTGCCCGGGTCGAACTCCATCTGTTCTGGCGCTACCCCAAGCTGTTGCTGGCTGCCGCTGCCGTGGTGTTGATTCCGGCGCTCTACGTGCTGATCTACCTCACCAGCGTCTGGGACCCGTCCGCCCGCACCGGTGACTTGCCGGTGGCCCTTGTGAACTTGGACCAAGGTTTTGTCTACCGCCAGCAGGCTTTCAATGTGGGTCACGATGTGGTGGCGCGTCTGGCATCCAAGCCCACGTTTGGCTACGTGGAGGTGGCCAGTGAGCAAGAGGCGCGCCGTCTGGTGCGCCAGGGTGCGATGGCGTTTGCGCTGATCGTGCCTGCCGACTTCAGCTCCAATGCGGTGCCCGGTGCCAAGGCCGGTGCGGGCAAGCTGGTGGTCTTCACCTCCGAGGGCAACAGCTACCCGAGTGCCGCTCTGGCCCGGCGTTTTGCCGACGACCTCGGGCGCGAGGTCAACCAGCGCCTCAATGAGCAGCGCTGGGAGCTGGTGCTGGCCGATGCCGATGGCTCACAACGCAGCATCCAGCAGCTGCATGATGGTTTGTTGCGGCTGCAACAGGGGGCGACTGATCTGGCCACCGGCGCGGCGCAGGCCGCACATGGGTCGGAAACGCTGGCCGCTGGCGCCGCACGTTCTGAGCAGGGTGTTGCGCAGCTGGCCTCCGGGGCCAAAGAGTTGGGCACAGGGCTGCGTACCATGTTGGAGAAACGCCCGCGTTATTCTGACCTCAGACGCCTGGACGAGGGTGCGCAGGCGTTGGTTGCGGGGCAGGAGGAACTCGGCAAGGGGCTGGTGCAACTCCAGCAAGGGGCGCAGCGTTTGCAGCTGGGGGTGACTGGTTTCCGTGACGAAACCGCTGACAGCCTGTTTGTGAGCACCCGTGTCACCGACGGTCTCAACCAGATTGGCGACGGTGTTGGCAGCCTGGAGAGTGGTTTAAAAACCGCCAACACGGCGCACCAGAAACTGGCCGATGGCTCGGTGCAACTCAGCAATGGTGTCAACACCCTGACCAACGGCGTGCGGGCCATGAATGAGGGCCTGCGCAGCGTGGTCAGGCAGCTCCCCGAGGACACCCGTCTGGACGAGCTGGTGCGTGGTTCCGCCAGTCTGAGCAGCGGCGCCCATGCCCTCAAAGCGGGCACCCAGCAGCTGGCGCAGGGCGCGCAACATGTGGCCGGTGGGCTGGCATTGCTGGAGGGCTCGCTGCCGGTGTCGATCCGCAAGATGGAGGGCAACGCCCAGGGTCTGGCCACCTCGGTGCGGCCCGCCATCGAGGTGGATGCACCGGTCCAGAACAATGGCAGCGGTTTTGCGCCGAACATCATCCCGGGGGCGCTTTGGCTGGGTGCCAACCTGGCGGTGTTTCTGATCCAGCTGCGCTTGCTGCCGCTGTTTGCCACCGGGCTGTCGCCAGTGGCGCGACTGGTCGGCAAGATGCTGATGCCAGCTGGCCTGGTCCTGTTGCAGGCGCTGCTGGTGTGGGTGGCCATGGTGTGGGTGTTGCACATCGAGGTCCATGACGTGCTGGCGCTGGCTTTGACCGTGGGGGTGGCTTCCCTGACCTTTCTGGCGATTGTGTTTGCCCTGACGCGCGCTTTGGGGGATGCTGGCAAGGCCCTGGCGCTGGTGTTTCTGGCGGTGCAGCTGTCGTCCTCGGGCGGGGTGCTGCCGGTGGAGCTCAGCGGTGGCCTGTTTGCGCTGATCAGCCCTTACATGCCGATCACCTGGGTGGTCAAAGCGCTCAAGGCCAGCCTGTTTGGCGCGTTCGAGGCCAACTGGGTGCAGCCGCTGCTGTGGGTGGCGCTGGCAGGTGGTCTGGCGTTGCTGTCAGCGTGTTTCATCGGGCGCTGGCGCTATGTCAAACTGCTGGCGATGCGGCCCTCTCTGGATTTGTGACGCATGGTGTTGCAAGATCTCTTGAACCAATTGCAGCTGTGCCAAGCGGTGCTGCGCTGGTGTGCCGGGCCGCTGCTGGTGGGCCTGCTGGCCTGTGGGGCCAGTCTGGGCTGGGCTCAGGCCGCCGTGCCAGCCAGCGCCGCCGCACCACAGACGCCGGCCGCAGACGTTGTGCGCTACTGCGTGGACCCTGACTGGCCACCGTTCGAGGAGATTGACGCCAAAGGCCAGCATGTGGGGATCGCTGCTGAACTGCTCAAACGGGTGGCTCAGCGCAGCGGGGTGAGCCTGCAGCTGGCTCCCACCAAAAACTGGGGTGAGAGCCTGACTGCTTCACAAGCAGGGCGCTGCCAGATCCTGAGTTTCTTGAACCAGAGCCCCAAGAGGGATGCCTGGCTGGTGTTCACCGACCCGGTGTTGGTGGACGAAAACGTGCTCATCACCCGCGAGGAACACCCCTTTGTCGCGGATCTGGCTTCGGTCGAGGGTGAGATCCTGGCGCTGCCCAAAGGCACGTCGGTGGAAGAATGGCTGCGCCGCGATTTCCCCCATCTCAGGCTGATGCTTGTGGACACCGAGGCTCAGGCTTTTGAGGCCGTCAACCGGCGCCAGGCCGACATGACCATGCGCTCCCTGATTGTGGCGGCCAGCACCCTCAAGCGCGAAGGCTGGTTCAACCTGAAGATTGCCGGCCAAGTGCCTGGTTATGGCAACCAGCTGCGCATCGGGGTGGCCAAAGACCAGACGGCGTTGCGTGACCGGCTCAACATCGGGGTGGCCAGTCTGACAGCGGGTGAGCGCCGCCAGATCGTTGACCAGCACCTGGCCCTCAACATTGCCACCGCGCTCGACACCCGTTCGCTGGCCTGGCTGGGTGCGGTTCTGGTGGCGGTGTTGTTGACCAGCAGTTACTGGATCTGGCGGCTGCGCCGGGTCAATGCCCAGTTGCATCACCTGTCGCGCAGCGATGCACTCACGGGTTTGTACAACCGCGCGGGTTTTGACGAGATCTTCAAACGTGAACTGGCGCGTGCCCAGCGTTTTGAGACTGGCCTGTCGGTGATCCTGCTGGACATTGATTTCTTCAAACGCATCAATGACCAGCTGGGTCACACAGCGGGTGACAGCGCGCTGCGTGAGCTGGCCCTGCTGCTGCGTGCGGTGGTGCGCAACGTGGACTCGGTGGCGCGCTGGGGTGGCGAGGAGTTTCTGGTGATCTGCCCGGCCACACAGCCGCAACAGGCGCTGGTGCTGGCCGAGCGTATCCTGGCAGCGGTGCGTTCCCATGCGTTTGGCATCCAACAGCCGATCACCGTCAGCGCTGGACTGGCCAGCCTGCAGCCCGGCCAGAACCCCCACACACTGTTCACCCAGGCCGACGAGGCCCTGCTGCAGGCCAAGCGGCAAGGCCGAGACCGGCTGGTGGTATTTGATCAAAAGGAAGGTTCCCCATGGCCATGATCCAATGGTTTCCCGGCCACATGCACCTGACGCAAAAGGCCATCAGCGAACGCATCAAAAACATTGATGTGGTGATTGAACTGCTGGACGCGCGCCTGCCGGGTTCGAGCGCCAACCCGATGCTGGCCCAGCTCACGCAGGGCAAACCGGCGCTCAAGGTGCTCAACAAACAGGACCTGGCCGACCCCGAGCGCACCGCCTTGTGGCTGGCGCATTACAACGCGCAGCCGGGCATGCGTGCCATTGCGCTCGACGCCAGCATGGCGGCACCGGCCAAGGCGCTGATTGCCGCCTGCCATGAACTGGCGCCGAACCGGGGCGGTCTGGCCAAACCGATGCGGGTGCTGATCTGTGGCATTCCCAATGTGGGCAAGTCGACCCTGATCAACACCTTGATGGGCAAACGCGCCACCAAAACCGGCGACGAGGCCGGTGTCACCAAGCTGGAGCAACGTCTGGCGCTGGCGCCAGACTTCTACCTGTACGACACACCGGGCATGTTGTGGCCGCGCATCATTGTGGCCAAAAGTGGCTACAACCTGGCTGCCAGCGGCGCGGTCGGGCGCAATGCGTTTGACGAGCAGGAGGTGGCCCTCGAACTGCTCGACACCCTGCGCATGCATTACCCGAGTTTGCTCGAGGCGCGCTTCAAGATCAGTGGTGTTGCCCAGATGACCGTTGAGCAGGCGCTGGAGGCGATTGGCCGCCAGCGCGGCGCCTTACAAGGCGGCAAAAGCATCAACTGGCAAAAGGCGGCCGAGATTGTGATTTACGACTTTCGTTCTGCGGTGATGGGCCGCATCAGCCTGGAAACCCCGCAGGAATATGCCGAGTGGCTGGCCCACGGGCAAACGCTGGATGCACAGCGCCAGCTCAAGAAAGACGCGATTGAGCTGGACCGCAAGATTCGCTTCAAGCAGGTGCCGCGGCCGGGTTCGCGGTGAGGGCTTCACTCCAGACGCGTCAGCGTCACATCCGAACACGGATGGGCCACGCAGGGCAAGACATACCCCTCGGCTTTTTCCTCGGTGCTCAAACCCGGCCAGGCGATTTCATACCGCACTTGCCCGCTGGCCAGCTGGCCGATGCAGCTGCGGCAGGTGCCGTTGCGGCAGGAACTGGGCCAGTTGATGAGGCCTGCCTCCAGCGACAGCAGCAAGGGCTGTTCTGGCCAGGCGTCAAAAGCTTGGCCATCGGGCTGGGTCAAACCGGAAAAAAATGGCGGGGTCGGGGGCGAGGACATGGTTTTTATTGTATGGTTAGGGAAATGGCTGCCTAGCCCTTGTGGTTATAGGGCTAGCAGCTACTTAAAAGATAGTGTTTGTGTTCGTTGGATGTTAGAAAGAGTATCAAAAAATGAGTTTGAATATATCGGTTGTCCCCGACAAAAAAGACCCCCAGCCGCTGGTGATCTACCACGGGCGCAGCTGCCCCGATGGTTTTGCGTCGGCCCTGGCCGCCTGGTTGTATTACGAGGGTCAGGCCGAGTTTTTGCCGCTGGATCATGGCGATGTCAAAACACTGGCCGACTTGCCACCCCTGGCCGGACGCACCGTCTACATCCTGGACTTCTCCTTCTCGGCACCGCTGTTGCGCGAGATTGACGGCTGCGCTGCCAAACTGGTGGTGCTGGACCACCATTTGAGTGCTGCTGAAAAACTGAACGGTTTCCAGTGCCAGCACGGTGTGGTGCACTTTGACATGAAGAAATCGGGCGCGCGCCTGGCCTGGGAGTTTTTCCACCCGCAGCAGCCGGTGCCCGACCTGGTGAAGTTTGTCGAAGACCGCGACATCTGGGTCTGGCAGTACCCCGAGAGCGCCGGTTTTCTGGCCGCGCTGGACATGGAACCCTTTGATTTTGAGCGCTGGCATGCGGTAGCCAACTTCGATGCCCCCCATCTGGCCGCTTACATCGACCGTGGCCGTGCCATGGACGAGAAGTTCAGCAAACTGGCACAGAGCATGAGTGAGGCCGCTCAGCCCCTGAATTTCAACGGTGTGCCCGGCCTGATGGCCAATGTGCCGAGTGCCTTTCACAGCCTGGTGGGAGACATCCTGTGTGAGAAGTCAGGCACCTTTGCGCTGTTGTGGACGGTGGACAAAAGTGGTCTGGTCAAGTGTGGCTTGCGCTCACGCTCGGGCTTCAGCTGTATTGCGCTGGCCGAGAGCATGCACGGTGGTGGCCATGCCCAGGCCTGCGGTTTCAAGATGTCCAGCCAGCGTTTGCCCGAGTTGCTGGGTGGCACGCTGACAGCTTAAACAGCGCCTGCACACACCACTTGCCGTGTGGTCACGGGGCAGGCGGTGTGGGGTTTACTCTGCGCCCAAAAATTTCGCCAAGGTGGCGGTGTCCATGGCGCCGCTGTGGCTGATGACCTCACCACTCTGGCGGTGTTTGGCCACCACAAAGGGCACTGAGTCCTGGCCCAGGGTGCTCAAGAGCTGGGTGTTGGCCTTGATGGCTTGCTCGATCTCGGGCGCAACACTGCTGGACGCTGAAATACCACCGGTACCCGCGAGCACCGATTTTTCATGTTCACTCATGGTTTCCAGCGGGGTGCTGGACGACAGCAGGGTGGCGGCCTGGGCCAGGCTCTTGCCCTGGTTAAAGGCGACAGGCACCCAGATGAACTTGACCTTGCCATGCAGGGCTTTTGAGGCTTCCCACAAGTGGCCGCAATGCGGGCACTGGGGCTCAAACAACACATACACCGGTTGTGCACTCATCAGCGCACCCACGGTGAAACCTTTGCCCTGGCTGGCCACGGTGTCATAAGCTGAACCGGTCATGGCCACCGGTGCGGCTGTGGCGGCGGCGGGTGCGGTGGTGGCCGCAGGCGCGGCAGATTCACTGGATTTGGAGCAGCCGACCAAAGCCAGGGTCAGAGCGGTGACGAGAGGCAAAAGCAGTTGTTTGGGTGTCATGGGCATAGGTGTTTTGGCGAGGGTTGGAACAAGTAGGCTGCCATCACCTCCGGTCAACCAGGGGGACAGCAGACTTCTTTGGTTAATTATCTCGCCCGCCGCTGCTTTCTTGGCGCATTTGTGCCACAAATCCCCTAGCCGATCATGGCGGCCTGTGCCGCCGCCAAGCGCGCAATGGGCACGCGGTAGGGCGAGCAACTCACGTAGTCCAGTCCGGCGCGGTGGAAAAAAGCCACCGAGGCCGGATCGCCGCCGTGTTCACCACAGACACCGACCTCGATGTCCGCTCGTGCGCTGCGGCCTTTTTGTACCGCCATCTGCACCAGCGCGCCAACTCCGATCTGGTCGATGCTGCGAAACGGGTCGTGCTCATAAACACCCTGCCTGATGTAGTCCGGCAGGAACTTGCCCGCATCGTCGCGTGAGAAGCCCAGTGTCATTTGGGTCAGGTCGTTGGTGCCGAACGAGAAAAACTCGGCCTGCTCAGCAATGCTGTCGGCCACCAATGCGGCGCGCGGGGTTTCGATCATGGTGCCCAGCAAATAGGGCAGGGTTTCGCCGCGCTCGGCAAACACCGCAGCCGCCGTGCGGCGGATCACGGCTGCCTGCAGGTTGAATTCCCGCACCGTACCCACCAGCGGCACCATGATTTCGGCTTTCACATGGATACCTTTGGCGCGCATGTTCAGCCCGGCCTCCAACACAGCGCGGGCTTGCATTTCGGTAATTTCTGGGTAGCTGATGCCCAGACGGCAACCACGGTGACCCATCATCGGGTTGAACTCATGGAGTTCTTCGACACGCATCTTGATCTTGCCCAGAGACACCCGCATCTCGGCCGCCATGATGCGCTGGTTGCCCTCGTCATGTGGCAAAAACTCGTGTAATGGCGGGTCCAGCAGCCGGATAGTCACTGGCAGGCCATCCATGGCTTCGAACAGGCCCTCAAAGTCACCGCGCTGGATGGGCAGCAGCTTGGCCAGCGCTTTGCGCCGCTCAGCCTCGTTGTCGGCCAGGATCATTTCGCGCACGGCGGTGATGCGTTCACCTTCAAAAAACATGTGTTCGGTTCGGCACAGGCCGATGCCGGTGGCGCCAAAGCTGCGCGCCATGCGGGCCTCGGCCGGTGTGTCGGCGTTGGTGCGCACTTCCATCAGTTTGTATTTGTCGGCCAGCGCCATCAGTTTGCCAAAGTCACCACTGAGCTCGGCGTCGCGGGTGGCGATTTTGCCCAGATAAACCTCACCCGTGGTGCCGTTGAGCGATATCCAGTCGCCCTCAGCATAGTGGGTGCTGCCGATGCGCATGCTGCGCGCCTTCATGTCCACAAACACCGCACCCGCGCCCGATACGCAGCACTTGCCCATGCCGCGCGCCACCACTGCCGCGTGTGAGGTCATGCCACCACGCGCGGTCAGGATGCCCTTGGCCACGCTCATGCCGCGCAAGTCTTCGGGCGAGGTTTCCTGGCGCACCAGGATCACGTCTTTGCCCTGTTTGGCCCAGGTCTCGGCCTCGTCGGCAAAAAACACGATCTGGCCGGTGGCCGCACCGGGCGAGGCGGGCAGGCCACGCGCAATCGGTATCGCATCTGCCAGGGCCTGCAGGTCAAACACTGGGTGCAGCAGTTCGTTGAGCCGGTCGGGGGCCACGCGCATCAGGGCCGTTTTTTCGTCGATCATGCCTTGTTGCAGCATCTCCATGGCGATGCGCACCATGGCCGAGCCGGTGCGTTTGCCATTGCGGGTTTGCAGCATCCAGAGTTTGCCTTCCTGGATCGTGAACTCGATGTCCTGCATGTCCTTGAAATGGTTTTCCAGTGTGGTCTCAAAGTGCAGCAACTGCGCGTAGATGTCGGGCATCAGTTCTTCGAGCGATGGGTAAAGGCTCGCACGTTCGGCCTCGCTGATGAGCGCCAATTCGGCCCAACGACGCGAGCCAACCAGTGACACCTGTTGGGGTGTGCGGATGCCCGCCACCACGTCCTCGCCCTGGGCGTTGACCAAAAACTCGCCGTTGAACAGGTCTTCACCGGTGCCCGCATCGCGTGAGAAAGCGACGCCGGTGGCGCTGTGGTTGCCCAGGTTGCCAAACACCATGGCCTGGACGTTGACTGCGGTGCCCCAGGACTGGGGAATGTCATTGAGTTCGCGGTAGACCTGGGCACGCGGGTTGTTCCAGCTCTCAAACACCGCCCAGATGGCGCCCCAGAGTTGCGCCCACGGGTCGGTGGGAAAGTCGTGGCCGGTGCGGGCGCGGATCAGCGCCTTGAAACGCTGCACCAGTTCCTTCAAATCCTGCGCGTCGAGCTCGGTGTCGAGCTTGACGCCCTTCTTTTCTTTCAGCGTGTCGATGATGATCTCAAACGGGTCGTGTTCTTCCTTGGACAGCGGTTTGAGCCCCATCACCACGTCGCCATACATCTGGATAAAACGGCGGTAAGAATCCCAGGCAAAACGTTCGTTGCTGGACCGGGTCGCCAGGCCCAGCACCGCCTCGTCGTTAAGCCCCAGGTTCAGGATGGTGTCCATCATGCCGGGCATGGAGGCACGCGCGCCGGAGCGTACCGACAGCAGCAACGGGTCGGTGGCATTGCCAAACTGTCGACCCATCTCAGCCTCCACAAAGGCCACGCCTGCCAGCACCTCGTTGTGAATCAAACCCAGCACTTTGTCGCGGCCAAGTTCGGTGAACGCGGTGCAGGCCTCGGTGCTGATCGTGAAACCCGAGGGCACGGTGATGCCCAGGCGGCACATCTCGGCCAGGTTGGCCCCTTTGCCGCCGAGCAGGTTTTTCATGTCGGCACGGCCCTCGGTGGTGGTGCCAAAGAGATAAACGTATTTTTGTGAGGTATCCATGACGCGTCTCCTGAGTTGAAACAAATCTTGTCAGTCAACGGGGCGGCACCGGGTGGTGCAGTGTCATGTTGGGCAGAGAGCGCCGGTGGGTCTCGTCAAAACGCAGTATCTACCTGTGGCGCGAGGGGGTCAAGCCTTTGGGTGGGTGCCTCAAACCCGGTCACTTCATCAGGCGACGGGCTGGGCTGACGGCCACGGTTGGCCGTCAGCGGTGAGGAGGGAAAAGTTAGTCTTTGAACACGGGTTGGCGCTTGCCCATGTTGGCCATCATGGCTTCTTGCAGGTCGTTGGACAGCAGCATGGCGGCGTTCCAGGTGGCCACATAGTTCAGGCCGTCGGCCACCGAGTGGTCACGGGCATACGTGATCATTTCCTTGGTTCCCCTGATGGACAAAGGGGACTTTGCTACAATCGTTGTAGCAATCTGGCGCACACCGGCTTGCATCGCTTCGCGCGAGTCAAAGACGCGGTTGACCAGACGCATTTGTAGTGCCTCAGCCGCGTCAAACTTGCGTGCGGTGTAGGCCAGTTCACGCGCCAGGCCTTCACCAATCAGCTTGGGCAGGCGTTGCAGGGTGCCCACGTCGGCGGTCATGCCGATGTCGATTTCCTTGATGCTGAAATGGGCGTCAGCCGAGCAGTAGCGCATGTCGGCGCAGCAAATCAGGTCGATGCCGCCACCAATGCAGGCACCGTGGATGGCGGCCAGCACCGGCTTGCGGCAGCGTTCCAGACTGGTCAAGGTGTCCTGCAAATCCAGGATCACCTGGCGCAGGTTTTCGCGGGTGCGTGCTTCGCAGTCGTTCTGGATCTGGTCACCCATGCCCATCATCATCTGCAGGTCGATGCCGGCGGTGAAAGCTTTGCCTTCCCCTTCGAGAATGGCCACGCGGGCTTCGGGCGTGGCATCGACCCACTGGAAGGCGCGGCGCAGTTCGTGCCACATGGTCAGGTTCATCGCGTTGGCCTTGTCGGGGCGATTCAGACGGATCGTGGCGATGTGGTCGACCAGGCTGACGGTGAGGGTGTCGTAATCCATGGCGCTATCCTTTTGATGGCTTCTGGCCCTTGTTTCATAAGGGCTTGATGTCGATTTGTCTTGTAAGTCAGGTGATGTGCTGGCGCCCAGCGTCAGCGCCAGTTCGGTGCCTTGTTGGATGGCCCGTTTGGCGTCCAGCTCCTCGGCCTTGTCAGCACCACCAATCAGGAACACGCTGCAACCCGCAGCCGCCAGTTCGGCCTGCAACTCGCGTTGTGGCTCCTGGCCAGCGCAGATCAGCACGTTGTCCACGTCCAGCGTCAACTCACGTTCACCCACGGTGATGTGCAGGCCAGCGTCGTCGATGCGGCGGTATATCACCCCGGCCAGCATCTCGACCTGGCGGTTTTTGAGCGAGGTGCGGTGAATCCAGCCGGTGGTTTTGCCCAGCCCTTCACCCACTTTGCTGGCCTTGCGTTGTAACAGCCAGAGCTTGCGCGCGCTTGGCTCGATGTGGGGTTCTTTGAGGCCACCACGCTCGGCGTAAGTGGTGTCCACGCCCCATTCGGCAAAAAACTTGAGTGCACTCAAGCTCGGGCTGATACCTTCACTGAGCAGAAACTCGGCCACATCAAAACCGATGCCACCGGCGCCGATCAGCGCTACACGCTGCCCCACCGGCTTTTTGTCGCGCAGCACATCCAGGTAACCCAGAACTTTGGGATGGTTGATGCCCTCAATCGGCGGGGTGCGTGGCGTGACACCGGTGGCCAGCACCACATGGGCATAACCACCGGCCAGCAGTTCGGCAGCAGTCACGCGGTGGTTCAGCTCAAGCTTGACACCGGTGAGTTCGATCTGCTTGCCAAAATAACGCAGGGTCTCGTCAAACTCTTCCTTGCCCGGCACCTGTCTGGCGATGTTGAACTGGCCGCCGATCTGTGGAGCGGCATCAAACAGCGTGACATCAAGCCCGCGCCGGGCGGCGGTGGTGGCAAAGGCCAGACCGGCCGGGCCCGCACCCACCACTGCGATCTTCTCGCGCCGGGTCGCCGGGGTGATGTTGATCAGCGTCTCGTGGCAGGCTCTTGGGTTCACCAGGCAACTGGTCACCTTGCCAGCAAAGGTGTGGTCCAGGCAGGCCTGGTTGCAGCCGATGCAGGTGTTGATCTCGTCCGCACGGCCCTGCGCGGCCTTGTTCACAAACTCGGGGTCAGCCAGCAGGGGCCGCGCCATAGACACCATGTCGCAAAACCCGTCGGCCAGCAGCTGTTCTGCCACCTCGGGCGTGTTGATGCGGTTGGTAGCCACCAGCGGGATGCCGACTTTGCCTTTGAGCTGTTGCGTCACCCAGGCCCAAGCGGCGCGTGGCACCTTGGTGGCAATGGTCGGGATACGCGCTTCATGCCAGCCAATGCCGGTGTTGAGGAGGGTGGCGCCTGCAGCTTCAATGGCCTGGGCCAGTTCAATCACTTCATCGAGGGTCGAACCGCCTTCGACCAGATCGAGCATCGACAAACGGTAAATCAGGATGAAGTTGGGGCCAACTTTCTCGCGGGTGCGCCGCACAATTTCCAGCGGAAGACGCATGCGGTTGGTATAGCTGCCACCCCATTCGTCGTCGCGCTGGTTGGTGCGTGCGGCAATGAATTCGTTGATCAGGTAGCCCTCGCTGCCCATGATCTCGACCCCGTCATACCCCGCGCTTTGCGCCAGCGCTGCGCAGCGCACAAAGTCGTCTACCGTCTGGTAGACCTCTTCGGTGCTGAGTGCCTTCGGCGTCATCGGGTTGATCGGGGCTTTGAGGCTGCTGGGTGCCACCAGTTGGTCGTGGTAAGCGTAGCGGCCAAAGTGCAGGATCTGCATGGCAATCTTGCCGCCCGCCTGGTGCACTGCCTCGGTCACCACGCGGTGTTTGTCGGCTTCAGCCTCGGTGGTCAGGCGTGCGCCGCCAGGCATCGGGCGGCCTCGGTCGTTCGGGGCGATGCCACCGGTGACGATCAGGCCCACACCACCTTTGACACGCTCGGCATAAAAAGCGGCCATGCGATTAAATCCGTCTTTCACCTCTTCGAGCCCGACGTGCATCGAGCCCATGAGCACGCGGTTGGGCAGGCTGGTAAAGCCCAGGTTCAAGGGCGTGAGCAGGTGCGGGTAGGTCATCATGGTGTCATCCTCTTGTTTGTTGTGTTGTGGCCCGGTTTGTCTTGCAGCAAGCCGCAGGCCATCCCGGGCAGTTTAGGGGCTGCACGGCTGTGGCCAGCATCGGCACATAGAGTGGCTTCCCTAACGGAAAAACAGCCCAACAGCGTGTTGGTGGCAGCAGGGCGCTGGGTTACCATGGGGCGCTTGAATCGGGCCCCCTGTTTCCTTCCATCCTGACCACCCTGTGTCAGAGTCAGAACCCTATGCCAGCCAGTCAAAAGACCCACCGTATTCTTGCCTGTGACAACGCTGATCTGGACACCGCGTTTCTGCTAAGCATGTTGGAGGCCGACGGCTACTCCAACGTGACCGGCATCAACGACGCGCGAGAGGTGCTGGCGCTGCTGCAGCGTGAGCGTTTTGACCTGCTGGTGCTAGACATGGACATGCCCTTCATCGACGGGGTCGAGCTCACCCGACTGATCCGTGAGCAGTTTTCTGAAGCCAGCCTGCCGATTCTGGTGATCACTGCCAGCGCCGACAAAGAAGCACGCAACCTGGCCTTGTTCCATGGTGCGAATGACTACTTAAGCAAACCGGTGGATTCGGTCGAGACCTCGCTGCGGGTGCGCAACCTGCTCACCATCCGCGACATCTACAAGGGCCAGCAGGACACCGAGCAAGCGCTGGAGCACCAGGTCAAAACCCGCACTGCCAAGCTCGACATGCTGATCCGCACCGGCATCATGATGGCCTCGGAGCACGACCGCACCCGGCTGCTGGACCAAATTCTGCTGGAGGGCCAGAAGCTGCTGCAGTGTGATGGCGCCACCTTGTACCTGGTCACCGACGACAAGACCCTGCGTTTTGCCCACCGCACCCGTGATGACCAGTTGCCAGTGGCAGAAATTCCCTTGTACCAGAGCGACACCGGCCAGCCCGACGAGCGTTTTGTCTCGACCTATGTGGCCTTACACAACACCCCGGTGCTGATCGACGATGTGGCCTTGGAGGCCCGTTTTGACCTGAGCGGCACGCGCCGTTTTGACGAACAAACCGGCTACAAAACCGTCTCGCTGCTGACGGTGCCGCTGGCTTCCATCACCGGTGAGGTGGTTGGTGTGCTGCAATTCATGAACGCCCTGGATGCGACCACCGGCCAGGCCATCCCGTTTGCCCCGGGTATGCTGCATCTGGTGCAAGCCCTGGCGGCACAGGCGGTGGTGGCGCTGGACAACCTGCAGCTGATGGAAGCGCAGGAACAGCTGATGGACAACCTGTTCCAGATGATTGCCACCGCGATCGATGCCAAAAGCCCCTACACCGGGCGCCATTGCAACCGGGTGCCCGAGCTGGCGCTGATACTGGCCCAGGCCGCCCATGACGACCAGACCCTGTTTGCTGACTTCCGCTTCGAGACCGCCGATCAGTGGCGTGAATTCAAAATGGGCGCCTGGTTACACGACTGCGGCAAGGTCACCACACCCGAGTACGTGATCGACAAGGCCACCAAGCTCGAGACCATCAACAACCGCATCCACGAAATCCGCACCCGCTTTGAGGTGCTGTTGCGGGATGCCGAGATCAGCCGGTTGCTGGCGCTGAAGGCGGGCCAGTCGCCCGAGCAGGCCAACGCGCGGTACGCGGCACGGGCGACCCAGTTGCAGGATGATTTTGCTTTTTTGGCGGCTTGCAACACCGGTACCCGGCCGCTGTCGGCGCAGGACCTGGCGCGCCTGACGCAGTTGGCGGCTGGCACCTGGTTGCGCCATTTTGACGACCGGCTCGGGCTGTCGGTGGCAGAGGCCGAGCGCCGCGCCAACGAGCCGGTGCAGCCCTTGCCCGTGACCGAGCCTTTGCTGGCCGACAAAACACGCCACCTCTTCGAGCGCGACAGCGCGCACCAGCTTGACCCGCGTTATGGCTTCAAGATGGAGGTGCCCGAGAAGCTCTACAACCACGGTGAACTCTACAACCTGAGTGTGGTGCGCGGTACGCTCACGCTCGAAGAGCGCTTCAAGATCAATGAACACATGATCAGCACCGTGATGATGCTGGAAAACATGCGTTTCCCGAAGTCGCTGCGGCGGGTGCCCGAGTACGCCAGCACCCACCACGAAACCCTGACCGGCACCGGTTACCCGCGCCGACTCGGCAGTGCCGAGCTCTCGATTCCGTCACGCATCATGGCCATTGCCGATATTTTTGAGGCCCTGACCGCCCCTGACCGTCCCTACAAACAGCCCAACACCGTGTCCGAGGCGATCAAGGTCTTGTTTGAACTTAAACAGGCGGGCCAGATTGATGCCGATCTGTTTGACCTGTTCCTGAGCTCCAGGCTGTATGTCGCTTATGCGAACAAGTTCCTCAAGCCCGAGCAGATCGACGAGGTGGACATCGCGGCCTACCTGGGCACGGTGACGCACTGAATCCATTGCCACCTCGGACTATGTTTGGCCGAACCCACACCCAGCGTTGGTCTATGCGTTGGTTGGTGCCCGTGGCGGTGGTGGGGCTGTGTTTGTTGGTCACGCTGCTGGACCCGCTGCCGCTGCAGATGGCGCGCAACGGCCTGTTTGACCAGCTCCAGCGCTGGCAGCCGCGCCCCTATAGCCCGGCGCCGGTACGCATCATCGACATCGATGACGAGAGCCTCCAACGTCTGGGCCAATGGCCCTGGTCGCGCACGCGCATCGCTGAACTCACCACACGTTTGCAGGCCGAGCAACCTGCGGCTATCGTGTTTGATGTCTTGTTTGCCGAGCCGGATCGCACCTCACCCACAGCCATGCTCAAGCTCTGGCCAGCCACACCGGCGTTGCGTCAGCAGTTGCAGGCTTTGCCGGACCCAGACGCAGTGCTCGCCCAGGCGCTCGGATCGGGGCGGGTGGTGCTGGGTTTGGCGCTTGAACGGCGTGAACAACCTGGTGTTTTGCCCGCGCTCAAGGCGCGGTATGTGGCCACCGGTGAGCCGGCTCAAGCCTATGTGCCCGCTTTTTCTGGCGCCATCAATCCGTTGCCCGAGCTGGCGGCCGCTGCCAGTGGCCTGGGGGCGATTGTTTTCCTACCGGACGCGGATGGTGTGGTGCGGCGGGTGCCTTTGTTGATGCGGGTGGGTGACACCCTGGTTCCTTCCCTGGCTGCCGAAGCCTTGCGGGTGGCGCAGGGTGCCAAAAATTTCGGCACCACAACGGTGGCACAGGCCGGGGTGGGCTTGGCTGAGCTGCGCATCGGCCGCCAGTCAGTGCCGACCACGCCGCAGGGTGAGGTTTGGGTGCACTATTCAGAACCCGTGGCGCAGCGGTATATCCCGGCTTGGCAGGTGCTGGCCGGTGAGGTCACTGCGTCGGAGCTGGCAGGCCAGATCCTGCTGGTGGGCAGTTCGGCCCAGGGGCTGCTGGATTTGCGCTTCAGCCCACTGGGTGGGGCACTGCCCGGGGTCGAGGTGCATGCACAGGCGCTGGAGCAATTGCTCACCGGGGGCGGCCTGGTCTACCCGGCCTGGGCCAACGCGCTGGCGCTGCTGCTGGCGCTGCTGGGTGGGCTGGGGGTGGGTTTCATCGCGCTGACTTATGGCGCGGCTTTGTCGCTGGCTGCGCTGGTGAGTCTGCTGGCCGGCTTGGGCGCGCTGGTGGCTTATGCCTTCAGCCGCCAGGGGGTGCTTCTGGATGCCGTAGCCCCAGGTATGACGGTCGTATTTAGCTATGTTTTTTCTAGCGTTGTGCACCATGTGCAAAGTGAGCAACGTCAGCGCTGGATACGCCAGGCCTTCTCGCGTTATGTCTCGCCCAATCTGGTGGCTTACCTGATCAAACAACCCGGTGCCCTGGAGTTGGGTGGGCGGCGCCAGGACTGCAGTTTTGTCTTCACCGACTTGACCGGTTTCACCAGCTGGATCGAGAAGATGGACCCACAACAGGCAGTGCGCCTGCTCAACGACTACCTGGACGGCATGATTGCCATTGCCTTCAAACACGAAGCCACCTTGGACCGGATTGTGGGCGACGCCCTGGTGCTGATGTTTTCTGCGCCAGTGGTGCAGACCGATCACCCGCGCCGGGCCTTGAACTGTGCCTGGGAGATGCACCAGTTTTCCAACGCCTATGTGGCGCGACTGGCGGCCCAGAATGTGCCTTTTGGGCTGACACGCATTGGGGTGCACAGCGGCGAGGTGATTGTGGGCAATGTGGGTGGCAAAACTCTGTTTGACTACCGGGCGCTGGGTGACCCGATCAATACCGCGGCGCGGCTGGAGAGCGCCAACAAACAGTTTGGCACCCTGGTGTGTGTCTCCAAAGCCATTCTGCGGTGTTGCCCGGAGTGGCCAGCGCGCCCCATTGGCCAGGTGCTTTTGCAGGGCAAAACCCAGCCGATTGAGGTGTTTGAGCCGCTGGCCCCCGAGCAGACCGGGGATGCGGCTTATGCCGCAGCGTTTGAGTTGTTGCGCCAGCAATCACCGCAGGCGCTGCAGGCCTTTTTTGAACTGGCCAACCGGCGCTCAACCGACCCGCTGGTGGCTTTACATCTGGCCCGCTTGCGCGCCGGACAAGTGGGTGAGCTGCTGGTGCTGAGCAGCAAGTAGCTTCAGCGCACGATCACTTCCACACGCCGGTTGCTTGGCTCATCCGCATCGTCCGGTGTTTTAACCAGCAGGTTTTTCTCGCCATGCGACTCCACCGAAAGCCGCTCAGTGCTGACACCCGCATCGCTGATCAAGGCTGACACCAGCTTGGCGCGTGTCAAACCCAGTTCATAGTTGGCTTGTGCTTCGCCTTTGGTATCGGAGTGGCCAATCACAGCCACATCCACGCCTGGGCGATGGCTGATGTCTTCCTTGATCACGGGAATCTCGGCCTGTGAGGCTTTGGTCAGGAGCGCCTGGCCCGTTTCAAAATACAGCAGGTAGCTGGTCGGTTTCTTGGGGCTGGCCGCCAGCGCTGCACCAAAATCCTTTTGCAATTGCTCGTTGGTCACGGTGAAGGTCTCGCTGCGCGTGCCCCCCATCAAGGTGCCTTGGTTCTTCTTGTCGAGCACGGTGGTTTGCTGTCCGCTGGTGACCACCACCTGGCCCAGGGTGCCATCGTCATCTGGCAGCAGCACCACATAGTTTTTGGCACAGCCGGTCAGGCTCAGCAGCAGTGCGCTGGCCAGCCAGCAAAGAAGCTTGGCAAAAGTGGGATGTGTGTGTTGGGTCGACATGGTTTACTCCGGAACAACCAGCGCCACAAAATGGGTGCCACGCACACCAATCGTGCCGGTAGGGGTGCGTACCGACACCGCCGAGGGTTTGAGTTTGGCAATCACACCCGAGACATAGTTGAGTGAGCCCTTGCCCAGGCTGGCGCCGAGTTTCAACTGATCTTGCGCCGGGTTGAACAGGTACTCGTCCACCACCAACTCGGTGTCCGGACCCATCGACAACAAGGTGTTGTCGCTCAGTGTGATGCCCAGGCTGGAGGCCGGGCCGGTTTTCAAGGTATCCGACGCCCTCACCGCTGTGCCGGGTGTGGCCTGGGTGCTTTGGCCGCTTGCCACCACCGAGGCCTGCCCCTGCACCGTTTTGATGTAACCGATCACCGCCTCATCGGCCCAGGTGGCCGTTGTCACCAGACCGAGTACCAGTGCCCCTGAGGTAAGAAGTGGCTTGATCTTCATGCTGTGTTCCTGTCAAAGTGTGCTGCGCCGAATGGCATGCTACCAGTGTGCAGCGTGTTGGACAAAGCCGTTTGCTATGGTATGCGGTGGCGGCGCCACAGTATGGTCGCGGCATTTACTCCGCAGCCCTGTGGTTCAGAACATCAGCTGGCGCTGGCTCACAAAGTGGTGCCGGGTCTGGCCGATCGGGTCGGTAAACACCAGTTCTCTGGCCAGCAGCTGTAGCGGGCGAGCAGGGTCGAATTGGCCTTCGGGCATCAAGTCGGGGTAGAGCCCATCGTGGAGGATTGGCAAGCCCAGTGCCAGCATGTGCACCCGCAACTGATGGCGCTGGCCAGTGACGGGGCGCAAGGCATACCGTGCCAGATCCCCTTGCACCTGCAGCACCTCGATGTGGGTCAGCGCATTGGGCACACCGGGCACCTCGTGCTGCAGCATGAAGTGGCCAGCCTCAGTGATGCGGCTGTGGCGTGTTTGTGGCATGGGTACATCCGCTCGCCAGGGCGCAATTGCGTGGTAGGTTTTGTGCACCTGGTGCTGGCTGAACAGGGCGCTGTAGGCGGCGCGGCTGCTTGGCTGTTTGGAGAACAACACCAGCCCGGCAGTGTCTCGGTCTATGCGGTGGATCGGCACCAAGTCGTCGAGCCCCAGCTTGTTCTTGAGCCGCACCAGCACGGTCTCAGCCAGGTAGCCACCAGAGGGCACCACCGGCAAAAAGTGCGGCTTGTCGACCACCAGCAGATGTTCGTCCTGGTACAGCACCACCTCCTCAAACGGGATGAGCGGCTCGTTGGGCACCTCGCGGTAGTAATAGAGCCGGGTGTGGGCCGGGTAGGGCGGCTGGCAAGCCTGCTCGCGGCTGAGTGTGGCGCCGTGTTCATTGATCACGTCACCCCGCGCCAAGCGCTCTAGCCAGGTGTGGCGCGCCACGTTGGGGAAACGCTCGACTAGAAAGTCGATCAGGCTCGGCCAGGGGCCTGCGGGCAGGCCGACACAGCTGGGGCCGACACCGTTTCTTGTTGGGGGCTTAAACCCGCTCAAACACCAGATCCCAGACACCGTGGCCGAGCTTGAGGCCGCGGTTTTCGAACTTGGTCAGTGGCCGGTAGTGTGGTTTGGGCGCGTAGCCTTGTAATTCTGGGTGAGACACAAGCGCGCTGTTTTTGAGCAATGGCTCGGCACCCAGCACCTCCAGCATCTGCTCGGCATATTCCTGCCAGTCGGTCGCGCAGTGGATGTAACCACCGACCTTGAGGCGCGCCGCCAGCTTGGCCACCAGCGGGCTCTGGATCAGGCGGCGTTTGTTGTGGCGCGCCTTGTGCCAAGGGTCGGGGAAAAAGATATGCACGCCGTCCAGGCATTGTTCGGGCAGCATGTGGTCAATGACCTCCACCGCATCATGCGCGCAGATGCGGATGTTGTGCAGGTCTTGTTCACCAATGCGTTTGAGCAGTGCACCGACGCCGGGGTCATGCACCTCGCAGCACAGGAAGTGGGTGTCGGGCAGCAGCGCGGCGATGTGGGCGGTGGCCTCTCCCATGCCAAATCCAATTTCCAGCACGAGAGGTGCCGGTTTGATGTCATTTTGGCCTGTAGCCCTTGTTGTATCAGGGAATGCTGCTGCAAAATCAAGAGTGTTTGGCTGGTACGGTAGTAAAAAACGGGGCCCCAATTCGTCCAAGGCTTTGGTCTGGCCTGCGGTGGTGCGCCCGGTGCGTTTGACAAAACTGCGGATGGCGCGCCGCTCAGGGCTGGCCGGGGCTGATGGGGTGTCTTGGGTCATGGTGTGGGTGCTCAAAGTGCAGCGGATTGTAGATTTGTCGTGAAAATGCGATCAAAATGGCCCCGCTTGCCAAGACACCCCTCATCGGACCCTCATCTATGTCAGACAACCCTGCGCTTTTTGCTCCTGCCTCGATGCCCGAGGCGGGTGCTGAGCGTCGTCTGCGGGCGATTCTGGATGCCTTGCCCGACTTATTGTTTGAGGTGGATCTGGCGGGGCGTTATCTGGACTACCACTCGCCGCGTACCGACTTGCTGGCGGTGCCGCCTGAGGAATTTATCGGCAAGACGCTGCATGAGCTTTTGCCCCAAGCCACCGCCGACGCTTGTCTGGCCGCCTTGAACGAGGCACACACCCAGGGTGTCTCCAAGGGTTGTCGGATCGAACTGATGCTGCCCGATGGGCTGGGCTGGTTTGAGCTGTCAATCTCGCGCAAGGACAATGGTCCGGGGCAAGCCGAGAGTTTTATTGTCTTGTCGCGCGATGTCAGCCAGCACGTTGTGGCTGAACGCAAATTACAAAGGCTGACCCAGCTGTACGCTGCCTTGAGCCAGTGCAACCAGGCCATTGTGCGCTGCAAGAGTGAGGCCGAGTTGTTCCCGATCATCTGTGCGGACGCGGTGAAATATGGCGGCTTGAAGCTGGCCTGGATCGGTGTGATGGACACCACCGGGGTGATCAAGCCGGTGACCTGGGTGGGTGAAGGATCCGACTCCCTGAGTGGCCTGGTCATTGACACCAGCACCGACGCCAGCCAGGGTCTGGGGCCCTCTGACCGGGCCTTGCGTGCCGGTGAACCCTACTGGTTTCAGGATTTCGCCAATGACCCAACCGCACAGGTCTGTCACAACCGGGCCAGAACCTACGGCTGGGGCGCTGCCGCGTCCTTGCCGCTGAAACGCCGTGGCCAACTGGCGGGCCTGTTGACGGTGTATGCGGGTGAGGCCCATGCGTTTGACGAGGCGGCCCGCTCGCTGTTGCTGGAAATGGCGATGGACATCAGTTTTGCGCTGGACCGTTTTGCCGACGAGGTAGACCGAAGGCGCACACAGCTCAGCCTGGCCGACAGCGAAGAGCGCTACCGCAAGGCATTTCACACCAGTCCGGACGCGTTGAGCATCACGCGCCGGTCTGACGGTTTGTACATTGATGTCAACCGAGGCTTTGAGCAGGTGACTGGCTGGGCTGCCGCTGATGTACTCGGGAAAACCTCTCTGGGGCTGAACGTTTGGCGCCGTCCTGAAGACCGCCAACGCTACACCGACGCGTTGAACCGTGAGGGGCATTGCGACAATCTGGAAGCAGAATTCTTGCGCAAGGACGGCAGTGTGCTGACCGGCCTGGTGTCGGCTGCCTTGGTGCGTCTGGACGAGGTGGAGTGTGTGTTGTCGATCACCCGTGACATCTCGGAAAAAAAGCGTACCGACGAGCGCATCACCCAGCTGGCCCATTTTGACCAGCTCACCGGCCTGCCCAACCGCAGCCAGTTGCAGGCGCGTTTTGATTTTGCCCACCAACTGGCGCAGCGCAGTGGTGAGGGCCTGGCGCTGATGTTCCTGGACCTGGACCACTTCAAGAATGTCAACGACACCTTGGGCCACAGCATGGGCGACCGCCTGCTGGTGCAGGTGGCCCAGCGCCTGAGCGCAGCGCTGCGCGCCGGGGACACCTTGTCGCGCATGGGGGGGGATGAGTTCATCTTGCTGCTGCCCTCGGTGACCGAGGAAAGTGCCAGCCAGATTGCGATGAAGCTGCTGGCTGTGATGCACGAGCCGTTCAAGATGGACACCTATGAACTGGTCAGCAGCCTGTCGATTGGTATTGCCCTGTACCCGTATGACGGGCTGGACTTTGAGACCTTGTCCAAAAACGCCGATACCGCGATGTACCGCGTGAAGCAGGCCAGCCACAATAATTTTGCTTTTTTCACCCAGGAAATGCAGTCCCATGCGGCGCGCAAGTTGCAATTGGTCAACGCCATGCACTTTGCGCTGGCGCGTGGCGAGATGAGCCTGCACTACCAGCCGCAGCTGTCGCTGCAAGATGGCCACATCGTGGGTGTGGAGGCCTTGCTGCGTTGGCAACACCCGGAGATGGGCAGCCTGTCACCGGCAGAATTTATTCCGATCGCCGAAGAGAGCGGCCAGATTCTGGTCATTGGTGAATGGGTGTTGCGCAGTGCCTTGACCCAGCTCAAGCGCTGGATCGAGGCCGGCATGGCACCGATGGTGGTGTCGGTGAACCTGTCGGCGGTGCAGTTTCGCCACCCCAATCTGCTGAGTATGGTGACCCAGATCCTCGAAGAGGTGGGTTTGCCACCCCAGTACCTGGAACTGGAGTTGACCGAGGCCATGGCGATGGAGAACCCGATGGCCGCCATCATGCTGATGAACCAGTTGCACGATCTCGGCATTCACCTGGCGATTGACGACTTTGGTACTGGTTACTCGTCTTTGAGTTACCTCAAGAAGTTCAATGTGTCCAAACTCAAGATCGACCAGAGTTTTGTGCGGGACATCAGCGACGACCCAGATGACAAAGCCATCGTCACCGCCATCATCAACCTGGCCGCCAGTCTGAACCTCAAGACCATTGCCGAGGGGGTCGAGACTGCCAGCCAGCTGGCTTTTTTGCGCCTGCAGGGCTGTGATGAGGCCCAGGGCTATTACTTCAGCAAGCCCTTGCCGGTGGCGGCTTTTGAGGCATTCGTCCAGGCTCAGCAGCCTGTGTTGTGAGCCGTTCAGCCTAACCAACCCAGGTCGGGGTGCCAGCCCTCAACCCAGTTCAGCACCGCGTCGGCAGGCATCGGGCGGGCGATGCCATAACCTTGGGCCAGATCACAACCCACCCGCAGCAGCAGACGGCAGTGGGCGGCGGTTTCGGCGCCTTCCGCCACGGCCTCTCGGCCAAAGGCGCGGGCCAGGCCCAGCACCCCTTCGACAATCGCCCGGTCTTCCGGGTCATCGAGCATGTCGCGCACAAAACTCTGGTCGATTTTTAACACCTGGGCAGGCAGGCGTTTCAGGTAGGTCAGGCTGGAGTAACCGGTGCCAAAATCATCGAGCGCAAAGCTGACACCCATCGCCGCACATTCGCGGATGACAGCGGCCACCGCATCGATTTCGTCCAGCGCGGTGGTCTCCAGCACTTCCAGCTCCAGCGTGCCGTGGGGCATCTCGGGGTGGGCGGCCAAACACTGCTTGAGCCGGTCGACAAAATCGGGCTGCTGCAGATGCTGAGCCGAGATGTTCACACTGACCGCCAGACGCAGCCCGAGAGCGGCCCAGGTCTGTACCTGGGCCAGCGCCGTCTTCAACACCCATTCACCGAGCGCCACACTGAGCGCATGACCTTCGATGGCGGGCAAAAAGGCGCCCGGTGCCAGCAGCCCGCGCTCCGGGTGTTGCCAGCGGATCAGCGCCTCCAGACCGACCACCTTGCCGCTGCGCAGGTTGACCTTGGGCTGGTAATACAGCACAAATTCCTGCTGGTCCAAGGCCTGCTGCAGGCGCTCCAGCGTGTCGTTGCGCGCGCGCAAGTGGCGGTCGTGTTCGGCATCAAACAGGTGGTAGCGGTTTTTGCCTGCCAGTTTGGCGTTGTACATGGCCTGGTCGGCCTGGCGCAACAACTGGTCGGCGTTGGTGTCCTCGGCCTGCGGGTAAAAGCTCACACCGATGCTGGCGGAGACCTTGAGCATCAGGCCGTCCACTTCGGTCGGGCGCGAGGCCACTTCCAGCAAGCGCTGGATCAATGCCACGCTGTCCTGCACGTCGACCAGGTCGACAAACACCGCCACAAACTCGTCACCCCCGAGCCGGGCAATGGTGTCACCCTCTCGCATCATCACTTTGAACTGGCTGGCAATGCTGGTGAGCAACAGGTCACCCATGGTGTGGCCATGCTGGTCGTTGATGGTTTTGAACCCGTCCAGGTCCAGGTAGGCAACAGCCACCTGCAGGCCCCGGCGTTTGCCCTGGGCCATCGCCTGTTGCATGCGATCAGCCAGCAGCACCCGGTTGGGCAGGCTGGTGAGCGGGTCGTAATGGGCGATGCGTTCCAGGTACTGCTGGTGCTCCTTCTGGAAACTGATGTCTGAGTAGCTGCCCACGATACGCAGCGCCTGACCGTTGTCATCACGCGTGACCACCCGCCCGCGGTCCTGCACCCAGATGACTTTGCCGTCCTTGCGTATCAGGCGGTGTTCGGAGTGGTAGTCGTTGCAGCTGCCGTTGACCAGCGCGTTGATGCGGGCCTGGACTGCGTCCAGGTCCTCAGGGTGAATCAGCGCCGTAAAAGCCTCATGTGTCGGGGGAATCTCGTGTTCGGCATAGAGCAAGGTGGCAAACCACTGTCGGTTGTGGACGACGTGGTTGCTGGGCAGATGCCAGTCCCAGATGCCTTCGCGTGTGGTTTCCATCACATGTTGCAGGCGTTGCTCACTCTCGGCCACCTGGTGTTGGGCGCGCACCAGATCGGTGATGTCCTGGCCCAGTACCAGCACCTGGTCGTGGCCATCGACATCTTTGAGCGGCTTCTTGATGGTGCGCAGGTGACGCACCTCACCGGTGAGGGCGTCGCGGCTGTCTTCCAGCACCACCTGGGTGGTGCCACCTGCAATGATTGCCTGGGTGCTGGCCCGGAAAAAGGCTGCCATCTCCGGGCTGACGCCAAAGTCCTCGTCGTGTTTGCCCACCATGGCCTCCGGCGTGGTGTGGTAGAGCCGGGCCACCGCCTGATTGCACAACAAGAAGTTGCCGCTCCTGTCCTTGAGCACCAGGGCGTCAGGGATTTCATCGATGATGGTGCGTAAAAAAGACTCGCTGGCGCGCAGCTCGCGTGTGGCCCGGTTGCGCTCGGAGATGTCGATGTCGATGCAGTACATCTCGGGTTCACCCGCCGCGCTGTGCAGCATGACATGGCTGGAAAACACCTCCACCGCTTGCTTGTCCCGACCTTTGAGTGTCAGCTCGGCCGAGGGGATGGCGGGACCACCCTGTGTCCAGGCATCCACAAAACCGATGACGGGCTCGCGCATGGGCTCGGGAATGATCAGGTCTTCAAGCTGGCGGCCCAGCGCCTGTTCGCGGGTGTAACCATACAGCTGCTCACTGGCGCGGTTCCAGTAAATCACCTGGCGTTGCCGGTTGTAGCCTTGCACCGAGATCGAGGGCAGTTCCTCAAAAATGGTTCTGAAGCGGTGTTCGCTTTCAGACAGCGCGTCTTTGGTCGTTTGGAGTTCGGTGATGTCGCGGGCCACACCAAACAGACCCATGATCTCACCCTGGGCATTGGTGATCGGGTACTTGCGGTTGTCCACCCAGCCGGTGCGGCCATCACGCGTTGGAATGGCCTGCACCTCGTGGGCGACTGGCAAACCGGCAAATACCTGCTTTTCCAAGCGGTAATAGACATCGGCAAAGGCCTCTGGGAACACGTCGTAATCGGTTTTGCCGATCAGGTCCCGCCAGTGCTCAGACGGGTCGGTGATGCTCACCAGGGTCTGGCTGGCACCGGTGAAGACATGGTTGCGGTCTTTGAAGTAGATGAAGTCATCGGTGTTCTCCATCATGGCGACAAAGTTGGGCATCAAACTGCGTGCGTTGGGCTGGTAGAGCGCGCGGGCATCGGCAAGCTGCACCTGCAGCGTCACCGGTGCCTGCGTCGGCTGGCGTTGGTAGCGCAGCCGGATACAACGCATACGGCCATCCGCATGGCGCAGGCGGATGTTGAAACTGCCCTGGGCCGGGCCCACATCCGGTGAAAACAGCTGCTCGGCCACATCCTGGTCGTCCGGGTGGATCAGCCCGGTCCAGCTGACAGAGCCGTTGAGGAAGTCCTGCGCAGGCACACCCAGCAGGCCCAGGATGGACTCGCTGGCTGTGACAAGCTGTGGTGTGGGCCCGCAAGCAAACCCGATCGAGGCTTCCAGGTGGTGTGTCATGCTGGTGTGTACTCCCGCTTCATTATGGTCACACCGGCGGGTTTTGAGAAGCTTGTTAGCGGGGTGACGCGCTGGGCCACTGGGTCACCCAAGCCGCCAGCGCCTCGGCCAGGGTGTCTGCCTGTGGCAACAGACCCAGCGTCTGGGCTGCCTGGTTGAGCGCGGCCAGGGGGCGCTGCAGGTCCAGTGCCGCAGCACCGTTTTGTTTGGAGAGTTTCTCGCCATTGGCGCCCAGCACCAGCGGTGTGTGCAGGTAGCGTGGTGTGGGCAGGCCCAGGGCGCGTTGCAGCAGGATTTGCCGGGCGGTGTTGTCCGTCAGGTCTGCGCCGCGCACCACGTCGGTGATGCCCTGAGCGGCGTCGTCCACCACCACCGCGAGCTGGTAGGCAAAACAACCGTCTGCACGTTTCAGCACAAAGTCGCCCACCACCGTGGCCACGTCCTGCTGCTGCGGGCCCAGGCGGCGATCCAGCCACTCGGTGGGCCCAAGCAGGGCTTGGGTACAGAGGTCGGCGTGGCGTGGGAATACTATTGAATCAGTAGCTATCCCCCCTTTTTGAATAAGGGCTAGAGGCCTATTTGTTATGCAAATGTCGGTGCGCAGGCGCCACGCCCCGATGGTGGCGCTGTGTGGCGCAGAGCGGCAGGTGCCGGGGTAGACCAGTTCACCATGGCGTGCTTTGCCTGTGCCGTGTTGGGCCAGCACCGCCTCAATCTGTTTGCGGGTGCAACTGCACCGGTAGGCCAGACCACGTTGCACCAGGGCCTGCAACGCCTGTTGGTAGAGCCCGCTGCGCTGTGACTGGTAGACGGGCGGCTGGTCCGGCATCAGGCCGCACTGGCCGAGCTGCTGCAAGATGAATTCGCCCAGACCGGGCAGGCAACGGCTGCTGTCCACGTCCTCGATACGCACCAGCCAGCGCCCGCCGTGGGCGCGCGCGTCGAGCCAGCTGGCCAGCGCCGCCACCAGGGAGCCTGCGTGTAACGGCCCGGTGGGCGAGGGGGCAAAACGGCCGACGTAATGGCTCATGGTGGGCACGGTGAACAGTGGCTTTGGGGTGACACCCGCAGTGCGAGCGCAGCCCTCAAACGGGTGCTATAGGCCACAAGAGCAGCGACGGCCAGCCTGTCTGAGGCCAGGCCCGTGTGCTCTGTTGGCGGCCTACACCACCGCGAGTGCCAGCTCCAGCCCGGAGACAAAGGCGTTTTCCACCCGGTAACCCTGGCACCAGTCGCCGCACAGGCCCAGGCCCTGTTCTGCATTGAACAAATGGCTTTGGCCCAGGGTCTGGCGGGTTTTGGCGTACAGCCAGCGCTGGCTGTCGACAAACGCGGGTTCGGCGTGGATGCCGGTGACCTCAGCAAAGGCCTTGAGCAGCTTGGCCTGCACCCGTGCCGGGTCGTCTTGCAGGTGTTCTTGTGACCACTCGGCGCTGGCTTGTACCGTCCAGCGTTCAATCGGGCTGCGTCCGGGTTTGCTCGACTCACGGGCCAGCCAGGCAATGCGGTGGTGTTTGCTGCGCGCCGCGCTCCACTGCGGGCCCAGTGTCGACAGATCGGGCTGCATGGCCTGGGGGAAGGCCAGCATCAGCGTCCAGCAGGGTGCCATGTCAACCCCTTCGAGCATGGGTACCCAGGTCTCGGCAAGCTTCGAAGTTTGTAGCAAACTCTGCGCTTGGGGGCTGGGGATAGCGAGCAAAACAGCGTTGAAGCCAGAATACACGTGGCGCGCGTCATCGGGGCCTTCGGTGCGCAGCTGCCAGAGACCGGGTTTGAGGGCATCAGCCTCGATCTGGGTCACGCGGGTGTGTAACTCGATCTGGCTTGGTGCCTGGATGTCGCGTGCCCAGCCCGCCACCAGCGCGTTCATGCCCGGCACACTGACCCAGTGCGCCTCGTTCACCAGTGCAGCGGAGGTGCCAACCTGGCCTGTCTCGTCAATCACCTGCACGGTGTTGGCGCTCCAGCGTTTGACCAACGCGGGCGAGGTTTCCAGCGCCATGACAAAACGTGGGTCGCGTGCGGTGAAGTACTGGGCGCCGTGGTCAAACGAGCCAAAGGCGCTGTCGCGGGTGGCCATGCGCCCACCCAGGCCGCCACTTTTTTCAAACAGGGTGACGGTGTGGCCCGCCTGCACCAGGGTGCGTGCGCAGGTGACACCTGCCATGCCCGCACCAATGACGGCAATGTGTTGGCGCATGCGAGGGGATTTGTTCATAGTGTTGGCTCCAGAGGTAAAGGTGTGTTTGTGTTGTTGTGAGGGGCAAGGTGTCTCCCGCCGCTGTGACCGACTTTACACGCCTCGGTGACGCTGCAGCAAAGCCGCGCGGGTGGTGGCGCTGCCCAGCACGTCCAGCCACCATTGCATGGCCCGCCCGGGCGTGGCACTGCTGGCGCGCCAGGCGTAGTTGAGGCTGACGACGCGCGGTGCGCGCACCGTGTTGCGCGCCACCAGCCGCCCGGTGGCGAGGTGGTCCATCACCATCGATTCGGGCAAAAAACCGCAGCCCAGGCCGCGGATGTGGGCGTCGAGTTTGTCCTGCATGGTGGCCACGGTCAGCACGTCCTGACCACCCAGCAACCCGATGCTCATGCCGCGCCCGCGGCTGATGGTGTCGGCCACCGCCACGGCGCGATGCTGGCGCAACTCCTCATCACACAGCGGTTCGTTTGACGCGGCCAGCGGGTGGTGCGGTGCCACTGCAAACACAAAACGCACCTCCCCCAGCAACTGGCCGTGCAGGCCGATGTTTTGTGTCATGTCGGCCACGCCCAGAGCCAGGTCGGCCTGGCCGCTGGTCAGCGCCTCCAGCGTGCCTGAGAGGGTTTCGTCGCGCAGCCGGATGCGGGTGGGTGGCGCGCCTTCCAGAAAACGCTCACAGAGCTCCATCACCGTGGCCTTGGCGATGATGGCGTCCACCGCAATGGTGAACTGCGGCTCCCAGCCGGTGGCCACGCGTTTGACACGGTTGGCCACTGCGTCAATCTCTTGCAGCAGGCGTTCACCTTCGCGCAACAGCTCCAGCCCGGCCTGGGTGGCCACCGCCTGGCGTGAGCTGCGGTCAAACAGCAACACATCGAGCGCGTCTTCCATCTGGCGGACCCGGTAAGTCAAGGCACTGGGTACCATGCCCAAGGCCCGCGCGGCAGCGGCAAAACTGCCGGTATCGGCAATGGTTTGCAGCATGGCGAGCGCTTCAGGGGTCAATACCTTGCGTGCGGTTTGCATGGTCGACATTCTTTTATTCGAAACATTTGAATGATGCCATCAAAACCTCAGGGAGATCACAGAGGCGTGCCCGGCTAAAGTGGCCATTGTCTTATTCACACAAGGAGTCACCTTGATCCAACTCAGACCTTCGCAAGAACGCGGTTTTGCCGACCACGGCTGGCTCAAATCGTTCCACAGTTTTTCGTTTGCGGGTTATTTCGATCCGGCGCACATGGGTTGGGGCAATTTGCGGGTGATCAACGAAGACCGTATTGCGCCCGACAAGGGTTTTGGCACCCATGGCCACCGCGACATGGAGATCGTGTCCTATGTGATGTCGGGGGCTTTGGCGCACAAGGACAGCATGGGCAATGTGCAGACCATCCGGCCCGGCGAGGTGCAGCGTATGAGTGCGGGCAGGGGGGTGCAGCACAGCGAATACAACCACGCAGCGGATGAGACCACCCATTTTCTGCAGATCTGGATCTTGCCCAATGTGCAAGGCATCGAGCCGGGCTACGAGCAAAAGACGTTCGAGACTGAGCGCAAGCAGGGCCGCCTGTGCCTGGTTGCCTCGCCGGACGGTGCCCAGGGTTCGGTCAGCTTGCATGCTGACGCACGCCTGTATGCAGGTTTGTTCGAGACCGGGCAAACTGCCGATTTGGCTTTGGCGGCGCAACGCAAGGGGTATGTGTTTCTGGTGCGCGGTGAACTGGTGGTCAACGGCCTCAAGCTGCATGCGGGCGACGCCGCGCTGCTGGACGATGAGCCGCTGCTCACGCTGTCCGACGGTGTGGATGCCGAGGTGCTGGTGTTTGATTTGTCCGCCTGATGGGCCTGCGGGCCGGGGTGTTTGAATGATCGTGTCAGTTGTTTTTATTTAACCTTTAGGAGTTGTTTCATGGCCAAAGTTGCAGTTGTTTTCCATTCCGGCTACGGCCACACCCTGCGCATGGCGCAATCTGTGGCCGACGGCGCCGCTGCCGAGCTGGTGGCGATTGATGCTGACGGCAACGTGTCCGAGGCTGGCTGGGCCACCTTGAATGCCGCTGACGCCATCATTTTTGGCAGCCCCACTTACATGGGCTCGGTGAGCTGGCAGTTCAAGAAGTTTGCTGATGCCACCAGCAAACCCTGGTTTGGCCAAGCCTGGAAAGACAAGGTGTTTGCCGGTTTCACCAACAGTGCCACCATGAATGGTGACAAGTTGTCCACTTTGCACTATCTGTTCACCCTGGCCATGCAGCACAGCGGCATCTGGGTCGGCACCGGCATGATGCCCAGCAACAGCAAGGCGGCGCAGCGCAACGACCTCAACTATGTTGGCTCGTTTTGCGGTGCCATGGCGCAGTCACCGTCGGACGCATCACCCGCCGAGATGCTGCCTGGTGATCTGGAAACCGCTCGGCTGTTTGGCCAGCGTGTGGCGGCTGTTGCTGCCAAGTTCAGCGCCTGATCAAAGCTGACGCTGACCCGGCCCAGCGTGGCCGGGTTTTTGTCAGGTGTGGGCGCCAGGTTTTTGAAGTTTGTATGCTTTTTTTTGCCGTTAGCCCTTATGGATAAAGGGCTGATAGCTATAGACTGAGTAGCATTTTTGCTGCTCTGACACGGTCCTGAGGCTGGTGCGGACAGGTGTCAGCGGTGGGTGAGCGGGGCAGGGCAAAATCTGTGCAAAACAAACAGAAGATCTGAGCCCTGATGCAAGCTGCTTTACCTCCTTTCCCATCCCTTGATATTCACCTGTTGCCGGCCGCGCTGTTGACCGGAGGCTTGCTCGTTGGCGGCCAGGCACTGGCCCAGGTCGTCGCTTCGGTGTCTGAGAAAGACTTTTTGTCGGACATGCCGATTGTGCTGAGTGTGTCGCGCTTGCCGCAGCGCTTGGACGAGACACCCGGTGCGGTGAGCATTCTGGATCGCGACACCATCCGCAACTCTGGCGCGCGCGATGTGGCCGATCTGCTGCGCCTGGTGCCGGGTTTTCAGGTCAGCAACGCGTTTGAGAGTGTGGCGCCGCTGGTCAGTTACCACGGTGCGTTTGACGCCTACTCGAACCGGCTGGAAGTGCAGATTGACGGGCGTTCGGTGTATTCGCCGTATTTCATTGGCAGCGTTGGCCCGGGTCTGCAGACGGTGGCGATCGAGGACATTGAGCGCATTGAGGTGCTGCGTGGCTCCAACTCGGCCGCTTATGGTGCCCGGGCGATGCTGGGGGTGATCAACATCGTGACCCGCCATACCGCCGACACGCTGGGTGCACAAGGCGCGGTCACCGTGGGTGAAAACGGTATCCGCGACACCCAGGCGCGCCTTGGCTGGGGTGACTGGCGCGGCAGCTTTCGCCTGACAGCGGACACCCGTGAGGACGACGGTCTGACCGGCGCCTACGGCCAGAACCGGGTCTCGCGCATCAACTTCCGTTCAGACCTTCGCCCCAATGGTGTGGATGAGGTGCAGGTGCGCCTGGGCGCGTTGAGCATCGATTCGGGTCGGGGCAGGGCGGGTGAAACCGGCAACGCCCAGCGACATTTTGACTTTGGCTCAGCCTACGCCCAGCTCGATTACAAACACAGTCTGAGTGTGGACGAAGATGTGTCGCTTAAGCTGTCACACACGCAGGAGCGTTATGCCGATGGATTCCCCTATGACCTGCGACAACTCAACCGGGTTCGCCCCTTGTTGGATGACGCGTCCTACTTCATCAGTCGCCCTTTTACCGCCAGTGACATTTACACCGTCAGTGCCGACGGCACAGCCAGCAGTGATGTGCTGACCCTGCAGCACAGCTTGCGCCACGGTGATGCCCTCAGGCTGGTGTGGGGCGGGGAGTTTCGCAGCGAGCGGGTTCAGTCGCTGGCGCTGTACAACACACAAAGCACGTTTGTGAACGACTTCACCCGCTTGTTTGGCAATCTGGAGTGGCGTGTCGCCAACAATTGGTTGCTGAACCTGGGGGCATTGGCCGAGCACAGCAGCGACAACGGTGACTCGCTGGCGCCGCGCCTGATGCTCAACTGGCATGTGTCGCCGGGACACACCTTGCGCGCTGGCCTCTCCAAAGCCTACCGCCCGCCCAGCAACCTGGAGCGTTTTGCGGATGTCCGGTATTACTGGAACGGTCATCAGCTGATGCAGACCGGACGTGGCAACAGCCAGCTGCAGCCCGAAGAGCTGATGAGCAAGGAGGTAGGTTATCTGGGCGAATTTCCGCAGTGGCGCATGGCGCTGGACGTTCGGGTGTTTGATGAGCAGCTCAAACACTTTGTCCGGATCACGGATGGACGAATCAAGTCCTACCTCAATGACGAGAGTTTTGCAATTCGGGGTGCCGAATACCAACTCAAATGGCAGCCCTGGGGTGGCGCGCAGTTTGTGCTGAATCAGACCTACACCGATATCACCACGGTCAATCGTGGCGACGCCCTGGCTGCGCCGCAGCTGGCCAGCACCCTGAGTTATGCACAAAAATTGCCAGGGCAGATGCAAGTGATGTTGACGCATGTTGACAGCCGCGGGTGGTCCATGTTTGGTGGTAGTGAGCTGGATGCACAAGCCTCACGGCGCACCGATCTGCGTCTGGCCAAAGCCCTGCGTTGGGGTTCACGGCGTGGTGAGATCGCGCTGGTGGTGCAGAACATGGGGTCGGCCTACCGCGACTTCAAAAAGGAGTTCGTGTTCGACAAGCAGGCGTACATCACCCTGCGTCTGGAAGACTGAACCCGCTCATGGCCGTGGTCTTGCGCTCTGTGCTCCTGGTCTTGACGCTCGGCGTTTGGGGTGCCTGGGCACAGGTGCCGGATGTGACGGCCCGGGTGCTCATCGTCAGCAGCGATACGGCCGCCGCGTACACCCAAACCGCCGAGGCGCTGACCGACCATCTGGTGCGCCAAGGCATTGCTCGGGTCGATATCGTGCAGTCTTTGGCAACTGAGCTGGCGGCACGATTCAAATCGGGCCAGCCACCACGCCCCAACGTTTATGTGGCACTGGGCAGCGAGGCCACACAACTGCTGGCGGCTTCTGGCACCCAGGCGCCGGTTTTGAGCGCCCTGATCCCGCGCCGCAGTTTTGAGCGCATTGTGCGCAGCCAGGGCAAAACGGTCTCTGCCCGCTTGAGTGCGATTTACCTAGACCAGCCTCTGGCACGTCAGTTGGCTTTGGTTCGGTTGGCCTTGCCGCAGGCCAAGCGACTGGGTGTGCTGTGGGGTGCCGAGTCCGCTGACCGGGCGACAGGGTTGAGACCGCTGGTGACAGCTAACGGCTTGGAATTGCAGGAGACAAGAGTCACCCAGGCCGACGATTTGCCCTTGGCCCTGGCGCAGGTGTTGGGCGGCAGCGATGTGCTGCTGGCTTTGGCAGACCCGGCGATTTACAACAGCAACACCCTTCAAAACATTCTGATGTCGAGTTTTCGTGCACGTGTTCCCCTTGTCGCTTTTTCTCCAGCCTATGTGCGTGCAGGCGCGGTATTGGCGCTCTACACCACACCCTTGCAGGCGGGCCAGCAGGCGGCCGAGCTGGTGCTGGGGGTGTTGCGTGGCAAGTCCCTGCCAGACCATGTGCTGGAGCCCAATGATTTTGAGGTGGGTGTGAATGCTCATGTGGCACGTGTGTTGGACTTGACGCTTGATGCACAGGCACTGCGTTTGGCCTTGCGACGTCTGGAGCGACTCCCATGAAGAAGACACTTGACATCCGCAGTCGCATGCTGTTGGCGGCCCTGTTACCGCTGGCCCTGATCAGCACCTTGTTGGCCACCGTGTTCCTGTTGGCCCGTTTTGGCGACATGCAAGCGGCCTACGACCAGCGCAACCGTGCGGTGGTGCGACAGGCCTCGGTGGCCAGTGAATATGGTCTGTTCTCGGGCAATGTGCCGCAGTTGCAGGCGCTGGCCGTGGGCGCTTTGCAAGAAACCGATGTGCGCTGGGTGGGCATTTTGAACGTCAAGGGCCAGCTCTTGGCCAGCGCGGGTCAGGCCGACCAGGCGTTTTCCTTACCCATGAGTGGTCTGGAAATGCAGGGTTTTGCGCCAGACCGGCGGCTGGACTGGCTGGCACAGCCGGTGTTTCCAAGCACCGTCGCGATCGACGATCTGTTCGAAAACAGTGGCGTGCAAAAGTCCCCCTCTCCGGTGCAACTGGGCCAGGTGGTGATGGTGTTTTCGCGCCAGAGTGTGGACACCCGCAAACACGATTTGTTGCTCTCGGGCGGGGTGATTGGTGCCTTGAGTCTGCTCTTTGGCATGGCTTTGGCGGTGGTTTTGAGCCGGGGCGTGATCCGCCCGATCACCCGCATCACACACTTGGTCGAGCGTATTGGCCAAGGCGATTTTGCGGCGGTGGACAAGCTCTGTGACCCGGCTTTTGCGCACGACCCGCTGCAGGATTTACAGCGCCATATCCACCTGATGGCCAAGCGCCTGTCAGAGGCTCGGGTTGAATTGGAGCAGCAAATCGAACTGGCCACCCAAGCCCTGCGCGAAAAAAAGGACGAGGCAGAACAGGCGAACGTGGCCAAATCGCGGTTTTTGGCTGCGGCCAGCCATGACTTGCGCCAACCCACCCATGCGCTGGGTCTGTTTGTGTCACGCCTGGCGCAGCTGCCACATGACCGCCAGACTGGCGAGCTGATTGGCAACCTGGACGCTTCGGTGCGCGCCATGCAAAACCTGCTGGACGGTTTGCTGGACATTTCGCGCCTGGAGGCTGGTGCGGTGCAGGTCGACAAGCGGCCCTTTGCCCTGTCTGGCTTGTTTGACCAGTTGCAGCAGGCGCTGAGCGCCGAGGCCGCTGACAAAGGCTTGCGTTTGCGTGTGCGACCCACCCCCTTGTGGGTGAAGAGTGATGCCACCCTGATCTACCGCGTGTTGCTCAATCTGGTGGGCAATGCCTTGCGTTATACCGAACGTGGTGGTGTGCTGGTGGCGGCGCGCCAGAGGGCGTCGGGGCGGGTTGAACTGCAGGTGTGGGACAGCGGCATTGGCATTGCGCCGGAACACCAGCAGGCGGTGTTTGCCGAGTTTTACCAGGTGGGCAATGCGGCGCGGGACCGCACCAAGGGCTTGGGTCTGGGGCTCAACATTGTTCAGCGCACGGCGAATTTGCTGGGGCATCCGTTGAAGATGTTGTCGCTGCCTGGCAAGGGCACACGTTTTACCTTGAGTTTGCCGTCTGTCGCGGGCCCCCGTACCCTGGAGGAAGAGGTCAGCAAAGACAAAGTTGTGCCTGATGATGTGCGTGACCGTTGTGCGCTGGTGGTGGAGGACGATGCACTGGCCCGCAGCGCCCTGGTGGGTTTGCTGGTTAGTTGGGGCATGCGGGTGGCGCAGGCACGTGGTGCGTCGGACGCAATAGAGTGTCTGGCCCAGGGCCTGGTGCCTGATGTGATTGTGAGTGACTACCGCTTGCAAGAGGGACACAACGGTATGCAGCTGGTGCAAGGCTTGCGCCAGCGCCTTGGCACCGCCACACCGGCTTGCTTGATGAGTGGGGATACCGATCCCGGGCTGATCCAGGCGGCGCAGGCGGCCGGTTTGACGCTGCTGCACAAACCTGTGCGCCCGGCTAAGTTACGCAGCCTGCTGCGCCACCTGTTGATGGAGCAAGCGGATCAGCGGGAGGTGACAGGCGCCGACTTGTCGTAGCCCCAGCGGCCCGCTTCCAGGGCGGCCTGGGTGCGGGTCTTGACACCAAAACCCCGCAAGATGCTGCTGACATGGTTTTTGACGGTTTCGTCCGACAGAGACAGCTGCTCGCTGATGTCGCGGTTGCTGCAGCCACCCAGCAACAATTGCAGCACCTCCTGCTGGCGCGGTGTGAAGACCGGCGCCCTGATCTCGGAACAGGCTGGGGTTTCCTGGTGAGCCGACCTGAATTCCAGCGGTGAATAGACCTCGCCACGCAGCACCTGACGCAATGCATGCAACAACTCGTCACTCAAGCCAGACTTGGTGACAAACCCGGCCGCACCTTGCGCCAAGACCCGTTGTGCAATGCTGGGGTTGGCCGAGCCCGACAGAATCACCACCGGTAGCTCCGGGTGGCGCTCACCAAAAATGGCCAGGGCGGCCAAGCCGTTCATATCGGGCAGGTGGTAGTCCAGCAGCACCAGGTCCAGGTCGGGGTGGGCTGCAGCCAGCACAAAAGCACGAGTGCAGTCGGCGGCTTCAAACACCTCGGTGGTCTCTTGGGGTGACAAACCCTGCAGCACCTGGCAAAGGCCCGCACGCACCAGCGCATGATCATCCACCACCAGAATCTTCACCTTGACCGCCTTGCTGCTTTCCTACAATGCAGGTTATGTTTGTTCACTTGCGCCTACACACCGAATTTTCCGTCATTGACGGCACCAACCGGATCGACGAGATTGTCAAATCTGCCGCTTCGGACCAACAACCGGCCTTGGCCATCACCGACCTCAGCAACCTGTTTGGTGCGGTCAAATTTTACAAAGAAGGGCGCAAGCGCGGCGTCAAACCGATCATCGGCGCTGAAATATGGCTCGAAGGCCTGGGCAAAGAGGCCACCCAGCTGTCCCGGGTGTTGCTTTTGGTGCAAAACCATGCCGGTTACCTGAACTTGTCCGAGTTGTTGGCACGCGCCTGGACCCAAAACGGCACAAAAACCCAGGCCAGCATCAGCCTGGCTTGGCTCAATGAGCTCAATGGCGGATTGATTTGCCTCTCAGGTGCGCAGGCCGGGCCGGTAGGGCAGGCACTGTTGCAAGGCGACGAAGCACGGGCGTTTGATGCGGCCATGCAACTGGCCAACGTGTTCCCGCACCGTTTTTACCTGGAGTTGCAACGCGCCGGGCGAGCGGAAGACGAGCCACAGGTGGCCGCTGCGGTGCAGCTGGCGCAACGCATGCAGTTGCCGGTGGTGGCGACTCACCCGATCCAGTTTGCAGCACCTGAAGACTTTGAGGCCCATGAAGCCCGGGTTTGTATTGCCGAGGGCGAAATTCTGGCCAACCCGCGCCGGGTGCGCCGTTTCACCCGTGAGCAACACTTCAAAACCGCCGCGCAGATGGCCGAGCTGTTTGCCGATGTGCCCAGCGCCCTGGCCAACAGTGTCGAGATCGCCAGGCGCTGCAACCTGAGCCTGGTGTTGGGCAAGCCGCAGTTGCCGGACTTTCCGATTCCACCGGTCAACGGTGTAGTCATGGGGGCTGATGAGTATTTTCGCTACGCTTCACATGAGGGCTTGAAAGAGCGGATGGCGCACCTGTACCCGGACCCCGCCAAGCGTGAGGCCGAGATGCCGCGTTATGTCGAACGCCTCGAATTCGAGCTGGTCACCATCCTGAAAATGGGTTTCCCAGGCTACTTCCTGATTGTGGGCGACTTCATCAACTGGGCCAAGAACAACGGTTGCCCCGTGGGGCCCGGGCGGGGTTCTGGCGCCGGTTCTCTGGTGGCCTACGCGCTCAAGATCACCGACCTGGACCCGTTGCAATACAACCTGCTGTTTGAACGTTTCCTGAACCCCGAGCGGGTGTCGATGCCCGACTTCGACATCGACTTCTGCCAGGGCAACCGTGACCGCGTGATTGACTACGTCAAGGACAAATACGGCAAGGACGCGGTGAGCCAGATTGCCACCTTTGGCACCATGGCCGCACGTGCGGCGATCCGCGACGTGGGTCGGGTGCTGGACATGAGCTACACCTTTTGTGACGGCATTAGTAAACTGATCCCGAACAAGCCGGGTGTAGCCGTCACCCTGCAACTGCCGCCACCCGATAAGTCAAAAGACGACAAGATGGTCTACGCCACCGAGGCAGAACCCATCCTGGCCGAGCGCGAAGCCAAAGAAGAAGACGTGCGCACCTTGCTGGAGCTGGCGCGCAAATTGGAAGGCATGACCCGCAACATCGGCATGCACGCCGGGGGCGTGCTGATCGCACCGGGCAAACTCACCGACTTCTGCCCGCTCTACCAGCAGCCTGGCAGCGAATCGGCGGTGAGCCAGTACGACAAGAACGACGTGGAGGCTGTGGGCCTGGTCAAGTTCGACTTTTTGGGTCTGGCCACCCTGACCATTCTGGAGATTGCGCGCGAGTTCATCGTCAAACGCCACAAGGGTCAGGAAAACTTTGCCTTCGAGAACCTGCCGCTCGACGACAAACCCACCTACCGACTGTTTCAGGACGGCAAAACCGAAGCGGTGTTCCAGTTTGAAAGCCGTGGCATGCAAGGCATGTTGCGTGACGCCAAACCCACGCGTCTGGAAGACCTGATTGCGCTCAATGCGTTGTACCGCCCAGGCCCGATGGACCTGATCCCGAGCTTTGTGGCGCGTAAACATGGGCGCGAGGTGGTGGAGTACCCGCACCCGCTGGTGGCCAACATGCTGTCTGAGACCTACGGCATCATGGTCTACCAGGAGCAGGTGATGCAGACCGCGCAGATTCTGGGCGGTTATTCACTCGGTGGCGCCGACATGTTGCGCCGCGCCATGGGTAAAAAAGACGCGGCAGAGATGGCCAAACACCGCCAGATCTTCCGCGATGGTGCTGCCAAAAACGACATCAGCCAAGACAAGGCTGACGAAGTGTTTGACTTGATGGAAAAGTTTGCCGGTTACGGCTTCAACAAGTCGCACGCTGCTGCTTACTCGCTGTTGGCCTACCACACGGCCTGGCTCAAGGTGCATTACACCGCCGAGTTCTTTTGCGCCAACATGACGGTGGAAATGGACGACACCGACAAGCTCAAGGTCTTGTTGGAAGACGCCATCAAGATGGGTCTGAGTTTTGAACCACCGGATGTGAACCGGGGTGTCAGCCGGTTTGAGCCAGTCTCTGACAAAGTCATCCGTTATGGCCTGAGCGCCGTCAAGGGCAGTGGCCAACAGGCGATTGAAGCCATTGTGGCGGCGCGTGAGGGCCGGGGTGTGGGCCCGCTGGGTGACACACGCGGCCCGTTCAAGAGCCTGTTTGACTTCTGCGCCCGGGTCGACCGCAGCCGCATCAACAAACGCACGGTCGAGGCGCTGATCAAGGCCGGGGCCTTTGATGCGATCCACCTCAACCGCGCCAGCCTGCTGGCCAGTGTCGACCTGGCCTTCGAGTTTGGCGCCGCCACCTTGGCCAACGCCAACCAGTGCAGCTTGTTTGACATGGGAGGTCCCGATGAGCTGGGCTCCAGCACCCAGGAGCCGGAGCTGGTTCAGGCCACGCCCTGGGGGATCAAAGAGCGTCTCACCTTTGAGAAAACCGCGGTCGGCTTTTATCTGTCAGGCCATCTGTTTGACGAGGTGGCCGATGAGGTGCGCCGTTTTGCGCGGCGCGCCATTGACGACCTGATCGACACCCGTGAGCCGCAGCTGCTCGCAGGCATCGTCACCGATTTCCGCGTCATCAACGGCCAGCGCGGCAAGCTGGCGCTGTTCAAGCTCGACGACAAGTCGGGTGTGATCGAGGCGCGTGCCGACGAGGCGCTGATCAACGCCCACAAAAACCTGCTCAAAGACGACGAACTCATCATTGTCATGGGCAAGCAGCAACCCGACCGCTTCTCGGGTGGCATGCAGCTCACCGTGACCCAAATCTGGGACCTGGAGCAGGCGCGCTGCCGTTTTGGCAAGTTCCTGCGGGTGACGATGCCCAAGCAGGCGCAGGGCAGGGCGCCCGATGTAGCGCGGCTGATCAAGGACTACCCGGCGCAGCGTGAAGAAACCGAACAAGGTGTTTTGATGCGTGGTCTGCAGGTGCGAATGGCTTTGACCTGCCAGGGTGATGAGGGCGCTGCGGCGGTGGAATTACAGTTCGGTGAACGCGCCCGTTTCTACCCCAGCAACGCGGCCCTGGCCAGCTGGTGGGCGCAGGTGGCGCCTGGCACCGCTGCCATTGTTTATGACTGAAATGGGTCTCTAGCCCTTATGTGTCAAAGGCGAGCAGCTATCAAATAAGGGGATGTGGGTTTTTGGCACATGGCCACATCGGTTTGAAGCGCCCAGCAGTGTTACCCACCTGGCTCGGCTGCGTTTACACTGCGCAGGCTTGTCGGGGCGCCAGAGACGAAAGTCGAGGCTGAGACCACTTCTGTGGAACCCGCTGAACCTGATCGGGGTCATGCCCGCGTAGGGAACAACGCAATTGGCATCGGTGCACCTGAGGGCGGCTCACAAGATCTTCCCAGGTTGACCCCGGCACTCCAGGCAGGCTTTTCTTGACCTACCGGAGACCGCCATGACACCCACCGTCGACACCTCACAAATCACCCGCGGCATCACCCGCACCCCGTTTCCGGGCTCGTCCAAAATTTACCTCAGCGGTTCGCGCCCCGACATCCGGGTGCCGTTTCGCGAGGTGGCGCTCAGCGACACTCTGGTCAAGAGCGACCCCGCACAGGGTGAATCCCGCCGTGTGCCCAACCCGCCCTTGCGCCTGCCCGATGCCTCTGGCCCCTATACCGACCCGGCGGTGGCCATTGACATCAGCCGTGGTCTGCCGTCGCTGCGCAGCGGCTGGATCGCCGAGCGCCAGGACACCGAGGCCTTGCCCGGCCTGAGCAGCCGTTACGGCCAGCAGCGTCTGTCCGAGCCGACGTTGGGTGCCTTGCGCTTGGCCCACCAGCTCAGCCCCCGACGCGCCAAGGCGGGCGCCAATGTCACCCAGATGCACTACGCCCGCCGTGGTCTGATCACGCCCGAGATGGAATTTGTCGCCATCCGCGAGAACCTGGTTCGTGCGCAACTGGCCGAGCGCTTGGCCACCGAGCGCCTGCCCCGGCCTGGTCAGGCTTTGGGGGCCTTGATGACACAGCTGGTGACCCCGGCATTTGTACGCGACGAGCTGGCACGCGGGCGCGCCGTGATCCCGTGCAACATCAACCACCCCGAGAGCGAGCCGATGGTGATTGGCCGCAACTTTCTGGTCAAGGTCAACGCCAACATCGGCAACTCGGCCACCACCTCCAGTGTCGAGGAAGAGGTGGACAAGCTGGTCTGGGCCATCCGCTGGGGCGCCGACACCGTGATGGACCTGTCCACCGGCGACAACATCCACGAAACCCGCGAGTGGATTCTGCGCAACGCACCGGTGCCGATTGGCACCGTGCCGATTTACCAGGCCCTCGAAAAAGTCAACGGCCGGGCCGAAGAACTGAACTGGGAGATTTTTCGCGACACCTTGATCGAACAGGCCGAGCAGGGCGTGGACTACTTCACCATCCACGCCGGCGTGCGGCTGGCCTATGTGCCGCTCACCGCCAACCGCTTGACCGGCATCGTCTCGCGCGGCGGCGCCATCATGGCCAAGTGGTGCCTGGCGCACCACCGCGAGAGTTTCCTTTATGAGCACTTCGAGGACATCTGCGAGATCATGAAAGCCTACGATGTGAGTTTCTCGCTCGGTGATGGCCTGCGCCCCGGTTCGATTGCCGATGCCAACGACGAGGCCCAGTTTGCCGAGTTGCACACGCTCGGTGAGCTGACCCAGATTGCCTGGCGGCATGACGTGCAAGTGATGATCGAAGGCCCCGGCCATGTGCCGCTGCAGATGGTCAAGGAGAACGTCGACAAACAACTCAGCGCTTGTTTTGAGGCTCCGTTCTATACCCTGGGGCCGCTGATCACCGATGTGTCACCCGGCTACGACCACATCTCGTCGGCCATGGGCGCGGCCAACATCGGCTGGTACGGCACCGCGATGCTGTGTTACGTGACGCCGAAGGAGCATCTGGGCCTGCCCAACCGCGACGATGTCAAACAGGGCCTGATCGCTTACAAGATCGCCGCCCATGCGGCCGACCTGGCCAAGGGTTACCCCGGCGCGCAGATGTGGGACAACGCCATCTCGAAGGCGCGTTTTGAGTTCCGCTGGGAAGACCAGTTCCGTCTGGCGATTGATCCGGATACCGCGATGGCCTTCCACGACGAAACCTTGCCCAAGGAGCATGCCAAAGTGGCCCATTTCTGCTCGATGTGCGGGCCCAAGTTCTGCTCGATGAAGATCTCGCAGGAGGTGCGGGAGTTTGCGCGTATCTCGGTGCCGTCTGCGCCCCAGGCTCGCGCCCCCGCACCCAGCGCCGAACAGCTGGGCTCGGCCCTGGCAGACAAGGCGACCGAGTTTCGCCTGGGTGGCCAGGAGATTTATGGGTGAAATTGGCCTCTAGCCCTTATAAATAAAGGGCTGGTAGCTATTTAAAAAGAAGCCTAATCCTTGGGCCGGAACACCAGCAACAGGCTCGACGGCATGCTGCCGTCGATGTCGCGTGGCAACACTTCGGTCTTGTCAATGGCGCGGATGACCGCTTCGTCCCATTCCTTGACGCCACTGCTCTTGGTGATTTTTCGACCAACAATGGTGCCGTCGGGTGCAGCACGCACCTCGATCTCGGTGGTGGGGTTGCCCTGGATGTCTTCGGTGAACACAATGTTGGGCTTGATCTTGGCACGGATGCGCCCACCATAACTGGCCGACGGTCCGGACGACTTCAGCGCGCTGCCAGTGGCGTTGGCACCGCCGCTGGCACCGGCCATGCCAAGTACGCGTTGCAATTGCTTATTGCGTTGGGCTTCGAGCTGTTTCGCGTCCAAAGCCGCCTGTTTCTTCTCCGCAGCAGTTTGCTGCGCCTTGGCCGCTTGTTCGGCCTTGAGCTTCTCTTGTTTGAGCTTGTCCTGTTTGAGCTTGTCTTGTTTAAGCTGTTCCTGTTTGAGTTGCTCTTGCTTGAGTTTGTCCTGTTTCAACTTCTCAAGCCGAGCTTTTTCCAGTTTGTCCAGGCGCTCTTTCTCGCGCAGTTTCTCCTGCTTGAGTTCTTCGAGGCGGGCTTGTTCTTTCTTCAGCCGCTGTTTTTCCTGCTCCAGTGTTATGTCCACTTTGGGCGGTGGTGGGGCAGGGGGTTCGACCACCGGGGCTGGTTTGGGCGGCGGCGCAGGTGGCGGTTCTGGCTCGGGTGTGGGTTCAGGTTCGGGCTCAACTGCCTGGGGCGCGGCCTCCACGGGCACGCTGGACCAGAGTTCCGCCTCGGCGCTGAGCACCGGGGTGTCGTGTTTCCAGCGCACACTCCAAGTCAGCCCCAGTAACAACAAGCCGTGTACCAGCAGCGCCAACACGAAGGCCCGCAGCATGCCGGGTGGTGAGGGCGGTGCAAACTCCAGGCGATCAGTCCCAACGTGCATGCTGACTCACTCAGTTGGCCAGTTGCACCGACAGGCCCACCCGTGCCACACCCGCGCGCTGCAGGCTGTCCATGACCTTGACCACGGTTTCGTACTTGACGTTTTTGTCGGCGCTGATCACCACCGCCGGGTTCTGGGCACCGGCTTGCGCCTCTTTGACCACATTGGCCACTTCTTTGAGACTGACCGAGCTGGTTTTGTCTTTCACCTTGAGTTCCAGCGACTCGTTTTTGCCAATCACAATCTGCACCACCTGGTCCGGTTGTTTGGCGGCTTTGCCGACACTGGGCAGGTCAATCATGCTGGGCGAAATCAGCGGTGCGGTCACCATGAAAATGATCAGCAGCACCAGCATCACGTCGATGAAGGGCACCATGTTGATCTCGTTGATGGTGCGGCGACCCCGTCCCCGGCTCACAACAGCTGGCATGACACGCTCCCGGTTCAGTGGCTGACAGAGGACTGCGCGCCGACATTGCGCTGCAAGATGTTGGAAAACTCTTCGATGAAGGTTTCCAGCCGGATCGCAATGCGGTCGATGTCGCGCGCAAAACGGTTGTAGGCCACCACTGCGGGAATCGCGGCAAACAGGCCGATGGCGGTGGCCACCAAAGCCTCGGCAATGCCGGGGGCCACCGTGGCCAGTGTCACCTGGGTCAGCGCCGCCAGGCCGGTAAAGGCGTGCATGATGCCCCAGACCGTGCCAAACAGCCCTACATAGGGTGACACCGAGCCGACCGAGGCCAGGAACGACAAATGGGTTTCCACCACGTCCATCTCGCGCTGCAGGCTGGCGCGCATGGCCCGGCGTGCGCCGTCCATCAGGGTGCCGGGGTCGGTGATGCGGCGTTCCCGCAGCTTCTGGTATTCACGCATGCCGCTGGCAAAAATGCGCTCCATCGGGCCGGCGGTGCGGGCGTTCTGGGTGGCGGCGGCAAACAGGTCGTTGAGGCTGCTGCCCGACCAGAATTCGCGCTCGAACGTGTCGTTGAGGGCTTTGACCTTGCCCAGCGAAAACAGCTTGCGAAAGATGGCGGCCCAGCTGGCAATCGAGATGCCCATCAGCAGCAGCATCACCAGTTGCACCACCAGGCTGGCGTTGAGCACCATGGAGATGATCGAGAGGTCTTGGTTCATAACAACTTGTCCAGGATAACTTGGGGAATTCGGCTTGGTTTGCCCACCACACTGACCCAGCTGGCCCGTATGGTGGCTTCACACAGCAGCGCGGGTTTGTCTGGCTGCTGCCGCCAGGCCTGTTGGTGGATTGTCAGTGACGCCCGACCGGCTTCTGTGAGTGATGTTGTAAGCAAAAGTTCATCGTCGAGCCGGGCGCTCTTGAGATAACGCACCTGGGCATCACTGACCACAAACATGCCGCCGGTTTCTTCGCGCAAGGCTTGCTGGTGGATGCCTATGGCACGTAACCACTCGGTGTGGCCCCGTTCAAAAAACTTGAGGTAGTTAGCGTAGTAGACGATGCCACCAGCGTCGGTGTCTTCCCAGTACACCCGCACGGGCCAGGTAAAGGGCGACGGCGCCGTCGCAGAGGGCTGTTGCGGCGCTGTCATGCCAGTAGGGCGCGCAGTCGGCCAATCGCCTCCTGCAGTTGCGGCAGCGCGTTGGCGGTGGAGAAACGGATGAACTGCCCGGTGTTGGCAAGACCAAAGTCACGCCCCGGCGTCACCGCCACGCGGGCACGGTTCATCAGCTCAAACGCCAGGTCCCAACTGTCTTTGACACCCAGTTTGGCGCAGGCCGCTGTGCAGTCGGCCCAGGCGTAAAACGCGCCGTCCGGGGGCACCGGCACCGTCAGGCCCAGGGCATTGAGTTCGGGCAGGAAGTAGTCGCGCCGGGCCTTGAATTCGGCGCGGCGGCGTTCGTATTCACGCAGACTGTCGTCCTCAAAACAGGCCAGCGCGGCGTGTTGCGCGATGGTGCTGGGGCAGATGAACAGGTTTTGCGCGAGCCGCTCGACCACCGGCACCACATCCTCGGGCACCACCAGCCAGCCCAGGCGCCAGCCGGTCATGTTGAAGTATTTGGAGAAGCTGTTGATGCTGATGATCTGGTCGTCCAGCGCCAGTGCGGTCTGGCCAAACTCGGCCTCAAAACTCAGGCCCAGGTAAATCTCGTCAATGATGGAAATGCCGCCAAACCCTTGTACAACCTCATGAATACGCTTCATTTCTGATAGCGATATGGAGGTGCCGGTGGGGTTGGACGGCGAAGCCAGCAAGACACCGCGTGTCTGCTTGTTCCAGGCCGCAGCGACTTTGTCGGCGCTGAGCTGGAAGCGCTCGGCCGCCGTGGTCGGGATCAACACCGCGGTGCCGTCGGCAGCCGACACAAAGTGCCGGTTGCACGGGTAACTCGGGTCGGGCATCAACAGCTCGTCACCCGGGTTGATCAGCGCCAGGCAGGCCAGCTGCAGCGCAGCCGAGGCCCCGGCGGTGACCACAATCCGGCTGGCCGGTACATCCACCGCAAAACGTTGTTGGTACCAGTGGCTGATGCGTTCACGCAACTCGGGCAGGCCCGTGGCTGGGGTGTATTGCGACAAACCGCTCTGAATGGCACGGGCCGCAGCCTGCTGTACCAGCGGTGGTGCGGTGAAATCGGGCTCGCCGATGTTCAGGTAGATCATGGCGGGGTCAGACGTAGCTGCGCTGGCAGCGAGTGCCTGCGCGGCCTTGGCCACCTCCATCACATAAAACGGCTCAATGCGCTGGGCGCGCCCGGAGACTTGCATCTTGTGTGTGAACAAACCTTTAGGCTGAGGCACGCCCAGACGGACGGTCGGCCGCCACCTCGGGCGCACGCAGGCTACGCGCCAGGCTGTTGAGCACCGCATTCACATACTTGTGGCCGTCGGTGCCGCCAAATTCTTTGGCCAGCTCGATGCATTCGTTGAGCACCACGCGCCAGGGCACGTCGGGGCAGTGGGCAAATTCGTAGACACCAATCCACATGCAGGCGTGTTCGATCGGCGAGATCTCGGCCAGGGGGCGGTCCAGCACCGGCTGGATCTGGGCGTCGAGTTCTTCCGCATGTTCGGCGCAGCCGTGTAACAGCGCGTCAAAGTGCAGCGCGTCGGCTTTGGAGAAACCGGCCAAGTCGCGCGTGAAGAGGTCCACGTCTTCCAGGCTGTTTTTGCCGACCAGTACCTGGTACAGCCCCTGCAGCGCAAATTCACGTGAACGTGAGCGATCAGACTTGCTGGCGGCCTTGCGGGCGCCGGTGCTGGTCAGGCCCTTGCGGGGTTGGCGGGGTGGGCGTTTGGAGGGGCCAGGGTGGCTTGATTCACTCATTACAGACTTTCCAGCAGGTTGGCCATTTCCACCGCAACACGGGCTGCGTCGTGGCCCTTGTCGGTCTGGCGGGCCACGGCTTGTTCGAGGTTTTCGGTGGTCAGGATGGCGTTGGCAATGGGCACTTTGTAATCGAGCGCCACGCGGCTCACGCCTGCGCCCGACTCGTTGGCCACCAGTTCAAAGTGGTAGGTTTCACCACGGATGATGCAGCCCAGCGCGATGAGGGCGTCATATTTCAGGTTTTCCGCCAGGCCCTGCAGGGCCAACGGCACTTCCAGCGCACCGGGCACCTGCACCAGGGTGATGTTTTTCTCGGCCACGCCCAGGGCCAGCAGTTCGCTGCGGCAGGCTTGCGCCAGGGCGTTGGTGATGTCGGCGTTGAAGCGCGCCTGCACGATGCCGATGCTGAGGTTTTTGCCGTTGAGGCGGGGGTCGGTGGCGTCGAGTGCGCCTTGGTCTGCAAGCTGCATGGTGTTCGGATCAAAAGTAAGGGTTAGGGCTTGACGTAGCCGACGATTTCGAGGCCGTAGCCGGTCATGCTGGGCATGCGCCGGGGGGTGCCCATCAATTTCATGGAACGCACACCACATTCACGCAGGATTTGGGCGCCCACGCCGTAAGTGCGCAGGTCCAGGTGGCCACGTTCGGGGCCATGGCTGGCGCGTGCGGTGCCGTCAAACTGGGCCAGCAGCTGCGCGCCACTTTCGCCACAGTTCAGGAACACCACCACGCCTTTGCCCTCGGCAGCCACCCGTGTCAGGGCGGCTTCCAGGCTCCAGGAGTGCATGGTGCGGTCTTTTTCAAGCGCGTCCAGCACCGACAGCGGTTCGTGCACACGGGCCAGCACCGCCTCGTCAGCTGACCATTCCCCCATGACCAGCGCCAGGTGCACACCGTGGGCAGTGGTGTCCTTGAAAGCATGGGCGGTGAACTGGCCAAACGCGGTGTTGAGCGGGCGCTGGCCTACATGCTCCACCAGCGACTCCATACGGCTGCGGTGGTGGATCAGGTCGGCAATGGTGCCGATTTTGAGGCCGTGCTCAAAGGCAAACAGTTTCAGGTCGGGCAGCCGCGCCATGGTGCCATCGTCTTTCATGATCTCGCAGATCACCGCTGCCGGGGTGCAACCCGCCATGGCTGCGAGGTCACAGCTGGCTTCGGTATGGCCGGCGCGGATCAACACACCGCCATCAACGGCCTGCAGCGGAAAGATGTGGCCGGGCTGCACCAGGTCAGCCGCCACCGCGTTTTTGGCCACCGCTGCCTGCACCGTGCGGGCGCGGTCGGCGGCCGAGATGCCGGTGGTGACACCTTCGGTGGCTTCGATCGAGACGGTGAACGCGGTGCCCATCTTGGTGCCGTTGCGCACCGCCATCGGGGGCAATTGCAGCAGTTCACAACGCTCACGCGTCATGGGCAAGCAGATCAGGCCGCGGCCGTAGCGGGCCATGAAGTTGATCGACTCGGCGGTGACAAAGTCGGCCGCCATGATCAGGTCACCTTCGTTTTCGCGGTCTTCTTCATCGACCAAGATCACCATGCGGCCAGCCTTGATGTCGGCCACGATGTCTTCAACGGGGGAAATGGCGACGGGTTGAGGAGTAGTCATAAAAAAATAGGTTTGAATGCACAGAAAGGGTCTGTGCGACCAAAAAGACTAGGCAGCCTGCGCCGCGCCCGGGCTGAGCATGCGCTCGACATAACGCGCGATCAGGTCAATTTCCAGATTGACGTGGGCGCCGCTGTGCAAGCTGCCCAGTGTGGTGTTTTGCAAGGTGTGGGGGATCAGGTTGATGCTGACCAAGCAGCCTTCAGCCAGATCCTGCACCTGGTTGACCGTCAGGCTGACGCCGTTGACGGTGATCGAGCCTTTGTAGGCCAGGTACTTGCCCAGTGCACTGGGTGCGCTGATCTGCAGAATCCAGCTCTCACCCACCTGCTCGAAGCGGGTGACCAAGCCGATGCCGTCCACGTGGCCAGACACCATGTGCCCACCCAGGCGGTCGTTGGCACGCAAGGCTTTTTCCAGATTGACACCACCGATGGTATCCAGGCCAGCCGTCTTGCTGAGCGACTCCGAGGAGATGTCGACGGTGAACCGCTGCGCTGCGGTATTGAGCGAGGTGACCGTCATGCAGGCGCCATTGAGCGCAATGCTGTCGCCTAGCGCCACATCGTCGAGGTAATGGGCAGGGCAGTCCAGGGTCAGGCGTTTGCCGTGGCTGGCGGAGTCGCCCAAAGGCAAAACGGCAGAGATGCGGCCAAGGCCGGTGATGATTCCAGTAAACATCGGCGTATTTTCGCAGGGAAACGAGCCAATGCCCAGAAACAGCGTTGTCAAACCTTGACTAAAACTGGTCGCGCCCCTGAACCCTGGCCAGCACACGCAGGTCCGGACCGACCATCTGGGTGCTCTGAAACACTAGCGGCAGCGCTTGCGAGAGCTCGGTCAAGGGGCCAAAACTGGCCATATCGCGGCCTTGGCCCAGCAGCTTGGGCGCCAGGTAAATCAGAGACTCGTCCACCAGCCCAGCTTCAATCAAGGCGCCATTGAGCCGGTGACCCGCTTCCACATGCAATTCATTGATCTCCAGGCGGCCCATGTCCTGCAGCATGGCTGCCAGATCGACCTGGCTGTTGCCGCCTGGCTGCTGGAACACCCGGGCACCACGCGCCTCCAGTGTCTGAGCTTTGTGATCATTTTGGCCTGTAGCCCAGATGTATAAAGGGCGACCAGCTACAAAGAGATGAGCGTCCTGCGGCAACTCCAAACGGCTGTCGACCAAGGCCACAGCGGGCTGCCGGGGGGTGTCTACCAGCCGCACGTTCAATCTGGGGTTGTCGGCGCGCACGGTGCCCATGCCGGTGAGTACCGCACAGGCGCGAGCACGCCAGGCGTGGCCATCGGCGCGGGCCTCGGGCGAGGTGATCCACTGGCTGGCGCCATTATTAAGCGCGGTTTTGCCGTCCAGCGAGGCTGCGATCTTGACCCGTACCCACGGGGTTTTGCGCACCATACGGCTGAAAAAGCCGATGTTGAGTTCACGCGACTGGATCGCCAACGGATCATCGGGTGGCAACACCACGACGTCGATGCCTGCGGCCCGCATACGCGCAAAACCCTGGCCTGCCACCAGCGGGTTGGGATCGGTGTTGGTGGCCACCAGCTTGGTAATGCCCGCGGCAATCAGCGCATCACAACACGGGCCGGTGCGGCCCTGGTGCGCGCAGGGTTCCAGCGTGACATAGGCGGTAGCACCCTGGACCGAGTGCCCCTGCGCGGCGGCATCCCGCAGCGCCATGATCTCAGCGTGGGGACCCCCCGCCTTTTGGGTGTGGCCCTGGCCCAAAATCTGGCCGTCCGGGCTGGTGATGACGCAGCCGACGCGGGGGTTGGGGGAGGTGAGGAGCAGTGATTTGTTGGCGAGATCACACGCCACCGACAGGAAGGGGCTCACCACAACTTAGCGCCAGCAATCACTGATAAGTGCTTTGTTTGCTGAGTCAGTCAGATCGGTGATGCTCTTTGCAAATTTTTCACCTTTCCCGTTGATCCCAAGCTTCTGGCATTTTGTATCGCTGTTTTGCGCTCCAGCGGGGGTTGCCTCGATCTTGTAGGTTGAGGTTGTGGGTTCGCCTGTTGCAAAGGCAAATGTGTACGATCCTGTTAGATCTGCGCGGCAGTTTGGCGATGGCAACGCCACGTTGTAAGACATCGCTGTGGCATATTGCCGCTCCATGAACTGGGCCATTTCCATCAAGCAGGCGCCAGCAGTGACGCGGCGTGTGCGCAACACATGTTGCTGGTAACTCGGCAATGCAATGGCTGCCAGGATACCTATGACGGCCACGGTGATCATGAGTTCAATCAAGGTAAAACCTGTGTGGAAACGTTTGTACATGTTGGTCAGTCTGTGATGATTTCTCGCCATGAAATACGGCCTTTAAGAGGGGTGAGGCCCAGATTTGTTCGTACGCTTGCGATGGGCTTGACTGGGTTGGTGCCACCCACCACCAGTTGGGAGCCCACCAGCGTTGCCCGGCTTACCAGACCAACGCCAAGATCCACTGAGCCGATCAACGCCCCGGAGACAAGGTCGTTCTTAAAGTTGTTGTCACCGTTAACATCCAAAATACCAAGTGACATTGCCGCCCCATTAAAAGGGCTGATGACATTCAGGTAGCCCGAGCCACCTGGGATGCAGGGGTCGCCAGCGGCTGGGATGATCGAACTCCCCACCAACGCAGGCAGGGCCAACTTGTAAAGCAATGGTTCTGTGACCATGCGTTCACCCGCAGGGTTTTCAAAGTCGATATACCAGCCTTTTTTTCCCACCATATCGTTGGGCTTGGCCTCAGAGAAAGCACGGACTGGCTTGTTATCAAAGGTCCCGGTGACTGCAACGCTCCTTTGTTTCAAATCTGTCCGATCTGTGATGACCTCGTTTTCATCAATCACCCCATACCAGCTTTGGACAGAGGCGTCAGCAGGGTCTGTGGATCGGAAATAGGAGCCTGTTCCAACAAACACAAACCGCTTACCTACATGGGGGTCATCTGCAACGGTGTCGGTGTAAATAGAAATAGGCCCGGTGATTGGCTGAAGCTTGTTGGAAGCGTCTGTGGCCACAAACAATGGTTTGCCGCCCAAACTCACAGACCAAGACGCTGTCGTTGTGCCTCGAACATCAAACTTCCAGACATTGCCTTTCAGATCACCTGCGTAAATGTAATCAACCGTCCCATTAGCGCTTAACACAACACTCGGTGATGCCAGCCCATTGTCACCCGCGACCAGCGTGTCCAGCTTTTTGACAGTGGCGACTTTGCCATCGGTATCCAGCAGGAAGATGTACAAAACCGCTTTGCCACTGTTGCTGTTGTAGCCATTGCCAACAATCACAGCCCCTGTGCCATTGTCGCCAAGATTCATCTTGGCATACACGGGGCGGCCCAGCATCAAGCCCAAATCTTGATCTGTGTTGGCATTGATGGCCGTGTCTTCGACACCATCACTGATGGCGATGCTGTCACCAGTGGGTGTGTATTCCCACAAAAAGTCGGAAGTGCCAAAACTGGTCGGTGTGGTGACATTGAGCCCAAACAAACCTTTGCCACCGCGGCCCAGTGTGCCAAACAACAGGCGCTTATCACCAGTCTCTGCCGTCTTGGGTGAGACCACCACGTCGCCGTCCACCAAAAACTCATGGGTGTAGCCAGGGTTGCTCAAGTTTTTAAGCCGTGATACCACGGCAGACGGTATGAAACCAAAAACCTCACTGCCAGCTTTGTGCAGCACATTGCCTGAGCTGTCTTTGACATCGCTGGCCCTGAAGGCGTGCAACATGCCGTCGTTGGCGTTGACATACAGCACTTCATTTTCTTGATCAAAAAACGGAGAGGAGTTCACGATGTCACCGAGAGGAGCAACGTTGTCCTCAAGGCTGATGCGTTCGCGGAAGATGCCGGTACTGCCTTTGATTTCCTTGTCCCTCGAGCCTCGCAGATAGGCGATCACATCTTCGCTGTTGTCGACAGAGCTGGTGTCAGCATCTAACAGTCTTTTATCTACAAATGGCAGTTCACTCCAAACAAAAGGTTTGGTGACGCCACTCGGTGTACGCACAAACAGTTTGCGGTCAGCTGGAGCAGGCATCCTTTGCTGCGCTTGCCATACGGGTGTAATACCTACACCCGCCGTGGTGATCGGGTAGGCTACCAAGTCTCCAGACCATTTGTTGGCGTCAAACCGGGCCTGGAAAACACGCGTACTGTCGGAAATACTGGTGCTGTTGGCCAACACGTTGCTTGCACTGGAACTGGCATTAAAGATGTTGTCAAAAGCGCTTTTGAGTGCTTCGCGCAAATAGATCGGGTTTTGTACCAAGAAATAGTTGTCAGGTACTTTGTCACCGTTGACGTCCCATTCGCTAGCCAGATCAGGTTGTTTGTTGTTGTTGATGTCATTAAACCCGCCCCATTTGGCGGCGTACCACAATGGGTTTTGTAAAAACTGTCCAGAATCACCAGTGCCCGAGCTAAAAGTTTGTGTACTTTTATGTGGATCATTGGGATCTTGTGGGATTTTATTTTTGGTCGGATCTGGTAAGTAGGGCAGCCTAGCGCATTCTGTTGATCCTATTGTGTCTATTGAATTGCAATAATTGGCATTTTTGCCAGGAGGGACGTTCAAAAAGTAATCAAGGAACTCTGGTGCGTCTTGTGCAACCAAATAAATACCATCTCGATTGGTTCCTGAAATAACATAACCCACATTCTGGTTACTGCCTGTGGTTCTCCGGGTTACTTCAACTTGGACCGTGACGGTGCCATCTGTATTGGCCTTGATGGTGTATTCGGCAATGATGTCCATGTCATAGTCATTGCCTTGTTCATCAGCTTCATAGTTGATCTTGAAGATCATCTCTTTGCTATCGCCGCTCAAGTCGTCTTTGGTGACGTAAAGGTCAACAATCTGATCTGTTGGCTGATAAGCCCCTTTTGTCCTGTCGGCACTCAAGCCATTGATGGTTTTTGCAAACGGCACAATCTGGATTTTTTTGCCATTTGCGGAAACTTCAAATTTTGGCAAAGTGGAAGACAAAGCCAGTATGAAGCTATTCAGGTTTTGTGTGTCAGCTGCCTTGGATACATCGTTGACCTTGCCAAAGTAGGCAACGGCCGCCGCGTTGTAGCTGCCTTGTTTGGTGGGTTCTTCAGGAGCCAAGCCCCGCACACTGGCAAGTGAGGTCACGATCTTGGGCGAGGGTGCATAGTCCAGGTTGGTGGAGGTCGACTGACCGACAAATCGCAAGCCCTTCACATCGGTCTCGGTGTCGCTGATCTTGGTCAGCAAGGTGCTGGCGTCGAATCCACTGATGTCAGTTGTCAGTGAACTATAAGGTGAGCCGGGGATTTGATCACCGTCGTAGGATGGGTAGACATCACTCATGACCAACATATTGGGGCGCGAGCATCTCAGATTTCTGGTGACGCTGTCGTCGGCACCAATGAATGGGTTATTCCATGTTGCTACCCTGGGCAAACCCAGTGCCTTGTCATGACTGCCTGATGTGTCAAATTCTGCTGTTGGACTGGACCTACCCCCAAAATAGCGGAGTCCCTCGTACATCATTTCTGCAACTGGGTTACCCCAATCAACATACTCTCCTTCGCTCATTAGGCGTGTACGCAAACTGCTATTTCGATAAGCGTAGTCTGTTCTGTTGTTATTGAAATCTCGTATACGAATCCGATTGAAAGTATTCACGATGGTTGCATCAGATTTGAATATCCCGGTACTGGCGTCGACTTCATCTTTGAAAGAAGAAACTTTTTTTCTGAGGACGCCCCCCGACATATTCTTGTTATAGCTGCCTGTCAGCAAACCAAATAACATGGAATCGTTTTCCCCATAATCATGTAGTAATCCAATGGGTTTATATATGCTGCCGTATTGTTTGCAGTTTTCGTGAAAACTGGCAGTGCAAACCTTGACTTGTACTGTGTAGTTCTCGCGGGTGCCCCCATGGTTGCTGTCAAGCACTGGTGCGGCTTTGGATGCCCAGTCCCAAACGCGCAGGTTGGAGTTTTTCACCACTGACAGCAAAGGAGCCAAATCGCTGCAGGTATTTGGGGTCTGGCAGTTGGTGGTTGCGTTGGGTGTCAGATTCCCAAAAAAATGTCTCTTTCCACTGCTAGGCTGGCTCAGTGGTGTGTAGTCACTGATTTTGTAACCATCCACGGTTTCACTGGTGTATTCCTTGGCCCAGGAGTGAGCATCTTGTGGAATATAGGCGCGACGCAATACTGTGTCAGTGTTGTTGTCAACCCAACGGTAGCCGCCATAAAGTACTTTCCGAAGTGAATCAATGCGACTGGTGGTCACGTAATTGAGCCAGTTGCCAGACCAACTGCTGGTGCATGTGTTGTTGGTGCCTGCCGCCGTAGAAGGGGTAAATACACCGTCGTTGCCTTTGTCAACGCCGTTGTGGGTGTAGCAGACCTTGGAGTCAAACAGACCGTAGTAGGTGATGCTGGGCTTGAACCGAAGGTCCAGTTTGCCATCACCATCTAGGTCACTGGCGTCGTTGTAGGCTTCCACAAACAACTTGTGGTCCTTGCTGGCAATCAGCATCACCATCGGCGGTGTTTTGATCTGGGTAATCAACGGATCAGTCGGAATAGTGACTGCGCTGGATGCCAAGGCTGCCAGAGTTGCCATGGTGAGCGCGACAGACTTGATGCTCAAGGCGATGTAGTTGCTGTATTTCATGGCGACTCCTTCAGAAAGAGGTCTGTTTGTCTAATCAGTGGCATAGATGGATTGCAGCATCACAGATGATCTGCTACTGGTGCCGTCATGGCTGCGGGCGGTGATGCGGTAGCGTTTGCAGGTAATGCCCGACGACGTTCCTTCACCCGGCAGACACTCGAAGTTTCCCCCCAGATATTCCACGAAGTACTGAGGTGTGACGGCCAGATTCCCAGAGCCAACGGGCAGGGCCAAAGCTGTCCAAGAGGCAAACGTGCTGTCAAGCCAGCGTGGTGTGTCGCCTGCGGCAGGTGGTGCACAACTCATCAAATTGGCCACTTTGCTGCAGCCCGCCGCAGGGGTTGGCTTATTTGCCTCGACGAGTTGCTCTATCTCGCGCAAGGCAGCTTCTGAGGCTTGGAAAGCCAGACTTCTGTCCAGGCTGTGGTTAGCCATTCTTTCTTCTTGCGTGATGCCACGAATGGCTGCCAGTCCCAGCAGCGTCACGATGACCAGCAAAACAAGGCTCACAACCAATGCGGCACCTTGTTGGTGGTCTTGTTGTCCACAAGACCGATGGTGTTGGAGAGGGTTCATGACGCTGGCTCAATAAAAGTGTCACGATTGCGTAGACCCACAACGTGTATCAGATGCCGCTGAATCGGGGTCTGGGTGGTGCTGACGTTGTCGGTGCTTTGCAGAGTTAAATCGAGACGCACCGCAACCACCTGGGTCGTCAGGCTGCCATCCGCCCAGTCAGCGATGGAGCTGGCGGCAACCCAGTCATCGGCAAGCGCCCCGGTGGTTCCGTTTCGGGTCAGGTAGGTGATCTGCAGGTCTTGCACATTGGGGATCATTTCATCCGGGGACATGATGATGATTTTGTTGTTTTTTAAGTGGCTGATCTTGCTTCTGTACAAAGAGCGCCCGCCACTCTCAGCGTTGCCAACATACCAAAAATAAGAACCCAGAGGTGCCATTTTGATTTCTGGCGTTTCGCTGCCGATTTCAAACTTCTTGGTGTTTGCTGGGCAATTGGATGCTGGGGCTGTGTAGGCTAAAAAGTTGCTGCAGTTGATATTGGTCACGTCAGCTTCGTGACCAATTACTTTATTGGCTACACCTCCTGGCGATGAAACAGTATCAATTTGAAAAATGGCTGCGCTCTTGCCATCACAGACCAAGGCAATATCTTTTGCCTGAAAGTTTGACTCTGTTGCCAGGGTAAATTGAAAGTCAGCAGTGTCATGCGACTCAACAGCGATGTCACCACTGTCTGCCTTGATCATCAGAACCGCATCGGTGCCCTGAACGCGGGCGTTTGTTGTGGTGCCAAATGCTTTGATGGCTGTTTCATCCTGGGTGTTGTCATAACCACGCAGCGTGCCAGCGTTCCAGTTGGCCCACACCGGGATAGACCCAGCGGAGCGCAACACGTTGGCTACCAACTTTGCACCACATGGGTTCTGTCCCGCCTCGCGAAGATCTCTGGCCATCAGGTCAAAAGCCATGCGGGCATTTTCCTGAATGCGCATCAGGTTGTCATTGACTTTGGCGGTCTGGTTGGTGGAGACAAAGATGCTGAGCACTCCCCCAACCAAGATCAGTCCCAGCACCAGCGACACCATCAATTCGATCAGAGTCAACCCCTGTTGACGAATTCGGGGCCAGTTGCCACCGTGACGTACAAACGACAGGTTTGTTTTGGATTTGGCGTGGGTCATCAGATCAGTCCTAGAGTCTGGTGTTGGTGTCAACCATTTGAACCCCTAAGCCGCCTGCACGACTATCGTCCCAGCGCACCTGGATGCGGCAATCACCCTCTGCATCACACAGAACAGCGCCACAGGTTGTGGTGTCGTCTGGGTTGCCGATCTCGGCTTTGACAGCAGTGATCCAAGCCTTGAGGTTGTTGGCAGCCAAGCTTGTACCGGCAACGGCGCCAGCATTGCAAATGGGGCCGATCACGTCATCATCGTCCAACTCGCCGGTGTTGTAGGCCAGAGCTTTGGCTTGGGCCTGATCAACACGCATGGCATCCAGAATGTAATAACTCATGACCACTGCCTGGGTCTTTTGCATGCTGCTCTGATTACCCTTAATGGCACGCGCTTGCAGGGCCGCCATGCCTAACAGACCAAAACTCATGACCAGCAGGGCTACCAGGACTTCGATCAAACTCGAACCACGTTGGGTTGGCAAATGAGAGTGTTTCATAAGCGTTTGCAAAATAAGGCTTACTGGCTCAGGTTGGCGCAGGACAGTTGGCAGCCACCCCTGTCGGTTTAACAATGTTGACGCGTCCGGCAAAGTTGATCACCAAGTCGCGGGCACGGGTGTCGTTGGTCAAGGCCGATGAGGTGCTGCAGACACGAAGGGTGCCGGCACCGGCGCCGCCCTTCATCAGTTTGGATTGGCCGTCGGCGCTGTACGACACATAAGGTAAGTTGCTTGTGATGACCAAGTTGTTGGTCAGGGTGGATGCAATGGCGGTGATGGTTTCGCCAGTTTCAACCTTTGCATCATCGGACGCACTGTGTTTGTCATCGTTGTACATGATCCATCCCTGTGACCAGGCACCCGAGGTGGTGCATTGGGCGCCATCGGCGCTCATACACACCGTTACCCGCTTGCCGCGGCGAACCGCGTCTGATCTGGCACGGGCAAAGGTGGCCACCAGGTCGTTGGTGGTAGATGTCAGGTTGGAGGAGGCGATCATTCCCTGAAAACTGGGGACCGCCAAGGTTGCAAGAATCGCCACAATGGCGATCACCACCATCAGTTCAATCAAAGAGAAGCCAGCCGATCTGTTCATAACATTGGAGTGTGCCGTTATAGATGGCTTGGGTTGATTGCCAACCTGATGAATGGTGAATTTGAGGTGATCAGCGGTTGGGGTCACTGAGTCAGGCGTTGCCTCTTCCTCAGTATTCCAGCATACAGATACGCGCCGAGCAGTTCATTTTTCAGACTGCGCCACCGACCTTTCAGGATTTGGGCGAAAAAATGCTTGACCGTTGGCCACAAGTAGGCCCTGCGTGTGGTCTTGCAATACAGGCCCAGGTAGTAGGCCGCACCACGAGATACATCGTATCGACTCAGAATTCTGTCAGTGTCATGGCCCCAACTGCGACCATGGTGGTGGAACACCACAGGTCGCGGGTCATATGCCCCTCGAAATCCATGGGCCGAGCAGAGAATCAGTGCAATGATGTCATTGCCACTGTTCAACGGACTTCCGGGGCCGACCTCAGTATCGAACCCCCCTATTTTTTCAATGGCCTCACGTGTGAAAGCGATTGAACAACCATGGATCATCCCAGATCTGATGTAACTATGTGCTGGGACATCTATCCGGTCTGGGCAGGTTTGGATCGTGATAGCGGCATTTTGGGCGTCAAACAGCAGAACCCGCCCACCCAGGAAGTCAATAGGACTCTCAATAAAACACGCTCTGATTGTGTCCAGATAGTCAGGCTTCGGGTAACAGTCATCATCACTGAAAGCGATGATTGCGCCCGTGGCGGCCTTGAGCCCTGTGTTTTGTGCATGTGAAACACCAGGTTTGGGTTCGAGAAAAACCTTGCGATGTTCTGAATCAAGTGCGCAAAAATCCTCCAACAGCTTCTGACTATTGTCAGTAGATCCGTTGTTCACCAAGATGATTTCCCACGGATCTGTTGTCTGCAACTCAGACAGCTTTTCCAGCGTTCTACTGAGTTGGGCGGCGCGGTTCTTTGTACAGACAACCAAAGAAATTTTCACAGGGGGAGAGACATTTGGGCGCCAATCTGTACGCGAACTACTTGTCACAACTACCGCCCCACCTCATCCACCAACGTCTTGAAATCGTCGATGTCTTCAAAACTGCGGTACACGCTGGCAAAGCGCACGTAGGCCACTTTGTCGAGTTTTTTTAACTCGAACATTACCAGTTCACCAATGCGGGTGGACAAGACCTCGCGCAAGCCCAGGTTCAGCAGTTTTTCTTCGATGCGTTCCACAGCGCCATCCACCTGTTCGGTGCTCACCGGGCGCTTGCGCAAGGCGAGTTTCATGGAGCCCAAAAGTTTGGCGCGCTCGTACTCGATGCGCCTGCCGTCTTTTTTAACCACCGCCGGAAAGCTGACTTCCGGGCGTTCGTAGGTGGTAAAGCGTTTGTCGCAGGACGGACAGCGGCGCCTGCGCCGGATGAAGCCCCCGTCTTCAGACACCCGCGTTTCCACCACTTGGGTGTCCTGGTGGCTGCAGAAGGGGCATTTCATGCCGCTGCTCAGCCGTAGACCGGGAAGCGGGCGGTCAGCGCATGGACCTTCGCGCGTACCGCATCAATATGCGCGCTGTCCCTTGGATTCTCTAGCACATCTGCTATCAAGTTGGCAGTCATGCGGGCTTCTTCGTCCTTGAAGCCACGGGTCGTCATGGCTGGGGTGCCGATGCGCACACCGCTGGTGACCATGGGTTTTTCCGGGTCGTTGGGGATGGCATTTTTGTTGATGGTCATATGGGCGGCGCCCAGCACGGCCTCGGCTTCCTTGCCGGTGATGCCCTTGGCACGCAGATCCACCAGCATGACGTGGCTTTCGGTGCGGCCACTCACAATGCGCAGGCCACGCGCGGTGAGGGTTTCGGCCACGATGCGTGCGTTGATCAGCACCTGTTGCTGGTAGACCTTGAACTCGGGTTGTAACGCTTCTTTGAATGCCACCGCCTTGGCGGCAATCACATGCATCAGCGGGCCACCTTGCAGGCCGGGGAAGATCGCGCTGTTGATGGCTTTTTCGTGCTGCGCTTTCATCAGGATGATGCCGCCGCGCGGACCGCGCAGGCTCTTGTGGGTGGTGCTGGTCACGATGTCGGCATGGGGCACCGGGTTGGGGTAGACACCGGCGGCAATCAAGCCCGCATAGTGCGCCATGTCGACCATGAAGATCGCACCGACGTCCTTGGCGACTTTGGCGAATCGCTCAAAATCAATAGCAAGAGAGTAAGCGCTGGCGCCGGCAATGATCAGTTTTGGCTTGGTTTCATGGGCCTTGCGCTCCATCGCGTCGTAATCAATCGCTTCGTTGGCGTCCAGGCCATAACTCACCACGTTGAACCATTTGCCGCTCATGTTCAGCGCCATGCCGTGGGTCAGATGGCCGCCTTCGGCCAGGCTCATGCCCATGATGGTGTCGCCGGGTTTCAAAAAGGCCAGGAAGACGGCTTCGTTGGCCGAAGCGCCGCAATGCGGCTGCACGTTGGCCGCTTCAGCACCAAAAATCTGTTTGACACGGTCAATTGCCAGTTGCTCTGCGATGTCGACAAACTCGCAGCCGCCGTAGTAGCGTTTGCCGGGGTAGCCTTCAGCGTACTTGTTGGTCAGTTGGGTGCCTTGCGCCGCCATGACGGCGGGTGAGGCGTAGTTTTCACTGGCGATCAGCTCAATGTGGTCTTGCTGGCGTTGGTTTTCGGATTGGATGGCTGCAAACAACTCGGGGTCGGTTTGCTCGATAAGAATATTGCGGTTGAACATGGCAGTCCTAAAAGACTATGGCCTGAGCATCATCCACGTGATGACACCAGGGCTGCCCAGGCGAACGGCTGAACGCAAAATCCCAATGGATGTTGCGGCACGCTCCCCCGTGGTGTTCCCACATCGGCACCGCCAGACCCGTCTGGGTGGGGTGCCTATCGCCAGTTGCGTACCTGAGAGATTTTAAACTGAGCGGGCTCAGTTCAACGCCACGGTGGCTGATTTGTCACCGGTTTTTACCGAGGTGCTGGGCTGGTTGGATTCGGGTGTTGCCAAACTCTCTTCCTTGGGCGCGATCACCACCGGTAGAAAAGCCGGTACCGCGCGCCCCAAGGCCACTTGCTGCAGGCGGGTGTACTCGGCCATCACCTTGGCGGTGTAGCCATTGTCATCTTCCACATTGGCGGCACCCACATAATATTTGAGGCCACCTTCAATCGAGCCTGCCGCGCGGATGCAATCCAGCAGCACTTTGACACCCACCTGCAGGTTGGCCAAGGGGTCAAAGGCGGCAAATTCACCCCCAAAATTCTGGTACTTGTCCTTGTGCACCCGGGTCATCACCTGCATCAAACCCTGGGCGCCAACATGGCTCTGGGCAAACGGGTTGAAGCCAGATTCAACGGCCATCACCGCCAGAATCAGCGCCGGGTCCAGGCGCACCCGGCTGCCCACCTCAAACGCCTCGGACACGATGGCGCTGATGGGTTCCGGCGCCACGTGGTATTTTTTGCTCAGCCACAGGGCCACACTGGCTTGCTGCTTGGGCAAATCCTTGGGGTTGGTTGCGGTGGCGCGTTCGATGGCGGCCGGGTCTTTGACCAGGCCGGAGATTTCGGCCTGACGTTCCTGCAGCCAGCCAAACAGCTTGACTTCACCCAGTTCACGCAACTCGGGGCGGGCAAACAAGGCAATGGTGATAAAAATGACAGCCACGCCAATCAGGGCGATGCTGTTGTGGGTGATGTCGAAAAAACCTTTGGCGACCGTCGCGGTGGCGCGTCGCAGGCTTTGAGACAAAGATGATGTAGATGCTGACATAGCTTCTCCTTCTTGCGCGGAGGGTTCCACTTGCGGCAAAGGATGCTGCAGAACTGAACACTCGCCTGGGTTGTTACGCTATCAATATCCTGCGTTTGACGTCCTTCTTGTGGATGCAGAGATTTGATGTTGCCGGGGTCGGCAGCCTGTTGATATCCCGGAAAGACCGAGTTGGGCGGATTCTAGGTGGGTTTGATATGCCAGGTCAACCATAAGGAATTCATTCGTTATGCCAAAAAATACGGAATTTCGCTGCCTTTTTCTCCGCGATCTGTGGCTTGATGCGCTCAAAATCCGGGTATGTCGACCGATCAAGCCAACCCCACCCCAACTCGCAAACATCCTCTGACCCTGATCTGGCTGCGCCGTGGCGCCTGGGCGCTGGTGGGTTTGCTGTTGTTGTGGTTGCTGAGCTGGCTGGCACTGCCGCCCTTGCTCAAGTCCCAGGCACAAACCCGGCTGAGTGATTTGCTCGGGCGCCAGGTGACGGTGGGGCAGGTGGATTTCCGCCCCTGGTCGCTGGAACTCAGCGTGTCTGACCTGGTGGTGGCTGGTGTGGACGCTGCAGCCGGGCCGCAGTTGACCGTGGCACGGCTCTCTATAGATATGGAGCTGCAGTCGTTGCTGCGGCTGGCCCCGGTAGTAGATGCGTTGGTGGTGGAGGCGCCGCGTTTGAACCTGACCCACACCGGAGACGGCCACTACGATGTGGACGATGTGTTGGCCAGACTGGCCGGCCCGGACGACGCGCCAGCCCCGACACCTGCTGAGCCGCTGCGTTTTGCACTCTACAACCTGGTGTTGTCCGACGGTGCGGTGAGCTTCACCGATGCACCCAGGAACCAGGTCCACCAACTGAGCCGGTTGCAGCTCAGCGTGCCGTTCCTGAGCAACCTGGATTCCAAACGCGAGGTGCTGGTCAGTCCCAAGCTGGCGTTTGAACTCAACGGCAGCCAGTTCGACTCATCAGCCAGTGCCACGCCTTTTGCCCAGACGCGCAAGACCGATGCCCATCTGGTGGTCAAAGACCTGGACCTGGCCCCTTACCTGGTGTATTGGCCCGCCAGCCTGCCGGTGCGTCTGCGCTCGGCCGTGCTCGACGCCGACCTTCAGCTTGCCTTTGAACAAACCGATCAGACCGCCGTCAAGCTCAGCGGTCAGCTGTCAGCCCGCCAGCTGCAATTGACCTCGGCCCAAACGGGTCAAGAGCTGCTGGCCTCTGAGCGTCTGAGCATTCAACTCAAAGATGTGCAACCCTTGGCGCGCCAAGTTCAACTGGGCCGCATCGAATGGACGCAGCCGCATTTGACGCTGCGTCGCAACCGTGCAGGCGTCCTGGAGTTGCTGGCGTTGGCACCCCCCCAGTCCGTCAAGAAGGTATCAAAAAACGGAGCAATCAGCCCAGGTAATCAAAGGGCTACAGCCCAAAAATATACCAAAGCTGCGGCAGCAACGCCGGTAACCCCCTGGCGGCTCACGATGGATGAGCTTGTGTTGCAAGGCGGCAAACTCACCTGGCTGGACGCCGCATTGCCCAAGCCCATCCAACTTAGCCTGACCTCGTTGAACCTGCAGGCACGTGCCCTGGCCTGGCCGTTTACCCAGCCGCTGCCGTTTGAGGGCAGCGCCAAGCTCGCCAGTGCCAGTCTGCAGTTCAAAGGCAGTGCCACTGACCAAGCAGCCGATGTGGCTTTGCAGCTCAGTGATCTGCCGCTGGACCTGGCTGCCCCCTATGCCAGCGCGTTTCTGAATCCGAAGCTCAGTGGACTGCTGAACACCCAGCTGACGCTGAACTGGCGCGCTGCCAGCGCCACCCAGGCGACATCGACCCGCGTGCAACTGGCCAAGCTGAGCCTGGACAAACTGGCGCTGACGGGTGACAAAAAAGCCGCCTTGGCCAGCATCCAACAGTTGCAACTGGGCGACGTGCTGGTGGATACCAAGACCCGCTCGGTCAACTTTGGCCATGTCAAGATCAGCCAGCCTAGCGCGCGCTTGACGCGTGACGCAGCCGGGCGCTGGATGTATGAAGACTGGTTCAAAGTGCAGTCCCCAGCCCCCCAGTCTGTCGCTGCCGCCGCAAGTGCCAAGTCCACCAAAACCAGCAAGACCCCCAGCGCAGACAAACCCTGGCTGGTGGTTGTGGACAACCTCCAACTGGGTGAGGGCAAAGTGACCTTGCTCGACCGGGCGCCGGACAAACCGGTGCGGCTGGAGGTGAGTGCCCTGAGTTTGCAGCTGAAGAAGTTGTCTACGGCGGCCCGTGCACCGTTTGACATCAGCCTGTCAGCCCGATTGCGCCAGGGCAACACCGAGCCCGGCAAACTGACTTGGCGTGGCAGTGGTGTGGTGAGTCCGCTGGCGCTCAAGGGCGAACTGGTGGCTGAGCGTTTGCCCTTGCACGCGGTGGCGCCTTATTTTCTGGACAGTCTGAATGTGGCCCTGTTACGCGCCGACACCAGCTTCAAAGGTCGTCTTAACCTGGCCCAGCAAGCCAGCGGCCTGAACTTGCGTGTGACCGGTGACGCCCGCCTGGAAGACCTGCAGGCGCGCAGCCTGGCGCAAACCGAGCCGTTTGTTGCTGCTGAAGAACTGTTGCGCTGGAAAAGCCTGAGCCTCAGCGGTGTGGATGTGGCGCTGGCGCCCGGTACCGCCACCCGGGTCAGTGTGGCTGGCACGGTGCTCAGCGATTTTTATGCCCGGCTGATCCTTGACCAGGCCGGCCGTCTGAATCTGCAAGATTTGGCAAAAAAACCGGCGGTAGCCCATGTAGAAACTGGGCAGAATGCTTCAAAGATAGTAGCGACCAGCGTTACACCCGTGGCCTCGGCACCGTCTGTCGCCGCGTCGACGCCGGCACAGGTTAGCACGGCTTTGGCACCGGTCATCCGTTTTGGCCCGATCAGCCTGCTGGGTGGGCGCATCAACTTCACCGACCATTTCATCCAGCCCAATTACACCGCCGACCTGAGTGAACTGGTGGGCAAACTCAGTGCGTTTTCCTCGCAGACGGCAGCGGGCGAACTGCAACTGGCCGATCTGGAGCTGCGCGGCCGTGCCGAGGGCAGTGCCACGCTCGAGGTGCTGGGCAAGATCAACCCGCTGGTGCAGCCGATGGTGCTGGACATCCAGGGCAAGGTGCGCGACCTGGAGCTGGCGCCACTGTCCACCTACTCGGCGCGGTACGCGGGTTATGGCATCGAGCGCGGCAAGCTCAGTGTCGATGTGGCCTACAAGGTGCAACCCGACGGCCAGCTCACCGCCAGCAACAAGCTGGTGCTCAATCAGCTACGTTTTGGCGACGCGGTGCCTGGCGCCGCCAATAGCTTGCCGGTCAAGCTGGCGGTGGCCCTGCTGGCCGACCGCAACGGGGTGATTGACCTCAATGTGCCGATCAGTGGCTCACTCAACGACCCGCAGTTTCGCCTGATGCCGATTGTGTTCAAGGTCATTGGCAACCTGATTCTGCGGGCCGTTACCGCACCATTCAGCCTGATCGCCAACCTGTTTGGTGGCAGCGGTGGTGAAGAGCTCAGCACCGTCAGTTTCGAGCCCGGTTCGGCGCTGCTCAATGACGCTGCCAAGGCCAGCCTGGACAAGGTGGCCAAGGTCTTGCAGGAGCGACCAGCGCTGAAGATGACCGTGGTCGGCACCGCCAGCCTGGAGGCCGAGCGTGAGGCCTACAAACGCCAGCAGCTGCAGGCCCTGGTGCTCGGTGAAAAACGCCGCGCCTTGCCTGCCGCCGAGAGTCAGGCGCCGATCACCGTCGCGGCCGAGGAATACCCGCAACTGCTCAAGCGGGTCTACCGGCGCGGTGACTTTCCCAAACCGCGCAACCTCGTTGGCTTGACCAAGGATCTGCCGGTGGCCGAGATGGAGGCCTTGTTGCTGACCCATCTGGACGCCTCCGAGTCGGCCATGCAGGCGCTGGCGCTCAAACGTGGCGTGGTGGTGCGCGACTACCTGGCAAGCCAGAAACTGCCGCCGGAACGGCTGTTTCTGGGGGCCGCCAAGGCGGTGCTACCCGATGCCAAATGGCAGCCGAGTGCTGAGCTGAACCTGGCCGCCGACTAGCGCTGTAGGTGATCTGAACAAATGTTTTCGAAGCTGCACCAAAACGCGGCGAAAATAAGGGTTTGCTCCTGCCGCTCAGCTGCAGGCACTTTCCATTTTTGTGCGTGCGATGTCGATGTTTCCCTTCTCCAAAAACAACCCTGCAGAACCCACCGCTGACGCTGCTGCCGCGCCAGCCAAAACCCATGAGGCCCACCCACTGGACAAGTTGACGCACGGTGCGTTTTCTGCCCAGACCTCGGGTGAACGCATGGCCTGCATCCGCGACTGGTTGGCCAGTGGCCCCGCGCCTGAGCAGCTGCAGCAGGTGTTCAAGGAACTCAGCGGCAAGGACAAGGGTGCCGCCAAATTGCTCCGTGAAAAACTCGATGAGATCAAACGCAGCAAAACCCAAGCCACTATTGCGCTCGAATGGGCCGACAAGGCTCAGGCGCTGCTGGCCGCTCCCAAACTGAACCTGGCCGATGCCCTGGCCTGGCAGCGCGACGCCGCCAAAGCCGGTGCGCCGCTGAGCAAGGAGCCGCTGGCTGGTCTAAAGGCACAACTGGTGGAGCGGGTACGTGCCATCGAAGACCTGCAGCACCGGGTGCAGGTGCAGCGTGAGGCTGCGGTACTGGTGGCCCAGCGCATCGAGGTGTTGTCGACCAAACCTTGGTTAGATGCTCAGGCCGCGCAGGTTGGGCTCAGTGCCGACGTGAGCAACTGGCAGGCCGAGGCCACCGCCCTGGCCAACGATGCCAATTGGCCCAGTGTGGATGCCAAATTTGTGCCGCAGCTGCAGGCCTCACAGGCCCAGTTGGGCCTGGTCTGGGAAGCGTTCCAGGCAGCATTGACCTCCACCGTGCTGGCCGCCGAAGATGCCAGCGCGCCGCTGCCCAATGTGCCGGTCTGGGCAGACGAATTGCGTGTTTTGCGTGGTATTCCGCTGGAACCTGTGGTCAAGGCACCGAAAGCCCAGGTTGACCCTGAAATCAAGGCCAAGGCCACGTCTGCCGTGGCGGATGCGCTCTCTAAATTAGAGCAAGAAGTGGCCGAAGGCCATGGCAAAGCCAGCGCCGGTGCCGCCAACGCACTGCGCAACGCACTCAAAGAATTTGGCCGCCTGATCGACGACAAGCTCGAAAACCAGGCCCGCAGTGCGCTGGCGGCCGCCGGTGAGTTGGAAGGCTGGCAACGCTGGCGCGCCGACCAGTTGCGCGAAGAGTTGGTGAGCAAGGCCGAGGGCCTGCTCAAACGCCCCGAAGGCCAGGCCATTGGTGGGCGAAAGATGCAGGAAACCCTGCGTGCCCTGCGTGAGCAATGGAAACTGACCGACCAGGGTGGTGTGCCCAACCACGGCCTGTGGAAGCGTTTTGATGACGCCTGCAACGAAGCCCACAAGGTGGTCGAAGTCTGGCTCGAAAAACTCAAGTCAGAAACTGCCGAACACCGCGCCCAGCGCCTGGCCTTGATTGCCGAGGTCAAAGCCTGGGCCGAGGCCAACCGCACCGCGCTGGACGACGACTGGAAGGGTTTCAACCGGGTGTTGCACCAGTTTGGCGACCGCTGGCGCGAGTCCGGCCACGTCGGCGAGAAGATGTATGCCGAGTTGAATACGCTCTGGAAAGCCGCCATCGACGAGGCCGCGGCCCCGCTGGAAGCCTTGCAAAAAGTCAGCCTGGCAGCGCGCCACGCGATGATCGACGAGGCCAAGTTGTTGGGTGCCCAGGACATGCTGCGCATCGACGCCGTCAAGGCGCTACAACAGCGCTGGCAGGCCGAGGCACACCGCGTGCCGATGGACCGCCGCCACGAGCAAAAACTGTGGGATGCCTTCCGCAAACCCATTGACGAGGCCTTCAATCGCAAAACCGTTGAGCGCGAAAAGGCGCAAAGCGCCCTGAGTGAACGCGATCGCATTGTCTTGGACGCCTCCAAGGCGCTCCAAGCTGCCAATGCATCAGGTGATGCACAAGCAATCAAAACCGCCATGGCCGCGCTGGACGCTGCCTTGCGTGGTCAGGCCCAAGCTCAGGCTGCGGTGGCCGCTGCTGCTGAAACATCTGAAGAAAAAGCGACTCAAGCCCACGTAGAACAAGGGCAGGTAGCTCCTGAAACTGAAGCAGACAGCGCTGCTACGAGCGACGACACCCCGGCTGAGCCCACTGCCGAGACTGCACCCGAGGTGGCCAAACCGGTGGCCCGTAAACCGGTGGTGGCCATGCGGGGTGATGACCGCCCCGGCATGAAAAAAGACGCACCCGCGCTGCCGACACGCGGCGGCAAGTTTGGTGATCGCAAGGACAGCGGCCGCCCAGGTGGCCGTGACGGTGGGCGTGATGCCCGCCCTGGCGCGCGTTCTGACGACCGGGGTGGTTTCCGTGATGCGCGTTCCGACCGCGCCCCGGCAGGGGACCGTTTTGACGCACCCCGCCTGGGTGACGCGGCCTTCCGCGCCCAGCGTGACGCGTTTGAACAGGCTCAGTTGGCACTGCGCAAGCTGGCTGCCCAAGCCCATGGCGAGGCGTTGACCAATTTGTTGACCGCCTGGGAAAAACGTGACGCCGAGTTGGTGCCCGGTGTACAAGAGTTGGGCAGCCGCGTGGCCCCGGCAGTGCGGGCCGCTTGGTCCAAAGCCGTGACCCAAGCGCCAGCAGGTGATGCCAGCACCGCACTGCTGCGCCTGGAGATGGCCGCTGAGGTGCCAACACCGGCCGAACACATCAGTGACCGGCGTTTGTTGCAGCTGCAATTGCTCACAAAACGCAACGACCCGGCACCGGTGCAGACCTGGGGCCAAGACGCCGCCGTGGTGCTGGGTGGGGCGTTTGATGCCGCCGCCGCACGACGCCTGCAAAATGTGCTGAAGGTGTTGTTGAAGCCTTGAGTCCAAGGCGGTGCCGTGCCGCGTGACAGCAGGGCGCGGCACAGGTTTGAGGTGAGGCCCAAGGCCTTGTCTTGCAACGCTTGTTGATAATGACTCGCCCGCCGTCCCCCACCTTGCTTGATGAAGCGGGGTGGGGCGCTTGCACTGCTGAACGTTGCGGCAAACACCTGTGTGTTTTTCTGACTTGGCTTTGCCCGTCATCGGCCTGCGGTCATCTGTCCTGGCTGCCAAATGTCGACCAATAGCGGTAGTTTTTGGCAGCTGGCCGTTCGCGTCTGAAACTGGCCTGCGCTCTTGCTTTGACAATGGCGCAAACCCTGTAAAAATCCCACTAACAACAGGGTTTTAGTTTCTCGATAAGAGGCAACCAGGTCAAAAAATGAAGCACTTAAAAATCTCCACCCGACTCACCCTTGGTTTTGCGGCCATCACCATCGCTTTTTTGGTGCTGTCGGGCTTTGCCGCGTGGCGCATGCAGCAGGTGTTGCAGGCCACTGATTTGATGGAAACCGAAACCGAGCTGCTGGACTTGGCTGAGAAGTGGCAAGGTGATGTTCGCCAGAACTCGGCACGCTCCTTGGCTGCGGCCTATTCCCCCGGCACAGCGATGTTTGATTTTTTCAAGAATGACATGACCGCCACCAGCGCCGAGACCACAGCGACGCAAAAAAAATTCCTGGAACTGTCCAAGAATGACGCATCCCTCAAGCGTGCCGACGCCGTCGGTGAGGTACGCAAGGCCTGGCTGGCGGTGCGTGAACAGGTCAATGCGCTGAAAATCGGGGGTGATGATGCAGGTGCCCAGGCGCTGGTGCACGACAAGCTGGTGCCCGCCACGGCAGACTACATCCGCGTGACCCAAGCTTTGGTAGATGGGCAGATTACCCACGTCCGAGAGATCAACCAAGACATCGAAGCCATCTTCAGCCAACTCTATCTGGTGGGTGGTGCGCTGCTGGCCCTGTGTATCGGCATCGCGGTCTTTGCCAGCTGGAGCATTTCGCGCGGTATTGCCCAAGGTATTGCTCTCGCCAGCAGCGCTGCTGAGCGTTTTGGTGAAGGAGATTTGAGCCAGACCTTGCCGCAAGGCGGCAAAGACGAAATCGCCCTGCTGTTGCAAGCCCTCTCCAAAATGCAGACCAGCCTGATTGGAGTGGTCCAGCGCGTGCGCCAAGGCTCCGAGTCGGTGGCCACCGCCAGCTCTGAGATCGCCCAGGGCAACCACGACCTCTCCAGCCGAACCGAGTCCCAAGCCAGTGCTTTGGAGGAAACCGCCGCTTCCATGGAAGAACTGTCCTCCACCGTCAAACAAAACGCAGACAACGCGCGCCAGGCGAACCAACTGGCCATGAGTGCCAGCAGCGTGGCGGTGCAAGGCGGTGAGGTGGTCGCCCAGGTGGTCGACACCATGAAAGGCATCAACGAAGCCTCAAGAAAGATCAGCGACATCATCTCGGTGATTGACGGTATTGCCTTCCAGACCAACATCCTGGCCCTGAATGCGGCGGTGGAAGCTGCCCGCGCTGGTGAACAAGGCCGGGGTTTTGCCGTCGTCGCCAGTGAAGTTCGCTCGTTGGCCGGTCGCAGTGCCGAAGCCGCCAAAGAAATTAAGACCTTGATCAACAACAGTGTGGAACGGGTCGAACAAGGTACAGCCCTGGTGGATCAAGCCGGTTCCACCATGACCGAGGTGGTCAACTCGATCAAACGCGTGACTGACATCATGGGCGAGATCAGCGCCGCCAGCACCGAACAAAGCCAGGGGGTGAGCCAGGTGGGTGAGGCCGTCACACAAATGGACCACGCCACCCAGCAAAACGCGGCCCTGGTGGAAGAAATGGCGGCAGCTGCCAGTAGCCTCAAGTCACAAGCCCAGGACCTGGTGCAGACGGTGGCGGTGTTCAAACTGGGGGCGGGGGATGGCGGCAGCATGGGTGGCGTTCAGATGGCGGCACCGGTTCGGGCGCCACTTGGCCAGGCCGCAAGCTCGGCCAGCGCGCGCAAATTTGTCAGCAGCCAGGTGGTCGCGCCACCCGCCCGGGAGGGTGCGACCGGCATTGATCTGGACAACGCCATTGCAGCCCATACCGACTGGCGCAGCAAACTGCGCACAGCGGCCAACAAACGCGAGCAACTGGAGGTGGGCACCATCGGCCGCGACGACTGTTGTGAACTTGGAAAATGGTTGCACGGCCCGGGAGGTGCCCAATTTGGCAGCCGTCCGAGTTTTGTCAAACTGATTGCCGAGCACAAGGTATTCCACCAAGAGGCCGCCAAAGTGGCCAAAGTGACCAACAGTGGCGACACCACTCAGGTGGAAAAAATGATGGACAGTGGCAGTGCGTTCTCACAGGCCACCAATGAGGTGAGCCGTTTGATTGTGCAGCTCAAAAGTGAGCTCAAAACCCCCGCCAAAGCCGCGCCCAAGCTGGTCGCACCCAGACCCGTCGCCAAGGCAACAGCCAGCGAAGAGGGTGAGTGGGAAACGTTTTGACCGCTCTGCAGCTCAACCTGCCGCTGCAAGTACCGCAGGCGGGCGATGATCTGTGCTGGGTCAGGGCTCTGACAGCACCTGGCGCTTGAGCACCTGCGATGTGCTTGTCAGGGCGCCACGCGTATCGGCGCCGCGCCACGGCTCAGCCGCAGAACCTCCAGTCTGGGGGGGCTCGCGTTGGCATCCCAGTCGCTTAACACCAAGCGTTGTTTCGGTGGTTCTGTCGCCGGGTTCAGGCGATGATGGGCTGGTTTGTGGGTGTGGCCGTGGATGAGGGTGCTGGCTTGCGCGGTCTGTAACCATTGCAAGGCAGCTGCTGTATCCACATCGGCATAACTCGCGCCGCTGTATTTGCGGGCTTCACTTTGCTCGCGCAGGCTGCGTGCAATCGCCAGACGCTCGGCCAACGGTTTGGCCAGAAAATGGGTCCGCCAGGCCGCTGTGCGCACGCTGCTCCGAAATTGCTGGTAGTCGGTGTCGTCCAGACACAGGGCGTCGCCGTGGGACAACAGCCAGCGTTGCTCGTCAAACACCAACACGGTCGGGTCTGACAGCAAGGCCATGCCGCAGGCCGCCGCAAAACTTTCACCCAGCAAGAAATCCCGGTTGCCGTGCATGAAAAACAGGGCCATGTGCTGGGACGCCTCTGCCAGCCGCTGTTGGCATTCGGCCTCGAAGCCTGGTGGCTGACCGGGTGGCGGCTTGGCCACATCGTCACCCACCCAGACCTCAAACAAATCGCCCAGAATCAAGAGCGCATCGGCGCTGCTGCTGCGCAGGTACTGCTGCCAGACTTCGAAGGTGGCCGCTTCACTGGCTTGTAAATGCAGGTCAGAGATGAGGTCGATACAGCGCCAGTGGGCTGGGGCGATGAGTTCCGGCCAGCTTGCACTGCTTAAGCTGGCCGAGATGGGGCTCGGCATGTTGGCCTTGGGCGACACAGCGAGCCGATTATCGCAGCGTGGGTTTACAGCGCGACAGCCTTTTCGATCACCACGTCTTCCACTGGCACGTCGTCGTGGTAACCGCGGCGGGCGGTCTTGACGGCCTTGATGGCGTCAACCACTTCTTTGCCCGCCACCACTTTGCCAAACACCGCGTAGCCCCAACCTTGTTGGCTGGGTGCCGTGTGGTTCAAAAAGCCGTTGTCAGCCACGTTGATGAAAAACTGGGCGGTGGCCGAGTGCGGGTCCCCGGTGCGGGCCATGGCCACGCTGTAGTTGACGTTTTTCAGGCCGTTGTTGGCTTCGTTGGTGATTGGTGCGTCGCAGTCTTTTTGCGCCATGCCGGGTTCCATGCCACCGCCCTGGACCATGAAGCCGGGGATGATGCGGTGAAAAATGGTGTTGTTGTAGTGGCCTTTGGCCACGTAGCTCAAAAAGTTGGCCACCGTTTTTGGCGCATTGTCCTGGTCGAGTTCAAGGGTGATGACGCCGTGTTTGGCAATGTGGAGTTCGACTTGGGGGTTGCTCATGATTTATTTCACCAGGGTTGCAGAGTTGATAAGAATGGGCGTTTTGGGAACGTCCGTGGGGAAAGGACCACCCGAGCCGGTCGGTGTTGACTTGATTTTCTCAACCACCGCCATGCCCGAGATCACCCGGCCAAACACCGTGTAGCCATACAGCTGGCTGGCCCCCAGCAAGCTGGCCCGGGGTGTATTTTCATAGACACGGCCCTGGTACTCAAACTTGGGCACCGGATCACCCGGCGGAATCAACACCGGGTCCAGAAAAGCGTTGTCTTTGACGTTGATGAAAAACTGCGCGGTGGCCGACTGCGGGTCATTGGTGCGGGCCATGGCCAGTGTGCCGGTCACATTGCGAGGGCCACCTTTTTCAAGCGCCTGGCGCCCTTCGTGCACCACGGGTGCTCGGGTGGGTTTTTCAGCGTACTTGGCGTCATAACCACCACCTTGCACCATGAAGCTGGGGATGACGCGGTGAAAAATGGTGCCGTCGTAGTGTTTGTCACGCACGTACTGCAGAAAGTTGTCAACCGTCTTGGGGGCCTTGTCGGGGTAGAGTTCGACCACAAAATCCCCCGCCGAAGTGGCGAATTTGACCTGGGGCAGCGTCTGTGCTGTCGCCTGGCATGCTACAAAAAATAGAGCTGTATAGGCAATATATACAAGGGCTAGGGCGCTTTTTCTCTTGAAGTTCATAACCGGGTCCCTTCGTAAATGATGGTCCACTGACCGGCACGGCGCGACCAGTATTGGCGTTTGCTGGTGCCGGTGCGCTGGCCAGCGGCCACTTCACCAAAGGTCACCACCATGGTGTCTTCCTTGTCTTGCCAGCGCAACATCGACAAGTCCTTGAGCTGCAGCTCGCGGCCCCGTGTTTGTGCCACCTCACGTGCCAGCACCGCCTGCCAGTCACCACGGGTTTTGCTGCCGTTGCTGAAGTCATTGGCGTAAAAGCTGGTGAGTTCTGCCAGATTGCCGCTGGATTTGGCCTTGCGCCAGGCGTTCAGGCGCGCCTCAAAAGGACCCGATTGGGTACTGGCGTGGTCTTGCGACACCCAGCTGAGCTGGTTGGCAATCACCACCGGGGTGCTGCGGATGGCCACCGTCTGGATGATGTATTGCAGGTCGGGGTTGGCCAGCACCACACAGCCATCACTGGCCAGTGGCGGCCGCGAAAACTGGTCGGGTGGTGTGCCGTGTAACCAGATGCCGCCCCCGGTTTTGCCACGTCGGACATCGAGCACGTTGGGGTAGTTGATGGGCAGGGCGCCGATGCCGTAAAAATCCGTGAGTGTTTTGGGATCGAGCTGGCTGGTGATGAAGTACACCCCCAAAGGGGTGCGTTGGTCACCTTCGCTGTTTTTTTCAACGCCCAGCTTGCCCACCGAGATGTAGTAGTCAGCGATCAGGGTCAGGCCGCTGGCCCGGTTCTCGAACAGGTACAGGCGCGAGCGCGCCGCATCCACCGCAATGGCGTGTTTGACGGCGCGCGACAGTCGCACAAATTCAGCCGGAATATGTCCTTCGGGTGGGCGCTCTTTCAAGGCCTTGAGGCGGGCTGCCGACTCGGCACGCAAGGAGGCCAGCGCCGCCGCATGGGCTTTGAGCTGGTTGGCTGGCACGTCACCAAAGCTGGTGACAGGTCGGGTGCGCGAGGACAACAAGTCGCCATACACCAGCTGGGCCAGCGCGAAGTTGGGATAGTCCTTGACCAGCCGCTGCGCCTCGTCGAGGGCGCTGCGGGTGTCAGAGCGGCCGATCAAGCGGTAAATCTGGATCAGCCGCGCCTCGGCCAGGCCTTCCTTGTCAGCGGGGAGGGCTGCGCGGACCACCGTGGGCTTGGCTTTGGCTGGTGTGCTGGCGTGGCTGGAGGGCAGGCCCCAACCCGCTAAGCAAACACAGCAAATGGCATGGATAACTTTCAAGGACATGCGATGGACAGGCGCAGCAGGTGCCCCGTGACGGAAATGCCCGCAGGCAGGGTTGCAGATGGTTTCAACGGCCCGTTGATTCCCGTGTGATCAGCCAAGCAGAGCCCACCTTTTTGAGGTTCAGGGCCTTCTGGCTCGCGATGGAGAGACTGTCAGCCTTGTAGGCTTGACGGAAATTGGCCACGGCCTGCTCACCATTGACCCGGATGTTCAGGTCGCTGAGTGTGACGCTGATGCTTTTTTTCCCGACGATGCGGTCACGGCGTTCTTTTTGCCAGCTGGCACGTGATTGTTGGCCCGGCGGGGCAAAGTCCGGGCTGTAGGCCTTGAGGTAGCCATCCATGTTTTTGTTGGACCAGGCTTTGGCCCAGGCCAGCACAGCTGCCTCGACCGCTTTGTGGGAATCGGCGTTGACAGCCACCGTTGTTGTGGCTGCGTTGTTGGTGGCAGGAGCACTGGCCGCAGCTGTCGTGGCCGGGCTGGCAGGTGTTGCCACCGCTGGTGCAGCAGGTGTTACAGCGGGTGTAGCCGGGGCCACAGGCTTGTTGGCCACCGGTGCAGCGACGGGTTCCGGTGCGGGTTTGGCTGCTGTTGACGCAGCAGCGGCCACCACCACCGGGTTGCGGCTGTTGTTCAGGTTGGGTTTAAAAACATCGCCAATCAAGGCCAGCTTGGGCGGTACAGCGGCGGCGTTGCCGTCGAGTTGCAAGGCCTTGTTGTAGGCCTGGCTGGCCAGGCGGGCGTACACATCACCGAGGTTTTCATGGGCGGTGGCGTAACTCGGGTTAGTGCGAATCGCCATCTCGAGTGCCTGGCGCGCCTTGTCGTACTGGCCTTGCCCGGCGTACAACACGGCCAGGTTGTTGTAGGGTTCGGGCAGCTCCGGGTAGTCCTGCGTCAACTGGGTGAAGGTGGTGACCGCCTCCGCTGTTTTACCCAGGTTGCGCTGGATCACACCTTTGAAAAAGCGCATTTGCGGGTCGCCCGGTTTGCTGGCCAGGTAGTTGTCGACCCGGGTCAGGGCCTCGTTGAACTTGTTGGTGCGCACCAGCTGGCTGACATCGGCGTAGTCGTCCGCATAGGCGTTGGCAGCCACACAGGCGCCAGCCAGAACCAGCAAACGAAGCGATTTGTAAAGGGCGTTGGGAGCCTGTTTCATGGACACTGTGGTTTGAAGAAGTGAGATGGAGGCCGCGAAACCGGCGGGAGCTGACAGGGCTTTATACTGCTTTCCATTGTAGCGGAGGGTCTGCTTTTAAAGCGTTTGACGGATCAGCCTGATCTGGACGAGCTACCTCTGGCGCAAGCCACCGCCCCAACAACATCGGCTTTGACCGCAGCCACCTGACCTGAATCTTTGACATCCATGAGTTTGCGCATTTTCAACACGCTCTCGCGAGAGCTGGAACCCTTTTCCCCGATTGAGCCCGGTCATGTGCGCATGTATGTGTGCGGCATGACGATTTATGACCTGTGCCACATTGGGCACGCGCGCATGATGATGGCTTTTGATGTGGTGCAGCGCTGGCTCAAGGCCAGCGGTTACCGCGTGACCTATGTGCGCAACATCACCGACATCGACGACAAGATCATCAAACGTGCGCTTGAGCGTGGTATCCCGATCCGCGCGCTGACCGACGAGATGGTGGCCGCCATGCACCACGACATCGCGCTGCTGGGCATTGAGCCCCCCACGCTGGAGCCACGCGCCACTGAACATGTGCCGCAGATGCTGAGTCTGATCCAGCGGCTGGAGGCCAAGGGCTTGGCCTACCAGGCCAGCAGCGGTGATGTGAACTTTGCGGTGCGCAAGTTCCCCGGTTACGGCAAGCTGTCGGGCAAATCGCTCGACGAATTGCGAGCGGGTGAACGTGTGGCGGTGCAGGACGGCAAGGAAGACCCGTTGGACTTTGTGCTGTGGAAAGCCGCCAAGGCCTCCGAGCCCGAGGACGCCAAATGGGATGCCGCCGCTCTGGGCTACGCCTATGGCACGGGTCGTCCCGGCTGGCATATTGAATGCTCGGCCATGAGTTGCCAGGCGCTGGGTGAAACCTTTGACATCCACGGCGGCGGTGCGGACCTGCAGTTTCCACACCACGAGAACGAAATTGCCCAGAGTGAAGGCGCCAGTGGCCAGCCGTTGGCCAAGTTCTGGGTGCACAACGGGTTTGTCCGGGTCGACAACGAGAAGATGTCCAAAAGCCTGGGCAACTTCTTCACCATTCGCGATGTCTTGGCCAAGTTTGACCCCGAAACCGTGCGCTTTTTCCTGTTGCGCACGCATTACCGCACCGCGCTCAATTACAGCGATGTGCACCTGGACGACGCCCGCAGTGGCTTGAAGCGCCTGTACACCGCACTCGACCTGGCCACGCCTGACGTGGTCAACATCGACTGGGCCGAGCCTTTTGCCGCGCGTTTCAAGGCAGCCATGGACGACGACTTTGGCACACCCGAGGCGGTGGCGGTGTTGTTCGAGCTGGCCACCGAGGTCAACCGCAGCCGTTCGCCCGTTTTGGCGGGTTTACTCAAGGCCCTGGGCGCGTGCCTGGGCTTGTTGCAAGGCGACCCCAAAGCCTTTTTGCAGGCCGGAGCCGGCCTTGATGAGACCGCGATCGCTGCGCTGATCAGCCAGCGCGCCGCCGCAAAAGCGGCCAAGAATTTCGCCGAGGCTGACCAGATCCGCCAACAACTGCTGGCCCAAGGCATTGTGCTCAAAGACTCGGCAGCCGGGACGACCTGGGAAGTGGCCAAGTGATGGTTTGTATGTGTTTTATGCCTCTGGCCCTTGTTGAATAAGCGATGGCTGCTACAGAATTATTGGTGAGCGAAACGCTCGCGCCGACCTATTGGGCTGACGCCTGCAAACACCTGATGAAAAAGGACCGCGTCATGAAGCGGTTGATTCCTCAGTTTGGACAGCACTGTCTGCAAAGTCGGGGAGATGCTTTTGTCACGCTGGCGCGCAGTGTGGTCGGGCAGCAGATTTCGGTCAAGGCAGCGCAGACCGTGTGGGACCGTTTTGCCGCGTTGTCCGAGCACATCACACCGGCGCAGGTGCTCAAACTCAAGATCGACGACATGCGTGCCGCCGGCCTGAGTGCGCGCAAGGTGGAGTACATCGTCGACCTGGCCTTGCACTTTGACAATGGTGCGGTGCATGTGGACGCCTGGACCGGCATGGACGACGAGGCCATCATTGCTGAGCTGGTCGCCATCCGTGGTATTGGCCGCTGGACTGCCGAGATGTTTTTGATCTTTCACCTGATGCGTCCCAACGTGTTGCCGCTGGACGATGTGGGCCTGATCAATGGCATCAGCAAGTGTTATTTTTCGGGTGATGTGGTCAGCCGCAGCGACGCACGCGAGGTGGCGCTGGCCTGGGCGCCATACCGCACCGTGGCCACTTGGTATATTTGGCGCTCGTTGGACCCCCTGCCGGTCACTTACTGAGCGGCCTTAAAATAGGCCGTTGTTTTTCCTGATGAGCCCAAGCCGGTGCGCCGGATGGCAGCCATCCCAACAGATGACATGGAGCTTTTGTGGCTAAAAAAACATTCCTGGATTTTGAGACCCCGATTGCCGAGCTGGAAAACAAGATCGAAGAGCTGCGTTATGTGCAGACCGAGTCAGCGGTGGACATTTCGGCCGAAATCACCCAGCTGGCCAAGAAGAGTCAACAACTCACCAAAGACATCTACAGCGACCTGACGCCCTGGCAGATCACCAAGATCGCCCGCCACGCCGAGCGCCCGTACGCGCAGGATTACATCAACGAGATATTCACCCATTTTGTTGAACTGCATGGTGACCGGCACTTTGCCGATGACCTCAGCATCATCGGCGGGCTGGCGCGTTTTAATGGCACACCCTGTATGGTGATTGGCCAGCAAAAAGGCCGCGACACCAAGGAGCGTGGCCTGCGCAACTTCGGCATGAGCAAACCCGAGGGTTACCGCAAGGCCTTGCGGCTGATGAAAACCGCAGAAAAGTTCAAGCTGCCGGTGTTCACCTTTGTCGACACCCCCGGCGCCTACCCCGGCATTGATGCTGAAGAGCGTGGTCAGTCCGAGGCCATTGGCCGCAACATCTTCGAAATGGCGCAGCTGGAGGTGCCGATCATCGTCACCATCATCGGAGAAGGTGGCTCGGGTGGTGCGCTGGCGATCTCGGTGGGTGACCAGGTGCTGATGCTGCAGTACTCGATTTATTCGGTGATCAGCCCCGAAGGTTGCGCCTCCATCCTCTGGAAAACCTCCGAGAAGGCGCAGGACGCGGCCGACGCGCTGGGCATCACCGCACACCGCCTCAAAGCCCTGGGTGTGATCGACAAAATTGTCAACGAGCCGGTCGGTGGCGCGCACCGAGACACCAAACAGATGGCGACTTTCCTCAAGCGTGCCCTGACCGACGCGTATCGCCAGCTCAGCGACCTCAAGACACCCGAGCTGCTGCAGCGCCGTTTTGACCGGCTGCAGAGTTATGGCCGGTTTACCGACATCAAGCCCGGCAAATAAGCCGGTGCTGGGTATCGCCCCGGACCAGCACCGGGGCCCACGGCTGGCACCCACGGTGGTCACCAAGCCTGACGTCTTCCATTTGTTGCCCAACCCATGACCTGCTCTTTTGAGCAAGCGATGGCGGCTTTTGAGCCGACCTTGCCGCTGGTGGTGGGCTACAGCGGTGGTGCGGATTCCACAGCCTTGTTGCTGGCCTGCGCCCAGAAATGGCCGGGGCAGGTCAGCGCAGTGCATGTCCACCACGGCCTGCAGGCGGCTGCGGACGATTTCGAAGCCCATTGCCGACAGGTGTGTGCCGCACTCAATGTGCCGCTGACGGTGCAAAAAGTGCAGGCCCAGCCGCTGCCCGGGCAAAGCCCTGAGGACGCCGCCCGCCGCCACCGTTACAAGGCTTTTGAGGCTCTGGCCCTTATGAATCAAGGGCAGGTAGCTATGCCATCCATAGCGATCGCACACCACGCGGACGACCAGATCGAGACCTTGCTGCTGGCCCTTAGCCGGGGCGCCGGGCTACCGGGTTTGAGTGCCATGCCGACCACCTGGACACGTGCAGGCATCTCCTACCACCGCCCCTTGTTACGGGTGAGTGGCGCCGAGGTGCGGCGCTGGGTGGCCGGGCAGGGGGCGGCTTTTGTGACCGACCCCAGCAATGTCGACGAGCGCTATACCCGCAACCGCATCCGGGCGCGTGTGTTGCCAGCCTTGGAGGCCTGTTTCCCCCAGTTTCGTGACACCTTTGCGCGCAGCGCCGCGCATGCCGCCCAAGCCCAGGCTTTGCTGCTGGAGGTGGCGGCACAAGATTTGGCCCAGATGGGTGTGCCACCGCGCATCAAGGCTTTGCAGCTTATGAGTCGGCCCCGGCTGGCCAATGTGCTGCGGCACTGGCTGTTGAGTTGCCACCAGACCACGGCCAGCGCCGCCCAGCTCGACGAACTGATGCATCAGATTGGCGCGTGCCAGACCCGTGGTCATGCGCTGCGTCTGAAGGTTGGCACGGGCTTGTGTGAGCGGCGTGGCCCAAAGCTGCATTGGTACAATCCCTGAGTTTTTAACGCCTCTCACACCCCAACATGTCCTTGATTGTTCATAAATACGGCGGCACGTCGATGGGCTCGACCGAGCGCATCAGCAATGTCGCCAAACGCGTTGCCAAATGGGCACGCGCCGGTCACCAGATGGTGGTCGTGCCCAGCGCCATGAGTGGCGAAACCAACCGTCTGCTGGGTCTGGCCAAAGAGCTGGCCCCGTCCAGCCTGAGTGATGCCTACTACCGCGAGCTTGACATGCTGGCCGCCACCGGTGAGCAGGCCTCCAGCGCTTTGCTGGCGATTGCGCTGCAGGCGCAGGGGCTCGAATCGGTCAGCTACGCGGGTTGGCAGGTGCCGATCCGTACCAACAGCGCCTACACCAAGGCGCGGATTGAGTCGATTGACGACCAGCGTGTGCGCGCTGATCTGGCCGAAGGCAAGGTGGTGATCGTCACCGGCTTCCAAGGTCTGGACGACTTGGGCAACATCACCACCTTGGGTCGTGGTGGTTCGGACACCTCGGCGGTGGCTGTGGCCGCGGCGATGAAGGCCGACGAATGCCTGATCTACACCGATGTGGATGGTGTCTACACCACCGACCCGCGTGTGGTGCCCGAAGCCCGCCGCCTGCAGACCGTCAGCTTTGAAGAAATGCTGGAGATGGCCTCGATGGGCTCCAAGGTGCTGCAGATCCGTTCGGTCGAGTTCGCTGGCAAGTACAAGGTCAAGCTGCGGGTGCTGAGCAGTTTCACACCCTGGGATATCGATATTGTTGAAGAAGCCAAGTCTGGCACGCTGATTACTTTTGAGGAAGATGAAAACATGGAACAAGCCATTGTTTCCGGCATTGCGTTCACCCGTGATGAGACCAAAATTTCCGTGCTCGGTGTGCCCGACAAGCCCGGTGTGGCTTACCAGATCCTGGGCGCCGTGGCTGACGCCAATGTCGAAGTCGACATGATCATCCAGAACATCAGCAAGGACGGCAAAACCGATTTCAGCTTCACCGTGAACCATGGCGACTACGTCAAGACCATGGATCTGCTCAAAAACACCGTGGTGCCCAAACTCGGCGCGCAAGAGGTGGTGGGTGACACCAAGATCTGCAAGGTGTCGATTGTGGGCATCGGCATGCGCAGCCACGTGGGTGTGGCCAGCACCATGTTCCGCGTGCTGAGCGAAGAAGGCATCAACATCCAGATGATCTCCACCAGCGAGATCAAGACCTCGGTGGTGATCGACGAAAAGTACATGGAACTGGCCGTGAAAGCTTTGCACAAAGCTTTTGGTCTGGATCAGGCGCCTGTTCGTTAAAAACACCCCCAAGTCGTGACATAATCGCGGCTCTGAATTTCAGGAAACGTGACCGAGTGGCCGAAGGTGCTCCCCTGCTAAGGGAGTATGGGGTGTAGAGCCTCATCGAGGGTTCGAATCCCTCCGTTTCCGCCAAATCCTAAAAGCCACCCTTCGAAAGATGGGTGGCTTTTTTGTTGTCCCGCCAAGGAGCGTGCCCCATGCCAACCCGCCCAGTGCCCTCAAGCTTGCCACCGGACCCGGTGATTGACAGCTTTGTGGATGCCTTGTGGCTCGAAGATGGCTTGTCGAAAAACACCTTGATGGCGTACCGGCGAGACCTCACGCTGTTTTCAAGCTGGCTCGCTGCGCTTGGCCGCCAACTGGTACAGGTGACGCAGGATGACATCAACGCCTATTTTGCGGCCCGGCATGCCCACACCAAGGCCACCACGGCCAACCGGCGCCTGACGGTGTTGAAGCGGTTTTTCCATTGGGCCTTGCGCGAACATCTGGTCAGCGCTGACCCGACCATAAAAATGCTGTCGGCCAAACAGCACCTGCGCCTGCCCAAAACCCTGACCGAGTTTCAGGTGGAGGCTTTGCTGGCGGCGCCCGACGTGGCCACCGCCCAGGGCGTGCGTGACCGCAGCATGCTGGAGCTGATGTACGCCAGTGGCTTGCGGGTGAGTGAATTGGTCTCGCTGCGGGTCTTCAACATCAGCCTGAGTGACAACGTGCTGCGGGTGTTTGGCAAGGGCAACAAGGAGCGTCTGGTGCCTTTTGGTGAGGTGGCCAGCTTGTGGCTCCAGCGTTACTTGGCTCAAGCGCGTGGCGAGCTGCTGGCGGGGAACAGCACCGACGATCTGTTTGTGACCCACAAGGGGCCCACACCCGGCACCGCCATGAGCCGGGTGATGTTCTGGATGATGGTCAAAAAATATGCGTTGGCGGCGGGTATCAGCTCACCGATGTCGCCACACACCCTGCGCCACGCATTTGCCACCCATCTGCTCAACCACGGTGCGGATTTGCGCGCTGTGCAGATGCTGCTGGGGCATGCGGATATTTCCACCACCACCATCTACACCCATGTGGCGCGTGAGCGGCTGAAAGTGTTGCATGCGCAACACCATCCACGCGGCTAAGGCCGGGTGGATCAGGCGGTGAGGTTGTCGGACCAAGCCAGGGCCTGCAGGTGCGCCCAGTTCACCTGGTCTCCGGTCAAATGCAGGGAGATGGCGGTTTCTGCAAACAGGGTGTCGTCTGCGTTTTCACAGGCCAGGGTGAGTTGTAAAAACGGTGCGAGTACCCCCTTGTTGTGCAGCAGGGCGTCGGTCACCGACTGTGGCAGCGAAATCGATTCGAGCGCCTCTCGCATTGGCATGCCCAGCATGGTGTCAAGCAGCGAGAAAATGCCCACCACAAAGGCGTTGTCACATTCCTCAGGCGGCAACAGCTCTGCCGCCAGCAGTTCCATCAGGCGGCCGCGCACCACAGCGGCGTAACCCACTGCGGGTGTGGCACCAGCTGCACCCGAGGTGGTCATCAACAGGGCCGCCCAGCGGAACAGTTTTTTGAGGCCCAGCAACATCACCGCATGGCGGAACGAGGTGATCTCACAACTCAGACCAAACCCGGCCGAATTGATGAAACGCAGCAGGTTAAAAGACAGGGTCGGGTCGTGTTTGAACACCTCTTCGATCTCGGCCGTGCTGGCCTGGTTGCGCACCAGGTTGATCAAGTGAATGATCGCCGCCTGGGCCGGGCGGATGGTCTGGCCTTTGACCAGAATCGGGCGCGAAAACCAGTAGCCTTGAAACAACTTGGCGCCGGCCGACAGCGCCGCTTCATAGTCCTCCTGGGTTTCAATTTTTTCCACCACCAACTGGATGCCGGGATGTTCAGCCAGTCCTCGGACGATGGTTCTGAGTTGATCGGTGGAGACCCGGTTGTTTTCGACCTTGACAAACGATGCCAGCGGCAACCAGTTGGCATAAGCGGGTGACATCACGGTCTGGTCAAAAGCGAGCCGGAAGCCTCGCCGATGCACGTCGATCATGGTTTGCAGGAAGGTTTCAATGTCTTCTGGTTCCGACTGGTCTTCGGGCATGGGCGGCACTTCCAGTACAACGCGGTCCGGCTCGATCAGCTCGAGGTGGCCGCCCGCCAGGGTGCGGTGGGTGCAATTGATAAAAATGGTCTTGCTGGTGTTGCGCATTTCGCTGTCGGCGTTGGACAGCAGGTTGAACAACAGCGCGGCATCACTGGCGGCTGAATAGGTGTTGTTGGTCAGGGAACGGTCAAACAGCTCATAACCAAACACTGTGCGTTTGGCATCCAAAATGGGTTGTCGAGCAATCGCCATGGATGAACTGGTGTTTGGGTTGGTATCAGGTCGCTGGGGGGAGTCGGACATGGAAAAGCCTTAAAAAATTCGGGGGTCAGGCAGCCTGCGGTGTACCACACAACGCAGTCAGCTCGGCCTCAGTAAAACCGGCAGCACGCCGGGCAGAGAGATTGAAGGGGCCCTTGAGCACCGGTGCGGTATACCGCTGTGCCAACTGGGTGTAGGTCAGTACAGGGTCCAGGCCACGTTGGGCACACAGGGCAGCGTACCAGCGGTTGCCCGTGGCCACATGACCAATTTCGTCGCGCAGGATCACATCGAGGATGGCCGCAGCCGCTTGGTCACCCACCGATACCAGTTTGTTGCGAATGGCGGGTGTGACATCCAGCCCCCGTGCCTCCAAGGTGCGCGGCACCAGTGCCAGGCGGGCCAGCAGATCGTCCCGCGTTTTGGCTGCCATGTCCCATAGGCCATCGTGGGCAGGGAAATCGCCGTAGGCGTGGCCCAGAGACTGGAGGTGGGCTTCCAGCAATTGAAAGTGCAGCGCTTCTTCCACCGCCACCTGCCACCAGTCGCGGTAAAAGACCTCAGGCATGTCGGGAAAGCGCCAGACGATGTCGAGCGCCAGGTTGATCGCGTTGGCTTCAATGTGTGTCAGCGCGTGGATCAGGCTGGCACGGCCCTCGGCTGAACCCACCGCACGTTTAGTCAGGGCGTTGGGTTGAACCAACTGCGGGCGTGGCGGGCGTCCTGGCACACCGTCAGGTTCTGGCAGGTGAGCCCAGGTATCCACCGGCCAATCCTGTACCTTGAGGGCTCTCACTGCCTGGGCTTTGTCCTGTGTATCAGGCAGCAACAACAGCCGCAGGGCTTGGGCGCGCAAACACGCTCTCGATGCCTGCCCGTCAGCCAGAGGCTGTTTGGGCGAGCTGCCTTGGCATGGGTCCGTGCGGGGCAAAGTCATGGTGGGTTTCTCAATCCTACAATTCTAGGTAACAAAAACGTGAAAGAAACCTATGGCAATGTATGAAGTTGATGGCATCTGCCCCACGGTGGCCAAGTCTGCCTGGGTGGCCGACAGCGCCCAGGTCATGGGTGATGTGGTGCTGGCCGGCGATGTGAGTATCTGGTTTGGTGTGGTGGCGCGCGGCGACACCGCACCCATCCGCATTGGTGAGCGCAGCAACATCCAGGACTTGAGTGTGTTGCACGCCGATGTGGGCCAGCCCCTGACCATTGGTGCAGGTGTGACGGTGGGGCACAAGGCGGTGTTGCACGGCTGCACCGTGGGAGACAACAGCCTGATCGGCATCGGTGCGGTGGTGCTCAACGGTGCCAAAATTGGCCAGGGTTGCCTGGTCGGTGCCGGTGCGCTTGTGACCGAAGGCAAGGTATTTCCAGATGGCTCTATGATCCTGGGCAGCCCGGCCAGAGTGGTGCGTAACCTCTCCCCCGAGCAGTTGCAGGGCTTGCGCCAAAGTGCGGACCACTATGTGGCCAATGCCCGGCGCTTTCAAGCCAGCTTGCACAAAATCGCCTGATTTTTCTAGGAACCCAACTTGTCTGAAATTCATAAATTCCTGTTCGATGGCCTGCCCGTGCGCGGTGTTCTGGTGCGCCTGACCGATGCCTGGCGCGAGATTCTGAGCCGCCGTGCCGCCAACACCACCCACGGGGCCTACCCGCAGCCCTTGCAAAACCTGCTGGGTGAAATGACGGCCGCTGCGGTGTTGATGCAGTCCAACATCAAGTTTGATGGGGCTTTGGTACTCCAGATTTTTGGTGATGGCCCGGTCAAACTGGCGGTGGTGGAGGTGCAGCCCGACCTGGGTTTACGCGCAACAGCCACACTCAATGGCACCTTGGATGCCGAGGCTAGCCTCAGCCAGATGGTGAATGTGGACAACCAGGGCCGGTGTGCCATCACGCTGGACCCGCAAAACCGCCAACCCGGCCAGCAGCCCTACCAAGGGGTCGTGCCCTTGTTTGGTGACCAGCATGAAAAGCTGGACAAGCTCAGTGATGTGTTGCAGCACTACATGCTGCAAAGCGAGCAGCTGGACACCACCCTGGTGCTGGCCGCTGACGACCAGGTGGCCGCCGGCCTGCTGATCCAGCGCCTGCCGATGCAGGGTGTGGGTAACCTGGCGGGCACGGCAGCACGGGCGCCCGAGGACGACATCGGCCTCAACGAGGACTACCAGCGTATCGCGATTCTGGCGTCCAGCCTCAAACGCGAAGAACTGCTGACGCTGGACGCAGACAGCATCCTGCACCGCCTGTTCTGGGACGAGAGTGTGCTGCGGTTCGAGCCTTTGGCCGGTGACAAGGGGCCGCGTTTTTCATGCACCTGCAGCCGTGAACGGGTCAGTCGTATGTTGTTGAGCCTGGGGGCGCCAGAGGTCGACAGCATCCTGCAGGAACGACCGGATGTGGAGGTGGGTTGTGATTATTGCGGCCAGCAATACCGCTTTGATGCGGTGGATGCCGCGCTGATTTTTCGCCAGCCGGAGCAGTTGCCGCCCAGCAGCCCCGAGGTGCAGTAAGCGCTGCCTTAGATCAGGCGGTTGTCCCGGTTCAGGGCCTCATCCAGCCGGGCCAGCAAGGCCCCCAGCTTCTCTGAGGGCTGGCTGGCTGGGTGGGCAGGTGTGCTCTCAGCGCCCGCCAGCGCCTGACGTGCGCTCTGGTCGGTCAAGTCAAATGCCAGGTTCAACGCTGCCAGCACCGCAATACGGTCACGGGCACGCACTTTGCCACCATCTCGGATCTTGCACATGGCGGTATCGACCCGCTCCACCGCATCCAGCAGGCGTGCATCACCGCCGTCGGGGCAGCCCAGCAGGTAACTCTGGCCCATGATCTGCACTTCCAGCTGCTTCATGCTTCACCCCGCGATGCGGCTGTCTTGAAGGCCGGTTTGACCGTGCTGCTGCCAGCCTCTTGCGGCAGGCGCTCCAGCAGTGCGTCCACACGGGCACGCGCCGCGCCCAGGCGTGATTTGAGCGAATCCCGCTCCTGGGTGAGTGTGTCAACCTGCTGGTTGAGCAGGGCATTGGTGCGCATGAGTTCTTCATAACGCACCAGCAGGCGTTCCACACGTTCGGTGATTTGGTCGATTTGGGTCAGGTCCGACATAGACGCGCATTGTAGGGTTTGCCGAGCCTGGCCGGGACCCCGCTGTGCCTTCAACAGAGACTGTCAGCGCTGGCCAGGGGGGTGTTGGCTCCGCAAGCCACGGCCAACGCTTCCTCCCGCTGCAAGTGTGCCACCAGCGTCTGCTGGTCGTCGCGTTGGCCCCAGCTGTCAAAGTAAAGCACGTCCTGGATCGGCAGACGTGGCAACCAGCCGGCGGTTTCCAGCTCCGGCTTGTCTTTAAAGTGGCTGACATAACCGACACACAGGTAGGCAATCGGTGTGATGTGCCGGGGAATGGCCAGCGCGTCTTGCAAGGCGGTTTCGTTGAAGATGCTGACCCAGCCCACCCCCAGGCCTTCGGCACGTGCCGCCAGCCACAGGTTTTGCACCGCACACACGCTGCTGTAGAGGTCCATCGTGGGGATGTGGGTGCGCCCGATCACCACCGGCCCGGTGCGGGTGCGGTCACAGGTGATGCAGATGCCCACGGGTGACTCCACAATGCCTTCGAGTTTGAGCGTCTGGTAGGTGGCGCGTTTGTTACCCTCAAACATTTGGGCGGCCTGATGGTGGGCCACCTCAAAAACATCGTGCACCCGGCGTTTGACCACGTCGGATTTCACCACCAGAAAATTCCATGGCTGCATGAAGCCCACTGATGGCGCGTGGTGCGCGGCGGTCAGCACACGGCTCAGCACCTCGTCGGGCACCGGTTTGGGTAAAAACTGGCCGCGCACATCGCGGCGTTTGTAGATGGCTTGGTAAACCGCCTCGCGGGCCTCATGGCTGAAGGCGTGCTGGTCTGGAGTGGCTGGTGCCGAAATAGATGTCATGACATTCCCCTGTCTGGTCAAACAAAAGCGCTGCCTGGCCGTGCAGCGTGTGATGTTTTTCAGGCCGGTCTTCTGACTTGGAATCATCTGAACCACGCACCTTCCCGGCTCGCGCCAGTGGCATAAACGTGGTTCATCATCCTTACAGCGTTGGGCACGTGGCGGACTTGCACCGCCTTCCCGATTCTCCCGAAACCTGGCGGTTGCGGGCACCTGAAGGCGGCGATCATAGCCGAGCGCCCAGTTAGAATTGCCCCGTTGGTGCTCGCGCTGTGGTTCACACAGAGCGGTTCAACGGGAAGCAGGAGGGGGCCGCTTGAACGAGCTCAACCTAACCTGCGCTGCCCCCGCAACGGTAAGTGGACGAACCTTTTCGGTTCTGCTGCCATCAAGGCCACTGGATGTCGTGACAGACATTTGGGAAGGTGATGGCGGTTGACTCCACCAGCCCGGATACCGGCCAACACGGTGGCTGCAGACTCTTAAAAAAGGTGTGCAACCGTGACGCCCATGCACTGTCGGGGACGACGGTGAGGGCACTTTGATGGTTCTTTTAACACTATGAAATTGATTGCTTCTTGTGTGCGCCGTGGCGCACCCGTGCGCCTGTGTTCGTCTGCTTTGGCCGTTTTGGCGGCTTTTCCTGTGCTGGCGCAAAGCCAGGCGCAAGGGACCTTGGATGAGGTGGTGGTGACGGCGACACGGGTGGCGCAACCCCTGAGTGATCTGGTGGCCGATGTCACCGTTGTTGACCGTGACCAGATTGAGCGTAGTGGTGCCACTGGTGTGGCCGATCTGTTGGCCCGTCTGCCTGGTCTGGAAATGGGCCGCAGTGGTGGTATCGGCGGGACGACCAGTGTCTTTCTGCGCGGAGGCAACACCCAGCACACAGCGGTTTACCTCGATGGGGTGCGCCTGGATGCACAGTCGGGCAGTGGGGGTGTGGCCTGGGAGAGCATTCCTTTGGCCCAAATTGACCGGATTGAAGTCTTGCGTGGTCCAGCCGGTGCGGTTTACGGCTCGGACGCGATCAACGGTGTGATTCAACTTTTCACCCGCAAGGGGGAAGGCCCGGCTACGCCTTACGTCGGCATGGGCGTCGGCAGTCATGGTTTGCGCAAGCTAGAGGCGGGAGTGAGTGGTGCCACTGGAGATATTGACTATTCCGTGGGCATGGCGCATGAAACCAGTGATGGCTTCAATGTTCAACCGTCGCGTTTGCGCAAACCTGCCGATGGCTTGCGCAACCCGGACCAAGACGGCTATGACAGCATCGCAGCCAACGCCAAGCTGGGTTTTCAATTGAGTCGCTCGCAGCGCCTGGAAGCGACTTTTCTTGCCAGTGATCTGGATTCCCAGTATGACGCAAATCCCCGGACGCCCAGGAATGATCTGAGCCTGCACCATTTGCGCACGATGGGCCTGAACTGGAAAGCCAGTTGGACGGAGGTCTTCAGCACCACGCTGAGCCTGACCGAGAGCCAAGAACGCTACGAAACCACGCCCGCCGCCTACCTGACCAACACCAAGTTGCGAGGTTACCTGTTGCAGAACGAATGGCGTGTCGGCCCTCATCTGATGACCGCCGTGTTGGAGCGTCGGGAAGATCAACTGGAGAACAGCTCCGTCGGCAATACCCGCAACCGAAGCCAGGATGGTGTGGCGCTGGGTTATGGATTTTCCCAGGCCGGTCACAGCCTTCAGCTGAACCTCAGACATGATGACGACAGTGGTTTTGGTGGCAAAAGCACGGGCAGCGCGGCCTATGGTTATGCGCTCACACCCAAACTTCGGGCAACCGCTTCCGCAGGAACAGCCTTTCGAGCGCCGACCTTGTACCAACGTTTCAGTGACTCCGGTGTCAGCGGTTTGCAGCCAGAAACCAGCCGCAATGTCGAGGCAGGTCTGCACTATGTAGATGGCGCAAGCCGCCTGAGTATGGTGGTCTACCAAAACGAGGTCAGCAACCTGATCAACTACGTCAACGGTGCGGGGGCGTGTGTGTCGCCTTACGGTTGTTATGCCAGTGTTGCCCGTGCCAAATACGAGGGCGTCACATTGTCTGGAACCTATGCATTAAAAGGAGTGAATCTGCGCGCCTCGGTGGATTTTCAGGATCCCAGAGACCTGGACACGGGCAAAGATCTGGCGCGCCGGGCTCGGCATCACCTGAGCTTGGGTGCTGACACCCAATGGACTGGTTGGCGGCTGGGGGCAGAGCTGCAAGCTTCTGGCAAACGCTTTGACGATACCGCTAACACCGCAGTGTTGGGTGGTTATACCGTGATCAATCTGTCTGCCAGCACACCGGTGGGGCGCGACCTGACCTTGCTGGCCCGCCTTGACAATCTGGCGGACAAGGACTATCAGACCGCCCGCAACTACGCCACGGACGGGCGCACCCTGTATGTTGGGCTGAAATGGGCCCCAATGTAGTTTGTTGGTCTTGAAAGCGCTTGTTATGTCCAGTTCATCCTGTCCCGCCATCCTCGTCGCCGCACCCGCCTCCGGCCAGGGCAAAACCACGGTGGTGTCGGCTTTGGCGCGCTTGCATGCGCGCCAAGGGCGGCGGGTGCGGGTGTTCAAGTGTGGGCCGGATTTTCTGGACCCCTATTGGCACGCGCTGGCCAGTGGCGCGCCGGTGTATCAGCTCGACTTGTGGATCAACGGCGAGGCCGATTGCCGCGCCCGGCTGGCCGCTGCGGCAGCGGACGCCGACCTGATCATTGTCGAAGGCGTGATGGGCCTGTTTGACGGTGACCCCAGCGCGGCCGATCTGGCCCAGCGGTTTGGCCTGCCGGTGCTGGCCGTGATTGACGCGGGTTCGATGGCGGGCACCTTTGGTGCGCTGGCTTTTGGCTTGCAAAACTACCGCCCCCATTTGCCCTGGGCCGGTGTGCTGGCCAACCGCGTGGCCAGTGAGCGCCATGCGCTGATGCTCAAAAGCAGCGTACGTGATCCTGAACAATGGCTGGGCGCGCTCATGCGCAATGCCGCCTTGCAACTGCCCGAGCGGCATCTGGGCCTGACCGTGGCCAGCGAGGTGGGTGACGCGTTGCAACGGCTTGATGCGGCTGCAGATGCGTTGGAGGCCACGCCGTTGGGCTGTATGACGCTATTGGATCTGAAGCAGTGGGCGGTTGAATTTGCGGCACCTTCGATGGTCGCGGACGGTTGGGTGGCCGAGTGTTCTGCGCAGGTAAAGGAGGAGCCCGCAAAGCGGGCGGGGGACACGCAGCAGAAGACTCGGCCACCCGGCCGTCCTACTTTGTTGGGCCAAACCATCGCGGTGGCGCGCGACGCCGCGTTTTGTTTTATCTACGCCGCCAACCTGGATTGCCTGTCTGATCTGGGGGCCGAGCTGGTGTTTTTTTCACCGCTGGCAGATGCTGCGCTGCCCGACTGTGACGCGTTGTGGATTCCCGGTGGTTACCCCGAGTTGCATGCGCAGACGATTGCGGCCAACACCGCTCTGCGTGACAGTCTGGCGGCCCACATCGCGGCGGGCAAACCGGTCTGGGCCGAATGTGGCGGCATGATGGCGCTGTTTGACACCTTGATCACCTCGGACGGCCAGCAGTATGCACAGTGGGGCTTGCTGCCGGGCACCGTGACCATGCACAAACGTTTGGCGGCGCTTGGGCCGCAGCAGCTCAAGTTGCCGAGCGGCACGCTGCGTGGCCACACTTTTCACTACTCCACCACCGAGACCTCGCTGCAGCCACTGGCCCGCACCGCCCGGCCCGATACCGACCCGCTGTCTGACGCGGGTGAGGCGCTGTGGCAGCTGGGCAGTGTGCGCGCGAGTTATTTCCACGCCTGGTTTGCGTCTTGCCCGGAAGCGACGGTGGAACTGTTTTCGCCGCCCGAAGGAGCAGTTTTGTGACAGGTCAAGCCACGTTGGCTCCACTGGCGCCCGCCTGGGCACAAGCGCCAGCGGGTCCGCAGCGCATCGTCTGCCTCACCGAAGAAACCACCGAGTGGCTTTACCTGCTGGGGCAGGAACACCGCATTGTGGGCATCTCGGGTTACACCGTGCGGCCAGCGCGGGCGCGCCAGGAGAAACCCCGCGTGAGCGCTTTCACCAGCGCCAAACTCGACAAGATCCTGGCCTTAGAACCTGACTGTGTGCTCGGGTTTTCCGACATGCAGGCCGACATTGCCAGCAGCCTGGTGCGCGCCGGGGTGCAGGTCACCATCTTCAACCAACGCAGTGTGGCGGGCATTGTCGACATGTTGTTCCAGCTGGCGGCGATGGTGGGCCAGGCTGACACGGGCCGTGGTTTGATACAAAAAATGCAGCAGGATCTGCTGGACATACAAGGGCTAGCGGCCAATTTGCCTCGCAGGCCCCGGGTGTTTTTTGAAGAGTGGGACGAACCGCACATCAGCGCCATCCAGTGGGTGTCCGAGTTGATCGGCATCGCTGGCGGTGACGACATCTTCCCGGAGCTGGCCACCCAGTCGCTGGGCAAACACCGCATCATTGCCGACGGGGACGAGATCGTGTCGCGCAACCCCGACATCATCATTGGCTCCTGGTGTGGCAAGAAGTTCCGCCCCGAAAACGTGGCGGCGCGTGTCGGCTGGGCTGAGGTAGCGGCGGTCAAGACCGGGCAGCTTTTCGAGGTCAAGTCGTGCGACATCTTGCAACCCGGCCCGGCCGCACTGACCGATGGTGTGGCGCAGTTGCATCGCATTTTCATGGATTGGAATCGTGTGTATGGATAAGGCCCTCACCATCGCTCGCAGCGAGCTGATCCTGGGCGGTCAGAAAAGTGGCAAAAGCCGCCGCGCCGAGTTGCTCGCGCGCGACTGGCTGGCGCAGAGCGGTGAGCACCGTGCCGTGATGCTGGCCACCGCCCAGCCCTGGGACGAGGAGATGCGCCAACGCATCCTGCGCCACCAGGCTGACCGTGCCGAGCGTGTGCCCGGCATGTCCACGGTGGAAGAACCCCTGAAACTGGCCGAAGCGATGGCGACCCACAGCCGCGCTGACACCCTGATCGTGGTCGACTGCCTGACCTTGTGGCTCACCAATACCATGATGCCCGCTGATGCCCCTCTGGCCACCGACACCGCCGTGGCCGAGGCCAGCCCGGCATCTGCCCAAGGTTTGATGAAAAATAGCCCTCAAGCCCTTATGCATCAAGGGCAGGTAGCTCTGCTTTTGGAATCGGTCCGGCAGGCGCCGGGTCCGCTGGTGCTGGTGGGCAACGAGATTGGTTTTGGGGTGATCCCGATGGGCCGCGAGGTGCGGGCGTTTGTGGACGCGCTGGGCATGCTCAATCAGGCGGTGGCTGGAGTTTGCCAGCGTGTCACCCTGATGGCGGCCGGGCTGCCCCTGACGTTGAAGGACGCTGCATGATGTTGAATTTTTGGCGCCGTTTCCCACGCGGGCTGATGGGCCTAGTGCTGCTGGCCTGCTGCGGCTTGGGTATGGCCCACGCGTATGAGGTCACCGACGACCGGGGTGTGACGGTGCGTTTTGCCCAGCCGCCACAACGTGTGGTCAGCCTGCTGCCCTCGCTGGCTGAGACCGTGTGTGAGCTGGGCCAGTGCGCCCGTCTGGTGGGCGTGGACCGCTACTCCAATTACCCGGTCAGCCTGCAAAGCCTGCCGCAAGTCGGTGGTGGGCTCGACCCGAACATCGAGGCCATCGTCGCCCTGCGCCCGGATGTGGTGTTGATGGCGGTGTCCTCGCGCGCCAGTGAACGCCTGCGTGCGCTGGGCCTCAAGGTGCTGGCCCTGGAGCCCAAAACCCATGCCGATGTGCAGCGTGTGGTGTTGAAGCTGGGCGAGGTTCTGGCGGTGCCCGATGCTGCCAAAGTCTGGCGCGCCATCGATGCCGGGGTATCGGCGGCGGCCCAGTCGGTGCCGGCCTCGGCCAAAGGCACGCGGGTGTATTTTGAGGTTAACCAGGGGCCGTTTGCGGCCGGTGAGTCTTCGTTCATTGGTGAAACCCTGACCCGCCTGGGGGCGAAAAACATTGTGCCGACCAAGCTCGGCCCGTTCCCCAAGCTCAACCCCGAGTTCATTGTGCGTGCCAACCCGGACCTGATCATGGTGGGGGTGCGCAACGCCGCTGGGCTGACGCAGCGCCCGGGCTGGCAAGGCATCCGTGCGGTGCGCGACAACCGGGTGTGTATTTTTGACGCCGAACAGGCCAACACCCTGGTGCGCCCGGGCCCCCGCATGGGGGAGGGCGCGCGGCTGATGGCGCAGTGTCTGAGTGACAAGGCGCCCAAGTTGGCGGCGGGGGCCAAGTCGTGAGGCAGAGCCGCATGTCGTTTCTGGTGGCGTTGTTGCTGCTGCTGAGTTTGGCGCTTTGTGTGCTGGGTGTGTCTGTGGGCAGCACCGGTTTTGAGAACCTGATCGGCCCGCTGCTGCACCCGGACATCGACCCGACGGCCACCGCCATGGCGCAACAGATTGTGGTCGACATCCGCCTGCCGCGCACCCTGGGTGCCTGGGCGGCCGGGGCCCTGCTGGGGCTGGCCGGGGCGGTGGCGCAGGGCTTGTTTCGCAACCCCTTGGCCGACCCGTACCTGCTGGGCAGCGCTTCCGGCGCCTCGCTGGGTGTGGCGCTGACCTTGGCGGTGCTGGGTGGCAGTGGCGGCATGTTGGCGGGCGCCAACATGATGAATGGTGGCGAGGTCAGCGCGTTTTCCGGCAGCCTGCTGGTGCGCCTGGGTCTCACCGGTGCAGCCTTCTGTGGTGCGGTGCTGGCGGTGCTGCTGACACTGGCCTTGTCGCGCGGCGTCCAGCACACGCTGCGCCTGCTGCTGGCCGGTGTGGTGGTGGGGGTGGTGCTGGGTGCGGCCACACAGATGCTGCTGCTGCTGTCGCCCGACTCGTTGCAGGCCATGCAGGCTTTTATGCTGGGCTCGACCGCGTTCATAGGCTGGGCCGCCTGCGCCCTGATGGCCGGGGTGTGGCTGCTGTGCGTGTTAGCGGGTGGTTTGTTGGGCCGTGTGCTCGATGGCCTGAGCCTGGGTGAAGCCACCGCGCACAGCCTGGGTTTGCCGCTGGGCAGCCTGCGCATCGCGCTGGTGGCGGTGTTGGCGCTGGCCACCGGCACCGCCGTGGCGCAAACCGGGCTGATCGCTTTTGTTGGCCTGGCTGCGCCCCATCTGGTGCGCTCGGTCATCAAAACCACCCATGGCCGCCTGATGCTGCTGGCCAGCCTGATGGGGGGCGCCTTGTTGATGGCCGCAGACACCTTGGCGCGTTGGCTGATTGCGCCGCAGGAGCTGCCGGTCGGGGTCTTGACGGCGGTGCTGGGTGGCGGCTATTTGTTGTGGCTGATGCGCCGCAACAGCGCTGGTTTTGCGGGAGGTGCCCAGTGACAAGCGCTGCATCTTCCATAGCTATTCAGGCAAGCAGCATCAGGGCAAACATCGGAAATACCGAGATACTGCACAACATCACGCTGGCTTTGCCACAAGGCCGCTGGACCAGCATTGTGGGCCCCAACGGCGCGGGCAAATCGACCCTGCTCAAGGTGCTGGCCGGGTTGATACCCCACAGCGGCACGGTGCAGTTGCTGGGTCACGATCTCCACAGTTTGGCTCACCGCACCCGCGCTCGGCAGCTGGCCTGGCTCGGGCAAAACGAATCATCGGGCGACGATTTGACGGTGTGGGACGTGGCCCTGCTGGGCCGCCTGCCACACCAGGCCTGGCTGACCGGACCCAGCCCGCAGGATCTGGCGGCCGCAGAAATCGCCCTGAAATCGACCCAGGCCTGGGACTGGCGCCATCGCAGCCTGGGGCAACTCTCCGGCGGTGAACGCCAGCGGGTGCTGCTGGCGCGCGCGCTGGCGGTGCAGGCGCAGGTGCTGCTGATGGACGAACCCCTGGCCAATCTGGACCCGCCGCACCAGGCCGACTGGCTCGGTGTGGTGCGCTGCCTGCTGGAGACCGGTGTCACCGTGGTCAGTGTCTTGCACGAAATTTCCATGGCTTTACACGCCGACGAGATGGTCATCATGGCCAGTGGGCGTATCACCCACCAAGGCGCCTGTGCCAACCCAGAGACGCACCGTGCGCTGGAAGCCGTGTTTGACCACCGCCTCACCATTCACCCGCTGGCCAATCAGTGGGTGGCTTTACCGAATTAACACCATGCAAACCGAAACACCCCCCACCGACAAGCGCTACGAAAAACCCGAGGGCGAACGCCGTGGTCTGATCATCGTCAATACCGGCGACGGAAAAGGCAAAAGTACCGCCGCCTTTGGCTTGGCGCTCCGCGCGCATGGCCGCGGCAAAGCCGTGAAAATTTTCCAGTTCATGAAAGTGCCCACGGCGCGTTTTGGTGAACACCGGATGTTTGAGCAACTAGGTATTCCGATCGAAGGCCTGGGCGACGGTTTCAGCTGGAAAAGCCAGGACCTGGAACACTCGGCCCAGCTGGCGCGTGACGGCTGGGTCAAAGCCAAAGCCGCCATCCAAAGCGGTGACTACTTCATGGTCACGCTCGACGAGATCACCTACCCGCTGATCTACGGCTGGCTGCCTTTGGACGATGTGTTGCAGACGCTGCGCCATCGCCCCAAGGATGTGACGGTGGTGCTGACCGGGCGGCGCTGCCCGCCTGAGATCATTGCGCTGGCCGACACTGTGACCGAGATGACCCTGGTCAAACACGCGTTTCAGGCCGGTGTGCCGGCGCAGCGTGGGATTGAAGACTGAGCGACGACTGAAACACAATAGGCGCTGCTTTTTCAGCAGGACACAAGCTCATGAACTACATCACCTGGTTCCTGGACCACGACCAAAAGCACCGCAGCATTGTGGACAGGCTCAAGCAGGACGGCTTGTCCTCTGAGCAGATCATGGATTACTTCGAGTTCAGCAACATGCTGGCCAAGGAGCCGGATTTTTGCCTGCTGTATGCCGAGGGCAAAAAGTGCCACAGCATCGCCTACCTCAACTGTTACATGTGCGCCTGTCCGTTTTTTCGCTTCAACGATGAAGGGGTGCGCGATGCAGAGGACATCCTGGTCAAAAGCCAGTGCGCCATCCACTCCACCAAGTCCGACCGTTTTGTCTACCAGGGTGTGGCGCATCTGGACTGCTCACGCTGCACCGTGCCCCACACCCGGACCTTCATCAAGAACAACTTCAACGAGGCCTGGCACGAGATGATGAAAAATTGTGCCCCACCCGAGCCAGACGCCCACGCGCATGACGTGGTTTCGGCGGCGCGGTAGTGGCTTTGCCCCGTGACGGCTTTCTTTGAACAACTTTTTTGCAAATCCCATGACCCAAACCACCACTGACTTCACCACCAGCCCGTTGCACTTTCACGCCTGCCTGGACCAACACCCTGAGCGCCCCGCCTCTGGCCAACCGGTCTGGACGGTGGAGCAGGTGGCTGCGTTGTTTGAGCTGCCGTTCTCCGACCTGATCTTCCAGGCCCAGACGGTGCACCGCGCCCACTTTGACCCGAACCTGATCGAACTGGCGACCCTGGTGTCGGTCAAAACCGGCGGCTGCCCGGAAGACTGCAGCTACTGCCCGCAGTCGGTGCACTTTGACACCGGTGTGCAGGCCAGCAAACTGATGGGGGTGGAGACCGTGCGCAGCGCCGCCTTGGCCGCCAAAGAAGCCGGTGCCAGCCGTTTCTGCATGGGCGCCGCCTGGCGTGCCCCCAAAGACCGCGACATCGAGGCGGTGGCCGAACTGGTGCGCACCGTCAAAGCCACCGGGCTGGAAGCCTGCGCCACCCTGGGCATGTTGTCGAACGGCCAGGCCCAGACCCTGCGCGACGCCGGGCTGGACTACTACAACCACAACCTGGACAGCGCGCCCGATTTTTACGGCGACATCATCTCCACCCGCGACTACCAGGACCGGCTGGACACCCTGGCGCGGGTGCGTGAGGCGGGCATCAGCGTCTGTTGCGGCGGCATCGTCGGTCTGGGCGAATCGCGCTTGCAGCGCGCTGGCTTGGTGGCCGAGTTGGCCAATTTGTCGCCGTACCCAGAGTCAGTGCCGATCAACCACCTGGTCAAGGTGGCAGGTACCCCGCTGGCCGACCAGCCTGACCTGGACCCGCTGGAGTTTGTGCGCACCATCGCGGTGGCGCGTATCACCATGCCGATGGCGCGGGTGCGCCTGTCGGCCGGGCGCCAGAGCATGGGCGACGCGGTGCAGGCCCTGTGTTTTGTGGCCGGTGCCAATTCGATTTTTTACGGCGACAAGCTGCTGACCACCGACAACCCGCTGGGCAGTGAAGACCAGGCCCTGCTGGCGCGTTTGGGGCTGCAAACCGGCAAACCACTGCCCAGAGCTTGATAAGCATGAGTTTGCTCGTTCCCGCCTTGGCCCTGCTGCTGGCTTTGCTGGTTGACCGCTGGTTCGGCGAGCCACCTGTACGCTTGCACCCGGTGGTGTGGATGGGCAATTACCTAGGCTGGGCTGGGGCACGCTTGCAACGGGGTTTGCGCTCGGCCGTGCCGGTGGTGGTGGGCAACACGTCGCTGGCAGCGCGTGAAGAGGCTGCAGATTACAAGGCTTTTTGGCTCGGAGCCCTTTATTGGATTGGGGGTGTAGCTCTGTTTAGCGTAGCGGCCGTGTGGCTGGAGCAGTCTGTCTGGGCGGTCGGGCGCTGGGTGGCAGTGGCAGTCGCGGGGGAAGCCATGGCCGACTGGCTGGCAGCGACTGTGGCGGCGGTTCTGCTGGCCGTGTTGCTCAAACCGATGCTGGCCTGGGCCATGCTCCAGAGTGAGGTGTTGGCGGTGGAGGGCGCCTTGTCGCAGTCGCTGGCTGCCGGGCGTGAACGTCTGAGCTGGCTGGTCAGCCGCGACACGAGCACCTTGAGCGACGCCCAAGTACGCGAAAGCGCCATCGAGTCGCTGGCCGAAAACCTGAACGACTCGGTGGTGGCGCCGATCTTCTGGTTTGTGCTGCTGGGCCTGCCCGGCGCGGTGGCCTACCGTTTTGCCAACACGGCGGATGCGATGTGGGGCTACAAAGGGGTTTACAAAGGCCAGAATTGGGAGTGGGCCGGCAAATGGGCGGCACGGGTGGATGATGTGCTGAACTGGTTGCCTGCGCGTTTGACCGGGCTACTGCTGGCCCTGACCTGTGGTGTGGGCTGGCGTGAGCTGCGCCGTGAGGCCATCAAAACCCCATCTCCCAACAGCGGCTGGCCGATGGCTGCAATGGCGCTGGCTTTGAACATCCATCTGGCCAAACCGGGTGTGTATGTGCTCAACCCCGGGGGCGAGGATGCGCTGGCCGGGCACACCGGCCAAGCCATCGTTTATGCATCAAAAGTGCTGCTAGCCCTGATACCTGTTGCACTGCTGGCTCTTTATTTAAGAGCGAACATTCTTTCATGACACGCACACCAGACACCCCCTGGACCCACGGCGGCGTCGACGCCCTGGGTGCGGCGCGTTTTGATTTTTCGACCAATAGCAACGCCTGTGGCCCGTGTCCGCAAGCGCTGGCAGCGGTGCAGGCGGCAGACTCCAGCCGTTACCCCGACCCGGCCTACACGACACTGCGCCAGAACCTGGCGGTTTTTCATAGGGTGGTGCCCGAGCGGGTGCTGCTGGCGGGCAGCGCCAGCGAAGCCATCTTTCGGCTCACGGCCTGGGCGCAGCAACAGGGTGTGAGCAGCGTGCATCTGCCCGACCACCACTACGGTGACTACGCCCGCGCCGCTCAGGCCTGGGGGTTGTTGCGTGGCGACGACCCGACGGATGCCTTGTGCTGGGCCTGCGAGCCGTCGAGCCCCCTGGGGCAGCCCCACGCCCACTGGTTTCTGGACCGCGCACGGCTCACCGTGCTAGACCGTGCCTATGCCCCACTGCGGCTCAGCGGCGAGGCGTCTTTGAGCGCAGCTCAGCTGGACCAGGTCTGGCAGCTGTTCACCCCCAACAAAGCACTCGGCCTGACCGGTGTACGTGCAGCGTATTTGATAGCGCCTAGCCCTTTATTAAAAAGGGCTGGAGGCCCAAAATCCCTGGATATTGAGCGACTCAAGCTGATGGCGCCATCCTGGGTGCTTGGTGCCCACGGCGTGGCTTTGTTGCAAGCCTGGGTGATGCCTGAGGTGCAGGCCTGGTTGGCCGACAGCCTCACACGTTTGCGCGACTGGAAAGCCCGGCAGATCGACCTGTTGCAACAGCTGGGCTGGCAAGTGGCGCCCAGCGAAGCCAACTACTTCTGCGCCCGGCCACCTGTGCCGATGGATCTGGCGACTCTGCGCCAGCACGGCATCAAGTTGCGCGATGCCACCTCCTTTGGCCTGCCCGGCTGGTATCGGCTGGGCGTGCTGGCGCCGCAGGCGCAGGACGCGCTGGCGGGCGCGCAGACCAACACAACAACAACGATTTTGGAAACCTCCACATGACCGCCAAATGCATCATGGTCCTGGGCACCACCAGCGGTGCCGGCAAAAGCTGGCTGGCCACCGCACTGTGTCGCCACTATGCACGTTTAGGCCTCAAAGTCGCCCCGTTCAAGGCGCAGAACATGAGCAACAACGCTCGGGTGGTTGCCTCTGACAACGGCCAGGGCGAGATCGGCTCTGCCCAGTATTTCCAGTCACTTGCCGCCAAGGCGGTGCCTGATGTGCGGATGAACCCGCTGCTGCTCAAGCCCGAGGCCGACACCCACAGCCAGGTGGTGCTGATGGGCGAGGTCAGCGCCGAGTTGACCGCCTTGCCCTGGCGCGGGCGCAGCCTCAAGGTCTGGCCGCAGATTGCCGCCGCGCTGGACGCCCTGCGCGCCGAGAACGATGTGGTGGTGATCGAGGGCGCTGGCTCGCCCGCCGAGATCAACCTCTCGGGCAGCGACATCGTCAACATGCGGGTGGCGCAGCACTGCAACGCGGCCTGCCTGCTGGTCACCGACATCGACCGCGGTGGCGCGTTTGCCCATCTGTATGGCACCTGGGCGCTGCTGCCGCCCGAACAGCGTGGTCTGTTCCGGGGGTTTGTGCTCAACAAGTTCCGTGGCGACGCCAGCCTGCTGGCGCCAGCGCCGCAGATGCTGCAAGACCTGACCGGCATCCCGACCGTGGCCACGCTGCCGATGTGGTGGCAACACGGCCTGCCCGAGGAAGACGGTGTGTTTGATGATCGTTCGGTCGCCAAAGGTTCGGTGAACCTCACGGTGGCTGTGGTGGCTTACCCGCGCATCAGCAATCTGGACGAGTTTCAGCCGCTCAAGAACATCCGAGGTTTACGTCTGAAGTGGGTGCGTTCACCGACCGAACTGGCGGGCCTGGGTGTGCAGGACTGGATTGTGCTGCCAGGGTCCAAGAGCACCAGCGCTGATTTGGCCTGGTTACGCTCTCAAGGGCTGGACGCTGCCGTGGCCCAGCATGCCGCGCGGGGTGGGGCGGTGCTGGGCGTGTGTGGTGGTTTGCAGATGCTCGGTGAGGCGTTGATTGACACCCATGGCATCGACGGCAACGCGCCCGGTCTGGGCCTGTTGCCGCTGGTGACGCAGTTCGACATGGCCAAGACGGTGCAGCACACCCACACCCGCTTTGCTACTGATATGGTGGGCCAGCCAACGGGCGCTGCGGCCAATCCCTGGGCTGCGCTGGCGGGTGTGTCGGTGTCCGGCTACGAAATCCACCATGGCCAGACCAGCCAACACCCGGCGATGGCGCAGGCCGGTGACGTGGCGCATGCGGTGCTGCCCGATGGCCTGGGCTGGCAAAACGCGGCGGGCAATGTTCTGGGCATTTACCTGCACGGCTTGATGGAACACCCGGCAGCGCTGCAAGCCCTGTTTGGCGCGCGCCTGAGTGGCCCGGTGCCGACGCTGGAAACCGTGTTTGAGCGCATGGCCGACTTTGTTGAAACCCATTTTGAGCCGGGTGCGCTCGACAGCCTGGTGCGCTGAAAACAGGCCTGCACGGGCTGCTATGATTCTGCGCTTCAGGTGCCCGCAGGCTTATGGTCTCGGGAGAATCGGGAAGACGGTGTGAATCCGTCGCGTGCCCAACGCTGTAAGGCTGATGCCCTTCACAAATAACCACTGGCTGCCAAGCCGGGAAGGTGTGACGGGGCAGATGACGCCAAGCCAGAAGACCGGCCTGATGTTGTTATGGGTGCTGCAAGGCCGGGCAGCGCCTCCACCATTCACGCACAGGGGACTGCTTTGAATACCACTCTTCCCGTCCTGACGGACATCTCTTCGCCTGCTCTGACCACCACACTGCAGGCCAAAATCAACAACAAAACCAAGCCACTGGGCTCCTTGGGCCGGATCGAAGATCTGGCGCTCAAGATCGGCCAGATCCTGGACACGACCGACCCGGTGCTGACCGAGCCACAGATGGTGGTGTTTGCCGCCGACCACGGTCTGGTGGCACGTGGTGTGTCTGCCTTCCCCAAAGAGGTGAGCTGGCAGATGGTCGAGAACTTCCTGGCCGGTGGCGCTGCGGTGAGCGTGTTTTCCAAACAGAACGGCATCGCGCTCAATGTGGTGGACTGCGGTGTGGACCACGACTTTCTGGCCGGTTTGCCATCAGGGGCACAACGCCCGGGTTTGATGGTGCGCAAGGTGGCGGGTGCCGAAGGTGGCACCGCTGATGCATCGGTGCAACCCGCCATGACCATCGCCCAGTGCAAACAGGCCCTGCAAAACGGCATGGACATCGTCAAAAGCCTGCCCGGCAACGCGGTGTTGCTCGGTGAAATGGGCATTGGCAACACCTCGGCCGCGTCGCTGTTGCTGGCCCGCTTGACCGGGCTGGACATTGATGTCTGCACCGGCGCTGGCACGGGCCTGGACGCTCCGGCGGTGCAACGCAAGGCAGCGGTGCTGCGTGAGGTGTTGACACGCCATGCGGGTGTGACCGAACCGCTGGAAGTGCTGGCCGCCATCGGCGGGCTGGAGATTGCCACGATGGTGGGTGCGGTGATGCAGGCCGCGCACGAGCGCCGGGTGGTGGTGGTGGACGGCTTTATTGCCACCAGTTCGATTCTGGTGGCCCATGCCTTGCAGCCGTTGGTGTTGCAGCGTTGTGTGTTTGCCCACCGCTCCGGTGAGCGCGGCCATGAGTTCATGCTGCAGCATCTGGGTGTGCAAGCCTTGCTGAACCTGGGTTTGCGTCTGGGTGAAGGCTCGGGCGGTGCGCTGGCCTGGCCGCTGCTGCAGTCGGCCTGCACCATGTTGCGCGAGATGGCGAGTTTTGCGTCGGCTGGTGTGGCCGAGCAGGAGAACAAACCCACCGCCAACGTGTGATCACGCGTGTTGCGCTGCAAGCTGACCATGAACCATGGGCTGTTTCTTTGGTCACTGGCCATTGGCAGCGCAACACTCACCACAAAACCAGGCGGGGATGGGCTCAAGGTTTGGGCCGATTTTAAAAAGCGAAGCGTCATGAGGCCCGGGCCTTGAGCCCGTCCCCGCCTGCGCGTGCTGAGGGTGTTTGTCTTTTTGGAAGCAGGAATACCAACAACCAGTCCGAGGCATAAACCGGGCCGCGGGCAGGGCGGACGCCGAGGCCTCATGACGCTTCGCTTTTTAAAATCGGCCTCGACATCCGCCCTACCCACGACCCTTGGCATGGGTGGACATGATGCTCATCGAAGCCCAAACCTAAACCACGGTCAGTGTCACAGCTTGCGCATCTGCCACTGCCGCACAATTCTTCACTTCAGGTCACCTTGGACTTTGCCATGACCCAATTCATTCGCCACTACCTGCTGAGCCTGCAGTTCTTTACCCGCATACCAATCACCGGGCGTTTGTCCGACTGGGTGGGTTACAGCCCTGCCATGCTGCGTGCCAGTGCCGGGCATTTTCCTGGTGTCGGGGTGCTGGTGGGCGGGCTGGTGGCCGCAGCGACCGCCGGTTTGCTGATGGCCTTGCCTGCCACCGGCTCGGCACCGCTGGTGGCGGCGGCGCTGGGCACGGTGCTCTCGGTGTTCATCACCGGCGCCTTCCATGAGGACGGCCTGGCCGATGTGGCCGATGGCCTGGGTGGCAGTGCGGACCGGCAACGCGCGCTGGACATCATGAAGGACTCTCGCGTGGGCGCTTTTGGTGCCATCACCGTGGTGCTGGCGTTGCTCTCCAAGGTGACGCTGCTGGGCCTGCTGGGCGACGTCAGTGGCCCGCTGATGGTGGTGGCGCTGTTTGTCGCGCATGTGGTGTCGCGCACCTGGCCGCTGCTGACCATCCGGCTGCTCTCACACGTGGGTAACACCGCCACCTCCAAGTCCAAGCCGCTGGCAGACCAGATCAGCCTGGGTGCGCTGGTGATCGGGTTTTTATGGTGTTTTGTGGCTCTAGCCCTTACTATGTATGGTCAGATAGCTACCGACTTCATAGCGATTGACCTGGAGACAGACAGCCTGCTGCTGGCTTTTGCCAACGGGCTGTTGGCTTCCCTGGTGGCTTGGGGGCTGATGACACGCTGGTTCTGGCGTCGCCTGCAAGGTTTCACCGGCGACTGCCTGGGTGCCATCCAGCAGGTGTGTGAACTGGCGTTTTACCTCGGGCTGGCGGTGAGTTTGTGAACCTGATGCTGCTGCGCCACGCCCAGCCGCTGGTGGCGCCCGGAGTGTGTTACGGCGCGCTGGATGTGCCAGCGGATATGGCCGCCACCCAGCAGGCGGCGCAGACCCTGGCGCCGGGTTTGCCGCCCGGTGGGCAGTTGTGGGTGTCGCCGCTACAAAGATGCGAGCTACTGGCCCAGACGATCAAGGGGCTCAGGCCGGATCTGACATGTATCACGGATGCCCGGCTGGCGGAGATCAACTTTGGCTGTTATGAAGGCCAGCCCTGGGCCGATATTCCGGTGGCAGCCTATGAGACCTGGACAGCTGACTTCTGGCAACACCGTTTTGGCGGGGCTGAGAGTCTGGCCGATGTCATGGCGCGGGTGAGCAGCGCTTGGCAAGAAGCTTTGGTCGCAGATCCGGCGCCAGTCTGGGTCACCCATGCGGGCGTGATCCGGGTGGCCAGCCTGCTGGCGCAAGGAGTGCAGCGTATAGACCGGGCACAAGACTGGCCGCAGGCCGCGCCGGGTTTTGGCCAGAGTGTGGTGTTGTCACTGCCGCCGTCGGGCCGTCTTGCGCCTGGTGCACCCTGAAGTCGATCACCTCAACTACAAAAACATCGACACGTCGGCCACCGCGCTGGCATCGGGCTGGGTGGCCAACAGAGTGATGCTGTCCAGTGCCAGGGTCTGCAGCAGCAGGTTGGGCAGTTCTGCCGCACTCTGGCAAGTCACCGCGTTGTTGTCGGCCAGCCGCGCCGCCAGATGCAGCACGGCGGCCAACCGTGACAACTCAGGCGCTGCCAGCGGCTGCGCACAGTGGCGCAGGCCGCGCACCAGGGCCTGCGGCAGATCCCAGTGTTGTGCCAGTTCGGCGGTCACTTCACCTTCGTCAAAACCGACCAGACGACGCTGGAGCTGCCAGCGTTCGGCGCTGGTCATGCCAGGGGTGTCCAGCCCCTGCAGCAGATCCGGGCGGGCCTGCACCACACTCAGGTCTCCCAGGCGCAGCAGCATGCCGCACAGCCAGGCCTCCTGGTCGTCCACCTCACACAGCTCGGCCAGCCACTGCGCGTAACCAGCACAGCGCAGGCTGTAACGCCAGAAGGCCATGCGGTCCATACCAATCGGAAACGGACTGGTTTGCGCCATACAGAGTGACAGCGCGCGGGCCCGCACCTTGGCCAAACCCACCACCTTGACGGCACGCTCCAGGGTGTCGACCTGGCCCGACAGGCCAAACAGTGCGCTGTTGGCCATACGCAGCAGGTTGGCGGTCAGGGTGGGGTCTTTTTTGATGATGCGGCAGATCACAAAGGTGTCGGCCTGGTCGTTGTTCAGGGTCTGGATCAGCGCTTGGCCGACCTCAGGCATCACCGGCCACACCACCGATTGGGTCAGGCTGGTCAGGTCGGCAAACGGGGCACGGTCCGACAGAGACATGGTGTTTATCCGCTTTGGGTTTTGGGAGAGAAGTCGCAGCAGGGTGCCACCGCACACTGCCAGCAGCGCGGTGTGCGCGCCTGGCACACATAACGTCCGTGCAGGATCAGCCAGTGGTGGGCATCGACCAGGAAGGCCTGGGGAATGCGTTTGAGCAACGCTTGTTCCACCGCCAGCGGGGTTTTGCCGGGTGCCAGACCGGTGCGGTTGCTGACGCGAAAGATATGGGTGTCCACGGCCATGGTGGGTTCACCAAAGGCCACGTTGAGCACCACATTGGCGGTTTTGCGGCCCACGCCGGGCAGGGCTTCGAGCGCCTCACGCGTGCGTGGTACCTGGCCGCCATGCTGGTCAATCAGGATCTGGCAGGTCTGCAGCAGGTGTTTGGCCTTGCTGTGGTACAGGCCGATGGTCTTGATGTAAGCCTCCAGCCCTTCCAGGCCCAGGTCAAGCATCTTCTGCGGTGTGTTGGCCACCAAAAACAGGCTACGCGTGGCTTTGTTGACACTGACATCGGTGGCCTGGGCCGACAGCAACACCGCCGCCAGCAGCTCAAACACGCTGGCAAATTCCAGCTCGGTCTGGGGCTGCGGGTTGGCGGCGGCCAGGGTGGCAAAAAAGGTCTGAATTTGAGCGGGCTTCATGGGCTTAATGCAACTGCACAAAGGTATCGGGCGCTGGGAAGGTGGCTTTCATCCAGCGCACCTCCAGCCCCAAGGTGTTGACAACGTCGTTGGGCAGGGTATCTACCGCCAGCGCGTCTGCATCCGGCGTGTCGGCCAGCAGCCCGGCCAGGTTCACCACCGCGCCCAAGCGCGAAAAAGCTTGTTCTACCAGCGGGTCGTAGGCACGCTCCAAGGCTTGGACGATCTGCATCGGAAAGTTCCAGCGGCGCGCCAGCTCGGCGGTGATCTGTCCTTCCGAGAAACCAATCAAGCGCTTTTCGCGTTCCCAGCGGGCGCCGGGCGGATGGGGCAGGCGTTCGATCTCGGCCAGCGCCTGTGGGTTGGCCTGGCCAATCAGCAACTCGCCCAGGCGCAGCATCATGCCGGTCAACCAAGCCTGCTGGCTGTCCATTTCCAATGGGGCCGTCAGCCATTGCGCGTAGGTAGCACAGGCCATACTGTGGCGCCAGAAGGTTGGCAAATCCAGCCCCGGCAGCGGCTCGAAAGCATCACTCAGGCAGGCGCTCAGGGCCAGCGCGCGCACCTGCGCCAGCCCCACCATCTGGATCGCCTCGTCGATGGAATACACACCACGCTGCAAACCAAACTGGGCGCTGTTGGCCAGACGCAGCAGGCGCGCACTCAAGGCCGGGTCGCGGCTGATGAGGTCACGAACTTCGTGCAGACTGGCGTTGTCGTCATTGAGCGTCTGAATCAGCCCATGTGCCACCTCGGGCATCGAGGGCAGCCTGACCGTGGCAAAAAAAGCATCAAGACTGTGCATCGGTGTTCCTGTGAGCGGTGGCTTGCATATCGGTCACAATTTACCCCAATTACGGGTTGCCAAGTGGCGCAAGCTGCGGCGGCCACGGCCACAGAATCATTTTTTGACATCTATTTCCTGAAAGTTTTGCGCCATGCAATTTGCCGACCGCCTCCAGAACGTTGAAACCTCTGCCATCCGTGAACTCTTCAAGCTGTTGGGCAAACCCGGCATCATCAGTTTTGCCGGTGGTTTTCCCGACCCGGCGCTGTTTGATGCCGAAGGCATTGCCCAGGCCAGTGCCAGTGTGTTAGCCAACAACCCAGGCCCGGTGCTGCAATATGGCGCGACCGAAGGCTATGGCCCACTGCGTGAAGGCATTGCTGGTTTCATGGCGGGCAAGGGCGCCACGGTGGCGCCCGAGGGGCTGGTTGTCACCACCGGCAGCCAGCAGGCGCTCGACCTGATTGGCAAATGCATGATCTCGCCCGGCGACAAGGTGATTGTGGAGGCGCCTACCTTTTTGGCCACCATTCAGTGTTTCCGTCTCTATGGCGCCCAGGTGATTGGTGCACCGATTGATGCCAACGGCGTTGATGTGGACAAACTCGAAGCCCTGATTGAAGAACACCAGCCCAAACTGGTCTACCTGATCCCGACCTTTGGCAACCCGAGCGGCGCCACCTTGAGCTTGGAACGGCGCAAACGCATTCTGGAGATTGCCGTGCGCACCCAGACGCTGGTGGTGGAGGACGATCCCTATGGCGAGTTGTACTTTGATGCCGCACCACCACCGAGCCTGCTGGCGCTGAGTAGCCAGGTGCCCGGCAGCCGGGACTGGCTGGCGCATTGTGGTTCATTCAGCAAGATTTTGAGCCCGGGCCTGCGCGTGGGTTGGCTGATTGCGCCGCCCGAGCTGCTGGCCAAGGCGGTGATGTGTAAACAGTTCAGCGACGCCCACACCAGCAACCTGACCCAGGCCATCTGCGCCCAGTACCTGACGATGGACCGGCTGGGCAGCACGCTGGCGGTGGTGCGCAAGACTTACGCCGAGCGTGCCCGTGTCATGGCGCAGTGTTTGAAGCGTGACCTGGGTGATGCGATTGACTTCAATGCACCCCAAGGTGGCATGTTTTTCTGGGCCCGTTTGACCGGTGCCAAGGGCAAAACAGCCAACGCTGGCGACTTTGCCAAACGCGCCATCGAGCAGCTGGTGGCCTTTGTGCCCGGCGCGCCGTTTTACGCACATGACCCGGATCTGGCCACGCTGCGCCTCTCGTTTGCCACCGCCGATGTGGCCAAAATCGAGGAAGGTATTGGTCGTCTGAAGCTGGCGTTGGGTCAATAAGCCAAGGCGCTTGAGGCGCCCAGGGGCCTGGTGGACGCTCAGGCCAGGCCCAGCAGACGCACCGCGTTGTCTTTCAAAATCCCGGGCATCACCTCTGGTTTGAAACCTGCATCCTCAAAGTCTTTCATCCAGCGCTCAGGGGTGATCAGCGGGTAGTCGCTACCAAACAGGATACGGTCTTTGAGCAGGGTGTTGGCGTATTGCACCAGCTGCTTCGGAAAATATTTGGGGCTCCAGCCAGAGAGGTCAATCCAGACATTGGGCTTGTGCGTGGCCACACTCAGGGCCTCGTCTTGCCACGGAAAACTCGGGTGCGCCATGACGATCTGCATGTCGGGGAAATCCACCGCCACATCGTCCAGATGCATCGGGTTGCTGTAGGCCAGGCGCAAACCACCGCCGCAGCGCATGCCGCTGCCAATGCCGCTGTGGCCGGTGTGAAAGATGGCGGGCATTTTGTGTTCGGCAATCACCTCGTAGATCGGCCAGGCCATCTTGTCGTAGGGGTGGTAACCCTGCACCGTCGGGTGGAACTTGAAGCCCTTGATGCCGTACTCCTCAATCAGCTTGCGCGCTTCGCGTGCGCCCATCTTGCCCTTGTGCGGGTCGATGCTGGCAAAGGCCATCATCATGTCCGAGTTGGCTTTGGCCGCCTCGGCCACTTCTTCGTTGGGCACCCGCCTGCGGCCCATCTGTGACTCGGCGTCCACGGTGAACATCACCAGGCCAATTTTTCGTTCCCGGTAATAGGCAATGGTCTCCGCAATGGTGGGCCTGCGGCTGTTGCGAAAGTACTTGTCAGCGGCGCGGTCGTATTCCTCACCATAGTTGTCGAACGGGTTCCAGCAGCTCACCTCGGCATGGGTGTGGATGTCGATGGCAACCAGGTTTTTGTAGTCCATGAAAGTCTCCTGAAATGTTGTCTAACTAGGGGAAACACTTAGAAAAATGGCCGTCAAAGCACTTGATTGTAATTATATTTAATAACCATAATCCAGCCATCGAAAGCCCTGACCATGACCAAAAAAGACATCCAACTTGAACTCTACGGCGACACCTCCGAGGTTGCCGTGATCCGCCTGACTCGGCCCAAAAAACGCAACGCGATCAACGACGGCCTGATCCTGGCGATTCGTGATCTGTTTGAAAAACTGCCCAAGAGTGTGCGCGCTGCCGTGATTGACGGCGAAGGGGAACACTTCTGCGCCGGCCTGGATTTGAGCGAATTGCAAGAACGCGATGCGGCCCAGGGTGTGTTCCATTCCCGCATGTGGCATGCCGCGCTGGAGCATGTGCAGTATGGCCCAGTGCCAGTGGTGGCCGCTTTGCACGGTGCGGTGGTGGGCGGCGGCCTGGAGCTGGCCAGTGCCTGCCATATCCGTGTGGCCGACGAGACCACGTTTTATGCGCTGCCCGAAGGTTCACGCGGCATTTTTGTCGGGGGTGGTGGTGCGGTGCGTATCCCGCGCCTGATTGGCACCGCACGCATGACCGACATGATGCTGACCGGGCGTGTTTACAACGCGCAGGACGGCGAGCGTATTGGCCTGGCACAGTACCTGGTGCCCAACGGCACCGCCTTTGACAAGGCGCTGGAGCTGGCGGTGCGTATTGCCAGCAACGCCACCATGACCAATTTCGCGCTGACCCATGTGTTGCCGCGGATTGCTGACCAGCCCGCCGACCAGGGCTTCATGACCGAAGCCATGATGGCCGCCATTGCCCAGAGTGCCCCTGAAGCCAAAGACCGGGTGCGGGCCTTTCTGGAAGGGCGGGCCGCCAAGGTGCAGAAGGCCTGAGTCCACATCCGCTGACCTCAAAAAAACTAAAAAACGAGACCCGAGCGAGACCCCACATGACCCCAGCAAAATACCGTCCTCTGACGTTTGGCGTGACCCGTGTTGTCTTGCGTGACGGCGCGCCGGGTGTGCGTTATCTGCGTGCCGAACAGCCGCTGCAAGACTACCCGGCACGCATGACGGACCGCCTCAAACATTGGGCGCAGGTGGCACCAGACCGCACGTTTCTGGCGCGCCGTACCAGGCTGGCGGATGGTCAAACCGGTGATTGGCAACATGTGACGTATGCACAGGCCTGGGCGGCGGCACGCAGCATTGCCCAGGCGCTGATCAACCGCCATCTGAGTGACAAACACCCGGTGCTGATCCTGTCGGGCAACGACCTGGAACATGCCTTGTTGTCGCTGGGTTGTCTGGTGGCGGGTGTGCCTTTTGTGCCTACCTCGCCGGCTTATTCACTCATCGGCTCGGACTTTGGCAAGCTGCACCACGTGCTGCGCACGGTGACCCCGGGCTTGGTGTTTGCCGCCGATGCCACGCAGTTTGGCAAAGCGATTTTGGCCGAAGTGGATCTCAACCGGGAGGTGGTCTTGACCCGTGGCCAGATCGAAGGGCGCAGCAGCACCACCTTTGCCGAGTTGCTGGCCACACCGGTCACCGACCAGGTGGATGCTGCCATGTCAGCCACCGGGCCTGACACCATCGCCAAGTTCTTGTTTACCAGCGGCTCCACCAAGTTGCCCAAGGCGGTGATCAACACCCACCGCATGTGGTGCGCCAACCAGCAGCAAATGGCGCAATCCATGCCGGTGTTAGCCCAGGCCCCGCTGGTGCTGGTGGACTGGTTGCCCTGGAACCACACCTTTGGTGGCAACCACAATTTCGGTATGGTGCTCTACCACGGTGGCACGCTCTACATCGATGACGGCAAACCCACGCCCGCCTTGATGGCGGAAACCCTGCGCAACCTGCGTGAGATCTCGCCCACGGTGTACTTCAACGTGCCCACCGGTTTTGATGCGATCGCCAACGCCATGAAGACCGATGCCCAGTTGCGCAAAACCCTGCTGTCGAGGGTTCAGATGTTTTTCTACGCCGGAGCTTCTCTGGCACAACCAATCTGGGATGCCTTGTTTGAGGCGCAAGAGCGGGAAATTGGTGAGCGCATTGTGATGACCACCGGGCTGGGCATGACCGAGTCCGGCCCGTTTGCGATTATTGTCACCAACCCCCACATCAAGGCGGGGGACCTCGGGGTGCCAGCCCCCGGGGTGGAGCTCAAGCTGGTGGATGTGGGTGACAAGACCGAGGTGCGTTACCGCGGGCCGAATATCTCGCCGGGCTACTGGCGTGCACCGTTCGAGACCGCCGAGCACTTTGACGAAGAGGGCTACTTTTGCTCGGGCGATGCGGTCAAATGGATTGACGAGACCGATGTGCACCAGGGGCTGAAGTTTGATGGCCGTATTGCCGAAGACTTCAAGCTCGCCACCGGTACCTTTGTCAGTGTCGGGCCGCTGCGAGCCAGGATCATCGCGGCTGGCGCCCCCTACATCCAGGACGTGGTGCTCACCGGCATCAACCTCAAGGAAGTCGGCGCCATGGTGTTTCCGACCCAGAAAGTGCGGGAACTCAGTGGCCTGGCAAACAACGCATCCATGGCCGAGGTGTTGGCCAGTGCGCCGGTGCTGGCGCATTTTCAGCGGGTGGTGGATGACCTGGCCAAAAGCGCTACCGGCAGTTCCAGCCACATCGCCCGTTTGTGCCTGCTGGCCGAGCCTCCCACCATTGAAAGCAGCGAGGTCACCGACAAAGGCTCGATCAACCAGCGGGCAGTCTTGACCCACCGCGCCCAGACTGTGGCGCAGTTGCATGACGACAGCCTGCCCACCATCCTGAAACCTCAGCCAGTCCAAAGCAAGCACAGGAACCAGCAACAAGTATTGACCAGCCATTAGCAATAAAAAGTGCCTCTAAACCTTATGAATCAAGCGCTTATAGCTATGAAAAATAAAGCAATTCAACCAAGGAAACCCGCATGAAGATGGAAGGACAGGCTGCACTCGTCACGGGCGGCGGCTCCGGTCTGGGAGAAGCTACTGCATTCGAGCTGGCTCGCTTGGGTGCCCGCGTGGCCGTACTCGACGTGAATCAAACCCATGCCCAACAAGTTGCAGACGCGATCAATGCAGCGTATGGCGACGGCCGCGCCATCGCCTGCCCGTGCGACATCACCCACACCGAGAGTCTGCAAGCGGCGCTGGACCAGGCCACAGCGGCCCATGGTCCGGCCCGGATTCTGATGAGCATTGCCGGCATCGGCACCGCCAAACGCATCATTGCCAAAGACGGCACAGCCGCGCCACTGGAAGACTTTGTGCGGGTGGTTAACGTCAACCTGGTGGGCAGCTACAACGTGGCGCGCCTGTTTGCCGCTGCCTGTGCCAAGCTGGCGCCGCAAGAAGACGGTGAGCGCGGTGTCATGGTGCTGACCGCCTCGGTAGCCGCTTTTGACGGCCAGGTGGGTCAGGAAGCCTACAGCGCGTCCAAGAGTGGTGTGGTCGGCATGACGCTGCCGCTGGCGCGTGATCTGGCGCAGCACGGTATCCGGGTCTGCACCATCGCCCCGGGCCTGTTTGCCACGCCTTTAATGGCCACACTGCCCGTAGCGGTGCAGCAGTCGCTGGCCGCCAGCATTCCTTTTCCGGCCCGTTTGGGCAAACCGTTGGAATTTGCCCAGCTGGCGACCCACATCGTGACCAACGGCCATCTCAATGGCGAAGTGATTCGTCTGGACGGCGCACTGCGCCTGGCACCGCGTTAACCCCCCGTCAGCACAACAAAAACAGCCTTTTCTTCCTCAGCTTGACAACAGACCCTTTGGAGACAAACCCATGAAATTGATCAAAACCCTCATCACTACCGCGACCGCCACCCTGCTCAGCAGTGCCGCCCTGGCCGACATCACCATTGGTGTGAGCCTGCCTTTGACCGGCCCGGCCTCGGGCCTGGGCATCCCGTTGGGCAACCAACTCAAGCTCTGGCCCAGCAGCATCGCGGGAGAAAAAGTCAAACTCATTGTGCTGGACGATGCCTCCGACCCCACCAACGGTGTCAAGAACGCCAAACGTTTTGTCACCGAAGAAAAAGCCGACCTCATCATGGGCTCTGCCGCCACTCCGGTGGCGATTCCGATGGCGGCCGTGGCGGCTGAGGCCGACACCGTGCAGCTGGCGTTTTCACCCGCTGTGTTGCCGCCTGGCAAAGACGGCTGGACCTTTCGGCTGCCGCAGTCCAACAGCGTCATGGCCCACGCCATGGTCAGCCTGATGAAAAAACAAGGGGTCAAAACCGTGGGCTTTCTGGGCTACACCGATGCCTATGGTGAGAGCTGGCTCAAGGACTTCACGGCCGAGGCTGACAAAAACGGCATCAAGGTGGTGGCCACCGAGCGTTTTGCCCGATCCGATGCCAGTGTGATGGCGCAGGCCTTGAAACTGACCGCCGCCAACCCGGATGCGATGTTGATCGTGGCCTCTGGCAGCGGCGCGGCCATGCCCCAGATGGCGGTGGTGGACCGGGGCTACAAGGGCAAGATTTACCAGACCCATGCGGCTGCTTCACGCGACCTGATGCGTGTGGGTGGCAAAGCGGTGGAAGGCGCCTATGTGGTGTCTGGCCCGGCGGTGATTGCCGAACAGCTTCCCGACAGCCACCCCTCCAAAAAACCGGCCGTCGACTTTGTCCAGCAGTATGAAAAAGCCTATGGCCCGGGCTCGCGCAACCAGTTTGCGGCCCATGGTTTTGATGCACAGATGGTGCTGGAAAAAGCCATTCCGGTCGCCCTCAAAAAAGCCAAACCCGGCACCAAGGAGTTTCGTACCGCCTTGCGCGACGCACTGGAGACCATGGGCCGCACGGTGATCTCCCAAGGGGTGCTGAATTGGACCAAGGACGACCACTGGGGTTACACCAACGAAACCGGTGGGATGCTCAAGGTGGTCAACGGTGACTGGAAGGTTGAGTAGGTCGTTGCCCTCCAGCTCGCAGGGCTGGAGGCTTTCCCAGCCGGGTGGTGCCGGGCTGTCTTTTCATTTTTTCTAGGTCGTCATGGACTTTTCAATTGCCAGCATTCTGATGCTTGATGGTTTCACCAACGGTGCGGTGTATGCCTTGCTGGGTTTGGCCACAGTGCTTGTGTTTTCGGTGACCCGTGTCATTTTTATTCCCCAGGGTGAGTTTGTCGCCTATGGCGCACTCACCCTGGCGATCTTCCAAACGGGCAAGGTGCCGGGCACGGTCTGGCTGCTGCTGATCATGGCGGGGTTGGCTGCGCTGCTCGATGCCCGCCTGAGCTGGCAGCACAGCGGCGATGTCAAACGTGCCACCAAAGCGGCGCTGGTCACGCTGGCCGCGCCGGTTGTGGTGTCTGGTCTGGCGATCTGGGCGGCGCCCCAGCAGTTGCCCTTGCTGGTGCAGGCCTTGCTGACGGTGGCGATCGTCACCGCCTTTGGCCCGCTGGTCTATCGGCTGGCCTACCAGTCGCTGGCCGATGCCAGCGCGCTGGTGTTGCTGATTGTGTCGGTGGGTGTGCACTTTGCCTTGACGGGCCTGGGCTTGCTGTTTTTTGGCGCCGAAGGTTTTCGCAACCCCTCGTTCTGGGACACCCGTCTGAACCTCGGGCCGCTGGTCATCAGTGGGCAGGCGATCATCATCATGTTGACCTCGCTGGCCCTGATCGTGTTGTTGTACCAGTTCTTCAGCCGCACGTTGTACGGCAAGGCCTTGCAGGCGACGGCGGTGAACCGCCTGGGCGCCCGGCTGATGGGCATCTCCACCCATGGTGCGGGTCAGGCCAGCTTGGCCATGGCTGCGCTGATTGGTGCGTTGTCAGGCCTGTTGATTGGCCCGACCACCACGGTGTTTTACGACTCCGGCTTTCTGATCGGCCTCAAAGGTTTTGTGGCGGCGGTGATGGGTGGCCTGCACAGCTACCCGCTGGCGGCGCTGGGTGCGCTGTTTGTGGGCTTGGCCGAGTCCTTTGGCTCGTTCTGGGCCAGCGCCTTCAAGGAGGTGATTGTGTTCACCCTGGTGCTGCCCATTCTGCTCTGGCGCTCGGTCGCTGACGGCCACTCAGAGGAACATTGAGATGCAGCTCACCACACAACTTCAACACTTGGCGCACAACGCCAACATCCAGCGTGTGCTGGTCGTGGTTGGCATGCTGCTGTATGCGGTGTCCCCGGTGCCCGAGTTCTGGATCACCCAGCTCAACTACATCGCGCTCTACAGCCTAGTGGTTCTGGGCCTGGTGTTGCTCACCGGCATTGGTGGGCTGACCTCGTTTGGCCAGGCCGCTTTTGTGGGTATCGGCGCCTACACCAGTGCCTATCTGACCGTCAATATGGGGTGGTCGCCCTGGCTCACGCTATGGGCCGGTTTACTCATCACTGGCATCAGCGCCTTGCTGGTGGGCTGGGTCACGCTGCGTATGTCGGGCCACTACCTGCCGTTGGCAACCATCGCCTGGGGTTTGTCGCTGTATTACCTGATGGGCAATCTGGACGCTTTGGGTAAGTACGACGGCATTTTGGGCCTGCCCGCGATCACCTTGTGGGGCTGGGACGTCAGCCAGGGGCGCAGCTTTTTTGTGCTGGCCTGGGGTTTGGTGCTGTTTGGGGCCTTTGCACTGCTGAACCTGATGGACTCTCGCACCGGCCGCGCCATCAAGGCGATGCGCGCCAGTGCTTTGATGGCCGAGGCGATGGGGGTCCATACTTTACGCCACAAGGTAGGTATCTTTTTGATAGCGGCGCTGTTTGCCAGCCTGTCCGGCTGGTTGTTTGCCCACTTTCAGCGTTCGGTTAACCCGTCGCCCTTTGGCCTGAAGATGGGCATTGAGTACCTGTTCATGACGGTGCTCGGTGGCGCCGGTTATGTCTGGGGTGCCATCAGTGGTGCGGTGATGACCAAGCTGCTGGAAGACGAGTTGCAGGTGTTGCTGCCCAAACTGCTGGGCACCAGCGGCAGTTACGAGGTGATTGTGTTTGGCATTGTGTTGGTGCTGGTGTTGAAGTACCTGCCCGATGGGGTCTGGTCGCTGGTCGGTCGCTTTTTGCCCAAACCGGCCCGGGTGCAAGATTGGCACAACGCAGCCCCGCTGCCTGAGCGCAGCAAACCCGCCCCAGGTGATCTGGTGCTTGAAGTCAAAGATATCCGCAAACAGTTTGGTGGCCTGGTGGCGGTGAAAGACATTGGTTTTTCCATCCAGGCGGGTCAGATCGTTGGGCTGATTGGCCCCAATGGTGCGGGCAAGTCCACCACCTTCAACCTGATCACCGGTGTGCTGGGCCTTAGCGCGGGTGAGGTCAATTTTCGCGGGCAGACCATCAGTGGCCTGTCCTCGCGCGAGATCGCTGCGCGCGGCATGAGTCGTACTTTTCAACACGTCAAGATGATTCCCGAGATGACGGTGCTGGAGAACGTGGCCCTGGGTGCCCAGCTGCGCGGCCACAAAAATGCCTTGTCGTCGATGCTGCGCCTGGACCGGGCCGAGGAGCAAAGTCTGCTGCGCGAAGCGGCACGCCAACTCGAGCGTATTGGCATGGGCCACGCTATGCATGAACTGGCCGGCAACCTGGCCATGGGGCCGCAGCGGCTTCTGGAAATTGCCCGCGCCCTGTGCAGTGACCCGGCCTTGTTGCTGCTTGACGAGCCCGCCGCAGGTTTGCGCCACAAGGAAAAACAGGCGCTGGTCGATGTGCTGCGGCAATTGCGCAGCGAGGGCATGAGCATTTTGCTGGTGGAGCACGACATGGACCTGGTGATGGACGTGACCGACCACATCGTGGTGATGGAGTTTGGCACCAAGCTGATGGAGGGCAGCCCCGAAGAAGTGCAACAAAGCCCCAAGGTGCGCGCCGCCTACCTCGGCATGGAACATTGAACCCAGCTTGAAAGCCACACCATGAACCCACCTGTTTTAACTGTCACAGGCCTGCGCGCCGGTTATGGCCGTGCCGAGGTGCTGCACGGCATTGACTTGCAAGCGCCCCAGGGCAGTGTGATCACCGTGATTGGCCCCAATGGGGCGGGCAAGTCCACTTTCTTGAATGCCTTGATGGGCGTCTTGCCCGCACAAGGTGCGCTGGTCTTCAACGGCCAGCCGATCCATGGCTTGTCACTGGAAGAGCGTGTGATGCTTGGCATCGCCCTGGTGCCGGAAAAACGTGAGTTGTTTGGCAGCATGTCGGTCGAGGACAACCTGGTGCTCGGTGCGTTTCGCCAGGTGCGCCTGAACAACCCCAAATGGCGCGATCAGATGGATGTGGTGTACCAGCTGTTTCCACGCCTGAAAGAGCGCAGCCAACAGGCCGCTGGCACCTTGTCAGGGGGTGAACGCCAGATGTTGGCGGTGGGCCGGGCCTTGATGTCGCTCCCCAGCCTGTTGATGCTCGATGAGCCCAGCCTGGGCTTGGCCCCGCTGGTGGTCAAAGAGATTTTTCGCACCATCAATACCTTGCGCCAGACTGGGGTCACCACGCTGCTGGTAGAGCAAAACGCCCGTGCCGCCCTGGAGACGGCGGACTTTGCCTATGTGCTCGAGATGGGCGAGATTGCCCTGAGCGGTCCGGCGAAAGACCTGGCCACCGATTCACGCGTGATTGACACCTACCTGGGTGCGGCGCGCAAAAAAGACACAGCGGCTGTATAGCCCCCACCGATTTCAGCAGAGGCGAGACCAACACGTTCACCGAATGAGACGAGTTTGCTGAAAGACTCAGTTGTCCAATACAACAAGCATTCAGGGAATTGTTTGGTCAAAAACTACTCTTTTTACCTTGGAGACAACATGACAATTTCTAAATGGGCCGCCTTGAGTGGATTGGTTTTGACCAGTGGCGTTTATGCGCAGAGCGTCACCATCTACGGCATGCTTGATGCTGGCATCGAGTCCGTGAGTAACGTCGCCTCTGCCGGTGGCAGCATCACGCGCATGCCGTCGAACACCGGCATCATTCCATCGCGCCTTGGCTTTCGTGGCAAAGAGGACCTGGGCGGTGGCCTGAGCGCCATCTACACCTTGGAAATGGGGTTTGGTGTGGATACCGGCGCTTCAGGGCAGGGTGGCCGCCTGTTCGGACGCCAGTCCACGGTCGGCTTTAGCGGCGATTGGGGTGCGGTGACCTTGGGCCGCCAATGGACGATGTTGTTCTGGTCCATCCTGGACTCGGATATCGTTGGTCCGTCGGTCTACGGCATTGGTTCGCTGGACAACTACATCCCCAACTCCCGCATCGACAACTCCATCGCCTACAAGGGTAAGTTTGGCAATGTCACCGTCGGCGGTACCTACAGCCTGGGCCGCGATACTGTCAATGGCAATAGCCCCGCTGCAACCGGTTGTGCTGGTGAAAGTGGTACCGACACGTCAGCTTGCCGTGAGTGGTCCGCCATGCTGAAGTACGACACCCCAAGCTGGGGAGCCGCTTTGGGTTATGACACCATGAAAGGTGGTGCGGGTTCTTGGGCTGCGGCCAACCTGACCTCCAGCGACAAAACCGACAGCCGTTTGATGGTGAATGGCTACATGAAGTTGTCCAACGCGAAAGTGGCTGTGGGCCTGATTCGCCGCGACAACGACGGCAGCACGATCAGACCCAAAAGCAATCTTTGGTATGTGGGTGCGTCCTACCCACTCACGCCGGCTTGGACCATCGACGGCACCTATGCCATGCTGAAATACAAGGATGTCAGCAACTACGATGCCGATCTGCTGGCTGTGCGGGCGCTGTATGCGATGTCCAAGCAAACCACCTTGTATGCTCAGGTGGGTTCCATCCAGAATGACAGTCTGTCTGCTGTGTCTGTCAGTGGGGGGGCAGCGGGTAGCAACCCGGCGGCTGGTGGCAGCCAGACGGGTGTGATGTTTGGCGTGAACCACAGGTTCTGAGGGCACGACGTTTGTTATGAACCATCAGCCCACCTTGTCCGACATCCATTTCATTTTGCACGAGGTGCTCAGGGCGCCTGCGTCCCTGCAGTCCTTGCCCAACTTCGCCGAGGTGGACGCCGACCTGATGCGCCAGGTGCTTGATGAAGCGGGCAAATTTGTTGGCGAAGTCGTCGCACCACTCAACCGCAGCGGTGATGAGGTAGGCTGCCAGTTCTCCCAAGGTCAGGTCACCACTCCGCCAGGTTTCAAAGAGGCCTACCAAGCCTTCTGGCAGGCGGGTTGGCCCGCCTTGGCCTGTGCGCCAGAGGACGGTGGCCAGGGTCTGCCCACCGTGCTGGAAGCCGTGTTGTACGAGATGCTGAGCGCCGCCAACCACGGCTGGACCATGGCGCCCGGCCTGTTACACGGGGCCTACGAGTGCATCAAACACCACGCCAGTGATGAACTCAAGGCGCGTTATCTGGAGAAGATCGCCAGCGGCGAGTGGCTGGCCACCATGTGCTTGACCGAACCTCACGCGGGCAGTGACTTGGGGCTGGTGAGCACCCGTGCTGTGCCCCAGCCTGATGGCAGCTACCAGTTGAGCGGCACCAAGATTTTTATCTCAGGGGGTGAACACGATCTGAGCGAGAACATCGTGCATTTGGTGCTGGCGCGTCTGCCAGACGCGTCGCCTGGGCCGAAAGGCCTGTCGCTGTTTTTGGTGCCGAAATTTTTGCCGGATGGCACGCGCAGCGCCGTCCATTGCGAGCGTATCGAAGAAAAAATGGGCTTACACGGCAGCGCCACCTGTGTTTTGCGCTTCGATGCGGCCACCGGCTGGATCGTCGGGGTGCCTGGCCGGGGCCTGAACGCGATGTTTGTCATGATGAACGCGGCCCGGCTGCACGTGGCGCTGCAAGGCATGGGGCTGCTCGAAGCTGCCTGGCAAAAAGCGCAGGCTTATGCCCAGGAGCGCCGCCAAATGCGGGCGCCCGGTCGTCGCACATCCGCAGCACAAGCGGATCTGATCATCGAACACCCGGCCATGCGGCGCATTCTGGACACCCAGCGCGCCTGGATTGATGGCGGACGTGTACTGGCCTACACCACCGCGCTGGAGCTGGACATGGTCAAACACCACCCCGATGCACAACGCCGCGCCACAGCCGAGCGCTGGTGCAGCCTGGTGACCCCGGTGCTCAAGGCGGCCTGGACCGAACAGGCCTTCAAGGGCAGCAGCGAATGCCTGCAAGTGTTTGGCGGCCATGGGTATGTGCGTGAATGGGGCATCGAGCAAATCGTGCGTGATTCGCGTGTCAGCATGATTTACGAAGGCACCAATGAAATCCAGGCGATTGATCTGTTGGTGCGCAAGGTGTTGGCGGACGGCGGGGCCGGCATAACGAGCTTGCTGGCATCGCTGCTTTCTTCTGAAAAAAATAGCAATCAGCCCTCAGATTCATTGGGCTCGAAGGTGAAAACACTGACAGAGTTGACGCAGCAACTGGTGGCAACCAGTGCGGCAGACCCAACCTTGGCGTATTGGGTTGCCGACGACTACTTGCGTGCGGTGGCTTTGACACTGCTGCAGTGGGCTTGGCTGCGCATCCAGCAGGCACGGCCAGACGAGGCTGGCACGGCCGATGCCGCGCGCTGGTTAAACCCCGCAGCGGCGCTGCAGCACTGGATCCTGCCCGAATTTGCCATGAGACTGAGCATCATCCAGGCCCGGCTGGGCTAGTTGGTTATGCTCAAGAGTTTTGATCTGCTGCAGTCTGATGGACGACGAAGACCCGATTCCTTTTGTTGACAAGGTCAACACCCGTTACCTGGAAACCCTGGTGGGCTACAACGCGCGCCGGGCCGCACTGGTCATCATCGAAGAATTCATGAAACGCATGGCCGTGTATGAGTTGCGCACGGTGGATTTCTCGGTGTTATCGCTGATCACCCACAACCCCGGCATCACCTCCAAACAGTTGTGCAACACCCTGGGCATTCAGGCCCCGAATCTGGTCAGCATGGTCAATGCCTTGGAGCAACGCGAACTGATCAAACGCCTGCCACACCCCAACGATGGCCGCGCCATGGGGCTGCATCTGACCGAGCTGGGTGAACAAACCGTGCGTCGCGCCGAAAAAACAGCGGCTGAACTGGAGCGCGACGTCACCGCCAAACTCAGCCCACAAGAACGCAAAACCTTGATGGCGCTGCTCAAAAAAATCTACAAATAGACCAGGTGCGGCTGGCTCAGTTCACTGAGTTTTAAGAAAAATAGGCCTCTAGCCCTTTTCTGTACTGGACTTGTAGCTATTGAAAAAATAGTGATCAACGGCCTCGGCGGCGGAGTGTTCTGAGAAGCAAATGCGGTTGCGGCCTTCGTTTTTGGCCTGGTACATGGCAGCGTCGGCCCATTTGGTGAGGTCCTGGGCGCTGGCGCGGTTGCTGGCGCTGGCGAACACCACCACACCGATGCTGGCGGTGCAGCGGTGCTCCACCCGCAGCGCCGGGTTGCTGGGGTCCTGCAATGGGAGTGAGTAGGGCTTGGCCATGGCGGTCTTGATTTTGAGCGCCACGTTCTCGGCGAACTGGCGTGATTTCTGCCAGTCGGTGTCGAGCTCGGTCAGCAGCACCACAAACTCGTCACCGCCAAAACGGGCCACCGTGTCCATCTCGCGCACACAAGCTTTGAGGCGCTGGGCCGCTTCCTTGAGCAGCAGGTCACCCACGCCGTGGCCATAGGTGTCGTTGAGGGGTTTGAAGTTGTCCAGGTCCAGAAACATCAGCGCGCCAAAACCACCGCTGCGCCGGTTGGCGTTGATCGCCTGGCTCAGGCGGTCGTCGAGCAGGCGCCGGTTGGGCAACTGCGTGAGGGTGTCGTAAAAGGCCAGCAGCCGGATTTCGTGCTCCAGGAATTTGCGCTGGGTGATGTCGCGGATCGAGACATGCACCGCCGGTTCACCATCAAACTCGATGGCGGTGCCCTGCACCTCCACATCAATCGGTGAGCCATCCAGTTTGATACAACGTGCCTCGGCCGGGGTGGAGGGTGGTTCATCGGTGCCCATACGCAACATGCGTGTGCGCTGGCTGTCCAGGTCAACCGGGTGGACCAGGTCGGTGGTGTGTTTGGACAGCAGGCTGTGCAGGTCGGGCGCGCCAAACAGTTTTAATGCCGCCGGGTTGGCATACATGATCTGGGTATGCCGGTGCACCAGAACCGCATCGGGCGTCCATTCGATCAGGGTGCGGTAACGTGCCTCGCTGTTTTTCAACGCAATGCGCATGCATTTTTGCTCGGTGATGTCTTGCACAATGCCCAGCGCACTGACCGCCTGGCCGCCTGGCTCGTACTCCAGTTCACCTTTGTGCCGCACCCAGTGTTGGCGGCCATTGACCAGGATGCGGTGTTCCCCATCAAACGCGCCTTGTTTGAGCGCGTCTTTCCAGGCGTCTTTGACGCTGGCGCGGTCTTCCTCGTGCACCAGGCCGAGGTAATCCTCAAAACGGATGTGTGCCCCCGCTGGCAGGCCCAGAATCTTGCAACCCTGGGGTGAGGGCGTGATGTCGTCTGCAGGAATGTCGCTGACCCAGCTGCCCATGTTGGCGACATTTTGGGCGCGTTCCAGCAGATCGGTGTTTTGCTCCAGCAAGGCGGCGTAGTCGGCAAGTTCCTCGCCCAAAGCATTTAATTGGCTGATCTGGCGCCGGTTGGCGCGGGTGAGGACAGTGGTCAGCAGCCCTGCCAGCCCCAGCAGCAGCATCGACAGCGGCCCCAGAAAGTCCAGCCTGGGGCTGGTGCTTTGCACTTGCAGCAACAGCAAAACCAGGCCCGACAGCGCCACCAGCGCGGCCAAGCCATAGGCCAACAAGGCCCAGGTCGATTCGCGCCCAAGGGGTTCGCTAGCCTGGAGGCTCATACTGCAAAAATCGTCAGGATGCGGGAATATGTCACGTACTCACCCAATTTCTTGAAACTCCTGAACGAAGCCAACTGACTTTTTGTACTAAAAGCTACCCTTTTTTTGATTCTAAGTGGCAACACCCGCTGTCGTGTCGGTTTTTGCGTCAACCGACCAGCGGGTCCACATGCACCTGCAGCCACCATTCCAGCAGCGCCAGATGCCACAGTTTGCTGCCGTTGATGCGGGTGAATGCATTGGGGCCTTCGGGCTCGGCCAACAGTTTTTCCACATAGTCGCGCTGGTACAGGCCGCGTTTGAGGCAGGCGTCAGATAGCAAAATCTCGCGCATCTTGTCCAGAAACGCACCACGCACATACCGCAGCGCCGGCACCGGAAAGTAACCCTTGGGTCGGTCGATCACCGAATCCGGGATCAGCCCGCGCGCCATGGCCTTGAGCGGGTATTTGCCGCCTTCTTTCAGTTTGAGTGCGGGCGGCATTTTGGCGGCCAGCTCGACCAGTTCGTGGTCCAGAAACGGCGTGCGCACCTCCAGGCCCCAGGCCATGGGCATGTTGTCCACGCGTTTGACCGGGTCGTCTACCAGCAGAGTAGTGGCGTCAAAGCGCCAGACCTCGTCCAGAAACTCATCGGCGTCGGGTTTGGCCAGCTCAGCTGCCACCAGCTCGGATGTCACATCACCCACCTGGAACGCCGGGGTGATCATTTGCAAGTATTCCGCATGGTCGCGGTCAAAGTAGTGCTGGCTGAAGCGCTCCAGCGGCGTGCCTTGCGCCGCGTCCATCTCGGGGTACCAGAAGTAGCCGCCAAACACCTCGTCGGCGCCCTGGCCCGACATCACCACCTTGACGTCTTGCGAGACCTTTTCACTCAGCAGGTAAAACGCGATCACGTCGTAGCTGGCCATTGGTTCGGTCATCTGTTCTACCGCCTCGGGCAGGCGGGTGAGCACCTCGCTGTTGGGAATGCTGTACTGCTTGTGCCGGGTCTTGAAGTGTGCGGCCACCTGGTCTGAAAACTCAAACTCGTCAGCCTTCTCAGTCCCGTTGCCCATGTCCTCAAAACCAATCGAGAAGGTGCGCAGGTCCTCGACATGGTCGGCCAGCAGGCCCACCAGCAGGCTGGAATCGAGCCCGCCCGAGAGCAACACACCCACTGGCACGTCAGCGGCCAGCAGGCGCCGATCCACACTCTTGGCCAACGCATCGCGGGTGGCGGCCAGCCATTGGGCCTCGGACACCTCCTGCGCGGGGCGGGTGGCGTCCAGCGTCCAGTAGACCTGCTGGCTCTGGCTGCCGTCCGGGTCGATCAACATCGTGGTGGCGGGTGGCAGCTTGCGCACCCCCTTGAGCACGGTGCGCGGCGCGGGCACCACGGTGTGCAGCGTGAAGTGGTGGTGCAGCGCCACCGCATCCAGTCTGGTGTCAACCCCGCCACCGGCCAGCAGCGCGGGCAGGCTAGAGGCAAAACGCAGGCGCTGCTTGTCCTGGGTCAGGTACAGCGGCTTGATGCCAAACCGGTCGCGTGCCAGAAACAGCTGGCCGCTGCGCTGGTCCCACAGGCAGAAGGCAAACATGCCTTTGAACCGTGTCACGCACTGGTCACCCCAGGCGTGGTAACTCTTCAAGATGACCTCGCTGTCACCTTCGCTGAAGAACTGGTAACCCATGCCCTGCAGCTCGGTGCGCAACTCGCGGTAGTTGTAGATGGTGCCGTTGAACACCAGCGCCAGCTCCAGTGCGCTGTCCACCATCGGCTGGTTGGCGTGGCTGGACAGGTCGATGATCGACAGGCGCCGGTGGCCAAAAGCCAGCGGGCCATGGCAGTAACTGCCAGCGTTGTCCGGGCCACGGCGCGCCAGCTGGTCCGACATGCGGCTTATGGCGGCCATGTCGGGTTTTAGGCCGTCAAAACGCAATTCTCCACAGATCCCGCACATCAATCGCTCTCCGAATCGGGCACCACAATGACCGGGGCGAAGCCGCCGCCGGGGGTGCGAAAGTTGGTGGTTTGGCCGCTGTACATACGTGCGGCCAGCAGCTGCACCTGGCCCGCATAGGCATAGGCGCGAATGTCAAATTTCAAATCGGTGGGCACACCGTCAACCTCGATCTGGCGTGCGGACGGTGGCACCAGCGCCTGCGCCACAAAGTCGCCCGCCAGAATCTCGGCCCAGACGCGGCGGGTGAGTTTGTCACCCCGGTAAGCGGCTTTGGCGCCGTAACCCGCCACGGGTTTAAAAAACAGTTGGCGCCGCTGCGCCCAGAGTTCGTCGGCACGCTCGGGCGTCACCAGCCGGGTACTGGGCACGCTGGTGGCCAGCAGCTTGCGGTCAGCCGCGTTGACGCCCCAGGCGGCCAGCAGGCTGTCTTGGCTGAGCGCAATCAGGTTGCGTTTGTCGGCCAGCAGGGCATGGGTGTTGGGGTGGGGGGTGAGCACCACCGCACCGGCTTCATAGGCCTGGCGCAGCGCCTGGTGGGCCGGGTCTTCGAGGTAGAAGTCGGTCAGGCGGTTGTAGACCAGGTCGACGACTGTGCCCTGGTAGAGCAGTTGGCCACCTTGCCACAGCAGTTCACTCGGGTCGGCCACCATGGCCTGCAAGCCCTGCTGGGCAAACAACTGGCGAAATAACTCGAACTCGGGCGCGAGGTACTGCGCCTGCGGTGCGCTGTCGACAATCAGCACGGTGTGCCAGGGCAACGCGCCGCGTTGTAACCGCCATTCGGTGGCAAACATCTCGAACAGCTCGCCTGTCAGGTTGGCATCCCCGGCGCAAGTGACAAAGGCTGGGTCCAGCTCGGCGCAGCAGGCCTCTTGCGCGCGCGCCAGCGCGGCACTGAGCAGCAGGCCACCGGCGTTGGTGTTGATCTCGATGAGTTGCGGCCCGCGTTGGCTCAGGTGAAAGTCGTAGCCCATACACACACTCTGCGGGCCCCAGTGGTGCTGCGCAATCGGGTTGGCGCGACTCAAAGCCTGGGCCTGGTAACCTGGCAGCTTGGCTACACGTTCAATAGCGGCAACCACAGAAGATATCTGGGCTTGCACCTGTTCTGACACAAAGACCACGCTGCTGGAAAACAGATGTGGCCGCGTCTGCTGGATCTGCGCACTCAGGCCGTGCAGGCTGGGGTCGGCTTCCAGCTGAACCCGCAGGCGCTGGGTGTTGAGCGTGCGGCAGAAACAGTCGCGGTTCAGCGCTTCGGCGCTGCTTGGGCTCAGGGTGGGATCAGGGGGGAGGGTGGTGGTCATGTCAACGCAAACTGCGGGGTGTCACGGCCTGAAGCTTGGTGGCAGGTCGCGCCGCTGGCGAGCCCGGGCTTCAGAAGTGATCATGGGTCGATTTTGCCTGAGTCCCGATACCCGATGACCCGGCTGCGCCTTGATGACCGTCGCGCCGGGCGGTTTTTGCTGCTGGTCGCCTCAAGGGCTGCCAAAGCGTCGGCTCGCTATACCAATCATAGTGGTCGACCCTTTTTGTAAAAGGGCTAGAGACCTAAAAGGCTTGTGAAATGCGGCACAATGTCGCGATTGACATCATGAGAGACCAGCATGCCTTACGGAATTTTGTTTGTGTGTATGGGCAACATCTGCCGCAGCCCCACCGCCGACGGTGTGTTTCGCCAAACAGTGGCTGAGCAGGGCCTGGGCCAGCAGGTGCGGGTGGACTCCGCCGGCACCCACAACTACCACCCCGGCAGCCCGCCCGATAGCCGCGCCCAGGCGGCAGCAGCCAAGCGCGGTTATGACCTGTCCAGCCTGCGTGCCCGCCAAATCAACGCTGCCGACTACACGAGCTTTGACCTGATTTTGGTGATGGACCAGGACAACCTGGCCGTGCTGCAAGACGACTGCCCGCCCGAGCATGTGCACAAGCTGCGCCTGCTGACCGAGTTTTGCCAAGCCCACAAGGCATCCGTGGTGCCCGACCCGTATTACGGTGGCGCGGACGGTTTTGAGCTGGTGCTGGATCTGGTGGAGGACGCGTGTGAGGGGCTGCTGGTGCATGTGCGGCGTCAGCTGTGACAGGCTGATCCCGGCAGTCTGGGGCATCGCCAGATTCAGCAAAAAGGCAAGTCAAATAGCGCTTTGTCCCTTATGAAACAAGGGATGAGTGCTATGTTTACTGAGTTTCCTGCGTGTCGGTCTGCAGCACGGTGATGGCCTCAAACCGCAGGTGGTGCATGAACTCGCGCAGGATCAGCAAGCTTGCGGCAAAGGAGGTGCTGGTGGGCAAGTTGTCTGACGATATTGGCCGTCCGAGTGAGCGCTGCGCCAGCCGATCAAAACACCGCTCCATCGCCTCCAGTGACAGCTCCATACGCTGCCCTGCTGTCACACCAGATAGCAGGGCGATCTCTCGGATAGCCGCATCACTGGTGACTAGCTCGGCCCCGGTTGTCATCAGTGGCAGGGCGCGGGTGACCTCGTCTTCGACGGTCATGATGGCGTTTTCCAGTTCCAGCGGGCTGAGTGGGCTGTGCCGGAAATGTTCACGGGCGGTGGACTCCGCGCCGATGGCCAGCGTCAGCCGGGCTGCTGGTTCCGCGCCCTGGCCGACGGCGACGCCGGTCTGTTCGTCGCCAATGTGCAGCAGCACCAGGGTTTCCGTAGCGTGTGTCTGGGCGCGTGCCGCGGCAAACAGGCGGCTCAGGTGGGTGTCAAAGTCAGGGTGAGACATGGTTAGCTTTCCGTTCAGAGCTCACATGATGCTGGCCAGCCAGGCCAGAAAGTCGGCATGCACCGCTGGGCTGATGCCGTGGCCGATGGGGTAGAGCCGCAGTTCGTGTTGTACACCCAGTGTGGTCAGCAGCTCGGTGGAACGCTGCGCCCAGGCCACTGGCAACGTGTTGTCCAACTCGCCATGGCTGACAAACGCGCGGAGCTGTGTGAGTTGCTCGGGGCTGGCTAGGTGCGGCGCCAGCTCGGGCAGGATGCGCCCGGACAGCAGGCCAAACCCGGCCACCAGGGCGGGTTGGCTCAGGGCCACACTGGCGCTTAGGATGCCGCCCTGGCTGAAGCCGGCGATCACTGTGTGGGCCGCTGTGATGCCGTATTGGCGCTGCAGCTGCTGCAACAGTTCGATCAGCGCCAGGCGGCTGCGTTCGGCCGCTTCGGCGTCGATCACGGGGCCGTTGCCGGTGAAGCTCAGGCGGAACCAGGCAAACTGGCCCGGGCCCAGCGTGATCGGGCCGCGCACCAAGGCCACCAGGGTGTCCGGTGTCATGCCTTGTGCCAGGTCGGCCAGATCGGTTTCGCGGGTGCCCAGGCCATGTAGCAGGATCACCAGGCGTTGGGGCTGCGAGGGTACTGGCTGCACCAGCCGCAACGATAGGCCCGATGGGGCGTCGGTGTGTAGGTCACTCATGTGGGAGGGGGTGGTGTTCATGCCTGTGCTCCCCAAGCATAAGACGCCATCGACAACACGCCGTGTTGGATGCTGTCGTCGATCAGCTGCGCCGGATCGTTGTCACGGGCGGCGTGCGCCACCAGCAGGGGCAGGAAGTGCTCCTCGGTCGGGTGGGCGCGCTGGGCGTGGGGGGCCAGGTCACGGTAGTGGTGCAGGGCCTTGGTGTCCTGGGCCAGCACGGCTGCGTGCACCCAGCTGGCAAAAACCTGCACATAAGGCTCGGGCTGCGTGGCATAGGGGCTGAACTCGTAGAGGTTGTGGGTCATGCTGCCTGAGGCCAGGATGACGACACCTTGGTCACGCAACGGTGCCAGTGCCTGGCCGAACTGCAGCGCTTGCGCGGCAGTCAAGCTGCGGGGCATCGAGACCTGAAACACCGGCACATTGGCAGTCGGCAGCAAATGCATCAAGGGCACCCAGGCGCCATGGTCCAGCCCGCGCTGGTTGTCGGTGCTGGTGGCAAAACCGGCTTCCTTCAGCAGACGGGCCGCCTCCAGGGCGATGTCGGGTTGGCCACTGGCGGGGTACTGCAGTTTGTAGAGCGCGGCCGGAAAACCACCAAAGTCATGCACCGTGCTCGGCTGAGCTGTGGTCATGACCTGCACATCGCGTGTCTGCCAGTGGGGGGACACCACCAGCACGGCCTTGACACCGGTGAGCTGCTGGCCAAACGCCTGCAACCGCGGGCCCAGCGTGCCGGGTTCGATGGCAAAGGTGGGCGCGCCATGTGAAATGAAGAAAACAGGGGCTTGGGTCATGGTGTCTTCCTGAAGGTTCTGGCGCGACCTCGCGTCAGTCATGGGGGAACTTTATTGAGTTTGAACCAGAAGATAAATAGCGATAATTTAGATAGATTGTTTCACTTGGAGGGATAGTGGACCGTTTCCTGGAAATGCAGACCTTTGTTGGAGTGGTGGATGCGGGCAGTTTTGTCAAAGCGGCAGACACGCTGAACCTGTCCAAGGCCGCTGTGTCGCGTTATGTGGTCGATCTGGAAACCCGCTTGGGTGTGCGCCTGTTGCACCGCACCACGCGGCGCCTGTCGCTTACCGAGGAGGGGCAGGTGTTTCACGCCCGCAGCAAGGCTTTGCTGACCGGGCTGGAGGAAGCCGAGGCTGAAATCACCTCGCGCAGTGACCTGGTCAGCGGCCTGCTGCGTCTGAGTGTGCCGGTGACCTTTGGTGTCCTGCATCTGGCGCCGCTGTGGGGCCTGTTCAAGGCGCAGCACCCCAAGCTCAGGCTGGACATCACCTTGTCCGACCGGGTGGTGGACTTGGTGGAGGATGGTTATGACCTGGCGGTGCGCATTGGTCGGCTGGAGAGTTCGACCCTGGTCAGCCGCCAGCTCAGCAGCACCCGGCTGGTGTTATGTGCTTCACCGGCCTACCTGGCGGCCCATGGCACACCCACACATCCGGCTGAGCTGGCCGGGCATGCGGTGATTGCCTACAGCTACTGGTCGGGTCGGGACGAATGGTCTTTTGATGGGCCTCAGGGAGAGCTGCGTGTCAGCACTCAGCCCTGTATTCGCACCAACAGTGGTGACACCTGCCGTGCTGCCGCGCTGGCCCACCAGGGGGTGATCCTGCAACCGGCCTTTCTGGTGGGGCCCGATCTGGCGGCAGGCACGCTGGTGGAACTGATGCCGCAGTACCGTGCCGGGGAGTTGGGCATTTACGCGGTGTATCCAACCCGCCAGCATCTGTCGGCCAAGGTTCGGCGCCTGATTGATTTTCTGGTGGTGCAGTTGGCCGGACGTGGGCCGACCTGGTGAGGTGTGGCGCTGGCAACACCATTCCTAGGGATTTGCGGTGTTTAGCCCCGATCTGTCATCTGCAAACCGCTAAAAGCCTTGCAAAATCGACCATATGCACTATCTCGCCACCCCCTCCACCGGATTCCTGCCGCCTGACGCCAGTCAGCGCGCGGCTTTGCACAACGAGGTGCATGCCCGGCCATCGGCCCGTATCCGCCTGCCTGCGCTGGTGGTGGATGTGGCGGTGTTGCACGAGGGTGTGACGCGCGACATGGCCTGGGAGCATCTGCGCCAGCTGCCGGGTCAGTCTGGTTTGGCAGCGGCGTGTTTACAAGACAACTTCTTGCGCCTGCGCCTGGATGGCTGCACCGTGAAATGGGAGCGCCACAACGAGTTCTCGCGTTACACCATCGTCCAAGCCTTGCCGCAGCACGCTTTGCTGGATGCGGTGGAGCCAGACCTGATGTCGCATCTGGCCGTGCCTGCACCGTGGTTGCGGCAGATCCCTGGGCAGACCGTGTCGGCGATCCAGCTGGTGATGCTCAATGCGCCGCTGGACGATGCCCAGGCGCTGATGGCACAGGCCATGCGCTGGCTGGGTGCCCGCACGGTGGTGGCATCACTCATGGGCAGCAACGCCTTGAACGCAACGGCGGCGCCGGGGCCCACGGCGCAGGCACGGGGTTACCAACATCCGGCTGGGCACTCCTGGGCCTTGACCCAGTTCAAATTGCAGGAAGACGGGTTCGAGCGCATGCTGGTGATTGCCCCCGAGGGCACCAGCCAGACCCGCGCCGGGCGCATTGCCGGGCGTTTGCTGGAGCTGGAGATTTACCGATTGATGGCCTTGCGTGGCCTGCCGGTGGCCAAGGCGCTGGGGCCGATGTTGACCCAGGCCGAGAACGAGCTGGCCTTGATCACCGCCCGGCTGGAGAACAAGACCGCGTCCGACCAGGAGTTGCTCGACACCCTGGTGTCGCTGGCGGCCCGTGTGGAGCGGGCCACGGCGGAGCACATCTACCGGTTCTCGGCCAGCCAGGCCTACTACACGCTGGTGGGGCAACGCTTGACCGAACTGCGTGAAAAAGCCATACCGGGTACCCAGATGATTGGGGAGTACCTGCAGCACCGCTTGTCGCCCGCGATGGCCACGGTGGCGGCCACCGCGCGACGCCTGTCTTCACTGTCCGGGCGGGTGGCACGCGCCAGCGATTTGTTACGCACCCGGGTGGACATTGCCACCGAGGCACAGAACCACGAGTTGCTGGCCAAGCTCAACCGTGGCCAGGAAATGCAGCTGCATTTGCAAAGCACGGTGGAAGGCCTGTCGATTGCAGCGATTTCCTATTACGTGATCAGCCTGCTGCTGTACGGTGGCAAAGCGCTCAAGGCCGCCGGGCTGCCGATCAACCCCGAAATGGCCGCTGGTGCGCTGGTGCCGGTGGTGTTGTGGGTGGTGTGGCGCACCACCCAGAAAATCCACGCCAAGTTGGTGGCCAAGCCGTAACCTGCGTCGGTTCTTGTTGGCTCAGCTCAGTGCAGGACACGGTGGTGGCTGCCCTGATGCGAGACATAGCCTCATGAACAAGCCTGCTTACCACGTGGTTGTGTGAGTGCTGGGTATCATGGATTACGCCAAAAATGGCGGTCATTGGTATTGGCTATGTCTGGTATCCAGACAATCCATTGGTGTGTTTTGACCTGCCGTCGTAAAGTAGGTCTATGCTGCTTTTGGCCTGTTCTCAGGAAATGCAACTTGACCCCAACACCTCAGCCCGTGCCTGTGGGCACCGGAACTTCTTATGCCTGAACAAACTGCCGTTTTGACACCATCTGTCCCGACTTCTTCCGATTGGCGACTGAGTTTGTGGGCCCATGTCCGTGCCCACCGTGTGGCGGCTTTGGGCCTGGGTTTGGCGTTGTTTGGTGTGCTGGTGTTGCTGGTACAAAGCCTGTTGCAACTCGCGACCGTTGAGCTTGGGCCGGGCCTGCGCTACGCCATGCTGGGCGGTGCGGCTGGCTTGGCTGCCACGGCACTGGGCGCCTTGCCCGCCTTGGGTTTGCGCAGTGTGCCGCAAAAACTCGAAGACAGCCTGCTGGGTTTTGCCGCAGGCATGATGCTGGCGGCCAGTGCTTTTTCGCTGTTGTTGCCCGGCCTGGAAGCGGGTGCGGACATCCTGGGTAACAAACCGCTGGGTGCTGCGGTGGTGGTGTTGGGTATGGCGCTGGGGGTGTTGCTGATGCTGGGGCTCGACGAGTTCACGCCCCATGAACATGAACAAACCGGGCGCAGCGGCCCGGTTCCTGAGCGTTATGACCGGGTTTGGCTGTTTGTGTTTGCGATTGCCTTGCACAACTTGCCCGAAGGCATGGCCATTGGTGTGAGTTTTTCACAAGGCAATATGAGTGTGGGTTTGCCTTTGACCACCGCAATTGCTTTGCAGGACATCCCGGAAGGGCTGGCGGTGGCCTTGGCTTTGCGCAGTGCGGGCTTGACACCGCGGTTGGCGGTGTTGGTGGCGGCAGCCAGTGGATTGCTGGAGCCGCTGGGTGCATTGCTGGGGGTGGGGCTGTCAAGCGGATTTGCGCTGGCCTACCCGATTGGACTGGGTCTGGCCGCGGGTGCGATGTTGTTTGTGGTGTCCCACGAAGTGATCCCGCAAACCCATCGCAATGGCCACCAGACCCCGGCTACCATCGGTTTGATGATCGGTTTTGCCCTGATGATGGTGCTGGATACAGCGCTGGGTTGATTTTTATAGGAGAAAGATGATGAGCAAGAAAAAACTGGGTTTGCCCAACATGGACATCGGGATCGATGCCAAACAGCGTGAGGCCATCGCCAAAGGTTTGTCAGCCCTGCTGGCCGACAGTTACACCTTGTACCTGATGACCCACAACTTTCACTGGAACGTGACCGGGCCACAGTTCAACAGCCTGCACATGATGTTCATGGGCCAGTACACCGAGCAGTGGAACGCGCTGGACATCATTGCCGAGCGCATCCGCGCCCTGGGTTTCCCGGCACCGGGCACTTACAAGGAATACGTCAAGCTGGCGTCAATCAAGGAGGTGGACGGTGTGCCCAAGGCCACCGACATGATCCGCCATCTGGTGGCTGCGCAGGAGGCCACAGCACGCACCGCCCGCAAGCTGTTCCCGGTGGTGGATGCTGCCAACGACCAGCCCACGGCCGATGTGCTGACGCAACGCATCGACATCCACGAAAAAACTGCCTGGATGTTGCGCAGTCTGCTGGAAGAGTAAGCGTCGCAGCGCGAATGCGCTGCTACCGCAAACGCGCCTTGTGTTCTTGATCAGCCGTGGCTGGCGCAGGCCCGGATCGGGATGCTCGGGGTCGCCCGACCATTTGGCGCGGACGGATCGGCTGGGGCCGCGCCCGTCCACTCAAAAATTTCCACCGTGTTTGGCTGGCATTTGCCGCAGCCACCGCTGCAGGGGGTGCCACTGGGCAGACGGCTGACCCGGCCCTTGCGTTCGAGCACGGCCAGCATGGCGCGCAAGGCCTCGGCATCGGTGTCCAGCCCGAGCGCCATGTCGTGCAGACTGGCGCGCCGGTGTTGCTGCAAATAAGCACTCAGGCGTGAAATGATCATGGTGTGAGTCTCCGTTGGTTCAGGCCGTGCGTGGGCTGGTCAGCGTGGGGCCAGACTTGCCGGGCGTGCGCCCCAGGTAACGCATCACCGCCAACACCACCGCAAACACCACCAATACACCGCTAATCCAGGCCAGCGAAACACCCGGGTGGCGCTCGTAGATGGCAGTCTGGTAGGCGATGGTGGACAGGCCGTAGGCCATACCGGTGGTCCAGGCGGCCACAAACAGGGTCCAGCGGGTGCCACTTTCCTGGTACACCACCGCAATGGCTGCGGTGCAGGGGAAATACAGCAAAATGAACAACAGGTAAGCAAACGCACCGGCAGCACCATCAAAACGCGCAGCCATGGCGCCAAAGGTGGCCACAGAGACCTCTTGCTCCTCGGCTACAGCGGCCTGATCGCTGACATCACCAATGTCCAAGCCCAGCGGGTCAGCCCATTTGCCCAGCGCCTCACTCAGATTGGTGGGCACGGTGTCCCAGGCGGCGGCCAGACCACCCAGCATGTCATAAGGTTCAGCCTCTTCAGGCTCATCACCCGCCGCTTTGGCGTCACTCTCCGCCAAGGCGCTGTAGGCAGCGTTGAGCGTACCCACCACCGCTTCCTTGGCCAACACCCCGGTGAAGATACCCACCGCAGCGGGCCAGTTGTCGGCGTTCAGACCCAGCGGTGCAAAGGCCGGGGCAATGGTGCGGCCGACTTCGGCCAGGGCCGATTTGTCGCTGTCTTCGTTGCCAAAGCTGCCATCGGTGCCCACCGCGTTGAGGAAGTTGAGCACCAGCACCATCGGCACCACAATGCGCCCGGCCTTGACGATGAAGGCCTTGAGCCGGTCCCAGGTGTGGTGCAGGATGCCTTTGAGTGTGGGCAAGTGGTAGGGTGGCAATTCCATGATGAACGGTGCCACATCACCCTGCAGCAGCGAGTTTTTCAGGATCAAGCCGGTCAACACGGCCACCGCAATACCAATCAGGTACAGACCAAACACCACGTTTTGCGCGTTGCTCGGGAAAAACGCAGCCGCAAACAACACGTAGACAGGCAAACGTGCGCCGCAGGACATGAACGGTGCCATGGCAATGGTCAGCAAGCGGTCACGCCGGTTCTCCAGCGTACGGGTGGCCATGACGGCTGGCACATTGCAGCCAAAACCCACAATCAGTGGCACAAAGGACTTGCCCGGCAGGCCGACCCAGCGCATGAAGCGGTCCATCACAAAAGCGGCGCGTGCCATGTAGCCCGAGTCTTCCAAGACCGACAGGAACAGGTACAAAAAGCCGATCACCGGGATGAAGGTGGCCACCGTCTGGATACCCCCACCGATGCCGTTGGCGATCAGCACGATCAGCCATTCTGGTGAACCCAGGTGGGTCATCAACTCGGTGGTGCCATCCACCAGCACCACCTTGGCGGCTTCGTCAAAGAAGTCGATGAAAGCGCCGCCGATGTTGATGGTGAACAAAAACATCAGGTACATCAGTACCAGGAAAATCGGGATGCCCAGTGCCCGGTGCAAGACCACGCGGTCAATCCGTTCGGAGGCATCACGCGTGAGTTTACTGGTGGTTTTGACCGCTGTTTGCGCGACCCGGTTGGCCAGGCCATAACGTGCGTCGGCCACCAGGATGTCCAGGTCGTCACCGAGCGCCGCCGCAAACTCGCGGGCCTGCGCCGTGATCTCCGGTCCAGCAGTTTTTTGCGCCAGATCGTCGCCACTGAGCAGTTGCACCGCCAACCATTCAGCGCGGGCAGGTAATTTGCCAGGCAGGGCACTGATCTGGCGCGCCAGGGTCGTCACTGCCGTTTGCAGGGCGTCTGAATACACCACCTGGGCGCTTGCGCGTGGCTGTTGTTGTGCCGCCTGGCTGATGGCCGTCTTGAGCTCGGCGATGCCGCTGCCTTTGCTGGCCACCACCGGCAGCACCGGGCAGCCGAGCTGTTCGGCCAGTTTGGCCGCGTTGACCTGCATGCCTTTGGCGGCGGCCATGTCGGTCATGTTGAGCACCAGCAGCAGAGGCACGCCCATCTCGATCAACTGGGTGGTGAGGTAGAGGTTGCGCTCCAGGTTGGCCGCATCAACGATGTTGACCACCAGGTTGGCCTCGCCGCTGTGCACGTAGTCGCGGGCGACCCGCTCATCAAGTGACACCTCGCCGTCCACCACATCGAGTGAATAGGTGCCGGGCAGGTCAATCACCTCTATGTCTGTACTGCCAAGTTTGTAGTTGCCACTTTTTTTCTCGACGGTGACACCGGGCCAGTTGCCCACATGTTGGCGTGAGCCGGTCAAGGCGTTGAACAGGGTGGTTTTGCCGCAATTGGGGTTGCCCACCAGGGCCAAAGTAAATTGCGTCATGCCAGTTTCTCCACCAGCAAGGCCTTGGCCTCGTCCTTGCGCAATGACAGGGCAAAGCCGCGCAGCCGGATTTCCACCGGGTCACCCAAGGGGGCCAGCCGAGTCAGGCTGATCGACACACCGGGGGTGATGCCCATCGACAGCAGTTTGCGGCGGTAGCTGGCGCCGCCCTCGCCATAACCCAATATCCGGGCGGTATCACCGACCTGCAGGTCGCTCAAGCTTGTCATTGTTTCTGCTCCTAAAAATGAAAAATCGCCACGGGTTCAGACGGCAGCCACCAGCACCCGGTGCGCCAATCCCGCACCCAGGGCATACCGGCTCTCACCACGCTGCACCACCAAACCGCCACCTTGTTGCTGCACCACGCGGATTTCTGCACCCACGTTGAGTCCGATCTCGGTCATGCGCCGGTCCATGCCGCTGCCACGCAAGGCCGCCACCCGCAGCAACTGGCCCGGTGTGGCCATGCTCAACGGGAAGGTGGCTTGGGTGCGGTTGCTGCTGGCGTGCGTTGCCTGGCCCGCATCTGCCGACGTTGTCCCGTTGGACGCGGGCTGGAACAGGGCGGCATCGTTGCCTGACAGGGCGCTGGAAGTGAACATGGTGCTTTCACGGGCTGGTGGAATGACTGGCATATTAATAGGAATGATTCGCATTGTTTGTGACAAAGATCAAACAAGCCACAACTATTGACCCGGCTCAAGGTGGTTTGGGGCCCGTGCCGGGCCCCCTGCTCAAAGCTGCTGTTTGAGCGCTCAGGCGTGGAGCCAGTGGTTGTCGACCCGGCCGCTGGCCCAGGCGTGCAACTGGCCGGGCAGGGTGGTGTTGGCCTGATTGACCTCTGCCCCGGTGGCCACCTGCATCACACCCGCACGCCCACCGACCCAGACCGAACTGGCGTCTACCGCCAGGGCACCGGCCTCGGCCAGGGGGGTGCTGCCCAGATACTGACCATCCAATGCATACCGAGCCACCACCTGGCCCCGGGTGGCGCTGACCAGAAACTGCGCGTGTTGACCCCGCCCGGCCACGGTGACGTCCCCGCCGTAACCCGCGAGTGCTGGTTGGCCAGTGGCCAGAGACAAGGCGCCTTCGGCTTGATCGGCCCAGCTCAGCCGGGCCAGCAGCGGTGCGGCGGCTTTGAGGGCTGGGTCGTCATGTTCGGCCTGCAAGGCAATGCCCAGGGTGGGTGTGTTGCTGGCCTGGCTGGGGTCGGGCTGCGCCCAAGCCAGGTGGCGCAGGCTCAGGCGCGGGTCTGGCAAACGCCACTGGCCCAGCCACTCACCGGTATCGGGGTGCAGGCAGCAGATGCTGGGGTCCATCTGCTGCAGTTGGCGTTTGACACGCCCGGTTTCGATGCTGGTGTCGATGCCACCATTGGCGACAAACAACATGCCAGCCAGAGGATGTGTCTTTGCTATTGAATGGGTAGCTGGTAGCCCAAGTAGAGCATGGGGATCCAGCCCAAAAGTCTTGTATTCTGTCTGCAGCTGCAGGGTGCGGGCGTCACGCACCCCCAGCAGGCCCTGGCCGTTGTTGGTGTCGATTTCGGTGGTGTAGATGCGCAAGCCGTCCGCACTCACCAACACATGGCCGCTGAACACCCGGTCACTGGCTTGCCACAACCACTGGGCGGGTTGGCCGGGCGTCAGTCGGATCAGCCAATCGCCCGGGCGGCGTGCGGCCACCAGCAGGCTGCCGTCGGGCAGCAGGGCCAGGCCGTGGCCCCGTGTGGGCAGTTCCAGCTGGTGCAGCGTTGTCAGTTGGCCGCTGGCATCGAGCTGCAGCCAACCGGCGAAATGCTGGCTCTGTGAGTTGTCCCAGCAGGCGGCAAAACGCTGCCCGCTGGGGCGCTTGCGTGTTGTGTGGCTGACCGTGGCGCCAAGTGCTGACCCCAGCGGCAGCAGTGTCAGGGCGCTCAGGCCCAGGCTTTGTAAGGCGGCGCGGCGTGTCAGCGTCTGCATGAGCGGTCTAATCCCCATCGGCATCGGAAAAGCCCAGCGCAATGTCGAGGGCACTGGCCACCTCGCTCTGGAACAACACCGTCACCGCTTTGAGTGCGGCGGTCAGCGCCAGCAGCTCACGCTGTTCGGCTGCACGCGAGCTGGTCTGGGCGGGCAACTGGTTGATGCGGGTGTTGACCGCATCCAGCGCCTGGGCCCAGCGTTGGGCCAGCGCGATCTGGCCCTGGCCCAGCAACAGCGCCTCAATCGGCACCAGTGCCTGGCCTGGTGTGGGTGGCTGGCTCCGTTGCGCCTCGCTCAGCCGTCCTTGGGCCAGCAGGCTGTGCCATTGGGCGCGCCAGCCTGCCAGATTGGTCTCGCGCCCCATGCGGGCGAATTGAGGGAGGCTGTTTTTGCGTGTCTCACCCAGGGTTTGTGCGGTTTTGAGGGGTTTATCCAGATGGGCCCAGCGCAGGCGCTCCAGCCCGCCCAGCCACTGGTTGACCCACTCGGCCATCGCGATGGCAGTGTCGTCCGGGGTCTGCTCCCAGTCTTTGGCTGCCCAGGTGGTCAGTTCCGTACCCAGCTCCGTGGCCTCGACCTGCACGCCCTGCGCCAGCAGGCCCAGGTAGCGGCAGCTGGCCTCAGAAGGGGTGATCGACCCGCTGCGTTGGCCTGCTGCCACTGGCCGCCACTGTGTCATCAGCAGCTCCATGGCGGGCAAACCTTTGGCGAGGGTGCCCACGGTTTCCATGTCGGCCAGGGTCTGCGGCGCTTTGGCGAGCGCTTTGGTAAGCAGCTCTGGGCGGGTTGGCCAGAAGTCGATCTGGCGTTGTGAGCGGCGGGTCAACATCGGCCCGACCGCCGGGGTGGACAGGCTTTCCCAGGCCAGCATGGTGTGTTGCCATTGGGTGTGCAAGCGGGTCCAGGCGGCTTGCCGGGCAGGCAACGGAGTCCCAGGTGTGGGCAAGCTCTGGCAATACTGCTGGGTGGCAGTCACCAGGGCGTCTGCCTCGGCGGCAAAGCGCTGTGACAGCGGTGGTAAATGTTGGCTGTACAGGCCTTGCATCACCTCGGCGGGGGAATACATGGGCATCAGTACCTGGGTGGCTGATGGTGTGGCTGCGTGGCTGGCCACCGTCAGCAGGGCGCTGCCGAGTGCCAGCGCCAGTCTGCGCGCAGGCCCGCTGCCTGGTGTCAAGGGCAGACCTTGATGGGGTGTGGTTTGATGCGTCAAATTGGCCTCCAGCCCTTTTTTAATAAGGGGATATAGCTCTGAAATAAAGAGCATTTAAAGCGATTCCACAAACTTCACCAGCGCCGCACGTTGGGTGCGGCTCATCTGCAGGACCTGCTGTTGCGCCGCCTGCGCCTCGCCGCCATGCCACAACACCGCTTCGAGCACCCCATTGGCGCGGCCATCGTGCAACAGCCGGGTGTGTCCGTTGACCGCCTGGATCAGGCCGATGCCCCACAGCGCCGGGGTTTTCCACTGGCTGCCACTGGCGGCAAAGTCGGGCCGTCCGTCGGCCAGGCCCGGGCCCATGTCATGCAGCAGCAAGTCGGTATAGGGCCAGATGGTCTGGCCGTTGAGGGTCGGGCTGCTCATGCTGGGGTTGGGCCCCTGGTGGGTGGTGTAACTCGGGCGGTGGCAGCTGGCGCAACCGGCCTGCTCAAACAGCGCCTGGCCCTGGCGCACCTGCGGGTTGTTGATCTGGCGCCGTGCCACCGGGGCCAGCACCGCCTGGTAAAACACCACGTCTTCCAGCGTGGACTGGTCGATCTCAAAAGCGCCGCCGTGGCCGCCACTGGCCGCTTGCAGGCAATCTTTCTGCACCGGGGTACAGCCCTCACCGGGTGCCCAGACCGAGGTGATGCCGATGTCACCGCGGAAGGCGCCCGCCGTCTGGTGGGCGATGCTGGCCACATTGGCCTTCCAGCCGAAGCGTCCTACCATTTCTTTTTGCGCCACCGCGTCCCACACTCGGTTGACTTGGCCTTTGATGGGGCCGGGGCTGGCCGCCTGGTCGGCGGCGTTTTGCAGGATGTCGGCCTCGGCAATCGCCTCCAGCAGGCCAATGCCCATCAGCTGCGGCGCCACACGCGGGCTGACCAACACCTTGGGTGACATCGGGCCATAGGCCAGTTGCCTGAAGCCATACACCGGCTGCTGCAGGGTGTAGCGGCTGCCGTCGGTAAAACGGCCACGCACGGGTGTGGTGCGCAACGTGACCTCACCCTCGGGGCGCACGCCTTGCACGGCGGCATTGTTGAACTGGCCGCCATAGGTCGGCTCGGGCAATACACCTTCGTGCGGGTCGGCCACACCGGGTACCGACAGGCGCATCAGCAAGCCCACCGGCTGCTCATGGCGGCCAGCTTTGACCTCGGGCGGGCGGCCCCGGCCATCGAGCGCGTGGCAGCCGCCGCAGGAGCGCGCGATGAAATGCGGGCCCAGACCGTCGCGCACCTTGGTGGAGGCGGGTGCCTCGACCCAGTTGCGTTTGAAAAACGAGTTGCCAATCGCAAACCGGGTGCGTTCCTCGTCGCTCAGGTTGGCGGCGGGCAAAGAGAACGCGTTTTTGCCATCCACCCACACGGTGGTGGCGCCACCCGTGAGTTCTCCGGGGGGCGGGCTCGTCTCGGCCGCGTGCAGGGGTGTGGCCAGCAGCAGCCCAAGCGTCGCCGTGAGTAGCAGAGGCTGGGCCCCGGTGGTGAACGGCCAGCGCGTGGCTGGAGCGGAGGAGGTCAGAGAAAGCTGCATGGGGACTGGCTTGATGTTCTTCAAAATAAATAGCTGCTAGCCCTTTTTAAATAAGGGCTAGAGGCACTTTTGGCTTGTAACTCTGGCAGACCTGCACGGCGCCCGACCACGTGTCTGGTGTGACGGTGGGGCAGCAACGCAGGTTGTGAGATTTCATGCGGGTGGGTGTGATGAGGGTGACAAAGCTGTCTGCAGGCCACAACTGGCAAGAAGCGGCTTGGCCACAGTATACAAACAAGAACCGTTCTCATTGAAGTGGCATCAAGGTGGTCGGCAAACCCTGGCACCACCATTCGGGCGCTTGTCAACCCGAGGCTTACTCCGGCACGTAGACGATGCCGCCGTCCTTCATCCGGTAGGCGGTGCCAGCCTTGGCGCCTTCACCCTGACCGATCTGGCCGCTGGCTTTGTAGCGCTCGATTTTTTCGCCCTTTTTCACCATCATTTCCATGGTCGGTTTGCCTGCATCGGTGATCACGGTCACGTCACGCTGGCTGAAGCTGTTGAGCATCGGGTTTTGCGCCACGGTGATCAACAAGGCGGCGATGATCACCAGAAAGATGTCGATGATGTTGACCACCGACAGGATCGGGTCGTCGTTCTCGGGTTCGTGGAGCAATTTCAGGCTCATGCTTTGGCCCTTTGCTGCAGGATCACCATTTCTTCGGCCAGCCAGCGGCGGCGCACATTGGCCACCCAGTAGGTGATGCTGGCCGCAATCAGCGCCAGAATCACCGCCGAAAACGCCACCGTGAGGCTGCCCGACACCTGCGCCAGGTTGCCATCGGACAAGGATTTGAGGGCTGGCCCCATCGGGATCATGGTGCCGACCAGGCCCAGCATGGGGGCAATCCGGCTGGCCAGGCATTCGGGCTCCAGCAGCTTGTGGGCAAACAAGTCCAGCTCATCTTCACTGGCCTGCGGGAACTTCTCGGCGTGGCGCAGCAGCGGGAACCCCCGGCCCTGCTGGGGCTGGCGCCGCTGCAAAGCCTGCACCACAAAGGCACCCAGCGCGTAGAGCGCGTAGACAAACAGCAGGGCGACCAGCCCCAACACCGGCAGCAAAAACAGCTGGCCCACCTGGTACATCAACAATTCAATCATGGAACTTTCTTTCATTTGGATTCTGGGGGCTGGGCTGGTGCGGCGGCAGGGGCCACCAGGCCGGTCAGCGGTTTGGCGCAGGCATCGGGCCGGGGTGTGGCGGCGGTGAACCACAGCAGGTCAAACCCGGCGCTGTCGTAGTCACGGGGGTTGAGCCTGCCGTCAAGCACCTCCACAAAAGCGATGCTCAGAGCCCGGCTGGGTTCGGCCAGGTACTGGGGCACAGCGCGGTCGCTGCGCAAATGGCCGGCGCCAGCCACCAGCACCACCGGGCCGGGCACGCTGTCCAGCACCTGGGCCATCTGCAGGTCACGTGCCCGTTGTGCCGCCACGATGCGGGTCAGCAGTTGGGGGTTGGGGCGGTGACCACAGTGGCCTTCAACCACGTCGTCTTCCAGGTGGGCCATCTGGGTTGCAGACAACACCGGCAACTCGGGTGCCACTTTGCCCAGGGCGATGTTGCGTGCGTCAGCGCGCGACAGGTTGGCCGCCAGCAAGGGCCAATGCTGCTGCGCGGCGTGGCTGATGAGAGCCTTGTACATCGGCCAGCGCCAGCCCTCGCGATGGAGTTGGCCCGCGTCGGCCAGGGCTTCGGCATCGGTGGTGCCGCTGTGTTGCGCAGCGCTCAGGGCGCTCTGGTGTTGGACATCGAATTGCTCCAGCGCCAGGGCGGGTTGTCGCCCCTGGTCTGCCAGCGCTTGCAGCACCTGCAACTGGCGTGCATGGTGGATGGCACTGTCGTGTTTTTCACCGAGCAAGACATAACGGCTGGCGCCTGCGCGCTGAAACGCTTGTTGGGAGCTGATGAACTGACCCGAACGCACATCCCAGATGCGGTCCGTCAACGCATGGCTTGGCGTGGTGTCGGCGGGTGGGCTGGCACAGGCCGTCAGTATCAGGCTCAAAGTGAGCAGGGGTAACCAGGGTCTCATGTTGTTCTCCATTGTTGCCAGGCACCTGCCAGCGGTGCCAAAAATAATAGCGATAGTGCGAGCAATAACAAGGGCTCCAAGGCATTTGGAGTCTCAGGCTGCACAGACTCCAGTTTCAAACCGGTGATCTGGGGTGGCACAGGCGCTGGCGCCGGTTGGGGAACGGGGGCCGCAGCTGGCGCAGCGACGGGCCGGTTGACAGCGCGAGGGGCTGAGGGGCTCATCAAGGCCTCCTGGGGCACCTGTGATTGGCTCAGGCCGTAACCTGGCAAACCGACAAATTCCTGCAGGCTGCGGTTGTCGGTGCGCACGTCAAAGCGTTGGGCCAGGTCCTTGTAGCGTGCTTTCAACTCGTCGACGGTGGCGCTATCGGCTTGCCAGTAACCCTGGCGTGCCATCTCCAGCATGCGTTCCATCATCTGCGCCAGGGCATGCGGATTGTTGCGCTCCATCCACTGCGTGATGCCCAGTTGGTGTTTATCGCGCACATACACGTCGGCAAACTCCTGCCACTGGTCATCACGCACGATCTCGCGTGCCACCGTGGTCCAGCCGGTGAAGTTGTTGAGGCTGTCGAGCATCTGGGTGGTGCCGGCATAACCCTCTTTCATCAGCGCCTGGATATGGCCTGGGTGAAAGTTGCGTGTGGCCAGTTCCTTGGCCAAAAAGCTGGCGGCATCTTCCGCCTTGCCTGAGCCCGTGCCACGCAGGTTCGAGATCAACAGCTCCGGCGCTTTGCCGTCGATGTAACGCACCGCTGCGGCAATGCCACCCAGGTACTGGAACGGGTCGTCGGTGGTGAGCATGCCGTACAGGTTGGAGCTGCGCGCCAGCACCGCCGCCTGAGTGCCTTTGAGCTGGGTCGCGTACAGGTTGACAGCTGTGCTGCCATCGGCTCCGGCCGCACTGGCCAGATCGGCGCCACTTTTGCCCCAATCGGCCTCATCCGGGCCATAGGCAAACTGCATTTTGCGCAGGTACAGCTCGGCCATTTTGCGGTCACCTTCGGCCTTGCTCTTCCAGGTGTCGGTGGCCAGGGCCGCATCGTCCAGGCCGGAGCCGTAGTTGCCTGATGCGCTGGCGAAAATCCGGGTTTCGCCAGCTTTCTGGGCGGCCTCGGTGCGCCAGCCCTGCGCTGCCAGTTGCCCCGCCACCGTGCGGGTGTTGTGGGCCACCGCGTTGTCGGCCTCGTTGGTGGCCTGTGCGGCCAGTTGCGCCGCCCGCGCCAGCTGTTTCAACACGTTGGGAAAGTGGTCGCGGTACAGGCCGGTGGCGGACAACACCACGTCAATGCGCGGTCGACCCAGGGTCTGGCGTGGCACCAGCTTGACGTCCACCACCCGTCCGCCTGCATCCCAGACCGGCTCGACACCCATCGCCCAGAGTGCCTGTGCTTCGAGCAGGCCCTGGTGGCGCATGGTTTCGACCGACCAGAGAGAGAAGGTGAATTTGGATGGCATCACACCGGTTTTCTGCCGGTGCGCCGCCACCAGTTTGTCCAGCGCTTCCTGGCCTGCCTTCCAGGCGGCCTGGGTCGGCACACGGGACGGGTCAAAGCCGTACAGGTTACGCCCGGTGGGCAGGCTGTCGGGGTTTTTGATCGGGTCACCGCCGTAAGACGTGGGGATGTAGCGGCCGTCCAGCGCCGCCAGCAGACCACGGGTTTCACCTTCCGCCTGCAGGTCGGTGAACCAGCGTTGGCCTTGGGCCACCATGGCCCGGAGTTTGGGTGGCAGGGTGTCCACGGCTGCGCCTTGCACCAGATGGCGGCGCAACAGTTGGTAGGGCGCGGTCTGCGCGATTTTGCTGAAGTCCGTCACGACGGCTTCATCCGCCTGTTTGTTGTTGCCGTCCACAAACACCGCCGTGGCTTCCCAGAATGGTGCCCCGAGCATCATCAACACGGTGGCCAGTTGGCCGTGTTCGCCCGCACCTTTGCCAAAGGTGTGCAAACCCAAGGGTTGCGCGGTCTGGGCCAGTTCGTGCAAATGGTCGTGCAGGGCGTTGACAAAGGTCGGAAATTCCTGCGCCATGCGCGTCTGGCTCCAGCCCATGTCCAGGTCAATGCGTTCCTTGGCCACGGTTGCCATAAGCTGGGCGCGCAACTGCTCTTTGACCACACCTTCATCCTGGGCCAGCCAGGCGTGTAAATCGTCGTGCAACTGGGTCAGCACCGAGTGCAGCCCGGCCGGGGCAAATGGCGGGGTCTGGTAGCTGATGTTGACCGCACGGCCACGCCGTTTGGTCTGCACCGCCTCGCCAATGTTGTCAACGATGTAGGGGTAAATCACCGGCACGTTGCCAATCGCCAGCAAGGCGTAGTCGGTCACCGACAGGCCGCGCTCTTTGCCGGGTAGCCACTCTTGGGTACCGTGGGTGCCGTAGTGGATCAAGGCATCGGCCTTGAACTGCTCACGCATCCACAAATAGCCTGCCATGTAGGAGTGTGGCGGTGCCGCGCTGCTGGAGTGGTAGATGGCTTTGTTTTTGGCATACACACCACCCCCCGCGGGTTCACCACGAGGTGGTTGCGGCAGGATGCTGATGTTGCCGAGTTTCAGGCGCGGAATCGCAAAGTAGGTTTTGCCATCCCTCTGCACCAGAAATACCGACTTGTCAGGGTGACCCACAGCCGTTACCCAGGCCTCGCGCTGCGCGTCGGGCAGGCTGGCCAGCCAGGTTTTGTAGGTGGCCAGCGGCATCAGTTCAGCCAGGCCGTCACGTACCAGTGCGTCCATTTCATCGGCCACGGTGCCGGGACGGTAAAAGGGTTTGAGCAGGCGCTGCATCTGGCGCGTCAGTGTGGCCGCATCGGGTGTCTCAGTGCGGTAACCTGCTGCCTTCATGGCCGCCAGCGTGGCCTCCAGGCTGGTGGGCAGGTTCATGAAGGAGGCCCCCAGGTTTTTCTCGCCCGGCGGGTAGTTCCAGAACATGAAGGCCACCTTTTTGTCGGCATTGGCCAGCCGGTTCAAGCGGGCCAGGGCCAGGGCTTTGCCGACCACCGCCGCCGTTTGCTCGGGAATGGCTTGAACCTGTTCGCTGGCTTTGTTGGTGGCAGCGGCCACCATCACATCCAACACACCGGCATATTCAGGTTGCGACAGGTAGAAGGGTACGTCCATGAGGCTGATGCCCACCGGATCTTGCGCCCACACATCGGCATCCGCTTTTCGGTAAGCCATGGCCTGGATCACCGGGATGCCCAGCTTGTCAAACTCGGCGCGGCGGCCTTCTGGATTGAGCAAAATCTGGGTGCTGATCAGCACGTTGGCCAGCGCTTGGCCTTCGGGAGCCAGCAGCCGGGTGATGGCGCTGTTGTCCATCACCGGGCTGTAAAAAGCCAGAGGCACCGCGCCAGCGGCCTCGATGCGGGTGATCAGGTCGTCGATCAGGCCGGTTTGTTCTGCGGCGATGGCCTGTTGGTGAAAGGCGATGGCCACCACTGGTTTGCCCCGCACATCACCCCTCCAGCGCAGGTAGGCTGCGGTGTTGTCAAACACCAGTTGGGGCGCCTTGGGGTGGTAGATGGCTGTGGCGGCAAACACCTGGGGTGGGGCCAGGTGTTGCCAGGGTTGGCGCGCCAGATGGGCGGCCAGGGTGGCAAAAAAGCCCGCGTTGTTGGTGCGCCCACCATTCACGTAGTAGGCGTGCAGGCGTTTTGCCAGGTCGTCGGGTAGGTGTTGCCATTGCGGCTGGCTGGTGTGTAACCACAAAACGGGTGTTCTGGCCAGCGCCAGGGCGGGCAGTGCGTCTTTCACTTTGGCGGATATGGCCTCCTGGATGTGGTCGCGCGGTGCGTCAAACATCACCGCGTCAAACCCTTGCCAGAGGCTGGCGTCGACGTTGCCGAGTTTTTCAACAAACCTGGCTTCGACCTGGATGCCATAAGGCGCTGCCACCGCCGACAAAACCCGAAACTTGCCGGGTGTGATCGGGCTGGTGGTGACAAACAGCACCGATGCGGCGAAGGATGTCAGTGGCAAACACAGCAAACAACACCAAGCCAGCAGCCGCAGCGCAAAGCGCTGGGCAAGTGATAAACAACACATTGGTTGAGCTTAAAAGCTATGGGTCAGGCTGACCGTGAAGTTGCGACCGGGCTGGCTGTAGGCATCCACCACATTGCTGCTGGCACTCAGACTGCGGACATCGGCCCATTCGACGTATTTACGGTCAAACAGGTTGTTGATGCCTGCTGTCAACCGGGTGGCTTTGCTGAACGCGTACCAACCAGAGACATCCATCACCGAGTAACCGCCGGGTGTGTAACCGCTGGCGTTGGGGTTGCGTTTTTTGCGATCAACGGCTTTGAACACACTCTCCACACCCCAGCTGGCGCCATGGGTGTAGCGCAGCCCCAGCACCAGTTTGTCTGGGTCAATGGTGTCCAGAGGTTTTTTCACACCATTGTTGATCGAGTCACCTTCGGCATGGGCGTAGGCCGCTGAAACTGTCCAGCCTTTGGCAAAGGACCAGTCCCCACGGAATTCGACACCTTGGATGGTGACATTGTTGAGGTTGATGCTTTGGTACACGTCGGGTGTAGGCCTGGTGTTGTCCGTGATCAGCACATTGCTGGCGATGAAGTCCTTGTATTTGCCGCGAAAAGCACTGACGCTGTAGCGGCGCGTGGCATCACCGCCGCGCAGGCCCACTTCAAGGGTGTCACTGGTTTCGGCCTTGAGGTTGGGGTTGCCGATGGAGGTGTAGGGATCTGTCGCTGTCAGGTTGGTTACACCACCATTGACCTGGCTGGCTTTGGGTGCACGAAAGCCGTGGGCGTACTGGGTGAAGAAGTTGGTCATGGGTGCCAGTCGCCACACCATACCGAGTTTGGGTGAAAGCGCGGAGTCACTCAGTTCGGACGGTGTGGTCTGGTTGTTGACCTGGTAGAGCGCGCTGGTTTTGGGTGAGAGCTTGAAGCTGTCGAAGCGCAAACCGGGGGTCACACTGACCGCGCCTAAGTTGATCTCGTCCTGCACGAAGGCGCCAAAGGTGCTGTAGTCGGTGTCCGGGAAACTGGTGTTGTTGACAAACGCGGTGCCACTGCTGTTGTAGCCCTCTTTGACCAAGGCCACCTGCGTCCGCGCCACATCCAGCCCATACACCATTCTGTGGGGAATGTCGCGCCCGGCGCTGCTTTCAAACTGGATGCTGCCACCCACCGTGTCTTCCGAATAGTCGGTGTCGCGGGTGCGCACCAGCGGATTGGTGGAGCGGGCCTCAAAGCCGTATTGGTGGTTGACGGAGCGCTGGCCGTAGACGCTGGTGAGCAGAACATCAAACCAGGTCGCTTGGGTGGGGATGTACTGGTAATCGATCTTGGCCAGATCGCGGGAGATGTTTTCCCGCGCGTCCACTTTGGTGAGTGTCGCTACGGTGAACGGGTCACCAAAAAAGCTCAGGATGTTGGTGTCGTTCTGCCGGTCCAGTGTTTCCATGGTCAGTTTGACCTGATGACCACCGCCCGGGTTGAAGATCAGTTTGGACAGCAGGTAGTCCACCTCGGTGTCGGACGGGTTGGGCGTGGTGCGGTTCAGGTTGGCCACATCGTTGGTGCCCATGTTGTCGGTTTCGTGGCCACGCCGGAAGCTGGTCAGGATCATGCCTTGTACGGTGTCACCCTTGAAGGCAAAACTGGGCGCGACTTGCACCGAGTGGTCGGCCGACGCATAGGCAGTTTTCAGGTTGAACTGGGTCGTATTGCCCAGGGTCAGCAGGTCGGACGGGTCCTTGGTCAGGAAACTCACCGCACCGGCCAGCCCGTCGGAGCCAAATTGGGTGCTCGATGCACCGCGCAAGATCTCCACACGTTTGTAACCTTCTGACTCCAGTGTGTCGCCACGTCCGGCGGCATAAGGGCCACTTTCGTAGGTGGCGGGCAGACTCACACCGTCCACCTGCAGACGCACCTGGTCACCCTCCAGGCCTCGGATGTTGACCCCCTCGTTGCCACCGCGGCCGGTGTTGTAGAACACGCCAGAGGCTCGGTTCGGCTGGGCCCGCACCGAGACACCCACTTCGTTTTTGAGCAAATCCTCCAGATCGGTTGGATTCTGGTTGGCGATATCTTGCGCGGTGATGGTGGTGATGGTGGCTGGCACATCATCGAGTTCTTGCTCCACACGGCTGCCGCTGACCACCACCACTTTGAGTGTGGCAGAGGTTTGTGCCTGTGGTTCGTTCGCCAGTGCGGTTTGCCCCCAGCTTGCGGCCGTGCCCCAAGCAAGCCCCAGGCACAGGGAGAGTTTGGTCAGAGAAAAATCACCAGAAGTACGCCAATTCGCCATGAAACATCCTTTAAGAAGTGTGTGATGTGGCTGGCTCTGCTGGTGTTCAACGCTGGGCAATCTGTGTGCGATGAACTGGTCTGGCTTGGCTTGCTAGATAAGCCTTTCATTCTATATGAGAAGCATTCGCATTTAAGATAAGATGGTTATCCGATGCTCAGACGGAGCGTTTTCTTTCATGAATGGAGAGACACACAATGAAGTCAATCAAGCTATCTCTGTTGTTTGGTGCTGGTCTGTTGTTGGCCGGTGCGGCGCAAGCAGACGAAGCGCTGGCCAAAGCCAAGGGCTGCCTGGCCTGCCATACGGTCGAAGCCAAGGTGTTGGGGCCGGCCTACAAGGCGGTGGCCAAAAAATACAAAGGTAAAAAAGACGCAGAGGCCACATTGGCGCAACACATCCTCAAAGGCACACCGATGCCTGCGGGTATGGGTTGGCAAAAGGAAGGTCAGGCCAGCTTGCCGTTTATGCCGGCCAATGCCTCGGTGAGCCCGGCCGATGCCAGCAAACTGGCCAAGTGGATTCTCAGCCTTCAGTAGGGGGTATTGAACACCCGCCCATGAACTGGCGCGGATGTTGCTGAAAGCGTCAGGGGCAGGGCGCTTGGTTGGGCAACTGCACTCGACTGCCGGTGCAGATATATTAAAAACAATAGCTATCATCCCTTATGGAATAAGGGATGGAGGCCAATTTCTTACATAATGACCAGTTGCGTTGGCAACCGGGTCAGCTTCACGGCTCGACCAGGGTCAGCTTCTTGATGCCCACCGCGCTGGCAGCGGCCACCAGGTCTTTGCTTTGTTGGGTCAGGCTGGCGATGGTTTTCTGGATACGCTGGCGACCCGGGGCGTCTTTGGCGCCCATGATTTCGCGGTCAAACGGGGCCTGGATGGCCTCGGCAGCGGCTACCGACTGGGCGATTTGCTGTGAGGTTTTTTCGGCCAGAGCCGCGTCGGTCAGCGCGGTCAGGTCGCGTAACGAGGGGCCGCTGACCACGGTGCCGTCCAACCGTTTGTAGCTGCCGAGCCAGACGTTCTGGATGCCTTTGGCGTTGGTGGCGGCATCGCGATGGGTGTTGTCTGAGAAGCAGGAGTGTTCGTCTTCCTGGTCCTGGCTGTTGAGCGCCACTTCCAGCCGCTCACCGGCGAGTTCACCGCGTGACAGTGAACCCAGACCAACCAGCATCTTGCGCACAGACTCCTTGCCACCTTTCTCGAACTTGGCGCGGTAGTTGCCCTTGACATCGGGTGCCCAGGCCTTGACCAGGCTGGCGCTGTCATCCACCAGCAGGTCCGTCACCGTTTTCAGGTACAGGCGGCGGCGCTCGGCGTTGGGTGCTTTGCCGTCGACAAAGTCTTCAAAACTGCGCGCACCGGGACCGGTTTCGGACAAGTCCTGGCCCCACAGGAAGAACTCGACGGCGTGCCAACCGGTGGCAATGTTTTCTTCACCACCACGCTCGTTCTGGGCGATCAGGCTTTTGCGGTTGATGGCAAATTTTTTGTTGTTGATCAGGCCCGCGTTGGGTTTGTCTTTGACCGAGTCCACAAAGGACTCGTCCATCGGCCAGGCGTTCATGCGGCCTTCCGGGCCACTGTCGCTGTCGATCGGACCGCCGTAAAAACGGAAGGCCTCGGTCTGGCCATAAGCCTCACGGGCGTTCAGCCAGGCTTGTTTGGCGGCATCCTGCGTGGCGCTGGAGGGATTGGCCAAAAAGCTGTTGACAGCGGTCTGCAGTGCGACGGCCGCCTGGTGCACGTCCTGGTAGTTGGCGTGCACCAGTGTGGCGTATTGCGTCACCACGGCGGCGTGGGTCACGCTGGTTTGGTTGCTGGCGGCGGCGACCGAGGTCTGGGCTGATGCGCTTGGCAAAAGCGCGGGCACGGTCAAAGAACCGAGGGCGAGGGCGGTTGCCAAAGACAGGGAGTGAAGTTTCATGAGGGTCCTTGTGGTGAGTGAACAACGTATGATATTTCACAATAAGAACGATTCGTATTTGTGATAGACTAAATTTTCGGCGGCTGCCTTCACCCCACTGCAGCCAGCCTTCACCAGCCAGTCAAGTCACGTCACCGTTCTACGGTGCCTGTGTCCTAGCCAGCCAACACCCAACCAGGTACCAAACGCTATGACACAACCACATCCAAAATTTACTAAAAAAATGCCTGTAGACCTTATGGTAAAAGGGTGTAGTGCTACTAAATCAATAGTTAACCCGCAATTGCTGCCGATTGGTGCCATGTTGTTGGCGGGCTCCATGAGTGCGCTGGCGCAAGAAACCACCACGGCCTATGACAAAACCCTCAAGCCGGTGGTGGTCAAGGAGAAGGCGGAGGCGCCTGAAGGCCGTGACTCGGTTCGCGCCACCCAGACCACCATCGGCAAGGGTGTGCAACAACTGCGCGACATCCCTCAGTCAGTCACCGTGGTGACCGAGCGGCTGATTGATGAGCGCAATCTGGACACTGTCAAAGAGGCCTTGAAAGTGACTGCTGGCATCTCGTTCCAGGCGGCGGAGGGCGGTGAGGAAGACATCAAGCTGCGCGGTTTTTCGTTGGCCTCCACTGGCGACATTTTTGTGGATGGCATGCGTGACCCGGCTTTTTACGAGCGTGACACCTTCAGCCTGGACCGTATGGAGGTGATGCGTGGTTCCGCCTCGATGTTGTTTGGCCGTGGCTCCACAGGTGGCGCAGTGAACCTGGTCAACAAGGCGCCGACCCTGTTTGGTGACAACCAGGTGGATGTGACTGTCGGCAGCCACAACCACCGCCGTGTGGTGGGTGACTTCAACATCCAGACGGCCGACGATGCCGCCTTGCGCATCAACACCATGGTCACCGAGGCCGACAACAACGGTGCGGGCAGCAGCCTGGACAAGAAGGGTATTTCAGCCACCTACCGCTGGAACATTGGTGAAAAAGACGAGTTCTCGGCCAGCCTTTACCACCTGGATAACAACAATGGCATGAACTACGGCATGCCGTGGATTCGGCCGACTGCGTCATCCCCTACCAGCGCTACCACCACCTTGCCGCTGGACCCGACCGCGTATTACGGCATGGCCAGCGACTACAACGCGGGCACCGCCACCACCGGCACCTTCACCCACACGCACCGTTTTGATGCTGACAGCACGCTCAAAACCCAGATTCGCAAGGGTGAATACACCCGTGATCAGCGGGCGGGTACGGTGCGCTTGTGTCAGGGCAGCACCAACCAGGCAGGTGTTTACGCCCCTAACGCCGCTTGCCCGACGGTGACCAATGCCAACCTGAGCAATTTCAGCAATGCCACGGTGTTGACGCGTGGCACCCAGCTGAAGATTCAGGATATGGACACCCTGTATGCCCAAAGTGATTACCAGACCAAGTTCCAGGCCTGGGGTTTGCAGCACGAGTTGTTGACCGGTGTTGATGTGGCGCGTGAAACCAAAACGGTCTACGGTGCCCGCTCGGCCACGCAGGGTGGGGTGGTGCCAACCAAACCTGCCACCACCGTGGGTGCTCCCAACGATGGTGCCTGGGTGAATGAGTCTTCTCGTGTGCTGCGTACAACCAGTGACTACACCTCCAGCGGCTGGGGTGCCTACATGCAGGACTTGGTTGAAGTAGCGCCACACTGGAAAGTGCTGGCAGGGCTGCGGTTTGACCATCTGAGTGGCGACTACACCAGTTACAACCTGTCCAACTCCAATGTGGCTTCGCAAGCCAGCTATCAGATGAAGGTGTCGGAACTCAGCAAGCGTGTGGGTGTGTTGTACCAACCCAATGATCTGCATTCTTACCACTTCTCGGCAGCCACCTCGTTCAACACCTCCGGTGATGCCTATTCGCTGGGGGCGACCAATGCCAACATCCCGCCCGAGCAGAGTGTCAACATCGAGTTGGGTGCCAAACTCGATACCGAAGACCAGCGCTTCACCACCCGGGTCGCGGTCTTCCGATCTACCAAACTGCATGAGCGCAACACCGATCCACTGGTCGATCTGGTCACGCTCTCAGGCAAACGCCATGTGGCCGGGGCAGAGATTGACATCGCTGGCAGGCTCACGCCGCAGTGGGAAATTTATGCCTCGTACATGTGGATGCCGGTGGCGAAGATTGACGTCGGTGTGGCTGGCTCGGAAGGTGAGGGCACACGCCCCTCCAATACGCCTTACCACAGTGGCTCGTTCTGGAACACCTACCAACTCAACGCCCAATGGCGTGTGGGGGCAGGCATCAACTTCCGTGGCCGCCAGACACCTATTCGCAACCCCGGCTGGGAAGTGCCCAGCTGGGTCACGGCGGATGTGATGGCCGAGTACAAGATGAACGAGAAGGTCACCTTCAAGGCCAGTGTCAGCAACATCACCAACAAGCTGTACGCTGACCAGCTGTACTCGGGGCATTACATCCCGGGTGCGGGGCGCTTAGTTCAAGTCACGGGCAGCTTCAAGTTCTGAGCACCATGTTGTTGACGCTACCTCATATCCTGACGCCTGACGAGGTCAACAACGTGAGCGCGCTGCTGGCCAGCGCGCCCTGGGCTGATGGGCGCGCCAGTGCAGGCGAGCAGGCGGCGCTGGTCAAAAACAACCAGCAATTGCCGCATGAGTGTGAGGCAGCGCAGCAAATTCGGGCAATGGTGCTGCGCGGCTTAGACCGCAGCAGCACCTTTTTCTCAGCGGCCTTGCCCAAACGGGTGTTCACACCCCGTGTCAACCGTTATGGTGGTGAGAGCAACTATTACGGTAACCACATCGACAACGCCATCCGGGCGCTGCCCAACGGTCAAAAGGTGCGCACCGATGTGTCTTGCACGGTGTTCTTGAACGACCCGGACGACTATGACGGTGGTGAACTCACCATCGCCGACACCTATGGTCAACAAGCGGTGAAGCTGCCTGCAGGGCACGCGGTGCTTTACCCAGGCACCAGCCTGCATCAGGTCAAGCCCGTCACACGTGGTCACCGGGTGGCCTGTTTTTTGTGGATCGAGAGCATGGTGCGCAGTGATGAACAGCGTCGTCTGTTGTTTGAGCTGGACATGAACCTGCTGCGCCTGCGCCAGCAACATGGCGAAAGTGACGAAACCACCGCGCTCACCGGGGTCTACCACAACCTGCTGCGCGGCTGGGCGGACACATGAGTGAACAAACGCCTGCGCTGGCAGGGTTGCCTGCGGGTGTGGTGAGTCTGGCAGACCACGAGGTTTTGGCGCGCAGCCGACTCGATGCCAATGCTTGGGCTTATTTCAGCGGTGGTGCTGCCGACGAGTTGAGCTTGCAAGCCAATGTGGTCGCGTGGCAACAACAGCTGCTGCAACCCCGGGTTTTGCGTGATCTGAGCGGCGCACATACCCAGGTGGCCTTGCTGGGGCGCACCCTGGCACACCCGATTTTTTTGGCCCCAGTGGCCTACCAGCGTATGGCGCACCCGGACGGCGAAGTGGCCACCGCCTGCGCTGCTTCGGCCCAGCAGGCGGGTTTGGTGCTGAGTACCCAGGCCAGCATCCGGCTCGAAACCGTGGCCCAGTCGGTGGTGAGCGACCCGGAGCGTGGCCCCTTGTGGTTTCAGTTGTATCTGACGCCAGATCGGGCTTTTAACCGTGAACTGGTGCAGCGCGCCGAACGGGCAGGGTATGAGGCGCTGATGGTGACCGTGGATGCCCCGGTGAATGGCGCCCGTGACCGAGAGCGGCGTGTCGGCTTTCGCCTGCCACCCGGCGTGTCGGCGGTGAATCTGGCCGGTTTGCCACCCGTACCCGCCTCGACTCAAGTGCCGGGGCAAAGTGCTTTGTGTGGTGGCTTGTTACAAGTCGCCACAAGCTGGGCCGACATCGACTGGCTGCTGTCCCAAACCAAATTACCGGTGTTGCTCAAAGGTGTGATGCACCCGGACGATGCACGCCAGGCCGTGCAACTGGGTGTGGCGGGTCTGGTGGTGTCCAACCACGGTGGGCGCACGCTGGACACCGCACCCGCAACCGCTGCTGTGCTGCCGCGCATTCGCCAGGCGCTGGGCGCCGATGTGCCCCTGTTGGTGGATGGTGGCATTCGCCGTGGCACCGATGTTCTCAAAGCCGTGGCGCTGGGTGCCAACGCGGTGTTGATTGGTCGCCCCTACATCTATGGCCTGGCCAATGCCGGTGCTTTGGGCGTGGCACATGTGCTGCGTCTGTTGCGTGATGAACTGGAAATGGCCATGGCTTTGTGTGGCTGCGACCGTTTGGTGCCGGGCTGTGATTGCCTGTTCTCGACGGAGAGAGATGTGTCTGCTGCTTGGGCCAGCAAATAACAAGAAAATGATTGATCGACGTCATGTAATGCGAATTACTCGTATTTATAATAAAGAATGTATTCACTTCGAAAGGGCTGTTTCATGAACACACTTTTCATTCTCGGGGGCAGTGCGGTCATGGTTTTTGTGGCGGCTGCCTGGGTTTTGCGCAAATGAGGTCTCTGACACAGCGACGCTCAACCTGGCTGTCGATGTCGGCCGCAGACCGGCGTCCTTTTGTGGTGGTGGCCTATGTCCTGGTGTTCCACGCCCTGGCGCTGTGGGCGCTGCAAAGTGGGCTGTTGCGCCAGGCGGTCGAGATGGTGGTGCCGGTGCAGATGCTGAGCGAATTTATTGAGCCACCTGCGCCCCGTGTGATGCCGCCTGCGCCGCCAGTGGTGGTCAAGCGCCCAGTAACCCAACCCAAAACCCCGGTTGTGCCACAGACACTGGCGGTACGGACCGAAACCCCGGCGCCCGAAGCCTGGACGGTGCCGGTGGTGCCGGTTGCGCCACTGGCACCCATCGCAGCACCCGTGGAGTCGCCGACACCGGCGCCTCCTGCACCTGTGAGTGTGGTGCTGCCTTCCAGTGATGCGGACTATTTGCAGAACCCCAAGCCGGTGTACCCCTCGGCCAGCAAACGTCGCGGTGAGCAGGGTTTGGTGATTCACAGTGTGTTGATTGGTACCGATGGTTTGCCGGTGAGTGCCCGATTGGTGAAGTCCAGCGGTTTTGATGCACTGGATCAGGCTGCTCTGACCGCTGTGATGCGCTGGCGTTACATCCCGGGCAAACGCAACGGCGTGCCCACCACCATGTCTTTTAACGTGCCCATCAATTGGGTGCTTGAGTAACTTATTTTTTAATCAGGAGTGTTATCAATGGAATCGCAATTCGGCATCGTCAATGTCTGGACCCAGGGTGACTGGGTGACCAAGGGGGTGGCTGTGCTGTTGCTGCTGATGTCAATGGCCAGTTGGATCGTGATTGCACTCAAAACCTTGGACATCATCAAATACCGCAAGCAGGCCAGACAGGCGGCGGACTTCTGGCACAGCGAAGACTTTGCTGCGGCCTTGGACAAACTGGGCTTGGATCCGTCGGACCCGTTCCGCCAGATCGTTCTTGAAGGTCGGGAAGCTGCCGCACACCACCGCAACAGCAAGGTACATCTGCATGACAGCCTGGATGTCAGCGACTGGGTGACACGTTGCCTGCGCAATGCCATGGATGAGATCACCGCACGCCTGCAGTCTGGCTTGGCGATCCTGGCGTCGGTGGGGTCAACCGCACCTTTTGTGGGTCTGTTTGGCACGGTGTGGGGCATCTACCATGCGCTGCTCAGTATTGGTATGTCGGGTCAGTCGACCATCGACAAAGTGGCCGGTCCGGTGGGTGAAGCCTTGATCATGACGGCGCTGGGCCTGGCGGTGGCGATTCCGGCGGTGCTGGGTTACAACGCCCTGGTGCGTGGCAACAAGGCGATCCTGAACAAGCTGGGCAGCTTTGCCCATGATCTGCACGCCTTCTTTGTTACGGGGGCACGGGTGAATTCGACCGGTGCCAGCAATGTTGTGGTGATGAAGAAGGGGGCCTGAGCATGGCTTTTGGAACCCAATCCGATGCCGACGATGTGATGAGTGAGATCAACATGACACCGCTGGTGGATGTCATGCTGGTGTTGCTGATTATTTTCATCATCACCATTCCGGTGATGAAGCACTCGGTCAATGTGGACTTGCCGGTGGCAGCCAACCAGCCGCAAGTGGTTTTGCCGCAGACCATCCGGCTCAGTGTGGACGCGCAGGGCCAGTACTACTGGAACGAAGCCCTGGTAAGTGAGTCTGCTTTGCCGGGGTTGTTACAAACCGAGGCCGCGCGTGAGCCGCAACCCGAGTTGCACTTGCGGGGTGACAAGGCGGTGCGTTATGAACGTGTGGCGCAAGTTATGGCGGCCGCACAGCGGGCAGGCTTGCGCAAAATCGGTTTTGTCACGGAGCCCGGGCAGTGATGGCACAGCAGTCTGCTCACGATACCCAAGCAGGGGTTGCCGCCCAGCCTTTGGCGGCACAGTCTGCCAACCTGCGTGGTCTGGCCTCGCCATCGCCTGTGTCCAGCGCCGCAGTATTGCGTGGTTTCAGGTCGGTGCCGATCGAGCACGAGGGTGTGATTTACCGCCTGCAGGTCACCAAACTGGGCAAACTCATCCTAACCAAATAAGCCAGCACCAAACCCAGGCCGTCAACGGTCTGGGTTTGGTCAATCCATCTGGGTGCAGCAACTCATGCCACAGCGGTGTGTTGTAACTCCGACAGGGCGCGTTTGAGGCTGGCAGTACCTGGGTTTTCCACAAACAGGCATTGTTTGCCGGTACGTTTGCAGTGGTCTTTGACGCGCCAATAGGCGTTGTGGCTGATACAACCGGTCTGGCAGATCACCAGATCGGCCGCTGCCAGCGTGGTGTCGAGTTTGGTCAGGCTTTCTTCTTCACCACCATCGTGGTGGGCAAATCGGGCGCCAACACTTTCAATGATGTCGCGGTACTGCGGCACACTGGCTGTGCGCCCACCCACACACAACACGGCACGGTCCTCCAGTTGGACGGGTTTGAGAGGGGCAGATGCTTCATCCGTGAGCGCTGCGTCGGTCTGCGGCGCCAGGCGTTTGAGTTCAGCAGCTTGAATGTCGATCACGCGGCTGTTGCGCTCATTGTCCTGTTGTGCCTGCTGCAAGGCACGTTCCAGGGCCTGGATCTGTTTGGTTTGTTGGGCCAGGTCGGCCGCCTGTTTGGTGCGGCATGCCAGGTCTGGCACCGAGGCCTCCAGGGCGCTCAACTGTTGTTGCAAGTTGGCCAGGCGAGTGTCACGGCTGATGACCTCGGTGCGCAGATGTAAAACCTGGTCTTGCAGCATCTTGAGGCGGTTCGCCCCCTCGTTGGCCAACTGGTTGATGCGTTGTTGCGCATTGGCCAGCTCACGTGTCAGCGTAGTGTTGTGATCTGTCAGGGTTTGCAGGCGTTGCAGGTCAGCGCGTTGTGCAGCACCCACCTGGTGTTGCAGCATGTGCACTTCACCGAGGATCTGACGCTCCAGGTCGGTACTGCAGCGCGGATGTGTCAATGTGGCCCAGAGCGGACCAGCCAGGTCTTTTTGTGAAGCCTCATTCCACCAGTGGCCCAGCGCCTCGGTGGTTTTGACGCTGGTGGCCTGGCGTATTGCCAGGGCATACCGCTGCTCCAGTTCGCGCTGCATGCCTTCGGCCAAGGGAGTGCGACTGCCACATTGCCCCACGGCGCCGGAATGCAGGGCGTAGTCGGTGTCGACGTTGTGCCCGCGAAACGTCTTGTTCACCACCCGCCGCAGGACCGGAATCGGCAAGCAGACACCAATCACCGGGCAAAATGCGCGGTCTTCCAGTTCCCACAGCTTGCGTCGGCGCGAGCCTGTGGTGGTCTGAACGACCGCAGGTGACGCTGCGGCTGGACTGATCGGCTTGGTGGCGGTATGGTCAGCGATGGCGTGGGTTTGGCACACAAGGCTCTCCTGTTTCTGGTTTCACGAAGCGGATGGCTGGCACCTTGCACCTGAGGGGCAGGTTGCATTGGTTTAAATGAGAGTTATTCCCATTGGTGATGGATTATGCATGATTTCCCCACAAGTGATAACTATTCGCATTCGATGTAAGATGACTGTTCTGTCAACAACTTGCTGAAGGACCTTCCGACATGACATTTCCGCCACTGATGGCCGCCCTTGTTCTGGCCGCTACCGCATTGAGTGCATCCGCCGAAGACGTGGTGGTGTATTCCGCCCGCGCCGAGCAGTTGATCAAACCGCTGTTTGATGCCTACACCCGCGATACCGGTGTCCAGATCAAGTTCATCACCGGCGCCGAAGGCCCGCTGATGGAACGCCTGAAAGCCGAGGGTCAGAACACACCCGCCGACATGTTGCTCACGGTCGATGCCGGTAACTTATGGCAAGCCTCGCACCAGGGGCTGTTGCGCCCGATCCAGTCCAAGGCCTTGCAAGACAACGTGCCAGCCCACCTGCGCGACCCGGGCAACGAGTGGTTTGGTTTGTCGGTGCGCGCGCGCACCATCGTGTACAACACCACCATGGTGAAACCGTCCGAGTTGTCCACCTACGAAGACTTGGCTGACCCCAAGTGGAAAGGTCGTTTGTGCCTGCGCACCGCCAAGAAGGTCTACAACCAGAGTCTGGTGGCGATGATGATCACCGAGCACGGTGAACCCAAAACCGAGGCGATTGTCAAAGGCTGGGTCAACAACCTGGCCACCGCGCCTTTTGCCGATGACAACAAAGCCATGGAGGCGGTGGCCAACCGCCAATGTGCGGTCACCGTGGTCAACACCTATTACTATGGCCGCTTGATGGCGACCCAACCCAAATACCCGCTGGCCATTTTCTGGCCCAACCAGAACCTGACGTCCAAAGACGCCGGTGTACACGTCAATGTGTCCGGCGCGGGTGTGACACGGCATGCCAAAAACCCGGCTGGCGCGCAAAAGCTGATCGAATGGTTGTCGTCTGATCTGGCGCAAAACCAGTTTGCCGACAACAACCTGGAGTACCCGGTGAACCCCAAGGTCAAGCCCGCTGCCACGGTGGCCGCCTGGGGCAGCTTCCAGCCGAACCTGATCAATGTGAAAGACGCGGGCAGTCTGCAGGCGCAGGCCGTGAAGCTGATGGACCGCGTCGGTTACAAGTGATCCGGGCTGTCTGTGCCTGAGGGCAGTATCTCCTTGCCGGCAGCAGCAACTGCGGTCGCTGCCCCCCAAAAGCGCTTTCGGGTAGACGGTTGGGTCCTGTTTGCGCTGCTGCTGGCCGCGCTGGTCTTGGTGCCGGTGGTGGTCAGTCTGTCGTCGTTCGCCCGGATCGACGGCTCAATCCTGTCGCACCTCAGTGAGTTTGTGTTACCGGAGTTGCTGGTCAACACCTTCTGGCTGTTGCTGGGCGTTGGCTTCGGGGTGACGCTGCTGGGGGTGTCACTGGCCTGGCTGGTGGCCATGTGTGAGTTTCCGGGGCGTCGCCTGTTTGACTGGGCGCTGCTCTTGCCCCTGGCTTTGCCCGCCTATGTGACGGCCTTTGTCGCCATCGACTTGCTGGACTTCAGCGGCCCGTTGCTGAGTTGGTTGCGTGAAAGCTGGGGCATCACCGGCCTGCCTGAAGTGCGTTCACGTGGTGGGGTGGTGATGGTGCTGTCGCTGGCGCTGTACCCCTATGTTTACCTGATCTCGAAAAACGCTTTTGCCACTCAGGGCGCGATGGCACTGGAGGCGGCGCAGTCGCTGGGTTTGTCGCGCACGCAAGGTTTTGTCCGGGTGGCGCTGCCGATGGCGCGGCCATGGATCGTGGCGGGTCTGATGCTGGCGCTGATGGAGACCCTGGCCGACTTCGGCACCATGGCGATTTTCAACATCGACACCTTCACCACCGCCATCTACAAGGCCTGGTACAGCTTGTTTTCTTTGCCAGCAGCCGCCCAACTGGCCTCGGTGTTGATCCTGTTTGTGCTGGTCGTGGTGGTGCTGGAGCAGCGTTCACGCGCCCAGATGCGTTATGCGGCGGTGGGGCGCAGTGGTGTATCGCGCCGCATTGTGTTGTCACCGGTCATGGCTGCGCTGGCATCCCTCTACTCGGGGCTGGTGCTGTTGCTGGCGTTTGGGGTGCCGGTGGCCCAACTGGTGGTGTGGACGCTGGATGTGGCGGTGCAAGACCTGGACGCCCGTTATTGGTCTTTTGCCTGGCACTCCCTTATATTATCTGGGCTGGGTGCTCTGTTAGTTGTAGTGTTCTCGGTGCTGCTGGCGTATGCCGGTCGCCAGCGGCCCAGCGCCTTGATGCGCTGGACGCAGCGCCTGGCCACGCTGGGTTACGCCTTTCCGGGTGCGGTGCTGGCGGTGGGGCTGTTCATCCCGGTGGCGGCCCTGGACAATGTCCTGATTGACCTGGCGCGGGATTGGTTTGGTTTTCAGGGCACCGAGGTTTTCAAAGGCTCTCTGCTGGTGATGTTGCTGGCCTATCTGGTGCGTTTCTTGGCGGTGGGTTTTGGCCCGATGGACAGTGGGCTGCAGCGCATCACCCGCAATGTGGACGAGGCCGCCCGCAGCCTGGGCACGCGCACCAGCCGATTGTTGGGGCGGGTGCACCTGCCGATGTTGCGCGCCAGCCTGAGCACCGCCGCTGCGCTGGCTTTTGTTGACATCATGAAAGAAATGCCGATCACCCTGATGACCCGGCCGTTTGGCTGGGACACGCTGGCGGTGCGGGTGTATGAGATGACCTCCGAAGGCCAGTGGGAGCGCGCGGCGCTGCCGTCGCTGGCGATTGTGCTGGTGGGGCTGGTTCCAATTTTGTTTTTGACCTGGCGCGCGGATAAGCTGCGCTGTTGATCTTTATGCCTGAATTGTTGCTTCAAGGGGTGTCGCAGTCTTACGGCACCCGACCCGTCATCACCGACCTGAGTTTTTCGCTCGAGAAGGGGGACATCGGCTGCCTGCTCGGGCCATCGGGCTGTGGCAAAACCACGGCACTGCGCTGTATCGCGGGTTTTGAGGCGATCCAGCAGGGTGAGGTGGCCATTGGCAACACCCTGGTCAGCCGACCGGGCTGGATGTTGGCCGCCGAACAGCGCGGTGTGGGTATGGTGTTCCAGGACTATGCGTTGTTCACCCATTTGACGGTGGCCAACAACGTGGCTTTTGGCCTGCACGGCCAGTCCAAGGCAGTGGCTGCGGCGCGGGTGGCAGAGCTGCTGGCGCTGGTGGGGCTGAGCGGCCAGGCCAAGCAGTTCCCGCACCAGCTTTCGGGCGGGCAGCAGCAGCGTGTGGCCCTGGCTCGCGCACTGGCGCCACGCCCGCGCCTGATCCTGATGGACGAGCCGTTTTCCAACCTGGATGTGGAATTGCGTGAGCGCTTGTCGATTGAGGTGCGTGACATCCTCAAACGCGAAGCCAGTACCGCGCTGATCGTCACCCACGACCAGCACGAAGCGTTTTCCCTGGCGGATTGGGTGGGTGTGATGCACCAGGGCCGCATCCAGCAGTGGGACACGCCCTACAACCTGTACCACCGACCGGTCAACCGTTTTGTCGCCGACTTTGTCGGGCAGGGCGCTTTTTTGCCGGGCGAGGTGCTGGGCCAGCAGCAGGTGTCGATTGAACTGGGTGTGCTGGACGCCCGGGTGCCGGTGTCATGCCGCCCAACGGTCAGCCCGGACGGCACCCACAGTTGTCTGGTCGACGTGTTGCTGCGGCCGGATGACATCGAGCACGACGACAGCAGCCCGTTGTTGGCCAGGGTCGAGAGCAAGGCGTTTCGCGGGGCCGAGTTTTTGTACGGCTTACTGCTGCCCAGCGGCCAACGCGTGTTGTCGCTGGTGCCCTCGCACCATAACCATGCGGTGGGTGAGCAGATTGGCATCCGCCTGGCGGCGGACCATGTGGTGGCTTTCCCTGCTGAGTGACTGGGGACGGTGTCAGGGCGCTGCCTGCTACATTTGGCCCAGCTGTTGCCCACAACTTTTGCAGGATGCCCCATGAAAGCTTTTCAAGAGTATTACCCTGATAACCTGTCGCATTGTTATGGCTGTGGTGCCAACAACGAGCACGGCCACCGCATCAAGACCTATTGGGATGGGGACGAGACGGTGACCCGTTTCACCCCCGAGCCTTACCACACCGCTGTGCCCGGCTACACCTACGGCGGTTTGCTGGCCTCGCTGATCGACTGCCACGGCACCGGCACTGCTGCAGCGGCGATGTATCGGCAAGAGGGGCGGGCGATGGACAGTTTGCCCGCGTTCCGGTTTGTCACCGGCTCATTGCATGTGGACTACCTCAAGCCCACACCGATCAACGTCACGCTGGAGATTCGTGGCCGCATCAAGGAGATCAAGGGCCGCAAGGTGGTGGTGGAGGCGACGGTCTACGCCGATGGTGTAGCCACCGCACGGGGTGACGTGGTGGCGATCCAGATGCCGGACAACTTCGGCGCAGCGGCTTGACACACAGCACTCACTGGTTCGGGGCCAAAGCCCCACGCGCAGTGGCATACAGGTTGGCCTGCGCTACAAAGTGGCGCAGCGCCGGCGTGTTGCTTTTGTCCCGGTGGACCACCAGGTAACATTGGCGACGCATGCTTGGCAAGGGGCTGGCGACCACCTGCAGCCGCCCGGTCGCGATGAAGTCTGCCACCACCCAGTGTGACAGGCAGGCCACGCCCAGGCCCTCGGCAGCAGCCAGCTTGATGGCTTCTGAGCTGCCCAGCACCATGCTGCGCTGGTAAGCATGCAGGTAGGGCAACAGCAGCTGGTCGGTGCTCTCGCGGGTGCCTGAGCCCTGTTCACGCAGTAACCAGACCCGCTCGCGCAAGGCGTCGAGCGACACGGTGGACACCTTGGCTGTTTGGGCATTTGCTTCTTGCGGGTCAATCTCGCGCGGGGTGTCCGGGGCGCTCACCAACAGCAGTTCATCCTGCAGCCAGGGGGTCATGCTCAATGTGGGTTGGTGTGCGGGTCCTTCGATCAGACCCACATCCAGCTCAAAGGCCGCGACCGCCTCACACACCACCTCGGTGTTGCCAATCAGCACATGCGACTGCCAGGCGCTGCTTGGCGCGGCTGACGGTTGCAGAAACTGGCGCAGCAAGCTCGGCAGCACATAGTTGCCAATGGTGGTGCTGGCGCCAATACGCAGGGTGTGTGCCTGGGCCAGGCCGTCCTGGGCGCTTTGCTCGATGGTGATGGCTGCATCCAGCAGGGCTTGTGCACGCGGCAGCAGGTCGCGGCCATTGTTGTTGAGCAGCAGGCGCTTGCCACTGCGGTCGAACAGGCTTTGAGACAGCAGGCGCTCCAGTTCGTTGATGGCCGAGCTGGTGGCTGACTGCGACAGTGCCAGTTGTGTGCTGGCCGCCGTGGTGCTGCCACAGCCCGCCACCGCAGCAAAAATCTGCAATTGGCGCAGGGTCAGATGCAAAACAGGCATGGTGCGGGGGGTATAGCGATTGGATGGGTAATTATTAGCTGAATAAGCTGTTTTACAAATAAGTAGCAGCAACCTACAGTCGCTGAACACTTGTTTTCCCGTTCAGCAACACCATGACCCGCAGCGACTTGGCACAGCTTGCCTACCCCCAGATAGCCATGACACATACACGCGCAGTTCTGCAGCGTTATGCACCGGGTGTGTTGCTCAGTGGCGTTTTGGCCAGTGTGGCGATGGCACTGGGTCAGCTGGACTGGCTGCGCAAGCATGGTCTGAGTGCCCTCAGTCTGGCGATCTTGCTGGGGATCTTGCTCGGCAACACCGTGTATGGGCGCCTGGCTGCACCCTGTGCGCCCGGTGTGACGTTGGCCAAACAGCGGCTGCTGCGCCTGGGCATTGTCCTGTACGGACTGCGCCTGACGTTGCACGACATCGGCCAGGTGGGCCTGGCCGGTGTGCTGATCGATGCGCTGGTGCTGGGCTCGACCTTCACGCTGGCTTACCTGCTGGGCACACGCTGGCTCAAGCTGGAGCCCAAAGCGGCCATCTTGATCGGTGCTGGCAGTTCGATTTGTGGTGCGGCAGCGGTTATGGCGACCGAGCCGGTGCTGCGCGCCCGCGCCGAACATGTCACCGTGGCGGTTGCCACGGTGGTGGTGTTTGGCACGCTGGCTATGTGGCTGTACCCGTGGCTGTTTGTGCTGAACCAGCACTGGCCGGTGGTTGGCGGAGGTGTCCATGGTTTTGGCATGTACGTCGGTTCGACCATTCACGAAGTGGCCCAGGTGGTGGCCGCCGCCCACTCGGTGGACAGCGCAGCAGCCGACACGGCCGTCATCACCAAAATGGTGAGGGTGATGATGCTGGCCCCGTTTCTGATGGGGTTGTCAGCCTGGCTGGCGTGTCATCAGCGCCCTGCACAGTGGCCCGTCCCACATCGTGGAGCGAGGAGCAGGTGGTCAAACATCCGCATGCCGTGGTTTGCCTTCGCCTTCATCGCCATGGTGGCCTTCAACTCCCTGCAGTGGCTGCCGCACCCGGTGGTGGTGTGGGTCATCGATGTCGACACGGTTTTGCTGGCCATGGCGATGGCCGCCCTGGGTTTGACCACCCACCTGTCGGCTGTTCGCCATGCGGGCGTCAAACCTTTGCTGCTGGCGGGTGTGCTGTTTGTCTGGCTGGTTGTAGGCGGTGCGTTGATCCATCGCGCGGTGTTGTCACTGCTGTAGTGCTTGATCTCGTTGCTGCTCAAGGCCTTCGCGGGTGGGGGGGAGAGTCCCAGCCTGAAGAGGTAAGCTCTGTACACGCCCCCACTGTTGGCCGCGTCATAGTCCTTCTTCATCATGTTTTGAGCGATGTCCATGTTGCCATTTGTTCCCACTGCCCAGTCCACGCGGCGTGCCTTCAGCGCGCTGGTGATCACCAGCCTGCTCGCCGCCGCAGCTGGCCTGCCCAAGGTGACAAGCGCACAAACCACGTCCACCGTGCAAGTAGGTCAACGCCTGCCTGCGCTGGCACTCAAAGACCAGCACGACAAGCCATGGCAGATGGACGCCGACACCCGTTTGTTGATGTTTGCGGCCAGTCGCCAGGCCTCCAACCTGGTGCAGGAGGTGTTGCAAAAGTTGCCGCCGGACCTGTTGACTCGCAAAAACGCGGTGTATCTGGCCGACATGGGCAAGATGCCCGGGATCATCACCCGAACCTTTGCGCTGCCAGCGCTGAAGAAGTTGCCTTACCCGATTGGTGTGTCCACCGATGAGGCCACACTCGCGGCCTGGCCGCGCGAAGGTGATGCGGTGACGCTGATCGAGCTGGACCAACACCTGATCAACCGCATCAGCTTTGTCAGCACCGAAGCGGATCTGCGCGCTGCGCTGGACCGTTGAGCCGACCTCTTACCGAGAGCCCTTCAATCATGAACTTCTGGGACCAAAGGTTTGCCGAGCCCGGTTTTAAATACGGTACCGAACCCAATGTCTTTTTGCGCGGCCAAGCGGCGCGGCTGGCACCGGCAAGCCGTGTGTTGGTGCCGGGTGATGGTGAAGGGCGCAATGGGGTGTGGCTGGCCGCGCAGGGCCACAGGGTGAGTTCGGTCGACAGTTCGGTGGTGGGCCTGCAAAAAGCCAGAGCGCTGGCGCAGCAGCATGGTCTGGTGCTCAACACGCTTGTGGCCGATCTGGCCGACTGGGTGCCCGAGCCGCAGAGTGTGGACGCCGTGGTGTTGATTTACACCCACTTGCCCAACAGTTTTCGTCGCCTGGCCCATCAGCGTCTGGCCCAGGCGCTGTGCCCCGGTGGCTGCTTGCTACTGGAGGCCTTCCATCCCACTCAGTTGCAGCACAACAGTGGTGGCCCCAAAGACGCGGACATGCTCTACACGCCTGAGCTGCTCGATCAGGACTTTGCTGGTCTGTTGACGCCGGTGTTGCGCTGGCATGGTGAGGTGAATCTCTCGGAAGGGCCGGGCCACCAGGGTGTGGCGCATGTGACGCGCTGGTTGGGTCTGAAAAATTGAAGAAATTGGGCTTTTGCCCTTATATTCATTGGGATAATAGCTATATTGTTGATAGTAAACTCTGGAGGAAACGCCGATGAAAACCGCTCACGATCTGGTTGCCGCTGCCAAATCCCACGTGCATGAGCTCAGCCTGGCCGAGGCCGAGCAAGCCATCGCCCAGGCCGATGTGCTGGTGGATGTGCGTGAGGCTGACGAGTTTGCCGCCGGTCACCTGGCTGGTGCGGTGCACATCTCGCGTGGTTTGCTGGAGTTCAAGTTCAGTGCCGACCCCGCACTGCAAGCGCGCGACCTGAAACTTGTGTTGTATTGCAAGACCAGTGGCCGTGCCGCGCTGGCGGCAAGGGCCTTGCAGGAGATGGGCTACCAGCACGTGCAGTCGATTGCGGGCGGTTTTGACGCCTGGTTGGGCGCTGGCAAGCCGGTTGTCAAGCCGCAAACGCCTTCTTTCGAGTAAAGGCAGGGCCCAGACAGGGCCGCCCCAGGTTCAGATCCGCCCCAGCACCAGCAGGATCACGATGATCAGCACCACCAGCCCGATGCCGCCGCTGGGCCCATAACCCCAGCTTCGGCTGTGAGGCCAGCTGGGAATCGCGCCAATCAGCATCAGGATCAAAACAATCAGAAGAATGGTGCCGATGCTCATGGGGTGTCCTTGGTTTTGGTTTGGGTGGGTGCGGGTGGCAGCCCGTCCAACAGGTCAGCCAGCTCGTCGGCGTGTTCTTCTTCGACGGCCAGAATCGACTCCAGCATGCGCCGTGTGGTCGGGTCCTGGTCAGACAGGTAAACAATGTCGCGGCGGTAGCTGTCGATGGCGATGCGCTCGGCAATCAGGTTTTCAGAAATCATGTCAGACAGGTTTTTCCCGTCCGTGTAGTCGGCGTGGCTGCGTTCCAGCAAAGTGGCTGGCGAAAAATCAGGTTCACCACCGAGCTGCACGATGCGCGCCGCAATCTGGTCGGCATGACCCAGCTCTTCATTGGCGTGTGCCAGAAATTCGGCAGCCACAGCCTGGGAGTGGATGCCGCGTGCCAAAAAATGGTGGCGGCGATAACGCAGCACACACACCAGCTCGGTGGCCAGGGCTGCGTTGAGCCGGAGCAACACCTGCGGGCGGTCAGCGGCGTAACCTGGTGTGACCGCACCTTGTTCAATGTGGATGCCCGCTTGCTGCCGCAAACTGTCGGGCGGGGTCGTTGGGGTGGGGTGGTTCATGGTGTCCTTGTGTATTGGCTAAAAACAAGCCGATGGTGGCTGTGCCGAAACGGGCTGTCTGTGTGATGTCGCACAAATGCCGCATGACAGCAGCATGGTCGTGCTCGTTCATTTGTAAAAACGAGGCCGTTTGATATAGAACAAACCTAGGGTTTACACGCTCCCTGATAGTCGCGTTTCTGTGTTTGTCGTTGCCACAAGTTGTTTCAAGAATGAAAATAAACCTTCCTGTCACCCAGCGTGAGTTTGAGCTTGAGGACGGCGTCACGCTGGTGTCCACCACCGATACCAAAGGCATCATCACCCACTGCAACCAGGCGTTTGTGCAAGCCAGTGGTTTTGACTACACCGAACTGCTGGGCCAGCCACATGACATCGTGCGCCACCCGGATGTGCCACCCGAGGCGTTCAAGGACTTGTGGGGCACCATCGGGCGTGGCAGGCCGTGGTCTGGCATTGTCAAGAACCGCCGCAAAAACGGTGACCACTACTGGGTGCAGGCCAATGTGGTGCCGGTGATGGAGGGCGGCAAACCCTGCGCCTACATGTCGGTCCGGCTCAAACCCACACGCGCGCAAATCCAGGCGGCCGAACAGGCCTACGCGCTGCTGCACGCGCAGCGCGCCAGTGGCAAGGTCCGCGTCAGGCTGCATGCAGGTGGTCTGCGCCAGGTGGGCTGGCGCGACTGGCCGGGCAAATTGCACCGCATCACACTGAGCCAGCGTACCGGCCTGGGGCTGCTCATGATCTTGGTGCTGGCCTTGTTGCCCACCTGGGTGTTGGCCGGTCAGGATGCCCAGACCTTGCTGGCCGCCCAGGGGGCTGCTGGCTTGGTGGGTGCTGGCTTGTTCTGGGCCTGGTTTCGCCGGGCTTTGGTGCACCCGATCAACAAGGCCACACGTCTGGCCAATGACCTGGCCTGTTGCAACCTCAATGGCCAGATTGACTACAACAACACCAGTCCGCTGGGGGCGCTGATGCGCCGTTTGTGGCTAAGCAACCTCAACATGCGTGCCATCGTGGCCGACGTTCGTGCCGAGGTCAAAGGCGCCAACCTGGCGGCACAAGACATCCATCAAGGCAGTGTGGAGTTGTCCAGTCACACCGAGACCCAGGCCGGGGAGGTCGAAAAAACGACCTCCGCCGTGCGCGAGATTGCCAACACCGTCCAACGCACCGCCGACACCGCACATGCCTTGTCGACCTTGAGCACCAATGCCAGCGCCATGGCCAGCGAAGGTGCGCGGGCGATTGACCAGGTGTCGGCCTCGATGCATGCCATCGAGTCCTCGTCGGATCGCATCACCGAGATCATTGAGGTGATTGAGAAACTGGCTTTTCAGACCAATTTGCTGGCGCTCAATGCGGCGGTGGAGGCCGCCCATGCGGCGGAGCATGGCCGTGGTTTTGCCGTGGTGGCCGCCGAGGTGCGGGCCCTGGCGCAGCGCAGCAGCACGGCGGCGCAGCAGATTCGCCAGCTGATCCACGACTCGGTCGAACAGGTGTCACAGGGCACCCTCACGGTGGACGTGGCCGCCACCACCATCCGCACGGCGGTGGATGCGGTGTGTGAGGTGTCGGCCCGCCTCGGCGAAATCACCCAGGCCACCCAGGACGAGGCTGCCGGGGTGACGCAGATCAGTGAGGCGATGCATTTGCTGGATGTGGTCACCCAGCAAAACGCCGATCTAGCCCAGCAGGCCAGCGCTGACTGCGAGGGCTTGACGGCCCGCGCTGACACGCTGGTGCGCGCGGTCAAGGTGTTCCAGATGCGCTGAAGCCCAGAAATTTGAACAAAAATGGCCTCTAGCCCTTATTCAACAAGGGCGAATAGCTATATTCTTGGTAGTGTTTCAGGACTCAGGTCAGCGCCAGGGCTTTGAGTTTGCGGTACAGCGAGCGTTCGCTGATGCCTAAGCGCGCCGCCAACTCGGCTCGGCTGCCAACATGGGCGTTCACCAAGTCTTGCAGCATGGCGCGTTCGACCGATTTGAGTGTGCCGGCGGCGGCTGTCGGCACAGCGGCATCAGACAGCGGTGGCGTTGCGCCAAGCAGCTTGGGCTGTGAGACAGCGGCACGTGGGCGTCGGCCTGACTGCAGCGCCTCTTCAACATGGGATGCCTCCAGCACCTCGCCATCACACATCAGTGCCGAGCGCTCCAGCAGGTTGCGCAACTCGCGAACATTGCCGGGGTAGTCTTGTTGCTCCAGCAGGCTCAGCGCCGCCGGGCTGAGCTGGATATTGCGTGGCCCGGCCACCCGTTGCAGCAGGGCCTGGGCCAGCAGGGCAATATCGTCCCGACGCTCGCGCAGCGCGGGCAAGTGGATCGGGAAGGTGCTCAGGCGGTAATACAAATCCTCGCGGAACTTGCCCTGGGCCACCATCTCGTCCAGATGGCGGTGAGTGGCTGACACCACCCGGATGTCGGCGTGGCGCTGCTCGGCGCTGCCGACCCGCCGGTAGGTGCCGGTTTCCAGCAGGCGCAGCAGCTTGACCTGCATGGTCAGCGGGATGTCGCCCACCTCGTCGAGGAACAGCGTGCCGCCGCTGGCAGCCTCGACCAGGCCGCCACGGGCCGCGTTGGCGCCGGTGAAGGCGCCGCGCTCGTGGCCAAACAGTTCGGATTCAAACAGGTTCTCGGGCAGGCTGGAGCAGTCCACCGCCACCAGTGCCCGTGCCGCGCGTGGGCTGGCCTCGTGCACCGCCTGTGCCAGCAACTCCTTGCCGGTACCGGACTCTCCCAGCAACAGCACCGTGGCCATGGAGGGTGCCACCCGCGCCACCAGGGTCAGCATCTGTTGGAACGGGGCCGAGCGGCCAATCAGCCCCTGGGTTCGGGATTGGCCCTGCGCCACCCGCAGCGGCTCCATCTTCTCGATGAAAAAGGCCTGCTCACCGTCGGCATTGAGCAAGGGGGCCAGTTCGATGTTGACGTATTCCTCCCCTTTGGCGCTGTGGTGCAGGTGCAGCACCCGCTCGCGCTGGCCTGACTCGCGCGCTTTGAGCAGCGGGCAGGATTCACCGGCCTGGTCACACGGCAGATGGAAGTGGTGCGACACCTCATAACAGGTGCGCCCGACCACGCTGCGCTCCGGGCTGAACTGGCGCCGGTAGGCGGCGTTGGCGGCCAGGATGCGGTACTGGGTGTCAAACAGGATGTGTGGCTCGGGCAAACCTTCCAGGAAGGACATGAGTTCGGGTAGCGGTTTCATCAGGTAGGTTCAGCGCAGGGTGTGGTGTGTTTGTGAGTGTATGTCAGCTGACTGCCAGTCTGTCAAATCTGGCAGTGATTCCCTGAAGGTAGAACCCGATGGATTTTGTCGACTTTTTAAGTGCTTGAAATCAAAAGATTTTTCTGAATTCTCAACGTGGCACGCTTATTGATACCAAACAGGGCAGTACCTGCAACATCGGGTGCTGCTTTCCCTTTTTGTCCTTCAGGAGAATGTGATGTCTGCTTCCAACACCTTTGAAGCACTGGCTGCCAATGCCAGTGATCATGATGCCGAGCGCCGCAGCATGGTGCTGTTGACGGCGGCGGTGGCCGGTGTGGCCACGGTGGCCACCGCCATTCCCCTGGTTGCCAGTTTTGCCCCGAGTGAGCGGGCGCTGGCCAGCGGGGCCGCTGTGGAGGCTGACATTGCAGACCTGGCGCCTGGCGCCATGAAAACCGTGGAATGGCGCGGCAAACCGGTCTGGATCGTGCGCCGGACCGAGGAAACCCTGGCTGATCTGGCCACCCTGGATGCGCAGCTGGTTGATCCCAGGTCAGAGGTCAAGAGCCAGCAACCGGCCTATGCCCAAAATGTCAGCCGTTCGATCAAACCCGAGTATCTGGTGGCAGTGGGCATTTGTACCCACCTCGGCTGCTCACCCAGCGCGGTGGCCAAGGGCACGGCCAACCCGGGTGTTGGCAACAACTGGAAAGGTGGCTTTTTTTGCCCCTGCCACGGCTCGACCTTTGATTCGGCCGGACGTGTATTCAAAAACAAACCCGCACCCACCAACTTGGAAATCCCGCCGCACAAATACCTGTCGGACAGCCGTTTGCTGATTGGTGAAGACGATCTTGCCTGAATCTGAGCCGATAGCCCGCTTGCAGCTATCCGTTGATAGCTGACATTTTTGGCAGTTTGTTCTGACAAATAGCGCCTTGTGACAGGCGCGCTCGCGGTGCGTGGGTCGCGGGTTTGGGCTAAGTGCTTGATTCTGTTGGGTGCTGGCTGCGTGCGTCCGTTGGCACGTTTCTTGATCTATATCTAGAAAATGACAACAGCGGCCAAGATAACAACCCACCCAAACTGCCCGGGGCACCAGCCGCTGCGGGGTGCATGACATGTACTTTCGCATCCTCAATGACAGCCACAGTGGCGAGTTCAGTTACCTGCTGGCCGACCACACCCAAGACGCTGTCCTGATCGACCCCCGCGCACAAGACATCCCGGTGCTGCTGGCCTTGTTGGCCGAGCGTGACCTGCGGCTGCGTTGGGTGTTGCGCACCCACCACCATGATGGGCTGTTTCCTCACGAGCCCAGCCTGTTGGCCGGGCTGGGTGCACCCCTGGTCCAGGGTGATGGGGGGCACACCACCTTGCCATTTGGTGATGGGCTGATCCAGGTGTTGGCAACCCCGGGGCACACCCGCAGCTGTCTGAGTTTTGCCTGGCGCGACCGCGTGTTCTGTGGCGGGCTGTTGGCGGTCACGACCTGCCCCCACCAGGCCTACCCGCAATCGCCGCAGGACCTGTGGGACAGTGTCATGCAAAAAGTTTTTACACTCGCTGACGAAACCTTGCTGTTTTGCGGGCAAGAACAGCATGCACGTGCGGTGAGCACGGTGCTGGAGCAACGGCGTTGGCATCCCTATTTTTCAGGCCTGACCCGTGACGAATTTCTGGCACAGATGGATGTGCTGTCGCAGCGCAGCGTGCCGCCCCCATTTTTTGAGGAATGACGAATGAATGCCGAAGTAAAAGATGAGAAGAAGGTGATCCCGATCACCCCGGTGCCAACCGAGCCTGAGGCACAGCTGGTTTCTTTGTACGCCGCCCACGAAAAAATTTACCCGCGCAGTGTCAAAGGGGTGTTTTCCAACTGGCGCTGGATCATGGTGTGGGTGACGCAGATCATCTTCTACGGATTGCCCTGGGTCGAGTGGGGCCAGCGCCAGGCCGTTCTGTTTGACCTGGGGGTGCGTCGTTTTTACATCTTTGGTCTGGTCTTGTATCCGCAGGACTTCATCTACCTGACCGGTCTGCTGATCATTGCCGCCTTGTCGCTGTTTCTCTTTACCGCGGTGGCGGGTCGGTTGTGGTGTGGTTATGCCTGTCCGCAGACGGTCTACACCGAGATCTTTTTGTGGGTTGAAAAATTTGTGGAAGGGGACCGCTCGGCCCGCATTCGCCGGGACGAAGGCCCCATGACCGCAGAGAAGCTGGGCCGCAAAACAGCCAAACACTTGATCTGGGTGGCCATTGGGATCTGGACCGGGTTCACCTTTGTGGGGTATTTCACGCCCATGCAGGCCATGATGAGCCAATTGGCGAACCTGGATTTTGGTCCCTGGGAAACATTCTGGGTGCTGTTTTATGGTTTTGCCACCTATGGCAATGCCGGGTTCATGCGTGAGCAGGTGTGTAAACACATGTGCCCGTACGCACGCTTTCAGAGTGCGATGTTTGACAAAGACACCTTGATCGTGACCTACGACGCCGAACGTGGTGAGCCGCGTGGTGCACGCTCCAAGAAGGCGGACCCAACCAAGCTCAATCTGGGGGCCTGTGTTGACTGCAGCCTGTGTGTGCAGGTGTGTCCAACCGGCATCGACATCCGCAAAGGTCTGCAGTACGAATGTATTGGTTGTGGTGCCTGTGCCGATGTGTGTGACACCGTCATGGACAAAGTGGGCTACCCGCGTGGTCTGGTCAAGTACTCAACCGAAAACGCCATGCTGAACAAGTGGACGCAGAAGCAGACACTTCGCCATGTGTTCCGGCCGCGCATTCTGGTCTACACCACTATTTTGCTGACGATTGTGCTGGCGATCATGGTCAGCCTGTTCACCCGCACACCGTTCAAGGTGGACGTGGTGCGTGACCGCGGTGTGATGGCGCGGGTGGTGGAAGCGGGCAAAACCGAAAACGTGTACCGCTTGCAGGTGATGAATGCCACCGAAAGTGCTCAGCGTTATCGCTTTTCGGTGGAAGGTCTGCCGGGTCTGGTGTTGACCTCGCAGGACACGGTCAGTGTGCCGTCCACCGAGGCGCGAACGGTGCCGGTGCGTGTGCAGTTGCCGTTTGAGGGTGCCAAACCGGGCTCACACGAGATTCATTTCAAGATCGAGTCACTGGACAGCCCAGGGGTGTTGCTTGAAAAGTCCACCTTCCTCGTGCCAGAGTAAGCGCCACCTTGTACGTGTTTGCCTTGTTGTCAGCTGATGTCATCGGCGCCCATCTGGCTGAGTTTGGAGGTCATGTCTGGTTGCCGCCGTTCTGGCTGATGTCTTCTTTTGCCAAATCGGCAACCCAGGGGCACGCGTGGAGCAGATGATGTGGGTGGCGCTGTTGGGCACGGTGATTGGTCTGGTGTTGGCCTTCACCGGGGCAGGTGGCGGCATCCTGTCGGTGCCTTTGCTGGTGTTTGGGCTGCATCTGTCGGTGCAGCAGGCGGCGCCCATCGGTATGCTGGCGGTGTTTGCCGCATCGCTGTTAGGCGCTGTGTTGGCTTGGCGTGAGGCGCTGGTGCGCTACCGTGCGGCGGCCTTGATGGGGGCGGCGGGGATGGTGATGGCGCCACTCGGCGTTTTTCTGGCGCAACACATCCCCAATCGGCCTTTGATCGTGGCTTTTTCCTGCGTGCTGTTGTACAGCGCCTGGCGCAGTCTGGCTGCCCCAGCCACCACCCAGGCGCGAGCGCCTTGTGTGCTGAGCACCGTGGACCAGCGCTTGATCTGGACACGCCCTTGTGCCCAGGTGTTGGCCGGTACCGGGCTGCTGTCGGGTTTGCTCAGTGGTTTGTTGGGCGTGGGCGGTGGTTTTGTGATCGTGCCAGCCCTGTCGCGTTACACCAATTTGAGCATTCGCAGTGTGCACGCCACCTCGCTGGCGGTGATGGCGCTGGTGTCTTTGAGTGGTGTGATGTCTGCAACCGCACACGACGCCATGAACTGGGCCATTGCGCTGCCCTTTGCCGCCGGTGCCATCGTGGCGCTGCTGGCTGGCAGGCGGTTGGCCAGCCGGGTCCACCCAAAGCGTTTGCAGCAAGTGTTTGCTTGGTTTTGTGTCGGGGTGGCGGTGTTGATGCTGGCCCGGGCGGGCGGTCTGCTGTCGGTGTGAGGGTGCCACTTACAATGGTTTCAGACACAAGGTGGACGCATGAAAATTCTGATTTCAAACGACGATGGCTTTCAGGCACCGGGCATCGTGGCGCTGTATGAGGCCCTCAAAGACGTGGCAGAGGTTGAGGTGGTGGCCCCGGAGCACAACAACAGCGCCAAATCCAATGCGCTGACGCTGCATTCACCTTTGTATGTACATCGGGCAGCCAACGGGTTTCGGTATGTCAATGGCACACCGGCCGACTGCCTGCACATTGCCCTGACGGGGCTGCTGGACTACCGGCCGGACCTGGTGGTGTCGGGCATCAACAACGGTGCCAACATGGGTGACGACACCATCTACTCGGGCACCGTGGGTGCTGCGATGGAGGGGTACCTGTTTGGCATTCCCTCCATCGCCTTTTCCCAGGTCCAGCGCGACTGGTTGCATCTGGATGCCGCAGCGCGCAAGGCGCGTGACCTAGTGTTACAGATGTCGCAGCAGAATCTGCTGGGCAGCAGTGCCTGGCTGCTCAATGTCAACATTCCGAATCTGCCTGAAGATCAGCTGGGCCACGTCAAGTTATGTCGCCTGGGGCGGCGTCATGCGGCCGAGCCGGTCATCACCCAACTCAGCCCACGCAATGAAACCATGTACTGGATCGGTGCCGCTGGCGCGGCCAAAGACGATGCCGATGGCACCGACTTTCACGCCACCGCACAGGGTCATATCGCGATCACCCCCCTCAAGATCGACCTGACCGACCACGACAGCCTGGGCTACTGGGCGCAGACTGCCGCGCGCCTGGCTGCGGGCATGGGGCCGGGTTGATGACGAGCCATCGTCAGGCGGGCGTCAAAGCCCGCCCGGGTTTTCCGGCGCGTCTGGGGCCAATCCAGACCGCAGTACCACCGCCACCAGCTGTAAGCCGGGTGGCCAGCCACCGTCCCGCACCTGCGCCGACCGGTTTGGGCATGGATTCGAGTGCGGTGCGTTTGAGCATGGTCAACAAACTGGCCCAACAAGGCATCTCGGACAAGCGGGTGTTGGCCGCATTGGGGCAGGTCGAGCGGCACCGGTTTGTGGATTCCGCGCTGGTCAACCAGGCGTATGAAGACACCAGCCTGCCGATTGGGCTGGGCCAGACCATTTCCAAGCCGGGCGTGGTGTCGCGCATGTTGGAGCTGTTGCTGCAGGGCCAGACCTCTCGCCTGGGGCGGGTGCTGGAGATTGGTACGGGCTGTGGTTACCAGGCCGCTTTGTTGAGTCATTTGTGCAGCGAGGTGTATTCGATCGAGCGGCTGCGCGGTTTACATGACAAAGCACGCGACAACCTGCGGCATTTCCGTCTGGCCAATGTGCATTTGTTGTTTGGTGATGGCATGCTGGGTTATGCCAAGGGGGCTCCGTACGCAGGCATCATTGCCGCTGCGGGGGGTGAAGCCTTGCCAACTTGCTGGCTGGACCAATTGGCGGTGGGCGGGCGTCTGGTGGCGCCGGTGGCTGCCGGTGCCCAGAGCCCCGGGCGCCAGGCTTTGGTGGTGGTGGACAAGACGCCACAAGGCTTACGTCAGACCGTGATGGAGGCGGTTCATTTCGTCCCTTTAAAATCGGGTATTGCATGACAGGATGTTTATGATGCGTGAGTTTCGACGACTTGGTTTGGGGATGGGTCTGGCGCTGTTGACGCTGGTGCTGGTGGGTTGTGGTTCGAGGACGCTCAACCGCGCACCGGTGGAAGACCGCCCGGTCAGGCAGGGTGCGGCCGCAGCGCCGGCCCAGACCGTGATGGCACCGGTCAATCAGCCTCCAGGGTTCGAGAATGCGGGTAAACCGGGCTACTACACCGTCAAACCCGGTGACACCTTGCTCAGAATCTCCCTGGAACACGGCCAGAGCATGCAAGAGGTGGTGCGCTGGAACCAGCTAGAAAACCCCAACCGCATCGAGGTGGGTCAGGTGCTACGTGTGGTGCCACCCGTCAGCAGCGAAGTGGTGGTTAAACCGGTCACCAAACCACAAGTGGTGGCCACACCCGCGTCGGCACCCCAGGCTGCGGCCTCCGAACCCGCAACTCCGGCATCGGCGCCAGCCAGTGCCGCGAGCAAGCCAGCCCTGGCAGAAGATGACATCAACTGGATCTGGCCCGCTAACGGCTCGATTCTGGCCGGGTTTGACGATGTCAAGAACAAGGGTGTGGACATTGGTGGCAAAGCGGGTGAACCCGTTTTGGCCGCCGCTGATGGCCGGGTGGTGTATGTGGGCGCTGGTCTGCGTGGTTATGGCAACCTGATCATCCTCAAACACAACAACGTCTATCTGACCGCTTACGCCCACAACCAGACCTTGCTGGTCAAGGAAGACCAGTCGGTGCTCAAGGGGCAGAAGATTGCCGAGATGGGCAGCAGTGACGCCGACCGTGTCAAGCTGCACTTTGAGGTGCGCCGCCAAGGCAAGCCGGTTGACCCCACCAAATACCTGCCAGCCCGTTAAGTGGTGTCCCGGCTCGGCCGGGCTTGACGTTGCACGTCATTTTTTGCCTTGATTCCATGACAGATACAAACGAAACAACCGCTGTGGCGGCATATCCTGACCATTGGCTGCAGGTCGAATCCCTCGACCTGGACGCCCAAGGTGTGGCCCACAAGGCCGATGGCAAGGTGGTTTTTATTGAAGGTGCCCTGCCTTTTGAGTGGGTCAGCGCCAACATCAACCGCCACAAGAACAACTGGGAGCAGGGCACACTGACCCAGATCCATCGCGACTCGTCCCAGCGTGTGCAGCCCGGTTGCCCACATTTTGGCCTGCACACCGGCGCCTGTGGTGGCTGCAAGATGCAGCACTTGCACAGCGCCGCGCAGGTGGCGGTCAAACAACGTGCCCTGGAAGACAATTTGTGGCATCTGGGCAAAGTCAAGCCCGAGCAGATGCTGCGACCGATCGAGGGGCCGACCTGGGGCTACCGCTACCGGGCTCGTTTGTCGGTGCGTTTTGTCCGCAAAAAAGGCACGGTGTTGATTGGTTTTCATGAGCGCAAAAGCCGTTATGTGGCTGACATGGCGGTCTGCCCGGTGTTGCCACCGCAAGTCAGTGCGATGCTGATGCCACTGCGCGACCTGATTGGCTCACTCGACGCAGTGGAAACCTGTCCGCAGATCGAGCTGGCGTGTGGCGACAAGGTGATTGCCCTGGTGCTGCGGCATCTTGAGCCCCTCAGCCAGGCAGATTTGCAGCGCTTGCGTGTTTTTGCGGCAGCCAACCCGCCGGTTCAGTGGTGGCTGCAATCCAAGGGCCCGGAGACGGTGTGCCTGCTCGACGAAGGCGGTGAGCCGCTGTCTTATGCGCTGCCTGAGTTTGGCATCACTATGCCGTTTAAACCGACGGATTTCACCCAAGTCAACCCGCAGATCAACCGGGTGCTTGTGTCGCGGGCTTTGCGTTTGCTCGACGCACAACAAAATGAGCGGGTGATTGACTGGTTTTGTGGCTTGGGCAACTTCACCTTGCCCATTGCCACCCAGGCAGCGGAGGTCTTGGGCATCGAGGGCAGCGAGGTGCTGGTGGCTCGGGCACGCCAGAATTATGAGGAAAATCGTGCTCACACCCTTATCAATAAAGGGCTATTTACTACTTCTTTTGTAGCGCGCAACCTGTTTGAGATCACCCCGGAGATGCTGGTGAAGGACGGTGTGGCTGACAAATGGTTGGTGGATCCGCCACGTGAAGGTGCTTTTGCGCTGGCGCTGGCGCTGGCTGAGCTGCACCGGCAACGCCTGGGCACCTCCGAATTACCGCCCACACCGGGCGCCCAAGCCTGGACTCCGCCCAAACGCATTGTGTATGTGAGTTGTAATCCGTCGACCCTGGCGCGGGATGCCGGTCTGCTGGTGAATCAGGCGGGTTACCGCTGTTCAGCCGCTGGTGTGGTCAACATGTTCCCGCACACCGCGCATGTGGAGAGCATGGCTGTTTTTGACCTGGCTGAGTAAGACGCAGGCTTGTTGATCAGATGGCCATCTGCACCTGGGCAAACCGGGTGTTACTTGGCTCTTGACTTTGGCTTGGGGTCTTCAATGATTTCTTCAGCAGGGGGAGCTGGTGCTGCCGCAGGCGCCACGATCTCGGCACGTTGACCTTCCAGCTTGTTTTCCCGCATATAGGCGTCCATTTCAAGCCAGCCTGCGTAAATCGCTGCTTTGTTGATGCCCTTGTTCAAGGCATAACAATCTTCGATGCCGCGCAGGCCATTGCGGCAAGCGGCCCCAATGGCTTTGGCATCGGCCTCTTTTTGGGCAATTCTGGGGTCCGGCCCCAGGCCCAGCAGGTCGCAGCCAGCCACCAGCAGGGCCACACAAAGGATCAGCAAGCGTCTGGACATAGGGTAAAGCGCAAAAGGGGAATGAGCGGGCACAGGGTGATTTTGATTCAACCACGACGGCCCCATCAACAAAACATGAAAAAAGGCCCGGATGGGCCTTTTGTTCTGGCGCTTGGGGCGCAGCAGGAGGTCAGTCGCGTTCGCCGCCCATGATACCCAGCAGGGCCAGCAGGCTCTGGAACACGTTGATGACGTCCAGATAGAGTGCCAGTGTGGCGCTGATGTAGTTGGTTTCGCCGCCATCGACGATGCGTTTGATGTCGTACAGCATGTAGGCGCTGAATACACCAATCGCCATCACCGAGATCGCCATCATGCCTGCGGTGGAGCCCACAAACACATTGATGATGCCACCCACCATGATGGCCAGGGCACCCACAAACAGCCACTTGCCCATGCCAGAGAGGTCACGTTTGATCACGCTGGAGAGGCTGGCCATGGCAAAAAACACACCTGCCGTGCCACCAAAGGCGGTCATCACCAGTTCCGGGCCATTCTTGAAACCCAGCACCATGGCAATCATGCGCGACAACATCAGGCCCATGAAAAAGGTGAAGCCCAACAGCACCGGCACACCGGCTGCCGAATTCTTGGTTTTTTCAATGGCAAAGATGAAGCCGAAAGCCCCACCCAGGAACAGGATCAATCCCAAACCACCACCCAGCGACTGGGTGATGCCGGTGGCCACACCGAGCCAGGCACCCAAGACGGTCGGAACCAAGCTGAGCGCCAGCAACCAATAGGTGTTGCGCAAGACGCGGTTGCGTTGTTGTGCACCAGCGTTCAAGCCATAGCTGCGGTCAATCGATTGAATGTGATCGGTCATACCAATACTCCTTTACTGCCGGAAAACATGAAGACGCGTAGAGTTTAAGCGTGGGCAGCCCCTTTTTTCAAAAAATGAGGGTGCAAGCTCCTACTTTTCGTGAGGCTACTTGTGACTTGAACAGAGTCACAACGCGGTGTGTTCGCCGTTATGCTTGGTGCTTTACACCTCAAAAAACGCACATGAAAACCAAGATGTTTCTGGAATTGTCTGATGTCAAGTTGATAGCTGCCGCCGCTGAAGCCGAGGCGCTGCGCAACCAGTGGGCGGTGACGATCGCCATCGTGGACGACGGTGGCCATTTGTTGTGGCTGCAGCGCCTGGATGGTGCGCCTGCCCTGACCGCCCACATTGCGCCAGCCAAGGCGAATACCGCAGCCTTGGGGAGGCGTGAGAGCAAGGCCTATGAAGACATCGTGAATGGGGGGCGAACCTCCTTCTTGAGTGTGCCCACCGTTGAAGGGCTTTTGGAAGGTGGGGTGCCGATTCTGAAAGATGGCTTGTGTCTGGGCGCAGTGGGTGTCAGCGGTGTCAAGTCCAGCGAAGACGCACAAATCGCACGTGCTGGTATTGCCGCGTTGGCCCTCTGACAAGCCCTGTTGTGGTTAATTGGGCAGCTTGAAGCTGATCGGCACATCAAACCACATGTCCTGTGCCTGCCCATCAACTTTGCCGGGCACATAACGCCAGGCCAGAACGGCTCTCAAGGCCGACTGGTCCAGGCGTTCAAATCCGCTGGATTGGACAACTTCACCCCGCAACGCTTGGCCGTTCCTGCCAATCAACACCCGCACCATGACCTTGCCGCTTTCTCGTAGTCTGAGGCTCAGCGCGGGATAGGGCGGCTGCGGGTTGTTCAGGTAATCTGCCTGGTTGGATGGCAAGTGCAGCCCGCTTGACGCTGTGTTTTTACCGGCGCTCCCCGCATCTGCGACAGAGGTCGCTACCGGGGCAGCGTTGTCGGTATGGGTAGGTGATGCATGTTCTGCAATGGTGCCTGTCTGGCTGGGGGTGTGGGTGCTGCTGTTTGGGTTTTTCGTGGGCTGGTCTGTCTGTGCTGCAGGGGGGGCCACGGGCGCGCGCTTGCTGCTTGGCCTAGCGGCTAACAGGCGGTGCTCGACAGGGGCGTGGTTCGCCTGTGTTGTCGGTGCCTGTGCGGGGGATGGCTCCAGAATGTGTCGGGTCTGAACAGGAGTTGGTGCCTGCTCTGGCTGGTCTGGTCGGCTTACCTCCCACCAGCTGATCACGAACAGGTGGCCACACAACACCCCACAACTGAGTAAAAAGAGCTTCAATCCGATTCTGGGGTCTTGGGTGTGGCGGGCGCAGGCCTGTCGCTGAGGCAAGCCGTAGACAGGTCAGTAAGTCAATCGCTCCGGGCGCAGCTCTTGCAGAATGGTGGTCGAGATTTCTTCGATCGATTTGGTGGTGGTGGACAGCCACCGAATGCCGGACCGACGCATCATGGCTTCCGCTTCCTTGACCTCATGGCGGCAGTTGGCCAAAGACGCGTATTTGGAATTAGGTCGGCGTTCATTGCGGATCTCGCTGAGCCGTTCGGGCTGGATGGTCAGGCCAAACAGCTTCTTGCGTTGGGCCTTGAGCACGGCGGGCAGGTCCTGGCGCTCAAAATCTTCCGGAATCAGGGGGTAGTTCGAGGCCTTGAGTCCATATTGCATCGCCAAATACAGCGAGGTTGGGGTTTTCCCACTTCGGCTGACGCCGATCAAAATCACGTCGGAGCCTTCCAGATCGCGGTTGGACTGGCCATCATCGTGCTCCAGAGAAAAGTTGATGGCTTCAATGCGGGACTGGTACTCTTCACTCTTGCTCGAGTCACTGAATCGACCAATACGGTGGTTGGACTTCAGGCCAAGTTCATTTTCCAGCGGGTGCACAAAGGTGCTGAACATGTCCATCAGCATGCCGCTGCAGTTCTCAGTGATGACCCGCAGCACCTCGACGTTCGCCAGCGTCAGAAAAACAATCGGGCGTTTGTTGTCAATCGTGGCCGCGTGGTTGATTTGTCGGATCACCGTGTGTGCTTTGTCCACACTGTCAATGAACGGCAACCGGACACGGTGCAGATTCGCCTCGAACTGGTTCAAGATGGCATTACCAAAGGTTTCGGCGGTGATGCCGGTGCCATCAGAGACAAAAAAAACAGTGCGGTTGGGCATGTGCAGGCTGGTTTAGGTTGGGTGACTTGCGTGCCAACCGTCAATTTCAGCCTTCCCAGAGGGCTGACTCGGTGTCGCGCAAGCCTACAATTCTTATTATCGGATCGATTTGCCGCGCAGCGCCCCACCGAGAACACCACAACAGACGGGAATGGGCTGCGCGTTGACCGCTGTTACGCAAAAAAACGGCGGTCATGACCAGTTTTTTAACTTCTGGAGTTTTATCATGACCGCGCTTTTTGCATCGACCGATCTGGTCGTCCCCTTTGAGAACTTGAGAATGACCGACGTGGATTCGGTCGGCGGCAAAAATGCCAGCTTGGGGGAGATGATTTCCAATTTGCCCACAGGTGTCAAAGTACCCACCGGCTTTGCCACCACGGCACATGCCTTCCGGGAGTTCCTGGCCCATGGCAATCTGAGCCAAAAAATCAATGGCCGTTTGGCGGGCTTGGATACCGAAGATGTCAATGCCTTGGCCGTGGCTGGAGCTGAAATTCGTGCCATGGTGGAAAGCCAGCCTTTCCCGGCAGATTTCGAGCGTGATATCCGTGCGGCTTTTGCGGTGTTGTGTGGTGACAACCCCTCTGCATCGTTTGCGGTGCGCTCGTCTGCCACGGCCGAAGATTTGCCCGACGCCTCTTTTGCTGGCCAGCAGGAAACATTCCTCAATGTGACCGGTATTGACGAGGTCTTGCACAAGATGCGTGAGGTGTTCGCCTCGCTGTACAACGACCGTGCCATCAGCTACCGGGTTCACAAAGGTTTTGCCCATGAACATGTGGCGCTCAGTGCAGGTGTTCAGCGCATGGTACGTTCTGACCTGGGCTCGGCCGGTGTGATGTTTACCCTGGACACCGAGTCCGGGTTTGAAGATGTGGTGTTCATCACCTCGAGTTATGGTCTGGGTGAGACGGTGGTGCAGGGTGCGGTGAACCCCGACGAGTTTTATGTCCACAAGCCAATGCTCAAGGCGGGAAAGTTGGCGCTGATCCGACGCAACCTGGGCTCCAAACTGATCCAGATGCAGTTTTCAACACCCGAAGAAAAAGCCGCCACGGGCAAACTGGTGAAAACCACGGATGTCCCGACCGAGCTGCGCAACCGTTATTCACTGACCGATGCCGAGGTCCAGAAGTTGGCCAGCTACGCCTTGGTCATTGAGTCCCACTATGGTCGGCCCATGGACATCGAGTGGGGCAAGGACGGAATTGATGGTGAGTTATACATCTTGCAAGCGCGTCCGGAAACCGTCAAAAGCCAGGCGCTGGGCAAGGTGGAGCACCGTTACAAGCTCAAAGGCAAAGGCGCTGTGTTGGCTGAAGGGCGAGCCATTGGCCAAAAAATCGGGACTGGCCCGGTCAAGGTGGTCTACAACATCAGCGAGATGGACCGTGTGCAGCCTGGTGATGTGCTGGTGACTGACATGACCGACCCCAACTGGGAGCCGGTGATGAAGCGGGCTTCGGCGATTGTGACCAACCGCGGCGGGCGTACCTGCCATGCCGCCATCATTGCGCGCGAGTTGGGGATTCCTGCGGTGGTGGGTTGTGGCCATGCCGATCAGGTGCTCAAGGACGGCATGTTGGTCACAGTGAGTTGTGCCGAAGGGGACACCGGGTTCATCTATGACGGACTGTTGGAAACCGAGGTTACCGAAGTTCAGCGTGGTGCGATGCCCGAGATCCCGGTCAAGATCATGATGAATGTGGGCAACCCGCAACTTGCGTTTGATTTTTGCCAGCTGCCCAATGCCGGTGTGGGTCTGGCGCGACTCGAGTTCATCATCAACAACAACATTGGTGTGCACCCGAAAGCTATCTTGGACTACCCCAATATTGACGCCGATCTCAAAAAAGCGGTGGAGTCTGTTGCGCGCGGCCATGCCTCTCCGCGGGCCTTTTACGTGGATCGGGTGGCCGAAGGTGTGGCCACCATTGCTGCGGCCTTCTGGCCCAAGCCGGTCATCGTGCGGCTCTCTGATTTCAAGAGCAACGAATACCGCAAGCTGATTGGTGGCAGCCGCTACGAGCCTGAAGAAGAGAACCCCATGTTGGGCTTTCGAGGTGCGGCGCGTTATGTCAGTGCTGACTTTGGTGAGGCCTTTGCCATGGAATGCGAGGCACTCAAACGTGTGCGCGAAACCATGGGGCTGGTCAATGTCCAGGTGATGGTGCCGTTTGTCCGAACCCTGGGCCAAGCCAAGAAGGTGACCGAGTTGCTGGCCGAGCACGGCCTACGCCGTGGCGAATTGGATCTCAAACTGATCATGATGTGCGAGATTCCCAGCAACGCCATCTTGGCCAATGAGTTCCTGCAGTACTTTGATGGTTTCTCGATTGGTTCCAACGATCTGACCCAACTGACCTTGGGTCTGGACCGAGATTCGGGTCTGGAGTTGTTGGCCAAGGATTTTGACGAGCGTGACCCGGCGGTCACGGCCTTGATCAGTCAGGCGATTGTTGCTTGCCGAGCCCAGGGTAAGTACATCGGGATCTGTGGCCAGGGCCCGAGCGATCACCCTGACTTTGCCGTCTGGTTGATGCAGCAAGGTATTTCCTCGATTTCACTGAATCCGGACACCGTGGTTGCCACCTGGCAGAGCCTGGCCAGTCAATAGCAAACACCTATAGAGCTTGGCACCACTGGGTGCCATCATCTCCAGAAGATGAGACCAGAGCTGCCCTTGCCTGAAAGCCAACCCATTGCCAGCTTCACACGCTTGCAAGGCTGGCTTTTGGTGGTTTGGTTTCTGGGTTCATTTGGCATCGTTTTTTTTGCCCACGATCTTCAACACACGCTGGTTGGTTGGCCGATTTCGTATTGGTTTGCCGCGCAGGGCAGCTTGTTGATTTTTATCCTGATCGTGGCCGTTTATGCCCGCTTGGCCAATCGCGCAGATGGCGCTCAAGTGTTTGTTGACCCGGACTTTGGCAGGTACACACGGCGCATCCACAAGCGTTTTTTGATCTATGTGCTCATGTTTCTGTTTTTTTTGCTGGCCCTCGGACTGGCTGAGCGCATCGGACTCAAAAGGATCTGGGTAGGCGCCATCTTTTTGTTTGCCACGGTTTTTTTGTATGCCTTGATCGGCATCTACGACCGCACCTCCAGAGCCTCGGAATACTACGTGGCCGGACGTCGTATCCCGGCCATGTACAACGGTATGGCGGTGGCTGCGGACTGGATGAGTGCTGCCTCGTTCATCAGCATGGCTGGAGGCTTGTATTTGCAGGGGTTTTCCGGCTCAGGTTCACAGCCAGGTGGCTTGGTGTATGTGCTGGGCTGGACCGGCGGGTTTTGTCTGGTGGCGCTGTTGGTGGCGCCGCATTTGCGCAAGATGAACCTGTACACGGTGCCCGATTTTTTCGGCCGCCGGTTTGGTGGGCGTTGGCCTCGCATCATCGCGGCCTGGTCCGCTGTGTTGTGTTCGTTTACCTATGTGGTGGCGCAAATCTATGGCGTGGGTTTGATCACCTCGCGCCTGACTGGGGTTCAGTTCGAGATCGGTATTCTGCTGGGCTTGGGGGGTGTGCTGGTCTGCTCGTTCCTTGGGGGCATGCGTGCGGTGACCTGGACCCAGGTGACCCAGTATGTGGTGCTGATTCTGGCCTTTTTGATCCCGGTCTCCTGGCTGGCTTACAAACAGCTCGGCAACCCCATGGCGCCGGTTGTTTATGGTCAGCAACTCCCCAAAATTGCCGAACTGGAACAGCGCTTGATAGCTTCCCCGGCCGAGCAGGAGGTGGTCAATGAATACGCACGGCGAGCAAGAGACTTTGCCCTCAAGCTGAATAACCTGCCGCAATCACTGGATGCCGAAAAAAAGTGGCATCGAGACCAAGTTCAACGCCTGACCCTGGCGCATGCAGACGAGGCGCAGATTGTGGCTGCCAGGCGTGCGCTGGCCGCATTGCCGCGTGATGAAGCCAGCGCCCGCGACAAATGGACCCGGGCCATGCACGACAACCTGGAGCGTGCCAAGCCTTTGGCTGGTATGTCTGAGCAGACGCATCCGTTTGCCGGTGACCCGAATGGCACACCCGATGAAAAAGAGAGGTTTCACACCTCTCGGCTGAATTTTTTGGCGCTGATGTTTTGTCTGATGGTGGGCACGGCGGGCCTCCCGCATCTGCTGACACGGTTTTACACCACCCAGTCCGTGGTCGAGACCAGAAATTCGGCCACTTGGTCCCTGGTTTTTATTGCGCTGCTCTACCTGGCCGCGCCAGCCTTGGCGGTGTTGGTCAAGTTTGAGATCATGGGTCATCTGGTCGGGCAACGTTTTGATGACTTGCCGTCCTGGATTTCGCAGTGGGCCAGGCTGGATCCGTTGCTGATCTCAGTCAGTGACATCAACGGTGATCAGATCTTGCAGTTTGCCGAGCTCAGGCTGGGGCCCGACATCGTGATGCTGGCCACTCCCGAAATTGGTGGCTTGCCGTATGTCATCTCGGGCCTGGTGGCGGCGGGTGGTCTGGCCGCTGCTCTCTCTACCGCAGATGGTTTGTTGCTCACCATTGGCAATGCACTCGCTCACGACTTGTTTTACCGCGGAAACAGTGAGACCTCGGGTGCGGTCAGTCGGGTCATGCTGTCCAAGTTTTCGCTGTTGTTGATGGCCTTGTTGGCGGCCTATGTGGCGGCTCAAAAGCCTGCCGACATTTTGATCCTGGTGTCGGCATCGTTCTCGTTGGCTGGTGCTGCTTTTGTGCCGGTGATGATTCTGGGTATCTTCTGGACCGGTGTCACGCGTTGGGCCGCCGTCAGCGGCATGCTCAGCGGCTTGGGGGTGACGGTGTATTACATGCTCATCAACGCGCCTGGTGTACGTGCCTACTGGGGCTGGCAGGGGTCGGGCCTGTGGTTTGGTATCGAGCCCATTTCTGCAGGTGTATTTGGCATCAGTGCAGGGGTGGTCATAACCCTGCTGGTGAGTGTATTGACACGCTCCGTCAAACCGGCTCACTAAGCCAGGCAGCCAAGCCCAAACAAAAAGCTATAATCTTTGGCTTACCTTGCCACACCCCAATCAGACGCTGGGGGTGGCTTTTCGCCTCATCAGAGGTACTTCCACAAGGAGTCTCAATGCGTCATTATGAAATCATCCTCATGATCCACCCGGATCAGAGCGAACAAGTTCCCGCCATGCTGGAACGCTACAAGGGCATGATCACCGCTGGTGGTGGCAAAGTGCACCGTGTCGAAGACTGGGGTCGCCGCCAGTTGGTCTACATGATCAACAAGCTGGCCAAGGCGCACTACCTGTGTGTCAACATCGAAGCTGACCAGGCTGTGATGGCTGAACTGGAACACGCCTTCAAGTTCAATGACGCTGTGTTGCGTCACCTGACCGTGTTGAAGAAAAAAGCCGAAACCGGCCCCTCTTCCATGATGAAGACTGTCGAGCGCGAAGACGCTCGCAAGACACAGCAAGCCGAATACCAGGCTTGAGACCCTTGTTAACCAGCTTGCAGTGAGCCTTGCCAACCACCTTCACCTGACAGCCAGCGTTCTTGAAATCGAGGTTTTAAGGTACACGCCGTCCGGAATTCCTGCTCTTAACTGTCGTCTGGAGCATGCATCTGAGATGGTTGAGGCGGGTCAGTTAAGGCAGGTCAAGGCAGTCATGAAGTCGGTGGCTTTTGGTGCAGTTGCAGAACAACTTGCCAAACAAGACATCGGTAGCAGCTGGAATTTCAAGGGTTTTGTGGCGACGCCGCGTGGTGCAAAACACGTTGTGTTCCACATCCAAGAATTTGCTCAAGAGTAACGCATTTCAAAATATTTAAGGAGTCCATCATGGCCGGACCAAAACGTTTCAACAACAAAGACAAGCGCCCAAAGCGCCCCGCGCAAAACCTGCTGTTCAAGCGCAAGCGCTTTTGCCGCTTCACCGTGACTGGTGTTGAAGAGATCGACTACAAAGACATCGACACGCTGCGTGATTTCATTGCTGAAAACGGCAAGATCATTCCCGCACGTCTGACCGGCACCCGTGCCATTTTCCAGCGCCAGCTCAACACCGCCATCAAGCGCGCCCGCTTCCTGGCCATGTTGCCTTACAGCGATCAGCACAAGATCTAAGGACTACCTACCATGCAAATCATTCTGCTCGACAAGGTGGTGAACCTTGGCAATCTCGGTGAAATCGTTAAAGTCAAAGACGGTTACGCCCGCAACTTCCTGATTCCGTCTGGCCGCGCCCGTCGCGCCACCGAAACAGCCAAAAAGGAATTTGAAGTCCGTCGCGCTGAGCTTGAAAAAGCTGCTGCCGCCAAGCTGGCTGAAGCACAAGCCTTGGGTGAAAAGCTGGCAGGCACCACCTGCAAGCTGACTCAAAAAGCTGGTGTGGATGGCCGTTTGTTCGGTTCGGTGACCAATGCCGACATCGCTGAAGAGCTGACCAAGTCCGGTTTTACCGTGACCAAGGCTCAGATCCGTATGCCACTTGGCCACATCAAAGTGGTTGGCGACAACACCGTGGGTGTTGCCCTGCACACGGACGTGGTGGTCGACATCACCGTGTCGGTGTACGGCGAAACCGCCTAAGCCGCAGACGCTGCTTTAAAAAGCCGCCCGGGTGCAAGCCCAGGCGGCTTTTGTATTGGTGCTTGCTCAAATCACAGCCTTTGCACAGTTTGTTCACAGGTTTTACAGACGTCGCCCCCAGCTTCTCACTCGACACCCGCGTCGACACACCTTAGCATCCAAGGTCCAAAGGAATCACCCATGTCTGCTGTTCTTTCTGCTCTTCACGATGACCTGACGCCAGACCGCCAGGTGGCGCAGCTGCGTATCCCGCCACACTCCATTGAGGCCGAGTCCAGCGTGCTGGGCGGCTTATTGCTGGACAACGCAGCCTGGGACCGGGTGAGTGACGTGTTGGCCGAGCATGACTTCTACCGTTATGAACACCGTGCGGTGTTCGCGGCCATGGCGTTGCTGATCAACGCCTCGAAACCGGCTGACGTGATCACCGTGTATGAGCAGTTGCAGAGTGCGGGCAAGGCCGAGGAGGTCGGAGGCCTGACCTACCTGAACGCGCTGGCGCAATACGTGCCCAGTGCTGGCAACATCCGCCGTTACGCCGAAATCGTGCGCGACCGCTCAATCCTGCGCAAGCTGGTCTCCACCAGCGAAGAAATATCAGCCAACGCCTTCAACCCCAAGGGTCGGCCGGTGGCGTCCATCCTGGATGAGGCCGAGCAGAAGATTTTCAACATTGGTGAAGAGGGCGCGCGCACCAAGCAGGGCTTTCAGAGCATGGACACGCTGGTGGTTGATTTGCTCGACCGTGTCCAAGAGATGGCCGACAACCCAAACGATGTCACTGGTGTGCCGACGGGTTTTTACGACCTCGACCGCATGACGGCGGGATTACAAGCGGGTGACTTGGTGGTGTTGGCTGCGCGCCCATCAATGGGCAAGACGGCGTTTGCCATCAACATTGCCGAACATGTGGCGATGAACGAGGGCCTGCCGGTAGCGGTGTTTTCGATGGAAATGGGTGCGGCCCAGCTGGCGGTGCGGATTGTGGGTTCCATTGGTCGCATCGACCAGGGCCACTTGCGTACCGGCAAACTCACTGACGAGGAATGGCCGCGCCTGACCGAAGCCATTGAAAAGCTGCGCACCATTTCCCTGCACATCGATGAAACCGCTGGCCTGACCTCAAGCGAGTTGCGCGCCAATGCGCGCCGTCTGGCGCGCCAGTGTGGCCAGCTTGGCCTGATCGTGGTCGACTACTTGCAACTGATGAGTGGCTCCAACGGCAGCGACGGCGAAAACCGGGCCACCGAGCTGGGCGAAATCTCGCGGGGTTTAAAAATGCTGGCCAAGGAGCTGAAATGTCCCTTGATTGCCTTGTCGCAGCTCAACCGAAGTGTGGAGCAGCGCCCCGACAAACGCCCGATGATGAGTGATTTGCGTGAATCAGGCGCCATCGAGCAGGATGCCGACATCATCATGTTCATCTACCGCGACGAGTACTACACCAAAGATGCCTGCAAGGAACCCGGTGTGGCCGAGGTGATCATTGCCAAACAGCGTAACGGCCCAACCGGCACCGTCAAGCTGACCTTCCTGAACCGGATCACCAAGTTTGAGTCTTTGGCCAGTGGCGATACCGGCGATTTCTAAGCCTGTTGACACGGGTCCAGACAGGCCCGTTCATCATCAGGTTTGTAGGTAAAAGTGGCCTCTAGCCCTTATTTTGTAAGGGCTAGTAGCTATTTAATTCAAAGCACTTCGCTGGCAAAATCGGCCAGTCGAGAGCGTTCACCGCGGGCCAGTGTGATGTGGCCGCCATGCGCCCAGCCCTTGAACTTGTCCACCGCATAGGTCAGCCCGGAGGAGCCTTCGGTCAGATAGGGTGTGTCGATCTGCGCGATATTGCCCATACAAATGATCTTGGTGCCCGGCCCGGCGCGGGTGATCAAGGTCTTCATCTGTTTGGGCGTCAGGTTTTGCGCCTCGTCGATGATCACGTATTTGTTCAGGAAGGTGCGGCCACGCATGAAGTTCATGCTCTTGACCTTGATGCGGCTGCGGATCAACTCGTTGGTAGCGGCGCGGCCCCATTCACCGGCGGCGGTGTCGGTCTTGCCCAACACCTCTAGGTTGTCGTCGAGGGCGCCCATCCACGGGCCCATTTTTTCCTCTTCGGTGCCGGGCAGGAAACCAATGTCTTCGCCCACGCTGACGGTGGCGCGGGTGACGATGATCTCGGTGTAGCGGCGTTCATCCAGCACCTGGGTCAGGCCGGAGGCCAGTGCCATCAGCGTTTTGCCAGTGCCGGCGGTGCCGGTCAGGGTGACAAAGTCCACCTCGGGGTCCATCAGCAAGTTCATTGCAAAGTTCTGCTCGCGGTTGCGGGTGGTGATGCCCCAGACCGCATTTTTTAGATGGGTGAAATCACGCAGGGTTTTGAACACCGCCACTTTGCCTCGGATTTCGGTCACCTTGGCATACAGGCTGGGTTCACCGGGTGATTCAAAGTAGACAAACTGGTTGACCAGCAGCTGCGGCACCACCGGGCCGCTGATGCGGTAGAAGGTGTGGGCGCCTTGTTGCCAGCTCTCCACCGATTTGCCGTGGGTGGTCCAGAAATCAGAGGGCAGGGCGTAGGCGCCGGAGTACAGCAGGTCGCCATCTTCCAGAGTCTTATCGTTCTGGTAGTCGTCTGTAGACAGGCCCAGCGCACGGGCCTTGACGCGCATGTTGATGTCCTTGGACACCAGCACCACCTCACGCGGCGCGTGTTGTTTGCGCAGCGCTTCCACCACGCCCAGGATCTGGTTGTCGGCCTTGCCTTGAGGCAGGCTCAGGGGCAGATCGTAATTGAGTAACTGGGTCTGGAAAAACAGGCGGCCACGGGCGTCGGTGTGGCCGGTGGCGTCCAGCGGCAGGCCGCTGGTGATGTCGCCGCCCTGGTGTTCCGCCAGTGCGTCCAGCGACCGGCTGGTCTGGCGGCCATTGCGCGCGACCTCGGTCATGCCTTTTTTGTGGGCATCGAGCTCTTCGAGCACGATCATCGGCAAAAAGATGTCGTGTTCTTCAAAACGGAACAGGCAGGTCGGGTCGTGCAGCAGCACATTGGTGTCGAGCACAAACAAGCGGGTGGGTCCCTCGAAGCGCTTGGATTTGGCGCGGGGACGCTCCACTGGTTTGGGCGCGGCGGGGCGCACCACTTCGGGTGTGGCCATGGGCCGTTCTGCCTGGACCGGCTGCGCTGCTTTGCTGGTCCGGCTGCGGCTGGGTGGTGTGGTTGTGGCCGGCTTGCTGATCAGGACTTCGGTCGCCTTGACCGGTTCCTGCACTTCGGCGCTGACCGTGGTTTTCTGCTTCGGGCGCGTCTTGGCAGGCGTTTCATACTCTTGTTGTGACAGCAAGGCGGCGCGTTTGGTGGGGGCAGAGGGCAAGGGCATGAATACTCTCGAAGTGATGAGGTGTAGGGGCTTAAAAACGAAACAGCCGCCATGTCACCAGGGCGGCTGTTTCAAAGCGAGTTTGCGTGACTGTCAGCAACATGCAAATCATTATGCACGAGCCGTCTGACAACAGCGCTGGATGGTTTTTTGGCAGGTTTTGTCTCCGGGGTGTGACAAAACGGGGTCGTCTCAGGCTGCGATGGCCGCCTTTTTGAGGTTTTTGACCGCCTCCAGCACCTCGTCCACATGGCCTGGGACTTTCAGGCCGCGCCATTCTTCCTTGAGGTAACCGTCAGCACCAATCAGGAAGGTGCTGCGCTCGATGCCTTTGACCTTTTTGCCATACATGATCTTGTTTTTGACCACACCAAACATGTGGCACATTTTTTCTTCGGTGTCGGCGATCAGCTCAAACGGCAATTCCAGCTTTTGCTTGAAATCGTCGTGTGACTTCATGTTGTCGCGCGAGACACCAAACACTGTGGCCCCGGCCTTGACAAAGTCTTTGTACTTGTCGCGAAACTGCATGGCCTCGGTGGTACATCCAGGGGTATTGTCTTTGGGGTAAAAGTACAAAACGACGATGTGGCCGAGGTGAGAAGTGTTGGTGACCCGGATACCGCCAGTGGCATTGGACTCGAATTCGGGGATGGGTTTATTGACAACAATCGCCATGGTTCTTCAATCTCGTGTGACAGGATGCGTCAGTCTCTCAAGTCGCGGACACTATCCTTTTTTTATAGCGCTGCTGCGCCCTCGACTGCCAACTGCGGATTTTAACGCATTAGCAGTGCAACCGCGACATATCGACCCTCGGCGGCCAAGATGTTGTAGGTGCGACAAGCGGCCTGGGTGTCCATGGTTTCCAGGCCAATTTGCTGCTGGATCAGGGCTTGGGTCAAGCTTGGGTGGGCAAAACGCAGGCGTTCACCGCTGCCAAAAATCACCAACTCGGGTTGCCATTGCGCCAGTTGCTCGAACAGCTCGGCGGTTATGTCTTCAAAACGGTTACAGGGCCAGTCCAGACGTTTGCCGCGCGAGTCCAGGAGGACGCTGCGGGTGATCTTCTCGTTGGCCACCTGAATCCAGTCCGGTCCGTACGCACTGATCGACTGCACATGGGGTTTGTCAGGGTGAATTTTCATGGGTCTTTCGGGGTGCCAGGCAAGGTGAATTGGGGTGGCGCGAGGGTGTTGCGACCCGCGCCAGGGGGCGCCGAGACTTGTGGTCAAATTATAGGTTTCGCCCACGTGCAGCCACTCCCGGAGGGACTTTGAAAACCATACGCAAATCAGCCAAGCTGGCCAATGTGCTTTACGACATCCGCGGCCCGATCATGGACGCGGCGCGCCAGATGGAAGATGAAGGCCAGAAGATCATCAAGCTCAACCTGGGCAACTTGGCGGTGTTTGGTTTTGATGCCCCCGAAGAAATCCAGCAGGACATGATCCGTAACCTGCCCAACTCGGCCGGGTATTCGGACAGCAAGGGCATTTTTGCGGCGCGCAAGGCAGTCATGCACGAAACCCAGAAGCAGGGCATTGTGGGTGTGACGCTGGACGACATCTACCTGGGCAATGGCGCCAGCGAACTCATCACCATGGCCACCAACGCGCTGCTGGACAACGGCGACGAGTTGCTGCTGCCGATGCCCGACTACCCGCTGTGGACCGCATCGACCAGCCTGTCGGGTGGCACGCCGGTGCATTACCTGTGTGACGAGGCCAATGGCTGGATGCCGGACCTGGACGACGTCCGCGCCAAGATCACACCACGCACCAAAGGCATTGTGGTGATCAACCCGAACAACCCGACTGGCGTGTTGTACAGCGATGCCTTGCTCCAGGGCATTGTGACCATCGCCCGTGAACACGGTTTGGTGATCCTGGCTGACGAGGTGTACGACAAGGTGCTTTACGACGGTGTCAAGCACACGGCGCTGGCCAGCTTGTCGACCGACGTGTTGACGCTGACCTTCAACTCGCTCTCTAAGAGTTACCGATCCTGCGGTTACCGCGCTGGCTGGATGGTGGTGTCTGGCAACAAAAAAGCCGCCGGAGACTACATCGAGGGTCTGACCATGCTCTCGAACATGAAGCTGTGCTCCAACGTGCCGGGCCAATGGGCGATCCAGACCGCACTGGGTGGTTACCAGAGCATCAACGACCTGGTGTGTGAGGGTGGTCGCCTGCGCCGCCAGCGCGACCTGGCCTACGAGCTGATCACCGCCATTCCTGGCGTGAGCTGTGTCAAGCCCGAAGCCGCGCTCTACATGTTCCCCAAGCTGGACCCGACGCTGTACCCGATCACCGATGACCGCCAGTTTTTCCTGGAGCTGCTGCGTGAAACCCGGGTGATGCTGGTGCAAGGCACTGGCTTCAACTGGCCGCAGCCGGACCACTTCCGCATTGTGTTTTTGCCCCATGAGGAAGACCTGCGTGTGGCGATTGGCCGCATTGCCAAGTTTTTGGAAGGCTACCGCAAGCGGCACAGCAACTGACTCACTCTGTTTTTAAGAGCTACTCGTGCTTATTGCATAAGGGCTAGAGGCCAATTTAACCTGTAACTATTGAAAATCATGAAACCTATTCAAGTTGGTCTGCTCGGTATCGGTGTGGTGGGTTCGGGCACATTCAATGTGCTGCAGCGCAACCAGGAAGAAATCAAACGCCGCGCCGGTCGTGGCATCGAGATCACGATGGTGGCCGACCTCAACGTGGCACGCGCCCAGGAACTGGTGGGTCCCGGTGTGACCGTGGTCAGCGACGCCCGCGCGGTGATCGCCAACCCCGACATCGACATCGTGATTGAGCTGATCGGCGGCTACGGCATCGCCAAGTCACTGGTTTTGGAAGCCATTGCCGCAGGCAAACACGTGGTGACCGCCAACAAGGCGCTGCTGGCGGTGCATGGCACCGAGATTTTTGCTGCGGCATCGGCCAAGGGCGTGATGGTGGCGTTTGAGGCCGCCGTGGCCGGTGGCATCCCGATCATCAAGGCGCTGCGCGAAGGGCTGACGGCCAACCGCATCCAGTGGATTGCCGGCATCATCAACGGCACCACCAACTTCATCCTGAGCGAAATGCGCGACAAGGGCCTGGACTTTGGTGTGGTGCTCAAGGAAGCCCAGGCACTGGGCTACGCAGAGGCCGACCCGACCTTTGACATCGAAGGTATCGACGCCGCCCACAAGGCCACACTCATGAGCGCCATCGCCTTTGGTGTGCCGGTGCAGTTTGACAAGGCCTATGTGGAGGGCATCACCAAACTCGGCGCCGCCGACATCAAATACGCCGAACAGCTTGGCTACCGCATCAAGCTGCTGGGCATCACGAAACGCCGCGCTGCTGACGCCGCCAAGGGCTCCTCGGACGGTATCGAGCTGCGTGTGCACCCGTGCCTGATCCCCGCCAAGCGCCTGATCGCCAATGTGGAAGGCGCCATGAACGCGGTGGTGGTGCAGGGCGACGCGGTTGGCACCACGCTGTATTACGGCAAGGGTGCGGGCAGTGAGCCGACCGCCAGCGCGGTGATTGCCGACCTGGTCGACATCACCCGCCTGCACACTGCCGATGCCGCGCACCGCGTGCCCCATCTGGCGTTCCAGCCCAACGCGATGAGCAACTTGCCGGTGCTGCCGATGAGTGAAGTGGTCACCAGCTACTACCTGCGCCTGCGCGTGGCCGATGAGACTGGCGTGTTGACCAAGGTGACGGGCATCCTGGCCGAGGCGGGCATCAGCATCGACGCGGTGTTACAGCGCGAGGCCGACGAGATCAGTGGCGAGGTGAGCCTTGGCCAGGTGCCGCAAACCGATGTGATCATCCTGACCCACGACTGTGTGGAAGCCTGCATGAACGCAGCGATTGCCCAGATGCAGGCCCTGCCCAGTGTGCTGGAGCCCATCACCCGCATCCGCAAGGAGGAACTGGCCTGATGAACTACCTCTCCACCCGCGGCGACCACAGCCCCAAGCGTTTTTGTGACATTCTGCTCGAAGGCCTGGCGCCCGATGGCGGCTTGTACTTGCCGGAGCACTACCCGCAGGTAAACGACGCCACCCTGAGCCGCTGGCGCAGTGTTTACCACGTGCAGGGTTACGCCGAGCTGGCGTTTGAGATCCTGTCGCTCTATATCGACGACATTCCTGCCGACGACCTGCGTGCCATCTGCGCCAAGACCTACACGACCGAGGTGTTTGGCACCGGTGAGATCGTGCCGCTGCGCCATCTGGACAACGGCATCTGGCTGGAGGCTCTTTCCAACGGCCCGACGCTGGCCTTCAAGGACATGGCGATGCAGCTGCTGGGCAACCTGTTCGAGTACGAGCTGGCACGTCGCGGCGAGCAGCTCAACATCCTGGGCGCCACCAGTGGCGACACCGGCAGCGCTGCCGAATACGCGATGCGTGGCAAAAAAGGCGTGCGTGTGTTCATGACCAGCCCGGCCGGGCGCATGAGCCCGTTCCAGCAGGCGCAGATGTTCAGCTTGATGGATGAGAACATCATCAACATCGCGGTTGAAGGTGTGTTTGACGACTGCCAGGACATGGTCAAAGCGGTCAGCAACGACCTGGACTTCAAGCGCCAGTACAAGATTGGCACGGTCAACTCGATCAACTGGGCGCGTTTGCTGGCCCAGGTGGTTTACTACTTTGCCGGGTACTTCCAGGCCACCGAAAGCAACCACCAGAAGGTCAGCTTCACCGTGCCCAGCGGCAACTTCGGCAACATCTGCGCAGGCCATGTCGCGCGCATGATGGGTTTGCCGATTGCCAAGCTGGTGGCGGCCACCAACGAAAACGACGTGCTCGACGAGTTCTTCAAAACCGGGGTCTACCGCGTGCGCGCCAGTGCCGACACCCATGAGACCTCCAGCCCGTCGATGGACATTTCCAAGGCCAGCAACTTCGAGCGTTTCATTTTTGACCTGCTGGGCCGCGACGGCGCGCGTGTCAAAGCGCTGTTTGGCGAGGCCCTGGCGCGCAGCGGCCAGTTTGACCTGAGCCAGCATCCGGCCTTCAACGACATCCGCCTGCGCTACGGTTTTGTCAGCGGCAAAAGCACCCACGCCAACCGCCTGGCCACCATCAAGGAGAGTTTTGAGCAACACGCCATGGTGATCGACCCACACACCGCCGACGGTGTCAAGGTGGCGCGTGAGCAGCTGCAAGCCGATGTGCCAATGATCGTGTTGGAAACCGCCTTGCCGATCAAGTTTGCCGAAACCATTGTCGAAGCCACTGGCCGCGAGCCGGAACGTCCGCCCAAGTTTGATGGCATCGAGGCCTTGCCCAAACGGGTGATCACCATGGCGGCCGATGCTGCCGCCATCAAGCAGTTGATCCGCAGTCGCTGCGCCTGAAGCCGAGCCAGCCACTGTGCGCCCACCTTTGAAACCGCTGGACGAGGCACTGGCGGAGTTGCTCGATTTTGCCCACCCCCTGGACGGGGTGGACTCCATCTCCACCTTCGACGCCGATGGCCGGGTGTTGGCGCAAGACCTGGTGTCCGCTCTGCAGGTGCCGCCCCATGACAACAGCGCGATGGATGGGTATGCCCTGCGTTGTGCCGATCTGGCCGCGGGGGAGGCTTTGCCGGTGTCGCAGCGCATCCCTGCGGGCAGCAGCCCTGAGCCCTTGGCCGCGCAAACGGTGGCGCGTATCTTCACCGGTGCGCCGCTGCCACCCGGTGCGGACGCGGTGGTGATGCAGGAAAACTGTCAATTGCAAGAGAACGGCTGTGTGTTGGTCAACGGACCAGTGACGCTTGGCCAATGGATTCGCCGCAGCGGTGAAGACATCCAGCGAGGCGCTACCATACTCTCGAAAGGAGAGCGTCTGACCCCCGCATCACTTGGGCTGGCGGCCAGTATTGGCATGAACCAGCTGCAGGTGGTGCGCCGCCCCAAGGTGGCGTTGTTGTCCACCGGTGACGAGCTGGTCATGCCCAGCGAGGTGGCACCACAAGACATGCGCCCCGGCGCCATCTACAACTCAAACCGCTTTGTGCTTAAAGCCTTGCTGACCCGCCTGGGTTGTGAGGTGACCGACCTGGGCATCTTGCCGGATCAGCGCCAGGCCACGATTGACGCCTTGGCCGCCGCTGCGAAGCAGCATGACCTGATCCTGACCAGTGGCGGTGTATCGGTGGGGGAGGAAGACCACGTCAAACCCGCCGTGCAGGCGCTGGGCCAGCTGAACCTGTGGCAGATCGCTATCAAACCCGGTAAACCCTTTGCTTATGGCCAGATCGTGCGCAGCGGGGTGGCCGGACAGGGCGCCCATTTCATCGGCCTGCCAGGCAACCCGGTGTCGGGTCTGGTGACCTTTTTGATGCTGGTGCGGCCGTTTTTGCTGCGGCTGCAAGGGGTGACCCAGGTTGCCCCGTTGTCCATAGCTGCTACCTCTGGATTTACCTGGGCTAGAGCCGATAAACGCCGTGAATTCCTGCGGGCGCGTTTGAACGCGGCGGGCACGCTCGATTTGTTTCCCAACCAGAGCGCGGGTGTGTTGACCTCTGCGGTCTGGGGTGACGGTCTGGTGGATAACCCGCAGAGCCAGACCATCGCGCCCGGTGACACGGTGCGTTTTATCCCGTTTGCGGCCTTGTTGTCATGAAGATCACCGTGAAGTATTTCGCTTCGATCCGCGAAGCCATTGGCACCGGTGTGGAAGTGCGTGAGACGCAGGCCAACACCCTGGGCGCTTTGCGTGACGAGCTGATCGCGCTGGGTGCTGGGCATGCCGAGAGCCTGGCGCGTGGCCGTGCGGTGCGGCTCGCTCTCAACCAGATCATGGCGAACGAGGCCGAGACTTTGACCGCGGGCTGCGAAGTAGCATTTTTCCCGCCGGTGACCGGGGGCTAGCTTGGCCAAGTTGGTCTCTGGTGTATCGGCTGGTGCGCTATTAGAAATATATCTGTCTGCCCTTTATCTATAAGGGCTGGAGGCCATTTTGAAGCAAAACTCTGCAAGGGTATCGATCCAGATCCAGGACTTTGATCTGAATGCCGAGATCGCCGCCCTGCGAGCACAGGATGGCCGGGTTGGCGCGGTGTGTTGTTTTGTCGGCACCGTGCGCGACTGCACAGCTGGCCAACCAGGCCAGATCAGCAGCATGGAGCTGGAGCACTACCCGGGCATGACCGAAGCCGCGATTGAGGCCATGATCGATGCCGCCGTGGCGCGCTTTGACATCCTGGGCGCCCGTGTCATCCACCGGGTGGGGCTGCTGCAGCCGCTTGATCAGATTGTGATGGTGGCTGTTACCTCGGCCCATCGGGGAGAGAGTTTTGCCGCCTGCGAGTTTTTGATCGACTACCTCAAAACCCAGGCGCCGTTCTGGAAAAAAGAGACCACCCCCGAGGGTGCCCGCTGGGTGGATGCCCGCGTCAGCGACGACGCGGCGCTGGCCAGGTGGGGTATTGGCGCAAGCAACTCGTCAGGTCCAGGTATTGGCTAGGAGTCTGGGCGGCAGAAACCTTCGTTGGTGATGAATCCTGGCACGAAGCCTGCGATGCAAAGGCATGAGCACCAGCTACTTACCCTACCACCCCGAGCAACAACAGCTCCTGCCCTCAGCCCT
>NZ_SZVI01000014.1 GCF_013416775.1 Rhodoferax sp. BLA1
CCTCGCTGGCGACCACCGCAAAGCCGCGGCCTTGTTCACCGGCTCGGGCGGCTTCCACCGCAGCGTTTAAGGCCAGGATGTTGGTCTGGAAGGCGATGCCGTCGATGACGCCGATGATGTCGCTGATCTTTCGGCTGCTGTCGTTGATTTCTTCCATGGTGCTGACCACCTGGCGCACCACCGCACCACCGCGCTCGGCCACGCTGGAGGCGTTGGCAGCCAGTGAGCTGGCCTGGCGGGCGTTGTCGGCGCTGAGTTGCACGGTCTGGGTGAGGTGGTCCATGCTGGAGGCGGTGGACTGCAGGTTGCTGGAGGTTTGTTCGGTGCGTTGGGCCAGGTCGTTGTTGCCTTGGGCGATTTCGGAGCTGGCGGTGGCGATGCTGTCGGTGCTGTGGCGCACCTGGTTGACCATGGTGCCTAGCGAGGCGTTCATGCTCGACAGTGACTTCATGAGGTCACCAAATTCGTCACCACGTGTGGTGTCGATGCGCATGCTCAAGTCACCCTGGGCTATTTTTGCGGCCAGGTCGTTGGCGGTGTCCAGCGGTTGGCGGATGGAGCGGATGAGCCAGGCTGCACCCACCAGGATGCCGCTCACCAGCAGCAGCATCATGGCGCCGGTGAGGTAGACCAGGCGCTGGGCACGTTGGGCGTAGTCGGCCTGGGTGGCTTCAAAGGCTTGTTCCTGCAAGGCCACAAAGTCGCGCTGGGATTGCTGGTAGGTGTCCATGGCGGGCTGGAACACGTCTTTGGTGAGTTTGGTCGCTTCTTCAAGGTTGCCTTCGGTGCGTTGTTTGAGGGCGTCCGCGCGGGTGGACAGCACTTTCTTGCGGTTGTCGGCAATGGTTTTGAGCAGGCTGATATCTGCGGGGGTGAGTTCTTCTGATTCGATGGCTTTCTGGATTTTGCTGATCTGCGCGGAGGTGTCGGTCATGGCGGGTTTGAGGCCTGCTTCCAGTGCCGGGTCGGCACTGAGCATGAGGGCTTGGGTGCGTGCGGCGTTGACCTGTGAGAGGGAGGCCCATTGCAGGGCCGCTTTGACGCGTTTGTTGAGTTGGCCCAGGGCTTGTTCACTCTGGGCGCGGTCTTCGGCGGTGCGGTAGCCGGTGTATCCCACCACGGCCACCAGGGCCAGCACGATGAGCAACACCGATAGCCACAGCTTGGAGGTCAGACGCAGGTTTTGAAGGTTCATGATTTTTTTCCTTAACAAATGAGGGATGGGCTGCGCAAAACTGCTGACTGACACCCAAAGACGGACGCGGCACCCTGGCCTTCTGGGTGGTGCACACAAGCAGACGCGCTGGTTGTCTGATGCATGTACTCACCCTTCTAAAAAATACAAACATTAATATTTGTCAAAATTATATATAAATTGTAATTTTTTGCTTGCTGGTTAGATTTTTGACGGACGTTCAACACTCCAAGGGTATGCAACAGACACGACACCCCATACGCCACAAGGCGTATTTCCCAAAGTCGCAGGCTTACCTAAAGTCCAACCATCGCTGAACACAAGCCCGCATCAAAACGCGGGCCACCCACAGCGACAACGGTTTCATCAACTTTGGAGTAGCCCACATGTCACTTATGAACTCACGTCGTTTCACCCTCAAGGCACTGTCGGTCGCCGCTGCGTTGTCGACCCTGTCTGCCCTGCCCGCACTCGCAGCCGACACCATCAAGGTCGGTGTGTTGCACAGCCTCTCCGGCACCATGGCCATCTCGGAAACCGTGTTGAAAGACACCGTGCTGATGGCGATTGACGAGATCAACGCCAAGGGTGGTGTGCTCGGCAAGAAGTTGGAGCCCGTGGTGGTCGACCCGGCCTCCAACTGGCCGCTGTTTGCCGAGAAGACCAAACAACTGCTGGGCCAGGACAAGGTCGCTGTGATTTTTGGCTGCTGGACCTCGGTGAGCCGCAAGTCGGTGTTGCCGGTGGTGGAAGAAATGAACGGCCTGCTGTTCTACCCGGTGCAATACGAAGGTGAAGAACTGTCCAAAAACGTGTTCTACACCGGTGCCGCGCCCAACCAGCAAGCCATTCCTGCCGTGGACTACCTGATGAGCAAGGACGGCGGCGCCGCCAAGCGCTGGGTGCTGTTGGGTACCGACTACGTCTACCCGCGCACCACCAACAAGATCCTGCGCGCCTACCTCAAGAGCAAGGGCGTGGCCGACAAGGACATCGACGAAAAATACACCCCGTTTGGCCACTCGGATTACCAAACCATCGTGGCTGACATCAAAAAGTTCAGCGCCGGTGGCAAAACCGCCGTGGTGTCCACCATCAACGGTGACTCCAATGTGCCTTTCTATAAAGAACTTGGCAACGCTGGCCTGAAAGCCAAGGACGTGCCAGTGGTGGCGTTCTCGGTGGGTGAAGAAGAGCTGCGTGGTGTGGACACCAAGCCGCTCGTGGGCCACCTGGCCGCCTGGAACTACTTCATGAGCATCAAGAACCCGACCAACACCGAGTTCATCAAGAAGTGGAGCGACTACGCCAAGGCCAAGAACCTGCCCGGCTCTGACAAACCTTTGACCAACGACCCGATGGAAGCCACCTACATCGGCATCAACATGTGGAAACAGGCGGTTGAAAAAGCCAAGTCGACCGATACCGACAAGGTGATTGCCGCGATGGCTGGCCAGACCTTCAAGGCACCGAGTGGCATCGTGAGCAAGATGGACGAGAAGAACCACCACTTGCACAAGTCGGTGTTCATTGGTGAAGTCAAGGCCGACGGCCAGTTCAATGTGGTCTGGAAAACACCCGGCCCGGTGAAAGCCAAGCCATGGTCTCCGTTCATTGAAGGTAATGCCGGTAAACCGGATGAGCCTGCCAAGAAGTAAGAAGCTACTGCGCGGGCCAATCTGAGGCTTGTTGTGCTCGCCGTACGAGAGTACGGCTGTGCGCTCCAAACCTCACCTTGACCCGCTCGCGACGCTTCTTCCATTCTTCGCAAATCCATTTCTAAAAGAAATTGCAGCGTGGGCATGGGCCACCGTGCCCACTCTACAGGTTCTGACCATGTTCAAAAAAATACTCCTATCCACTTTATTTTTGATAGCTGGAAGCGCTTATTCCATAACGGCTGAAGAGGTCAAAGGCATCACAATCGGCGAGACCGACAGCCGGGTTGAGGCGCTGACCAAAGCCATGCTCAGCGCCGACGACACAACAGCAGCCTTTCTGCAAGCCCTATCGGACGACGCGGTCAAGGTGGCTGGCGACAAGATTCTGGTGATCCAGGGTGACAAGGTGGTCGACGCGGTCACCAATGCCGAAGTTGCATTGCCCGACGATGCGGAAGACGTGATCAACAACAACCGCATGCGCGGTGAAATTGACTCGGCACTGGCCGCGCTCAAGCTGTTTTCCAAAGACGATACCGTACGCGCCGCCGCAGTGAAACAGTTACAAAGCGACGCCGATGAAACCAAGCTGCCGCTGATTGAAAAAGCCCTGGCAACCGAGTTAAACACCAGCATCAAGGACCAGCTGAATCTGGTGCGTGCTGCTGCCTTGCTGGGCAGCAGCGACAAGGCTAATCGCCTGGAAGCGGCCAAGCTGCTGGCCACCAGCGGCCAGGCCAATACCAAGACCATGCTGCTGGCCCGGCTGGAAAGTGAATCAGATGCCGAGGTCAAGGCCGCTCTTGGTGCAGCGCTGCGCCAGGTGGAATCTGCCCTGGCCTGGGGCGACAAGCTGGGTGCCCTGTTCAGCGGCATCAGCTTGGGCTCGATCCTGCTGCTGGTGGCGCTGGGCCTGGCCATCACCTACGGGCTCATGGGTGTGATCAACATGGCGCATGGCGAGTTGATGATGATCGGCGCCTACGCCACCTATGTGGTGCAGGGCCTGTTTCGCACTTACCTGCCTGGCGCATTTGACTGGTATCTGCTGGCGGCGGTTCCAGTGGCGTTTCTGGCCTCGGCGCTGATGGGCGCGCTGCTGGAGCGCAGCGTGATCCGTTTCCTCTATGGCCGCCCGCTGGAGACACTGCTGGCCACCTGGGGCATCAGCCTGATGCTGATGCAGCTGGTGCGCAGTGTGTTTGGTGCGCAAAACGTGGGGGTGGAAAACCCGTCCTGGATGAGTGGAGGGGTGCAGGTACTGGGCAACCTGTCGCTGCCCTACAACCGGCTGATCATCATCGGTTTTGCAATTTTTGTGCTGGGCAGTGTCGCCTGGCTGATTGGCAGGACACGCCTGGGCCTGTTTGTGCGTGGTGTCACCCAGAACCGCCCTATTGCGTCCTGTATGGGTGTCAACACCGCACGTATTGACACCTACGCCTTTGCCCTTGGCTCGGGCATTGCCGGGCTGGCCGGCTGTGCGCTGAGCCAGGTTGGCAACGTCGGGCCGGACCTGGGTCAGGGTTACATCGTCGATGCCTTCATGGTGGTGGTGCTCGGTGGTGTTGGCCAACTGGCGGGCACCGTCTACGCCGCGCTGGGTCTGGGCATCCTGAACAAGTTTCTGGAAGGCTGGGCCGGTGCGGTGCTGGCCAAGATCGCAGTGCTGGTGTTCATCATCATCTTTATTCAAAAGCGTCCGCAAGGGATTTTTGCGATGAAAGGCAGGGAAGTATGAACACCCCCCGGCTTGCCCACTGCCCCGGCATTGGCGAGCGCCAATGCCGCTCGTGGCCGCTTCTGTGCCTCAGCCAGAGGCAACGGCTCTTCGGGTACGTCCAAGCCTGCGCAGGCAGGCTTGGAGCCGCGGCCCTCAGCCCCTTGCAGGGGGCAACGCCTGCGGCCCGGCTAAGCCGGTTCCGCGGCGTTTCTGGCCTTTGCCGCGCAGGCACTCTTCGGCCTTGTCAAAACTGAGCGCACCATGTCATCGAAACCTATATCACTTCCTTCTCATCGACCACTGTTATCCCGCACCGGCTGGGCCGCGTTTCTGGTGGCGTTGATCGTTGTCTGTGCGGTGGCGCCGGTGCTCAATCTGCGGGTGCCCTCAGAAAGCATCTTTCACCTGAGCGACTACGGCGTGGGGCTGGTCGGCCGCATCATGTGTTACGCGATCTGCGCGCTGGCCATGGATCTGATCTGGGGTTTTACTGGCATCCTGAGCCTGGGCCACGGCCTGTTTTTCGCGCTCGGAGGTTATGCCATGGGCATGTATCTGATGCGTCAGATTGGCCTAGAGGGCAACTACAAAAGTGAACTGCCCGACTTCATGGTGTTCCTGGACTGGAAAGAGCTGCCCTGGCACTGGACGTTTTCGGACAGCTTTGTCGCCACCCTGTTCCTGATCATTGCGGTGCCCGGTTTCGTGGCCTTTGTGTTTGGCTACTTTGCCTTCCGCTCGCGCATCAAGGGGGTTTACTTTTCGATCATCACCCAGGCCATGACCTTTGCTGCGATGCTGCTGTTTTTCCGCAATGAGACCGGTTTTGGTGGCAACAACGGGTTCACCGATTTCAAACGCATTCTGGACATCCCGGTGGCCACACCCAGCATGCGCATGACACTGTTTGTGTTGACCGGTGTCACGCTGCTGGGCTTCTTTTTGATGGCACGCTGGTTAATCAACAGCAAGTTTGGCCGGGTGTTGCAGGCGGTGCGTGATGCGGAAACCCGCGTCATGTTCAGCGGCTACAACCCGCTGGGTTACAAACTCACCATCTGGACCATCTCAGCCATGATGTGTGGTGTGGCCGGTGCGCTGTATGTGCCGCAGGTGGGCATCATCAACCCGAGTGAAATGAGCCCGGCCAACTCGATCGAGATCGCCATCTGGGCGGCCGTCGGTGGGCGCGCCACGCTGATTGGGCCGATTCTGGGCGCCTTCATCGTCAGCGGCGCCAAAAGCTGGCTCACCGTTGCCTACCCTGAGTTCTGGCTGTACTTCCTAGGTGCTCTGTTCATTGGTGTGACCCTGTTCCTGCCCGATGGTGTGGTGGGGCTGGTCAAACGCCTGTCAAAGACAAATATCAAGTCAGGAGACCGTTCATGACGCCCGAATTGCTGGAGCAAGGCGCACGCCGGGCCGAAGCCTACCGCGCCGCCCATCCCACTGCGAGCGGTGACACGGAGTCGGGTGGCCGCAGTGCCGCCTTCTCGCGGCTGGCCATTCCTGGCGAGGTCGACACGACCCATGGCCGAATTCTGTATTTGGAAGATGTGAGTGTGAGTTTTGACGGTTTCAAGGCCATCAATAAACTCAGCCTGGACATTGCGCCCGGTGAGCTGCGCTGCATCATCGGACCCAACGGCGCTGGCAAAACCACCATGATGGACATCATCACCGGCAAAACCCGCCCGGACGAAGGCCGCGTGTTCTTTGGCAGCACCATCGACCTACTGCGTTACAAAGAATCCGAAATTGCCCAGATGGGTATTGGCCGCAAGTTCCAGAAACCCACGGTGTTTGAACAACTGACTGTGTTTGAGAATCTGGAACTGGCGCTCAAAACCAATAAGGCGGTCACGCACTCGATGTTATTCAAACTCGACAGCACCCAGAGTGACCGCTTGGCCGAGGTGTTGCACACCATCCACCTGAGCGACAGCGTGTCGCGTCAAGCTGGTTTTTTGAGCCATGGACAAAAGCAGTGGCTCGAGATTGGCATGCTGCTGATGCAAGACCCCAAATTGCTGCTGCTCGACGAGCCCGTGGCCGGCATGACCGACGAGGAAACCGAACGCACCGCCGAACTGTTCCTGTCACTCAAAGGCAAACATTCGCTGATGGTGGTGGAGCACGACATGAGTTTTATCAACACCATTTCGGACATCGTCACCGTTTTGTGTGATGGGTCGGTGTTGGCGCAGGGCACGCTGGCGCAGGTGCAGGCGGATGAGAGGGTGATTGAGGTGTATCTTGGACGGTAGGGCTTTGTCTTTGCCAGAAGGGCTTGCCGGGATGTGCTTCCCGGCGGGGAAATCGCTGTTTCCTGTTTCGCTTGCCAGCGGGGCGGTTGCCGGGATGTGCGCCCGGTTGCGCACTCACTTTCTTTCGTTTCGCCGAAAGAAAGTAAGCAAAGAAAGGGCGACCCCACTGTCTGCGACCCGAAGCAAAGCTTCGGGCAACCTGAGTGATGCGGGTGTGGCGGGGAACCGCTCGAACTCGCTACGCTCAAACAATCGCGGTTCCTTTTCCCGCCACACCCGCACCACTCAAGCGCATACAGAGGGGTCCCAACACGGCCTGCTCGTGGCGCGGTGCGCCACATTGCGCGCGCACCCGACCGATGAAACCTACCAGCGCTGCAATGCCCGGCCAAGCCGGGCGAGCAGTGCTGCGCACTGCGCCGTGATGCGTCGGCGAGTAGCGCAGGGCTGGGCGGATCAGGGCTCGCGATTGTTTGAGGCGAAGCCGAGTTCGAGCGAGACCCCGCCCGGAACGAGCAACGCAGCGTACCGGCACACCGTGCCGGGCGACGCATTCGGCTCGCTTTTCTTTTGGGTACTTTTCTTTGGCGAAGCAAAGAAAAGTGCCTCGCCCGCCGGGGCGAGACCCGGCCAGCTATCGCAGTAAAAACATAGGACAAAGACAGATGCTGAACGTCACCAACATCAACCAGTACTACGGCGGTTCCCACATCCTGCGTGATGTCAACCTGCAAGCCGAGCTGGGCAAAATCACGGTGGTTCTGGGGCGCAACGGTGTGGGAAAAACCACATTGCTTAAAAGCCTGATGGGCCTTATACCTATTAAGGATGGCGCTATTGAATTTGATAACAAACCAATTCAGAACGCCACCCCCTTCGAGCGTGCGCGGGCCGGTATTGGTTTTGTGCCGCAAGGCCGCGAGATCTTTGCGCGCCTCACGGTCGAGGAAAACCTGCGCATGGGTCTAGCCTACAAACCGGCCAGCACACCGATTCCGCCCGAGTTGTTCGAGCTGTTCCCGGTGCTCAAACAAATGCTGCAACGCCGTGGGGGCGACCTGTCTGGCGGGCAGCAGCAGCAGTTGGCCATCGCCCGTGCCTTGGCGGCGGGCCCCAAACTGCTGATGTTGGATGAGCCCACGGAAGGTATCCAGCCCAGCATCATCAAGGACATCGGCCGCGTGATTCGCATGTTGGCGGACCGGGGCGATATGGCGATTGTGCTGGTGGAGCAGTATTACGACTTTGCTCAGGAACTGGCAGACCACTATGTGGTGATGGAACGCGGCGCGGTGCGAGCCCAAGGACTGGGCCGCAACATGGAGGCCGACGGCGTCAGGCAAATGGTGGCGATTTAGCAGCCAGTCCTCAGCTTGGGTACCATGGCGTTTTCTGGCACACCCTTCTTATGCACGCCACCCTGCTTTTTGCCCACGGCTCACGCGACCCGGCGTGGCACCAACCCATGCTCAACATCGCCCAGCGCATGGGTGAACTCTCGCCCGGTACCTGTGTGCGCTGTGCTTTTCTGGAATTGACCCAACCCGACTTACCCAGCGCCGCCGCCGAGGTGGTGGCACTGGGCGCCAGCCACATCACCGTGGTGCCCATGTTTATCGGTGTGGGCAAACACGCCCGGCAGGACTTGCCGGTGCTGATGGCGTCCCTGAAAGAGACCTACCCGCAGGTGCAGTGGCGGCTCAAACCCTCCGCAGGCGAGGAGCCTGCGGTGATTGATTTGCTGGCCCGGTTGGCTCTGGCGTAAGGCTCAGACCAGCGCTTGCAACAAGGCTTTGGCGGCGGGTTCTGACGAGGCCGGGTTTTGGCCCGAGATCAACAAGCCGTCGGTCACCACATAAGGCAACCAGTCTGCGCCTTTGGAGTACAGCCCGCCGTTGTGCTGGAGCATGTCTTCCACCAAAAATGGCACCACATCGGTCAGGCCCACGGCGGCTTCTTCGCTGTTGGTGAAACCTGTCACCGATTTACCAAACACCACCGATTGGCCATCAGCACCCTTGGGGTGGCGCAACACTCCCGGTGCGTGGCACACGGTGGCCACCGGTTTGCCCGCAGCCAACATGGTTTCGATCAACTGGATAGACAACACATCTTCTGCCAGATCCCACAGCGGGCCATGGCCGCCTGGGTAAAACACGGCATCAAAGTCCTGTGCGGACACATCCGACAACTTGAGCGTGTTCGCCAGATGTGCTTGCGCAGCGGGGTCCGCCCGGAAACGATGGGTGGCTTCGGTTTGTGAAGCCGGGTCATCACTCTTGGGGTCCAGAGGGGGTTGGCCACCCAAGGGCGAGGCCAGTGTGATCACAGCACCTGCGTCTTTGAACACGTAATAGGGTGCGGCGAACTCTTCCAGCCAGAAGCCGGTTTTGGCACCGGTTTTGCCTAATTTGTCGTGCGAGGTCAAAACCATCAGTATTTTTTTCATGTGTTTCTTTCAAAGAGTGAAGTTGGGAGAAGTTTCTGTGTCAATCTTTGGCCACGCGAACAATCAGCTTGCCAAAGTTCTTGCCTTCGAGCAAACCGATGAAGGCCTGTGGCGCGTTGTCCAGCCCGTCAACAAAGTCCTCACGGAATTTGATTTTTCCTTGGGCCAGCCATTGGCCCATCTCCTTGGCAAACTCCGGATAACGGTGCCCGTAGTCGTCAAAAATGATGAAACCTTGCATGCGGATGCGTTTGGTCAGCAAGGTGCGCATCAACAAGGGGCTGCGGTCTGGCCCGTCTGGCAATTGGGTGTCGTTGTAGTTAGCAATCAACCCACAGACCGGCACCCTTGCCGACGTGTTGAGCAGCGGCAACACCGCGTCGAACACTTTGCCTCCCACGTTTTCAAAGTAGACATCGATGCCTTGCGGGCAAGCCGATGCCAGGCGCGCTGCAAAGTCCGGGCTCTGGTGGTCAATACAGGCGTCAAAGCCAAATTCTTCGACCGCTGCAGTGCACTTGCTCGCGCCACCAGCGATACCCACCACGCGGCAGCCCTTGAGTTTGGCAATCTGCCCCACCACCGAGCCCACGGCCCCGGTGGCGGCGGCTACCACCACGGTTTCCCCGGCCTTGGGCACACCAATGTCCAGCAGGCCCATGTAGGCGGTGAAACCGGGCATGCCCAGCACCCCCAGCGCCAGTGACGGCGCGGCCACACCGGGGTCGAGTTTGGTCAGGCCGCTGCCATCCGAGACGGCATAGTCTTGCCAGCCGGTATAGGCCAGCACCCAGTCGCCTTCGCTGAAACCGGCATGTTGGCTGCTGACCACGCGGCACACTGTGCCCCCCACCATGGTGGCGCCCACAGCCACCGACGCGGCATAACTGGCGGCATCACTCATGCGTCCCCGCATGTAGGGGTCCAGCGACAGGAAAACGGTGCGCAACAACAGCTGACCGGGACCGATGCTCGGCACGCTGGCGCTGGCCAGATGGAAGTTGGCGAGTGTGGGGGCACCCACCGGGCGCGATGCCAGTTGAATCTGGCGGTTGAGCGTGGCGTTTTGGGTCATGTGAATCTCTTTGTTGGGTGAATGGGTGGGATCAGATTGGCGGGCTTACAGCGCCGCTTCGAGCACACGGCGGCTGACTTCCAGGCTCACGTCACCGTGTTCACCCAGCTGGGTCATGCCATGGGCTTGTAATTGCGCCAACACCAGATCGACGGCGTCCTGGCCCAGGTCATAGGCGCTGAGCCGGGTTGGCAAGCCCATGCGCTCGAAGAAATCGCGGGTGGCCTCAATCGCGGCGGTGATGCGCTGCTCGTCGCTACCACTCTGGATACCCCACACACGCTGGCCATACTGCAGCAGCTTGTCATGTTTTTGGGCGCGCCGCTCTTGCAACATGGCAGGTAACACCACCGCCAGCGTTCGGGCATGGTCAATGTTGTACTTGGCGGTGAGTTCGTGGCCAATCATGTGGGTGGCCCAGTCTTGCGGCACACCGGCGCCAATCAGGCCATTCAATGCCAAGGTGGCCGTCCAGACCAGATTGGCGCGGTCGTCATAGTCGGGCTCCGCTGCACTCAGCAGGCGTGGACCGATCTCGATCAGGGTCTGCAACAAGCCTTCGGCAAAACGGTCTTGCACCGGCGCGTTCACCGGATAGGTCAGGTACTGCTCCACCGTGTGCACAAACGCATCCACCACCCCGTTGGCCAGCTGTTTGGCAGGCAAGGTGTAGGTCTTGGTCGGGTCCAGAATCGCAAACTGCGGATACACATGGCGGCTGCGAAACGGCAGCTTGGCGCCAAGTGCATGGCGTGTGATGACCGCGCCGTGGTTCATTTCCGAGCCAGTCGCTGGCAGAGTCAGCACCACACCAAAGGGCAAAGCTTGGGTGATGTTGCCACCAAACTTGAGCAGGATGTCCCAGGCATCCCCCTCAAAGGGCACGGCAGCTGCAATGAATTTGGTCGCGTCAATCACCGAGCCCCCTCCCACAGCCAGCAGGAAGTCAAAACCCTGCTCACGCACCATCTCAACGGTTTGCATTGCGGTCTCGAAACTCGGGTTGGCCTCAATACCGCTGAAGGTGCTGTGGATGCGTGCGCCCAAAGCCTGGCGCACCTGCGCCAGGGTGCCGGTTTTCTCAGCACTGGCGCCCCCCACCAGAATCAGGACTTTGGCCGTGGCAGGTACCAGCTGAGCCAGGTCGCCGATGCGGTCCTTGCCAAAAGCGATATGGGTCGGGTTGTAGAAATCAAAGTTTTTCATGGGAATGGGTTGGTAGAAGTGGGTGAATGAAGGAAAGTGAAGCAAAAATACAGTAGACCGGTCGACTATAAAATAGACAAAAAAAAGCGACTGTGTGGTGTGCCTCTTATCGGCCCCGTGAACCCAACACTTGCTCGGTGGCCACCAAGGCGTGTTCAAAAGGGGACGCATCACGGCGCAACTTGGCCAGCAAACTGGCACCCAACCACAGCTCATACAGCGTCAGTGCGGTGCTGGCCGCATCCAGAGACAGGGCCACAGAACCATCGGCGCGGGCGTCTTCCAGACACTGGGCAATCCGGCTGACCACCCGGTCGGTGCCACCCCGCAAGGTCAGGCGCATGGCTTCGGAAATATCGGCCACCTCGGCACTGAGTTTGACAATCAGGCACTTGTTTCCCGCATCCTGTGACTCACAGCTGGCTGCTCCGACGTCACACTGGCTGGTATTCCAATATGACCAGTAAGTCATCAAACGTTGCCGTGCGGGTGAGCCGTCGGGTTTGAACAAGGCATCCAGACGTGTCAGATAGGTGTCGATGTAACGGGTCAGCAAGACCTCGCCAAAACGCTCCTTGGAGCTGAAGTAATGGTAGAACGAGCCTTTGGGGATACCGGCCGCACTCAATATCTCGGACAAACCGACGCCCACAAAACCCTTGTGCGCAATCAAACGCTCACCACAATCCAGGATGTGGTCTTTGGTGCTGTTGGATTCGGTTGCCATGTCGCAAGTGTAGCACAAGTAGACCAGTCGTCTACTTGTGCATGGATTACCTTATTGAAGCTAACGGATTGCTTGCTCTGCCCCATCAGCTTGGAGCTGCCCATGGACAAGGGCTTGAAGTCAAAAACCGGTGGGGCAGTCCACCGGTTTTTTGCAAGCCAACTTGTTACTTCAGTTTGCCAGCACCGGCATTGGCTTTGACATAAGCAGGCACTTCAGCCGCTGGCAAGACCTTGGCACCGTATCCTGCAGGCTTCCAGCCCAGATCTGGCGAGACTTGTTTCTTCGGATCCAGGGCGTTGAGCGCCTTCACGATGTCAGCCGATGTACCGTTGACGATGGAGCCTTGGTCCAGGAACTTGGTGCCGCCTTGAATCACGGCAGCGATGTCGGCGCCACCATGCTTGATGTCAAACACATTGTTCTCGGAAAAGATGGCCGAGTTCTTGCCAATACCAAATGCACCACGCCAGATGTTGCCTGGATTCTTGGCGTTGATCGCATTCGTGTGGTTTTCATACGCGCTGAATTTCGGGGTATCAAGACCGGCTGCATTGCCAACGTAATGGTTGTTGTAGGTATGCACCTGACCGAAGCGAACACGTGGCAAACGCTGACCGGCGTTGTCGTACAGGTTGTGGCGGAAGGTCACATTCAGCTTGCCACCATCCACCTTGTCCAGACTGTCTGAACCACCGATCAGCGAGCTCTTGTCGTGATCATGGAAATAGTTGTTCGACACCGTCACAAAGTTGGAGCCCAGCGTGATGTCGAGCATGCCATCATGGTGCTGGATCTTTTGGGTGACCTCGTTGTGCGGGAAAGGGAAGTTCGGCGGGAACTTCTTGTCATTGCGATCACCATCGTTGAAGGTGCAATGGTCAACCCAGACCCGTTCGGCACCACTGAGCCAAAGGCTGTCGTATTCAGAGTTCCAGCGGCCACCCGGGCATTTTTGCGGGCCGATGTTTGCATCAACATACGCGTCCTGGCAGCCTGGGTAGGACTTGTCGACTTTCCAGCTGTCCGCCGGGTCCCACTGCGGGAAGTAGTCAAAGGCATCCTGGAACTCGATGTTGCGGATGATGACGTTGGACACCACCGGCTCTGCATTGGCTGACATGGTACGGTTGCCAATCACCAGGCCACCTTTGATGATCTTGGCATCGGTGCCGATCCCGATGAGGGTGGTGTTGGAGGGAATGCTGATGCGGATCTGGGCTTCCTGGCGTTTGGAAGACGCTTCACGCGCCTCTTCCTGCGGGCCGGTCAAATCACGAGACGGACGTTTGGTCTTTGGGTCGAGCTTGGTGTTCCAGACGACCGGGGCGTAGGCTTTGACGTAGTCGTCGAAGTTGTAGGGCGCAACCGCATAGTCCTTTTCAAACAGCTCACGGCCAGAGTCATCTGCACTCAGGTTGATCGTGCCTTTAACTTTGATGATTTTTGGCTGATCACCAGCAGACTTCAGAGCCGCCACCAACTCTTTGCGAGAGCTGACCACAAACACGTTTTCATCTTTGGCCGCAGCGCCACCGGTCACACCGCCACCCACCGCTGCCCAGCCATCCTGGGCCGACAGGGTTTGGCGTGAAAAATCGGTCGGGGAATAGGAGGCACAGGAAGACAACACACCTGCCGTAACAAGCGCCACACACAACATGGATCTTTTCATCTTTTGACTCGTCTCTTTGTAAGTTAGGGAAAGACACTGAAACGCCGTACCAATTAAATGAAACGACATTTCAATCACCCAAACAAAGTATGGCACAGCTCTGAAGCCAGCTCAAGAACAAGACAAGCTGGGCGTGACAAGATCGACCCTCTGTTGTCCTGGGTCAAGAAAACGCGGCGATCAGAGGGATGGACTCAGTCCTTCGGCGAACACAGCTGCACCCCTGTCTGACCGCGTTGCCAGCACGGGCTGGCGCTGTGGTGGTCCAGCGTGGGGATGCCGTCCATGTTGATGTTGGCCACCCGGGTGTCGAGCGCAGTCACACCCTGCTTGTCGAGCAACAGGCGCAGCACCCAACCCTGGCGCTGGCGAGCGTTGTCAGTTTCTTTCATGACAAAGTTGCCCACGCTGTAGATGATGGGTTTGCCCTGGTAGCGTTCAATCTCTTGCGTCACATGCGGGTGCCCACCAATCACCGCGTCCGCCCCCGCCTCAATCATCAGACGGGCCAGCTGGCGCTGGCGCAGGTTGGACGTCAGCTCGTTCTCCCAACCCCAGTGCATGACCGGGATCACCAGATCGGCTTTGTAAGTTGTGCGCGCTGTTTTGATGTCGGCCACCACCTGCTCGTCCTCGCTCCAGGCCACACCAGGGGCGTTGTGGTCGGCCTCAAAACTGCGCGGCATGAATTCGCTGTAACCCAGCAAGGCAATGCGCAGCCCCTTGCGCTCAAGAATCAGCGGTGTGTGCGCCTCGGCCAGGTTGTGGCCGCCGCCAAACTGACCCAACTGCGCGCCTTTCAACAGCCCCAGCATCTCGGCAAAGGCCTCGCGGCCAAAGTCACCCGAATGGTTGTTGGCCAGCGCCAGCGCGTCAAAGTGGCGTTTGAGCACCGGCAAAACACGCGGGTGTGCACGAAAGGTGTAGTTCTTGTCGCCCGCCGAACCGGTGGTGGCCACCACACATTCCAGATTGCCCAGGCGAATGTCTGCCCCCTTGAAAACACCGGCAAAGTCGGCAAACGGGTCTCCGCCCTGCGCAATCAGTTCACCGGCGGTGTCGTCCAGAACAATGTCACCAGCAAACACCAGACTCACCGGGGCACTGCTGTCTGCGGCAAAACTGGCCGAGCAGACCATGCAGATCGCTGCAGCCAATACATGGCGACAAGCGGACAGAACAACAGAACTCATGGCTGGACCCCCTGCAAAGTGCAGCTGTAGATCAACTCACGCTCGACCGGGCCCGCGTACAGATGGTGGGTGCCGGTGAGTGGGTAAGCTGTCTCACCCGTCTGAAACGGCGGGAGATGGATGGCCTCATGGATCAACAACGGTTGTTGGCGGGTGTCCAGGTAAGCGTAGAGCTTGACGTAGTCCAGCCGGCCACCCTGCCCCACCATCACCGGCTTGAACCAGAAACGCCCGCCAATGTCTCTTGATGCCACCGGGTAGGGGTCGACCACCGGAGTGGCCTCAATGACCTGCGTGCTTCCTGCATAGGTGACGTCACAACGCAGCAAAGGCGCGGCACAGGCGACACCACCCAGCATCAAGCCCATCAGTAAACAAAGGCGCGTCATGAAAGACAAAGGCTCAAGGCCAGCGCCACACCGCTTACTCATGACTCAGAATCAGCATCGCCAGCGCTTGACCCGAAACCAGCGTGATGCCCTGTTCTCTGGCAAAAGACCGCGCCTGCTCGGAGACGGCACCCAGGCTGATGTAGATGCAGCCATCGGCATCCTGGCTCTGTTTGGCGGCCATCAGCTCGCGCAAAGACTCAACACCATGGGCGGCAGCCTTCCAGCGTTTGCCGCTGACCAGGGTGGTGCGGCCAGACAGCGTGAGCTTGAGGTCCGCCGCGCCTGCCAAGGGGGTGACCTCATAACCCTGGCGCTGGTAACTTTGCTGCAGCAGGGCCGAAAACTCGCGCCAAGGCATGGCGCCCGCGCGCTCCAATGCCTGGACCACCCGCTTGGGGCTGGGCGCATGCCACTGTTGCCAAAAGCGGTACAAACCAATACACAAAAAGGGGAAAGCCCCCATCATCCCGAACACACGGTACTCGGCGGGCAACAGCGCGCCGGAGAGCAGCACAAATACCAACACAATCAACAGACTGGCCCACCAGGGGGAGCGAAGCAACACAGCAAACAGCGAGTTGGGGGACATCTTCCATTTCATAACAGGCTCTCGGGGGTCTCTCAGGTGGTGACAAAGCTGCAGTGTAGAGGGCTCATCGGGCAACACTGGTTTCAGGTCGACCAGATGCGCGGGCTCACCGCAGGCAGCTGCCAGAAATGGGCACGCCAGCCCACCCACACCTGGCGCAGCAGCAACATGGCGGGCTCCACCAGCGGCGACAACACCCGCAGCACCATCACCTGCGGGTTGGAGCAGCTCACACCGGCGCTGGTCAGCAAAGCGTTCCCGGCCAGCAGATCCCGCGCCAGATCCAGCCCGGCTTCGCGGCGATGGCGCTCCAGCGGACTGCCACTCACAAAAAACAGCGAGGCCATACACCGGTGGCCAGCCAGCCCGAGCGGGCCATCCATCAACCGCTTGTCTGTCGCATCGATACGGCCACGCTCCAGCCAGACACCCGGCACCTCGATGTGTTGCAAAAAGCTGCCCTGCTCAAACGGCAAGGCGGCGCTGGGCAGGCCAAAGGCGGTCACATCCCAGCCCATGAACTCAGCCTGCGGCGCCAGGTTCAACGTCAGGCGGTTTTCGGCATGGCATTGGTTGTAGGCCAGCGCTTCCAAAGGCAGCCACTCCAGGCGGGCCTGGTCCTGCAAGTCAATCCGGGTGCGTTGCAAAGCCAGTTCACCGGCAGAGCGGTAAAAACGGGTGGCGCCCGGTGTGGTCAGCAGGCCGTGGGCCTTGCCACTGGCGGCCACTCTCATGTCCAGCGTGTCTCCACCCACCAAGCCACCGGGCGGGTGCACCAACACGTTGTGGCAAATGCCATCCCCTTCCGGATACAGGCTTTGCAGGACGCGCAAGGGGCCATTGTGGCTGTGCCGCGCCACCGTGCGCTCTTGCTCTGAGGTGTAGCTGATGTCGAGTTGGGCGTGCCAGGTCATGACGCCAGTTTAGGCGGTGCCACCTGGGCAGCCGTCCAGAAACTGCTGTGCAAGGTCGCAATTTCTGCCTCAACCTCGGGCACCGGGCCAATCACGCGAATAGTTTTTTGCCCTGCGGCAAACACCGCGCGGCACGGCAGGTCGAGTGTTGGGTTTTCGGCGTGGTTGCCGGTCAGGCCCAGCAGGCGGCGTTCGGTCAAGCCAAACACCAGCCGACCAATGTTCGCCCAGTACTGGGTGCCGGCACACATGGCGCAGGGCTCCACGGTGGTCACCAGGGTGCAGCCCCCTAAAAAATCAGGAGCATACTGCCCAGCAGCCATGCGGGCCAACACCGATTCTGCGTGGTTCACCGTGTCCACATTGCCCTGCTCTAGCAACACGGTCTCCAAGTCTGGCGCCACCAGGATCGCACCAAACGGGTGGTGTCCTTGCGCCAACGCCCTCCGCGCCACCTCGTTGGCACGACGCAGATGGCGCGTCACCTGTTCCGGGTTCATCTGTTGCGCCACGCTCAATGCCCCTGCGAGCCACGGTGCGCCCAGCCGGTGGTGTGTTTTTCGATCATGCTGAACAGCTCATACATCACCATCGCCATGGCCCCCACCACCACCAGCCCGGCAAACGCCAGACCCATCTGCATGCTGGACCCGGCCGAAATCAGCAGATAACCAATGCCTTCGTTGGCGGCGGTCATCTCGCTCACCGTGGTGCCCACAAACGCCAGCGTGATCGCCACCTTGAGAGAGCCATAAAAATACGGCATCGAGCGCGGCAGGCCGACCTTGATCAACACGTCCCAGCGTTTGGCGCCCAGCACCCGCAACACGTCCTCCAGCTCAGGCTCCAGCGTGGCCAGGCCGGTGGCGATGTTGACCATGATCGGGAAGAAGCTGATCAGAAACGCGGTCAGGATCGCCGGGCCAGCACCGATGCCAAACCACACCACCAGAATCGGCACAAACGCCGCTTTGGGCAAAGCGTTGAACGCGGTCATCAGCGGGTAAACCGCGGCATAGGCCAGGCGCGAACTGCCGATCACAAACCCCAGCAGCACCCCGACCACAATGGCCAGGCCAAAACCCACCATCGTCACCCAAAAGGTGCGCCAGGCGTGGCCGGCGATGACATCACGAAACTCCCAGAACTGCGTCCAGATGCGCCAGGGGCTCGGAAAAATGAACTCGGACACGGCAAAGGCCGAGCACAACACCTGCCACAACACCAGCACCGCGGTCAGCAGCAGCCAGGGTGACCAGATTTCCATTTGTCTTTTGTTCATGCTGTTACCAAAAAGGGTTGGAGGTCAAAGCCGATATGGGGGCTGCTTTAAGACTCATGTCGCAACGGATGCACCAGTTTGGCGCACAGCACCAATGTGGCCACGCAACTCGTGCACGATGTCGCCAAATTCCTGGGTGTAGGTGATCTCCAGGTCACGTGGACGCGGCAAGTCAATCTCCCGGCGCACCACAAACCGGCCTGGGCTTTTGCTCATCACATACACCGTGTCGGCCAGGAACACACTCTCGCGCAGGTCATGGGTGACCAGGATCACGTTGAACTTCTGCTCGGTCCACAAGTCGCGCAGGATGCACCACAACTCTTCCCGCGTGAAGGCATCGAGCGCACCAAACGGTTCATCGAGCAGCAGCATCTTGGGCTCGTGGATCAGCGCACGGCAGATGCTGGCGCGTTGTTGCATGCCGCCTGAAAGCTGCCAGGGGAACTTGTCTTCATACCCACCCAAGCCAACCTTTTGCAGCAGTTTGCGGGCGCGTTCCTCGTACTCCTTGCGTTTGGCTTTGAAGTGGCTGCGGTAGGGTTCCACAATTTCGAGCGGCAACAGCACGTTGTCCACCGTGGTACGCCACGGCAGCAGGCTGGGCGCCTGAAACGCCATGCCGCTGATCTTGAGTGGCCCGGTCACCGGCTGCTGGTCGATCAAAATTTTGCCCATGGAGGGCATCTTCAGCCCGGTGGCCAGTTTCATGAAGGTCGACTTGCCACAGCCCGACGGCCCGACGATGGCGATGAACTCGCTCTGGCGCACCTTGAGGTCAATCGCCTCCACCGCAAACTGGTTCTCCACCAACAACTCATGGTTGTAGGCCAGCCAGACGTCTGAAAAATCGACAAACCAGGGGGATGGCTCTTTGTGCATGTTGATATAAGAAATAGGCCTCAAGCCCTTTTAGAATAAGGGCTATCAGCTATTGAATTTGAATGACACTACCCACCAGGTCTTGGTCTGCCTGCATCTGGGCCAGCTGTTCACCCGCCCATTCCGTTTCCAAATCATTCCTGTCTAGGCGCAAAGCCGAAGACAGTGCTTCAGCACGGCAAGGCAAAGCAACAACGACAGGGATGGTTTAGAAACGGAATCACTTCTTGGGCAACACGTCCAGCGCAGCCTTGGTCGGCAAAAAGCTGCCATTCCAGACCGATTCCGGGTTGACGCGAGTCTTGGTGTTAAACGCGTCCGACACCTGGCTGGCCATCAAACTCAAGCGTGGGCCGTTGACCTGGCCAAAACCCTCGGCGCGGGCGTTCGGGCTGTTGATCACGGTGTCAATCGCGAGTTTGAGGCGGCGGGTTTCTAGCTCCACATTCACGATGCCGTCACGCGCTTTCACATCCGCAATGGCCGCTGCGGGGTTGGTGATCACGTCCTTGGCGCCTTTGGCAAACGCGGCCAAAAAGGCTTTGATCGCGGCCGGGTTCTCCTTGATCATCTTGGGCGAGACGATGATGGCATTGCCATAGAGCTTGACACCAAAATCGGGGTACGGCAGCACCGTCACATCGGCGGCCTTGACACCACGGGCTTCGAGGTTCAGCAAAGAGGTGAAGGTGAAGCCGGTGATGGCATCCACATCACCGCGCACCAGCATGGTTTCGCGCAGCGGCGGGTCCATCGCGGTCCAGGCCACATTGGTCACCGCATTGGCCTTGGCAAAAATCGGGAAGGCACGGCGGCCCGCGTCAAACACCGGGGCGCCGAGCTTTTTGCCACTGAGGTCCGCCGGAGTCTTGATGCCGGATTTTTTGAGCGCCATCACCGAGGCCGGTGTGTCGTTGTAGACCATCATCACCGCCACCGGTTTGTTAGGTGCGTCGGGGTTGTTGGCGTGGAACTCCATCAGCGCGGCCAAGTCGGCAAAACCCATGTCATACGCACCCGAGGCCACACGGGTCACCGTGCCACCCGAGCCATTGCCAGCGTCAATCGTCACATCCAGACCGGCGGCCTTGAAATAGCCTTTGGCAGCGGGTGTCACAAAAAAGGCCGCAGGGCCTTCAAAACGCCAATCGAGCTGGAACTTGATCGGGGTGGTTTGGGCATGGGCCAGGCCCAGCACCGAGGTGGCAGCCAGGGCAAGAGTCGTTTGGAGAAAAAAGCGTTTGGACATGGGGGCCTCGTGAAGACAGAAGTTGAGCTTCATCAAGATAGCAATATCGGTGCCAGCCGGGCTAAAGATGCGGTGTCAGCGCAGCCAGCCTGGTCCCTGCCCTGCAACAGCTACTGTTTACATAGCTACATCCCCTTTTCAATTAAGGGCCAGAGACCAAAACTGCATAAAACCCTAACAACCGATCCGGGCGGGAAGCCTAGCGCCGCAGCTGGTTCAGCGTTGTCTCCAGCCACTTCAACACCGCCGGGTTCTGGCTGGTGGCGATGTTCATGCGCATGAAGGTGCTGGGGCTTTGTTGCGGTGAAAACAGCGCGCCCGGCGCCAGCAGGTAACCCGCCTCCAGCGCCAGCGCGGCCAGCGCGATGGTGTCCACCCCGGTGTCAAACCAGCCATGAAAACCGGCCTGCGGTCGGCAATAAGGTGTCAGACCAAGTGACTCCAGCCGGGCAAAGGTCGGCTCGCGCAGCTCGTCCAGCGCCGCATGCACACGCTGGCAGTGTTTGCGGTAGCTGCCTTCGGTGAGTGCCCGGTGCACGATGCGTTCGTTGATCTCGGGGGTGGCCAGCGAGGTCAGCAACTTCTGGTTGCCCAGGGTTTCGGCAATCTCGGCCGAGGCCGCCAGATAACCCACGCGCACATTGGGCACCAGCATCTTGGAAAAACTGCCCAGGTAAATCACCCGCTTGAGCTGGTCCAGGCTGGCCAGCCGCGCGGTGGGGATGCCGCTGGGCAAAAAGTCGGCGTAGATGTCGTCCTCCACCACAATCAGGTCATGGGCCTCGGCCACCCGCAGGATCTGGTAGGCCGCTGCAGGCGTCAGCAGCAGGCCGGTCGGGTTGTGCAACACGGTGTTGAGCAGCAGCATTTTGGGCTGACAACTGGCCGCCAGCTCGGCCAGCGCGGCCACGTCCGGCCCCTGCGGTGTGTAGGGCAGGCTGACCAGGTTGACCCCCATCATCGAGAGCGTGCCCAGCTGCGCCGACCAGGCCGGGTTGCCCACAATCACACTGTCACCAGGGCGCAGAAACTTGCGCGCAATCAGGTCCACCGCCTGGGTCGCACCCGAGGTGGTCAGGATCTGCGCTGGCGTGGCGGATATTTCCAGCTCGGCCAGGCGCCGCACGATCTGCTCACGCAAAGGCGCGTAGCCTTGCGCCAGCGCCGCGTGTGACAGCTGCAAACCCGCCGTGGCCGCCACCGAACGCAGGCCACCTTTGATCAGCTCTCCACCACACAAATCGGGCGGCAGGTAACCAAAACCGGGCGCCTTGTCGGCCGCAATACCACTTTGCATGTTGCGCACCAGCCAGCCCATGTCGATGGGCTGGACCCGCACCGGGGTGGCCCGGGCCCGTTTGGGGCTGGCCGCCTGCTCGGGTTCGCGCACAAAAAAGCCCGCACCCCGGCGCGCCTGCAGCCGCCCGCGCGCCACCAGCCGCTCGTAAGCCTCAACCACGGTGAAACGCGAGACACCCCGCTCAGTCGCCAGCTGGCGCACCGAAGGCATGCGCATGCCGACGCGAAACACCTGCTGGCTCATGCGCAACTCGGCCCACTGCACCAGCTGATCCACCAGCGTGCCCTGCCCGCTCAAGGCGCTGGCGGGATCAGATGACTTGGGGTGTTGCGAGCTGGCCGGATCTGGGGACGTGGTGTTCATGGCCCTGGATTGTATTGGTCAAAAAACCGGGCCAGTTATCTTAACTATCTTGGTCACTGTACTGGTACTGTACAGGTTCAAGACCTACAGTGTGGATACCCGTTTCCCCGATGAACCCTCGCCTGCAAGGAGCACAACATGCACCAGATCGAACACTATGAATTGGCTCAGCAACGCGTTGTTGGCCTGACATTGCGTGCGGGCTGCACGCTGCGTGTTGACCATGGGCGGCTGTGGCTGACACAACCCGGTCAACACCAAGACATCTGGCTGCAGGCTGGCGAGAGCTGGACACAAGCCACCACCGGACTGGTGTGGCTCAGCGCCGAACCCAGTGCGCAGTTTCAGCTGGTCCATCTGCTGCAGCCCTGGCCAGCGCTGGCACATCTGCGTGCTTGGCTCCCAAGCTGGGTGCGCCGCCGGGCTTGGCCCCGGCAAACCATCCAGGTTTGCCAGTCATCTTAAAAAACATAGCTGTCAGCCCTTGATGTGATTGGGCTAGAGGCCTAAATGAGGCTATGTCTGAATTAACTGTTGCGATGAATATCGTCCCAGCGCTTCCTGCAGACAAACGCCAGGAGAGATGCTTTGGTGATAGCGCTCAAGCATACGCCGCCAGCCCAGGTAGTTTTCCAGGTACT